>WLWN01000002.1 GCA_012103575.1 Kiritimatiellia bacterium | reverse complement strand
GAATGCCAACGGAAGTTACCGATCGATGTTCTGACGGCGCAGGAAGCGAACTTTGCGTTATACGAACGTGTTTTGTCTCAACAGCCCAAAGACAGGAACAAGGTTTACTCCCTGCATGATCCTGCTGTGTACTGCGTGGGCAAGGGGAAGGATCACAAGGCGTATGAGTATGGTCGCAAGGCGTCAGTGGTGGCGACGAAGGAGTCACAGGTCTAACGAGGGAGCTGGCGATTCCATATCCCATGGAACCCAAACCAAATATGGCGATCGACTGCTGCTGATTCATAAACAAAAAATGGATAACAAAGATGGATCTAAAGATGGATCTAGTGGTCGCTATTATTAGAAAACCTCGACAAACTATTCTGCGACCAAAT
Source organism: Kiritimatiellia bacterium (assembly GCA_012103575.1). GTDB lineage: Bacteria > Verrucomicrobiota > Kiritimatiellia > WLWN01 > WLWN01 > WLWN01. The sequence continues at coordinate 39,008 of WLWN01000002.1, read as the reverse complement.
GAGCTATTCAGACTGCCAAATAGATTCCTCAATAACAAACTTCGTTAATCGGTTTCCCGCCTGTGACTATACGGGCGGCCATTATCTATGGTCAAGCCTACGGTTAAGCCGCGCTTCCTGGAACACATACCGGCCTTATATCCAAACCCTTCAAGTCAGTATTTACTTCAACACGGATCAACACTGACATTAAAATTGCTCACTTCAAAATTGCATACTTCGATACAATGACAAAAGAGCACTGGGACTTCAATTTATTTAAGTTGACTGTCCTTACTCCCCTTACGATTAAACCCCATTGAATGAGACATCAATTTTTCCAGCTCGCTTTGGCACTGCACACAATAACGCACTCCAGGCATAGCCTGCCCGCGAAGTTCCGGTATGTCTTCGTCACATTCTTGACAACAAAGCAAACTCTCCCCTTCCGGTAGCTGCTCTCTTGCCAGCCTCACCGCATCAGCAACACTTGCGTCAATCTGCTCCTGTACTGCTCCGTCTCGAGCCCACCCACCAGCCATAAGTGTTTTCCAAAGATAAAATCAGAATTATACGATATCAGTCAAAATCGTTCGCTGCCCTATCAGAACCATCTCTATGAGAACCAGATCCAGCAGCGCCGTTGAGGCTCAGAGGAAACTAATTACATGTTCTTATTTCAGATGTTCTTAGTTCACATGTTTTTAGTTCTGTTCCTATGGAAAAGGAGAAACCAAATTCAGGGATTACTAATATCACTATAATCAGGAACAAAATCACCGACATGGTAATTGTGGCAAGTTAGGCAATCCTGGTTAGTTTTTCCTTCTGTATGGCAGTCGGCGCAAGTCGACTTATTAATATCCTTAAAGTTACCCTGAAACATCTGGAGATTCATGTCCTCGAAAGCGGATATGTAGTCTACCTCCCTGTCGATAGCATGACAAGTAACGCAGCCCTTTCCACCCACCAGATTAATATGGGCCACATGAGAAAATCGAACAAAGTTCTTTCGATGCTGGCGTGGTTTTTTCGCCTGCCAGTTAATGGTAATTTGATTTTCGGACTCATCGATACTATGGCATTTCACACACATACCGGGTCCTTTTTCTACTTTCAACCTGCTGAAGACAGCGGTAGAAATGGAATCCGACATTTGACGTCCGAAATCTAACCAACCTTTCATAAAGCGATCCTGATGATCCGTTGGACGATAATAGATTTGATATTCATCGCGATACCAACCTCCTGCTGCCGCACGATCTTCTGAGGGCTTTTGTTCATAGTCACTGTGAACATGACCGTGAACTAAAAGTTCATGATCAGGATCCTCGTTATCATCCAAAATAATTTCCTCATCGCCGCTAAGAATATCTTCATCGCTTAAAATATCTTCGTCTTCGATGAGAATATCATCATCACTTAGAATATCTTCGTCTTCGATAAGAAGATCATCACCACCTAGAATATCCTCGTTACTAACGAGATCATTATCCACTGCATGATCATGGCCATTATCGTCTCCATCGTCTTTGTGCTCCAGGCCATGATCATCCAGGCCTGAAGGAATCTGTTGGCCTTCCAGGTACATCGGTATTTCAGTCATTAAGGATGGAAACCAGCTCTTATTCGCTGACTCAATCACGCCAGGGGACATAGCCGCCAGGAGGCCAATAAAGTCAACGGATTGATGAGTGTCCTGCGAAACCTCCTGTAAAACTACTGGCGTCTCTTCGAGAATCTCTTTGAGATGGCCAGTACCGTCCTTTTCCAAATTGAAGTAGAACTTCTTAACCATCCAGATAAACGTAACGATGTGATTCAGCTCTTCCTCTGAAGCGTGGGTGAGATCGGCTAGATCCAAAAGGTTAATGGTCTCACTGATTTCATTAAATTTAGGGTCTGCATTAAGAAACAGCATCATAAAGGGGGTAATCCCGGCATCGGTAAAATCAGGCCATTGGCCAATCATCATCCCTTTTTCCCTTAATGTATCAACATCAATATCCGGAACAACAAGGACCGGTACCCCTTTTTCCGTGGCCCGATTTTCTCCGATGATTTGTTGTTCATGGCAACTTTGACAGGAGTTCTCGAAACCATTAACCAGCATAGTTTCATTTTTTGAATCCAGAACATGGCACCGATTACAACCCAACGTCATATCCTGATACTCGTCTTCCTTGAAATAGTTTTCGATATGACTCACATGATCAAAAATAATGCGAGTCCGACGTGTGGATGGGTAGTTGTCAAACTGGGGATGATCAAGGTCAAATTTCCTGAATTGAGTTTGATGACAAAGATGGCACTGTTGTTCTTTAACGTTGATAATACTGCCTTGAATTCCATCGTGCTCCTTGTGACAACTGTAGCAGTGCAAACCTTCCCTTCATTTACCTGGCCTGATAAAAGTTGAGTTGCAAACCTGACTGAAATCCCCCCCTTTGATGAAGCTTCATGGTGCATGCCTTTTACGTTTTTATCTTCGCCAATTGGATCTGTTTCAAGCTGGGAAAATACTTTTTTGTTCCAGTCGTCGTCAGCAATGCTATGAGCTGTCAGAGGAGAACTACCCAGGTCGTGACACACCTGGCAGTTTTCATCGTTCTTCTGATGCAAATCAGATCGGTTGAAAGCACTTAGCCACATTCGAATGCCACCCTCTACAGAATCGTGGCAATTGCTACAGCTTTCAATGGCACCATGATAGGAAGACATTTCAATGGCACCATGATAGGAAGACAGTGGGCCAGGAGAAACCAGATCCAGTTTATTCAGGGTCGTCAACATGATCACCAAAGCGGCAATAGTCAGGGATACCCACCACTTGGTCAGCGCCCCTCTTTTTCCCTCTCCAACTTCTGGTGGGCTGGCATTTCTCGATACTGTTACAACATTGGCCCTTTGTGTCCGGTCCAGTACTACACCGGCCCCCGGCCATAGCAGAGCGGGTACACATCCAACGATCCCCGGAACGAATCGGGTGACATTCGAATCTGGCGCGACATCGGCCCTTGCCATCCGGCCCAATTTGACAGGATTTACCATTTTTCAAACCACCGCAAACCCACTGCTTATCCGGACGTTCGTAGGGACTCCCGGTAAAGCCGAACTTTTGCAGTATTTCTGTCACGAGGTAACCCCGAAAGCGTAAACCAGTGTGACATGAACGATAATCATCAATACAACGCTATAGGCAAGTGGAATATGTATAAAAAGCCACCCCTTTAGTAATGACTGAATTGCATATTGGCCATTAAGCTGGTGTCGCTGGATCACCAGATCCCAAATTTGATCCGCATACTTCCTCTCAGTTTCGTTCATGAAGCGCTTTTGTGCATCCAATTCGTTTTTCAGATCGAACATATATCGTTCGGAACGGAAGAGATAAAAAAAGGAAGCAGGCGGTAGGGAAAAATGCTTAAACAAAATTGAGGAGTAGATTTCTGCCAGAGTCGGCGAAAGAGTACTGTCAACGGATTCCAATATCACAGTCTCAGCGCGTGATTTCAGCTGTTGGGCGAATCCTGGAATACGCTCAAAAATCAGTTGTTCTCCATAGCGACTCAACCGTTTGGACAGCACCCGGGACAACCATACTCCGATGAACCCGGTAAGACAAATCGTCAGAAACGCCACAGTTAAAATACTGGCGAAGAAGCCCTCTGCCATTTTGCCGCTAATATGACTAACAAAAATAATCAATACAAATAGACCAGCATAAACGTGCCATTGGAACCACACAGCGCTGCTTACCAGAGGGAGGAACGATAGTTTCTTACGGAGGTTATATGCCATCAACGGACATACCATAACCACCATCAACCAACCTGATAACCACTGTTTGTCATGAAAAGCCAATTCGGAGAGTTCGAGCAGATAAAGAGTGGCAATGGAGACTGCAATACAAAAGCTTAACGCAATGACTCTTCGGGCAGCGAAAAACTTCATCGATTTAACCACTTCATAAGTGCTTCACTGTCGGCCATGTCCACTCGTTTAAGGGCGTCATGAGGACATGCCCGTTCGCAAGCAGGGCCGCCGGGGAGATTGAAACACAAATCACATTTTGTGGCTTTCATAATCGGAGCCTGGCTTGAGTCATCCACCAGGACATCGCCCTTGACATCGCGTACTTCAACCATACGAATGTTGTCGTAAGGGCAGGAGTTAGCACAGGTCGCACAACCAATACAGGAGGCATCGTTGATCACAACTTCGCCATTTCGCTGAGAGCGATGGATGGCACCAGTAGGACAGCCAATCATGCAAACGGGATCAACACAATGCATACAGGCATTCGCCACGATATAGTGTTCGTGTTGCTTGCCGTGGCGAACAAACCTTGGGTTGCCGCCATGGCTATTCGCGCAGGCGTGAACACATTCATCACAACGTGTGCATCGATCGCTATCTATCAACATGGTAGCGGTACCGTTGATATAACGATGATCCACTGAAAACTCCATAAAGTCAGAATAGTTCGAAGGTTTGGTAATCAGTTTCGTATTCTGAAACTGCTTCAGATTATCCCTTAATGCTCTTTTTCTAACATTTGACAAATAGGGCAATACATACTCTTCAACGATCAGGGTCGGAACACGAAGAACATCAGCGTACCCCAATGCACCCAATTCATTTTGGTAAGGTATCTCCTTGTCACTCTCGCTATTATGTAGAAGTTCTTCCAATCCAAAAATATCACCGTTCGAGGCCACAGAAATTGTTTTCTTACCGTTATTAATTTTGTGCGCAACAACTGCAAACCCTGATCGAATAAAAAGTAACCCATCAGGGTAACTTCCCTGCTCTGCAATCACATGCTCCATAGCCATGTTTTGCTGACTATTTGTTCTGCCGATATTAAATTCTGTATGCCAGTCAAAGTTCCCATAGGATTCGAACAATGTACTTTGGGCAACCTTTTGCAGTTGGGTATCGCTCAGGTGGCTGAAAAGGTTAATTTCTTTCAAATGGGTAACCAGGTTTCTTTCCCGATAGAGTCCGTCAATTTGTTGACGAAAACTTTCTACATACCGTCGGAGGTCCCTTAATCCCTGCCACCTAATTTCAAGCACCTTTACCGGTTCCTCTGCGAAAATGGTGCTATTACGAGGGGTCCGTGCTAGCGCAGCCACCTCTCCGAATAACTCACCAGCCTGTAAAATAACTACACTGTGTAAGCGCTTTATCGCATCCGGGTCTTTCAGGTAGACGCGAGTTTTTGAATCCTTCCCTCGTAATGCAGTGCCCTGAGTATTAAATTTTCCTCCTGGAGGCCTTACTTCAGGATAACGAGCCCTTTGAAAATAGTGCCTGGCAGCCTCTAACCAGCCGAGTTTATCCGGCACAGTATTGCCACGTGCCTGATCGGAAAGACCCGGGGGCAGAATGACGGCAACACTTCCTTCGAGAACCAAAAATGCTGAATTCCCGTAATCACCCTCCCGAACCAGAATGTCACCCCGTTCACAAACACCAATGCGCATGTCATTTCTTACAATGCCCGTGAGGGGTAAATGGGCAGGAAATCTGCCTGGATCCATCTGGTTAAACAATGGTAGCTCTAGAATGCGAGCGAGATCTTCATCAGTTAAATCCGAATCAAAGGGATTATCCCAACGCTTGGGTCTGCTTATTGGTTGACCAGCTAACACTCTTTTTATCCCACTAGATTCCAATACTGTTAGGCATCAATCGTCACCGCAGTCCTGGGAACCGCAATGCAAGGCAAACAGGAGCCGGACTCCAGACTGGCGCTGGGCTGATCGAGGTAACTCACCTCTCCGGCCTTAATCGCAGTCATGCATGTCCCACAGCTTCCCGCGCGGCAACCGGAATCAATGTGAATACCCCTGGCCTCCGCTAACTCTAACAGGGTCCCCTCGCCCTGCTTCCACTCAAGCACTTTTCCACTCTTTGCAAAATTCACTTTATGCAAACTTTCAGTGGCACTGGATTGATCCAGAACTGGCTTTTTAACACTGGCAGGACCAAAGGCTTCAAAATGAATATCTTTCTCGGGGACTCCCCATTCACCAAGACCACTTACTAATGCCTCCATCATGGGTGGCGGTCCACAGATATAGAACTCAAAATTATTAGAGGGTAAAACCCGTTTGAATAAATCGACGCTCACCATTTCGCCATGATGGTAATCCGGCCCCGGTTCATCTTTCCCCGATTCAGGCTGGCTATAGCAGACCTGTATATGTACATTTTCATATTCCATCTCAATTCGCTTCAGATGCTCTGCCATAATGTGTTCAGACCTGTTTCGCACACCATAGAAAAACCAGATTTCCCGCTTGGAACGGGAGTCGCATAACGTGTTCAACATACAGAGCACAGGAGTAATTCCCACGCCACCTCCAATTAACACAACTGGCGTATTTTCACTGACATCCATCACGAAATTTCCCGATGGAGCTCTAGCATCGACAATATCTCCCACTCCAAGTTGATCGTGGAAAAAACTTGAGGACAGACCTGATGGAAGATCAGGTTGATCCCGAGGTGGGGGAATTTTTTTATGCTTACCCGATAATGGTCACTGACCTTTTGAGAAGAATCGGAAAGTGAGTAGCAGCGAATGGTGGGTTTATCCGAGCCGTGAGCCCTGATGCGAAACGTTAAATATTGCCCTGGAGCAAAGCCCGGCATGGGCTTCCCATCATGGGGAACCAGGTAGAATGAACAGATCCCCCCTCCTTCTTGCTGTTTCTTACTAATGCGAAATTTTCTGAATCCTGACCAGACATTCTCAACCCGGGTTAACTCTGCTTCCCTATGAATACGCTTGGTCCTAACGGTTTCCATTAACAAGTCAAGCTCCAGCAACTGACGTCGGGTCCCGAGGCGGTGCTGGCGGAAGGCGGCAAACACGCCAATAGCAGCATGAATCAATGTTACGCCCGCAATTGCCATACCAATCAATAACAGCGTATTACTACCCAATATGAATTCACTAAACATCTTTTAGTTTGTTCCCATCGATTGTGAATAACGATCAAAACTATTTGCTGTACACCATAATTTTAAGCCTGCCATGCAAAGAGAAACTATCACATTTAACGGTAATCAGACACCCAGAAAAAAACATCAGGCCAACAAAGGCCCCAACGGTGGACACACTGGAGCAAAATACCTCCCCTATCACAATTCTCATGTAACCAATTCAGGGAAAGGACCTACCTTCTCATGAACAATAAATCCATGAATTATAAAAACGGATATTGTTTCTATAGATCAGTGAGTTACAGCCGATATTTTTGCTTAAACAGGAAGTTTTGAGCTTGAAGTATCAATAGGTTGCAGTTTTATTTTACGTACAAACCTGGTACTGGTCTTGCTCTTTGAAGCGATTTAACGTTGATACAAGATAAATCTAGTTCAATTTTCGAAACAACAACTTAAGCAATTGTGTCATTGGCTCTCTCAGTCAGACTAGTTGTCGTGTTGTTTCCCCATCAGACAATATGATACGGCTGCCCACATACATAGCTCCCTTCTCATCTTGGCATCCTGCCTCCCATTTCTAAAATATTGTAGACTAAATAAAATTTAATTCACTTTATTAACAAAAGAAATCTCAATTTTTTTCGTACTAATGGCTCCCGAAATTAGTGTTCTACCCAAGCGAACCCGCTGCTTAATTCTTAATCCCTCCGACACCTTTTACCCGACACCTTTTACCGCACTACCTCCTCCATCCATGGAGTCGTACGACCAATGGATTATGAGGAACGGCTATTATTTCTATGGATCAATGACTTACAGCTGATCATTTTACGTAAATCGTGAGTTTAGCCCTCGGAATATCAATAATTTGTGGATCTATTTTACGTAACCCTGATCTCACAGGTGCCTTTTATAATCCATTGATTTATGTAGTACTCTGATAATAGCTATACCCTCTTCAACAATTCTGAAAAAGACGATGTGAGACACAACTTGATATATCATCAGCCCAGGTTTTATTTCGCTACCATCTCTCCCTAGTTGAGGATCATCTGCCAAGCACTGGAGCGCTCGATCTAAGTCTCGAATATATCTTTCGGCTCTATCTCGTCCAAACTTTTTATCGCTGTACCAATAGATCTGTTTTAAATCTAGTTCCGCTGCGGGGCGAAGTTGAACGCGGCCTTTCACAATCTACTACTCTTACATAGATCGAACGCGCGTCAAAAAAACATCGACGTCCCAGTTTACTAAATCACCGCTATTCTCACCTTCATCGATAAGACTACGCAGTGTCTCAAGGGTTGATTTCGCCCGTTGTTCTTTCAGTAACCGTAAGCCTTCACGAACCACTTCGCTTCGGCTTTTGTAATCTCCCGTTTCAACCAGAGACTCTACAAAACCGCGTAGTTCATCTCCAGTGTCTATTGTCATAGTTCGTGTCATAAGACAAATCTCTAAATGTAAGTAAGTTGCTTACATTTATTCTATGCCAAGCCCAATACCAATTCAAGAAACAAGGTCTTGTCGATAACCAAGTGACTCCGATACTTATTACCTCTTACTTGACAAGAACTAACATTTTACTAATTTGAGATCATGTCATATCTTAAGAAATGGAACATCGAGCCAATCGAGAGAAATAAAGACGACTTTTGGCATGGGCAAATCTCATCACCTGAAGTACTCCACCAGCGGCAATCTTATTTAACCAACTCCACCCACCTCTAGGTTTCTGCACTATTGAGTCTAGAATCGAAGTTTGCACTCGGAGAAATGGGGACAGATCTGATTATTCGCGCAATTGGGGACAGACCACAATTTAAGTAGTCTTTGTTCGACGGTGGCCGACCTCGTTTTCGTGGTTTTGCACAAAAGGATCGTAAAAATCGGGGGCGGATTTATTTTAGCGACTGAGACCAACTTACATCATTGTCTATCTCGACAGCTATTTCTTTCCAATGCAGCGGAGGTTGTTATTTTATCTATAGAACAAATGATTAGTTCTCCATTGCACTATCCAGGCAAATCAAGAGTTTATTGGGTAGGGTGTAAATCCCACATAAAAAAGAACAGGGTATACGTAAAATTTAGAAAATTCGAAATAGACGTAATTTATTGAAAATAGGGAAAACATGGTGGGCCCGGCAGGACCTGTGAAATGCCCTTGGGTGAACCTACGACCAATGTAGTCATTAGCAGATATCCAGCACTTCTCTTTACTAGTTTAGTGCTAACATTGCTCAGGCTTACTCATGACAAAGGTCACAAATACTTATGATATATCTGAAGTTTTGGACAAAGCGTTATTTGATAGTGGAGTTCGCCTTATTGGCAACTCTTCTGAGTGGATGTAGTCATATTGGCGCAACCGACGCGGAGGTAAATATTATCTATCGCCGATCCGCGCAATACCATCAGCCCGATAGAAATCCGGTTATCGTAATTCCGGGACTAATGGGTAGTAGGCTGGTGGATATTGATTCTGGTCAAACTGTATGGGGCGCGTTCGACGCGAAAGCAGCAGACCCTCAGACAGATGAAGGCGCCAGGTTGATGTCGTTAACGATTAGTGACGATAAGGATTTGAGTTCACTAAAAGATAACATCGAGCCAGATGGCGTGCTAGATAAAATCAAGATCAAGCTATTTGGTATACCTTTAGTTGTTCGTGCTTATGCCGGAATTTTGGCGACCCTCGGCGTCGGTGGATATCGAGACCAGGATTTGGGCCTAAATAGCATCGATTATGGCGACGATCATTTTACCTGCTTTCAGTTTGATTACGATTGGCGCTTGAGTAACGTAGACAATGCACAACGCTTAAAGGTCTTTATTGATGAAAAGCGAGAGTATGTTAGAGCCGCCTATAAAGCTCGGTATGATTTGGACGTAGACGATATTAAATTTGATATTGTGGCGCATTCCATGGGGGGATTAATCGCGAGATATTTCTTACGCTACGGCGACACAAAGCTGGATGAGATTCGTGATGAGGACCCAGTGCCTTGGTTGGGTAAAAGTGACATTGGTCGGCTGATTTTGGTTGCCCCCCCAATGGTGGATCGCTGGATGCATTTACCCGGTTGATCGATGGTTATGATACTGGCCGTCCTGTATTGCCTTACTATCCCCCGTCTTTGATCGGGACTTTCCCCTCAGTCTACGAATTGTTACCCCGTCCTAGGCATCGCAGGATTATGTTGGGTAGCGAGTCGCAGCCTTTTGACATTTACGACCCTTCCGTTTGGGAGAGATTTAGATGGGGGCTAGCGTCCGAAAAAGGTAACACTACCGAATTCTTAGGGATAATGCTTCCCGATTCGAGTAGTCAGAATGAGCGGCGAAATACCGCATTAAAACTACAGTCAATGCTTTTGAAAAATGCGGAGCGTTTTCATCGAGTTATGGATAAACCCTCAACAATGCCTGACAACATGGAAATATTTTCGGTAATTGGTGATGCAAAGAAGACAGAAAAACAGATGTTAGTGGATTCGATAACAGGTCAAATCGAAGTCACTGAATTCGGCGCTGGCGATGGCACCGTACTGCGTTCGAGCGCATTAATGGATGGAGGTCGCTTCCCACATAGGCACTGGAAACCGTATTAAAGCCGCTGTCAGCCAGAAATTGGATGGCTTCTGCATTTAACGACTCTACATAGTCGTCCCTGAAGAACCCGAAAAGGCTACATATACAGTATAAACTGGATATAGTCCTGGTTTGAATCGACCGGAATTGTTAAACTGGCGTTCAGTTTCTGGTCGAACACGAGGTATATATGCTACCTGACAGCCCGGTGAATGACGATCAACTCAGTTTCTTCAACATCGTTGATCAGCTGGATACGTCCCATCCCCTGATTGCCCTTGGCAATACCCTTGACTGGTCATCGCTTGAAGCCTCCCTGAGCCAGTACTACAGCGCGAAGGGGCGGGCCGCGAAACCGATCCGGTTGATGAGCGGATTGCTGATGATCAAACAGCTGTACAGCTTAAGTGATGAATCGGTGGTGGATCAATGGAAGATGAACCCGTACTTTCAGGTGTTCTGTGGTGAGGTGAGTTTCCAGACGCAGGTACCGTGCCATGCGACGGAACTGGTGAAGTTCCGCAACCGGATTGGGTCGGAGGGAGTCAGGGAGATCTTTTCGCTGTCGGTAAAACTGCATGGGAAGCTGGCAGAGGAGCGGACAGTACTGGTAGATACCACGGTACAGGAGAAGGCGATCACGTACCCGACAGACAGCAAGTTGGCGATAAGGATCATCAATCGCCTGAACAAGCTGTCGAAGTTACACGGGATACAACAACGACGAACGTACGTAAAGGAAGTGCGGTCACTTCGTTTGGCATGTCGTCATTTCCGTCACGTGAAACGACGTCGTAAGGCGAACAAGGCGTTGAAACGATTACGAACCATTGCGGGTGTGTTGCTCAGGGAATGCCAACGGAAGTTACCGATCGATGTTCTGACGGCGCAGGAAGCGAACTTTGCGTTATACGAACGTGTTTTGTCTCAACAGCCCAAAGACAGGAACAAGGTTTACTCCCTGCATGATCCTGCTGTGTACTGCGTGGGCAAGGGGAAGGATCACAAGGCGTATGAGTATGGTCGCAAGGCGTCAGTGGTGGCGACGAAGGAGTCACAGGTGATTGTGGGGGTGGTGAGTCATGACGAACATGATCATGATTCGAAGACCCTGAAAGCAGCACTGACAGAAGCCCATACCCACCGTGAGACATCGATCAGGCTGGCGGTGGTTGACCGGGGATATCGGGGAGCGAAGAATAAAGTGGATTGTGAGGTGCTGTTACCGGGTCCTCCGCTGAAACGGGACAATGCTTATCAACGCCAGAAGAAACGGATACTGTGTCGCAAACGAAGTGCGATAGAACCGATCATCGGTCATTTGAAGCATGATCATCGTTTATTGAGGAGCTGGCTGAAGGGAGCCGAAGGAGACCGTATCAATCTGCTGATGGCGGGTTGCGCGTGGAATTTGAGAAAGTGGATGATCGCTTTCTTTTTGTTTGAAAAACCCAACGGCGGAGAGCAAACATTACTCGCCATTGCCTGTTGTCAGCCCCTTGGGACGCCGCTAATCGTCGTCTGGGTGTTGTCCTGATCCGAAGGTCGAAAATGACGCATGATCGCTAACGACATCGCGCCTTTTTTCAGGACGGACTATTCTAAGTGACTTAGAAAAACCACGACTAATTTAGGCTGGCTCGAACAATAGGAGGAGCTCAGGGAAGAGTTCAGGGGGCGCGATACTAAATTATTTTGTTCTTTGGTTGTGTCAATGTCAGCTATGAGTATACAACGCCCATCGCTAAATTTCTCATTTTGCTCTAATGTTAACTTTTTTCCATAAGTTAGCATTAGCATTAGCATCAGCCACCAAATTTACACGTATTATGACTCCAGTTATAAATGCCTCTTAAAATCCATTCGCTCGTGAAGTACAGCAAGTACGGTTAATTCTATCTGGTCAAAAGTATAGAAAATCTCATGCCTCCCTTGATGATATGAATAATACCCCTCTTTAATTTCATTCTGTTTTTTTCCATCGTTTGGGTTTTCAATCAACCAATAGAAACGATCAACAAGTCCAGCTATATATTTTTCTCGTTGCTCTATTCCCCACCTACTTTCTGTGTAGTTACCAATGTCAATTAAATCAAGTTCTACATCTTCAGCAATTATTAAATTCAGCATACATCTAGCTTTTGTTAAAGGCCACTTTTTCATCGATTTTTTTCATCAATGAATCATAGGAGAAATTTTTTACAACCCTCCCCTCCTTAACTTGTTGCTCTCTTTCCTCTAACAGAGTTCGTAACGCCTCTAGTTTTACATCGTCAGTTTCCAGCCTTCTTAACCCTTCTCGGACAACATCGCTAACAGAACTGTAGCGACCAGCTTTTACTTTATTTGCCACATAGGACTCAAAATGGCTTCCCAACTTAATACTCGTACTTTTACTCATTGTCATAATATTTTGATTAGTAGACAAATAGTACTACATTTGGGTACTAATGCAAATTTTGTTTTGTGGATAATGGGTTTGAAGCCCAACGGCCACTGCTTTTCTAGTCCGTCATGAAAAATCGCTAAAAGCCCAATAACCATGCGGGTCTCAGCGATTTAGTGTAATGTTAACTAATTACTAAAAGTTAACATCGACCTAAATCGCTGAAACCCTTGATTTCATTGGGATTTCGGCGATTTTTGCGTTTTTTCTGAGAGAAAAGGAATTTTAAAATGTTAAGTTTTAGTGCTATAAGGCCAAAACTTAACAAACAGCAGTTTCAATTATCTGGAATCGATTAGAAGGAAGCGAAGCACACCAGAGCTGGTTTTTGGTTCATAACTTTTCTCCCGTAAATCCAGACACACGACATGATACCCGCCTCATCTTCACCTGCTTATAAATCCCAAGTAGCCATACCAGCGTAAAGGCACAACTGTTGATGAACATTCCCATCTGCATTGACGTGTAAGTCTCGTATAGCCAAACGGGTTGACTGGCCAATCCGACAAAGGGAGCCAGACGCTCCGCCTTTGGCCACCAGGGCTGTTGAGTCAACCCGATAGCCGTGATACCCGTGATCATGATGATCCATTGAAATACGGACATGTCCATGATTGATGCCATTGTTTACTTTTTCCTGCTTCCCGGTTTTCCTAACACCATGAATATGGCTTGCCAGGTACGTAGTCGTCCCTGAAGAACCCGAAAAGGCTACATATACAGTATAAACTGGATATAGTCCTGGTTTGAATCGACCGGAATTGTTAAACTGGCGTTCAGTTTCTGGTCGAACACGAGGTATATATGCTACCTGACAGCCCGGTGAATGACGATCAACTCAGTTTCTTCAACATCGTTGATCAGCTGGATACGTCCCATCCCCTGATTGCCCTTGGCAATACCCTTGACTGGTCATCGCTTGAAGCCTCCCTGAGCCAGTACTACAGCGCGAAGGGGCGGGCCGCGAAACCGATCCGGTTGATGAGCGGATTGCTGATGATCAAACAGCTGTACAGCTTAAGTGATGAATCGGTGGTGGATCAATGGAAGATGAACCCGTACTTTCAGGTGTTCTGTGGTGAGGTGAGTTTCCAGACGCAGGTACCGTGCCATGCGACGGAACTGGTGAAGTTCCGCAACCGGATTGGGTCGGAGGGAGTCAGGGAGATCTTTTCGCTGTCGGTAAAACTGCATGGGAAGCTGGCAGAGGAGCGGACAGTACTGGTAGATACCACGGTACAGGAGAAGGCGATCACGTACCCGACAGACAGATTGTTGAGCGAGAAATAACCAATCTCTGGATTGCCAAGCTTTGCGACGGTCCACTATTATCCGGGTTACGCACCTTGACTTTGATAGTTTTTCATATCAATCTGCCTCACCTGGATTGATGCAGAGACTCCTAAACCATAATAAATGAAAACCCTTCCTGAATTTAAACTGGAAACCCATTTTTCAAAATGGGAATTCAAAGCGCAACACCACATGACGGCATCTGACGCCGAAAGCATGTCTTTACGGGACTTGTTGGCCATGGCCACTACGGAAGAACGAGAAGATTTTGAGGGGCTTTGGCTAGGATACACGGAAACATTCGGTGCGCCAGACCTCCGACAAACCATTTCGGAGCTTTATCAGCACAGGAGTAGCGATGACATATTGTGTTTTGCTGGGGCTAGCGAAGGAATTTTCGCAGCAAACACCGTCTTACTGAACCGCGATAGCCACGCCATTGTTATCACTCCAAACTACCAGTCTCACGAATCACTTCCACTGTCGGTCTGCGAGACCACTGGCATACCCCTTGACCCCAACGATAATTGGTCATTGGATATTGATCGAGTCGCCGCAGCTATTAAACCCAACACCCGATTGCTCACGATCAACTTTCCCCATAATCCAACCGGGGCAATCCTACCAAGGGATCGATTGGATAGCCTGGTATCCATCTGTCGTAAACATGGCATCTACATTCTGAGCGATGAAATCTTTAATGGACTCGGTCGAACAGGTACGGAACACCTGCCCTATGTCACGGACATCTACGAACGGGGGCTATCATTGAACGTTATGTCAAAGGCATACGGACTTCCGGGCTTACGTCTCGGGTGGATCGCTTCTGCCGACCGTGACATCCTTACCAATATGGAAAGAACAAAACATTATCTTTCTATCTGTAATTCAGCGCCAAGTGAGCGATTAACAAAAATCGCGATCAGAAACCGATCGCAGATTCTCGCGCGAAACTGTCGCATCATTGACGATAACCTGGTCAAACTGGACAGGTTTTTTTCAAAGCACAATGACCTGTTTGACTGGCAAGGTTCCGAGGGTTCCTGTATGGCGTTTCCACGATATAAGGGCAAAGATGGGGTGGAGCACTTCACCCAACAGTTAATCGAAAAAGCCGGTGTTTTATTGCTGCCATCCAGTGTCTATTCCTCTGCATTAGGGGATACTCCCATGGATCGGTTTCGCATAGGATTCAGGCGAATGGCAATGGATGAGGGGCTTCTAGCGATGGAAAATTATCTCGACCGCCCAAATTAGTAACGTTAATGCCCATGGCATTGATGGCGCTGATGGCATTAATAACAGAGCCATGAATCAGAGATATACACCGTAATCATGAACCACGGTGATAGACCTACAATTGTTGTTGCGCCAACATCAACCTGGTTCAACCTTAACCATTGAGTACTTGGATAAAACATGAGTTTTGAATCTCTATGCGATGAAATTAGAGCCTGCAGCCTTTGCAAGGATAAGCTTCCCATGGGTCCAAACCCCGTTTTTCAGGCAAGCCCCCAATCAAGAATTCTAATCGCAGGTCAGGCGCCAGGCATTAGAGTCCATAAAACATCCATTCCCTTCAATGACCCCAGTGGTGACCGACTCAGAGAGTGGATGGGAATAGGAAAAGATACTTTTTATGATAAGGAACAAATTGCCATTGTCCCCATGGGTTTTTGCTATCCTGGCACAGCGGATAGAGGAGACCTTCCTCCCCTCCCGGAATGTTCACAAACCTGGCATGAACGGCTTCTACTGCACTTAACGGATATTCAGCTAGTTTTACCAATCGGCATTTATGCCCAGCGTTATTACCTATCCTTCCATCCCAATGTTAACTTTTTTCCATTAGTTAACATTAAGCCTCACCAGCCTCCCCGACAATGTTGGGGGTTTAGAGCTTCTCTATATCTTTGGATTCAGCTGCCGATGATGCTTGAAATGGAGTATTCGTATCTCTGTATCTGTAATACGGTAAATCAATGAATACGGATATCTTCTGATGGTGAGTTTCCGTATCAATTCCCCCTTATGCTTTCTGCCGAGCTTTGGCAAAGCGCCAAGCAGGTTAGATTTTTCTTGAATGAACTGCACAACCTCGACGGCTGCCTTGGGGTTCCGTTCAAGAAGGTAATTGTATTGCTCCGTGAGCTTTGCTTTTGCCGTCGGTGACCAGACAACGGTTTTTTTCACGTAGTGGATTGAGTGGCAATTCGTTGCTGTGCTTTATCGATCATTTCCTGAAAAAATATATTCATACTCTCCTGATCAATCCCCTGCCCTTCATCTATTTCTGCTTCTGACTGTGTCAATATCGCTGACTCTTCCAACTCTTCAATCACACTATCAAGTACCGCTTGTGGGTCTTGGTGAAGCCGCTCAGCAACCTCAAACACTATTGTCTGTTGGTCTTCTCTGAGTTCTAGCTTTTGGGTATTCGCTGCCATAGTGGACAAAGAAAGAAATATTCACTGTCATTATACGCCTTTATGAACGAGTTCCCTACTCTATTTTTTCCTCTCCTTATTTCGTAAGAAAACGTTTTTCTGGTTCATATGACGTGGTCGGGCCAAACGCACCAGTCCAGTTAAGAGGCATTCTTTAGTTTCACTGCCTGCGCTTCAAACTGATTAGGGCTTTGATACCCCAAAGTTGAATGCAGGCGGCCATCATTGTAAAACAGAGTGATGTAATTCAACACATCCTGTTGAGCTTCATAACGTGTTTGATAATGCCGCCATCGAACCCGTTCTTGCTTCAAACTTCCAAAAAAGCTTTCAGCGACCGCGTTGTCCCAGCAGTTGCCTTTACGGCTCATGCTGCCGACAAAGCCATACTTTGACACTAATTGTCGATAACGGTCACTGGCATATTGTGAGCCACGATCTGAATGGACAATCAAACCCGCCTTGGGGTGCCTTTGCCAGATCGCCATGGTCAAGGCATCACAAACCAATGTCGCGGTCATGCGTGAACTCATACTCCAGCCAACGATCTTTCGTGAATACAGATCAATGACGACAGCCAGATAGAGCCAGCCCTCCTGAGTCCACAGATAGGTAATGTCACCCACATAAGCTTGATCCGGGTTCCGGACCGAAAATTCGCGATTGAGCACATTCGAATAGATCGGCTTCTTGTGATTGCTGTTAGTTGTGGCCTTGTACTTCTTACGTTGCTTGACACAAACGTCAGCTTCTTTCATCAGTGATCGGGCTTTGTCGCGTCCAACGGGTTCTGACAACACACTCAGTGCCGCACTCATTCGACGGGAACCATAACTATCCCCACTGGCCTGGGCCAATTCCTTCACCAAAGTAAGCTGTGCCTGATGCTTAGGATCCTTTGTCTGCAAGGCTTGACGTGAGCAATAGCGATAATAACCTTGACGGTGAACACCCAAAACCCGGCACATCGGATTAATCGGCCAAGTCTTCTTGTGCTGGGTGATAAACGCGTACTTCACGTCGTTTCTCTGGCAAAGAAGACCGTCGCCTTTTTTAAAATCTCTTTCTCCATCCTTAGTTGTCGATTTTCTTCCTTCAGGCGGCGTATTTCCAATTGATCTTCAGTCAGCTTGCCCTGACCTCGAAAGGCCTGTCCATTCTCTGCTTTCTGTTCCTTGATCCAACGGCCTAACAGGTTGGGGTTAATGCCCAAGCTGCGGGCGGCTGCAGCGCAGCTGTAACCCTGCTCCTGCACCAAACTAATGGCGTCTAATTTGAATTCTTTCGAATACTTTTTTCTTGTGGTCATGTCAGTCTCCAATTACGAGTATTATCTCTTAACTGGTCTGGTCGATCTCACCCGACCACGTCAATAACCCATCAATTATCGGTAAAAATGCTCACTTGTTATAACCCTAATGTTAACTTTTTACGAAAAGTTGGCATTAGTTTTGGCGCTCTACCGCTCCATTAGCAACTAAAACAATGCTGACTATAAAATCAACAAAAAGGCTTTTTTATAGCCAACTTGAGCCTAACTCATTTAAACTTTTCCTCGGCTAACTCTTTAAAGCTGGGGCTTTGTTGCAACGTTTGAATAATTTTTGCCAGCCGAGACATATTGGATAGTCTATCTGGAACCCTAGGGTGAGAGCCTGTCTTTGTTTCCAGAAACTCCATTAAATCGGCAGGTCGTGGGCGTCCTTCGGAACTACATCGGTAATCACTAGCGTTTCCCATACTACAACGGTATTCTTTACCGGCGTTAAGGCGGTCCTGTGAGAGCTCCAGAAACTCAACTAGTGTCCCAACTTCAGATTTATCAATCAAACTAACCAAAAAAGTGTCTGCCTCGGTTTCAAGACGTTGACTCTCCATATCTTCAATCATTTCGAGTATATCTAAACGACCAGTTAGGCGTTGCACTGAAGAATCGTTGAAATGAAAAGCCCCTTTATGGCCCGCTAGTAAATGTCCAATCTCATGGCCAAGTACCCATGTCAAAAGATAAAGGATGTTATTTTCATACTCTTCACTACTGAGTTCTTCGCCGAATTCAATTCTATGTGAGTAATAATAATCTCCAGATATGCTCATTGGCTCCACGACCTTTTCTACTGACTTACTAAGTTCGAGGTGCTTGGACAAAAACCTGACCATAGCAATATCGCAAATTATAGTTTTACCATCCCCTAAATAGGCGCACAACCGAGAATTATACTTACTTACGAATGTATCGCTTATTTCAGAGTCAAATAGAAATATCCTTATTCCCCAAGTTTCTTTCCTGGGATTTATCGTTACGAATTCTTCTGTGGCTCCTAGCAAAGATAGAGCATGTTGGGCTTTGTTGATCCAATAAGCCTCTGGAGAGTAGTCAAGGAGATGATCTGAATTCGGGTAACTTGGAAACCAAACTCTCAAGATTGTGACAGAGGTTAGAACGGCCAATACAAAAAAGACTAGACGAGAGTTTTTGCTCGTCAACATCTTACGGTTCTCTGCAGCTTTCTAGTATTTTGTCACAAAAAAAGCCTGTATGAAAAGCAAAGACAAACGCCAGTACATAGTCTGGTTGCTCTTTAGCAGAAATATACACACCAGAAAATACAATTGGCGACAACAGCATTGATCTCCACAAATCTGGACTCCTAAGAGCCGATACAATACTGGATCTGGATACTGGCCCCTTTTGATCTGACCATTGCCTATGTAATGATCCGAAAACAATTCCCATAACCATGGCCACAACAGATAAGCAAATCTTCAGTGTCTCTTCAGATGCAGACGGAAGAAAACCGAGATTATTTGATGATGAATTGCCATAGAATGCAATTACTATTATCAACATTGTGAGAAACGCTGTCAAAAAACGAATCATATTCAACCTCCTAAATCTACCGGGTTATTGTTGAGTCTTATCCACATCTATGTTCTTACGTTAATATCGGGAAAATGAGAGAGTTCTATTCTGGAGGTGAAGCAAGTTAATGAGCATAGTAGATTGATAGTCTATGTTATCTAACACCAAGTTAGCAAACGCGCCAGCGGAATGGTAATAGTCAAGTATCCAAGCTTGGGTATGTGAGAAAACCCCATATTTTGGTAACCGTCGTTAACTTTTTTCCATAAGTTAACATTTTTTATAGAAGGCTTTTAATATCTCGTTTACCATGTAGCACACGATAAACCTCCAGCACATCATTCCGTTTTTTGTAAAAAATCTGATAAACAGGATATTGCCCTGCTGGAAAGAATAAGATCCCTTCTATCTCATGCAATACGGCTGTGCCGATATCGGGATTTTCCGATAATACCTCTACTATCACTCTTTCGATTTCGCCTATAACTTTATTGGCTACCGTTGCCCCTGCAGTATCGACCAAGTGATCTGCTATCTCGGAAAGGTCATTTATTGATAGCTCCGAATAGGTAACCCTCATATTACGTAGATTTACGTTTTATTCGGTTTCTAATTTCAGAAAACAATTGCTCAGTTGTTTTGTCAGACATACCTGAATCTATCCCCTCTTGAATCAGCCTCGCCAGTTCTAGCTGCTCTTCTTGTTTGGATAAATCCTCTCGTACTAAATGCCGAACGTAATCACTGGGTGTACTAAAGTCGCCTTTAGTAATTCGGCTTTGTATTTTTTTCTTTAGCTGTTCAGGTAAAGAAATATTCATCGTTGTTGTGCTCATATATTCATCTTATCAATTTGTCAATATTTGTCAATATTTGTCAATATTTGTCAAATTGATAAACAGCCTAATACTAACTTTTTACTATAAGTTAACGTTAAGTAACTGTGATTAAAGCGTATAACTTAATTTCTACGTCCAAGTTTAGTGGGCGTTCGAGATGGACTCGCTGGCGGAAAACTAGGGGATATTACTGGATCAGTCCCTATTGACGCTCCTCCACTAGGATCGTCTTTTTTTCCTGAAATCAGACCCAGAAGTCTCTCTCGAAGGCCCTCTTCCAGTGCTCTGGAAATGCCCATTGTTGCACCGAATAGTATCATTCCCGCTGGTACTGCTATAAATAAAAGTGGTGATGGTCCAACTACTGTATATGCAGTCCATGCCCCAAGCCCGGAACCAGAGGCACCTCTTATGATGTCTACTAGTGCTTGACCACTAACAGGGGAACTTTCAAATGGTACTATTTTAACCCGTGGTGCATTTGGGTGGTGCATTTGGGAATTATTAAAAAAGGAGTAAAAGTAAGCTGCTCATTAACCGTATTGGTTTATCATTGCGTTTCGACCAAAAAACATAATGATATGAGCAACTTACACAGCAGTTATAACAAAATAGAAGCCCTATTGCACGAATTGGATGCACAAGACTATTACCTTAACCAAATTCGACTACCTCGACTCACCGACAAACAACTGATTGCGTTTAGCCTCGCTGCTGAAAGCCTAGGGATCGACTCAGAACGCTATTTATTCAAGCGAATACCCCACGCTATCAAAGCGAAGATTGAACGCTCCGTGCACAATCGCAGGCGGCGAAGGCTCGCCTTTAAGATCGAGCAATTCAGACAGATGATAACCAACCAGATGACAGTAGATCGCCAGCACCATATTATCGATAGTATGCCCTTGGAAGTTTGTCGGTTTAGCCGGGCTAAGCGATCTAGAATTTGCCGTGACACGGTTGAAGTCTCTCCCGACTACGGTTATTGCGCGGCACAAAAAACCACCTACTTTGGCTATAAGTTTCATGCCGTTTGTTCTTCCGATGGTGTATTCCAAGCCTTTGATATTACGCAAGCTTCTGTCCATGATATCCACTACCTTGAAGAGGTGAAGACTCAGTTTGCGCACTGTGTGTTGATCGGTGACAAAGGATATCTGAGTCAGCAATGGCAGGAGGACTTGTTTGAGAAAAAAGCCATTCGGCTTGCCACACCGCAGCGACGCAATCAGCCTAACTTTGAGCCCTTCAATCCGATCTTGAGGAAGGCCAGGAAACGAATTGAAACTCTTTACTCTCAGTTATGCGACCAATTTATGATCCGAAGAAATTACGCCAAATCTTTTACTGGACTGACCACACGCATCGTTTCAAAGGTCACCGCACTCACTCTTATGCAATGGTTCAATCAGCGCAATGGGAATCACATCAATAATCTCAAAATTGTCATCGCCTAAATGCACCACTGGTTATTTTATCTCTTGATAATCTCTCTACGAAGTGGGGAACTTCAATTTGATGTTGATCTCCAAGATAGGTTTCGAAACTTAGGCATCTACTCATTGCCAACCATATATCTCCCTCTAGTACCAATTGACCTGACAGAGGATAGCCTATAGTTCTTTTATAAAGCTGCACTTCTTGCTCGAAGTCCTGCATTGCTAATCGATTCTTAACAGACCGCGCGGGGAGAGTAATAAAGCTAGCGTTGTGAGACACAGAAGCTAGTGTAGTTTCATAAAATTGGGTAAGTTTAGTGTCCGGAGTTTCGTAAGTTACCAGCATAATTAATAACTGCTTGTCTGCCTATTTAATAGCGATACCACATGGAAAATTTTCAGTAACTCTCTTGAAAAACGGTAAGAATGAATACTAAAAATCACATTATTTTTAGAAAATTGAGTAACTTCTTTTAGTATACAACGATCTGCCGAGTAGTCTCTATTCTATATTAATGTTAACTTCTTAGCAAAAATTAGCGTTTTGTTCCCAATGAGGGACTACTCAGACGGAGGCCAAAAAATGCTGTTGGCACACTGCTCCAAACACTTGAAATCAGTGCCTTGCAAATCCCTTTCTTATTCCAGGGAGTGTTCCGAAAGCAGGCACTTGCCATAGCTTTGGCACAATCGATAATTCCATATATCCCCCAAAGCAACAAACCCTGATCCGACAACGGCCAGGGTTTTCTCCCAGGTTTCGCCCAACTTCTCATGTCCTAGAACAACGGTCGCTACTAAAATAAATAAACCGATTCCACCAAGGAGTAATACATAGAGGTGTTTGTGTTTTTTTACATCCTATTGTCATTGTATAGAGATTTGATAGCACTATAGCTATCACAAGCCACAGATGAAACGCCTCATCTTGTAGTGGTAGTCCTGCCAAAGCGGTTAAAAGGTAACAATCAGAGGCGTTGCCAGACAGTGAATAGCGCAAAGATTAGATAGGGCTAATAGCTGCCCTGCCGGATATCGCTTGGTTCATATTAAATTGATTGTTCTGTCTGCAAATTCCGATTTTTAAGTAAGAAGGATCAAAGAAATGTGAGAAATAACGCCTAAAAAAGGAAGTTCCTTTCCAACAACAGGTCAGACAGTTAAAGGCTAAGTTATTCCCAATAACAAATTTTGTAGGTTTTCAATTTAAGTTATGTTATAACATAACTTAAACCATTACTCTCTGAGGGCTAAAAAATGTATATCTATTCTCGCGCAGTCTATTTCGTGATTGCGCTCTTCTTTTCGACGATCGCTATTGCGGAAGCTCGAAAATCAGTCACTATCGCGGCACCTTGGGAAGTCGCAAGCTATGATCCAGCGGTTTCTGGTTTTGCGATTCAGAAGCTTCAGATCATGGAGAATCTGGTCGATGCAGATGAGTCCGGAAAACTAAGACCAGGGCTCGCGACATCTTGGAGAGTATCGGACGATGCGTTGACATGGACTTTCGAGCTTCGTGACGGTGTAACTTTTCATGATGGGACGCCTTTTAGCGCTGATGCTGCTATCTTGGCTCTAAACCGCGCTTGGCAACAGCCTGGTGTTCTGGCTAAAGCACCGATAACTGGGATCGTAAAAGTCGATAATGCAGTCGTGTTTACGTTGGACAAACGCTTTTCGGCTCTTCCTGCTATTTTGGCGCACGCAACCACTATTGTGCCCGCGCTGTCTGCGTTCGACGCTGAAGGAAACCCATCAGCTTTGATTGGCACCGGCCCTTTCCAAGTCACCGAATTCACGCCACCGCAGAGTATCGAATTGGTGCGCAATGATGGTTATTGGGGTGATGCCCCGCTTATCGAGGCCGCAAGCTATCTTGCCGCAGGGCGGGCCGAGACCCGGGCTCTGTTAGCCGAAAGCGGAGATGCAGATATGGTATTTACGCTAGATCCATCAGGTTTTTCGCGTCTTGCTGATATCGACTCAGTTCAGACTGTTGCAGTGCCAATCCCCCGCGTTGTGACTCTGAAAGTCAATTCAGGTCATCCATTCTTTAATGCCCCCCGTGCCCGACAGGCGCTAAGTCTCGCAATTGATCGAGATGGTATTGCAACTGCAATCACCCGTTTCCCAGAGGCAGCGGCGGGTCAACTTTTCCCACCAGCGTTGAATGCGTGGCACGATACTTCTTTGCCCCCTCTCGTTCACGATATGGAGGCGGCTAAAGCGCTACTGACAGATCTTGGATGGGCTCCTGGCCCAGATGGGATTCTGGAAAGAGATGGAGAGCGCTTTTCGATATTGCTGCGTACCTTCCCGGACCGCCCCGAGCTGCCTTTGATTGCAGCTGTTTTGCAAAATAGTTGGAGAGAAATAGGCATTGAACTAGAAATCAGCGTTGCCAACTACTCTGAGATCCCGGCTGGTCATCAGGACGGAACCCTCCACGTTGCGCTCTATGCCAGAAACTACGGGTTGACGCCCGACCCAATTGGTACGGTATTCCAAGACTTCGGTGTTGGTGGTGGAGATTGGGGCGCTATGGGCTGGGAAAACGCTGAAGTGGCTCAGGCTTTAGGTTCAATTGCTGCAACGGGAGATGCTAAGGCGCGAACTGAAGACATTGCTAAGGTGGCTCGGGTACTCCACGAGGAGCTACCTCTCATCCCAATTGTCTGGTATCAGCACACGGTTTCCATCGCATCTGGTTTGAAAGGCGTAATCATTGATCCTTTACAACGCAGCTATAACCTCAGCAAAGTATCCTGGGATGAGTAGCGTTGCTTAAGTCCTTATTCATAGCTCTTGCACAGCGAGGGCTGCAGGCATTCTTCGTCGCCGTAATCGTCGGTGTCGTTAGCTTTGCCATGATGCAGGCGTTGCCAGGTGATGCGGCATTTCGCATTGCTGCGGGGCGATATGGGTATGACATGATGGATGCTGCGGCGGCCGAAGCAGTTCGACTTGAGTTGGGTCTTAATCGACCCTTTTTGGTTCAGCTTCGGGATTGGCTTTGGACGCTAGCCCAGTTCGATTTGGGTGAGTCGTTCGTCTACGGTGGACCGGTTTCTCAAAAGATTGCGACGCAACTGGGGTTTTCCCTTCTGCTAGCAGCTGGCGCAGTTATTACCTCGCTTTTGTTCGCTTTGCCTATTGGCATCGCTGCAGGGTTGAGCCCTGGCGGGGTGATAGACCGCATCAGTCTCGCAGTGTCCATATTGCTGCGTGCTATACCTGCATTTGCTTTAGGAATTGTCTTGGTATTGATCTTTTCCGTGCAGCTTAAGTTATTCCCGGTGGCTGGATTTCGTGGCTTCTCCTATTTAATCTTGCCGTCGTTAACGCTCGGCCTTGGACTAGCGGCTGTGTCGAACCGAGTTGTACGAGATGCAGTAGTTGAAGCAATGTCTACAGAATGGCGCCTCTTTGCCCGAACCAAAGGGTTGTCAGCAAATGTAACCATGCGGCGCCATGTGTTGAGAAACGCCTCACTACCTGTAGTCACTTATGTTGGGGTTCAGATGGCCTATCTTGTCGAAGGAGTCGTGATTGTGGAGACTGTCTTCGCCTGGCCTGGAATCGGGCACGCGCTAGTTCACGCCATCTTCGCCCGAGACATCGCTATGGTTCAGGGCACTGCATTGACACTCGGGTTGATTTACGTCGTGCTGAACTTAGTCATAGATATCACTTGCCGCGGAATCGATCCAAGATCACAAATGACATGACCAGTCAAACACCTTTCTACAAAAAAAGCGCAGGTGGCTAAGTATTGGGGGCGCTCAGTGGGTCGGACTTGCTTTGCTTGGGATCTTAGCGACCTGTACACTACTTGGTCCAGGCTTGGTTGGGCATGATCCAACGAAGCAATCGCTTCTTGCAGCAAGGCAGCTACCAAGCGTCGATCATCTGCTCGGCACCGATCATCTGGGGCGGGATATGGCTGCACGGCTTTTATCCGGAGCTCAGCTTTCGCTGTCTCTTGCAGTATTATCCATACTCACAGCTGGCATCCCTGGTACTCTACTAGGTATTCTTGCAGCTTGGTTTGGTGGATTGACGGATCGTATTTTGACCAGCTTCGCAGATGCGGTTTTAGCGCTGCCTGGGCTGCTGCTAGTGTTAATGTTAGCAGCAATATCGCCAGGGTCATGGTGGGCGTTATACGCTGGAATATCGTTGACACTGTGGGTTGAATACTTCCGATATACCCGTCAGCGAGCCCGAATTACTTTGTCCGAACCCGCGATAGAAGCCTCACGATTACTAGGCCTCCCGTGGCATCTAATTGTTCTGCGGCATTTGGCACCGGAGATTGGTCCTGGGCTTCTAACCGTTGCTGCCTTCGGTGCCGCGACCGCTGTAACGGCTGTGGCTGCGCTAGGTTTTGTTAGCGTGGGTGTTCGTCCGCCAACTGCGGAATGGGGAGTCATGATGACAGAGCTTCTGCCCTATTGGCGTGAAGCCCCTTTCTTGATTTTGCAGCCCATTATTTGTCTCGTTGTCACTGTGCTTTCCCTCCATTTGAGCGTCGGAGGGCTACGTAAACCATGATTGTAATACAAGTGAAAGCACTTTATGTCTTTGCAGAGAACAATTGTCTTTTGGGGCCAATTAGCTTTGAGATCCAGTCTGGAGGGGTTTTAATTGTCATGGGGGAGACCGGTGCAGGCAAGAGTCTGATTATCCAGGCTATTCTTGGAACGCTACCAGAACCGCTCTGCGCCGAGGGCGAAATTTTCGTTAATGGTCGTCGAATCGATGACCTGGCTCACGCTGAACGAACAAATCTCTGGGGGCGTGAAATCGCCTGTTTACCCCAAGAGCCCTGGTGTGCACTGAACCCGTTGATGGCATCCTGGCGGCAGGTTGCCGAAACCTACAGATATGTTGCGAACAGAGCTTCTCGTGCAGCAAGATCAGAGACAGAAAAACGGTTTCTCGCGCTAGGTCTGAACAGTGCCGAGCCCCGGCTACCAGGGCAGCTTTCAGGTGGAATGGCGCAGCGCGTTGCTTTTGCAGCAGCTACGGCCGGACAGGCCCCTATCTTACTGGCAGATGAACCCACAAAGGGACTAGACAGTGACCGCCAAGCCCGTGTATTGAATTTGTTCGAACATGAACGAAGTATAGGTGGTGCTCTTTTAACAGTTACTCACGATGCCTCTGTGGCCAAGGCTCTTGATGGTGACATTATCGTGTTACGTCAGGGTCAAGTTGTTGAACGAGGCCAAACAGAAAATGTTCTAGTCAACCCAAAAGCCGATTATACAAAATCGCTTCTGGCAGCAGACCCCGCTGCATGGCCTAAGGCCCCAACAGTAGAGCACGGAGAGATTTTGCTGATCGCAGAGAATATTGCTGTTGGCCGTGGCTCTCAAATACTGGTCGACGAGTTTTCTCTGACACTTCATGCGGGAGAACGAGTGGCCATTTGCGGACCAAGTGGCATCGGTAAAAGCACGCTACTTGATACGTTTGCCGGGTCAATTAAGCCCATACGAGGCTACATTAAACGCGCTGAAGAACTTGAGTTGTATTCCGTACAAAAACTCTATCAAGACCCGCCTACGGCCTTCCCAAAATATATATCGTTGGGACGGAATTTGCGCGATGTTGCGAATCTTCATCGTGTCCCTTGGGAACGGGTTTTGGCGTATTTGGACGCCCTAAGTTTGCATCAGAACCTTTTGCAACGACGAGCTGATGAAGTTTCTGGAGGCGAGTTGCAGCGACTGTCTATTGCTCGAGCTTTGACCATCAATCCGAAAGTACTGCTTGCTGATGAGCCCACTAGCCGCTTGGACCCAATCACGCAAAAAGACACTTTAGATCTAATCGCCAGGATCAGTAGCACCGAAAGTATCGCCGTTGTTCTTGTCACACATAGCACAGAGATCGCGAAGAAATGGACAGACAACATCGTCGATCTTGCTAATTGACATCCAGCCGACAGCCCAGCAGTTTCATTACTTGACTAGAGTCTCCTGCAAAAACAGGATGCATTTCGGTTAACTTCGTTAACTTTTTTCCATTAGTTAACGTTTCAATGATCCCTCTAGAACTCTATTCCTCTCGCATCAAGGGGCTTTTCTAAGTTCACTAAATGAAGAATACTGATAAGTTCCCTTTCCCCGTCAATTTCATAAAAGGCAGTATAGCCTTTATATGAGAGTTGTCGAACCTCCGTTCCCTCTACCTTTCTGCCTGTCTCTGGGAAAAGAGAAAGCATTTCCCTATAATGGTTTACTAGTTCGTCAACAAATGTTTCCGCTCTAACTGGATTATCTCGGGCTATAAAAAGACCAACTTGCTTGAGTTCAGACCTAGCCTGCCCTGTGAACTGAACACGATAGTTCATGTTAGCTCTGGCTACTAATTAAGCTCTCTTGGATTTCTCTTTTTAGATCTGCAGCGAAATTTTCATCAAGTAAATAAACATCACCGTCTTTAACCTGTTGGCGACCGACTTCAATCTTTTCCATTATTTCTTCACTGCGAAGCCCCATCAAAGCCGCTGTTACAGCATCTTCTTCTGATGGGTAAACACCAGTATCTACAGACTGATCTATCTGATTTAGCAATGTTTGTTTCAGATGTGTATTCATACTCCCATCATAGCATTTCTTTCATTCTTCTCAAGTTAGAAACAACAATGTTAACTTTTTACGAAAAGTTAACGTCAGGATTTGATTGTAATGAGAGAAAACTACTGATAAATGTTTTTATGTAAAGTTTTGATTATGCTATTTTTGGTGATCGTTCAATGCTAAAGAAATTATTATGAATAATGTCCCTTTTGAAATAGAAAAGCTTATTTCCTCAATTGCTATAGGATCTATATGTTGCTTTGGTTTGTTTCTAATTTTGGACTCGATAAATTCGACATTTTTTCACTTCTTCGAAATCTACGTGCAAACCGAGTCTTTTGGTGTCATTGCAGCAATTCCAACTCTAGCCCTTTTATACATAGTTGGAGTATTGATATCAACGATATCAGATTTAATTTTTCAAATACTTCGCCCTAAGAAGTGGAGCAAAGAATGGCAGGTGATGGGATATGTGATAAATAGTCAGAATTCAGCTTTGGTATCAACTTTTTTTGAGATGCATCGCAAAAAGAAAAACATAGAAGGCAGTATATTTCCTCTGTGTATTTTAGGTCTAGGCATATATTTAGAACATACGAATCTTCCAGATTTAAGAAGTCCATTAATTTTAGCTTCAGCTAGTGTTATCGCTATTTCTTTACTTCTACCTTTATTTTCAAATAGAATCCAAAAAGATATAAATCAATTAGTTGAAATAGCCAAGGCTGCTGAATAACAAATGCAAAAACAAAGCAACAAGTCTGTTTTCTTAGCTATCTCAAAGGCAATAAACACAACCTCGACTATACTATCCCCGCTAATTTTTGTTAGTGTTATTAGTGATGTTTTTAACGCCGTAGAATTTATAGGAAAATATTATTTATCATCTCTCATTTTACTCAGCTTTCTTTTTATTATTTTTTCCTACCATCTTGTATCGATAGTACGACAAAAAAGCTTCTTTCCAATCCGACATACAAAGGAATCACTAGAAGTCATACCAAAGAAAACGCCTGTTGAATACTCTAAGAACTCAAAGCGTCGCTGGGGAAAACGCTTTATCTGGGGGAGCATTGGGACTGGCATATTAATCTCTACATTGATTTATGTAGTATACATATTTAACCTTGCAGCTCAGGGTCTTTATTATCCGATAATTTCAAGTTTGCCTAAGGAGAATATAAAGGCAAGGATATCCAACATCAACATGGAGATAAAGGAGAAAGGATATACAGACTTTAACGTTAATTTCTATTGTCGAAGTGACCAGGAATTCTGTGCTTTAGTGCCTAACGGAATACATTTTTCTAAAATATCCGCAAAACAATCTATCGAGATAGCTAAAAAGATCATTCCCGAGAATGTTAGTCATGATCACAAAGTTATCTCCCATACATTGAAAGATACAATAATGAGGAAAATCAAGAAAATACCTGAAAAGCTCTCTTTCTAAGGGTCTTTACCAATATATGTATTTGTCATGTCAACTTCACATAAGGGATGTTATGGAAAGTTGCTACTCCGAATGTCCGCTTACACTTTTTCACCTACTATCGCACAATATTCGCGAAAGGCAGTTCGGAGGATATAACGGGCAATCGCATAATTGCCAATTTTGGCATTAACGTTAACTTTTTTCCATAAGTTAACATTTTCGAAACCCTAAAATATGTCAACAGATGAACTATGAATAAGGGTGCTTATGTTGAGCTGATCCTTACACTCGAGCTTTATCATCCCTCACTTTGTCTCACATTTTTTATAAAGTTGTAAGAACTAATTTTGAGAAGAGTTATAAGACTCGATTCTATCGTTTTTCTTTGCTCCGAAAGTGGTAAAAAAGTGAGGGTCACAAAAAGGCGTGGGTCCCGGATGAAGACTGATAGCTCGTCGTCCCTGAAGAACCCGAAAAGGCTACATATACAGTATAAACTGGATATAGTCCTGGTTTGAATCGACCGGAATTGTTAAACTGGCGTTCAGTTTCTGGTCGAACACGAGGTATATATGCTACCTGACAGCCCGGTGAATGACGATCAACTCAGTTTCTTCAACATCGTTGATCAGCTGGATACGTCCCATCCCCTGATTGCCCTTGGCAATACCCTTGACTGGTCATCGCTTGAAGCCTCCCTGAGCCAGTACTACAGCGCGAAGGGGCGGGCCGCGAAACCGATCCGGTTGATGAGCGGATTGCTGATGATCAAACAGCTGTACAGCTTAAGTGATGAATCGGTGGTGGATCAATGGAAGATGAACCCGTACTTTCAGGTGTTCTGTGGTGAGGTGAGTTTCCAGACGCAGGTACCGTGCCATGCGACGGAACTGGTGAAGTTCCGCAACCGGATTGGGTCGGAGGGAGTCAGGGAGATCTTTTCGCTGTCGGTAAAACTGCATGGGAAGCTGGCAGAGGAGCGGACAGTACTGGTAGATACCACGGTACAGGAGAAGGCGATCACGTACCCGACAGACAGCAAGTTGGCGATAAGGATCATCAATCGCCTGAACAAGCTGTCGAAGTTACACGGGATACAACAACGACGAACGTACGTAAAGGAAGTGCGGTCACTTCGTTTGGCATGTCGTCATTTCCGTCACGTGAAACGACGTCGTAAGGCGAACAAGGCGTTGAAACGATTACGAACCATTGCGGGTGTGTTGCTCAGGGAATGCCAACGGAAGTTACCGATCGATGTTCTGACGGCGCAGGAAGCGAACTTTGCGTTATACGAACGTGTTTTGTCTCAACAGCCCAAAGACAGGAACAAGGTTTACTCCCTGCATGATCCTGCTGTGTACTGCGTGGGCAAGGGGAAGGATCACAAGGCGTATGAGTATGGTCGCAAGGCGTCAGTGGTGGCGACGAAGGAGTCACAGGTGATTGTGGGGGTGGTGAGTCATGACGAACATGATCATGATTCGAAGACCCTGAAAGCAGCACTGACAGAAGCCCATACCCACCGTGAGACATCGATCAGGCTGGCGGTGGTTGACCGGGGATATCGGGGAGCGAAGAATAAAGTGGATTGTGAGGTGCTGTTACCGGGTCCTCCGCTGAAACGGGACAATGCTTATCAACGCCAGAAGAAACGGATACTGTGTCGCAAACGAAGTGCGATAGAACCGATCATCGGTCATTTGAAGCATGATCATCGTTTATTGAGGAGCTGGCTGAAGGGAGCCGAAGGAGACCGTATCAATCTGCTGATGGCGGGTTGCGCGTGGAATTTGAGAAAGTGGATGATCGCTTTCTTTTTGTTTGAAAAACCCAACGGCGGAGAGCAAACATTACTCGCCATTGCCTGTTGTCAGCCCCTTGGGACGCCGCTAATCGTCGTCTGGGTGTTGTCCTGATCCGAAGGTCGAAAATGACGCATGATCGCTAACGACATCGCGCCTTTTTTCAGGACGGACTACTTAAAAGCGAAGCCATTAAAAAATCAACTATTACTTTAGCTTTACTCCCTATCCCTCATTAAACGGGACCCCTCTTTACAAGGACATCAAGCTATCCCGGATTCTAAAAAGATGATAGTCATGCCTTTTTTAGAAGAAAATCATGGAAGAAAATCACGGAAGAAAATCATGTTTGAAAAAGAAGACCTGATCAGAATTGCCAATGAAACCATGCCATTTGGAAAATACAAAGGCATGCGTTTGATTGATTTACCGGAGCCCTATTTACTTTGGTTTTCAAACAAAGGGTTTCCTAACGGTCGCCTTGGAGAACAGATGGCATTAACCCTGGCAATCAAAACAGAAGGACTAGAAGGTTTGGTTAAGCCCTTAAAACAACCGTTAACATAGACTCAAATTGTAAAGACCCAAATTGCAAAAATCTGAACCGGGTTTTACAGAATTGCCTAATGTTAACGAGAATTACCCATCTCTCTAAAGTCTGCTTTACAATGACTCCGCCGCGCCCAAATTACGTGCTTTTTTAGCCGATATTTTCTCACTATATGGTGTCATCAGAATAATATTATCGAAGTAATGTTACCGGACTTTGTAAACATGAATTCGATGAGTAATCTCTGGTTCGGAGTAAGGCATGGAGTGGAAACCTGGTCCTTCAAATACTGACTCCCATTTACCCTCATTCTCCAATTTGCCAAGCATTGCCGGGTATTCTGGTTCCTGCAACGGATCGTCGCGCATACTGAAAATAATGGGAGCGTCTGCCCTGGTTACTCTGACTAATTCCTCAAAGGAGTGTGGTGGAGCGTGTTTTGGGGTAATGGTTCCTGAGGAAATGACGGCACCAAAATAGTTATCGGGGAAATCAAGGGTCTCACCTAAAGTTGCCTGTTTCAGCTCCGAGTAGAAATTCTTTGAACTTGCGACCTCAAGCATACTGTCCGATAGATCTATTCCAACGATAGGGCCGTATCCCAGCATCGCTAATGGTTCTGCCTGAATTCCACCCCCGCAACCAGCATCGAGTATAGGAAAGCAACCTTGTGGTACGTATCTGACAAACACAGCGGCAATCATTGCAGGAATACGATACCCCATGGCACAAAGATCAGCTTCATACCGTGCCGCCCAGTTATCATAAGCTTCTCGTTGCTCTTCGACGCTTTTAGCGTGATAGGATTTCGATACATCTGTTCTGATTTTCATTCATTATTTCCTCTAAACTTTCTTCTATAACCCCGTTTCTTCTACGACCCTGTGCTTTATAGGCCTATGCTGTATAGCCCTGTGCTTTGTCCCTGGTTTCTGTGATCTTGTGTCAGTCGATGTTAGTACCTGCTAACAGATGTTTAGGTATCAGGGTAACTTTGTAAAAATACAATAATATGGGTTTGATTTTAGTATAAATTGCCGGAACGAAAAATGTGAAAGGGCTGTGTGAAAGAACTAAAGGACTATATTATGTAGTGCTGTAAAGCACCTATTCTCCGGGTTTAACCACCACCAGGCCAATCCTTCTCTGACAGAGATCCAATTCCGTGGCGGATATCTGCTTCTATCGCAAACCCCAGTCCTGTTGCATCCCGATCACCAAGTGCCTGTATGATCTCTACATGACGGTCATTGGTATTGTAACTTTGCAGGTGCTCTAAACTGAGAGTAAGGCTTAGGAAAGGACTTACCTGTAGCCACACGCTTTCAATGAGAGGCATAAAAACATCCGATGGTGCTGCTTGATAAAGTGTGAAATGAAACCGTCGGTGCTTTTGCAGGTATGCCTGGTAATCGTTCCGCTCAATACACTGGTCAATTTCATCGTTCAATAATGACAAGGCTTCGATCATCTCATCATCGATGTAGGGAATGGCATCAATCGCGGCTTGCTTTTCCAGGCAGATTCTCGCACTGACCAGTTGATTGAGCTTTTTCCTCGTCATGCAAGGCACCCTAACCCGGCCTGTCGGCGTTAATACCAACGCCCTTTCAGTTGTCAGTCTCCGTAGCGCTTCCCTAATAGGCATCGCACTAACACCCAATTCTTCTGCCAACCCCCTAATTGTTACACTGACACCGGGCTTGAACTCTCCATTCAAGAGGCCAAGCTTCAGGTTTTCATAAACCTGTTCCTGTAACGTTTTATCTTTTAATGATTTAGTCATTTCCAATCAGAAGATAATTAGCAAAAAACGGCAGTTTATAGTTTCACAAATACGCGGCTCTGCCGATCAGATTACCAATAAATAAGTATGAATAATTGCCAATTCAGGAAACAAACGATATCAGCTAAAAAAAGCATAATCCAGTTTTTGTGATCACAAATATTGCCATTCACTCATGTTGTCGTTATTATCCGCTCAGAATGTTTTTCATTGGCCAGATATCGACACTGAAAACGATGAGGTAGCCTGGCTTTCCTCATTTCAGGAACTCAATCACCTTAGCATTAGCAAATTACCATGTTAGCTCAAGAAAGATCCTATAACACAGCGGAATTGCAAGCGCTGGATAGAAAACACCACTTTCATCCTTTCACCGATCATAAGGAGATGAATAAGAAAGGTACCCGGGTAATTGCTGGTGCAGAGAATGTTTATATCTATGATACCGATGGCAATAAATACCTTGATGCCATGTCTGGTTTATGGTGCGTTAACATCGGATATGGACGAACCGAACTTGCTGAAGTTGCCAAACTTCAGATGGAGCAATTACCCTACTACAATAGTTTCTTCCAAACCGCGCAACTCCCCGCCATCGAGCTGGCAGAGATGCTTGCCGAGGTAACACCTCCGCAGTTCAATCGCGTATTTTTTGGGTGTTCAGGGTCTGATGGAAATGACACTGTCGTAAGACTGGTTCGCTATTACTGGCAACTCCAGGGCCAGGAAAATCGCAACATTATTATCAGCCGCCACAATGCTTACCATGGCAGTACACTGGCCGGCGCCAGTCTTGGAGGAATGCAGGCCATGCATGCCCAGGGCGGCATGCCGATCCCCAACATTGAACATATCGAACAACCCTATCATTACCGCGAAGGCGGCGGTTTAAGCAAACATGATTTTGGCATAAAGGCAGCACAGGCGCTCGAAGAACGAATTCTAAAGGTCGGTGCCGACCGTGTCGCCGCTTTTATTGGAGAACCAATACAAGGAGCAGGAGGAGTCATTGTTCCCCCCGCAAGTTATTGGCCAGAAATACAGAGAATTTGTAAAAAATATGACATCCTGCTGGTGGCTGACGAAGTAATCTGCGGATTTGGCAGAACCGGAAATTGGTTCGGCAGCGAAACCTTTGGTATCGAAGCTGACATCATGACCATGGCCAAAGGCCTTTCTTCCGGATATCAACCTATTGGCGCGGTAATGATTGCTGATCGCGTTGCGGAATTACTCGATGAAAAAGGCGAGGAATTCTCCCATGGATACACCTATTCAGGACATCCTGTGGCCTGTGCGGTGGCATTAAAGAACCTGCAAATCATGCGCGATGAACGGATTATTGAAAATGCTCGAGCGGAGACCATGGATTATCTACAGAACCAGATCCGTTCACTCAGTGACCATGCCCTGATTGGGGAAATCCGGGGGATTGGATTTTTGGGGGCAATAGAGCTGGTTGCGAATAAGGAAACCAGAGACACATTTGATGATAAAGGCAGTGCCGGAATCGCATGCCGGGATGCGTGTAGCGAAAATGGACTGATAATGCGAGCCGTTGGTGATACCATGATTCTATGCCCACCACTGGTCATTACCCGCCCACAAATTGATGAAATGGTGTCTAAAATCAGACAAAGCCTTGACACTGCCGAACGTACACTGGTTTAACTAATCCGTTTCGGCCAATGTGTTTTAGCTAATCCGTTTTAACTAATCCGTTTCAGCTAATCGCTGATTAAATTATCCGGTACTTTATGAAATATACCTGGTTAAGGTTGGTCTAAATGAAATCAGCCAGCAGGTCTTATGGACTCTATCGATAGGAATACTGATTGATCGAATTGCTGTCTCAACGAGCATCATTACAAGTCATTTCATTACAAGCCATCAATGACACTTTGATAACATTTTGACCCAAATGGGAGTTCTGGTTAAGAAATAAATTCAGATCCTCAAGGCAACGTTCTATCACTAATTCACAAAGTTCACTAGAATAGATTTACCCACGGAACTGAGCACGATTATGGCGAATGAAATCGAGAACGGCGAGATTCGAAAGTTCAATGGGGTTGATCATATCTTCTACGACGACTATTGGATTCGATATTATCAACCTCCGGAAGAAACCCTATCAGAGAAAAAAAAGCTCCTTGACGCTCTAACCAGAAGAACATTTCATCACACAGAATCCGGAATTAATACACCTGGTAGCAAACTGGAAAACGCACGAATGGCGTTTGACAATGAACAGGATCCCCAGCGAAAGCGTATTAATGCCGCCATGCTCGCTGGAGCGCTCTTCAATCGCGCAACAGACATCTTCACAGCCATTGTTGATCTCGAACAAAGCGGCATTCATATCACTCGACAAAATGAACTGATGCGACAGTGCTCAGAGTGCTTTTTAGAGGCACTCTCCCTCAGCCAGAATGTTAAACATCATAGCGGGGAGGAAGGGGTCGATGAGCTTTGGGGTGAGCCAGTAAAGGTATTCACCATAACGATTGCAGATTACTATTCGAGCAGATATAGAAAAATTGCGCTGGCGATGAGGGAAATCGATCACATTGGGCGATCCATTCATAAAACCTTATGCGACCAACCCTGGTTTTGCAACGCATCGGAATTAGTTGATGATTTCATAAAGATTGCCAAAAATGAATGCGAAGTCCTAAGAAGCGATCCTGACTACTTCTCAATCTGGCCAGAATTCGTGGCAGACGGAGAAAAAATCACCGAATTTCTGGCTGAGATTCCTCGGGATGCCAGTGTTGAATTGGAAAGGCACATAAAACGGGGAGTCTTGCTGCTGAGATCTGGAAAAGACATTATTTCGTGGATTGCAAACGTTAGAGTACCAATGCCAGTGAGTACCCAACGGTACCTCGCCCAGTGCAAAAAATATCATGAAGACACCCATCAGTTGCTCACTTCGTTCTAATTACAAAACATGAGTTTTTAATTCGGTGATACTCCTCATCATACCCTACCTTCATACCAGACTCCCCTCAGGTCATTTGAAAAACAAATACATAAATTTAATCAATTAATTTTTAATATGCATCAGTTTGATTTATGATCCTCTCAAATTAGAACTATCTCCTGGATCCCTGATGAACGACCAGAAATCGCTGAAACAAACCGCTCTTCTCGACTTTCATAAATCGGCGAATGCCAGGATTGTCCCATTTGCTGGTTATGAAATGCCAGTAAATTATGAAATGGGAATCATCAAGGAACATCTCCACACTCGAGAGAAGGCCGGTCTATTCGACGTATCACACATGGGTCAGATTTCAGTTAGAGGCAACAACGCCGCACAATTGCTTGAGAGCCTCATTCCTGTGGATATTCAATCTCTGGGAGTCGGTCGCCAAAAGTATGGAATGTTCCTCAATGAACAAGGTGGGATATTGGATGATCTAATGATTATCAACCACGGAGACGAAATCATCCTGGTCGTCAATGCTGGCTGCAAAGAAGAGGATTTCGACTATTTGCATGGACGACTGGCTGATAGGTTATCCGTTGAGAAAATGGAAGACAAGGCCTTGTTGGCGCTGCAGGGCCCCCTCGCCAGCTCAGTTGCCCAATCCCTCACAAACACAGACCTGTCTAACATGAAGTTTATGGACGTCAGGGAAATTAGCTTTAATGGAATTCCGTGCCTGGTCTCCCGTTCTGGATACACCGGGGAAGATGGTTTTGAAATTTCGGTATCCAATGATCAGTCCGTAGAACTTGCTGAAACGCTGATCGACAAACCCGAAGTAGAGCTAATTGGACTGGGTGCCCGGGATTCACTCCGACTGGAGGCCGGGCTATGTCTATATGGTCACGATATTAATGAAGACACAACCCCCATTGAAGCAAATCTCAATTGGGCCATATCCCCATCTCGTAGAACAAACGGTGAACGGGTTGGCAATTTCCCTGGTGCTGACATCATTCTGTCCCAAATGCCGAAAAATGTCTCGCGTCTGTTAGTTGGCTTACTGCCTCAGGGTAGGGCTCCTATGCGAGAAGGAGTGGAAATCGTGGACAACGATCATAACGTCATTGGACAGATTACCAGTGGTGGTTTTAGCCCTAGCTTGGGTTGTCCAATTAGCATGGGATATGTCGACATTGAGTATGCGAAAAAAGGCAATGAACTACATGGGATAGTGAGAAATAAACATTTACCGATAACGGTTTCCAACTCTGTTTTTGTTCCTCATCGCTACTATCGTTAGACACTTTATCGCTAAACGTATTGATACAACCGTTTTAAAACAGAAAAGTAACAGTTCGAAAATTAACAACGCCGAGCCAAGGCAATTAACCGACGAGAAAAACCAATGTCAATAAAATACACAGAAGATCATGAATGGGCCAAGCTGGAAAATGGAGAAGTAACTGTTGGAATTACGGACTTTGCTCAAGAACAATTAGGAGAAATTGTGTTCGTGGAGCTGCCAGAAGTGGGGCAGCAAATCACCGTCGGTGAAGAAGCTGCCGTTGTTGAATCAGTAAAGGCGGCTGGAGAAGTCAAATGCCCCGTAGGGGGAACAGTTACGGCAATCAATGAAATACTGGCTGACTCTCCTGAAAAAGTGAATGACGATCCAATGGACACCGGCTGGTTTTACAAACTAACGATCAATGAAGGCGAAAACCTTGACTCCCTGCTAGATGAAGGCGAATACAAAAAGTTTGTCGAGTCACAGGAATGATCGATCAATATGACTGCTAATCCATCGTAATAACCCTCCACGTTGCCACGTTGAATTGACCTGAATATCAACCATCCATAGAGACCAATCATGCCACGCTCAGACGATTTCACAACCAGACACATTGGTTCGAATCCGGATCACATCACTATTATGCTGGAAAAACTCGGTTTAACGTCACTGAATGAGTTAATCGATGAAACCATTCCCTCATCAATTAAAAGTGAAAAGGCATTTTCATTACCTGCGGCTTTGGAT
>WLWN01000001.1 GCA_012103575.1 Kiritimatiellia bacterium | reverse complement strand
ACCCTCTGCATGGGATCCTGCAGAAGAGTCCAGGTCTACTTCTATGGAGGGGCATAGCTTTTTAGACGCCGTATCTGCTGCCCACTGTAACTGTTCGGCGCTCAAGGAATATTTTCCATCCCTCATTTTACATTTCTTTGGTTTAGGCAATAGAATCATAATTGTTCACTCATATCGTAAGTTAGGCCATCTTCGATGGCGATTTTTTCAAGCCATATGATCGATCAATGGGTCATAACTAGAATGGCGATGTTCCTCTGGGTCAGTCGGGCATTCCTTTATAGGTCTTATAATAGTGGATCGCAAAACCTAGAAAACTGGAATGCGATAGAAATTCTTTATTAACAGAAAATAGTTCACGATCCATCTGAGCTTTTGTTTGCCCGTCAAACGTAATTTTCGGCTGCATAACAAGGGTTGTTTTAAAACTCGCATACGTTTCTTTCCTATCTAAAGAGGAAATATGGCTTGGCGTTAATGAATCCCAGCTCAGATTTTTTGACAGAGCATATTCGGTATCAAATAAGACATCGTCTAGGTTTATAAAACCCTCCGGCGGTGTTCCGACCCAGCGGGCAAGTTTAAGTAAAGCTTTGTCATATCGTTTTGATCTTTCCTTATCCATATTCGCAGGCCGTTCAAGTCCTACATGAACATAATCGTCCGCTTCAAGAAATTGAAGTCTGAATCGTGGACCATCCATTCGACTAAGATCCCGGAGCTCCATTAAATCTGTATTTAATCTCTTAAAAAAGAGGTCTTTTTTCATTCCGCAGACCATATCGACCTTTATAAGGGGATACCGAAACGTTTCTACCCCCATGTAGACAAGCTTTCCTATCTTATCTGCATATTCAATTTCTTGAATACCATGAGCTAGGATTCCGTCAGCACCAAAGCAACGATCGCGATAATTCATGCTCCCGATGTTATCCACCACATCCAGTAGGTGATAACTAGCAGGTTTTTCCACCCCTTGCCATTTGCAGAGCCCTTCTATATTTCCGGAATCCCCACGTTCTTCGAACCAAAAGGGAATATCAATACCATAGACCATATCTGATTGTGCGTGAACGAGCTTAGTGGCTTCAACGTTCAATTCAATGAACTCTCGGAGGATCGTCTTCCGGTAAACCCGATCATTAAACCCCATCAGTAAATGCGGTTCATTATCGAAATGGATCCCGTCAAAACGTTCCTGCGAAGTAACGGCTTGGTTGTAATCAATCACAGCCTGGATAAGAGATAAAGGGTGCGAATGCCATTTTTTTAGGACCCATTCCGGGTATCCTTCTAACGCTTGGATCACTATATTTTTTTCATGAGCTTCTTTAATAAAGGCTCTGGATTCATCGACCATAAGAAGTTCTGTTTTGACATCCCTAGGATTGGATTTATCGAATTTGTATTGGAGCTGAAAAAAGATATCATTCACACCGTAGGTCTTACAAAATCTAAAAAATTCTTCGCGAGCTTCTTCATCGGCCAACAATCGATGTGATTCCCATACCCACATGGCTTTTTTGCGCGGAATTTTTGTGAACGGCTTATTTTCCGTTTTGGTTTGGGGGATAGAGACCTCTTTATTTTTGGCAATATATATATCGTCTATATAAACCGTATACGAACCTTGTTCAACAAATGAAAATGTGAGCCCACCCAACTCCGCTGTATTAATCCCTTCGAAGTCTTTTAAAGGAATGGTTACCTCTTGCCAGTTCGTAGTTATTTCTTTGGGAAGATAATTTTTCAGTGGACTACACGGAATAGAATCTTCTTTAAGAACCCAAGATTTGTCAGCCATCTGGACTCTAACCTTTTCGCCCCCCTCCTTTCCTCTAATTCTAAAGAAAAGATAAAAATGGTTGGATGCATTTAAATAGGTTCTGTCTTCCGGGAGTGTTTTGGTTTCAAAGAAGTGAATCCATGCTCCACAAAAACCCGCTGCAGCCTTTGTCACGGTAATTTCCCATGAACGACCACCTATCCCATAATAGATTTGGTCTGTCAAAAAAGTGCGGGCAGTAGAATCACTGTTTTCGAAGCGATTAAAATATCCTTTTTGGTCGGTTGTAAACCCCTGATCAAAGTTCCATACTTGGATAAAGTTCTGATCAGCGGAATAAGCACAGAGGGGAAAGATTAAACCAAGAAGAATGCTAATCATCCTAGCAACGCTATGTAGGAATAGAGCCTGGAGAGATAATAAAAGAGACTTTGTGCCCTGTAGGGGCGCTGTTTTTATATACATCTCCGTCTCCTCAACCGCGCCCCTTCAGGGCGTAATCGGACCCAGGACGTTTTGTGTTTTCTTTAGTCCTGGGGTCTCAACCCCAAGCTCTATTCTTTTGCCCCTTCAGGACAAACCATATGGCTGATCAACGGAAAAAATTTCTATAATGCGTTAAATGATTTATTTTTCTGCCTTAATATCATCAATGTAGATGGTTCCTTTTCCTCCCTCGATAAAAGATTCACCTTCCACATTAAATGAAAAAGCATGAATCAGTTCCCAATCAACAAACCCTTCATCCATCGGGATTTCAGCTTTTTGCCATTCCGTGGTTACTTTACCTTGCGGTAAATAGTTTTTAAGGTTTACTTTAACGGAATCCCCCTTCATCTCCCATGCCTTGTCAGTTACACCAAACTTAAACCCGTCTGCTCCTTCAGCTCT
This sequence comes from Kiritimatiellia bacterium, assembly GCA_012103575.1. Lineage (GTDB taxonomy): Bacteria > Verrucomicrobiota > Kiritimatiellia > WLWN01 > WLWN01 > WLWN01. Next base: position 3,094,219 of record WLWN01000001.1, on the reverse strand, counting down.
AACCCGAAACGTGATTTTTGAGTAATCCGACAGGTCCAGATACTCCGGCGAAACCGTATAATAACCACACCAGCCTCCGTTTCCATAAGGGCCCCCTTCGTTTTTCTTCAGATACTTCAAAGTCAAAACACTATTTGTACCCGTATCATCAGATTTTTTATAGTACATCGCCCTGGAGGGAGCACGTTGATAAACGCCGCATTTCCCGCCTAAAACGTTGTTCTTTTTTTCCATGTCATCAATGATCAGCACTGTCGATGCGGGCATTTGCTCCGCATCAGGGATCTCTGAAAAGACAAGTGAGGGGAACATTAATGAAGTCGCAATTTTAACACCTATCATCATCTGATATTTTATATTCATACAATACCTCCAGTGACACGATTGCATCGTGTAGTTATTTGTTATTAGTGGCAGTCTTTTCTTCTTTCCTAGCAACCAATAACCGATAACGAATAATTACTATATCTTTTTCTTGTTTCCAGCACGAATCGTCAATTGAACAAAAAAGCCCCAATCATCCCGATCCAGTTCATGGTACCAAGCATAATTGCCGGTCAGAGATGGAATCATCGCCATTTCATATTTTGTAACATATCTGGCTTCTACTTTCACCCCAGAAATAATCCGATCATAGTCTCCTTTTCCAACAGTAGTACTTGTAGGGAAACTTATGTTTAACGATTCTAACCCTGTATAAAAATCACTATTATAAAGCTTATAAACAGCTACCCATGTAGGAATGAGTGTTAATTGACGCCCTGAAGCGGTTCGTTCATTTAAAATCAGCGACCCTCCTTGATCCACTCCTCTCTGACTTACATCCTGATGGTGCCAATCATAAATCAATGTCAAATCTACTTTCCCTTTTAACAGTCCCAATTCCTCCCAACTGATAAAGGGTCGATAGACTTCTTCTGTTGTTGTGGGAACACCACTCCCTTTAAATTTTCGCTCACTATGAATCACACCCACCTCCCATTGAGAAGATCGGCGACCCCGATATCGAGAAGACTGCTCATCGTCGTCCAGCTCGTAAGGGACTTTGTCAGGATCTGCAAATTTTGCATATCGAATCGTTCCTACATGCGTCCATGAAGCATCATCTTTACTGTCAAAATTTCTGATATCTGCCAGGGTCCCTCCCAACTTGAGCTTAAGGGATCTAAAAGGCATGTTGTACGCTAAAATCGTTTGTACCCGATATCGATCGCGCTTCTCGTCGGCGATTAATCTGTTAAAATTCACCTCGGCAGGTCCGGTATCATAAATACTCAATTGTGTATGAGCATACTCAACTTCCGTTTCCAAATCAAATCGAGGGGCCAGCATAAAGTTTTTAACCAACGACCCCCCATACTGAATAAAAGAATGATCCAAGGGGTGAACCAAATCTTCGAGATCAAGACTCGCTCTCCTATCAGCCTGCTCACCAAACAGCCTTATAGAGGGTAGCTTGGGAGAACCAAATCGAATGGTCAAAATCCCGTCATACTTAAAACGTTCCTGTAGACGCCGCACTCTTTTCACCGTCTCTTTTCGGGTTTCCGGGATCGCAGCCAACTCTGCTGCATCCCTTGCAACGCGTGCAACCGTTTCTGTTTTGTCCGCCTGAATCTCATTGACTGTTGCCAGTAACTCCTGTTGATACTGCGTGTTTTCAGTCTCTAACACACTGACGGCCACAAGTGTTCCATCGGGTCTAATATCAATAACCTGGTTTCTTGTAAATACCGTCCCGACATTGGGAAGAAAGGGGTCACAAGCAGGATTACCCGCCATACCGAAAAGTAAGCAGTTCAGTCGTTGTGCATTCAGAATGGTTCCATCTACTTGCTCTCCGAAAAATGCCAACCCATCATTTTGAGTTAAAATGACATTACTAAAAAACGCAACCCCACCTTCGAGCTCCTTTTGGCGAGCGTTTAGAAAGCGGTCGATTCTGGCTTCCGTATCAACAAGGGAACCATCGCCCGCACTGGCGGTGATATGATTTGGAGCGGTTCTTCCATAAGCCACAGACCCTTCAAGGTACACGGAAAAAGCCGAGGATTCAAATAGAGACACCCCGTCTTTACCGTCACGATGCAAAATTTGAAAAGAACGCTGTAAATTCTTGATCTCTTGTTCTTCATGGACGGCGGGGTCTATTTCAATAAGTTTCCAGGCTTGATCATAGTGGTAACGAGCAAACTCATAAAGACCTCGGTATCCCATTAAAAAATCACCGTAAAGCCGATGGGCTCGCGCATTGGAAGGATCTTGTTTAACCGCTAACTTAAACAGTGCTACAGCATAGTCTCCCCCCCCGCATCTCGACATTTCCCCGCTCCCCACAGGTAGGTATCCGAAATTTTACGCGTATCCGCATCAGCGCTTCTCAACCTTTTTATGGCTTTTATGGCCGCATTGTATTCTTCCTCACCCCGCACAGGTCCGTCTGCCCAAATCAGGGGAATGAAAACCGTTGAGAGCATCAATGCGACGAATAAAGATAATCCCCTCTCTTTCGGGAGAGGGAAAAGACGAACAACAAACAAGACCCTACCCTTAATTCCACCACAGCAGACTTTCAGCCTCTCCCAGAGGGAGAGGAAATGGACTTGAAAACTTCCATACACTAAATAGTTCGGCCTTGGATGTTCGGTAATTTTCTTCATTCTATCACAAACTCAAAAGTAACCGCCCCCTGATATGTAGTTTGAGCGGCTCCCCATGCATCCACCGCAAAGGTCAAGTCCAGGTCATCTGAATTCGGAGACTGAATGGTCGGAGAGGCCAGGATGCTGTCAAACGTTCCATCGGACACAAATTTAAAGAAACCAGCCCACGAGGCTTCATCGTTTGGATTGGGATTTGATCCCCCTCCAAAATTGGCCGTCTGAAATTTTAAGAGGATGAAGTCACCACCGTTGCTTACTAAAGCGGGCTTATTTAAACTATTGGTCGTTACAACGTTAATATGCCATGCGGGTTCTTCCGTAAAATAACTACATGTGACCTTCGGGGAATTAAACCGAAACTTTGCAGGGCTAGGGGCCAGGCGTCCAAAATCTAGAGATGATGAATTTAGACTCAAAGTCGTAGGCATGGGATTTGAAATCAAAGCAAGATCATCTATAAAATGGTTTACAGTAAAAACAGCAGGATCCCGAGGAGCTATTCTTTTAAAGATAACATTGACTCTCGTAATATTTTCTAACTCCATTACAAAGTTAGTAGTTGGCGGGAGCACTTCATGTTCTGTTATTTCAAATCCTGTGGGGATATTAGCCACTAGATCCGCTGAAACGTTTTGGTAACTCGTTGTAATCGTAATCGGTGTTCTCATTCCCCAGCTCTGCCCCGAAGCTTCGACAAATCCGAGTTCCGCAACGATTCCAGACTTATCTGTAGCAGCATCGCTTTTTACAGCAACGCTTAATTGGTCATAGGTCGACCAATTAGTAATCGATAGATTTGAGTTTTGAACACCCCCAAACTGACCATCGGTATTGTAGAACCCTATAAACTGTAGAACACTCATGGCATTCAGCCCCGAAGAAGCATCTCCTGTAGATTGTATACCATTCTGGAAAATAGCCGTTCCAAAAGTAGTCCATTCTGCTATTCCTGATTCAAAGTCGTCAAGAATGTTCGTTCCCTGGCCTAGTGTTGTCATCGAGAGGGACATTGAAATGAATGCTGTAGCGATCTTTCTAGTTACTGAAAATGTATGCTTATAGGAATACATCTTAGAACGCTTCTTTGTTCCCTTCTGCTCTCCGCTTGAACGGATCAGTCGTGTCTGAAAAATTTTCATAATGTATTCTCTACTGATATGCCAATTCTAAAACCAATTTTGCCGTATAGTTCGTTTTTGATATATATGATGATATCGGATACACATCAACCCCCAATAAAAGGGTTAATGGGCCCTCAGAGGGGTCTTGATTTGCGGAAGAGGCAAATGACGGAATATTCGGCATAATCGCCACCACGTCTTCAGGTAAAACAGGGGCCCATGTTGTATTCCAATTCACATTCGGGTCCCCGGCAATACCCAGATTGGGTTGATTAAATCGTAAATCAAGCTGATGAGTTCCTCCACCCAACCGTTCTAGCCCATAATGCCCATCCTTGGCCTTTCCCTCGGTATAAATCAAAATTTTCCAGGGCCCATTTGCTACAAAATAGTTCACGGTTAGCGGTAAAGATTTAAAGCGACGCCGACTTGGGGATCGACTCACCGTACCCCAACTATAATTCGTTTCTACAATATCGATGAAATCATTCGCTGTCATTGCCCCAATCGTGCCTGAAAACTCTGCCTGGGCTTGAGTCCCCGGCAAAAAAGATGCGGGGGTAAACTGAAAATCACGTACAATCAATTCCAGGTTTTGTGTATCAACCAATGCATTTCCCTGAAAAGGGAACAAAACAAAATGAACGGTTTCAGCGGCAGGCGAAACGGGTATATTCGGCCCTGTATAATTAAATTCGGCAATAACATCACTCGGCGCAGGTGACGTGCTATGGCTATGGTAACTTAAAAAATCGGTCCGATTGGTACCCCAATCAAAAAGATGCGTAGTCAAGGCACCATTCGTGAGCGAAAGCTTAAATTTCAAACTATCTGAAGGACCGGCTGGATGAGCTGAAAAAAGCGCATTATTGGTTCCTCCTAAACTGGAGAAGGCTTTTGTAAACTCAATGTCAATCTCATTGGTTGAACCGTCCGGGAGAGTTCCGTCATAAGTAAAAAGACCTGCAACCACGTTCGTATCGTAATTATCAACACGCCCTTCCACTAAAAAACGATACTCACCATAACCTAATGTTTGCTCGCTCAAAATCTCGGCGGCATGCCATGTTCCATTACTTTCTGTAAGTTTCAAGTGAAGATACCCATTCCCGTCTACCCATACGCTATTGGTACTGTCCGAAAAGAGATTCGGGCCTGGCCCTACAGGCGTTGATGATTGTTTAACCGTCCAGAAACGTCCTGCCCAAGAGATGGTCCTGGCATCTGCTCCTAGCGAAAAAATTATAAGAAGGAGAAAGATAAAAGTTTTCGGTCCAACGGTAGCTGAACTTTGGAGTGCGGCGGCTTGACGCCGCTTTTGTTCTACATGAAGCGAGTATTTTCTGTTGCTCCGTAAGAGATCCAAAGCGCTGTCAAGCCAGCACACTCCAAAGTCTGCGGGCGATCTAAAATGTTCAATCATTCTCATTCAATTACCAATCTAAATTCTATAATCGACTTGTAATTTGTCGCCACGCCCCCTAACGCATCTGCCGCAAACGTAAAAGGTGTTGGAGAGCGATCATCTCCCGCCGAATCGGCTAGATGAAGAGGGGCTAGATTGTCATTATCGACTACAGGCCTGAATGTTGCCGTGTCACCCACCCAATTTGTATCACTCTCTGAATCGCTAGCACCAAGATTCGGCGTATTAAACTTCATAGACAGCACGTCACCCGAAGACGTGGCCAGCCCGTCTACATTGTTGGTATTATCAGAGACAACCTCAATGGACCATGGGCCGTTGGCCACAAAATAGGTGGCTGTCCCTGAATTAAAATCTACCCTGTGATCTGTGGGTGTAGGAAAAAAAGGATTTACAGAAAAAGTATAGTTCGTGGGTGAAACTTCAAGATACGTTCCCGTCCCTTCAACAACCTCTGCGCTTATCTGAAGTACGGCTGTTGTAACAACCTGTGCTCGTGCCACACGCAATGGCTGGAGCAGCAGAACCGAAACCAAAAGAAAGAGAAAGAAAAATTTCTGGCCACGAGACACACGGATGGACACCAAAAAAGAGGATGGATCTGTTTCTCTGAATCTGTGTCCATTCGTGTGCTTCGTGGCCAGAAAAATCTTCATTGAAATACCTATATTTACTCCAAAAACGGTTTGATGAGTTTTATGCTATAAAATCTTTTGCTCGCTGTTGTATTCGTGTCGATGATAATAGCCGTTTGGTTCCCTTGCGAAAGAATGCCCGTAGCAACCACCTCCGTATTCGTGGTAAAGTCTGCTAGTTTCGAAATAGCAACTAAGGCGTATTCTCGATCCACAGGGACTGTACTCGAACTTGAATCCCATGTTACCATGACTCTATTGCTTGTCATCAGATCAAAACTCACGACCTGCAGCAAAGAGGTCGAATTGTTTGGATCTGTCCCACTTAAAAATTCTTCAATATTTGATTGCCCGTCCTCATCCGCATCTAAGGTGGCGTCTGAAGAACTGTTCAGATTAAACCCGTTTACATTTTCATAGTCATCAGGCATCCCATCATCATCCTGATCCTCAAAACCAATGGTAATACTCAATGTCATAGAATCGGTATTTGCACTAAAAGAAGAGGTTGCTAGAAATGTATTTAACACATAAAAGGCGATAGAAAGGTGGACTAGCCGCCGAAACGAAATGTTCGAACTAAAATAATCATATGTATCGCGCATCATTCTGTACATCCTTTACCGCTTAATAAATGTACGCCTATACAAATATTTTTCAAGTACTTTTCTATATTTAATTTTTTCCTGAGAATTGTAATATTAAATGCCCAAAAGAAGATAATGTTCGAACTAAAATAATCATATGTATCGCGCATCATCAAGCAGAAAAAATTCACCAATGTCCCACGTGTGCTCGTATGCTTTATTACTCAGATTCTATACCTCGTGGAACAGGAAGCCAAAAGCGCGAAGAGGTCACCCCCCCAAAATAGGCATTGCCCGCTTCTCTTCTGAAAGCTTAATGATCCCTCAGATCACATCAACAACACTCGAAGGAGTTCTGACTGAGATGTGCCAGAAGCTAGAAGACGAAAATTTTGTCGAGAATAGCGATACCCTTATAAACGAAGCGTTAAAGCGGGAAGCCATTGTGAGCACGGCCGTAGAACATGGACTCGCGTTCCCTCACGTACGCGGAGTCGAAGGCGGAGGATTAAGTTTTGTGTTAGGCCTCAGTAAAAAAGGAATCAAGTTTGGAGGATCGCCAAAAACACTTACGCGTATTATCTTTTTTGTTGTTATACCAACTGCCGCCAGTGCATTTTATCTGAAACTGCTATCGGGACTAAGTGAAACCTTCCGATCTAAAGAAGCTCGCGATAAAGTCTTCGGTGCAAAGACCCCCAAAGACTTGTGGAAAACTCTTGTCAAAATTACTAAAACGACAGTCCGCTAGTTGGTTTCTTTGATTGAAGGGGAACCCTGATAGAGTGCTAAGAGTTTTTCAAGAGGCTGAATGCTCTGGCCCAATTCTCCTTCTCGGCTACGAGATCGCCATACGCTTTTATAGTCGGCTAGAAGAGGATCTAGTTCGTCCGCTAGCTCTTCTCGGGTAGCAGAATCTATATGTGCAATATCTTTATGCCCTTCATGTTGAAAACGAGCCTGACCTAAGCGACATACATGAAGCAATAGACCCACGGCGTTTTCAAATTCACGAATAATAAGATCCGCATCTGGACGATCCATTTTGGCCTTCGACAAGCCTGCCGTCAAACGTTCTATATATTCTGCAGCCTTCTTTATCTCCTCTTCTGATATATCCTTTAAACGACCTTCATCATTGCTAATGGGATTATCGTAGTAGAACAACAAGTTGAATAAGCTTGAGGCATTAAAAGGTGTAACTTTAAATTCTTTATAGGCATTTCCCAAATCATAAGCCAATGGCCCCATGATACCTGCTTTATCTTTGAAAACATGTACGTTGAGCGCCTCTTTGATATCTAGCTCTTTATTCTCCTCTGATGCCCAACTTTGTGCCGCTCCGTATGCCAGCGGTAAAAAAGAAATCGACGGGTGTTGCCAATGACCATTATCACCCCAATCGGTATTTAAATAACCAATGGCTCCATGGGCTAACCCTGAACGGGCTGCACTGCGTAAGTTTCCAAGCGCATTGTCTGTGCGTCCCCCTATGGAATTCCAGGTCGATGTCCCTGCGCAGACATAAAATTTAATGTTGGACTCTTTATATTTTTGGCAGTTCTTATCAAATAAAGGCTCGGCCTCGTAATCCCATTCTAAGGCAATCACATCTTTAGGGAGTTGGGGTACCAGTTCTGGATGATTGTTCATGACATCGGCCCAAAACATCATGGTCTTTCCATGCCCTTTAACCTGATCATAGATTTTAAGCAAAAACTCAAGGTATACCGGACCGACGCCCTTTTCTTCACAATGCGCTTTACTTTTTACTTTTCCCAAATCTACGGTTTCATCACAGCCCACATTAAAAGTTTCGCTTGAAAAGTTTGGCAAAAGCTCTTTGTACAGCTCTTCAAGCAGCTGAATCGACCCAGGCTCCGTTGGACATAAACTAAAAGGCCCATCCTGCCATCCCCAAACGGTATCACATCCTTCAGGTGCTTCGGCAATCTCCTTGTATTCAGGATGTATCAGCCAAGGTTTGAGATGACCAAAGGAATTTTGATTTGGAATCAACTCGATAAAATGGTCCTGACAATAAGCATCTAATGCCCGAATCTCTTCTGCCGTCATTGGAGAGGCATCTTTCCATACCACTTCATGGTTTCGATACGCAAATGTATGCTCTGTATATAGCTGGAACTGATTAATTTTCAATTCCGCGAACATATCTATAAGCATATAGAGTGTTTCCATCGTAGGGACTCGGTTGCGGCTTATATCGAGCGAGACCCCACGGTGAGGAAAGTCAGGATTATCTTCAATCTCTACACAGGGTAGCTTTTCTTGAGTACGATATTGGCGTACGAGCTGACGCAGTGTCATTGAAGCATAAAAAGCTCCGACCGGTCTTCTGGCTTGAACTTTAATAGAATCCGGCATCACCTGAAGGTGATAACCCTCTGCATGGGATCCTGCAGAAGAGTCCAGGTCTACTTCTATGGAGGGGCATAGCTTTTTAGACGCCGTATCTGCTGCCCACTGTAACTGTTCGGCGCTCAAGGAATATTTTCCATCCCTCATTTTACATTTCTTTGGTTTAGGCAATAGAATCATAATTGTTCACTCATATCGTAAGTTAGGCCATCTTCGATGGCGATTTTTTCAAGCCATATGATCGATCAATGGGTCATAACTAGAATGGCGATGTTCCTCTGGGTCAGTCGGGCATTCCTTTATAGGTCTTATAATAGTGGATCGCAAAACCTAGAAAACTGGAATGCGATAGAAATTCTTTATTAACAGAAAATAGTTCACGATCCATCTGAGCTTTTGTTTGCCCGTCAAACGTAATTTTCGGCTGCATAACAAGGGTTGTTTTAAAACTCGCATACGTTTCTTTCCTATCTAAAGAGGAAATATGGCTTGGCGTTAATGAATCCCAGCTCAGATTTTTTGACAGAGCATATTCGGTATCAAATAAGACATCGTCTAGGTTTATAAAACCCTCCGGCGGTGTTCCGACCCAGCGGGCAAGTTTAAGTAAAGCTTTGTCATATCGTTTTGATCTTTCCTTATCCATATTCGCAGGCCGTTCAAGTCCTACATGAACATAATCGTCCGCTTCAAGAAATTGAAGTCTGAATCGTGGACCATCCATTCGACTAAGATCCCGGAGCTCCATTAAATCTGTATTTAATCTCTTAAAAAAGAGGTCTTTTTTCATTCCGCAGACCATATCGACCTTTATAAGGGGATACCGAAACGTTTCTACCCCCATGTAGACAAGCTTTCCTATCTTATCTGCATATTCAATTTCTTGAATACCATGAGCTAGGATTCCGTCAGCACCAAAGCAACGATCGCGATAATTCATGCTCCCGATGTTATCCACCACATCCAGTAGGTGATAACTAGCAGGTTTTTCCACCCCTTGCCATTTGCAGAGCCCTTCTATATTTCCGGAATCCCCACGTTCTTCGAACCAAAAGGGAATATCAATACCATAGACCATATCTGATTGTGCGTGAACGAGCTTAGTGGCTTCAACGTTCAATTCAATGAACTCTCGGAGGATCGTCTTCCGGTAAACCCGATCATTAAACCCCATCAGTAAATGCGGTTCATTATCGAAATGGATCCCGTCAAAACGTTCCTGCGAAGTAACGGCTTGGTTGTAATCAATCACAGCCTGGATAAGAGATAAAGGGTGCGAATGCCATTTTTTTAGGACCCATTCCGGGTATCCTTCTAACGCTTGGATCACTATATTTTTTTCATGAGCTTCTTTAATAAAGGCTCTGGATTCATCGACCATAAGAAGTTCTGTTTTGACATCCCTAGGATTGGATTTATCGAATTTGTATTGGAGCTGAAAAAAGATATCATTCACACCGTAGGTCTTACAAAATCTAAAAAATTCTTCGCGAGCTTCTTCATCGGCCAACAATCGATGTGATTCCCATACCCACATGGCTTTTTTGCGCGGAATTTTTGTGAACGGCTTATTTTCCGTTTTGGTTTGGGGGATAGAGACCTCTTTATTTTTGGCAATATATATATCGTCTATATAAACCGTATACGAACCTTGTTCAACAAATGAAAATGTGAGCCCACCCAACTCCGCTGTATTAATCCCTTCGAAGTCTTTTAAAGGAATGGTTACCTCTTGCCAGTTCGTAGTTATTTCTTTGGGAAGATAATTTTTCAGTGGACTACACGGAATAGAATCTTCTTTAAGAACCCAAGATTTGTCAGCCATCTGGACTCTAACCTTTTCGCCCCCCTCCTTTCCTCTAATTCTAAAGAAAAGATAAAAATGGTTGGATGCATTTAAATAGGTTCTGTCTTCCGGGAGTGTTTTGGTTTCAAAGAAGTGAATCCATGCTCCACAAAAACCCGCTGCAGCCTTTGTCACGGTAATTTCCCATGAACGACCACCTATCCCATAATAGATTTGGTCTGTCAAAAAAGTGCGGGCAGTAGAATCACTGTTTTCGAAGCGATTAAAATATCCTTTTTGGTCGGTTGTAAACCCCTGATCAAAGTTCCATACTTGGATAAAGTTCTGATCAGCGGAATAAGCACAGAGGGGAAAGATTAAACCAAGAAGAATGCTAATCATCCTAGCAACGCTATGTAGGAATAGAGCCTGGAGAGATAATAAAAGAGACTTTGTGCCCTGTAGGGGCGCTGTTTTTATATACATCTCCGTCTCCTCAACCGCGCCCCTTCAGGGCGTAATCGGACCCAGGACGTTTTGTGTTTTCTTTAGTCCTGGGGTCTCAACCCCAAGCTCTATTCTTTTGCCCCTTCAGGACAAACCATATGGCTGATCAACGGAAAAAATTTCTATAATGCGTTAAATGATTTATTTTTCTGCCTTAATATCATCAATGTAGATGGTTCCTTTTCCTCCCTCGATAAAAGATTCACCTTCCACATTAAATGAAAAAGCATGAATCAGTTCCCAATCAACAAACACTTCATCCATCGGGATTTCAGCTTTTTGCCATTCCGTGGTTACTTTACCTTGCGGTAAATAGTTTTTAAGGTTTACTTTAACGGAATCCCCCTTCATCTCCCATGCCTTGTCAGTTACACCAAACTTAAACCCGTCTGCTCCTTCAGCTCTAACCCGAAACGTGATTTTTGAGTAATCCGACAGGTCCAGATACTCCGGCGAAACCGTATAATAACCACACCAGCCTCCGTTTCCATAAGGGCCCCCTTCGTTTTTCTTCAGATACTTCAAAGTCAAAACACTATTTGTACCCGTATCATCAGATTTTTTATAGTACATCGCCCTGGAGGGAGCACGTTGATAAACGCCGCATTTCCCGCCTAAAACGTTGTTCTTTTTTTCCATGTCATCAATGATCAGCACTGTCGATGCGGGCATTTGCTCCGCATCAGGGATCTCTGAAAAGACAAGTGAGGGGAACATTAATGAAGTCGCAATTTTAACACCTATCATCATCTGATATTTTATATTCATACAATACCTCCAGTGACACGATTGCATCGTGTAGTTATTTGTTATTAGTGGCAGTCTTTTCTTCTTTCCTAGCAACCAATAACCGATAACGAATAATTACTATATCTTTTTCTTGTTTCCAGCACGAATCGTCAATTGAACAAAAAAGCCCCAATCATCCCGATCCAGTTCATGGTACCAAGCATAATTGCCGGTCAGAGATGGAATCATCGCCATTTCATATTTTGTAACATATCTGGCTTCTACTTTCACCCCAGAAATAATCCGATCATAGTCTCCTTTTCCAACAGTAGTACTTGTAGGGAAACTTATGTTTAACGATTCTAACCCTGTATAAAAATCACTATTATAAAGCTTATAAACAGCTACCCATGTAGGAATGAGTGTTAATTGACGCCCTGAAGCGGTTCGTTCATTTAAAATCAGCGACCCTCCTTGATCCACTCCTCTCTGACTTACATCCTGATGGTGCCAATCATAAATCAATGTCAAATCTACTTTCCCTTTTAACAGTCCCAATTCCTCCCAACTGATAAAGGGTCGATAGACTTCTTCTGTTGTTGTGGGAACACCACTCCCTTTAAATTTTCGCTCACTATGAATCACACCCACCTCCCATTGAGAAGATCGGCGACCCCGATATCGAGAAGACTGCTCATCGTCGTCCAGCTCGTAAGGGACTTTGTCAGGATCTGCAAATTTTGCATATCGAATCGTTCCTACATGCGTCCATGAAGCATCATCTTTACTGTCAAAATTTCTGATATCTGCCAGGGTCCCTCCCAACTTGAGCTTAAGGGATCTAAAAGGCATGTTGTACGCTAAAATCGTTTGTACCCGATATCGATCGCGCTTCTCGTCGGCGATTAATCTGTTAAAATTCACCTCGGCAGGTCCGGTATCATAAATACTCAATTGTGTATGAGCATACTCAACTTCCGTTTCCAAATCAAATCGAGGGGCCAGCATAAAGTTTTTAACCAACGACCCCCCATACTGAATAAAAGAATGATCCAAGGGGTGAACCAAATCTTCGAGATCAAGACTCGCTCTCCTATCAGCCTGCTCACCAAACAGCCTTATAGAGGGTAGCTTGGGAGAACCAAATCGAATGGTCAAAATCCCGTCATACTTAAAACGTTCCTGTAGACGCCGCACTCTTTTCACCGTCTCTTTTCGGGTTTCCGGGATCGCAGCCAACTCTGCTGCATCCCTTGCAACGCGTGCAACCGTTTCTGTTTTGTCCGCCTGAATCTCATTGACTGTTGCCAGTAACTCCTGTTGATACTGCGTGTTTTCAGTCTCTAACACACTGACGGCCACAAGTGTTCCATCGGGTCTAATATCAATAACCTGGTTTCTTGTAAATACCGTCCCGACATTGGGAAGAAAGGGGTCACAAGCAGGATTACCCGCCATACCGAAAAGTAAGCAGTTCAGTCGTTGTGCATTCAGAATGGTTCCATCTACTTGCTCTCCGAAAAATGCCAACCCATCATTTTGAGTTAAAATGACATTACTAAAAAACGCAACCCCACCTTCGAGCTCCTTTTGGCGAGCGTTTAGAAAGCGGTCGATTCTGGCTTCCGTATCAACAAGGGAACCATCGCCCGCACTGGCGGTGATATGATTTGGAGCGGTTCTTCCATAAGCCACAGACCCTTCAAGGTACACGGAAAAAGCCGAGGATTCAAATAGAGACACCCCGTCTTTACCGTCACGATGCAAAATTTGAAAAGAACGCTGTAAATTCTTGATCTCTTGTTCTTCATGGACGGCGGGGTCTATTTCAATAAGTTTCCAGGCTTGATCATAGTGGTAACGAGCAAACTCATAAAGACCTCGGTATCCCATTAAAAAATCACCGTAAAGCCGATGGGCTCGCGCATTGGAAGGATCTTGTTTAACCGCTAACTTAAACAGTGCTACAGCATAGTCTCCCCCCCCCGCATCTCGACATTTCCCCGCTCCCCACAGGTAGGTATCCGAAATTTTACGCGTATCCGCATCAGCGCTTCTCAACCTTTTTATGGCTTTTATGGCCGCATTGTATTCTTCCTCACCCCGCACAGGTCCGTCTGCCCAAATCAGGGGAATGAAAACCGTTGAGAGCATCAATGCGACGAATAAAGATAATCCCCTCTCTTTCGGGAGAGGGAAAAGACGAACAACAAACAAGACCCTACCCTTAATTCCACCACAGCAGACTTTCAGCCTCTCCCAGAGGGAGAGGAAATGGACTTGAAAACTTCCATACACTAAATAGTTCGGCCTTGGATGTTCGGTAATTTTCTTCATTCTATCACAAACTCAAAAGTAACCGCCCCCTGATATGTAGTTTGAGCGGCTCCCCATGCATCCACCGCAAAGGTCAAGTCCAGGTCATCTGAATTCGGAGACTGAATGGTCGGAGAGGCCAGGATGCTGTCAAACGTTCCATCGGACACAAATTTAAAGAAACCAGCCCACGAGGCTTCATCGTTTGGATTGGGATTTGATCCCCCTCCAAAATTGGCCGTCTGAAATTTTAAGAGGATGAAGTCACCACCGTTGCTTACTAAAGCGGGCTTATTTAAACTATTGGTCGTTACAACGTTAATATGCCATGCGGGTTCTTCCGTAAAATAACTACATGTGACCTTCGGGGAATTAAACCGAAACTTTGCAGGGCTAGGGGCCAGGCGTCCAAAATCTAGAGATGATGAATTTAGACTCAAAGTCGTAGGCATGGGATTTGAAATCAAAGCAAGATCATCTATAAAATGGTTTACAGTAAAAACAGCAGGATCCCGAGGAGCTATTCTTTTAAAGATAACATTGACTCTCGTAATATTTTCTAACTCCATTACAAAGTTAGTAGTTGGCGGGAGCACTTCATGTTCTGTTATTTCAAATCCTGTGGGGATATTAGCCACTAGATCCGCTGAAACGTTTTGGTAACTCGTTGTAATCGTAATCGGTGTTCTCATTCCCCAGCTCTGCCCCGAAGCTTCGACAAATCCGAGTTCCGCAACGATTCCAGACTTATCTGTAGCAGCATCGCTTTTTACAGCAACGCTTAATTGGTCATAGGTCGACCAATTAGTAATCGATAGATTTGAGTTTTGAACACCCCCAAACTGACCATCGGTATTGTAGAACCCTATAAACTGTAGAACACTCATGGCATTCAGCCCCGAAGAAGCATCTCCTGTAGATTGTATACCATTCTGGAAAATAGCCGTTCCAAAAGTAGTCCATTCTGCTATTCCTGATTCAAAGTCGTCAAGAATGTTCGTTCCCTGGCCTAGTGTTGTCATCGAGAGGGACATTGAAATGAATGCTGTAGCGATCTTTCTAGTTACTGAAAATGTATGCTTATAGGAATACATCTTAGAACGCTTCTTTGTTCCCTTCTGCTCTCCGCTTGAACGGATCAGTCGTGTCTGAAAAATTTTCATAATGTATTCTCTACTGATATGCCAATTCTAAAACCAATTTTGCCGTATAGTTCGTTTTTGATATATATGATGATATCGGATACACATCAACCCCCAATAAAAGGGTTAATGGGCCCTCAGAGGGGTCTTGATTTGCGGAAGAGGCAAATGACGGAATATTCGGCATAATCGCCACCACGTCTTCAGGTAAAACAGGGGCCCATGTTGTATTCCAATTCACATTCGGGTCCCCGGCAATACCCAGATTGGGTTGATTAAATCGTAAATCAAGCTGATGAGTTCCTCCACCCAACCGTTCTAGCCCATAATGCCCATCCTTGGCCTTTCCCTCGGTATAAATCAAAATTTTCCAGGGCCCATTTGCTACAAAATAGTTCACGGTTAGCGGTAAAGATTTAAAGCGACGCCGACTTGGGGATCGACTCACCGTACCCCAACTATAATTCGTTTCTACAATATCGATGAAATCATTCGCTGTCATTGCCCCAATCGTGCCTGAAAACTCTGCCTGGGCTTGAGTCCCCGGCAAAAAAGATGCGGGGGTAAACTGAAAATCACGTACAATCAATTCCAGGTTTTGTGTATCAACCAATGCATTTCCCTGAAAAGGGAACAAAACAAAATGAACGGTTTCAGCGGCAGGCGAAACGGGTATATTCGGCCCTGTATAATTAAATTCGGCAATAACATCACTCGGCGCAGGTGACGTGCTATGGCTATGGTAACTTAAAAAATCGGTCCGATTGGTACCCCAATCAAAAAGATGCGTAGTCAAGGCACCATTCGTGAGCGAAAGCTTAAATTTCAAACTATCTGAAGGACCGGCTGGATGAGCTGAAAAAAGCGCATTATTGGTTCCTCCTAAACTGGAGAAGGCTTTTGTAAACTCAATGTCAATCTCATTGGTTGAACCGTCCGGGAGAGTTCCGTCATAAGTAAAAAGACCTGCAACCACGTTCGTATCGTAATTATCAACACGCCCTTCCACTAAAAAACGATACTCACCATAACCTAATGTTTGCTCGCTCAAAATCTCGGCGGCATGCCATGTTCCATTACTTTCTGTAAGTTTCAAGTGAAGATACCCATTCCCGTCTACCCATACGCTATTGGTACTGTCCGAAAAGAGATTCGGGCCTGGCCCTACAGGCGTTGATGATTGTTTAACCGTCCAGAAACGTCCTGCCCAAGAGATGGTCCTGGCATCTGCTCCTAGCGAAAAAATTATAAGAAGGAGAAAGATAAAAGTTTTCGGTCCAACGGTAGCTGAACTTTGGAGTGCGGCGGCTTGACGCCGCTTTTGTTCTACATGAAGCGAGTATTTTCTGTTGCTCCGTAAGAGATCCAAAGCGCTGTCAAGCCAGCACACTCCAAAGTCTGCGGGCGATCTAAAATGTTCAATCATTCTCATTCAATTACCAATCTAAATTCTATAATCGACTTGTAATTTGTCGCCACGCCCCCTAACGCATCTGCCGCAAACGTAAAAGGTGTTGGAGAGCGATCATCTCCCGCCGAATCGGCTAGATGAAGAGGGGCTAGATTGTCATTATCGACTACAGGCCTGAATGTTGCCGTGTCACCCACCCAATTTGTATCACTCTCTGAATCGCTAGCACCAAGATTCGGCGTATTAAACTTCATAGACAGCACGTCACCCGAAGACGTGGCCAGCCCGTCTACATTGTTGGTATTATCAGAGACAACCTCAATGGACCATGGGCCGTTGGCCACAAAATAGGTGGCTGTCCCTGAATTAAAATCTACCCTGTGATCTGTGGGTGTAGGAAAAAAAGGATTTACAGAAAAAGTATAGTTCGTGGGTGAAACTTCAAGATACGTTCCCGTCCCTTCAACAACCTCTGCGCTTATCTGAAGTACGGCTGTTGTAACAACCTGTGCTCGTGCCACACGCAATGGCTGGAGCAGCAGAACCGAAACCAAAAGAAAGAGAAAGAAAAATTTCTGGCCACGAGACACACGGATGGACACCAAAAAAGAGGATGGATCTGTTTCTCTGAATCTGTGTCCATTCGTGTGCTTCGTGGCCAGAAAAATCTTCATTGAAATACCTATATTTACTCCAAAAACGGTTTGATGAGTTTTATGCTATAAAATCTTTTGCTCGCTGTTGTATTCGTGTCGATGATAATAGCCGTTTGGTTCCCTTGCGAAAGAATGCCCGTAGCAACCACCTCCGTATTCGTGGTAAAGTCTGCTAGTTTCGAAATAGCAACTAAGGCGTATTCTCGATCCACAGGGACTGTACTCGAACTTGAATCCCATGTTACCATGACTCTATTGCTTGTCATCAGATCAAAACTCACGACCTGCAGCAAAGAGGTCGAATTGTTTGGATCTGTCCCACTTAAAAATTCTTCAATATTTGATTGCCCGTCCTCATCCGCATCTAAGGTGGCGTCTGAAGAACTGTTCAGATTAAACCCGTTTACATTTTCATAGTCATCAGGCATCCCATCATCATCCTGATCCTCAAAACCAATGGTAATACTCAATGTCATAGAATCGGTATTTGCACTAAAAGAAGAGGTTGCTAGAAATGTATTTAACACATAAAAGGCGATAGAAAGGTGGACTAGCCGCCGAAACGAAATGTTCGAACTAAAATAATCATATGTATCGCGCATCATTCTGTACATCCTTTACCGCTTAATAAATGTACGCCTATACAAATATTTTTCAAGTACTTTTCTATATTTAATTTTTTCCTGAGAATTGTAATATTAAATGCCCAAAAGAAGATAATGTTCGAACTAAAATAATCATATGTATCGCGCATCATCAAGCAGAAAAAATTCACCAATGTCCCACGTGTGCTCGTATGCTTTATTACTCAGATTCTATACCTCGTGGAACAGGAAGCCAAAAAGCGCGAAGAGGTCACCCCCCCAAAATAGGCATTGCCCGCTTCTCTTCTGAAAGCTTAATGATCCCTCAGATCACATCAACAACACTCGAAGGAGTTCTGACTGAGATGTGCCAGAAGCTAGAAGACGAAAATTTTGTCGAGAATAGCGATACCCTTATAAACGAAGCGTTAAAGCGGGAAGCCATTGTGAGCACGGCCGTAGAACATGGACTCGCGTTCCCTCACGTACGCGGAGTCGAAGGCGGAGGATTAAGTTTTGTGTTAGGCCTCAGTAAAAAAGGAATCAAGTTTGGAGGATCGCCAAAAACACTTACGCGTATTATCTTTTTTGTTGTTATACCAACTGCCGCCAGTGCATTTTATCTGAAACTGCTATCGGGACTAAGTGAAACCTTCCGATCTAAAGAAGCTCGCGATAAAGTCTTCGGTGCAAAGACCCCCAAAGACTTGTGGAAAACTCTTGTCAAAATTACTAAAACGACAGTCCGCTAGTTGGTTTCTTTGATTGAAGGGGAACCCTGATAGAGTGCTAAGAGTTTTTCAAGAGGCTGAATGCTCTGGCCCAATTCTCCTTCTCGGCTACGAGATCGCCATACGCTTTTATAGTCGGCTAGAAGAGGATCTAGTTCGTCCGCTAGCTCTTCTCGGGTAGCAGAATCTATATGTGCAATATCTTTATGCCCTTCATGTTGAAAACGAGCCTGACCTAAGCGACATACATGAAGCAATAGACCCACGGCGTTTTCAAATTCACGAATAATAAGATCCGCATCTGGACGATCCATTTTGGCCTTCGACAAGCCTGCCGTCAAACGTTCTATATATTCTGCAGCCTTCTTTATCTCCTCTTCTGATATATCCTTTAAACGACCTTCATCATTGCTAATGGGATTATCGTAGTAGAACAACAAGTTGAATAAGCTTGAGGCATTAAAAGGTGTAACTTTAAATTCTTTATAGGCATTTCCCAAATCATAAGCCAATGGCCCCATGATACCTGCTTTATCTTTGAAAACATGTACGTTGAGCGCCTCTTTGATATCTAGCTCTTTATTCTCCTCTGATGCCCAACTTTGTGCCGCTCCGTATGCCAGCGGTAAAAAAGAAATCGACGGGTGTTGCCAATGACCATTATCACCCCAATCGGTATTTAAATAACCAATGGCTCCATGGGCTAACCCTGAACGGGCTGCACTGCGTAAGTTTCCAAGCGCATTGTCTGTGCGTCCCCCTATGGAATTCCAGGTCGATGTCCCTGCGCAGACATAAAATTTAATGTTGGACTCTTTATATTTTTGGCAGTTCTTATCAAATAAAGGCTCGGCCTCGTAATCCCATTCTAAGGCAATCACATCTTTAGGGAGTTGGGGTACCAGTTCTGGATGATTGTTCATGACATCGGCCCAAAACATCATGGTCTTTCCATGCCCTTTAACCTGATCATAGATTTTAAGCAAAAACTCAAGGTATACCGGACCGACGCCCTTTTCTTCACAATGCGCTTTACTTTTTACTTTTCCCAAATCTACGGTTTCATCACAGCCCACATTAAAAGTTTCGCTTGAAAAGTTTGGCAAAAGCTCTTTGTACAGCTCTTCAAGCAGCTGAATCGACCCAGGCTCCGTTGGACATAAACTAAAAGGCCCATCCTGCCATCCCCAAACGGTATCACATCCTTCAGGTGCTTCGGCAATCTCCTTGTATTCAGGATGTATCAGCCAAGGTTTGAGATGACCAAAGGAATTTTGATTTGGAATCAACTCGATAAAATGGTCCTGACAATAAGCATCTAATGCCCGAATCTCTTCTGCCGTCATTGGAGAGGCATCTTTCCATACCACTTCATGGTTTCGATACGCAAATGTATGCTCTGTATATAGCTGGAACTGATTAATTTTCAATTCCGCGAACATATCTATAAGCATATAGAGTGTTTCCATCGTAGGGACTCGGTTGCGGCTTATATCGAGCGAGACCCCACGGTGAGGAAAGTCAGGATTATCTTCAATCTCTACACAGGGTAGCTTTTCTTGAGTACGATATTGGCGTACGAGCTGACGCAGTGTCATTGAAGCATAAAAAGCTCCGACCGGTCTTCTGGCTTGAACTTTAATAGAATCCGGCATCACCTGAAGGTGATAACCCTCTGCATGGGATCCTGCAGAAGAGTCCAGGTCTACTTCTATGGAGGGGCATAGCTTTTTAGACGCCGTATCTGCTGCCCACTGTAACTGTTCGGCGCTCAAGGAATATTTTCCATCCCTCATTTTACATTTCTTTGGTTTAGGCAATAGAATCATAATTGTTCACTCATATCGTAAGTTAGGCCATCTTCGATGGCGATTTTTTCAAGCCATATGATCGATCAATGGGTCATAACTAGAATGGCGATGTTCCTCTGGGTCAGTCGGGCATTCCTTTATAGGTCTTATAATAGTGGATCGCAAAACCTAGAAAACTGGAATGCGATAGAAATTCTTTATTAACAGAAAATAGTTCACGATCCATCTGAGCTTTTGTTTGCCCGTCAAACGTAATTTTCGGCTGCATAACAAGGGTTGTTTTAAAACTCGCATACGTTTCTTTCCTATCTAAAGAGGAAATATGGCTTGGCGTTAATGAATCCCAGCTCAGATTTTTTGACAGAGCATATTCGGTATCAAATAAGACATCGTCTAGGTTTATAAAACCCTCCGGCGGTGTTCCGACCCAGCGGGCAAGTTTAAGTAAAGCTTTGTCATATCGTTTTGATCTTTCCTTATCCATATTCGCAGGCCGTTCAAGTCCTACATGAACATAATCGTCCGCTTCAAGAAATTGAAGTCTGAATCGTGGACCATCCATTCGACTAAGATCCCGGAGCTCCATTAAATCTGTATTTAATCTCTTAAAAAAGAGGTCTTTTTTCATTCCGCAGACCATATCGACCTTTATAAGGGGATACCGAAACGTTTCTACCCCCATGTAGACAAGCTTTCCTATCTTATCTGCATATTCAATTTCTTGAATACCATGAGCTAGGATTCCGTCAGCACCAAAGCAACGATCGCGATAATTCATGCTCCCGATGTTATCCACCACATCCAGTAGGTGATAACTAGCAGGTTTTTCCACCCCTTGCCATTTGCAGAGCCCTTCTATATTTCCGGAATCCCCACGTTCTTCGAACCAAAAGGGAATATCAATACCATAGACCATATCTGATTGTGCGTGAACGAGCTTAGTGGCTTCAACGTTCAATTCAATGAACTCTCGGAGGATCGTCTTCCGGTAAACCCGATCATTAAACCCCATCAGTAAATGCGGTTCATTATCGAAATGGATCCCGTCAAAACGTTCCTGCGAAGTAACGGCTTGGTTGTAATCAATCACAGCCTGGATAAGAGATAAAGGGTGCGAATGCCATTTTTTTAGGACCCATTCCGGGTATCCTTCTAACGCTTGGATCACTATATTTTTTTCATGAGCTTCTTTAATAAAGGCTCTGGATTCATCGACCATAAGAAGTTCTGTTTTGACATCCCTAGGATTGGATTTATCGAATTTGTATTGGAGCTGAAAAAAGATATCATTCACACCGTAGGTCTTACAAAATCTAAAAAATTCTTCGCGAGCTTCTTCATCGGCCAACAATCGATGTGATTCCCATACCCACATGGCTTTTTTGCGCGGAATTTTTGTGAACGGCTTATTTTCCGTTTTGGTTTGGGGGATAGAGACCTCTTTATTTTTGGCAATATATATATCGTCTATATAAACCGTATACGAACCTTGTTCAACAAATGAAAATGTGAGCCCACCCAACTCCGCTGTATTAATCCCTTCGAAGTCTTTTAAAGGAATGGTTACCTCTTGCCAGTTCGTAGTTATTTCTTTGGGAAGATAATTTTTCAGTGGACTACACGGAATAGAATCTTCTTTAAGAACCCAAGATTTGTCAGCCATCTGGACTCTAACCTTTTCGCCCCCCTCCTTTCCTCTAATTCTAAAGAAAAGATAAAAATGGTTGGATGCATTTAAATAGGTTCTGTCTTCCGGGAGTGTTTTGGTTTCAAAGAAGTGAATCCATGCTCCACAAAAACCCGCTGCAGCCTTTGTCACGGTAATTTCCCATGAACGACCACCTATCCCATAATAGATTTGGTCTGTCAAAAAAGTGCGGGCAGTAGAATCACTGTTTTCGAAGCGATTAAAATATCCTTTTTGGTCGGTTGTAAACCCCTGATCAAAGTTCCATACTTGGATAAAGTTCTGATCAGCGGAATAAGCACAGAGGGGAAAGATTAAACCAAGAAGAATGCTAATCATCCTAGCAACGCTATGTAGGAATAGAGCCTGGAGAGATAATAAAAGAGACTTTGTGCCCTGTAGGGGCGCTGTTTTTATATACATCTCCGTCTCCTCAACCGCGCCCCTTCAGGGCGTAATCGGACCCAGGACGTTTTGTGTTTTCTTTAGTCCTGGGGTCTCAACCCCAAGCTCTATTCTTTTGCCCCTTCAGGACAAACCATATGGCTGATCAACGGAAAAAATTTCTATAATGCGTTAAATGATTTATTTTTCTGCCTTAATATCATCAATGTAGATGGTTCCTTTTCCTCCCTCGATAAAAGATTCACCTTCCACATTAAATGAAAAAGCATGAATCAGTTCCCAATCAACAAACCCTTCATCCATCGGGATTTCAGCTTTTTGCCATTCCGTGGTTACTTTACCTTGCGGTAAATAGTTTTTAAGGTTTACTTTAACGGAATCCCCCTTCATCTCCCATGCCTTGTCAGTTACACCAAACTTAAACCCGTCTGCTCCTTCAGCTCTAACCCGAAACGTGATTTTTGAGTAATCCGACAGGTCCAGATACTCCGGCGAAACCGTATAATAACCACACCAGCCTCCGTTTCCATAAGGGCCCCCTTCGTTTTTCTTCAGATACTTCAAAGTCAAAACACTATTTGTACCCGTATCATCAGATTTTTTATAGTACATCGCCCTGGAGGGAGCACGTTGATAAACGCCGCATTTCCCGCCTAAAACGTTGTTCTTTTTTTCCATGTCATCAATGATCAGCACTGTCGATGCGGGCATTTGCTCCGCATCAGGGATCTCTGAAAAGACAAGTGAGGGGAACATTAATGAAGTCGCAATTTTAACACCTATCATCATCTGATATTTTATATTCATACAATACCTCCAGTGACACGATTGCATCGTGTAGTTATTTGTTATTAGTGGCAGTCTTTTCTTCTTTCCTAGCAACCAATAACCGATAACGAATAATTACTATATCTTTTTCTTGTTTCCAGCACGAATCGTCAATTGAACAAAAAAGCCCCAATCATCCCGATCCAGTTCATGGTACCAAGCATAATTGCCGGTCAGAGATGGAATCATCGCCATTTCATATTTTGTAACATATCTGGCTTCTACTTTCACCCCAGAAATAATCCGATCATAGTCTCCTTTTCCAACAGTAGTACTTGTAGGGAAACTTATGTTTAACGATTCTAACCCTGTATAAAAATCACTATTATAAAGCTTATAAACAGCTACCCATGTAGGAATGAGTGTTAATTGACGCCCTGAAGCGGTTCGTTCATTTAAAATCAGCGACCCTCCTTGATCCACTCCTCTCTGACTTACATCCTGATGGTGCCAATCATAAATCAATGTCAAATCTACTTTCCCTTTTAACAGTCCCAATTCCTCCCAACTGATAAAGGGTCGATAGACTTCTTCTGTTGTTGTGGGAACACCACTCCCTTTAAATTTTCGCTCACTATGAATCACACCCACCTCCCATTGAGAAGATCGGCGACCCCGATATCGAGAAGACTGCTCATCGTCGTCCAGCTCGTAAGGGACTTTGTCAGGATCTGCAAATTTTGCATATCGAATCGTTCCTACATGCGTCCATGAAGCATCATCTTTACTGTCAAAATTTCTGATATCTGCCAGGGTCCCTCCCAACTTGAGCTTAAGGGATCTAAAAGGCATGTTGTACGCTAAAATCGTTTGTACCCGATATCGATCGCGCTTCTCGTCGGCGATTAATCTGTTAAAATTCACCTCGGCAGGTCCGGTATCATAAATACTCAATTGTGTATGAGCATACTCAACTTCCGTTTCCAAATCAAATCGAGGGGCCAGCATAAAGTTTTTAACCAACGACCCCCCATACTGAATAAAAGAATGATCCAAGGGGTGAACCAAATCTTCGAGATCAAGACTCGCTCTCCTATCAGCCTGCTCACCAAACAGCCTTATAGAGGGTAGCTTGGGAGAACCAAATCGAATGGTCAAAATCCCGTCATACTTAAAACGTTCCTGTAGACGCCGCACTCTTTTCACCGTCTCTTTTCGGGTTTCCGGGATCGCAGCCAACTCTGCTGCATCCCTTGCAACGCGTGCAACCGTTTCTGTTTTGTCCGCCTGAATCTCATTGACTGTTGCCAGTAACTCCTGTTGATACTGCGTGTTTTCAGTCTCTAACACACTGACGGCCACAAGTGTTCCATCGGGTCTAATATCAATAACCTGGTTTCTTGTAAATACCGTCCCGACATTGGGAAGAAAGGGGTCACAAGCAGGATTACCCGCCATACCGAAAAGTAAGCAGTTCAGTCGTTGTGCATTCAGAATGGTTCCATCTACTTGCTCTCCGAAAAATGCCAACCCATCATTTTGAGTTAAAATGACATTACTAAAAAACGCAACCCCACCTTCGAGCTCCTTTTGGCGAGCGTTTAGAAAGCGGTCGATTCTGGCTTCCGTATCAACAAGGGAACCATCGCCCGCACTGGCGGTGATATGATTTGGAGCGGTTCTTCCATAAGCCACAGACCCTTCAAGGTACACGGAAAAAGCCGAGGATTCAAATAGAGACACCCCGTCTTTACCGTCACGATGCAAAATTTGAAAAGAACGCTGTAAATTCTTGATCTCTTGTTCTTCATGGACGGCGGGGTCTATTTCAATAAGTTTCCAGGCTTGATCATAGTGGTAACGAGCAAACTCATAAAGACCTCGGTATCCCATTAAAAAATCACCGTAAAGCCGATGGGCTCGCGCATTGGAAGGATCTTGTTTAACCGCTAACTTAAACAGTGCTACAGCATAGTCTCCCCCCCCCGCATCTCGACATTTCCCCGCTCCCCACAGGTAGGTATCCGAAATTTTACGCGTATCCGCATCAGCGCTTCTCAACCTTTTTATGGCTTTTATGGCCGCATTGTATTCTTCCTCACCCCGCACAGGTCCGTCTGCCCAAATCAGGGGAATGAAAACCGTTGAGAGCATCAATGCGACGAATAAAGATAATCCCCTCTCTTTCGGGAGAGGGAAAAGACGAACAACAAACAAGACCCTACCCTTAATTCCACCACAGCAGACTTTCAGCCTCTCCCAGAGGGAGAGGAAATGGACTTGAAAACTTCCATACACTAAATAGTTCGGCCTTGGATGTTCGGTAATTTTCTTCATTCTATCACAAACTCAAAAGTAACCGCCCCCTGATATGTAGTTTGAGCGGCTCCCCATGCATCCACCGCAAAGGTCAAGTCCAGGTCATCTGAATTCGGAGACTGAATGGTCGGAGAGGCCAGGATGCTGTCAAACGTTCCATCGGACACAAATTTAAAGAAACCAGCCCACGAGGCTTCATCGTTTGGATTGGGATTTGATCCCCCTCCAAAATTGGCCGTCTGAAATTTTAAGAGGATGAAGTCACCACCGTTGCTTACTAAAGCGGGCTTATTTAAACTATTGGTCGTTACAACGTTAATATGCCATGCGGGTTCTTCCGTAAAATAACTACATGTGACCTTCGGGGAATTAAACCGAAACTTTGCAGGGCTAGGGGCCAGGCGTCCAAAATCTAGAGATGATGAATTTAGACTCAAAGTCGTAGGCATGGGATTTGAAATCAAAGCAAGATCATCTATAAAATGGTTTACAGTAAAAACAGCAGGATCCCGAGGAGCTATTCTTTTAAAGATAACATTGACTCTCGTAATATTTTCTAACTCCATTACAAAGTTAGTAGTTGGCGGGAGCACTTCATGTTCTGTTATTTCAAATCCTGTGGGGATATTAGCCACTAGATCCGCTGAAACGTTTTGGTAACTCGTTGTAATCGTAATCGGTGTTCTCATTCCCCAGCTCTGCCCCGAAGCTTCGACAAATCCGAGTTCCGCAACGATTCCAGACTTATCTGTAGCAGCATCGCTTTTTACAGCAACGCTTAATTGGTCATAGGTCGACCAATTAGTAATCGATAGATTTGAGTTTTGAACACCCCCAAACTGACCATCGGTATTGTAGAACCCTATAAACTGTAGAACACTCATGGCATTCAGCCCCGAAGAAGCATCTCCTGTAGATTGTATACCATTCTGGAAAATAGCCGTTCCAAAAGTAGTCCATTCTGCTATTCCTGATTCAAAGTCGTCAAGAATGTTCGTTCCCTGGCCTAGTGTTGTCATCGAGAGGGACATTGAAATGAATGCTGTAGCGATCTTTCTAGTTACTGAAAATGTATGCTTATAGGAATACATCTTAGAACGCTTCTTTGTTCCCTTCTGCTCTCCGCTTGAACGGATCAGTCGTGTCTGAAAAATTTTCATAATGTATTCTCTACTGATATGCCAATTCTAAAACCAATTTTGCCGTATAGTTCGTTTTTGATATATATGATGATATCGGATACACATCAACCCCCAATAAAAGGGTTAATGGGCCCTCAGAGGGGTCTTGATTTGCGGAAGAGGCAAATGACGGAATATTCGGCATAATCGCCACCACGTCTTCAGGTAAAACAGGGGCCCATGTTGTATTCCAATTCACATTCGGGTCCCCGGCAATACCCAGATTGGGTTGATTAAATCGTAAATCAAGCTGATGAGTTCCTCCACCCAACCGTTCTAGCCCATAATGCCCATCCTTGGCCTTTCCCTCGGTATAAATCAAAATTTTCCAGGGCCCATTTGCTACAAAATAGTTCACGGTTAGCGGTAAAGATTTAAAGCGACGCCGACTTGGGGATCGACTCACCGTACCCCAACTATAATTCGTTTCTACAATATCGATGAAATCATTCGCTGTCATTGCCCCAATCGTGCCTGAAAACTCTGCCTGGGCTTGAGTCCCCGGCAAAAAAGATGCGGGGGTAAACTGAAAATCACGTACAATCAATTCCAGGTTTTGTGTATCAACCAATGCATTTCCCTGAAAAGGGAACAAAACAAAATGAACGGTTTCAGCGGCAGGCGAAACGGGTATATTCGGCCCTGTATAATTAAATTCGGCAATAACATCACTCGGCGCAGGTGACGTGCTATGGCTATGGTAACTTAAAAAATCGGTCCGATTGGTACCCCAATCAAAAAGATGCGTAGTCAAGGCACCATTCGTGAGCGAAAGCTTAAATTTCAAACTATCTGAAGGACCGGCTGGATGAGCTGAAAAAAGCGCATTATTGGTTCCTCCTAAACTGGAGAAGGCTTTTGTAAACTCAATGTCAATCTCATTGGTTGAACCGTCCGGGAGAGTTCCGTCATAAGTAAAAAGACCTGCAACCACGTTCGTATCGTAATTATCAACACGCCCTTCCACTAAAAAACGATACTCACCATAACCTAATGTTTGCTCGCTCAAAATCTCGGCGGCATGCCATGTTCCATTACTTTCTGTAAGTTTCAAGTGAAGATACCCATTCCCGTCTACCCATACGCTATTGGTACTGTCCGAAAAGAGATTCGGGCCTGGCCCTACAGGCGTTGATGATTGTTTAACCGTCCAGAAACGTCCTGCCCAAGAGATGGTCCTGGCATCTGCTCCTAGCGAAAAAATTATAAGAAGGAGAAAGATAAAAGTTTTCGGTCCAACGGTAGCTGAACTTTGGAGTGCGGCGGCTTGACGCCGCTTTTGTTCTACATGAAGCGAGTATTTTCTGTTGCTCCGTAAGAGATCCAAAGCGCTGTCAAGCCAGCACACTCCAAAGTCTGCGGGCGATCTAAAATGTTCAATCATTCTCATTCAATTACCAATCTAAATTCTATAATCGACTTGTAATTTGTCGCCACGCCCCCTAACGCATCTGCCGCAAACGTAAAAGGTGTTGGAGAGCGATCATCTCCCGCCGAATCGGCTAGATGAAGAGGGGCTAGATTGTCATTATCGACTACAGGCCTGAATGTTGCCGTGTCACCCACCCAATTTGTATCACTCTCTGAATCGCTAGCACCAAGATTCGGCGTATTAAACTTCATAGACAGCACGTCACCCGAAGACGTGGCCAGCCCGTCTACATTGTTGGTATTATCAGAGACAACCTCAATGGACCATGGGCCGTTGGCCACAAAATAGGTGGCTGTCCCTGAATTAAAATCTACCCTGTGATCTGTGGGTGTAGGAAAAAAAGGATTTACAGAAAAAGTATAGTTCGTGGGTGAAACTTCAAGATACGTTCCCGTCCCTTCAACAACCTCTGCGCTTATCTGAAGTACGGCTGTTGTAACAACCTGTGCTCGTGCCACACGCAATGGCTGGAGCAGCAGAACCGAAACCAAAAGAAAGAGAAAGAAAAATTTCTGGCCACGAGACACACGGATGGACACCAAAAAAGAGGATGGATCTGTTTCTCTGAATCTGTGTCCATTCGTGTGCTTCGTGGCCAGAAAAATCTTCATTGAAATACCTATATTTACTCCAAAAACGGTTTGATGAGTTTTATGCTATAAAATCTTTTGCTCGCTGTTGTATTCGTGTCGATGATAATAGCCGTTTGGTTCCCTTGCGAAAGAATGCCCGTAGCAACCACCTCCGTATTCGTGGTAAAGTCTGCTAGTTTCGAAATAGCAACTAAGGCGTATTCTCGATCCACAGGGACTGTACTCGAACTTGAATCCCATGTTACCATGACTCTATTGCTTGTCATCAGATCAAAACTCACGACCTGCAGCAAAGAGGTCGAATTGTTTGGATCTGTCCCACTTAAAAATTCTTCAATATTTGATTGCCCGTCCTCATCCGCATCTAAGGTGGCGTCTGAAGAACTGTTCAGATTAAACCCGTTTACATTTTCATAGTCATCAGGCATCCCATCATCATCCTGATCCTCAAAACCAATGGTAATACTCAATGTCATAGAATCGGTATTTGCACTAAAAGAAGAGGTTGCTAGAAATGTATTTAACACATAAAAGGCGATAGAAAGGTGGACTAGCCGCCGAAACGAAATGTTCGAACTAAAATAATCATATGTATCGCGCATCATTCTGTACATCCTTTACCGCTTAATAAATGTACGCCTATACAAATATTTTTCAAGTACTTTTCTATATTTAATTTTTTCCTGAGAATTGTAATATTAAATGCCCAAAAGAAGATAATGTTCGAACTAAAATAATCATATGTATCGCGCATCATCAAGCAGAAAAAATTCACCAATGTCCCACGTGTGCTCGTATGCTTTATTACTCAGATTCTATACCTCGTGGAACAGGAAGCCAAAAAGCGCGAAGAGGTCACCCCCCCAAAATAGGCATTGCCCGCTTCTCTTCTGAAAGCTTAATGATCCCTCAGATCACATCAACAACACTCGAAGGAGTTCTGACTGAGATGTGCCAGAAGCTAGAAGACGAAAATTTTGTCGAGAATAGCGATACCCTTATAAACGAAGCGTTAAAGCGGGAAGCCATTGTGAGCACGGCCGTAGAACATGGACTCGCGTTCCCTCACGTACGCGGAGTCGAAGGCGGAGGATTAAGTTTTGTGTTAGGCCTCAGTAAAAAAGGAATCAAGTTTGGAGGATCGCCAAAAACACTTACGCGTATTATCTTTTTTGTTGTTATACCAACTGCCGCCAGTGCATTTTATCTGAAACTGCTATCGGGACTAAGTGAAACCTTCCGATCTAAAGAAGCTCGCGATAAAGTCTTCGGTGCAAAGACCCCCAAAGACTTGTGGAAAACTCTTGTCAAAATTACTAAAACGACAGTCCGCTAGTTGGTTTCTTTGATTGAAGGGGAACCCTGATAGAGTGCTAAGAGTTTTTCAAGAGGCTGAATGCTCTGGCCCAATTCTCCTTCTCGGCTACGAGATCGCCATACGCTTTTATAGTCGGCTAGAAGAGGATCTAGTTCGTCCGCTAGCTCTTCTCGGGTAGCAGAATCTATATGTGCAATATCTTTATGCCCTTCATGTTGAAAACGAGCCTGACCTAAGCGACATACATGAAGCAATAGACCCACGGCGTTTTCAAATTCACGAATAATAAGATCCGCATCTGGACGATCCATTTTGGCCTTCGACAAGCCTGCCGTCAAACGTTCTATATATTCTGCAGCCTTCTTTATCTCCTCTTCTGATATATCCTTTAAACGACCTTCATCATTGCTAATGGGATTATCGTAGTAGAACAACAAGTTGAATAAGCTTGAGGCATTAAAAGGTGTAACTTTAAATTCTTTATAGGCATTTCCCAAATCATAAGCCAATGGCCCCATGATACCTGCTTTATCTTTGAAAACATGTACGTTGAGCGCCTCTTTGATATCTAGCTCTTTATTCTCCTCTGATGCCCAACTTTGTGCCGCTCCGTATGCCAGCGGTAAAAAAGAAATCGACGGGTGTTGCCAATGACCATTATCACCCCAATCGGTATTTAAATAACCAATGGCTCCATGGGCTAACCCTGAACGGGCTGCACTGCGTAAGTTTCCAAGCGCATTGTCTGTGCGTCCCCCTATGGAATTCCAGGTCGATGTCCCTGCGCAGACATAAAATTTAATGTTGGACTCTTTATATTTTTGGCAGTTCTTATCAAATAAAGGCTCGGCCTCGTAATCCCATTCTAAGGCAATCACATCTTTAGGGAGTTGGGGTACCAGTTCTGGATGATTGTTCATGACATCGGCCCAAAACATCATGGTCTTTCCATGCCCTTTAACCTGATCATAGATTTTAAGCAAAAACTCAAGGTATACCGGACCGACGCCCTTTTCTTCACAATGCGCTTTACTTTTTACTTTTCCCAAATCTACGGTTTCATCACAGCCCACATTAAAAGTTTCGCTTGAAAAGTTTGGCAAAAGCTCTTTGTACAGCTCTTCAAGCAGCTGAATCGACCCAGGCTCCGTTGGACATAAACTAAAAGGCCCATCCTGCCATCCCCAAACGGTATCACATCCTTCAGGTGCTTCGGCAATCTCCTTGTATTCAGGATGTATCAGCCAAGGTTTGAGATGACCAAAGGAATTTTGATTTGGAATCAACTCGATAAAATGGTCCTGACAATAAGCATCTAATGCCCGAATCTCTTCTGCCGTCATTGGAGAGGCATCTTTCCATACCACTTCATGGTTTCGATACGCAAATGTATGCTCTGTATATAGCTGGAACTGATTAATTTTCAATTCCGCGAACATATCTATAAGCATATAGAGTGTTTCCATCGTAGGGACTCGGTTGCGGCTTATATCGAGCGAGACCCCACGGTGAGGAAAGTCAGGATTATCTTCAATCTCTACACAGGGTAGCTTTTCTTGAGTACGATATTGGCGTACGAGCTGACGCAGTGTCATTGAAGCATAAAAAGCTCCGACCGGTCTTCTGGCTTGAACTTTAATAGAATCCGGCATCACCTGAAGGTGATAACCCTCTGCATGGGATCCTGCAGAAGAGTCCAGGTCTACTTCTATGGAGGGGCATAGCTTTTTAGACGCCGTATCTGCTGCCCACTGTAACTGTTCGGCGCTCAAGGAATATTTTCCATCCCTCATTTTACATTTCTTTGGTTTAGGCAATAGAATCATAATTGTTCACTCATATCGTAAGTTAGGCCATCTTCGATGGCGATTTTTTCAAGCCATATGATCGATCAATGGGTCATAACTAGAATGGCGATGTTCCTCTGGGTCAGTCGGGCATTCCTTTATAGGTCTTATAATAGTGGATCGCAAAACCTAGAAAACTGGAATGCGATAGAAATTCTTTATTAACAGAAAATAGTTCACGATCCATCTGAGCTTTTGTTTGCCCGTCAAACGTAATTTTCGGCTGCATAACAAGGGTTGTTTTAAAACTCGCATACGTTTCTTTCCTATCTAAAGAGGAAATATGGCTTGGCGTTAATGAATCCCAGCTCAGATTTTTTGACAGAGCATATTCGGTATCAAATAAGACATCGTCTAGGTTTATAAAACCCTCCGGCGGTGTTCCGACCCAGCGGGCAAGTTTAAGTAAAGCTTTGTCATATCGTTTTGATCTTTCCTTATCCATATTCGCAGGCCGTTCAAGTCCTACATGAACATAATCGTCCGCTTCAAGAAATTGAAGTCTGAATCGTGGACCATCCATTCGACTAAGATCCCGGAGCTCCATTAAATCTGTATTTAATCTCTTAAAAAAGAGGTCTTTTTTCATTCCGCAGACCATATCGACCTTTATAAGGGGATACCGAAACGTTTCTACCCCCATGTAGACAAGCTTTCCTATCTTATCTGCATATTCAATTTCTTGAATACCATGAGCTAGGATTCCGTCAGCACCAAAGCAACGATCGCGATAATTCATGCTCCCGATGTTATCCACCACATCCAGTAGGTGATAACTAGCAGGTTTTTCCACCCCTTGCCATTTGCAGAGCCCTTCTATATTTCCGGAATCCCCACGTTCTTCGAACCAAAAGGGAATATCAATACCATAGACCATATCTGATTGTGCGTGAACGAGCTTAGTGGCTTCAACGTTCAATTCAATGAACTCTCGGAGGATCGTCTTCCGGTAAACCCGATCATTAAACCCCATCAGTAAATGCGGTTCATTATCGAAATGGATCCCGTCAAAACGTTCCTGCGAAGTAACGGCTTGGTTGTAATCAATCACAGCCTGGATAAGAGATAAAGGGTGCGAATGCCATTTTTTTAGGACCCATTCCGGGTATCCTTCTAACGCTTGGATCACTATATTTTTTTCATGAGCTTCTTTAATAAAGGCTCTGGATTCATCGACCATAAGAAGTTCTGTTTTGACATCCCTAGGATTGGATTTATCGAATTTGTATTGGAGCTGAAAAAAGATATCATTCACACCGTAGGTCTTACAAAATCTAAAAAATTCTTCGCGAGCTTCTTCATCGGCCAACAATCGATGTGATTCCCATACCCACATGGCTTTTTTGCGCGGAATTTTTGTGAACGGCTTATTTTCCGTTTTGGTTTGGGGGATAGAGACCTCTTTATTTTTGGCAATATATATATCGTCTATATAAACCGTATACGAACCTTGTTCAACAAATGAAAATGTGAGCCCACCCAACTCCGCTGTATTAATCCCTTCGAAGTCTTTTAAAGGAATGGTTACCTCTTGCCAGTTCGTAGTTATTTCTTTGGGAAGATAATTTTTCAGTGGACTACACGGAATAGAATCTTCTTTAAGAACCCAAGATTTGTCAGCCATCTGGACTCTAACCTTTTCGCCCCCCTCCTTTCCTCTAATTCTAAAGAAAAGATAAAAATGGTTGGATGCATTTAAATAGGTTCTGTCTTCCGGGAGTGTTTTGGTTTCAAAGAAGTGAATCCATGCTCCACAAAAACCCGCTGCAGCCTTTGTCACGGTAATTTCCCATGAACGACCACCTATCCCATAATAGATTTGGTCTGTCAAAAAAGTGCGGGCAGTAGAATCACTGTTTTCGAAGCGATTAAAATATCCTTTTTGGTCGGTTGTAAACCCCTGATCAAAGTTCCATACTTGGATAAAGTTCTGATCAGCGGAATAAGCACAGAGGGGAAAGATTAAACCAAGAAGAATGCTAATCATCCTAGCAACGCTATGTAGGAATAGAGCCTGGAGAGATAATAAAAGAGACTTTGTGCCCTGTAGGGGCGCTGTTTTTATATACATCTCCGTCTCCTCAACCGCGCCCCTTCAGGGCGTAATCGGACCCAGGACGTTTTGTGTTTTCTTTAGTCCTGGGGTCTCAACCCCAAGCTCTATTCTTTTGCCCCTTCAGGACAAACCATATGGCTGATCAACGGAAAAAATTTCTATAATGCGTTAAATGATTTATTTTTCTGCCTTAATATCATCAATGTAGATGGTTCCTTTTCCTCCCTCGATAAAAGATTCACCTTCCACATTAAATGAAAAAGCATGAATCAGTTCCCAATCAACAAACACTTCATCCATCGGGATTTCAGCTTTTTGCCATTCCGTGGTTACTTTACCTTGCGGTAAATAGTTTTTAAGGTTTACTTTAACGGAATCCCCCTTCATCTCCCATGCCTTGTCAGTTACACCAAACTTAAACCCGTCTGCTCCTTCAGCTCTAACCCGAAACGTGATTTTTGAGTAATCCGACAGGTCCAGATACTCCGGCGAAACCGTATAATAACCACACCAGCCTCCGTTTCCATAAGGGCCCCCTTCGTTTTTCTTCAGATACTTCAAAGTCAAAACACTATTTGTACCCGTATCATCAGATTTTTTATAGTACATCGCCCTGGAGGGAGCACGTTGATAAACGCCGCATTTCCCGCCTAAAACGTTGTTCTTTTTTTCCATGTCATCAATGATCAGCACTGTCGATGCGGGCATTTGCTCCGCATCAGGGATCTCTGAAAAGACAAGTGAGGGGAACATTAATGAAGTCGCAATTTTAACACCTATCATCATCTGATATTTTATATTCATACAATACCTCCAGTGACACGATTGCATCGTGTAGTTATTTGTTATTAGTGGCAGTCTTTTCTTCTTTCCTAGCAACCAATAACCGATAACGAATAATTACTATATCTTTTTCTTGTTTCCAGCACGAATCGTCAATTGAACAAAAAAGCCCCAATCATCCCACGAGACACACGGATGGACACCAAAAAAGAGGATGGATCTGTTTCTCTGAATCTGTGTCCATTCGTGTGCTTCGTGGCCAGAAAAATCTTCATTGAAATACCTATATTTACTCCAAAAACGGTTTGATGAGTTTTATGCTATAAAATCTTTTGCTCGCTGTTGTATTCGTGTCGATGATAATAGCCGTTTGGTTCCCTTGCGAAAGAATGCCCGTAGCAACCACCTCCGTATTCGTGGTAAAGTCTGCTAGTTTCGAAATAGCAACTAAGGCGTATTCTCGATCCACAGGGACTGTACTCGAACTTGAATCCCATGTTACCATGACTCTATTGCTTGTCATCAGATCAAAACTCACGACCTGCAGCAAAGAGGTCGAATTGTTTGGATCTGTCCCACTTAAAAATTCTTCAATATTTGATTGCCCGTCCTCATCCGCATCTAAGGTGGCGTCTGAAGAACTGTTCAGATTAAACCCGTTTACATTTTCATAGTCATCAGGCATCCCATCATCATCCTGATCCTCAAAACCAATGGTAATACTCAATGTCATAGAATCGGTATTTGCACTAAAAGAAGAGGTTGCTAGAAATGTATTTAACACATAAAAGGCGATAGAAAGGTGGACTAGCCGCCGAAACGAAATGTTCGAACTAAAATAATCATATGTATCGCGCATCATTCTGTACATCCTTTACCGCTTAATAAATGTACGCCTATACAAATATTTTTCAAGTACTTTTCTATATTTAATTTTTTCCTGAGAATTGTAATATTAAATGCCCAAAAGAAGATAATGTAAAACAGGAGTGCTCCATGCCGAAATCTTCTAGATTTAGAAACTCGACAGAAGACAAAAAAAGGAGAAAGACATGGAACAAATCAAGAGTAGTATTCATCCCCGAAAAGGCAAGCATTTGACACAGAAAGAACGGATCATGATTGAAACAATGCTCAAAAACCCAGGACGTCCTTTGGAGATAGCCAGCTATCTGAGAAGGCATCGTCGAACCATAGAGCGCGAAATTAAACGTGGGGAGGTAGAGCATTTCGATACAGAGCTGCGAAAGAAGAAAGCATACAGCA
This sequence comes from Kiritimatiellia bacterium, assembly GCA_012103575.1. Taxonomy (GTDB): domain Bacteria; phylum Verrucomicrobiota; class Kiritimatiellia; order WLWN01; family WLWN01; genus WLWN01. The sequence continues at coordinate 3,058,080 of WLWN01000001.1, read as the reverse complement.
GTGATCGAGCCCAGGAACTTCATGATCTAAATGCGACGGCCAAGGGACCTGAGCTTAAGCTTGGAAAGCATCATGAAACGGCCGTGTTTATCAGCGAGCACATTCTTGTTCACAAACGCTCACCCGATGTGGTTACTCCTTTGCTTAAACAAGAGCAGAGACCTGCAGCGGTGAGTACAAAAACGCTGTATACCTATATTGACCAAGGTCTCATCCCGGGGGTGAGCAACGAGTCCCTATGGGAAAAACGAAAACGGATAAAACGAAAAAGACGTGCTATTAAGCGGGTTAAAAAGCAACATGCCCGAAGGACCAGTATCGAAAAACGACCTAAGACCGTAGAAAAACGCGAGGAATTTGGGCACTGGGAATTGGATTTGATCGTCGGCGGAAAAGGAACTTCAAAACCGGTTTTAATGACGTTAGTAGAAAGAAAGACCCGAATGCTAAGGGTGAGAAAACTTTCGGATAAAACACAGGCATCGGTTCTGCAGGCCCTCAAAGCGATCGAAAGATCGACGGGAGTTGGCCCATTCAGATCGATGTTCAAGTCGATTACAGCCGATAACGGGAGCGAGTTTCTCGACGTGGAGCAGATGGAACGTTCCGGATTTAGCAAAAAGAGATGTGTTAAACTCTATTATGCTCACCCGTATTCTTCCTGGGAACGAGGCTCCAACGAAAATGCCAACCGTATGGTTCGTCGTTTCGTCGCCAAAGGAGACAACATCGGAAAATATACCATCGACCGTATTGGTGAGATTGAAAAATGGATTAACAACTATCCTCGCAAGATCCTAGAATACAAACCCGCACAGGAGTGTTTCGATTTGGAGATCGCCGCATGAACAGAAGCTCTCAGGTCCATTTTTTGCGGCATTTAATTTTACAATCCACCTAGGACAAGAAAGTTACAAAGTTAGCGATTAAGCTACTTTTTGTTGTTCCCAATACTTATCAAATGTATCTCCGGCAATACAACAGCGTAGAGACAATACACATTGAGCTCCTTGAACACTCCAAAACATACCCGACTGTTTTGCCCGTTGGCCCACCACCGTTTTACACCCCGCCTCTACAACTCCCGAACCTATAAAATAACCGGTCTCACGGAACGTTTTATACTGCATGCGTTTGGCATCGTTTTCAAAGTAATTCAACCTTTTGTTGGCTTCTTCTTCATCCACTCCAGGATCTATCTCAAGCTGCTTGCGTGCTTCGGTTATAATCTTTTTAATCCCACCTGGATCCGTCAGTTAAACGTGGGATTTCTGTGCGAATGCTTTGGAGGCAAAAGGTTGCAAAAAAACGCAGGCGCACCCGCTGGGTGCGTCGAGGCTTTTTTGTAATTCCTTTTGGCCCAAATGGTTCGTGCAGAAATCCGCGTTTAACTGACGGATCCAGGTCCCATTCTCTTTCATGACTTTCTTCCGTCTTTCCGCCTTGCTTTTTATCGTTTCAGCATCCGTGAACAGGATGCAGCTTAGATCATAGAGGTGTTCACACCCATGATAAAAGTCTAAGATTTGAGTGGCCCCTGCAAAATTAACGCGCGCAACATTCCAAATCCATTCGGCCCCATCACCGAGGACTACGACTTGCTCGGCTTGGCCCAGTCCCCTCAAGCGAGCCTCGTCACGTATCAGGGTCCCAAATTCTCCTGCACGGTTAAAGCTCGCCACATAGGTTGTGCTCTGTGTATCTCGCAAAGGATACCCCTCTTCATCCCTTACGTGTTGAGTGAATACGCAGCCCAGCTTCACTTCTCGCGTTTTGGCCTGCTCCTCTCTTTTGCCTTTTCGGCCTTGGGTTTCGGTTGATTTCATCGGGACTCCTGTCCCATCGTAAGAGATATACATAACCGGTATGGCTCCGGTTTTTTGAGGGTCTCGATGCTGTGAGAACGATACGATATCCGGCCCAACTTTGCTCACGACCCGTTGAATTTGTCGACCCGAAACGTGAATGCCCCCATAGACCTGCAAGCTCATCGAAGCCTCTTGATAGGATGAATCCATAGCTCCACAACGGCACATGAGCCGTTGTAATCCGGGCGTATAGCCATCAATCAACCCTAAGCGTTCATCCAAAGGGACACACGTTCCTTGTGGCCCGTGATAATAATCACGTTCTACCTCAAACGAACCGAGCACACTGTGTACTTTCTTTTTGCGCTTTGTGTAGCATCGTTCATTGATCCCAAGGGCTTTATCTTGACCGGGTTGGGCTTTTTGATTGAGTAACCATTCCAGGATGTTGCACCCGTCTTTGATGAGTGCGACCTTAAGGGACTGTTCGAGTTGGGCCATGTTCCAGGTGCCTGTTTGGGCATACTGATCTTGAACGGTCTTGATCAACGCTTCGGTTTCTTGATACCGACTGGTTTCGAACTCATCTTTTTTTTTAGATTCTTCAGAAGAACCTTGAGAAGAAATCTCTTCGGTAAGCCGAGTAAATTCATCACATAGCCTTCGAAATTGAGTATAAGCTCCAAGCTCTTCACGCACCTTTTGAGCCTCTTGAGGAGGAATGCGTTGGGAACACTTTTTTTGTCCTTCATACCGCTGAAGGACATAGTAAGGCCCTTGTTTTTTGACCGTTCCATCGGCCAGGGTTTTTTCGTAGTACTGTTGGCTAAATTGTCCACGCCTCATAGAGTGAATCTGCTCTATTTCTTTGAGAATAGTCTTTCTTCGTTTTCTTGGGTCTAAGCTCATGATAGGCCTCCTTTGTATATATTGTATTTATCAAAATACAACATATACGTCAAAAAATATATGCTGGCAAGGGCTTTTTGAGATCTTGTAACTTTCTGGTCCTACACCCACTAAAAATTTTCATTTTTTTCGTTTTTATCTTTCCGCTGGCTCTTATGTATTTCATCTCTATTTCCTTAGCTTCTCGTCATTGCAGCATCAAGATTCTCGCATTTCCCAGTTCATTATTGGCCCGATACCCTTTCAACATACTCAGCAGGGGATACGATCTTAATACCTTCCCATTCGCTTAACTGCAGCAGATGAGAGTCACCGGAAATAATCATATCGACTTCGGCAGAGAAAGCACATTCTAGAATCGCGTTGTCATCAGGGGGTCTGCCTTAATCACTTGGAACCGTCTTGTTGGAGACACCACCTCGCATAGACTGTACAACTCTTCGACAAGAGTAAGCGCTTGTTCTGAGGAAAGACCAAATTCCGGCCGTTGAAGAACATCGCGAATTTCGTCAAGCATAGGCAAAGACATGAAACAGCGTACAACTTCTTCTAAAGCAAAATGGAGAATTCCCTCAGGAGGTCCTTCGAAAAGAAAACTAGAAATAGCTACGTTAGAATCAAGGACAATCCACCTTGGACTCATCTGGGTAAGGCCTTCGTCTTCCGATACGCACTGATTTTTTTCGTTACATCTTGTGAGGACAATTTCTTGGTACGAGCAATTTTCCGCCCCATAGAGAAAACTTTATTCCAACGTTTTTTCCGTTGAATGTATGCCCGTGCAGCTTCACGCAGAAATTCTGAACGAGATCGGGACTCCATTTTAGCAACACGATCAATATTGCGAAGAAGGTCGTCCTAGAAAGCTATATTGACTGTCTTTGTATTCATAAATATCTCCTGAATTGTTACCGATATACAAGGATTGTATGCCACCTGTCAAAGTGCCAACGTCTCAAACTTTTCTAATGTAGGGCGAAGCGTCTAAGGGTTGAAAGTCTAAGGTCGAAAATTCGAAGAAGATTGGTCCTTTGACTTTGGACCTTCGACTCTTTGTCTTTGATATGAATCTGATTTTCAGTCAAATATAGGGAGGTTTAATGAACGTAGATTTGCTCCAACGGAGCTATTCATATCAGCTCAGGCCATCCGGCCTGGGAATGTGATTTATAGAGAAATAAACAGTCTGAAGGGCCACCTGATAGGGCAGACGTATCTACAAATCAACGCTTTCTGTCTGACGGATATAGGGTTAACTCCGACGAACTCATCACCGCCTCTATGCCTGAAGAAGCAGAAGCGTGAAGAAAAAATAAAAAAATCCGCCTGTTAAGAAAAGAACTTTTCATTATACTATACCCTTTCCTGAATTCGTCAGCTATCGCTTCGGAAGGCGTTTTGGGGCTCAAAAGTTGAAAAATTTTTTCCTTGAGATGCTCGCTTTTGGGCGGATTGGGACCGGCAAGTATCACCCTGATGAATTTTTTGAGCGTACAGGTCAGATTCACTCTGATTTGACCATTTTGGGGCGTAGGCCTCCTTGGGCAGTCGCCTTAGAGTATTGTTAAAGGTGCACGGAGGGCTATGCGAAGGAATGGGGCAATATCTTGTATCACTTCAAACCAGCGACAACGCTTGCCAAAGTGAAGTTCAATTCGTCCGGCGTGGCGGACCAATCGAACCGCGCAATAAACGATATTTTTGAGAACCGTTTTGATTCGCCAGCGCGGGATGTTGATTTTCTGCGGGGCAAGCCCAGCCCGTTTGATGACCTCTTGGCCAAGACCGCGCAATAGGTTGAAGGCCACCATGGCGCATAACAGAATAATCTTATTGGCACAGAGTCTCCCCGAAGGCAATCGCTCAACATCAAGATCGCTTTTGAGTTCACTGTGGTACTGCTCGCTGGGGCCATGTCCATGATAGAGATCTAGCACCGTCTTGGCACGACAAGAGAGGTTCGTCCACCAGGTGTTCACCTCAAGTTTAGGAACCAGAAGTTTCTGACCATCGATATCGATGGTGCGTTCAATCACTTCGAAGGCCACCGGGACACAAGGGTGGTTTTGGTCACCACCGGGATGGAAATGATCGAAAAAGCCTGTGTAAACGTTCTTGCCTTCACGACTGTCTTGTTTGTCTCCAACTCGGCGTGCAAGGGCCAGCATTTGTTCAGGACATTCGCGGCGAGGATTTCGCTTTACGATAAAATAATGATCCCCAAAAGCGTCGAAGTTATCGGCCGCAGCGTTGCCACTATCAAGCCGAAGCAAACATTTTCCACCCAGGCCCAGGGTTTGGAGCGTTTCAACGCTGCGGGCAATAAACGCGGTCGTTCCCGACTGACAATGTTGTTTACCGGGTCGAAGTTCGCACTCAAGCATGTGGCCTTGAGTGCCCACATAGGCAAATATCGGGGCGTAACCATCATGGCCCTTCTAGGTGTAGGAAACGCCTTCTTCCGAAGAGCCTGAGTGACCTAAAGGGCTCACATCGATATCGACGGGAACAAGATCAAGCCCTTCGACATCTACCTAGCCAAAGGGGCCCGAGGAAAGAAGTTCGGTGTTGAGTTTGCGTAGCCCCACATGGGTTCTGGCTGGGGGCAGGTCGTCGGAACGACATCGGAACACCGGCTCAGAGGCTACCTTTTTAACTCCCCTTTTTAAGTCCAAAGGCATTCGTAAAAATCTCATCACCCCGGTACAGGTCGATATCATTGAAATCGGTTCGACCGTTGCAAAGTAAGCCGATCTGGGTAAGGAGGATCTCCCGATCAGAGATCGCATCGGAGCGGCGTGGTTGAAAATTGGAGGGAAGAATCCGTTGAGCATGATCCTCAAGCAGCAGGCCGCAAAGATGATTTCCGCTTGTGCTGTTGAGTTCGCTCTTGCCAGTCTTTATTTTATATTGTTTCATATACACACCTGTTGGGGTGGGGTTGTTTGTTTGAATACGGGTATGCTCCCCGCTTTAGCCCAACAGGTAATGAAAAATCGTCAGATTTTGTCTGACGGATTCAGGAATATCTCTTCTTTTGGGCTATTTTTTCTTTACAAGGACAAGGTGCAGAAAAAGGCTTTCTTGAAATATTTAAATCAGCTAGCGTTGCTAGTACTTGGGCTCATTATACCGAGGGACAATCCTTTTCTCCCGTATGGGACACCAATGAATTTATATGGGGCGCTTTTCCCAATGGAGTTTCCTTTTTATACGCCAACTTAGGTAGTTCAGGGGGAAAGGTAACGGGGGACTTTAGTACAGAAGGCGTTGAAGCTATACAAGCAGATATATACTGCGACTTCCCCAACGAAGTTGATGCACTTGCCCTCTATTTTTTTTCTAGCTATGATACAAATTTCTATTATTACGGTTTTTGGAATCCAACAAACACAGATTGGACGACTTATATAGCCCCTTTTGCAGATAACAACTGGGTTATTTTTACAAATAATGGAATTGGTTATCTTGGCAATGCACCAGCAGACTCACTGAGGTTTATTCAAGAAGTGGGTATTACAGCTTTTACAACCAACACCTTACCGTACGACACATACGTCAATCTAGATAATTTTGGGCTTATCCCAAAGCTGATAAATCCATCTATCAGCACGTTGAGTCCTCAACAAAACCAAACACAAGTTTCTTTTCCAGCAGAACAAGGACAATCTTATACCATAAAATGGTCTGACAGTTTAATAGATACCAACTGGAATATTTTAAATGGCTACTCCCAATGCAACCATTACTCTTTATGATACCAATATGGTGGCCACCCAACGTTTTTACAGACTAGAAAGTTCCGTTTATCTTTCTAATTAATTCAGCGGCATGATCCGTATAGATAAATGGGGTTTCTTTATGGATACGAACATGATAAAGAACCTCGCCTATGAATAAATTAGATGACCTAAACAGATCCATTATAAAACGCTATACGAATCAACCTGCAGAGCTTCCCTTTTTATTACGTAATCGTATACACGATCAGCCGATTCTAATGTACGGATTAGCAGATCTTAATGCCTCACTCTCTTTGCAGGATACGTGGATTATACTCGACCCTGAAAACCTTGCGGTCATCTCTGAGAAAAACGACGAGGTTCACATTGAAAGAGTCAAACGCACCGATATTAGAGATGTTACAGAAACCGTTGGACTGAGCTGCACGGTTCTACGTTTTTATACGGAATCCGAGTCAAGACCTCTTGAGCTGCGTTATTCACAGCGGCAACGAAAGACCATGGAGGGGATAAAGCTCGCGGTTGAGGGAAAGCTTCCAAACGATCCTGAAGAGCCTCACCATGCCGACATCTTTTATCGCCAATCCGTGGCTTCTGCAATGGCCAATGCGCAATTGGCTGTATCGGGCAATAAATTGGCTGTGATTTGGCGGCTGCTAGTTTATTTGAAACCCTATAAACGTTTATTAGTCATGGGCTCGGTGGCAGCCATTGTTTTGACCATCATGAACCTGCTCCCTCCCTACCTGACCGGTTATATCATTGACCTTGTCTCTCAAACACAGGAGGTAAAGGCTTCGATTTCAGTTCAAAAGACGGTTTGGTCAGTGATCGGGTTATTGGCGTTCGTCTATATCGTCAGAGAATTTTGTTTATGGATGCGACTTCGAAATATGTCGATGCTGGGCGAATATGTCGCACACGATTTGAGACAAGAGCTCTACAATCATTTGCAAACGCTCTCCTTGCGTTTTTTTTCCCGGAAACAAACAGGAACAATTATTACACGGGTAAGCTCCGACACAGATCGACTCTGGGATTTTATCGCTTTTGGAATCGTCGAAGTGAGTCTCTCCTGCATTATGCTCGTCGGCTTAGGGGTCGTTCTCGTTTGCTTAGATTGGCGGCTAGGACTGATTATGACGGTTCCCATTCCTCTTTTTTTGTGGGCCTTTTATAAACATGGAAAAAATATCGGGCGTATTTTTATCAAGGCCTTTCAGCGATGGTCACGACTCACCGCCCTTCTTTCGGATACCATCCCCGGCATTCGCATTGTGAAGGTTTTTAACCAAGAACAACGAGAGATAGAACGGTTTGGGAAACGGAACAGCAATTGCAGAACCTCCTTTAACGAAGTACATAGGGTTTGGACAAGCTTCTGGCCCCGTATGATGTTCGCCTTTCATGGATTAACCCTGCTCGTGTGGATGGTGGCTTTGCCTCGCGTTATGGGATTAAGCGACCGGACGTTAACCCCTGGAACCTTCATCGCTTTTTTATTGTACATGGCCATGTTCATGCATCCCCTTGAAGTCATTGGACAAATGACAAGAATGCTCAATCGTGCGCTCAGTTCGGCCTACCGGATTTTCGAAATATTGGATACCGAACCGCAGATAAAAAACAAGCCTCATCCCGTTCAACTCAAGCCTGTCAAGGGTTCCATTCGATATGACAATGTTTCGTTTTCCTATGATGGGGTTCGAAAAGTGCTTAATCAGGTCTCATTCTCAGTAAGTCCTGGAGAAATGATTGGTCTGGTTGGACCTTCGGGATCAGGTAAAACAACATTAATGAATCTGCTTGCCCGATTTTATGATGTAACCGAAGGATGCCTTTTCGTCGACGGAACAGACATTCGAGATGTAGAGTTGGGGGGATACCGAAAACAAATAGGCATGGTCTTGCAAGACCCTTCTCTGTTTCATGGAACGATCATGGACAATATAAGTTATGGCATGCAGCATTCCAACCCGGAACAAATTATAGAGGCGGCGAAAGCAGCCAATGCGCACGAGTTTATTTGCCGGCTTGAACAAGGCTATGAAACCATTGTAGGGGAACGCGGTCACACCCTTTCTGGAGGAGAACGTCAGCGCATTTCGATTGCTCGCGCGGTTTTACACAATCCCCGTATCCTCATCTTAGATGAGGCAACGAGCAACGTAGATACAGAAACCGAACAAAAAATTCAAGAAGCACTGACCCGGTTGATTAAAGGACGCACTGTGCTGGCGATTGCTCATCGGTTATCCACATTAAAACGTGCCACTCGTTTATTAGTGATCAAAGAAGGGACGATTGTTGAAGAAGGCACACACAGCGAGCTCTTGAAAATGGAAGACGGTGTTTTCAGAAAACTCTATACGATGCAACAAACGTTACATGAACAATTTGTAGCATAATGAATAAAGAAGAAAAAAAGCCATCCCCCAAATTCATTTTAGGCGAAAACAAGAAAATTCATCTAGTTCTCAACGACCGGACCATCCCCGTACGCATCCATCCATGTTTTCCCTGGCGAGACCCCGGCCGATTCATTTCGGTTTGTGGGATTGACGGAGAAGAAATCCTCTTGATCCATGCCACAAAAGGTTTAGAAGGAACCTCCAAACAGATCCTGCAGCAAGCTCTCTTAGAAACAAGATTTACGCTAACGATCGATCGAATAGAAAACATAAAAAAAGAAGTCGAAATCCGAAATTGGACGGTTTTTGTGGAGCATCAAAAAAGAACATTTCAAACCGAACTCGATGAATGGCCTCAAACCTTATCCAATGGATCCATTTTAATTCGAGATGTCGCTGGAGATTTCTATTGCGTCCAAGACCCTAAAAAGTTAGACCCGAAAAGTAAAAAACTACTAGGCGAAATGGTAGGATAATGCCATCCCCTCCTTGTTATCAAAAACGCATCATTATACGGCATGACATACTTCCAAACAATTATATTGGCGATAGTTCAAGGCGCGACCGAGTTTATCCCGATTAGCAGTTCCGGCCACCTGGTACTTGTTCGCGCATGGTTTGGATGGTCGGATGAAGGCGGGGTTGTTCTGGACACGGTCCTTCATGCGGGAAGTCTATTGGCAATCCTTCTTTACTTTTGGCGAGAATGGGTTTCCATCCTTCAGTCCCGAAGAAGCCCTAACGGAGAAGACGCTACGTTTTACCGAAAACTTCCTTTGCTTCTTTCTGTAGCAACCCTCCCCATCTTTTTCACGGGTCCTTTTATTGCTGAACACCTTGAAAGGTTCCGTAATGGCGGAATCGTTGGTCTGTTTATGATCATCACAGCGGGGTGGTTTTTTATCTGTGAAAACAAAAAAAAAGACAAGGCTCCAACGTTTACCTATAGGACCGCACTGCTCATGGGACTCGTACAAATCATCGCGTTGATTCCTGGCGTGTCCCGATCAGGGGTCACAACGGCAACCGGCGTATTATGTGGTCAAAAACGAGAAAACGCTGCTCGCTTTTCCTTTTTCATGGCCATTCCAGCGATTATAGGGGCGATCATTCTGAAGAGTCCTGAAATGTTATCCGGAACCCATCTTGGGCTTCCATCTAGTATTTTGTGGGTAGGGTTTGTGACCTGTTTTACCGTCAGTTTCTTCTGTATTCACTTTTGTTTACAGCTATTTCGAAAATATTCCCTTGTCGGCCTTGGTATTTACTTAGCGGGTGTAGGCATTGTGCTTGTCTGTATAAAGCACGTTTATATCTTTTAGCCCAACGGCACGATCTGAGAGGGTCTATTAATATCCTTTTATATTTCTGGATCCGTCCGTTAAGCGCGATTTTCAGCACGAATCATTTGGGCCAAAAGGAAAGCCAAAAAAGCCTCAATGTACCTTGTGGGTGCACCTACGTTTTTTTGATTCCTTCTGCTTCCAAAGCATTCGCACAGAAATCCCAGGTTTAACGGACGGATCCAGGATATTGATTTGCGATCAAAACATTAAATGAGAAAATATTTCCCCAGTTTTTACTTGTAGGGGAAAAAAACATAGTACTTTTTCCAGTTCCATTTAGCCGTGTTTCCTCTAAGAACGAAGCACAGAAACAAGAATAAAAACGAAGGAGAATCAGTATGAAGTTTAATAAGCTATCCCTGCTTGCCGTTTTAGCAATAGGAGTATCAATCATTGTCGCGGGATGTGGGAAATCTCCATCGACCGACACAACAGGCGAAGGAGACGCTTCCTCGTCATCCTCAGCATCTAGCGCCAAGAAATTAAGCGGAGCTGCTGGAGAAATTGGAGCTGTACTGTCACTGTCTAATTACGAAAAGACATTAGAGATATACAGTAAAAAATTAGATGGATTAAAAGGATCGGGTGACACACAAAAAATTACTGCGCTCATGCAAGAATTTGCTGCTGAGTCAGCTAAATTTGGTCAAAATTGGGGCGCACAAGCTGGGGAAATTGCGCAGTTGTCACAAGAAGATGCCACAGCAATCAATCAGCAGAACGCGAATATCACCCAAAAAGCACAAGCGTTAAGCAAAAAGCTACAACAAGCGTTAAGCAATTAATAAACGTGATCTACGTTTAGTAGAATCAAACAGAGAGCAGGCAATTCTTGTGAAAGGATCGCCTGCCTTTTTCCGCTATCTGATTTAACCGAGAACCCAAAAAGAGAACCATGAACTTTCTATTTCTAACTAGCATTGTTATTGGGATCATAGGGATCTGCTCTCTTATCATGGCGATAGGATTGTTACGCGGAAAAACGTTTACCTCCTGTGGATGTGCCAGCATTGATTATCAGGGTGAAAAAATCAAGTGTCCAGGGTGTGTGGATAATCATGAAACACCCAAACCTGAAAATAATCACAGAGAGAAACTGGCGTGTGGGAGTATAGAAGGTTTATAGAGCGGCTGCTGTGGAAAGGCAAGCAGAACGCATAAAATCCTACGGAGAACGTCATTACAACTAGATATATATTCGCGGAGCATGGGGATGGATTCGAGTAAGAATTTCGTAAGGGATGGTGTCCGCTTTTTTGGCTATTTCATCCGCCCAAATAGATGCGCTACCTTGTTTTCCAATAAGCACGACTTCTTCACCTGCGTCAACGCCACTTTCGTGTCCTACATCTACAGTGATCCAATTCATACTTACTCGGCCAATTACCTTGCATCGTTGACCACGAATGAGTACATGCCCTCTGTTTCCCAGTAATCGAGGGAATCCGTCTGCGTATCCCACACTAACCGTTGCTATATCGGTTGGCGTATCTGTACGATAAGAGGCATAATACCCCACGGGAAAATTTGCGGGCACACTTTTAACCTGTATGACATGTGTCTTCCATTGCAAAATGGGTTGAGTTTGAATCCGCTCTGCCTCGTTAGCTCCATACCCATACAAAGCCATACCTGTACGAACAGCATCAAAATCCCATTGCGGATAATTGAGAAAAGCCCTGCTGTTTGAAACGTGACGAAGGAGATGGCCTTTTGAAAAAGCCCCTATTTGACTCATCCTCTTTACTTGTTCGTGTGCCTCTTTAGGGTGGTTGGGTTCTACACTCGAAAAATGTGTACAGATCCCTTGTATTTTCAAGCCCGGATCCTTTAAAAGACCAGACAAGGTGTGATTCGCATCTTCCCAAGGGATTCCAAATCGCCCCATACCCGTATCTATTTTAAGATGAACAGGAAGACTTTGGTCAAAACGAACAGCGTTATGGGAAAAATCTAAACCATGACTTTTAGACACTACAACAGGAATGATCCTATGATCGAGAAGGATAGGGGTGTTAGCAGCGTCCACAGCGCCCAGCACAAGCAAATGAACATGTTGTGGCAGTGATTGGCGTAATTCAAGCGCTTCTTCCAGATAGGCTACTCCCAACCAATCAATACCTGCATGTACAGCTGATTTCGCGATCGGCACAAGTCCATGCCCATATGCATTTGACTTCACAACGAAAATGACAGAGGTCGTGTGATTTAGGCTGGCCTTCATCTTGGATATGTTTTGTTCCAAGAGTCCTAAATCAACTTCAACCCAGGGAGTTTTGAAAGATTGTGCGACAGGGGGGAGAACGATTGTTTGCATCATATTTAAGTCTATTTTTTAGACTCGTTAAATGCGGGAAAAGACGCAAAAAAGAGCGACGTCAATGTCTTTTGCGACGTTTCGTACATTTCTCGGGATAAATAACCTTTATAGAAATTCTACCCACCTATTGTTTGGATTTTACCAACGAAAAGAAGCGGTCCTCATACGCTTCAAATAATTCATGTTTATGAAGGGTCCGACTCAAATTTTCTATCTGGGACGGATCCTTTGATGCCTGGTCAAAACTCTTTTCAATATCGTGGTGCGCCCCATCTGGATCCCGACGTAATTCTTTTAAATTAGTTGGTGCAGAGCGTTTCATTGATTCTACCAACAATTTTAACAAACACACTTCCCAGGGTTCATCTACACCGACTAATAGCGCGCTTAAGGGGTCATTTTTTTTCTCTAATTCAGCCTGTATTTGTTCTGCAACCGCCTCAAGTTTTCCGCTCGAAAAATTTTCGTTAACTTCGTGTTTTCTAATGGCAAACCCATATTGAAGAATGGCCCACTCTTTTTCGTGAGCGCGTAACCATTCCATGTATTGACCCGCTTCTTCCCCAAAATTTTCCAACAAGGATTCTTCGGAAAGTTGGGGCGTAATAATCTGAGGACGAAAGGCTTCGATCCGGCCTTCTCGGATGCGCACCTTGTTCGTTGCGTCCATCAGCTCCGTCAATAAATAGTAGTTCACAACCGTATTGCCAAACGTTTCAAGTATGCGGGACGGCATCTTGAGTATCTGCGTGTTGCTTACGGCATACCAAAAGTCAAAATATTCTTTGTTATTCATCGTTTTTCTGTCGGTATAAACTATCTTAATTACTCTTATCAGCGCATTTGTTCAAGCATCATTTAAAGTTGCTCACCTAAGCTGATAATGAATAACAGATAACTCAGCCGCTCTAATTTCTTCAAAAGTTAGAAGGACTGTTACAACTCCGAATAAAAACCCATGCCAGCTTTGATGTCTTTACCAATCTTTTCAATGACCTCGTCAGAAACGGGCTGGTTGACTTTAAGGATGGCAATGGATTCGTTCCCTTTAGAGTCATGAGGATTTCGTACGTCATCAATATTGATTTTTTCTTGAGCTAAAGCGGCCGCAATAAGTCCTAAGATCCCTGGGCGATCTTCATACGTAAAGCAAACGGTATGTCCACGCGGCTCAAAATATAATTTTTGGAAATCGTTAATACGAGACACCATCAAGATCCCTTCCGTTATCGTCCCTCGTACACTGGCGACCCGCAATTCTTCCGCACCGATATGAGCTGTTAAATCGATGGTAGTCGAATTTTCGTAGCCCTTATCCTCATCAACATCTCGGGTATTATAATCGATACCCTGTTTTCTAAGGTATTCACGAGCGGCGCGAAAATCGAGGGAACGATCAAAGCCGCGACTTAAAGCCGCTACAATGGGAATGACTAACCAATCGGAAAATGGTTTTAGGGTTCCGTAAAAACTCGTTTCAATGAGTTTAAGTTTATGCTGTTTTCCAACCACACCTCGACACAGACGCATTAACATATACGCAAGGTCGGCAAAGGTTTCATCTAACCCTTCAGGAATATCGCGATTTACGATGTGCGTTGAAATCCCTTTCTCAACGAATTCTATAAGCTGAATCGCCGCACGCCGACTTGCATTTTCATTGGCTTCAACTGTACTCGCCCCAAGATGCGGCAACATGATATCCGCAATATCGGCAACGCTTTTAAGACCGGCCTCATCTTTAGCGTAAACATCATTTAAAAACCGAATGCCCTTTTCTTGTCTCACCAAACGGAGATCATCTTCGACCAGGATACCCGCCCGTGCACAATTAATAACGGTCGCTCCGGCCTTCATGTCGGAGAATAGAGACCCATTTATCATTCCTTTTGTTGCTTCATTCTCTGGAAGGTGGAGGGTAACATAATCACATTGAGCAAAGAGGTCGGGTAAATCTAAAAGCTCGACATCCATCTCATGCGCGCGCTCCTCGGTAATCATGGGATCATATCCAAAGATTTTTACACCAAACCCGCTCAACCGTGTAGCTACCAATCTTCCAATATACCCTAACCCAACAATCCCTATTGTTTTTCCGCTAATTTCACGGCCCGTAAACTGTTTTTTTTCCCACTTTCCAGCCCGCACAGACGGGTCGGCTTTGATCAAGTGCCTTGCGTCAGCCAGCATAAGCGCCAGCACTTCTTCGGCCACAGCATTGGCATTCGCACCCGGGGTATTCATCACATCGACACCTTTTTTACGGGCATAGGTCGTATCAATGGTGTTGTACCCTGCTCCAGCGCGGACAATCACCTTTAAGGAAGGAAGCCCATCGATAACGCCCTGCGTAACTTTTTCGCTACGGACGATAAGACCAAACGTATCGGGGTGAGCTTTGGCAAGCGTCAGAATATCAGCCTTGTCATCCTGTACAACGATGTATCGGCCCTTTTCTTTAAAAAGGTTCCTGGCAATATCGTCTAATTTTGTTGCGATTAATATTTTTTTCATGAGAAAAGCACCTGGATCCGTCAGTTAAACGCGGTTTTCTGCACGAACCATTTGGGCCAAAAGGAATTACAAAAAAGCCTCGACGCACCCAGCGGGTGCGCCTGCGTTTTTTTGCAACCTTTTGCCTCCAAAGCATTCGCACAGAAATCCCACGTTTAACTGACGGATCCAGGTATATATATACACAACATGACTTACTGCAAGATTATACACAATCGGGCCCCACCCTTACGTTCGCATAGGGGAAACCCTGAGAGACTATCCTTTTTACGCTTGATTTGGATCCAACCTATTCGGGGCTGGTAACGAAACTCTTTGTGAAGCCTAACTGCCTGGCTCTGGCCATTCTTGAATAGTTTCGCTATTTTCATCTTAGAAGTATATATCCTGAATCCGTCAGATAAAATCTGACGATTTTTCATTACCTGTTGGGCTAAAGCGGGGAGCATACCCGTATTCAAACAAACAACCCCACCCCAACAGGTGTGTATATGAAACAATATAAAATAAAGACTGGCAAGAGCGAACTCAGCAGCACAAGCGGAAATCATCTTTGCGGCCTGCTGCTTGAGGATCATGCTCAACGGATTCTTCCCTCCAATTTTCAACCACGCCGCTCCGATGCGATCTCTGATCGGGAGATCCTCCTTACCCAGATCGGCTTACTTTGCAACGGTCGAACCGATTTCAATGATATCGACCTGTACCGGGGTGATGAGATTTTTATGAATGCCTTTGGACTTAAAAAGGGGAGTTAAAAAGGTAGCCTCTGAGCCGGTGTTCCGACGTCGTTTCGACGACCTGCCCCCAGCCAGAACCCATGTGGGGCTACGCAAACTCAACACCGAACTTCTTTCCTCGGGCCCCTTTGGCTAGGTAGATGTCGAAGGGCTTGATCTTGTTCCCGTCGATATCGATGTGAGCCCTTTGGATCACTCAGGCTCTTCGAAAGAAGGCGTTTCCTACACCTAGAAGGGCCATGATGGTTACGCCCCGATATTTGCCTATGTGGGCACTCAAGGCCACATGCTTGAGTGCGAACTTCGACCCGGTAAACAACATTGTCAGTCGGGAACGACCGCGTTTATTGCCCGCAGCGTTGAAACGCTCCAAACCCTGGGCCTGGGTAGAAAATGTCTGCTTCGGCTTGATAGTGGCAACGCTGCGGTCGATAACTTCGACGCTTTTGGGGATCATTATTTTATCGTAAAGCGAAGTCCTCGCCGCGAATGTCCTGAGCAAATGCTGGCCCTTGCACGCCGAGTTGGAGACAAACAAGACAGTCGTGAAGGCAAGAACGTTTACACAGGCTTTTTCGATCATTTCCATCCCGGTGGTGACCAAAACCGCCCTTGTATCCCGGTGGCCTTCGAAGTGATTGAACGCACCATCGATATCGATGGTCAGAAACTTCTGGTTCCTAAACTTGAGGTGAACACCTGGTGGACGGACCTCTCTTGTCGTGCCAAGACGGTGCTAGATCTCTATCATGGACATGGCCCCAGCGAGCAGTACCACAGCGAACTCAAAAGCGATCTTGATGTTGAGCGATTGCCTTCGGGGAGACTCTGTGCCAATAAGATTATTCTGTTATGCGCCATGGTGGCCTTCAACCTATTGCGCGGTTCGATTGGTCCGCCACGCCGGACGAATTAAACTTCACTTTGGCAAGCGTTGTCGCTGGTTTGAAGTGATACAAGATATTGCCCATTCCTTCGCATAGCCTTCCGTGCACCTTTAACAATACTCTAAGGCGACTGCCCAAGGAGGCTTACGCCCCAAAATGGTCAAAATTAGAGTGAATCTAACCTGTACGCTCAAAAAATTCATCAGGGTGATACTTGCCGGTCCCAATCCGCCCAAAAGCAAGCATCTCAAGGAAAAAATTTTCAGCTTTTGAGCCCCAAAACGCCTTCCGAAGCGATAGCTGACGGATTCAGGATTCTGTATTTTCTCAACTTTCATTTCTAGAACTTAAACGTATTGTTTCACATGCCCTTTTTATTGAATATCCGAAGGGGACTGAAGTCTGTCGGGAAGGAACCCCGTGTGATGCGTTATATGTGCTTGTAACGGGTCGTTGTCAAGTTCAAGCAACCTATCTCAATAAAGTTGAGCAAGTACTTGAGATCCTTTCTCCTGGCGATACGTTTGGTGAAAATAGCTTGCTGACGCGCGATCATTATAGCGCCACTCTAAAAGTCATAACCGGTTCAGAACTGATTCGCATTGAAACCAAAGGCATACAACAAATTCTAAACAAAAATCCTAAATGGGTGCATATTTTGGCTGAACACGTGGGACAACAAATGCGTAAATTCCAAGAAAAACCTGAACCCATCAAATTAGGGCGGATCGCTGTACTCGCCAGTGTTTCAGCGGGTGTCCAAGGAGATATCATTGTCGAAAATTTGGCCGTTGCCCTTAGACGTGAAACAAGCTGTTCTGTGCTGCGGGTTTCTATCCAATTCGGAAAAGAGACGCCATCTCTCACAGACTTTCCCACGGACCCATACGGCCCCTTTTGTTACTCAGAATTTTTATTAAAAGGAGAAGCCGGTGTCAGACAACTGAATTTTTCCATGTCTGGACAAGCTCGAGAAGTGGACTATGTCGCCCCTTTAATGGGTCATCTTTCTGCTCATTATCGTTTTGTCCTCGTCCACATATTTGCCATATATACTCCTGCAGCAGAATCCAAAAGATTTCTATAAAACGAACCTATTAACCAGACAGATCCGTGACGTACCTTCTGTACAAAAAATAACGCTCTTGCCCATTGTCTGTCTCCGCTATCAAGAAAGAGCCCATGCCTTCGAAAAGATTAATAAGGAAATCGGCATAGAAGCACATGGGCTGATTCATGGTCTTGCAGACGATATACAAGATGCGACGCTTCATTATCTTCAATCCCCTAAAGGGCGCTTTAGTTCTCATATCCGTTATTTAGCGAGAGAGATAGGTTGGTGTCGAGTCGGTTTAGCCCTCTCGTCCGGAGGGGCCAAAGGATTAGCTCATATTGGCATCATAGAAATTTTGGAAGAGCATGATATTGACGTCGATATAATTGTTGGGGCCAGCATGGGCGCCTTTATAGGCGCTATGTGGGCGGCCGGATTAAACGCCAAACAAATGAAAGCTGAGGCCATGAAACTTAAACGACCCTGGTCTATGTTACGACTGATGGACCCCGTATTTCTACCCCGACAAGGTTTTATGCGCGGTGAAGCGGTTCGGCGACGGCTTAACGATGCCATTGGTAAAGTCCATTTTTCTGACCTAACCCGAAAACTGAAAGTGATTACGACCGATCTTGATACTCTTGAGCGGGTAATTTTTGATAGTGGCGAAGCGGCTCAGACCGTTCAGGCAAGCATGGCTATGCCAGGTGTGATTGTTCCTGTTTCATTAAATGGGCGAACTCATATTGATGGAAGTATTGCTGAGCCCATCCCTGTTCAAACGTTGAAAGAACTGAATGTTGAGCATGATCCTCAAGCAGCAGGCCGCAAAGATGATTTCCGCTTGTGCTGTTGAGTTCGCTCTTGCCAGTCTTTATTTTATATTGTTTCATATACACACCTGTTGGGGTGGGGTTGTTTGTTTGAATACGGGTATCCTCCCCGCTTTAGCCCAACAGGTAATGAAAAATCGTCAGATTTTATCTGACGGATTCAGGATTATGCTGAAAAGCATGCACGGGGCACAAACCCGTGTTGCAGAAGCTTTATGTAAAGAAGCCGATGTTGTTTTGCGTCCTGTTTCGTGTGATGGTAAATGGCATGACTTTGGACATCCCCAAAAATATATGCGTATTGGTCGACAGGCCGCTGAGGAAAAAATTGATGAAATTAAAACGTTGATTGGAACATCACAAGAACATGCATCGGAAAAGACTTAGACAAAAATGGGACCAATTAAACCGAGAAGATCTTCTGAGCGGACAAGGCGTTCTTTTGCATCGCTATCTCCGTGACTACGTCATCCCTTTTTCTGCATTCTATCAAGCCCTCTTTAAACAGGAAGGACTCGTGCCTGAAGATATTCGCTCTATCCAAGATCTCCAAAAAATTCCTTTTACCTCGAAAAAAGATTTACTAGACGCACAAGAAGATCCTGATCGAAATAGAGATTTTGTCTTGATTCCTGACGAAAGCGTCTTAAAAAAAACGACCTGGTACGGTCTTCCGTGCCGTTCTACGAGGGCGGCAACGTGTCAAAGCGGAGTTCGCGAAAGAATACCGCCCCTTAACACTGACCAGCACAACGGGG
Organism: Kiritimatiellia bacterium; assembly: GCA_012103575.1. GTDB lineage: Bacteria > Verrucomicrobiota > Kiritimatiellia > WLWN01 > WLWN01 > WLWN01. Next base: position 3,038,757 of record WLWN01000001.1, on the reverse strand, counting down.
CGTTCTGCCGAGCCTATTCCGTTTCTCTATACAAGACATGATTTAGATAATCTAGCTTTGGGAGGAGGCAGACTTGTCCGTGTCCTTGGGGCTGACCCGAAGACCGCTTGCTGAACATGTTTCCCTTTGCCCCTCACTTGGCTTTTTGGCAAACCTACTATTCCTGCAAAGAGGCAGGCGTCTTTTCGATCAGCACTGGAGATGGAAAAGTCATGGGGACCGACGGAAATATTCGCCTTATGGACCGCGTAAAGCCGACAGGGATCATCGGTATACCCACGTTCCTTTATCATATCCTGAACCAAGCCGTTCAAGAGGGAAAGCGGTTTGAAACATTACAATCCTTGGTTTTAGGAGGCGAAAAAGTACCCGCGGGTATGCGCCGAAAACTCACATATCTTGCTCAGCAACTAGGCTCTACAGATGTTTCTGTTGTCGCCACGTACGGGTTTACTGAAAGTAAAATGGCCTGGGGTGAGTGTCCTCACCCTTTAGAATCGGAATCCGGGGGGTATCATTTGTATCCTGATTTGGGTTTATTCGAAGTGATTGATCCAGACAGCGGCGAGGTCCAACTTGACGGGCAACCGGGCGAGCTCGTTTTCACACCCCTAAACGCTCGAGGAACGACGGTGCGTTATCGCACCGGCGATATCATTGACGGAGGCTTGGTCTACGATGTCTGCCCTTATTGCAAAAGACGTATGCCGCGTCTTATGGGTAATATTTCGCGTCGATCCGACATCAAAGAAATGCGTCTAGGAAAAATTAAAGGAACCTTAGTCGATTTTAATGAACTCGAAAAAGCGCTGGATGATGTCGATCATATTGGTGCATGGCAAATTGAATGGCGCAAAATTAATGATGATCCCATGAAGCTAGACGAGATCATATTACACATCGAGCCTCTAGGGACAGAAAACGAAGAACAACTGCTGCACATCGTAACAGAACGTTTTAAAGCGCTTACAGAACTTAAACCCAATCGTGTTTGTTTCCATACTTCAGCGGAGATGAGGGAGATGCATGGAGTTGGAACTGAATTAAAGGAAAAGCGGTTAATGGACCATCGACCTTAACCCGCATTTCTCCTACTCTTGTGTCGATCAACGTAGCAACCCGCTGAAAATCGAGGCTTTAGAAGAAGCCCTTTCGCTTTTCGGCGCAAGAGTAGGAGAAATGCGGGTTAACCCTGCAAAACGGTAAGCCGTATCACCATCATCCATACAAAGCTTAGAAACGTTGCGACCAGACACGAAATTGCCAGTACATCCCAGAGTTGCGTTACCTGACCTCGAAGCGTACGTTCCCGCTCGACGATAAACCCAATTATAGCGCCCGTAACCAGTCCTCCGCCGTGTGCAATACTGTCTGCACCAATTAAGGCCCCAAAAACAAATCCATAGAGAGCCCATCTGAGGAAAAAATTTCTATTGGTTTCACCCTGGGACCCTCCATAAAAATGCCAATATCCGATTCCAAAACCTATTAAACCAAACAAAGCCCCAGAGGCGCCCACAATAGGAATAGGAACATGGCCACGAAGCCATAAATCGGCCGCTCCGCCCCCGATTAGACTAAGGGTATATAACGAAAAAAATCTGGATCGTCCGATTTCTTCTTCAAGCACAGCACCTACCTGTGACAAAGCAAACATGTTAAAACCAATATGCATAATCCCAAAATGCAGATAGCCATAGGTAATCAAGCGCCAGTAATCACCCATAAAAAAATAAGGAGGGACTAATGCGCCCCAATCGACAAGCGTTTCGGGAGAGGGGCTCCAAAATGCACGGCCCCCGTCCATGGCCAGGATGAATAAAAACATCACAAAATTAGGAACTAAGATCAGGGTCGATACAGGGAGTTTTCCAGGAATCGCTAAACCGAATATACGGCGGACTACTTGAACGTTCCAGGACGGAGCCTTTTTATGGCATCGTGGGCACTGTACTTCGTTCTGAGTTAAAAGGGCTTGGCAATACGTGCAGAATTTATGGTGTTGAGTCACGTGTTCTTGTTTAGACTTTATATGGCCCCGCCACGTATTCCAGCGATTTTCCCATTTGATCATACGCCACTGCCACCACGTACCGTTTAAGCCCACCGAATCAAAAATTTTTTTCCAATCCATAATATTGCTCTATCTTAAGACCCCAAAAGCTCTAGATAGTAAAAGAAAAACAAACAACTTGCCAAGTCGTAAACCGTAGATTAATAGTGATAGCTGAACCATACGGAGAGGTGGCTGAGCGGTTGAAAGCGGGGGATTGCTAATCCTCTGTACTCCTATTAGGGGTACCGCGGGTTCGAATCCCGCCCTCTCCGCCACGCTTTGCGCCTCGCCGGGCGGTCCAGGTCTCATCTTTTTTGCATGATTGAAAGACGAAGTAAGCCTTAAGCTGCCGAGCGTAAGAACGTTCTCCACGGGGCAGATAACTGACAATGAGTGTGCTCATCGTCTACGCGAGATCAAACACGAGGAATTCGGTTGTCGTAACCGCATCGACCGTTAATGAAGCGGCGTCAGATATTGCCGCGCCATCGCCCATCCTCAGTTCAGCGCCGTTGACCGTGACGTGACCGTCGATGACCTGAACCCAGATATGTCTTGTCGGTTTCACCGTTTGGTGAATTCGATGGCCGGACTCTAGCACCGTCGCATAGAGATCAACATCCTGGTATATCGTTACCGACCCGTTACGACCATCCCGGGAGCTAACCAAACAAAGCCGGTTGAGTTTGTCTTCTTCGACGAAGCGCTTCTGCGCATAACTCGGTTCGAGCCCTTTTCGCTCAGGCAGTATCCAGATTTGAAGGAAATGAACCTTCTCCTTGTCAGACGGATTGAACTCACTATGCTGTACTCCGGTCCCAGCGCTCATCCGTTGCACATCACCGGGTCGGACAACAGAACCATTTCCCATGCTGTCTTTGTGTTCCACGGCACCCTCGATGACATAGGAAATAATCTCCATATCCTGATGCGGATGCGTCCCGAAGCCCTGACCTGGCTCCACTCGGTCGTCGTTGATCACGCGCAGTGTTCGAAAGCCCATGTGGCCTGGGTCATGGTAGTGACCGAACGAGAAGCTATGGCGGCTTTTCAACCAACCTAAATCGGCCACACCTCGTTCTTCAGCATTTTGGACATTGACCGTTCCGTTTTCTTCTGTGTGCGTTGTGCTCATATCGATGCCTCCCATGGTTGTTCTTTTTTATGATCTCCAACTTAGCACCGCTGAGTCTATATGTGAAATATAAGTAGTCTATCAATATTCGTACTCTGATGTGTAAATGGATTAATCCGACCTTCACCAACCGCGTTAAAGGCCTGGTTCTGGGCCGAGGCGCTCACCTTTCGTTCCACCGCAAGGTACGTTAGAAAATCCGCCACATCAGAGACGGCCACTGTTTCCAATAGCACATTCGTAAAGGGTGTGGGACAAGAAAATTACAAATCTAGGGATTGTGCGGCTTTTTGTTCTTTCCAGTAAGCCTCAAATATTCCCTACAATACAACAGCATAGAAACAATATACACTGAGCCCCTTCAACGCTCCAAAACATACCTGACTGTTTTGCCCGTTGTCCTACCACAGTTTTATAACCGGCCTCAACAACGCCTGATCCTATAAAAGATCCCGCCTCCTGGAACGTTTTATACTGCATGCAGTCGATATTTTCTCAAAGGAATGCAATCGGTTGTTCGCTTCTTCTTGGTCTATATCTGGATCGATCTGGAGATGTTCTCGGGGTTCGGTGATCACCTTTTTAATCCCACTTTTTTCACACCTTTTTTCCATTCTCTGCTTTGCTTTTGATTGGCTCAGGACCCGTGAACAGAAAGCGGCTTAGATCATAAAGGTGTTCACAGGTATGATAAAAATCTAAGATTTGCGTAGCCCCAGAAAAGTTAACACGCGCAACATTCCAAATCCATTCAGCGCCATCACCCAAGACAACGACTTTTTGGGCCGTATGCAAGCACACCGCCACGTGGGTCGCACCACAGGCAGACCAGCCGTGGCTGGAAATTCTTATATGTTGGAATAGACCCTAACTTGACAACTCTTTTTTTCTCATATACTCATTTTATAAACTTTAAAAGGTCGAGGATCATCCCATGGCAAAAGTACTTATCATAGGCGCTGGAGGCGTTGGCAACGTAGTTACTCATAAATGTGCTCAGGTTCCAGAAATATTTTCAGACATCTATCTCGCTAGCCGCACACTAGAAAAATGCAACCGAATTGCGTCACACATCCGTCGCCCGATCGAGACCGCACAAGTGGATGCTGATGATGTCCCGCAACTGATCGCCCTTATTAAAAAATTAAACCCTCATCTGCTTATCAATGTGGCTTTGCCCTACCAAGATCTTCATATGATGGAAGCCTGTTTAGAAACGGGCACCGATTATTTAGATACGGCTAATTATGAACCACCCCACGAAGCCCGTTTTTGTTATCAATGGCAATGGGACTATCACGAACGTTTTAAAGAAAAGGGGTTAATGGCTCTACTCGGAAGTGGATTTGATCCCGGAGTCACGAATGTGTTCACCGCCTGGGCCGCCCAGCAGCATTTGGATGAGATTCGAGAACTGGACATTATCGATTGTAATGCAGGAGATCACGGGAAACCTTTTGCAACCAACTTTAATCCTGAAATCAATATCCGCGAGGTCATGGCTAAGGGTCGGTATTATGAGCATGGAAAATGGATCGAAACCAACCCTCTCTCAACATCCAAATCCTTCACGTTCCCTGAAAATGTTGATGAGCATAGAATCTATCTTATGTACCATGAAGAACTGGAATCACTCGTAAAACATTTTCCAAATATTCAACGTGCCCAATTTTGGATGACGTTTTCAGATCGATACTTAAAACACCTCAAGGTTTTAGAGAACGTTGGTTTAACACGTATTGACGCTGTTGACTACAAAGGCCGAAAGATTGTTCCTCTACAATTTCTGAAAGCCTTATTACCGGATCCCGCTTCTCTGGGAGCTTTAACCAAAGGGCGCACGTGCATTGGATGCCTCATCAAAGGTCTTAAAGGAGACCAAGAAAAACAGGTCTATATCTATAACATTTGTGACCATGAAACCTGCTATCAAGAAGTCCAATCTCAAGCCGTTTCCTATATGACCGGTGTCCCGGCCATGATCGGGGCGATGCTTATGCTTACTGGAAAATGGCGCGGAAAAGGCGTTTTTAATATGGAACAATTTGACCCTCGTCCTTTTATGGAAAAACTCAATGAACACGGGCTCCCATGGAAAGAAAGGATCTTCCACGCATCGCAAAGTGAGGTGGGTGCCGATCGAAGGTTTGACTCCCCAAAGAACCATGATCCTAAATCGGGCAGCTAAACGCTGTTTTCTGCACGAATCATTTGAGCCAAAAGGGGATAGAAGAACGAGCCGACGAAGTTAGTTTTATGAAATTTCAGCCCCGTATCATCGTTTACAAATCAGTCTTCGGTCACCCTGTGCGCTATTAATTCGTCCGATACTTGGCCAAAACTTTTTTTCTTTAACAAAAGGTAAAGGGTAAACCGCCTTTTCCCGTGAATACGAATGAGGCCAGTTATCAGCAGCAATCGTCGTCGCCGTGTGTGGCGCATTCTTTAGCACGTTGTTTTCTGGGTCAGCATCTCCGTCGATGACTTCTTGTATTTCTTCGCGAATGGCTATTAATGCATCACAAAAACGGTCCAATTCTTGTTTTGATTCACTTTCTGTCGGCTCGATCATCATCGTTCCGGGAATCGGCCATGAAACGGTTGGTGCATGAAAACCATAATCAATTAAGCGTTTAGCTACATCTTCTTCAGTGATGCCTGACTTTTTTTTCAGCGTTCGGAGATCAAAAATTAATTCATGGGCAACACGCCCACTTGCTCCCGTATATAAAACGCCATAATCTTTTTCCAAACGGGCTTTGATGTAGTTTGCATTGAGAATCGCGTGTTTTGTGGCTTCAGTGACCCCTTCTTTTCCCAATAATCGGATATATGCATAGGAAATTAGCAGGATACTAGCACTTCCCCAAGGCGCTGCTGAAACGGGGTGTATAGCCTTTTCTCCTCCGGTTTTAACGGTTGGGTGTCCAGGAAGATAAGGAACAAGGTGTTTTGCTACGGCAATCGGGCCCATGCCGGGCCCGCCCCCACCATGAGGAATGCTAAATGTTTTGTGTAAATTAATGTGACAGACATCCGCACCAACCCGTGCAGGACTAGTGAGGCCAACTTGAGCGTTAAGATTCGCACCGTCGAGATACACCTGTCCTCCATGTTTATGTATAGTGTCGCAGATCTCTTTAATATGTTCCTCGAAAACCCCGAGCGTTGATGGGTACGTGATCATGAGCGATGAGAGCGTTTCTTTATGTTTATCTGCCTTTTCTTTTAGATCGTTAAGATCTGTATATCCGCGTTCATCACATAAAGTTACAACCACATTCATTCCAGCCATTGCAGCACTGGCTGGGTTTGTTCCGTGTGCTGAGGAAGGAATTAACACAACGTTTCTTTGATTTTCGCCATGATCTTCATGAAAAGATTTAATAACCATTAATCCAGCGTACTCCCCCTGTGCTCCAGAATTTGGCTGAAGTGAAACTTGACTAAATTCAGTTATATCGCAAAGGGAAAAACATAAATCCTCAAATACATCAAGGAACCCTGTCTTTTGATCCTCTGGAATAAATGGGTGAAGTTTTGAAAATTCTGGCCAGGTAATAGGGATCATTTCGGCTGCCGCGTTCAGCTTCATCGTGCACGAACCTAATGGAATCATTGAGATGTCCAAACCAATATCTTTTCGTTCAAGATGTTTCGCATATCGCATCATCTCTGTCTCGGAACGATGCTCGTTAAACACAGAATGCGTTAAAAAGGGCGTTTTACGCTTTAGGCTCTTGGGGATGCTTTCTGTTCCACGGATTTCATTATTCCAAAAATCACTATCAGGAAAACCAGATCCTTGAGCTCTCGAAAAAATTTCTACAATCCTTTGAACATCGTTACGCGTTGCTGTTTCATCTAAAGAAATACCAATGCAAGACTCCTTTATATAGCGAAAATTCATTTCCGCTTTACAGGCCTCATGTTTAATCTTCGAAAGAAGCTCACTTGAATTAGGCTCTAATTCAATCTTTAGTGTATCAAAATAATAATCGTTAGACTGATTGAGCCCGAGTTTTTTAAGCTCGCGGTCCAAAATTTTTGTTAACCAATAAATGCGATCTGCAATGGCTTCAAGACCTTCGGGTCCATGATAAACTGCATACATCCCTGCCATATTAGCCAAAAGGGCTTGTGCCGTGCAGATATTTGACTTTGCTTTTTCCCGTCGTATATGTTGTTCACGGGTCTGTAAAGCCATGCGGTACCCCTTTTTTCCGTGAACATCCACAGAGATACCTATAATCCGGCCTGGTATTTCCCGAGCAAATTCTTTTCGCGTCGCAAAAAAAGCAGCATGCGGCCCCCCAAAACCCAACGGAATACCCATGCGCTGAGCATTGCCAAAAACAATATCCGCTCCCATTTCTCCCGGAGGTTTCAAAAGAGTTAACGCCAAAAGATCCGTAGCCACGGCCACAAGCGCCCCGGATTCATGAGCCGCTTGAATAAAAGATTCAAGATTTTGTATACACCCGTATCCATCTGGATATTGGGCAAAGGCTCCGTAAATTTGATCATCAAACTGACACGTACTAATTTCCCCAACCACTAATTCAATACCTAGTGGTTTGGCGCGGCCCCTCAGGACTTCCAGGGTTTGCGGATAACATTCTTGTGATACAAAAAATGTATTCACCCCCTTTTTTTTTCGTGTTTGAAGCCGGTAAAGCATTGTCATTGCCTCTGCGGCTGCCGTTGCTTCATCTAGCAAAGAGGCATTGGCAATCTCCATTCCCGTTAGGTCGGTGACCATGGTTTGAAAGTTTAAAAGAGCCTCTAGTCGTCCCTGGGAAATTTCGGCCTGATAGGGCGTGTAGGGTGTGTACCAACTAGGGTTTTCTAAAACCGTTCTCAGAATAACAGGAGGCACGTGGCAATCGTAATATCCCATGCCGATGAAAGACTTAAAAACTTTATTTTTCGCTGCAACGGACTTCAATCGATCTAAAAATGTGGCTTCACTTTCGGCCGCAGGAAGTTCTAATGTCGTTTCTCGGCGAATATGTTCAGGGATTGTTTGATCGATGAGTTGATCCAAAGAGTCCACACCAATGACTTGGAGCATCTCGTCTCGCTCTTGTGGACGAGGACCAATATGACGGAATTTGAAATTATGTGTTGAATTAGTATTTACAGTTTATTCCTTGTTTTTTAGGAGCGGTCGGATCAAATGTATAAAAAAATTTTCCATTTAATATCTCTCGTGAGAGTGTTTAACTCCGGTATAGTGTAATATCTTTTAACATATGAGCCTCTTTCAAAACGGCGTTGCTTGCGCGGCTGCTGCAAACTGTTGAATAACAATGTCGTGTTTTTACAGTTGTTTGTAGCAGCCGCGCGAGTCGCTTTATCGTTCATCAACCCGTTTTGAAAGAGGCTCATACTCTCTCTTTTTTTTGAGGAAGAGATAGAGTGCACTTTTTCAGCGTGAATTCAAGGAAAAGTTTTCGTTTTCGGAAAAGGAGGTTTTTTTTGGATTTATCCTGGATCCATCAGTTAAACGTGGAATTTCTGTGCGAATGCTTTAGAGGAAAAAGGAACCAAAGAAACGTAGGTGTACCCACAAGGTACATCGAGGCTTTTTTGGTTTTCCTTTTGGCCCAAATGATTCGTTCAGAAAACCGCGTTTAACTGACGGATCCAGGTTTACATGAGATTAACACACAACTTCTTGCATGCGTATCAATGGCCAAGTATACTTTTTTCTTATTCATAGCGGACGTTTCTCTTTGAGTGTCCAGAATGGATAGGGTCATGAAGCCTTTAACCCATCGTCGTTAATATAATCTCATGTACAAACAAGATGATACCATTGCAGCTATTGTAACGGCTTCCGGCGAAGCCGGCGTTTCAATCGTTCGTATTTCTGGTCCGCAAGCCTTTTTTATTGCAGATACCGTTTTTAAATGCAAGCCACCTTGTCCTTCCAAACGGCCTGCTCATACCTTTGTATATGGGCATGTCATGAACGATGACCAAGTAATAGACGAGGCCATATTGCTTGTCATGAAATCTCCACAAAGTTTTACTAAAGAAGATGTTGTGGAAATACAGTGTCATGGCGGAAATATGTGTGCCAAGCTGATTTTGCGATATATTCTAGAATCAGGAGCTCGCCTGGCTGAACCTGGAGAGTTTACAAAACGTGCGTTTTTAAATGGACGCATCGATCTTCTTCAAGCAGAAGCTGTTCTTGATATCATCCACGCCAAATCAGAACGTGCGTCAGCCGCAGCATTAGAACAATTAGAAGGAAATCTAAGTGCTGAATTTGACATATTATATGAAGACCTGTTGCGTGTTTCAGCCGATATTGAAGCAACGCTAGATTTTACAGAACAAGATCTTCCTAAAGGGATAATGAAAAATTTAAACAAAAGACTCCTCTCTATCAGAGAAAATCTTGACCAACTTATTTCAACCTGGGAAGAAGGACATTTGCTCCGAGATGGAGCCATTATCGTGATATCTGGGAAACCTAATGTGGGAAAATCTACACTTCTAAATACATTGTTAGGTCGTCAACGTGCAATTGTATCAAGCATGCCCGGAACAACACGAGATACAATCGAAGAAAACCTCGTTATCGGCGGAATACCTCTTAGGCTGGTTGATACAGCTGGGCTTAGAGATTCATCTTGCGAAATTGAAAAAGAAGGCATTGATCGTACGCGTGCATACATTCAAAAAGCAGACATGCACATTTATATGATTGACGCTTCAAAACCAATCGACCATGAAATTGAAACCCACCTCAAAAAAATGGAGAATGAGGAAAGTCTTATTGTTATAAACAAAACAGATTTGTGTAATAAATTAGATACAAATAAGTTAGACAATAAGTTATCTATTCAAATGAGTTTGAAAAAATGTCAAGGCCTCGACGAATTGAGATCATGTATCCTTGAAAGACTTCGAAAAGGAGGAACTCTTTCGTCCCGGCCTCACGCAGTTATATCGGAGCGCCACCGAAATCTTTTAATGGAGTCAAAAAAAGAGCTCGACGAAGCCATAAACATGATGAATAAAGACCAAGAAGACTTAACAGCTTTTGTTTCGTCCAGATTAAGATCTTCAATCGAAAACATTGGCTTAGTAACAGGAAAAGAATATGAAGATGAACTCCTGGAAAACATCTTTTCACGATTTTGTATTGGAAAATAAAAAAAACGAGATGTTTTTGTTAGTTATCCCTAGATCGGTCAGTTAAACGCGGTTTTCTGCACGAACCATTTGGGCCAAAAGGAATTACAAAAAAGCCTCGACGCACAGCGGGTGCGCCTGCGTTTTTTTGCAACCTTTTGCTTCCAAAGCATTCGCACAGAAATCCCACGTTTAACTGACGGATCCAGGTTATCGTTATTTCTTGTTGATTGTTAGTTGGAGAAGCGAGTTAAGTGATAAATATATACGATGTTATAGTAGTCGGCGCTGGACACGCAGGGTATGAGGCCTCCCTTGCTGCATCCCGCATGGGGGCCAAAACAGCTTTAGTGACCATTGAACGCGATGCGATTGGGCGGATGTCTTGCAATCCATCTATAGGAGGAATGGCAAAGTCACATATTGTATGTGAGCTTGACGCATTGGGCGGAGAAATAGCTCGAAATACCGATTACACAGGCATCCAGTTCCGAACACTCAATACGAAAAAGGGTCCGGCGGTTCAGGCACACAGAGCACAATGCGACAAATCATTTTTCCTGGAAAGAATACAGGCAGTTATAGCGTGCGTTGAAAATCTGGATATTATTGAGGCCCTTGTCTCTGAGATATGGATTAAAAATGGGACTATACGTGGAGTAAAAACTGAAGACGGTGAAGAAATCCTGGGAAAAACCCTTGTTATAGCAACGGGAACCTTTTTACGCGGATTAATTCATATCGGCGAAAAAAGCTTTTCCGGGGGTCGGGTAGATGAAAAGGCGGCAAAAAAACTTAGCCATTCATTTTTAAACCTGGGATTTAATCTTGGCCGCCTAAAAACAGGAACTCCACCTCGACTTCACAGAGACAGCATTGACTTTGATCGCATGGTCGATCAGCCAGGGTTAAATCCTCCTCCTTTCTTTTCGAGAAGCGCAAAAAAAGATTGGGAAATGTTCCACGTGGAACAAAAATTGACCCCCCTAAAGCCATGGCCCCCCGGAAGCAATCAAATAAGCTGCTATTTAACTCATACCACTGAAAAAACGCATGAAATTATCGAAAAAAATCTGAAGAAAAGTGCGATGTATGCAGGAAAAATAGAAGGCATCGGAGTTCGATATTGTCCTTCTATTGAGGATAAAATCGTGAAGTTTAGAGATAAAGAGACGCATCATGTTTTTGTGGAACCGGAAGGGCGCGATCTTGTAGAAATTTATCCAAATGGAACGTCAAACAGCCTTCCAAAAGATGTTCAGCACGAGATGATTCATTCGATTCCTGGTCTTGAGCATGCAGAATTTCTTAAACCGGGTTATGCCATTGAATATGATTATGTCGATCCAACCCAACTTCATCATTCCCTTGAAACGAAAAAAATCGAAAACCTATTTTTGGCCGGGCAAATTAATGGAACAACAGGCTATGAAGAAGCTGCGGGGCAAGGTTTTGTTGCCGGCGTAAATGCGGTTCTAAAATTAAGAGGGGAAGACCCTTTTAGTTTAAATCGCACGGAAAGCTATATTGGGGTTTTACTAGATGATCTTGTCACGAAAGGCACTGATGAGCCTTATAGAATGTTTACGTCCAGGGCTGAACATAGACTGATCCTTAGGCAAGACAATGCGCGATTTCGACTTGTTGATTACGCAAAAAGGATCGGCATTATTAAACGTGAAGAAATAAACGATGTTGAAAATAAAATCATTCAAATTAGCGAAGAAGTTAACCGACTCAAAAGCATCTTTTGTGATGGCATATCCGAAGAAAAAAGGTTGCGCAGGCCAGGAACTTTTTATAAAAACTTATTAAACAAAAAAGAGGGATTAAACTCAGAAGTTATCACCCAAGTTGAGATTAACATTAAATATCAAGGCTATATTGATCGAGAGAGAAAAAACATTATCAAGGCCCAAAAAATTGAGGGTCAACATATTCCGAATTCAATAAATTATGACGAAATAAAGGGCCTTCGGTTTGAAGCTAGAGAAAAATTGAAAAAAATTTGTCCAGATAACCTTGGGCAAGCCAGTCGGATTTCGGGTGTAAACCCTGTGGATGTCTCGATTCTTTCGGTATGGATCAAACGCATCGATTCAAAGTAAGTCTGATCTAACTTTTTCTGTAACGTTTTCCCTTCAAAGCATTCGCACAGAAATTTCCCGTTTAACTGCCGGATCTAGGATTAAGAGCTAATTGGTTCATGGGACCAATCTTTTAGAACGGGAATGTTTATGTAATCTCCCCAACCCAATTGGACTTCTTTTTCGCCGGATTTAATAGCGCGAAGCAAGGAGTCCTGATCAACAGGCAGGCTCATAATGCGAATTCCTGTTGCGTTATAGATAGCATTCGTGATCGGGTAGAGTAACAATACAAGTGCAAAGGTCCGCAGCATAGTTCATTCTTTGGGTATCTGCCCCCCCCAAAGGAGAACATAGAATGCCACGAACCTACGAACATTTAAACCGTTATGAACGAGAAGTGATAGCCCAGATGCTAAAAGAAAAATATAGCTTATCTCAAATTGGCCGTCACCTAGGCCGATCCCCCTCGACTATTTGGCGCGAATTTCGCCGTAATCGAGTCCGTGGCCGCTATTACCTAAGACACGCAGATGGCCTGGCTCAAAGCCGATTACAGCTAGCTCGAAAGCCTCAAAAAGTGATGGGAGCTAGCAAAGAACAAATGGAGACTCTCCTGGCGAAGTATCGGTCTCCAGAACAGATTGAAGGTCGAAGAAAGCTAGAAGGTGACCCTCCCATCAGTCGAATGACGATCTACCGCTACTTGTACAGTCCAAGAGGGGCTGGCTACCAAAAATACCTGCGTGGCCCCGGAAAGAAAAAACGAGCGACTCGGAAAAGCCATTCACGTATACACAACCAAACGATGATTGACCAACGCCCCGAAGAGGGTGAAAGTCGCAAGGTGGCAGGCCATTGGGAAGGTGACACTATTCAGGGCCAAACGAGAAAAGAGGCCTTTAAAACGGTGACTGTAGATAATGGCATGGAGTTTGCCAGCCATGCTAAACTACAGAAAAAAATAGCAACCCCCATTTTCTTTGCTGAAGGGAGAAACCCTTGGCAAAGAGGGACCAACGAAAACACGAATGGTTTGCTTCGCCAGTTTTTCCCGAAGAAAACCGACTTTGCTGCCCACAGCTCCGCTCAGTTGAGCTGGGCTGTGGAGTTACTGAATAATAGACCGAGAAAATGCTTAGAATATAGAACGCCCAAAGAAACGATGGATAGCTTCGGTTTTGCACTTGTAAGTTGAGTCTGCATTCTTGGAAAAAGCTTACTTCTGAGGCGCTTACCCAAGCTGAGAGAAGTGGTGCTGTTTAGGCCTGAATGAATCTAGTTGAGATCATCGACCACAGGTATTATCGTCTTTAATTCAGGAGAGGTGTCTCCCTGAAAGAAAAGAGAAAGGCCCTCAAAAAAATCGGCTAAAGAATAGAGTTTGGGGTTCATTTTCTTAAAAAAGTGTTTGCAAAAACGTAACAGGTTTACAAAGATAAAACTAAATACGACTTTTGATTCTCTTAGCTATCTATCACCGTTATTATTAGTTATCGATTTAAAGAAAGGACACAGATATATGACAAGCATTACGTTCAAAGGAGACCCCGTTCAAATCATAGGCGAACTCCCCAGGGTCGGAAATACAGCGCCTGACTTCACCCTTACCGCAGGCGATTTATTAGATAAACGTCTTTCAGATTTTTCCGGTAAAATAAAAATCTTAAGCATTGTCCCGAGTCTGGATACACCTGTATGCGCAATCTCTGTAAAACGCTTTAATCAAGAAATCACAAGCTTAGACAATATCGTTCTTATTAACATTTCTGCTGACTTGCCTTTTGCTCAGACACGATTCTGTGAGGCGAACGATGTCTCTCGGGCTGAGACGCTTTCTACCATGCGATCGCCCTCTTTTGGAAAAGATTATGGAGTCACGATCACGGAGGGCCCCCTTGCAGGTTTGCTCAGTCGCGCCGTTGTAGTTTTAGATCAGGAGAACAGGATCATGTATAGCGAACATGTCCCAGACATTGCCCAAGAACCTGACTACGAAAAAGTGCTCGTGGCTGTAAAAGCTATATAACGCCAAAACGGCGGCTTGCCCAGCGCGCTTTTACCAAAAGGACTGTCAATACAATAGCGCTAACCCCCTTCACCCATGAGGGGAACATCTCATGAGCTTCAGAAAACTTCGATGCCACCTGGGGCATATAGATCTGATCTAAAATGATTCCATTAACAAGGGCTGTCATCCCTACGACCATGAGATAAATAAACCCAAAACGCTTACCCATTAATTTCCATATTGTAGTGAGGGTTGCTGCATTCGTCGCGGGACCCGTCATAAGAAACACAAGCGCTGCTCCGGGTGATACCCCTGCACTAACAAAGGCCGCAGCTATAGGGACAGAGGCGGTCGCACAAACATACATGGGGATCCCCATGAGCATCATGATCCATTTAGTCCCTACTCCAGAACCCACAGCACCTGCAAAAAAGTCTTCAGGTATGCACACCGTAATTAAAGCTGCCATTAAAAGCCCTGCCAATAAAGGGAGGGCCATCTCACGAGGCAAGGAAACAAATCCATGCTGAAGACTATGCCAGACTTTGTTCTTTATCATTTTTTCTGAACAACAACAATCATGGACTGCTTCACTCAATGGCTCAGACGCGTTTGGGGTCTTTGAGTCTATCACAGACACAACGGCTCCACCGATCAATCCTGATACAAATGCAGCGACCCCTCTAAACATGGTAAAGACAATACCTAAAAGACTATAGGTCACAAACAGGCTGTCCACACCTGTCTGTGGGGTTGATATTAAAAAAGAGAGGGTGGCTCCACGACTCGCACCCTGTTTGCGTAACGATACACTCACCGGAATAACCGCGCACGAACAAAGCGGTAAAGGGATTCCAATAAGGGTAGATTTTAGGATGGGTAAAAATTGCCCTTGCCCAAGATGTCTGCTAACCGTTTCAGACGAAACCCAAACCGAAAGGACCCCGGCTACAAAAAAACCAAATAGCAAGTAGGGCGCCATGGCCCCCAATGTATTCCATATCTCTAAGGCCACATCTATAAAAAAAGTTTGCATAGCAAAAATGTTAAAACATTACATGGGATGAGACCGGTTCGCTGCCGTTGAAACGATCATAGACTTTCTCGCTGTCAAAGCCATGAATCCATTTTTGTATAATTTGATATTGTTTTGTCAGGATTGATTTCAGTATTCGTTTATCAATATTCTACATTTTACTTCAACAGTAATACATGAACTGGCACCGTTGCAAACAACTTATACCGATGGCTCGTCTTACCGCTTTAGAAATTATGAGATAACCTATTTCTTGGATCCGTCAGTTAAACGCGGTTTTCTGCACGAACCATTTGGGCCAAAAGGAATTACAAAAAAGCCTCGACGCACCCAGCGGATGCGCCTGCGTTTTTTTGCAACCTTTTGCCTCCAAAGCATTTGCACAGAAATCCCACGTTTAACTGACGGATCCAGGTATTTGTCTCTTAATCGTTACGACCTGTATTATTTTCACCTCTTTATTACCCCTATTCATTACTCATAGATTCGGAGAAACCGATAAGTTAGTCCGCGATAGCGCATTAGCTTTGCAACTTGTTTGCGGCCTTCTTTTAGGCAGTTATGCCGCTTGTTCAACGCTGCTTCGTGAAATGAAAAATGGAACCGTTTCTTTCATTCTCAGCAAACCTGTCGGGCGAGAAACTTTTTTTCTAGAGCGCTTCACGATTGAGGTGTCGCGATGTAGCACGAAGAAAACCAGCCGATTACCTCGTCGGGAGAAACCTCTTCGAACGCTTGTGTGATCGCTTCAGATAGTTCCTGCTGACTGCGGGCTGCAAGGCTGCCCAACCGATTCTTTATCTTGCCCCACATTTTTTCAATGGGGTTGGAATCGGGGCTGTAGGGTGGAAGGAATCTTACATGGGCCCCACATGACTCAATGAGTTCAATGACCCTGGGATTGTAATGGACGCGAAGATTGTCCATGATGACGATGTCTTCAGGTGAAAGAGTCGGGAGAAAAACCCGGCGAATATATTCTCCAAAAACAGCCGTCTCTGTCGCCCCCTCCCCCTCCATGGCCGCTGTTGTTCCGTCCAGGCGGACCGAAGAAATCAAGGCGGTGGTACACCAATGTCCATGAGGCGTTTTGGTAAAAAGCCTGTTCCCGCCCAACGCCCGGCCCCGCAGACAAGTCATATTCGTTTTCGCCCCGGATTCATCAATAAAGACAAGGCGACTTGGATCAAGTTTGGCCACTTCTTGGATCCACTGCTTTCTCAAGAGATTTACATCCGCCCGGTCTTGCTCGCTGGCGTGAAGCGTTTCTTTTATACCGGCAGCCCAACCGATTCAACGCCCGCTGTACGGCCATGATCGACCCCTTCACGCCGCTCATGTTCTTGAGTTCTTCAAGCGTTGCATCGGGATGTTTGCCCCCCAGTTGAGCCAACGCCTTGAGCTGCTTTCCGCTGTAGAGGGCCTGGCGATGCCCACGCGGTCGGGGAGCGGTCTGTCCGGTTTCGTTGAAACGAGAGAGCCCACGCTGAAACGTTCTAAGATCTACACGATAAGAAGATGCGATATCGGCCTGGGAACCTTTGCCCATTTTGTAGGCATCTATCGCACGCCGCCGGATTTCTGCTGTTGCTATACTCATGTCATGGAGTATAGATCTTCTAGAGAGGCATTTCAATCGTTAAACGCTCTAGCTAAATTTTTAGGTGTTTTAATCGTTATTTTGCTGTTTGGATTTAGCAGTTCGCTAACAACCATTATGACGGTCCAAATGACCGATGAGAATCTTACAATCGATTGGTGGGCAGGCATTCCATTGCTTTTAGCCCCCATAGCAGCCTATTTTTTAGCCGCTATAATGAACTGTGCAACCCGCCGTTCTTTTCCGTCTAATGCGTTTATGCTCTTGGTCTTCATGTTGCTGGGAGCATTCCTCTTATCCGGACTCTTTGATCATAAGGGTCATATCACTTCTTTTGGATCTGTGTATTCTTGGAATCTTGTTCCTGCATGTTCTATCATCACAATGGCGATCACCGTCTTGTCCTCATTAGCTGCTAGCTTAGAGCATTTAACGATTGAAATGCCTCTTTAGAAGATCTATACTCCATGACATGAGTATAGCAACAGCAGAAATCCGGCGGCGTGCGATAGATGCCTACAAAATGGGCAAAGGTTCCCAGGCCGATATCGCATCTTCTTATCGTGTAGATCTTAGAACGTTTCAGCGTGGGCTCTCTCGTTTCAACGAAACCGGACAGACCGCTCCCCGACCGCGTGGGCATCGTCAGGCCCTCTACAGCGGAAAGCAGCTCAAGGCGTTGGCTCAACTGGGGGGCAAACATCCCGATGCAACGCTTGAAGAACTCAAGAACATGAGCGGCGTGAAGGGGTCGATCATGGCCGTACAGCGGGCGTTGAATCGGTTGGGCTGCCGGTATAAAAGAAACGCTTCACGCCAGCGAGCAAGACCGGGCGGATGTAAATCTCTTGAGAAAACAGTGGATCCAAGAGGTGGCCAAACTTGATCCAAGTCGCCTTGTCTTTATTGATGAATCCGGGGCGAAAACGAATATGACTTGTCTGCGGGGCCGGGCGTTGGGCGGGAACAGGTTTTTTGCCAAAACGCCTCATGGACATTGGTGTACCACCACCTTGATTTCTTCGGTCCGCCTGGACGGAACAACAGCGGCCATGGAGGGGGAGGGGGCGACAGACACGGCTGTTTTTGGAGAATATATTCGCCGGGTTCTTCTCCCGACTCTTTCACCTGAAGACATCGTCATCATGGACAATCTTCACGTCCATCACAATCCCAAGGTCATTGAACTCATTGAGTCATGTGGGGCCCATGTAAGATTCCTTCCACCCTACAGCCCCGATTCCAACCCCATTGAAAAAACGTGGGGCAAGATAAAGAATCGGTTGGGCAGCCTTGCAGCCCGTAGTCATCAGGAACTATCTGAAGCGCTCACACAAGCGTTCGAAGAGGTTTCTCCCGACGAGGTAATCGGCTGGTTTTCTTCGTGCTACATCGCGACACCTCAATCGTGAAGCGCTCTAGTCCAATTTTTCTTCCCCCAAAAATAAAATAACTGATTGAATACAATGGCTCAAGCCCTTTGCTCTTAAATGGGAATGTCTCAGTTCAGGAGAATGCTTCGACGGTTGTGGCTATTGCACAATCATATTAAGGGAACCTCTAATTATCCTAATACTCTACGGCGCCACCCAATCGGTGATCCCGATAGGGCCCATCGGGAACCGACGAGGCTTGCAGATCCTAGATTCTAGATAGGAAAAAAAGAGGTTCTCTAGGATCAAGCATCCAGTATCTAGCATCTGTTACTTGCTAAATGTTATGGACTTCATAAAACTAGACTAATCTGTTAAGTTTTAGCACGGATAAAATCGGAAATAAAATATCTTGTGCGATGATAAAAAAAGGGTTTATCTTGATGATGCTACCGAAGGGAGCGCATACCTACCCCAGTGGGGTACGATATGCTAGCCCATAGCGCAAGCTAGAGGGGACACCTTCATAGAAACAGAATCATAAACCCCAACGAGGGCGGCACATTCGTCTCTGTCGTCCCTACGGGGACTAGGTTATTTTTTTGTTTGAATATGATTTCCCATAAGGGGATTTGAAGCATTTGCGAAAAATCCATATAGTCAAAAGAGTATGAATTCCAAAGTATTGAGATCTGATGATCATGCTTCTCATGAGCGTTTTCTGTCTGAATACGACTCGATCATTACATCGACCGTAGCCTGGTCAAAATGGAGATTCGATCCGCATACCCAAGAAGATCTAGCTCAGAAAATTCGATTGGAAGCGCTCTCTACGGAGTTGGCTAAGAAGCCCACCAAAGAAATCGAACGTTGTGTACGACGTCTAGCCATCAGTCGCTGTATCGATGAAGTCCGGCGACGGTTTCAACATCATAAACGGGTCGTGTACGTGGAACCACAACACTACTTTTTAGAAGATCATACCGACTCTACGCATACTGATGATGTTGATCCCATTAAAGAAATCTTGGCCTTGGAACAGCAAAAAGCTTTGCGCGATGTGCTACAATCGCTGGGCGAACCTTGTGCAGCGACCTTAGAAGATGGCTATCTAAAGAACCTAAAATATAAAGAAATTGCAGAAAAACATGGCGTCAACATGAACACCGTGGCAAGTCGCATGTCGAGATGTATGGATAGACTAAAAAAATAATACGAAATAATCCATTTTTTAGAGATGAATTTCAGGGGTGATACACGAAAGGTTTAATAGGGTGAGATGCCTCTTCCTACCCTGGAGGGATAGGAGTATAGGAAAGAAGTGAATAATACAGAAAAAATATGGACCTATGTACGAGATGAACTGGACGTAGACCAGAAGGCCGACTTGGAAAGTCTACTCTAGCAAGATCATGCATTGAAACAAGAATTCGACGAAGCGTTTCGGTTACACACGAAAATGAAATCCTATTATGCCGGCCTCGACAGAGGCGAAGATCAATTGATCGACCGAATTGAACAAGCACTCATCCGAGACGCTGAACGTGAAGCCTCGCCTATTCCGTTTAAACCCATGCAGGGAAGCAAACCACCTCGTTTTACCAGACATAAACAGGTGGCTTCCACGTGCCTCGCTCTTGCCGCTACGATCATGGTCTTGCTTGGATTCCGTCAATATCCAGCGATTAGCCTCTCGTTACAAGAAATTAACATACCGACAACAGCTCGGATTCGCGGGGATGCAAATGCAGAGAAAGAGTTTAAAGTCGTTTCACAAACATTAAAAAAACGCGTCATGGATGATCTGCGTCACCGGTATCGATTATCTGGGTTCGCCCTTTTATTACAGGGTCAGCCTCAACTGCACATGCATGTTAGCTTCGAGGAAACACGAACAGGCAACATGAATGTATCGGTTCGATTTTTGGATGAAAACAAAGTGGGTAAAGCCCTTGTTTTGGAACATGAGTGGGGTTCGCTAGACATGTTTAGAGCTGCTCTTGATTCGTTTAGTCGGGAGATCGTGGACAGATTGAAAAGTCATCGAAGATGAAAAAAACAATTCTAGTGCTCAAGAATCTAAACGTCAAAACGCATTGTAAGTGCATGCCTCACTTTTTGGCGTTTCGGGTGATGCTTCTCGGGGGTCTATTGATCCTATTGGGCTGCCAGTCTATCACACAATCTTATCCTAAAGGGAAAACCTATATGTTTTTTGACGAGTGGTGGGATTATTACCAACGCGGACTAGCCGCACAACATGCTAATCAGTACCAAACTGCGGGAAAATATTTTGAAATCTGCCTGGGGTTGCGTCCCGGCGCCACATACCCTTACACACAAGATATACGACGGGCCCGCACGTACGGATTACACCTTATTGACGGGTATTTCCCCCATCGTGAATTGGGGATTAGCCTATACTACCAGGGGTATCTACAAGAAGCTTTGGATTATCTAGTCATTTCCTTAGAACAAGAAGATTCCGAACGGGCACACTATTATATCAACAAAACCCGAAAAACCTCGCTTCAAGGACGGCGTTTTCCAACGCCAACGTTTACGTTTTCAACATACCATGGTCCTCTCTTCTGGACCGCAAATCGGCAGGAGATGTTGCGCGGACAAGCCGTAAGCGAAGGGTATGTAGAAACCATCCAGATTGATGATATTCCCATTCCCCTTGTTCATAAATTAGCCGAACAAACAAAAGCGTTCCAAGCCGAAATTAAACTGCATGAAGGAACCAATGTCGTGTCGGTTAAGGCCATTGATCTGGCGGGAAACACTGCAACAACGCAAATCGTTTGGATGGCAGACTTCCACCCACCCCAAATCCATATTGAACATCTCATCAAGAGAACAGGAGGCTATGATCTGACGATCTTATGCCAAGATCACCAGGCGCTATCTCATGTGACGCTAAACGGCGATCGGGTCTTTGAGGCTCGACCCTTATCAACACGCAGATTGCATCGCTTGACTACACAAATCGATTTAGGGAAGTCCATCACCTTGCATGTACAGGATCGTGCCGGCAACTCATTGCAAAAGGACTTTTCTCCGGAGGTATTGGAAAAACTCGCTTCCAACCCTATGCCCCTTCAGTATGTAACCGCAAACGAACCCGGCATACCCGATGTCGACCCTCGCCACGCTCATTCTACCGCGGCTAACAGACTTTATCTTTCGCTATCGCAAACAAAAATCGGCACCGTGGATAAAGAAGAATATTATGTAGACGGTTGGGCCAGGCACCCTGTAGGAGTCGAACGTATACAGATAACCGCAAACGATCAGGAACTGATGTCCGGAGATCTCGCCCCTCCCTATACCTACTTTTCAGGCCGCGTTCCCCTAAAATTGGGCACCAATTACATTGAGGTTACCGCACGCAGTGCAGAAGGAGACGAGTGGTCAGAGCGACTCAAAGTCATTCGTAAAAAACCTGAATTTGAAGAGGATGAAATCCGACTTGCAGCCGTGGTCCCAAGCTTCAACTCTTATACGAGAAGAACCAATAGTGTATTCTTACATCGACTCTTTAAAAAATCGTTGCACAAGGACCCTGTTCGATTTTATCTTTTAGACCGAACGATAGGGTGGTTTGCCAGGCACTTAGAGCGAGTATTCAGCGCTTCCCCTTTATCTGACTCGCGAGCCCGGCTTCAGTCGGATGCTGTCCTTCACCCCGACCTTCGTTTTGAGGGGTATGTGTTTCCCTACGCGGACGGCATAAATGTAGCCGTTGAGGTAAAGAATCACAAAAATCAACTTTTATTTGTTGAAGACGTTTTTATACCCCATCATACGACCTAAATTCAATATGCCCGAGATCAACAGATGCATGGCTTAGCGCTTAAACTCGCTCAGAGATTTATTTTGCTTAAAGGCGCTATCACCCATTTAAAGAAACAAAAGGCGCGGATCAATATAGGAGCTGAGGACGGCATCCTGCTCGGCTCCAAGTATGTTGTCATCGCTTCTGAAACGATACAGCCTCCCCATCAGTCAGGCTCTCTCATCAAGCTAGATAACGGGCAGTTTGTCGAATTGAAGATTACCAAGGTAGAAGAAAACTTTTCGGAGGCCAACATTTTCCCTCGTAAAGGCCAAACTTTAATTCAAGAAGGCGACCTCATTTATGCAAGATAACGCATTAAAAAAAACCCGACAGCATACAGGATTCGTATCGATCTGGATCATGTGGTGTAGTATAGGGATTTTGCTCATCGGTATTTATACCCTACTCCGATATGATAGAATGGTGTTGCGAGAGCATGAACCCGTAGTCAAAACTTTAACGCAGAAGCATCGCCTTGTTATTCCTCGTTATCACGCCTTAATTATTGGGATCAATGATTATCAACACGACACAGAAGGCATGGAAGATTTAATACTCGCTCGTGTTGATGCAGTAGCCATGGCAGAATCATTAGAAGACTTTCGCTTTGAAAGTACACTGCTTCTCGACAAAGAAGCCACAAAAAACAATATTCTTGAGGCCTTAGACCACGGCCTGAACCAATACGGAGACAACGATGTATGGTTAATCTATTTTGCAGGGCATGGTTCTTGGAATGAAAAGGACGAGGGAAAAGAAGGCTTTTGGATTCCCAGTGATGGATTTAAAGAGGATAACTCCAGCTGGATTGCCAACGCTGATTTGGAATGGCGAATGAAGGCCTGTTCCGCTCGATCTATCTTATTGGTTTCTGATGCTTGCTTCAGTGGCACCCTGGTCTGGGGAACGCATGAGGCCGCTCATACTTCTGACACCGATATCACCTGGTACCAGCAAAAGCTTATACGCCCTTCTCGCTTTATTATGGCGAGTGGTTATCTTGAACCCGTTTCGGATATGGGAGAGACTCATAGCTACTTTGCACAGGCCTGGCTCGATTTTTTAAACACCCCTCATCAACCTTATTTAACGGCTACCGAAATAGCGCAGACCATTTTACCGCTTGTAAAAAATTCAACCCAGCAGCATCCCGCATGGGGACGAAACAATATGGCCACTGAGGGTGAAGGAGAATTTGTCTTTATACGAAAAACATTTGACTTTCCAAAGGATCCTCAGGCATGGGATCGATTCGATGAGGCTGAATTGAAATATCAGTCTCCCCATTTGAAGGATGAACTTCTGCAAACGGCTTTATGGCACGATGCAGAGGGCCGGAAGCGGAGTTCGCAAAGTTTCCTTCGAGGTGTGGCCGATATCGTCGATACCCACGGATCCGATCAAGCCTACTTAGACGTTGTTCAAGACCTTGAGACGCCACCAGAACTTCAAGTTCTTCATCTTATCAAATTGCTAAACAAATATAAGGACACGTCAACGGCTCAGGATGCGAGGGGGACACACGCCCTCGCATTCTTTTGGTAGAAGCGACTATACACGAAAAAGATGCTCTCGTTCATGCACGAACCCTCTTATATAGCCGGTTGCTGTCCGCAGAGCTTACGCGATGGGGCCGGGTTACCTGTGTGAATCGTGATACCTTGCCTCAGGATTTACGAGAACTTCTCATGAGTACGTTAGGCCTTACTGAAAGTCGAGCACAACTAAACCTGGGGCATATTCTTCCCGTATCTATGCTCCTAAACATAGAACTCATCCAGCATGGGAAAAAATACTTGGTCAATATCAGCCCAGTAGATACGGAAACGACAAAGGAATTGCCTCCTATCCAACGACAACTAGGTCATCAGCAGGATGCTTCTGAGCAATGTCGTGAACTAGCCGCTGACATTAAGAAGATGATCCTGAAACACAAACTTCTCTTCGCACAAGTGTTTAAGCATGAAAAGAATAAGCTACAGGTAGGTTTAGGCTCATTCCATGGCGCGCAGACCAACACCACCTTCACCATCATCAAACGTACTCCTGTTCCAGTCCGTAATCGTAAAGACTACCGCGAAAGTAAAATGGGAGCGGCTGAACTCGTGGAACTAGGAGAAAACGTTAGTGATGTCATCCCCACCTATCTGAGTGATTATCAGCCCCAAAGCGACGATATACTTTGGGTCCGTGAAAAAGTGCAATGATCTCGTTGCCGAGCTTTGCTGTTTCTCAGTACGAACATGGTTCATAGGATAGACCATCGAAGATAGCTTAACGTGTTATAAGAAAGAAAACAAAAGAATGTGTAAAGAAGAGAGTCACGTATTAGACGTCATCCCTGAAGAAGATCAGGCGTGGTGTGTTTTGCATACACGTCCTCGATGTGAAAAAAAACTGGTGCAGTTTTGTGAAGAACATCGGATACAGACCTACCTTCCTTTAAAGAAAAGTGTTCACCATTATGGAATGCGGAAACGTTCTTTTTTAGTTCCTCTTTTTACGGGATATACCTTTTGTATATCGGATGCTTCAAACCGCTTTCAGTTGCGCCAAAATCGGTATGTTGCAAACCTGCTCGAAGTTTATGATCCAGAAACACTCGTAGCTCAATTAAAACAGATTCGTCGTGCATTAGAGTCCGAGGATATGCTTACCGTTTCACCTTATCTTGAAAAAGGGTGTAGAGTCCTGATTAATAAAGGGCCTTTAAAAGGAGTAGAAGGCATCATTAAAGTGGTAAAAAGAAAAGAAAAAATTGTGTTAAATGTAGATATGATCCAACAAGCCGTTGTGATAGAAATAGATCATAGTTATTTGGTGGTGGCTTAATTAGCGGGGACAAAGCCTTGTCTCTAAAATACGGATAAAGAGAAAAGTCATTAGGTCCGTTATCCCAACATACTAGCGCAGTCGGGATGTCATTTGTCGTCATTATAATGTTTCCCATCGAATGACTATTGACACGAGCGAAGCGAATAAATGGCATTCTCCAAAGGAGGGTTCTTATTATGAAAGTTCCACTTTTAGATCTAAAAACGCAATACGTTGCTATTAAAGACAAAGTTGATGCGGCTCTTCAAGAGGTGGTCGATTCTCAGCTTTTTATATTAGGGTCAACAGTACAAGCCTGTGAACAGGCCATTGCTTCCTATTCACAATGTGAGTACGGAGTGGGGGTTTCCTCGGGTACAGATGCGTTGTTGATCTCATTGATGGCCGAAGGGGTGGGTCTAGATGACGAAGTGATTACAACCCCTTATACCTTTTTTGCGACAGCGGGATCGATTGTTCGATTAGGCGCAAAGCCTATTTTTGTCGATATTGATCCAGTTACCTATAATATCAATCCCCATACCCTTGAAGAGAAGATTACCGCTCGGACGAAAGTGATCATGCCCGTGCATTTGTTTGGTCAGATGGCCGATATGAAGCTCATTGTATCTATCGCTGAAAAACATAATCTTTGCATTATCGAGGATGCTGCACAAGCTATCGGTTCGGAATATGAGGGCCAGCGAGCCGGATCGTTTGGAGCGTATGGGTGCCTTTCTTTTTTCCCTTCTAAGAATTTAGGAGCGTTTGGGGATGGGGGGATGGTTGTAACAAAAGATTCTGTACGTGCCGAAAAACTGAGAACCCTTAGAGTCCATGGTTCGAACCCGAAATACTATCATCAGATGATCGGGGGTAACTTTCGATTAGACGCCCTTCAAGCTGCGGTGGTAACCGTTAAATTGGGCTATCTAGATGCATGGACGACCGCCCGTCAACAGAACGCAAAGACATATACAACGTTATTTGAAAATACAGGGCTGGGAAGTAAAGGTCTTGTGAAAACACCTGATATCTTGACGAATCGACATATATTTAATCAGTACATTATTAGAGCTTTTCAGCGGGACAAACTCAGATCCTTTTTAAAAGAAAAAGAAATTGGAACTGAGATTTATTATCCGGGCCCTCTTCATCTTCAAAAATGTTTTTCATATCTAGGATGTCGACAAGGCGACTTTCCTGAAAGCGAAAAAGCGGAGCAAGAAACGCTGGCCCTTCCTGTATATCCTGAATTGACCACCGAACAGATTGAATATGTGGTGGATTGTATACACGAATTTTATAGGTCTGAAAAATAGAAGTTATTACTTGAGGTGTAGGAGATTTAATCATGATTGTTTCCCCGGAAAACTGGTCAGCCATAAAACTTTTGGTTTTAGACTTTGATGGTGTGATGACGGATAACCGCGTTTTAGTGGATCAAGATGGACGTGAAACCGTTTTGTGTCATCGGGGGGATGGTTTCGGAATCACTCAGTTAAAGAAAAAAGGAGTTCTTATTATTGTTCTATCTGCGGAACCCAATCCCGTGGTAAGCGCAAGATGCCGAAAACTAGGTGTTCAATGTTTTCAAGATCAACAGGATAAGATTGGGACCTTGAAACAGTTTGCCGAAGAACACCATTTAGGGCCTGATCAAATTGCATATGTAGGCAATGATTTGAACGATATCCCTTGTCTTGAATGGGTAAAATTTTCTGTGGCCGTCGCAGATGCTATGCCTGCCGTGCTTGGAAAAGCTCGGCACGTCACTTCAAAAATGGGGGGGTATGGCGCTGTGCGTGAAGTGTGTGACTGGGTTTTGAACCCAGATCATCTCTGATCATGTAATATGGGTTAGCTCTATCCTGGATCCGTCAGTTAAACGCGGTTTTCTACACGAACCATTTGGGCCAAAAGGAATTACAAAAAAGCCTCGACGCACCCAGCGGGTGCGCCTGCGTTTTTTTGCAACCTTTTGCCTCCAAAGCATTCGCACAGAAATCCCACGTTTAACTGACGGATCCAGCCAGGTATATGTGTATCGGATCTATTTTCTTTTTGTATAGACCATTGTCCGGTAATCGGGGAGGCGTCATATTGAGAAGAAAAAAACTTAAAGCGAAAAAGGAGGGGGTGTTGTTGGGAATGCCCGGATGATAGATGAAAGGTCCAATGAACTTTTTTTTGATGAACAATTCATGACGAATCGTTCCATAAAGATTTTTTAAAGGATTGTGCGGCATATTCTCTTTTTCCGTTCTTTCTTTTGCCAACGTTTGGGCCTGCTCATCAATATGTCTTGTGTCGGGTGTTATGAGTTTTCGGGAGGTCATGATTTCTTCGTGGAGAACCGTGTATTCATCTGCGCTGAGTTGTGAAGGGCGGACGGTCCACAAAACCCCCCCATAAATCAGTCCTCCAGAGATTATAAGTAACCCTGCGTTAACCCACAAAAGCCCCACCCATTTTCCCAGCCAGATGTGTGTGCGGGTTACTGGTTTTGTGACGATAAGGTGAATGTGTCGGTTTCCGATTTCTTTAGAGATGCTGTTGCACCCCATCCAAATCGTTGCCCATGACAAGATAATGCTTACGGCGCTTAATGTATATTGGAGATAAATATGAACATGGCCTGAGAGCGTTCCATCTCCTTTCATGGTCCAAGGGATTCCGATGATAGAAAAGAGGAGTAGAAGGAGTAAAGTTATGGCCGTCCGCGATCGAAGGGTCTCACGTAATGTAACCCCGGAGATGGCTCTAATAATGTTGAGAGCCGCTTTTCTGCCGATTAATTTTCTCATTTCGTGTTTTTCATATCGATTCCGACGAACCTGGGTCTAAATAGGGGGCAACCCTTTTTGATGCGCTTACGCCAGAAGAAAGATGGGTTTGACCTTCTGCTTTTTCCACAACCTCCATGAAAAGCTGTTCCAAATCTTTTTGGGGATGATCGACTTTTAGATTTTGTCCAATGATCCCTCGAACAGCCTCGAGGATCGACTTCATCGTATTGGGTTGAATGTTCGATAAGGTCAGACGATGTTGATTCTTTTCCTCAAGTAAATTTTTAATGGGCCCGATAGCCTGAATGTGGCCATGATATAGAATGGCAATACGGTCGCATACATCTTCAACATCCGCTAATAAATGTGAGCACAAAAGGATCG
Source organism: Kiritimatiellia bacterium (assembly GCA_012103575.1). Taxonomy (GTDB): domain Bacteria; phylum Verrucomicrobiota; class Kiritimatiellia; order WLWN01; family WLWN01; genus WLWN01. The sequence goes on along the minus strand of WLWN01000001.1, from coordinate 3,010,476 downwards.
TTTTCCCGCGTTGGGCCAGGGTGCGTATTAGATCCTTAACCTGTCGACATCCCAAAGGGTCTAGACCAGAAGTCGGTTCATCGAGGATAAGCAGGTCTGGATCATTTATCAGGGCTTGTGCAAGCCCAATGCGTCGAACCATCCCCTTAGGAAATTCACCGATTCGTCGGTCTCGAGCGTGGGTTAGACCCATCATTTCAAGAAGCTGACCTATGCGTTCTTTTCGGATTTTTTTCTCCAACGAAAAAAGATTCCCATAAAATTGAAGTGTTTCGTCTGCGGTTAAATATGGATATAGATAGGATTCTTCCGGAAGATATCCCATGTCTTCTTTAACGTGAACATCCCGTGGTGTTTTCCCCATGACTGTAAGGGACCCACGCGATGGATAAAGGAGTCCTAGAATCATCTTAATGATGGTACTTTTCCCCGAACCGTTTGGCCCTAACAGTCCAAAAACTTCTCCTGCAGGGACGTTAAAGGTTAAATTTTTCACCGCTGTAACCTTTGGACGGCACCAAAAATCCCGGAACGTCTTTGTAACATGTTCTATTTTAATCATCGTGTTATTTCTCCCTGTCTAAACAAGAAGAGGCCTACACACAGGATCCCTGTAAGATAAAGCAGGGAATAGAGTCCGACATAGGCCACATAAGTCCAAGGAATAGAGCCTTCTCCATTTAAAGCATCAATAACCCAAAAATGCTGCCAGTTAGGTACAAGACCGTATATCACAGAGGCTATCTTCGAATCCGTGAGATGCCGCCCGAACAAATAATCAGAAGCAAGCCCTATAAAAAAGAGGAAGCCGCATATAAATAGGGTGGGGAGGAGATTAAACCGCGTGGCTAGAGCGCTTCACGATTGAGGTGTCGCGATGTAGCACGAAGAAAACCAGCCGATTACCTCGTCGGGAGAAACCTCTTCGAACGCTTGTGTGAGCGCTTCAGATAGTTCCTGCTGACTGCGGGCTGCAAGGCTGCCCAACCGATTCTTTATCTTGCCCCACATTTTTTCAATGGGGTTGGAATCGGGGCTGTAGGGTGGAAGGAATCTTACATGGGCCCCACATGACTCAATGAGTTCAATGACCCTGGGATTGTAATGGACGCGAAGATTGTCCATGATGACGATGTCTTCAGGTGAAAGAGTCGGGAGAAAAACCCGGCGAATATATTCTCCAAAAACAGCCGTCTCTGTCGCCCCCTCCCCCTCCATGGCCGCTGTTGTTCCGTCCAGGCGGACCGAAGAAATCAAGGCGGTGGTACACCAATGTCCATGAGGCGTTTTGGTAAAAAGCCTGTTCCCGCCCAACGCCCGGCCCCGCAGACAAGTCATATTCGTTTTCGCCCCGGATTCATCAATAAAGACAAGGCGACTTGGATCAAGTTTGGCCACTTCTTGGATCCACTGCTTTCTCAAGAGATTTACATCCGCCCGGTCTTGCTCGCTGGCGTGAAGCGTTTCTTTTATACCGGGAAACCGATTCAACGCCCGCTGTACGGCCATGATCGACCCCTTCACGCCGCTCATGTTCTTGAGTTCTTCAAGCGTTGCCGGGATGTTTGCCCCCCAGTTGAGCCAACGCCTTGAGCTGCTTTCCGCTGTAGAGGGCCTGACGATGCCCACGCGGTCGGGGAGCGGTCTGTCCGGTTTCGTTGAAACGAGAGAGCCCACGCTGAAACGTTCTAAGATCTACACGATAAGAAGATGCGATATCGGCCTGGGAACCTTTGCCCATTTTGTAGGCATCTATCGCACGCCGCCGGATTTCTGCTGTTGCTATACTCATGTCATGGAGTATAGATCTTCTAAAGAGGCATTTTCAATCGTTAAACGCTCTAGCTAAATTTTTAGGTGTTTTAATCGTTATTTTGCTGTTTGGATTTAGCAGTTCGCTAACAACCATTATGACGGTCCAAATGACCGATGAGAATCTTACAATCGATTGGTGGGCAGGCATTCCATTGCTTTTAGCCCCCATAGCAGCCTATTTTTTAGCCGCTATAATGAACTGTGCAACCCGCCGTTCTTTTCCGTCTAATGCGTTTATGCTCTTGGTCTTCATGCTGCTGGGAGCATTCCTCTTATCCGGGCTCTTTGATCATAAGGGTCATATCACTTCTTTTGGATCTGTGTATTCTTGGAATCTTGTTCCTGCATGTTCCATCATCACAATGGCGATCACCGTCTTGTCCTCATTAGCTGCTAGCTTAGAGCATTTAACGATTGAAATGCCTCTTTAGAAGATCTATACTCCATGACATGAGTATAGCAACAGCAGAAATCCGGCGGCGTGCGATAGATGCCTACAAAATGGGCAAAGGTTCCCAGGCCGATATCGCATCTTCTTATCGTGTAGATCTTAGAACGTTTCAGCGTGGGCTCTCTCGTTTCAACGAAACCGGACAGACCGCTCCCCGACCGCGTGGGCATCGCCAGGCCCTCTACAGCGGAAAGCAGCTCAAGGCGTTGGCTCAACTGGGGGGCAAACATCCCGATGCAACGCTTGAAGAACTCAAGAACATGAGCGGCGTGAAGGGGTCGATCATGGCCGTACAGCGGGCGTTGAATCGGTTGGGCTGCCGGTATAAAAGAAACGCTTCACGCCAGCGAGCAAGACCGGGCGGATGTAAATCTCTTGAGAAAGCAGTGGATCCAAGAAGTGGCCAAACTTGATCCAAGTCGCCTTGTCTTTATTGATGAATCCGGGGCGAAAACGAATATGACTTGTCTGCGGGGCCGGGCGTTGGGCGGGAACAGGTTTTTTGCCAAAACGTCTCATGGACATTGGTGTACCACCACCTTGATTTCTTCGGTCCGCCTGGACGGAACAACAGCGGCCATGGAGGGGGAGGGGGCGACAGAGACGGCTGTTTTTGGAGAATATATTCGCCGGGTTCTTCTCCCGACTCTTTCACCTGAAGACATCGTCATCATGGACAATCTTCGCGTCCATCACAATCCCAAGGTCATTGAACTCATTGAGTCATGTGGGGTCCATGTAAGATTCCTTCCACCCTACAGCCCCGATTCCAACCCCATTGAAAAAATATGGGGCAAGATAAAGAATCGGTTGGGCAGCCTTGCAGCCCGCAGTCAGCAGGAACTATCTGAAGCGATCACACAAGCGTTCGAAGAGGTTTCTCCCGACGAGGTAATCGGCTGGTTTTCTTCGTGCTACATCGCGACACCTCAATCGTGAAGCGCTCTAAGGTTCCCACATCGACAGGTCTGCCTGGAACTGGGTTCGTAGGGATATTGGTATATACAACAGGTTCATAACCGGTTACGTTGAGCGGTAAATCATAATTCAACGTCAATAAAGAGGTATTGGAAGGAAATCTACCTTGTACGTCCGTGAACTAAGGGTTCGCCCAATTGGTGGTATGATGCGGATAACGACCCATGGGTTGATTCGTAAACTGTTCATGACCACTTGTGGCCTGCCAGGATAATCCAATGCCTGCACAAGGGGTATCCACCCAAGCATCTACTATTTTTTCCAGTAACCGTAAAGTACGGTTCAAAATAAAAATCAATAAAGGTGTTTTGATTCGAGGCGATGTGTATCCGCCTTGGGTTCCCGAGCCATCGATTATTGATGTTTTGGACCTGACTCGGCATATCAGAATCTTCATACGGCTCATACCCTGTGGGAACCTGTATTTTCAAATTGATGCCAACCCGGTGATAAAGTGATTGCCCAATCAATGGATTCGTTAAAGGGATAGAATATGTTGGTATCCATCACCAACGTGGTCCCCATGGGCATATTCGTGAAAGTGATCCAATTAATAGCGCGTATAAAGTCTAGATCACTTGGACTGTTTGTCTCCGATATACTCACGGAATAAACCTGGTTTAAAGGCGCGTTCGTTATGCTCTGCGTGATGCGTGCATAATAAATGCCGTTCGTCAAAACATGTACCTGGGTTACCTCTCCCGTTGTTTGACTGAGAAGGGTGGGAGCTCCACCATCCCGATTATCGGTATAAATTTCTAATACCGTATCAATGTTGGTGCTTTGAAGGGTAAGTTGCACACTATAAACATGATTCAATATGCCAAAAAATTGGATCCAATCTACATCACTGGGGATATAAAACGTGTGTGTCTGATGTTGTTGATAGGGATTGGCTTGAGCCGGTGTGTCATTGACTTCGAGGGGGTATATTCGTGGGCTCCCATATCAACACGGTCTATGATTCGAGGGGCACCTTCAACATCAAACGCATGGATCATCCACGTTTGATTGCTGCCCGTATCAATACAGGGCGAAATAGATGACAGTCGATAGTCTCCAGCAGCCCCATCCATGAATTGTAGAGGGTTTGTTATGTTGTTGGCGCCAGGCGGATGGGGCGCGGTACAAGAATTTTGGTAAAAGCTTGGATTCCCACCCCATTGATTGGGAGCATTATAATAGACGATAGAGTTGGTAACGCTACATTGCCACGTGCCGCTGCCGTTAGTCGCACTATTTTTAGTAATAGTACAACTCTCAGCTGAACCCCCATAGATTCCACCCCCCCGTACTGGCGCTATTATCACGAATGATAGAGTTCTGAATAGACCCATAATATAACCCTCCACCATAAGAGGCTGCGACGTTGCTGTATACTACACAATTCTCAACAACAGCGTAATACGTCGCGCCACCCCATTGCCCCTGATTATCAACAAGGCTTCTTTCAATATTCCTTGATAAACACCACCCCCAAAAGAGCGACATCGATTGCCAATAATAAAGCAGTTGGAAAGCAGGGCATTTGTTTCACACCAAGCGCCCCCCCCACCTTCTTGATCATTCAGAGAATTTTGGGTATAACCATTTGTCAGAGTGAATCCGATCAATGCTGCTCCGTTCGTCACATAGGCACAGCGTACGGCATTCGAACCCAGAGGGCCCTGGCCCTCGATCACGGTAAAGTCAGGTCCATTTACACTCCGAACGGTGATCGGCTTGGTAATGGTAATCCGGTTTGTCATGGTTCCATAAACGGCCACCCCCTTTGTTGAGTAGGTTCCGTTGGTGACCAACACCGTATCCCCATTGGAAGCCACATCAATGGCAGACTGAATGTCGGTCGCCGCATCGGCCCAACTAGTAAAAGGAGGCGTGTGACTTCCGGAGAAGGAAACATAGTTCGTCGCTCCCCAGATAACGGGCGTTAGGCAAAAGAAAAGAATCGGAATGAAACGTTGTAGTTTATATATCATGGCATTCTTCGTGTAATGTTTTGCGCAAAAATTTGTATGCTCTGTTTTCTCCTATTCATTATTATCGACAGACTGGACCCCTTTCTTCCGTGTTGAGGGATTTTTTTTGAAAAAGATCTTCACACACGAATCACCACCCTTCGCAAGGCTACGGCGTCGCAGGCACGAAACTTGATGAAGACGGACTTTACCCCTTAAAAAACGAGAAGAACCTCAATAGTAACCAATAAAATAAGGCCTTTTACCGCTGTTTTCAGATTTCAAAATATAGCCATTCAAATTTTAATATTTTTTTTGAAATATTTTTTATATGTGGTTTATATTGGCCATGCTTACTGCAAACGGAAATTTACATCTCGAAATCCAGACCTCCAGGAAAAATCCGGTCGGCATTTTGAGAACCACCTTTTGGGATAAAAAAACAAAAAAGTTCAAACACACCCAACATGGACGCATCACCGGATGCTCGCTTAAACAGCTCAGAATGCTTCAACTTTCTTTCCGGGAAAAAGTCATCCCTGCCAATGACTCCAAAGCTCTTTGTATCCGCACCTCTAAAGAGCTCGGCGCGAGTCAGACGATCCTTAAACTCGCCCAAGACCTTGGCCTAGATCGCCTCCTTTATTCGCGAAACGAGACATGGGTCAAATTGGTTATGGCGATGGTTGTTGGACGCATCATTTATCAGGGGAACAAACTAAGCCTTTGGAACATCTCTGAGCATACCTGTCTATGGGAACTGTGTGGTATCGATGAAAAGCCAGACGTCGAAAAGCACTGTTATGAATCTCTGGATCGTTTACTCAAACGCCAAAAGGCCATACAGAAAAAACTCGTTGCCAAGCATCTACAGTCAGGATCACTCGTTCTCTACGACATTACCAACACCTATTTCGAAGGAGAATACTCCGAGAGCGACTTGATTAAATTTGGATATAATCGCGACGAGAGAAAGGGCCATAAACAAGTTGTGACTGGGCTGATTACCAATCACCAAGGATGTCCTGTTGGCTGCGAAGTCTTCGAAGGAAACACAAAAGACGCAACCACGGTCACCGACAAAATAGATCAAATCCGTCAGGCCTACGGCCTCGAACATTTTATATTTGTTGGAGATCGTGGCATGGTGACTCAAGGCCAGTTCGAAAAATTGGAACCGTCCAAGATATATGTACAATCAGCGCGCTGACTCATGCCCAACTCAAAGAGCTTCTAGACCAATCGGTCATACAGATGGATTTTTTCGATGAGAAAAAATCCATAGACATTATAGATCCCGACGATGAACAACTCCGGTACAGCCTCTGCAAAAATCCGACCACTCAAAAACAAGAAGGAGCTACCCGAAACCGATTGCTTGAAAAAACACGAGAGGGGCTCAAAGAGATTGCCGATTACAAAAGAGCCATGACCGTTGAAAAACTGGGGGCCCGGGTGGGTAAAATACTAGCCAAATACAAGATGGGGAAATTTATAAAGTGGTCTATTCAGGCCGACGAAAAAATCTTGTCAAGCCGGTGGCACAAGCTGATATGGCAGGTAGACCAAGACAAGGTTGTTCAAGAAGAACGCCTCGATGGCTGTTATATTATTCGCTCAGATGTTCAAGGCGACACCGTCGATGGACTCTCAAGGGTTGAAGCCTATAAATCCTTAGGGACTGTAGAACGGGCGTTTCGAAACCTCAAGACCATACAACTAGAAACACGTCCGGTGTACCACAAAATAGACCGAAGAATCCAAGGCCATGTTTTTTTATGTATGCTGGCCTATTATGTTCAATGGCACATGCAAAAACGTTTGGCGCCTTTATTTGCATCGGATGGGAAAGGAGAAAACCGTCGATGGAGTTTTTCGGGGGTAATAGAATGTCTTAAAAATCAAGGGCGCCACGAAGTAGAAATCGAAAATGCGACCTATCAACAAGACGGAAAATGTGACGCTCAACAGCAAAAAATCATGGATTTACTAAGCGCAGACATATAGCCATGCACTTGAAATCTTGAAATAGCGGTGAAAGACCTAATTTTATTGGTTGCTATTGAGGTTCTTCTCGTCTTTTAAGGGGTAAAGTCCGATTAGATCTTCGTAGAGGGGGTCAGCGTTTTTGCGGGCTCGTTTTTCAAACCCCAAGGAACTGGCGGGAACAAAATCCAGCCCAAATAGGGCGCTCATAGCCTGCTGTATTTTTCGGTAGGGCAGTTTCAATTCATGACGCAGGTACAAGGCTGCGGCCTTGGAGTTGGGGCCAATCGGGGCAAAGGGCAGCTGGGATTGAAGTTTTCTAATCACCTGCCTGCGGCACTTCGGGCACCAGGCGGTGCTGTGAATATAGTGGGCCACAACCGTTTGAGGCCTCAGGACAATATCCTCCTGAATAAAGGAAGTTGTATCGGTTTTGGATAAATCAGTTTGCTTCTGGCAATGAGGACATGTGCAGGGGGCATCGATCCGGTCGGGTCCACGCCCGATGGCCCTTGGGAGCGCCCCGTTTTTTCTTTTTGGAGGGGGGTCTTTTCTGGCCGGCTCCCTTGGCGGTTGACCCGGTCGTCCCTCGGGGCTTTCGGGGTTTGAAAGTTTGTTGGTGAAGCCTTTTATCTTCCGCCCTGAGCTGATCGATCTGTACGGCTTGTTCATCGACGGTTTTCAGGAGTTGATTGATTTCTTCAGCCATGTCATTACGGGTGCGCCAGTGCTCATGTTCGCGGGTATGTGAACGTTGGTATTCGCTGAAGGACCCAGTGGGTAGATAGCCCCTCCAGATAAGGACAGTGATGTTTGTAGGGGCAGTCAAATCCCACAGGCGGCTCTTTAAATCGGGGCATTAAGAGGAGCTTTCCATCTTGAGTAACTCCCAGTTTAGGGCCCCTAATTCTTTAAGGAGGGCTTTGAGTTTGCGATGGGGCAGAGTCATCGTTTGGACCTCTGGAAGCATCCCCACCCGAATATATCTGGATTTTGTTTTAGTGTTTTCTTTGGTGGTGAGGATAACCCCTCCGGTCGGTCCTTGAGTCGTAACCGATCCGACCAAGAAATCAAGGTTCTCACTGATCTCCCGTTTGAGTCGTTCCTTTTTTTGCTGTAGATGCCAGGGACTAGTTCCCATGTTGATTCTCTTTTTATTATGCATATTAATACGCATAATAAACCAAAAAAGAAGTCCGCTGTCAAGGGGAGGGAAGAAAAAATAATCAAAAAGAATGAAAAGAGAGCCTGAATTCAGCTAAACTGTTACATTGAACGGGTTTCTATTCCTGATGATGACGCAGAAAAAATGCTCTCAAAGGTGAATGAATGGCGAAAAGCTGACACGGAGGACTCCTCATCCATCATTAAACATCAAAAAGAGAAGCTTCAAGAAGTCGAGGGACGCTTGCAGCGTCTCCTCGATTTGTGCGTAGAAGGTATCATCAGCAAGGAAGAATTCCCTTTGCTTCATGAAAAAACAGAGCTTCGAGACAAAATCTCTACCGTTGAGAGCAAAGGATCAGTTTGGATTGAACTTACCAGGGATTTTATACATGAAGCGAATCAGGCAAGAAAAGCGGCCTTTTGTGAAACCCTCTCAGGTCTGAGAGGCTTTCACAAAAGAATCGGATCGAACTTAAAATTAGGTGGCCCGATTTCATCGACCCAAGAACGACAACGACCGCGCCCCTCCAAAGATCGGGAGGTCAAAACCGATAGTTCCTGCAAATGCGGGAAGGAGCAACGCAAAACGCGGGGCGAAAATTTTTTGATAGATTCCTCTGAAAATCCGTCGTGTTTTGCCTTCACTCCTGAATGGTGGCCGAAGGCGTCCGGCAATCATTGTCCATCCGAGTCGTTGGCAAAAATTCGTCGAAAACCATTCCCCGAACTTCATGTGGAGTATCCTGACCCCTGGAAAATCCTTTCCGAAAATCCTAAAGGCCAGAAATGGTGGAGGCGGGGGGAATCGAACCCCCGTCCGTATAAGCGTCACTCCAGCTTCTACGCGTGTGTTCTATCTTTTAATCTTATCCGATCAAGCGCCGATAGACAGGCTATTGATCCGACCAGTGTCCACGAAAAGTTTCGCTTCGGGGCCCGGTCACCCAACCCTGAAACTACCTTGCTGTCGTCGTTTCATTCACCTAGCAGGTGTCAGCGATGAAACGTCGCGGGTGTTACGCCGCGAGGGCCAAGTTATCGTTGGCTTTTATGTTGTTTCCCGGTTTTTTTACGAGGCCAACCGAGATCCTCGACGCGCCACTACAGCTTCAACTTAAACGTCGAAACCAGTCGCCCCCAAAGACGAAGAGTCGAAGGTCGCAAGTCAAAAGTCAAAAGTCAAGAAGTCCACACACTCTTTTCTCTGTCATGGGTCCAATCGTCCTATCGTCCCATGGTCTATTGTCCTATCCCCATTGCATATTGCATAGCTAGTAGCGCATAGGAGGTGACAAGCACAGGGTTCGATTCCCAATAGCGCCCGGTTTCATTGATCCAATATCCGGTCCCTGTCTTGGGATCTATCTTTTGCATACTCAAAAGCTTTTTTAAGATTTCTACACGCCAGTTGAACGGCTTTTCGCCTTTAGACCAAATTTGATCTTTACCAAATGCCGCTAGACCTTTGGCCAAGACATTATAATAATAAAAAAGGCCTTCTTGGCCCGTACCCGGATTTTCGTCTAAAGTCCAATGTTCCGTCGCCCATTTAAACGTCGATTGAACACGTGGATCGTGGCGGTCTATCTTTGCATAAATATAGCTAAGCAATCCTGCGTAACTCATACTTCCAAAAGACCGAAAACGAACAACGCCTTCTTTGTCTTGAAATGTGCCGGCTCGTGTATTTCCGGGGTGATACGCAAATCCTCCTTTATGATCGTTATCATCGGTCACCCAAGGTTGATCATTAAAATCAGGATGATTATGACATCGTTCAATAAATTCGACCGCGGCTTCCCAATCAAGATTCGCGTGTCTATCTCCTTGTTTTCGCAGATCTTCTACATTTTCAGTCATGCGCATGGCTTCAAACGCAATATACGAATCGGACAAATCTGTGTAGGCTCCTTTTGTTGACGCATCATATCCCATACCCCCCTTATAAACATCGTTTCCTCGATGCTGGCTTGCTGCTAAAAAGGTGCGCGCTTTCTGGATAATCGGGACACATTCCGGATGGCCAACGATATGAAGTGCAACTAGGCATACCGCTGTATTGTAATTAAGAAGACCTCCCCCTTTTCTTGCTTTGGATGGGTTCCGATAAATAGCTCCATTATCATGGACACAACTAAGAATATACCGGGTGGCTTTTTCGATCTTTTCTTTATCGTTCCATCCGGAACGTTTTAAAGCCCAAAGGGGGAAGGCTGTAAGCGCTGGGAATTGAGGATTCGACCAATATCCCTTTTCATGTTGGTGCTGTTCTAGCTATTTAATGCTCCGATCAATAGCTGCGTTGCTTTCGCGCTGCAGTGATTCCTCAAGGGTCGTAGGTGTCTGAAATGTTTTAAGAGCTTTATTACTTTCCCCATGAACAAGGATACCGGTTAGAGTGATACATCCTATGAGCCAGAAATAGGTTTTTCTGCTGACAATATGTTTGCTTGACTGAAGATGTAGCGTCCGCGCTATGCGTGGAAGAGTGAATCCGCGCATAGCGTGGAAATTACGTTTCCCGCTGATAAATTTTATAGGCCAATCCATCTCTTTTTCTTGTCGCTATTCAACCGCGTCCCTTCAGGACGCAATCGTATTTTACTTTTTATAACAGTGGTTTTGTGAGAACATAAGTCCCCTAAAAAACAGAAAGAAGATCCTTTACACATACCTATGCAATTGGTTCTCTATGTATTTTTCATCTTAATAAAAAGGAAAGAGCGAATGATAGGGCTAATGGGATTAAATAGGAAGTCGCAATATAGTCGGTATCTTATCTTTTTCAAAATAATCGTTTTCTAAGAACCTGTTTGGTTAAAAAAGAGTGCCTTTAAGGTTTTTTCTGATACAAGCCATCTGCAGCATAGCCCTGGCAACCGAGAGTGTTTTTTCGTATTCCTTACTCAATATCCGATACCCATTGAGCCAAGCAACTCGACCACCCAACGTTTCGGAATCACCGCAAAGCCTTTTTTAACTCCTTTGCTGATCTCAACCTTTCGGTTCCATTTTTTTTCTACATGATCAACAAAGGTTCCGCGGTACCCCTCATCGGCAACAATCGTTTCTACCCGCTCATGGTCTGCTAGTATTTTATCGATCAGTTCGCAACTCTCTTTTCCCATAGCCCACGTTCTTTTAATCGACGCAGATGATCATAGACGGTTTGCCAAGGCGGAAACTCTTGAGGCAGCATACGCCATTGGCAACCGGTTTTTACTCGGTAGAAGATGGCATTTACGATTTGTCTCATATCATACTTGCGGTGCGCTCCTTGAGGAGCGGATCGCTCTGTGAGAACTTCAATCATCGACCATTCTTTATCTTTTAAATCGCTCGGGGACATCCTATACATTTACCAAATCTCTTTTTTTGTTCAATTGGTTCTTTGTTTCGTTACCAGTTACCTCGAAATAAACACCCTCTGTGATAGATCCAGAATGCGGTTGTAAAAGAGCCTGTCCAAAATCATGCGTCATTCAACCTTAACCGTGTGTTGTTAAAAGTATAGATCAAAGACCTGATTGGGATACTTACTTTATGGATATTGCCGAAGTTGTTTCAAGGCGTAGCAATTGTTCTCGTCGCCGTGTGGCCGCGCTTATTATTATCCAAAAAAGAATCATATCAACCGGATACAATGGGACGCCAAAAGGGGTGCGTAATTGCATGGATGGGGGATGTTCACGGTGTGCCGAATCTCCGAAATCGGGCGAAAATTTAGGGGACTGTATCTGTGCGCATGCAGAAGAAAATGCCATAGTTCAAGCGGCTTATCACGGGATATCGGTAAGAGGAGGCATGCTTTATTGCACAACGGCTCCTTGTTTAATGTGCGCGAAAATGATTATTAATGCGGGTATTGAAGAAGTCGTTTATGAAGAAGAGTATGAGTTTTCTAACCCCTCTAAAAACGTTGTTTATGGAGGCAAAAGTTAAAATTAGACGATTTAGGCGGGGGTAGACACCGCGTTTCACGCTGTCATTGATAACAACAAATGACGTTCTCTGAAGGAGAACATACTGACCTAATAATTTTGTTCGATTTTTCTGCCCAAAAGTGATTGACAAAAAAAGAAAAAAGGTATAAACGGGTTAGTTTTAGGTGTGTGGAAATTTCTAGCCACGTGGATCAGCCTGTGGCTGAAAAAGTTCATGGAAGAATGGCCATAAAAAATTTATTTCTCATGTGTGTTCGTCTTTTTTCTCCAACAGGAGAAATGCTAAGTATAACCGACCGAAATGGAAACCAAATCCAGTTTGAATACGATAATGCAGGCCGACTCACTAATATCATTGATTAAATCGTTCTATTTCTGTTGCCTACAATGGAAACGGTTTTATCGAGTCAGTAACCGATTTTTCCGGTCGGAGCGTAACTTACGCATATTATAATGGGGTTGAGCCAGGCGGGAATTTTGGCGACCTCAAGTCCGTAACGACTCCGAGCGTAACTGGGACACCCCATGGACCGGATTTTCGGATGACCGGCTGAATCATAACCTTCTAACCATTACCGACGGTCGACGTAACGACCCTTCTGATCCCACTTTTAGGGAGGGACCGTCTATTCAGAATATTTACTCTTCCGCTACCGATCCAGATGACTTCATGTTTGACCGTGTCGTTCATCAAGTTTGGGGTGGAGACATTGTTGATCTAGAGTATGTGCCGGTTCAGCCTGGGCCTGGGAATGGTAACGCGACTATTAAAACGATCGTGAATGATCGGGTGGGGAACGTTACCGAATATTTTTACGATAAAGGAAATCGAAAAGTAGCCGTTCGAGAATATACAGGCAGAGCAAACCCAACTCAACCGACAACCGATACAGTTAATCGCCCAACCGGAAGACTAAGACCAAACGATCCCGGTTATTTCGAAACAAAATGGGCCTACAATAGTGATTTTTTAACGACTAAAATCACCCACCCTAACGGGAACTATACGGAGAAGTTCTATGAAGGCGATTTGAATCCGACCTCCTCTCCGCAGACAAGAAGAAATCTCCGAATTACTCGTCAAACCCCTGGAAGTCATACTCCTGCAGGTGATCAGGCTGTGATTGAAGAACAGTATGAATATGACACCACATTTGGGTGTGACTGCGGATTTAATTTTGTAACCAAACATACGGATGGTCATGGTAATGAAACGGTGTATTCATATGATGCATTGGGAAATCGGACTCAAACAATTTATCGCATTGCGTCCATTTTAGAGGACTTTGAATACAATCAATATGGTCAACTAACCGCCCACATCCACCCTGACAATGGGAGTAACCATCGACGTCGCGATGAATTTACCTACTATACCAGCGGCCATCAAGGCGGATATCTATATGAGAAAATTGTAGATGCGAATAACGTCTCACTCACAACCATCTATGAGCATGATGTGGTGGGAAACATTATCAAGAAAACGGATCCCCGTGGATATAATGAACAGTTTATTGTTAATGAGCTGAATCGGGTGGTTCGTTCGTTTTCTCGTGAAGTCACTGATGGAAGCAATGTTCGTTACCAAAAAGATTTCTTCTATGATGCGAATAACAATTTAATTCGTGAAGATATTCAGAACATTGATAATCAGGGCGTCCTCCAGGCCAATACCCATTTCACAACCCTTTATGAATACGAGCTTCTCAATTTTCTTACGAACAAAACCGAGGAAATTAGAGCGGGTTTAACGCTTAGTACTGAGTATGAATACGATGGAAATCGGAACCTAACTCGAACCCGCTATGGCGAAGCCGTAAACGGGAGTCAACCGAACAATCATGTCACAACAGTCTATGACGAACGGGATAAGGTCTTTCAAGTTGTTCGAGCGCAAGGTGATCCAAACCAATCTACGGCTCAGTACGATTACGATAAAAACGGGAACCTAATCAGGACATTAGAAGGGTTGGAAGTTTCTCCGCATGTCACAGTATCTACTTACGATGGTTACAATCGCCTGGTTTCTATCGCCAATGCCATGGGCAATACAACCACCTACCATTATAACCAAAATCATAACGTTATGTCCGAACAAACCGACAGCGAACTAAACGATATAATCGGTGGCAGTGGCAATGTCCGTCTTTCAGAGACCGATTATGTGTACGATAATCTGGATCGTCGTATTCGTACAGAAACCGAGTTTTTTGATCCCATAACACAACTGGCCATTGATGATGGAAAGTCAGTTAGCGAAACCGAATACAGTGATTTTTCACAAGTCATTCGGAGTATGAATGATAATAGTAATCAAACCGTTGTTGTTTATGATACGGTAAATTGCAAACAGGTTGTCACCGATGCCAAAAGTAGTACCGTTACCTATATCCACGATGCGAACAACAATGTTACTCGGATTGATGAACTAGAAAGATCTGATCTAGGTAACCCTGACCAACTTTTTACAACGACCTACAAGTATGACAATCTAGATCGCCGGATAGAAAGCATCAACAACAGGACTAATACGATCGAGTACGCCTACGATTCTCGTCACAATCGTACACGCATGACCAATGCACTCGGGAATAAGACCCAACATGACTACGATGGTCTAAATCGGCCTGTAAAAACGATTAAAGAACTTACTGATGATGGTACAGGCAGTGGGAATTTTGTTGATACCATTACCGTCGACCAAGTTTGGGACGATTCTTCACGCCTTGTTTCCATGACGATAATAGCATTGTGTCAGACACCTATGATGAGCTCGATCACCTGATCGCCAGGAATGTGTTGCCGGGTCCAGGTGTTTCTTCCAACACCACCTTTGAAATTTATCAATACGACGGATTATCCAGGACCATTCATGCGCAGGACAATGACTCTGTGATCGAACGTAATTATGACTCCCTGTCTCATGTCATTCGAGAGATTCTTAACGGAGAAACAAACAGCTCTACCTATGATGGAGTAGGTAATATGCTCTCAGTTGTTACTTGTACGTATGATCAGCTGGAGGGTAAAGAAATCATAACAGATCAAATGGGGTTGGTCGCTACATATGATTATATAGGACCTCGTCGTGTAGAGCGCCGTGGATATGGGAATGGAACAAGGACTGATTATACCTATGATGGCGTTACCGGGACCCCCAATACAACCAATGACTTTGGCGTAAAACGAATCATACGTACAGCCCATACCCGTAATTTCAGATGGTCTAGTACTAGATGATCGTACCTATCTCTGGGATCCAATGGGGAACAAAACCCAACGTGCTGATATTCGTATTGGAGGGTCTCAACGAACCGATGATTATCAATACGACTCTATTTATCGCTTAACGCAATCTGCCACAAATCCTCTAGCTCCGATCAATTACAGTTTTGATGGAGTCGGCAACCGAACAAGTGTATCAGGTAGTTCAAACCCTGGTTCCTATACCATGGATGTCACAAACGCTCTAATCAACCAATACTCCAGTACTCCATTCGACCAACGCCAATACGATGCCAATGGGAGCCTAACCGCGCTTGATCAAAGCACCTTAACTTACGATTACCGTAACCAGATGGTTGAGTACATTGATGCTGGATCAACCCAGCGTCATACCTATGCCTATGATCCTTTCGGGCGCCGAATCGCCAAAGGGATCGATGTAGATGGTGTCGCTAACGAAATTCGTTACTTTTATAATGATGACCAAGTGATCGAAGAGCAAGATGCTGTTGGTGCAACACTGGCTTCTTACGTCTATGGTCTTTACATTGACGAAGCTCTAAATATGCAGCGTAGCGGTACGAATTATTATTATCATACCGATGATTTATACAATGTTATGGCCATAACCGATACCAACGGATCTGTAGTAGAGCGTTATGACTACGATGATTACGGTCAGCCAATATTCTTTAATCAATCCGCAATCTCTGGTGGATTGTAAAATTAAATGCCGCAAAAAATGGACCTGAGAGCTTCTGTTCATGCGGCGATCTCCAAATCGAAACACTCCTGTGCGGGTTTGTATTCTAGGATCTTGCGAGGATAGTTGTTAATCCATTTTTCAATCTCACCAATACGGTCGATGGTATATTTTCCGATGTTGTCTCCTTTGGCGACGAAACGACGAACCATACGGTTGGCATTTTCGTTGGAGCCTCGTTCCCAGGAAGAATACGGGTGAGCATAATAGAATTTAACACGTCTCTTTTTGCTAAATCCGGAACGTTCCATCTGCTCCACGTCGAGAAACTCGCTCCCGTTATCGGCTGTAATCGACTTGAACATCGATCTGAATGGGCCAACTCCCATCGATCTTTCGATCGCTTTGAGGGCCTGCAGAACCGATGCCTGTGTTTTATCCGAAAGTTTTCTCACCCTTAGCATTCGGGTCTTTCTTTCTACTAACGTCATTAAAACCGGTTTTGAAGTTCCTTTTCCGCCGACGATCAAATCCAATTCCCAGTGCCCAAATTCCTCGCGTTTTTCTACGGTCTTAGGTCGTTTTTCGATACTGGTCCTTCGGGCATGTTGCTTTTTAACCCGCTTAATAGCACGTCTTTTTCGTTTTATCCGTTTTCGTTTTTCCCATAGGGACTCGTTGCTCACCCCCGGGATGAGACCTTGGTCAATATAGGTATACAGCGTTTTTGTACTCACCGCTGCAGGTCTCTGCTCTTGTTTAAGCAAAGGAGCAACCACATCGGGTGAGCGTTTGTGAACAAGAATGTGCTCGCTGATAAACACAGCCGTTTCATGATGCTTTCCAAGCTTAAGCTCAGGTCCCTTGGCCGTCGCATTTAGATCATGAAGTTCCTGGGCTCGATCACTGCTGTATGCTTTCTTCTTTCGCGGCTCTGTATCGAAATGCTCTACCTCCCCACGTTTAATTTCGCGCTCTATGGTTCGACGATGCCTTCCCAGATAGCTGGCTATCTCCAAAGGACGTCCTCGGTTTTTGAGCATTGTTTCAATCATGATCCGTTCTTTCTGTGTCAAATGCTTGCCTTTTCGGGGATGAATACTACTCTTGATTTGTTCCATGTCTTTCTCTTTTTTTTGTCTTCTGTCGAGTTTCTAAATCTAGAAGATTTCGGCATGGAACACTCCTGTTTTACATTATCTTCTTTTGGGCATTTAATATTACAATTCTCAAATCTGCAATCGAAAATCTATGCCTCTTTACGGGTCGCCGATATGCTGGTAGAGTAACAATGCAAGTGCAAAGGTCCGCAGCATAGTTCATTCTTTGGGTATCTGACCCCCCCTAAAGGAGAACATAGAATGCCACGAACCTACGAACATTTAAACAGTTATGAACGAGAAGTGATAGCCCAGATGCTAAAAGAAAAATATAGCTTGATCTCAAACTGGCCGTCACCTGGGCCGATCCCCCTCGACTATTTGGCGCGAATTTCGCCGTAATCGAGTCCGTGGCCGCTATTACCCAAGACCCGCAAATGGCCTGGCTCAAAGCCGATTACAGCTAGCTCAAAAGCCTCAAAAAGTGATGGGAGCTAGCAAAGAACAAGTGGAGACTCTCCTGGCGAAGTATTGGTCTCCAGAACAGATTGAAGGTCGAAGAAAGCTAGAAGGTGACCCTCCCATCAGTCGAATGACGATCTACCGCTACTTGTACAGTCCAAGAGGGGCTGGCTACCGAAAATACCTGCGTGGCCCCGGAAAGAAAAAACGAGCGACTCGGAAAAGCCATTCACGTATACACAACCAAACGATGATTGACCAACGCCCCGAAGAGGGTGAAAGTCGCAAGGTGGCAGGCCATTGGGAAGGTGACACTATTCAGGGCCAAACGAGAAAAGAGGCCTGTGTAGTCACTCTAGTAGATCGAGCGACTCGATATCTCATCGCCGATCTTTTACCTCGATGCAATGCCGAATCGGTCAACCGTTCCGTACCTCAGTTCGCTGATTCAGGGCTCCCCTGTAAAACGGTGACTGTAGATAATGGCATGGAGTTTGCCAGCCATGCTAAACTACAGAAAAAAATAGCAACCCCCATTTTCTTTGCTGAAGGGAGAAACCCTTGGCAAAGAGGGACCAACGAAAATACGAATGGTTTGCTTCGCCAGTTTTTCCCGAAGAAAACCGACTTTGCTGCCCACAGCTCCGCTCAGTTGAGCTGGGCTGTGGAGTTACTGAATAATAGACCGAGAAAATGCTTAGAATATAGAACGCCCAAAGAAATGATGGACAGCTTCGGTTTTGCACTTGTAAGTTGAGTCTGCACCATGGGGAGACAGGGGGTTGACATGCCATAGCATGAAATTTTTTTTGCACTTTTGTCTAGCCATGATGGATCTCTTTTTGATTTATTGTAAACGATTACATATCTGACCATGATTTATCGGTAGAGGTTTTGAAGTTTATATGAGTGTTACATTGAAAGATATATGTAGGAAGACCGGGGTCTCAACCGCAACCGTGTCACGGGTCATTAACGACAGTTCATTGGTGACTGGACCTACGCGTGAACGAGTGATGGATGCGATCCGCGAGTTAAAGTATCGGCCCAGTCATGCGGCCCGCGCGTTGGCTCGACAGCGCAGTGATATGCTCGGCGTGATCTTCCCCCAAATTCATAGCGGTTTCTTTTCCCAAGTACTCCGGGGTATTGATGAAGTAGCGGCTAAAGACGGATTTCATTTGATGACAGCTTTCTCACACAATGTAGTCGACGAAAAAAAGTTGATTACCCACTTTGTTCATGAACGCCGAGTTGATGCGTTGATTTTACTCAACATTTTGCTGCCGGATCGGTTTGTTAAAAGCATGGTCGAAGTCGGTATGCCTCTTGTACTTATTGACCGGCCCGTTAAAGGTGAAAATCTTTTCTCCGTGAGTATTGATAATCTTGGTGGCGTTGAACAAGGCATGGAACATCTGCTGGAACATGGGTATCGCCATATTGCCATTTTATGTGGACCCAAGGGAACTTATGATGCTGATCAGCGATTAAAGGGATGTAAAAAAACCCTTTCCAAAGCCGGAGTTACTCTGCCTCAAGAAATGTTTTGGGCTGGAGGGTTTACCGAAGAAAGTGGTCAGGTCGCTATGAGCAAATGGTTAGATGCAGGGCACACGTTACCCGAAGCCATCTTTGCATTAAACGATGCCATGGCGTTAGGTGCTATGCATGTTTTACGTGAAGCAGGTTATCGCGTTCCCGATCAAGTGGCCTTTATGGGGTTCGATGATAATGAAACAGCCCGTCATGTTGGGTTAACCTCCATCCAGGTTCCTATACAAGAGTTAGGACAGATGGGCGGCACGTATAGCGATTAAAGAAGCGTTGAATGAAGACCCTAAAACTGTAAAACCCCACAAAGCAAAGACGCGCTTAGTGATTCGGCGATCTTGTGGGTGTCATGGGAGCTAGATGTTGGATCTTGAAAAGAAGGATAGGAAAATGAAAAAATGTGTAATTAAAGCCATGGGCATTATGGTTACGATCTTAATGTTCATGGGTGCGGAGAGTATGGCCGATGAAGAGATACTTCTAAATCCTAGAGCGCTTCACGATTGAGGTGTCGCGATGTAGCACGAAGAAAACCAGCCGATTACCTCGTCGGGAGAAACCTCTTCGAACGCTTGTGTGAGCGCTTCAGATAGTTCCTGATGACTACGGGCTGCAAGGCTGCCCAACCGATTCTTTATCTTGCCCCACGTTTTTTCAATGGGGTTGGAATCGGGGCTGTAGGGTGGAAGGAATCTTACATGGGCCCCACATGACTCAATGAGTTCAATGACCTTGGGATTGTGATGGACGTGAAGATTGTCCATGATGACGATGTCTTCAGGTGAAAGAGTCGGGAGAAGAACCCGGCGAATATATTCTCCAAAAACAGCCGTGTCTGTCGCCCCCTCCCCCTCCATGGCCGCTGTTGTTCCGTCCAGGCGGACCGAAGAAATCAAGGTGGTGGTACACCAATGTCCATGAGGCGTTTTGGCAAAAAACCTGTTCCCGCCCAACGCCCGGCCCCGCAGACAAGTCATATTCGTTTTCGCCCCGGATTCATCAATAAAGACAAGGCGACTTGGATCAAGTTTGGCCACCTCTTGGATCCACTGTTTTCTCAAGAGACTTACATCCGCCCGGTCTTGCTCGCTGGCGTGAAGCGTTTCTTTTATACCGGCAGCCCAACCGATTCAACGCCCGCTGTACGGCCATGATCGACCCCTTCACGCCGCTCATGTTCTTGAGTTCTTCAAGCGTTGCATCGGGATGTTTGCCCATCAGTTGAGCCAACGCCTTGAGCTGCTTTCCGCTGTAGAGGGCCTGACGATGCCCACGCGGTCGAGGAGCAGTCTCTCCGGTTTCGTTGAAACGAGAGAGCCCACGCTGAAACGTTCTAAGATCTACACGATAAGAAGATGCGATATCGGCCTGGGAACCTTTGCCCATTTTGTAGGCATCTATCGCACGCCGCCGGATTTCTGCTGTTGCTATACTCATGTCATGGAGTATAGATCTTCTAGAGAGGCATTTCAATCGTTAAACGCTCTAATGCATTCAAAATACAATTAACAAGACAAGAAAAGCCACAGAGAGATTTTGTATAATGGCGTTTGGAGCTCATCTGTTTAAGGGCCTCACAGAGATGATCTTCAAGTTGGTCCATAGAAGAGAAAAGCCGATTAGGAAAATACTTCTCCCTGATATCATCCCATAAATGCTCAACAGGATTAAGCTACGGAGAATAGGCTGGGATAGGGTGCAAGGTTATGTTTTTAGGAATCTGCAGATTCTCGGCCCGATGCGATGCGGCTTGGTCGCAGAACAAAAGAGCCTCTTCTTTCCGATAGGCTTTACTCGTTTGCTTAAGAAATAAACTCATGCAGTATGTTTTCATGTGGGGCAAGATCGAACTTTGAATGGATCCTCTGACATATCTGTATTACTGACTTCTGACGCCCCCTTTTCCTGCCAAATGACTTCGGCCAGTTTATTAACATTGGCATCAACGAATTGCTCGGGCGACAAGACTATGTGGTAACAAAACTCGATTTCGTTTTTTAACTGAACAGCCATAATCGAATCAAACCCTAAACTCGGGAAGGATGACTCAACATCAATTTCAGCAATATCCATCATAAGTAGTTCACCCACATATTCTCTAAGTCTTGCAGAAATGTTGTCCCGGTCTGTTTGACTCGTTGAATCTAATAGAGCCGCTTCCTTTTTGTGGTCTTGAATAAATAGGTTTGAAAGAAACGGAGACGATGAAACCGCCCGATTTTTCATACCTTTTGAATCGAAGCGCATAACGGTTACTCCCGTCACACCACGCTGCACGACTTTTTCTATCCCGCTCAGGGCTTCGCTCGCTTGGAGCGGAATAATAATACCATACCGATTAAATGGACTCTTTTCATCCATGTCTTTGGTCATACCGATTTGGTTCCAAGGACCGAAGTTTATAGTGGTTGCTGGCAAGTTTCTTATCTGACGATAATACGATAAACTATCTTGAAACATGTTTGCGGCTGCATAGTTTCCCTATCCCAAAACAGAGGTAACCGAAGAAAAGAGAACAAAGTAATCAAGAGGTTTTTTATTGAAAATATGATGAAGATTCCACGCTCCGAGTATCTTTGGGCGGATAACGCAGCTCCAATCTTCTTTATTCATGTTTACGATGGCATGATCCTTTAATCGTCCCGCCGCGTGAAACACACCACGGATCGGGGGTCGCGTTTTTCGCTGAAATGTTTGAAAAAACGAAGTGAGTGAACGTTTATTGGAAACATCAACCGATGCATAATCAATCGTCGCCCCTAACGCTTGAAGCTCTGTTATGGCTTTTAGTCTATTCGCATGCATGTTTCCTTTTTCGATCTCCTGACTCCACGTAGAACGAGCCGGTAATTTTGTGCGTCCTATCAATAAGAGGTGTTGAGCGCCTCGTTCTATCATCCAGCGCGCAACCACAAGACCGATGCCTCCACCACCGCCCGTAATCACGTAGGTAGCATCTGCTTTGAAGGAAAGGGGCGGTGTCGTCGATGGGGCAAAATCATATGTATTCAAGCGTGGTACAAACCGTTTACCATTACGGAATGCAATTTGATTTTCGTGGCTCGAGTTAAGGATCTCTTGAATAGATGCGTTAGCATTGAATCCATCGACTTTGTCAATATCAATTAGGCCTCCCCAGGACGGCGCATGTTCCAGCGCAATGACTTTTAACCCCCAAACAACTGACTGACCCACAGAAAGAACATCCACTTCATGAACGCACTGAGCCTTTTGTGTTATCACCCACAGCTTCGCCCTTGCGATATCTCCCCCATCCGCGAGAATAGTTTGGAGAAAATGTACAATGCTTTGACTTCCCAAAACGTGGTCTTTATTAAGGGAGGTTGCGGTTGCACGATCTGAATTTTCTGCATCAAGATTCCAACAGTGTAAGATTCCGCGACAAGACAAGTTCTTAGTCTCATGGGTTATGGCGGTTATCATTTCGGAAAAACAGCTAACATCAGCAGGATTGACTTGATAGGAAGAGGAATGTATAGATGCAAATTTTTTTCCGGAATAAATAAAAAACAGCTTTTCAGATCGGTCTTCTAGGGACGCTGCTACTTGTTCAGCAAAACCCTGTCCGTCCGCAAAAATCAAATAAAAGCCTGTGTCTTTTTTTTCCGATGGAGGAGACGTCTGTTCCCTTTCTTTCTGTTGCCATTTGATCTTGTAATAAAGCGTACCTGGGTCTTGAACACAGGGAACATCATCTATCTCATCGTTTGCAGGGCGTTTGTTCGATTTGGATATCTGTTCCCCGATCCAATATCTTTTTCGCTGAAAAGGGTAGGTTGGTAACGAAATTATCTGCCGATACTCATGTTTATGAAAAAAGTTACGCCACTGAACGTCGGCGCCCTTTACATAAAGATGGCTCAATGAATGAAGAAGAGGGTGCCAGCCCTTAGCGTCTTTTTTTAAGGAGGGCAGCCAATGCTTTTCTACGGCCGAAGATTCAGATCTAATCTCATATTGTTTACCTTTGTTTAATAAAGTAGATTGCGGTCCTATTTCTATAAATGTGGTATAACCCATCTCAAAAAGGGTCATCATACTTTGGGGAAATTTTACAGGAGCCCGAACATGTTTTCTCCAATAAGAGGCATCTAAAGGCTCTGCAGCATTTGAACATTTCCCCGTCAGATTGGAAATGAGCGGAAGGGTTGGCGATTTGAATTCAATCTTTTTTGCCGCCTGCTCAAACTCACCTAACATGGAATCCATCTTCTCATTGTGTGAAAGTGTTTCCATGAGCCGAGCTCTCTCCGCAATAAGCTGAAGCCCATCTTCTAAACTAAACACACCTGCGATGCAGGCTGCCACATATTCCCCCAATCCATGTCCCATAACCACTTCTGGCAGAATGCCCCAAGAACGCCATAACGCAGCTAATGAATATTCAAAGGCAAACAAGCCAGGCTCCGCATATAAGGGTCGATCCAATAGAGAAGGGTCCATTCCTTCGCCCAACATAACCGAAACCAGCGGAACTTCTAAACAGGCATTAAGAATCTCTGTGCATCGATCTATCTGTTTGCGGAACAGAGGCTGTGTTTCATAAAGGCCGCGTCCCATCCCACTATAGTGGGCGTCTTCCCCTGTAAAAAGAAACGCTATTTTTTGGGAACCTTTTTTGTGAACGTGACCTGTAAGGGTCTCGGGGCTACCTTTATCTTCAATGAAATGAGTTAGTTTTTCTTGGATCTCGCCTGAGTCTTCTGCTATCAAAGCGATCCGGTGGGCAAAATGAGAACGCCCGAGACTGGCGGTATAACACATATTTGAGATCGAAACACACGGATGTGTATAAAGATAGTCGAGATACCGTCCCACCAGATCCTTCAACGCTTTTTCGTTTTTAGCCGATAACGTCAATAGATGAAGAGACTGCTTTTGAGAACCTTGAGTCTTTAACGTGGAAAGCAGAGCTGTGGAATCTTTGTCCTCCTCTTTTTTGTCCGGGTCGTTCGGCCTTTTTTCTTCTGTCCTTTTTCTACTTTCTAACGGCGCTTCTCCAAGAACAACATGGGCATTTGTTCCTCCAAATCCAAAGGAACTAACACCTGCTATGCAGGCGTCCGATGGGTTCCCCGGCCATGGAGTTAAGGTGCGTTGTACTTTCAGCGGTAACTTACGAAAAGGAATATACGGGTTCAGTTTTTTGATGTGTAGGCTGGGAGGTAGTTCTCGATGCTTTATCGATAGAGCTGTTTTAATAAGGCTCGCCATGCCTGCTGCCGATTCTAGATGTCCAATATTGCTCTTAACAGAACCCAACATACAATAAGAATTTAAGGGTCGATCCAATGCTAACACATTTCCCAACGCACTTGCTTCTATCTGGTCTCCAAGTAACGTTCCGGTCCCATGTGTTTCGACATAGTGTACTTGATAAGGAGCAAGGTGGGCATCTGCATACGCATCTTTGCAAACACGTTCTTGAGCAATACGATTAGGGGCGGTTAAACCATTACTTCGCCCATCTTGGTTCGCCGCGCTTCCCCGGATCACCGCATAGATCTGATTACCATCATTAAGCGCCGCAGAAAGAGGTTTCAGGATAACAAACCCAGCGCCTTCTCCACGGACATACCCATTGGCTTCTGCGTCAAAGGCTCTACATCGGCCATCGGGTGACAGCATGTTCAGCTTGCTAAAACCAATGGTAAGGGCAGGGGTTAAGATGATGTTGACACCACCCACAATGGCACATGTTGATTCATGACTCCATAAACTTTGGCAAGCAAGATGTACCGCTACGAGCGAAGATGAACAGGCGGTATCAACCGATAGACTGGGACCCCACAGATTGAATAGGTAAGAAATGCGGTTGGCTACGATTGAGTAGGAGTTACCGGTGTTTGCATAAGCATCAATGTGATACGGCTCTTTAAACTGTAATTGTCCATAATCGTTACTAGAAATTCCTATAAAAACGCTGGTCTTTGTCTCTGCTAAGGTATCCGGTGGTTGTCCAGCATCCTCAAAGGCTTCCCATACGGTCTCTAAACACAACCGTTGTTGAGGATCCATAAAGATTGTTTCATGAGGGGAAATCTCAAAAAATCCGGGGTCAAAAAGATCTACATGATCAAGGTACCCCCCCCACCGACTGTACGTCTTTCCAGGGGCCATAACGTTTTTGTCATAAAAAACTGAAAGATCCCATCGATCAGCAGGTGTCTCTATAATCGCGTCGGTTCCGCTTTTTAATAGCGCCCAATAGGCGTCTATATTTCTTGCTTGGGGAAAACGACACGCCATACCGATAATCGCAATGTCTTCTTTGGTCGCGCGCTGGTGCCTCCTATCTAATTCAAGCAACGCTCTTTTTTCAAGAGAAAGCTTAGCAATTCGATCTGTTATGTTTTTCGTCTTAATCACCTCCTCGATCGGCAAGTTTTTTTTTCAAGATATCCTCGGCTTCAAGATCTGAAAGCTGCTCAAGCTCAGAGACCATTGCATCTAATTCATCGATGGAAGAAGACCTTTCTTGGTAGACTGGGCTTGTCTCGTTAGGGTCCACGGAAGTCACCTGAAGTTCCTGTAAAAGATATTTCGTTAACGCGCTCATGGTTGGAAAATCGTAAACAAGATTGGGATCTAATGATAGCCCTGTCCACTGTTGTAAATCTCCTGAAAGGGATACCGCCGTTACAGAATCTATACCATACGAACTAAAGGGTTGTTCTGGATTAATACGCTGACCGTTTAGTTTTAATTCCTTGATCAGCCATTGTGTTATCCACTCTTGGATAGATGTTTTCGTATATTCAGTGGATACCACGTTCACCTTGGAATCGGATCGCGGCGACGATGATGTTGCTTTACTTTTAGAAGGATCAAGGATGGGTTTAGGATGATCTTTTTGTTTGAGGAATGGATCAAGCGTGCTATCTTCTCCGTGTAAGGGTTGTTCTATGTCCTCAATAGAAACCGTATAGTTTTGTATTTCACGCTCACAGTCCTGCTGATGAATCTCTGGTTTCAAGGAAAGCGCCTCAGAAATTTGTTGATTGAAATATGACTCAAAATGTTTGTTCGCACGCTGTAAATCATCCGAAGACTGTTCTTGACTAGCTTTTTGGATGGCCGCCAAAAGAATCGCGGTCGTAGCCACTTCACCTATGCGAACATGAATAAGCTGACGGGTTGTTACCGAGTGTGTAAAAGGGGCTTTAGGCCCTGAATATTCTTTTTCAATTTGCTGAGCAATGGTTAACAACCGATCAGCCACTTCTGGAGCCTTTAGGCGGGTTTTCAAAAAATGATTAAGTGGTTCGCTGTCACGAAGAAATTTAGAGCCTAGAAACATGTTGAGTGTTTCTGTCGGCCCTTCAAAGATCCGTAACAATCGAGCATCTCTCAAAATTTGCGGCGCAATATTGGTTTCGATATAACCCCGTCCTCCCAGTAATTGGACCAGATCATCTGCTGCACGCCACAAAAATTCTGGTCCCGAAGTTTTACAGGCTATATAGGCTTCTACAGGAATCTGTTCTCCTTGATCAAGCCATGTGGCCATAGGGTTGATTAAACTTTTTATGGCTGAAACACGTGTGGTTAATGCATTTAATCGAGTCAGGGTAACGGGATTTTCTAATAATCGACCTGTAGACACTGTGCGTCGACTTGCATAGCGTACCATTAATTGAGCACAACGTTTCATCCCGCCTGCGCTTATAGCGGCGAGACCTAATCGACCGAACATCATGGCTTCCTGTGCAACGGCCATGCCTTCTCCAACCTTGCCTAATAATGCGGTTGGCCCCACGTGAACATCTTCAAGAAAGATGCTGTTCTGGACCATCGCCCTTACGCCCATGGTTAAGGCTTCGGGACCTTGACGCAAGCCAGGCGTATCTTCTTCAATGGCAAAAGCCGTGATTCCTTGAACCGTTCCGGATTCGTCAATGACTTTAGCAAAAACATTAATAATGCCCGCCCAAGAAGCAGATCCACTCCACATTTTTGTTCCATTGAGGCGCCACCCCCCTTCCGTCGTTGGAACAGCCGTTGTTGACAGCAAACGAGGATCCGAACCCGCACCCGGTTCAGTAAGAGCAAAAGACGCTAACACGCGACCGGAGGCTAAAAGGGGCAACCATTTTTCGCGAAGTGGGGCCTGTGCAAAATTGAGGAGAGGTGAGATGCCAAGCACATTATTGATACCCACCAAAGACGCCAACGTTATATCAATAGCGGCGAGTTGCTCACAAATACGCAACATATCACGTATTGAAAGTTCTAACCCCCCCATATTTTTCAGGAATTTGCATACCCAAAAGGCCGTGATTCCCCAAATCAAGAACAATGTGAGGGGGGATGCTTCGACGTTCATCCATCAAACGTGAGTGAACACGTTTGCATGCATAATGCCGTAGCCATTCAAGAATTTCATCTGTTTTATTTGTATGCATAGACCCTTTTTATAGAAACAAATTTTATTTAAAATAACTATCATCGCATATAAGAAACTTATTATTTTTACACTGTGCTATAACATTTAATTGATCTTCCATATATCTTTTTTTGCAATCAAACCTTTTGACTTTTCCACTGGAAGTTTTCAACAAAGAATGGGTTCGAATCAACACAAATGCATATACACCAAGACCATGTTCTTCTGCAATCGCTTCGCGAACAGATGTAACGACCTCTTCATGGGAATCAAATTTATGATGTCGTTTGACTTCATGGATAACCACCAACTGTTCTTCCCCCGTCACCTCTACAGAAAAAGTAGCGCCCGCATCTAATCGTAGCCCTGCATGAGATTGTTCAACGGTCTTTTCAATGTCGTGTGGATAATAATTTTGGCCCCGGATAATGAGAATGTCTTTTAAGCGCCCTGTAATATACAATTCATTATCTTGGATAAATCCTAAGTCCCCCGTACGTAAAAAAGGACCTTCTCCCGTATCGGCAAGAGTAGCTTCAAACACTTCCTTGGTCTCCTCTGGTCGTTCCCAATAGCCCTGAGTAATACTGGGACCCGAAACCCAGATTTCACCCACTTCATTCCAGGCACACGTTGACAGACTCTCCGGATTTACAATAATAATCTGTTGATCAGGAACACGGTCGCCACACCCCCACAATGCACCGGAAATTTTTTGTATCAGATTGAAGGTTCACGCGATGTTCTTGATAGGATTGTTTATCAATCTGTTGAATAGAAAATGATTTATCCCGAGACAAAAAAGTAACGGCCAAAGTAGCTTCGGCTAACCCATATGCGGGTTTGAGTGCTTTTTTAGAAAATCCACACGAACGAAAGGCATGATAAAAATGATCTAATGTCTCTGCCCGTACAGGTTCTGAAGCATTATAAGCGCCCTCCCAACAAGAAAGGTCTATGCCCCTCTTCTCTTCTTCCGTAATTTTTTGAACACAAAGATCATAGGCAAAATTAGGCGCAATGGACAGCGTTGCTTTTAATCTCGATAGCGCATAAAGCCAACGAAAAGGTTGCTGAAGGAATGTGACAGGCGCCATCAATGTCCCGAGCACTCCGACGTATAATGGTTGAAGTACTCCAAAAACCAAACCCATATCATGAAAAAAAGGCATCCAAGACACCACATTGTCTTTGGAAGAATGATGCCACTTATCAAAAAGACAGGATAGATTATGTATCAGATTTGCATGACTGACCATGACCCCTTTAGGCATACCCGTAGATCCTGAAGTATATTGAAGGAACGCTAATGTGGTGGGTGTAATAGAAACGTCTCTGAGTGATGTATCGTCTCGGTTCTCCAGTTGATCTGTATTGATCCACGCGACTTCTTTTAGTTGAGGAATCAGATCTAAAAAATTTTTAGATTGGTCAATACCTGATGTGGTCGCCAAACAAACCGTGGCTCCAGCATCTAGCGCAACGGCTTGTATCCGTGACATATTGCGGTTATTGCGTGGAGGATATGCAGGCACAGCAATCACGCCTGCGTATAAACATCCAAAGAAAGCACTAATAAACTCTAATCCTGAAGGATAAAGCAAAAGAGCTCGGTCTCCAGCTTTAGCGCAACCTAATAGATGTAAAGCAATTAGACACGCCTTTTCATCCAATTCAGCATAGGTATAAGAATGTTCTTGCTCTTCTCCATCGACAAGAAAGATATATGCCTTTTGGTGGGCATGGCTTTTTGCTCTTCCTTTAAGCAGCTGAACTAAATTCGAAACTTTTTTTCCTGGATACAACGCTCTCCATCCCCTGCTTCAAGTTAGACCCTCTGTGATGGCTCCTTTTTTAGGCCTTAAATTCTTAGACAAATCAATCATCATCGAAATTTCTCGTCAAGATAATAAAAATGATCAAGTAGGTCTGAGAATTGTAATATTAAATGCCCAAAAGAAGACAGTGTAAAACAGGAGTGTTCCATGCCGAAATCTTCTAGATTTGAAAACTCGACAGAAGACAAAAAAAGGAGAAAGACATGGAACAAATCAAGAGTAGTATTCATCCCCGAAAAGGCAAGCATTTGACACAGAAAGAACGGATCATGATTGAAGCAATGCTCAAAAACCGAGGACGTCCTTTGGAGATAGCCAGAGCTATCTGGGAAGGCATCGTCGAACCATAGAGCGCGAAATCAAACGTGGGGAGGTAGAGCATTTCGATACAGAGCCGCGAAAGAAGAAAGCATACAGCAGTGATCGAGCCCAGGAACTTCATGATCTAAATGCGACGGCCAAGGGACCTGAGCTTAAGCTTGGAAAGCATCATGGAACGGCTGTGTTTATCAGCGAGCACATTCTTGTTCACAAACGCTCACCCGATGTGGTTGCTCCTTTGCTTAAACAAGAGCAGAGACCTGCAGCGGTGAGTACAAAAACGCTGTATACCTATATTGACCAAGGTCTCATCTCGGGGGTGAGCAACGAGTCCCTATGGGAAAAACGAAAACGGATAAAACGAAAAAGACGTGCTATTAAGCGGGTTAAAAAGCAACATGCCCGAAGGACCAGTATCGAAAAACGACCTAAGACCGTAGAAAAACGCGAGGAATTTGGGCACTGGGAATTGGATTTGATCGTCGGCGGAAAAGGAACTTCAAAACCGGTTTTAATGACGTTAGTAGAAAGAAAGACCCGAATGCTAAGGGTGAGAAAACTTTCGGATAAAACACAGGCATCGGTTCTGCAGGCCCTCAAAGCGATCGAAAGATCGATGGGAGTTGGCCCATTCAGATCGATGTTCAAGTCGATTACAGCCGATAACGGGAGCGAGTTTCTCGACGTGGAGCAGATGGAACGTTCCGGATTTAGCAAAAAGAGACGTGTTAAACTCTATTATGCTCACCCGTATTCTTCCTGGGAACCAGGCTCCAACGAAAATGCCAACCGTATGGTTCGTCGTTTCGTTGCCAAAGGAGACAACATCGGAAAATATACCATCGACCGTATTGGTGAGATTGAAAAATGGATTAACAACTATCCTCGCAAGACCCTAGAATACAAACCCGCACAGGAGTGTTTCGATTTGGAAATCGCCGCATGAACAGAAGCTCTCAGGTCCATTTTTTGCGGCATTTAATTTTACAATCCACCATCATGCTAATTATCGCGCCCTACTAGATGACCAGGGTTGCAAAACATGCTAAAACTCGTGAACGATTTTTTGAACCTCTTCACCTTTGATCACACCGTGTCGGACTATTTCTACCTCATTGTTAACAACCTTAATTACGGTGCTGGCCTCCCCGCCAGGTGTGTCACCACCATCTAATACTAACCCAATATGTTCGGAAAGCGATTTGAACGCGTCTTGCGCCGTACACGCATCACGCTCACCACTTTTATTTGCGCTCGTTACAGCCAAGGGTCCTGTATCGCTTAAAATTGCTAAAGAAAGCGGATCTTTTGGAATCCGGAATCCAGTTAGTCCCCCGCTCGTTTTTAATACCAAGGTCATGGGGCCCGGCCAAAAATGATCAGCTAATGCCATTGCCTTTTGACTCCACTCAGGTTGATACGCTTTGATACAATCTAGATCCTCTACAAAAAATGTTACAGGCTTATTTGCAGGACGCCCTTTCGCTACATATATTTTTTCTATAGCGCCAACATGTGTGGGATCGGCGGCGAGTCCATAAACGGTATCTGTTGGGAAAACAATTAATTCGCCGGCTTTTAAGGCAGAAACCGCGGTCTTAATGGTCTCTGGATCCGGGGATGCGGGGTTAAAGTGAAGTATGCGGGGAAGGTTCAAGCGCGCGAATATCTAATGCTTTAAGGCCACTCAATACGTCGACAGCTCGACGTAATACGGGATCTCGACGAAAGCGTTTTCGGAGTTTTTTATAGACTGATTCTTTTTCTTCGGGTTTACCCAAAAGGGGGGCATTCGAATCATCCTCTTCTTCAACGGACGTTTTGGTTTTGACTAAAAGGTTCGGCTGTATCCCTTTACGACCATCGTACAACGTACCGTCCCCAAGAACAAGCCGCCTTGTTGCCATATACAGGGTATCGCCTGTTGACAAAGACAGCGCTTTTCGAACGAGCATATCTCCGTGAGTAGGCTCTCCTAAAATCATGGCGCCACGCGTACTGCCCATAAACGCAGCCGCAAGAACTTCGGCAGCGCCCACCGTGTCCTTATCTACTAATACCATAGTGGGCATGGTGATAGAACGCTCAGAGGTGGACTTGTACAGCGCCAGCTCTTCGTCCTGTCGATTACGAAAAGAAAAAAGAAATACATCTTTTGAGGTATAAAGATCAATGAGCTCTATTACGGTTTTAATATCTTCACCATTTGCACCCCGCAAATCTATAATGAGACCATACCGCCCTTCTTTATCCCAAGACTGAATGTGAGATACAATTTTTGAATGAGAGCCTTTATATAATCCATGAAGGCGAATATAACACAGTTCAAATGGAAGGGTTTCGATCCTGGCGATAGCAGGCAGCTTGATTATGCGTTTGGTTATCTCAAGGGTATTCGTTGACTGATCCTTTGATAGAACGGTTAACGATACCTTTTTCTTATCAGAACCTCTGAGGTGTTGCTCTAACTCTATGACACTAAAATTTTTGGTGTCTGCGTCATTAACACGCAAGATCCTGTTACCTTTCGACAGGTTTGATTCAGCCGCAGGCGATTTTTTTAGAAAGTCTTCTATATGAAAAAGCCCATTGGATTGCCCGACTTGAAGCCCAATTCCAACCGTTTTCCCTTTTTGCCTTTGGGTTCTCTGCTGGTTTTCTTTTTTTGTTAAGACGACTCCAGCAGGATCAAATGTTTTAACAAAGCTTTGCAGGACAGGATGCGTAGCCGTTTGGGGTTCGTAAGACCATCCCTCCTCCTCCATAAGTTGTATGCTTTCTGAAAGGGTTCTTAACAAAATATCATGGGTAGAGGCTTCAGTGGCAGAACTCTGGAACCCGCCCCACAAAAAAAGAGTTAATAAGAGCAGGGTTTCGATCCCATTTCCAAGCTTTTTCAAAAAGATATACACTCTAGTATCTCGCGTTTACCATTAGTAGAGAATAAAACGGTGGATTCTATCGAATTTCAAAAGGAATTTCGATTTCGGACATGCTCGCCACGTCTGTTTTAATAAGAACTTTTTTCCCGTTTAGTTCTTCAGACGTAGGAATGTTATCGAGCCGTATTTGATAGCCTAAATTTTTCAAATCGCGGATATCAACCTGAATCCCATCAGGCGCCTGAACATCTGTAATCTTAAAATTTTTTGTTGTGCCTGGCCTTACAATAATTTGTTGCGTGCCTGTTTTCCCTTCACGTTTGACGAGGCGAATCGTCTCAGGCGCCACCGAAAGCTCGCCAATAACATTGAGCCAAACGGGAACAGAAATAACCGGTCGCTTAGGGTGATTGGTCTTTACCTCTATTTTTCCTTGTCGACGACCTACTGCGAGTCCAGGTTTGGTTTTGATATGAAGTTGAAATTTTCTATTTCCTTCGATCGTTTCATGTTCGACCACCAATTCGGACAGTTCTGTTTCAGCGCCCGTAATTTCGAGGGGTTCTTGGGATGTGATTTCTACAATGCGATCTATATCTTGATCAGAAGCCACATCAAGAACAACGCGCGCAGGATTTACCTCCACAACAGAAACGACGGACCCTTTTAACTGCAGAGTAAGAGGGGGCGAATCTTCAAACTCGACCCTAACCGTCTTTCGTTGATTCCCTTTTCTTCCTTTTGCATTAAACTTAACGTCAATTTCTGTGTAATCACCTGGATCAATTTCTTTTTTACTTATATTAGCGACTGTACAACCACAAGAAGGACGCGTCTTTTTAACTTTTCCAAGTTGGTCGCCAATGTTGCGAATAACAAACGTATGCGTAACGGCATCGGCATCCGTTTTCCCAAAATCAAAAACAGGATTATCACATACAAATTTTGGACCGGCGTTTGTACCATCCTGTCCATAAACATTTATTCCAAGGATTAGGGTTCCTAGTCCTAAAAAAATCCGTGCCATCTTGTTCATTTTTAAACTCCTCACAACGATTATTTAATTCTCCAGGAAACCGTCTCCTGATTTTGCCTATGTCTATTCAAAGCGAGCATAGTATTGCAAACACTGTATAGGTTTAAAAGGATGATTTGTCAAAATAAAAAGGCTCAAGAACCCATCTCTTATTAAACCAAAAATATTGGTCGGGTTGTTCTCGGACCCTTTTATCGAATAAACTCATGACGGTTTGTGTTAACCGCATTATATCTTCCTGTTTATCAACAGAAAGGTCCGCAAAGATAGGATCGAGGAACTGAATATGGTGTTGTGTCCACCCTTTCCGGGTAGCAATCGCAGGAAAGATCGGCACATTTGTTTGACGTGCAAACGTAGCCATGCCCGCAGCAATATTCGCCTGTTTCCCTAAATAGTGAATAGGCAAAGCCAGCGTCTTTGAACGAAGATCCGGCATAATAGCAAGGACCTTTCCATTTTTAAGCCGGCGTATCACATTTCGAATAATGGCGTCATTACTATAAAGAACCTCCATCTTGCTAATATGCATCCGCATTTTGTTCAAATACGAATCGGTTAATACGTTTTTCTGACGACGAGCAATAGAAAAAATAGGAATTCCTTGAAGCAATACGCTTACAACGCCCATTTCCCAGTTCCCCATATGGATGGAAGAAATAATAGCTCCACGCCCTGATTCAAGATGTTTCTTTATCACGCTAATCCCAGAAAATGTAATGCGCCCCGAATCTATATCCGTTCGCTTAGACATCCGAAGAATTTCAATGGCATTGAAGCAGAGGTTTCTCCAGGAAATCCATGCAATACGTTTAACATCTCGATCCGTTACTGTATCGCACAAAACTTCTTTAATACGGCGTCGAGCTTCTTTAGCCCTAAAACGAAATATATGAAATATACAACCTGCTATTAAACATCCAAACGTTAATACAGCACGATAAGACAAAATACGAACCCAAACGCCCAGCACGCGCAAAAGAAGGTATTCAATAATATGTTTAAGGCGTGTCTTCATGTTTTCTACATTAACGGTCGTACTGTGTCGTGCGTTTCGCCCTGCGGAACGCTATTGCATGGCGGAGGGGGCGGGATTTGAACCCACGGTCCACGACTAAGAGGACACACGATTTCGAGTCGTGCGCATTAAACCGGACTCTGCCACCCCTCCGTATTTGATTATTTCTAATCTATTATCCTTGGCTTCTTATTCATTTAAATTCTTTACTATAGATATACGCTTTGCATCAACCCCAATGCTTCAAGATCTCTTAAATAGAAGCACGAAATTCTGGACTGTTAGACCTGGATCCGTCAGTTAAACGTGGGATTTCTGTGCGAATGCTTTGGAGGGAAAAGGTTGCAAAAAAAACGCAGGCGCACTCGCTGGGTATGTCGAGGCTTTTTTGTAATTCCTTTTGGCCCAAATGGTTCGTGCAGAAAACCGCGTTTAACTGACGGATCCAGGTTAGAGAGTATTTTTTAAAAAAATACGGATTTAGGAAAAAAAGTATTCAGAGTCAGACCTTTTCCGATAAAAGAAGGCGTTCTTTTGTAACTTTGTCACCATGAAAAGAGACATCATAACTGACATGGTCAAGTGGTACCAACAGGCTAATCGCGTACCCTTGATACTCCGTGGAGCACGACAGGTGGGAAAAACTTGGCTTATGCGGGAATTCGCAAAGAGTACGGGTAGAACACTCATCGAGATCAATTTTGAAAAAGACCAAGAGAGCGCAAAGCTGTTTCATGATCCAAACCCGACTTCAGCGCTTAAAGCTATCGAAGCCTATACAGGGCTCAATACTTCTCCCGCAAAAAGCTTTCTTTTTTTAGACGAAATTCAAGCCGCACCCCAGCTGTTGTCCAATCTACGCTGGTTTTCTGAAGAACTCCCCGAACTACCTGTTGCTTCTGTGGGCTCACTTCTTGATTGTGTGTTGGCCAACCACACCTTCAGTATGCCAGTTGGACGGGTTCGTTATCTATATATGGAACCCTTCTCTTTCGAAGAATTTCTATCCGCCACCGGCTGTGATAAACAAAGACAATTTTTAGCAGCCTTCCATATTGGCCAAGACCGTATGCCTCCTCCTATACATCAAAAACTACTGGGCGCTTTTCGCGATTATCTAATCATTGGTGGTATGCCGGACGTCGTATCGAAATGAAAAGCAGACCATTCACTCATCGGATGCGCTGAAGTTCAACAAGCACTTCTCAGTACCTACCGGGACGATTTTGTAAAGTATGCGGGCCGGATACCACCCGATCGCCTTCGAAACGTCTTGGAAGCGAGCCCTAAACTGCTGGGGAAAAAGTTTAGATCAACACACGTCGACCGCAAAGAACGAGCCACAGCGATCCAACGCGGCTTAGATCTTTTATGCCAAGCTAGACTCTGTCACAAAGTCTTTGCTACCGATATTGCTTCAGCTTCACTGGGCCTTTTGCTACACGAAATGCATTCGCTCCATGATCTCTCCATGGTCAACGAAGGTGCTATGGCTGAACAACTGATCGGGCAGTTACTCCGGACGCTTGAACCGAAATTTATGGATTCCATGCTTTACTATTGGTCACGAGAAAAGAAGGCTTCTAAAGCTGAGATAGACTATCTAATACAACAGAGGACCCACGTGGTACCCATCGAAGTCAAAGCCGGTACCACAGGAATACTGAAATCATTACATCATTTTATGGCATTGCGCAATTTTTCCCTGGCGGTTCGTTTTAATGCAGATCTTCCATCTGTTACCCATGTAGACACGACAACCACCACCGGTGAAAAAGCGGTGTACAGGCTTCTTTCTTTGCCGTTTTATTTAGCAGAATAGGCGACACGTCTCATTAGAGAAGAAAGACGCTAGAAGAAAACCTCATCATGCACTACAATCGAAATGACACGTGTATAGGTTTCAGAAAGAGCTTTTCAACATTGACTTTTTCTCTCATCTTTTTATAGTAAATAGAATGTCTAAAGGGAAAAATTTTGATCTTAAAGGTCATGAAGGACAGGGAGGATACGTATGAACATGGCTAAACGCATTAGCCAGCTAGGAACTGAAACCGCATTCGCCGTATCCGATGATGCTAAAACCTGGGCCGAAAGAGGAAACACGGTATATCCGTTTCATCTCGGGGACATGAATGTTCGTACACCAGAAAATATTATTGAGGCCGCTCATAAAGCGATGCTCGACGGCAAAACAGGTTATTGTCCAGCCCCAGGGATCCCAGAACTCAGAGAGGCCATTGCCGAAAACATAGGCATTGCCAGACATGTTAAGTACGACATGAAACATGTTTCTGTTCAGCCAGGCGGAAAACCTATTATCGGGAAATTTCTCATGGTCCTTATGAACCCTGGCGACGGAGTCTTATACCCAAACCCAGGGTACCCTATTTACGAATCGCAAATTGACTTTCTTGGAGGCGTCAATCAACCCTACGGATATATTTCCACCGAACAAGGGTTTCGCATCAATCGCGAACAGGTAGAACATGCCATTACAGACAAGACTCGGCTCTTTATTTATAATAACGGCCAAAACCCCATTGGCGCAGAATCAGACGATGAAGAAATGCGATGGCTTGCCGATTTAGCTATCAAACACAACTGGTTTGTGCTTTCTGACGAACCTTATTTTGATATCCGTTATTCCGGAAACAGCCAAAGTATTGTAAGTATCCCTGGCATGCAGGAAAGAACCATTATTGGCTATACCTATTCAAAAAAATATGCCATGATAGGATGGCGACCAGGTGCCGCCATTGGACCCGAAAAGATTACAACCATTATTTCCAAGCTGAACGTCAACTATGAATATCGTCTTGGTTATACGGATGAACAAAAATTTAGAACCGACGCGTTCCATGAAACAGGCATTTCTTTTTGCTCGCGAAGTCATTTTGGCAAACTGTTACCCGGAGAAGACAAAATCTTCGCGCGTTTTGCTTATTTGGGTATCGATATCCATAAAACTGAAGAAGGTCTAGAGAGACTAAAAAATTATTGGATGGCCTGATAAGTTCATGAAACGTTAGTTGGTGATCTTTTCGCATCATGGAGGCAATAGCGCTTGGCAAATTAATTCTTAGTGGCGAACATGCGGTGGTCCACGGTCGACCAGCCTTGGTTATGGCCGTGAATCGTTACGTAAAGGCGGGGATTACTCCACAAAATCAGAGATGTGTCACGGTTAAGTTTGCTAAACGAAACCATCAAAAAGTCTCTACGTTATCTTCGCTTTCTTCTTTTAAGCAGAAGGTCGATGAAAAGTATAAGGCATTCGAAAAAGGGCACCTTCTTATTCGTGACGTGATTGAAGACCCATTAGATCTTATTCTATATACCATCGCAACGGCGCTCGAAATATGGAATGTAGAACCTGATAAAGGATTCGAGTTACAGTTGCGTTCAACGATTCCTCTAGGGTGCGGGATGGGATCTTCGGCAGCGGCTATTCTCGCCACATTAAAGGTGTTGTCGAGTCACTTTGACGTGTCTGTAAAGGCGGATAAGCTTTATCAATTAGCGCTTGAATCAGAAAAGATTCAGCATGGCCGGCCTAGCGGCGTTGATCCTTATATATCTCTGCACGGTGGTTTTGTTCTGTTCCAAAAAGAGAAAGCCATACCCTTGAATATATCACCCATGGAACTCTTTTTGATAAACACCGGGATCCCAGATGCGACAACAGGCGAATGTGTGGTAACCGTTTCAGAACGTTTTAAAGAAAACAAAATATGGAATGAGTTTGAAGATGTAACGTTGCGGCTCGAAAAAGCGCTTCATCTAAATGTGCAGAAAGATGTTCGGGCTCTTATTCGTAAAAATCATCGGCTTCTGTGTCGTATTGGCGTCGTTCCCAACAAGGTGGCCCATGTCATTGACGAGATAGAAGCAGAAGGAGGCGCTGCCAAGGTTTGTGGCGCAGGTTCGACACAAGGGGATCAGGCGGGTATTGTCATGGTCATGTCGGATAAGCCCCCAGATGCTATTTGTCAAAAATATAAGTACACCATGATGACGGTTCAAGGAGACGCCCGTGGCACACGAATCGTATAAGGCCTCTGCGCCCGGAAACTTAATGTTACTAGGTGAACATGCCGTTCTGTATAATCATCTGGCCATGGCCTGTGCGGTTACACGGCGTATTTCTATTCGTTTGACTCCACGAACGGACACACAGATCTTGTTGGTTTCCGCTCTGGGAAACTATAGAACAGATCTCGATAACCTCGAAAATAAAAGACCCTTTCAGTTTGTGTTAAACGCAATCGAGTTTTATAGCGATCGCTTGTCCACAGGGTTCGATCTAAAGATTGAATCTGAGTTTTCGGATCAGGTAGGATTGGGTTCTTCAGCAGCCGTCTCCGTGGCCACGCATGCGGTTCTGAGGTCTTGGCTTGAAGAGTCACTCGAAGAAAAAAAATTGTTTACAGCAAGCCGTCAGACCACTCTTAAAGTTCAAGGCATTGGTTCTGGCGCCGACGTAGCCGCAAGTGTCTATGGAGGGATTGTCGCCTATCGAATGGATCCTCTTTATACTAAAAAATTGGACCGAATTCATCCAATAACGGTCGTATACTCTGGGTATAAAGAGCCTACGGTTAAGGTGATCGAACAGGTCCGTCAAAACATGGAGAAAGATCCCGCTCGGTTTGATGAACTGTATCATACAATCAATCAGTCGGTTCACACGGCCGTCCAGGCTATAAACGATCAAGAGTGGTTGTCATTAGGAATATTGTTTAATGTAAACCATGGAATCATGGAAATAATGGGGGTTCATACAGATCGTTTAGACGCTATTGTGAAAGGCCTTCGGTCTCAACCCGATATTTTAGGTGCAAAAATTTCAGGGTCCGGACTAGGAGATTGTGTTGTCGGACTAGGAATGATTGAAAAAAGTACAAATATTCCCGGTGAACGACTGGACGTAGATATGAGTTCAGAAGGAGTTCGTTTTGAATAGACAAGAGGTTGTTACCCATATTATAGGTGATCGAAATATATCGCCGAGAGACAAAGGTGTTGCTTTTGCCCCTTCAAACATTGCTTTGTGTAAATACTGGGGTAAACGAGACGAAGAACTGAATCTGCCGGTCACATCAAGTCTTTCTATTTCTTTGAAAAACTATGGGGCCCAAACAGAATTACAGCTAAGCGACGAAGATCGTGTTGTTTTGAATGGTAAACGTGTTTCTCCGGATGACTCTTTTACGCAACGCGCCATCCGTTTCTTAGATTTGTTTCGTTTGGATGAGCAGATGCGTTTTACGTTGACGACCCAGAGTAATATTCCTATTGCCGCAGGCGTTGCTTCGTCAGCGGCAGGGTTTGCCGCGCTCGTTTTAGCCTTGAACGACCTTTTCCAGTGGGATTTAGCGTCGAAAGAACTTTCCATTTTAGCTCGGCTAGGAAGTGGAAGTGCGTGTCGGTCTATCTATTCTGGTTTTGTTCAATGGCATGCCGGTTGTGCTAAAGATGGAATGGATAGTTATGCTGAACCTCTTGAAAGCGTGTGGTCAGGGTTACAGGTGGGTCTTTTGACGTTGTCTGATCGCCCAAAATCCATTGGGTCCCGTGCCGCAATGAAAAGGACGGTTCAAACATCTGTGTTTTATGACATATGGACTGCAAAAGTTAAGGATGATTGTGCTCAGTTACAGAACGCTATTCATCAAAAAGATTTTGAACGGTTCGGAACCCTTTCTGAATCAAACGCGTTAGCGATGCATGCAACGATGTTGACAGCATGTCCACCCGTCTTATATTGGATTCCGCAAACACTAGAGACCATTCATCGAATATGGGCGCTGCGGGAACAAGGTGTTGATGTCTATTTTACAATGGACGCAGGACCTAACATAAAACTTCTTTATTTAAAAGAGACAGAGCAGACCATTGTGTCTTCTTTTCAAGGGGTTCAACGGATAGCACCGTTTACCCCAACAGATAACACCGTTAACATTGAGGATGTAGAAAATTTGCCGTAGCAGAACACGGCGTAACATTTCAGAAAGGAAATTTCAGATTATGATACAAGAGGCCATTAGAAAACTTGTAGAGAACCATCCCTTATCCCACGATGAAGCTTACACAACCTTGCGGGAAATTATGTCCGGAGACACAACACCGGCTCAGATTGCATCCTTTATAACCGCTTTGCGGATACGAGGCGAAACACCCGATGTCATTGCCGGCAGCGTGCAGGCCATGCGTGAAAAGTTTACAGCCATACAAACACCAACCGACAATGTCGTAGACACGTGTGGAACAGGGGGCGATGGAACGAACACCTTCAACATTTCGACCGCCGCCGCCTTTGTGGCCGCGGGCGCGGGCATTACCGTGGCAAAACACGGAAACAAAAGTGTCTCCAGCAGAAGTGGAAGCGCCGATGTGTTACAAGCACTGGGTGTAAACATTAAGGTTTCTGCCGATGTAATGACTCACTGTTTACAAGAAATTCAGATGGCCTTCCTTTTTGCCCCTTCATTACATCCTGCAATGAAACACGCGATTGGGCCCCGAAAAGAGGTAGGTATCAGAACAATTTTTAATATTCTCGGCCCCCTTTCGAATCCAGCTGGCGCTCAATATGGTGTGCTGGGTGTTTATGACCGAGAACTTGTTGTGACGATGGGAAAAGCCGCTTCTGACTTAGGAGCAAAACATTTGTTTGTTGTCCACGGGAACGACGGACTGGATGAATTCACAACAACGACCACCAGTCTTGTGGCGGAAGTAAAAGAAAAGGATGTGACCATCACCGAAATCGATCCTGAAACATTTAACATTCCAAAAGTTCAACCCGAAGATTTAAAAGGCGGTAGCCCCGAAGATAACGCGGATATCATTAAAGATATACTTTTGGGAAAAAAAGGATCTCCCAGAGATATTGTTGTATTGAATGCAGCAGCGGCTATTATTGCCGGGGGTAAGGCCGAAAACTTTCCCCAAGGTATAGAGCAAGCAGCTCATTCCATTGATTCGGGGGCGGGGGCTAATAAACTTGACCAATTAATCAGCTATACAAATAAGAATTAACGTCAGACGACGCGTCGAGATTTCTGGATGTACTCGACGTTCATTTGGGCCAACAAATTGACAAGACGATCTCGGTTCAGTAATACTTAGTTATGAGTCACGTAGACGTACAAGACATATATACTGAAGCTATGGCCCTGTCTACCAGCGAGCGTGCTAGCCTAGCCCATAACCTAATCCTCAGCCTTGACGATCCGGCTGATTTTGAACTGAGCCCGAGGCAGGAACAGGAGATTCAACGTAGGGTCCACATGGTACGTGAAGGTAAAGCCAAGAATCACCCTGCCGATACTGTCTTCGCTGATATCAAAGCTAAATATAAATGATCCCTTCGGTCATATTACATGAGGCCGAGGTGGAGTTGTGGGATGCAGCTGCGTATTACGCTGGTAAATGTAGGGGGCTCGGATTGGACTTCCAATCGGAAACGGAACATTCTGTTGACACCATCAAGCGATTTCCAAAACGCTGGCCACTTCGCGAAGACGGAACACGAAGATGTCTTATACACCGTTTTCCTTATCTCATCATCTATCTCTATGTTGATGCGCGTATCTGGATCATTGCAAACGTCGACCAGGATACTGGAAAGAGCGCATCGAAAAAGTAGAACCGTAAACACCGGAATCCTTAACGCTGCTTTTCCACAGCGCCTAGCATGAGGGTCCGCATAGTTCTCCTCAAAAATTATATTGACGAATTGGAGTCAAGTCGGATGTTACTCCTTGAAAAGCGAGAAAAACATCGATAGTAAGCAATAAAATCAGGGCTTTTACCCCTTTTTTTAAATTTTCAGAATATAGCCATTCAAATAAAATCTTTTTTGCTAAGATGTTACCTTTCTAATGATTTACTTTAGCCATGCTTACTAAGAATGGAAACTTACACCTCGAAATCCAGACTTCCAGAGAAAGTCCTGTAGGTATTTTGAGAACCACCTTTTGGGATAAAGAAACAAAAAAGTTCAGGCACACCCAACATCGACGGATTACCGGATGCTCGGTTAAACAGCTTAAAATACTTCAACTCTCGTTTCGCGAAAAGGTCATTCCGGCCAATGATTCCAAAGCCCTGGCCATTCGATCCTCTAAGGAACTCGGCGCGAGTCAATCGATCCTTAAGCTAGCCAAAGACCTCCGATTAGATCGTCTCTTATATTCCAGAGACGAAACGTGGGTCAAATCGGTGATGGCTATGGTGGTCGGACGCATCATTTATCAGGGGAGCAAGCTCAGTCCCTGCAACCTCTCTGAGCAGACCTGTCTATGGGCATTGTGTGGAGTCGATGAAAAGCCCTGCGTGGAAAAACACTCCTACGATCCTTTAGATCGGTTACTCAAACGCCAGAACGCTATACAGAAAAAACTGGTGGCCAGGCATCTGCAGTCAGATCCCTGATTCTATACGACATTACCAGTACTTACTTTGAAGGGGAATACTCCCAAAACGACTTGATTAAATTCGGATACAACCGCGACAAGAAAAAAGGCCATAAACAGGTTGTTATCGGGCTTATTATAAATCACCAGGGATGTCCTGTTGGCTGCGAAGTCTTCGAAGGAAACAAAAAAAATGTAACCACAGTCACCGACAAGATAGATCAAATCCGTCGTGCCTACGGCCTGAAACACTTTATATTTGTGGGGGATCGGGGCATGGTGACTCAAGGCCAGTTCGAAAAGATGCGAACCCTCCAAGATATATGCGCAATCAGCGCGTTGACTCACGCCCACCTCAAAGAGCTGTTGGGTCGATCGGTGATACAGATAGGCCTTTTTGATGAGAAAAAATCCGTAGAAATTATAGATCCCGACGATGAACAGCTTCGGTACACCCTGTGTAAAAATCCGATTACCGAGAAACAAGAAGGAGCGAGCCGGAATCGATTGCTTAAAAAAATGGGGGAGGGCCTCGAGGAAATTACCAACTACAAAAGGGCCACGACCGTTGAAGAACTTGGAGCCAGAGTGGGCAAAGTACTCGCTAAGTATAAAATGGGAAAATTTATCAAATGGTCTATTCAGGGCGGTGAAGGGGCCCTGTCCAGCCAGGGCCACAAGCTGATCTGGAAGGTAGATCAAGACAAAGTCATTGAAGCAGAACGGCTTGACGGCTGCTATATTATTCGCTCAACGGCCCCCGGCCAGACCGTAGACGGCCTCTCGGCGGTAGTTGAAGCCTTATAAATCTTTGGGGAACCTAGAACGGGCCTTTCGAGCTCTTAAGACCGTAGAATTGGAAACGAGGCCAGTCCATCACAAAGTAGACCGAAGGATACAGGCTCATCTTTTTTTGTGCATGCTCGCCTATTATGTTCAATGGCATATGCAAAAACGTTTAGCGCCTTTGTTTGAATCCGATGGGAAAGGAGCCGATCGTCGTTGGAGCTTTTCAGGGGTAATAGAGTGTCTTAAAAATCAGGGGCACCACGAGATGGAGATCGAAAAGGTGACCTATGAACAAGACGGAGCATGTGACCCTGACCAGCAAAAAATTATGGATTTGCTAAGCACAGACATATAGCCATGCACTTGAAATTTTAAAATAACGGTAAAAGCCCTCATTCTATTGGTTACTATCGATGGCTTTCTCGCTTTTCAAGGAGTAACACCCGTCAAGTTAGCTTTGGAGAGTGCTAGGATCAACGTCGGCAGGTTGCCACAAGGTATCCGGTAAGCCCGCTGATTTATTAAGACTTCGCGCAACAACAAAAAGCACATCTGATAATCGATTTATATATTGTATGGTATGCGGAGAGACCGAGTCGCTTTTTGATAAAGAAACGATTCTTCGTTCTGCACGTCGACAAACGGTTCGCGCTAAATGGCACGTTGATGACATGGACGCACCCCCAGGAAGTATAAATTCCTTCAAAGGTTCAAGTGTTGCATTGAGGGCATCGAGTTCTTGTTCAAGAAATTCAATGTGTTGCTGTTGAATCTTAGTATGACCTGGAATACAAAGTTCAGCGCC
The DNA here is from genome assembly GCA_012103575.1 of Kiritimatiellia bacterium. GTDB lineage: Bacteria > Verrucomicrobiota > Kiritimatiellia > WLWN01 > WLWN01 > WLWN01. The sequence continues at coordinate 2,965,614 of WLWN01000001.1, read as the reverse complement.
CAAATCAAAGAGATGATGCTGAACGGTTGTCAGCAACTTGTGGATCGAGTCTGGCATCTCTTCAGTCAAGATAAGCCCAACCATACTATTGAGTTCATCCACTGCGCCGCACGCTTCAATGCGGGGGTGATCCTTATCAACGGTTTGACCATGACCCAAACGGGTTGTTCCCTTGTCTCCCATACGAGTATATATTTTAGTTAGACGCATCAAAAAAAGACCTTACTCTACACCTTCCATCTTCAATATCCAGCTAATCTACCAACTCCCATACGACATCATACAAACTAACTCCTGGCATAATGTTTTCATGTGAAGAGTCTGCATGCAACACGTATTGAACTAATATATTTGAGGTTTGCGCAATACACGTACTTTTTAAGTGTGCACAGTATACGTTTGATTCGGCAGCTTCAACCGGTCCAATATTTCCCGAATCTTTTATCTCAATACGAAGCCGTATACGTCCCTCACATCCTTCTTCTATACATGTTTCAGGATAAATAAATGACGCTTTAGATTTTTCTAAAGCTTGACGTGTGCCTATGGGCTCGCGTGTCCCGATCTGCGTTTGCCCCTCTTGAAAAGAAACCATGCGCTGCTTGGAACCTATCTTTTCAATGGCCATGTTCCGGGGTGCAGATTTCGTAACCGCCAAAACAGGCTTCGCATTTTTAGAGAATTTAACGGGTTGTATGATCTTTTGAACCTCTGAGTTGTTGGGTGGTTTGGAATCGACGCCCGGCACATAAGCCAACCGCATATTAATCCGGCCTGGTTTCTGTGGAATGTGAAAGAAGATTTCCTTCTCCGTCAAGAAGCTCGGTCCCAAAAATAATGCCAAACACGTGTGAAAGGCTAGGCTTAAGATTAAAGCTAACGTGACCTTCATGTTCGGTAAAAGTTCATCATAAAATGTGTTTGTATTCGATTCCAACAAATGCGCTCAAGGAATCGCTCGGAAATCCAAAGACTTCTTCATAGTCTTCATCTAGAACATTGTGTATCTGGATAAAGGCTTTCCACGTATCAAAAATTTGATAGGACGCAGACAGATCAACAATGTGATAACGATCATTCTCAACACGTTCGCTGGTCTGAAAATTTAAATCATCTCGATTGCCGACACCTCTTACATTGGCCTGTAAGGTCAACGTGTTAATGGGGCGATGCTGAAGGGCTATGTTATAGGCCCATTCTGCACGGCGCAGGAGATCTTGGCCTTGATTATCTTCTGTGTCCAGCCATGTCAGATTTCCAAACAGTCGCAGCCTATCATGAATTTTCCAGAGCCAAACCGTCTCGATCGTTTCTGTTTTCGCTTCGTCTGTCTGCACAAATTGACTCGCCCCAAATTGGACCAATTTTTCAAAGTCCGTATAGGCGTACGCGGCGCCGATTTTTAAACGTTTGTCAAAAAGCCATTGGTCAACACCGGCCTCCCATGATTTTGATTCTTCGGGTTTTGCCTGAGATCCCAATCCTTGAACTCCAAAACTGGGAAACCCATTGATTTCCACAAACGTCGGCGCTTTGATGCCCTTGGACCATCCCCCACGAACAAGTGTGTCGGTCTCCTTTACATGATAGGAAGTAAAGAGACTGCCCACAGTTTCTTCGTCAAAATCCGAGGAATCGTCGTGACGAATAGCCGTCGTAAGATTCCATGCTTGAACAGGAATAAATTCTCCTTGAAGATAGAACCCGTCATTATCACGGTCAAAGCTCGAGGCCGGTGTGGATGGCTGAGTTTCCTGGGTCAGATCTTCGTTTTCACGTTCGTATCCCAAGGTGATACGATATCCTTTAGGGGAGGTGTAAATCTGTTGAATATCAACGGACTCTCTAACAAAATCACTCAGAAATAAATTATCTCCAAAAAAATCTTCTACCTCATCGGCTTTTGTATCAAAAGCTAGGTTTTGCTCATAACGCGAAAGATGAATGTGCGTTTCCCATTTTTCATTCCATATTTGACTCCACTTAACCCCAACAAGTAAATTTTCTGTGTCCTGAGTATCATTGGGGTCTTCGCCCGTAAAACGAGGGCCTATACCTGTAGAATAAATATCAGCATCATCCTGCTTCCATTGGGCGATAATATCAATGCTTGTGTTGTCTATAGGTTGAAGTGTGATACGTCCGTTTAAGGCTTGGCGAAAGAAATCGCTGTTTTTAAAGTCAGCATTTTCAATACCATTCACAAGTCCCCCAAAACGGTATCCAACCCGTTCATCATCTAGACTTCCTGACACATGAAATGTCTGTAAAAACTCACCAAACGTTCCGCCGCCTGTTTGAAGCGTCAGTGTTGGAGGACCCTGGCCTTTCTTGGTAATAATATGAATGACACCCGCCAATCCATCGGCCCCATATAGAGCGGATGCAGGACCTCGCACTATTTCAATACGGTCAACATCCGTAATATCTAACCACCCTAAGTCGACCTGGCCTCCGTCGAGATTAACATGAATGCCATCGACCATAACCAACGTGTGATCGGATTCCCCCCCCCGCACAAAAATGCTTGTTACACGTCCACGACTGCTATTCCGGATAATTTGGAGGCCAGGCGTTTCATCGAGGATATCCCCTATATCTCGAGCACCTTTTTGTTGAATTTGTCGGCTTGTAATCACCTCCATGCTTCTCCCCGTAGCGCTGATCTCTTTTGCATGACGTGTGGCTGTAACAACGACTTGAGGGATCGAATCGTCCAGATGTTCTGAAGGTTTATCTTTTGCTTGTACGACATTCGTGAGGGAAATAACGAGAATGGTGAAGCACCATTTATTGATTTGCATCTTTTTTCCTTTCCTTAAGTACGCGAAGGCTTGGGGGTTATCATGTTAAGGAAACACGTCTTCTGGCTTTTCCGATCTTTTCAAACCGTTTCCATCTCCGATCAAGAGACAGAGGCATTACATTGAAAAGATTTTTTAAGGAATCACAGCGGCGCGACCGCGTCTGAGTTTCACAGACTTCCGTTTGTTTCCGACTATTTGAGATGAATATAAGAACAGAAGGCCTTAAACTCAACTATATTATTTAGTCACAAATATCCATGTTCTTTGTAGTCTTTAATAATATCTTTAATTTCTTGCCCAAATGTCTGCGCTGGAGCAAAATCTAAGTCTTGTTTTGCTTTTGATGTATCAAACGCTCGGCTCTTTGTGTAAAAATCAACGCGTCGACGGAAAAGAGGGGGTTGTATCCGTAACGGGGTACAAATGGTCTCACAGGTGGAACCCAACCATTGCATCGGTTTAACAGGAAGATGAATTTTTGGGGGCGAAACATTTAATTCTGTTGCAATAAGATCTACCATTTTTTTGAGGGTTGTACATGATTCTCCGGCGATGATATAGATCTCTCCGTTATATTCCTCTTTTTCCATGGCCAACATAAAAGATCGCACAAGATCTCGTACGTCGACCCAGTGTACCGTTGCTTCGCCACGCCCCACAAAAAAGAACATTCGGCGAGCAATCATTCTGAACAGTTTGAGTATACGTGTATCTCCGGGCCCATACACCATAGCCGGCCGTATGGCCACCCCCGAAATTTTGTTTGACCGAAAATACTCTAGTGCAATTTTTTCTCCTTCCATTTTTGAACGCTGATACATATCACCCGGGCTGTAAGGCGTCTCTTCGTTAGCAGGCGGGTTTTTAACGTGCCCCATCACACCCGACGTAGAGCAATAAACAAACCGTTCAACACCCGCCGCAATGGATGCATCGAGTAAACGACGTGTTCCTTCCGCATTTACATCATGAAAAACATGTTCCGGGAACCCTGCTTGACGAAACAAAGCCGCAATATGATAAACCCCTTGAACCACATCAACCGCGGCAGCAAGACTGGTTGCATCGGCCATATTTGCGACAACAACCTCTGCTCCTTTTTCTTTTAATTTTCTCGCCTTTTTCTCATCTCGCACCATCGCCCGGACCGAGATTCCTTGCTGAAGCAAATAGTCTACAAGATGCCCACCGACAAAACCTGAGGCGCCTGTAACTAAATAGAGATTTTTTTGTGCGTTCATCATGTAATTGTTATCGAAAAACGATATATTCCGGTGTACATAACCGTAATAAGAAGTCATCATCAAGTTAAAAATAATATCTACGCTTTTTAGACACGAAAAAGTCACGTGGAAAACGACTCTGTACAGGATTGACCTGACTTCAACGCCTGGATCATTGAAATAAAAAACTTTCAGAACTTGAACTTCTGAATCACCAAAACCTCCAATCAGTGGGAATCACCCATCAAAAAAGCCCCATCGGTGGAGGAGCATCGATTTGACCGTACAAGAGGCCATCAACGAGTGTCGGTTTTGGTCCCAGCTGCGCGGTCTTTGGTGAAGGAACTCCTATACTTGGAAGGTGTCACATTGCCCGAAAGCCTTCCTCGTAGATCCCTTCATATAGTCACTAGACAGAAGTTGCCCAAAAGGCGCAAAAAAATCTGCAAATAAAGTCTTTTTTCCTACTTTTCCCTATGACCTTTTATGGGAACATCCGGTTAAAAATGTTTTTCTGATGTAGGACGAAGAGTCTAAATTTTGAAGGTCTAAGATCGAAGAAGAAGATCGGTCCTTTGACTTTGGACCTTCGGCTCTTTGTCTTGGATATGAACTTGACTTTACGGATTATTTTTTTAGGTTATAATTCATAGTACTTGCCGGATGGTGTAATGGTAGCACTGCTGGTTCTGGACCAGTATGTCTAGGTTCGAATCCTAGTCCGGCAACCAACCATGAACCTGGACTCGAAAATTAAACATGAGATTTCTATGCAAACGCTTCATAGAACCCTATTATGTTGGCTTCATAGGCATAATAACATAGATAAAGGGAACATTTGATTTTAAGACACCAGGACTAAGATCATCTGTTACTTCCATAAAAACCTCATCACTTTCAAGTGACTTTAACGGGCTTATAAGAAAATCAGGATTAAATGAAATACTAATCTCTTTTCCTGTATATTTCACAGGAAGTGTTTCCCTCGCTTCACCTACATCGGGTGTAATGCTTGTAATTTCAAGACGGTTTTTTACAAACGTAAGTTTAACAGAATTGGATTGATCACTTGTAACAAGCGCTACTCGTCTAACCGTTGTTAATAGTTCTTCGCGCTCTATAGCAATTCGATGCTCACTTTGAGCGGGTATAACCTGCCTAAAATTTGGATAGGTTCCATCAATTAGTTTAGAAATAATCAGCAAATTGTTAAATTCGAAAGCAATCTGTTTCGCAGTCACTTTAATGGTAAGCACCCCTTCATCTCCTAAAGCTCTGATGAGTTCATTAACTGTCTTTGATGGAAGAATTAAATCTATTTCAGCTTCTTTAGGAAACTCTACTTCTTGCTCCACTAAAGCCAGTCGACGCCCATCGGTGGCCACCATAATTAATTTATCGTCTTTAAAACTAAGTAAAACACTATTCAAAATATACCTGGTTTCATCCGTAGAGGCGGCATAACACGTTTTTTGAAGCATCTCTTTAAAGACACCTTGATCCAAAATATATGTTTGGCATTCATCAAAAACGGGTAAAGGGGGAAAATCATCTTCAGAAATACCTACCAGTTTAAAGAAAGACGATCCGCATTGAATAGAAGCAATATCCTTATCATTTACATCTATTTCAATCGTATGACTTGGTAGTTCCCTAAATATACTGAAAATGCGCCTTGCAGGAATCGTACTTGCGCCAGGTTTAGAAACCTTAGATTCAACAGATGTACGCATGCTTATTTCTAAGTCAGTAGTGGTAAGAGAACATGTATCTTCATCTGCATGGATCAAAATATTAGAAAGAATCGATAAGGTCGTCCGAGGATTTACAATCAATTGAACTTGTTGAAGCGCTTCAACCATACTTTCTTTATTAACTGAAAATTTCATATTTAGTTTTCTCCAACCTTTGTTAACAGACTATGAATATGTAATATATTAAAGAGTTAATGTCTTATTATTATTATATCCTGTCTATAAGTTCAATAATGGTTTTTAACTAATGTTTTTGGACGTTTTTTGAAAACTTTGCTGTTAATAAGCAGTTCAAAAAAAAGAAAAACATTGTAGACCCTTTAATAAAAAAATATTTTTAACACGTATACACAGTTCATTAATAAGTTGTGCAATGCTTATTAATTTTATATTTAATCGTTGTTATCGCTAAACGAAAATTTTCATCATTTTTCATTTTGTTTTCTATAAGTCGACATGCATGTAAAATCGTCGCATGGTTTCGGCCAAATGCATTTCCAATAGTCGGTAAAGAATGTTGAGTGATTATACGACAAAGATACATGGCTACTTGTCGGGGGAGCACAATAGATTGAGGTCTTTGTCTACTTGACATATCCGCTAATCGAATATCGTAATAATCTGAAACAGTACGTTGAATCATCTCCATGGTTACTTGTTTGTTTTGAGTCTGATCAAGGGTATCACGAAGAAGGTTTTCAAGCACTTCAATAGAAAGATCTTTACCTGTTAGAGAGGCATACGATGTGGCTCGTATAAGGGCCCCTTCCAAACGGCGAATGTTTGAACGGATATGTTCAGCAATATATGTAATCACTTCATCAGGAAGCTGTAAGTTCATTTGTTCTTGTTTGTTTCTCAAAATCGCGATACGTGTTTCAATATCAGGAGGTTCTAACTCCGTAACAAGACCCCATTCAAATCTAGAAACAAGACGATGTTCAATTCCTGGAATTTTACTTGCGGGTCGATCACTCGTCAGCACGATCTGTTTGTGGCTATCAAAAAGGGCATTAAATGTATGAAAGAATTCTTCTTGCATACGTTCTTTCCCTCCAAGAAACTGAATATCGTCGATTAAAAGAAGATCGGTATTTCTGTATTTTTTACGAAATTGAACCAGGCTTTTCCGTTGCAAAGCATCAATATAATCATTGGTAAAAGCCTCAGAAGACATATAGCAAACATTTGCTTTTGATTGAGAGAGAACATAATTCCCAATCGCTTGCATTAAATGAGTTTTCCCAAGCCCTACCCCTCCGTAAATGAATAACGGATTATAAGCCCGTGCAGGTGTTTGTGCTACGGCCATGGTTGCCGCATGAGCAAAATGATTGGAAGGTCCTACAATAAAAGAATCAAAACTATATTTAGGATTTAAAAGATCACGTTTTGTTTTAGGCCGAGGTTCTTTTTTAAGAGGCTTCGTTTTGTTTGATGAATCTTTTTCTTTCGGCAAGCGTGTAGTCGCAGTTTTGTCTACGATAAGTTTTATATCAAGTTGTTCTCCATAAACAGAAGCAACAGAACTTTGTATAAGTGAAATATAATTTTCTTCGAGCCAGGTTTGATAAAAATCATTAGCCACACAAAGCGTCAATGTCTGATCGGTTAATTCGGTTGGCTCTATGACCGCAATCCATCGATCATAAACATCTTTTTGCAAAATATCTTTTAGATGAGTACATGCCTTGTTCCAGATCGACGTTACATTTTTTTTCACAACAGTGCCCCTTTAACATAGAGATTAAGAGTTTGTTAAATAATTGGGCACTTGTTAAAATGCGGAAAAAAATAGACATAAACCATTCCAGATATTAGGTACAAAAAACATACCTTTAACAGAAATAATATTCCTGTTAAGAGCTAAAAAATGGATGAGTTTTGTCTAAACATAGAACTCCTGCGAAATAGAGCCTATGATCGTTTTAAAATTATCCCATGTAAATAATTAACAAGTTATTAACAAGTGCCTGTGTAATCGTTTTTTTGTTCTGAAAGACAAAATATTTAAATTAGAATGTGGCAACAAGAGAAAATAAATTTTTTTTCAAAAAAAAAAGAGTAACTACTATATATAGACGCATAAAAGAACAGTAACACTATATAACGTAGAAAATTGACTCGAATCCAAACCTTTAGAGGATAAAAAAAAGAGGTAAAAAAACGTTTTTTTTGCTTGATTGAACTTACGTTGTTGTAAGTCGTTCAGAGATCAGTGATTGTGTATTTATGAAGAAGTTAACAAGGTCTATTTTACTGATTAGAACCCCTGTCGAGGCCTCCAATCTAAGGTATGTAACAGGTTCTTCAGCGCCTGATCCCGCTGTGTTTCTTCAACGTGGAAAACACAAATATCTTGTTGTTTCCGTGCTTGAATTAGGGCGCGCCAAACAAACAACATCAGGGATTCATATTGTTACGCCTCAAGACATTTGTTCTTCAAAAAAGAAACGAAGAGATCTTTCAGAATGGGCGCTTGCTTTGCTCAAACAACAAAAAATAAAAAAGGTTTGGGTTTCTGATTTTTTTCCACTTGGGATAGCAAAAAAGTTGGAGCATGCAGGGATTCAAGTCGTTGTTTCAACCCGTCCCCTTTTTCCAAACCGAGAAATTAAAACCGACGATGAAATAAAACATATACAGCAGGTACAAAAAATCTGTGTCAAAGCCATGAGAAAAGCCATAGAGACTCTACAACAAAGTTCCATAGACTCATCGGGTTATTTGCGAAATGGAAAACACTATTTAACATCAGAACATATACGTACATGTATAGAAATGGTTTTACTGAAACATGACTGCAACGCAACCGACACCCTTGTTGCCTGTGGCCGGCAAGGAGCAGACCCACACGAAAGAGGTTCAGGACCTTTACAAGCGGGGAAACCGATTGTCATCGACATCTTTCCTCAACATAAAGAGCATGGATATTGGGGAGACATAACCCGAACGGTCATAAAAGGACCTGCATCCGATGAACTCAAAAAAATGTATAACACGGTTCGCGCAGCCCAAACGGCGGCGTTAAAAAAGGTCAAACCCGGTGTTCAATGCGACACGATTCATAAAGAAGTAATCCGGGTTTTTGAGGATAAAGGTTATAAAACTAAAGTAACAACGGACCAAGCTGAAGGCTTTATACACAGTACTGGACATGGCGTAGGTTTAGACATTCACGAAGCGCCTTTGGTAGGGCCGGTTTCGACAAAACTACGAAAAGGTCATGTCATAACTATCGAACCCGGACTCTATTATTATGACAAAGGAGGGATTCGAATCGAGGACACCGTTCTTGTAACTTCTACTGGATGGAAATACCTTGCACCTTGCATTAAACAATTTGAAATTTTTTTAAGAAACAAGTCTTAGAACCTGTTTGGTTAAAAGATCCGTGCCTGCCTCAATATATTCAACAGATAGACACTTCCAAGTGAGTCTCCTCTCCTTCTGGGAGAGGATTAAGGTGAGGGTCTTTGGCCACAAGGTAGCAGGTTAAAACAGCTTCTTAGTCAATATGTTTTAAGCGTTTTTTCATTTCATGTAACGAAATCGTTTCGTCTTTCCTTCTTTTTTCTATGAGTGTCCAAAAAGAAGGGTTGGTTTGTAACATGAGGTCTTCCCAATCTTGACCTTGGATACCAATCATGAGGGCGGTAGGTTTTCCATAAGAGGTTACGATCACATCCTCGTTTTGAGACATTTGAATACAGTGTCATGTTTGCTTTTGAAGATTACGTGTGCTAATTGTTTTCATAGTATTTCCTCGGTTGTTCTATGAGGTTGTTTGTGTCGAACGGCTCTGACATACACACATTTTTTTTGAAGATCCACATTATAAAAACCCTATTCTTCAACTCTAATTTCCCAAACAGGAGGAATGGTTTCAAAGGGTGGAATTAAATTGGAGAGCTCCTTTCTTTTTTTAGTCTGGTTTATTGGTTCATATGTTAGCTGTTTTTCTATAACCTCGAAAATTATATTTCGATGGTATCTCTTAATCTTGACTAAATCATGTTCGACCTGATTCGAAAATTTAATGCTGAACATGTATATACAATTATATATACAAACTGAAAAGTCAACTCCTGCCTCTTTTTTATTATCTCTTATACAACCGATCCGCTTGTTAGTTCTAGAAACGGTCCCAATGTCAGGACGCTCATCCTAATTCGTCCAAGAAGCGCGAAGATTAATCGTCGAGTACCCATGGGGGAAGAAGCTGCTCCGTTCGTGGCCCTTTTCCGCTCTTCTCGTTCCTGCTAGAGCATTTAACGATTGAGATGCCTCTTTAGAAGATCTATACTCCATGACATGAGTATAGCAACAGCAGAAATCCGGCGGCGTGCGATAGATGCCTACAAAATGGGCAAAGGTTCCCAGGCCGATATCGCATCTTCTTATCGTGTAGATCTTAGAACGTTTCAGCGTGGGCTCTCTCGTTTCAACGAAACCGGACAGACCGCTCCCCGACCGCGTGGGCATTGTCAGGCCCTCTGCAGCGGAAAGCAGCTCAAGGCGTTGGCTCAACTGGGGGGCAAACATCCCGGCAACGCTTGAAGAACTCAAGAACATGAGCGGCGTGAAGGGGTCGATCATGGCCGTACAGCGGGCGTTGAATCGGTTGGGCGGCGCCCGGTATAAAAGAAACGCTTCACGCCAGCGAGCAAGACCGGGCGGATGTAAATCTCTTGAGAAAGCAGTGGATCCAAGAGGTGGCCAAACTTGATCCAAGTCGCCTTGTCTTTACTGATGAATCCGGGGCGAAAACGAATATGACTCGTCTGCGGGGCCGGGCGTTGGGCGGGAACAGGCTTTTTGCCAAAACGCCTTATGGACATTGGTGTACCACCACCTTGATTTCTTCGGTCCGCCTGGACGGAACAACAGCGGCCATGGAGGAGGAGGGGGCGACAGAGACGGCTGTTTTTGGAGAATATATTCGCCGGGTTTTTCTCCCGACTCTTTCACCTGAAGACATCGTCATCATGGACAATCTTTGCGTCCATCACAATCCCAAGGTCATTGAACTCATTGAGTCATGTGGGGCCCATGTAAGATTCCTTCCACCCTACAGCCCCGATTCCAACCCCATTGAAAAAATGTGGGGCAAGATAAAGAATCGGTTGGGCAGCCTTGCAGCCCGCAGTCATCAGGAACTATCTGAAGCGCTCACACAAGCGTCCGAAGAGGTTTCTCCCGACGAGGTAATCGGCTGGTTTTCTTCGTGCTACATCGCGACATCTCAATCGTGAAGCGCTCTAAAACGATTCTTCTTGATTCTAATTTGTACATGAATAAATTAGAGTTTAGCCTAATTTATACACAGGATAAAATGAAGCGTTATTTACATACTACTATCTTGGCTGATCTCAAAGAAAAAATGGTCTTTGTTGGTGGAGCCAGGCAGGTGGGCAAAACTACGTTGGCCCTGAGCCTGTTGAAAAAGGGCACCGAAAAACACCCTGCTTATCTCAACTGGGACGATCGAGCCACAAAAAAATTACTCTTGAACGGTTCCTTGCCGTCGGATGAGCCCTTGATTATTCTCGATGAGGTCCATAAGTACAAGGACTGGCGTAATCGGGTCAAAGGTCTCTACGACACCCATAAATCCGACACTCAACTTCTGGTAACCGGTTCGGCCCGGCTGGATTTTTATCGCCGCGGGGGTGATTCCCTTCAGGGTCGCTATCATTACTATCGTTTACATCCCTTGTCTCTGTACGAGATCAATAAGCATCCAACCCCCAACGACCTTGAACAGCTGATGCAGTTCGGGGGATTTCCAGAACCGTTTCTTAAAAGCAATCAGCGGCACTGGAAGCGATGGCAGCGTGAACGGCAAACCCGTGTCATTCATGAAGATCTTCTAAGCCTGGAAACCGTGAAAGAGGTCTCTCAACTAGATCTACTGTCACAGATTCTTCCCAACCGTGTTGGCGCGCCCTTGTCCATTAACAACCTGCGGCAAGACCTGTCGGTTGCATTTGAGACAGTCGATCGATGGATAACGATCCTGGAGAATCTGTATTACTGTTTTCGTATTAAGCCATACGGAGTACCCCATCTCAGGGCGGCGCGGAAAGAGCAAAAACTCTACTTATGGGATTGGTCGCTATGTGAAGACACGAGCGCTCGTTTTGAAAACATGGTTGCATCGCATTTATTAAAGTACTGCCATCGTATGGAAGATACCGAGGGCGACAGGATGGAACTGCGGTTTCTCAGGGATAGTATCAAAAGAGAAATAGACTTTATTGTGGTTAAGAATAATAAACCGGAATTTGCGGTTGAGTGTAAAACCGGACAGAAACAGTTAAGTCCGAATATTGCTTATTTTGCACAACGGATAAACATTCCGGTCATTTACCAAGTCCACCTAAAAGACAAAGACTATATGGTAAAAAGTGCGAGAGCCCGTGTACTTCCTTTTACCCGACTGTGTGAATTGTTAAAGGTATAGCTAAACGGCTTCGAGAGATGAGGATTTTTTAATCACTGGTAACACGTGGATACTGCACAAAGAAACTTCCGGATCGGTTTTGAAGTTAGATTCTATTTTTCATGGCGTCTGATCCTATAAATGAAAAGGGGTCTGAAATAACTCGAGGTCTTAGTGCGCATCTGGGTCGTACTACCGTTTCATAAAAAAACGTAGGGTCTTGAATCACGCGTCTTGCGACGCTACTACGAACAGCAGTGCAGAGTTGCTAAATGTTTAACCGTTTGTGGTAGCGTCGCAAGACGCGTAAAAATAGCGAGGGTTCCAAAACTTTGGTAGTACAGCCCAGATACGCCCGAGGTGTCAGTGCCTCGAGAAATATGCTTGATGTGTGCCTTGTTCAGGTGCATAATATTCAGCAAACGTGAAACATATGGCAGGCGTTCATTTACAAACTGTAGTTAGTCCAGACGGCACACTTACGCTTCGCGACTTGTCGCTCTTAGCAGGTCATGTAGTAGAGGTTTTGGTTCGTGACTGCTCATCAGATCGCAAGGAGATGAGCGAGCGATATCCCCTAAGAGGTACTCCTGTGGAGTATAAACATCCTTTCGAGGGCGTTGCTGAAGGGGACTGGGACGCGGCCGTGTGATTGTCCTCGACACTCATATCTGGGTGTGGTGGGTTCACGGCGATTCACACCTCCGCGAGAAACAGCAACAGGTGATTTCGAGTACCGAAGATGACGAAATAGGCGTGAGTATCATTTCGTGCTGGGAAGCTGCAAAATTGGTTGAACATGACCGGCTCTTCTTACCGTACTCCACCAGAGAGTGGTTTGCCAAGGCACTTGACTATCCCGGCGTTACGTTGCTAGAGCTAACCCCAGATATTATTGTTGAGTCGACCAGCTTACCGGGATCTTTTCATCGTGATCCGGCCGATCAACTTATTGTTGCCACGGCACGTATATATGATGTGCCATTGGTTACATCTGATACTAAGATCCAGCTATCCATATGTCGAGACAATAGGATAAAAACAATGTAGAACGGGCGCATCTGGGCTGTACTACCAAAGTTTTGGAACCCTCGCTATCTTTACGCGTCTTGCGACGCTACTACAAACGGTTAAACATTTAGCAACTCTGCACTGCTGTTCGTAGTAGCGTCGCAAGACGCGTGATTCAAGACCCTACGTTTTTTTATGAAATGGTAGTACGACCCAGATGCGCCCATGTAGAACGCTTATCCTAATTCGTCCAAGAAGCATCCCCATAAAATCTTGAAAACCCGTATGGAACCGCAACCACACCGGTAGCCGTGGATGATTGTTCAGTTCCCACTAACGGGGATGAGGGAGTAACGCTTGTGCTGTTTCCGGCTTCTGACCAGATCCTCAAATTAACGATTGAGCCGGTAGGAATGTTTTCTGCCTGAATATTGAGTATAACAGGATTGGGATTTGTAATAGATACGTCTGCAGGGGTAAAACTTCCTGTGGAATTGGCAGGAACAGGACGTCCATCTATACTGACGACTCGTACGGATGGCGTATTCGAAGACAAAAAGAGGAGCCCCGGCGTAGAATAATTAAGGTACAGGATCGAATGTTCCTGAGAAGTTATGAGTAAACGCTTCTAAACGAATTCGACCATCGCTTCCATTTCCAGCGCCATTTCCGGCAAGGCCCCCAGACGCTGATAAAACGCCTGAACCACCAATAACAGAAGCGACCATTCGAATAGCGCCACCACTACCTCCTCCGCCACCTGATCCGCCTATGAGTGGCAACAGAAAAATGTTGCCATAAGCTGAGCCACCAAGGCCACCACCGTTATTGACACCAGAACTGCCGGCAGCAGTATGTCCTGCCCCTCCCCCCCATAATCAAAGTCATTAGCGACGTTTCCTCCTCCCGGACCATTGCCCTGAAAGGGACCTGACGCAATATTATTCCGACGTCCCATTCCCCCGGCATAGCCCCCTGAGCCGGGTTTGGCGGGAACGGGCATAAGATTATAGGCATGTCCATCTTCGCCTTTGAGATCGAGCGTTCCATCGATTTGAACATCTCCTGTAGCTAACCATGAGATCGCTTTGTTTCCTAACACGGCAGAATCAAATATAACAGTCACCCCGTTAGAAATCGTGATGGTCGTAAAGTGATAGATCCCATCTCCATCCGTGTCAATGGGGGGGATAAAAGAAGCCGGATCAAAAATAGTGGTCCCCGGCGTATTGATGACAAGCGCTCCGTCAGACTCATCTGACCCACTGTTAAAGGTTTGTGCATCTACTTGGGAAACGGTCCAAGCAAGTGTTAAAACCAATCCTACGATTAAGCGTCTTTGTTCTACTATTGCTCTCATCTTTTTACCTCTTTATTTTTTAGGCTCGCGCATTATTATTTTTTGCTTACGGTTCATTATTTTCTACGCTAAATAGGGAACTATCCGTCTGTTTTTCAATACGTTGAGGGGCAACCTGATTCTGTGCTGAAAAAATACGGCCTTAAGCTTCTCCCAACGTTTCGCTCACATCAAAAATGTTTATAATCGAAAAAAAACGCGCAGCTACACTGTTGAGAAGAAGACTAGGGGGGAGACTATTGGGATCCAAAGGATCTGATCCGTCAAAGATTTCATCTCCATCGTTAAAGCCATCGCTATCTGTGTCGGCCTGAAGGGGATCTGTGCTGTACGTTATCAGCTCTGCAATATCAGTTAACCCATCCCCATCTGTATCTTCATTTAGATCTAAAATTCCGTTATTATCCGTATCCGTATCCGTATCCGTATCGTTAAGATCAGTACCCAGCAGCACTTCTTCAATATTCAACAGCCCATCACTATCGGTATCCTCTTCTCCATCTGAAATCCCATCGCCATCGCTATCGATTTGATGGGGGTCAAGGCCCAAGAGGAGTTCTGTGGCATCCGGCACACCATCGCCATCGCTGTCATTAGCGACCGCATACATGTGAAAACTCCAAACAATATTTGAAATCAACGTGTTTCCGGCTAAATCAGCCGCAGTCGTTGAATTCTGGGCCTGGTAATAGGCGGTGGTAAGGGTTTGTGAAGGATTCAAGAAAACACCCAATACATCTTCACGCCAATGGGGTAAGTAGGGGTATGTTTATATCATCAGCCGTACCAAATAGACCATCTGGACCTATTTCCTTTAAAGATACGCTCGATGTAGTACTGGAAGGATACATGGGTTCATTGAAAAACGCAGCGATGGTTCCCATACTTCCCAATATAGCCCCTCGGGAAGGCGCCACGCGTACAACCTGTGCAGGCGTTGTATCGGGTGTAAGGGTCACCAGGTTACATTTGCGCCCGTATCACTTGCGCGCGCCTTTAAGGAAAAGGTCTGCTGGTCCACTAATCGGGGGGTAATAAAATGATGTTCAAACGGAAAATTTCCATCCGTAGCGACTTTCACGTCATCGATATAAAACTCTACGTTCCGGACCTGCACATCATCATTTACATCTGCTGCAACACGGACACGTTTGCCTTCTTCGGCTTGAGCTGGGTTCAATGAAAAATTGGCTGATAGAACGATGAATGGCGCGTTCCCAGCGGTGTCGTAGGATAAATAATTAATGACTTGTAAGCCAGATGTGTCATCAGTCACATAGACCAACCCATTATAAATCGAGACGGCCCGAGCAATACCTGGTGTTTGATGCTCGGTAACAAATTGATCAACATTGGTGGGATTACTCACATCATATCGTGCAATATGATGGGGCCCATCTAATATGCTATTAGCGCCCACAGCAGCAATCCCAACCCCTGAACCATTGATCGCAATATCTTTCCAACCAAACTGCGCCGCGAGTTGGTGCGCAATCAAGTTCGGTTGTGCTGGGTTTTTAACATCAACGGTACTATAGCCTCTGCTATGAATGGTATACGCAATATCACCACCGACAAAGAGTCGCATGCGATCAATTGAACTGTTAACGCCACCCGACAACGCAACCGAACCGATGACGTTCATAAGGCCATTATCGTTGGAAACAACATATAAGGCATTGACCGTATACACATAAAGATAATCTCCGGCTAAAGTCACATCATGAATATCGTTACTGAATGTTAAGCGGCCTATTATATCACCGGTAACTACGTTGACTTGTACCACTTTACTATTTATTCCATTGGCGGTTCCCACAAAGGCCAAGCCACCAGCTGCGGTGGCGGATCTAGTTGACCCGGCAATATTTATCTGACCTATGATGCTTGCTGACGGAGGGTCGGTAATATCAACAAGGGCTATGCCCTCAGCCCCATCGGCTACGATAACGTGGTTTTTGTATAGGCTACGGCTCTAGCAGTACCCGGTGTATCCACTTGGGCAATAATAATGGGACTCATGGTATTAAAGACATTAAACACAGAGATTCCGTTAGTGCTATCGGCCATAACGGCAACATCGTCAAACGTAGTCACATCCATAGCAGTTCCTAACGTGTCAACAGAATGAAGTAACCCAATAGGACCCGGCAACCCATCGGCAGGGTTTAATCCTTGTTGCACTTCAGCGCCATCAGATAATCCATCGTTATCGGTATCGAATTGGTTCGGGCTGGTACCGATCACAAACTCAGCACCGGTATCCAATCTATCTCCATCAGCGTCAAATGAGGAAGGCAATCGTAAACGAACAGAGGGAATGTTGAAGGTTTGACCATTCCCACCGGTCGTAAAATCGATAAAACCTATATAAGCCGTATCGATTTTATAACGCCAATATCGATACGTACTGTTTGGGGCCAAGATCAGGGTTCCTACGGGAATACCTGTAGTGCTGGTTGTCCCACGACGAATGACTTGGTTGGCAGCGGTATCTTCGATGGCGTAGTGGTATTGGGCATAGGCGGAAGAGGAAAAGAGGAAGAGGAAAAGAGGAAGAGGAAAAGAGGAAGAGGAAAAGAGGAAGAGGAAAAGAGGAAGAGGAAAAGAGGAAGAGGAAAAGCCATAAACTATTCAGCCAAAGACTGATCCGTCTGGGCGGGAGACCATATTTAACGTCTTCAGCCACAGGCGGATCCGCCTGTGGCTGAAGTATCCAAAATCCAGCATCCAGCCACCCCCTTCCATCCTTGCAGACTCAACTTACAAGTGCAAAACCGAAGCTGTCCATCATTTCTTTGGGCGTTCTATATTCTAAGCATTTTCTCGGTCTATTATTCAGTAACTCCACAGCCCATCTCAACTGAGCGGAGCTGTGGGCAGCAAAGTCGGTTTTCTTCGGGAAAAACTGGCGAAGCAAACCATTCGTATTTTCGTTGGTCCCTCTTTGCCAAGGGTTTCTCCCTTCAGCAAAGAAAATGGGGGTTGCTATTTTTTTCTGTAGTTTAGCATGGCTGGCAAACTCCATGCCATTATCTACAGTCACCGTTTTACAGGGGAGCCCTGAATCAGCGAACTGAGGTACGGAACGGTTGACCGATTCGGCATTGCATCGAGGTAAAAGATCGGCGATGAGATACCGAGTCGCTCGATCTACTAGAGTGACTACACAGGCCTCTTTTCTCGTTTGGCCCTGAATAGTGTCACCTTCCCAATGGCCTGCCACCTTGCGGCTTTCACCCTCTTCGGGGCGTTGGTCAATCATTGTTTGGTTGTGTATACGTGAATGGCTTTTTCCGAGTCGCTCGTTTTTTCTTTCCGGGGCCACGCAGGTATTTTCGGTAGCCAGCTCCTCTTGGACTGTACAAGTAGGGGTAGATCGTCATTCGACTGATGGGAGGGTCACCTTCTAGCTTTCTTCGACCTTCAATCTGTTCTGGAGACCAATACTTCGCCAGGAGAGTCTCCACTTGTTCTTTGCTAGCTCCCATCACTTTTTGAGGCTTTCGAGCTAGCTGTAATCGGCTTTGAGCCAGGCCATTTGCGGGTCTTGGGTAATAGCGGCCACGGACTCGATTACGGCGAAATTCGCGCCAAATAGTCGAGGGGGATCGGCCTAGGTGACGGCCAATTTGAGATAAGCTATATTTTTCTTTTAGCATCTGGGCTATCACTTCTCGTTCATAACGGTTTAAATGTTCGTAGGTTCGTGGCATTCTATGTTCTCCTTTGGGGGGGGGTCAGATACCCAAAGAATGAACTATGCTACGGACCTTTGCACTTGTATTGTTACTCTACCCCTGGAACTTTTAAGCTCATCGCATGCAAACTAACAATGGACGGACAAAAAGCATGCAAAAGGCTGGAAGAAATGTCGGAAAACGGTAGAATGAGGGGAAAAAAAAGGAAACACAATCACTATTATTTATAAGGAGTATTATGACAATGAAATCAAGGTCTCATAAAATAATGAAACTTCTATCTTGGTTTATACTTTTATCGATCAGTGGACTTTCTTCATCCGGTATGGGGCTCTGGCCTAGACCGATAAATTTGCTTGTTGTTCCCGCCCATTATTCTGTGTTGCAAGTTAGTTTTGATGTTATAAGCAGAAGGCCTATCATTTTAGTTTCTTATCAAATAAGCGATGACCCCAATAAACCGATATTGCATGTATGGAATAGTGCTAAGTGGCAGCCTTTATCGTTCCAAGACTACGGGGCCGCTCGGTTTTTAAGTTTAATGCCTGATCAGGTTTTTTTGGTGGGAAAAGAGAGTGAAGAGCTAAACGCACTCAAAACCGCTTTGTCGTGGCGTCCTGAAGTGAAAAAGATTTCTGCTCTCAATACGGGTGCACTCATTAACCAGTTGGGCGTAGAGCTGGACTTTGGCGCAAAAGATTGGAAATGGTTTGCGGAACGTTATCAGCTCGATCTCAAAGACGAGAATAGAGAAATACGAGAAGATAGCTGGTATAATCATCCTTTTGTTGGGGAATAAACTCAAGATGGTGACGGCTTTTTGCCATTGCAATAAAGGGTCTGCATTTCCGACTATTTTTTTATATATGGAGCTTCTTGAAAAATAACGCCACTTGCGCGGCTGTTACAAATCCTCAAATAATTTTCCCCTATGTTTACACGTGTTTGTAGCAGCGTCGTTAGACGCGTTATTGTTTATCTATCCGTTTTGAAAAAGGCTCTATGGGTTGTGTTATTAGGGGGGGCTGGCTGTAAGTTGTGTGATAGCTCAGATAGAAGTAAAACCGTTAGCCGAAACCACACTTATTGTGACACGGAGTGGTAACCAGATGACCTTGCATTGGGAGACGCAAACGGGTGTTATGTATACCGTGCTTTATGCGACCAAAAAAAGCGCTAAGGCTCGTTGGAAAATAATGCCAGGCACGGTGAATATTCCTGGTACGGGCCGTACGATTGAATTCTCTGACACCGTGCCTTACTCTGAGAAACGGCACTATCGGTTACATGTTGTTCCAGGGTCATATAAACCTAGATAAAAGGAATAGTGCTTTGGCAAGGTTTAATCGACCTCCCTGTTTTTTAAAATCCGGACGGTGTGAAGGCGATGTGAGTTTGCGGTTTGAATGGTGATGGTATAGGCGTCGTTATCTAACACTTCGCCGGGGCGGGGAATTTTCCCCATGACATGAAAGACATATCCTCCTATAGAATCGTATTCTTCTTTTTCGGGAATGGTGAGATCTAAAAGTTTGTTTGCTTTATCAACAGGGGTTCGGGCATCGAGGATAACCGAACCGCCTGATAACCGATGGATATGTTCTTCTTCATGATCATATTCGTCCTGAATTTCTCCAACCAGTTCTTCGATAATGTCTTCGATGGTGACTAATCCTGCGGTGCCTCCATATTCATCAACAACAATCGCCAGTTGTATCTGTTCGGTACGCATGAGGTTCAGTAGATCGTTGATGGGCATAGATTCTGGAACAAAGGTTGATTCGTTCACCGCTTGGATAACAGGTCCGTCGCCTTTGCCTTCGCTGAGGAGTCGAAGAAGATCTTTAACGTGAACCATCCCTTGAATGTGATCCATGGTTTCATGAAAGATGGGGAAGCGGGAATGTGAAGATTTCTTTATTTCGGAAACGCATTCTTCAATGGTTAATGTATCTTCAAGGCTTTCGGCGTCGATACGAGGAGTCATGATTTCGCGGGTAACGGTCTCTCCAAATTCGAATACGCTTCGAATCAGTTCTCGCTCATCTTCTTCGAGCTCTTTTTCGTTGGCTTGGTCGACTAATGAGCGTATTTCGTCTTCGGGGGATGGGCGATTTTCTTCGTCAGCATCGGTTAGGAATAAGGTCAGAAGTCCTTTTTCGACACAGGCAACGGGCCAGACAAAGATCCATAACAGGATTGAAAACAGAGAGGTTACGGGAAGAAATGTAATGGTGAGTCGGTCTGCATAGCTTTCTGATAGCGTATGCGGCAGTACGTGCCATATAAGCACCAAAAAGTAGATACCGATGAGTGACAAAATAAAGCTGTAGATCAGAGTTGGATGGTGCAAGGTTCGTGTCAAAAATAAGATCCCAAACACGATGCCTAAGACTTTTATAAGGATAGAAGACAACCGAAGACTGCTTCGTAAGATGTTCCAGTGAGGTTCCCAAAACATGAGCTGTTTGGAGGCCTTCGGGTATTTTTCTTTTAACCGAGGTATTCCGGCTTCTCCGGCTAGATGATACGCAGCATATAAGGTCGAAAAAAACATGCCTAGAAGGAGAAACAGGATGGCCAGGTAAAATAAAGTGAACATAAAGTCGTTTTATCCTTTGATGAGTGTTTTTAGGGATCCTTGTGCTTCGGCTTGTTGTAACCAGTTGGTTTCAACGCGAAGCATCTGGTTGCGTTTCGAGGGGGTATGATCTGTCGCGCCCATAAGGTGATGGCATCCGTGAGCAATATAGAGTGCCAATTCATGATCGTGTCCGTTTCTTTGGTTCCCCTCGAGAAAGGCACATTCTATATTGACAAACACTTCACCGATATACCCTTGTGTATGTTCGGGAACAGGAGGAGGGTAGGCAAAGGAAATAACATCGGTTGGGTTTTGTTTTCCTAAATAAGTTTTATTGATTTCTGTAATACCTCTGTCGTCTAACAAGACGAGTGATAGTTCGCTCCATTTCTTCTGCTTATCGAGCGCCTGCACTTGATTCATCAACCACTGGGTGGTCTGCTTGATATGAGAGGGATGGATCCGGTGCTTTTTCTGTTGGTTCGTTATTTCTATTTTCATGGGAGTAAGGGACCCGTCCGTGCAACATAGTGGTTAGCGTAAATATAAACGACTTTTTAAGCGTTGCGAGTTGGGCAAATGTTAGTCCGCACAGATCTAATTGTCCATCACGGAGTCGGTCGTCGATAATATCTGTAACGAGGGTTTCTATTTTTCCGGGTGTTGGTTTTTCGAGAGAACGAGAAGCCGCTTCAATGGAATCGGCAAGGAGCAAGACGCCCATTTCTAAGGTGTGAGGTTTGGGGCCCGGATATCTAAAATCTCTGTCATCGAGAAACCGTTCGTTGGCTTTTGTTCCTGTTGTGAGTTCGAGTTGTTTTCTTGCGCGATGATAAAAGTAGGAAACCACACCCGTACCATGGTGTTCTTGGATCCCGTCTATAACGACACGCGGCAGTTTGTACTGAAGCGCGAGGCTGACCCCTTCTTTCACATGCGAAATAATAATGAGTGTACTCATACTCGGAGCGAGTTCGTCATGCGGGTTGGATTGGTATTGACTGTTCTCCGTGAAGAATTCAGGTTTTGTTAGTTTCCCAATATCGTGATAGTAGGCACATACACGGACTAAAAGCGCATTCCCTCCGACTTCAGATACTGCGGTTTGAGAAATATTGGCGACCATTAAGCTATGGTGGTAGGTGCCTGGAGCTTCCATGGCGAGTCGTTGAAGTAAAGGGTGCCCCATATCGGATAATTCAAGGAGGCGAATGTCGGTTGTAATCCCGAAAGATACTTCGAAAATCGGAAGGAGCAGCAAGGCTATAAACGCTGTAGTAAGACCACTCAGAAGGCCTACACCGGCTTGAGCAAAAAGAACCGGGAACGTGTGCTGACTCCATAAAGCCACGGTAATGGCTAAGAGAACATTCGCTAAGCCAACCCAGAGCCCAGCCTGAAAAATCCGCAATCTTCTATGAACATCTCGCATGACATGTGCGGCAACAATCGTAACAACGATGCCCATGCTCAGTAAAAGGTAATTGTTGTCGAGGAGAAGAGAGGTTGCCAAACTGGTCCAAAGACCGACGACGACGGCAGCATGGCTGCCTAATAGAATGGTGGTGAGCATGGGAGCGAGTGCAAGCGGTGCCATAAATTCAAGTAGGTCGGGAGCAATGAATGGAGTGGTGTCTGACAGAAATAAAAGACCTTTTGTCCATAGAAGCGTTAAAAGAGAAAGGATGGCTAATAGAAATAAGTGGGAGGTTCTGCGAAGGAAGGTGGGTTGTATGATCTGTAGGAGCCCTCCACACATAATCATCATGACCATGAGTAAGATTGCGTTCCCCGCGATGTCTAATATTCGGTCAAATCTTGATAGGCGTTGGTTTAGTTTTTTTTCGTGAGATTTCAGTTTCTCTAAAATTTGTGGGGTAATGCGTTCACCAATTTCTGCGAGGGTCGTGCCGGAGCGTATTTTCATGGTGATGCTTTTAACTTTTTGTTGAGCGTCTTCACGGGTGGCCTTTGTTAGATCAGACTCATAACTGAGATTAGACACCAGCCACGGTTCTAATAGTTGTTTTAATTTTATCATACGACTTCTTAAGGTGGGGATCTTCTGAGCCGTTTCGCGTACGATTTCTTCAAGC
The DNA here is from genome assembly GCA_012103575.1 of Kiritimatiellia bacterium. Taxonomy (GTDB): domain Bacteria; phylum Verrucomicrobiota; class Kiritimatiellia; order WLWN01; family WLWN01; genus WLWN01. The sequence goes on along the minus strand of WLWN01000001.1, from coordinate 2,942,633 downwards.
GTTTCTTGCGGGCGTAAAAGATCGTTTATCGATACCGGGCGTAGTTTTTTAGTGTCTTGTAGTTGGATCGCCAAATTGCCGTTTAGCGCGATGCCTTGAAATAAGGCCTCTTTTTCAGAGCGGGAGAGAAGGCCTTTTAACCAGGCTTTTTTTAAGCTGGTTTTGATAGCTTTTCGCATTTTTTCTTCTTTCCCATAAGGGAGCAAGTTGATTATTTCTTCCGCCGAGAGGGTCATCCCCTGCTTTTTTAGGGCGGTTAGAGAAGTTAGCTGCAGAGGTGTTTCCGCGATGGTTTCAGGTTCTTTCCGTTGTTCTAAGAGTTCATCAAAAAGGGCGTCTAAAGACCGTATGGCGGTATGATAAGGAGCCATGTTGATCGAAAAAACCGGCCATACGGAATCGGCTGCTTGTCGTCGAGTCAATTCGGTTTTCGCAACGTTTTCACACATAAAATCGATGGTTGCTATAATGGTTGCTGGAGCTCGTTGATCCAGCGTTAAGCGGGTATGGTGAAGTTTCCCTGTTCCATGGAGAAGAAATAATACGCTAAGCCAGAGTAATAGACCGAGCACCAGACCTAGAGGCGTTAAACCGTGGGCGGGTTGCCGTTGTGCTTGCGTGTGCGATTGAAACAGGCGTTTTCCGCGTTTGTTCCTCGATTTGGATATGAGTGCAGTCATAAAGCGGCATGTGAATCAAGGGCTGTTGACGATGATTCAAGCGGAAAAATTGATCCTGTTTTTTTAGACCGAGGGTAAAGATTTTTTTCATCCTTCTCTGGCCAAGGTTGTTTAGATCGGTATGCGTGTATAATCTTTTGAACTAATTCATGTCTGACAATGTCTGAATCCGTTAGGTGTACAAACGCTATATCTTTTATCTGTTTGAGGGTTGATACGGCTTCCGGTAATCCTGAATTTTTGTTGGGAAGATCAATTTGGGTAAGATCTCCTGTGATTACACATTTGGAATCAACCCCTAGGCGTGTAAGAAACATGAGCATTTGTTCTGGTGTTGTGTTTTGTGCTTCGTCCAAAATCACAAAGGCATGGTTTAATGTTCTTCCACGCATGTAGGCAAGAGGCGCCACTTCGATGATATTTTGGTCCGTATATTTTTCGAGATCATCAGGTGTTAACATATCATGCAGCGCATCGTATAGGGGGCGGAGATAGGGGTATATTTTTTCGTGTATATCACCGGGAAGAAAACCTAGCGTTTCTCCGGCTTCAATGGCAGGGCGTGTTAGGATCATTCGGCTCACCTTCCCTTTTAAGAGTGCGGCAACAGCTGTTGCCATGGCTAAATAGGTTTTGCCTGTTCCTGCGGGGCCAAGCCCAAACGTAAGGTCTTTGTTTTGCATGGCTTCGATATACCCTTTTTGCCCAAAGGTGCGTGGAAAAACAGGTGTTTTCTTTCGGCTCACTTCGATGGGTTTGTCATATAAGGGGGCCGCGCTTCTTTCCTTGTTACCGATAAATGCTTGCAGGGCATATAGGAGTTCCGGTTGCCGCAAAGGGGCTCCTTTATTGCGGGCAGATCGTATTTGGTCAAAAAAGAGAACAAGATCCGAGATATTTTCATCTTTCCCCTTAATCCGTAACCAGGTGTCGCGTGCAATGAGCTCAACACGAAAGATCTTTTCACATTCAGAAATGATCTCCGGATAGTCTCCTGCGAGCTCTTGTGCCTCACGCGCATTATCGAAATAAATTGTATGACAGCTCATAGAAAGATAATGACCTGAATCCGTCAGATAAAATCTGACGATTTTTCATTACCTGTTGGGCTAAAGCGGGGAGCATACCCGTATTCAAACAAACAACCCCACCCCAACAGGTGTGTATATGAAACAATATAAAATAAAGACTGGCAAGGGCGAACTCAACAGCACAAGCGGAAATCATCTTTGCGGCCTGCTGCTTGAGGATCATGCTTAACGGATTCTTCCCTCCAATTTTTAACCACGCCGCTCCGATGCGATCTCTGATCGGGAGATCCTCCTTACCCAGATCGGCTTACTTTGCAACGGTCGAACCGATTTTCAATGATATTGACCTGTACCGGGGTGATGAGATTTTTACGAATGCCTTTGGACTTAAAAAGGGGAGTTAAAAAGGTAGCCTCTGAGCCGGTGTTCCGACGTCGTTTCGACGACCTGCCCCCAGCCAGAACCCATGTGGGGCTACGCAAACTCAACACCGAACTTCTTTCCTCGGGCCCCTTTGGCTACGTAGATGTCGAAGGGCTTGATCTTGTTCCCGTCGATATCGATGTGAGCCCTTTGGATCACTCAGGCTCTTCGAAAGAAGGCGTTTCCTACACCTATAAGGGCCATGATGGTTACGCCCCGATATTTGCCTATGTGGGCACTCAAGGCCACATGCTTGAGTGCGAACTTCGACCCGGTAAACAACATTGTCAGTCGGGAACGACCGCGTTTATTGCCCGTAGCGTTGAAACGCTCCAAACCCTGGGCCTGGGTGGAAAATGTTTGCTTCGGCTTGATAGTGGCAACGCTGCGGCCGATAACTTCGACGCTTTTGGGGATCATTATCTTATCGTAAAGCGAAATCCTCGCCGCGAATGTCCTGAACAAATGCTGGCCCTTGCACGCCGAGTTGGAGACAAACAAGACAGTCGTGAAGGCAAGAACGTTTACACAGGCTTTTTCGATCATTTCCATCCCGGCGGCGACCAAAACCGCCCTTGTGTCCCGGTGGCCTTCGAAGTGATTGAACGCACCATCGATATCGATGGTCAGAAACTTCTGGTTCCTAAACTTGAGGTGAACACCTGGTGGACGGACCTCTCTTGTCGTGCCAAGACGGTGCTAGATCTCTATCATGGACATGGCCCCAGCGAGCAGTACCACAGTGAACTCAAAAGCGATCTTGATGTTGAGCGATTGCCTTCGGGGAGACTCTGTGCCAATAAGATTATTCTGTTATGCGCCATGGTGGCCTTCAACCTATTGCGCGGTCTTGGCCAAGAGGTCATCAAACGGGCTGGGCTTGCCCCGCAGAAAATCAACATCCCGCGCTGGCGAATTAAAACGGTTCTCAAAAATATCGTTTATTGCGCGGTTCGATTGGTCCGCCACGCCGGACGAATTGAACTTCACTTTGGCAAGCGTTGTCGCTGGTTTGAAGTGATACAAGATATTGCCCATTCCTTCGCATAGCCCTCCGTGCACCTTTAACAATACTCTAAGGCGACTGCCCAAGGAGGCTTACGCCCCAAAATGGTCAAATCAGAGTGAATCTGACCTGTACGCTCAAAAAATTCATCAGGGTGATACTTGCCGGTCCCAATCCGCCCAAAAGCGAGCATCTCAAGGAAAAAATTTTCAACTTTTGAGCCCCAAAACGCCTTCCGAAGCGATAGCTGACGGATTCAGGAAGTATTTAAAAAATAGGCATGCTGTCACCAAAGATCAAGGGAATTTTAGGAGAGTGTTTTATAATTGGTCCAGGATATCTTCAAGCCCTACGTAATGATCAAAATATCCACTATCACGAAGAGCGGAATCTGGACCTCGAAGACTGATAAGGGCCTTCTCACAGCTATAGCCTCGAGGCAGAGGCAGAAGAGCTCGTTTTCGTTCAACCGCAGGTATGATCTTCGTGTTAATCGTTGCATGGTGATATTTTATTTCGCACAGCGTAATAACTTTATCCGCGCGTTGATAGAGCAGATCGATCTGAAAGCGTTTATCGTTGCGTTCAAAATACGGTGCTGCAAGAAGCATCTCTTCTTGAAAGCCCATGATGCTGGCTAGATGTGCGGCATGTTTGACACAAAAACGCTCAAAAGAAAGACCAAGCCAAATATCAAAACGATGTTGGGTTACACGTTCAAAAAGTTTGGGAGAACGATTCTCTTGGATCATTCTTATGTTGGGCCGAATGTATTTAAAATAAAAAAGTAAAAATTCGTCCGAAAGGGCATACCGCTTAAACTTAGAGGTGTGTCAATGATACGATGCGAAGGTACGTTTGAGATTCTTTAAACTGATTATAAAAAATACGCGTGGCCTCTTGTACCATCAAAGCCTGAGGAAAGAAGCACAATTGGTTTATGTTTTGATGGAAGGATCGGTTTAGCTTTATTTCTTCGAGATATTTAGGGACCCCGCCGAAAAGGAGGAGATAATTCATGATCTCTTCATGATTCCGTTTACCCCGAAAGAGAAGCGTGGCCTCGTGCGGGGCGAGTCCTTTTAGCAACATTTCAACGGTGATTCTTCCATATAATGCTCTTGAACGAATCACGTTTCGGACCATAAAGGAGGCCGTGGAGCCGCACAGGATGAGCATGATACGCTTTTCTTCCCAGTAATTATCCCAGTAATATTTAAGCAAACTTATGAGTCGATTCCGGCTCGCAGCCATCCATTTCAACTCATCAAAAAAGAGGATCGCTTTTCGGTGGGCTGGGATTTCGCTTATAACACGTTCGGTTAGATACGAAAGAATGCCCTCCCAGATTCTGAAATTCATACTGGCTAGCAACAAATCTTTTTTCTGTTTTTCTAGTCCTTTGGCCATGTGTTGGATTTGAACCCGGCTTTGTTCGCCTTCAAGACCTTCAAAACTGAAGAAGAACTCTTTTTCTTTCGCATACTGGTAAATAAGGCTGCTTTTCCCAATACGTTGTCGTCCATAGAGGACGATAAGTTCCCCTTTCTTTGAGGTGTAGGCATTCTCTAAAATTTTTAATTCCGTTGTTCGTCCAGTAAACATAGCTTATTACTCTTTTCGGCAACTTCATTTGCGGATTGTTGTCTTTTAAATCTAGCCATCCGCAAATAATGTTTTGGATGAGATGTATCAGCTACATCATAAAAGAAAAAGATGGCCCGAAGCTCAATCTTAGGCTCTCCTGCTAGCAGTAAAACAGATTCTTTTTCAGCCACAGGCTCGTCCGCAGTGGCGGAAACCACAGAATACGCAGAATGATGTAGTGGAGTAAGGCCGAATTAGATGGTTTTTTTCTGCGTTACTTTCGGTTTATCTACTCATGCCCATTTCAGGAGTTGGAAGGGTTCACCGGAAGAATCTCCGCGCATTGGATAAAAATAAATTTAAAAGTTCCATTCTCAGGAAAACCGTTTTAAAAATCGTTCCATCGTCTGTAAAAACAATAAGCGCCAAAAGTCTCTGTACGTCATGTCAGAAAAAGATTTATCATCGAAGATGGGAAGAAATGAAATGGTTCGATCAGCAGGGAATGGAAACATTAGATCGCAAAAATATGAATAAAGATGAGTTAATGGACATCGCCACGGGGTACTGGAAATCTGCCGCGCTTTCGGCCGCGGTCGATTTAAACATTTTTGGAGGGCTTACAAAAGGGTTGGATACCGTGGAAGCACTTTCACAAAGCCTGGATGTATCACCTTTACATACAGAAATCTTACTCAATGCACTCTGTAGTCTTGGAATTCTTGAAAAAAAGAATAACGCCTATACGATCTGTAAAGGGTTAAAGGACGTTCTTGATCCTGACGCACCTCATAGCTTGATTAATGCTCTGCGTTTTAATATCGACTTGTATCCTGTTTGGGGAAATCTGGCCGCATGCGTAAAACAAAAGGACCCTGCACGTTCTTTTGACATGTTAAGCGATCCGGATCGAATCAATCGATTTGTGTATGGTATGCACAGTCGAGCTCTATCCATGGCTGACGCCATACTGCCCCTTATTGACAAGGGCAACCCAGCTTCTTTGTTAGATGTAGCTTCTGGTCCTGGAACGTTTAGTGTTATGCTTGCCACAAAGAACCCTGGTCTAAGGGTGACTTTTTTTGATTTGCCGTCCATCTTAAATGTAACCAAAAATCTTCATAAAGAATGCAGCGAAAGTGACCGCATTACCTATGTTGAAGGAGATTATCATGATGACCCTATCCCGCAAGGGTTTGATGCCATTCTATATTCAGGCGCCCTCCATCAAGAAAAGATCCCGTCGGGAAAGAGAATCATTAAACCCTGGATCCGTCAGTTAAACGTGGGATTTCTGTGCGAATGCTTTGGAGGCAAAAGGTTGCAAAAAAACGCAGGCGCACCCGCTGGGTGCGTCGAGGCTTTTTTGTAATTCCTTTTGGCCCAAATGGCTCGTGCAGAAAACCGCGTTTAACTGACGGATCCAGGTAAACTTATTTATGACGCTTTAAATCCTGGAGGTCACTTTTTTCTAGTAGACATTATGTTGGATCCATGCAGAACAACGCCTCTTTTTTCAGCCCTCTTTTCAATTAATATGATGCTTGCTAAAACAAACTCGCATGTTTATACGGAAGAAAAAGAAAAGAACATATTAATTCAAACCAGATTCAACATTGTTTCTCAAACGAGACATGACAGTATTCCATATTCCATTATTCAAGCTCAAAAATAACGTTAATGGAGCCTCTTGCAAAATAATCCCACAGATTCTGATTCTATTGATACCCAAGACGATGCGGTTCTTGTTAAAAGAGCCCAGACTGCAGATCGGGTTGCTTTTGATGAATTAATCCGACGTTATCAGGGAAAGATTTATGGACTAATTTACAATATGACCAGTAATAACGCAGACACGGAAGATCTTGTACAGGAAGTGTTTATAAAGGCTTACAAGTCGCTGGGCCGTTTTAAAGGCAAAGCGCGTTTCTATACATGGCTTTATCGTATAGGTGTTAATCAAACCCTTAATTTCTTAAAGAAAAGACAGAGAAGATCTGCGCTCAGTCTCGACGATATCGATCTGGGTATTGAACGAGATCCTGCTTATATTGAGTTAACAGAAAGTAAACCATCACCTTTACGGAATACCTCCATCTCTGAGTTGCAAGAAAGATTGAACAAAGCCCTACAGACGTTGTCAGAAAAGCATAGAACCGTCGTTGTTCTACATGATATTCAAGGTCTGCCACACGATGAAGTGGCGAAAATGCTAAAAACGTCTTCGGGGACCGTAAGGTCAAGATTGTTTTATGCGCGACAAAAATTACAGGCAGAATTAGCGGAGTTCAGAAGATGACAAAGATCCATGCAAACCCAATAGACAAACAGCAACTTGAAATCCAGCGGCTTATATCATTAAAAAAACATGAAAAGCCCAACTCATTGACCCAGACACGTATATTTAACCAGATTAATGCGAGCATTGATGCCTTGGAAAAGGGAGATCAAGCAGAAAGCATATGGGGTCGAATCAACGTCTTTGCTGTTCTTCGATATGGTCTTGCGACGCTTTGTGTAATTTTCTTGGTCACACATTTTATGTTTTTATCGGATCTTCCTCAAATAAAACCCATAAGCTGGGGCAATGATTATCCCGTAGAAACAACCGTGACCGTTCAAAAGCCAGATAAGATTGAAACGCCTATTCTCATGCAAACAGCTTCTAATAAAAGTCCTAATGGTATCCAATATGGGACAGAGTCTGAGCTGGTAGGCTTTGAATTTTAATGCATAGGAACTTCGAACCACGGCGGGTCTGCCTGTGGTTGACAAAGTTTGTTTCCTCTCGAGAGGATTAAGATGAGGGTCTTTGATCGGTTTATTTTTCTCTCACCCTTCCGCCACATGAAAAGTTTAATGAATGAAAGCAAAAACAAAGTCTTTGATACACGTCGTTAGTAGTGGAATGCTGTGGACATATTGTCTCGTTCCAGGGATGGCGAAAGACGTTTTAAGGCCTAAAGCAGAACATGTTATTTTGGTTTCTATTGATGGTTTTCGGCCTCATTTTTATCTTTCGGATAAGCGAAAAGCGATTTGTAAAACGATGATTACGATGCGCAAATCTGGCGCTTATGCGAAGCGCGTTTTGCCTCCGTATCCTTCATTAACCTATCCAAGCCATGCTGCAATTATCACGGGTGTAAGTCCTGCGCGTCATAAAATAACCGCAAATACTAAATTTCGTCCCCCTAAAATAGAAGACAGAGGGTTTTGGTTCGCAAGAGATGTGAAGGTAAAAACGCTATGGGAACGCGCGGATAAAGTGGGACTAAAAATCGCATCCTTATCTTGGCCTTCTAGTGCAGATACACAAAGTATTGACTGGAACTTTCCTGAGTTCTGGAGTTCAGCTTCCGGGCCAGAACTCTACCGGATGAAACATTTTGCCACACCGGCTGTATTAAAACTAGCGGATAAATTTGGTGGGCGCTATTGGGGACGACTCTTGAGTAAAGCACATAAACGTGATACATTGATGACCGAGCTAGCGGTTGAACTGATCAAAACAAAAAAACCAAACCTTGTATTGTTGCATCTCATTCAGCTCGATAAATATCAACATCGGTACAGGCCGTCCTCTCGTCGTATTAATACAGCGTTGATGCGTGTCGATCAGTTGATCCGCAAACTGCGTCATGCCGTCGAAGAAGCAGGCATCAAAGATGAAACGGCTATGATTTTGCTGGGGGACCATGGTTTTTCTAAAGTAGACTACAGCATCGCTCCAAATGCTCTTTTGGTTAGAAATGGATTTATAACGATGCAGGGGAAGAAGGTAAAAAGCTGGAAAGCCATGGTAAAAAATACAGGGGGATCAGCAGGTGTCTATCTAAAGGATGTTACTGACAGCAAGACTTTAAGGGCTGTCCGCGCGTTGTTTGAAAAAAATAATTATGATGAAGAAGGAGAGCCTCGGTATGAGATTATAGAAAAAGAAGAGTTATTAGAATTGAAGGGGCCCTCTGATCCTGTGTTTTATCTTGAAGCAGAGCCGCTAATATATGTTTTCAAGGTCTTTAAGTGGAGACTTTCCTGGATCCGTCAGTTAAACGCGGTTTTCTGCACGAACCATTTGGGCCAAAAGGAATTACAAAAAAGCCTTGACACACCCACCGTTGCAGTGTTGCTGGGGTTTGAAATGCCTAAAACAGATGGTCGGGTACTGGAAGAGATTTTGATTACAGACAAATAACGGTTTTTGCAAAATGGATACCGAAAATAATAAATTAAAGATCCTTTTTTTATGTACGGGCAACTCATGTCGAAGTCAAATGGCTGAGGGCTGGACGCGTGAACTAAAAAGCAATGTCATCGAGCCCTATTCAGCAGGGATCGAAGCCTACGGACTAAATCCGAATGCCCAAAAAGTGATGAAGGAAGTGGGAATAGATATTTCGGGTCAGGAATCAAAACATGTAGACACATTCAAAGACCTCTCTTTCGACTATGTGGTCACCGTTTGTGGTCACGCGCATGAACAGTGTCCGGTTTTTTCAGGAGGTGCGAAAGTGATTCATGTAGGGTTTGATGATCCGCCTGCCTTAGCGGCTAACGCTAAGACCGAAGAAGAAGGTTTAAAGATGTATCGTGGTGTCAGAGATGAAATACGTGATTTTGTGAAAATATTGCCCCACGCTTTGCGTGCATAACTATCTCTCATACCGACCGCTATGTGGTTGACGGATCCATATCCATGCGGTTTCAATCGCCTTTGTCACATCTTTGTACTCGGGTTCCCACCCTAAAATTTCTTTGGCGAGTCTTGGATCAGCCACGAGTTGAGGGGGATCTCCTTTTCGGCGAGGGCCATAGGCTAAAGGCACTTTTTTTGAAGTTATCTTCTCTATGGCATCAACGATCTCTTTGACGGAGACACCATGGCCTGTTCCTAGATTGCAGGAGAATGACGGGTGGTTTTGCTGTAACCGTTCTAAGGCAAGGATGTGAGCACGGGCCAAATCGAGGACATGAATATAGTCTCGGATACACGTCCCATCCGGGGTTTCGTAATCCGCACCAAAGATCGTTATTTTATCGAGTTCACTGGTTAGCGACATGAGGGCTCGAGGAATGAGGTGTGTTTCAGGAACATGATCTTCGCCAATCCTCCCGTCTAAAGAAGCGCCCGCTGCATTAAAGTAACGTAACCGTGCGCTACGGATGCCATGTGCGTGATCGCAGTCTTGAAGAATTTGTTCTAGCATCAATTTGCTTTTCCCATATGGGTTTATAGGCATCTGTTGATGCTTTTCATCGATGGGAACATAGTGCGGATCGCCATACGTCGCGCAGGTTGATGAAAAAATAAATTTATCGCATCCATGCCGTTGCATGGCGTCAAGCATAACGATGGGAACCGCGGTATTATTTCTATAATATTTAGTCGGGTCTTCCACCGACTCTCCAACAAAAGCATAGGCGGCAAAGTGGATAACAGCCTCTATATGGTATTCCTCAAAAATGGATTCGACTAAGGCTTTGTCCTCGATTCCGCCTTTTATGAGTTGGACAGAATCATTCACAATGGCCTTTTCATGGCCGTACACCAGATTATCAAGCACAACAAGGGGATACCCTTGTTCGGCCATCATGCGTACTGTATGGGATCCAATGTAGCCAGCGCCTCCTGTAACCAGAATGGTTTTTTTGCTTTTGGGGGGCATTCAGAACACTCCTTGTTCGTTCATGATCTGGGACTATTTTTACCTGTCTGGTTTTTTAGTGATAGGGTTTCCCGCGAGGTCAAGAATGCCAGCGGCCATTAACGCAACGTGCCAACGTAAATAAAATTTTCTGGCCGCTATACAAAGAGCAGGGTCTCTATGTTTTTTGCCTTTGTACACTTCCACAGACGTAAGCGGAAGATCTTTGCGGTCCCGGCGTCTAAGCTCTTGAAGAACCAATTGAGCGGTTGGATACACATTTGCTCGCCTTTTGCGGGTTTGTGCAATATCTTTTTCACTATACCCTGCTGCTTTTACGGCTTGCGTCCAGCTTCCAAAGTCACGCACAGCAGACTGATAAAGCGTTCTATTTGCATCTTTTCCCCTATTCACACCGTTCAGATGAAGAGGCAGCTTGCCTTTTTTGCGCTTTTGAATCGCGTCGATTATATCTTGGCGGGTTCCAAAAGTGCGCACCTTACGCTTGTATTCAACGATTGTTTCTTTTTTGATCAGGTTGTAATTGTATCCAGCCGCTTTCACTGCATTGGCCCAATGCCCGTATTCACGTCTAGCTGAGCTATAGAGCGTTCGATCTCGGTCCGGTCCTAGGTTCACATATCCGGCATTCATGGGGAGCTTCTTTTCCTTGCGCTTTTGAATGGCAGCAATGACTTCTTTAGCGTTCTTATGTTTGCGATGCCCCATACCGATGCGATTGATTTTTGCATAATCGAACCCTGCAATTTCTATCGCTTGGGGCCAACTCCCAAAATGTCGAATGGCGGCTTCATAAAGGGTTCTGTCGCATGTACCACTTTGCCCGTTAACGTTGCTCGAATAAAGAGGCAGTTTGTTGCGTTTACGTCGCCGTATTGATTTAACAATAGCCTCTTGTTTAGGGGTAAATTCTGACGTCATGGTCTTGTTTCGTTTTATATGGTTTTGTCGATCTTACTTTATCCAAAACAATTTTATCGACCGCCAACGCAAGTTTACGGGGATCTGGTTTCTGTTGCTTTCTATATCCCATGCGCAAGATTAAACAATTCTTCTCTTTTTTACAAAAACGAGCAGGCACGTTTGTTTGATATTGTTTGAAATTTGGATCTTCTGGACACGTCCATTCGGCAATAAAATGATTATTCATATACACGCCGATTTTTTGCCTTCTCCCTTTAATATATAGCGGTGCGGCAATAATTGATAATTCCATATCTATTAACTCATCCATATCGAACGAGACTTCAGCCTCTAAATGTTTGACCCACCTGAAATATCTTTCTGAATGTATTTCCGCTTTGCTCCATCCAAATCCCAAAAAAGGTTCGTCCATAGGTGTACCCATATCCAAAGATAGAACATTTGTTTGTAATCTTCCAGTTGTTTGCTCAGCGATGAGACAAACCCCAAAAGCAAATAGACCGCTTATGCACATGATAAAAATAAATTTCATAAATCTGAATTTTTACTATGCAACACCTCATCCGTCGACTAATCTTTAAATCTAACGTTAAAAAATTTCCCGTATGATTCACAGCGGGTTTGACGCGAAGAAGAGGAATACTCTATGCATATTGAAACCTTTTTAAAACACTGGAACATTCAAGAAAACCCTTTTCAAGCTGAAGAAGCTCGAGATGATCCGGTTTTTCAGCGATTGATAGATCATCACGTGTCGCATCCGGATTTTGAAAAAATTTATGGGAACCCTGAACAACCAGGCGCTGCCGTTGTATTTGGAGAAAAAGGAAGTGGGAAAACGGCATTGCGGCTTCTTATCCATAAAAAGCTCAAAGAGCATAACGAATTAAATCCGAAAAAATCAGTATGGGCTGTTCATTATGATGATCTTAACCCTGTACTTGATCGCTTTACTCATAATACATGTCGCGAGAAAAAGGAAAAAAATTCGCTAGAGGGGTTTCGACTAGAAGATCATATGGACGCCATCCTTTCCATTGCAACGACTCGTTTGATAGATATGCTCCAAGAGCCTCGAACACACGATGCAAAGACCAAAAAGATCCGAAGCCTTATTCGAAAGATGCCCCGTCAAAAACGATTTGATTTAGCGGTGTTAGCGATTCTTTATGATCAACCTGTAGCAGGGAATCCTCAAGAGAGATGGGCTAAACTGGGGAATCTATTAAGATGTGGAAAAGGGCCTGGTTTAAGCTTAAGGCTTCACGCGGGATTATTGACGCTTGTGTTAAATGCTCTCTTTGCTATCGGGATTTGGGGGTTAAGTATTTTCAATTGGCCGGTCATCATGGGTTTTGGGGTTAGCGCATTTTTGGCGATTGTTCTTTTCGCTTCATGGAGTTGGAGGCACATGAAATTGCGAAAACTTGTACGACAGATTAGAAAAGAAATCTTCGTTATCGACCGAGATCCGCACCAAATCCTTAACAAATTCGGACAATTGCCAATACATGCGCTTGAATCTCAACCGATACCTGTTCCCGGAGGTCAAGATAGTCGATATCAGCTGACGGTTCGACTGTTGCACATCCTCAAAGAGCTCGGTTATATAGGGATGACCATTATGGTAGACCGGATCGATGAACCGACCCTTGTTAAAGGGGATCCCTCAAAAATGAAAACCATTGTTTGGCCGCTGCTGGACAACAAATTTCTTCAGCAAGAGTTCATCGGAGTCAAGTTGTTGCTTCCGATTGAACTTCGTCACCTCTTACGACGCGAAGATGCGTGGTTTTTCCAAAAAGCTCGCTTGGACAAACAGCATTTAATCGATCCGTTAACCTGGTCTGGGTCCACATTGTATGACCTATGCAACCATCGCTTAGCCATTTGCAAAACGGACGGCGCCCCCGCGGTAGCATTAGTAGACCTCTTTGAAGACGATGTCAGTCAACAGGATATTATAGAAGCGCTCGATCAAATGAACCAACCTCGCGATGCTTTTAAGCTGATCTATCAGGTTCTCCAAGAACACGGGTTACATTCGTCAGAGCAAAACCCATGTTGGCAGATCCCTAAACTTACCCTTGAGCATGTTCGTCGACAGCAAAGACAACGGGTCGAAGAATTGCACCGTGGACTCGGTCCCGCATAGGGGAAGGAAAAAACATATCATGACTGAGATGATTCAGCTATTCACGGAAACGATGATTGCTGATAACAAGCTATGGAGGCCTCTGCTGCTCTTTTTTGTGATTTTTATTGCACTGGCTATCGGACGTATTATCCAGTTTTTTTTAAAAAAATCACGCGAAACGTTCCATGCTCAGGGAAAAGATATAACCGTTGTTGTGTGTCGATCCGTATCAAAATCGATCCTTTTTTTCTCTTTCACGATCGGCCTAAAACAGGGGGTCAAATTTCTGATTCTGGGAGAAAAACTAACCGCTGCGATGGATTCAGCAACCAGCGTCCTTATTGCTATATCATTAGGGTGGATTGCGTATTGTCTCGTGGACATCATTGATGCTTGGCTAGGTCGTTTTGCTTCGCGTACAAAAAGTAAAATAGACGATATGCTCGTCCCGATGGTTCGAAAAAGTTTACGGGTAACCATTGTTGTTTTGAGCCTCGTCCAAATTGCGCAAACACTCAGCGATAGACCATTAACCTCCATTATTGCGGGTTTAGGTGTTGTCAGTTTGGCGATTGCTCTTGCGTCTCAAGATACGCTAAAAAACTTTTTTGGATCATTAGTTATCTTTGCGGATAAACCCTTTGAATTGGGGGACCGTATTGTTGTCGATGGCCATGATGGGCCGGTTGAAGAAGTGGGGTTTCGCTCTACACGAATTCGTACACTTACAGGACATCTCGTGACGATTCCCAATGCTGAATTAGCCAATAAAACAGTTTTAAATATCAGCAAGCGACCTTATATTAGAAGGTTGGCCAATATTACTATTACCTATGATACACCGCCGGAAAAAGTGGAACGAGGCATCGAAATCATCAAAGAAATTCTTCATGGTCATGAAGGGATGCATCCTGACTTTCCTCCTCGCGTCATTTTCAATGATTTTACAGATACCGCGCTTAATATTCTTGTTCTTTATTGGTACCATCCTCCCCTTTATTGGGACTTTTGTGATTTCAACGAACGAGTTAATATACAAATACTGAGGCGTTTTAATGATGAAGGCATTGATTTTGCGTTCCCTTCCCAAACGGTTTATTTGGCGGGAGATCCTCGGCGACCGTTAAAGGTTGACACGCGAACCCTTCCAGGGGGGGTAATAGAGCGCTAGATACGTGGGGCGGGATAGAGTCGGACCAAAATCAGATATCGGAATCCCGCTTTGGCGGGACAAAACGAAAATACGAAAGATAGTAGTACGGATGGAGTATATAAAAGTAGAACTCTCTCATAAAACAGGAGACGGATATATTATCCCTATGGGCTCCTTTAATCTTGTAGCCATTAAGACCGATCTAGGGATGATTGGGTGTGGAGCTTTTGATGTGGATGCATTAGACCGTTTTAATTATCCTTCAGCCCGTATCGCCAACGTAACCACGATCGATGATTTGCGTGATGGAGAAATAAAAGAGGCTAACCAATCGGCTATACAACGGGGTGTTACATCCGGGATGTCCGGTCGTGAGGCGCTGAACTTGCTTTAACTCGTTTTTTTACAGAAGGCTATACCCATGACCCATGACGAAAACCTGAAAACAGACAAGGAATGGAAAGAAATCTTAACACCTGAACAATATCGTGTTACCCGAAAAGCTGGAACCGAAAAGGCTTTTATAGGGAAATACTATGAGCACAAAGAGAACGGTCTTTATACCTGCGTATGCTGCAATGAAAAACTGTTTAGCTCAAAGACAAAATTTGATTCCGGCACAGGGTGGCCTAGTTTTTGGCAGCCCCTAAACAATGACCGAGTCGAAGAGCGTCGAGACTTTCGTTTGGGAGCTGTTCGGACAGAGGTCCTCTGCAAAAAATGCGGAGCTCATCTTGGCCATGTTTTTATGGAAGGGCCACCGCCCACGGGGTTGCGTTACTGCATTAACTCGGTTGCGCTAGATTTTGAAAAGGCGCAAGAAGAGGGGCCCGATAGCACCAACGATTAAATCGCTATGCGATGTTGTTACACCAGATAAAGAGTTACGACGTTTAGAATGCCTCCGTTCGCTTATCCACATAGCTACCTCTTTCCCGCATTCAAAATGGGTTGATGTTTTCAGAATAGGAGGGCCGAAAAACTGTGTCCGATGCAAAAAAAATCATTCCTGGTCAGCGATGGATCAGCGAAACCGAACCAGAACTCGGACTAGGTACCGTCCTGAAAATTGAGCATCGTCGAGTCAGTATCCTATTTCCTGGAAGCGGGGAGATACGCCAATATGCCTTGGAATCGGCCCCGATCAAACGGGTTCAATTTCAAAAAGGCGATACCGCAAAAAGCCATGAAAACGTTTCGTTTATTATCGAGACCATTAAAGAATACGATGGGTTGTTTATTTATAGTGGGGAGAACCAGGAACTGCCCGAAAATTTACTCTGTGATACCATTAGTTTTAATGCGTCCGAAGAACGACTTTTACAACGGTACGTAGACACATCGTCCATGTTTGATTTGCGGTATGAGACTCTCCAACATCAACATCGCATTCGATCTTCAGCCGTGCGCGGTTTTGTTGGTGGCCGCATGGACTTGATTCCTCACCAACTGTATATCGGACACGAAGTCACCTCGCGAATCGCTCCTCGCGTTTTATTGGCAGATGAAGTAGGCTTAGGCAAAACCATTGAAGCATGTTTAATTATCCATCGTTTGTATCGTACCGGAGAAGCTCAACGAGTTTTGGTCTTGGTTCCAGACGCGCTTGTACATCAATGGTTTGTTGAGCTCCTTCGCCGATTTAATCTAAACTTCGCTATTTTTGATGAAACACGGTGTAGCGCTATTGAAGAAAATAATCCCGACACCAATCCTTTTTTAGATGACCAGTTAGTTCTTTGTAATCTAAATTTCTTGGTCAACGATAAAACGCGGACCGCTCAAGTATTACAAGGGGAATGGGATTTGGTCGTTGTGGATGAAGCCCATCACTTGCAATGGTCCCCTGAAAATCCCAGCCAGGCCTATACCCTCGTAGAAACTTTAGGCCGACAATCTCCAGGACTGCTCTTACTTACCGCTACACCCGAACAATTAGGGGAAGCGGGCCACTTTGCGCGTTTACATATATTGGATGCTGATCGTCACCATGCCCTTGATGTCTTTTTGGAAGAAGTGGATCGGTATCAGGAGATCACTGGAATTATATCTCGATTACTCGCAAAAAAAATACTCACTGCTTCGGACAAAAAAGTTTTGTTAACCACCTTTTCTAAAGGAAGCATTCGTTTAAAAAACCGCATAGAGGACCTGGGAAATGAAGGCGATAAAGGACGCGAGCTGTTGATGCGTGAGCTTCTAGATCAACACGGCATGGGCCGAGTTGTCTTTCGAAATACTCGACGTGCTATAGATCGGTTCTCAAAACGAATCGCCCACTTAAAAATCCTTTCGACTCAAGATGACCCCGACCTAAAAACTCAACTCAACGAAGAATTTTTATTCGATATGGGGTGGGGGCCTAAAAAGGATCCATACGCCTTTAATAAAGACCCGCGCATCATATGGTTAGCTAAAACGTTGCGAAAATTGAGAGGTGAAAAAGTCCTTCTGATCTGTTGCGCCAAAGAAAAGGTCTTGGCTATTAACGAAGCGCTTCGGAATCAGATCAACGCCAACATCGCCCTTTTTCACGAGGATCTTCCCCTCATACATCGTGATCGCAATGCCGCTTGGTTTTCTGAAAAAGAGGGGGCACAGATCTTGATTTGTTCTGAAGTAGGGGGGGAGGGCCGAAACTTTCAGTTTGCGCACCATTTGATCCTCTTTGATTTACCGTTAGACCCTGACCAGCTCGAACAACGGATCGGTCGCCTGGATCGCATTGGCCAACGTGAAACCATTCATATCCATGTGCCGTATGTGAGAGGAACGTTTCAGGAAATTCTCGCTCGTTGGTATCATCAAGGTCTTCAGGCTTTTGAACACAGTGTGCCTGCAGGTCAACCGATCGTAGATCGTTTCAGAACAATACTTAGAGGAATGACCCAAAAGAAAGATCGGTCAGAAAAATCCATGAATATATTGGTCCAAGAAAGCATAAATTTTCTAAAAGAACTAACCCAGAAAATGGAAGCGGGCCGAAATCGGTTATTAGAATTAAGTTCGTTCAAACAAAAAACAGCCGAGGGCCTAATCGGAAAAATCCAAAAATTTGATTGTGACACCACTCTGGCGAACTATGCCTCAAAGATGTTTGACCATTATGGAATCTATATTGAAGACCTTAATGAAACACAGATATTATTAATGCCAAGTCATCTATTTACCGACGCCTTTCCCGCGTTTCCTGCGGAAGGGATGACCGCTACATATGATCGAACAACAGCCTTAGAACGCGAAGATATTGGTTTCCTAACATGGGATCACCCTTTGATTACAGGGGCAATGGATTTAATGATCGGTTCAGAACAGGGCAACAGCGCCATGGCCATATGGCCTGACCCAAGTGAACATGCGCTTCTTCTTGAAGCGGTCTATGTGCTCGAATGTGTAGCTTCTAAGGCCTTGACCTTAGATCGTTATATGCCGCCCATGCCTATACGTATTATAATAGACCCTGCCATGAAGGATTGTACGGAAACCTATACCTCCGAGTTCCTTAGAAGTTGTCTTCAAGATGGCCAAGCCTATCGTCTTTTGGACAACGAAAAGATTACACGATCATTGTTACCGCCCATGATCAAGGCCTCGCAGGATCTTGCAAACAAACAAGCCTTACGCATAAAAAAACAATCTTCTTCTACAGCACGCAGAAGATTAGCAGAAGAGTTAGAACGCCTTGAAACCTTGAAGGAAGTCAATGATAGCGTCCGAACAGATGAAATTGAAAAAGCGCGGACCCGCATTGAAGAGGTTCAAGCCGCCATCAAATCAGCTCGACTCCGTCTGGATGCACTACGGTTCATATGGAAAGGAACCGTTGAAGGAATATGTTCAACTTGAGTATAGTTGTTCTCCGCTTCCAAAGTGTTTCAAAAGAACCTAACCCTCGCAGGACAAGTCGTTCCCCCTATGACCAATGCTCTAATCTCTGCTTATTTTATTTTTGTGTCTTATTTCTTCGTAACAGGAACCGTACAAAATCCAACAGGAAACCCCATTCAAAGGATAGTTCACTGCGTTTCTTGGTGGGTTGCGATCAGCCTCTCACGCCGTGATTTCTTCCGCCAAACGTTGGGGGCTCTCTATACGTTGGTCTATATATTGTCGTCCCAGCACACGGAGTTCATATTCAGCGATGTTCAGTTAACTGCTGTGTTTGGGCGTGTAATGTATCTCCAAACACTCCGTAACCTGCGCCCGGTCGTCGAAGGGACCCAGATCTTGCTCCAACTTCCCGTATGAGAGTTTCAACGGCTCTTTTTAGGTTAATGTGTCCACGCATCAATAACCTCAAGTATGTCATCTCCATATTTAATGACTTTAGAAGGTCTGATCCCTTTGATAGTTTCAAGGGCAGCAAGGGTTTCCGGACAGACAACAGAAATAGCTTTTAAGGTTCTATCATGCATGATGACAAAGGCCGATACGTTTTCCTCTCGAGCTTTGTTTGCGCGCCACGCTTTTAATTGTATATAGAGTTCGGGATCATAGAGTGTCGATGAGATTTTTTCGTTTGCTTTTTCAATGATTGTAGATTCCGTTTTTCCCTGCGTCTCAGGCCACGCAATCAGAGGTGTTTCTTTTTTCCACATAACGTTTTTTCCTCGTGCAGTAATTTCCGCCAGGGGGTATTCACCGTCAGAAATTTGAATACACCCATCCTTAATTAATGCGTCTATTATTTTCTTGAGAGGACCTTCTTTATATCCTTTGAGAATCCCGTGGGTGGATAATTGATCGAGTTTTCTTTCTAAAACAAGCTTAGCTCTTGACCCTAACAGGACCTGGACGATCCGGGCACAACCAAAGCGCCCTTGCATACGCACAACGCAACTTAAGATTTTTTGGATGATATCCCATTCGTCTACGGTCGGTTCGCGAACAGGGTCTCCTTGACTCGGGCAACAACGATCACAGGATGAGCATCCCGATATTTCATTGTGTTCCCCAAAATAGTTAAGGATGTAAGCATGCCGACATCGAGATGTATTGACATACTTTAACAGGCTTTTGAGTTTACGTTCATCCCTGTGTCGTTTTTCGGTAAGAGCAGGAAACTCTGTTTCGAGCCGAGCGATATCTGTTTCGGGGCCTATAGATGTTGTGTACACCTTTTCGCCGGGCTCTTTTTCTCGTTGAATGCATCCGGTACGGTCGAGAATACCCAAAATAGTACGCGTGGTCATGTTATTGCGTATCATTGAAATTTCTTCTGTCCATGATGAAATGGAACGGGTCACAGGCTGGTGGAGACATTGACGGCGCACTGTGTTCCATGTAGCTTCTATTTCCGCCCGGGTCGGGTTGGCTCCCTGTATAAAAAATTCTTGTGTACGAACATCGGCATAGTTATAGAGCAGTTCACATAGCCCGTCTTTTCCATCACGCCCTGCCCTCCCTATTTCTTGGTAATAGGCTTCGATACTTCCAGGAATGTCCCAGTGGATAACAAACCTTAAATCGGATCGATCTATACCCATTCCAAACGCATTTGTAGCCACAACAACGGGAATCTCTCCACCCATAAATGCGTCTTGCACTCGCTTTCTTTCTAAATCATCTAGCCCTCCGTGGTAAACGACACAGGCCTGGTTTAATCCTTTTAGTTGTTGATAAACACGATCGGTTTGTTTGCGCGTAGAGCAATAGATAATACCCGTTTGGCTTTTTTTGAGCGCTTTAAGGACGCGTTCTAATTTGTCTGTATGTGTTGGTATGCGTGAAACTTCTAGTCGAAGATTAGGACGAGCGAATCCGTAGACCAAGACTTCGGGTTCTTTTCTTGTTTCCTCTCCCAAACCAAGCTGTTTTATAATGTCACTCCGTACGTCCGGCGTGGCCGTGGCCGTAAGAGCCATGATTCGGGTCTGAGGTAATTGCTCAACGATCTGTTTTAACCGCAGGTAATCGGGTCGGAAATCATGCCCCCATTGACTAATACAATGCGCTTCATCGATCGCCATCAGGGAAACATGTAGTCTATTAAAAATGTCTAAAAACTGGCGATTACGAAATCGCTCAGGTGAAACATACACGAGTTTATAAAGGCCTCTTTGCAGGCCCTCCATCCGCTCTGTCATCTCGGGAAAAGAAAGGGCCGAATTGATAAATGTCGCGGGCAACTTTTTTTTGATCAGGCCATCTACTTGATCTTTCATTAGGGCAATCAGCGGCGATATAATAACAGTGACACCTTCAAGCAGCATGGCCGATAATTGATAACACAGGGATTTTCCTGAACCTGTAGGCATAATCACAACAACGTCACGTCCAGATAATATGTGTTGGATGGTTTCTTCTTGCCCCTGCAAGAATTCAGAGAAATTAAAGTATTGCTGTAATCCGCTTTTAGGGTTCATAATGTTTGGAAAGATAATTGGCGGATATCTTATTTGCAAAATGCTTATAAAACAAGGCACGACATCTTTACTTCCCTCAATCGTTTGCCGTAGTTTCGCAAGCGTCTTAAATAAAAAGTTATTATTCTCTTGATAAATAGTTTGCCTAGAGTAATTCTTTCAACTCATTTTTCTAGTTCACCCGGATTAGCACAGATTAGCAGTTAAAGAGCCCATATTATTGATAGTTAGAACTTAACCTTTACAACGGAGGCAGAAAGTGGAAGACAAACTTTTAAATGAACGAATTCAGATTGAAAGAAAAATTTTTTATTTTGATTTGAAAGAAAACCCTCGTGGCCGTTTTTTAAGAATTACTGAAGAAGTTGGAAGGCGCAGAGATACGATCATTATCCCTTCTACAGGGTTAGAACTTTTCCGAGATACGGTTGATCAAGCCATACAAACGGATAAAGATCTGGGTGAATGCGAAGTTGAAATATCCGAGTGATTTCTATTCTCAATGCGTTGACTTCGAATAAAGATAGTGCCCTCTCCCATGTTCCTCTCTCTTTAAGCAACAGATTGAGCAACGTCTGATTGACTTCGTTACGGGTCTAAACTTTTCTCTATCATGAGAACATGTGAATTTAACTACGTATTGCCTTCCGAACTGATTTCCCAGCAACCTCTTCAAGACAGAGATCAATCCCGTATGATGGTGGTATCTCGCAATAAAAAGACAATTGAACATAGTACCATCTCACATTTATCAGAGTATTTAACGGCCGGTGATCTCCTTGTTACAAACGATACAAAAGTCGTTCCCGCACGTTTATTCGGTCAGAAGATAAATACAAAGGGTCGGGTTGAAATCCTGCTGCTTGAGGAGTTAGAAACAGGGATATGGGATGTTTTACTTCGCGCATCACGAAGGCCGTCTGAGGGGAGTCATATGGTTTTTGCAGGCGGTGACATTAAAGCCACTCTGCTTAAAGAAGGCGAGAGAGGTCGTGCTAAGGTGTATCTAAAGACGGCTCGTCCCTTGTTTGATATTCTTTGCGAATATGGATTGTCTCCTGTGCCGCCTTATATCAGAAGAGATGAGACTGACATAGAACAGCGTAATGTTGATCTCGACAGGTACCAAACTGTTTTTGCAAAAGAATGGGGGGCTGTGGCGGCACCAACGGCCGGATTACATTTCACGCATGGGCTTCTTAAATCTTTAGAAAAGAAAGGAATCAGCCAAACATCACTTACATTGCATGTTGGGTTAGGAACCTTTCGGCCCATAACAACAGAACAGATCGAACAACATAAAATGGAAACAGAGAGATATTCTCTTTCTAACACGTCTTCACGCTCTATTCGCGTTACACAGCAAAAACAGAATCGCGTTGTGGCCGTTGGAAGTACAACCGTACGCACATTGGAATCTATCGGTCGCCAATATGGGAAAACCAGACCTGCTAAAGGACGAACAAACTTGTTTGTCTATCCCCCTTATTCCTTCAACGTTGTTGATGCCATGCTTACAAACTTTCACCTTCCCCAATCTACACTTTTAATAATGGTGTGTGCATTTGGAGGAAAGCCTCTTATGATGCAGGCCTACGAAGAGGCGATAAAGGAACGCTATCGATTTTATAGCTATGGAGACTGTATGCTGATCCTTTAAGAAAGGACAGAAAGTAGCAAGTTCAAGGATTTGTTGTGAGCAAACGACTAAACGTGAACCGAAGACCCAGAAACCCGAACGCTAAACACTTACGCATAAGCCCGCTTTTTTTAATGTGGAAGTATCCTCGTATGGTTGCGTGGTTTTTAGTAACGGTCGTTATCATTGTTCTCGTTCGCCTCCCTTTTATTCATACACAAATCATTCCGTATTATGTCGATTTTAATCCTGGGATTGTCTTGGTGCCTATCGTCGGTGTTTTTTTGGGGCCGGCCGGTGTGTGGGGCTGTTTTGTGGCAAGTTTTGTGGGTGATAGCCTTATGGGGATGTGGGGCCCCATGTCTATTTTTAGGGGGATCGGATATTTTCTGTTTGCGTTGAGCGCAAAAAGACTGTGGGACGCTTACCCGTCTGGCGCTGCAAGGGGATACGCTCCAGTTTGGAGAGCTACGTTCCGGTTTATTCTTTTTGCTTGGCCGGGATGTTTGATAGCGGCAGCCTGGTCTGCTTTAGGGGCTGAAATCTTAGATCTCTATCCTTTTGTATACGTTTTTTTTCTCCAACTTATGAATCATTTACTTTTTGTTACAATTTTAGGGGTCGCTTTATATCGAATATTTGCGAGGGATTTCGCGCCTTATTTTGGCACCTGGCGTAGTTATTTGGCGAAGGACGTTATGATTCTTCCCCTGTCATGTTATGGGGTCATCCTGTTGGTGATCGGAAGTCTAGGGGCCTGTCTGGCAGGGCTTTCAATCGGGAGATTTGTTTATGGCATATCACTTTTTCAAGCCTTGACACCAGGAAAGTCCATGTTCTTGGGTACGGCAAGTGGCGTTGCGGTGATTGCAGGCGTTGCTCCGTTTATGGGGTTGCAACTGTTAGGCCTGTTTAGGCGTAGAAAAAAAGGATAGCAGGCTTGCATCTATACGGAGAACTTGGTATCAGCACTGCTCTATTTCTATTTTTCATTATTTAAATAAAGGAGACGTTTTGTGGCTCATCAAAAATTAGTCGGAAATATGCTCATTGCACAGAGTGGGGGACCAACGGTTGTCATCAATCAAAGTTTAGTGGGTGCGGTTCTTGAGGCAAAAAAACAGATTCAAATAAAAAAAATCTATGGGGCCTGTCATGGAATACAAGGAATCTTGGATGAGGAATTCATAGACCTTAGCAAAGAAAGCAACCGGTCTCTTGAAACCGTAGCCATGACTCCATCTTCGGCGCTTGGATCCGTCCGAAAAAAGCCAACGTCTGATGATTGCAAAGCAATTTTTGCCAAACTTCAAAAGTACAATATTCGTTACTTTTTCTATATTGGCGGGAATGATTCTGCGGAAACCACATATATTATAAACGAACAAGCCCAACACCAAAAATATGATTTTCGCTGTTTTCACATATGTAAAACCATTGATAATGATCTACGTGAAAATGATCATACTTCGGGTTTTGGGAGTGGAGCAAAATTTGTCGCATCGGCTTTTATGGGTGACAACTTAGACAATAGAGCTTTGCCGGGCGTGAAAATCAATGTGGTCATGGGGCGACATGCAGGGTTTCTTACGGCGGCTTCAGCCTTGGCTCGTGTCTATCCAGATGATGGCCCTCATTTGATTTACTTGCCGGAACGGCCCTTTTCTATTCCAACCTTCATAAAAGACGTTAAACGTGTTTATGCCCTGTATGGGCGGTGTGTGATTGCTGTTTCCGAAGGAATTTCGGATGCAAGAGGAATTCCTGTTGCAAGCAAGTTTACAAAAGAAAAAGATTCTCACGGCAACGTTCAACTCAGTGGAACAGGTGCTCTAGGTGATTTGTTAGCCAACTGCGTTAAAACGCGAACGAAGATTTCAAGAGTGCGTGCTGACACGTTGGGTTATTTACAACGATCTTTTCCGGGTGTCATTTCTGAGGCAGACGCAAAAGAGGCGAGGGAGGTAGGCCAACAGGCTGTTCGGTTTACGGTTTCAACATTTAAGAATGGCAGTGTTGCCATTCGGCGCAGCGCCGGCCCCAAATATAAAATTTCGTATAAGCGAGTCCTCCTTAAAAGCGTTGCCAAAGAAACTCAGCATATGCCGAATCGTTTTATCAATCGGGCTGGAAATGATGTGACCTTGGCCTTTCTCAATTATGTTCGGCCCATTGTGGGGCCTCTCCCAAAAATAGGTAGATTGTCAGCTCCCAAAGTAAAAAAAATCCGTGGCTAGACCAAAATATTTGTGCGTAATTTGTTTTGTTCTCATGGCGCTACAAGCGTCGATTTCTTTTGCGGAACCCTCTCTCTCCAAAGCGGACACACTTCTTTTGAGGACCCGTCAACAGTTGCCGCGGGTTCCCCTGCACATCGAAGCCGAACTTAAATCTAAGAAACGCAGTGGGTCTCTAAAGAAAAGGATGTATCTCGATATGTCGATAAATTGGGGCGGAAAACCCCCAACCGCTATATATAGGATCCAGGACGGGTTTGGAACTCCTATTGAACAGATGGAAATAACGTGGGAGACCAATAACCAGCCGACTTATGTTTATTATAAAGGTGGTGACTTGGAATTAGAAACATTGCCAGACCTCTATGGACCGGTTGCGGACACGGATTTTAGCTGGATTGATTTAAGTTTTTCATTTCTTTGGTGGAAAGGTGGAGAGATCGTCCGCACCGAAAAGGTGAAAGGAAGGAGATGTGTGGTGATCGATGTTCTTGCCCCGACAAAAGGTGCAATCTATCATTCTACTCGACTATGGATTGATCCTGAAGTCTATGCTGTGCTCCAAGTTGATGCTTACGATAAAGACGGGACCGCTATTCGACGCGTTAAGGTGAAAAGTTTTAAAAAGATAAACGATATCTGGACGATTAAAGATCTAGATATCTACCGTTTCCCATCCAAACACAAGACAACCTTGCGAGTAAAGAATATCGAATCTTGGCAGGAGGTACGCTAGCGTTATCGTTTTGCGTCTTCCTTACTCTGTTTCTTTTGTTCCAGGCGGGTGTTTTGTGCGTGGGGTAATGATCTTTCCAGCCGGAATAAATACTTCTGTTTTCACGGTCCTCTTTTTCTTTTTATCATCCTCATAAACACATGTAATCTCCGCCGCCTCAGGGAGACCTTGCTCATCAACCGTAGACCAGGAATCTAACCATTCATCTCCATCATATGCTTTAATCTCTAGACGGATCAGACGACGAAACAACGTATTCGTTTTCGGCGGCATGAAGGCGCCTGGCCCCACGATGGGTTGGGTTTCGCGGATTAAAGCAGGTTGTTTTTCATCCTCGTCAACGATCATGGTGTATCGAACACGATAGACTTCAAACCATCGCAGGTCTTTTTCATATTCGCTGCGTACCGCCGTGCAAAATGATAGTTCAGCAGCTAGCCCATTTTTTGTGGGAGGCTGCAAGCTGAAGAGGCAGGTGTTTTCCGAATCATCAGGTATACTACAGGATAAATCTTTAGTGAGTTGTTCCACAGCGCGTTGAACAGAGGAAGCGGGTTCCCAATACGCTTTTTGTCTATGAAGCGTCGTGAGTGTTGACTGGTAGACCGAACCAATAAGAGTTATCGCGAATACAGCAATAACCAGAGCTACAAGCAGCTCAATCAACGTAAAAGCAGTGCTGTGTTTAAAAGGCATAATCCCGTCGGGTGAGGCGATGTGTCCTGTTACGTCAATCTCAGGATGTCGTGACGAGCTTAACAAAAAATAAAACAACCACTAACAGGGCCAGTAAACCAATGATCGAAATAATGATAAACCAAAATCTTTTTGTATCCTTTTTTTGGGAACCAAACGGAGAGATCGTGTTAAATGATTCCGGTGCAGCAGCAGGGCCCTTAGCGATTTCAACGATTTGTGTGTCTGAACATATTTTGGTATCCATCACTTCTATTTCAGAGGCTTCTGCATCAAAAAAAAATTCAACAGCACCCACTTGAATAATGTCTTTCGGCTTAAGGTATGTTTCTGAGACTTTTCTAGAGTTCAAGCTTGTTCCATTTGTGGAATTTTCATCGCGAAGCATATATTTCTTTTCTTCACACCGAATCGAGCAATGGGTGCCGGAGATAGTGACACTATCGACCGTGATCGTATTTTCTTCATTACGACCAATGGTCGTGACCTCTTGATCTATTTCGAGATGGAGTCCTTTAACTTCTTCGGACATACCTGCTAATGTAGCCATACTATATATACTCCTGTTTGATCAAAAAAAGGGATACTGTCACGCTCAGAGAAAAGTGTCAATAAAGACGGTGTCGTTCGTCATTGTGGGACAAAGCATGCGCCTCCTAATAAAGGCAAAGACAGCAAAGATATGTTTGAAAAACATGGAATTTTGGTTTATTGACTATTCCGATGCAACCCAGACCTTAATGAAGCCCAAAACACAAAACAGTAGAAGGAGTACATAGACCATGGAAATTACATTTAAAGAAAAAGTTGCTCTTGTTACAGGAGGAACAAGCGGAATTGGTGAGGCGACTGCCAAAGCCTTTGCCAAGGCCGGAGCTCGGGTCGCCATCACAGGACGACGTGCAGATCGGGGCCAAGCCGTCGCCGATCAAATCAAGGAATCGGGCGGGGAAGCCTTTTTCGTCTCTACTGACATCACCGACACCGTCCAAGTGGAGAGTATGGTTGCCCAGACGGTTAAGCAGTATGGCCGACTGGACATTGCGTTCAACAACGCCGGAATTGAAGGGGACCTCGCTCCGTTAACGGAGCAGACCGATGATAACTTTGACGTGGTCATGAATGCCAATGTCCGCGGTGTGTTGAATTCCATGAAATTCGAGATTCCGGCCATGCTCAAAAACGGCGGTGGCTCCATCGTAAATAACTCGTCTATAGCGGGTATGATCGGTATGGAAACCTTGTCCGTCTATTGTGCAAGCAAGCATGCCGTCATTGGCCTTACCAAATGCGCGGCTCTCGAGTGCGCGAACAAAGGTATCCGTATCAACGCGGTTTGCCCCGCGGCTATCGAAACCGATATGTTCTCTCGCTTTACCCAAGATGACGAGCAAAACAGAGAGTATTTTACCAGCTTGCATCCAATTGGTCGCGTGGGCACAGTCGAGGAAGTAGCCAACCTGGTTCTCTGGCTTAGCTCGGACAGAGCGGGTTTTATGGTTGGTCAGTCCATTGCCGTCGATGGCGGATTTACAGTTCCATAAGTCACCGTCATATGAACTTCGATCAAATTGACCGCTCAATATCAGCGTTTATGCGTCGTTGGGGAACCCTTGCCTTACGCACTTCATTGGGAGTCATCTTTATCTGGTTCGGCATTCTCAAACCGCTTGGCTTATCACCGGCAGAGCCTCTTGTTATCGCAACTGTTCGATGGCTACCGTTATTCAATGGTGAGATGTGGGTCATCATCGTTGGATGGTGGGAAGTGGCGATCGGCATAACGTTTCTCTTTCGGAAGACGATCCGAATCGCCATTCCACTTCTAGCCTTGCAGATGGTCGGGACATTCATGCCTTTGATCCTCCTTCCTGAAGTCACCTTCCAAGCAACGCATGGGCCCTATGGGCCAACGATGGAGGGGCAGTATATCATCAAGAATCTGCTGATTATATCTGCTGCGCTGGTTGTGGGTGGAACTGTTCGCAGGAGCGAAGAAGTGGCCTGATAACGGCATGCAAAAAGAAAAAAAACGTCGAACACATTCAGACTATTTGAAAACAGCAAAAATCAAAATTATTTTCTATCAAAAGCGGATAGATTGAACTATAAACCTAGGTTCAACTACGATGAAAATAACCCGTTAATTAGGGTGATCCCCTTGTTGGGCATCAGAAACACATCAACATAGGAAAGAGATGACATCAATTCAAAACCGAGTATTCATTAGCGGGATTTCAGCCCTGCTCATACAGGCGATCGCATACGCACATAATGGCCGGGACTTCTTGCTTGTACAAACCGCTCATATACAAGAGCAGGGCAGCGTATACAGTGTATCGCGCCAGGATTATGTGAAGAAAAATCACGATGAGTTTGAATTCAAACCCGCCCTCATTTACGGGGCAATGGATTGGCTAGCCCTGGAGGTTCACGGTCACATTGAAAAAGAAAGCGGTGAATCCGCAACGTATGAATCCACAGCGCCAGCAGTCCACTTGAGTTTTACACCCAGAGCACATGCGCTTGGCTTCGGCTTATCCGCCGAGTATGAATTTGCGCACGATGATGAAGAGGACGTAGTAGAGGTGTCGGGCATAACCTCTTTTGAAAATGAGGAATGGATTACCACGCTGACAGTAGACTACGAGAAAGCATCAGGTGAAGATGGGGGCTATGGCTATGGCGCAGGGGTTCGACGAGCCATGAATAGTCAGCTTGCCCTTGGAATTGAGATCAAGGGAACTTACTCTGATTCAACAGAAGTCCTTGGCGCAATATATAGCGATGTCAACGACAGGCTCACAATCAACGTTGGAGTGGGGGTTGGTTTCAACAACGATGTTGATCTGGCCATTAGGACGGCACTCACCTGGCGGTTCAACTGATCGTTGAAACAAAATAAGAATAATCAAGTCAAATTAATACCTGAATGGGTTTGTGCAGGACATGACATAAATAATACGAAAGGAAAGGATAAGAAGATGCAAAAACTGTTACAGATTTTTTTAATGCTTGTTGTAGGTGTTTCGCTGTCTGCTTGCTCATCTACTCAAAGTAGAAAAGAGTGCGCTATAAGTAAAAAATCTTGCGGGGCGGGTTACAAAAAGGCCTGCAGCTTAGCTAAAAAGAAGTCTTGTGGTAAGGATTGTAAAAAGTCCCGTTGCTTAGCTAAAAAGAAGTCTTGCCCCAAGGGTTGTAAAAAAACCTGTTGCAATACTGATCGTTGAAACAAAATAAGAATAATCAAGTCAAATTAATACCTGAATGGGTTTGTGCAGGACATGACATAAATAATACGAAAGGAAAGGATAAGAAGATGCAAAAACTGTTACAGATTTTTTTAATGCTTGTTGTAGGTGTTTCGCTGTCTGCTTGCTCATCTACTCAAAGTAGAAAAGAGTGCGCTATAAGTAAAAAATCTTGCGGGGCGGGTTACAAAAAGGCCTGCAGCTTAGCTAAAAAGAAGTCTTGTGGTAAGGATTGTAAAAAGTCCCGTTGCTTAGCTAAAAAGAAGTCTTGCCCCAAGGGTTGTAAAAAAACCTGTTGCAATACTGATCGTTGAAACAAAATAAGAATAATCAAGTCAAATTAATACCTGAATGGGTTTGTGCAGGACATGACATAAATAATACGAAAGGAAAGGATAAGAAGATGCAAAAACTGTTACAGATTTTTTTAATGCTTGTTGTAGGTGTTTCGCTGTCTGCTTGCTCATCTACTCAAAGTAGAAAAGAGTGCGCTATAAGTAAAAAATCTTGCGGGGCGGGTTACAAAAAGGCCTGCAGCTTAGCTAAAAAGAAGTCTTGTGGTAAGGATTGTAAAAAGTCCCGTTGCTTAGCTAAAAAGAAGTCTTGCCCCAAGGGTTGTAAAAAAACCTGTTGCAATACTGATCGTTGAAACAAAATAAGAATAATCAAGTCAAATTAATACCTGAATGGGTTTGTGCAGGACATGACATAAATAATACGAAAGGAAAGGATAAGAAGATGCAAAAACTGTTACAGATTTTTTTAATGCTTGTTGTAGGTGTTTCGCTGTCTGCTTGCTCATCTACTCAAAGTAGAAAAGAGTGCGCTATAAGTAAAAAATCTTGCGGGGCGGGTTACAAAAAGGCCTGCAGCTTAGCTAA
This sequence comes from Kiritimatiellia bacterium, assembly GCA_012103575.1. Lineage (GTDB taxonomy): Bacteria > Verrucomicrobiota > Kiritimatiellia > WLWN01 > WLWN01 > WLWN01. The sequence continues at coordinate 2,912,218 of WLWN01000001.1, read as the reverse complement.
AAAGAAGTCTTGTGGTAAGGATTGTAAAAAGTCCCGTTGCTTAGCTAAAAAGAAGTCTTGCCCCAAGGGTTGTAAAAAAACCTGTTGCAATAAGGAATTGGACAAGACCAATCAGTAGCTTTAGCCTTCCATTGTAATACATCAAAACCTTACGCAATTTTAAAACTCTGATTCAACAGTGGCACCCCCAACGAGCACCACTTGGAACCATTTAATCAAATGGCTTTGCAGTGTAGATGCTATTAAAGAGATTATTTTTACAGGAGGCAGCATAAAGAAACTAAAGTTGCCCTGTGCTCCCTTCTAATAGGAGGAGAAAATGAGAGACAAACCAAAAGAACTATATCAAAACGACCGGCTACCCTCATCAATGCTCTGAACATACTCAGAGCTGAAAACTGGAAAGGGTTTATGAAGCGTTTAGACCCCTGTCTTAAGCGTTTACTCGGCGAAGAGATATCAAGGTTACAAGGTTAGGTCGAAGGGAAATAATGCTTTAAATCGGCTTTTTTCATTTTTTCGGGATGCCGGACATGATGCATAATATCGAGACTCAAGGCACTTGAGATCTTAACTCGTTTATTATCAAAGTATTTCTTTTGATCGTGAATTAGATGCCGTTTCGGGTTCAGGTCTTGGGCTGGCCTATAAAACGTTGTCACATCCCACCCAATCTTGCCATGTGTTAACCTTCTAATACGACATGGCTAGCCTTATTTCCTACACATAAAAAAAGGATTCTTACTCCACTAATGATCGACCCCTCCCCTACCTCTTGTATGACTTGAGTTTTGATTTGATCCTGAATCCGTCAGCTATCGCTTCGGAAGGCGTTTTGGGGCTCAAAAGTTGAAAATTTTTTCCTTGAGATGCTCGCTTTTGGGCGGATTGGGACCGGCAAGTATCACCCTGATGAATTTTTTGAGCGTACAGGTCAGATTCACTCTGATTTGACCATTTTGGGGCGTAGGCCTCCTTGGGCAGCCGCCTTAGAGTATTGTTAAAGGTGCACGGAGGGCTATGCGAAGGAATGGGCAAAGGTTCCCAGGCCGATATCGCATCTTCTTATCGTGTAGATCTTAGAACGTTTCAGCGTGGGCTCTCTCGTTTCAACGAAACCGGACAGACCGCTCCCCGACCGCGTGGGCATCGTTAGGCCCTCTACAGCGGAAAGCAGCTCAAGGCGTTGGCTCAACTGGGGGGCAAACATCCCGATGCAACGCTTGAAGAACTCAAGAACATGAGCGGCGTGAAGGGGTCGATCATGGCCGTACAGCGGGCGTTGAATCGGTTTCCCGGTATAAAAGAAACGCTTCACGCCAGCGAGCAAGACCGGGCGGATGTAAATCTCTTGAGAAAGCAGTGGATCCAAGAGGTGGCCAAACTTGATCCAAGTCGCCTTGTCTTTATTGATGAATCCGGGGCGAAAACGAATATGACTTGTCTGCGGGGCCGGGCGTTGGGCGGGAACAGGCTTTTTGCCAAAACGCCTCATGGACATTGGTGTACCACCACCTTGATTTCTTCGGTCCGCCTGGACGGAACAACAGCGGCCATGGAGGGGGAGGGGCGACAGAGACGGCTGTTTTTGGAGAATATATTCGCCGGGTTTTTCTCCCGACTCTTTCACCTGAAGACATCGTCATCATGGACAATCTTCGCGTCCATCACAATCCCAAGGTCATTGAACTCATTGAGTCATGTGGGGCCCATGTAAGATTCCTTCCACCCTACAGCCCCGATTCCAACCCCATTGAAAAAACGTGGGGCAAGATAAAGAATCGGTTGGGCAGCCTTGCAGCCCGCAGGAACTATCTGAAGCGCTCACACAAGCGTTCGAAGAGGTTTCTCCCGACGAGGTAATCGGCTGGTTTTCTTCGTGCTACATCGCGACACCTCAATCGTGAAGCGCTCTAAAAGAAAGATATAGCTTATCTCAAATTGGCCGTCACCTAGGCCGATCCCCCTCGACTATTTGGCGCGAATTTCGCCGTAATCGAGTCCGTAGCCGCTATTACCCAAGACACGCAAATGGCCTGGCTCAAAGCCGATTACAGCTAGCTCGAAAGCCTCAAAAAGTGATGGGAGCTAGCAAAGAACAAGTGGAGACTCTCCTGGCGAAGTATTGGTCTCCAGAACAGATTGAAGGTCGAAGAAAGCTAGAAGGTGACCCTCCCATCAGTCGAATGACGATCTACCGCTACTTGTACAGTCCAAGAGGGGCTGGCTACCGAAAATACCTGCGTGGCCCCGGAAAGAAAAAACGAGCGACTCGGAAAAGCCATTCACGTATACACAACCAAACGATGATTGACCAACGCCCCGAAGAGGGTGAAAGTCGCAAGGTGGCAGGCCATTGGGAAGGTGACACTATTCAGGGCCAAACGAGAAAAGAGACCTGTGTAGTCACTCTAGTAGGTCGAGCGACTCGATATCTCATCGCCGATCTTTTACCTCGATGCAATGCCGAATCGGTCAACCGTTCCGTACCTCAGTTCGCTGATTCAGGGCTCCCCTGTAAAACGGTGACTGTAGATAATGGCATGGAGTTTGCCAGCCATGCTAAACTACAGAAAAAAATAGCAACCCCCATTTTCTTTGCTGAAGGGAGAAACCCTTGGCAAAGAGGGAGCAACGAAAATACGAATGGTTTGCTTCGCCAGTTTTTCCCGAAGAAAACCGACTTTGCTGCCCACAGCTCCGCTCAGTTGAGCTGGGCTGTGGAGTTACTGAATAATAGACCGAGAAAATGCTTAGAATATAGAACGCCCAAAGAAATGATGGACAGCTTCGGTTTTGCACTTGTAAGTTGAGTCTGCATACGTGGAGATTTTTCGGTCGACCCCTTCCAGCACCTGTGACGTATGACTTGAACAGGCTTTTTTTTTACAATCACATTCGGGATCTTTCGCATAGGGTTTATTTGAGGTAGCCGAACAAAGAACTGCATCCATCCTTAAAAGCCGAATCTAAATTGGAAAATTGGAGACCTGACCCGAATGGCACTAACTTAAGCATGATTTCCTTTTGTTTAACCAATGGCGATTTCTGTGAGCAGGCACAATCATTTCGTGCCTTGGTTTAGTCAGCAAATGATAGTTTTTTCGTCGTCTCTTTACAGCTCGAGGTTCACTTCTGCCAGGGCGTTGCCGCAAGGGTCTTTGGGTCATGCTTTCATAGAGCATAGAAATCAAACCGAAACGTTCCTTCCGACTCATTCTCGCTTGATTTAGATTCGGCTCCCAACTGCGCAAGGCTTGAAGCGAAGTTTTGAAGCTAATTTGCCGAACGGGCAAACCAGCCTCTTCAGCCGCCTCATACATGATCCGGCGCATGCAGTTGTAGGCAATAAAATACATCACCATCTCTTTTCGGATCATTTCCGGGCTCTTGCATCGTAAGATGTCCATACCCAGCGTTGTTTTTATATCACGGAAAAAGAGTTCAACATCCCAACGCCGAAAATACACATCGGCTAAATCTTTGGCAGGGTACTTTTCTGCATCTAATAATGTGGTGACCAGATAGGTCGCTTTAGATCGAAAGCCGGGCTGATTGATCGTTATTTTAACTTGGCGTAGCAGCAAGCTAGGGGGAAGGGCTTGAAGATTTTCAGCACTCAGACCGCTTACTTTTAACGGTCGAACCCATCGAATAAGAAGATCACCCTTTCCTAAATTCTTTACCGCATTAACGGCTTTAACAGGAGGTCTTCGACAGAGACTTATGATGCTATCAATGCCTCGTTCTGAACGACAGGATATCGCCCTTTCGAAAGGCATCGATTTGTTGTCGAAGACGGATGATCTCGCTGACATGTTTGTTGCTGGTTCGGTAACTAAGCAGGGCTCCGGTATGCAGAGAAAAACAGGCCGTTATTCGTGCTGAAGGCAACCCGCATCCTGGCTTCTGATGATGTTGTTGAGGCCATTGATCTTGATTGGGCTTTGTATCTGGCATCGATACACCGGTGCTGTCAACCACCACGATCCGATGACCACGCCAGTTATCGCTAGCACCCATGCTCTCTATCGAATCAACCCCATGAGAATGAATCGTCTTGGAGATCCTCTATCGTTAAATTATTTCTGGCTTTGCAGTAGGCAGAGGTGGCTGAAGAAGGCAGCTGTAGGCCACGTAGTGCTGCATAAGCCTTAAGTTTTTGAACAATTTCTTGACAGCTTCCATCGTCGCTAAGCACTTGAGCAAGGAAGGCCCAAAACGTATTGCTTTTGCTGAAGATCCGGCGACGACTGTGGGTACCGGACACTGCCGGGGCGAGAAGGGACTCGGGAATAAAAGCCCCAAAAGCTTCCCCAAGTTGGGTGAACCTTTTTTGCTTGAGAATCCTTACCTCATCGGCAAGTTTCTGTTGCTTTGAACGGGGTTTCCGACGTAGTGTATGTACGTGAAACCCTGGGAATATCGGTGTTGTTTTTTGCATGTGCCATTATGGCATTTTCATCCCGTATTTTCAGGGTTTTTATCATGCAAAAGAGGCTTAAGTTAGTGCCATTCAGACCTGACCCCAATCCTCTCACGACTTGTTCGGCGCTTTGCTGACCCGCTCCCCCGAACAGGCTCACGGCGTGATTTTCGACAATTCAACGTAGCCCGAATTCAGCTAAACTGTTACGATCCCAATCCTCTTCAATACTCTTTGACCCCATTTAATATTACGGTGGATTGTAAAATTAAATGCCGCAAAAAATGGACCTGAGAGCTTCTGCTCATGCGGCGATCTCCAAATCGAAACACTCCTGTGCGGGTTTGTATTCTAGGATCTTGCGAGGATAGTTGTTAATCCATTTTTTTCAATCTCACCAATACGGTCGATGGTATATCTTCCGATGTTGTCTCCTTTGGCGACGAAACGACGAACCATACGGTTGGCATTTTCGTTGGAGCCTGGTTCCCAGGAAGAATACGGGTGAGCATAATAGAGTTTAACACGTCTCTTTTTGCTAAACCCGGAACGTTCCATCTGCTCCACGTCGAGAAACTCGCTCCCGTTATCGGCTGTAATCGACTTGAACATCGATCTGAATGGGCCAACTCCCATCGATCTTTCGATCGCTTTGAGGGCCTGCAGAACCGATGCCTGTGTTTTATCCGAAAGTTTTCTCACCCTTAGCATTCGGGTCTTTCTTTCTACTAACGTCATTAAAACCGGTTTTGAAGTTCCTTTTCCGCCGACGATCAAATCCAATTCCCAGTGCCCAAATTCCTCGCGTTTTTCTACGGTCTTAGGTCGTTTTTCGATACTGGTCCTTCGGGCATGTTGCTTTTTAACCCGCTTAATAGCACGTCTTTTTCGTTTTATCCGTTTTCGTTTTTCCCATAGGGACTCGTTGCTCACCCCCGGGATGAGACCTTGGTCAATATAGGTATACAGCGTTTTTGTACTCACCGCTGCAGGTCTCTGCTCTTGTTTAAGCAAAGGAGCAACCACATCGGGTGAGCGTTTGTGAACAAGAATGTGCTCGCTGATAAACACGGCCGTTTCATGATGCTTTCCAAGCTTAAGCTCAGGTCCCTTGGCCGTCGCATTTAGATCATGAAGTTCCTGGGCTCGATCACTGCTGTATGCTTTCTTCTTTCGCAGCTCTGTATCGAAATGCTCTACCTCCCCACGTTTAATTTCGCGCTCTATGGTTCGACGATGCCTTCCCAGATAGCTAGCTATCTCCAAAGGACGTCCTGGGTTTTTGAGCATTGTTTCAATCATGATCCGTTCTTTCTGCGTCAAATGCTTGCCTTTTCGGGGATGAATACTACTCTTGATTTGTTCCATGTCTTTCTCCTTTTTTTGTCTTCTGTCGAGTTTTCAGATCTAGAAGATTTCGGCATGGAACACTCCTGTTTTACAATATCTTCTTTTGGGCATTTAATATTACAATTCTCAGGACCACATTGTTTGGCTGATTCCCATTTACAGCCTCCCCATAACGGGTCAGAATCAAATTTCGATTACCATCATATTTATACTGAATACTAAGCGTTAAGCCTGATTGGATTTCTTGGGTCTCGTTGGTAACAAAATTAAGAACTTCGTATTCATATACGGAAGTAAAATGGGTGTTGGCCTGAAGGGCTCCTTGTTCGTCTATGTTCTGAACATCTTCACGGATAAAGTTATTATTAGCGTCATAGAAGTAATCTTTTTAGTAACGAACGCCACTGCCATCGGTAACTTCCCGGGAAATTTCGCGTACAACCTGATCTAATTCGTTGATAATATATTGCGTATCATACCCACGTGGATCAGTTAGACTGATTACATGGCCTACCGAGTCATAGGCGTAGGTTGTCGTCAGGGCAAAGTTGGCAACATCTATAATCCGCTCATAAAGATACCCGTTTTGAGAACCGCTCGTATAATAAGTATATTCATCTCTACGCCGATAGTTATTCCCGTTATCAGGATGAATCTGAGCGGTTAACTGGCCATATGGATTGTATTCAAAATCCTCCATAATCGAGGTTATACGATGAGCCGTCTGAGTACGATTACCCAGTGCATCATAGGCATAAACCGTTTCATTCCCACGAGGATCAGTATGTTTGGTTACAAAATTAAATCCGCAGCCACAACCAAAGGTGGTGTCATATTCATACTGCTCTTCAATCACAGCCTGATCTCCTGGAGGGCTGTGAGTTCCCGGATAATGACGAACGGTTCGGAGATTGGCTCTGGCCTGTATAGAGGAAGTAGGATTCAAGTCCCCTTCATAAACATTCTCGATATAATTCCCATTGGGTTCGGTAATTGTAATGGGCAAAGAATCACGATTGTAGGCCCATTTGGTTTCAAAATAATTCGGATCGCTCGACCGCAGTTTTCCCATTGGACGGTTCACTAGGTCTGTTGTTCGTTGAGCCGGGTTCGCTCTACCGGTATATTCTCGAACCAACACCTTTCGATTCCCTTTATCATAAAAGTATTCGGCCACATTACCCACGCGATCATTTACAATCGCTTTAATGGTTGCGTTTACATTGTTTGGACCAGGTTGAAGTTGCACATACTCGATATCGACAATATCTCCACCCCATGTCTGGCGAACCACTCGATCAAACATGAAATCATCTGGATCCGTGGAAGATGAATACACATTAATCAGATACGGTCCCCCTCAGCAAACGTCACATCAGAAGAGTCGTTCCGTCGACCATCAGTAATGGTTAACAGGTTATGGTTGAGCCGATCATCCGAAGAACCGGTTGTGTAAGTATAGGTGGTGGTTTTTCCATTTGGGAAATCATTCCCATTGGGCGTACCGGTTACACTCGGAGTCGTTACTGACTTTAAGTCTCCAAAGTTACCACCCGGCTCTATTCCATTATAATATCGGTAGGTTACGCTCCGACCGGAAAAAATCAGTGACCGATTGGATGAACCCGTCCCCGTTATACGCAACGACAATAGAACGATTTAAGGTGTCAATGATATTAGTCAGTCGTCCCGCGTTTGAGAATTGTAATATTAAATGCCCAAAAGAAGATAGTGTAAAACAGGAGTGCTCCATGCCGAAATCTTCTAGATTTAGAAACTCGACAGAAGACAAAAAAAGGAGAAAGACATGGAACAAATCAAGAGTAGTATTCATCCCCGAAAAGGCAAGCATTTGACACAGAAAGAACGGATCATGATTGAAACAATGCTCAAAAACCCAGGACGTCCTTTGGAGATAGCCAGCTATCTGAGAAGGCATCGTCGAACCATAGAGCGCGAAATTAAACGTGGGGAGGTAGAGCATTTCGATACAGAGCTGCGAAAGAAGAAAGCATACAGCAGTGATCGAGCCCAGGAACTTCATGATCTAAATGCGACGGCCAAGGGACCTGAGCTTAAGCTTGGAAAGCATCATGAAACGGCCGTGTTTATCAGCGAGCACATTCTTGTTCACAAATGCTCACCCGATGTGGTTACTCCTTTGCTTAAACAAGAGCAGAGACCTGCAGCGGTGAGTACAAAAACGCTGTATACCTATATTGACCAAGGTCTCATCCCGGGGGTGAGCAACGAGTCCCTATGGGAAAAACGAAAACGGATAAAACGAAAAAGACGTGCTATTAAGCGGGTTAAAAAGCAACATGCCCGAAGGACCAGTATCGAAAAACGACCTAAGACCGTAGAAAAACGCGAGGAATTTGGGCACTGGGAATTGGATTTGATCGTCGGCGGAAAAGGAACTTCAAAACCGGTTTTAATGACGTTAGTAGAAAGAAAGACCCGAATGCTAAGGGTGAGAAAACTTTCGGATAAAACACAGGCATCGGTTCTGCAGGCCCTCAAAGCGATCGAAAGATCGATGGGAGTTGGCCCATTCAGATCGATGTTCAAGTCAATTACAGCCGATAACGGGAGCGAGTTTCTCGACGTGGAGCAGATGGAACGTTCCGGATTTAGCAAAAAGAGATGTGTTAAACTCTATTATGCTCACCCGTATTCTTCCTGGGAACCAGGCTCCAACGAAAATGCCAACCGTATGGTTCGTCGTTTCGTCGCCAAAGGAGACAACATCGGAAGATATACCATCGACCGTATTGGTGAGATTGAAAAAAATGGATTAACAACTATCCTCGCAAGATCCTAGAATACAAACCCGCACAGGAGTGTTTCGATTTGGAGATCGCCGCATGAACAGAAGCTCTCAGGTCCATTTTTTGCGGCATTTAATCCTACAATCCACCTATTGCTGAGGAAACAATAAGGCTATCGTAAAATGATAGACCCCTTGTATTGAGCCCTCCTGAAAAAGTCGCAATCAGACAACGGCAACTATTTCCAACCTTAAGCCTGGATCCGTCAGTTAAACGCGGTTTTCTGCACGAACCATTTGGGCCAAAAGGAATTACAAAAAAGCCTCGACGCACCCAGCGGGTGCGCCTGCGTTTTTTTGCAACCTTTTGCCTCCAAAGCATTCGCACAGAAATCCCACGTTTAACTGACGGATCCAGGTTAAGAAGAAAATATCGGTCCGTTGAAAGGGCATGAACGTTTCTTGACGTTTGTAGTCTAAACGGGATACCATATACATACATTTTCCAGTATACATAATGAAACAAACTAAACTAGTTCTATTGGCTTTGATCCCTTCTATCCTAGTGACAACCGTTGAGAGTTTGGCCCGTTTCGATGCAAACCGTTACCAGATTATTATTGATCGTAAGCCTTTCGGGGATCCACCTCGACCTCCACCACCTGCACCCAAAAGGGTCGCGCCCATTCCACCACATCAATCTTTTGCTAAAACACTGAGAATGAGTTCTATTATAAGAGTAGAAGGGGGGGGAAATAAAGTGGGGCTTATTGATCTTAAAACCAATTTAAGTTTTTTTCTTATAGAAGGTGAAGGACCAGAAAATGGAGGACCAGGAAGTGATATTGAACTGGTCGAAGCAAATTACGAAGAAGAAGAAGCCGTGCTTCGCAAAGGAGCGGAAATGGCGATTATTAAACTCGCTGATCCGAGTATAAAAACGATTTCCCCTGCCGACCATCAAAAACGTACTCAAAAGAGTAGAAGGAACAGAACGCCTCGGAGACAACCACCCCCTCGACAACCTAAAACTCAACTACATCCTCCCGACAAACGAGAATATACGTATGGAGAAGATGTATGGGAACATCTTCAAAACTATCAGGAAGAAGTCATTCGCCAAGGACTACCGCCATTACCTATTCAGCTGACTCCAGATCAGGATGATCGGTTGGTTGTCGATGGTATTCTTCTGCCTTTAGAGCAGTAAAACCAGGGGAAAATGTAAAGGGGGGCCTAAGCAAATTTGCTTTAGCTCAAAAAATCTGTCCCTTCTGCTTCCAATCACAATTCATCTGAAACACACCCAGATGCTGGCTTGTGTTTTTAACGGCAAACGGATACCAATCCTCTCGACGATGATACTGGATGGTATGATCCCAAGAATGAATAGAGAGTGACAAAAAAAAGTTGCCGTGTAACAGCGTGAGAGGAGAGATTTTTAACTCCATAATGCCCTGACCTTCAATAACATCAATAGGCTTCTTCATGATTTGCGTGTTCGTGCCAAAAACATAAAACCCATTCCCTGTTTTTAAGGAGAAACCAAATACCGGTTTCTCAATCTGTTTATGAGCATGATAGGTTATCTTTATGGTCATGGAGGTCCCTGATAGGAACGAAGACGTCTCGTTTCCTTGATCGTCACGAAGCTGTACATCTGTGATTTCCACTTCTTTCGATCCGAATTCTTGGGTATATAAGTATCCGCCTTCTCCCATATAAGATTTAATATAGGTTAAAATCGTTTCGGGTGCATCGCCTTGGGAAACCAGTTGACCCTTGTGTATTAAAAATACTTCATCACAAAACTCTTCAATGGTTTGTAAGGCATGTGACACAAAAAGCAGCGTTTTTCCTTTCCTTTGAAATTGACGTATTCGATCTAAGCATTTCAACTGAAACGCAATGTCACCGACTGACAACACTTCGTCGATGAGCATAATGTCCGGATCCACTTCAACGGCAACCGCAAACCCAAGTCGTACGTACATACCGCTTGAATAATGTTTTACAGGCATATCAATAAAGTCGTAGAGTCCCGCAAAGTCAACAATCGCATCAAACCGTCTTTGAATATCTTCGCGTGGAATACCTAAGATAGCTGCGTTCAGAAACACATTTTCTCGACCCGTTAAGTCGGGATGAAATCCCGCCCCCAATTCAAGAAGCGAAGCAATCCGGCCATGGGTTTTAATCTGTCCTTCGGTTGGAGCAATCGTTCCCGCGGTTAATCCCAGCATGGAACTTTTCCCGGACCCGTTGGGCCCGATGACACCGACGGTCTTCCCTTTCTGAATTTTAAAATTTACACCTCTAAGTGCCCAAAAGTACTCTGATTTTTCACGCTTTAAACGCCGAGTAATGGTCCCAAAGAGTGTGGGCGCTACATGGCCTTTTAATCCGTACCGTTTTCCTAGATCTATCGCTTCAATTGCATTCATTTTTATTCTTAAGTTGGTTCGGGGTTCTCGGTTATACGACTTCACCTCACCACCGTTTTCAGCCTCGAACCTTACAGCATATCCGAAAAATTCTTTTGGGCGCGTCTAAAAACAAAGTAAGAGACACTGGTCAATACAAGGGGCCAAACAAACCCTAAAAGGGTATAGAGCGTCCATTCAAATGTTATATCAGGAAACAAAAGTGCACGGTAAGCCGTAATAATCCCTGCAATCGGATTCAACATATAAAGATTCATGATCCATGGATTTTGTTGGGTGATCGGTTCTATAAAACTTAGGTTATACATAACAGGACTCATGAAAAACCAGGCGCTCATAAGGATCCCCACCGCATGTTGAGTATCTCGATAATAAACATTAGACGCAGACACCAACAGAGACATCCCGATATTAAAGAGGGTTTGATAGATAATGACAAACGGAAGAGCACACGTAAATATACTTAACGTAAGGGGTTCTGATTTCAGAAGGAACCATATAAAGATAAAAACAAACTGTACGATTAAACTTAGAAGGTAGTTTACTAAATTTGAAAGTGTTATTGAAAGCGGAAGAAGGATCCGAGGGAAGAAAACTTTTTTGACTAAATTTGAGTTACCTGTTATTGCGCGCATGCCCTCTTGAACGGATTGGACTGTAAACTGCCAGGCAAAAACACCGACAATAATCTCCTCTGCTGGCATGCCTCGAGCTAGTAAACGGAAAAAACATACAGAGATGATCGCCATAAAAAGGGGGGTAAGAAGGCTCCACAAAACACCTAGTACAGAACCCTTATATCTGCTTTTCAATTCTCGAGACACCAAGTTTTTCACAAGTTCTTGGTGTCTAAAAAGAGTTTTAAGAGGATTCATGCTTGTTTATTGTTAACTTTTTATTTCTTGTTCTAGCGCTTCGAGCACAATGGTTATTTGGCCAGAACCCGAGGATGTCTCCGATGCTTGTACCGTCAACGTTTGAGCACGCCAAGGAGGTTTCTGTGCTTCCACTTCGTAAAGGAAACCATCTAATTGCTGCAACGTTATATCCGGGAAATAGACTTCCACCTGTCGAATTTTCCATCCTTTTGAAAGTGGCTCTGTTTTATGCGAACGGACCTCGGCTTTTTCTCCGGGTAAAAACTGTCGTAGAAGCTGTCGTATAGGCCGAGGATGTTTTTGAGGAATTTTTTCAAAGGTCTGCAAAGCGGATTCATAGACTCTATTCTTGATCTCTAAACCACGTAAATTCATAAGATCATTCGCTTTTCTCTGAATTTGACTTTTTTGCGCAGACACGTTGTGGACAGAGCGACCTGTCATATAAAGACCTAACACAAGGGTGAGTGTGGCGATGACCCAACCTATACGCAATCGCGTTTCATGATTCATTTTGTTGAGTGCCTTTTATTGAAAAACGAACCCATTTTTCAGGTTCAGAGTCTTGCTGCTCTTCGGTAACAGTGTATCCTTGCTCGCGGATGTACTGCGCTAGCTTCTCGGTTTGATGCCCCTGTCGAACTGTTCCTATTAGTGATATTCGCTCACTCCCCAAGAACAGATCTTCGATAAAGATGTGATCAGTATAAGCAATCTTTCCTATTTTATGGAAGAGGGGACGTAAAGAAAAGGAAACCCCCTTGATAAAAGGTGTTTTCATTTCAACCTGCTCTTTGAACACCTGTTCTACAATATATGTTTCCTGGCCTTTATAGATACGAGAAAGACCTGTTAAACGACTCGCACGCTCGGTTAATACTGTTTGAAACTGTCCATTTTTTTGTTTTATCAAAAAATGCCAGCCCATGTTCAAGGCAATAAGCATTAAACCACAAAGAGCGCTGGTCATCGTCCTTTTCATCTTTCGAGTCATGACCCATTGAAGAGTCTGTGGATGTGATAATGGGCCGCTTCTAAAATTGCACGGTGCAAGATCTTTTTTAAATACACGCGTAGCAAGCCCTCTTGCTAAAAAGGACTCGGGTTTTTCAACGAACTTCATCTCCGTTAAAGTTGATGGCGCTATTTGTTTTTCTATCGTAGAACACAACTCTTTTTCGCACGCGCCTGGACCTGTCCATATCCACATGACTGGACAAGGCGTTTCTTGAGTCATGTGAGATTGTAACAATCTTTCTATCCTGGCTGTAAAATCCTGTATGGAAACAGATTCGGGTTCCGTATCTTTTTGCGATGAGATATAAACGGTTAGACCAAATTGGCTGCTATGAGCTGCTTGAAAAAAAGTTTTCCCAAAGACCAGTACACTGTGATCATATCCAATATAAGCGATAATCCTTAGGGTATCTCCATGGATAGGTATTTCCTCCAGACTTTGATCCCATAAGGCTAGACCTTCATGATCCAAGACGTGTGGGTTAAGTCCTACGTTTTGATACTGACTACACCGCGTCTTTATCGCATCTTGACGCGTAGCTACGGCTAGAGAGCGAACGTCGTGTTTTGCAAGATGCATATAAGGCGTTTGATATACACAATCTTCCAAAGGAAACGGAAGCTGAATATCAAGCAAAGAAGGGATAACCGAACGAGCTTTTTTGAGAGAAGCATAAGGTGTAGTGATCCAATGCATCGAACTGTTATGCACACGGATACAACCTGCCAGAATCGAATTAGAATCTTTTTCCACGTTTACATGAAAAGGCTGCGCTTCGGAGGGATCGGAACAAACCGTTTCACCCGCATAGACGATTTCGTGTGTAATTTTTTTCCGCTTTGTCAAACGCACAATAATGAGATGCTTATTCGACAGATCTATGCCGTAACAGATATGTGTACGCGTATTTATTCGGTCTACCATCATCCGTGATCCTTATTGTTCCTTTAAGATGTGACCCATTGAAGAATATGGATATCCCCGGAGGTAAAACGTCTCACAATGGCTGATATGTGTTCAGTTTGTCCATTTTCATGGGCTTGAACGTTCACCGTGAAAAGTGAGCTTTTTATGTCTAAATAAGGCCAAATACGTTGGATGGCACCCACATCTTTTACCATATCGGAGAGTGGCTCAAAAGAGCGAAAAGGATGATGAGATCTATAGTCCAAAATATTTTTCACCAAGGCCTGTTGGCCAACACCCAGGACCCCGATTAATACAGCCTCCGAAGCTGTGTTGATATTAATAGGAAGCGCTTTTGTTCGATCAAGCGGCCCCATTGAAATACAGTTTAACAAAGTCGGAGGGGCTCGTCCTAAGGAGTCATAATGAGATTCTGGATTAAAAAAATCTCTTGAAAATGTTGATACATATAATAATTCTGACCAAGATTTTACCCATCTATTTGGACACGTATATTCGGGATTTTTTTTCTTATAATAGTCCTTTTCTTTTGCGCCTATCTCATCTTTATCTATCCAATCTCGTAAAGCTTCAGCGCGTTCTACTGAGTTTTCTTTTCCACAAAGAGTAAAAATAGCGCTTAAAATTTGGGTAGGCGACCGACTGTGACGTTGTCCATTTTCGAGTCTTAAATTGTTTAAATCAAATGTACGATTTATATCGACAATACAAACCTTGGAAATGGGTCCTAAAGGCTGAACACATTCAAACGGTTGGGCCCATGGTTCCTCTGTATAATCAACGGCCAAATCTCTGTCCTCAGCCAATTTTTGCAGGCCATATAAAACAGCATCGCTTGCCGCACTTTGAAGCCGCACTTTATCCAAAGCCCGCTTTTCTAATTTAAGCCTATTACGAGTCAACACTTGTGTCTGAGCCAACAATGCGGATAGCGCCCCAAGCACAACAAGAATCACGACGAGAACCATTCCTTCTTTATTTTTAACAAGGGAATGTAGACGTCCCCGTGCTTTTGGAAAAGACGGGTTTTCGCGTATAGAACGATGAGGGCGCTTTATCATCTTTGGACACACATTTAACAAGAACCTTAAAAATAATATAAGGCTTCCGACAAGAAGATAGATTTCCCCCAATTTCAGCGTCTGGACACGATGTGTTGTGTGTTCCCATAAAAATATTCCTAAACCACATATCAACGTAAGAATCCCCACAACAAGGGAAAGGGTGTTTATTTTTTTCAAAAAGTGACGGCGTACACTCCGTGTGTGATTTAGTTTTCTTGCACGATCTGTTGGAACATAACCAAGTTTCATAATAAATAATCCTGAGCTATAACGTAGTCTACCCATCATGTGAGAGAAAGAAGATAAACCAAATTTCTCATTTTACAACACCGCTTCTTTCCAGAAGAACTCTTAACCCCTTGAATTTACTTAGCAGTTTGGGAGAGGTAAAAGTAAGGTGGAAACACGACACTAGCTGAAAGGAACCCATCATGAGAAAGAACATGTATACCAACAACATCCTTTTCCGGAAGAGATTGACCTCTATGACCCTTATAAAAATATGGATTGCATGGGGAAGCGGAATGATCTTAGCCGAAATGGATCAGGTTGATCCCACGGAAAATCTCCAAACACAGGCGTATGTGTTTTTGGTGCAAGGCGACTATGCACAAGATACGGAAAAATGGGAGTCGGCCATAAAGCACTACCAAAACGCGTTAAAACAATTTCGGCACGTGACGAAAGAACATCCTAATTGGCAACCAGATAGTGTTCGGTATCGAACCTCCTATTGCGCGAACCAAATCGCCGAAATCAAGTTGAAGACAGACGCAAAAAAAGACTCCAAGTCACAGGAGGAGTCCAGGTCTATACATGAACTAGAGAAGGCTTCTTATCAGGCTAAATATGAATCTATGCTTAAAGAAAACAAGTATTTACGTGGTCGTCTGGACGACCCAGAAGTCGAATTAACCGATAAAGAATCGGATGAAAACAGAAGAGAAAAACAGGATAAGAAACGTCAAAAGGAAATTAAAGCGCTAAAGAAAGAAATCGCTAAGCTTGAGACAGGGTCTTGATGTATAGAAATTTCCAGCCACGACTTGTTCTGCCTGTAGTTGACAAAATGATTTTTTTTAGAAAGTACAGGAATGGCCGGCGGGCTTTACCTCATGGGTGTGAAGCTAAAACAAATAGAAAAGTCGCCTTTATCCTCGCTCACACCTTTTCTCCAAACTGCAGACTCAACTTACAAGTGCAAAACCGAAGCTGTCCATCATTTCTTTGGGCGTTCTATATTCTAAGCATTTTCTCGGTCTATTATTCAGTAACTCCACAGCCCAGCTCAACTGAGCGGAGCTGTGGGCAGCAAAGTCGGTTTTCTTCGGGAAAAACTGGCGAAGCAAACCATTCGTGTTTTCGTTGCTCCCTCTTTGCCAAGGGTTTCTCCCTTCAGCAAAGAAAACGGGGGTTGCTATTTTTTTCTGTAGTTTAGCATGGCTGGCAAACTCCATGCCATTATCTACAGTCACCGTTTTACAGGGGAGCCCTGAATCAGCGAACTGAGGTACGGAACGGTTGACCGATTCGGCATTGCATCGAGGTAAAAGATCGGCGATGAGATATCGAGTCGCTCGATCTACTAGAGTGACTACACAGGCCTCTTTTCTCGTTTGGCCCTGAATAGTGTCACCTTCCCAATGGCCTGCCACCTTGCGACTTTCACCCTCTTCGGGGCGTTGGTCAATCATCGTTTGGTTGTGTATACGTGAATGGCTTTTCCGAGTCGCTCGTTTTTTCTTTCCGGAGCCACGCAGGTATTTTCGGTAGCCAGCCCCTCTTGGACTGTACAAGTAGCGGTAGATCGTCATTCGACTGATGGGAGGGTCACCTTCTAGCTTTCTTCGACCTTCAACCTGTTCTGGAGACCAATACTTCGCCAGGAGAGTCTCCACTTGTTCTTTGCTAGCTCCCATCACTTTTTGAGGCTTTCGAGCTAGCTGTAATCGGCTTTGAGCCAGGCCATTTGCGGGTCTTGGGTAATAGCGGCCACGGACTCGATTACGGCGAAATTCGCGCCAAATAGTCGAGGGGGATCGGCCCAGGTGACGGCCAATTTGAGATAAGCTATATTTTTCTTTTAGCATCTGGGCTATCACTTCTCATTCATAACGGTTTAAATGTTCGTAGGTTCGTGGCATTCTATGTTCTCCTTTGGGGGGGGTCAGATACCCAAAGAATGAACTATGCTGCGGACCTTTGCACTTGTATTGTTACTCTACCTCTTTACTCTTTTTTGAAGGTTTTACCGAAGCTCCTGCATCCGTATCGATAACGACATCAAATGGTTTTAATGTACGAAGCTCTGATGTTAACACAGAAGGGGGTCCAAAAGTTTCTTCCGATAAGGGAATGGTTAATAGGTTACCGGCTTGATCTTTAGCTTCAAAGATCAACGTTTTTCCTGCGGGTATCTGAAAAGATATCGGGATGCTTTTTGGACGACGGTCCGGGGGAAAGTTATCTATACGATCATCGTATGTGATGGAGGAAATCGCATAATTATCTGAACATACTCCCTGAACCATCCACAGGCCGCCTTTTTTTTCTGCTCCCGTAATGAGCAACTCGAGTGCGGCTCCATCTAGAATCCACGTATACCCTTCTTTGACTTGATTCCTAGCCAAGTCAGCCGCAACGATCTCAACATGATTGGAACCTTCTTCCAATGTTAAGATCTCCTCAAAAGTCGTTTCTTCTTTAGCCAACTCAATGAACTGGCTCTTTCCATTAATCAAAATTTTTTTGACAAAACCCTTTCCGATACAGACCCTTTCAGCCCCCCTTCCATTTTTTCAGCCCCCCTACCGAGCGGTTCAGGGGCACGCGCGTTAGGTTTTGCCGGAGCCTTTACCGCCTTAGCCGACGATGCAACGGCTGCATCTTGGAACCCAGCAGGATTGATTCAGCTCGAACGACCCGAAGCCTCCATTGTTTTTCGATACTCACGAGAAAAGAACACTCATCATTCCAATGATTTATTAACGGATGTAGGCCAAAACGACTTTCAAGATTTAAACCTCAATTACTTCAGTCTGGTTTACCCAACTTACTCTGAATCGATCAACCGAAATGTTGTCGTATCACTAAACGCACAAGAAGCCTATGATTTTACACAACAATTTACTGGAAACTTCAAAAATCAATCCGTAGGAAAAATAATGAGTCCACCTCCACTTTTTCTACAGGCATTGAGATTGATGAAATCAGGAATGGCTCAATGATTGTTACAGCTCAATATACCTTTGCCAGCTTTCTCGCCACTGAAACCCTAACGGCCTTTGATCAAGCATTAGACTCCGAATCACTTACATCTCTTCATTTTTGAACAAAAAGGCGGCATTGATGTGGTCACGCCTGCATTCGCAATCGAAGTAACCCCTACTTTTTTCATGGTAGCTTCCTTTAATTACTATCAAGATCAATCGAGACAAGGACGATCCATTCGATCTAGAAGCATCGCGACGTATTCAGGTCAATCCGATAGTTTCGCGGACATTAACACCTTTCAGACCACACGTGGGATCTATGAATATACGGGCGTTATCATAGTCAACGCTCCATGATTTCCCCCCGCCACCAATACGGTTTGTTTCTGGTTCAGGCACCTACAATCCTTTTTCAAGTCGTGGAACATCTCAACGTCAAGACTCTCTTGAAGTAGAAGGTCGAATTGAAGCGATCAACGAAATTAATGATTTGACTGGCTTCAATCAAACCCTGTGACTTCTTTGGAGGGCTTCCCAATGTCTTAGAGCGCTTCACAATTGAGGTGTCGCGATGTAGCACGAAGAAAACCAGCCGATTACGTCGTCGGGAGAAACCTCTTCGAACGCTTGTATGATCGCTTCAGATAGTTCCTGCTGACTGCGGGCTGCAAGGCTGCCCAACCGATTCTTTATCTTGCCCCACATTTTTTTAATGGGGTTGGAATCGGGGCTGTAGGGTGGAAGGAATCTTACATAGGCCCCACATGACTCAATGAGTTCAATGACCTTGGGATTGTGATGGACGCGAAGATTGTCCATGATGATGATGTCTTCAGGTGAAAGAGTCGGGAGAAGAACCCGGCGAGTATATTCTCCAAAAACAGCCGTGTCTGTCGCCCCCTCCCCCTCCATGGCCGCTGTTGTTCCGTCCAGGCAGACCGAAGAAATCAAGGTGGTGGTACACCAATGTCCATGAGGCGTTTTGGCAAAAAGCCTGTTCCCGCCCAACGCCCGGCCCCGCAGACGAGTCATATTCGTTTTCGCCCCGGATTCATCAATAAAGACAAGGCGACTTGGATCAAGTTTGGCCACCTCTTGGATCCACTGCTTTCTCAAGAGATTTACATCCGCCCGGTCTTGCTCGCTGGCGTGAAGCGTTTCTTTTATACCGGTAGCCCAACCGATTCAACGCCCGCTGTATGGCCATGATCGACCCCTTCACGCCGCTCATGTTCTTGAGTTCTTCAAGCGTTGCATCGGGATGTTTGCCCCCCAGTTGAGCCAACGCCTTGAGCTGCTCGCTGTAGAGGGCCTGACGATGCCCACGCGGTCGGGGAGCGGTCTGTCCGGTTTCGTTGAAACGAGAGAGCCCACGCTGAAATGTTCTAAGATCTACACGATAAGAAGATGCGATATCGGCCTGGGAACCTTTGCCCATTTTGTAGGCATCTATCGCACGCCGCCGGATTTCTGCTGTTGCTATACTCATGTCATGGAGTATAGATCTTCTAAAGAGGCATTTTAATCGTTAAATGCTCTAGCCTGGGAGCCTCTGTCGATCTCCCATGGACGGCCAACGCTCAACAAAAAAAGACGCTTCGCAACCAAGCCACCACCTTTAATAGGTCCCGGACAAGCGTTTTAGACTTTACTGACACGACGACCGTAGAACAAAAAGGGATAGAAATTGATTTCCCACTGTATTGGGCCATGGGGCTTGTCTGGCGTTGATCCCCTCAATTTTATACCACTTTTGATATCAGCCAAACCTGGCGGTCTGACTTTTCGTTTAAAGCTGATGGAGAGGAGCGCATCAATCTACTAGACGGATCATTGCATAAAGATAATCCACTTGATGATACCTGGTCCGTTCGAATGGGAACCGAATATTTAATGGTCTTTAAAAAGACTGAGATTCCCCTGCGTGGCGGCTTGGCCTGGGAACAACGTCCTGCTTTAAGTAAACTAGATGATTACTATAGTCTGAGTTTAGGAGGCGGATTTACGGTTGGCAAAGAACCATCACGCCTGGTTGTTGATTTAGCCTACATCACAACATGGGCCCAGAATACAACCGGGATCATTCCCGAAGCAACTGATATCGATACCGATGTAATGGAGCACCAAGTTTTTGTCTTGGTTATCAAAGATTTTTAGTCTTGCGAAGTAGATGTAAGATTCTATACTCGTTCTCTTTTAAGGGATAAATCAAAAATCAAAAAAGAGGACGGATCCAGGAGGATATGATGGTAAAATATATTGCTGAGTTTATTGGAACTTTCTTTCTTGTTCTCACGGTTGGCATGGTTGTCATAGAACCCGGCGTAGGAACCCTAGCTCCCTTGGCCATTGGATCCATACTGGCCATCATGATCTATGCGGGAGGGCATATTTCTGGGGCGCACTATAACCCAGCCGTAACCCTAGCTGTATGGATTCGTGGCAAATGCGACACCAAAGATGTGGTACTATATATCGTCGCTCAAATAGCCGCGGGTATAGCCGCAGCCTGCTTAACCCTATTTCTTAAAAGCAATCCAACGGTGTCTGCCATGACACCCAACGTACTGCCTGCACTATTAGCAGAATTCTTATTTACCTTTGCGCTATGTTTTGTTGTTTTGAATGTAGCAACGGCTAAAAGCACTGAAGGGAACAGCTACTTTGGCCTTGTAATCGGCTTAACGGTTCTTGTGGGGGCCTTTGCTGTCGGGGGCATTTCAGGAGGTGTTTTCAATCCAGCCGTCGCCATTGGCATTACGCTCATGGGCCTGTCTGCAGCACAGGATATTTGGATCTTTCTCGTGGCAAACCTATTGGGCGGTGTCGTGGCCGCAGTAACCTTCAAAATAGTTAATCCATCTGACGAATAACGTTCTCTCTTTAATCTGCCTGAATAGATCAACCTTCTTTTGAAGGCTGTCTCAAAATACGCGGCCGCAAGGTCTAATCCTCGAATAGGAAAACCCAATCAATAATTGATTTGATTCGCTTTTGTGTTCCCGCTACGAATATCCATCCATGCAACTCGATAAAACATATGATCCACACAAAGTGGAAGACAAGTGGTACGCCCATTGGTTGGAACAGGGATATTTCCATGGCGATTCATCCCGGGGTGGTAAACCGTATTGTATCGTTATTCCTCCCCCGAATGTTACAGGGATTCTTCATATGGGACACGCGCTCAATAATACGATTCAAGATGTGCTCATTCGATGGCGCCGAATGCAAGGTCGAAATACGGTATGGGTGCCAGGAACCGATCATGCAGGGATTGCCACCCAGAACGTAGTGGAACGTGAGCTTAAAAAGGAAGGGAAAACAAGAGATGATTTAGGACGTGAAGCCTTTCTTGAACGTGTATGGCAATGGCGTGAAGTCTATGGAAAGACCATCACCAACCAATTAAAGAAATTGGGCGCGTCCTGTGACTGGGATCGCAAACGTTTCACCATCGATGAAGGCTTGAGCAACGCGGTTTCTGAAGTCTTTATTCGGTTATATAAAAAAGGATACATTTATCGTGGCAACTATATCATTCATTGGTGTCCTCGTTGTCACACCGCCTTATCTGATGAAGAAAGTGAACATAAAGAGGTTTCTGGAAAACTCTATTATATTCGGTACCCGATAAAGGATACTGAAAATGATTATGTCGTTGTGGCTACCACGCGTCCTGAAACATTGTTAGGGGATGCTGCCGTGGCCATTCATCCAGAAGATACAAGATACAATCATTTGACAGATCAGCCTTTATTGTTACCCATACTCAACCGTGAGTTACCGATTGTTCAGGATGATTTTGTGGATCCTACATTTGGGACAGGAGCCGTTAAAGTCACACCCGCTCATGATCCCAATGATTTTGAAATCGGGCAGCGACATGGCTTAACACCCCTTAATGTGATGAACCATGATGGGACGATGAATGAAGACACAGGACCTTATGCGGGAATGGATCGCTTTGCATGTCGAAAAAAATTGATAGAAGATTTAAAGGCCACGGGCCTACTAGAAAAGATTGACGATCATGATCATGCTGTAGGTCATTGCTATCGTTGTCATACTAGGGTCGAACCTCGGTTATCTCCTCAATGGTTTGTTAAAATGAAACCGTTAGCACAACCGGCTCTCCAAGCCGTTAAAGAAGGACGTATTCGTTTTGTTCCGGACCGCTGGACAAAGGTCTATTCGGAATGGATGGAACATATACGCGATTGGTGTATTTCTAGACAGATCTGGTGGGGTCACCGGATCCCTATCTTTTATTGTGATGCATGTAATCACGAATGGGCTGCAAACAGTCCACCCTCATCGTGTTCATCGTGTGGTTCCAACCAGATCAGACAAGATGAAGATGTGTTAGATACGTGGTTCTCATCTTGGCTCTGGCCCTTTAGCGTATATGGATGGCCTGAACAAAATGAGGATCTGAAGTTCTATTATCCGACCAACACATTGGTAACGGCTTCCGAGATCATTTTCTTTTGGGTGGCGCGTATGATTATGTCAGGCATAGAATTCATGGATGACATCCCTTTCACCGATGTTTATATCCATGGCACCGTCCGCGATGATACGGGGCTTAAAATGAGCAAGAGTTTAGGCAATTCCATTGATCCGTTAGATATTATTGAAAAATATAGTGCGGATGCCTTGCGATTTAGTTTAATCATGATTACGGCAACGGGCTCAGACGTATATTTGTCCGATGAAAAATTTGAAATTGGCCGAAATTTTGTAACCAAAATTTGGAATGCCGCCCGTTTTATGCAACTTCATGCCCCTGTTGCAGCAGACAATTTTCACAACCCTACATTTGATCTAAGTCTGCATATGCCCGATGATCACCATATCTTATCTAAATGCCACGAGGCGATTGAGAAGACTTCAGAGCATTTAGAACGTTTTCGGTTTAATGATGTGGCTCACGTTCTCTATGAATTTGTCTGGCACCAGTATTGTGATTGGTACGTTGAATATTCCAAACAAACTCTTTATGGAGAGGATGAACAACGTAAAGAGCACGTGCTGAAAGTAATGCACTATGTTTTCTCTAATGCGCTTTGTTTGCTTCATCCGCTTATGCCTTTTGTGACTGAAGAACTATGGCATGCCATGGGGTATCAATCCTTATCTAAAACCATTATGCACGCACCTTGGCCTCAAACAGGCTCGAAGAATACATTGGCCTTATGGGGTGTAAATCCGGATAGTGTTTCTTATGTAGAGGCTAAACATGACTTAATTCGTGTGGGTCGAAATCTCCGCTCGGATTATCGGATCCCTCCTAAACAGGAGGTTGAATGTGTGATACGACCCTCCGAGGATGAACATGTCATCGCCCTCAAAGCCGATGAAAACTCTATAAAAGCCTTGCTAAAAGTAAGCACATTAACAGTAGACAAGAACTTTGTGCCGGCTGGAGCTATGCCGAGTGGGCTGACCCAATTAGGAGCGGTCTATATTTCCATTGCCGAATATGTAGACATAGAAAATGAAATCAAACGTCTCTCTGTGCAGCTCGAAAAGGTGAATCAAGATTTAGAGAGGGTAAGAAAAAAACTCGCTAACCAACACTTTGTCAGCAAAGCCCCCAAAGAAGTCGTCGCCACCCAAGAGCATCGCAAAATCGAGTTGTGTGAAAAGGTTGAAAAATTGCAAAAACTAATCAATACGTTCTCTCAACAGTAATATCCAGATGGAATTGAGTGTAGCGAACAGATGTAACCACTATTGAAAATTTTTAATCTGATTCATATCCGTTTCCAACTTGTAGGGTGCGGCAGCTTGACCGCTTTTCTTCGTGATGGCTTGCCATCACGCCATATACCCGTATGGAGCCACCATCATTATCCCATGGTGGATTGTAAAATTAAATGCCGCAAAAAATGGACCTGAGAGCTTCTGTTCATGCGGCGATCTCCAAATCGAAACACTCCTGTGCGGGTTTGTATTCTAGGATCTTGCGAGGATAGTTGTTAATCCATTTTTCAATCTCACCAATACGGTCGATGGTATATCTTCCGATGTTGTCTCCTTTGGCGACGAAACGACGAACCATACGGTTGGCATTTTCGTTGGAGCCTCGTTCCCAGGAAGAATACGGGTGAGCATAATAGAGTTTAACACGTCTCTTTTTGCTAAATCCGGAACGTTCCATCTGCTCCACGTCGAGAAACTCGCTCCCGTTATCGGCTGTAATCGACTTGAACATCGATCTGAATGGGCCAACTCCCATCGATCTTTCGATCGCTTTGAGGGCCTGCAGAACCGATGCCTGTGTTTTATCCGAAAGTTTTCTCACCCTTAGCATTCGGGTCTTTCTTTCTACTAACGTCATTAAAACCGGTTTTGAAGTTCCTTTTCCGCCGACGATCAAATCCAATTCCCAGTGCCCAAATTCCTCGCGTTTTTCTACGGTCTTAGGTCGTTTTTCGATACTGGTCCTTCGGGCATGTTGCTTTTTAACCCGCTTAATAGCACGTCTTTTTCGTTTTATCCGTTTTCGTTTTTCCCATAGGGACTCGTTGCTCACCCCCGGGATGAGACCTTGGTCAATATAGGTATACAGCGTTTTTGTACTCACCGCTGCAGGTCTCTGCTCTTGTTTAAGCAAAGGAGCAACCACATCGGGTGAGCGTTTGTGAACAAGAATGTGCTCGCTGATAAACACAGCCGTTTCATGATGCTTTCCAAGCTTAAGCTCAGGTCTCTTAGCCGTCGCATTTAGATCATGAAGTTCCTGGGCTCGATCACTGCTGTATGCTTTCTTCTTTCGCAGCTCTGTATCGAAATGCTCTACCTCCCCACGTTTGATTTCGCGCTCTATGGTTCGACGATGCCTTCTCAGATAGCTGGCTATCTCTAAAGGACGTCCTGGGTTTTTGAGCATTGTTTCAATCATGATCCGTTCTTTCTGTGTCAAATGCTTGCCTTTTCGGGGATGAATACTACTCTTGATTTGTTCCATGTCTTTCTCCTTTTTTTGTCTTCTGTCGAGTTTCTAAATCTAGAAGATTTCGGCATGGAACACTCCTGTTTTACAATATCTTCTTTTGGGCATTTAATATTACAATTCTCAATGGGACTAAAACCCTCGCCTTTAGGCGAAACCTTTAGGTACACTGTGTTACATGGAGCATTATCGGAGTTGGTCACATAGTCGTTACGATATAAAGTATCACTTTGTGTGGATTACGAAGTATAGACGTAAGATCTTGGTAGGAGGGGTCTCGAAAAGGTTGAGAGAATTGATCCGGGAGGTCTGCCAAGCCAATGACTTGAGTCATTGGTTTTCTCCAAAACATTCAAGCCCTCGCCTTTAGGCGAGGGTAGTTGATTCTTAACGGTGCCTTTTTTTTAAGGTATGGATCATTTTTTGGGGAATCAATATGAGCAATAAAAGAAAAACCAAGCGATCTAAAAATAAATCCGACTACGGAAGGAAAGGTCAAGGAACTCAAGATCCGGCTTCGCTGAATGTTTATGGGATTACCCTTTTCCGCCAAGGGAAATGTCAAGAAGCGGTATCTGTTTTTCGCCAAGCTCTTCTCATTAACTCGAATCTCGTGGATACACATCAGAATCTGGGAGTCGTTTTAAATGCCCTGGGAAACGTTGGAGAAGCTGAGACGCATTTTCAGCACGTCATTCAGCTAAACCCTCGTTATGCTCAAGCCTATATAAACCTCGGGGCTTTATATAGAAAACAAGGAAAACCGGAGCAGGCCAGAACGTTCTTCACCCAAGCCATCGAACGGGAGCCCAACAACCATCATGGATACAGCTATCTAGGGAACCTGCTCAGCGAACAAGGCCATTATCAAGAAGCCATAACTCATTTCCGGCGTGCCATCGAACTGAACCCTCAGGACTCCAGGTCGCTATCCGCGCTTGGCAATCTTTATCGAATAGAAGGCTCTCTGGAAGCGGCCGCAGCCTGTTATCAAAAAGTCATTGCCGTCCAGCCGCACCATGCCGCGGCCCATCATAATCTCGGCATTTTGCTAAAAAGTCAGGGAAAGACGGATGATTCCATTCCCTACTTTGAACGTGCTCTTGAACTAGATCCCCTCAACGTATCCACTCAACACGAATTAGCCGCGGCCCAAGGCCGTTCCATTTCCGCCGCTCATCCTGATTATATAAAAAACTTGTTTGATCAGTACGCAGGCCGTTTCGACAAGCACCTTCTCAACGAGCTTGGCTATCAGACGCCCAAAGAATTGGCCCGGCTTTTAAAGAGCTTAACATCCAGGGTGTTTGAACATGCGATTGACATAGGGTGCGGCACCGGTTTATGCGGAGTAGAATTCCAGACCTTGGCTCGGCACTTCACCGGTGTTGATCTCTCGCCCAACATGTGCCGGAAGGCGAAAGAAAAAGGAATTTACCACGAGATTTTCAAGGGAGATGCCGTGGATATTTTGTCGGAGTCAACTCAAAAGTTCGACTTGTTCATTGCCTGTGATGCTTTGGTTTACACTGGAGATCTCCATCCTTTGTTCACCGCCGTAAACCGCTCGGCTGAACCGGACGCTTACTTTGTCTTTTCGACTGAATATGGAGACGAACCCTCCTATACACTGCAAAGTTCAGGACGTTACGCGCATCATCCGGACTATATTCAAACGCTGATACAAACCTATTCCTTCACGCTTATGACTGTAGAAAAAGTAAAACTGAGAAAAGAACAAGAAGGATGGATTATAGGAAACATCTATGCGCTCAAAAAAGAACAAGCCGGAACGTTCTCGTCTCTTTTTCAGGCCCTCGCCGATGGACAGGGTGTTCAGCATCCCGAATCGATACGCCGTTTACTGGAGCAGGGTGCCGTGGTGGAAAACGGTCCGGTATTGCCCCCAGCTCAACTCCCGAAACGATTGACCCAATACGCAAACGCCCAAAATATACTGAATGTTTTCAGCCGTGTTCACGACCAATACGGTCTGGATTTTGACCGGGAAATCATAGTGGAAATCGGAGCTGGAACCGGTTACCTGAAATATCTGCTTTCCCTCTTTCCCGATCACCCTACCGGAAATACGGTTTTTCAATGCCTCATCGAAACGGAATATTCACGCAATATCGTCTCGCAAAACGCAACACAGGGCAAACGGACTCTGCCGCTGAGTATCGCACAAATCCCTGAACGTCTCGGACGTTCCCTAACCCCTTGTCTGATCGGACTCAACGTCATGGATCTTTTCCCGCAACCTGAATTGATCAAAAACATGAAGTCGATATGTGATACCTTAAAACCAGGCGGCCTCTTTATCCACATCATGTCCTCATCCATACATCAACATATTTTTGACGAAATAACCGATCGCTATTCTAAGCACTTGATTTATCCTTATCACAACCAAGGTTATATAGGGGTAAGGGCCATCGACGCTCATCTGTTTTCCGATTCCGAACAACAAGAACTTGGACCGACTTCTTGCGACCTGCCTCAACTTTTTGCCCATTCCAGCGAAAAATATTTAACCTGGGCCGATCGGGTTTCATCTTTTTGCCGCGATAAAAAAAAGGTAGGCATTCCAATTCTGTTTAAAGATTTCTTTCGGGAAAAGATGGGCACGGCCCTAAAAGAAGCGATGATGGAGCTCGTTTTGGATGAAGAAATAACCGCATCTCTTGAGGTTCCTTTGGAGGAACATCATCGTCATATTCCCGACACGAATTATTTTCATAATAAACTCGGAGCTCTCTACACCGAAACCGCGCCGGAACAAAAGAAAGGTTATGTAACCGAAAAAGCAACCTTTCATGCGACCATAGCTCGGAAACCTGTTCCCCTCTCCTGAACTTGTTTCCGTGTAATGGGACGGGAAGAATAAGGCTAAGTTAACCAATAGGTTTGATAAGGTTTTAATGTAAGTGTTCCGTTTTTCGAGTCCCACGGCTTATCCGATATTAGGTCGATCCATTTTCTGGATTTAGCCAGAGAAGGGATATGATTTCTTACCTCTATTTCTAGTGTTTTTGACGTGAAGTTACTCATGGAAAGAATGGTTTCGCTGCCGTCAGGTGACGTTCTTTCAAGGACAAATATTTCTGAGTTTATCTTCCATATTTTTTGAAGACCATCTGGGTGAAAGGCCGAGTGTTGTTTCCGAATTTCGAGAAGTCGGATGTATTCATGATACACCTGTGCATGGACGGTATTCTTATTATCTAGGTGGTCGTTTAGTTCTGCATAATCCCACTTCCCGCGATTAATCGTGCGTGCACGCCCGGTCTTTTTTATGCCGGCCAGATTGTTTTGAGCGCCAATCAGGCAGTTGAAATAAACGGCGGGTATTCCCTGGAAGGCTAGTGCAACGGTCTGAGAACACATAAACCGTGCGATGTGTAAGTCGGAAGGTTCTTTTTCTCCGCCATCCCCCAGAGCATTGAAGTATGTGATGTTAAGTTCGTAAGGACTTTCGCTTCCATCACTGTTTTGTTTCATGGATATGACCCCGCCTAACGCTTCAACTCTTTTAAGAATGGCTTTTACCTCTTTATCGGGAATCAGACCTTGTAAAGGGCGAACCCCAATCCCATCGTGTGATGAGGTAAAGTTGAAGTAGGTGCATTTAGGAGGGAGGTCTCCTAAAGAATTGGCCCATGTTGTTAAGTAGGTTGTATCGCCGGTTTGTAAGGCGTGCATGAGTAAAGGGGGTAAACTAAATTGATAAACCATATGAGCTTCATCTCCGTCCCCAAAGTAGCTGATATTTTCTTCGTGTGGAACGTTCGTCTCTGTGATGATCATGGCATCTGGGGCGACGAGTTCGAAGATATCACGTAAGAGTTTTACAACCTCGTGTGTTTCTGGAAGGTGTAAGCATGTGGTTCCTATTTTTTTCCACAGAAATGCAATCGCATCGAGTCGTATAACCCGAGCGCCTTTTGAGATATAATAGAAAAGGATGTCGAGCATTTCAAAGAACAGGTCCGGGTTTTGAACATTGAGATCGATTTGGTCCTCGCTAAAGGTCGTCCATACGTGTTTTTCACCGTCAGGGGTTTGCGTCGGTGTTAATAAAGGACTGCTTCGGGGGCGCGTTACTTCGGAGAGATCAGTATCAGGGTCCATTTCAATAAAGTAATGTCTGGCGGGTGCCATACCGGTTTGATAATCTTTAAACCATGGGCTTTTGCTGGAAACATGATTGACGACAAGATCAAACATAAGTCGATATGTTTGGGAAAGGGTTTCAATGTCGTCCCAGGTTCCATAGTCACTATTAACCGCCCGATAATCAATGACGGAAAAACCATCGTCCGATGATGAATAGGGATAAAAGGGAAGAATATGGACGGTATTGAGAGCCCCTAATACACGTTCATCAAGGAATCTTTTAAAGGTGGAAAGAGGCGTTTCCGCACCTGCAGAAACCATGTCTCCATACGTAATCAGAAAGGCGTCATGTTGATCCCATGATGGTTGGTTGTCCGTGTTTGTTTTGATGCCGACTCCATATCGACCGATCAGTTGTTCAAGTCGTTCAAGGCATGAAGAGGCTTGATCACTGTAAAGATATTCCAATCTTTTTTGGATACGAAGGACACGATCTGTGGAAGAATATTTAAGCATGATTTTTTTCTTTTTATCGTATTTCAAATAAGCATTACAGCCCTTTTATCTCTGTGATCAGCGTCATTAAACTGTTACGGAGAACGCTATAACTATAGAATTTTTTTGCGACCTCATAGTTGTGATTCGTGAGTTCTTCTCGATAGCCGGAATCTTCGAGTATATGTTGGACTTCCTTGGCCACACTGCGCGTGACAAATCCTTCCATAAGGGGAAGGTGGAAGCCTTTTGGTTGTAAATCTCTTGCAAAGATATCATATCGGTTAACAAGCACAGGGACTTTAAAATAAATGGCTTCAAGGAGGGCATTACCAAACCCTTCATAAATACTTGGATACGTCACAAAATCGGCATGAGGATAAATGTCCCAGAGGGTATAGACTTTTCGTCCTTTACGGTCGTATTGACGGATTTCTCCCACGCGATCGGAGATGAATCGAATATCGACATTAGCTTCCCGAGCGAGTTCGCTAATCATATGGCTATACTCCCATCCTTCATCGCCTGCTTCATGGGAAATCACGAGTTTATATTTCGGATCATCAAGAAATTCTAAAAGCTTGATGGCGTGTTCAATGCCTTTTCGTGGAACGATGCGCGTAGGTTGAAGAACCATGATATCATCAGGGCTTAATCCAATTTCTGTTCGCACATCTTTTGCATAGTCATCGGGGGCGGGAGGCGGGTTTTCAAAGTCAAGTACGTTAGGAATTAACATCGAAGAAATGCCTTTTCGCCAGGAAAGCTGTTCTTGAGCAGCTTGGTTAATCACTGCATGCTGAAGTTCAGGGTCACGAGGGGGAAAGGCGAGTTCAAGGTAATCTTGGGCGGCATTGACAGAAAAGTGGACTCGTTCCCAATAAAAATCGTGGTGATGGGCAATGGCGGGAAACCTCGTTTCCGCGAGAAATTCTGTAATCGCGATGCCCAAAGGTATGTGCATGGGAATCGTGACGGCATTTTCGATGATAAAGAGTGTGAGATCAAATTTTTTCACAAATGTATAAAGGGGTTTTTTTAGGTATTCGGCCATATTTCGAACGCGTTGGCTAACCTGTGGATCGCGATTTTGTTGACCCCAAATACGATCCTTGATCCATTGGTTTTCGGGGTGACCAAAATAGGCTTCGGGAATACAAAGGCTTATATCGGGCGCTCGATCTAGACGACCTCCGTACCAAAAACTAATGTCTTCTAAGCCCCAAAGGACTTGTGCCCATTTTGCGCTTTCTAGAGACACTCCATCGGTTCCGGCAAAGCGTGTTGAAACAAAACCTATTCGTTCTAGCATATTTTTTTCTCCTGCCTATAATGATCAGTTGGAACGAAGCATTGCCGAATCACAAAACAAATCAAGTCTGAATTGATTTAATCAGAATATCATAGGATGCTATGGGACATACATTTGACAACATTTTAGATCAGTTAGCAACCTATAAAGCAGGATCTGAAACGCTTCGTGAAACCATTCTTGCCAATTTGGTGATGGTGGGCGAAATCGCGGCGCCCACGTTTCAAGAACAAGAGAAACTTCAATTCTTATTACAGCGTTTTAGTGAAGCAGGATTGCCGGATGCTTCGTCAGATGAAGTTGGCAATTCGGTGGGTCTTATCCCTGGAAAAGGTGGTGATAAAAAAAACATTCTTCTTGTGGCTCATGCGGATACTGTTTTTGCCGAAGAGGTTGACCATACGGTCACCGTTCATCCTGATCGCGTTATAGGTCCGGGTGTGGGTGATAATAGCCTGGGGGTTGCTGTATTAGCCTCTCTTTCTAACTTGATTGAAAAGTTAGATCTTGAGTTCGATTCAAATCTTATCTTAATGGGCGCTTCTCGCAGTTTGGGAAGGGGAAATCTAGAGGGATTACGATTTTTCTTGGAAAACAATACGTTACCGATTCAAGCCGCTATTTGTTTGGAAGGCGTGCAACTAGGACGGTTGAGTATTACTTCCTTGGGCATGTTGCGTGGAGAGATTACGTGCCGGGTCCCCAATGAATATGACGGGTCGAGGTTTGGCGCGGCAGGCGCGATTTTTATCATGAATGAGGTGATAAACGGTTTGGTTGAGATTCCTTTACCGAAAAGACCCAAAACGTCGATTATCATGGGATCAATTCAGGGAGGTACTTCGTTTAATAGCATTGCCCAGAGCGTTCGCTTACGCTTTGAGATACGCAGTGAATCGGCCCAGATGGTTCGAGATATTCGTCAACACGTAGAAAATATTATCGCCAAGGTGACTTCAGAAACAGGCACTGAAATTAACCTCGATATTTTTGCGGGTCGTGAACCCGGAGGTTTGGAGCTAGCACACCCTCTTGCACATGGCACGCGAGCCATTATGGAGCGACTGAATATTGAGTCCCGCATAGCGCCGAGCATGTCCGAATTAACGGCTTTAATTGATCGAAACATACCGGCTGTCACCGTGGGGTTGACGTGGGGCGAACATCTCAATGAACCGAACGAATCCATTCAAGTTGAACCGATATCCACAGGCATCGCTCAACTGATAGGGATTTTAATGGCTGTCGATAGGGGGTTTTGCCATGCCGATGGATAAATGGTTGAAGAGCCACACATTTCATTATCACGCGTTCTGGGATATCCTGAAATGTGTGAGAGAAAAGGAAAAACAAGGGTTAAAAATCTCTTTATGTATACCGACCCTTAATGAAGAAAAAACCATTGGAAAAGAAGTTGTTATCTTTCAATCAGAGTTAGTAACCCGCTATCCGCTTTTAGACGAAATTGCTGTGATTGATTCAGGATCCACGGATCAGACTCGTGACGTGGCCGCTTCGTTTGGGGCAGATGTCTATCTGGCTTCAGATATTCTTCCCGAAGTCGGTGACAAAAAGGGAAAAGGTGAAAACCTATGGAAAGCGATCTATCAGCTGAAAGGAGATATTATTGTTTATGTGGATGCCGACATCAAAAATATACATCCCCGATTTGCCTATGCGCTGGTGGCTCCTTTAATTTACAACACAGAAACCAAATATGTGAAAGCATTCTACGACCGGCCTTTAACCGTTTCAAATATTGTCCGTCCTTCCGGAGGAGGGCGGGTTACTGAAATATTGGTTCGCCCTCTTTTTTCGCTTTTTTTCCCAGAGTTAGCCGCGATTATTCAGCCGTTATCCGGTGAATATGCGGTCCGGCGCGAGGTGCTTGAAGCGATTCCTTTTCCGATTGGGTATGGTGTAGAAACCTCTCACTTAATGGATATCTATCGGAAATGGGGTATGGATGCTTTTGGTCAAACGGATTTAGGACGACGGATACATCGGAATCAATCGACCCGAGATTTAGGGAAAATGTCGTTTGGCATACTCCAAACGTTTCTTCATCGACTTGAGTCATTTGGTGTGATGAAAGATTTGCCGGAGCTTAGCATGTGTCTTCAACAATTTCAGGCAGATGACGATCATTATGAGCAGGTACAAACTGAGATCTTTGAGGAAGAGCGCCCGCCAATGATTGAAGTCCCGGCCTACAGAAAAAAGCGACGTTTAGATTAAGTCGTTATGCGTATAGCCATTGTTCATTATCATCTAAGGCGTGGAGGCGTAACATGTGTTATTGAAAATGCGGTTGCGGCCCTATCTGATTATGACATGGAAGTCATTGTTTTAACCGGTGAACCACCATCTACTTCTTTGTCGAACATACCCGTAGAAGTTGTGGAAGGGTTAAGTTATGACTCTAAACCTTCAACCCAATCTTTTGCTCAGCTTCAAGAGAACCTTGAAAATGTTGCGCGAAGTCGTTTAGGAGACTCGCCTGATATTTGGCATTTTCATAATCATTCGTTAGGAAAAAACCTTCATCTCCCTGCATGTGTTAAGGCCTTGGCCGCTTCAGGGCAACATGTGCTTTTGCAAATCCATGATTTTCCTGAGGACGGTCGTCCTGCGAACTATAAAAAATTATTGCAGCATGTGAGCGATGGTCTTCCTGAAAAGCTCGGTGAAGTTTTATATCCTACCGCTAGCCATGTTCATTATGCATTGCTCAATAGCCGAGATAAAACCTTTATCAACCAAGCAGGACTTTCCCCTCAACAGACACATGTCTTACCCAATGCGGTTCATATAGAAATGGTTGATACCTCCTTTTTTCCTGTGGATCATTCCAGTGAAAGCTCCCGTCTATTTTTATATCCCACGAGAGCCATACGCCGAAAAAACATAGGCGAATTTATTTTATGGGCCGCCTTAAATAATACGTGGGATACCTTTGGTTTTTCCATGGCCCCTGAAAATCCGGAGGCCCTTCCGATCTATGATCAATGGGTTGAGTTTGCACAATCATTGAACGTGCCGGTTCAGTTTGATATGGGCTCACACAAACAGTTTGCAATATTGCTGAGCGAAGCCCATGCCCTTGTGACAACCAGTGTTGCTGAAGGGTTTGGATTAGTCTTTTTAGAAGCGTGGTTAACAGGACGACCTTTAGTGGGTCGGAATCTTCCAGAGGTTACGCATGAATTTGTTGAGGCGGGCGTTGATTTATCGGATCTTTATAATCGTTTCGATATCCCCATAGACCTAATTGGAGCTGATGTTTGGGCAAAAAAAGTAACCGACCATTTACAGGTTTATTTTAAAGCGTATGGTCGTGAATGTGCCGTCGAGCGCATGGATCAAGCGATAGACACAACCGTGTCGGCTGAAACGATTGATTTTGGACGGTTAGATGAAGAACTTCAAATGAAGGTGATTCGACATCTTAAAACTACTTCGGAATTAGAGCGTCCTGTTTTAGGGCCTACTGTGAGCCGCGAAAAGATTCAGTATAATGCCGAAATCGTTAGAGATTCCTTTGGGTTGAAACAATATGGGGAACGTTTATATAGGATTTATCAGTCACTTCTGGCCTCATCGCCGGAGCCGTTGAATGCTTTATTCGCAGATAGAGTATTAGATCAATTTCTTTCGCCCGAACGAATCAATTTGTTGAGGACGTGAAATGGATTCTACCTTACCTGCCACGCTTTTTAGACGATGGCATCTGGGATGGGCTACTGCTTTTGGTTAAGAGAAAAAGTTTCTCTCCCGATGCCTTAACATAGATTTTTGGAAAGCAGAGCGGAGATTTTCTATAATGGTATCGGCCGACTTTTTCCTTTTCCACGTACCTGATGTCTGTTTAAAAATATCCATATGTTTGATCCTTTCAACGTGCTACGGATCATCTCCTAGAAGTTTTTGTTTTCCCTAAACTTCTATGTTCTTTAGGTGTAATCTATCGCTTACGAGATACGTTTTTTGAGAAAGCCTCTTTTCTCAATTTTTCAAATCGATGGATAGGCCACTCCCATTTCCAGTCAGGAAATTTAACCCAGATTGGAAGATCCTCTATTTTAGGGACGTCAGGGCTAAGATTTATACAATCAATTGGGTCATATGGATCGCTTCCACTCGTGATCTCGTAACAATCAAGACATCCATCTCCGTCCGTATCTATTGGGTCCGAGACTCCACTCACCGCCTCCTCACAATCCGTACACCCGTCGCTGTCAGCATTTTCCGCCCAGAGGCTGGGTTTCACTGTTGACCTCATCACCATCATTACACCCATCACCATCCGTATCAGAATCGTTTGGATCGGTTATATAAATCCAAGTTTCATCTTCGTCAAATAAGCCATCACCATCGTAATCGTCCAACGGGGTAAAGTGAAAATCACGAAAAACCAACTCTAGATTTTGCGTGTTAACAAGCGTTGTATTCAGTGCCTGAAAAATCCATAAATTCAAACGTACCTGCTCGGTTCCCTGCGAGATGGGGGGGATATGCGGTCCCGGATAATTAAACTCGGCGATCAGATTACTCTGAGCAGGCCATAAGTCATGAGTTTTTTGACTTTTAAAGTCAATTTTGTCTGTAAACCAAGTAAAAGAGTGTAATGTCAGGGCATTTGCAGGAAGCGTATAACCTGAATTATGTAAATGAAAATAATTCGAAGGCACCTCTGGCTTAGAACCAAAAACGGCGTTTTTCCCCGCTAAGTTTGTGTTGCTTGTGAACGCTTTTGTAAACTCAATATCAATCTCATTTGTTGAGCTATCAGGATCAAGAAACTCCGTGTCATACGTAAACAATCCAGCGACAATGTTTTCGTCGTAATTATCAATTCTCCCATCTACAAAGAAACGATATCGGCCATGGCCAAAGCTCTGTTGACTGATAATTTCAGCCGCATAATATGTTCCATTCCGCTGATCAATTTTAAGATGGAGGTATCCATTGGTATCCACCCACACATTGTTTGTGCTATGTGAAAAATAATTGTCGCCTGGCCCGACACGCTCACCACCTTTATCTATAACTGGCCCGCCCAGGAAATGGTTTTTGCGGATACAGACGTTACCGTTAAAAACATACAAAGAATCGAAACTATTACGTAGAGGATGAATGGAATAATCTTATTTTTCATATTTAACATTTGGGGTAGATGTTTTCCTGATAGTTATAATATGTATATAAAAACATTTTTTGTCTTGTTTTTTATAAATAGTGTATTTAATATATCATATATTTTGTTTACCGTCAAGAAAAAACGAAAAATATTATCTGCTATAATTTAATATTAAAGTCTCAGATTGTTGTATACCTGGATCCGTCAGTTAAACGCGGTTTTCTGCACGAACCATTTGGGCCAAAAGGAATTACAAAAAAGCCTCGACGCACCCAGCGGGTGCGCCTGCGTTTTTTTGCAACCTTTTGCCTCCAAAGCATTTGCACAGAAATCCCACGTTTAACTGACGGATCCAGGAAATATATTACTGCTAACCGCAGTCTTTGTGAACTACGGGAGCGCTCAAGTATTCACAAATGAATTAGCCATCCCGCCCACTTTAACAGGCCCGAATTTTACTTTAACCGTCAATGATACCACGCACGAATTTTACACGGGTGTGCCATCAACGACTTACGGATATAGTGGTATGGGTTATTTGGGACCAACATTAATTTTTACTAGCGGCGAAACGGTTAATTTTAATCTCACAAACAATACTGCCGGAACCAATGTTACCGTGCATTGGCATGGATTTCATTTACCTGCGAAATGGGATGGAGGTCCGGGTAATCCAATTGCACCTAATGGCGGCACTTGGTTCCCCTCTTTCGAAGTTATGCAAAATGCTTCAACAATGTGGTATCATTCTCATATACATGGACTAACTGCTGTACAAGTTGGTAGAGGTATGGCCGGCTTAATCATTATTAATGACGGTGTGGAGAGTAGTTTAGATTTACCCAGAACTTACGGTACAGACGATATACCCATTATCTTACAAGATAAAGAATTTGAAAACAACTCGTTAAGAGATGGGGTCTCGGAATGACGATGGTTCTTAATGGAACCGTTGAGCCATATATTGATATCCCTCAGCAAGTGGTAAGATTTAGGTTTTTAGACGCCTCGGTAAAGGGAGTTTATAATATTAGCTTTGATGATGATAGAACTTTTTATCAAATAGCAACAGATGGTGGGTTATTGGAAGCACCTGTCAGTCTAACCCGGGTGGTTGTTGCTCCAGGTGAAAGAGTAGAGCTGTTATTTGATTTCACGAGTGAAACGGTTAGTAATGAGTTTTATCTAATGAGTTATTCAACAGAATTTGGAGGTACAGTTGCCGGATCCTGCAACAATGGTCCAGCTTGTGGAAATGGCCCTTTGGATGCTACAGATTTTAATTTTTTGAAGATGATCGTTGTGCCAAAGACAATTAGCCCAGTTACAAATGTCCCCTCTTCGTTGGTATCGGTAAATTATTTAGATGAGGCAGATGTTGATGAAACAAGAGTAAAACAGTTATTAGGGCCTGCGTCTCCAGGGGCCCCGTTTACGATAGATGGGGGTTCATTTGATATGAGTGTGATCAATGATTATATCCCCCTGAATCCGTCAGACAAAATCTGACGATTTTTCATTACCTGTTGGGCTAAAGCGGGGAGCATACCCGTACTCAAACAAACAACCCCACCCCAACAGGTGTGTATATGAAACAATATAAAATAAAGACTGGCAAGGGCGAACTCAACAGCACAAGCGGAAATCATCTTTGCGGCCTGCTGCTTGAGGATCATGCTCAACGGATTCTTCCCTCCAATTTTCAACCACGCCGCTCCGATGCGATCTCTGATCGGGAGATCCTCCTTACCCAGATCGGCTTACTTTGCAACAGTCGAACCGATTTCAATGATATCGACCTGTACCGGGGTGATGAGATTTTTATGAATGCCTTTGGACTTAAAAAGGGGAGTTAAAAAGGTAGCCTCTGAGCCGGTGTTCCGACGTCGTTTCGACGACCTGCCCCCAGCCAGAACCCATGTGGGGCTACGCAAACTCAACACCGAACTTCTTTCCTCGGGCCCCTTTGGCTAGGTAGATGTCGAAGGGATTGATCTTGTTCCCGTCGATATCGATGTGAGCCCTTTGGATCACTCAGGCTCTTCGAAAGAAGGCGTTTCCTACACCTATACCGGCAAACAACATTGCCAGTCGGGAACGACCGCGTTTATTGCCCGCAGCGTTGAAACGCTCCAAACCCTGGGCCTGGGTGGAAAATGTTTGCTTCGGCTTGATAGTGGCAACGCTGCGGCCGATAACTTCGACGCTTTTGGGGATCATTATTTTATCGTAAAGCGAAATCCTCGCCGCGAATGTCCTGAACAAACGCTGGCCCTTGTACGCCGAGTTGGAGACAAACAAGACAGTCGTGAAGGCAAGAACGTTTACACAGGCTTTTTCGATCATTTCCATCCCGGTGGTGACCAAAACCGCCCTTGTGTCCCGGTGGCCTTTGAAGTGATTGAACGCACCATCGATATCGATGGTCAGAAACTTCTGGTTCCTAAACTTGAGGTGAGCACCTGGTGGACGAACCTCTCTTGTCGTGCCAAGACGGTGCTAGATCTCTATCATAGACATGGCCCCAGCGAGCAGTACCACAGTGAACTCAAAAGCGATCTTGATGTTGAGCGATTGCCTTCGGGGAGACTCTGTGCCAATAAGATTATTCTGTTATGCGCCATGGTGGCCTTCAACCTATTGCGCGGTCTTGGCCAAGAGGTCATCAAACGGGCTGGGCTTGCCCCGCAGAAAATCAACATCCCGCGCTGGCGAATCAAAACGGTTCTCAAAAATATCATTTATTGCGCGGTTCGATTGGTCCGCCACGCCGGACGAATTGAACTTCACTTTGGCAAGCGTTGTCGCTGGTTTGAAGTGATACAAGATATTGCCCATTCCTTCGCATAGCCCTCCGTGCACCTTTAACAATACTCTAAGGCGACTGCCCAAGGAGGCCTACGCCCCAAAATGGTCAAATCAGAGTGAATCTGACCTGTACGCTCAAAAAATTCATCAGGGTGATACTTGCCGGTCCCAATCCGCCCAAAAGCGAGCATCTCAAGGAAAAAGTTTTCAACTTTTGAGCCCCAAAATGCCTTCCGAAGCGATAGCTGACGGATTCAGGATCCCTTTAGGAAATACTGAAATTTGGCGATTCGAGAACTTATCTCAACTTGCACATCCTATGCATATTCACGATGTTCAATTCAATATTCTTAGAGTAGATGGTCTAGCACCTGCGGCTAATCAAACGGGATGGAAGGATACGGTGCTTGTATATCCAGGTAGCACTGTAGAGGTACTGGCAGCGTTTACAGATTTTTCTGATCCGATAAACACATATATGATGCACTGCCATTCTTTGAATCATGAAGATAATGGGATGATGGAACAATTCGTTGTGATTGATGTCGGCACAGCAGGATTCACCCTTGACTTATCATCCCTGATCATTGAAGAGGACGGCGGTTCCACTGACTTTACCGTTGTTTTGGATGTACAGCCTAACAGCAATGTTATGCTGACCGTTTCGAGCAGTGCGACCGGTGAAGCCACGATCAGCCCGACGGCGCTGACCTTTGCCTCGAACACATGGTCCACGACCTAGACTGTAACCGTGACCGGCATTGACGACGACACCCTTGGTGGACGATAGTGCGATCATTACTGTCAGTGTCGATGACGCTAGTTCAGACGACGCTTACGATGTGGTTACTAATCAGACCGTTCTCGTGACATTGACCGACGACGATGCCGAATTCACACTAGATATTTCGATCGTCGCGACCAATGTCACCCTGAGTTGGTCTACGAATCTGAGCGGGCTTCAAATGCAAATGTCAACGAATCTCCTGGTGGGGTTCACCAATGTGGTCGAGTCGGCGGCCGAAGTCAACGGCATGAACCAGTTGATCTGGACGAACGGTGGCGATGTGCGATTCTTTCGCTTGTTGTTGAACGAATAACTTCTCGCGGGCTAATAAAGAAAAGGGGTCATGTTGCTTTTTTTAGGGTATCCTGGCGTTAGTCCTGAAATCTAAATACCTGTTTCAATGAACTACCCCGCCGCTTTGCAGCGGGGTAGTTCATTCAAGTCTGTGGGGTCTCGATTAGTACAGGCCAGTTTGGTGAATTTTGTGGAGGGACTTCCAGGAAATCGTAGGCGATTTATGAAACCATCGGTGAAGTTGTACAGGGGCGCTCTATGGCGGTGGGTCGTGATAAGACAGGTCTGAACGTAAAAGGGAAGAACGAGTGGGCCTGGACATGGCAAACCCAGCAAGTAACGTTGATCGGCTTATCGGAAAGTCGAGGAGCCCAAGCCGTATCTGACTATTTCCCCAAAGGATTTGAGAGGGCGGTATTGGTCCATGATAGCTGGGCGGCTCAACTCAATACCCCAGCGAAAGCTCATCAGTTATCTGTAGCGCATCTACTCTGAGATTTACAATATGCAGTGGATCTCGAAGGGAGTAAATGGGCCGGTGAAGTAAGCAATTTTTTTCGCAAGACGATCGAGCAATCCTCACAATCCAATAGGGCCGAAGGGCTTGACCCCAAAAGCTTGGAGGCGATTTATAGAAGATGGGGAGAGTTCTTGAATGAGGAACTGCCAGAAGATCAGGCTGAAAGTCTCAAACTGCAACGAGGGTTGCTCTTCGGATCTAAACTCAAGCATTCAGGGTCCTCAAATGCCCTGGGAGAGCATTATTCAGGCCGCCGAGCATTTTTTCCTTTAATTGAGGAGATAGATCATAAAGACAGTGTTAATGGTGCCTTAACTAGGATAATCCTGTATACTTTTTTGAAGGTCTGTAGTTGTTTGGATACGCCTGATTTTCCTCTTGGTCATCCATAACAATATGCATGGTCAATTAATTTATACCACTTTGCTCTCCATGACTTGATATGTTGTGCATATACATCCCGTAGAGATTGTAAGAGATCTTACCAAGGGTCTGGGAATGGAATCCATGATCTTGCCGCGTAATCGCTCATGGTTAGGGCAAACATGACGATCAGCCAGATTACACCGGCTAAAGCTACGACGCGCGTAATCTTTGCGCTGGATTTTAGGTGCATGAAGTACCAGGCGACAATGGTTGCTTTAATGACAGCAATGGTCACTGCCACAAAGGTATTCAAATATCCTAAATCTTGGAAGGCAACCCAAACGGTAATCCCTGTAAACACCATAAGCGCCATGAAGACAATGATATAGGTTCTTATCGGTGAAATATGATGGTCTATTTGATCATTCATGTTACATGTCTTCCTATTAAGTAGAGTAAGGGGAAAAGGAATATCCAAATAACGTCGACGAAATGCCAGTACAACCCAAAAAGTTCAACAGGCGCATAGTATTCAGGCGCAAATCGGTCTTTGGTCGCTAACCAGATGATCCAAATCATGAGTCCAATCCCGATAATCATGTGTAAGGCGTGCATTCCTGTCATGGCAAAGTAAAAGGCAAAGAATATTTGTACATGGCCGGGATATACAGCAGGGGCGGGATGATGATCGGTTCCATGTTCTGATCCAGTACTTTCATGCAGAGCGTCGTCTGTGTAGTGAGGTTCATAATTAAAATGAATGCCGGGAACAAGGTGATGTTCCCACTTAGCCGAATACTCAATACATTTTACGCCTAAAAAGATGACGCCTAATAGGATCGTGGCAACGAGCCACCCTATAATTTGATTTTTTTTGCCTAGCTGAGCCGATCGAACAGCTAAGGCTACGGTTAAACTACTAAAGATAAGAACCACCGTATTGAATCCGCCCCATCCAATACTTAGTTGATGGCTGGCGACGGCAAAGGCTTCGGGGTACATATTTCTGTACACGACGTACCCACAAAATAGTCCGCCAAAAAACATAATTTCCTGCGCGATAAAGACCCACATGCCCAGAGAAGAAGCTTGTCGCTGCTGTTCTAAGCTGTGGAAATGATGATGTAAATGGGGTGAATGCGAGTTAGACATCTTTGGACTCCGCGGGGATGGCCTGTCTATAAAATTCTTCATTTTTCTTGGCATAGGCATAGGCCTCTTCAGTGACAACGGGATCGTGTATGAAGTTTAATGTTGGGGGCGGGGACGTGGTTTGTTCCCATTCCAATCCTGTTGCGGGCCATGGGTTAGCCGTTGCTTTTTTCCCTTTGATCAAAGAGTAGGGGAGGTAACAGAACATGAGTAAGTACCCAAATCCAAGTACAGAGGCTCCTCCGGTGGAGAGGATGTGGAATATTTGAAATTCTTCTGGATACACATGGTAACGGCGTGGCATCCCAAGGTAACCAACAATGAATTGAGGGAAAAATGTTAAGTTAAAGCCAATGAAAATAACAATGGCTGTGAAAACGGCACACCCCTGATTATAGGTACGCCCAAACATTTTAGGCCACCAAAAGTGGAGTCCGCCTAAGAACGCCATAACCATGCCGCCGACCATGACATAATGGAAATGAGCCACCACAAAGTAGGTGTCATGAAGATGGACGTCTAAGCCCATGGAAGAGAGGAATAATCCTGTTAACCCACCAACCAGGAACAGGCCAATGAAGCCCAGGGCATAAATCATGGGCGTTCGGAATTCTACGGAGCCTTTATATAAAGTTGCGGTCCAATTAAAGATTTTTACGGCGGTTGGAACGGCGATAATAAAACTTAGAATAGAAAAGATGAGTCCGGCATAGATCGACTGGCTCGTAATAAACATGTGATGGCCCCAGACAAAGAAACCTATAATGGCAATGGCTAAACTTGAAAAGGCGACGAAGGAATAGCCGAATACATTTTTTCGAGAAAAACAGGCGATGAGTTCGCTGATGATCCCGAACCCTGGCAAAATCATAATGTATACAGCCGGATGGGAGTAGAACCAAAATAAGTGTTGGAAGAGAACCGGGTCGCCGCCTAGTGCCGGATCAAAGATCCCAATGTGAAAGGCTCGTTCAAGGACTAACAAGAGTAGGGTAATAGCAATAACGGGTGTGCCTAGTACCATAATGATGCTGGTAGCATATTGAGCCCAGATGAAGAGAGGGAGTCTGAACCATGTCATGCCGGGAGCCCGCATTTTGTGAATAGTGACGATAAAGTTTACGCCTGTCAGGATCGAAGCAAATCCGGCGACAAAGACGCCTAAT
Organism: Kiritimatiellia bacterium; assembly: GCA_012103575.1. Classification (GTDB taxonomy): domain Bacteria; phylum Verrucomicrobiota; class Kiritimatiellia; order WLWN01; family WLWN01; genus WLWN01. Next base: position 2,869,012 of record WLWN01000001.1, on the reverse strand, counting down.
CCGGTTAGTATAACGTTACTGTTTGCGTAGGTGCTGCTGTAGGGGGTGTAGAAGGTCCAGCCCGTATCAACGCCGCCGAGGACGAGCGCGGCTAAAGCGAAAAGCCCACCGGTTATAAAGATGTACCAGCTCGCTAAGTTTAATCGCGGGAACGCAACATCACGAGCGCCAATCATGATGGGGACGAGGAAATTTCCTAAGACAGCTGGTACGACGGGAACAAGAAAGAAAAAGACCATCATAACGCCATGCATGGTAAACATTTTGTTGTACGTTTCATGGGCTAACAAGTCGCCTTGAGGGGTCATGAGATCTAAACGGAATAAGATGGCTGCTGTTCCGCCGAGAATAAAGAAGCCGACAACGCTTAGAAGGTACAAGATGGCGATACGTTTATGATCGACTGTAAGTAACCAGGATTTAACCGTTGTTTCAGCGTTTATGTAATGTTTTTGTTCTGTCATTGTAGTACTAAAACCCTCACCTCTTATCCTCTCCCAGAGGGAGAGGAAGTTTTTGATTATCTTCTATCTTTAAATTGCTGATATCTGATTCCTGATCTTTGATCTCTGGCTTTTGACTTATGGCTTTGATGTAGGCAATCATTTGCATAAGCTGTGTTTCGCTTACAATCCCTTTAAATGTTGGCATAATGGGTTGATATCCTAAAACGATCTGTTTTTGAGGATTCAAGATGGATTCGCGAAGATAATTTTCGTCGACCAGGATTTCTTTCCCATTTTGTAAAAGTTGTTTGTGTTGAAATATGTCAGTCAGGTCGGGACCGCGAGCGCCGGAATTGGGATGATGGCAGGTTACGCATCCTAATTCAGTGAACAGTCTTTTGCCGGTGTCTATGGGCGATTCTTTTTTGCCCCCGCCGGATAACCAAGTCTCGTAGTCGGCTGGATGCACGACATATACGGATCCTGTCATTTCTGAATGTTTAGTTCCACAATACTCTGCACAAAACAGATGATATTTTCCTGTTTTGGTAGGCGTAAACCAAGTGGCTGTATAGCGTCCAGGTACGACGTCGGTTTTAATGCGAAAAGCGGGAATAAAGAAACTGTGGATAACATCTTCAGAAGTCATGGTCAGTTTGATGGGTTGTCCTAAAGGCACATGAAGTTCGTTGATTTCACGATTGCCATTTGGATGTTGGATTTTCCACATCCATTGTTTGCCGGTCACCAATATCTCCATGGCATCTGAAGGTGATTTAGCATAGATAAAATAAAGGTGAGCGCCCCAAAAGAACATGACTAAGGAAAGGATTAAGGGAATGATGGTCCAGGTTATTTCTAGCATATTGTTTCCATGCACTTCTTGGGGTCGATCTAATTGTGACCGTCGACGATATTTTGAGGCTAGAAAGATTAAAGCAGCGGAGATGGCAAAGGTAAAGAAAAGGGTCACCGCAATCAGGAAATAGTAATAGATGTCTACTTGTGTTGCAAAAGTAGATGCTGCATCTGGCATAAATTTAAATGTTGAATTCATCATTTATTCTACGAGTTTCTTAAAAGACCACGCCGCTTGCGCGGCTGCTGCAAACCATCAGATACCTTTATCCTCTGTTTGCATAGTGTTTGTAGTAGCACCGCAAGACGCGTTTTTTAAGATTATGTCTGGGCTTGGGCCCATTTCCGGGACGTTCGTTCCCGTTTAAATAAAATGAAGATGCTTAATCCTAAAGCAAATACCGTTATTCCACACCCGATATTGATCACGCGCGAGATGACAAGCCCATATCTCCCAATGGACGGATCGTAGTGGTAACACAAGAGAAAGATTTTGTCTACGAGGGAGCCGATTTTGTTGTCAGACGCTTCTACGAGTCCCAGGCGAACATCTTTGGGTTCGTACTGTGCTCCGGGAAAGTATTTGGAAACTTTACCTTGAGGGGTGAGAACTATGATTCCGCTTCGATGTGCGTATTCATCGGTCTTAGGGTCATATTTATAGCGAAATCCTACGGATTTAGCGAGTGCGGCGATGGGTTCTTTTTCGCCTACGAGGAAATGCCATCCTTGTTTAGCATCGGTTCGATTATAATCTGCTAAATAGGTATTCCTTTTGGCATTGCCAAGGACATGTGTCTCTTCATGATTAAAGCTGACGGTGAGCACATTAAATTCTTTGCCTACGCTGAAAGGGACTTGTTTGAGGCAGTCTACAAGACCATTGAGTACTAGCGTACAAAGCATCGGGCATTCGTAATAGACGAGCGATAAGATGAGAGGTTTGTCTTGTTTGAAATAATCTTGGAGTTGAATTTTTTCGCCTGTTTCATCTCGAAAAAATAGATCGAGGGGCACCTGAGAATCTAATTTTTGTTGGAAACTAATTTCTTCGTATTCGTTCGGTTGGATTTGGGCAACATCTTGGGCGTAGAGATGGGGGATGGCCATGCAACATGTCAACATCATGACATAAAACCTTCTCTTCCCAAGGAGAGGGAATTTCTTTTGATTTTTCATCACTGTGTTGGCAACCCCTGTTCAGCCAAAACCTCGATGGCTCGTTCAATCGGAATTCTGATTGTCCCATCTTCTTGCCTTTTATATTCCCTTAATAAAGCGTCTTCGTAAGCGCGGTGTCTTTTTAAATCTTCAGCCTCATTTATTTGCAATATGGGTTCATCGGGTAATTGGCGTGAAGTCGCTAGGTGTGATGAGGGAACATAAGCTTGATACATTTTTTCATCATATTTTCGAAACATATATTTCATGCTAATAAATACAAAACCGCATATGACCAGAAGAACAACGATGGAAACAACAACGGTTGTAAGATGAATGTCTCGATCCTGATAATCAGGATTTGGATTTTGAGGGTGTTCAGTCATGAGGATCCTCCTCCACTTTAAAACGTGGGTCATGTAAAGGAATCAAAGAATGTTTTGGTAGGAACTTAAGAAAAACGAACATCCAAAGTCCGCCTATAGCCAGAGGCGTTGTAAAATCTAAAAGGTGAATGTTTACACCATCCTGAAAGGTAGGGGCAATGACCCAAAAATTGTCTACGAGCCTTATCAGTAGAACGAATAAAGCTATTTTTGCGAGGTACTGAGCTTTTAGCTTCGTTAAACGTGAAAGCAATAGGAGAAACGGCAGTAAAAAGTGAAATACGGTTAGGAGAATAGCGACAACTTTCCATCCTGTGGGGGTGCGATCGAGGTACCATATGATTTCTTCGGGTAAGTTTCCTGACCAGATAATAATGAATTGGCCGAAGGTCATATAGGTCCACAAAATAACGAAGGCAAATGTTAAATTCCCTAAATCATGAAAATGGGCGGATTTAATCACTTTTGCAAGGGGATTATGTTTGGCTAGCTTGGAGAGGACAATGATGGAAAAAGCAAAGGTGGAGAGTCCTTGTCCGACCATAAATAGTGGGCCCCAGATCGAGGAGAACCAGGTAGGTTCAAGTGACATGGTCCAATCCCATGACGCCGCTGTCGCTGTTAATCCATAAATAACAATCCCGATCCCACTTAGCTTGCGCATCGGTCGGTTGAGTGTTTTGTCCCCTGTTTCGTCCTGTTTGGTTGACCATTTACAAAGCCATGTTCCCATTCCAATCCAAATGACAAAATAGATAACCGTCCGTATGATGAAGGCATTTTTATTTAAATAGAGGCTTTTGAGCTCTATGAGAGCTACATGAATGGCTTCGGGATGGAGCCAGTGATGGTACAGCTTATCCATACCCAAGATAATAGGAATAAAGAGTAGGGCGACAAGCGGGAGTGTCTTTACACTGGCTTCAAGGATGCGTTGGGTCACAAATCCCCAGCCGCCGCCAGCCAGATGATGAATCATTAAAGCTGCAAGGCTGCCAATTGAGATGCCTGACCAAAAGATATAAGCCTGCAGATAGGATTGATAAAATTGGGACATGTTGCCCATGGCGCCGAGAAGAGTACCAGCAAGCCCTGCGATACCGATTCTAAGTGAAATGTTTGCGGCGTGTTTTATTCCTGGTTGAACTGTTTTGGATGCGTTCATTGCTTTTCGGTTAACAACTTCTCTCTTTCTTGTTTGGGCACATCTTCAAGAGTGGCACTTTGGCTTAATTGCAAGGCGCGAATATAGGCGACGACCGCCCACCGATCTTCAGGGTTTAACTGATGTGAATAGCTGGGCATAGACCCAAATCCGCGATTAATCACGTCATACAGATATCCTGGCTTTTCTTTACGAAGTCGATCGATGTGATAGGAGGAAGGACGTTTGAATCCCCGCTGCACAATCATTCCGTTGCCGTAACCGGCTCGATCATGACATACAGCACAGTAAATGTTGTACCGGTTTTGTCCGCGTTTTAAGACCTCTTTTGTGATGGGAAAGGGAACGGTGTCTGCAAAAGCTCCGTTTATTTTTCCTTCATAAAGATGCATATCTTCGTTGAGGTGACCTCGAGGAACAGTGCCCTCCACAAGAGCTCGTGCTGAACGGGCATCCCCAAAGAAATCACTTTGCTCAAGCGGTTCGTATTTTGGTTGGTCATACATTCGTTTGCGAAGTTCACAGCCATTTCCGAAAAGAAGCAATGATCCAGAAACTAGACAAATCATCAATCGACACAATATGTTTCCAGTTTTTCTCAAGACTCAACCTCCGACACGGATACAGCTCCTAAATCTTCTAAAAGTCTCCGTGTTTGTTTTTTGTCAAATTTTGGGTCTTGTTCCTCAATGCAAAGAAAGAAACCATCGTTAGATGCTCTTTCAAAATTCGGGGTATTGAAAATTGAGTGATAAGGCTGAGGTAATCCATTTAAAGAGAGCATACCAATAATCGCAGATAAGGCGGCGCCTAAAATCGTACATTCAAAAGTAACTGGAATGAAAGAAGGCCAGCTGTTAAACGGACGTCCTCCCACATTAAGGGGGTAAGCTTCTACGGAAACCCAATACTGAAGATAGAATCCTCCTAAACATCCTAAGATTCCGCCTGTGAGTACGATCCAAGGCAAAATAGTGCGCTTGATCCCAAGTGCTTCTGTTAAGCCGTGTACGGGAAAAGGAGTATACGCATCGGTTTTCGTATAACCAGCTTCTTGAGTTTGTTCAGCGGCTTTGATCAGGAGATCTGAGTCATTAAACTCCGCGACTAATCCATATATTTTTTTGTCTGCGCTCATTCTTACTTAGTCATTAGACATTATAGTCTATCCTGGATCCGTCAGTTAAACGCGGTTTTCTGCACGAACCATTTGGGCCAAAAGGAATTACAAAAAAGCCTCGACGCACCCAGCGGGTGCGCCTGCGTTTTTTTGCAACCTTTTGCCTCCAAAGCATTCGCACAGAAATCCCACGTTTAACTGACGGATCCAGGTCTATGGCTTTTTTTCCGTTCCTAGTGTTTTTTTAGTCTTTGCATGAATGATTTCTCGAATTTCAAAAATGGGGATCATAGGGACCCATCGGATAAATAACATCATGGCAAATAGGAAAAATCCGATGGTGCCAATATAAAGACCCCAGTCCCAAATCGTACCGGCATAGTTGTCCCAAGAGGAGGGGATGAAATCGCGGTGTAGACTGGTCACCACAATAATATAACGTTCTAACCACATCCCAATATTTACAATAATAGATATGATGAACAGGCTAATAACGTTTTGTCGTACTTTTCTAAACCAAAGCAATTGTGGGATGATTCCGTTGCACAAAATAAGCATCCAATATTGCAACGCGTAGGGGCCTGTCATTCGATTTAACATCATAAAGCTTTCGTATTTGTTTCCGCTATACCACGCAAAAAAGATTTCGTTTAAATATCCGTAAAAGACCATTAATCCGGTGGCCAACATGATTTTGGCCATGTTGTCGATCGTTCGCATGGTTACAATGCTCTTTAGTCCGTAAATGGAACGTACAGGAATCATCAATGTTAAGACCATGGCAAAGCCTGAGTAGATGGCTCCGGCTACAAAGTAAGGAGGGAAAATGGTGGTATGCCATCCGGGCATAATGGAGACAGCAAAATCAAGACTGACAACACTGTGCACGGATACGACTAAAGGCGTTGAAAGACCGGCTAATAATAGGTAAGCGACCTCGTATCGGTGCCAATGACGTGCTGATCCTCTCCAGCCCATCGCAAAGATACCCGCTACGATTTTCCCCACTTTATTTTTTGCCCGATCTCTCATGGTTGCCAGATCAGGGATTAAGCCCGTATACCAAAAGATGACTGAAACCGTTAAGTACGTAGATACAGCAAAGACATCCCATACCAATGGACTTCGAAACTGCGGCCATACGCCCATAGTGCTGGGGTAGGGGAATAACCAATAAAAGACCCAAGGTCGCCCTAAATGTAACAGGGGAAACATACCAGCGCAAGCGACCGCAAAGAGTGTCATGGCTTCGGCAAAACGGTTAATAGATGTCCGCCATTGTTGTTTGAATAAAAATAAAATAGCTGAAATTAACGTGCCAGCATGTCCAATACCAATCCACCATACGAAGTTAACAATGGCAAACCCCCACGCATTGGGAATGTTAAGACCCCACACTCCGGTTCCTTTCATAAGCAGCCATACAACCGAAAGGGTTAAAGAACCCAATAACATGGATGCGATGCCTAAGACTACAAACCAGGGGATCGGTTGTTTTTTCCTGAAAATGACAGACGTAACTTTATCCCCTACAGACTGGATCGTTTGTCCAGAGTCTAAGAGAGGACCTGCTTGTCCAAGTATGGAATCTTTGTCTTTCGAGTCTGACATTACGAATAGGGCTCCCTGTTGTCGAAGATTTGAAAACTATTATCTTTGTTTAGAGTATTGAAAAGTTTGAACATCTAAATGTGTCTCGAATTTTGTGCTTCGTGTTTCGTATTTTTCCCTAAATCCTTGTATGGGTTTTTTACTTTTGCTAAATAGGTGGTTCTGGGTATGGTATTTAGATCAGCCATCAAACTATAATTTAAAGGCTCTTTTTTAAGTTTCGCAACTTCGCTGTCAGGATCATTAATATTTCCAAATGTGATGGCATTGGTTGGACACGCTTGTTGACAAGCAGATACAATCTCACCGTCTCGAATGGCCCGTCTTTCTTTTTTGGCCTCAATTCGACCTGCACTAATTCGCTGAACACAATAGGTACATTTTTCCATGACACCCCGTACACGTACGGTCACATCCGGATTGCGTTGCAGTTTTTTGCTCGGTGTTTTCAGGTCGGAAAATTGATGGAAATTGAAACGACGAACTTTGTACGGGCAGTTGTTTGAACAATAACGGGTGCCTACGCATCGGTTGTAGACCATTTGGTTAAGACCATCTTGACTATGCATGGTGGCACCGACCGGACAAACGGTTTCGCAAGGTGCGTTTTCACAATGCATACACGTAAGCGGTTGATGATGAATATCCAGCGGAGCATTTAAATCGCCTTGATAATACCGGTCGATACGTATCCAATGCATTTCGCGACCATTCCCAATTTCCTTTTTGCCGACAATGGGAATGTTGTTTTCAGCCTGACAGGCCACGATACATGCATTGCATCCAATACACGCATTTAGATTGATGACCATACCCCATTGCTCACCTTTGCTGTAATCATATTTCTTGTACATCGTCATATCTGCAGGGGGGATATGTTCTCCATGCGGATGCTGAGCAAAATCGGGATGTTTTTTAAATTCGTCGCGGCTAGCAACACGGATCAAGTTACGATTCTTGCCCGCCTTCGTTCGGTTTTGTAAACTGTGATGAGCCTGTGTACTGGCTAAGGGAAACGGTTTGCCGGTGTGAGTGATCTTCACATTTGAACCGATCCATGGTGAATGTGCTGTTTGAATCGTGTATGCATTGAAACCGACATTATTTCCAACATGACCGGCTCGTGTACGACCATACCCTAAGGCCACGGTGATTGAATCATTGGCTTGTCCAGGTAGTACCCATATAGGTCCCTGCACAGTTCGTCTTTCATGGGTGAGTTCGACGAGATCTTCATTGTTAACTCCAAGTCCATCGGCGGTTATAGGACTAATAAGGATTGCATTGTCCCATGTTAACTTTGAGATAGGTCGTGGCACTTCTTGGAGCCACCCGTTATTTGCATAACGCCCATCCACAACGGACGTATCAGGTTTAAAAACAATTTCTAACCCTTCTTGTTGACTGGCCGGAAGCTTTTGTATGTGATCGATTTGGAGAAAGACCTTCTTTTGAGGAGCCGCAGAATCTTTAACCAATCCGCTGTGTAACGTTCGACGCCATTCCGTTTCAAAGGAACCGCTCTTTAAATCGTTTTTTGAATAATCGCGAAGGATATCATGACTTGATTTTCCGCCTTTCCCATTTAATACGGACAGTATTTCAAAATTTGTTTTCCCATTATAAAGAGGTTCGATCAGCGGTTGCCCCATAGAGATTGTTCCATCAAAAGCCCGAGCATCACTCCAGGACTCGAGATAATGGGCTTCAGGAATATGCCAGTGACACACTTTAGCGGTTTCGTTGGCATACCCGCCAAGATGTATACGCGCCTCAACTCTTTCTAATTTTTCAGCAAACCCTAAATGGCTCGGCGTATTGTATACGGGGTTTGATCCCAATATGATCAATGCGTTAACTTCACTTTTCTCCATATCGTTGACTAAGATTTGAAGCGATTCGTTTTGATCCGTTGGATTGGCTTCGGGCGATTCTATGTAATAGAGCGTTTGATCTACACTTCCCAACTTCGTATTTATCGCATGTGCTAGAGCATGTACAATTGCGGGTTGCTGTTCTCCTGCAATGACAATGCTTCGGCCCTGGTGTGCTTTCAAATCCTTCACAATAGCTGTTAGCCAAGGTGCAACCTCCACATGATCCTTGATTTTCGATCCTCGATTTTCGATAATCCCAAGTTCATGCGCGATATGACGTGCGATGATTTCAACCTTACTGGCTTTGACCGCTAAACGGTGATCAGCACTTGTGCCGGTTACGGTCGGAGTACCTTCAGCGACATATAATCGGTTCAAGTTTTCATGTTGAGCACTTACTTTTCGGCGAGAGGCAAAGTCGTGTGCGTAGCGGATATGACCCGGGCCCGTATAAAGGAAATCCGCATCTAACGAGACAATGACATCCGCCTTTTCAAAGTTGTATATGGCTTCAACGTATTCGCCGAAGGCGATCTTTGATCCAGCACGTACGGTATCTCGTCCTGCAGGTTCATACTGATGCCATTGTGCTTTCGGATAGTTGGTTAAGAATTCTTGAAGTTGTTTAGCCAGCGTTGGAGAGGTGACCGTTTCTGTCAATATGCGTAAACCCTCACCTTGTCTGCCTTTTTTGTCAGCTAAAAGACCTGTCATGGAGGCCACAAAATGATCCCAACTGCTAATTCGACCTTGATGCATAACGGATTGAGAACGATCGGGATCATAGAGATCTAATACGGATGCTTGAGCAAAAACATCCGTACCTCCTAGACTAGCAGGGTGATCGGGATTGCCTTCGATTTTCGTAGGACGTCCCATATGATTTTCAGCCAGTAGACCTATTCCATATCCGCCTACTGTCATTGTCGTTGCAAAGAAAAGGGGTTTGCCAGGGATCAGCTCTTCAGGGGGCTTTACATAGGGCACTATCTTTTCTGTGGGTTGTTTCGTACACGCTGAAAGACCGGCAAGGGCTAAGCCTGCCCCGCAGAGTTTCATGAAATCGCGACGATTAACGGGATCCCATGCCGCATGGTGTTGGGGAAACTCCTGTTTAACCAACTCTTGAAACTCCTGGGTATCCGCCAATTCTTCAAGGCTTTGCCAAAATTCTTTACCTTCCGTTTTGGAAAGTTGTTCGCGGACCTTATCAAGTTTTAAAGGTTTCTTTATTCTCTTAGAAGACGTTTCTGAAGCGCTAAATATTTGAACCACAGGTTGCTTTAGGGGCCTTCCCATGGGATCAAAATCTATGCTAGTTTTTTGGTCTGTACTCATGTTTACTTATTATGGTCTTTCGCTCTAGCGGATCCGCCTGTGGCTAAATGGTTTCCGTTCCGTTTATCGGTGACAAATCCAGCAATCAGTTAATCGATTATTTTCATTTTGCACGTGGTATTCCTTGACTAATTTACGTCCTAATTCAAGTTGATTTTTCGGCTCTTTATAGTCCATATTAAAAACTTCTTCTTGCGGCCGAATAAATTTTTCAGGCGCTTTATGGCATTCCAGACACCATTTCATAAAGAGAGGCTTTTCGCGGTGGACTAACGGCATTTCATCAACAGGTCCATGACACGTTACACACCCTATTCCTTTATTTATGTGGATGCTATGATTGAAATAAACGAAATCCGGAAGGTCATGTACACGGTTCCATTCCAGTGATTTTCCTGTTTGCCAACTTTCGCGAACAGGTTCGAGCATGGGACTATCTTTCCAAATCGTAGAATGGCAATTCATACAGATACGGGTTGAAGGGATGTTAGCCGAAGCCGACTCTTCAACCGTCGTATGACAATACCGGCAATCGATGCCCATGTTTACATGATGTTTATGGCTAAACGGTACAGGTTGCTCTTTGGGTCTATGCGTATAACGCACATAGGGAGAGCGATGGATCAGATCCAATCCACAGAGTCCGGCTATGGTTAAAACCATCAAAAAAAAGATGCTGGCTTTTGCTATTGTATTGGCGCTAGGCCGAAAAACCTGAGCCATGTAAGCTCCTTAAAGACTGTTTTCAAAAAACTAAAATGAAAATTTTGAGTAATCTATAGATCCAGAGACTGAAATGCAACATCTCTCATAGAAAAAATAGAAATCTGTTTTCTCCTTTCTAAAGACCTCAAAACTCCATATTGTTTGCGTCCCAAATAAAAAGGAATGGAGTAACGACTATAAAGTAAAGGCGGCTACGATGAAATGCATGCATTGCAAGGTGAGATGAAGAAGGGGATTTCGCTGTTCCATGTAGATCGACATGGGTATCATATTACGCCTGATGCTGTTCCTGCTTTATCTTCCACGGTAACCCATATTCGTTCAGGTCATTCATGAATGGGATGGGATCCAGTTGTTCAACATGAAAAACGCCGGGATGACGCCAGGGTCCTTCTACGATTAACTTTGCAGCGATCATCGCCGGAACACCTGTTGTATAAGCAACGGCCTGTGACTTTACTTCTCGATACGCTTGTTCATGATCGCAGATAGTGTAGATGAAAATCTGTTTAGGTTCATTATCTTTTATTCCTTTAATAAAACATCCTATATATGTTTTTCCTTGATAGCGTTCTCCCAACGTGGCTGGATCCGGTAAAAGAACTTTTAGAAATTCTAATGGAACAATGGCATTTCCCTCAATATTGATGGGGTCCATGCTTGTCATTCCAATATTTTTCAAGACTTCCAGATGGATGAGATACTGTTTTGAAAATCCCATCCAGAACTGGATACGACGTATTCTTTTAAAATGTTTTACCAGCGATTCCAATTCGGGATGATACATGAGACGCATTTCTCGCTTGCCAAGTTCGGGCAAGGAAAAAGTTCGGGCTATCGATAGAGGTTTTGTTTCTTTCCATTTGCCGTTTTCATAATAGATTCCCGGAGAAGTGACTTCTTGGATGTTAACAACCGGATTAAAGTTTGTAGCAAAGGGGAGCCCATGATCACCCGCATTATAATCGACAATATCCACTTCATGAATTTCATCCAAACACTTTTGCTGAGCATAGGCGCAGTAGGCGTTCACGACGCCTGGGTCAAAGCCACAGCTGAGTATGGCCGTACTATTTTTCTTCCGAAAAGCGTCATGGAAATTCCATTGCCATTTATACGAACCCAGCAGTTCAAATTTCGATGGATCCGCTTCTGGGTCAGAGGTGTCGATATAGTGAACCCCTTCTTGAACACACGCTTCCATAATCGGGAGGTTTTGTAGGGGGAGTGCGGCATTGATAATGACGTTAGGCCCAAATTTTTGAATGAGATCGACGACCGCTTGCGGGTTATTCGCATCGACTTGAGCTGTGTGAATATGTGAAGGAATGTGGGATGCAATGACACGACATCTCTCTTCATTTCTGCTGGCGAGACAGATTTTTGAAAAGACGTTTGGCTGTTGCGCACATTTATGTGCAACCACACCACCAACACTGCCTGCCCCTATGATTAATACGTTGCTGTGCATGTTAAAGACTAATTGGGCCGTTGAAGAAACTACTTGCCTCCCGTTTCTACGGGCTGAGTCTGTCCATAGACACCAATGGATCTAAGACTGCCCCATCGCGGTTGTAATCAGGGAGGAGGTGACACAGATATAGTTGTTATCTTTTTATTCCTTCTATTATACAAATAACCGTTGAAAGTAGTCACTTCAAAGGCGTAGTTAAATTATTTTTCAAGAACTCTAAGGTGTTTTTATGGTCAAAGTCATTCAACCCCGAAAACTTTATCCCCGCAGAATTTTTTTTGTTGCGACCGTTATCATTCTTTATACGATCTATACGTATACGCGAGATGCGCCTGGACCCAAAAATCCGACGTGGATGGGTCATACCATGGGCACTACCTATTCCATCAAAATTGCCAACTCTTCTTTAGGTCAATCCGCACTTAAACAGCTCCAACGAGATATTGATTCATATCTTGTTAAGATTAATAAACAGATGTCTACGTATTCGCCGAACAGTGAAATTAGTCAGTTTAATAAAAGCACGTTAACAGAACCGGTCACGATATCTGAACCTTTTGCGGAGGTCATTCGTTTTGCTCTCGATTTAAGTCAGCAAACAGATGGAGCTTTCGATCTTACGGTTGACCCACTCATTGATCTGTGGGGTTTTGGGGTCAATCAACATAAAAGCCCACCTGAAGATGAACAGATCTCGGAAGTACAGAAAAGTGTGGGATATCAACACGTAGCTCTTATGGGAGAAATTCGATTACAGAAAGATATCCCAGCATTGCGCCTAAATTTAAATGCTATTGCGAAAGGGTTTGCCGTGGATGTTGTTGCTCAGCTTATTCGGTCGAAAGGCGAAACGAATTATTTGGTCGAGATGGGTGGAGAGCTTGTTGCTTCTGGACAGAATTTTGATCAACAGCTCTGGAAAGTGGGCGTTGATCTTCCTGATCGGAAAAATTCTACCCGTGCTATAAAAGGCGTTGTTTATTTGAATAATGCTGCTTTAGCGACATCTGGAGATTATCGAAATTATCGCGAGTTGGCGGATGGAAAAATCTATACACACATCCTTGATCCTCGTACAGGACGTCCTCTTGAACATCGATTAGCAAGTGTTTCTGTACTTGCAGAAACATGCATGAGAGCCGATGGCTTAGCGACCGCTCTATGTGTGATGGGCCCCAGCCGAGGGCTTATGTGGATTGAAAATGATAAGCATGCAGAGGCTCTTTTTATTGTTCGGGAAAAGGACGGGAGCTATACGGAAAAAATGAGCTCGGGATTTGAGAAACGGACTTCTTATCAAGAATGATGGATAACTCCATACAAGAGCGTACGTGTAAGAAGGACATGGATCAGACTCAATCCAATTCAGGTCGTTCCTTCATTCTAAGCGCGATCGTAACGATTGTTGTTTTTACCTACTTGTTGACCCATGTTTCCGTGAACGAAGTTCTAGCAAGCATAAAAGAAGCAGATATAAGGGGTGTTTTGATGTTTGTTGTCTTATCTTTTTCTATGAGTGTTGTGAGAATGTGGCGATATTCATTAGTCCTCTATGTATCGGGTTCTTCGCTACGTTCTACACCCTTATTTCTTGTCGTTCTTGTTCGCAATTTTTGTTCAGATCTTCTGCCTGCCCGATTAGGATCTTTGATTTATGTATATATCCTAACGAACCGATTAGGCGTCCGTTTTGGGGCAGCGGTATCTAGCTTTACGCTTGCGTTCTTTTTTGATCTACTGGCCGTTGCTCCGATAATTATTCTAGCGCTCTGTTTTATGGGAGAACAAATTCATCTATCTGTTACAGGGGTTGTGGTAGGCGGTGGTGTCCTTGTAGGCCTTACAACGCTTGTTCTCTACTTCCTTCCACAGCTCATTCGGCTTATCGGGAGCCTATTTACCCGTATCCCTTTTTTGAGTAGAAATCGAATCGATTGTTTTCGACAGGCGCTACAAGAGGCCGAAACGGATTTGCAAAAGGCTAAACAAATGGGTCTTTATACACGTTTATTTTTTTTGTCGTTGTTAATCCGCATATTAAAGTATGGATCTTACTATATGCTTCTATATGGGATCCTTAGGCCATTGGGGTATGGGTTTGACAAACTTCCTATTCCCCGCGTTTTTATAGGGTTGTGTACTTCCGAACTTTCAGCCAGTCTTCCTATCTCAGGGATTGCAGGATTCGGGGCCTACGAAGGCGCGTGGGCGTTTATGTTTCAATGGTTAGGGTTCTCTAAACATATTGCAACCTTAACCAGTCTATCTCATCATTTGTTTACACAAGTCTATGGTTATTCTATAGGCATTGTAGCTTTGTTGATTCTTATATTACCCATTTTGAAAGTTAAAAAATAAATCAACGATGAAACGTAAACTCACTTTTATTAAATGTCTTGTTAGCGTAGGGTTTTTGATCCTTTTATCTCGCATGGTGAATGCGGAAGGATTTTTGAAGATGTTTAGCCATATCGAACTTTTTCCCCTGACATTGTCCATCCTTGTGTCCGTAGGAATGATTTTGGTGAGCTGTTTAAAATGGAACATTTTGTTAGGCAAGGCCCCCCCGAACATGCGTTTTAGCTTTTTGGTAAAGCTTTACCTGGTAGGGTATTATTTTTCAAATCTGTTGCCTTCTAATATAGGAGGCGATGTTTTCCGAGTTTTCTATTTAGGGAAAGCTATTAAAAGTCAGTCAAGAGCGGCCGCGAGTGTTTTTGTTGAACGGTTTACAGGCTTCCTTTTTTTGTTGGTGCTGGTCATTATAATGCCTTTGTTTAAAAAAACGATGTATCAGCATCCTGCGATATTTCTACCCTCGCTAGGCGCCTTTTCTGTATTAGCCTTTTTAGCCTGGTGTTCTGCTTTTAACAATCCACTCGCGAAACTAGAACGGGTTGCTTTCGGGATTATCGATTTTCTTCGCTGCAGACTCCAATGCTCATTGAAAGGGTATGACGTACTAAAAAAAATCACGATACGCTTTTTTGAAGCCATTCAAAATTTTCAAGAAAAAACAAAACAAACGATTTCTATTTTGAAGGATGACCGAAAATCTTTATATAGCGTCATGGGTTTAACCGTTCTTTTCTATATGCTAACATGGGGTAATATTTACTTTTCTTTCAGCGTATTTGGAATAGCCCCGGGATTGATAAATATTGTGGTTCTCACGCCTGTCGCTATGTTGATGGCCATGCTTCCTGTTTCATTAGGTAGTTTAGGGCTTGCCGAAGGTGTCTTCGTTTTCTACTTTGGCTTGGCAGGAGTCCCGGTGGAATCCGCTTTGGCTATGAGCTTGTTTGTACGGTTTAAAGTGATTGTTGTCAGTGTGCTTGGAATGATCTTTCATTTTTCCATGGAACAGGGAAAAACAGGACGGAGCGACAGACGTGCATGAGAAGATATGAACGCAAACCTTTCGTATTCGGTTATCAAAGTAATTTTTTTCTTATAGAAGGATATACACGCAATGAATGATACAGTGCCAAATCAACACGCCTTATTAAGTAAAATGAGCCATTGGGGCGTCCACCTTGCTATTATACTTGTTGTTCTTTCTACTATTTTTGGTCTGGAATTGCGCAAGGAAATGAAGATGGCGGAAACGATTGGTTTTGCGCTTGACGATTCATGGATTCATGCGGCTATCGCTAAAAATTTTGTATCAGGAAATGGGTTTGCTGTTAATCCCGGTAAAAATTTGCCTGTGTCTACCTCGCCTGCTTGGACGTTATGTATGGCTCTTCCTTATTGGGTTACCCATGACCCTATAAAAGCAGGGCTAATGGCTGCGTTTTTCTGTCGATTTATCGCCAATCTATTGCTTTATTGGTTAGTACGAAAAATGACCGGACAATCTTTAATCGCTCTTTTTTCTGCTATTTGTCTGAATTTAAGTCCGATTGCGCTTTGGGGCTTTGCGTCGGGAATGGAAATTCCTTTGGTGATGATGGCGATCCTGTTACTTTTGGTGTTATATTATCTCTTTGAACCAGATTCAGCCGTGCGTAAATATGGGGTGCCTGTGGCACTGGTTCTTTGCGCCCTCAGCCGACCCGAACTGTTTGTTATGGTCCCGCTTGTTTTTGTTGATACATGGTTTTACCATATGCGTCAACGCACGCCTGAGGCGAGGCGTAAGGCATGGACTATATTGGTTACGGAGGTGATTGTCTTTGGCGTTGCGATTAGTCCCTATTTTGCGTTCAACTTAATCACTAGTGGTCATCTGTTGCCGACCACTTTTTACGCAAAAACAAGTGTTCGTGATGTGGGCCTTAGCGGGGCATTGGCTTCGAAGGATATCGGTCGGATAAAAACGGTGTTTACCGATCATAGCATTCGTGAAGTAGTTGCGGTTTTTAGTCTGTTTATGAAACAGAATCTCGTCGGCTTTCTCCTTCTTCCTGTGGGCACTCTTTTCTTTGTAGGGGCGGTTACCGATAAAATTTCGCGAAGGGGATGGTTCTTACCACTGCCCCGATGATTGTAGTGTTGGGTGGGCTTGGGTTGGCCCTATTGTGGAAATTTACTCGACAGAAAATTTTTCTGGGCATCTGTATGCTATTGATGCTCCTCTTGTATCTGGATGATTTTTCAACACGTCATGTCGCGCTTAGCTCGAGATGTGGCAAATACCGAGGCGTTGTATGTGAAAATGGGGAAGTGGATTAATAAAAATATAGAAAAAGATATTATCATTGCCGCAAATGATATTGGAGGTATGGCTTATTTCGGGGGACATAAAATTGTGGATGTGATGGGCTTGGCCTCACCGGAAGAGGTAGAGTAACAATACAAGTGCAAAGGTCCGCAGCATAGTTCATTCTTTGGGTATCTGACCCCCCCAAAGGAGAACATAGAATGCCACGAACCTACGAACATTTAAACCGTTATGAACGAGAAGTGATAGCCCAGATGCTAAAAGAAAAATATAGCTTATCTCAAATTGGCCGTCGCCTGGGCCGATCCCCCTCGACTATTTGGCGCGAATTTCGCCGTAATCGAGTCTGTGGCCGCTATTACCCAAGATCCGCAAATGGCCTGGCTCAAAGCCGATTACAGCTAGCTCAAAAGCCTCAAAAAGTGATGGGAGCTAGCAAAGAACAAGTGGAGACTCTCCTGGCGAAGTATTGGTCTCCAGAACAGGTTGAAGGTCGAAGAAAGCTAGAAGGTGACCCTCCCATCAGTCGAATGACGATCTACCGCTACTTGTACAGTCCAAGAGGGGCTGGCTACCGAAAATACCTGCGTGGCCCCGGAAAGAAAAAACGAGCGACTCGGAAAAGCCATTCACGTATACACAACCAAACGATGATTGACCAACGCCCCGAAGAGGGTGAAAGTCGCAAGGTGGCAGGCCATTGGGAAGGTGACACTATTCAGGGCCAAACGAGAAAAGAGGCCTGTGTAGTCACTCTAGTAGATCGAGCGACTCGATATCTCATCGCCGATCTTTTACCTCGATGCAATGCCGAATCGGTCAACCGTTCCGTACCTCAGTTCGCTGATTCAGGGCTCCCCTGTAAAACGGTGACTGTAGATAATGGCATGGAGTTTGCCAGCCATGCTAAACTACAGAAAAAAATAGCAACCCCCATTTTCTTTGCTGAAGGGAGAAACCCTTGGCAAAGAGGGACCAATGAAAATACGAATGGTTTGCTTCGCCAGTTTTTCCCGAAGAAAACCGACTTTGCTGCCCACAGCTCCGCTCAGTTGAGCTGGGCTGTGGAGTTACTGAATAATAGACCGAGAAAATGCTTAGAATATAGAACGCCCAAAGAAATGATGGACAGCTTCGGTTTTGCACTTGTAAGTTGAGTCTGCAAGGATGGGGTATCCTTGACAAGAAACATGGCCCATCTCGTGCTCAGGCGATTAAAGCATATCTCAAAAAACATAATATTCAGTATCTTTTAATTAGTCCCCGCTATTATCGAGGGCTTACAGATGATCGAACGGTGTTTGAGCCCATTAAAGAATGGCATGCTCGTTATCCGATCAAACGACTTATGTCACCACAAACTTTGTATCGATTACATTGGAACCATGAAGAGACAACATCTTCCTGAACCTTATTGGTCTATTTAAGTGGAGGTAAACAAACGTGGAATCCCAAACGTCTAAGACCTCAGAACTTTTTGAAGGCTGTGGCGCGCATGCGTTGGTCAGAGATAAAAACCAAGGGTCCTTTAAAAAGTACAAGTCGATCGTAATTGGGGACGGTGGTGTTTTTACATTCCTCAAGTATGAACTGATTACCTGTTTATTCGGCTCTTTTCCAGGCGCATTCGGTTTATGGTTGCGACAAAAAATATATCCTTGTCTTTTTCATACATGTGGAAGCGGGATCGTTTTTGGAAGAAATATGACCCTTCGCCACCCTGGGCGTATTCGCCTAGGAAACTACATTGTCTTCTGCGATGATGTAACCTTAGACGCCAAAGGCACTGTAGGGGAGGGGATTACCATCAAAGACAGTGTCTTTATTGGAAAGGGTACCTTTATTTCGACCATCGATGGAACACTTGAAATTGAGGACGGGGCAAATATTGGCACTTATTGTAGAGTTGCAACGAGGCAATATACCCGCATTGGCAAAAAAGCATTATTGGCAGGTTACTGTTATATAGTAGGTGCAGGACACGAAACAATCCGTACCGATATACCTATCCTTGATCAACCCTCCATATCAAAAGGCGGGGCAAGCGTAGGAGATGGTTGTTGGTTAGGAACGAAAGTTTCCGTCATGGATGGTGTCACCATTGGTCACGATTCGATTATCGGTGCCCATTCGCTTGTAACGAAAGACCTTCCCGATTACTGTATTGCATTAGGTATACCGGCCAAGGTTGTTAAGATGCGAAAAGAATAAGCAATACAACGAGCCTCTTGTTTCGATTTTTCTAAATCTGCTTGCTTGTGTTTTCCTCGCTACGAGCAGTGGGTGAACAGGCCGCTCTAAACAACTTTCGCTGTGCACACATAATAATCGGAGACCCCCATAATAAAGTGAATCCGATTGTGGTAAACATTTTTCTGCCGCTCTAGAAATCGGTAAACATTTCAGCATACGGTGAGCCACTATCGGAAGAAAAGATTGTCCCATCTTTTCTGTATACACAAACCCCAATTCATGAAAAACATTTCTAACAGCACGAGGATTTAACCGAATAAATTTTCGTGTGTCTTTTTCGACCTTTTTCTTAAAATGAAAAAGCACAGGGATAAAATAGTTAAAACTCTGAATAGAAGCAGAATCAATAATCACAGCGTGTTTGGATACGCGTGTCATTTCTTTGAGTCATAGGCCCTTTTTTCATGTGAGACACAAGACGAAGACTGATGACCACATCGAAAGAATCATCTGCAAAAGGAACGTTTAACAAATCGCCCTCTACAAAGTGACATTGACTTTGATCCAAAGGTTTCTGAATAGGTTTTTTAAGGGACTAGAGCTTTTGGCCATACAGCAAGATATTTTAGAATAGCGCGTGTTTGGCCATCTAAGAACCACTGCCCGGATTCGCTCGCTAAACGTTTGGAATATAGATCAGAAGACGTAACAATGTCTGGTTGATTATGTTCTACACTGCTCATGAAACGATGGCTCGGCACAATAAGTTCGCAAATAGAAGTCTCACTAGATCCGTTTCGGCGTTTCGATGCCTAATAAATCTAAACCCTGCCCCAAAACAAAGCCCACCATTGTACAGAGCCGGATTCTGCTTTCCCGAACACCCTTTTTAGCCTTCAAAAAAGGAACGTTTTGATAAAAAGCACTATACGTTTGTGCTAAATCATACAGATAGTCAGCTATAAAATTGGGGCGGTAATGTTTTGCCGCACGATGGACGGTTTCCTGAAAACGAATGAGCTTGATGCCTAATCTTCGTTCGAGGGGGTCTTCGAGCCGGATCGGATAATCGTCAAGGTGTATGGCCGGAAACTGTTCAGCATACTTATCTTTTATACTCGCGATACGTGCATATGCATATTGCAAGTACGGCGCTGAATGGCCGTCTAAAGAAAGAGCCTTTTCCCAGGTGAACGTAACCAAGCTTTGCGGGTTTTGGCTTAAGTCAGCATATTTAATAGCGCCAATGCCGACGGCTCGAGCTACTTCTTTTTGCTGGTTGGCGTTCATGTTTGGACTTGTTGTCTGGACGATTTCCAATGCTCGGGTTTCGGCTTCATCTAATAAACGTTCTAACTTAATCACATGGCCTTCACGGGTCGAAAACGTACCTTCTGGCAGCTGCATAAGACCAAACCAGATATGGACAAGTTTTGTTTTAATACCCATTTTTTTGGCAATCGTAAAAATCTGATTGAAGTGTAGCTGTTGTCGCTCATCCGTCACGTAGATCACTCTATCCGGCTCAAATTCTTTTACTCGACTTGTGATCGTTGCCAGATCCGTTGTTGCGTAATTGAATCCTCCATCCCTTTTTTTCACAATGCATACAGGTAGTTTTTCTTCCTCTAAAAAAACAACCTGTGCACCTTCGCTTTCTTTCAACAGATCTAAATCTTTAAGTTGGTTCATGGTTTCCGGGAGATTTTCATTATAGAAACTCTCACCCCGAACTAAATCAAAAGAAATGCTTAACCGTTTATAAATATGTTCAAACTCTCCGAGACTTAGTTGAACGAATTCTTCCCATACCGTTTTGTTTGTAGGATCCCCTTGCTGAAGTTTCACCAATTCTTCCCGCGCTTGATCTAGCCACGCGTCATCCTGCTTAGACTTTTCATAACTTTTAACGTAGATCCGTTCGAGTTCCTCGATCGGGTGTTCTTCAAGCGCTGTTTCATTTAAAAAATGACGATATCCCATGATGAGAAGGCCGAATTGAGTGCCCCAATCTCCGAGGTGATTATCCGCGATAACGGTATACCCTAAATAACGATATATGCGGTCTAACGCATTCCCAATAACGGTTGATCGAATGTGACCAATATGCATGGGTTTGGCAATATTGGGACTCGAATAATCAATGATAACCGTCTTTCTTGCTCCGGGTTGGGGGACCACAGAGTCAGGATCTTGTTGATTCTTTTCTAGGGAGGTTGACATCCATGATGTATTCAAAAAGATATTAATAAAACCCGGCCCTGCAATTTCTAAACGTTCGACATTTTCAGGAAGTGTTGCATGGTGGACAACCGTTTCAGCTATGTCTCGCGGTTTTTTCTTTACCTGTTTTGCCAATGCCATCGTGGCGTTGCATTGATAATCTCCAAATTTTTCATTAGAAGTGGGAACAACGTCTAAGTGGAGTCCTTCCATGGGTTCGCCTGGAAACACTTCAGTAAATACACGTTTTATCCAATCCGATAATTGTTGTTCGATGGTGTCTTTCATTTTTCAGTGATGATGGTTTCTGTGGAACAGAGTGGTTTATTGATTTTCTTTTTTATGTTTGTAATTTGTGGGTTGAAAAAATCGCTATCAAAAATGGCCTATGGCCTATGGCCTATGTTGAATTATGAATCGAACCGGAACTAGGTATGGCTTGTAAATAAGAAAGGTCACAAAAGCAATAAAAAATATTTGCTCTACTTTTTTTAACCTTTTAACGAAAATAAAAATGATGGATAATATTGTCATTTTTTAATCATACAATCTTTAAAAACCTACGATGGAGTCTGTAGACCAATGAGAAAAATCTATTTATGCGGCCCGATTATGGACGAACATGAGGGCCAAGCACGAGCTTGGCGCGAAAAAGCTAAGAAAGAATTAGTCAAAGACTTTGTTCTTCTAGACCCGATGCGACGCAATTTTAAAGATCGTGAAGTGGATAGCGCCAACGAAATCGTAGAGTTTGACCTTCAAGATATACGCGATGCTGATATTATATTGGTCAATTATCGTAAAACATCTGTTAGAACCTCGATGGAGGTTTTTTTATGCATCCCATGATCTTGGAAAGTTTGTCGTCGCTTTTCCGCCTTTTTCGTTTAAGGACTGTAGTCCATGGATGGTGAAGTTTTCCACGAAAATTTTACCTTCTCTTGAAAAAGCTACAGCATATATCAACGAGCACTTTGTTGCACAGAGCCATGATTGAACCAGACAGGGTCAAACGTCGAAGAGTCCAAGGTGGAAAGACAAAAGTCCGTTTTACCCTTTGACCTTCAGACCTGCGGCCTGTAACTCTTTCGCCTTCACATGTCGCCATGCACCTACCTTTAAAGAACCCAGCTGTAGAGGTCCAATAGCGATCCGTTTCAGCCGATTAATTTCTATATGTACGGCTTTCATCATTCTTCTAATTTGACGGTTCTTTCCCTGCAATAAAGTAATCTCATAACAGATCCCTTTTTTTGTTTTTCGAATAACCCTATCTGCCGTTAAAAGTCCTTCAGATGAGGGGATTCCCTTTTTGAATCGGAGGATTTGTTGTGCCGTTAAAGGCCTGTTTATCCAAACGTGATAGCGCCTAGGTATATGGTGTTTGGGATGTGTTAATTGATAGGCTAAATTACCGTCGTTGGTAATAAAGACAAGGCCTTCACTATTTAGATCAAGGCGGCCAGCCGTATAAAGTCGGGATGGAAGGTCCTGGTTATAGCTTGGAAGATCTTTTACTAAGTCTCTAAAAATACGCCGCCCTTGCGGGTCTTTAGAGGTGCACAAAACACCTGTCGGTTTGTTCAGAAGAATATATAATTTTTCTTGGGGTCTTACGCATTTCTTGTGGACAAGAATCTGCTGTTTAAATGGGTGAATACAAACGCCCTGAGTAGTAACTGGCTTTCCATCAACGGAAACAACCCCTTGAGCAATGATTTGTTCGCACGCTCGACGTGAACCAAGTCCACATTCGGCGAGGTACCTTTGTAGCCGAATCGGTTTATTCGGCAGGTTTTGTTTTGGGGAGTCCAAGACCACAGTCTCCCTCTTTCCATTTGTTACGTTCACGAAGCAATTCGATTCGTTCGAATCGTTTCAATACATTACGCTTCGTAACAATTTTACGGGCCGATTTAAGACTTCGGTGCATGCTCATGAGGGATTTACTCCATTTAATAGTTTTCCTAAAAAGACGGACAATCTACCGAAATACGATCAAGAGTCAATGGTTAAAATCGACAATAAAGATCGAGGGCGTAAAGATCCAATTCCTACAACGGGCTAGATGTACGAATATTTTTTCGCAATAGACGACCATTTCTTGCGCTCTATGTTTCCTGTCTTTCGTTTTGGCACAAGCCCCTTTATATGTTTCAAATAATCCTTTTAGACCTAAAACGCCTTTTCCTTTAGTCTTATCCCAAATCGGAGCCATTACACGAATGAGCTTGTGCATGCCCTGATAAAGAACTAAATCTAGGCATCCTCTACCCTCAGGGCTTAAAAGGCCGACATCTATCATCCAGCTATTTAAAGAACTATGACTGACCCAATTTGAAGATCGCATGACCGGTGTTGTTAATATTTCCCAAAGAGGGGCCCCTCGTTCTGGGTCGGAAAAAACAAAAAGAGATAGTTCCCGTTGTCGCTCTAAAGAACAATATGAGCTCAAATAGGTTCGAGCCAGATCTTCCTCTCCAATACACCATAAACTACGAGACACCAAGCATGTCCAATAGTCTTGAGGAATAGCCGTAGCTGAAAAGTGTTTTGCTACGTAATGGGCAACAACATGGCCCAGCTCTTGGATATGTTCTCGGGAAGAAGAACATGAACCGACGTCAGACAACTCAGCCGTGAGGTAATCGGAAAGTAAACGTGTACTATTTTCTTTATCGCTATCGATCCAAATCATTCATGTCTCCCTCGCGTCCATACTCCCACATATTTCTTACCCTCTCTCAATAAGGCCTTCAACCGCACTTAAAAATTGATTTACATCACGGAATCGACGATAGACAGAGGCAAAGCGTACATAAGCCACTTCATCTAATTTTTCTAATCGCTCCATGACCTTTTTCCCAATTTCTGTTCCTGGAACTTCACGTTCATGTTCGGTCTCTAATTCACTAATAACCTGATCAACAATCGTTTCTATTTGTTGAATGCTAATAGGTCTTTTTTCACACGCACGTTCGACTCCATTTAATAACTTTTTTTTGTCCAGATCTTCATGTCGTCCATCGCGTTTAATAACTTTTAAATGACCTTTGACGACTTCTTCATAGGTCGTAAACCGATGTTCACAACGGAGGCAGACCCTTCTTCGTCGCACAACATCTCCGTTGCGCACAGAACGGGTATCAATTACCTTATCTTCTTGATGCGTACATTTTGGGCAACGCATATACAACTCCTTGTTTTACCTGAATCCGTCAGATAAAATCTGACGATTTTTCATTACCTGTTGGGCTAAAGCGGGGAGGATACCCGTATTCAAACAAACAACCCCACCCCAACAGGTGTGTATATGAAACAATATAAAATAAAGACTGGCAAGGGCGAACTCAACAGCACAAGCGGAAATCATCTTTGCGGCCTGCTGCTTGAGGATCATGCTCAACGGATTCTTCCCTCCAATTTTTAACCACGCCGCTCCGATGCGATCTCTGATCGGGAGATCCTCCTTACCCAGATCGGCTTACTTTGCAACGGTCGAACCGATTTTTCAATGATATCGACCTGTACCGGGGTGATGAGATTTTTATGAATGCCTTTGGACTTAAAAAGGTAGCCTCTGAGCCGGTGTTCCGATGTCGTTCCGACGACCTGCCCCCAGCCAGAACCCATGTGGGGCTACGCAAACTCAACACCGAACTTTTTTCCTCGGGCCCCTTTGGCTACATAGATGTCGAAGGGCTTGATCTTGTTCCCGTCGATATCGATGTGAGCCCTTTAGGTCACTCAGGCTCTTCGAAAGAAGGCGTTTCCTACACCTAGAAGGGCCATGATGGTTACGCCTCGATATTTGCCTATGTGGGCACTCAAGGCCACATGCTTGAGTGCGAACTTCGACCCAGTAAACAACATTGTCAGTCGGGAACGACCGCGTTTATTGCCCGCAGCGTTGAAACGCTCCAAACCCTGGGCCTGGGTGGAAAATGTTTGCTTCGGCTTGATAGTGGCAACGCTGTGGCCGATAACTTCGACGCTTTTGGGGATCATTATTTTATCGTAAAGCGAAATCCTCGCCGCGAATGTCCTGAACAAATGCTGGCCCTTGCACGCCGAGTTGGAGACAAACAAGACAGTCATGAAGGCAAGAACGTTTACACAGGCTTTTTCGATCATTTCCATCCCGGTGGTGACCAAAACCGCCCTTGTGTCCCGGTGGCCTTCGAAGTGATTGAACGCACCGTCGATATCGATGGTCAGAAACTTCTGGTTCCTAAACTTGAGGTAAACACCTGGTGGACGAACCTCTCTTGTCGTGCCAAGACGGTGCTAGATCTCTATCATGGACATGGCCCCAGCGAGCAGTACCATAGTGAACTCAAAAGCGATCTTGATGTTGAGCGATTGCCTTCGGGGAGACTCTGTGCCAATAAGATTATTCTGTTATGCGCCATGGTGGCTTTCAACCTATTGCGCCGTCTTGGCCAAGAGGTCATCAAACGGGCTGGGCTTGCCCCGCAGAAAATCAACATCATGCGCTGGCGAATCAAAACGGTTCTCAAAAATATCGTTGTCGCTGGTTTGAAGTGATACAAGACATTGCCCATTCCTTCGCATAGCCCTCCGTGCACCTTTAACAATACTCTAAGGCGACTGCCTAAGGAGGCCTACGCCCCAAAATGGTCAAATCAGAGTGAATCTGACCTGTACGCTCAAAAAATTCATCAGGGTGATACTTGCCGGTCCCAATCCGCCCAAAAGCGAGCATCTCAAGGAAAAAGTTTTCAACTTTTGAGCCCCAAAACGCCTTCCGAAGCGATAGCTGACGGATTCAGGATTTAGTCCAAAGTCAAAGGTCTGAAGGTCGAAAGTTAACGGACTTTTGTATTTCGATCTTTGACTCCAGTCCTCTAGACCCCGTCCTTCTAATTTTTGGCCTTTGACTTTGGACCTGCTACTTTCAGCCTATCTTCTTTGTCTACCATACTAGATATAGTATGGTCAAGTCGCCTACACCCCTATAAAGCCGAAATGGCAGCTTCGCTGAAAATTTTCCAGCAAAAAACTGCCATTTCGTGGTATTTTTTTTCTTGCCGGTGTTGAGAGCATCGGACTAGTAGTATAGTTACTTTTTAGCTTTCTTCGTAACCTTTTTCTTTGCGGGCGCTTTCTTTTTAGCGACCTTCTTTTCCGGCGCTTTTTTCTTCACGGCCTTTTTCTTTGCGGGCGCTTTCTTTTTAGCGACCTTCTTTTCCGGCGCTTTTTTCTTCGTTGCCATTCTTCTTCCCCCCCTTCATACTCAGGTCTACAAGCCTGAGCTGGTTGGTACGTTGCACACTTATGGACACGTGAATTTTTGCTCAAAAGCTGCAACATGTTGATATACTTGTATTCAGACTTTATCACATTGACACGCCCCTATCGATCATGTCCAGCATTATCAATGTAATGACTAAAGTAAGTTGTCGAATGGTCTTAGTCAAATGTTTTACCCGTTTTTTGCAGCTTTTAACCAACCGCCTAAAAAAGTAGGCAGGCATGAAAACAGCAAGCCCTAAACCCTACTTTCTAATAAGCGTTTAGGATTTTCTTACCCGGTGGTGCTCGGCAATGAGAATTGAACGTAAGATGTTATATGAGGTCTCTAAGTCATCATTCACAATGAGGTACCGGTATTCAGACCAACGAGCACACTCTTTTTCGGCCCTATCTAAACGACGGCCGATGACATCTTTAGGGTCTTTACCTCGGCTCCTTAAACGTTTTTCGAGTGTTTCAATAGAAGGTGGCGCTATAAAAATATCAGCGTATGACTGTTTTAACAAGGCGTCTTCTTGATTTGCATGAAGGGTGCGGCGGAGTCGGAATGCCCCTTGAACATCCAAATCCATTAACACATCTTTGCCCGTCTCTATTCCCTGAAGCACTTGGCTTTTAAGCGTGCCGTATTGATACCCATGCACAGACGCGTACTCCAGAAAATCGCCCTGCTGAATTCTCTCGTGAAACTCTGTTTCTGAGATGAAATAATAATCTTTTCCATTTTCTTCCCCAGGTCTTGGTGGGCGGGTTGTGCATGAGACAGAATAGTTTAACTGATCAAACTCAGCCAACAGTCTTTCGCACAAGGTTGTTTTACCCGCACCCGAAGGCGCCGAGATGACACAGAGCAAAGTGGTGTTTTCGAGTGAAATCATTCTATGTTTTGCGCCTGTTCCCTGATTCGTTCTAATTCTGATTTAAAGGCAACGACGTATTTAGTAATATGTGCATCGCTAGCTTTTGAAGCAATCGTATTGATTTCTCGCAAAAACTCTTGAATCAAAAAGTCGAGGGATCGGCCAGCGGCTTCGGTCGAACGCATGATTTGGCGAAACTGTTTGATGTGACTCTTTAAACGGGTTAGCTCTTCCGCAATATCTGAGCGATCCGCAAAATAGGCTAACTCGCGTAAAAGTCTCTCATCATCTAACGATATAGATAATCCTGTCTTTTTTAAACGCAAAAGCAATTCGTTTCGATAGTGTTGCACAACCTGAGGCGCGCGCTTTTTTATTTCATTTCTATATGTCTCAAGGAGGTTTATTCGTTTTGCTAAATCTTTTTGCAGTTCTTTTCCTTCTTGGGACCGCATGCGTGTCAGCATACGCAATGCGGTCTGAAGCGCTTTATCAAGAGGCGGCCAAACTTTCTCAACATCTTCTGTCGGGTCTGCATATTTTAGGACACCTGGCAAGGCTAGCAGATCTTTGCTCGACACATCATCGCATATCTTGAGCTCTTTAGATAAACGTTTCAAGATCTGCACATAAGAACCCGCTAATTTTTCGTCCACATGAACAATCGGTGCAGAGGAAGAAGACCCATCAACGGAAATCTCTGCTGAAATTCGGCCTCGTAAAAGAACGTTGTGGAGATTCGTTTTTATCCTGGACTCTAATGCGGCTAAGCGTTTGGGCATATGAATTTGAAGATCAAGCTGTTTCCGATTGACGGAATGCAGCTCGACTTCAACTTTTAATCCACCCTGCACGGCTTGTCCCTGTCCACAACCTGTCATACTCTGTAAACTCATATCCGCTTCTCCTGTTTGCGGTTTTTCTTTTTCCATCCAACGATTTGCTGCACGTCTTTGTCGCCACGTCCAGACACGTTGATAATAATAATGTCTTTTTTCCCCCACATTCCGGACTGCTTAATCACATAGGCTATGGCATGAGCTGATTCTAAAGCGGGTAAAATACCTTCCCATTGACCTAAAGCATCACACGCATGAATCGCGTCGCGATCTGTTACATAGGTGTATTGAGTACGACCCATATCTCGCAATAAACTATGTTCAGGACTTACCGCTGCATAGTCAAGTCCTGCACTAACGGAATGCGTCTCTTCTATTTGGCCTTCGCGATCCTGCAAGATAAAGGTTTTTGTTCCCTGTAAAATTCCAACCCGGCCTCCAGCAAACCGAGCCGCATGTTGTCCTTTCTGAATTCCTTTGCCTCCGGCTTCCACGCCGATCATTTTGACCTTCCGGTCGCTAAGGAATGGATGGAAAAGACCGATGGCATTACTGCCACCTCCTACGCAAGCAACAAGATGTGTTGGAAGCCTGTTTTCTAAGCGGAGGATTTGTTTCCGTGTTTCATGTCCAATAATAGACTGAAAGTTTCTAACGATTAGGGGGTAGGGGTGAGCGCCCAATGCGGAACCGAGCACATAGTGCGTTTTTTGGACATGCGTGACCCAATCTCGCATAGCCTCACTAATGGCTTCTTTTAACGTTTGTTGGCCGGCTGTTACCGGAACCACCTTGGTCCCCAAGCTCTCCATTCGGAACACGTTCAAGGCCTGCCGCTCCATATCTACTTTCCCCATATATACAACACACTCGATCCCAAACATGGCCGCCACCGTCGCCGTTGCTACACCATGTTGGCCAGCGCCTGTCTCCGCGATGACCCTACGTTTTTCCATGCGCTTAGCCAGGAGTACTTGTCCCATGCAATTATTAATTTTATGCGCACCGGTATGACATAAATCTTCCCTTTTTAAATAGACCTTGCCTCCCACCTCATGGGATAGACGTTTTGCATGGTAAAGAGGTGTTGGCCGACCTACATATTCTTTCAGGTAATGGTTTAATTCCCTCTTAAAGGTTGGATCGCGGCTGGCACTCTTGTATACGTCCGCCAATTCTTGCAAAGGGAACATCAGGGTTTCAGGAACATACATGCCTCCATAAGGTCCAAAATGGCCTCGCGCATCAGGTTCTGTTACATATTTCGACATGCTTCTATAAATGCTTTCACTTTTTTTATATCTTTTTTTCCAGGCGCCCCTTCGACACCCGAACTGACGTCTACGCCCCATGGTCGCACTTGGCGTATAGCCTCTTGTACGTTTTCGGGTGTAAGTCCTCCAGCTAACAAGACGGGTTTATGACAAGAACGGACCCAGACACTCGCCTTTTCCCAGTCGATGACCTGCCCTGTTCCGCCCGGTGATTTGACACTGTAACGATCCAGTAGAAAAACGTCAACGGGATAGGCCTGCATCATTTCTTCATGGTGAGTCGTTAGAGGCAATGCTTTCCATGTGGGATACGGAATGGCTTTACAGTCTTCAGGGGTCTCGTGTCCATGGAGTTGAAGGATGTCTAATTGCGCCATTTGAAATGTGCGCATCATCTCATCAGGTTCTGCGTCAACAAATACTCCGACTTTATGAATAGAAGAAGGAATGCTGTTGGCCCACACGCCAGCCTCGCTAGACGGAACAAATCGTTTGGACCTTGGCCAAAACATGAATCCGATCGCATCAGGTTTTAAGTCGGAGACGGCTTCTACATCTTCTCGGGTCGTTAAACCACAAATTTTGACAAAGATATTCAAACGTTTTCCATCAAGGCCGAAATAGCCTGTGATAAATCTTCATGTTTCAGGAGATGTTCTCCTACGAGTATAGCATCGATCCCAGCCTCTTTTAACTGTTCAACATCTTTTGGGTCGGAGATGCCGCTTTCGCTGATGATCAGATGATTTTCTAAAGCCCCTTTTTTTAAGCGAAACGTCGTCTCTAAAGACACCTCAAAGGTCTTCAAATTTCGGTTATTGATCCCTATACATTCAACGGCTATATCACGCGCCATCGCCATCTCGTTTTGGTCATGGACTTCCAGTAAAGGTTCGATCCCTGCATCATGACACACGTCTAAAAAAGAGGCGAGTACGTTGGGATCCAGGGCCGCAGCAATGAGCAGTATGGCCGAAGCACCCAACGATGCGGCATGCCATATTTGCCAAGGATCAATCACAAACTCTTTATAAAGCATGGGACATTGAATCGATGATCGCACGAGCCGAAAATCTTTTTCACTGCCATCAAAATATTTTCGATCCATTAAAACAGAGACCGCTTGAACCCCTGCTGCTTCATAGGCTTCTGCAATATGAACGGGGTCAAAGGGATCACGAATAACCCCTGCGGATGGAGACATATGTTTAATTTCAGCAATGAGCGCCACTGAATCGGTCCGAAGACATTCAGCAAAAGGAGGCGCCGGTTTGCGGAGCCTTGCTTGCTCCTGCAATAATTCAACCGAGCGCTCACGTTTCGCTTCTTGCATTTCAATCCGCTTATGTTCAAGAATTCTACTAAGGATATTATTCATGTCGTTGTTTGGCTTTAAGATAGCTTTCAATAAAGGGTTCTAAGGCTCCATGTAGGACGGCATCTACATTGCCCACTTCAACATCTGTTCGGTGATCTTTAACCAGCGTATAGGGTTGCAATACATATGAACGTATTTGTCGTCCCCATGCAATATCGCCTTTGTTCCCATAGAATTTTTCCATTTCTTTTCTTTTTTGATCAAGTTCCCAGTCATACAGTTTAGCTTTCAGCATTTTCATCGCCTTGTTTCTGTTTGCATGCTGAGATCGTTCTGCCTGACATTGAACAACAATGCCTGAGGGTTGGTGTGTGATGCGCACAGCGGAATCTGTCGTATTCACATGTTGTCCCCCAGCCCCACTGGATCGATAAGTATCAATACGTAAATCGCTATCGAGGATCTCAACATCAATCGATTCGTCAACTTCTGCAACAACGTCCAATGCCGCAAAGGATGTATGCCTTCTCTTATTGGCATCAAAAGGACTGATTCGGACAAGCCGATGAACACCTCGTTCTGCCTTTAAGTAGCCGTATGCATAAGGTCCCACAACAAGAAGCGAAATACTTTTAATGCCGGCTTCATCGCCGGATTGACGATCTAGAATATGTAACGTAAATCCATGCGATTCTGCATAGTGCATATACATACGAAAGAGCATGTCGGCCCAGTCACACGACTCTGTTCCTCCCGCACCTGCATGCAAACTGATATAGGCATTATTCGGATCAAAAGGTTCACCTAACAAGGACTGAAACTCGAGTTTTTTATAGTCCGTTTCTATTTTTGTGAGCTGGGTTTCTACATCCTGTATGGCCGATGTGCGTTCTTCAGAATTGGTCTCTTCTTCAATAAGCCCCGAGAGTACTTCGAGATCATCTAAATCTCGAACAAGGTTTTCGTAGGGGTTGAGAACGACCCGAAGGTTATTCGTTTTATCGGTGACGGATTTAGCGCGGGCCTGATCTTTCCAAAAATTAGGGTCTGTGGCTTTGGTTTCCAGGGATGTGAGTTCTTGACGTTTATCAGCGACGTCAAAGATAACCTCTCATTTCTTCTATATCTTTTTTAACAGAAGATAGTCTGACTTTATAGTGTTCTAACATAGTCTCTCCTTTTTTACATGATAGAAGAAAAAAATCAAGTTCAAACGGGGTGGATTTCGGATTCACGTTTAAAACAAAGCTTGCAAACGCGTGACCGAGATAATTTTTTCGTAGACCTCTTTAATCGAGGAAACAAGCTGTATCGTTTGTCCTGCTTGCAACGTATACAGGTTCTGTACCCTTTTTGGGGGGTCGGTGAAGGGGTAAACAGATTTACATTATTTTGATTATAATTTTCTATGTTCATATTTACACTCTATCCTGAATCCGTCAGATAAAATCTGACGATTTTTCATTATCTGTTGGGCTAAAGCGGGGAGCATACCCGTATTCAAACAAACAACCCCACCCCAACAGGTGTGTATATGAAACAATATAAAATAAAGACTGGCAAGAGCGAACTCAACAGCACAAGCGGAAATCATCTTTGCGGCCTGCTGCTTGAGGATCATGCTCAACGGATTCTTCCCTCCAATTTTCAACCACGCCGCTCCGATGCGATCTCTGATCGGGAGATCCTCCTTACCCAGATCGGCTTACTTTGCAACGGTCGAACCGATTTCAATGATATCGACCTGTACCGGGGTGATGAGATTTTTATGAATGCCTTTGGACTTAAAAAGGTAGCCTCTGAGCCGGTGTTCCGATGTCGTTCCGACGACCTGCCCCCAGCCAGAACCCATGTGGGGCTACGCAAACTCAACACCGAACTTCTTTCCTCGGGCCCCTTTGGCTACATAGATGTCGAAGGGCTTGATCTTGTTCCCGTCGATATCGATGTGAGCCCTTTAGGTCACTCAGGCTCTTCGAAAGAAGGCGTTTCCTACACCTAGAAGGGCCATGATGGTTACGCCCCGATATTTGCCTATGTGGGCACTCAAGGCCACATGCTTGAGTGCGAACTTCGACCCGGTAAACAACATTGTCAGTCGGGAACGACCGCGTTTATTGCCCGCAGCGTTGAAACGCTCCAAACCCTGGGTCTGGGTGGAAAATGTTTGCTTCGGCTTGATAGTGGCAACGCTGCGGCCGATAACTTCGACGCTTTTGGGGATCATTATTTCATCGTAAAGCGAAATCCTCGCCGCGAATGTCCTGAACAAATGCTGGCCCTTGTACGCCGAGTTGGAGACAAACAAGACAGTCGTGAAGGCAAGAACGTTTACACAGGCTTTTTCGATCATTTCCATCCCGGTGGTGACCAAAACCACCCTTGTGTCCCGGTGGCCTTCGAAGTGATTGAACGCACCATCGATATCGATGGTCAGAAACTTCTGGTTCCTAAACTTGAGGTGAACACCTGGTGGACGAACCTCTCTTGTCGTGCCAAGACGGTGCTAGATCTCTATCATGGACATGGCCCCAGCGAGCAGTACCACAGTGAACTCAAAAGCGATCTTGATGTTGAGCGATTGTCTTCGGGGAGACTCTGTGCCAATAAGATTATTCTGTTATGCGCCATGGTGGCCTTCAACCTATTGCGCGGTCTTGGCCAAGAGGTCATCAAACGGGCTGGGCTTGCCCCGCAGAAAATCAACATCCCGTGCTGGCGAATCAAAACGATTCTCAAAAATATCGTTTATTGCGCGGTTCGATTGGTCCGCCACGCCGGATGAATTGAACTTCACTTTGGCAAGCGTTGTCGCTGGTTTGAAGTGATACAAGATATTGCCCATTCCTTCGCATAGCCCTCCGTGCACCTTTAACAATACTCTAAGGCGACTGCCCAAGGAGGCCTACGCCCCAAAATGGTCAAATCAGAGTGAATCTGACCTGTACGCTCAAAAAATTCATCAGGGTGATACTTGCCGGTCCCAATCCGCCCAAAAGCGAGCATCTCAAGGAAAAAGTTTTCAACTTTTGAGCCCCAAAACGCCTTCCGAAGCGATAGCTGACGGATTCAGGTCTATCCTTTGATTTTTGGGATGTGATCCTTACCACAAAACTTAATAACAAACAAGAAGCGAGTGCAGCAAAGAACCCAACCCAATCGCCATATTGAGTATAAAAAGTAAGCGACATGGTTTTCATAGGAACCGCGAGCTGCGTTATTTTGAAACCCGAAGCCAGTGTATTACCGTTTGGACCCTCAAAGACATCATAGATTCTTCCCGATCGATCGATCGCACATGTGATCCCTGTATTTGCACAGCGAACCGCCGGCACACGATTTTCGACACAACGGAAAACGCAATGTGCCATATGCTGTTTTGAGCCACTGGAAACATCAAACCAAGCGTCATTGGTCTGATTAATAAGAAATCTCGCGCCGGCGATAACCATGTGTCGAGCCGCTGATGCAATGGTATCCTCAAAACAAATTAATGCAGAGAACAACAAGTTTTGGGGGGGTAGCTTAAAGACTGTGCCCGTTGTTCCTGCGGTAAAATTTCCATCAATCGGAGTGAATGCATCGATGAACGGAAGCCAGCGGTTTAACGGGGTATACTCCCCAAACATCACTAAATGCTGTTTGTCATAGTGTTGCAAAATCGTGCCATCAGACCCAAACAAAAATGAGCTGTTATAGTAAGCCAGAGGTTCATCATCTTGCCACTGCAGATCCATAGACCCGACTAAAATAGGCGTGCCATTGGTTACCAAATTATACACTAAATCATAGCTTGTTTTACTACTCCGAATATAATCAGGTACCGCTGTTTCCGGCCAAACAATGATGTCCAGAGAACCGATCCCTATAAGAATATCCGTCAATGTTTTTAAGCGATCATAGATTTCGTCTGTATAGGCTTCAGTCCATTTATCAGATTGGGGAATATTCGGCTGAACCAGTCCTATACGAACAGGTTCGGTATCCCTATGATCATTTTGAATCGAACGCCATCCTAAAAGAAATACACAAGCGAGTATCAAAAAACCCATCATCAATTCCGGATGCATTTGTCTTTGCCATCGTCCATCAAGATTAAGATATCGAAAGATTGTCAACCCGATAGCCATATTAATAAGCATAATAACAGCAGAAACAGCATAGACTCCGCCCCATGCAGCCCATTGAATAATGGGTATATTCGTGTATTGACTCACCCCTAGCGTATTCCACGCAAACCCTGTAAACAAAACAGATCGCACATATTCAAATCCTACCCATACAATAGGAGCGCTCAACATCAATCCCAGGTTTCGGACCCATCTTTTGGTTCCCAGTCCATGTATCCATCGCGAAACAAAAATCGAAAATGGAACGAAGTAAATCGCACAATATAAAGAAAGGGCCATCCAGCCTATATACGTAACATGCGTCAGCCAATGGATAGAAAACAACCAAAATACGGTGCCACTTATGAACCCTAAGCGTACTGCCTGGCGATAATCTGCACCGCGTAATCCTAGGATTAAAGGAACAAAAGAAATCCATGCCGCATCTTTCCATTCTAGGGGAGGAAAAGATGCGGCGAGTAGAAGCCCGGAGCATAGTGCACCGATCCAAGGTATTATTCTCTGGAACTGTAACATATTTATGTATAGGAATTTCAACGTTAGTCTCCTCTCCCAGAGGGAGAGAGGATTGCATTAAAGTCGTTATCGAAGATGGCCTAACCTATTCGCCCAGATCATGTCGTTGGATGCAGCGAGGCCCCCTTACAAAGTTTTGATAGGCCAGAATTTATCGTCAACCTGTTCCGCAACACTTTTTATGTTTTTTCCCACTGCCACAAGGACATGGATCATTGCGGCTGACTTTGGGGGTGTCTCTTCTAACTGTTACACGTTCCCCTCGACCTCTAGCCTGTAGCGAACTCTGCCTATCTTCGCCCATCCTCTTGGCGGGCGCTCCTTTGCCCAAGACAGAAACTTCGTCATGCACATATTTCTGGGGAAGAGTCGATAAAAAAGATTGTAATGCTTCTAGAGAGGTTGCCGATCGAAACAAGTTGGTCGCAATATCATGACTAATTAAGTCCATAAGCTCAGCGAACATATCATACGCTTCTCGCTTATATTCAACCAAGGGATCACGTTGCCCATAGGCCCGTAACCCAACACCCTGGCGCAAGGCGTCCATATTCCGCAAATACTCTTGCCAATGCGTATCAATGGCTTGAAGCATGATATGTCGTTCCATGCTTTCAAGGGATTCAGCGTCTTCATTCTGAGCTTTAATTTCATAGGCTTGCTGTACACCCTTCATGACTTTATCGCCCAACGCTTCCGCATCTTGTTTGACCTCTTGAAGCTCTGTGGATTGGATGCCAATCGGAAAGGTTGAATTACTCCAAACAACAAATTCTTCAAGCGCTTCATCGGTTGCTGGATCGGCGGCCTCAGCGGCATGCGCATAGATAATTTCTTCTACAAAGGCATAGAGATGCTCTCTTACGTCTTTGCTGTTCAACGCTTCTGTTCGACGGCCATATATAATCTCACGTTGCTTATTCATGACATCATCATATTCAAGCGTCCGCTTCCGAATAGAAAAGTTATGTTGTTCCACTTTACGCTGGGCTCTCTCAATGGAACGGTTTAGGAGGGAATGTTCAAGAACTTGTCCCTCTTCAAGACCTAATTTTTCCATAATACCGGAAATGCGTTGGGATCCGAACATCCGCATTAAATCGTCTTCTAAAGATACATAAAAACGGGAAGCCCCTGGGTCCCCTTGTCGGGCACAACGGCCTCGTAACTGCCGATCAATGCGACGCGATTCATGGCGCTCCGTTCCCAGGACACAGAGTCCACACGGTCTTTCTTCTAACATCTTGCGCAGTGGGGTTCCGTTCACTTTATCGCTCAATGCGATCTGAGAGTTAAGAACCTCGCGATCTATATGAACAACGCCTTCCCCCAACTTAATATCCGTTCCTCGACCGGCCATATTCGTCGCGATTGTAACCGCTCCTTTTTGCCCGGCCCGTGCGACAATTTCTGCTTCAGACGCATTTTGTTTTGCGTTGAGAACGCTATGAGGGATATTTCGTCGCTTGAGCATACGACTGATCAATTCAGACGTTTCTACGGCAATGGTTCCAACCAATGCGGGTTGCCCTTGTTCATGGCACTCCGCAATTTCGTCGATGACCGCATTTAGTTTCTCGCGTTTTGTTTTGTAGATAGGATCATTGTAATCGACCCGTCGAACCGGTCGGTTCGTAGGGATCACCACCACATCTAATTTATAGATCTGATGAAATTCGTCTGCTTCTGTTTCCGCGGTTCCTGTCATCCCCGCTAATTTTTCGTACTTACGAAAATAGTTTTGGATCGTAATAGTAGCTAATGTTTGGGTTTCCTTTTCAATTTTAGCCCCTTCTTTTGCTTCAACCGCTTGATGTAACCCATCGCTCCAACGCCTTCCGGGCATCGGCCGACCTGTAAATTCATCTACAATAATCACTTGATTATCTTGCACCACGTATTCCACATCCTTTTCATATACACAATAGGCCTTGATCAATTGATCGACCGCGTGGATGCGTTCATTTTTTTCAGAAAATTGACGTTGAATGGCTTGTCGTTTTTCCATTTTCTCTTCATCGTTCAACGTTGTATTTCCATCGAGCTCAGACATGACAGCGATGAGATCGGGCAACACATACGCTTCCGGATCATCGGGACTGAGGGTCGTGCACCCTTTTTCCGTCAAATGTGCATCGCGCTCTTTTTCCTCGATGTTAAAGTAAAGAGCTTCCCGTAATTCGCGGGCCTGCTCCTTGCGGGCATCCGTTAGCATCGCCGCATTGATACGTTCCATGAGCCTTCGAACCGAAGGTTCTTCCAACATTTTAAGGAGTTGTTTATGCTTTGGCATTCCTTGATGAAGTTGGTAGAGCTTAAGTTGAATGGCTTCTTCATCATCTTGCTCCAAGAGCGACTTTGTTTCTTGTATGAGGTCATTACATAGGTCATGCTGCCGCCGCACCAAACGGTGCACAAGGGGTTTAACGCGTTGATACTCTTCCGTAGAGTAGGGGGCTGGACCGGAGATAATCAGGGGCGTACGGGCTTCGTCGATAAGGATACTATCAATTTCGTCAACCAACGCATAATGAAACGCGCGTTGAACATAGTCTTCAGGACTATAACACATATTATCGCGAAGATAATCGAAGCCAAACTCACTATTCGTTCCGTAGGTAATATCTTTTTGATACTGTTCGCGTCGAACTTCCGAATCCATATCATGTTGAATACACCCAACGGTCAAACCTAGATACGTATACACATGGCCCATCCATTGCGCATCACGTCGAGCCAAATAATCGTTTACCGTAACCAGATGAACCCCTCGTCCGGTCAGGGCATTCAAATAAACAGGAAACGTAGCGACCAGCGTTTTCCCTTCACCCGTAGCCATCTCCGCAATTTTCCCTTGATGCAAAACAATTCCGCCCAAGATTTGTACATCATAGGGAACCATATCCCACTTGAGCATATGTCCGCTTACTTCCAATGATTCATTCAACAATCGGCGGCACGTGCTTTTAACAACGGCAAATGCTTCACAAAGAATATCGTCAACCGTCTCACCATCTTCCAAGCGTTTCTTAAATTCCGGGGTTTTCGCTTTAAGGGCATCTTCGGATAACGTTTGGTATTCAATTTCTAATTCATTTACACGCTTAACAAGCGGTTGAAGTTTCTTTATATCCCGTTCGTTTTTTGTGCCAACAATTTTTTTAAGTAGCCATTGCATGATGATTAAGACCTATTCCTATACGGTTTATGGTGGCTTAACAGATTACTGTTCAACCCATATTTTTATTCTCTTACATCCTTTTTAAAAGCATGAATTCCTATACAACACTTGTAAAGCAAAGTTAATGAAGTAATCAAAGGCCTGAATCCGTCAGATAAAATCTGACGATTTTTCATTACCTGTTGGGCTAAAGCGGGGAGGATACCCGTATTCAAACAAACAACCCCACCCCAACAGGTGTGTATATGAAACAATATAAAATAAAGACTGGCAAGAGCGAACTCAACAGCACAAGCGGAAATCATCTTTGCGGCCTGCTGCTTGAGGATCATGCTCAACGGATTCTTCCCTCCAATTTTCAACCACGCCGCTCCGATGCGATCTCTGATCGGGAGATCCTCCTTACCCAGATCGGCTTACTTTGCAACGGTCGAACCGATTTCAATGATATCGACCTGTACCGGGGTGATGAGATTTTTATGAATGCCTTTGGACTTAAAAAGGGGAGTTAAAAAGGTAGCCTCTGAGCCGGTGTTCCGATGTCGTTCCGACGACCTGCCCCCAGCCAGAACCCATGTGGGGCTACGCAAACTCAACACCGAACTTCTTTCCTCGGGCCCCTTTGGCTAGGTAGATGTCGAAGGGCTTGATCTTGTTCCCGTCGATATCGATGTGAGCCCTTTAGGTCACTCAGGCTCTTCGGAAGAAGGCGTTTCCTACACCTAGAAGGGCCATGATGGTTACGCCCCGATATTTGCCTATGTGGGCACTCAAGGCCACATGCTTGAGTGCGAACTTCGACCCGGTAAACAACATTGTCAGTCGGGAACGACCGCGTTTATTGCCCGCAGCGTTGAAACGCTCCAAACCCTGGGCCTGGGTGGAAAATGTTTGCTTCGGCTTGATAGTGGCAACGCTGTGGCCGATAACTTCGACGCTTTTGGGGATCATTATTTCATCGTAAAGCGAAATCCTCGCCGCGAATGTCCTGAACAAATGCTGGCCCTTGCACGCCGAGTTGGAGACAAACAAGACAGTCGTGAAGGCAAGAACGTTTACACAGGCTTTTTCGATCATTTCCATCCCGGTGGTGACCAAAACCGCCCTTGTGTCCCGGTGGCCTTCGAAGTGATTGAACGCACCATCGATATCGATGGTCAGAAACTTCTGGTTCCTAAACTTGAGGTGAACACCTGGTGGACGAACCTCTCTTGTCGTGCCAAGACGGTGCTAGATCTCTATCATGGACATGGCCCCAGCGAGCAGTACCACAGTGAACTCAAAAGCGATCTTGATGTTGAGCGATTGCCTTCGGGGAGACTCTGTGCCAATAAGATTATTCTGTTATGCGCCATGGTGGCTCTTCAACCTATTGCGCGGTCTTGGCCAAGAGGTCATCAAACGGGCTGGGCTTGCCCCGCAGAAAATCAACATCCCGCGCTGGCGAATCAAAACGGTTCTCAAAAATATCGTTTATTGCGCGGTTCGATTGGTCCGCCACGCCGGACGAATTGAACTTCACTTTGGCAAGCGTTGTCGCTGGTTTGAAGTGATACAAGACATTGCCCATTCCTTCGCATAGCCCTCCGTGCACCTTTAACAATACTCTAAGGCGACTGCCCAAGGAGGCTTACGCCCCAAAATGGTCAAATCAGAGTGAATCTGACCTGTACGCTCAAAAAATTCATCAGGGTGATACTTGCCGGTCCCAATCCGCCCAAAAGCGAGCATCTCAAGGAAAAAATTTTAACTTTTGAGCCCCAAAACGCCTTCCGAAGCGATAGCTGATGGATCCAGGATAATAATCAAAGAAAGGGGGGGAGTCGAAGAAGAAAGAAGAAGAACCGAAAAGGAAAGGAACAGAACATGAGAAATATCAGTAGTAATTTCACAAAGACACAACTTATTGTCATTCCTGTATTCATTCTGTCTACGCTGGTTGCCGACGCCGGTTGGAAGCCAGCTGGCTTTCAGTCGGGAAATGTTAGTCGAAATGGAACCGACTCCTCTCAACCGTCCATCGCATCAGGGCCAAATGGTCAACTTGCTTTAGCATGGCGAGATGTTGCACCAAGTCTAAGAACTCAAATCTATTTCAAAATGCAAGATGGAGCAGATTGGTATGCGACAACAGATAACAATGAGACAAATAATGTCTTCTTTATCTCCAGTCCTTGCTACGTACAACTATTCTATTCTGAATTCTGCGAGCGAATTTGGAATCAGTCTGACGGTCACCGATCCAAATTCGAATCCAATTTCCTCTGGAGATGGGTCTCATACACCGATTGTCCGATTTGATGCTGCCGGACAACCTACGGTATGTTATGTAGAGCGTAAACAGGAAGTACCTTATCATATTTCTTGCATAAAATTCTTCCCAGCAGGGCCTCAATGGCAGACGTATGATTATATTAATGAGGTAACGATTACGGCCCCAGAAAGTGATAAGGGGAGAGTATCCCATTTTGATACCCCTACAGGTTTCCTAGATCCGGTAGCTCCTTATATTGATTTTTAGATTGATCCCAATTTCAATTATCCATTTGTAGCCTAGACAACAGGCGGGTTTCATACTCAACTAGCTGTTGCATATTATCAAACCTTCTGGAGGAGACCCCCTGCATTTTAGGGGACTACTGACAATACTGCAGGCACTTCGTCTCCCTTGGCTATTTATGACCTTTATCCAACATTTGTGGTACAAGGGGGTAACGATGCTTATCGGCTTTTTGCAACCCACCGCAACCCCTATCTGAATACGGCCCCAAACGGGAGCCTGAGTCAAGAACAGCAAATTTTTTCCTATAAAAAGGCTGATCTCGATCAAGCCGCAGCTTGGCAGGTAGTTGCTTCTTCAGATTACGGCGTGAGCGCTCTTGTAGACCCTCAGCAAGTGAATGAAAATGATGTTGACTTAACAACGTCATCCGGCGCTCGAGATGAAAATGGGTTTGCTGCAGTAGCGTATAGTGGGTTTGACAATGGAAATCGTGACATCTTCTATGCGTTTACTACAGATGGAAATAACTATGCGCTTCCTATAAATTTGACAGCAAATGAACCAGGAACCGCTTATCAACCATCACTCGCCAACGCTAAAACAGGAAGCAATTCCAAAGGGTTGGTTTTAGCCTATACCGTTCTTAACGACGATATGAGTACCGACATCCGAGCGAAATACTGCGACGGATTATGTGACCAAGTCGCAAACTGGGAAGATCTGGGGGTTGTCGCTTCCAGCAATTTTGCCGATGCCGTAACCTGGCCTTCTGTGACCTTGAGAGATAAGATATCATCTCCCATTTCCGGGTAGCTTGAAAAAATCGGTAATGAGGATTTAGAATCACGCATCGTCATTGCTTATGTGAATTGCTCAATGGCCGGTGGTCCCGGTGAAATCCATGCGACGAGATATTCCGCCTATGGAAATGTTCGATCTCATATCTTAGATTCATTCGAAAAAACAATCACCAAATATAGTACTCTTAATGATGTTAGAGGGGGCAGTGATAACGGAGACAGTCGTCGATCCTCTAAAGTAAGCGAGAAGCGCTCCCGCGTTTCTTCTAATACAGAGAGGCAAACACGATAACGTTTATAAAATGTCCGAAACTTGATCAGGGTCTTAACCGACCCTGATCTCGGACAAAAAAACGTAAAACTTTAAATATAAAACCGGCATTTTGCCGGTTTTATGTTTTTATAGCCTCAGAATAGAAGTCCCAGATCATACCGTTGAGTGTAGATTTGAAAATTTGGATGTACATTATGTGGAAACTCGGAAGCACAACATTGAACAGTCGACTGATGATCGGCACGGCACAGTATCCTTCTCCAGAGATTATGGCCAAGTCCATTAAAGCTTCAGAAGCAGAGATTGTGACCGTTTCTTTGCGTCGCCAAAACCCGGGTGAAAAGGGGGGCGAACTGTTCTGGAACTTTATCAAAGATCTAAACCTCAAGATTTTACCCAATACAGCGGGTTGCCGCACGGTCCAAGAAGCCAACACAACCGCAGAAATGGCGCGAGAACTTTTTGGTACAAACTGGATAAAACTTGAAGTCATTGGTGATGAGTATACCTTGCAACCGGATACAACCGCATTAATAGAAGCAGCTCAGATGCTTGTTGGAAAAGGGTTTGAAGTATTACCTTATACCACAGAGGATTTGATTGTTGCTCAAAGATTGGTGAATGTGGGATGCAAGATTCTGATGCCTTGGGCCGCGCCAATCGGTTCTGGTCAGGGTCTATTAAACCCTTATGCGCTCAGAACATTGCGAAAACGATTACCCGATATAACGTTGATTATTGATGCGGGGTTAGGGAGGCCGTCTCATGCGGTTCAGGTGATGGAGATGGGGTTTGATGGGGTCTTAATTAACAGTGCAGTGGCTCTTGCTCAAGATCCGATCGACATGGCTCGTGCCTTTGCCCGAGGGGTTGAAGCGGGCCGTATGGGGTATAAAGCCGGATTGTTATATCCTCGAGAAATGGCGTCTCCTAGTACCCCAACAATAGGAACCCCGTTTTGGCAGCAAGAAAAAAATGGGGACTAAAGACACTGGGCTCGAATTTTCAAGGTCGGTTCCAATGGATGGAACGCTTTTGGTAGAGTAACAATACAAGTGCAAAGGTCCGCAGCATAGTTCATTCTTTGGGTATCTGACCCCCCCCCCAAAGGAGAACATAGAATGCCACGAACCTACGAACATTTAAACCGTTATGAACGAGAAGTGATAGCCCAGATGCTAAAAGAAAAATATAGCTTATCTCAAATTGGCCGTCGCCTGGGCCGATCCCCCTCGACTATTTGGCGCGAATTTCGCCGTAATCGAGTCCGTGGCCGCTATTACCCAAGACCCGCAAATGGCCTGGCTCAAAGCCGATTACAGCTAGCTCGAAAGCCTCAAAAAGTGATGGGAGCTAGCAAAGAACAAGTGGAGACTCTCCTGGTGAAGTGTTGGTCTCCAGAACAGGTTGAAGGTCGAAGAAAGCTAGAAGGTGACCCTCCCATCAGTCGAATGACGATCTACCGCTACTTGTACAGTCCAAGAGGGGCTGGCTACCGAAAATACCTGCGTGGCCCCGGAAAGAAAAAACGAGCGACTCGGAAAAGCCATTCACGTATACACAACCAAACGATGATTGACCAACGCCCCGAAGAGGGTGAAAGTCGCAAGGTGGCAGGCCATTGGGAAGGTGACACTATTCAGGGCCAAACGAGAAAAGAGGCCTGTGTAGTCACTCTAGTAGGTCGAGCGACTCGATATCTCATCGCCGATCTTTTACCTCGATGCAATGCCGAATCGGTCAACCGTTCCGTACCTCAGTTCGCTGATTCAGGGCTCCCCTGTAAAAC
Organism: Kiritimatiellia bacterium; assembly: GCA_012103575.1. Taxonomy (GTDB): domain Bacteria; phylum Verrucomicrobiota; class Kiritimatiellia; order WLWN01; family WLWN01; genus WLWN01. Next base: position 2,825,007 of record WLWN01000001.1, on the reverse strand, counting down.
GGTGACTGTAGATAATGGCATGGAGTTTGCCAGCCATGCTAAACTACAGAAAAAAATAGCAACCCCCATTTTCTTTGCTGAAGGGAGAAACCCTTGGCAAAGAGGGAGCAACGAAAATACGAATGGTTTGCTTCGCCAGTTTTTCCCGAAGAAAACCGACTTTGCTGCCCACAGCTCCGCTCAGTTGAGCTGGGCTGTGGAGTTACTGAATAATAGGCCGAGAAAATGCTTAGAATATAGAACGCCCAAAGAAATGATGGACAGCTTCGGTTTTGCACTTGTAAGTTGAGTCTGCAGGTTTGGAGCGTTTCAACGCTGCGGGCAATAAACGCGGTCGTTCCCGACTGACAATGTTGTTTACCGGGTCGAAGTTCGCACTCAAGCATGTGGCCTTGAGTGCCCACATAGGCAAGTATCGGGGCGTAACCATCATGGCCCTTATAGAGGTGTAGGAAACGCCTTCTTTCGAAGAGCCTGAGTGATCCAAAGGGCTCACATCGATATCGACGGGAACAAGATCAAGCCCTTTGACATCTACCTAGCCAAAGGGGCCCGAGGAAAGAAGTTCGGTGTTGAGTTTGCGTAGCCCCACATGGGTTCTGGCTGGGGGCAGGTCGTCGAAACGACGTCGGAGCACCGGCTCAGAGGCTACCTTTTTAACTCCCCTTTTTAAGTCCAAAGGCATTCATAAAAATCTCATCACCCCGGTACAGGTCGATACCATTGAAATCGGTTCGACCGTTGCAAAGTAAGCCGATCTGGGTAAGGAGGATCTCCCGATCAGAGATCGCATCGGAGCGGCGTGGTTGAAAATTGGAGGGAAGAATCCGTTGAGCATGATCCTCAAGCAGCAGGCCGCAAAGATGACTTCCGCTTGTGCTGTTGAGTCCGCCCTTGCCAGTCTTTATTTTATATTGTTTCATATACACACCTGTTGGGGTGGGGTTGTTTGTTTGAATACGGGTATGCTACCCGCTTTAGAGCGCTTCACGATTGAGGTGTCGCGATGTAGCACAAAGAAAACCAGCCGATTACCTCGTCGGGAGAAACCTCTTCGGACGCTTGTGTGATCGCTTCAGATAGTTCCTGATGACTGCGGGCTGCAAGGCTGCCCAACCGATTCTTTATCTTGCCCCACATTTTTTCAATGGGGTTGGAATCGGGGCTGTAGGGTGGAAGGAATCTTACATGGGCCCCACATGACTCAATGAGTTCAATGACCTTGGGATTGTGATGGACGCGAAGATTGTCCATGATGACGATGTCTTCAGGTGAAAGAGTCGGGAGAAGAACCCGGCGAATATATTCTCCAAAAACAGCCGTCTCTGTCGCCCCCTCCCCCTCCATGGCCGCTGTTGTTCCGTCCAGGCGGACCGAAGAAATCAAGGTGGTGGTACACCAATGTCCATGAGGCGTTTTGGCAAAAAGCCTGTTCCCGCCCAACGCCCGGCCCCGCAGACGAGTCATATTCGTTTTCGCCCCGGATTCATCAATAAAGACAAGGCGACTTGGATCAAGTTTGGCCACCTCTTGGATCCACTGCTTTCTCAAGAGATTTACATCCGCCCGGTCTTGCTCGCTGGCGTGAAGCGTTTCTTTTATACCGGCAGCCCAACCGATTCAACGCCCGCTGTACGGCCATGATCGACCCCTTCACGCCGCTCATGTTCTTGAGTTCTTCAAGCGTTGCATCGGGATGTTTGCCCCCCAGTTGAGCCAACGCCTTGAGCTGCTTTCCGCTGTAGAGGGCCTGACGATGCCCACGCGGTCGGGGAGCGGTCTGTCCGGTTTCGTTGAAACGAGAGAGCCCACGCTGAAACGTTCTAAGATCTACACGATAAGAAGATGCGATATCGGCCTGGGAACCTTTGCCCATTTTGTAGGCATCTATCGCACGCCGCCGGATTTCTGCTGTTGCTATACTCATGTCATGGAGTATAGATCTTCTAAAGAGGCATCTCAATCGTTAAATGCTCTAGCCTGATTTTCCCTATTTGCCGCCCTAAAAAAAATTTAAGGTATCCCAAGCCACAATCTCTAGGCAATTTCTGCATTCCCAGACCAAAACATGGGGGTGCCGACCTACCCCCTTCACAAAACCTGGCAGCGTCCCATTTCGTGCTGCTTGCACCATCTGGTCGTGAGTGCGGGAACGCTTCTCGATAAAACGGTTACAGAAAATTACCGTGCCGTCATAAACCTGTTCAGCCATTTGGAAACTGTACAGTTTTCGATAACCGCCGTGTGCGGGCAACAAGAAGAAGTCGGACTGGTCTGACGTGTCGGACCTATTCATCTCTGTGTGCCTCAGCAACGTGCATGGCCTCGATAAATTTTTTGGTTTGGAGCGGGTGAAGGGGATCGAACCCTCACAACCAGCTTGGAAGGCTGGGGCTCTACCATTGAGCTACACCCGCTTATAATAAGCAGAAAAAATCTACCGGACAAAGTAACGAATCTTTAAGAACGTTGTAAACCCTAAAAATCATTCACCCCAAGAGATGGATCTATATCCATATGGATATTCGCTCCACACCCGGACTCCGCGCACACACCGCCTAAACCAGCAATCATCGCAGCGTTATCCGTACAAAATTCAGATTCGGTTAAGACCAAGTCCACACCCGATTGATCAGCAAGCATTTTTAGTTTAGACCTTAAAAGCTGATTTCGAGCCACCCCCCCTACACATGCAAGGGTTGTGATCTGTTTCTCTTTTTGAAGAACATGGGTCGTACGATCCATCAACATATTAAATACAGCCTCTTGATAACTCGCACATACATCTTTTAAATCGCCCTGCTCTGGATGATTTTGAACATAGTAGCGTAACGCCGTTTTAAGACCACTAAAACTAAAACAAAAATCTGGATTCAAGGATCCGGTCATGGACCCGGTTTTTAGTTTGGGAACAAAAGGAAAAGAAATAGAATAAGGATTCCCCCCTTTGGCGGCCTTTTCAATAGCGGGTCCGCCTGGATACGATAAGTCTAAAAGCCTCGCGCCTTTATCTAACGCTTCACCAGCTGCATCATCTAAGGTTTGGCCTAACAGTTCACTCTCGTTCACGCCCGTTAACCGTACAAGACATGTATGCCCTCCTGAGACCAACAAAATCAGTATAGGACCTGTTTTCCGACTGCGAAATTCTTCAAAAAAGGAGGGTTGATTCAAAAAAATAGAATGTAAATGGGCACGCAAATGATTAACCCCTATAAACGGCTTGCAAAGCCTTAAGGCAATCGCTTTTGCAGCGGAAACGCCCACTAAAAGTGAACTGGCCAACCCTGGGCCACGGGTTACAGCTATAGCCTGTATATCTGTCCACGTGGATTCGGAAACAGATAGAGCCTCTTCGATCACAGACGAAAGGACCTCAACATGACTTCGAGCAGCAATTTCAGGAACCACGCCCCCATAAGGAGTGTGGTCAGCTATTTGGCTAAAGACAATATTGGAGAGAACGTTGATGCCATCAGAAACAACACCAGCGCTTGTTTCATCACATGACGTTTCAATGCCTAAGATAGGGTTTAGGATTCTAGGTTGGGGTTTCACGGTTCTAGGTTCAGGGTTCACGGAAAATCAAAACGTTCTTAACCAACTAGGAATTGAGAACCTGAACCGCATTAGGCCTCAAAAATCATAATTCCTTTTAACACATCAAGGGCACGCTCTAACTGAATGTCGATGATATCCTCATAGCTCTCTTCGCCTTCTTGAAGCGTATAGCTTTCAGGACGTGACCGTTTAATTAAGAGCTTTCGCCATTGATCTGGAGGCATCGACACGGTGATATTCGGCTCAATTCCGTTCTCGTGTATGACCCGTTCGCTCGGTGTGTAATACTTAGCGGTTGTCAAGCGGATAGCCGAACCGTCACCCAGGGGTAAAACGCTTTGGACAGACCCTTTCCCAAAAGTTTTTTCACCTATTAGAATAGCCCGATTATGATCCTGTAAAGCGCCCGCAACAATCTCTGAAGCGCTTGCACTGCCTCCATTGACCAAAATAACGATCGGGAAATCCGTATAATGGATTCTCCCTCTAGCAACAAATTTTTGGATCCGTTGCTGGTTTCGGCCTTGCGTATAAACAATCATTTTCCCCCGTTTCACAAATTTTTGCGAAATATCAATGGCAGAACTCAACAGCCCTCCGGGGTTGTTGCGTAAATCCAATACAAGCGCTTTCATATTTTCTTTTATTAACGTATCAAGCCCTTCCTGTAACGCATCGGAAGTGGGTTCAGCAAATTGAGTAACCCGTATGTAGCCAATTTCATCCTCCAACATTTTTATATCTTTGATGGTGGGCACATTGATTTCATCGCGGACAATTGTCACTTCTTTGATTTCATAGGGGTTTGTCCGAAGAATCTTGATTGTCACTTCTGTTTTGGGTTTACCTCGCAATTGTTTAACGGCTGCTGGCAAGGAAAGGCCCTCGGTAGATTCTCCATTAATCTCAATGATCTTATCGCCGGGTAGTAACCCTGCTCGGAATCCCGGGGTATCCTCCATGGGGGCTACAATCGTTAACACCCCATCTCGAATACTGATAACAATGCCTAAACCACCAAAGTGACCTTGTGTCGTGCTTTTCATATCGGTATACATCGATGGCTCAAGAAATTGGCTATGCGCATCTAAAGAGTGCAGCATGCCCCGTAAAGCCCCATAAATCAGGTCTTGATACTTTGTTTTCTCTTCATCGACATAATTATGCCGGATTTGTTGCAGCACTTTGGTCAGCAAGGAAATGTGGCTATAAGCGGTTTCGCGTTCATCTGCAGAGGGTTCCTGTGAATATAAACGTGCACCCACCATTAAATTGCCAGCTAATAAGCCGACAAGTAGAAGCGTGATTAAGCCTTTTCCTAACAGTTTTGTATACATCGGTTAGTATCTCCGCGTCATGGTATCTTTTGTAACGATCAAATAAACCAGATTAAAGTAAGGGAACATGGCTGAAATTGCAACCATACGAGAAAAGAATCTATACACCTATTAGTAGACCCTGGATCCGTCAGTTAAACACGGTTTTCTGCACGAACCATTTGGGCCAAAAGGAATTACAAAAAAGCCTCGACGTACCCAGCGGGTGCGCCTGCGTTTTTTTGCAACCTTTTGCCTCCAAAGCATTCGCACAGAAATCCCACGTTTAACTGACGGATCCAGGTAGACGTATTGATTTCTTTCCTATATGATCTCTGACTCTCTTTTTTAAAATGAGATGAATATGACTAGACCTATGCTAAACACGTCTCTTTAAGGATAAAGAATAAATCTATGAAAAAAATCGTATTAGGATTACCCAAAGGAAGTCTACAAGAATCAACTTTTTCCATGTTGAAAAAAGCGGGATTCGATATAAAAGCAGGTTCACGTTCTTATATCCCCATTGTCGACGATCCTGAAATTGACGCACGGCTCATCCGTGCCCAAGAAATGAGCCGTTATGTTGAACAAGGCATGTTAGACGTTGGCATTACAGGCTATGATTGGATTGTAGAAAATAATTCTGATGTCATTAAAGTCGAAAATTTGGTTTACGCTAAACAAGGTCTTAGCCCCGTACGTTGGGTTTTAGCCGTCCCAAACGAATCTTCGATCCAGTCTGTGAAAGAGTTGGAAGGTAAACGCGTTGCCACAGAAGCCGTGGGCTTAACCCAAAACTACCTTGCAAAGCACGGTGTGAATGCTCACGTAGAATTTTCATGGGGGGCTACTGAAGTAAAAACACCCGAATTGGTGGATGCCATTATAGAAATTACAGAAACCGGTTCATCGCTGCGAGCCAATAACTTGCGCATTGTCGAAACCGTTCTAGAATCGACCACTCAATTAATCGCTAATAAAACTTCATGGAAAGATGATTGGAAACAGAAAAAAATAGCCGCATTCGCTCTATTGCTCAAAGGGGCCCTTTCTGCAGAGACGCTTGTTTTAATTAAAATGAATGTAAAAAAAGAAAATATAGAGGGTATCACATCTCTATTACCCTCGATGCATGCTCCGACTATAAATCATTTGAGCACAGATAACTGGCTCTCGATTGAGTCTGTTGTAGAAAAATCAGTAGTCCGCGAAATCGTACCTCCCTTAAAAAAGGCCGGGGCTAAAGATATTATTGAAATAGGGTTGAACAAAGTTGTCCCGTAATCTACATTCGAGACTTATGTATTCAACATTTCAAGTTTTACTTGTCATAAGTGACAAGATTAGACGTTACTGGTAAAAAGGATTTTTTGTGGGATCGATTAAGAAAAAAAGAATAAAAAAGATGGCAAAGCACAAACGTAAAAAACGTCTTCGTGCTAACCGCCATAAGAAAAAATAATAAAACCATAAGGCCTAAGAACATTGAATAATTTCTTCAGTCACAGGCTGATCCACGATGGCGGAAACGTCTTTGGTTAAGCACTAGTCATTATGGTTTCCCTTAGGGTTTAGTCATTATGGTTTATGGTTTTTTAATAGGGTGTATAGCATTATTTGCATTTAACGGATGTAAAACGGTCCCCGGTTCTCAAACAGACCTTTACACGTCCCAGACACTTCCGTTACCTCCATTAAAATCTGATTTCGCACAAGCCCTTGCTTTGTTTGCTCAAGGATATGAGCATGAACTTCGCGCAGAATATGACAAAGCGCTCTCCTATTATGAACAATCAATTGATTTTGATCCGAAAAATGAACCCCTCTATTTGCGAATGGCAAACCACTATTTAAATGCTTTCCAACCTGATCAAGCGATTACCACTTTACAAAAACTAGTGGAAAGGAATCCTAGATCTGTCCCGGCATCCTTATCATTAGCCGAAACGTATGAAACAACACAACAATGGGGCAAAGCAGCCTTGGCGTATAAGAAAACCATCAAACTAGATCCTTCTTCAACACCGGCCTACGTTCATTTGGCCTCGGCGCTCTTACAAGAAAAACAAGAAGCAGAAGCCATCCAATGGCTTAAACGTGCTATTAAAAAAACAGAAAAACCCTCGATTTCTTTACGGGCATTAGGTTCTTTGTTTATCCATAAAACCTCTACCAGCAAAACGCCTGAAGAAGAAGCAGAGAATCGTAAAGCCGCTATTGACTATTACCAAAAGGCAGTCAAAAAGGACCACGAACATCTTTCCACCCTTTTAAAACTTGCGGATTTGTATGCCATTGACAATCAGCTAGATAAAGCCATTCAACTGTACAACCAAGCAGGAGATTTGCACCCTGAAAACCTACCGATAAAACGGAAAATAGCCTTCACATACTTAGCACAAGGAAAACAAAGTAAAGCCGTCAAAACACTGGAGGAAATAGCGGACCAACAACCTTCCAATAAAAAAGTCTATATGTATCTTGGAGCGCTCTACGAAAAAGCAGGGGATACAGAAAAAGCCATGTCGAATTTTCGACTCGCCGCTAAACACTCCGATACCGACCCAGCCCCTTTTCTTAAATTAGCAATCCTGCAAATGGAAGAGAACCCCGAAGCGGCAGAAAAAGTATTGTTAGAGGGATTAGAAGTCCTCCCCAAAAATATACGCCTCACAGAGATGCTCGCGTATATATATCTGAACAACAAAGCCTATGCAAAAGCAGCGGACTATTTCTCACGTACCAGAGATCAGTTGGCTCGAATAAACCCTAAAATACCTACCATCGAGTTAGATTTTTATCATGGCATCGCCAACCAATACTCAGGGAACTTTGAAGAAGCAGCTACAGAACTGATTGAAGCCATCGTGAAGAGTCCTGTTTTATTAGGCGCTTATTGGCAATTTACCCTTCAAGAACCGGATCAAAAAATAGAAGTAATAGCTCTTTTAGAAAAGATTCATGAGAGCCTTCCGAACAACCCAACACCCTTGATTTACATAGCGCTTTTACATAATCAAAAGCAAGCCTACAAAAAAGCCATCTCCTCTTTCGAAAAAGCAGAACAGCTGGTTAAAGAAGGGGGAGCCTCCCCCTCTTTAACAGCCTCTTTTTATTTTTGGTACGGGGCCTCTTGTGAAAGAGAAGGGGAATTAGAACGAGCAGAGTCACTATTTAATGAATGCATCAAACTAGATCCCGATTATGCAGAAGCCTATAATTATCTCGCCTATATGTGGGCAGAAAAAGGGATCAACCTAGAACAAGCGTTCATGTATGTTACAAAAGCATTAAACGTTAACCCGGACAGCGGCGCCTTTCTCGATACATTAGGCTGGATTTATTTCAGGCAGGGCAACTATGCCGATGCGCTAGAAAAAATCGAAAAAGCCGCTTCTATCCTTCCAAGTGATCCGACCATTATTGATCATCTAGGCGATATCTTTCTTAAACTCGGACAAGCCGACCAAGCGGTTTTCTACTGGCAAGAGGCATTCATGATAGATCCCCATAATACAGGAACGGCTACAAAATTAAAAGAGTACGGCATTGAGATTGATGGATTAAGGAAAAAAGCTGAAGCAAAAAAACGAGTGGACCACTCCATAGAAAGACAGAATGACCTATTTCACGATAGCCCCACTCGATAATTCACCGTCAACCGTTATCAAACGCATGCTTTCACCTTTTGATGCAGCGAGTATCATACCCTGTGATTCAACACCTCTAATTTTGGCTGGTTTAAGATTGGCAACCACAATAACGGTTTTTCCAATCAGTTCTTCAAGATCATAGTACAAAGCGATTCCAGCAACTAATTGTCGACGTTCTTCCCCCATCATCACTTGAAGTTGAACAAGTTTATCTGCGTTTTCGACCTTGGTTGCTTCAAGAATTTTAGCCGTACGCAATGTTACCTTTGAAACGTCTTCATAGGAGATCAAACCTTCTACTTTTTCTTCACCGATTTCAGTCTTCATAGTGTTTTCTTTCTTCAAAGAGGTTGATGGTTTCTCTGTTTCTGTCTTCTTTCTATGGATTTCTATTCTTGGAAACAACGCTTTTATCTGCTTAATGGCGGCGCCTGTTTTGAGCTGTCCCCACGTGCGGAGATGAGCCATATCGGGTTCTTGATCCGATAAGCCCAATGCATTTCGAACCACGCTCATCTTTTCGGGGATCACCGGATAAAGGAGCGTTGCGCACACGTGTAATCCTTCGGCGGCCGTGTATAGGGTTATATTCAAAGGAGTCTTATCTTCGTGTTTAACCAAATGCCATGGTTGTTTTATTTCAAGGTATCGATTAATGGCTCGAATCGCGGCCATGACCTGGGCTACCCCTTGATCAAGTCGCATATCCGTAATGGACTGTTCCATTTTATCGACCGCTAACTGTATCGTATCCCATAAGTCTGATGAGGGTTCATCGTTTAAAACATCCGGGTCACACGCGGGAATGAGCCCGTTACAATACCGAGTGATCATGGTCAAGATACGGCTCAACAGATTCCCTAAGTCATTCGCCAAGTCAGCATTGTACCGACGCACAAAGTTCTCTTCCATAAAACGAGCGTCTTGACCTAAGGTCATCTCAGCAACTAAAAAATAGCGTAGAGCATCCACACCATATCGATCGATCATATCCATGGGATTGACCACGTTACCCAATGATTTGCTCATCTTTGTGTCTCCTGATAACCAAAGACCATGCGCAAATATGGTTTTGGGCAGAGGAAGGCCCATGGCTTTCAACATCGTTGGCCAATAAACGGTATGGGTGGTAAGAATATCTTTTCCGATCAGATGATAATTCGCTGGCCACCAAGAAGTGAAACGATCGTTATTTTTTGAATAACCGATCGCGCTTATATAATTTACCAGGGCATCAAACCAGACATAGGTTACATAATCTTTATCAAAAGGTAACTCAATCCCCCAAGACAAACGTGTTTTTGGGCGGGAGATACATAAGTCATTTAACTTCTTTCGAAGAAATCCGAGCGTTTCGTTGCGTCGAAAATCGGGTTGAATAAAAAAAGGGTGATCCTGGATATATTGATTAAGCCAATCTTGATGCTGACTCATTTTAAAGAAGTAATTTTTTTCTTTAATTCTCTCTACCGGACGACCACATTCAGGGCAATCTTGGTCAACTAAATCTTTTTCGGTAAAAAACCGCTCATCGGAGACACAGTACCACCCGTCATATTCTGCCTGATAGATGTCTCCACGATTATACAAATCTTGAAGAATCTCTTGAACAACGTTGGTATGGCGAACTTGGGTCGTCCGAATAAAATCATCATTTGTAATCTGAAGTTTCTTCCACAATTCCTCAAACCGGACAACGGTTTGATCCACATGGTCTTGAGGCCTAATCGATGAATATTCTGCGGCTTTTTGAACTTTCTGTCCGTGCTCGTCTGCGCCTGTTAGAAAAAATGTAGGCTGTCCTATAAGCCGATGATAACGTGCCAGCACATCTGCCAAAATCGTGGTATAGGCATGTCCAATATGCGGCTTATCGTTTACATAGTAAATCGGCGTTGTAATATAAAATGAGTTTTTAGACATAACCCCTAGTCTAATGCATTTTTAAACCGATTCTGTCAAAAGTAAAACCGATCGTCGTGGCGATAAACATTTTTTTGGACGTCTATGGAGAATGAACCACTCGTTTGTACGCGACCCCTTTTAGTCAGGTATTACTTTGATACTCCGCGACTTCTAACAAAACACCATCCGGATCACTGAAGTAACATAATCGCTTTGTCAACTTGGTTTCACCGACAGGAAACGGAACTGAAATAGGTTCAGAAAAAACGTTCACTTTACACGCATGAAGTTGTTTAACAAAATCATCCAGATTCTCTACTTCAAAAGCAAAATGCCTTATGCCCAAGGTATGAGGAAAACCGTTTTCGGCGAGAGCTCTACCCGAGGGATGGGAGTAACAGATTAGTTCAAGCCGTGTTTTCCCATGGGGAAAATCGAAAAACACACAGTCTGCTTGAACCCTCATCAAACCTGTCACTGTATCGATCCACGCTCCAGAAAGGGACTGGGAAAAGGTCTTCTTTAACCCAAGAACCTCACTATAAAATCTAGATGATACCTTGAGGTTTTTGACAGCGATATTGATATGATCTATATAACGTAGTCCATCTATATTATATCCTTAAAAACGTAGCCAGAACATGTTCCACGACCTCTGAAAAGTCTGTAAACCGGCGTATACCCTAAGTTCTGAACTTTTGTTGTAAGAGGTTGGGTGTTCAGGGGACGCATCGCTTTTGTTCTGGATTCGTTATAACAAGGAAAAACATGTTCGATAGACGTTCCTAACCGATCCGCTATTTCTTTTGTCCAAGCATACTTTGTGACACCACGCAGCCCACTGTAATGGAAAACACCCGGCAAACTTTTTTTGAGCAAAAAGGCTATCACATCAGCTACATCGTCAATCCAAACGGGAAAACGTATTCCACGATCATCTATCTCAACACGTTCTTTACTCTGAATGACATGGACGGTTTTCTGAATAAAACCAGAACCTTCCCATGTTAGACCCGCCCCAATAAGCAAAGGAACTCTTAACACAATTCCACGAGCTCGTTGCAATACACGATCCTCTGAAACCATTTTTGAATGTCCATCTGCATTGACAGGATTGCGGACATCATCTTCTTGATACGGAGGATGAAGTCCATCAAATACATAATCTGAACTTATAAATAGAAAAGGAACTTCATCAGGTAATATCTCAGTAAATACTTCGGTCGGGCACACATTGAGCCTTCGGACCTCTTCTCGATATGCTTCGCAAAAATCCGGGTCTCGATACGCCGCACCATGCACCACAATATCCGGCTGGACATTATCCAGCATCTTACGCAGTTGATCGGAATCCCGAAGATCTATCGCGAGCATTCCTTCAGAGGCATGTTGATGTCCCTGCAAAACGAGCTGGTATTCCTGGCGAAGTCGGGAAGCTACTTGTCTCCCGAGGAAACCCGATGCGCCTGTCACTAAACATTTCAAATCTTTCATATCCTACTTTAGACACTTTTATTGGAACTATAGTTGCAAAACAATATATTCCCGTCTAGGCTTTTGCGCTCATTTACCCTTATTGAAAGAAAGGCCGAATATGAAAATCACAATTGTTGGAACAGGTTATGTAGGACTTGTAACGGGCACCTGCTTTGCAGAAATTGGACACGAGGTACTCTGCGTAGACAACGATACATCCAAAATTGAAATGTTAAGACGTTTTGAAATGCCTATTTATGAAAAGGACCTGCCCGAACTAGTCAAAAAAAATGTACACGAAAAACGCCTACAATTTAGTACCTGCATTGAAGAAGGAAACCGATTCTCAGAAGTCATTTTTGTCGCCGTAGGCACACCTCCAGGATATAAAGGAGAAGCCAACATGTCCTATGTTGAAAATGTAGGCCGACGGGTCGCTGAAACCATGGATTCATACCGATTATTGGTTGAAAAAAGCACGGTTCCGATTAACACCGGAGAGCAACTTAAACGGACCATAAGTAAATATCTGAGTTCTGATATTGATTTTGATATTGCGTCAAATCCTGAATTTCTCCGAGAGGGAACAGCCATTGAAGATGCATTAAATCCCGATCGTATTGTTGTCGGTATAGAGAGCGTTCGAGCGGCTGAACTTTTAAGAAAGATTTATGCTCCCATTATAGAGCGCAGTGGATGCGAATTCCTTGAAATGAATATCGCTAGTGCCGAATTAACCAAACATGCGTCTAATTCGTTTCTAGCCATGAAGATTTCCTTTATCAATGCCGTTAGCAGAATCTGTGAACTGGCCGGCGCGGATATTCAACAAGTGGCTCACGGCATGGGTCTAGACAAACGCATAAGCCCAAATTTCCTAAACGCAGGTGTCGGGTATGGAGGCTCTTGTTTTCCTAAAGACGTTGATGCCTTTGTACATATTGCCGACCAATACGGGTATAGCTTCGAATTGCTTAAAGAAGTTCAACGCATTAACCAATCTCAACGCGAACACTTCATGCAGAAGCTTCAACGCGAACTATGGGTGACCCAAGATAAGACCATTGCCATTCTCGGTTTAGCGTTTAAACCGGGAACAGATGATATTCGGCAAGCTCCTTCTTTGTACTTCGTCCCTCAACTTTTAGAGGCGAAAGCCAAATTAAAGCTTTGGGACCCCATCGCGAAAGCCAAATTTGATGAGATCCATCCAACACTCAATTATTATGATACCCCTATCGAATGTGCAACAGATGCTGACATCGTGTTAATTTTAACCGATTGGCCAGAAATAAAGTCTATGGATCTAGATAGACTTAAATCGGTCATGAAATGTCCAGCGATTATTGATGGGCGTAACCTGTTCGACCCAAAAGAGATGAAAAACAAAAAAATCTCTTACTATTCTATTGGAAGAACTCATTAACACTAATACCTGGATCCGTCAGTTAAACGTAGGATTTCTGTGCGAATGTTTTGGAGGCAAAAGGAACCAAAAGAACGTAGGTGCACCCACAGGGTACATCAAGACTTTCTTGGATCTCCTTTTGGCCTAAATGATTCGTGCAGAAAACCGCGTTTAACTGACGGATCCAGGTAATAACCAATAGCAATTAGCTGATAACGGGCCATTCTGATTTGAAAGATTAGAATTGTTGATTGACATTCTTCTTATCTTTCACTATGATCCCACCCTCAAAGATTTATACGTACTAACTGTTGATTTTTTCATCATAAACAAATAGGGAAAACGTGTGACTGAAATTAAGCTTAGAAAAGGTGAACCCGTAGACAAAGCGCTTCGCCGTTTAAAGAAAAAATTAGATAAAGAGGGAACCATGCGTAAAGTTCGTTCCCATCGACATTATGAAAAGCCAAGCGAGAAAAAACGACGCAAAGCCGCCAGAGCCCGAACACGCGCAGCATATTTGCAATAGTGCACCCCTCCTCCGACCTATCATTCAACAAAAACCATAGCGGGGAACTCTTTAATCGTTTAAGATTTTCGTTCCTTGTATCTAGTTCAGATCTACTCAGACTACTTTTAATCGTAAAATGATCTTCGCCCTTTCAACACACTGGAACGCAAGAAAGCATAGACAGGGCGAAACCATGATCGAAGAAATCCTCGACATGGGCTTTAAACATGTAGAACTGGGCTATGACTTGAGACACGATCTTGTTCCAGGCGTACAACACATGGTAAAAGAAAACGCTGTTACCGTTAACAGTGTCCACAATTTCTGTCCCATTCCTCTAGGAGCCCCCAAAGGCCATCCTGAACTATTCACCTTTGCGAGTACTCAGCCCCACATAAGAGAAAGTGCCGTACGACATACAGTACAAACCATTCAGTTTGCGGCTGAAATAGGGGCCAGCACGGTTATTTCGCATTCCGGCAATGTCGAAATGGAACGCCTAACAAAAGAGCTAATAGGGCTCATCGAACAAAACGATCAGTTCAGTTCTACCTATGAGCGAACAAAATTAAAACTACAAGTAACCCGAGAGAAAAAGATAAAAAAACAGCTATCGTATCTGTACGAAAGTCTTGAAAAACTTTTACCCGTCCTAGAAGAAAATAAGATCTGTCTAGCTCTTGAAAATCTGCCAACATGGGAAGCGATCCCTACCGAAAAAGAAATAATGGACCTCATACAAGATTTTAACTCACCTCATTTGCAATACTGGCATGACATCGGGCATGGTCAAATTCGCGAAAATCTTGGACTTATCAATCAAGAACGCTGGCTAGAAAGACTGCACCCTTATCTGGCTGGCATGCATCTCCATGACGTTGCAAAACGCGTACGTGACCATGTGATGCCACCCCTAGGCGGCATAGATTTTTCCCTCTATAAAAGATTTGTCACATCCAATATTCTAAAAGTTATAGAACCCAGTCCAGGAACACCGTCAACACCTATTATCAAAGGCATACAGCATCTCAAGCAGGTATGGAGACCGGTTTAAAGTTTGCATACGACCTAAAAAGTTAGTATTCAAATTTATGGCCAGACAAGGTAAAAAATGGAATGGAACGCACAAAGACAACAGGTGGTAACTTGAAAGCATTGATTACAGGTATTACAGGTCAAGATGGATCTTACTTAGCAGAGTTCCTTCTTGAAAAAGGGTACGAAGTATACGGCATGGTACGCAGAGCCAGCACAGAAAATTTTGAGCGCATTGCACATCTAACAAACACCGTACCTCTGATTCAAGCCGATCTTCTTGATCAATTATCGCTTATACAAATATTAGAAGAAACGCAACCTGATGAAATCTACAACTTGGCCGCGATGTCTTTCGTCCCCACATCATGGAACCAACCTGTACTCACCGGTGAATTCACAGCGCTGGGTGTAACTCGACTTCTTGAAGCGGTACGTCTTGTCACCCCCAAAGCCAAGTTTTATCAAGCGTCAAGTAGTGAAATGTATGGGAAAGTCCAAGAGGTTCCGCAGACAGAAAAGACCCCTTTCTACCCACGAAGCCCTTATGCCGCATCAAAAGTATATGGCCATTACATCACGGTGAATTATCGAGAAAGTTACGATCTATTTGCGGTTTCTGGAATTTTGTTTAACCATGAAAGTCCTAGGCGGGGCAAAGAGTTTGTGACGCGCAAAATCACCGATGGGGTGGCTCAAATTAAATGTGGATTCAGCCACGAACTTCGACTCGGCAACCTAGAAGCTAAACGGGACTGGGGCTTTGCTGAAGACTATGTAAAAGCCATGTGGTTGATGCTCCAACAAGAACAAGCGGATGATTTCGTTATTGCAACAGAAAAAACTCATTCTGTTCAAAAATTTTGTGAAATAGCGTTTTCTCATGCAGGCTTAGACTGGAAAGAGTGTGTCGTGCAAGATCCTAAATTCTTGCGTCCAGCAGAAGTCGAACACCTCATCGGAGACTCTACCAAAGCCAAACAACAACTAGGATGGGAACCCGAGGTCGATTTTGAAGGTCTCGTAAAAATGATGGTAGATGCTGATATCAAGCGATGGGCATCGATTAAAGGCTAATCATCATGCGTGTTCTGCTTACAGGCGCACAAGGTTTTGCAGGACGCTATGTCTCACGAGAACTGGAAGAACATGGCCATACCCTCTTCAAATTTCTCCATCATGAACCTGAATCGCCGGACAAAAATATTTTTACAGGAGACCTGAAGGATCAAGCAACGCTCACAAAAATCGTCCATGATCTCAAACCCGATGCGTGCATTCATTTAGCCGGCATTGCACTTGTTCCCCTCGGGTGGGAAAATCCTCACCGCATCTTTGAAGTAAACACACTCGGCACCATTCATCTCCTTGAGGCTTTTCGTCACGCCCATAAAGAGGCACGGATTCTGATTATTACTTCGTCTGAAGTGTATGGCAGAGAACCGCGAGAGACGCCCCTTAAAGAAGATGCCGCCATGAGACCTTCTAACCTCTATGCCATGTCTAAAGTAGCGGCCGATCGGTCCGCTTTACTTTATGCAGAAAGATATAACATGCCAATCATGACGGCTCGTCCCCAAAACCATATCGGTCCAGGTCAATCCTCTCATTTTGTGACAACCTCCTTTGCTAAACAACTCTTGGCAATTGCGAACGGTGAAGGTGATCCGGTGTTGAAAGTGGGGAATCTTGAAAATAAGCGCAACTTTTTAGATGTACGCGATGTCGCTAGAGCCTATCGATTACTGATAGAGAACGGAACACCGGGTGAAGCTTATAATATTGCTTCACACCACATCGTAAGCATAAAACATATAGTAGAACAGCTCTGTGAATTGACTGACATCGACCCTCTCATTGAGATAGACCCAGAACGATATCGTCCTACAGACAATCCCCCGATCCTTGATGCAGAAAAAATTAAAGATCATATAAAATGGATCCCTGAAATCCCACTATTCGACTCCCTGAAAACCTTAGTGAATCATCTTCGATGACTACGAAATCAGGAGTTTTAAACCTGCGTTGAGTGATAAAGAATGGATGAAGCATGCTTAGATCCACGGGAGGTTACGCGTGGGCAACTCCAAGCGGATTAATCCAAGTTCACCATACAGGTATTCGTCGGGATATTTCTTCGTCCCCATAATATTGAAAATTTGAAAATATTCGGCACTATTTCCTTTTAAAGATAGATAGGCAGAATTACAATGCTATGTATGTTAAAGAAATATCCTAAATTAATTCGAGATAACCCCTTAGATTGTATACCTTAGGAACCCACTTATGACCATCAAGATAACGCCATTTGCCCTTGGCGACTACCAAACGAATTGCCATGTCGTCACAGAAGGTGACGATTGCTGGGTTGTTGACTGTGGGTACGACCCAGAACCATTGATTGCTTACCTCCTAGAACAGTCGCTGCAGCCTTCCGCAATTCTCCTAACACACTGCCACTCCGATCACATCGCTGGGCTCGATCAATTGAGATCATCAATCGGTAAAATACCTGTGTTGTGCCATGAATCTGAAGCGAGTTGGAACATGGATCCGATGTTGAACTTGTCCGGACTCGACGGATTACCGGTGACCGCACAAGAGCCTAATGGATTCTTGACATCAGGAGAACCCATCAGCCTAGGGTCATCCACGTGGAAAGTGATCCACGCACCCGGTCACAGTCCCGGCAGTTTGTGTTTCATCCATGAGGAATCAAATCAAGCCATCGTCGGAGACACCTTGTTTGCTGGAGGTATCGGCAGGTATGACTTCCCAACAAGCAATGTGCACGACCTGAGAAGCTCAATCAAGCATGTTCTCATGGCACTGCCCGATGCCATGACAATCTATCCGGGACATGGTCCATCCACGATCATCGGACATGAACGCACCACAAACCCCTTCGTCGTACAAAGCTTCTAAAGAATGAACGCGCGGCGAATAAGGGGGGAAAGAGGCCTTACGCCAAATAATAAGTTGAACCCATTTGGTGTAAAACGTAATAGCGTGTCCTGTACTCCAGGAAACTAGACACAAAAATTGCATAATCCTGCTCACCTATTTCCTCCGGGCGCTGGATCTGATTTGTGATAAGTCGTTGGCTTTTCCCAAAGCCGACACCCTCAGAAAGCGTTTGATTCCGGGAGCCCGGGAGTACACAGAAATTTTTACCTTGATCGAATTTTGGGGTCCGCCGACGAACAATCACGCAGGACAAGCTTTGCGCCCCCTGGTGATTTTCAGAAAGGTATGTGTGGGAACACGCAGAAACCGGGGATCGGAAAATATTAGCATTAAAGAATATCGAATTAGAGCATTTAACGATTGAAATGCCTCTTTAGAAGATCTATACTCCATGACATGAGTATAGCAACAGCAGAAATCCGGCGGCGTGCGATAGATGCCTACAAAATGGGCAAAGGTTCCCAGGCCGATATCGCATCTTCTTATCGTGTAGATCTTAGAACGTTTCAGCGTGGGCTCTCTCGTTTCAACGAAACCGGACAGACCGCTCCCCGACCGCGTGGGCATCGTCAGGCCCTCTACAGCGGAAAGCAGCTCAAGGCGTTGGCTCAACTGGGGGGCAAACATCCCGATGCAACGCTTGAAGAACTCAAGAACATGAGCGGCGTGAAGGGGTCGATCATGGCCGTACAGCGGGCGTTGAATCGGTTGGGCGGCCGGTATAAAAGAAACGCTTCACGCCAGCGAGCAGGACCGGGCGGATGTAAATCTCTTGAGAAAGCAGTGGATCCAAGAGGTGGCCAAGCTTGATCCAAGTCGCCTTGTCTTTATTGATGAATCCGGGGCGAAAACGAATATGACTCGTCTGCGGGGCCGGGCGTTGGGCGGGAACAGGCTTTTTGCCAAAACGCCTTATGGACATTGGTGTACCACCACCTTGATTTCTTCGGTCCGCCTGGACGGAACAACAGCGGCCATGGAGGGGGAGGGGGCGACAGAGGCGGCTGTTTTTGGAGAATATATTCGCCGGGTTCTTCTCCCGACTCTTTCACCTGAAGACATCGTCATCATGGACAATCTTCGCGTCCATCACAATCCCAAGGTCATTGAATTCATTGAGTCATGTGGGGCCCATGTAAGATTCCTTCCACCCTACAGCCCCGATTCCAACCCCATTGAAAAAATGTGGGGCAAGATAAAGAATCGGTTGGGCAGCCTTGCAGCCCGCAGTCAGCAGGAACTATCTGAAGCGCTCACACAAGCGTCCGAAGAGGTTTCTCCCGACGAGGTAATCGGCTGGTTTTCTTCGTGCTACATCGCGACACCTCAATCGTGAAGCGCTCTAGCCTGAATAATTCACGAGGCAAGGATGAAAAGGATTCTCCAATGAGCTCGTTTAGATCAACACCTTCAATAATGACATTGCGACGCATAGCTGCAGGCAGACGCCCGTCAAACCCTAGTTCATCACAAATCAGCACATAAACATCCCAATCAAAGAAAGTGATCTATCCCTTAAAATTCTGATCGTAATCAAAAAACCGGTCCCCAACCAAACCTCGGTCGGCGACACATTCAACCATATCCACAGAACAAATAGGAAACTGTCCAGGTTCACGGCCATGATGACCCTTAAAATTGTGACTCGGCGAGATAAATAGGTGCCATATCCAAACTGTTTTACATTATTATTCATGCACTCTTTTCCCTTGTTTTACATATGAACAACATGCCAGATGAAAAGACCACAGGCCATCAGGACGAAACCTTAGATCTTTATAGGGGAAAGCCTGATAAGCAATCTAGCTGACACTCGATTCGGGAAGGAAGGTGTTCCAGGCTGACAGGGCTTGTGCTCTGACCCATCTAATGTAGGAGGGGGCTCTATATCCACAGGCGTTCAATAAAGGGAAACGGTTGCAGCTATTTGAACCGGAGAACAATAGAACAAGAAATGTTGAATAAAAAAGGAAGGAAAGAAAAAAAAGATCGCGGGATGGAACCCCCTCCCACATTAGAATCTGAATCCGTTAGCTGTCGCTTCGGAAGGCGTTTTGGGGCTCAAAAGTTGAAAATTTTTTCCTTGAGATGCTCGCTTTTGGGCGGATTGGGACCGGCAAGTATCACCCTGATGAATTTTTTGAGCGTACAGGTCAGATTCACTCTGATTTGACCATTTTGGGGCGTAGGCCTCCTTGGGCAGTCGCCTTAGAGTATTGTTAAAGGTGCACGGAGGGCTATGCGAAGGAATGGGGCAATATCTTGTATCACTTCAAACCAGCAACAACGCTTGCCAAAGTGAAGTTCAATTCGTCCGGCGTGGCGGACCAATCGAACCGCGCAATAAACGATATTTTTGAGAACCGTTTTGATTCGCCAGCGCGGGATGTTGATTTTCTGCGGGGCAAGCCCAGCCCGTTTGATGACCTCTTGGCCAAGACCGCGCAATAGGTTGAAGGCCACCATGGCGCATAACAGAATAATCTTATTGGCACAGGGTCTCCCCGAAGGCAATCGCTCAACATCAAGATCGCTTTTGAGTTCATTGTGGTACTGCTCGCTGGGGCCATGTCCATGATAGAGATCTAGCACCGTCTTGGCACGACAAGAGAGGTTCGTCCACCAGGTGTTTACCTCAAGTTTAGGAACCAGAAGTTTCTGACCATCGATATCGATGGTGCGTTCAATCACTTCAAAGGCCACCGGGACACAAGGGCGGTTTTGGTCACTACCGGGATGGAAATGATTGAAAAAGCCTGTGTAAACGTTCTTGCCTTCACGACTGTCTTGTTTGTCTCCAACTCGGCGTGCAAGGGCCAGCATTTGTTCAGGACATTCGCGGCGAGGATTTCGCTTTACGATAAAATAATGATCCCCAAAAGCGTCGAAGTTATCGGCCGCAGCGTTGCCACTATCAAGCCGAAGCAAGCATTTTCCACCCAGGCCCAGGGTTTGGAGCGTTTCAACGCTACGGGCAATAAACGCGGTCGTTCCCGACTGACAATGTTGTTTACCGGGTCGAAGTTCGCACTCAAGCATGTGGCCTTGAGTGCCCACATAGGCAAATATCGGGGCGTAACCATCATGGCCCTTCTAGGTGTAGGAAACGCCTTCTTTCGAAGAGCCTGAGTGATCCAAAGGGCTCACATCGATATCGACGGGAACAAGATCAAGCCCTTCGACATCTACCTAGCCAAAGGGGCCCGAGGAAAGAAGTTCGGTGTTGAGTTTGCGTAGCCCCACATGGGTTCTGGCTGGGGGCAGGTCGTCGAAACGACGTCGGAACACCGGCTCAGAGGCTACCTTTTTAACTCCCCTTTTTAAGTCCAAAGGCATTCATAAAAATCTCATCACCCCGGTACAGGTCGATATCATTGAAATCGGTTCGACCGTTGCAAAGTAAGCCGATCTGGGTAAGGAGGATCTCCCGATCAGAGATCGCATCGGAGCGGCGTGGTTAAAAATTGGAGGGAAGAATCCGTTGAGCATGATCCTCAAGCAGCAGGCCGCAAAGATGATTTCCGCTTGTGCTGTTGAGTTCGCCCTTGCCAGTCTTTATTTTATATTGTTTCATATACACACCTGTTGGGGCGGGGTTGTTTGTTTGAATACGGGTACGCTCCCCGCTTTAGCCCAACAGGTAATGAAAAATCGTCAGATTTTATCTGACGGATTCAGGTAATAATGTATCGCGTAATAAGCATCCATACGCAATAATCGAAGATTCCTGATGCCCAGCTTCATAGCTTTCTTATCTATCTTGCGAACCCTCCGCAGTTTTCGTTCGATGCCCAAAAAATTAGTTTCAGGACCATTCGTCGCACGCCTTAACAAAAATCGGCCCTTGCCACACCCCACATCTATTTCTAAGGGTTGAGATATGTCAAATAGATCCTTTAAGGAAAGAGGTTCTAGCCAGTTCTCAGGGAAAATTCGACAGCTATGATTTACATTACACATAAAATGGTTGCCGCAATTCTCATTTTAGAATTGCTAGTTATTGGTTATTCGTTATTGGTTGTTCGGAAGCTGTCTTTTTAACATAGATCAGAGACCAAGACCTAATAACTAATAATCGTTAACTGATAACGAGTCATTCTAATGTTATGTCACAGAATCGTTCAGAAAAATTAGAGACCTATATGCTGGGGGTGATTGAAGGTCGGAAAAAAGGCAAGAGAGCCGCTTTGCTCCGTGGTTTTTTAAAGCAACTTTCTTGGCTGTTTGGTGGCATTGTTCAATTAAGACTTTGGCTATACGCACGAGGCATTTTTCGGCATCACACACTGGGATGCCAAGTGCTGAGCATTGGCAATTTAACAGTCGGGGGCACGGGAAAAACACCCGTCGTTGAGATTTTTGCACGGTCGCTACAGCAACAAGGACGAAAGGTCGCGATTCTTAGTCGAGGGTATAAAAGACAACGGCCCCCTTTTCTAAAAAGGATGGTGCATCGTATAAAATTTCAGGCCAAGCAAAGAGGTCCTTTGGTGGTTTCAGATGGTGAGCATTTGCTCATGGATGCCACCCAGAGTGGTGATGAGCCTTATATGCTGGCTTCTAACTTGCCTGATATTGCTGTGTTAGTCGATAAAAACCGAGTCAGAGCAGGAAAACATGCGATTCGAAAATTAGGGTGTGATATGCTTATTCTTGATGACGGCTTTCAGTATCAATCCTTAAAACATCGGTTAGATGTTGTCCTCGTAGATCGCACCAATCCATTTGGAAATCGATGCGTCCTCCCCAGAGGTCTTCTTCGTGAACCGATACGAAACATTAAACGGGCCGGGTTTATTTTTATAACTAAATCGAACGGAGATGGTGCAATAGAGTTAAAAAAACAGTTGCGAGAACGAAATCCACATGCGGAGATTTCAGAGTGTCGCCACTGTCCTCGCTATCTTCAAGACGTTTATTCTGCGGAACAAAAACCGCTAGATGATTTGAACGGATTAAAAATTATCGCGGTTTCAGGGATTGCCGTTCCAAAAGGGTTTGAAGATGAGTGTGCTCGTTTAGGAGCGGATGTGTTGTACCATAAAGAATATGCAGACCATCATCGATACGTTCAGCAGGAAATTATAAATGCCATTAATAAGGGCCTTGAACTAGGCGCCGACGCGTTGGTTACCACAGAAAAGGATGCCGTACGATTCCCGCTGGTCGAACGGCGCGATTTACCCGTTTATTTTTTGAGAGTTGAAATTGAGATGTTAAGCGGTACAGAAGCCTTTAATCACTGGATCTCAAGGATCTGTTTTCAGTAGAACACCATGACGTACCAAGATGCCAATGCGCCTATTCTCATATACGGAGTCAACTGGGTGGGCGACAGCATTATGAGCATGCCAGCCCTACAAGCTTTTAGAAAGAAGTTTCCCGACACTCCGATTTCCCTTTTAGTCAAACCTAGGTTGGTCCCACTTTGGGAAATGCATCCGGTTCCCGATCAATTGATAGAGTTGGAAGAAGGGTTCAGCGGGACGTTCAGAACGGTTCGAAACATACGGGAAAAGGTCTTTAACAAAGCATTTATTTTTCCTCATTCTTTTCGATCCGCTCTTTTGCCCTTTCTTGCAAAGGTACCGGAACGAAGAGGCCTGCCTGGACATGCACGAGATGGGTTGTTGACTCAAGTGATTAAACCGGAGATCACCCACGACCGTTGCCATCAAGCATACGAATATCTTGATCTAGTTCTTGGCCAAGATGAGCAGAGCCTATTAGAACCACCAACCCTTCATGTTCCCGAAAGAACAATCATGTCTGTTCAGAAAAGTCTTTCTAAACTTCCTTCCCCAAGCATAGGGCTTATTCCCGGAGCTGCACGTGGAACGTCTAAACAATGGCCCTTCGAACACTTTATTCGTTTAGGACGTAAACTTGTCAAAAATGAATATGGCGTTGTGATTTTTGGGGCGCCAGGAGAATACGATTTATGTGAGAAAATAGTTCAAGCAATAGGGAAGACGGCTATCAATCTTTCCGGGAAGACGGACTTTCACGAATGGGCCGCGTGGTTGAAATTGTGTTCCAGTGTTGTTGCGAATGATAGTGGGGGAATGCATCTAGCTGCTGCCGTGGGGACTCCTGTCGTTGCCCTTTATGGGATGACAGATCCTTTACGGACGGGCCCGTTAGGGGCCCGTAGTTGTATTTTTCAAAAAAGCAGTGTACGTTCTCGAGATATTAAACGGCAAAGTAAAAAGGCAGGAGCAAGTCTTACGGCTATCTTGCCGAAAGAGGTTTTTGATGCAGTAGAGAGTCTGTTGGCTTCATACAAGACTACCGAGGAAATACTATGAAGTTTCGCCACCAGCATGGTCTCTTTGCTGGATCATTCAGGGTTGAAACTGGAGTCCGGTAAGATGTAAATGTCATGAAAGCTACGGCAGTTAAGCCCCCTAAAGATATTGGTGCCTTGTGCCCCATACGAAGTTTGGGTCTGAGTTGGCCATCATTCATTGGCGAGCGCTCCAGGCGACTCCCCCAGGACAGAATCCATTGTATAGCCACCTCGGGCCGTAGCCTCCACAACTAACCACAACCCAGAGGATATCATGTCGGCATCAAAAACAAAGGTAAATAAACGATCCGTGCAAAGCTTACCCATACTCCAACCGAAGGTGGCTGGAATTGATTTGGGGGCTTGCGAGCATTACGTATGTGGTCCGGCCTTGATCAGCGGCGAACCCAACGTGCGTGTTTTTCAATCCACTACACCCCCAATTAATCGGACTGATCGCTTGGCTCCAAGAGCAAGGAGTAAAGTCGGTGGCCATGGAAAGTACAGGGATTTACTGGATCCCTTTGTACGAACTGCTGGAGGCTTCTGGAATA
This sequence comes from Kiritimatiellia bacterium, assembly GCA_012103575.1. Lineage (GTDB taxonomy): Bacteria > Verrucomicrobiota > Kiritimatiellia > WLWN01 > WLWN01 > WLWN01. The sequence continues at coordinate 2,800,329 of WLWN01000001.1, read as the reverse complement.
GAGCCCATCTTGGTCAACGCCAGAGAACTGTGCCATGTCCCGGGTCGTAAAACCGATGTACAGGACTGTCAATGGATTCAGCTTCTACACAGCTGTGGCCTATTACATGGATCCTTTCGACCGAGTGAAGGCATTTGTAGATGCCGCGCATTGACTCGCCAATGTGCCAATCTGGCTGAGGAACGTTCCAAAACCGTCAACTGGATGCAAAAGGCTTTGGATCAAGTGAATGTCCAAGTTCATCGAGCCCTAACAGATATTACCGGAAAAACAGGCTTAGCGATTGTACATGGGATTGTTGAAGGTCAACGTGACCCCAAAGTCCTTGCGCGTTTGCGAGATTCTCGTTGCGGAAAAAACGAAGAAGAAATAGCTGAGCACCTCACCGGTACATGGAAATCAGAGCATTTGTTTAACCTTAAAATGGCCCTAAAGCTCTATGACCAACTCCAAGCACAGATTACCGATTACGAGCAAGAACTGCACAAGGAGTTGTTAGCGATGACTCCGCAAGAACGGAAAAATAAAGAGGCCCCTGAGCATCCTAAAGCCGCTAAACGAAAAGCGATACGTAACCGAGGAGAGCAGGAAGACCAAAAAATATTGTGGCAATTTTCCGGAGTAGATTTAACGCGTATTGACGGGATAAGCGCTGGAGTTTCGCAAGTCATACTTACCGAGGTGGGATTTAATCTGAGTGATTTTTCTTCGAAAAAACATTTTGTGAGTTGGTTGAGGCTTTGTCCAAAGATGGGGATTTCTGGAGGAAAAGCTCTCAAGAAAAAGCCCCCTCGTGGTACGGGTTCAAATCGGGTGGCTGGAATCTTGCGAATGGCGGCGGTTTCTTTGAGTCGATCACACTCCTCTTTGGGGGCTGAATATCGTCGGGTAGCTCGGCGTAGGAGTGGAGCCGTGGCCGTATTTGCTCTTGCACGTAAACTGGCCATACTCATTTATCGAATGCTGCGTTACGGACAAGATTATGTAGACGAGGGGGAAAAAGTCTACCAAGAACGTTTTAAGGCCAGACGGTTTTTTTCTATGGCGAAGACGGCAAAAGAATTGGGATATCAACTTGTTGAACTCCCCGCCAATAGGTAAGTTTCAGGACAGACCATTAGCACCCGCAACCTGCAAAAGGAAACACGACAATGTATTCAAACCGCCAAAAACGAAGAAGTTATTGTAATCCCTCATCAAAAACCTTCGGTGGTTGAGCTTCTTTGAAAAAGTCTGTGGGTCGATTATTGCCACGAAACATAAAAAAGTACTGTTTATTAAGGGTTTTCTCCTCTTCTTCACCCATATTTTTTCGTATCGGTATAATTTCCCAGATACGATCTTCGATCTCCGCCTGTAGGGCGGAATCATACCAGCCCCGTCCATCGGACGGGGACGTGTATCAATCCCAACTGCCTTACTTTATCTTCGCCTTGTTGATCACTTTTTGATAGTGCGATCAAGATGCGCCCAGTTATTTGTTATTGGTTATTGAGAAGTTATCCTTTAATATAGATCAGATAACTGGTGGTTAAGGTTTTCACGAGCCGTTCTAAGATTAGAATGGTTAATTCAATATTCATATTTTTATCAAATCATGTCTCTAACATATCATATGTGGACGATAGGATGTCAGATGAATGAAGCTGACTCACGTCATCTGTCTTCTCAGTTAGAAGCGTTGGGATACCATGAAGCCGATTCATCAACAGACGCGGACCTCGTTGTATTAAACACCTGCGTCATTCGTCAACAAGCAGAGGATAAAGCCGTGGGAAAGTTGCACACGCTCAAATCAATGAAAAAGAAAAAACCCAACACGACTATTGCTCTGATGGGGTGTATGGTAGGTATCAAAGAAGCGCCTCGCTTGAAACAACGATTTCCTTTTGTCGACGTATTCATGCCGCCTTCAGAAACAGAACCTTTGTTAGATTATTTGGGAGACCAGGGCCTTTATGATCATAACAAATTACGGGATACACGGGAAAAAGCGATTCGGAATGCGATCCAAGATGAAGAGTTCGTTCTTCCAGCGCTCCAACGTAAAAGCGCTGTTACCGCTCATGTCCCCATTGTTCTGGGATGTTCACACGCATGTACATTTTGCATTATACCCTACCGCCGTGGTATTGAAAGAAGTCGGCCTAAACAAGAAATTGTACATGAAGTTACAACGTTGGTTGATCAAGGCATACGAGAGGTCATGCTGCTTGGTCAAATCGTGGATCGTTATGGCACCGACTTGAATGAAGACTATGATCTTGCCGATCTATTATATGACGTAGCCAATATTAACGGTCTTTTCCGGATCCGTTTTTTGACCAGTCATCCTAACTGGATGACCGATAAACTCATTGATGCTGTAAAAGATATTGACAAAGTATGTCCACAGTTAGAGATACCCGTTCAAGCGGGTAATGATGAAGTACTTGCAAACATGCGTCGAGGCTACACAAACGCTGCTTATCGAACCCTTGTAGACCGAGTTCGGAGCCGAATGCCAGACGCCATGGTTCATACCGACATTATTGTTGGATTCCCCGGAGAAACAGACGAACAATTTATGGATACCTATAGTCTACTCAAAGATCTTCGATTAGATAAAGTTCATTTGGCGAAGTATTCAGAACGGCCCCAAACCATCGCCACACGAAAAATGGAAGATGACGTAACACCGGTGGAAAAAGAACGTCGCCGAAAAAAGATCGATGAATTAGACACGATTATTCAGACGGAAAAGAACAGTCGCTTACTTCATAAAACCGTTGAAGTACTTGTTGAAGGAAGAGATGATCGAAAAGGGCGCTGGCGAGGAAGGACTCTGCAAAACAAACTCACGTATTTTGAAGATAATCGAGACTTGCTTGGGAAATTGGTTGATGTGAACATCAATAGGGCTGGACCCTATTCCTTGCTAGGGTCTACGTCGATCAGCTTGCCATCAATGCTATAACGATGAGCCTCTTGAAAAAAGCCTAATAACCAGTACCTAAACGTCTCCAATAGGTTCACGAAACTTTTCCCAAATTTTATCCGAAATCTCTGTTGGATAATACCAGCTAACATCTCGGTCGGTATGTAACCCATCTTGTTCATGCAAGGCCCAAATGGATATCCCCAGATAACCATCTTTGTTCCTAGCGGCGCCTCTTTTAATACCATCCATTGCAGCCTCAACAAATTGATCCATGGTAAACCCTGTCTTATCACGAGGACTGTTTGGATCAGCGGAAATCGATTCGTATTCTCGATGCGTGGCTATCGCAGGAACCCCCACAAGTGCTTTTCCGTTTGTCTCATCCGCATGCTGCAGAAACAGAGGAATATCTTTTAACGCTCTCTCTCGAAAGCTTCTAAGGTCTTCGGCCCAATCATACCCCATATAAACGACCACGTCCGTATAAAGGAAGGTCTCTCGATTTGGATGCGCCACAGCTGCTGTAATCGGTTTGTCGGTATAATTTCTCAACATAGAAAAGAGGTTGCAAATAACATCGTCGTGAGGCTCTATGTCAAATTGGACCCCATAAAACTTTTTTTCCGGATGTATATAGGATCCAATCTCTGAAGCTAATCGATCCCAATCTTGTGAAGTCAATTGATCAGAATAAGCGCTTAACCCATCGATCATAGGTATCACTCTGACTTCCTCGCCCAAGTCGCTTTTAGCCAAATGATCGCTATGGGCTAATGCTGTTTTTGGTTCCCAAGCAAACTCATACCCACCGTCTCGTGTAAAAGTAATAGACCCCGCATAGGGGAAAAGGTATCTGATTTTCTGATTTTCTGAAGCCTTCTGATTGTATTGCTTTACATGCTCTACTGTATATTCGGCCCCCCCATAACACCAAACACTATGTCCCTCTGGTAATGGCCGCGTGGTCTTTGATGGGTGAACAGGTATAGGCATTTCCAAATCTTTTCTATCAAAGGTCTCCGAATTTAATCTATTTTCTTTCATATGCTCTCCCTTTTAAAGGACGGAGTATTATCTATACAATATCGCACATCGGACCAAGATCAATGAAATAGGGTTTATTGTTTGTACCTCTTTAAAAAAATCTGCGAGTCTTTTTTTCATTTCTGGTTGAGGAAGTTGACCCATCGTATGAAATAAGGGGGTTTTTAGCGCTTCGAAGTTCTTAAATTCATCTATCTTTGCATCGATTGCTTTTTTGATGTCACTCATTTTTTCCTTACCATCTTATCTTTTAATGTATCTGTATTTTCTTTGTAGTTTATATACATACCTGGATCCGTCAGTTAAACGCGGTTTTCTGCACGAACCATTTGTGCCAAAAGGAATTACAAAAAAGCCTCGACGCACCCAGCGGGTGCGCCTGCGTTTTTTTGCAACCTTTTGCCTCCAAAGCATTCGCACAGAAATCCTACGTTTAACTGACGGATCCAGGACATAGTGATTGCAGCACTGCAAGATAAAGGCTGACGGAGCGAAAGACCCACGACCAAGGTTTTCCACACCGGAGGGGGTCCTTCTTCCTCAAAAGAACTATCCCGCGGTTCCTAATACGCTTTTCTTAAATCAGGGTACGGGTGAAGCAGGAAATCCTATCTTCAAAAGCATTCAGAATCTTTTAGTTGAGGAGAATAAAGAATATACGAAGGAAGAGCTGATCATCGGGGATAAATGTCGACCCAGAACCGCCTTGAAAGACGATGAACTTCGGATAGGTCGTATTAGCTCAGCTTCCGTGGCCGCTGATTTTAATGGGGACGGGAAGATCGATCTGTACGTATTGAATAAGCATTATGGCGCTCCTCATCAAACTGATGAAACGGTGTCACGTATTTATCCTGCCAAAGGTGGGTAATGTAAGACGTCAAGAAAAGAAAAACCCTGCCTGATGAAGCTCCCTCCGTTTCAGATCAGCTGGATTTTCTGGGCTTGAGATCGTTACCTATATCCTGATGGATAACCATTACACGTCCCATGTTTAGACATCTAAATATTCGAATTTGTTTCGGATTTTGGTTGCGGCCAAGAGCTGCTCCAGGGATTCAATGGTCTTTTCTTCTGAAGCGGGCTAAGGTCGGATCGATACTTTTGGGCGTTCTTTAAGCCGAACGGTTAAGGTCTCCGATGCCCCTTTTTCTACTGAACGAGTTTCTTTGTGGGACTGGTATCCTTGAGCCGTCACCCAAAAAGTATAGTCTTTATCCGGAGAGACTTCCCGCATTTCTCCTTCTACGGGTACGGCTGAAAGGTTTCCTTGTTTTACACGAATCGCGGCATGTTTTGGCGTTACGTCAAAATAGATCAATGAAGGTTTATAGGTAAGTGGTACTTGCTGATTGACCATCTGCCCTTCCGTCAAATCAAGAAGGATCAGTTCTTTAGATTCTAGCATTACGTGTCTGGTTAATTCAAAACTATGTCTTCCGGGTAATAATCTTTTTGGTGTATAAGGAAAAGAATGGACCCCTAACGATTGTCCATTATGAAAAAGTTCCATCTCAACCTTCCCTGTATAGTCTGTAGGCGGTTGGACTTCAAATGTAACTTGTGCAGGAACAAGGGTCTGGTTGGTGTTTTGACCCGTTGAACGGGCTTGTATCCCGAGATAATTGGCTAGAATGGTACTGGTCTCAAGTCGTTCAATCGCTTGCTTAAAATAAGTTTGGGCGAGGGAAAAACCTCCTTGATGAAACAAATTGCTTCCTGTGTTAAAATCAGTATAAATTCGGGACCACATGTCAGGCATAAGCTGTTTCAAATTTTTATGGGCTTTTAGCGATCCAGCAATAGAATCCATAAGGGCTTGAGCTTCCTTTTGATGAAGCTGTTGTAATCGGGCGGCTTTTTCTTGGCGGTTTTTTTCTTCTTCAGCCTGTCGCACCCTTTCTTCCTGAGCATGGGTCTGAGCTTTTTTAAACAAGGATTGTGCTTGATTATATTGGTCACGGGCTGTTGCAAAAGATCCTGCCTCGAATGCAGCATCCGCACCCGCAAGTCGAGCCATAGCCATTTCCCATAGCTCAGGCACATATTGAGAGGCCACTGATGTTATACCTTTTTTCTTTTCTTCGTTGGATTTTTTTTGGTGGTTAGCGCTTCCTGAAGGGCCGGGTCTTCTTTTTTGTCAGAGACGGAGACTGTTTTTTCCTTGGGAACATGAAGGATGGGAGCAGGCTCTGGTTTTTTGGGGAGGATGTCTGAAGGGACTCGTAAAAATAAAAATCCTATACCCATGATTACGAAAAAAAGAACAACCCATGTGGTTCCTCTTGCACGACGTCTTGTATACCTCTTTGTGCTTTGCGCGAGCGCCTGAAAAAATGCATCACAAGATGTATATCGTTCTTGCGGAAACTTAGAAAGAGCCTTGTTTAGAGCATTTATAGATGCCTACAAAATGGGCAAAGGTTCCCAGGCCGATATCGCATCTTCTTATCGTGTAGATCTTAGAACGTTTCAGCGTGGGCTCTCTCGTTTCAACGAAACCGGACAGACCGCTCCTCGACCGCGTGGGCATCGTCAGGCCCTCTGCAGCGGAAAGCAGCTCAAGGCGTTGGCCCAACTGGTGGGCAAACATCCCGATGCAACGCTTGAAGGACTCAAGAACATGAGCGGCGTGAAGGGGTCGATCATGGCCGTACAGCGGGCGTTGAATCGGTTGGGCTGCCGGTATAAAAGAAACGCTTCACGCCAGCGAGCAAGACCGGGCGGATGTAAATCTCTTGAGAAGGCAGTGGATCCAAGAGGTGGCCAAACTTGATCCAAGTCGCCTTGTCTTTATTGATGAATCCGGGGCGAAAACGAATATGACTCGTCTGCGGGGCCGGGCGTTGGGCGGGGACAGGCTTTTTGCCAAAACGCTTCATGGACATTGGTGTACCACCACCTTGATTTCTTCGGTCCGCCTGGACGGAACAACAGCGGCCATGGAGGGGGAAGGGGCGACAGACACGGCTGTTTTTGGAGAATATATTCGCCGGGTTTTTCTCCCGACTCTTTCACCTGAAGACATCGTCATCATGGACAATCTTCGCGTCCATCACAATCCCAAGGTCATTGAACTCATTGAGTCATGTGGGGCCCATGTAAGATTCCTTCCACCCTACAGCCCCGATTCCAACCCCATTGAAAAAATGTGGGGCAAGATAAAGAATCGGTTGGGCAGCCTTACAGCCCGCAGTCAGCAGGAACTATCTGAAGCGCTCACACAAGCGTCCGAAGAGGTTTCTCCCGACGAGGTAATCGGCTGGTTTTCTTCGTGCTACATCGCGATACCTCAATCGTGAAGCGCTCTAAGACCTTCCAGGTTCTAGGTGAGATTTTTTCTGGCCGCACCGGTTTTTCATTTAACACGGCCTCACGCAAAGCGGGAATGGAGACATTTTCAAAAGGACATCGCCCAACCAACAGGTAATAGACCGTAACGGCAAATGCATACTGATCGGCTGAAGGTGGATTGTAAAATTAAATGCCGCAAAAAATGGACCTGAGAGCTTCTGTTCATGCGGCGATCTCCAAATCGAAACACTCCTGTGCGGGTTTGTATTCTAGGATCTTGCGAGGATAGTTGTTAATCCACTTTTCAATCTCACCAATACGGTCGATGGTATATTTTCCGATGTTGTCTCCTTTGGCGACGAAACGACGAACCATACGGTTGGCATTTTCGTTGGAGCCTCGTTCCCAGGAAGAATACGGGTGAGCATAATAGAGTTTAACACGTCTCTTTTTGCTAAATCCGGAACGCTCCATCTGCTCCACGTCGAGAAACTCGCTCCCGTTATCGGCTGTAATCGACTTGAACATCGATCTGAATGGGCCAACTCCCATCGATCTTTCGATCGCTTTGAGGGCCTGCAGAACCGATGCCTGTGTTTTATCCGAAAGTTTTCTCACCCTTAGCATTCGGGTCTTTCTTTCTACTAACGTCATTAAAACCGGTTTTGAAGTTCCTTTTCCGCCGACGATCAAATCCAATTCCCAGTGCCCAAATTCCTCGCGTTTTTCTACGGTCTTAGGTCGTTTTTCGATACTGGTCCTTCGGGCATGTTGCTTTTTAACCCGCTTAATAGCACGTCTTTTTCGTTTTATCCGTTTTCGTTTTTCCCATAGGGACTCGTTGCTTACCCCCGGGATGAGACCTTGGTCAATATAGGTATACAGCGTTTTTGTACTCACCGCTGCAGGTCTCTGCTCTTGTTTAAGCAAAGGAGCAACCACATTGGGTGAGCGTTTGTGAACAAGAATGTGCTCGCTGATAAACACGGCCGTTTCATGATGCTTTCCAAGCTTAAGCTCAGGTCCCTTGGCCGTCGCATTTAGATCATGAAGTTCCTGGGCTCGATCACTGCTGTATGCTTTCTTCTTTCGCGGCTCTGTATCGAAATGCTCTACCTCCCCACGTTTGATTTCGCGCTCTATGGTTCGACGATGCCTTCCCAGATAGCTAGTAGCTATCTCCAAAGGACGTCCTGGGTTTTTGAGCATTGTTTCAATCATGATCCGTTCTTTCTGTGTCAAATGCTTGCCTTTTCGGGGATGAATACTACTCTTGATTTGTTCCATGTCTTTCTCCTTTTTTTGTCTTCTGTCGAGTTTTCAAATCTAGAAGATTTCGGCATGGAACACTCCTGTTTTACAATATCTTCTTTTGGGCATTTAATATTACAATTCTCAATCTTTTGAAAAAATTATTTATAGAAAGTAATCAAGGTGCTATTAGGTTATTGTAATAAAACAGGACCGAATAATGTAACGGTTGAATAAATAATCCAGAAAGGAGAATAGATTATGAGTTTAGATTTACAAAAGCCTACATTCCTGTCGATTCCGGAGGCCGCTAAATTTTGTGGTGCAACACGTACTGCATTTTATCTCTGGGTTCGTCAAGGGAAAGTATCGACCTATAAAACTCCAGGGGGTAAAAACCTCATTCGTCCAACTGATTTGGTCGATTTTATGAGTGGCTGCGGTATGTTTGTCTCAAAAGGTTTAGCTGAGTTGGCTCGCCAAGATGCTGAATTAGTTTAAGGCATTTTTTATAGGCTGATTAATGCGATTCCTTCCTTCCTCTTTTTTAAAGAGGGAGGAAGGTTTTTTATATATTTTTGATCTCAAAGAAAATCATTTCTAATCCTGAATCCGTCAGCTATCGCTTCGGAAGGCGTTTTGGGGCTCAAAAGTTGAAAACTTTTTCCTTGAGATGCTCGCTTTTGGGCGAATTGGGACCGGCAAGCATCATCCTGATGAATTTTTTGAGCGTACAGGTCAGATTCACTCTGATTTGGCCATTTTGGGGCGTAGGCCTCCTTGGGCAGTCGCCTTAGAGTATTGTTAAAGGTGCACGGAGGGCTATGCGAAGGAATGGGCAATATCTTGTATCACTTCAAACCAGCGACAACGCTTGCCAAAGTGAAGTTCAATTCGTCCGGCGTGGCGGACCAATCGAACCGCGCAATAAATGATATTTTTGAGAACCGTTTTGATTCGCCAGCGCGGGATGTTGATTTTCTGCGGGGCAAGCCCAGCCCGTTTGATGACCTCTTGGCCAAGACCGCGCAATAGGTTGAAGGCCACCATGGCGCATAACAGAATAATCTTATTGGCACAGAGTCTCCCCGAAGGCAATCGCTCAACATCAAGATCGCTTTTGAGTTCACTGTGGTACTGCTCGCTGGGGCCATGTCTATGATAGAGATCTAGCACCGTCTTGGCACGACAAGAGAGGTTCGTCCACCAGGTGCTCACCTCAAGTTTAGGAACCAGAAGTTTCTGACCATCGATATCGATGGTGCGTTCAATCACTTCAAAGGCCACCGGGACACAAGGGCGGTTTTGGTCACCACCGGGATGGAAATGATCGAAAAAGCCTGTGTAAACGTTCTTGCCTTCACGACTGTCTTGTTTGTCTCCAACTCGGCGTACAAGGGCCAGCGTTTGTTCAGGACATTCGCGGCGAGGATTTCGCTTTACGATAAAATAATGATCCCCAAAAGCGTCGAAGTTATCGGCCGCAGCGTTGCCACTATCAAGCCGAAGCAAACATTTTCCACCCAGGCCCAGGGTTTGGAGCGTTTCAACGCTGCGGGCAATAAACGCGGTCGTTCCCGACTGGCAATGTTGTTTGCCGGTATAGGTGTAGGAAACGCCTTCTTTCGAAGAGCCTGAGTGATCCAAAGGGCTCACATCGATATCGACGGGAACAAGATCAATCCCTTCGACATCTACCTAGCCAAAGGGGCCCGAGGAAAGAAGTTCGGTGTTGAGTTTGCGTAGCCCCACATGGGTTCTGGCTGGGGGCAGGTCGTCGAAACGACGTCGGAACACCGGCTCAGAGGCTACCTTTTTAACTCCCCTTTTTAAGTCCAAAGGCATTCATAAAAATCTCATCACCCCGGTACAGGTCGATATCATTGAAATCGGTTCGACTGTTGCAAAGTAAGCCGATCTGGGTAAGGAGGATCTCCCGATCAGAGATCGCATCGGAGCGGCGTGGTTGAAAATTGGAGGGAAGAATCCGTTGAGCATGATCCTCAAGCAGCAGGCCGCAAAGATGATTTCCGCTTGTGCTGTTGAGTTCGCCCTTGCCAGTCTTTATTTTATATTGTTTCATATACACACCTGTTGGGGTGGGGTTGTTTGTTTGAGTACGGGTATGCTCCCCGCTTTAGCCCAACAGGTAATGAAAAATCGTCAGATTTTATCTGACGGATTCAGGCTAATGATATAAATACCATTGGGTTTAGAATTTGATATAATAAGGAGCCATGTCCATACATCAAAAAAATAGTCAGTGGATTACTATAACAGGCGCACGGGAACATAACCTCAAAAACGTCGATGTTCGTATTCCTCGTAATGGTCTTACCGTTATTACAGGTCTTAGTGGTTCCGGAAAATCTTCATTGGCGTTTGACACATTGTATGCGGAAGGTCAACGAAAGTATGTAGAAAGCCTTTCGGCCTATGCGCGTCAATTTTTAGATCAAATGCAAAAACCTGATGTTGAACATATTGAGGGGCTGTCCCCTTCGATTTCCATTGAGCAACGAACCGCAGGCGCTAATCCTCGATCGATTGTTGCAACAACGACTGAGATTCATGACTATTTGCGGCTTCTTTTTGCGCATATAGGAACCCCTCACTGCTATAAATGTGGACGCTCTATTACGTCGCAAAGCGCTGAAGAGATTGTTGAACAATTAGTCGGCTTATCTCCTTCAACGAAAATTATACTTTTAGCGTCTGTTGTTCAGGGACGAAAAGGTCAATATGAAGACGTCTTTAAACATATTCGCAAACAAGGGTTTGTACGTGTACGAGTCGATGGACAAATTTGTGATCTTGAAGAAATACCGACCTTAGACAAAAGGCGTAAACATTCTATTGATATGGTGGTTGATCGATTGGTCATTACACCGAAGATTCGAACCCGTTTAACCGATTCAGTAGAGATCGCTCTGCGTGAAGGAGAAGGTACGTTATCTGTTTTAATCGATCAAGGACAAGATAAGTGGGAAGAACGACTCTTTTCTGAAAAAAATGCATGTATCCCTTGTGGTATTAGTTTTGATACTTTAATGCCTCGCCATTTCTCTTTTAACAATCCCTATGGAGCGTGCCTAACCTGTCATGGCCTAGGGATGATGCAGGTTTTTGATAAAGAGAAGATTATTCAAAACCAGGATTTATCACTTGAAGATGGGGCTATACATGTGTGGCGCCGCGGGGGTCGTCGCATGATTATATACTATAAAAAGCTCCTCCGATCTGTTGCCAAACATTATGAGATAGATATGGAGATACCTTACTGTAGACTTCCCGATTCTTTTAAAAGAATACTCCTCTATGGATCAAAAGACGAAACGATAAAGTTTGCCCTGTGGCGAGGAGGAAAGTCCCATACGTATGAAAAACCTTTTGAAGGGGTTATTCCTGGTCTAGAACGACGGTATGAGGAGACGGATAGTGATTATACACGTCAACGTTTACGTCAATATATGAGCCGGCAACATTGTAAAACATGTAACGGGGCAAGATTACGTCCTGAAACTGTTGCATGCTTGGTAGCGAATAAATCCATCGTTGATATAACCCAGATGTCCATTCATCAAGCGATGGAATATTTCAACAACATGAATCTGTCGACACACGAAAAACATATTGCTCATGAAGTCGTTAAAGAAATCAAGCAACGACTTGGATTCATGATTGATGTTGGACTCGATTATTTAACATTAGATCGCGAAAGCGGGACGCTTTCGGGAGGTGAAGCTCAACGTATTCGGTTAGCAACACAAATTGGGGCTGGGTTAGTAGGGGTTTTGTATGTCCTAGACGAACCTAGTATTGGATTGCATCAACGAGATAACGAACGCTTGATTGATACCTTAAAAGGGTTGCGTGATCTTGGGAATACGGTGGTCGTTGTAGAACATGACGAGCAAACGATACAATCAGCTGATTACGTGGTGGATTTGGGGCCTGGAGCTGGGCATCAGGGGGGACATGTTATTTTTTCTGGTCCGACAAACAAGCTGAAAAAAAACAGGAAGTCCATTACGGCACAATATATGAATCGAGCGCTTCAGATTGAAATACCTTCTAAAAGAATAAACCCCCAAAAAGGGTATTTGGAAATTATAGGGGCCCGAGAGAATAATCTTAAAAATATACATGTCAAAATTCCTTTAGGATTATTTGTTTGTGTCACCGGTGTATCTGGGAGTGGTAAAAGTACGTTAATAGACGATATATTACGTCGAGCATTATTTCGCTATTTTCATAATGCCAAGGACTTGCCTGGAAAACATAAATCCATTCAAGGAATGGATACACTCGATAAAGTCATTGTCATTGATCAATCACCGATTGGTCGAACACCGCGGAGCAATCCAGCAACTTACACAGGCGCTTTTTCATTAATCCGAGATTTGTATGCACAATTGCCCGCATCTAAAGTACGTGGATATCGTCCTGGCCGTTATAGTTTCAATGTAAAAGGAGGCCGTTGCGAACGATGTAAGGGCGATGGACTTTTACGAATAGAAATGCTTTTTCTGCCGAATGTATATGTGACCTGTGAACAGTGTCGGGGCCAACGGTATAACCGGGAGACGTTGGAAGTCCATCACCACGGAAAAAGCATTGCGGATGTTTTGGCGATGACCATTGATGAGGCCCTCAACTTCTTCCAAGATATTCCTGCGATTAAGCGTAAGTTTTCTACCTTGTCGGATGTCGGATTAGGGTATTTACAGTTAGGGCAGTCAGCTACGACCCTCTCTGGAGGCGAAGCTCAACGTGTTAAGCTTTCTTCTGAGTTAAGTAAAAAAGGTACCGGACAGACTCTATATATCCTGGATGAAGCTACTACGGGGCTACATTTTGCGGATATCCATAAACTTTTGGATGTCTTAATTCAGTTACGAGAGGCGGGTAATACCCTTGTTATTATTGAACATAATCTCGATGTCATCAAAACAGCCGATTATATTATCGATTTAGGCCCGGAAGGGGGTGAAGGGGGAGGGAAGGTGATTGCCAAGGGAACGCCTGAACAAGTGGCCATGTGTTCAGGATCACATACCGGGAAATTTTTGAAAGATATTTTAGCCTAACACTTGAACGATACTTGGCGAAGATCATACTTTATCTGTATAAGAATTTTGAACGTTACGTTCCTCCTACTTTGGGAACTGATAAGTAGGTGGGGTTAGCTTTTGCTCCATACTACTTGTATGATTCTCCGAAAAGGTAGTATGGAGCACCGCCTTTAGGCGGCAATGCTTAAAACATCAGCTGATTTACAGACCCTGAACCTCAATCATGGATGGTTGATCCAGCCTGAATCCCATTCGAGATAATGCTCTTTTTTCCAAATTGGAACCCGTTGTTTAAGCTCATCAATTATATATTCACAAGCCGAAAAAGAATCCTTTCGATGGGCGGAAATGACACTGACCCATACGGCCAAGTCTCCAACGGCTAATGTTCCCACTCTATGAACACATTCAAGACAAAGTATTTCATAGCGTTGATAGACTTCTTGCTCAATTTTTTTAAATTCATTCTGTGCGAGTTCTTCTGCAGCTTCATATTCAAGGCGAATCACTTTTCTGTTTTTATTAACGTCTCGCACCCATCCTTCGAACGTAACAAGTGCCCCTGCGCTCGGATTTGCTAATGACCGTTTAAGCTCAATGCTATCAATTTTCGTATGGGTTAATTTGAGCATGTCATCGTCTTCTAATTTTTAGTAGTAGCCGAAGAAAGAATTTTAGACAAGATTCCCCCGAGACCCTTGGCCCGGGGCGGGCAAGGATGGAGAGGATAGAAGATCTCGTAGATCCTGCAATCCCGTCTAAAAAAATGTTATCCTCCTGACACAGGAGGAATAAATGTAACCGTATCATTATTTTCAAAGGTGTTCTCCCATGAGTTCATTTCGTTATTAAGAGCTACTTTTAGATGTTCAATGGACACTCGACCAAAGTGATGCTTTTGGTTAAGCTCGACGTACAGTTCTTTGAGTGTTTCGGTTTTTGTCTTCCATGTCTCCGAATCACATCCTCTTTGTTCACGCAAGCTTGTATAGTAATAGATCTTAATTTTTTTTGTATGTTTCATCCTCTCATGACCTTATAGTCCTCAGGTGCGTTCATATTGTCCAATGCCTTTTGGTCCGCAAGAGGTACGAGTTCAATCCTAGAGTTTATTAACATTTTTCGCGGACAATATATGTTATCGGCTACAAAGTTCATGATCCGATATATACTTTTAGGTTCATATAGGGTGCAGAGTGGTTCAGGGAGGCCTTTATGTCTTTCACTTACATAGGCTGTAGCCATTTTAAAGGGGTTTCTTTTTTGAAGGAGTTTTGAAAGGGTCTCATCGTCCAGGTAAGGAAGATCACATGCCGCAACAAACCAGGTTGCCCGGGGTTCTCTTTTTAGCGCTGAAAGAATACCGCCCGTTGGTCCAAGATCGATAAAAGTATCATGGATTTGGGGAAATCCTTCATGGCCTATGGCGTGGGCTTGATCGGTTCGGTTTGAGATGAAGACACTATCACAATGTTGTTCAAGTAGTTTAAAGCATCTTTCTGATTGCATCGCACCCCCAATTTTTAGTGTAGCTTTGTCACGGCCCATTCGTACACTTTTCCCGCCAGTGAGTATAAGCCCATATACGGGGAACAGTTTTACCATGCGATCCAATTGATTTCCTATCGCCTGTACGATTTCTTCGATATCGTCACGCTGAAAGTAACGAAAGCGACTGCTTAGTGTTGGGCAACGGGGTTTCGGGCCTGCACATAAAAGAACGCGGTCGTATTTTTCTTCTTCAAGGTCTTTAATGATCTTCTCTTCTTGATCAATCAAAATGATCTTTGGCATGTCGAGATTTTTATAACTTTCGACAAAGACAATATCTGCTTCTAAAAGTTCAGGATAGGCTAGGGGAGATTCGGTAGAGCTTTTTTTTATGATAGCACGATGTGTTGGATCCTCGACATAAATCATCGATGCGCCGCTATCACGTGCCTGAAAGGTATCTTTTCCTAGCTGATCCATTTCAAAGGAATGTCTTGCATGTTTGATATAAGCGACGTGTCGTTCCGGTGTCCATTTTTTAATGAGGTGTGTTGCTAAGGTTGTCTTTCCTGAGCCGGAGTATCCGAGTAGCGCTATTTCGTAAGGGTTATACAGAAAAGGACGACGGTGGTGGTGTGTATAGTGCGTGTGATGTTTATGAGTCATATCTTATTTTTCCCTGACCTCTTATCCTCTCCCAGGGGGAGAGGGTTAGGGTCACGGTTTTTGATAATCACTTTTCCCTCCTCCTTTCTCTAATAGTTCTATTCGCTCAATAATTATATCGTGAGATAGACCTTTACACATATCATAGATGGTAAGGGCTGCTACGGTCGCCCCGGTTAACGCTTCCATTTCCACACCTGTCTTATGTTCGACTTCACAGGAACAGCGAACAATTATTTTTTGTTTCTCGTTGATTGAAATGTCAATTTTACAGTGATCAAGACCAATAGGGTGACAGAAGGGGATCCATTCAGCCGTTTTTTTTGCAGCCATGGTTCCTGCAATAATAGCTGTTTGAAAGACCGGACCTTTGAGGCTCTGAAGTTCATTTCCTTCTATGGTGTCTAAAATTTCTTTGGGAAGATCAATAATCGCCTGAGCCCGTGCTATACGGTGTGTGACTTTTTTCCCGCCGACATTGACCATGGTTGGACTGTTTTCTGTATCAATATGTGATAAAGTCATTAAGCTCTCCATTCATAAAATTCTACTCTCATTCCACAGGGAAAATCGTTTTGTTCTTCAGGTAGTTCTATATATCCATCACTATCACCAAGAGCGGCGTAATCGCCAGATCCATTATACTTAACAGGTTCTGCGATCGATATCCCAGAAGAAAGGCCTTTCATTTTTACAGGTCGAAAGTATGTTAGAGCGGGTTTGAAAGTGATGGCCTCTCCTAGTTCGATATAACGAGACATTTTGTCTTTAGCTCCCATAGACCGATCTAGTTGTGGGATGACAAATCGATGAAAACAAATGAGAGCGGCTACAGGATTCCCAGGAAGCCCAAAAACCGGTTTTTTATTTTTGCTTATTCCAAACCAGAGAGGTTTACCTGGACGCTGACGTACTTTATGAAACACTTGTCTAACATCTAGTTTGTGCAAAACTTTAGGAATCAAATCATATTGTCCCATGGAAACACCCCCGCTTAGTATGAGTATTTCAAATTTTTCTAGCAATGTGGTAAGTCCTCGTTCAATTTCATCTTCGTTATCTTTATAGTGAAAGATCTCAACTTTTTTATAGCCGCTGTTTTGTAATGTCGCCTGTAATGCATACGCATTGGAGGGATGAATTTGAAACTGTTCTAGAGGTTGACCCAGATCAACAATTTCGTCTCCGTTAGATACAATAGCAACCGACGGTTGGCGACCCACTAAAATATCGGCTTTCCCAACCGAAGTAAGAATAGCTATATGCGGAGATAACAAACGGGTTCCTCTTTCAATTAAGATTCCCCCCTGTTTTTTATCAGAGCCTTTTTGATGCACATAGTTCATGGATTCAAGCGTGAAACGTTCCTTTATTGTCGCAACGGTATTTTCAATGTTCAATTCTTCATAGGGAATAACACCATTTGTTCTTTCAGGAAGAATGGCGCCCGTCATAACTTGAATACATTTTTTTTGATCGATGAGTGTGAGTTGGGGATGACCCGCCTGTGCCGTACTCTCAATTTGAAAATCAATCTGTCCATTTTTCCAAGATGGTAGATGGATAGCCATGCCATCCATGGTGACTCGGTGAAAAGGAGGCAAATCTCGGTCCGCTTTTATATCTTCACTCAAAATTTGCCCAATGGCTGCCTGTACGTGTATGGACTCAGCAGGAAAAACAGGTGTGTTACTTGTGATTAAACATTCAGCTTCTTTGACCGTTATCATTTCTTTAAATCCTCAATTTCCAATCCGCAGTCCGAAATCTTAAATCTACAATCAATTATCCTCCAATTTCGGACATGACACGTTTATGAGGATATACTTCATGCGCCAATCCATGTCCCCACGGCTTGTACCAAATACTGTTTTTGATATGTAATTTTATTTCTTCATCGCTAGCGCCTTCTCGTAGAAAGGGGATTAGATCTAATTCTTTGTCTCGTAAAAGGCAGAGACGAAGTTTCCCATCAGCGGTTAGCCGTGCTCGATTACAACCGGCACAAAATGGATTCGTTACCGAGCTGATAAAGCCCAGTTTTCCCTGCGCTCCATCGAGTTGATAAATACGAGCTTCGCCTTCTAGTTTACCGTTATTCAGTAGAGTGAGAGGGCCTAATGCGTTGCCAATGGTTTCTCGAAGTTCTTTTTCGGGTACAATATGTGTTTTTTGAAAATCAGCTACACTTCCAAAAGGCATGACTTCAATATATCGGACTTGCCACGATTTATTTTGTGTTAGACGCGCGAGTTCGATGACATCTTCCTGATCATTAAACCCTCTAACCACTACACAGTTTAATTTAATCTTTAAACCGGTTTCTTCGGCCGCATCAATTCCTCCCCACACATCATCTATATTTCCCCACCGTGTGATTTGTTTAAACTTTTTGGGGTCCAACGTATCGATACTAATATTAATGCGCTTCAGTCCAGCCTCTGTTAATGGTTTAGCGAGAAGTCTTAGTAAAATCGCATTGGTTGTCATTGCTACTTCCTGAACATTTGGAGTTTTAGCTATATGGCCAACGATATCTACAATATTCTCTCGGATCGTGGGTTCACCGCCTGTTAACCGGAATTTTTCAAATCCTAATTCGGCAAACAATATAACTAAACGATTGATCTCTTCATCTTGGAGGAGTTCTTTCTTGGGTCGAAACGTCATATCTTCAGGCATGCAATAAATGCATCGAAGATTGCACATATCTGTTAAAGATATACGCATATAGTTGATATTTCTTTGATAGCGATCGAATGGCATATAAAAATTGGTAATTATTTAAGGAACCTGTTGTCTCTTCTCAAAACACACTCTATGATATTTCCATAAGGTGTACGGCACTTTTTTTTAAAATTATGTTTACTGGTATCATACAAAAAGCAGGAAAAATCAAACATATAAAATGTGGTAGAGATTCAGGGCATATAGAGGTCGAGATTCATGATCTCTGGGGTGAACCTTTGCAGCAAGGAGAAAGCATTAGTGTTCAAGGTGTTTGTTTAACCGTGATTTCATCTACAGATGATATTGTCCAGTTTGATGTTTTAGCAGAAACCTTTAATCGGACCACCTTAAGTGACAAAGTTCCCGGAACGTTTGTTAACCTTGAACGGGCATTAAAGGTAGGTGATCCGATGGGGGGACATATTGTGCAGGGACATGTCGATGGAGTAGGGGACATCGAAGCGATTAATAAAAAGGGGCAAGATCGATACGTAAAAATAGCGTGTCATGCGGAGTTGACCAATCAGATGGTTTTTAAAGGTTCGATAGCCGTTGATGGCATAAGCTTAACGCTTGTAGAGGTAGCCAATGAGTCCTTTTCCATTTATATGATTCCGCATACATGGAGATCTACTTCTTTCAAAGAGTTGACAAAAGGGAGTCGGGTTAATTTAGAAACAGATATTGTCGCCAAATATGTCCAACGTTGCCTTAAACAAGGCGATCGGCCTGATAACGTAACCTGGGAAGCCTTGAAGAAATCTGGTTTGACAAATAACTCCTGAGATGAAAGGTTGCTATCTCTTTATGCCGTATCACTTATGTCGTCTTATTGACTTTTTATAAAGAGAGGGTTAGACTGCTGGCTAATTTAAAAAATGGAGGAATTGGTGCCTACTACGTTAAAGCAATTACTAATTATTCAAGATGGTGACCGAAAAATCGCTAAACTGAATCGAGAGACTCAGGATATTCCTGCCCGCAAAACACAAACACAATCTCGTTTAGAAGAACATCGACAAGCGTTGCATAGCGCGCAAGAAGAAGCCAAAAAGAAAGAGTTGTCCCTTAAAGATCTGGAAGGGGAAGTCGAAACGATAAAAGGGAAAATCGCTAAACTCAGAGAGCAACAATTTGAAGTTAAGAGTAATGAAGCCTATCGCACACTGGAAAAAGAAATAGATGTTTTTGAAAAAAAGATTAATACGATTGAAGAACAGGAATTAACCGTGATTGAAAGCCTTGAACTTCTTCAAGAAGATGTGGCAAAACGTGAGCATGAATTAAAAGAAGAGGACGAACTTATTTCTCATGATTTAAAAATGCTTGATGAACGTGTGACAATGATTGCCCAAGAACTTGAAAAGGTCAAAACAGATCGAGTACAGAAATCCGCAGAAGTAGATGCAACATGGCTAAATCGGTATGAAAGAATTTTTAAACATACCGGGAATTATGCCATTGTTTCTGTTCAAAACAGTATATGTGCTGGATGCCATATGAAGCTTCCTCCCCAAGTAATTCATGACGCGAGAGCAGGAGTAAAGATGACTCTGTGCAATTATTGTGGTCGTATATTATATGTCTCTTCGTAAAGAAATAGTCCTTGCAGCTAAATTGAAAACAGCGAAAAGTTGTCATGGAAAAAAGTTAATTTTCTCTCCCTCCGGGATAGGGGATCTTATTTAAATCGGTTTTTTTGGCATCAATAGGAGAGGTGATCGGTCGCTCTGATACGTTTATGTGTTCGGGGAGGAAAGTCCGGACTCCACAGGGCAGAATGTCTCTGATTTATTGGAGAGGCCCTTTGTCATATCAAAGGGAATGGAAAGTGCCACAGAAAATATACCGCCTTGAGCCTACCTTAAGTTTTATGGTTAGGTTTAGGGTAAGGGTGAAAAGGTGGTGTAAGAGACCACCGCTTTGACGGCAACGTTAAAGGCAGGGTAAACCCCATTCGGAGCAAGATCAAATAGAAAGCGATGAAGTGGCCCGCTTCGTTGAGCTTCGGGTTGATCGCATTAGATAAATGACCGAACACGACAAAATCCGGCTTATAGCCTTTTCCTATTGATGTCGCTATATTGGATGCTGGATACTGGATGCATGATGCTGGATATTAGATGGTGGAAGATAAAAAATGAAGGATCTGGAGGATCTAAAACCAAGTATCTAGTATCTAGTCTCCCGTTAATCTGTCTCTTGTTGTTCATCTTCTTTGTTTATCAATATATACACCTTCCTGATGTACAGACATCTGAGTCTCCTATTCAAGGAAGGACTCTATCCTGGGCAAAAGGGGAGAGGGGAGAAGATACATATTGGAGTGTATTTAGAAAGAATAAAATTGGTACATTAACTGATCAAGGTTCTTTTCATCAGCGGTTCAGATTAGCGGGAACTTTTTTTTCATATGGAGTAACCAATGAAAAAGTGCGTCCCCGAAAAGCAATTTTGGATGATCTAAGAAAAAATAAACAGGTTGTTGTAGAAGAAAATGAGCGCCTTGAGGACGTAAAAATGGCTCAGATATTTCAGGATCGAGTTGTTCTATATGCAAATGGGCATGAAGAAGAACTATGGTTAAGCTTTAGTGGCTCCCATACAAATCGGTATCGAGATGCTGTCCGGATTCAAACACCCACACGATTTGAAGATATGCCAGCTCTTGAGACAAACCGCTTTGGAAAGAAAATAGGGACGTATAGATGGGTTTTTCAGCGAGAGGCTTTGATCGATTATTTTAACGAACTGACTGAAAACCCAGAACGTATTGCCGCTATGTATGTTTCTATGAAACCTGCTCGTAAAAATGACCGTAGAATTAGTGGCTATTACCTGGATATGGCCGGAGAAGAAGATTTTTTTAAAACCGTAGGGTTGCAGCAAGGTGATATTATCCGGAGTGTTAATTCACTTAAGCTGACGAGTCAATCACGCGGTGAATTTTTCTTAAAAGAATTTATTCAAGACCGTCTTGGCGCAGCCGTTCTGGATGTTGAGAGAAACGGGCAGACCAACAAGCTGATTTATTTGGTTCGGTAGGAGTCACATATAAGCTTCTAGCTTTTCACTTAACGCTGCTTTACTAGTCGCTCCAACCATCTGTTCCTTAACTTCTCCGTCTTTAAAAAGCAATAATGTAGGGATAGATCGAACATTAAAGGTATTTGCTAATTCTGGATCTTCATCCACATTTACTTTAGCTATTTTTAATGTTCCGTCAAGTTCCTCTGCTAGTTCGTCAAGGATGGGAGCAATGGCTCTGCAAGGACCACACCATTCGGCCCAAAAGTCTACTAATACCGGTATTGAAGCATTAATGACTTCATTTTCCCAATTATCATTCTTAATGTGTGTTATATTTTCATGCGCCATATCAAACTCCTATTTAAGGGTTAGGTTTTTACAAGTTGTGTATATAGAATATAGATTACGGAACTAGAAATAAGGAATGTTATTGTTGCTATAATTGTAAATAAAACACCTGGAATATCTTGAGCTATTTCATAAGTATAGTCTGTAGTGGCCTCGCCAATCTTTGGGGAAGGGGATTGAGGGCTAGATACAAGGCTTGCTTTTGACGGGCTTCCTTCGGGTCGTTTGATGCGTATTGTCCTTTGGTTCGGCAACTAGATTTGCAGGTGGTGTAGTAGAACCAAAATTCATTTCAACAGTTTTATCTTTTGTTCCATGAATCCCTTTACTGGATGAAGGAGGCGTCAATGTGCTTTTTTGTATGGCTGTTTTCTTAGTCACTTGTGTCAGAGGTAACGCATCGCTTCGTTTGATTTTAATTGTTTTAGGGAAGTCATCAACTTTATGAACGGTGGAGGAGGGGATCGTACCCGTTTTCCTTTTACGTTTTGACGATTCTTCGCTTGCCATTACTTCGCTAAGATCTATACGTGTAGTCTGTCTTTTTTGAGCGGTGTCTGGCTTTGTAGGTTCAAGCGATGGGGTCTCTTTGTCCTCATCAATATCCACCTTCATGGTCTTTTGTCTTGCTGATTTATATGCTTCTTCGAGAGATTGAGTGATCTCTTTTTCGGCCTCTGAAGGCGTGAGGGTTTCTTTTCTATCTAACTTTTTTTCTGACAGATTTAGCGTATCTTTAGGAGACTCTGAAGAGGTCCCTTCAGGAATATCAACACGCATCGTTGCATTTTTCTCAGCTGAAAATGATTCATCGTGTACAGCTTCAATTCCTGGCCGTGTGACTTTTTTGGTGTCATTCTTCTGGTTGGATTCTTGATCATTCATAGATTTAACTATAATCTCATACCCATCCTGGGTCAAATGATTTCGGATTTGGAGATCCAGAAGGGGTGTAGGACCAGAAAGTTACAGGATCTCAAAAAGCCCTTGCCAGCATATATTGTTTGACGTATATGTTGTATTTTGATAAATACAATATATACAAAGGAGGCCTATCATGAGCTTAGACCCAAGAAAACGAAGAAAGACTATTCTCAAAGAAATAGAGCAGATTCACTCTATGAGGCGTGGACAACTTAGCCAACAGTACTACGAAAAAACCCTGGCCGATGGAACGGTCAAAAAACAAGGGCCTTACTATGTCCTTCAGCGGTATGAAGGACAAAAAAAGTGTTCCCAACGCATTCCTCCTCAAGAGGCTCAAAAGGTGCGTGAAGAGCTTGGAGCTTATACTCAATTTCGAAGGCTATGTGATGAATTTACTCGGCTTACCGAAGAGATTTCTTCTCAAGGTTCTTCTGAAGAATCTAAAAAAAAGATGAGTTCGAAACCAGTCGGTATCAAGAAACCGAAGCGTTGATCAAGACCGTTCAAGATCAGTATGCCCAAACAGGCACCTGGAACATGGCCCAACTCGAACAGTCCCTTAAGGTCGCACTCATCAAAGACGGGTGCAACATCCTGGAATGGTTACTCAATCAAAAAGCCCAACCCGATCAAGATAAAGCCCTTGGGATCAATGAACGATGCTACACAAAGCGCAAAAAGAAAGTACACAGTGTGCTCGGTTCGTTCGAGGTAGAACGTGATTATTATCACGGGCCACAAGGAACGTGTGTCCCTTTGGATGAACGCTTAGGGTTGATTGATGGCTATACGCCCGGATTACAACGGCTCATGTGCCGTTGTGGAGCTATGGATTCATCCTATCAAGAGGCTTCGATGAGCTTGCAGGTCTATGGGGGCATTCACGTTTCGGGTCGACAAATTCAACGGGTCGTGAGCAAAGTTGGGCCGGATATCGTATCGTTCTCACAGCATCGAGACCCTCAAAAAACCGGAGCCATACCGGTTATGTATATCTCTTACGATGGGACAGGAGTCCCGATGAAATCAACCGAAACCCAAGGCCGAAAAGGCAAAAGAGAGGAGCAGGCCAAAACGCGAGAAGTGAAGCTGGGCTGCGTATTCACTCAACACGTAAGGGATGAAGAGGGGTATCCTTTGCGAGATACACAGAGCACAACCTATGTGGCGAGCTTTAACCGTGCAGGAGAATTTGGGACCCTGATACGTGACGAGGCTCGCTTGAGGGGACTGGGCCAAGCCGAGCAAGTCGTAGTCCTCGGTGATGGGGCCGAATGGATTTGGAATGTTGCGCGCGTTAATTTTGCAGGGGCCACTCAAATCTTAGACTTTTATCATGGGTGTGAACACCTCTATGATCTAAGCTGCATCCTGTTCACGGATGCTGAAACGATAAAAAGCAAGGCGGAAAGATGGAAGAAAGTCATGAAAGAGAATGGGGCCTGGATCCGTCAGTTAAACGCGGATTTCTGCACGAACCATTTGGGCCAAAAGGAATTACAAAAAAGCCTCGACGCATGCAGTATAAAACGTTCCGTGAGACCGGTTATTTTATAGGTTCGGGAGTCGTAGAGGCGGGGTGTAAAACGGTGGTGGGCCAACGGGCAAAACAGTCGGGTATGTTTTGGAGTGTTCAAGGAGCTCAATGTGTATTGTCTCTACGCTGTTGTATTGCCGGAGATACATTTGATAAGTATTGGGAACAACAAAAAGTAGCTTAATCGCTAACTTTGTAACTTTCTTGTCCTACACCCAAAACAGAGTTAATACGTGGACAAGACGATCCGGTTTCTATAGAACCTGCCCAATTTCTTCCTCTATTCGAGCAAACATTATTTCGATTAAATAATATAGCCTAAGGTGAGTATTCCTAATCAATTCACCTTTGGGTTTAGTGTTTATGCAAAAGGGGAGTTGCCTACTGTAGACTCCGTATCTCGTTTGACTATACAATTGAATACGATCGAGAAAATATGTGAAATCCTTTTTAAGGCAGGTGTTCAATCGATTCGATTGGTTGATCAAGAAGTCTTTGAATCGAGGCAACCCATTATTTCTTCAGCCTCATCTGTGCGGGCTAGTCGTAGAGGCCGGAGATCTCGAACAGCGGCTTCGGGCCCCTGCTCCGGTTAAATCTGTAACCCCCAAAAAGGATGACGTTCTTTATACCAAGGAGCGCATTATCTTTGAATTTGATGCCAGTGATAAAGTGATTTGGACCGTTTTAAATCAATGTGCGGTAGATCCGCTCTTTATCATTGTTCGACGCATTCAAATGCATAATGAAAAGAGACCCAACCTATCTGCGTTTATAAGCAAAAAACCCAGTCTTTCACAAAGGGATATGGGCTTAAAAACGTCTTATTCATCCTGGGAAAAATTTGGAGTAAACCGGAACAATATTCCTTCAGGAGAGCAGCCTGCCTTAAGTCATGAAGAGCGTATCGTAGCAGGTCGAGAGAATGTGGGTGTGCGTTTAGAGCTGGATGTCTATCGGTTTGCTTATGAAGAAGAGGACGCCTCATGAATATGGACCTTAGCAAAAGTATAAAAGGGGTGAAACAACATTACGAAAGACTGATCGTTGTACTTGTATTCATTTTGTTGCTGGTTTCAGCGTTATTTTTGGCGTTGCAAATTGGACGCGCTAAAAGGACCTTTAACGTTGCCGGGAGACACGCTCCGACGGAAAATTTCAAAAGGGCTACACCCATGGACCCTAAGAGATACCAGGCGGTGTTAAGATCTCTCCGCGAACCGTATCAGATGGCAGCTTCAAATGTTCATATGATGGTTAGTGAGTTACGCGTAAGGAGTGTGTATACCGATATTCCTTATCATGCTGAAGTCTGTCCCTTTTCAGGCGTCCCTCAACCCAAAATTACAGAGTTTGATTATGACAGAGATACGATGCCGGATGCTTATGAAAAAAAGCATGGATTAGATCCCTTAAACGCTGAGGATGCCTATGCGGATAAGGATGGGGATGAGTTTACAAACCTTGAAGAGTTTCAAGGGGGGACCAGTTCGGCCAATGCGGAGGATTTCCCCTCTCCTGTTCAAAAGCTTAGAGCGCTTCACGATCGAGGTGTCGCGATGTAGCACGAAGAAAACCAGCCGATTACCTCGTCGGGAGAAACCTCTTCGAACGCTTGTGTGAGCGCTTCAGATAGTTCCTGCTGACTGCGGGCTGCAAGGCTGCCCAACCGATTCTTTATCTTGCCCCGCATTTTTTCAATGGGGTTGGAATCGGGGCTGTAGGGTGGAAGGAATCTTACATGGGCCCCACATGACTCAATGAGTTCAATGACCTTGGGATTGTGATGGACGCGAAGATTGTCCATGATGACGATGTCTTCAGGTGAAAGAGTCGGGAGAAGAACCCGGCGAATATATTCTCCAAAAACAGCCGTGTCTGTCGCCCCCTCTACTTCCATGGCCGCTGTTGTTCCGTCCAGGCGGACCGAAGAAATCAAGGTGGTGGTACACCAATGTCCATGAGGCGTTTTGGCAAAAAACCTGTTCCCGCCCAACGCCCGGCCCCGCAGACGAGTCATATTCGTTTTCGCCCCGGATTCATCAATAAAGGCAAGGCGACTTGGATCAAGTTTGGCCACCTCTTGGATCCACTGCTTTCTCAAGAGATTTACATCCGCCCGGTCCTGCTCGCTGGCGTGAAGCGTTTCTTTTATACCGGCAGCCCAACCGATTCAACGCCCGCTGTACGGCCATGATCGACCCCTTCACGCCGCTCATGTTCTTGAGTTCTTCAAGCATTGCATCGGGATGTTTGCCCCCCAGTTGAGCCAACGCCTTGAGCTGCTTTCCGCTGTAGAGGGCCTGACGATGCCCACGCGGTCGGGGAGCGGTCTGTCCGGTTTCGTTGAAACGAGAGAGCCCACGCTGAAACGTTCTAAGATCTACACGATAAGAAGATGCGATATCGGCCTGGGAACCTTTGCCCATTTTGTAGGCATCTATCGCACGCCGCCGGATTTCTGCTGTTGCTATACTCATGTCATGGAGTATAGATCTTCTAAAGAGACATCTCAATCGTTAGATGCTCTAGAGTGCAAAAGATCAAAAGTCGTCCTTTTAAACTTCGATTTTATGGGGTCCAAAAATTATCTTCAGGGGAGAGGTATCAATTGAATTTGAGAACCTTGGACCGGACCTATTTTGCAAAAATTGGAGAGGTTGTAGAGGGGTATACTATTGCTGAGTACAAGGAGAACTTTGTAAAAAAAGAGGGTCGAAAGATAGATCGGTCTATGCTGATTTTAAAAAAAGGAGGGAACTCGATTATCCTTCCTAAAGGAAAGGTTAAAAGTAAATATGAACGGACCGCTCTTTTGGTTTCCTTGCTTGACCGTTCTAAAAGGGTGGTCAAGGTCAATGATCAATTTGAACTCAAAGGACAAGCGTATAAAGTCATTGACATAAAGACCGACCGCGTATTAATACAGGATATTATTACCGGCAGAAAAACAACCGTTATTCCTTTATCTGCGTTCGATGATGTCAAGTCTAAAGATGTAGAAAGAGACCTTTTGGAACCCATAGAAAAGAAGAGGAACGCAGAGATCCTATCTCGTAACGAACAAATATAAAGTTTTGTGAGGCGATCAAGGAAGGACTATAGTGCACATAAAGAAGAATGCTGAAAAAAAATTTTCTAATAGGCCTTACTTATATAGGGATGTCTCACAGTATTATCGTCATGGCTCAGGATGATCTAGATGTTGAGTCCTTGCTTAATGACTTGGAAACCGATGAAGTTTTTTCAGATAATAATGGTGGCGATGTTGAAGAAAATGTGCTCGAAGATACCGAAGGAATAGAAGATCTTTTGTCCGTTGAAGAAGAGAGCCTTCCTGATCAGTTCGATTTCGATGAAGTCTTGCCTGACGAAACGATTGTTCCAGATACAGAAGAATTAGTGCCGAATGGTGTCTTAGATCCAGAAGTCTTACTAGAGGCTCCCGGGATAAGTGAATCCGTTGACGAAAAACAAGTAGAGGGCAAAGAAGAACCTGTAGATACAAAACTTATTGATTCTGTCCCTCAGCCTGAAAATCCTCGTGAGCTAAAAGATCAGGAAATGATTCGAAGAAAAGCCCGCGAATTAGAAGGCCTAAAGCATGGACAAATCGGTTATGACCAACTAAAGGCCGGAAACTATCAAGGGTCTCTGATGGCTTTTGAAAAAGCCTATCGGCTCATATCCGAACGCTCTACAAAGCAAAAAGAGGTCAAAAGGATTCGTTGGGGCCAAGCCGAGGCGAGTTATCAGTTAGCGCTCCGTGCCTTTAGCATCGAAGATATCGATGAAGCAAACGCGTTGGTCAAGGCGGCTTTAGAATATGATCCGACTCATGCCGATGGGATTCGGCTACTCGAAAAGGTTGAGCGTAAAGTTCAACAACTTGAACAAGTGCATAGAGAAGATCCCCTAAATTTCCAAGTGGCCAGAAATTTAACCAAAATTTCCGAACGAAAGATAAAAGAAGAAATTCCCTCAAAACCCTTAGGCGCTGATATTGAGCCCACTGAAAAACTTCAATATAACGAGGTGATCCGAAGAAAAACGAGAGAGCTAGAAGGGTTAAAAAGACTACAAAAAGGGTATGAGACATTGAGCCAAGGCAAGAATGAACTCGCTCTTCAAAACTTTGAAGAGGCTTTGAAGATGATCTCTCAAAGGCCCAGTGCTGAAAAAGATATTCGACGAATTTATTGGGGCCAAGCCGAAGCGAACTATCAGTTAGCGCTCCATGCCTTTGAGGTTGATGAAATGGAGGAAGTTGAAGAAAAAGCTGAAAAAGCGTTAACATATGATTCTGATCACAAAGGGGCTTAGCGGTTCCTACGGCGGATGGGGAAAAAAATTAAAAGCGATGCCAAACGCCAAGCTAAAAAAAGGTTTCATCCCGAAGAAGAACCTGAGCTGCAACTAAAATACCAGACGGTAGATGAACTGCTTGAAAAAGGGCGGAGCTACTTTTTTATCGATGAATACGATCTTGCCGAACTCCATTTTGAAAAAGTGCTTCAGAAAGATTCATATAATAGAACAGCGATGAGATTCTTAACAAAGATTGCCGAACGTAGATATGATATTAGCACCTATGAAAAAGAATCTACCTTTGCGGATATGATTCAAGAAGTTCGCGATACGTGGAATCTTCCTGTCCGATCCGTCATCATTCCCGACAATATTCCTGCTGGGCAAGGGCCGGTTAAAGCGGCATCAGAAGCAGAGCAACTCCGGGAAAAAATGAGAAATATTGTGATTCCGCGGATTGAATTTCGTTCAGCAAATATACAAGATGTGGTTAACTTGCTCGTCGAGGAAAGTATTGCGGGTGATCCCGATGGGGTGGGGATCAATATTGTATTGAACTTGAATATTCCCGGAGAGCCTGTCCAAAATTTTTCACCGCCATCCGTAGAGGCCACCGACTCTTTTGATGGTGATGAAGAATCTAGTTTTCAAGAACACATATCATCGGGTGTTTCAGCGGTTCCAACCATCACCTTAAATCTTAGACAAGTTAAGTTGTTGGATGCCATTGAGCTCATTACCGAAGGGGTAGGTCTTAAATATCGTGTCGAAAAGTCGGCTGTTATCATTACACCTCAAAGCGTTGTATCCGGACGTGTATTGACGCGAATCTATCCGGTACAGCCTTCGATTATAGATGTCATCGTCGAGCGTCAAGAGAATGAGGCTGATCGTCAAGGTGAGTTTGTTGAAATTGGTGGACGAGGAACGACCATCCAGCGTAGCAATGTCAAAGAATTTTTCAACAAATCAAGTGTTCCATTTCCTGTAGGAACATCCATTACATACAACCCATCGATTAGCGCCTTAATTGTAGCTAATACCGTTGAAAATCTTGATGTTTTTGAACGTATCCTTGTTCAGTTAAACGTGATTCCTAAACAGGTAGAAATTGAAGCTCGTTTTGTAGAAGTGAGTCAAACAGATCTTGGAGAATTGGGGCTTGAATGGATTCTTACGGATAACTATGAAGTCACACAAAGAACAGGAAGCACAGGGTTAGCGGGTGCCGAAAGGATTCAGATTAATGCCGACTCATTGGGGTTTACAAAAGCGCTCCGTTTTTTAGGAACTGGTTTGGCTGGAACAGAGGGATTGAGTCGTTCATCGGGTGTTAACTTTGCGGGTGATATATTGAGTATATCCAGTGTTTTAACCAATCCTGAATTGAACATTGTTCTTCATGCTTTATCTCAACGAGGAGGGCTCAATGTTCTCTCTGCACCCAGGGTAATGGCACGTAGTGGGAATCAAGCAACCATTGAGGTTGTCCAAGAGATCATTTATCCCACCGAATTTGGAGCAAATATAACCGTGATCACAGGGGGCGGCGCCTCGGATCGACAGGTTGTTACTGTCACACCCGGTACTTTTGAAACACGCGAAATCGGTGTCATCTTAAATGTTACACCTACGGTCGGTCCTGATGGATATACCATCGAATTGACTTTACTCCCGGAAGTGGCTGAACTCGTTGATTGGATCAATTACGGGGCAGATTTCGAAGGACAAAGTTATAATATCCCTCAGCCAATCTTTGCCAGTCGAAACGTTACAACGACCATTGTTGTTTGGGACGGTCAGACCGTTGCCATGGGGGGGTTAATTACAGAGCGTCTCGTTACATATGAAGATAAAATCCCACTTCTTGGGGACATCCCTATTTTAGGGCGTTTGTTTAGAACAAACGGCGAAATAAGCGAAAAAAAGAATTTGATTATTTTTGTAACCGCGCGTGTCGTTGATCCGGCGGGTAAACCTGTTCACACAGCGGATAACGTAAATCTACCCGGCGCTGCATTAAGCTCCGAATGATATTTTGGCCTTTCGATGAGTTCTCTTCTCTTAATAGATGGTCATGCCGTTATGTATAGAGCCTTTTACGCGATCAAAGAGCTTACCACCGCGGATGGGCATCCTACCAATGCAGTATATGGCTTTATTCGTATGCTCGGTCAAATGCAGCGTGTATGGAACCCTACGCATTGGGCGGTCATTTTTGATGGAGGCTTACCTGAAGAGCGCATGGAGATTCTTCCAACGTATAAAGCGCAACGCGACCCCATGCCGGATTCATTGCGTCAACAGTTTGATCTTATTGATGAATACCTAGCCTTATCTGAAATCCCTTCTATATGCATAGAAAATGAAGAAGCCGATGACGTTATGGCTTCATTAGCCGATCGAGCTCAGCAAGCAGGGTATCTTGTATTCCTTGCCACCAGCGATAAGGATCTTTTTCAAGCGGTTAATGAAAAAATTTTCATGGTGCCGCCCTCGAAATCAGATGCGCGAATAGGGGTGGATGAAATTATAGGAAAAACAGGTGTGGGCCCTGAGAAAATAGTTGAATGGCTCTCCTTAACTGGAGATGCGTCGGATAACATTCCCGGTGTACCGGGTGTGGGATCCAAAACCGCTTCAAAACTATTAAACCAATTTGGGTCACTTGATCAACTGTGGAAACAGCTCGAGAATGTTTCGTCTGAAAAACTAAAAGAAGCATTAGAAGAACATAAAGATTCGGTTATCCGGAATATACAAATCATAACTTTACGCAAAGAGATTGATTGTCCAATTGATTGGAATGACCTAACGGTTCGGGACCCAAAGTCGGATCAGCTATTGCCTTTCTTTAAGCGTTTGGAATTTGATGGATTAGCCCGTGCTTTAAAAACTAATTAAACTGCAATGTAACGAGACATTGCAACTTTAATCTTGGCGGTCTTCCGCTTTACAGAGTAATCCTTATAACTTTACTATATGTGCTAGGCTCTATTTGATATGTAGGCAAGGCCGTAGGAATCAGACAACTCGTTCCTGGGAGGAGGGGCTGATACGAACTATTCCATTTTAGGGTAACAGATCCTTCTGCAACAAAGAGTATGTGGAAAAATTTTCCGTCGAACGGGCTATCCCATGTCTCTTTTAAGCACAATCGTTCCATTCTAAAATGTGAAGTTGTTAGCATTTCCCATCGTTCGTTGTCTCCTAACTGGCCCAGCTTTCTGGGCGCTACTTTAGCCTTTGTCTGATCATCCCAATGGATCACTTGTGTGGCTTGCTCGAGGTGAAGTCTTCGTGGGTTTCCATCTGTACCTAGTCGGCCCCAATCGTAAATCCGATACGTTGTATTTGAGTTTTGTTGAACTTCTAATAACAAGCAACCTGCACCGATGGCATGAACTCTTCCGCCCGGCGTGAGAATCGTATCCTCTTTAGTTACAGGAATCTTTATCAAAAGGTCTTCAACTCGATTGTCTTTCACCGCCGCCTGAAAGGTTTCTTTATCGATGCCCGGTTTTAACCCCGAATAAACACATGCCCCGGGTTCAGCTTCTAGTACATACCACATCTCGGTCTTGGCTTCACCTCCATATTGTATGGCTGTTTTGTCATCGGGATGTATTTGTACACTCAACGTTTCATGCGCATCGATGATTTTAATGAGCAACGGGAAATGATCTAGATCAGAACCTAAAAGCTTTGGGCCCGTTTCATCAATGAGTTCCCTAAATGTTTTCCCGGTTAACGCTCCATTGGCTACAACACTCATGCCTTCTGGACGATCGGAAACTTCCCAGGACTCGGCATAAATACCCGGGGGTTCATCACGATTATAAGTGTGGAGGATTTTGTCGCCGCCCCAAATATAGTCCTTATAGACAGGCTTAAATGTTACGGGATAAAGTTCAGACATTGGGGAAGTCTATATTGACGATGAGATTCAATCAAGTATACTCTGACGCGATTTTAGAGATCAAAAAAATCTATGAAAAAAACGATTATACTACTTTGTGGTCTATGTGCGATTCCTATCCTGCAAGGAGGATGTTCGCTCGAAAACGCATGGTTCAAGTTCCGCCAGGAATCCGAAACACTGGTCATTGCTGTGCCTGAAATGAAGTCGGAGAAATGCAGCAAAATTATTCTTTCTCAACTCAATCGTTCAGGCATTGAATCAACATCCTTTGATCTACAAGACCACACCGTTACTGTAACCTTTAATAGCACCCTATTAGCGATTAAAAACGTTGAATATTTAATTACGGGTATAGGATTTGAAGCCAACGGAAACCCTCCGAACCCTACAGCCAAGGATAGTTTGCCCGAAGAATGCAGATAATCGTGCGCCATGCGCCATGGACTATAAAAGATATTCTCTAACACGAGAATAGTTTAACGTTCCCTTTATGCAGGCTTTATTAGATCAGTTTTTAGATTACCTTGTTCTGGAACGCGGGTTAAGTCGGAATACCCACGAAGCTTACGCCTCTGACCTCGCTTCTTTTCTATCTTTTCTTCAAGCCAAAAAAATAGGCACACTTAATTCCGTGAAACGCAAACGAATCCTTGACTATCTTATGGAAGAAAAAGAGCGGGGTCTAAGCGCTAATTCTGTCTCTCGACATCTGGTCTCTATAAAAGTCTTTTTTCGGTATCTTCAACAAGAGGGCCTTTTAGATAAAAACATTACTGAAACCATGGAATCGCCCAGATTATGGAAAATACTTCCTGAGACCCTTACTTATAAAGAAGTAGAACAACTATTGCATGCACCTTCTGAAAAGACCATTTATGGAAAACGCGATCGGGCTATGCTTGAGTTAATGTACGGGACGGGACTTCGTGTATCTGAACTGACCCAATTAACCATTGATGATATTCATTTTGATGTGGGATATATTCGTACCATGGGAAAAGGAAAGAAAGAAAGAATTGTTCCTTTAGGAGAGATGGCTCAGAAATATCTGCACCTTTATCTTGACGAAGTGCGGCCGCTTTTGACAAAAGATCCTGCAAATCGGGTGGTGTTTTTAACGAAAAGAAAAGCAGGGCTTAGTCGAAAGACAGTCTGGAGACATATTAAAGAGTATGCTATCAAGGCAAACATTATGAAAAACGTAACGCCACATACATTGCGTCATTCGTTTGCGAGCCATTTATTAGCGAACGGAGCTCAACTTCGTATTATTCAAGAAATGCTCGGTCACGCGGATATTGCCACCACTGAAATCTATACTCACGTTGATCCTGCACGATTAAAATCGATTCATACACAGTTTCACCCAAGAGTCTAGTTCGTTATGTATACGGCATTAGAAAAAAAGTTAGGGTATTCATTCCAAAGCATCAAATTTTTGGAACACGCGTTAACTCATCGTTCCTATCGCTACGAAGATAAGAGAATGGATCAAGACAATCAACGTTTAGAGTTTCTAGGTGACGCGGCATTAGGGTTTGTCTCTGCTAACTATCTTTTTACCCGCTTCCCTGATTCGCAGGAAGGCGACTTAACACGTTTTCGAAGCAGAATGGCCAACACACAAACGTTAGCCCAAATCGCATCTGAAATTGAGTTAGGCTCTTTCCTGCGGCTAGGCCGAGGTGAACAGCAATCGGGCGGTATTCACCGAACATCGAACTTAGCAGATACTCTGGAATCTATACTGGGTGCTGCTTTTCTTGACGGTGAACTTGCCGCTGTACAGATCATTTTCGAAACCTTATTCATTCCCTACTTTGAGAAAGTTCCTCTAGTCTCTCTAGAAGATAACCCGAAAGGAACCCTCCAAGAAACGGTTCAAAAACAATGGAAAATTTCCCCTGAATACCGTTTGGTTCGTGAAGAAGGTTCTGCTCATTCTAAACAGTTCACTGTTGAAGTGCTTGTAAAAGGAGAAGTCCTTGGTCAAGGCACCGGGACCAATAAACGTTTAGCCGAAATTGAAGCGGCCCAAGAAGCCTTTAAACAACTACAGAGGATGAACGAAAGTAGAACATAGGGTAAAGAGATTGGAAAAAAAGTCAGCGTTTTAGATTCCCCACTCCGATTTTTAATCTCTTTTCACTCTTCATCTTTCTGTTTTCTTCTTACTCGTTTCCTCCAGTAAACGTCGTTCTTTTCGATCTAAACTTCCCATCCCTTGTTTGGCAATTTTGTCTAAAATATCGTCAATTTTCGTTGATGAAACAATATGAAATTTTGGGTTTTTCCCAGACACTTTGAAACCTCCTTTAATTTTATAGAGTCGAAGAGGAAAACGTGAGAAGACTTCTGGGCGGAATATTACCAGGGCATATATACAGCCTGCAATACCTCCGGCTAGATGAACCGCATAAGCAATGTTGCCCCCTTGTTGGGACAATAAATATAATAGCTGGATAACCCCTAGCCCCACGGCAAAGACCCAGGCCTTAAACCGAAACATCGGGAGAAAAAGAAAGACAATCGGCCGATGCGGATCCAATGCTGAAAACGCTCCAATGATCCCAAAAATGGCTCCTGAAGCGCCCACACAAACCCCTCCGTTTGCAATCAATATCCACCCTAAACCACCTAGTATACCACTTAAAAAATAGAGAATCAAAAAATGGCGTGTACCCATGGTACGTTCTGTTTCAGGGCCCATCAGAAATAATGCGAGCATATTAAAGATCAAATGCCCCATATAATAATTTGAGTGAAGGAACATATACGTGAATAATTGCCAAACCAACCCTTGCATAAAATAGTGAGGCCAGAGTCCAAACAATAATGTCATGATCCCCGGTTCTCCCATCAAAGGAGAACGATCAAAAATGAGCTGCAAAAAAAAGACAGATACAGTGATGATAAGAAGCGCTTTGACTCCTTTGCTCATATAGCCCCTTGAATATCCCGATCGTTCATACATCATGAAAAATTCCACCTTTACATGTTTAGATTAACCTGGATCCGTCAGTTAAACGTGGGATTTCTGTGCGAATGCTTTGGAGGCAAAAGGTTGCAAAAAAACGCAGGCGCACCCGCTGGGTGCGTCGAGGCTTTTTTGTAATTCCTTTTGGCCCAAATGGTTCGTGCAGAAAACCGCGTTTAACTGACGGATCCAGGATTAAGTAACTATTCAGCTAAACCCATGAGAGGAAACTATACTGTCAAAAAATCGTTGAGCAAGTTATTAACAGATCTTCTGAGCTGAATAGTTGCGATTTTTGATTGATAAGGGTTCAATTATGGTATAAATCTGTAACCCAAGTTCGAGTAAACTGAGGATTGAGTAAGCAGAATAAGAGATTAACCTGGATCCGTCAGTTAAACGCGGTTTTCTGCACGAACCATTTGGGCCAAAAGGAATTACAAAAAAGCCTCGACGCACCCAGCGGGTGCGCCTGCGTTTTTTTGCAACCTTTTGCCTCCAAAGCATTCGCACAGAAATCCCACGTTTAACTGACGGATCCAGGATTATGTTAACATCAGAAAAGGAGCGGTGACCATGCCGATCTTTTCGGGGGCGTCGGCCTATGGGGTAGGGAAAGTCTTCATCAAACATTTCGAATCGGGCGGAACCTTGTTGAGCTTTAGCTGCAAGAAAGCAAAAAAAGAATTTGATGAAGTTGTAAAAGAAGGCGAAAAAACAGTCAGTTCTTCGAAAAGAGAGCTACAACCCGCATAAGGCAAGTTCGGGTATAGAAAATGAAAAAAAAGAGACTCGAACCCCCGCAGGTACCCACCGCTTTTGCGGTGAGGGCGCACAGTAAAAGGACCGAATGCGCTACTGGTTTTGAGTATCGTTTCAGGATTCTCCGATTCCTTCTCCTTCGCTTCGTATTTTGATAAATACAGAAGGGAGGTAATTAGAACGGTTTTTGAGGAAGATGCCGACCAAAAGATTCGTCCAAAGACCCGAACCTATCCAAACCTTTTATGATCAACTTGGCCAAATGGTCAGGTGGTTAAAGAGGGTTGGGGTCAAACAGGTGGCGATGGAAAGTGACGGGGTTTATTGGAGAACGGTCTATGAAGCATTAATCGAGGCGCTCAAAGGGCGATTAAGTGATCGTCATCGTTTTTTACTTAAGGCGGATTCATGCCCATATAGAGTGGCTTGATGATCCGCTAACAGTAGGTACATAGCAATTTTCGGTTGCTTAGCGTCCAGTGTCCCGATACTCTTTCCTGGAAATGAACAAATCCGTGTTTCCGGACTTCAGGTTTCAAATCCTAAACGCTGAACGCTCAGCTTTAAATATGATGACAGACATTTATATAAATAGACAAAGGCAACCCAAACGTAGAATACCTATTGTTTTGGTCATTGGTGTAGTTTTGGTTGGCAGCCTTCTTATTTGGTGGTTCAATCGCGAAAAAGAACCGACGCTTTCTTCTACAGAAAACCCATCCGCTAAAGAGATCGAAACGCCTGCTGAAAAAGAAGTGATCTCTCCAGGTATGGTTTCTGATCCTGGTAGAAAACTTTTAGCTCAGGCTAAAGCTTTTCAACGACAAGATCAATTACAAGAAGCGCGGAACATCTGTTATACTCTTATCAATGAGTCTTCCAATCAAACCGCTCGACATTCAGCTGAAAATATATTAAGTGAAATTAATATAACACTCGGTATGACTCCGCGTGCTATGTCTGGAAAAAAAGAGTATACTGTTCAATCTGGAGACACGCTCGGCGGAATTTCTGCTAGGTTTGGAACGACCGTTGACCTCATTAAAAAAGGCAATAATATCTCCGGTTCTCTCATACGGGTTGGCGACCGGTTGAGAATCCTGCAAGGAACCTTTTCAATCCAGGTTGATAAATCAGACAATAAACTAATTTTATATCTTAACAATAGATTTTTCAAACGCTATAAGGTCGGTACGGGAAAGTATCAAAAAACGCCTGTTGGAAACTTCAAGATTATTGAACGGATTGCACAACCTACCTGGTGGCGCCCGGATGGAAAAGCCATACCCTATGGGGATCCTGAAAACCTATTAGGTACCCATTGGCTTTCTCTCAATATTACTGGATATGGACTCCATGGAACCTGGGAACCTGATACGATTGGCCAGCAAGCCAGCGCTGGATGTGTGCGTCTTTTAAATAGTGATATAGAAGAACTCTACACGCTCGTTCCCAGAGAAACACCCGTTGACATTAAAGAATAAGAGGAGAATATAACGTGTCTACCTATACCTTGCCTTTTGAAAAACCGATCCTTGAACTTGAAACCAAATTAGAGGAATTGCAAACGTTTAGTGAGGATCAATCCATTGATGTCTCCGTGGAAATTGAGCGTATGCAAGAAAAAATCAGAGAAACACGGAGCGAAATATACAGTAACCTTACCGCATGGCAAAAGGTACAGATTGCGCGCCATCCGCGTAGACCCTATACCCAAGATTATATTGAAGATATAACGTCCGATTTTATTGAACTACATGGCGACCGTCTATATGCCGATGACCAAGCCCTTATAGGTGGATTTGTAACCATCCAAGGTAAAAGGCTTATGTTGATTGGCACCCAAAAAGGGCGGGATACCAAAAGTAACCTGAAATGTAACTTCGGATGTGCATATCCGGAAGGATATAGGAAAGCACTTCGCTTGATGAGATTAGCGGCTAAACATAATTTGCCTATTATTACTCTGATTGATACCCCCGGCGCTTTTCCTGGTATTGAATCAGAAGAACGTCACATGGCTGAGGCCATTGCGGTAAATTTGCGTGAGATGTTTAGTCTACCCGTCCCTATCATTGCTATCGTCATTGGCGAAGGAGGGAGCGGAGGCGCATTAGGCATTGGTGTTGGAAATCGTTTGTTGGTTTTAGAGCACGCTTATTATTCGGTTATTTCACCTGAAGGGTGCGCCGCTATTCTATGGAAAGATCGTGCCTATGCAGACAAAGCAGCTGAAGCCATGAAAATTACTGCACAAAATCTTCTTGCTGCTAAGCTCGTTGACGCGATAATTCCTGAGCCGATTGGTGGCGCTCATGGAGATCGCAAAACAATGTCGGCTACCTTAAAAAGACATCTTCTAAAACATCTCCGACGTGTTGAAAAATTATCACCTACGGAGCTTAAAGAAGATCGGTATGAAAAGTTTCGAGTCATGGGGGAATTTCGTGAACAACAATTGGTGCCTGAGCCTCTCTTGCCCTCCTAGTGTCGTATCAAACCAAGAACCTTTCCGAGCGCGGAAAATAGAACGTAACTAATTAGGATAAAATTTACATGCGAATTATTATTATAGGGTGTGGGAATACAGGCCGTCAACTTGCCGCAAAATTATGTGGAGAAAAACATGATGTCGTGGTTGTCGACAACCAAAGTGAACCTCTGGCCGAACTAGAGTCCCAATATGACGTTCTTACGATTCAGGGTCAAGGGTCTAGTCCTCTCGTACAGGAACATGCCGAAATCAAAAAAGCCGATCTTCTTATTGCCGTCACGAGTCATGATGAGGTGAATGTTCTGGCAGGTATTTTAGCGCATTCAGCTGGTGTTCTCCATACCGTCGTTCGCGTCGCTAATTCAGATTATATTCACTCTTCTCATATTGAGGTTTTAAAAAACATGGGGATCGACCTGCTCGTTAGCCAAAAAGCAGAATGCGCGCGAGAACTTTTCAATATTCTTTCCCTACCAGGGACCCAGGAAGTAATCGATATGCATCACGGAAAGATTCTTGCTGTCGGCATTAAAGTACATATTGATAGTCCACTCCTGTTGACGCCTTTAAATAATTTTTCTAAACCAGAATTATTAAAAATGATCCGTTTTATTGCCGTTATGCGAGGTGAAAATTTTTTCATTCCTTCCGGTGAAACCCAATTTATGATCGGCGACGACCTTTATTTTCTAGGTAAACCCTATGATATACGAATCTTTTTAGATTGGGCACAGCCTGAACATATGAAGTTTGACAAAGTTGTTATTGCAGGTGGAGGTGATATAGGATTGCAACTCGCACAACGGTTAGAATCGACACCAACCGAAACAATCCTCGTTGAAATGGACCCAGCGTGTGCACAATACTGTTCAACCGTTTTAAACAAAACACTGGTAATAAAAGGGGACGCACTCGATCAAGAGGCCCTGGAAGATATTAATATGAACGAAAACACCGCCTTTGTCGCGACAACAGGTGATGATGAAAATAATATTATTAGTTGTCTTCTTGCTGAAAAGCTAGGTGTAGCCTTTACATTAGCCCAAATCGCTAAAGCAGAATATGCTCCTATCATCAATAGTTCCAGTCTTTTGGATCGTGCGGTAAGCCCGCATTCAGCTATGATTAATGCTATTTTAAGGTTTATTCGCGGTCGAAACGTGGACTCGGCCACACTATTGCATAATGTTCCAGGAGAATTATTAGAAATGGTGCTCCCTGATGACAGTAAATGGGGCGGTAAAACTATCGAAGAAATCTCAATGCCTGCCGGTTCTATAATCGCAACAGTTCTACGCGAAAATAAGGTATACGCGGCAACAGGCGATTTCTGTTTAAAGCAAGGCGATCATGTTGTTTTATTCTCTAAACCCGAATTAATCAGTAAACTGGAGTCAATGATCCGCAAGTGAATATACGAGCGGTATTTCAATTAATTTCGCTGCTATGGATTGGGCTTTCGCTGTTCATAGCCAGTTGTTGGGGTGTCTCCATCTATTACGGAGATACAGAGGTCGCACAACGCGGGCTTGCTTTATCATCCCTGATTGCATTGATCGCCGGCGTTGTTCTGTATGCTCTGACCAGAGGACCCATTGATTTAACCCGACGTGATGGAATTGGTATTGTCACTTTTGGCTGGCTTGCAGCGGCATTATTAGGGTCTTTACCTTACATCCTATCAGGCGCTGTTTCAGATCCCATAACCGCTCTATTTGAAACGCTTTCTGGATTTACGACAACAGGTGCCTCCGCGCTCTCGAATCTAGAAAAACTCCCTAAAGGAATTTTGCTGTGGAGGTGCATGACACAATGGCTTGGAGGGATGGGGGTATTAGTGCTGTGCGTAGCCATTCTTCCCTTTTTAGGAGTTGGAGGGATGCAAATCTATCGCGCTGAAATGCCAGGTCCTTCCAAAGATCGGCTTACACCTCGAATTACATCGACAGCCAAGTTTTTATGGGCTGTTTATCTTTTTTTAACCTTAACAGAGGCCCTGCTACTGAAACTCGGAGGGATAACATGGTTTAGCGCACTGTGCCACTCCTTTGCCACGGTATCCACCGGCGGGTTTTCTATATACACCGAAAGTATTGGGGCCTTTAACAACATGTATATTGAAGTGATTATTACGATATTTATGTTTTTGGCAGGGATAAATTTTGCCCTCCACTATCGGGCCCTTCGAGGAGATGTACGAAGCTATTTTCGAGATCCCGAATTTCGTTTTTTTCTCCTTTTTTGGCTAGGTGTGAGCTTTTTTCTCACATTCAATATTTGGAAGACGACCTATATGTCGATCGGTCATGCGATCCAAGCGGCCTTTTTTCAAAGCACATCGATGATTACGACTACAGGATTTTGTACGGAGGACTTTAATCGTTGGCCCTTATCCTCACGTATTCTAATTGTTGTATTAATGTTTACAGGCGCTTGTGCAGGATCCACATCGGGAGGTATGAAAATGGTTCGCATCTTTGTAGTATTCAAAAAGATCATCAGAGAAATACGTCTCTTTATGTTACCGCAGGCTGTTGTCCAAATTAAGCTAGGGCGTAAGCCGTTAGATCAGGATACCGAATCCAAAATCCTTTCTTTTTTCATTATTTTTATTCTGTTATTTACCATCGCTTCTTTTGCTATGTCCTTTTATACACCCGACCTAGAAACGGCAACGACTTCGGTTATTGCCACATTAGGGAATATTGGACCGGGACTAAATATGGTGGGTCCTACAGAAAATTATGGGTTTATAGAAACGCCAGGAAAGCTTATTTTAATTATTTGTATGTTGCTAGGACGGCTAGAATTGTATACGGTCTTAGTGATCCTACTTCCTCGTTTTTGGAAAAGGTAGAGCAACCCGCACCTTGCTGAGTTTTCGGGGATAGGGGGGATACGAGGACAGCAAAGTACGGGTGCTCCTTATTCGATTTTCAAATAACCATTATCAAACTTCTACCTGGTCTCTGGATCCGTCGAGGCTTTTTTGTAATTCTTTTTGGCCCAAATGGTTCGTGCAGAAAACTGCGTTTAACTGACGGATCCAGGTTCTATATAGTTAGACGTTTGAAAGTAAATTTTATTCACAAAAAAGCGATAAAAATAATTTTTTTTCGCAACATGTTTATAGCAAGATGGTTGAAAACATTCTATATTATAGAGCCGCCGCTTGGAAGGCGAATACGAAGGAAATGGGTTCGTTTATTCATGGGTAAACGCAAAAGGACCCTTATTTGTTCACGCACAGAACGGTCATCTTCTTTCTCCAGAGACTTCAGCGAAGCCAACCTGTGGTTATCCTTTTTCATCCTTAACCTTTTGAAGTAGACTTAATACAGCTTTATCCTTCTTTCTCCCTAAGGCTCTCTTACTTTTAATGATGTCTTCTAAACTTGCGACCCAAATGGGATATTTCCCAAAATACACTTCTGTAGCTCGGGATCTTAACCCTGCAAAAGATCTAACGCCATGAATAACAGACATAAAGTCGAATTGAAGTCCGCTTTCATCATTGACTACCCGATACAGATCAGAAAGAGGATAATAAGGTTTTAAAACTTGGCTCTCTAATGTATCCGCAAGAACTTTTAATTTTTTTCAAATTTATGGACGTTTTCCGAAACATAAAATCAACATCTAATGTTGTAACCGGAACTCCTTGCAATGCCGTCGCTGCGTTTCTAATCAGAACGACCTCGAGTCGACATTCACATAGCGCTTGTGCAATTTTTTTTAGAAGGGGACTGGCATTCATCATGGACTAAAACTGTTCCAAAAACCGCACGTCGTTTTCGTATAGCTGGCGAATATCATCAATGCCATAAAGAATCATGGCGATACGTTCAATCCCTAACCCAAAAGCATATCCGGTTACTTTATCCGGGTCATATCCCACCGCTTTAAACACTTCGGGGTCGACCATGCCTGCACCTGCAATTTCAATCCACCTGCTATTTTTACATACACGACACCCTTTCCCTGCGCATACATGGCAAGAAAAGTCGACTTCAACGCTTGGCTCAGTAAAAGGAAAAAAGTGTGGACGGAACCGGATTTTTACCTTAGGCCCCATTAGCTGCTGCGCAAAATAATTCAGATCCCCTTTTAGATCAGCCATAGAGACTTCACGGTCGACATAAAGCCCTTCAACCTGATGAAAATTAGCGCTATGGGTTGCATCGGTTGTATCCCGGCGGAAACAGCGGCCTGGGACCACAATACGAACAGGAGGAGGACGATTCTCCATATAGCGAATCTGTACAGGCGATGTATGGGTCCGCAAAAGATGCCCATCTTCCAAATAAAAAGTATCATGTAAATCCCGGGATGGATGTTCCGCAGGCGTGTTCAACGCATCAAAATTATAGAATGGGGTTTCAATATCAGGACCATCAGCCACGATAAATCCTAACGAGTGAAAAATATCTACCATCTGCTCAATAAGCTTACTAATGGGATGGAGCGAACCGATCGAACGCCATTCTCCAGGCAACGTATAGTCGAAAGAGTTGTCTTCCGTTTTAGCTTCTGATAAAGAAAACTCACGTTGACGGTCTTCAATCAAAATCTGTAATTCTGTTTTCAATGCATTGGCGATTTGACCTGCTTTAGGACGCTCACCAGGATCCATATTTTTTAGGCCCTTCATGATTTCTGGCAATAGCCCCCTACGTCCTACATATTTTACTCGAACCGCTTCTACCGCCGCATCATTTTTGGCGTCCTTAGCTTCGTGGAGGGCCGTTTCTTTTAAGACTATAAGATCGTGTATCTTCATGGGTACGGTTTGTTATTTGCAATAAAATAGAGTTATTGTATATATACCTTTCTATAACTCCAGATAATAACCAGAAACAGGGAAAAATCATGCACAAACTTTATAAACCCTTCATTCTCTTAGCGATCAT
Organism: Kiritimatiellia bacterium; assembly: GCA_012103575.1. Lineage (GTDB taxonomy): Bacteria > Verrucomicrobiota > Kiritimatiellia > WLWN01 > WLWN01 > WLWN01. The sequence goes on along the minus strand of WLWN01000001.1, from coordinate 2,756,643 downwards.
AGCACATCTATTGCTTACGCCCTCCTCAATGGCTCGCGAACAAGATATACGTGAAGCCATTGTAAAAATCTATACGATTTATAATCAACCCGATTACTACAATCCATGGAGTATGCATGGCCCGCGTTCATCAACCGGTTCTGGCTGTATTATCAAAAAACGAAAAATCATTACCAACGCTCATGTTGTCAGCGACCAAACATTTGTTCAAGTACGACGCTATGGCGAATCCAAGCGGTATCAAGCGCGCGTGTTAAGTATATCACACCACGCTGACTTAGCGTTCCTTACCGTTGATGAACCTGGTTTTTTTCAGGATGTTGAACCATTAGAACTAGGCACCTTCCCTGAACCACAAACCGAAGTACATGTCTATGGATTTCCATTGGGAGGAGATACCTTAAGCATTACCAAAGGTGTTATATCTCGAATAGAACATCAAATCTATACACATAGTTCCGTCCATCTCATCGCTGGGCAAATTGATGCAGCTATTAATCCAGGGAATAGCGGTGGACCAGTTATCTCAGACAACCACATTGTCGGTGTGGTCATGCAATCGATTGGTCAGGCCGAAAACATTGGGTACATGGTCCCGATCAATGTCGTCGAACATTTTATGACCGATATTCAAGATGGTACGCATGATGGATTTCCCAGTCTTGGTGTTCTATTGCAAGACATGGAAAATCCTGGCTTAAGGCGTAAGTATAAAATGTCAGAAAACCATGCAGGGGTCCGTGTCATTAAAATCTTTCCGAGCGCTCCCGCACAAGGATTCATCCAAACGAACGATATTTTTCTCTCTGTTCAAGGGCATCCTATTGCGGATGATGGCAAAGTAGAATTTAGGCCGAAACAACGTACTAGCGTTGCCTATTACATACAAGAAAAGCAAGTGGGAGAATCTATTGATGTAGAACTCTTACGGGATGGAACAGTTTACAAAAAAACGATACCCCTAACCCGTTCCTTAGAGGAAGACTGGTTAATTCCTATGGAATATTATGATCGCATACCTTCCTATTATATTTATGGAGGTATCGTCTTCTGTCCACTCACTAAAAATCTAATGAAAGCATGGGGTAGTAACTGGTACAATCATGCCCCGCCAGCCTGGTTAGATCTATTATCTCAGAACCATACTCCAGAAGGAATCGATGAAGTGGTCCTTGCCTTAAAAGTGTTAGCCTCTGACATCAACGTAGGCTATCATAAATTCTCAAATTGGATGATTAGGGAGGTAAATGGAAAGAAGATCAGAAACCTCAAAGAGCTCATTCAACATATAGAATCAGCCACATCGCCCTTTATTGTTTTCAGGAATCACCAAGGGCAAGAGATGGTGCTTGACCGTAAAAAGGCAGAATCCAACCATCAAAAAATACTTCAAACCTATCGCATCCATTCCGATCGCTCAGATGATCTAAGATAGAAAAGAGTCGTTACTCTGGACACACGGCTTGATCAAGATGTCATTAAGTCAATGATCCCGATGCGTTAACGCGATTGGGAGGAACAATCGACGCAAAGCAAGTAAAAATGACCTATTCCTTTGCAATCCCAATGACCCCACAAGCAACCCTCGGCCCAGCAGCCCCCGTAGGCTGGCTTGTTAAATCATCTTCCTTCGCATGTACAATCAGACTTTTCCCAATAATCGACTCGATCGTGACATGGGTATCGACGCGTGTATATGTAGCGTTCCCCTCTTTATCGGCTAGAATGTTACCGAGATCCCCCACATGTCTTTCTGGCTTGTTTGGACCACTATGATGTTTCCCGTGCGGATTAAAATGGCCTCCAGCTGTTTTGCCGTCCGCCCCACTGCAATCACCATACTCATGGATATGAAAACCGTGCTTCCCGGGGGATAATCCTGAGAGCTGAGCAGTAATCAAAACGCCTCCAGGCACTTCTGTGAATTGAACGACCCCTTTCACGTCATTGCCGGTTGTGGGATATAAAACAGAGATTGCCTTAGCCTTCGCATCAACCGCAATAACCGTTAAACACACTATGAATAGAACACGTATCAACTTAATTTGACTATAAAAAATATATTTCATTCTCCTCCAGAGTTTATAGTTATGGTTTCTCCCTAAACTATATGATTTCTTTTCCAAAAAACAATATCAAAAGGTGGATTGTAAAATAAAATGCCGCAAAAAATGAATCTGAGAGCTTGTATTCATGCGGCCATCTCCAGATCAAAAAACTCCTGTGCGGTTTTATAGGCGAGGATCTTTCGAGGGTAGTTGTTGATCCACTTTTCAATCTCACCAATACGTTTGAGGGTCCATTTCCCGATATCGTGTCCTTTGGCAATGAAACGCCGAATGATACGGTTCCCATTTTCATTGGACCCTCGTTCCCATGAAGAATAGGGGTGAGCGTAGTAGAGTTTAACACGCCTCTTTTTGCTAAATCCGGAACGCTCCATCTGCTCGACGTTAAGAAACTCGCTCCCGTTATCGGCTGTAATCGACTTGAACATAGATCTGAACGGGCAAACCCCCATCGACCTTTCCATCGCTTTGAGAGCCTGAAGAACCGATGCCTGCGTTTTATCGGGAAGTTTTCTGACCTGTAGCATTCTGGTCTTTCTTTCTACTAACGTCATTAAGACCGGTTTTGTGGTTCTTTTTTCCCCCACGATCAAATCCAATTCCCAGTGCCCAAATTCTTCACGGTTCTCTACAGGCTTAGGTCGTTTTTCGATACTCGTTCTTCGGGCGTGTTGCTTTTTGACCCGTCTAACAGGGTTTTTCTTAGGCCTTTTGCGTTTGCGCTTTTCCCAGAGGGACTCATTGCTTACCCCAGGGATGAGACCTTGGTCAATGTAAGCGTACAGCGTTTTGGTACAGACCGTTGCAGGCATGTGCTGCTCCTTAAGTAAATGAGCCACCACATCAGGTGAACGCTTGTGAATAAGAATTTTTTCGCTGATAAACACGTCGGTGCCATGATGTTTCCCCAGCTTAGAGCATTTAACGATTGAAATGCCTCTTTAGAAGATCTATACTCCATGACATGAGTATAGCAACAGCAGAAATCCGGCGGCGTGCGATAGATGCCTACAAAATGGGCAAAGGTTCCCAGGCCGATATCGCATCTTCTTATCGTGTAGATCTTAGAACGTTTCAGCGTGGGCTCTCTCGTTTCAACGAAACCGGACAGACCGCTCCCCGACCGCGTGGGCATTGTCAGGCCCTCTGCAGCGGAAAGCAGCTCAAGGCGTTGGCTCAACTGGGGGGCAAACATCCCGATGCAACGCTTGAAGAACTCAAGAACATGAGCGGCGTGAAGGGGTCGATCATGGCCGTACAGCGGGCGTTGAATCGGTTTCCCGGTATAAAAGAAACGCTTCACGCCAGCGAGCAAGACCGGGCGGATGTAAATCTCTTGAGAAAGCAGTGGATCCAAGAGGTGGCCAAACTTGATCCAAGTCGCCTTGTCTTTATTGATGAATCCAGGGCGAAAACGAATATGACTCGTCTGCGGGGCCGGGCGTTGGGCGGGAACAGGCTTTTTGCGAAAACGCCTCATGGACATTGGTGTACCACCACCTTGATTTCTTTGGTCCGCCTGGACGGAACAACAGCGGCCATGGAGGGGGAGGGGGCGACAGACACGGCTGTTTTTGGAGAATATATTCGCCGGGTTCTTCTCCCGACTCTTTCACCTGAAGACATCGTCATCATGGACAATCTTCGCGTCCATCACAATCCCAAGGTCATTGAACTCATTGAGTCATGTGGGGCCCATGTAAAATTTCTTCCACCCTACAGCCCCGATTCCAACCCCATTGAAAAAACGTGGGGCAAGATAAAGAATCGGTTGGGCAGCCTTGCAGCCCGCAGTCAGCAGGAACTATCTAAAGCGATCACACAAGCGTTCGAAGAGGTTTCTCCCGACGAGGTAATCGGCTGGTTTTCTTCGTGCTACATCGCGACACCTTAATCGTGAAGCGCTCTAGGCCTGTAGATATGTTCCCCCATACGCCTCATGTTGAAAATGTAGCCACTTTGATAAAAAGATAGTCTGGTCTAGATCCCGGCCGTAGTTCGACCCATCGCATTCTTTGCCACGTTATTATTTATCTACAACCCATCTTCCTGTTGTAGACCACTGGTATTGTAGATCTGTGTTATAAAATCAGAGAACAATCCGGGGTCGTAGCCAAGGGCTGTATGTTGTTCCACCAAAATGTCCAATGTAGATTTACAAATATACGAGTATTCATCCTGGATGATCGATCGGATCGCTTCTGTCGAGTTGTGCATCTCGACTTCTTCTTCCGACAGTTCGTTAAACCAAAGAGGGATTTCCAAAGATTGAGAGCGCCCCCCTTCTAGGATGTAGTTAAGGGGTTCGATATAGAACTGGAGCGATTGATTGTCGGCTTGACCTGTAATGGGGAGGATCTGTCCCTTTTCCACGATGAATTCTTGATCCAAAAAAATAACCGCTTGGCCCCAGGCCGTAATGTCTGAGTTAGGAGCCGTACTAATCATGGTTTCTTCATCTAAAGATAGATCATACCAAAATGCAATTGCGTTACAGATTCCCTGGTCGATGGCCGGGGCCTCAAAATGTTTCTGCTGCGCTTCGAAGTTCCGTTCATAGAAATTGAAATGGAACGCTTCAAAAGGTTCGGTAAGGAATCGGTGGGCGGTTTCATGGAGTTTGATTCCTTGATAGTGGCGATGTCGAAAAAGATTCAATGCGCTCAGATTAAATCCCGATACTTCATCGGTGCGTAATTCCAGGGCTGTGGCATAGACGGTTGCTGAGGCGGGGATAATGGTTGGATCATCGACCATTAAGTGGGCGCGAGCATGCATGAGGCTTTCCAGAAACCCTTCGCCCAACAGACTATGGTCGATCGTTTCAGAAATGAGGATGTGGGCTTTTTGGGGCATATCATCAGGAACTTTCATCTTTTTAGAATCCTTCTGAGATAACTGGATGCGGTCCGAAAAGCCATTTTTAAGAAAATGTGTATGCGCGACTTCTGCTAAATGGGGTATCCGTTCACATGCGGTAATGTGCGAGGCACCTGTCCTGGCCGCCATCAGGGCCAAAAGGCCTGTTCCTGTTCCTATATCCAGCACATGACCTGAAGGATTTTTTTTCACAGCATGAGTGATGGCCTTTTCATAACAGTCGTTTCGCCGTGTATCAGCTAGCATCGTAAAATGCCAGGCAGGCACTATGGGTTTAAGTCTGAGAAGCGGGAGGGGATCTTCCATTCCTTCTGGGCGAAAACGGATTCCATGGGGCCCTATGCCGACATTCATGCTGAAAGGTTGGTTGGCTTTTACGGGCAGAGTTTGATCGAGGTACTGGAGCGCTTGATGCCAGCTGGACGTTGTTGATGTGGGCGGGACATTGGTTATTCGATTTTGGCCATCGAGCTCAAGTTCGAACCAAAAAGCGATAGCATTGATTATGCCTTCATCATGGCTGGTAAATTCTAGGGTTCGAGGTTCGCAGACCAACGCTTGAGTAAAGTCCAACTTACTACAAGATTGAGGATCTGCCATTTTTTGATATGGCTCCTCGCCTAACCGAACGCGATCATAGAACAGCGACCAACGATAACGATTAAAGGTGCTTAAATCAAAGCCGTTTGTATCCCCTGTACGTAATTCTATGGGACAACCGTATACTAAAGCATGCTCGGGTATAACTTCCGCGTTCTTAGGCAGCACGTGTTTCCAGGCATGATCCAATGTCGCTGCTAACCCATAGCCAAGAAGACCGCAGTCGAGATTATAGCATACAAGCAGGGTCGGGGGTTGTTCGAGTACAAGATCGATAGACTGCATATCGACAAACTTTTTGCGCGTCACGATAATCCGATCGGTCAAGTCATTGTCATGGATTATCATCTCGTAGAGAGACGCTAGAGAACCCCAAGGCTCGCACAGTGTCACTCGGCTAGCCCCCAACCGTATAGCTTCCATCGCCAAAAGGATGGAACCACGCTCTGTCTGCAAAACGTGGGCGTCTGGCTTCCGTGCCAGCTTAGACGCCAAAGCCTTCCGATAAGCTTCGTGTCGTTGGGTATCAGCGACACGTTCAAAAAGTTGTTGAGGAAGGTATGCCTCGTGCAGACTATTTAGATATTTTGTTAGCCGTCTTCCTAAGATGCTGGATAAGTCACCTTTCATAAAGTATTTGCTTTCAGTATAAGATATACATTACCTGGCTGAAGGCGGTTTCCTAGAAGATCTCTATGCACAATGCTTTGACTCTATGTGCTTTTTTTCTTTGTCTTTTTGGGTTTAGAAGAATCTTTTGACTCTGCAGAGACCTTTTCAGGTTCTGGCTCAGGAATCTCTTGAGTTGTTTCTGTTTCTTCTGTGACTTCCGAGGTTGTACTTGACTCAGTTTGTTCGGGTTTAGAGAGCTTCTTTTTCTTTGTAGAGGCCTTTTTCTGTTCTGTTTGCTTAGGAGGAGCTTCCTCTAGTATCGTTTCCGCTTCTATGACTTCCGAGGCGGTTGATGACGTTTTCTTTTCTGCCGGATGGATCTCATCTAGATCAAAATATCCATTATAATCTTTCAAGTAAACAACCGCTTTTTGGTTAAACAATAACATGGCTTCAGTTTTGGTTTCATGTTCTTTTTCTGGATAGACATCCGAAAGGACTTTGGTTCCGATCGGATATGAGTCATTCCACTTTTTAATCTGAGCCTGTATTTCTTCCTGACTACGTCTTTGCATTAATGACACCCTTTCTCCTTGTTTGAACTCATTCCTTAATAAAGGAATGAACAGTATTTCTGTCTGAGCTTTTTTAAAAAAAAGAATTTAGCTTAGAATTATTTCTTGTCAAGGAAATGATGAGCTTTTTGTTGACTGTTTCTCAAAAGATATTCATACTTTTAAAAATTAGGAGATTATGACAGTAGGGGCTACCGGAAAAGCGTAAAAACTTTACAGGAGGGTTCTATATTAAGGAATGAGGAGGAAAGAAAATACTTCGCAAGAAGTCTCTGAAGCAGCCTATGACGTGGATAATGAAAGAGATATTGCGATCATTGGGATGGCATGCCGATTTCCTGGTGCCCATGATTATCAGAGCTTTTGGAAGAATTTAAGAGGAGGCGTTAATAGTATCTGTGAAATTCCAGAAGATCGTTGGGATTGGAGAAACTACTATGGCGACCCTCAAAGAGAAAGAAACAAAACAAATAGCAAGTGGGGTGGTTTTGTTGAAGGCATCGATACGTTTGATGCATCCTTCTTTAATATCTCTCGTGTCGAAGCAGAAAGCATGGATCCGCGCAGCAGCGGATCATGCTCGAGTTGACGTGGGGATGTATAGAGGACGCAGGTTATGCCCCTAGCCAGTTCGCGGGTAGTGACACGTGGTTTTACATCGGTGTCTGCAATTATGATTACAAGGAATTGCTGGATAAATATAGGGAAGATATTCCGAGACACTTTTTGTCGGGAACAGCAAATGCCATGATCCCGAATCGGGTCTCGTACTATTATAACTTACATGGCCCCAGCGTTTCTATTGATACGGCCTGTTCGAGTTCATTAGTCGCCGTACATAATGCGGTGAAAAGCATTAGACTAAGGTGAATGTAATATTGCCTTGGCAGGGGGCGCCAGCATCCTCTGTAGTGGTGCTCGCTATATTTCTTTGAGCCATTTAGGTATGTTATCACCGAAAGGCCGATGTAAAACATTTGATGCCGAAGCCGATGGGTATGTGAGAGGGGAGGGCGCGGGACTTATACTCATAAAGAAGTTGAAGGCCGCCTTGGAAGACGGTGATAATATCGTCGCGGTTTTGAAAAGGCAGCGCCTTCAATCATAGAGGGACTGCAAGGACATTGACTTCTCCTAACTCATTCTCTCAGTCTCAAGTGTTAAAGAAAGCGTATGAAGATGCGGGTGTGTTGCCCAATACGATTACTTTTATTGAAGCGCATGGGACCGGAACTCCGATAGGCGATCCTTTGGAGATCCTTGGCCTGAAACGATGTTTCAGCCCACATGTTAAAAAGGGTGCTGAGCCATTCTGTGGTGTGAGCGCGATTAAAACTAACGTTGGACACTTGGAAGGCGCTGCGGGAATAGCGGGTCTTATTAAGGTCATATTGTCCTTGAGGGCGCAAACATTAGCGCCGCTTCAAAACTTTGAGACCCTAAATCCTAAGATCAAGCTGGAGGATACTCCCTTTTATCTCGTGACAAAAACGAAACCGTGGGAAAGGTTGAAAGATCCTCATGGACTAGAAATACCTCGCCGTGCAGGTGTCAATTCTTTTGGTTTTGGCGGTGCCAATGCACATGTAGTCATCGAGGAGTGGTTGGATGTGCCCAACAAGTCTGACCGGTCGGACCTGTCCGACAAACCCTGCTTGATCGTACTCTCAGCGAAGAATGAAGACCAGCTTAAAGCAATGGCCCAAAATCTTATGGATTACGTCGATCCTTCGACGTTGGACCTTCGACCTTTGACGCCACGTCTTGAAGACGTGGCCTACACTCTCCAGGTGGGTCGGGAAGCCATGAGCGAACGATTGGCTATGGTGGTAAAGAGTCGAGAAGAACTGACCGATAAGTTAATGCAGTATCAGGCCGGGACAGAGAATATACCGTCTGTCTATCGAGGGAATATAAAGAGGGATAATAAAACATTGGATCTGATGGCTCGAGGACGAGTTTGGGAAGAATTTGTAAAAGCGATATTAGAAGATCATGAGTGGGAGCAGCTGGCTCAATTGTGGGTCATAGGATTAACCGTAGATTGGAGGTTACTTTATTCTTGTCCGAGACCAACGCGTCACTCCCTGCCGACCTATCCGTTTTCAAGAGAACGATACTGGATTCAAGGAAATACGGATTGCGTATGTGCAGACTCAACTTACAAGTGCAAAACCGAAGCTGTCCATCATTTCTTTGGGCGTTCTATATTCTAAGCATTTTCTCGGTCTATTATTCAGTAACTCTACAGCCCATCTCAACTGAGCGGAGCTGTGGGCAGCAAAGTCGGTTTTCTTCGGGAAAAACTGGCGAAGCAAACCATTCGTGTTTTCGTTGGTCCCTCTTTGCCAAGGGTTTCTCCCTTCAGCAAAGAAAATGGGGGTTGCTATTTTTTTCTGTAGTTTAGCATGGCTGGCAAACTCCATGCCATTATCTACAGTCACCGTTTTACAGGGGAGCCCTGAATCAGCGAACTGAGGTACGGAACGGTTGACCGATTCGGCATTGCATCGAGGTAAAAGATCGGCGATGAGATATTGAGTCGCTCGATCTACTAGAGTGACTACACAGGCCTCTTTTCTCGTTTGGCCCTGAATAGTGTCACCTTCCCAATGGCCTGCCACCTTGCGACTTTCACCCTCTTCGGGGCGTTGGTCAATCATCGTTTGGTTGTGTATACGTGAATGGCTTTTCCGAGTCGCTCGTTTTTTCTTTCCGGGGCCACGCAGGTATTTTCGGTAGCCAGCCCCTCTTGGACTGTACAAGTAGCGGTAGATCGTCATTCGACTGATGGGAGGGTCACCTTCTAGCTTTCTTCGACCTTCAATCTGTTCTGGAGACCAATACTTCGCCAGGAGAGTCTCCACTTGTTCTTTGCTAGCTCCCATCACTTTTTGAGGCTTTCGAGCTAGCTGTAATCGGCTTTGAGCCAGGCCATTTGCGGGTCTTGGGTAATAGCGGCCACGGACTCGATTACGGCGAAATTTGCGCCAAATAGTCGAGGGGGATCGGCCTAGGTGACGGCCAATTTGAGATAAGCTATATTTTTCTTTTAGCATCTGGGCTATCACTTCTCGTTCATAACGGTTTAAATGTTCGTAGGTTCGTGGCATTCTATGTTCTCCTTTGGGGGGGGTCAGATACCCAAAGAATGAACTATGCTGCGGACCTTTGCACTTGTATTGTTACTCTACCCTCTTGAAATGGGACATGGCTTGGACATGTTTTTATCCTTCTCTCAGATCAAAATTGGAAAATTGGAGACCAGGCCCTAATCCACACAGGCCCTAATCCAGTAACAGTTTAGTTGAATTCGGGCCCTCTTTTCATTCTTTTTGATTATTTTTTCTTCCCCCCCTTGACAGCGGACTTCTTTTTTGGTTTATTATGCGTATTAATATGCATAATAAAAGGAGAATCAACATGGGAACTAGTCCCTGGCATCTACAGCAAAAAAAGGAACGACTCAAGCGGGAGATCAGTGAGAACCTTGATTTCTTGGTCGGATCGGTTACGACTCAAGGACCGACCGGAGGGTTCATCCTCACCACCAAAGAAAACGCTAAAACAAAATCCAGATATATTCGGGTGGGGATACTTCAAGAGGTCCAAACGATGACTCTACGCCATCGCAAACTCAAAGCTCTCCTTAAAGAATTAGGGGCCCTAAACTGGGAGTTACTCAAGATGGAGAGCTCCTCTTAATGCCCCGATTTAAAGAGCCGCCTGTGGGATTTGACTGCCCCTATAAACATCACTGTCCTTATCTGGAAGGGCTGTCTACCCACTGGGTCTTCAGCGAATACCAACGTTTACAGACCCGCGAAAATGAACACTGGCGGACCCGTGATGACATGGCCAAAGAAATCAATCAACTCCTACAAACCGTCGATGAACAAGCCATACAGATCGATCAGCTCAGGGCTGAAAATAAGAGGCTTCACCAACAAAAGTTCAAGTCCCGAAAACCCCGAGGGACGACCGGGTCAACCGCGAAGGAAACCGGCCAGAAAAAAAACCCTTCCAAAAAGAAAAAACGGGGCGCCCCCAAGGGCCATCAGGCGTGGACCCGAAAGTATGGATCAGACCATCCAGATCGATGCCCCCTGCACATGCCCTCATTGCCAGAAGCAAACCGATTTATCCAACACCGATACGACTTCCTTTGTCCAGGAGGATATTGTCCTGAGGCCTCAAACGGTTGTGACCCACTATATTCACAGCACCGCCTGGTGCCCCAAGTGCCGTAGGCAGGTGATCCGAAAACCTCAAAACCAGCTGCCCTTTGCCCCGATCGGCCCCAACGCCAAGGCCGCAGCCTTGTATCTGCGTCATGAATTGAGACTGCCCTACCGGAAAATACAGGAGGCTATGAGCACCCTGTTTGGGCTGGATTTCGTTCCCGCCAGTTCCCTGGGGTTTGAAAAACGAGCCCGCAAAAACGCCGACCCCCTCTACGAAGATTTAGTCTCAAAAATGCGCCACTGCAACCTTGTCCATGCCGATGAAACTCATTGGCGACAGGATGGGGAAAATTATTTTCTCTGGTATGCGGGTAATGAGGATGTGGCTGTCTTTCATATGGATGCGCATCAATCCGCCGAGGCGGCCCAAGTCCTACTCGGGGAGCGGATTGAAGGGCTGCTGGTGACCGATGCCTACGCAGCGTATAATGCCATAGAGGTTTCAGGTCGCCAAAGTTGTTTGGCCCACCTGCTTCGAAAAGCCGACGAACTCAGAAAGGAGCTCGGTACGATGAAAAAACCTGACCTGGACTCGACCCGATTCTGCAACAGGCTCATCGATTTGTTCAAACAGGCTTGCGCCAAAAAGCTTCCTTGGAGCAAAAAGGCCCAAACGAAACTAAAAAATCATTTCCTCCGGGCGCTGGATTTGATCTGTGAGAAATCGTTGGCCTTTGCCAAAGCCGAAACACTCAGAAAGCGTCTGATTCCGGGAGCCCGGGAGTACACCGAAGTTTTTACCTTTATCGAATCTAAGGGTCCGCCGACGAATAATCATGCAGAACGAGCCCTGCGCCTCCTGGTGATTTTCAGAAAAGTATGTATGGGAACCCGGAGCGATCAGGGCTCAGAGAACATTAGCGTTTTCTCCAGTCTGACTCAAACCGCCAAGCTCCAAAACTCATCGGTTCTCGACTTGTTCAGCGCTCTGATTACCAGCTCCCCCCAACAGGCTCACGGCGTGATTTTTGACAATTCAACCTAGCCTGAATTCAACTAGAGCATTTAACGATTGAAATGCCTCTTTAGAAGATCTATACTCCATGACATGAGTATAGCAACAGCAGAAATCCGGCGGCGTGCGATAGATGCCTACAAAATGGGCAAAGGTTCCCAGGCCGATATCGCATCTTCTTATCGTGTAGATCTTAGAGCATTTCAGCGTGGGCTCTCTCGTTTCAACGAAACCGGACAGACCGCTCCCCGACCGCGTGGGCATCGCCAGGCCCTCTACAGCGGAAAGCAGCTCAAGGCGTTGGCTCAACTGGTGGGCAAACATCCCGATGCAACGCTTGAAGAACTCAAGAACATGAGCGGCGTGAAGGGGTCGATCATGGCCGTACAGCGGGCGTTGAATCGGTTTCCCGGTATAAAAGAAACGCTTCACGCCAGCGAGCAAGACCGGGCGGATGTAAATCTCTTGAGAAAGCAGTGGATCCAAGAGGTGGCCAAACTTGATCCAAGTCGCCTTGTCTTTATTGATGAATCCGGGGCGAAAACGAATATGACTTGTCTGCGGGGCCGGGCGTTGGGCGGGAACAGGTTTTTTGCCAAAACGTCTCATGGACATTGGTGTACCACCACCTTGATTTCTTCGGTCCGCCTGGACGGAACAACAGCGGCCATGGAGGGGGAGGGGGCGACAGAGACGGCTGTTTTTGGAGAATATATTCGCCGGGTTCTTCTCCCGACTCTTTCACCTGAAGACATCGTCATCATGGACAATCTTCACGTCCATCACAATCCCAAGGTCATTGAACTCATTGAGTCATGTGGGGCCCATGTAAGATTCCTTCCACCCTACAGCCCCGATTCCAACCCCATTGAAAAAATGTGGGGCAAGATAAAGAATCGGTTGGGCAGCCTTGCAGCCCGCAGTCAGCAGGAACTATCTGAAGCGATCACACAAGCGTTCGAAGAGGTTTCTCCCGACGAGGTAATCGGCTGGTTTTCTTCGTGCTACATCGCGACACCTCAATCGTGAAGCGCTCTAGCATCTAAATTATACACGCGTTCCCATACATCCACTAAATCATCACCGTCCAAGTCTCCAAACCCTGCATTTGGAGCGCTGGCCGCTCCACTAAACAGATAGGTTATATTCAAGTCTTCATTCGCGGCGATTGTGATCACAATCGTGGAACTGAACTGATTATTCGCATCGATTTGATCACCGGCCCATTCAAAGAAGAACGAACCTGAATTCGGTGCCGCGGTAAGTTGAACCGTTCCCCCAACATCCGCTCCAAAATTAATCGAACTGGTCTGCACACCATTAATAAGAACAATTCTTAATCCTTTATTCGCAAAGGTGGTCCCGTCTTGAGTAAGCGCTAACAATCCACCTTTAACGGACATCACCGTCCCGAAAAGAAACAATAGTACAGCCATAAATAGCCAGCACAAAGCGTAGTCCTCTAACTTCCTAGATCTTTCGAATTTTTTTTCATGAAGAGCCATGCTCTGCCGTGACCGGAAATAGGGTTTCAAGCGTCTCGCATTTTTATCATATGTTGCTTTAAAAAAATTCATGGTCACTGTTCCATCCCTCCACGCACATGTTTAACAAATGTATTCATATCTTTAACTTTCTCTGAACGTTGCACTAGTTTTTCCTCTAAACGTTCAACTTCATCCTCTGAAAGAACATCGGACCGCATGAACGCTTCAGACGAATCTGTACCTCCTACGTGGGAAATACGAAGCCTTTGATGATCCATATTCACGCGAGTCTGTTGGACCCTTTTCCAAACTCGCGAGAATTCTGAAATCATCCGCCGCGCTTTTTGTTCGTTCAACGTCGATTTTCGTGATTTGCTAAAATCTCTATCTATAGAGGAGTACCTGGATCCGTCAGTTAAACGTGGGATTTCTGTGCGAATGCTTTGGAGGCAAAAGGTTACAAAAAAACGCAGGCGCACCCGCTGGGTGCGTCGAGGCTTTTTTGTAATTCCTTTCGGCCCAAATGGTTCGTGCAGAAAACCGCGTTTAACTGACGGATCTAGGGAGTAGACCTTCGTTTGAGCATCTTGAAGAATCTCAACATTTTTTCCTTCCATTTCCCCTCATATAAACAAACGTTCCTGCTCAGCAAAAATATTCATAGTAGAATTATTGAGGCGGACTGTTGTTTCCATAGCAACAGGCCTCAACTCAGACGGTTCCCCATTGAGATAAAGAAACATCGGTTTAGCCTGTGTAGAAATCATGTTCATAACCCATAATGACGATTTGTCGAAATGATACATTTGAGCTTCCCGTCCTTTATCAGAACGGTAGATCGCGTGATCCAATTCCTTACGATCAGGGATCTTTTCAGGATGGCCTTGATCTTCGTCTTGGATAGTAGGTGGAGTATTTTCTGAAAAAACAGCTAAAGAAAAGAAAGATAAAGAACAACCTGAATCCGTCAGATAAAATCTGACGATTTTTCATTACCTGTTGGGCTAAAGCGGGGAGCATACCCGTATTCAAACAAACAACCCCATCCCAACAGGTGTGTATATGAAACAATATAAAATAAAGACTGGCAAGGGCGAACTCAACAGCACAAGCGGAAATCATCTTTGCGGCCTGCTGCTTGAGGATCATGCTCAACGGATTCTTCCCTCCAATTTTCAACCACGCCGCTCCGATGCGATCTCTGATCGGGAGATCCTCCTTACCCAGATCGGCTTACTTTGCAACGGTCGAACCGATTTCAATGATATCGACCTGTACCGGGGTGATGAGATTTTTACGAATGCCTTTGGACTTAAAAAGGGGAGTTAAAAAGGTAGCCTCTGAGCCGGTGTTCCGACGTCGTTTCGACAACCTGCCCCCAGCTAGAACCCATGTGGGGCTACGCAAACTCAACACCGAATTTCTTTCCTCGGGCCCCTTTGGCTAGGTAGATGTCGAAGGGCTTGATCTTGTTCCCGTCGATATCGATGTGAGCCCTTTGGATCACTCAGGCTCTTCGAAAGAAGCCGTTTCCTACACCTAGAAGGGCCATGATGGTTACGCCCCGATATTTGCCTATGTGGGCACTCAAGACCACATGCTTGAGTGCGAACTTCGACCCGGTAAACAACATTGTCAGTCGGGAACGACCGCGTTTATTGCCCGCAGCGTTGAAACGCTCCAAACCCTGGGCCTGGGTGGAAAATGTTTGCTTCGGCTTGATAGTGGCAACGCTGCGGCCGATAACTTCGACGTTTTTGGGGGTCATTATTTTATCGTAAAGCGAAATCCTCGCCGCGAATGTCCTGAACAAATGCTGGCCCTTGCACGCCGAGTTGGAGACAAACAAGACAGTCGTGAAGGCAAGAACGTTTACACAGGCTTTTTCGATCATTTCCATCCCGGTGGTGACCAAAACCGCCCTTGTGTCCCGGTGGCCTTCGAAGTGATTAAACGCACCATCGATATCGATGGTCAGAAACTTCTGGTTCCTAAACTTGAGGTGAACACCTGGTGGACGAACCTCTCTTGTCGTGCCAAGACGGTGCTAGATCTCTATCATAGACATGGCCCCAGCGAGCAGTACCACAGTGAACTCAAAAGCGATCTTGATGTTGAGCGATTGCCTTCGGGGAGACTCTGTGCCAATAAGATTATTCTGTTATGCGCCATGGTGGCCTTCAACCTATTGCGCGGTCTTGGCCAAGAGGTCATCAAACGGGCTGGGCTTGCCCCGCAGAAAATCAACATCCCGTGCTGGCGAATCAAAACGGTTCTCAAAAATATCGTTTATTGCGCGGTTCGATTGGTCCGCCACGCCGACGGATTCAGGCTATAACCTTAGTAAAGAAGGGTATGAGGTTTTAGCCGTAAGCAGTGGAGAAAAGGCCTTACATTTTCTTAAATCCAACCAAGTCCATCTCATTCTCCTTGATCTAATGTTGCCCGGCATGGATGGCTTTGATGTCTGTCGTGCGCTGAAGAAAAATACCCAAACAGCAACTGTTCCGCTGATCATGCTCACGGCAAAGGGTGAGGAGTCTGATATCGTGGTTGGGCTTGAATTAGGGGCAGATGATTATATCACAAAACCGTTTAGCCCAAAGATCCTGTTCGCGCGCATCCGCGCTCTTCTAAGACGCCATGAACGTAAAGCCGTAGATAAAGACAGTGTGCTTCAATATGGAGGTCTGTCTATTGATCCGCTTCGGCATGAGGTTTTGATCCAGGGCAAACCCACGGAACTCACCGCTACGGAGTTTGGAGTATTACACTTTTTAATACAGCATCCGGGATGGGCTTTTACACGACAACAAATCGTGGATGCCGTGAAGGGACAAGATTACACTGTAACGGAGCGCACGGTCGATATTTAAATGGTTGGACTCCGCAAGAAAATAGCAAGCTGTGCTCCCTACATCGAAACCGTTCGTGGAATTGGCTACCGATTTAAGGATCTATCATGAGAAGAAAACGACTCTTCTGACAGTTAATGCCCACCTATCTTTTGCTTGGGCTAGAGCGCTTCACGATTGAGGTATCGCGATGCAGCACGAAGAAAACCAGCCGATTACGTCGTCGGGAGAAACCTCTTCGAACGCTTGTGTGATCGCTTCAGATAGCTCCTGCTGACTGCGGGCTGCAAGGCTGCCCAACCGATTCTTTATCTTGCCCCACATTTTTTCAATGGGGTTGGAATCGGGGCTGTAGGGTGGAAGGAATCTTACATGGGCCCCACATGACTCAATGAGTTCAATGACCTTGGGATTGTGATGGACGCGAAGATTGTCCATGATGACGATGTCTTCAGGTGAAAGAGTCGGGAGAAGAACCCGGCGAATATATTCTCCAAAAACAGCCGTCTCTGTCGCCCCCTCCCCCTCCATGGCCGCTGTTGTTCCGTCCAGGCGGACCGAAGAAATCAAGGTGGTGGTACACCAATGTCCATGAGGCGTTTTGGCAAAAAGCCTGTTCCCGCCCAACGCCCGGCCCCGCAGACGAGTCATATTCGTTTTCGCCCCGGATTCATGAATAAAGGCAAGGCGACTTGGATCAAGTTTGGCCACCTCTTGGATCCACTGCTTTCTCAAGAGATTTACATCCGCCCGGTCTTGCTCGCTGGCGTGAAGCGTTTCTTTTATACCGGCAGCCCAACCGATTCAACGCCCGCTGTACGGCCATGATCGACCCCTTCACGCCGCTCATGTTCTTGAGTTCTTCAAGCGTTGCATCGGGATGTTTGCCCACCAGTTGAGCCAACGCCTTGAGCTGCTTTCCGCTGTAGAAGGCCTGACGATGCCCACGCGGTCGGGGAGCGGTCTGTCCGGTTTCGTTGAAACAAGAGAGCCCACGCTGAAACGTTCTAAGATCTACACGATAAGAAGATGCGATATCGGCCTGGGAACCTTTGCCCATTTTGTAGGCATCTATCGCACGCCGCCGGATTTCTGCTGTTGCTATACTCATGTCATGGAGTATAGATCTTCTAAAGAGGCATTTCAATCGTTAAATGCTCTAATGAAAAAATAAACACCATTGAACAACAACGCCGAGAAGAGGAGGCTGCGCTCTCGAGCATGACCGAAGGGGTGATTGCAATAGATAACCAGGAACGATTGATTAATGTAAACCAAGCAGCCGGCATGTTGTTAGATATCAATACTGAGACTCCCCCAGATCGAACCATTCAAGAAGTTATACGAAACCTAGATCTACAAGACTTCATCTCACGACAACTCAACGCGGAGGACCCGCTCGAAACCGAACTTATTATTCATTACGCCGGCGAAGATCGATCTATTCAAGCCTATGGAACCCGCTTGTGCAATGCAAAAGGAGGTGGGATTGGAGCATTAATTGTTTTACACGATGTCACACGATTACGGAGGCTAGAACTCGTGCGCCGAGACTTTGTGGCCAATGTTTCTCATGAATTAAAGACACCCATTACCACTCTGAAAGGATTTATTGAAACCTTGCTCGAAGGGGCCATGGATGAACCGGAAAACGCCCGGCACTTTTTAGGCATTATGTCGAAAAATGCGGATCGGCTCTCATCGATTATTGAAGACTTATTGAGCTTATCACGCATTGAACAAGAAAGCGATCGAGATGCGGTCACGCTCACACAGAGCGAATTGCCTCACAAAAAATGACACCCAAAAAGGGGGCATGAAAAGTATGAGTTACGAATCGAGAAAAGAATATATACATCGAATGGGTCACCGGTATAAACGGGCCAGCAAACGATATAAAACACGCCTCATTGATGAAGTATGCCAAGTCTGTGGCTATGAGCGTAAATACGCCATTAAACTGCTCGGCGGAAAAATCCGTCGTTCGGCCAAGCAGCGTGGCCGAAAAAGCTATTATGCCAACCCCGAACTTTTAGCCGCTTTGAAAACGATCTGGCACCAAACAGGGCACCTGTTCGGCAAACGTTTGCAACAAGCTTTACCGATCTGGCTCAGAGATTATAGCAAACACTATAGCGCTTTATCGGCCCCCATTCGTTCTAAATTGCTCGATATAAGTCCAGCGACTATTGACCGATTATTAGCCTCAGAAAGGAGCCGGTATAGACGCTATCGAAACAGCGCAACGAAGCCAGGATCTACCCTGAAAAATCAAATCCCTGTGCGGATCGACAACCAGGATATTCAACAACCGGGCTATTTGGAAGCTGACACCGTCGCCCATTGTGGGGGATCGATGAGCGGAAACTTCATCTGGTCGATTACCTATACCGATATTGTAACGGGTTGAACGGCCCAACGTGCCGTTTGGAACAAAGGATATGGAGGGATTCAAAAGCAAACCCAAGACGTAGAAGAAAAACTCCCTTTTTCTCTTTTGGGATTCGATACCGACAACGGTTCGGAGTTCTTAAATTGGCACCTGGTTCGTTATTTTAGCAACCGTCAAAAGCCGGTAGGCTATACGCGGTCACGGAGCTACCATAAAAATGATAATGCCCATGTAGAACAAAAGAACTGGACCCATGTTCGTCAACGTTTGGGGTATGATCGACTCGAACACCCTGATCTGGTTGATGTCATCAACCACCTCTATGTTGTCTGGGAAAAGTATAACAATTTTTTTTGTCCATCGATGAAGCTGAAGTCCAAAAAGCGGATCCAAAGCCGGTATATCAAAAAATATGACAAAGCCAAGACCCCTTATGAGCGACTGGTTCAGAGCCAACTGCTTGGTCTTGAACAAGTCAAGGCCCTCGAAGGTCAATATGAAGTTTTGGACCCCTACAAGCTCAAAAAGCAGATCGAAGAGCATCTCCGAAAGATTGAACGGTTAAAAAAACACCCTCCTGACTTGAAAGGATCTCTAGAAGTTTCGTGGGGTAATGCTCTCTTATAAAAGAAGACAAAGCCTTCTGAGAGATCGTTGGATACAGGGCATCTGAGGCGGTCGTTTTTTGAGGCGAAGTCAAAAACATGGCGAAAAAGGCAAAGGTGAAAGTCAACCACGGAGTTACCCACAGATCCGTCCCGCCTCCGACGAGCGAATGGGGCCCATTCTCGCCGGGACGGATCTGTGGATAACTCCTGGAAGGTAAAAGAATGAACAGAAAGGCATCCACCCGACCCATTTCTTGACAGAAATGGGTCCAACAAGTATTGGTGATAAGTGTCAACGAGTTTTAATATGCTACGGTGTCATTTTTTAATGAGGCAACAGGCAGAGTCATGTGAAACCCATACTTTTTGCGGCTGCGGCTGCCTGTGCATTAAAAGCCGAGCGCAAAGAGATAAAGGTTGAGGTCGATATGTCCGAACAGATCAAGGCCTCAATCAATGGCCCGTTATTGGAACAAGCTGTGGTTAACCTTTTAGACAATGCAATTAAGTATAGCAGCTCCCATACAGTGGTCACCATCGGTGCAACAGCTTATGAACAAGAGGTTCGTATTAGCGTACACGATCAAGGCCCCGGAATCCCCCCAGAATACCTCCCGCGCCTCTTCGAACGATTTTATCGAATCGATAAAGCGCGCAGCCGTGAACTTGGTGGGGCGGGGTTAGGTTAAGCGATTGTAAAGCATATTGCTCAAGCCCACGGCGATTCAGTCCGTGTCGATAGCGAGGTGGGCAAAGGCAGCACCTTCACGATTCATTTGCCCGCTTAATTATTACAAACTCCTCACTTGGTCCTAATACGTTTCTAATACATCATCCTTAGATTCTTCTTCCGGAAGCAAGGGATCCGATTCGAAATTCCAGTCAAAATAGCAAGCAAAGGAAGCGTATAATATTATAAAAAAAATTATATACATTGTGATGATCATACTATGCGGAGCATCGCTCTCCGCTAAGGCAGAAGAAGTGAGCTGGACAGAAAAGGTATCTTTCAAAGGAGATCTTCGCCTAAGAGAGGAATGGATTGATCAAGAAGGTAAGAATGAGCGTACACGTACTCGGTTACGTGCCCGTCTCAGTGCTACGGCTCAGGTCAATGACACAGTACAGGTCAAGTTGCGCTTGGCCAGCGGAAGTGATGATCCGGTATCCAGCAATCAAACTCTTGATGATGGATTCAGCTCTAAAGATATCCAACTGGATCGAGCTTATGTGATCTGGAGCCCAGATAAAGTGGAAGGCATTGATCTGCTGGGTGGGAAAATGCTGGTACTGTTCCTCAAGGTAAAAGGCCTCCTTTGGGACGGTGACCTTAACCCTGAAGGAGTCGCAGCCCAATACACGTCTGAAGGCGATGTCGCTACGTTTTATTTCAATGGTGCGGTACTTGTTCCTGAGGAACGTTCCTCAGAAAGTGAGACCTACCTGTACGGTGTACAAGCTGCCGTAGAAGCGGGTCCTGTTATCGGTGGTGCAGGCTTCTTCTATTATGACAACATGCGGGGATTCCCGACTTTTTTTGATCCAACCGATGGTTTTGGTAACGATGTCGTTGATATGGTCGATCCCTTGACCATGGAAGTCACGCAAACGCTCTACGCTGAAGATTTTAGCGAATTAGAACTCTTTGCTAAAGCTAAACTGGATCTCGGCATACCCGTAATGGTTTACGGGGACTATGTCAATAACACCGAAGCCACCACGGAAGATAGCGGTTTTATGTTTGGGATAACCTTTGGTAAATCCAAAGATCCAGGCACCTTTCAAATGGATTATAACTATCCCGATTTAGAGGCAAATGTAGTGGTCGGCATCTTTACAGACTCTGATTCAGGTGGAGGAGGAACCGACGTAGAGGGTTATCGTCTACAAGCTAAACATCAGCTTGCTAAAAGCTTGCAGCTGAGCGCTACAATTTTTGTAAACGAAATTGATAACGGGTCAAAAGATTATAACCGAGGCCAACTAGACCTGATTGCTAAATTCTAATAAGGAGAAAATAATGAACTATACCAATCAGAAACTTAAAACCTTGCAAATCGCCTCAACGGTCCTAGCTCTATCTATTTTTACAGGATTAAGTTATGCACAGATCGAAGTTGATCCCGATCTACCCTCATATAACAAGACGGGTAATGTATCCGGAAATCTGAACAGCATCGGTTCCGACACCCTAAATAACCTCATGACCTTTTGGGCGGAGGCCTTCCGTAAACATCACGCCGATATAAATATTCAGATTGAAGGTAAAGGTTCAAGTACGGCTCCACCCGCCTTAATTGCGGGAACCGCACAACTAGGACCGATGTCCCGTAAAATGAAAAAAGAGGAGCTTGAGCGTTTTGAGGATAAATACGGCTTCGAACCTACTCGTATTGGCATGGAGCTTGACTCATTGGCGGTGTATGTCAACAAAGACAACCCCATTGATTCGCTCTCGCTTCAACAGGTGGATGCGGTCTTTTCCAAAACACGCAAAGGCGGGCACGATGAAGATATTGCAACCTGGGGCCAGTTGGGTCTAGCCGGAATGTTATCCGGAAAACCTATCAGTCTTTATGGCCGTAATTCTGCCTCGGGAACGTATGGCTACTTCAAAAAGAAAGCCCTATTCAAAGGTGATTACAAAGATAGGGTTAAAGAGCAGCCGGGTTCCGCTTCCGTCGTGTTGGGCGTAACCGAAGATCTTGCAGGAATAGGTTACTCCGGAATTGGTTACAAAACCTTAGGTGTAAAAGCCATCGGGCTGAGCAAGAAAACAGGAGAGACCACCTATAAGCCTTCTTATGAAAACGTGCTCAAGGGAAATTATCCATTGGGCCGGATGCTTTATGTCTACGTGGCGAAAAAACCGGGACAACCTTTCGACGCTATGACTAAAGAGTTCCTGAAATTAGTCCTTTCAAAAAAAGGACAAGAGATCGTGGTAAAGGATGGCTCCCAGCCAAGGTTGTAAAAGAGGAACTGGCCTTACTTGAAGAGTGATCAGCTGACCTTGCAGAAAGATATTTTAATCCATCATAACCATTTTTCGTTCATTAATTTTTCATGTGGCAACGACTGAGGATTCCTCGGTCGTTAGTCTATGACTTTCCAATGGCCGCCTTTGGTCGGACCCACCCTTGCCAGGGAGCCATTGTCCTGTAGTTTCTTTATGTTTTTTTCGATTGCCTGAGTCGTAATACCTACCTGTTCTGCAAGCTCTGGTATAGTCATCTGGCTATTCAGCTTCAACAGCTCCAGAATTTTCACCGAACTTTTCACCGACGTTTTAGCCTTACTGCCGGACGCGAACGGGAATTCTACTCGCATATTGGCATGGTCACACCGAATTTCGGGCCGGGGAAAATCAGCGGCATGACAGGATTCAATGACTCTTTCTATTCCTCGTCCCCATGCTTCGATCATTCCGACACGAAAGAATGCATTGGCCACATCGGGGCTGAAGGGGTGAGAGGCGTGCTTCCGCAACAAGCGCTCAACCGTCCAGTTGGCCGGGAGCTGGCCAGGGTTCCATAGGCTGATCTTATCCGCATAAACTCTGATTTGTATGGGTATGCCACTGGAATAATTTTTGTGTACCACCGCATTGTGCAATGCCTCACGCAACGCATCTTCCGGAACAGGATAGCGCTCTCGATACGTTGGACACCGCGATAGGAAATCGTAGCTCTCGTGTACTTCGTCAGGAGGAGGTCAAGCGCCTTGGTTACTTGGGAGAAAAGATCACCGTGTACCTTGTCTTGGAAACGAAGATCCACATCCGTCCTGAAAAAACCGATTCAGATATTCATCCCGCCAGGACTCCTTCCATTCTATATTCTGTTTCTCTTTCATAATGCAGCCAACTTAAGTCTACCACCTATATTTTACGCATACCAACTATAACAAAAATCCAATAGCACGCTAATGCAAAACTAGAGCATTTAACGATTGAAAATGCCTCTCTAGAAGATCTATACTCCATGACATGAGTATAGCAACAGCAGAAATCCGGCGGCGTGCGATAGATGCCTACAAAATGGGCAAAGGTTCCCAGGCCGATATCGCATCTTCTTATCGTGTAGATCTTAGAACGTTTCAGCGTGGGCTCTCTCGTTTCAACGAAACCGGACAGACCGCTCCCCGACCGCGTGGGCATCGTCAGGCCCTCTACAGCGGAAAGCAGCTCAAGGCGTTGGCTCAACTGGGGGGCAAACATCCCGATGCAACGCTTGAAGAACTCAAGAACATGAGCGGCGTGAAGGGGTCGATCATGGCCGTACAGCGGGCGTTGAATCGGTTGGGCTGCCGGTATAAAAGAAACGCTTCACGCCAGCGAGCAAGACCGGGCGGATGTAAATCTCTTGAGAAAGCAGTGGATCCAAGAGGTGGCCAAACTTGATCCAAGTCGCCTTGTCTTTATTGATGAATCCGGGGCGAAAACGAATATGACTCGTCTGCGGGGCCGGGCGTTGGGCGGGGACAGGCTTTTTGCCAAAACGCCTTATGGACATTGGTGTACCACCACCTTGATTTCTTCGGTCCGCCTGGACGGAACAACAGCGGCCATGGAGGGGGAAGGGGCGACAGACACGGCTGTTTTTGGAGAATATATTCGCCGGGTTCTTCTCCCGACTCTTTCACCTGAAGACATCGTCATCATGGACAATCTTCGCGTCCATCACAATCCCAAGGTCATTGAACTCATTGAGTCATGTGGGGCCCATGTAAGATTCCTTCCACCCTACAGCCCCGATTCCAACCCCACTGAAAAAATGTGGGGCAAGATAAAGAATCGGTTGGGCAGCCTTGCAGCCCGCAGGAACTATCTGAAGCGCTCACACAAGCGTTCGAAGAGGTTTCTCCCGACGAGGTAATCGGCTGGTTTTCTTCGTGCTACATCGCGACACCTTAATCGTGAAGCGCTCTAGCATACCTGCATCATTATTAAATTTTGCAGGTATCATGAATAGGAAACATCTACATAGAATAAAGCGAACCGATCGTTTGGCCTAATGGGTTATTACCATCGGGGGTATGATGATTATTCTTAGCGTGGTGGCGGTTCTTCTTCTTATTGCCAAAGAAACGCTACCGCTTTTTCAAAAGCCACAAGCAAAGATAATTAGTCAGTTCAGTTTAGATGCTGATCATGGTGATATGGTCTTGGCCATAGGGATCGATGATTACCACGAAACGGGCTTTTGGCTGAGCCGTCAAAATGAATGTGTATTTTTTCGACTTCCAGAAGGCACCCCTTTTGACGCCCAACCGATCCTGCCTCCAGCAGGGGGGCAACCCAAATTAAACACATAGAGGAATCTGGGAACCTTACCTTGACAACGATGTGGTTACCTTAGACCACGTCCGATTCTATTCCCAATTTAATGCAGAAGGAAAACGTTCTATTGCCCATGTCGTCGAGCGATTATCTACATTTCCCGCAGAAAAAGATATCGTTACCAAGCAGGCGGCAGCACGCATTTCTGAGGATGATGTGTACACCGTGGTTCGTCTTGTTGACCAAAATACGTTTCTGACTCAGCAAAAAGGCATGGAAGAAGATTCCCTAGGTAACGCCTCTATCAAAATATTTCGCGGCGTAATTAAGGAAAACCTCTCTACGTTCTCCGCGTTTTGCCTGAGCCGTGAGGGCAACACATTGTTTGCCGGTGCCGAGGACGGATATCTGATGGGATGGGATCTTTCTAATCTAGGGTCACATCGGTCAATTGATAAAATAAAGGCCTTTTCTGAAAACACCCTGATTACGGCGCTATCTTTTGTTTATGGTGATGAATCAGTTGTGGTTGGGAATCAGAAAGGTGCGATCACAACTTGGTCATTGACCCCTACCGAGTGGTCAGGCAACAAAAAGAGAATGAGACAGCTCCACGCGTTCTCTTCGCATAGTGCTCCGATCATCGCTCTTCGGCCCACGTCACGAGATAAATCTGTATTGAGTTGGACAAACGAGGGTTCTGTTCACCTTGACCATATGACCAGCGAGCAACGACTCATCACGATCGAAAATGACGACCTATGGCAGAAGGTATCGCTTTCCGAGCGGGGAAATGGTTTAGCGGCGCTTGACACAACCGGAAAACTCATGATTTAGAAAGTCCATAATCCGCACCCGGAAACAAGTTGGCGTACCCTGTTTGGAAAGGCATGGTACGAAGGGTATTCTGCCCCTGAGTATGTATGGCAGTCTTCTTCTGCCAGCGATGATTTTGAGCCGAAGATGAGTATCACACCGCTTGTTTTTGGGAGTATCAAGGGCACGCTTTACGCGATGATTTTTGCCTTACCGCTCGCCCTTTTTGGGGCACTTTATATGAGTCAGTTAGCCCATCCACGAATACGAAGCGTGGTAAAACCAATGGTCGAAATGATGGCGGCTATCCCCTCGGTCATCATTGGATTTCTGGCCACATTATGATTTGCGCCGTTGCTGGAGAAAAATCTCAGCTCCTTTGCCTTTTCAATAATCTTTTTACCTGCGTGTGTATTGATCTCTATTTTGTGTTGGCAGTTGGTTAGACCATGGAAGCCTCTACGGGTCGTAGAGCAAGATTTCGAGTCTGCCGGGATCATTCCCGCAATCTTGCTCGGCGTTCTCCTTGCTGTAGGGATTGGTCCTTTACTAGAGGGAGCACTCTTTGACTCCGACCTTCAGGGTTGGCTCTATACTTATCTGCAGGTACAATACGACCCTCGAAACTGTGTGGTCATTGCCTTTTGCCCTGGGCTTTGCGGTCATCCCGATTATTTTTCCAATGTTCCGCGGAGCCTTACCGCAGCCTCCTTGGCCCTTGGAGCGGGTCGCTGGAAAACCGTTTGGCGGGTGGTACTGCCTTCCGCCAGCCCCAGTCTGTTTGCTGGAGTCATGATTGGATTTGGCCGGGCCGTAGGTGAAACCATGATCGTGCTTATGGCAACCGGAAACACCCCCATCATGAATTGGAGTCCATTTAATGGGATGCGCACGCTCTTTGCCAATATTGCCGTAGAAATACCCGAAGCCCCACTTGGAGGCACCCTCTATCGCACACTTTTTCTTTCCGCGGTGGTGCTCTTTTTGATGACCTCTGTATTGAACACCGGCGCAGAACTTATCCGACAACATCTACGTAAAAAATATGGGCAGTTTCAGTAAACAGAATGGGTTGAAAGGGTAAAGGGTTTAAATATTGAAGAGTTTAGGAAAAGAAAAATCATATTGGAAAAAAGGCGAACCATTGGTTTGGCTAAGTGGCGCAGCGTTAGCGAGCACATTGTTGATTGCTCTTGTCCTAATTCTAACGATTATCGTGAACGGACTGGGCATCTTTTGGCCTCACCCGATTCTCCAAATTTCCTTGAAGGATGGAACTCTCGTTATGGGCGAAAAAAATGGAGCGAGAGCTTATACCAGGTTCAGATCAATCTCGTATCCAGATTAAGACCGGAAATCGAGATCTCTATGGTTTTGATTTTAAGTGGATTCCCGAGTCAGAGATTAGGGAAATAACACACCCTGTCGAAGCGGTAGTTTTAGAGCGGGAAGAGTACGGTAATTTCTATGGATTCATATTTGGCATGATGGCCATACTGAATATGGCATACCAAATATTATCGAACAAAAAGATTCACCTTACAAAAGATAGCTACGCAATTTTTTGAAGGTGATCCAAATCGTTGGGCAAAAAACCGACTTGCCATTTGCCACTCATCCAATATACTGGGTGTGTGAGCATTAAAGAGATCGCTATACATACCATTCAAGAGTTTCCTGAGGCGAAGTTGAAGAGAAAATTCGATTTGTCGCAGGGATTCAGAAGGCGATGCGATCGTTGGATGAAGGCAAAGGATTACCGGTCGAAGACGTGGAAGCAATGATTGAAGAAGGGATTTTGGAGCTAAGTTAATACGTTCTGCCAAGCCTCTTGACCGTCATCCAAGAATTGGCAGGATTGTTCCCGAGTTCAAAAGTGAGTTTATTCGTGAGCTAATTTTTGGCTCTTACCGTATTCCGTCTCGAATCAAAGAAGATTTTCATGCTATTGAAATTTTAAGATTTTGGCACAGCGCACAAAAGGAACTGAAGGTATAAATGCCTCAAACGTCCCGGCTACCGTCGGCCCGCTTAGGCTAGTCGTTGGGCTTCGATAAAAATACAAAGGAACTACATGAACAAGAAGACTACTGTGTGTGTATGGATGGTGTTGCTTGGAATCAACATGACCGATCCGACGTATCAAAATCAATTACGTGAAGGCTTATATCCACAGGTCGGTGGATGAGAGCCTCAGAGGTAAACGATTGGCTCAAAAAGGAATACGGACTTACCCGCTCACTAAGAACCTGTTTGGTTAAAAACATTGAATAAAAAAAGAGATTTGGTACATGTAGAGGATGTACCCGAGCGATTTAAAAGATAAAGAATGGTCGATGATTGAAGTTCTCACAGAGCGATCCGATCCTCGAGGAACGCGCGCCGAAAGCATGATATGAGACAAATCGTGAATGCTATCTTCTACCGAGTAAAAACCGATTGCCAATGGCGTCCCTCAAGGGTTTCCGCCTTGGCAAACCGTCTATGATCACATGCGTCGATTTAAAGAACGTGGACTCTGGGAAAAGATGTTGCTGTTGCTCAACGAAAATCAACGCAAAAAAAGGGCGACAAAGCCCACCCGAGTCTTTTGATTATAAATAACCAGAAGTGTAACAAGCAGCCGTGAAGGAGAAGAACGGAGCTTTCATGGAGGCAAAAAAGTTAAAGGGCGTAGCTGGTAAATTGCTGTAGATATAGAAGGCAATGTATGGGGATGTTTTATATTCCATTGCTCAAACAATTCGTTGACAAGTTCATTTTCAACCCCGCTATCACGAAGCAAACCGTTAATAAGTATAAGTTGTTCACGAAAAGATTTGTAATCTTTGGGACCATAAACAGTTAAATCTGCCCAAAAGCAAAGATTTTAGACAGGTTTTTAGACACTAACCTGGATCCGTCAGTTAAACGTGGGATTTCTGTGGGAATGCTTTGGAGGCAAAAGGTTGCAAAAAAACGCAGGCGTACCCGCTGGGTGCGTCGAGGCTTTTTTGTAATTCCTTTTGGCCCAAATGGTTCGTGCAGAACACCGCGTTTAACTGACGGATCCAGGACTAATTAACGATCTGTTCTTCGTTATTTGTAGGGGACAACGTCGGGAAAGGAACCGGGGGTATACGTAACTCCATTTCTAAATACTTTAACGAAAGAT
Organism: Kiritimatiellia bacterium; assembly: GCA_012103575.1. GTDB lineage: Bacteria > Verrucomicrobiota > Kiritimatiellia > WLWN01 > WLWN01 > WLWN01. The sequence continues at coordinate 2,728,115 of WLWN01000001.1, read as the reverse complement.
CTGCATAATCACCCCAGTCTCCCTCAGGATTCGCTGCAATAAAATCCTCATAAACAACTCTGGCATCATCGCCTTGTCCCGCCTGTGCAAAACACCGCGCTTGTCCAAATACGGCTAATGGTGTTAGATAATGATCAGGGTGAGCCTTTTCAAACACCAAAAAAGATTCTCGTGCTTGATGATATTGCCCGCTGGCTTCTTGACAATAGGCGGACCCTAATTCAGCTGTATATTTCATGATATGGTCGGGATAGTCTTCTAAAAAAAACCGCTTATAAGTGCTTTGTGCCAACGCATATTGCTTGCTATTAAAGTATTTTGTCGCAGAAGACAATAGCGCAATGGGCCCTATGGGTGTCGAGGGATACGCCTCTACGATTTGCTGCAACGCCTCTCGTGTGGTTGCGCTGCTTAATAATGCATCCGCTTTTTTATGCGTCGACTGTTTTTGGTAACGAAACCCTAAAAATCCCCCACCCACCAATACAAGAACACCCATGCCAATGGCCAAGGGCTTTAAATATTCTCCAAGCTCTGAAAAACGATTCTCGGTGTTACTTTCTTCTACATGAGAGGCGTTCGGTGATTTTTCCATAATAGAACCCTTTCTTTGGTCAACAATAAAAAAGCAAAGCCATATTTATGAATGGAAGCGTCAACAAACGCAAGAGTAGATTTGAATCACCTGTTCAGCAACAGACGCTGGACTTAATTCAGACGTGTCTACCTGATGAGGCAACGCATCATATAACGGCATCCGTTTTTCAAGAATTTTTTCTATGGCTTTACATGTATTTACCCCCTCTAAAAGCGGACGTGAGGATCCCGTTCCAATCCGTTTAAAGATAATCTCTACGGAAGCTCTCAAACAAATCAAAACGCCGTTTGTTTCTAGTCTGTTAATATTTTCGGGATAAAGAACAGCGCCCCCACCCACTGTAATGACTAGATTTTTTTTCTGAGAAACGTTTTGAATCACTTTCCGCTCCACGTCCCGAAAAAAAAGCTCGCCTTCGGCGGAAAAAATATCCGCGATAGAAGAACCTACTTGTTTTTCGATGAGCGTATCGGTATCTAAATGAACCCGTGCCGTCTGTCGGGCGACCAAAGCCCCCACTGTACTCTTTCCCGTCCCCATGAAACCGAACAGAATAATATTAGGGGATTCCATATAACCCGGGAACCTTATTGAGAAGCCGGAGGCGTATCCGACGCCGATTCGTTTGATGTGTTTTTTTGAGATACAACAACGTCTTTGGCCCGTGGACCCTTTTCGTCCTCAAAGATTTCAAACTGAACCCGATCCCCTTCTTCGAGGGTTTTGAATCCGTCCCCACTAATCGCTGAGTAGTGAACAAATACTTCCTTATCTGAATCTTCCGGGACAAGAAACCCATATCCTTTTTTTGCACTAAACCACTTTACTGTTCCTAACATAATATCTATTCTCCTTTTATCATTCTGGTTTCGGTTTTAATTAGATCAACTACAATGATTGCACAATGAGCCAGTTCATATACGATTGCCACCATTCACATCCCCACAAGATCCACACGATAGCAGCAAAAGAAAGATAGGGTCCATAGGGAATTTTACTTTGAAATCTCTTCCCTCCCCAAGCAATTAGGCAAAGTCCAACCCCAGAACCAACAAACGACGAAATCATAATCGTAAAAAGAACCGCTTCCCATCCCATAAAAGCGCCTATCGCTGCTATTAACTTCACATCACCAAACCCCATCGCATCTCTTTTAAAAACGAATCGGCCGAGACACGCCACTCCCCATAACATACCAAATCCAAGTCCAGCGCCTATCGCCGAAGCTTTAAGTCCATCCAACCTATTCTGGACCCCGTGTAATTCAGGGACAAAGATGCTACACACCAAACCGATCAATATCCCCCCCCATGTAACACGATCTGGAATAATCATATGCTCAAGATCAATAAAGGCACCTAAAATCAGACCAAATGCTACCATCCAATAAATGGGTGTTTGGAAAGATAAAGCATATTTGCTTCCAATGAATATAAAAACAATCGCCGTTATTATTTCGACGATTACATATCTAGGCGAAATCGGAATCTGACAATAGCGACACTTTCTTCGCAAAAGAAAGAAGCTTAAAACCGGAACATTATCATACCAGGCAATAAGGTGATTGCATTGTGGGCAATGAGACCTTGGGGAGATCACAGATTCATCACGAGGTATTCTGTAAATACAAACATTCAAAAAACTCCCCACACAAGCCCCGAAAAGAAAGGTAAGGAATGAAGCATGAGGGAATATTTCACGAGCTATATTCATAAGACATAAACGACCTGTTCCAATGCTTTCTTCATGGTTCCTTGTGGAGGATCTATTCCTGTCCAGATCCTGAAGGATTGTGCTCCTTGATGCAATAACATACCTAACCCATTCGCCACCACTGCATCGGCTTCACGGGCGACCTTCATGATGGGTGTTTCTGGATATACATAGATAAGGTCTAGTACGTATTGACCTGGCCGAAAAGCTTCAGGGCTTAATAAATGAGGATCTCCTTTTTTCATTCCGATTGACGATGCCTGAACAATGATATCGGACGAGCTCGCTTTTTTGATCTGATCATCATACGCGGACATGATAGAAACAGGTGTACCTGGAAAATGTTTAGATATTTCACCCGCCACCCCTTCAGCCCTTCTTAGGGTACGATTTGCAAGAGAGATGGATGCTGCACCCGCTTGAGCGCAAGTAAGCGCTACCGCGCGCCCAGCCCCTCCAGTTCCAAGTACAAAAACCTTCTTGCCTTGTATACATTCTCCAAACACTTCCTCAAACGCTTTGAGAAAACCCGCGCCATCTGTATTATACCCTTCAAGTCCGTTCGTTCCGAATTTTACTGTATTTATAGCCCCCATTAACCGAGCAGACTCATCAAGGTTAGGTATGAGCTTAAAAGCTACTTCCTTTAACGGAATGGTAAGGTTAACACCTTCATACCCTTCTTGACCTAACGAGAATAATTGTGCGTCCAGGTTTTCAGGAAACACGTCGTGTGCTTTATAAACCGCGTCCCAACCGAGTTCATTAAACGCAGCATTATGCATAGTCGGAGATAACGTATGGACAATGGGATGGCCCAAGACACCAAACAATCTAGTTGTTGTACTCATCACGTTATGCCTTCTTCGATTAAAGATCTTTGTACGCTATATAGGGAAGCCCATGGGCTTCGGCTACGGCTTGATACGTAACCGCACCTAGATAGGTATTGAGTCCATCGTGAAGTTCTGGAACTTGTTCTATGGCCGTTTGTAGCCCAAGATGTGCTATTTTAATCGCGTATGACAAGGTGGCGTTGGTTAAGGCCTGTGTTGCTGTTCGGACATAGGCGCCCGGCATATTAGCAACACAATAATGCAATATATCTTCTTCAAAATAAATGGGATTTTCATGGGTGGTTGCCCGCGATGTTTCTGCACATCCGCCTTGGTCAATGGCAATATCAACAAAAACAGAGCCGGATTTCATCACTTTTAAGAATTCACGTTTAATTAATTTAGGCGCCTTGGCGCCGGGCAATAAAACCGCACCGATCAATAAATCAACCTGCGGTAATATTTCTAATAAATTTTGTTCATTCGAATAAAGCGTATGGGCCGTCCCCTGGAACGAAATGTCGAGGAACCGCATTTGTTCAAGGTCCACTTCAAGAATAGTTACGTCTGCCTCCATCCCAGAAGCGACTCGGCCCGCATTAATCCCTGCGGTTCCCCCGCCTAAAACTAATACGGTTCCCGGTAATACACCTGGAACGCCGCCAAGTAAGACACCTTTGCCGCCCTGAGCCTTGCTCAAATAATAGGCGCCGACAACAGAACTCATACGACCCGCAATCTCACTCATGGGTTCAAGGAGAGGCAACCGACGACTGATTTGTACGGTTTCATAGGCCATTGCAGCTGTTTTAGATGTGATCAGCTTTTCTGCAAGGGTTTTATCAGCGGCCAAGTGCAAATACGTAAAAAGCAAAAGATCTTTGCGAAGATAGAGGTATTCGGACTCAATCGGTTCTTTGACCTTAATCACCATTTCCGCAGCCCATGCATCTGCAGGAGAATCGACGATCCGCGCCCCCGCATCAACATATTGTTGGTCATCAAAACCCGCCCCAGGTTTGAACTGAGACTTCGTGGCCAGCCTGAACAAGCATGCGCGCTCCTCCCGGGGTACACGAAACACGATTTTCTTTAATTTTTGTTTCTTTTGGAATACCAATTTTCATAATGTCACACGTTCTTGGGTTTACAACTCGCTAAAAGCAAGATCTAATACCTCGAGCATAAATTTTACATCATCGCTATTTATGCACATGGGAGGTTTTATTCGTAATATATTTCCATAAAGTCCGCCTTTCCCAATGATTAACCCCCGATCTTTTGCACGCTCAAAAACCTGTGCGCATTCTGTGCTTGCAGGTTCTTTGGTCTGTCGATCTTTGACCAGTTCAACACCCACCATCAACCCTTTACCTCGTACTTGACCGATGATAGAATGTCTTTTCTGTAGACCTCGTAGTCCATCTAAAAGGGATTTTCCGATTTCTAATGCATGGTGTTGAATATTTTCTTTGTCAATGACTTCAAGAACGGCTTTCCCCATGGCACATGACACAGGATTTCCGCCGTAGGTATTAAAATGAATACGCGTGGCCAGAGTTTGGGCAATTTCGGGGGTGGTAACAACAGCGGCTAAAGGTGCGCCATTTCCAATTCCTTTCGCCATGGTCACAATGTCTGGAACCACGTCTTGAGTTTCAAATCCCCAGAAGTGAGAGCCCGTTCGGCCAAACCCTGCCTGTACCTCGTCTGCAATACAGAGGCCACCAGCTGCACGAACATGTTCATAGGCATCCTTAAGATAACCATCGGGGAAAATAATGGTGCCCCCAACACCCTGAATCGATTCAGCAAAGAATCCTGCCACGTTTCCTGATGTGCCAAATTCAATTAGATTTTTGACGTCTATCGCGTATTTTTTCCCGGCTTCCAAATCGTCTTCACCCCAAAACCCTCGATACGTATCTGGAATCATAGCATGTTGAATCCCTGCTCCGTGGGGGGTGTTAAATTTTCCACGTGCTATGTGACGTTAAGCCCATGGTGGAAGTACTTCCACCATGATAGGCATTTCGTAGGGCAAGAATCGTATGATTCCCTGTATATAACCGAGCCATTAACATGGCCAAGTCATTGGCTTCGGAACCGGAATTCACAAAATAACAAGTGTTTAGATCTCCCGGAAGTTTCGAGGCTAACATTTCACCGTATTGTGCAACTGTAGGATGCAAATAAATGGTCGTTGTATGTTGTAACGTTGTATGTTGTAACGTTTCTAGTTGTTCGACCCCCGCTTTAATCACATGGGGATGACAATGCCCGATACTTACGGTAACAATACCTCCGAATCCGTCTAGATAGCGACACCCCTTTTCGTCATATATATATTGCATAGAGCCTTGAACAATCATAAGAGGATTTTTGTAATAGGTGAGGAGGGCTGGCGTAAGGTATTGTTTTCTCAGAGCCATGACTTCATCAAAAGTGGGTCCTGTGTATGGTTTGGGTTGATGATCAAACGATGGTAATACTGGTATTTTCATAAAATTTCCCTCCGATATAAAGAGTTTAGATTAGCCGTTTGTTGTAAGATAGGTCAAGATAACGTTAGGAAAGATTTCGAAAAAGGAGCTACGGATTATACCCCCCCGATCTCGGACTCTTAAAACGAAGAGAAGCCTTTCAGCGTATGTTAAAAAAGCCTTCTGGATTGACTATAGATGTAGCGATCCGCGCACTCATTTCCACCATGAACAAATTAAAAAGATAACAAACGAGTCTCTTACAAAAGTCGTAAAAAGGGGTTCTTCATGGAAACGGGTTTTCACAGGGATCTCCTGACAAATAGGTTCGGCAAATCATAGATTTTCAAATAGAGGTATTTGTCATTACGATCGCCATAAGCCTGACGGGTCAGCCAGCCGATTTTGTTGTTAAGACCCTCCTGAGGCTCACTCGTAAGCTTCGAGTGCTTCGAGTAGGCTAGAAGGACCTTCGAGTCGCTTACCGATGGTCTTAGAGCCATCTGCTTTAAGTAATGGATCCCAGCAGCCTCTGCCTTTTCGCACCAGAGCAAGAATACGGTGCTGGCCAAGTCGTAACCATCGGTCAATTTGTAAATGTTTCGCGGATATTTCTTCATCAAAGAGGTAGTCCCAAGATCCTTATACACTCAAAGCATAACTTTTTAAATTCATCCGCGGCTTCTTCAGACAGGCTTTTCTCGTTGCGTAACAGAATCAACCGTTTGCCTTTAAGCTCCTTTTTCTGGGTCTCCTTGAGCTTATTCATCGTGCTGAGACGTACCCCATTCATGCGATCATTCATCAACGTGATCACATGAAAATGATCATACCTTGATCAACGTTAATTTTAGACCCAGTTTTTGTCTATTATGCCAATATTTTTTTCTATGGTTCAAACAACACCTTCTTCTAACCACTGGTATCCTCCAGTAAGAACGTGTTGAGCGAGTTGGTATCCTTGCCGATCGTTATTATGCGATATCCCCCGACAATATTCTGAAATCTGCTGACGTGACTGGCGGCAAAAATAATCAGCTAAAAATAACAGATCTTTCTGGTCTTGAACGTTCTCATCTATAAGCGACTGGGCTCTGGAACAAGAAGCGGTTATGGCAAATAGTTCGGTTCCTATATCTACATATCGGTTCAGTAAGGTCTGTTCATTTTCAAGCTTGAGTCCATGCTTTATCATTGCGTGAAATAGTTTTCTTGCAAGAATATGGGCCGTCTTTGCCGCATAGTTTGCATGACGTAACAAAACAGGGTGCATTCCAAAAGGACTTGGGGGGATAACAGACAGCCATTGTCGCGGATACCAACCGGCATAAAACAAACCCGCCTTGCTTCCGGCGAGTATTCTTTTGCCCAACGATGCTTTTGGGTTCATTGCTTCCCCAACTGTTTTAAGATGGGGGTCAAGCGCTTCACGGGCAATGAATAACCGCATGATTTCACTGGATCCCTCAAAGATCATATTAATACGACAATCCCGCATAAAACGCTCCACAGGAACCGGATCTTCTCCCCGGGCTTTTAGGGAAGCGGCTGTTTCATATCCACGACCTCCTCGTGTAGCCATGGTTTCATCAACAATTCTCCAAGCCGTTTCAGAGCACCACATTTTACACATAGCTGCTTCAATTCGGATATCAGACTGCTTGCGATCGACCAAAGCCGATGTCAACAGGGTCATCGATTCCATGGCAAAAATCTTAGAGGCCATCATCGAAATCTTGGCTGCGATGGAACCATGTTGGCCAATGGGTAACCCCCATTGTATATGTTCTGCCGACCATTTCCGCGTAACTTCAAGACATCGTTTGGCAAGTCCCACACAGGCTGCGGGAAGCGTGAGACGGCCTGTATTCAATGTGGTCAAGGCCATTTTCAGGCCTTTTCCTTCTTCAAGAATAATGTTTTCACGAGGGACTTTAACCTGGTCAAACTCTACCACGGCATTATAAAGCGATCGCAATCCCATAAAATGGCAACGATGTTTTATGGTTAAACCTGGTGTATTGGTTTCGACAATAAAAGCCGTGGTTTGACGCCTTTCTTTCCCGTTAACAATTTTAGGGGCCGTTTTAGCCATCACAACAATCAGGCCAGCCTTTGTCCCGTTGGTACACCACAGTTTTTTTCCGTTAACACGAAAGAAGGTTCCATCTTCGGACACCTCTGCCTTGGTTTCCATTTTTGCAGGGTCAGAGCCAACGCCGACTTCAGTTAACGCAAAAGCAGAAATTTCACCTTTGGCAATGCGGGGAAGAAATCGTTGTTTCTGTGTCTCCGTTCCAAACAATAGAAGAGGCTGAGGAATCCCAATAGATTGGTGCGCAGAAATAAGAGCCGTTAAGTTTCCACAATAACTGCCTAACAAAATGGCGGCTCGACAATAGTTGGTTTGCGATAGTCCGAGACCCCCATAGGACTCAGGAACTTTGATCCCAAACGCCCCGATTTGTGCAAGCGCGTCAATAACTTCCTGAGGAATTTCGCCATCAACATCGATCTGATCGGGATCGACTTTGTCACGCAGAAGGGTTTCCAATTTATCGAGAAAGGAATTTCCGGATTCGTAATCTTCTTTGGATTGTGCAGGAAAAGGATAAATCAATTCCCAAGGAGCATGCCCCATAAATAATTGACCGGCAAAGGTTGAATGTTGCCATTCGGCTTCGCGCGCGGCCTCAGTCAATTCAACGGCTTGTCGTTTCCCTTCGGACATTTTCGATGTATCAATTACAGAATGTGTAGCCATTTTTTATTTCCTCGATTCATAAAACGTTCTTTTTTCTATCGCCATTGTTTTTAACAAATTGCACGGTGCAAAACGTGAATGGATCTTTTCTGCCAATCCAACGAGTTGATCCACGATTTCAGATATGCCCACGGAATCAGCGTAACGTAATGGACCACCTCGGAAGGGCGCAAAACCCGTACCCATAATCATAGCAAAATCGATATCTTCGGATGTCTCTGCCACTTTTTCTTCAAGACATCGTGCGGCTTCGTTCACCATCAGTAAAACCATACGCTGCTGCCATTCAACGGGCGTGGCTTCTGTTTCACCCTTTGCGTCTGACCACAGAACAAGTTCGTTGTTTATTTCAATATCCTGCCTTTTCTTTTTGTATGTATAAAACCCTTTTCCGGATTTTTGCCCTATATATCCCTTCTCTATCATTTTTTGAAGGATGGTGGGACTCGGTATTCGATCTCCATATTGTTTTTTCAAAAAAGAGGCGACATGTTGAGAAACATCGACACCGACTTGATCAATCAGTCTCAAGGGCCCCATGGGCATCCCGAAATCGAGCATGCTTTCATCCATATCACGAACATGTCCGGTCTGCTCAAAAAGAATACCCGCCTCAACCAGATACGGCATAAGAATACGATTCACAACAAAGCCAGGACTATCTTTAACAACCACGGGAAGTTTCCCGATTTTCTGAACGAATTGCACAACACGACTAATAACTTCTTTGCTCGTTTTTTGCCCCACAACAATTTCGACGAGTGGCATCCTGTGTACAGGATTAAAGAAGTGTATACCAATAACTCGTTCAGGATATTGAGTTGATTTTGCGATTTCGCTAATGGATAGAGCTGAGGTATTGGTAGCCAAAATCGTGTCATCATCTGCCAGCTTTTCGAGCTGATCAAATATTTGCTTTTTTATCTCCATATTCTCAACCGCCGCTTCGATAACGATTCCAACACGTTTCAAGGAAACCTCTGATGCAGAAGGAAAAATTCGATCCAACCCTCGCGCCGCTTCGGTTTGAGAGAATAAACGGCGTTTTACACCTACTTGATACAATTTGCTTGCGGTTGCCATACCGCCCAAAACCTTTTCTTCATCAATATCTCGTAAGACCACGTTGAGCTTTCTAGCGCTAACCCACTGAGCAATCCCCCCGCCCATAACACCTGCACCGACCACAGCGGTCTGTTGGATTTTATGGAAAAGGCTTCTCTGGCACTTGAGATGTGTCTACTCGGAGTTTTTTCGCTCGGTCTTGAAGAAAAAAGACGCGCACAAGATTTTTGCACGCTTGGGTTTGAACGAGTTCAACCGTCGCCTCTTCTTCAAGCAGCAGAGAGGCCTTCATAGATTGCGTAATGCCTTTGCTAACAATATCTAATGCCCGTATTATGGCAGGGTAACGTCCACGGGTCTTTTGGTCTAATTGAGGGCGGATCCGAGATACCAATATGCGGGCAACCAGTCCATTGTTCAGGTGTTTGAGTACAGGGCGCGAGGGTTTACCTGTTTCTATTTTTTTTAACGCCATACGCAGGAAATATTCTCGAGGAACAATCTGGTCTATTAACCCAAATTTTTTTGCGCGTTTGGCAAGCATTCGTTTTCCCCCTAGAATGGCATCTAGCGCTTTAGGCAGTCCAATCGTTCGAGGTAAGCGAGTGGATCCACCCCATGCAGGGAGAATGCCTAAGGAGGTTTCGGGTAATCCAATGCGGGAAGCATGATCATCGGAAGCAATCCGATAATCGCAAGCAAGGCATAGTTCGTACCCGCCTCCTAAACAGGCGCCATGAATAGCAGCCACCGTAGGCACGCTCAATCCTGCAATCCGATTGAATGTTTTTTGTCCTAAACGAATCATACCTCGGAGATCGTTTTCGGTTATATCTTCGGATAACAGTTCCGAAATATCAGCGCCGGCTATAAAGATGCTGGGTTTAGCGCTTGTGAAGACAAGGCCCCGAGCCTGAGAATCGTTGGTCACTGTATCAAGATGTGTGTTAAGGTCATTTAACGTTGCCCGATCAAAGACATTCGCCCCTGAATCAGGTTTGTCAAAAATGAGATGATACACCCCATCTTTAATCGTTTCTAGTTTAATACACTCATTCATGTTCAGGGTTCTCCAACCACAGAGCTGCGCCTTGTCCACCTCCAACGCATAAAGTTACCAACGCATATTTAGCGTTGCGTCGCCTAAGCTCTTTTAAGGAAGTTAATACTAAACGGGCGCCTGTAGAGCCAACGGGATGACCCAAAGCAATAGCCCCGCCATTTACATTCAAGCGTTCCAAAGAAATGTCGCCAAGCGGTTTGTCCCGTCCTAGTTCCTGCTTTGCAAAGTCTTCTGACCGGGCCTGCTCGATAACCGCCAAAACTTGAGCAGCAAAGGCTTCGTTGATTTCGATGATATCAGCATCTTTAATCGACAACCCGGTAGACGTTTCCGCGCGAGCCATCGCGTATACCGGGCCTAACCCCATACGAGCAGGATCGCAAGCAGCATAACTATACCCTTTGAGAATACCTAAGGGCTGGCACCCTAGCTCCGTGGCGCGTGATTCGCTCATGACAAGGAGCGCGACGGCCCCATCGGTAATTTGAGAAGCGTTCCCCGCCGTCACTGTTCCTGAAGAACGATTAAAGACGGGTTTTAACTTTACCAGCGCCTCCATGGATTGATTTCCTCGCGGACCCTTATCTTCTTTTACCACTTTTTTGAATGTCGGTGATACATAGACGGGTGTGATTTCTGCAGCTAACTTGTCGGATCCCGCTACCGCTTTTTGGTGGGAAGCTAGGGAAAATTGATCCTGCATTTCACGTGTAATCCCGGCTTCGCGGCCGATAAGCTCAGCGGTATGTCCCATGTTCAGTCCACAGACCGGATCCGTTAAGCCTAGTTTTAATCCAATACGAGGTTGGAAATCAAATAAACGGAAACGCATCATCGCATAAAGTTTTTGGAAGATGGTTTTTGCTTTCGCTAATTGTCCAAACTTTAGGGCGGTTGAATATTTAAACAACAAAGGATATTGAGACATACTTTCTGCGCCACCGACCACAAATACAGAACCGTCGCCTGCTCTTATTTTTTGGCAGGCTTGTGTAATCGCCTCACATCCCGAGGCACAATTTCGATGAACAGTAATCGCAGGGACGTGTTAAGGAATACCCGCACGCAACGCAATGACACGAGAAACATTAGCGGCATCAACTGGTTGACCCACGCATCCAAAGATGACTTCATCAATCATGGTAGGATCTAAATCTGTTTTCGACAGTAAAGCGACTACGGCTATCCGGCCCAATTCGTCGGCGCCTAGTCCAGACAGGTCCGTTCCCATTTTACAAAACGGGGTCCGAACCCCATCTACAATAACCAGTTTTTCGTTGATCATAGCCCCACTCATTTCCCAAGATCATAGTGTGTTTTGCCCCAAGGGTAAAGCGTGCTCTTAGTGAAAGCTGTATTCGTATATACGAATGTTAAGATAAATGTAGACCTGATCTTCAAAGGGACCGCGTTCTTCACTTTTCCCAATCGTATTGATAGGTATAGGGTTCGGCCAGATTCTTTAAACTACTATCTTTCATAATTTTGTTTTTTTACGCAAACTTTCACGCGACTTTATCCATAACTGTCTTTGAATCAAGCCGTTCGAAAGAACGGACAAGAGGATACAGCTGCATCCCTTTCTTTGTTAAAACGTAGCGATGTGTGTGGGGCACTTTGCGGACTAATCCATGGGCTCTAAGCAAGCGAATCTGTCTAGAGACACGCCCACAAAGACGCTTGCGTTCTTTTTCTGTCACGGGGATTTCACCCAAAGAATTGCACAGATCACGGTTTCGAAAACCGTTGATGTTCCATTCTCCTTTGGCCAAAAAGGAGAGCAGTTGATAATCATGGGATTTAAAAAGGTTCAAGGCCCGAAAGGTCTTGCCTTCAGATTCAACACGTTGGCTCACCTCGTCAAAAACCTCTTTGACCTTCTCATCGGTTTTTGCTGCGACCAACGATTCTAGATAGCGTTCATTGCTCCGTTGACTCACCTGAGACCTTCGATGAAGGTCTGCAACCCCTTTACGCATCCTTTGCCAAGAGGGGGTGCGTGAGGGATCATCATTAGGCTGCCGAAATACCTTAAAGCTTCGAGGATCATTGATGGTGGTTTCAACCCCTAAGATGTTACCCGCTTTGTTGTATATCTTCAGGCTATTCTTCCCCGACCAATGCTTCACACGAACTCCCTCATAGCGCCGTCGATGATCACTGCGAAGACCCTTTTCTGTTCGGTCCGGCAAGGGGAGCCTGCGGATCAATCTTCCCCAGGAACCGTAATACATTTGCACTGTCAGTTGTCTGCAATCCATGGTAGGCCAGACTTGGGAATAGACGATCGAGCTGTTCGGTCTGCTTAAACATCACAATGGCCAAAGCCTAATGCTTCGTCTTTCCAGTAGTAATAGGTCCATACACATCGGCGATGCCGCATGGTCAATTCAAGTTTCTGGGTGGCTCAATTCGCGCACACCGTGGGTGAAAAACTCGGTTCAACGACACTGAACATACAGATCGGCCCCGAATCGATCTTTGCTTCTCGAGCTATCTGTCTGGCCAGGTCCTCTTTATTGATCGAAGCCGATTGTAAATAGCGCCGCTCGAGATTCAAAGACTGCGCAGTCTGATCGCAAGCACTTCGAATGCGCTTGGTGTGTTCTTGAGCCCAATCGCCAAAGTCCTTTAGAAGGACGTTCTTGTAGCCAAGATAACTTCTCATATTTCTCTGTTTTGAGTCTTTTTATCATTTTGTCATAAACTGAATTATTTCTACGCTCAATAACGGTAAAACATGGCGAAAGAAGGGCGATCTCTTACCGGACCTATGATGTTGAGCGTAACCCCGGATTGGTACATCCAAACCCTGCGTAGTCGCATTAAAGAAATTGATTGGGCTGTGGCCAGACAGAATGTGCCTCGTTTTATCCCGACTCGAGAGCAAGATGGCATAGCGCTGTGGAACAGGGACTTCTTCTTATATCACGCAGATCAATTAGCTCGTTATCTTATTTTAGAGCGCTTCACGATTGAGGTGTCGCGATGTAGCACGAAGAAAACCAGCCGATTACCTCGGCGGGAGAAACCTCTTCGAACGCTTGTGTGAGCGCTTCAGATAGTTCCTGCTGACTGCGGGCTGCAAGGCTGCCCAACCGATTCTTTATCTTGCCCCACATTTTTTCAATGGGGTTGGAATCGGGGCTGTAGGGTGGAAGGAATCTTACATGGGCCCCACATGACTCAATGAGTTCAATGACCTTGGGATTGTGATGGACGCGAAGATTGTCCATGATGACGATGTCTTCAGGTGAAAGAGTCGGGAGAAGAACCCGGCGAATATATTCTCCAAAAACAGCCGTGTCTGTCGCCCCCTCCCTCTCCATGGCCGCTGTTGTTCCGTCCAGGCGGACCGAAGAAATCAAGGTGGTGGTACACCAATGTCCATGAGGCGTTTTGGCAAAAAGCCTGTTCCCGCCCAACGCCCGGCCCCGCAGACGAGTCATATTCGTTTTCGCCCCGGATTCATCAATAAAGACAAGGCGACTTGGATCAAGTTTGGCCACCTCTTGGATCCACTGCTTTCTCAAGAGATTTACATCCGCCCGGCCTTGCTCGCTGGCGTGAAGCGTTTCTTTTATACCGGCAGCCCAACCGATTCAACGCCCGCTGTACGGCCATGATCGACCCCTTCACGCCGCTCATGTTCTTGAGTTCTTCAAGCGTTGCATCGGGATGTTTGCCCCCCAGTTGAGCCAACGCCTTGAGCTGCTTTCCGCTGTAGAGGGCCTGACGATGCCCATGCGGTCGGGGAGCGGTTCGTTGAAACGAGAGAGCCCACGGCTGAAACGTTCTAAGATCTACACGATAAGAAGATGCGATATCGGCCTGGGAACCTTTGCCCATTTTGTAGGCATCTATCGCACGCCGCCGGATTTCTGCTGTTGCTATACTCATGTCATGGAGTATAGATCTTCTAAAGAGGCATTTTAATCGTTAAATGCTCTAGTGTCTCAGACGAAAGCGCCTTGCCGTAGATTCGAATAATCCGTATCCTGTCCACTTATTAGGATCTAGATACATTTCACATAAACAAGGAGTACGAAAATGAGTTCAATTTTCACCAAAATTATACACGGCGAAATGCCTTGCCATAAATTGATAGAGGATGATCAGTTTTTCTCTTTCCTCGATATTCGTCCGATCAACCCTGGGCACGCCTTGGTTATTCCCAAAAAAGCAACAGATTATTTCTTTGATCTAGAGGATGATCTTTTGGCAGGGATTATGGGGTTTGCAAAACCGATTGCAAAAGCCATTGAAAAGGTCGTACCCTGTGAACGAGTTGGCCTTATGGTTGCAGGGTTAGAAGTCCCACATGCACATATTCACCTTGTCCCTTTTCGTTCCATCAGCGAATTAAGTTTTGCTCATACAAAGCCCGCAAAAAATGAAGATCTGGCAAGTTTAGCTGAGCAAATACGCACATATCTGTTATGAAGCCCTAAACCATAATGACTAAGGTCTAACTAAAGAGGTTGGAAATCATCCCGTTTGTGGTTTCTTTCATATCCAGCATCCAGCATCCGTGATCAAGCATCTAGTATCGAGCCTACTACCACCACTCAAGTTCTTCTTCGTCTTTCCGAATCATTTCTTCGATTCGCTTTTTATGACACGTTCGCGTGACGCTTTTCTTTTTTCAAGCATAGCCCGAATTTCGCGCAATTCTTTCTCTACTTGCTGGACTTCAAATTCACCTTCGGCCAGGTGGAAATCGAAGATTTTGTTCAGCATTTTTTCTAGCTGAGTCATATGTTCTTTCCGCTTAGCAGGTGTTTTGGCCTCATTAACTTTTTGGGCTACATGCCAACTTTTGATTTCAAGGCGCACTGTTTCAAGAATCTTTTCTGCGACTTCAGGGGACTCTTTTTTGAGTTCGTTGTAATACTCAATTTCTTGACCAAAATTTTCTATTTTTTCTGCATAGGCTTCGGGGTCTTCTTTTCGCAGTTTTTTTAATTCAGACGTTGCTTCCGGTAAATGTATTTGTAAAAAGGCATAAATCTGTGCTTCAGACATTTCTTCTCGATCCTCATAATCGTCATCATCGCCAAATGACACAAGGCTCAAACACGTGATCATTGCAACAGAAAATCCAATCATCATCTTTGTTTTCATACGTTTCTCCTTTTTATGTTTTCTATGGTTTCCCTCAACCTTTTCGTCCGTTTCCGAATAGGTTTAACGGTCGTTTTTACAAAGGGTCTTTTTCTGAAAGAGAGTTGCCGTTGCTTTTTTGAAAAGGTGGTCCTTAGGTCATCTATTTTGTCTTGAAGTAAAACGATGTTTTGGCGAACGTCTTGGTTCGGGAACCAATAGTTATTTGCAGCCAGGCCTATCTCCCCGGACGAGTTAGGAAACAACGAGACATAGAACACAAGGCCACCAATCAATGCCATAAACGCCAACGCCATAACAAACGAAGGTCCCATAAAAAACCCGAAACGTTCTTTAGACTCAGTATGCTTTAGCGCTTGTCCAACTAAATCGCGACCCGCCGTAAGCGGTGCCATTTGTTTTACCTGTGTTTCTACATGTTCAAGGTCAGCCAGCATGTTTTGACAAGATGGACATGTTTTGAGGTGTTGCTCAACATGAATTCTTTTTGATATTTCGAGCTCATTACTCCAATATAATAAAATCTGATTTTTTTTTGCAGGGCTCTTTCATGCTGTAACTCCCTGAATGATTTTTTTAAACGCAAAGTCCCATTGCGCATACGGCCTAGCACGGTATTGATAGGGCTTTTGGTAACGGTTGCGATCTCTTTAAAGGTCAGTTCGGATTGAATACGTAAAAGGATAACGTGTCTTTCAATGTCAGGTAATTGATTCAGGGCCTGTTCGAGTGCTTCGACTCGTTCTGTATGCTGAAGTTGAGTGTTTGGCCATGGCGCTGTATCCATAGATTCCAGTCCTTTTTCTATGACGCTAGAAAGATCGGTCTCTTTAGTCGGTAGACGTTTTCTTGTTCGTATCATTCTTAACCCTTCTCGATAGGCTATGCGATAAATCCAAGATCTAAACTGTCCTTGCTCTCGATATTTTTTTAGCGCGTGGTGTGCATTCATCAATGTTTCCTGAGTGGCATCTTCAGCATCTTGACGGTTTCCAAGCATTCGGCATAAATAACTAAAGATTTTGTTTTCATATCGTCTCAAAACGATGTCCAGGGCGTATAGATCTCCACCACGGGCTCTTTCAACGAGTCCTGAATCTAAGAGATTTTTCATTCACACAGGCTATAAGTGATTCATACCGCTATTTATTGTCGGCTTTTTTATTCTTTATTCGAAACAATACAAATGGATGGGTACGATGTCAGGATAGGAACAGGGACCCGAGAAGGGGTCTGGGATCAAAAAGAGCTGCAAAAGACACGTTTATAATTTAAAATAGGACTTATTTACAAAATTCATCCACAAATCCCATGTAGAATGCTGTTGCACAAACGAGGTGCTCAATCTCAATGATCTCGTTGGGAGCATGGGCATGATGCTCGTGGCCCGGACCGAATCCGATGGTAGGAACCCCATGCATACCTGCGGAGGCGACACCATTCGTGCTAAAGGTCCAGTGTCCGACTTCCAGTTCTTTATCAAAGGTATTTGTATAACCCGTACGCGCTTTTTGTACACAGATCTCGGACTCTGGCATTTCCCACGTTGGATAGTATTTTTTAGTCGGATAGACTAAACCGGTATAGGCAGGAACGTTATACTCAAGAACGGTTACCTTCGCTTCAGCGGCCTTGACCAAGGGCAATGCCAGAACCTCTGCGACGGATGTTTCTTCGGTCTCACCCATGGTTAAACGACGATCTAGATGAATAGTGCATCCATCGGCCACAGCACACAAACTTGGAGAGGTAGAACGTATATGACTAATTGTAACGGTTCCTTTTCCCAAGGGTTCACGGGGGTCAAGACGTTCGTTTAACTTCTCGATCTCTGAGATGATGGGCCCCATTTTGTATACGGCATTGATCCCTCGTTCAGGGGCCGAGCCGTGACAAGAGACACCTTGAGTAGAAACTTCCATTTCCATACGTCCACGATGCCCTCGATAAATTCTCAAACTCGTTGGCTCGGTAATCACCACAACATCGGGCACCAGTTTGTCTTCTTTAATGATGTATTGCCAACACAGACCATCACAGTCTTCTTCTTGTACCGTCGCTGTTACGTATAAAGTAACGTTCTCTGGAAGCCCGCTCTTTTTTAGCAATCCGCCAGCATATACGGCCAAGGCCACCCCGCCTTTCATGTCGGTAGCGCCACGCCCATACAAAATGCCGTTTTTTACGTCCCCACTAAACGGATCACGATCCCATTGTGAAGGATCTCCTACGTCAACGGTATCTATATGTCCGTCAATCGCGATCACTTTAGGACCGTTTCCGATACGTCCGATTACATTGCCCATAGGATCGATTGTTACTTCATCGTAATCCAGTAACTCCATCTCAGCCTTTATGCGTTCTGCAACAGGACCTTCCTGACTGCTAAGGGATGGAATAGAAACGATGGCTTGAAGAAATTTTGTAACGTGGTCACGCGTATCATCTGCTGTTTTGTAGTATGTATTGTTCATAATAAATTAGACCCTAATAGAGCCATAAATCCTAATGCCTGTTTACGGCTACTTGTAGGCCGGGTCTCTGACCCGGCCTACACCGTTTTCATATCCGGGGGTAAAAAATTTGCGGGTTACGATGAGTGTTTCTTCGTCATTCGTCGTTATGATTTATGGTTTCTTGCAACACTCCGCTGGCATTGTTGAAGTCTTCGATCAGTGTGTCCCACTCATCGACCTGTTCTTGTGAAAATATTTCTTCCCAAAAGTCTTCGTCCCAGAGCTGTCGGAGTTCTTCGGATGTTTTTCCTTGCTGTTCTACCCAGGTAAAATATTTGAAGTGATGCAACGCTTTACGATCGGCGTAGGTTAGTTCACGTAAATAATCAATAGAAGTACCCTCTAGATATCGGGCAAAATGAGCTTTCGCAAGGCTTGGTGTATAAGGACCATGCTTCTCTTCCAACTCTTGCATCCGTGAACCATACAACTCCATGGAATCTGTCATCGGCGCAAAGAGTACATCTCGAGAATCCATGTCATAATATTTCGCGGTTTTGATGCAGGCCACAAGATTACAAATGCCTGAAATCCCAACCTGATCCAAGCCGTTCACAATGGATTCGGATACTTTTTCTGTAAGCAACGCTTTCCCTTCGGGCTCGTTGAAAAGTCGAAGCAGTTGCATGGTTTGTTCATCATCAATCGCGGCCACCATATCTGTGTTGCGGACGTTGTGAATCCAAGGAATATGCTTATCTCCGATTCCTTCAATACGGTGTTCACCAAAACCAAACTGATATAATGTAGGACATTGCAAAGCCTCCACAGCAACGACTTTAACTGAAGGGTGTTGGGTTCGGAGATAGTCTCCTGCCGCGATGGTGCCTGCTGAACCGGTCGAAGTAATATAGGCTGCTAAACGACTCCGATCGTTTTTATAATGGGTGTTATAGATCTCTTCTATAATGGAGCCGGTATTTTGATAATGCCAAATGGAGTTCCCAAATTTTTCGAATTGGTTGAATATGACGATCTTTTTCACCTCGCTCTCGTCTGAGCTCCCAACATCTTTCATAAATCTCTTTTACGTTAGATTCTGTTCCGGGAGTCGCAATAATCTCGTCTGTCTGAATTTCTTGAAGCCATTCAAAACGTTCTCGACTCATGCCTTCCGGTAAAATGGCAATAGCAGGACATTCAAGGAGTGCGCAATCATAGGCTCCGCCTCGACAATAGTTTCCGGTAGAGGGCCAGACGGCTTTCTGAGTTGTGGGATCATAATTGCCTGAAACTAAGCGAGGAACAAGGAGTGCGCAATCATAGGCTCCGCCTCGACAATAGTTTCCGGTAGAGGGCCAGACGGCTTTCTGAGTTGTGGGATCATAATTGCCTGAAACTAAGCGAGGAACAAGGCACCCGTAAACAGCGCCAACTTTATGTGCGCCAACGGGAAACCATTTGCCTAGAATACCAATAATTTTTGCCTCTACACCTGTTAGTTCAGGGGGAAATTCAATCCAGTTACCTCCTCCAAAACCGCCACCAATGTGATACAGGTTCATTATGCCAGGTAATCCGAAAAAGGTTAATGGGGTTGACCTCCCACAATCCAACACCTTTTAACTTTTCAATAATTTCAGTTGGGATTTTGGATGGATCTTTTTGCTGAGCAAATGTTGGAAGAATAATCTTCTGTTCCCGGGCTTTTTTGATCGATTTACTGAGTATTTTTTGATTTATAGACTTGATGATTTTCATAACGGAAGCCATACGTTAAACATTAATATAGACCTATGCAAAGGAAAAAGTTAACCCATATGCTCTATCAAAAAGAAATAACCCTTTCAACACATGGCCATAAAGATATGCATCGATTAGATGACTTGATTCAAGACATTGTGACGGAATCTGATATTGAACAAGGCGTCGTTCATGTCTTTAATGTTGGAAGCACTGCCTGTATAGGTATGATCGAATTTGAACCGGGTTTAGAAAAAGATCTTCCCAAAATCCTCGACACACTCATTCCTCCTGGTCGTTTTTACGGTCATGAACAGGCATGGCATGATGGCAATACCCATTCTCATCTTCAGGCCACAATGATGGGCCCAGACCTTACGGTGCCTATTCGTGGACAAAGTCTCGTATTGGGCACCTGGCAACAAATCATTCATCTTGAGTGTGATGTAAAACCGCGTACACGTACGATTATAGTCACGGTTATGGGCTAGTGACCGATCTCCCTACTTCACGGAAGCATCGAAAAAAACCCTATGGATTGTTGTAACCTCGAATCAAAGCTCGTGAATTTCCCATAACTAGAGCGCTTCACGATTGAGGTGTCGCGATGTAGCACGAAGAAAACCAGCCGATTACCTCGTCGGGAGAAACCTCTTCGAACGCTTGTGTGATCGTTTCAGATAGTTCCTGCTGACTGCGGGTTGCAAGGCTGCCCAACGGATTCTTTATCTTGCCCCACATTTTTTCAATGGGGTTGGAATCGGGGCTGTAGGGTGGAAGGAATCTTACATGGGCCCCACATGACTCAATGAGTTCAATGACCTTGGGATTGTGATGGACGCGAAGATTGTCCATGATGACGATATCTTCAGGTGAAAGAGTCGGGAGAAAAACCCGGCGAATATATTCTCCAAAAACAGCCGTCTCTGTCGCCCCCTCCCTCTCCATGGCCGCTGTTGTTCCGTCCAGGCGGACCGAAGAAATCAAGGTGGTGGTACACCAATGTCCATGAGGCGTTTTGGCAAAAAGCCTGTTCCCGCCCAACGCCCGGCCCCGCAGACGAGTCATATTCGTTTTCGCCCCGGATTCATCAATAAAGACAAGGCGACTTGGATCAAGTTTGGCCACCTCTTGGATCCACTGCTTTCTCAAGAGATTTACATCCGCCCGGTCTTGCCCGCTGGCGTGAAGCGTTTCTTTTATACCGGGAAACCGATTCAACGCCCGCTGTACGGCCATGATCGACCCCTTCATGCCGCTCATGTTCTTGAGTTCTTCAAGCGTTGCATCGGGATGTTTGCCCCCCAGTTGAGCCAACGCCTTGAGCTGCTTTCCGCTGTAGAGGGCCTGACGATGCCCACGCGGTCGGGGAGCGGTCTGTCCGGTTTCGTTGAAACGAGAGAGCCCACGCTGAAACGTTCTAAGATCTACACGATAAGAAGATGCGATATCGGCCTGGGAACCTTTGCCCATTTTGTAGGCATCTATCGCACGCCGCCGGATTTCTGCTGTTGCTATACTCATGTCATGGAGTATAGATCTTCTAAAGAGGCATTTCAATCGTTAAATGCTCTAATGAGAAGACTGATTATCATGTCTGGAACAACTATGATCATCTCCAATCCCGACTCTTTGATTTTGTACCCTTAGATTATCGGGGGAGAAGACCTCCCATACTTTTTGAAGCAGCTGGTGTGAAGTGTTAAAATCGATTAAAGAGGTCGTTTCCGATGAGCTTAAACATCGCGCTCTAACCTGAATAATTCACGAAGCCCGAAACGTGTTTCAAAAACCGAGCCACGAAAGTTTTTCGCATCGTCGAAAGAAGTTTTCCTGATTGATGAGGTTAAGAAGGGGGTGTTTTTTTTGTCAAAATTTAACACCGTTTCGATATGTTGACAGACCGATCTGCTGCCGAGATTTTTCGGCGATTCAATAAGGCCTAAGCGAAGATAGTCATTAGGTGATGTAGGCCAGTTCGTTTCTCACATGAGCAAATAAGTCCTTGATCAGACTCCCAGAGCCGAACTGAATCCAGATTCGACGGGCCGATTTCCGAACCCGTACCGCCTGCTTCAATAGCTTGAACCGTAGCGTTGAACTTCGGGCCTTGGCCCAGTCCCCTGAGCCAAGCGTCTCAACCCTTGCATGAGGATCAAGCGGATCTGGTCTAAGTAGAGACGAGATTGATTGGCGACAAAGGCATGGCAACTGAGGCGATCGGCCTTTATATCCAACTTGAGATCTTTGATCAGATTTTCGGAATCTTCGGTGCGTTGTACGTAAACCTTCTCGTAGAGTTCCCGTGGAGGATCGAACCGGTTTGTAAGAAGACAACGAAGATTCGGTCCTTGAGGCCATTGTTCAGCTTTAAGAACCAACCGACGAGGGCCCTCCCATGACCCTGCCGCGTAATAGACATCATCAAACAGGCGGGCCTTCTGGCCGGTTCGCTCTAAATCCAGACGGGCTAAATCCATCAGGAAGGCCGCTTTTTTTTGCACAACGGGGTTGCAGCTATACCCTAAAACATAATCGACACCACTTCTTTCGCATACCTGGATAATTTCCGGTAGACTCAACCCCGCATCCCCACGCAAAATAATATTCGTTTTGGGAAACGATCGCCGAAGGCGCCAGAAGATCTAACCAAGCAAGGCCTTGATTTCTTTTCCCGCGTGGGTGTTTCCCGCACGGAGTTACAGGGCCAGAGGAAACTTGCTTTGGGCATGACTAATGAGAACCGGATGATACATATGCTGTCGATAGTAGCCATGATAAAGAGACAGCTCTTTGCTGGCCATGGGTCGGGTCTGCAACCCCGTCAACATCCAAGACCATGTCTTGAGGGGGCGTCTCAAACTGGGCGACAAAACCGTCCATAAAAAAACGTTGCATCGTTTTCACCGCCGAAGCATCGACCCGATTCTCTAGGCGAGTCATTGTCGGTTGGCTGCCTAAGGCCTCATCGCTTTGAGGCAATCGGTGACAGGCGGTCTTGAACATAGGATTTTCACCTAGATGATCGCAATCATTGGCATCTTCATATCCGGCGCAAATTTGGAAGATCCGTTGGCGCAGGAGATCAACTTGAGGATGTTTGATTTTGGCGGGATCGCGAGGGTCAGGAATCCAGCGCTCAAAGCCTTCGATCAGTTTGAGACGGCTGTCGAGTTCGCTGAGCAAAACCAAGCCTCCATCTGAACTTAAATCACCGCCTGAAAAATCGGTTTCAACTCGGCGTTTTGGATGGAAGAAAAAAGGGGGTGGATTGTAAAATTAAATGCCGCAAAAAATGGACCTGAGAGCTTCTGTTCATGCGGCGATCTCCAAATCGAAACACTCCTGTGCGGGTTTGTATTCTAGGATCTTGCGAGGATAGTTGTTAATCCACTTTTCAATCTCACCAATACGGTCGATGGTATATTTTCCGATGTTGTCTCCTTTGGCGACAAAACGACGAACCATACGGTTGGCATTTTCGTTGGAGCCTCGTTCCCAGGAAGAATACGGGTGAGCATAATAGAGTTTAACACGTCTCTTTTTGCTAAATCCGGAACGCTCCATCTGCTCCACGTCGAGAAACTCGCTCCCGTTATCGGCTGTAATCGACTTGAACATCGATCTGAATGGGCCAACTCCCATCGATCTTTCGATCGCTTTGAGGGCCTGCAGAACCGATGCCTGTGTTTTATCCGAAAGTTTTCTCACCCTTAGCATTCGGGTCTTTCTTTCTACTAACGTCATTAAAACCGGTTTTGAAGTTCCTTTTCCGCCGACGATCAAATCCAATTCCCAGTGCCCAAATTCCTCGCGTTTTTCTACGGTCTTAGGTCGTTTTTCGATACTGGTCCTTCGGGCATGTTGCTTTTTAACCCGCTTAATAGCACGTCTTTTTCGTTTTATCCGTTTTCGTTTTTCCCATAGGGACTCGTTGCTCACCCCCGGGATGAGACCTTGGTCAATATAGGTATACAGCGTTTTTGTACTCACCGCTGCAGGTCTCTGCTCTTGTTTAAGCAAAGGAGCAACCACATCGGGTGAGCGTTTGTGAACAAGAATGTGCTCGCTGATAAACACAGCCGTTTCATGATGCTTTCCAAGCTTAAGCTCAGGTCCCTTGGCCGTCGCATTTAGATCATGAAGTTCCTGGGCTCGATCACTGCTGTATGCTTTCTTCTTTCGCGGCTCTGTATCGAAATGCTCTACCTCCCCACGTTTAATTTCGCGCTCTATGGTTCGACGATGCCTTCCCAGATACTGGCTATCTCCAAAGGACGTCCTGGGTTTTTGAGCATTGTTTCAATCATGATCCGTTCTTTCTGTGTCAAATGCTTGCCTTTTCGGGGATGAATACTACTCTTGATTTGTTCCATGTCTTTCTCCTTTTTTTGTCTTCTGTCGAGTTTTCAAATCTAGAAGATTTCGGCATGGAACACTCCTGTTTTACAATATCTTCTTTTGGGCATTTAATATTACAATTCTCAGCTGCAGGTTCTTTTATTCAGAAGATATGGGACAGGACCAAACCATTTTTAGTGTTCAGGTTAAAAATCCTTAGAATATACGAAACGTGCAGAAAACCGCGTCTAATGGACGGATCCAGGTGGAAGTGTAAAAACGGGTGCGGCGATTTCTCTACATCTTAAAGCGGCTCCTTGGATACGGGCCTTTTTTTTAAACGTGGATATGTATACTGACGCCAACGGTCCAGTTGTTTGCCTTCGGCTCAGGCGAGTATTTTTTTGGGACGTTGAACTGAGAAGCTTAGAACGTTTAACGATTGAAACGCCTCTCTAGAAGATCTATACTCCATGACATGAGTATAGCAACAGCAGAAATCCGGCGGCGTGCGATAGATGCCTACAAAATGGGCAAAGGTTCCCAGGCCGATATCGCATCTTCTTATCGTGTAGATCTTAGAACGTTTCAGCGTGGGCTCTCTCGTTTCAACGAAACCGGGCAGACCGCTCCCCGACCGCGTGGGCATCGTCAGGCCCTCTACAGCGGAAAGCAGCTCAAGGCGTTGGCTCAACTGGGGGGCAAACATCCCGATGCAACGCTTGAAGAACTCAAGAACATGAGCGGCGTGAAGGGGTCGATCATGGCCGTACAGCGGGCGTTGAATCGGTTGGGCTGCCGGTATAAAAGAAACGCTTCACGCCAGCGAGCAGGACCGGGCGGATGTAAATCTCTTGAGAAAGCAGTGGATCCAAGAATTCCCCGGGTTTTTCTCCCGACCCTTTCACCTGAAGACATCGTCATCATGGACAATCTTCGCGTCCATCACAATCCCAGGGTCATTGAACTCTCATTGAGTCATGTGGGGCCCATGTAAGATTCCTTCCACCCTACAGCCCCGATTCCAACCCCATTGAAAAAATGTGGGGCGAGATAAAGAATCGGTTGGGCAGCCTTGCAGCCCGCAGTCAGCAGGAACTATCTAAAGCGATCACACAAGCGTTCGAAGAGGTTTCTCCCGACGAGGTAATCGGCTGGTTTTCTTCGTGCTACCTCGCGACATCTCAATCGTGAAGCGCTCTAGCCAATACAATAATTTCCGCACATATCCAGGATGGTACGCAATGGAAAAATTCTTCCTGAATCACTCGGGCAATCATCGGTGCCGTCCAAACTCGCTTGTCGGCAACGTTTTCTCTGGCCCTCCACAAGCAAGCTTGTTACGATCCAAAGAAAAGTTGGTCAGCTCCGCATTGGGTCTGATAAAGATCCTAAATAAGGATAATAGGAAATGAAATAATATGTCATAAGTGGATAAGGAGGGATTATGCCAGATCTTCAATGCTTCTCTTTTTTATTAATCCGTACTTTTGATAAAGAAGGTAGTATTCATCAACCTTTCATGATATCCCTTCGATCAAATGATGATCTCTATGCTTACGGTCTCTAACTATAATTCTTTGGTGAAAAATGTTTACAGCAAAAGCCTTTATTGAAGAAGCACAAAATCTTACGGGTTTAGATGATTTTGGTGAAGATGGATGGTCTGAAGGATTAAAAGCACTCGTCCATTCGATCAACGAAGATGCTTCAATAAACCGACAAGGAGAAGAAGTATTCCATAAACGGTGCATGGAAAATTTAGTCAATCGACTCAAAGTAGTCGATTGGGTCAATCAATATCCCGAAATACGAAACGAATCGATTCGGCGACCTTTCATTATCACAGGTCTATTTCGTTCAGGAACCACCATTCTGAATAATTTATTAGCACAAGATCCCAAAAATCGTCCGCTCATAAGATGGGAATCTTTAGATTCTATTCCCCCACCAAAGAAAGGATCTTTTGATACAGACCCACGTGCTCTCAAACGAAAACAAGATATTATAAATACTTTTAAGAAATTTCCTGATCGCAAATCAATACACTATGAGCCTCATAATGGTTCGACAGAATGTTTGGTCCTTCTTGAGCAAGATTTTAGGGGCTATAGATCTTCATTTCTATTCCAAGTGCCCTCTTACAACAGGTGGCTTCATGAATGTGACATGACTTCAGCTTACGCTTACCACAAAATGGTATTGCAAATATTACAGTCTAAAGCTCCTGGACGCTGGTCACTGAAAGCACCAAGTCATTTACTAGCACTGAAAGCACTAACGGCAACATATCCCGATGCTCATCTAATTTTCACCCACCGGGATATTGTCAAAGTTGTGGGTTCTACGCTTAGTTTAGCCAAATATGGCGGTGGAGATTTACTGACGAATATTGACCGCAGTCAATACATTCGAGAAGAATGGCTAAATAATTTAGAAGTGATGGTTAAAAGAATGATGTCTTTCCGTGATCATTGCCGTTATCAAAAAATTTATGATTTCAAATACAATGAATTTATGAAAGAGCCTATAGGCTCTATTCGCGATATGTATGATTCTTTTGATGAAGAACTCACTCCAGATGCAGAAACTGCCATGAAGACCTTTCTATCTGAAAATCCTAAAAACAGACATGGCAAACACGACTATACCTTAGAAGATTTTGGAGTCTCTACGGAAAAAATAACAGAGCGATTTTCTGAATATGTTAATGCTTATCTGTAGAGATTTACTTGTTTTATTGTTAAATGTTATGAGGGAGCCGCTTTTTGATTTTAATCTTTCCTAAATTTTTCATTTTACGGTGGTTTGCGCCCATTTTACATTCTGTGAGAATTCTTTCATCAGCCGACCTTTCTTTCAACCCGTTGGACTTTCCCGCTATCGGCGTGTTGAACGGTTGCTACCCTCTGGATCCGTTGAGGCCCTGATGATAGCGGCGGTAATTGTACTTCTCAAAATAATGGTTGATACCGTGGTAAAGATCGTGGCCATTTTGATAACAACGCAGATAGATATCTTCGTATTTCAGGCTCCACCATAACCGTTCGATAAAGACGTTATCAATGGCGCGTCCTTATCCTATCCATGCTCATCAATGACCCTGCATGTTTGATTTTAGAGGTAAAATCTGTACTGGTGAATTGAGCCCCTTAATCGGTATTAAAGATCTGTGGTTTTCCAAAGCGATCCAGGGCCCCATGAAGGGCCTCCAAGCAAAACGCGGTGCTCATCGAGTTGGACAAAGCCCAGGATAAGGACAAAACGGCTATGCCAGTCCATTACCGCGACAAGGTACATAAACCCCTTATACATAGGTATGTAGGTGATGTCTGAATACCAGACTTGATTGGGTTTATTAACCGTTAACTCCCGAAGTAAATAGGGATATACTTTATGATCATCGCCGGGGGTGGACGTTTTAGGTTTGGGGTAGATGGCTTCGAGGCCCATAATTCGCAGGAGGCGTCGAACGCGTTTAATGTTAATGGGTTTATCCAATGTACGTTGCAACCAGATTCTAAATCCCCGTACGCCCCTAGTAGGTTTGTTGAGATATTTTTCGTAATCATACGCATGATTTTCATATTTTCTTCAGACTCAATAGCCGGAGAATAGTAAAAACTGGAGCGAGGAAGTCCGAGCAATTTGTATTGCTCGGTGACCGAGAGATCATCCCAAGGCTCCACCCATTTAGAGAGTTCATTCCTCGAAAAGTGAAGTCTTTTTTTTTAGCCACCCTAGCTGCATTTTTAGCCACCCTATTTCTTCATAGAGTTGGGCCTTATACTCACTGGGCCACTTGGGATTAGGATTGTAAGGGGATCGGAACCCGATCGTTATTTTGACGTATATGATCCATAATTATTTAATCAAAATAAGCCCTGGATCCGTCAGTTAAACGCGGTTTTCTGCACGAACCATTTGGGCCAAAAGGAATTACAAAAAAGCCTCGACGCACCCAGCGGGTGCGCCTGCGTTTTTTTGCAACCTTTTGCCTCCAAAGCATTCGCACAGAAATCCCACGTTTAACTGACGGATCCAGGTAAGCATCATCTATACGTTAAAAATCAAGAAATAAAGATGTTTTTTTGAGTTAAAAATGTCAAAAGTTGAAAATATAAGAGTTTAAAAGATGACGTTTAATATAATCCTGAATCCGTCAGATAAAATCTGACGATTTTTCATTACCTGTTGGGCTAAAGCGGGGAGCATACCCGTATTCAAACAAACAACCCCACCCCAACAAGTGTGTATATGAAACAATATAAAATAAAGACTGGCAAGGGCGAACTCAACAGCACAAGCGGAAACCATCTTTGCGGCCTGCTGCTTGAGGATCATGCTCAACGGATTCTTCCCTCCAATTTTTAACCACGCCGCTCCGATGCGATCTCTGATCGGGAGATCCTCCTTACCCAGATCGGCTTACTTTGCAACGGTCGAACCGATTTCAATGATATCGACCTGTACCGGGGTGATGAGATTTTTACGAATGCCTTTGGACTTAAAAAGGGGAGTTAAAAAGGTAGCCTCTGAGCTGGTGTTCCGACGTCGTTTCGACGACCTGCCCCCAGCCAGAACCCATGTGGGGCTACGCAAACTCAACACCGAACTTCTTTCCTCGGGCCCCTTTGGCTAGGTAGATGTCGAAGGGCTTGATCTTGTTCCCGTCGATATCGATGTGAGCCCTTTGGATCACTCAGGCTCTTCGAAAGAAGGCGTTTCCTACACCTAGAAGGGCTACGCCCCGATATTTGCCTATGTGGGCACTCAAGGCCACATACTTGAGTGCGAACTTCGACCCAGTAAACAACATTGTCAGTCGGGAACGACCGCGTTTATTGCCCGCAGCGTTGAAACGCTCCAAACCCTGGGCCTGGGTGGAAAATGTTTGCTTCGGCTTGATAGTGGCAACGCTGCGGCCGATAACTTCGACGCTTTTGGGGATCATTATTTTATCGTAAAGCGAAATCCTCGCCGCGAATGTCCTAAACAAATGCTGGCCCTTGCACGCCGAGTTGGAGACAAACAAGACAGTCGTGAAGGCAAGAACGTTTACGCAGGCTTTTTCGATCATTTCCATCCCGGTGGTGACCAAAACCGCCCTTGTGTCCCGGTGGCCTTCGAAGTGATTGAACGCACCATCGATATCGATGGTCAGAAACTTCTGGTTCCTAAACTTGAGGTAAACACCTGGTGGACGGACCTCTCTTGTTGTGCCAAGACGGTGCTAGATCTCTATCATGGACATGGCCCCAGCGAGCAGTACCACAGTGAACTCAAAAGCGATCTTGATGTTGAGCGATTGTCTTCGGGGAGACTCTGTGCCAATAAGATTATTCTGTTATGCGCCATGGTGGCCTTCAACCTATTGCGCGGTCTTGGCCAAGAGGTCATCAAACGGGCTGGGCTTGCCCCGCAGAAAATCAACATCCCGTGCTGGCGAATCAAAACGGTTCTCAAAAATATCGTTTATTGCGCGGTTCGATTGGTCCGCCACGCCGGACGAATTGAACTTCACTTTGGCAAGCGTTGTCGCTGGTCTGAAGTGATATAAGATATTGCCCATTCCTTCGCATAGCCCTCCGTGCACCTTTAACAATACTCTAAGGCGACTGCCCAAGGAGGCCTACGCCCCAAAATGGCCAAATCAGAGTGAATCTGACCTGTACGCTCAAAAAATTCATCAGGGTGATACTTGCCGGTCCCAATCCGCCTAAAAGCGAGCATCTCAAGGAAAAAATTTTCAACCTTTGAGCCCCAAAACGCCTTCCGAAGCGATAGCTGACGGATTCAAGATAATGTTATGTCACAGAAAGCTAGAGCATTTAACGATTGAAATGCCTCTTTAGAAGATCTATACTCCATGACATGAGTATAGCAACAGCAGAAATCCGGCGGCGTGCGATAGATGCCTACAAAATGGGCAAAGGTTCCCAGGCCGATATCGCATCTTCTTATCGTGTAGATCTTAGAACGTTTCAGCGTGGGCTCTCTCGTTTCAACGAAACCGGACAGACCGCTCCCCGACCGCGTGGGCATCGTCAGGCCCTCTACAGCGGAAAGCAGCTCAAGGCGTTGGCTCAACTGGGGGGCAAACATCCCGATGCAACGCTTGAAGAACTCAAGAACATGAGCGGCGTGAAGGGGTCGATCATGGCCGTACAGCGGGCGTTGAATCGGTTGGGCTGCCGGTATAAAAGAAACGCTTCACGCCAGCGAGCAAGACCGGGCGGATGTAAATCTCTTGAGAAAGCAGTGGATCCAAGAGGTGGCCAAACTTGATCCAAGTCGCCTTGTCTTTATTGATGAATCCGGGGCGAAAACGAATATGACTCGTCTGCGGGGCCGGGCGTTGGGCGGGAACAGGCTTTTTGCCAAAACGCCTCATGGACATTGGTGTACCACCACCTTGATTTCTTCGGTCCGCCTGGACGGAACAACAGCGGCCATGGAGGGGGAGGGGGCGACAGAGACGGCTGTTTTTAGAGAATATATTCGCCGGGTTCTTCTCCCGACTCTTTCACCTGAAGATATCGTCATCATGGACAATCTTCGCGTCCATCACAATCCCAAGGTCATTGAACTCATTGAGTCATGTGGGGCCCATGTAAGGTTCCTTCCACCCTACAGCCCCGATTCCAACCCCATTGAAAAAATATGGGGCAAGATAAAGAATCGGTTGGGCAGCCTTGCAGCCCGCAGTCAGCAGGAACTATCTGAAGCGCTCACACAAGCGTTCGAAGAGGTTTCTCCCGACGAGGTAATCGGCTGGTTTTCTTCGTGCTACATCGCGACACCTCAATCGTGAAGCGCTCTAAATACACCTTAACCAAGTCCACAGATGTGGGAAACAGCCTCACTCTTAAACCTCTATCCGAGGACAACGCTCAGGCTCTTTATGTACTCGTGGATTCAAGTCGTGTACATTTACGGAAGTGGTTGCCATGGGTTGATGGAACAAAATCGATTGATGATGCGGCCATCTTTATCAGAATTGGCCAAAAACAAAATGATGATAGCAATGGTTTTCATTGTGGCGTTTGGCTGAAAAATGAACTAGCTGGCGTCCTTAGGTTTACACAAAATTGATGTCGCCAACAAAACAATGTCTATTGGGTACTGGTTAGGCGACCAATATGAAGGTAAAGGCATTATATCTATGTCATGCAAAGCACTTGTTGATTACATATTTCATGATCTGGAGCTTAATAGAATTGAGATACGGTGTGCACAAGAAAATACAAGAAGTCAAAGAATTCCTGAAACACTGGGTTTCACAAAAGAAGGGATTCTGCGAGAATCAGAATGGCTTTATGACCGTTTTTCAAACAGTATTATTTATGCACTTTTGAAGAACGAGTGGGACGAGAAAAGAAAGACATAACCATAAGGCGGAGCTTATTCTGAACCGCGTTGCGGCCCAGAAAAACTCACCTCGAACGTTAGATTTACTAAATAATGAGAATTTTCTGCTTTAAGAAACATTACCCTAATCGCTCCTAAATTGATTGAACTTTAAAAAGAGAGAGTATCATGGAACATTATGTTGAATCCGCAGTACGAATCAACGCAACTTCTAAAAAAGTCTGGGAAATATTGGATGATTTTGGCGGTGTTGAAAACTTTAGTTTTGGTGTGGAGCAATCACCGATAATAGGTGAAAAGAGTTCTGGTTTAGGAGCCAAACAACATTGCGTATTTTATGATAAAAAAAGCGTGTACGAAGAAATAATAGAATACGAAGAAAATAAAAGTTTCAAGGTCGTTCTTAGTGAACTTTCTATGCCGATGAGAACTATGTTTGCTGGATTTAGTGTTGAAAAGGTCACCGATACAACCTGTGAAGTTTCAATGTATATGGATTTTGTTGTAAAGCTTGGGCCGCTTGGGGCGTTAATGGGAATGGTGATTATGCGTCCGATGATGAAAGGACTTCAGAAAAAGCTGCTCTCGGGTTTAGCCTACTATTCTTTTACTGGTAAAACCATCGGAAGCGAGCTTCCGCCAAGTGAAGAGTTAGCTCAAGCTCTTGTTTCATAACCAGAAGCAATCTAACAAAATAAGGATTAGTTCCGACTGCGAAGCGGTCGGCGACTAATCTCTGGTTCAAGAAGCTGCGGGGTCTACCGGCGCTAATGGAACGGAGATTTCGTATAGGGCGCCGAATTCACACCTCCCTCCAGGAGGGACTTTCTCCGTTAGAATTTGGGCAACACTGAGACCAGAATAACGGGATTACGCCTACGGCGCAAAGGGTTTCTAAGGTATCAGATACTCATATAGGTCGACAGGAAAAGGCCGAGGAAAAAAATCCTTGGCCCCGACCCATGGTCGCATCGTCGTCTTATCCCTTGGAAAGTTGCTCCTCAGCAGAGCTTTCGACCCTGCAAATATAATTCTCGCGGACTTGGCAAGAAAGAAAAAGTAATAGTAAAAATTAAAAACTCATCAGGTGTCTATTGAAACGGGGGAGAGTAAGTTCATCGCCTCGTCCAGCCGGAGCTCGTAGCCATACACCACGCTGAAAAACGCATGGTTCTGAGCGTTGGGCATGGCCGCGATAATTGCGCGAGGACCACCGATAAAGTCTGATCGCGCTCGAACTTCACCACCCGGAGTACCTCCCAATCCCGTTTGAGAGTGTGGGAGAAGAAGAGCTTGATCCCGCTATAGGAGATGCGTTGTCTGGCCGCCCCCCATTTCAATTCCTCTTTGCAGTATAGCCACTATTCGCGTAGTTCCTCCTCGGTGATATCCTCCAGGGCTTTGCCGCCGAAGTTTTGCATCTGCCGGACCGTGCGTTGATAGGATTGAATGCTTCTTTTTGCATAGCCTCTTAGCTTAAGGTCTGCTATATATCGATCATCGATTTCGGTTTTCATGGTATTGCTCCTTCAGGGTTGGCCTTGAAGGGCAAATTCGTTCCTGCACAAACATAGCCAGGAGGAGCTTACCATAAAACCGGCGGAAAGAAACTGCCGCGTAGCGGCTTACTTGAACAACCGCATTCACCTTACCTGGAAAAGCGCCTGGCGCTTGGAAATGGTCGCGGGCCGGTAAGCTGATTCAGAACGTTCGGTAAGGGCGCATCTGGGTTCTGCTACCAAATATCATCCCAGTCCCCATTTCCGGCACAGTTCTGAGGCCGCTTCATAGGACCCGGCCAAGGTGACCGTAAAACAAATCCGCTCTTCCAGTAAAGGGGTCATCATTTGTTGAGGATAAGCCCCCAGCGACCACGCAGAGCGTTTTACAACTTTTCGGTAGTGCGATCAAGATGCGCCCGTTCGACATAGACAAAAACACCTTCTCGTTATGCCTTAGAGCGTTTCAAGTAAATCTATAGCCGGTAAATAGTAACAACGCATAATCGTTTAGCGAACTAAAGAGATCTCAGCGACCTTTGAAAGAGGACCGCTCAGTGTGGGAGGCGCGACCTTTCTTCAAGATCTTCACCCTTTTAAAGATCGCCGGATGGAACCGCCTCCCACATTGGGTTTGTCACAATACCACCCTCAAACTTAGTTTCCTTTGTGCGGCTACAGTTTTAGTAAAAACGCTCTAATCTATTCATCCATACAGCTTGACAGCCACCCCTCCAATACGTACATTGTACATATGAATGATTTGATTTTTGAGTGGGACGAATGAATAAGCAAAGACATAAGGTCTCCTTCGAGGAGGCAAAGACAGTTTTCCTCGACGAGAATGCTGTTTGGTATTTTGATCCAGATCATTCTGATGATGAAGACCGTTTTTTGATATTGGGGATGAGTTTCACGCTGCGGGTCTTTGTCGTTTGCCATTGTTACCGGGCGAGTGATTCTATGATTCGTATCATTTCCGCAAGAAAGGCAGACAAACAAGAACAAACGAACTATTGGAGCTAAACATGAGAAAACATTACGATTTTGAAAAAATGGAGGGAGAGAAGAATCCCTATATCAAAAAATTAAAACAACCGATAACCATGCGCTTGGATAAATCGACCGTTACGTACTTCAAAACTTTAGCAACTGAACTTGGCATGCCCTACCAAAATTTAATTAATTTGTATCTTCGAGATTGTGCTCTAAACCACAAAAAACTGAACCTTAAGTGGGTTTCATAGAATGATAGCCGAACAAAATAAAGATAGTTCCGACTGCGAAGCGGTCGGCGACTAATCCCTGGTTCAAGAAGCTGCGGGTCTACCGGCGCTAATGGCAGGGCTTTGCCGCCGAAGTTTTGCATCTGCCGCACCGCGCGTTGATAGGATTGAATGTTTCTTTTTGCATAGCGTCTTAGCTTTAGGTCTGCTATATACCAATCATCGATTTCGGGTTTCATGGTATTGAGCCTTCGTGGTTGGCCTTGAAGGGCAAATTCGTTCCTGCACGAACGTAACCGGGGGGGGGAGCTTACCATAAAACCGGCGGAAAGAAACTGCCGCGTAGCGGCTTACTTAAACCTGGATCCGTCAGTTAAACGTGGGATTTCTGTGCGAATGCTTTGGAGGCAAAAGGTTGCAAAAAAACGCAGGCGCACCCGCTGGGTGCGTCGAGGCTTTTTTGTAATTCCTTTTGGCCCAAATGGTTCGTGCAGAAAACCGCGTTTAACTGACGGATCCAGGTTAAACAAAAAAAGCTCAGCTTATCGGGAATAGCGCCTGGTGTTTGGAAGCGGGCATGAGTCGGCAAGCTGATTTAAAGCGTTAGCAGAAAGGCCATAATATGAACCAAATAAGACTGACAATTTTACTGTTGAGTTTATTTCTATCCGCAAATGTTAGCTTTGGACTGTCGCCGATTAACAAAACAAGATTCGGTGGAACGGCCATTAAAGGATATGATGTCGTTAGCTATTTTGAAGAAGGAAAACCAACTAAAGGGAAGAAAAAGTTTGAATATGAATATAAAGGTGCGAAATGGCGCTTTTCAGATGAAGCAAACCTTAAAGCTTTCGAAAGGTCACCTGAGACATACATCCCACAATATGGTGGATATTATGCATGGGCCGTATCAAAAGCTTATACTGCGAATATCGATCCTACAGCATGGAAGATAGTCGATAAAAAGTTGTATTTGAATTACAGCAAAAAAATCAAAACGAAATGGGAAAAAAACCAAGCAGAGAATATAAAAAAGGCGGACAAAAACTGGCCGGGACTTTTGGCAAAATAGCCATGCTCGCCGACATGCCTTCATCACATCGTGACATACGCCTTGCAAGAACGGGCTGTCGGCCCATTTTCTAGTCAGAAGTTTCAGATTTTCGTCGTGTCATGAGGAAACTTGGGTTAGGGGTGTTAGCTTGACATTGCGCAGTTTTATACATTAATTTTTAATCCTAAAATGAATTCTATTACCATATTGCCAGCTGTCGACTTGAAAGAGGGTAAATGTGTTCGGCTTAAACAAGGTCGTGCCGAAGAGGTGACCGTGTATGCTAACGATCCTGTCCAAATGGCTCAACATTGGGAAGCGGAAGGCGCTCGTTATTTACATGTCGTTGACCTGGACGGCGCTTTTCAGGGGCAGCCGGTACATCGTGATGTGATTTGCCGTATGGCGGAGGTCTTGTCCATACCGATGGAAGTTGGCGGTGGACTGAGGACGGATAAAGATATTAGAATATTGTTGGATCATGGCGTAGACCGTGTGGTCATCGGTACAAAAGCTTGTCTACAGTCTGATTATGTGGAGCACATGGTGGAAAAATTTGGTCGGAAAATTGTGGTGGGTATTGATGCATTCCAGGGAAAGGTTCAGGTTAAGGGCTGGACAGAAACGACAGATTTGGATGCCGTAGAACTAGCAAAAAAAGTGAACGATATAGGCATCGAAACGATTATCTATACCGATACAGCCCGTGACGGAATGATGGAAGGCACTAACACTTTATCGGTTCAGGCCCTTTGTGAAGCTGTTTCTTGTTCTGTCATTGCTTCGGGGGGGGTATCGAGTGTTGATGATATCAAACGGTTAGAAGCTTTACAGCAAGATAATTTGGTCGGAGCGATTGTAGGTAAGGCCTTATACGAAAAAACGATACGCTTAGCTGATCTGATGAAAAGGGAGGAACGGCCATCATGAAACTAAACGTTAATAAAACCACTTTGCCGAATGGAATACGTGTTGTTTCAGCATCTATGCCGCACGTTGAAAGTGTAGCTATGGGGGTTTGGGTTGGAGTCGGGGGCCGCTACGAGCCAAAAGCTATATCAGGCATGAGTCACTTTATTGAGCATCTGCTCTTTAAAGGGACGAAAAAACGTAGCGCTCAGGAAATTTCACAAGCGATTGAAGGTCGAGGTGGGTATTTCAATGCGTTTACGCAAGAAGAATCCACTTGCTATTATGCGCGCATCACTTCAGACCATGCCTGGAACACATTAGATATTCTTTGTGACATGTACTTGAATGCTCGTTTTGACAAAGTGGATATCGATAAAGAACGAGGTGTCATTATCGAAGAAATTATCATGTATGCGGATCAACCTCATCATTTGGTTCAAGATATATTGGGTGAGCTGTTGTGGGCGAATCATGCATTAGGTCGGCCTTTGATTGGAACGCCTGAGAATATTCGTCGTGTTACCAGAAAAGAGATTTTAGATTTTAAGAATAAGAAATATGTTTCGAATAATACGGTCATTACTTTTGCAGGTAAAATAGATCATGCAGCCTGTGTTCACCAAGTGGCTAAACGGTTGGGCTCGATTAAAAAAAGAACGAAGCCGTCCTTTACACGGGTAACGAGCAAAACAGTGCAAAAGCGTGTTGCTGTTGCTTCAAAAGAAATTGAACAGTCTCATTTAGCGATAGGCGTCAAATTATTTGGCCGAAAAGACCCAAGACGTTTTGCGGCAAAGCTATTGAGTATTATTCTCGGCGAAAACATGAGTTCCCGATTATTCCAAATTGTACGTGAGAAATATGGCTTGGCTTATTCCATTCATAGCAGTGTACAACTCTTTGATGATACAGGTGTATTCATTATAAGCGTGGGATTAGATCGACTACAAACGGATAAGGCCATCGCTCTTATCTTTAAAGAACTAAATCGAATCAAAGAAAAGCCGGTTTCAAAAAGTGAACTTAAACGCGCTAAAGATTATACCATCGGACAGATGCAAATTGGACTTGAGAGTACAGCCCATCAGATGATGTGGATAGGCGAAAACATGATGAGTTATGGAGAATGCATCCAGCCGTCAGAACTTATACAGCGGATTGAAACGATAACCTCTGAACATATTCTCAAACTGGCAAAACAGCTTTTTAAGCGCCATCGTATAAGCATCGCTCTTGTGACCCCTCTAGAGGATTCAGATCGTTCTCGTGATGTTTCATTCAATGGAATGAAGGCGCTTTCCTGAATGCCTGCCTGAATTTGGATGAACAACTCTTTTTCTATATGTATACCTCTATTTTATATGACTAAATAACCTTAAAAATTTATATAAACGGGGCTTGATGAGTTATAGACTTTTGTGCAGAGTTAAAAAACTCAGTCGGGTTTTTCCCCATGGTGGGTTAGCCTGTAGCTAAATGATCTCTAAAAGGTGTTTCTATATGATGCATAAAGTTCAGATATGGATTCTTTCATCAGCTCTTGTTATACCCGTATGGATTTTTCATGGTACTGCTGAAGATCTTCTGATTGATGCTGCTATGAGTTCCGACGGTTTCAGACTCGTCTTTGACGGAACCAACTCTTCCTATGTCCAAATTTCGGGCGCTACCTCTTTGACCGAAACTAGGTCTCCGCTCGATATTGAATGGAGCTATGACGAAATACAAACATGGCTTGACCCGCTATTTCCAAGCAATAACCTGCCCTGTCTTTATCGCGTTAGAAAAATGAACAGCGTTGAAGATGTCGACAACGACGGCATGGACGATATCTTTGAACTGACTCACGGGCTTGATCCTATAAACGTGGCCGATGCCATCCTTGATCTGGATGGAGATAAACTCAAGAATCTAGCCGAATACCAGATGGGCCTGAACGTAACGATCCAAGACTCCGACTTTGATGGAATGAATGATGGTGTTGAACTCCAATATCCGTGTCTGGATTCGCAGGAACAAGACGCAGACACTGATCCGGATGCAGATGGGATGGATAGTCGTGTCGAACTTTTTTTCAACCGCGATCCGTGTATAGCCGATGCCGGATCAACCTTGACCTTCTATGTCGATGGCGTCACCGGAAATAATACCAATGATGGAAGCATAAACGAACCATTTGCGAATATTCAACAAGGCGTTGACGTAGCTACGAGTCAAGGTGGTGGGCATGTGATCGTGGCTCCGGGTATTTATTCAGATGTGTTTGTCAATCAACACGGCACATACTCTCAGCTTCGCGTGAAGGATGGTGTTTACGTTCAAGGAGCGGGTATAGATCAAACAATCATCAACAATCTTGTCGTTTTTTATGAAACGCAGACAGGTGGTTTACAGGACCTTACCATAGATGCTTTTAATCAAACCGGCATGAGCATCTATCAGAGTGGTGATATACTCCTTCAATCCATCAAGGTTGTGGGCTATCACTGGGAAAATGTCGTCAACAATAACAGCAAGACCCTTTTTGATGACGTTGAACTGTTATCCAGTACTGGTAATTTTGGATTGCGTATCTATAACACCAACCCGGTTAGCGTTTTGAATAGTACGATAGCGGGAAATAACCTGGGAGGCATTGCTGTAAACAATGGCGTATTAACACTCTTCAATAGTCGCATTGTGTCCAATGGACTCTGTGGAGGTGTTAAGGGAGTAAACCAGTCAAACATACGCATCTTCTCGTCTTTCATACAGGACAACATCTCTCCGGGCGTCCAGATTTGGTATCCAATGATCTACTTTATATTGAAAATACTGTCATCTCAGGAAATGACAAGGGTATCCATTTCGAACAAAACTATCCAGGGGCTCCGCAAAGAGGATCCTTGCATCTGTTACATAGTGTCATTGTCGACAATGCTAACGCAGGGGTCAACGTGATTGGAACCCTAGAAGGCCTGCTGTTGATGAACAGCATTCTATGGTCAAACAATACTGAACTCACCGGAGTCTCCTCTAATCAGATATACTCATGTAATATCTCCGACGGGACCTATGAAGGGATTCACGGCAACATTCGCGAAGATCCTTTATGGTTCAACGCAGTCAGTAATGGTTATCATCTTCTGGCCAATTCCCCTTGTATCGATTCTGGAACCTTGGTGGTGGGTCAAGATCTAGATCGTGAAAACAGACCCGATGCAGTAACCAGTGATATAGGATTAGACGAATATATCGATACAGATCTGGACCAATTGGTCGATTGGCGAGAGATGATTTTCAATACCGATCCAAATGATCCTGATACCGATGGAGACGGTCTTTCCGAAGGCGACGAATCTAGTGCAGGCACCGATCCGAACCATCCAGACACCGATGGCTCCAATGCCGTGGGCGGCCTCGACACATTCCCCCTCGATCCAGCCTTACAGGGCCTTCCACAGATCTATGCAGACATCACCCCGAGCATATCGCCGGTCGAAACCAACTCGCCCCTTTCAAGTCAACGTCTAACTGAGGAATATAAACACTCAGCAGCCCGTCCATCAACAAAGTCAGATCACCCTGCTTGCCGATAGCGGAGGCCGGTTTGACAATCTCAACATCCTGACCGGCACCCTTCACCAGACGAGTTTTTCCTCCGGCCAACTCTATGCCCAGACCGATGCTAACGGCCACTTTTCGGTCCCTGTCTATGGATACGAACCCGCCCGGGTCACCTTTCACATAGACACCATCAACTGTAACGGGTCGGTCTTACCCGTCGCCTAGCCCAAACCCAAAGCGGATTCCTCAATGCCGTCTGGCAAGGCCGTCAACTGGTGTCTTCCCTACCAACCAAACCAGTATCCTCATAAACATAACTGACGTGTCCTCTAACATCATGGGACTGACCTCTACGCACGTGAATCCCGACTGGACCCTCGAATCGCATACCTTCTCCGAAATCCGTATCGGCACAGATGGATGCATCCTGCTCGGACCCCAACCCGAATTAACCACAACAATCATTACCACCAACAATGCGCCCTCTGGGTTACTCGCTCCTTTCTTGGACGACCTAACTTTTACCCCAGACAGTCGAATCTACATCAATTATAACATCAACACCGAACCCGTATTCACCATTCAATGGAACCACATGAGTCGTGCCATGGATACCAACACCGACCTCACCTTCCAAATCCAACTGTGCCAAACCAGCCAACAAGTCCGGTTCTCCTACTTGGACCTTAACGGGAGCAATATCGGCCAGACCGCCTTCATCGGCCAGGTCTACGACCCCACCAACACCTATGTCTGGACCAACGCGCTCCTCTCACACACATCCCTTGAAATCGTCGACGCTAACCGACC
Source organism: Kiritimatiellia bacterium (assembly GCA_012103575.1). Lineage (GTDB taxonomy): Bacteria > Verrucomicrobiota > Kiritimatiellia > WLWN01 > WLWN01 > WLWN01. The sequence goes on along the minus strand of WLWN01000001.1, from coordinate 2,687,511 downwards.
CTTTGTAGATATCGTCCTCGGAGACCGAGATGGAGATTACCTGTCTGACAGCGATGAAGTCCTGGCAGGAACCGATCCCAAAAATTGGGATACCGATGACGATCGTATGGGAGACGGCTGGGAAAAAGCTTATGAACCCTTGCTGAATCCTCTCATCGCCGATGGTTCACTGGATGCGGATGCCGACGGGTATATCAACGTCATCGAATATTATGCAGGCAGTGATCCAACCGACGCAAACTCCCCAGCGATGACACAACCCGACTCAGATTTTGACGGCATGCCCGACACGTGGGAAGTGACGCATGGGTTTGATACGAACACCAGCGCTGATGCTCTTATGGATAGTGACCATGATTGGTATATAAATGTGTTGGAATATGCAATAGGAGGAAATCCCACCAATGGGGCAGACCATGGAACCCATCTTTTCCAACCTTATGGAGGAGCCAATCATGCGACGTATCCGTAAAGAATACTATTTCCAAAGGTGGGGGGGATCCCTTACCATACTTGGCATGATCTGTATTGGAATAGACACAGCGCAGCGCATTCTCAATTTCCGGGAGGCATGCCTTCGCCAGCCGGCAATCCCTTTGCCACAGCCTCTCTGATCATCAACACCGGCTATGACGGAAGCCGAGACACCTTCAGATTTGCATTGAGTGATGGCCAATTCTGGGATGATCCCACCCTACAGGCCACTCCTGCCTCGCATACCTTCTGGCTCGTGCCAGGACAAGATTACCAATTGACCCTTAGCCCCTAGGCGATCAGTCCACCAGACGATGCGGTGAGTCTAACATGGACCATTACCTCCGGAGCCTGCATGTGGGTTAATGGCAGCACCAACCCCATTTCTCAAGTCGCTCATCCTGTTAGGTATAGGGTCTATGATCTTTCGGTACTTAGAGCGGATATCCAAGGACATAAGCCTGGAACAAAAACATCGCCAGGATCAGCAGTACCAGAAAGAAGTGAAGACGATCCTGCTGAATTGATTGTATCTGTAAACGAAGATAATGATGACGGAGGACCTGCTGGCCAGAAGGATAATCGAGATACGACGATTAGCGCGAACGACAATGACATCGTACAGATCACCCTGAAACGCTTGCTTCCCGCTTCTGTGACGGAAGGAACCCTGGAACTGACCGTAACACCGGCCTCAGCCCTTCGAGTTTTCAATCCTTCGGGGACGGCTCTATTAAGCGATTACTCCGTAGACCTTGCATCTCCCGTAGGTGACCTTGTGGGGTTGGTCTCTGGTGATGTAAGCATCTTTGTCGAGGGCATTAACTATCAAGAAGATGTGATGCTGAGACTGGCCTACAAAGATACCACAGGTACGGAGTTTTGCTATGATGAGGTTCATCTTCATGTCATTAACCCCACACTTATTCCCGACTATAACCATGACCGAGCCATTAACACACTCGATGAAAATCAAGCAACCCCTTCAACTCCATTCCGGTTCTGGATCAATGATGACGACGATGATGGGGATATATCCGATGGCAATAATGATTTACCGGGTCAATCCGGAGGGAATTATGTCAACAACCAAGTGGATGGGCGCAGTGATCTGCTCGACTTTTTTCCGGTGTGGTTCGATTTTCACGAAACCCTTACCATCTTGCCTCCCGGAAGTGGCATCGAATACAAACTTCGTCAAGATGATGGAGCTTTACGATTTGTCTATACGGATCTGACCAAGGATCAAGCCGGGGCATTTCTCACGACTGAATTACAAACCTATGGCCCGGTGTTTACCTCCTATGCACATGAAGCATTTACAAGGCAACTCAGCAGCATCGGCATAGATCTCACACCCTTTTTCTTGAATAAAATAGTCATCAATCCCAATAAAGGCGCTTTGTTAATCGAAGGAGTTGGCCCATCATCGTCTGTTGCACCTCTTATCTTGGAAGTATGGGAGAATGGGAGCAAGGTCTCTGAAACCGAGCTGTCACTGAGCATCTCCGGTGTCGAGGATATGTTTACGCACGTAAATTTGGTAGATGACCTCGATCAACCTGAGCAACAAGTCGTGACCGTGCCGGACCGGTTCACTAGAGTTGGGCAGGAGCCCAGTAATTTGCCTGACAGTCTAAACAAAGGAGACAACTTCGTTTTCGTGCATGGGTACAACGTCGACCAGACCGCAGCGAGAGGTTGGCACGCGGAAATCTTCAAACGGCTTTACCAATCCGGTTCACGAGCCAAGTTCACCGGGGTGACCTGGCATGGCAATACGGGGGGCAACTACCACAAGGCCGTCATCAATGCAATGGTCACGAGCGAAAACCTAGCCAGTCAGTTGTCATTCCTGGTGGGCGAGGTGACCATTGGCGCGCACAGCCTGGGCAATATGATGGTCTCCGAAGCCATCGCCAATAAACGGGTTCAGCCCGGACCGGTACTTCATGTTCAATGCGGCGGTAGCGATTGAAGCTTATGATGCCTCTCAACTTACCGGTCAAAACAGCGTGAACATGGAAGGCAATATGAGTAATCCTGAGTGGGTCAACTATACCAATCGGTTATGGGCAAGTAAGTGGTACAATCTATTTCCTGGGGATAATCGTAGTGAGCTGACTTGGCGAGACCGTTTTGCATCTCTTGCGACAAGTACCGATGTCTACAATTTCTATTCCGAAGGTGAAGATGTGGTCAGAAATGCAGACGGGCAGGTACCTTCGTTGATAGGTGATGTTTTCCTAGATGACGGGGATTATGCCTGGGCCATGCAGGAAATGATTAAGGGTTTGGATGGACCGCTTGGTCTTTTTGCATATAACTTGGTCATGCCGGACCAACATGCCGGTTGGCAGTTCAATCCTGCTCATGACACGAGTAGTATTCTACTGGGCACCCAGCCACCGGACCCGGTAACAGCGGTTCTATTGACCGATGCCGAGCTTCGTACCAATGCACTCTTTGAACCTTTCATTGAAGCTGGTCAAGGACAGGCCGGGCGGTTCGCTAGTTACGACGGAGAGGAACTCTTTGCTCCGTTAGGCGACACGGACGCCAACACACAGGCCGGACAGGATGAAACTCAGTACAAGGTGTTGGCCGAAGCTATCCCGGCACTTTCTTTTGCTGCTGCAGCCAACGAGATAACCTCATTGCTACCGGGTAAAAACATCCATATGTAGAGCTTGCAGAACGGCTGGCCACAAAGCCGCTCTGACTCTGATTGGTTGCACAGTGACTTGAAGAATATTGCCTTTCCGTATGTCTACCAATTGTATGATCAAATTATTCAAGAAGGAGAACTACAATGATGAAGCTTTGGGGAATGAGCTTTTGCTTTCTTCTGATGGTCTCGTTGACTTGGGCGATGAAGACGCCGCCTTGGGTCAATCTAAACGTTCAGGTGGTGGATGAACAAGGTAAGGCTATTGAAAGTGCTCAGGCAGGCGTCGGTTATCCCAGTCGTATCTCCGGCAAAGGAGATTTGTTCAAGAAGCTGACCGATGAAGAAGGGCGCACATCGTTTTCGGGATCCTCGTTCTTTAAGTTTCGGGTAAAAGCAGAAAAAGCCGGCTATTACGATTCGTACGAGGAAGTGACGACTTTTGAGCGAGTGGATAAGGAGAACGTCTATTCGGACCAATCCGTGACTTTGGTTTTACGTGAAGTGAGGAATCCGATGCCGATGTATGCCTATAAGGAAATAAAAGCAAAGCTTCCTGTGCTTGGTAAAGCTGTTGGATTTGACATGATGAAGGCTGACTGGGTATCTCCCTATGGTCAGGGGGAGGTTGCCGATATCTTATTGGAAGTAGCCGGTGAGTGGAATGGCTATCGAGATCATGACTCTTTATTAACCTTACACTTTCAAAATAAAGGAGATGGCTACAATTTGTTTAAAGCAAATGGTCAGAGTCGACTGAGCTCTCCATATAAAGCACCGCTATCAGATTATGTATCAAACAAATCATGGCGAAAAATGAAAAGGCCAATTGAAGGGGCTATATCTGAATGGGATTCCGTTGACGATGTTTTACCAGATGCAAATTACATTTTACGGGTGCGTACGGTTCTTGATGAAGATGATGAAGTTAAGCAAGCTAACTATGGAAAGATGTATGGTGATTTTAAGTTTTGGGGAGCCACTCTAGATAAATACGGTTATGCTGTGTTCTCTTATTACCTAAACCCAACACCGAATGATCGAAACCTAGAATTTGATCCTAAAAGAAATCTATTCAAAAACTTATCAGCCATGGAAAGGGTTACCGAGCCGTAGGCATGGGGGCGAAGCGTGAGTGGCATTGGAAATAATGATGTTAACTTTTACAAGGACTGGATATGGAGTGTTCAAAACTCCCCACTTCTGCAGACTCAACTTACAAGTGCAAAACCGAAGCTGTCCATCATTTCTTTGGGCGTTCTATATTCTAAGCATTTTCTTGGTCTATTATTCAGTAACTCCACAGCCCATCTCAACTGAGCGGAGCTGTGGGCAGCAAAGTCGGTTTTCTTCGGGAAAAACTGGGGAAGCAAACCATTCGTATTTTCGTTGGTCCCTCTTTGCCAAGGGTTTCTCCCTTTAGCAAAGAAAATGGGGGTTGCTATTTTTTTCTGTAGTTTAGCATGGCTGGCAAACTCCATGCCATTATCTACAGTCACCGTTTTACAGGGGAGCCCTGAATCAGCGAACTGAGGTACGGAACGGTTGACCGGTTCGGCATTGCATCGAGGTAAAAGATCGGCGAGAGATATCGAGTCGCTCGATCTACTAGAGTGACTACACAGGCCTCTTTTCTCGTTTGGCCCTGAATAGTGTCACCTTCCCAATGGCCTGCCACCTTGCGGCTTTCACCCTCTTCGGGGCGTTGGTCAATCATCGTTTGGTTGTGTATACGTGAATGGCTTTTCCGAGTCGCTCGTTTTTTCTTTCCGGGGCCACGCAGGTATTTTCGGTAGCCAGCCCCTCTTGGACTGTACAAGTAGCGGTAGATCGTCATTCGACTGATGGGAGGGTCACCTTCTAGCTTTCTTCGACCTTCAATCTGTTCTGGAGACCAATACTTCGCCAGGAGAGTCTCCACTTGTTCTTTGCTAGCTCCCATCACTTTTTGAGGCTTTCGAGCTAGCTGTAATCGGCTTTGAGCCAGGCCATTTGCGGGTCTTGGGTAATAGCGGCCACGGACTCGATTACGGCGAAATTTGCGCCAAATAGTCGAGGGGGATCGGCCCAGGCGACGGCCAATTTGAGATAAGCTATATTTTTCTTTTAGCATCTGGGCTATCACTTCTTGTTCATAACTGTTTAAATGTTCGTAGGTTCGTGGCATTCTATGTTCTCCTTTGGGGGGGGTCAGATACCCAAAGAATGAACTATGCTGCGGACCTTTGCACTTGTATTGTTACTCTACCGATTTTTCTGTATCTGATCAGGAAAGTTAATCCTAATATCTAGATATGATTAAGCACTAGTTTTATAAATAGGCTTTAATTTCCCGGAGAGTCCCTCTACAAAATTTACCAAACTCCCTGTGCGGCAAAAAAGTAACCTTTCTGCTCGTCTCATGGCCTGAGAACTGGGTACTCTCAAGAATCTAGATAACGTGAAAAATTAAGGAAAGGACGTCGAGCGAGGTATGGAAGAACATATTATCTTTATTTTCTTAGATGGAGTCGGTCTGGGTGATCCTGGAGAGAAGAACCCGTTGGTTCATGATTCCATGCCCTTTATACGAGAACAGGTGGGAGGCGATCTTCTAAAGGGACGTGATCTTCGGAGACCTAGGTTGCTGTTAAAAGGTATTGACGCAACATTGGATGTGCGGGGTATTCCTCAAAGCGCTACCGGGCAAACAAGTTTGTTTACAGGACAAAATGCCGCCAAAATTTTGGGCTATCATCTTCCCGCGTTTCCGAATGAACCGCTTATTGAGGTGATCAATGAATGTTCGATATTGAAACGTGTTATAGACAAGGGAGGAACCGCCACCTTTGCGAATGCCTATACGGAAAATTATTTTAAACGTGTTGAGCAGGGCACTCTTAGTTATAGCGCAACGACGTTATGTGTATTGGCCGCGCAGTTACCTTTCCGATTTATGCCTGACTTGATGCGAGGAGAAGCTGTCTATTGGGACGTTACCAATAAACATCTCTTCCAAAATGAGGTGGCGGGTGTTTCCCTTGTTTCCCCTTATCTGGCAGGACGTCGTTTAAGCCGGTTAGGTTTGCGGTATAATCTTATTTTATTTGAATCTTTTTTGCCGGATCTGATCGGTCATCGAAAAAATGTTGCACAAGCTGTAGAGATCTTAAATACATTGGACCTTTTTATACGGGGTGCCTGTGAAAACAAAGAAGACCATGTGAGTGTGTTGATTACAAGCGATCACGGAAACATAGAAGATCTCTCTACGGGCGCCCACACCTTAAACAAAGTACCGTTGCTTGTGCTGGGTCCGTTGGCAGAACGTATGGTGGATGTTGCGTCGATCACCGAGGTTGCAGAAAAGGTAGTTTGATCGGGCATGGAACTTTTGAGAGATAAAGATCAAGAGTTCCGAATTTTTAGAGAGCTTTGATGTTGAAATAGGTCTAATTTCATATATATACTCGAAACCGTTAGATGTCTTTTGCTGTGTACTTTAAGTAAAACTACCAAAAAACACATCATATACCTGGATCCGTCAGTTAAACGCGGTTTTCTGCACGAACCATTTGGGCCAAAAGGAATTACAAAAAAGCCTCGACGCACCCAGCGGGTGCGCCTGCGTTTTTTTGCAACCTTTTGCCTCCAAAGCATTCGCACAGAAATCCCACGTTTAACTGACGGATCCAGGATATACATATTGGCGTGGGGTACATTATGGAAATGAAACAGATTTCTTTAAAAAGATCATATTATTTTGCGTGTCTTCTTTGTTCCTGAATCCGTCAGCTATCGCTTCGGAAGGCGTTTTGGGGCTCAAAAGTTGAAAACTTTTTCCTTGAGATGCTCGCTTTTGGGCGGATTGGGACCGGCAAGTATCATCCTGATGAATTTTTTGAGCGTACAGGTTAGATTCACTCTGATTTGGCCATTTTGGGGCGTAAGCCTCCTTGGGCAGTCGCCTTAGAGTATTGTTAAAGGTGCACGGAGGGCTATGCGAAGGAATGGGCAATGTCTTGTATCACTTCAAACCAGCGACAACGCTTGCCAAAGTGAAGTTCAATTCGTCCGGCGTGGCGGACCAATCGAACCGCGCAATAAACGATATTTTTGAGAACCGTTTTGATTCGCCAGCGCGGGATGTTGATTTTCTGCGGGGCAAGCCCAGCCCGTTTGATGACCTCTTGGCCAAGACCGCGCAATAGGTTGAAGGCCACCATGGCGCATAACAGAATAATCTTATTGGCACAGAGTCTCCCCGAAGGCAATCGCTCAACATCAAGATCGCTTTTGAGTTCACTGTGGTACTGCTCGCTGGGGCCATGTCCATGATAGAGATCTAGCACCGTCTTGGCACGACAAGAGAGGTTCGTCCACCAGGTGTTCACCTCAAGTTTAGGAACCAGAAGTTTCTGACCATCGATATCGATGGTGCGTTCAATCACTTCGAAGGCCACCGGGACACAAGGGCGGTTTTGGTCACCACCGGGGTGGAAATGATCGAAAAAGCCTGTGTAAACGTTCTTGCCTTCATGACTGTCTTGTTTGTCTCCAACTCGGCGTGCAAGGGCCAGCATTTGTTCAGGACATTCGCGGCGAGGATTTCGCTTTACGATAAAATAATGATCCCCAAAAGCGTCGAAGTTATCGGCCGCAGCGTTGCCACTATCAAGCCGAAGCAAACATTTTCCACCTAGGCCCAGGGTTTGGAGCGTTTCAACGCTGCGGGCAATAAACGCGGTCGTTCCCGACTGACAATGTTGTTTACCGGGTCGAAGTTCGCACTCAAGCATGTGGCCTTGAGTGCCCACATAGGCAAATATCGGGGCGTAACCATCATGGCCCTTATAGGTATAGGAAACGCCTTCTTTCGAAGAGCCTGAGTGATCCAAAGGGCTCACATCGATATCGACGGGAACAAGATCAAGCCCTTCGACATCTACCTAGCCAAAGGGGCCCGAGGAAAGAAGTTCGGTGTTGAGTTTGCGTAGCCCCACATGGGTTCTGGGTGGGGGCAGGTCGTCGGAACGACATCGGAACACCGGCTCAGAGGCTACCTTTTTAACTCCCCTTTTTAAGTCCAAAGGCATTCATAAAAATCTCATCACCCCGGTACAGGTCGATATCATTGAAATCGGTTCGACCGTTGCAAAGTAAGCCGATCTGGGTAAGGAGGATCTCCCGATCAGAGATCGCATCGGAGCGGCGTGGTTGAAAATTGGAGGGAAGAATCTGTTGAGCATGATCCTCAAGCAGCAGGCCGCAAAGATGATTTCCGCTTGTGCTGTTGAGTTCGCCCTTGCCAGTCTTTATTTTATATTGTTTCATATACACACCTGCTGGGGTGGGGTTGTTTGTTTGAATACGGGTATGCTCCCCGCTTTAGCCCAACAGGTAATGAAAAATCGTCAGATTTTATCTGACGGATTCAGGTATAGGTCAATAACTCCTGAATATCTTCTTCATCCTCGATAACTAATATTTTTGCTTTTTTCATAGGTCACTTTGCTTTGATTGGGTGTAGGACAAGAAAGTTACAAAGAACGAACGATCTCAATGTCCTCGGAGGGGATTTACCCCCCCCCAAAAAAAAAGAAGGCTCAAACAAAAATCGGAAGGAAGAGAAAGAAAACATCTGCAAAGAAACACTTCTCTCTCCCCTTCCTCAACACTGAAAGGTAAGATTATGAATAACGCAGAAATAATACAAAAACATATCAAGCAAGTAAGCAAAAAAATTGATCAGGAGGATCGGCTCGGATCGAGTGTTGAGCAGCCCTTGGATTTAAAAAGTTACTTAGTCGAGGGAATGAGTCAGTTCCTTGATGTGGCCTTACACAAACAACGAGAACGGCATTTACAAGATCAACCCGAAGATCAAGCCAATGGGCATGCCCCTGAACGAATCCTTCGAGTGGAGACCTCTCCGGTGTCGGTGAGTATTCCCCGAACTCGTCAAGGGTTCTACCTGCCCCTACTGCCCAAATATCAACGGACGATCCCTCAAGACTATCAAAGTTTATTAGAATCGATCCTCTTGGAGGCCAAAAGTTTCAAATCGGCTTTAAGAACGATGCAGGCGATGGGGCTGGGGTACTCCCGAAGCAATTGGACAACTTGCTCAGCGAGCTCTATGAGCAAGCCAAAACATTTAATAATCGAGCGCTGGATGTCGACTGGCTCTTTTTGTACATCGAGGACAAAGTCCTGCACCTGGTCGACGAAAAAGGTACCGTGGATAACGCGGTGCACTTTATGGTCATTGGCGTGAGTATGGATGCGCGCAAAGAACTGATCCTCAGCCGGGTTTATTGGGGAGAGGAAACCGCCGATCAGTGGCGTGAGACGTTGTTGGCCCAGCACCGTTTTACAACCCGCCTCTACGACTCCAGAACCTATAAAACAACCCGCCTCACGGAACGTTTTATACTGGATGCGTTTGGCGTTGTTTTCAAAATAATTTAACCTTTTGTTGGCTTCTTCTTCATCGGCTTCAGGATCTGTCTCAAGCTGCTTGCGGATTTCGGTAATAATTTTTTTTCATCACTTTCTTCCATCTTTCCGCCTTGTTTTTTATCGTTTCAGCATTCGTGAGCAGGATACCGCTTAGATCATAGAAATGTTCACACCCATGATAAAAATCTAAGATGTGGATGGCCCCTTCAAAATTCATGCGCGCAACATTCCAAATCCATTCGGCCCCATCACCCAACACTACGACTTGCTCGGCTTTGCCCAACCCCCGTAAGCGAGCCTCGTCTCGTATCAGGGTCCCAAATTCTCTTGCAGGATTAAAGCTCGCCACATAGGCTGTGCTCTGGGTGTCTCGCAAGGTATATCCCTTCTCATCCCTTACATGTTGAGTGAATACGCAGCCCAGCTTAACCTCTCGGGTTTTGGCCTGCTCATTTTTTTTGCCTTTTCGGCCTTGGGTTTTGGCTAATTTCACCCGAACTCCTGTGCCATCATAAGGAAATATACATAACCGGTATCGATCCGGTTTTTTGAGGTTCTCGACGCTGTGAACAGGCTATGATAGTCGGCTCCACTTTGTTCACCATTCCTTGAATTGTCGACCCGAAACGTGAACGCCCCCATAGACCTGCAAGCTCATCGAAGCCTCTTGATAGGATGAATCCATCGCTTCAGAACGGCACATCAGCCGCTGTAATCCGGGTGTATAGCCGTCGATCAATCCTAGAGCGCTTCACGATTGAGGTGTCGCGATGTAGCACGAAGAAAACCAGCCGATTACCTCGTCGGGAGAAACCTCTTCGGACGCTTGTGTGAGCGCTTCAGATAGTTCCTGCTGACTGCGGGCTGCAAGGCTGCCCAACCGATTCTTTATCTTGCCCCATATTTTTTCAATGGGGTTGGAATCGGGGCTGTAGGGTGGAAGGAATCTTACATGGGCCCCACATGACTCAATGAGTTCAATGACCTTGGGATTGTGATGGACGCGAAGATTGTCCATGATGACGATGTCTTCAGGTGAAAGAGCCGGGAGAAGAACCCGGCGAATATATTCTCCAAAAACAGCCGTCTCTGTCGCCCCCTCCACTTCCATGGCCGCTGTTGTTCCGTCCAGGCGGACCGAAGAAATCAAGGTGGTGGTACACCAATGTCCATGAGGCGTTTTGGCAAAAAACCTGTTCCCGCCCAACGCCCGGCCCCGCAGACGAGTCATATTCGTTTTCGCCCCGGATTCATGAATAAAGACAAGGCGACTTGGATCAAGTTTGGCCACCTCTTGGATCCACTGCTTTCTCAAGAGATTTACATCCGCCCGGTCTTGCTCGCTGGCGTGAAGCGTTTCTTTTATACCGGCAGCCCAACCGATTCAACGCCCGCTGTACGGCCATGATCGACCCCTTCACGCCGCTCATATTCTTGAGTTCTTCAAGCGTTGCATCGGGATGTTTGCCCACCAGTTGAGCCAACGCCTTGAGCTGCTTTCCGCTGTAGAGGGCCTGACGATGCCCACGCGGTCGGGGAGCGGTCTGTCCGGTTTCGTTGAAACGAGAGAGCCAACGCTGAAACGTTCTAAGATCTGCACGATAAGAAGATGCGATATCGGCCTGGGAACCTTTGCCCATTTTGTAGGCATCTATCGCACGCCGCCGGATTTCTGCTGTTGCTATCCTCATGTCATGGAGTATAGATCTTCTAGCGAGGCATTTCAATCGTTAAATGCTCTAGCCCCAGAAGTGATGGTCACAAGTGAGCAAATATTAATGTTAAACTAGGGATAAAGACCACATTTGTTCATAAAGGGTGATACCAGGAAGACACTAGTCGAGCCATCCCGGACGTTCCTTTTTATGTTCACGGAGTCCTAAACAGCTCTATCCTCTGCATTCCATTTCCGGCTAAACGACTTGAAAACCAACGTTTATAGGCACTGCATGGAGTAAAAGACCCCGCTCAATGGAGCCAAGAACTACGTAACCACCTAGACAAGCCCCTCTATCTATAGCGTGACGGAGAAAGCTGTTTACTTTTGTCTCAAGGCCTAGAAAACGAGAAACAGATTTTAGAGGCCGAGAAACAACAAGGGATCGAAAAACGCTTTCTCTCAGAAATTGATTTCGGCAAAGAAAAAGAACAGGGCGTAGAAACAAATAGGTGCGAATACTTCCCACTGCATTCGATGAAGTCCTGGCTCAATGAAATGAAACTCTATTGGTACATATCTAGAATAAGGGATCTTGAAATAAATCTATCTTCTTTTCCTGAACACATAAAACAGCTATGGCTGCTAACTATTAATTCGGATATTTTGTCGTCTGTAGAAAAAAAATGTCCACATCTTGAGATTGGAAAAGACATTTTCAGCGTCGATACATCTCATTCCTTATGGGACGGCGTCATTCCAAATAAAAACAACAACAGCGTTATTTTGGAACGGAGCGAACGTAGTGGAGAGAGACAGGATTATTTGGCTTATTTAGGTCTTTTGATGAAAGACAAACAGCCTCTCAAAGAAATGCTATCATCCTGGGAGAGATCAAATAAACCTCATTTATTAAAAGCCTTTGCAAGACTCCGAAATACCATTTGTTCATAGAAAAAACGGGTTAGCTTCCCAAATAGGCATATAACCAATCTTTAATCCAAGAGGGGCACTTTTCTTTGAGCTTCCTGGATCCGTCAGTTAAACGCGGTTTTCTGCACGAACCATTTGGGCCAAAAGGAATTACAAAAAAGCCTCGACGCACCCAGCGGGTGCGCCTGCGTTTTTTTGCAACCTTTTGCCTCCAAAGCATTCGCACAGAAATCCCACGTTTAACTGACGGATCCAGGAGCTTTAAAGGAATTAATTTTCCTGCTTTTCGTGTCAAAAAAAGAAGGGGGCCCAGAAATCTTTCAATACATTGCTTTCTTCTTATTATTCTAAGTTGTTTGTCGTATACAGAAGAAAAGTTTAAGGAGCGCTCAGATTCAGATTTCCCAAAAATGCCCCAAAGTTCGGACTTAGATTCATCCATCACCTTCGCTTCAAGCCCCGCCAAGCAGGCCGAAAAAGACAATGTTTCCTTGGAAAAGTAATAGGTATGGACCACTCTAAAAAATAATGTTCAGAGTGGTTCATTTGGAGCCATCATGTTCGGTACAGCCATGTAAACAATCCCTTTTTCCTTCAATGCATAACGGACCTTTTTAAGTGCTTCAACGGGATTAGGGAAGTGCTCAAGGACATGCCTCATAATGATCAGATCATATTTTCCTTCCTCCGCATAGTGCCACTCAGAATCAACATCATTGGATAGGACCTTTATATTTAGATGGTTGGCAAGGTGTTGCGCGCACTGGGCAGACGGTTCAATAGCCGCCAATAAAACAGAAGAAGAGGTCCTTTCTCTAATAAAGTCCAAGCTCCACCCCATACCTGCGCCAATATCCAACACGGCATTTATCGGCTGAATCCCGTTAAACTCACTTAATCTATCCCACATTTCTTTAACGGGTCCATATCTAAGTTTTTCAGTTTTTGCGCCCAAAGCTTCAGGCCGATGGCATCTGTAATACGCTTCTTTATAAAAAGAGGCATACCGCTCTTTTGGCCATCGTGGATTCAGATAAACCAACCCGTCATTTAGGCATATACTTACATAGGTAGACAAGCCGTCTCGCCCTTTAGTCTCCAACAGCTGTGAATTTTCTTGTCCGCACAGAACACATGGGACATTCTCAAATCCATCTGGCTCATTTATTTCTATCCCTTTCCTCATTCTATACAGTCGCCTCTACATACTCTATCTTGTCTTAACAAACACAGCGTGCCCATTTAGATTGTGAATAAAGATCCGATCACTCAACTCACGTTGCTGGTCGACAAATTTCCGGATCCCATCACACGTTAGGAACCCATAATCATCATAGAGAACAATACCTCCTACAACCATCTTGTCCCATGTCCAGTCAATAATTCCTTTAGCAGATTCGTAGACATCTACATCAATATGACAAAACCTAAACTCCTTTGTTTGGATATGATGAGCGGTCTGCTCGGGGAAAATCCCTTTCAGAACTTCGACATTTTTAAGCCCCATGTCCTTATACACTAAAGAGCGAACGAGGTCTTCTGATGTTCCAGAAAGTTCATCACCTTTGAACGTAGAATCCTCACTCCCCGCTTTGACCATCCCTTCAAACGTATCACATAAATAGACAACATCAGGAATCCGACAAAGATTAGCTTATGTTGCTATTAAGGCACCCGACCCACCCCTAAACACACCAATTTCAATAATGCCCCCACTTAGCTTACTTGATTGCTGAACAAGGCTCCATAACTCATAGTAACGATAGACATCAACTAACGTGTATGGTTTAATCTTTTCGTACGTTTCAATAAATAATTTATCTTTATACCATGGAGAATAAGTCGAGGTAGGTTTGATCTCATGGTAATCGTTCCCATCTGTGAGGACCTTAGGGGTGATCTCATAGCCCATCTTATAGGCTAAGTCTCGAATTAAACGTCTACTTTTTTTTATGATCATACATTCTCTATTCGGTGCTTTGCTATCTGAACCAACTAAAAAGATAGCCTTCATCATATTACGTGTTTTTCGCTTGTTGGCGATACTATAATTGAATAACATTTAAGGAATGAATGAAATGCAACGTCAAAGCTTTTTAAATAATGTCTAGTGGAAAGGATAGGCTTTATGGATACGCAAGAGTTGCTGAATAGAATAAAACCACTTCTACAAGAGGTCTATGGTCCCCAATTGAAAAAGGTTATTCTTTATGGGTCCGAAGTGCGTGGTAATGCTCGCACGGATAGTGACGTAGATGTGCTGGTTCTTCTTGAAAAAGTAGAGGACTATGGAAAAAGCCTGAGGAAAAATATAGATGCCTTATATGATCTGTCTCTGGAATTAGGGCGTCGTATAAGCGCTAAACCTATTGACATAAACGAATTCGAAAAAATAGATTGCCCCCTGTATCGTCATGCCCTCCACGAAGGATTGGTGGCATAAGGGAGTTTGCCTTTAGTGAATGGGCGCGCGCCGGAACAACCCTGCAATCGAGTCTCCAGTTGCTCGATATTGACCCAGACTCTGCGGCATCTCGAGTATACTATACAGCCTTTCATTCCTGTAACCGCCCACTTTGCCCTGCGGGATCAACAATTCTCAAAACATACCGCCGGCTGAAGTTCATCGCGACCTGATCCGATACCATATATGGCCTATGACCTTGGGGAAAGGTTTTGATTATCTTCTGGACTTACGCGAAACCGGCGATTATGGAGGTTTAGCCCACGTTACACCCAAAAATGCTATTGAAGCAATAGGCCTGTTCGCGACGTATTCTGGAAGCCGTTCAGCAGGAGAGTCCCCAATTTATGGGTGACCCCAATGATGCGAAAGATTAATTGGAAATATGTCCCCAATTCTTAACCGTCTCAAAAAAACACCGTAGTTTGTCAAGGGACGACTTCACCCTTTTTAGCTATTTTTTTGTATACTAGTCCACCCACAACAATAGCACATAACAATAAACCCAAAGACTGAATCAACAAAGGGAAGCGAGAAGTCTCATGCTTTAACACAAGTTCATGTATCCCAGGCCCTATCAACACTCCTGAGAAAATATAATCACACCGTAGCACCGGGACCTGTCTTCCATCAAGGAAAGCTTTCCATCCTGGAGTATACCTGTCCGCCATCTTTAATATAACAGGCTGTTTTGCAGAAATATTCAACGTAACAGTCCCAGGCCGATATTCTTCGATAGATATATGGCCTTCTGCAGATGTTTCAGGTGAAGGGGGCAGCAGATCCGCAGCTTCAGGAGCCATACTTACTTTTTCATGGATGTTACGTTCATTTGCAGGAAGCTGTTTTAACACATCTTCATCGGATAAAACATCCCATGTCCCTATTAACGAAAAGCGAGGTAATGCTTTCTTTTGCCTCACGATGCAATGTTGCCCAGGCTGTTTTTCGGTTGCTCCAACAACTTCAATCCCGCCTTTACCGTCTGAGTAAACATTATACACATAGGCCAACTCAAATAGTTCCTTCCAGCCAGGGTTACGTTGAACCTGTTGCCATAACTGAGAGGGCCCCATGATATATTCTACAGAACATAATTGCCACATTCGAAGGGCGTTCGAATTCATGGCCGTCAAAAATTTTTTATAGTCTACAGGCATCCGCGGCATCTGTGCAAAATTAAAGGTTTTAATGTTGTGGTAGGGAAAAAGATACGTTAACCAATGATTATAGAACCCAGCCTGAGTCGTCATGGCGACTCGCTGAAATGATTTAGGATCAGATTGAAGCGTCCTAACAACACCATTTTCCTGAAACATACGGGTATTCACTGACTTGACATAGTGTTTCGACAATAGGAAAAGATCTAAAATAACAACAGAGACAAGAACCCACGCCACTTTTTGTCTATAAGACGCCTTCGTTCCTAAATGACTAAAGAAGAAAAACCATAGACCAGCAAGTATTCCCACAGCCATTATGACAGCATGAGCTAATGCTTGAATACGATTCTTCACAATGACACCCGCTTCACTGACCCATCCATCAGAAGATAAATTTGTAATGATTTCTGAGGAGAAAGAACGGGTCCAAAAATAGGTACAGATCAATAAAAGTGTGCATCCTGCCATACTCCAAAAGAAAAACCGTTCTTTAGAGAAAGACCCTATTCTTTCTCTTATTTGGCCAGAAACCATTTCCAACCCATATGCGCTGAGAACCCCTAAGGCCAACTGAAATACTTGTAGAAATTTAACAGGAGCACGGATCGAAGAAACCACAGGCAACATGTAGAAAATTTTGTATAGAAAACAATATTTACCAAAAGATAATAGAAGGGTAAGTAAAGCAACAGCACTCCAAAAGACAAGATCCTTACGGACATGGGTTAACCGTTTTCGATACCGCCATCCTCCCCAGCATGCCCATAATGCGAAGAGTATGGGTATGACCCCTAGGTAGTGAGTGTCAAGTTGAAAGTTTCGAAATCCCTGGCCAGACTCCTCCCAACCCGCCGAACGGCCCATGCGCCCCCAATAGGGTCCCGTTAACTCGTGACTCCTCCACCCCATATATCCTGGAGCTATAAAATCAATTAAATCTTCAGGAGGTAAGCTCCATTGTGTTACAAAATTCCACTTAGCTTCTGGATCACTTGAATCTACAGAAGTAATGCCTTTTACTTGATGGTTATATCCACTCCACAAAGAATGAAAAGCAATCAGTGCAGCGATAAGTACAATCGGAAAGATGGCCTGACCAGCATATAGGGGTCTCCACCCATAATCACGCACCATTCCATATACAGCGTATAAACCAAGAGGCATAGCAAAAAAGAGCCCCACATCTTGTTGTTCAAGAAACATAGCTCCAAGGGCTCCACCTGCTAAGACAGAAAAAGAAACAGAACGGGGCTGAATTGCTTTTTCAATAAACCACAAATACATCCCCGAAAAAAGGACAACACCAAATTTCCCGATATGACCTGCATACGTTAATGTAAACGTTGTTCCCAACCAAAAACAGGTTAGGCAACCCAGAATCGCCGAAGCCCAACTCAAGCCTCTCATTCTTAAAAACAGAGCAAAAAATAACGAACCCAGTGAAAGATCAATAGCATGGATCCAATCGACAAAAAAATCTAAAGGCAACAGCCATACTAATAAGTTGGTCCAATTTATAGTACGTATCCCAGAAGACCCCAGCAGGGGGATATCCATCCACGAATTCCAAAAGGAATAGGGAAAGGAAAATTTTCGAAAAGCCAAGGCACCTATGTTGTCATCCGTTGTAAACAGGACCTCGTCTAAAGGAAGTATCTTCCGGAAGATCAACAGAGATAAAAGAGTCAGCCCAAAAACCAACTGTGCAACGTGTTTTTTCGTAACTGAACCTGGAGGCAATTTTTCATTCTTCATAAAAGTCTCTATATAATATAAAGTTTCAATGAGTTGACACAGACGCCCTTTTCAAACGGAATGTGAACCATACCGATATAAGTAGACAGAGACAACCGAATACAGCACAGCTCACGGCAACATGCCAAACACTCCCATGCCACAACCAAACACACCCGAGGTAACCTAATGCACAAAAAATGACCGGAGAAACGATCACAAAGCGTTTTTGAGCGAGCTGAAAATGAATAATTACATTAATTAATGCAACAGGGACCATAGCCCACGTCATCACTCGAATCAAATTCAGCACATGGATATCCGGCTCAGATACTTTAAAAAAGATCCATAGCGGGATACCAGGGAAAAGATTACAGACCAAAACAAAAGGGACGACACCATATAAGGTATACATAACTGAACGTATAAGAAGAGAGTAATGGTCATTTGTAGTCTCACCTGAAGCAGCCACTTTTGGAAACATCGCAGTAGCCACGGCTGAGGGAAGGAAGACAACAATTCTCGCAATCTGAGCCGCATAAGCAAAAGATCCAGACTCCTCAGGAAGATAATGCTGCACCAAGACAACATCCGAGGTCATGAGTGTGGCATAGGCCCACAAAATCCCAAATGCCTGTATGATATACATACCCATACTGGGCGGTTGACTGGAAGGATCTTCACCTCTTTTCATCACAGCATAGATCACAAAAAGCCCTAATAAAAAGCTAACATAGATGCCCACCCCATGACCTAAGATAGCCCACCCTGCCGCAGGGGCCATACAAACCACAAAAAACAATGTAGCTATTACACGTATGATAGAACCTAACTGAGAGGTAACCATCATCCATCTAAACTGCTGCAATCCCTGTAGAGTCCCAGAAATGACCGGAGAGCAAAAAAGACCTAACGAAACAATGCTAATGATAATAACAGGCGTGGCCCTTTTTAAATGTAAAGCCGCTGAAATGGGTTCGGCAAACAAAATTCCAAACACTAACAAAAGCAAACCGACCCCCGTCATACGCACAAGCCATCGAACCACTAAACACCTCGCATTCGCCTGACAACCTATTTGGACCATGCATGCCACATAGTGTGCGATCGACAAACCAATGGCTCCAAGCGGCTTGCCTACTATATTTAAAAGCGCAATGAGCGAAGCAAATATGCTAAACTCTTCTTTAGAAAGAGTACGCCCCACAATGAGCTGAAATAAAAGATTGCAAATATGCCCGACCGAGGCTGCGCAAAACATAAACACGCTATGCCTGAAGAGCTTACCTTTATCCTCCCATTTCATCTTCCCTCCTCCTGAGAAGGAACAAACGTCGTGGAGTATAAAGCAATTGCATTAATTTTTTTAACCCCTCCACTGACACCCCACATAAACTTATTCTCGCCAGGATTTATCAATAATTCAGGTGTTTCTAAGGTCCAAAATGAGCCAGCTGATCTTTTAGAGGAACCCAGTCCCTGCTTATTCCAGAAAGAGTGGACCTCGTATTCACCAGACTCAGCTATAATGAACCCGACCAAAACAAAGTTCCCTTTCACAGGTTCTTCGCCTAGTGTTTTTACATGAATAGGCAAAAAGTTACGAGTACTCACTCGGACGTAAACACCTTGTTGGACTTGAGCACATTGCCACCCTTCATATGTTAAGAGAACAGGCTCTCCCTCTTCACGTGCTATTTTCTCAATATCTTCAGCCGTATTATAACGGATCGGAGTTCGATAATTCCGCTCATCAATCAGATCTATATAATATCGATCCTGGGGAGATAAACCTCTGTCAGATAATTTCTTTATAGGGGTATTTAGAACATCAAATCTTCTTCGAAAGTGTTTGTAGGGCCAGTTCCATTCACCATACACCTCTTTTGATCCCTGCAAGTGATACCAGGATTCTACCCAATAAGCTTCCGGGAAACGGGTAACAAATGTTTTAAAGTTTTTACGATACTCTTGTTCGCCTTCTAAACCCGGCTTGGTCGAAAATGAACAGGCGGGTATGCGCCCAGGTGTTTGAAAATACCCAGGCATAAAACGAAATTCATGACACTCATCAAGAAGATAAGGAGTCCCAGGTTTTGTGTTTGCAACCAACCATTTAGCGACCCCCCCATAATTGATCAACTTGGCCGGTAATTGATAACACACAGGAAGAAATAAAAAAAGATGAACGCTCAGTATCATCCCAAAAATCACATACACAATATGCTCATCTCGAATTTTAATGCGCCGAGGCATTATCATTGCAATCCAATGACCCCATTGATCAACTCCTAGTGCAAAAACGATGTAAAAAACGGGAGTAACGACCCAAAGATAACGGGCATTGTATTTTGTTATAGACAAGGTCCAAAACAGCGCTACAAACAGCACAGCAAAGAACGATAAAAAGGTTCTACGTATGACCCTGTGTTCACGAGAACATATAGCAGCGTAAAAACCCGAAAATAGAACCAACACAAGGATTACACCGGCTGGCCATGAGACGCCTAGAAAAAGTTTCCCGAAATAGTCATAAAGCAAAAGCCCTATAGAAGTCCTTGTTGCGGGCTGACTAACACCACTCTCTCCGAAAAGTTGAAGGTAAAAGGGAAGAGCAGAGAGCATGGAAGCGAAGCTAATACCCCATAGCTTTAAATAGACTTTTCGCGAGATCAGTCTCGCATGTAAAGGTGGATACCGATTTGCCAACAACAAACATGAACAAAACAAACAGAAAATAAGCGGGACGAATACCCCGCCCATGTGAGAATAAGTGCTTAACAGGAAGCTTGCAAAAAGCAGGATATAGAAACGTTTCTTCACTCTTTTATGCGTTAAAATGTGAGTGATGAAATAAAAGCTGCTGACCGCAAAAAACATCAAGGGGGCATAGTAATAAGCTTCTCGAGAGTAATAAACAGGGAAAATAAAGAGGCTCATCATCAAGGCCGCCATGATGGCTATGTGAGTACGAACCAGTTGTCGTGCTAGTAAATATAAAACAGGAACAGTTAAACTACCCCACACAACAGCAGGTAAACGTTGAAGACCTTCAGCATGATCAAGATCTTCAACAAAAGGGTTCATCATCCAGAGAAAAATGTTTTGAACAACAGAAGGAAACGGAAAGTGATGAATCACCACAAATTGCTTATAGTATAAAGAAACAATCCCAAGAGGGGTTAGGGGAGGTTTCGACAAGTTTACAAATAAAATCTCATCAATCCACAAATCAGCTCGACTCAGGGCAATAATACGTATCAGCAAAGCAAGGCAAAAAAAAACCAAAAACCAGACGTTAAACTAAACGAGACATTTTTCATATCAAGACCTATCAAAATAGCCATGGTATCACGGCATGACTTTAGACTCTCCCTTAACAGGAACAAAGTGGAACAGAATTTCCTCAAATCCACCAACCCAATAACACCATATTCTTGAACATATAAAGGGCGAAATATTTGCCAAAGTATCTATAACCCATCCCCACAATTGCATGATGTAGAATATGGGTAATGGCATTATTTTTTTCTTTAAATACGGCTGGGCGAACCAACGAAGTTTCATTTGTTTTAACATGAAATGTACACCTGTATATCCCGCTGTAAATTTTGGCTGAAAATAATAGGGGAAAGATACATCAAAACCACGCCTGTGATCAGCATGTGTAAATCCTCGACTAAAATGAGGAACGCGTACTACCAATAAACCATTGGGGTTTAATATGCGGTGCAACTCGCGCATAACTTGAAAGGGATCTTTTAGATGTTCGATGACATGATCCGCTTCAGTCAGATCAAAAGAGTTCTCCTCAAATGGATAAGGATACGAATTCAGATCATGGAGTACATCGGGCTTCATAGAAGCCACACCATCTACGTTGATGAACCCTTTTTTTCTAAAAATACCGCACCCAATATTGAGTTTTCTCCTCTCTTCTTTCATCGTCTCAACACCTTCATTGTTTCGCGGCCTTTGAACAACCCTTTCTCCGCTTCCATAAGCAATACGTCTTGAATCATAAATTAATTTCGACAAGTAAAAAGAACAAAGTTAAGAGGAACATCTTGCCGTACAACAAACCATGCGCAGTATAAACCCCAAACTCCCTCCCTCTTCAACAGATAGTTTAAAGGAATTTTTCACGAAACGTAAACATCTACCGATAATGATGCCGCCATATTTGAAAGCAAAGGATTGTCCATATTAATTTTCGATGATCACGTTTATGCTGAAAATGTTCGTCAAGAAGTGTCCGCACATAGACAGGATTAAATAAACCATCTTCCTCAAGGGCAGACATGGAACAATGCTCCTCAATGAATCCACGCAAATCGTGTTCTATCCATTTTGCCAAAGGAATCATAAATCCTGCTTTTCGTCTTTTAATAATACGTCGAGGCAATAAATCTCTGACCGCATATTTCAAGATATATTTTGTCGTAAGGCCTTTTAACTTATAGCCGGTATGAATGCCCGACACAAATTCGACCAGGGTGTGATCCAAAAAGGGAACTCGAACTTCAAGGGAATTTGCCATGCTGGCTCGATCTACTTTGACAAGAATACCATCCTGCAAATACATCTTCATGCATAGGTAGAGAATCCTTTCAAAATCACTAATCAAACGGCTCTGTCGCACATAATCAATAATATCTCCAAACGGATTCTCTCTTAAAATCTGCTCACGTACAGGTTCCGTCAATAGATGATTTTTTTGTTCATTACTAAAAACGCCCATCCACATAAAAAAACGAATCTCAGGTGAGATTCCAGACCCTTTTATAAACTGTTGTAAAAGGAACTCTACACTTGCATACTGATGAGATACAGGTAACCGACGCACCAGACGATTTAACTGGTTTCTCCATGTAGTCGGCAAAAAAGAAAGTTTTTCCATCAGTTTATGCGCTTGAAAAGAGGGGTACCCCGCAAAAAGCTCATCGCTCCCATCCCCCCCTAAACACACTTTTACGTGATTAGACGTAAAACGAGAAAGAAGATACGTTGGCAAAATAGAAGCATCCGCAAAAGGTTCATCTAATCCTTTCATCACCTCAGGCAAAAGATCAAGCGCACGGTTCGATGACAAAATTTCATGATGATGTTCTGTCTGATAGAGCTTCGCCACCTCCCGGGCATAAGAAGATTCATCATAGCTTGATTCTTCAAACCCGACTGAAAAAGTGTGAAGGGGTGAAGACACCTTTTGCGCAGCAAGAGCCACCATCGTACTAGAGTCTATGCCACCACTCAGGAACACGCCTACCGGCACATCACTTCTTAGTCGCTTACACACCGCATCACTCAACAGACTACGCACCTGTTCGGCACACTCATCAAGGGTCTGCCCGGTAACCGGCTTGTCTGCAAGAGGAATATCCCAATAAGTATTCTTTTGAAGTGTATCACCGTCAAATTCAAGATAGGCCCCCGGTTCTAATTTATGAATATGATCAAAAATAGTATGGGGTGCAGGAATATAGCTTAAAGAAAGAAATCTACTGAGCGATAAAAGGCTAAGTTCACGATGCACCCCAGGGAAAAGTAACAATGATTTTAATTCAGAAGCAAAAATCAACTCGCCCTCATGAAGGGTATAGTATAACGGTTTGATCCCGATTCGGTCTCGCGCTAAAAAAAGCTTTTTTTCTTGGCGATCCCAAATCGCAAAAGCAAACATCCCGTTCAACGCTAATAAAGAATCAGCTCCGGACAGTATAAAATGCTGCAATAAAACTTCCGTATCGGATTGTGTTCTAAAAACAAGCCCTTTAACCTCAAGCTTTTTCCTCAGTTCTATATAATTGTAAATCTCTCCGTTATAGACAATTTGGTAACGCCCCCCCTGAGAACTCATAGGTTGGGAGCCCCCTTCAACATCAATGATACTTAACCGACGGTGGCCTAGAGCCATCTCTTCATCTACATAATACCCTTCCCCGTCCGGACCGCGATGCGCCAAGGGAAAGGACATGGTTCTGACTCTGCTTTCTGAATCAGCCACCGATTTTTTATACGTTGTAAACCCTACAATCCCACACATAAGATTCTCAGTCTTCTTTCGTGGCCCAGACCGTCCACGACCCCTTATTACAAAAATTGATACGAACATCGCTTACCGATAACCCATCAAATAAATCTAGTGTTTCGGCACGCGTCCAATAGTTTGCTGTTTCGGGCAGTAATTGATCAAAGAGGATAGAATGAATGTGCCAATAGCTGGCTTGACTCAACAACTTCAAGTAAGGATGTTTATGTTTCCACGCTTTTAGATAGAGATAAAAGAGAAAGGACCAAGGTTTGACGCATATATCTAAGATTCGAATCAGAAATTTGGAAGTAAGACGACGGACTCCGTTAATAAAAAATTTAAGCAACGTATACCCTTCTTTACCATACACCCATACAAGTGTTGTACCACCCGGTTTTGTAGCCCGCACAAGTTTTGCTACGGCCTCTTTCGGCCTTTCAAGATGATGAATAACCCCAATAGAAAAGACCACATCAAACTCGTTTACATATTTGATATCATAGATAGAGGATTGAACAACACTCGCATTTGAGTAGTCCGAAAGATTCTTCTGGGCTACGGCCACCGTACGTGGATCTACATCAAAGGCAACCACTTCTTTTGCCTCATACGACAAAGGCCAATAGGTATTTCGGCCTGTTCCACAACCCGCATCTAAAACACGTTTTCCTTTAAAATCAGAAGGTTTAAACGGGTGAACCCATCCCAAAAACTGCTTTTCGTAAATAGGAATAATACGGTTGTATTTTCCCCATTCATAACCAAATCGATTGTACTCGACGCTGTTTACTGGTTTTATCATAATGCTAGTTTAGAAACTTAAATATATCTTGTTTGTCCAAACGCGTGAGGCCCCAAAATGATTTCAATTATTATTCCACTCTACAATGAAGAGGACAACGTAATACTTCTTGCAGGAGAACTCAAGGCGATTCAAGTCCAAGTCAAGGATCAAAAAACAGAAGTCCTTTTTATAGATGACGGGAGCACAGATCAAACCTGGAAACATATCAAAACCTGCATGCAAAAATATAAATTTGTTCGAGGCATACAGTCTGCAAAAAACAGAGGTCAATCTGCGGCTATGTTATTAGGGCTATCTAATGCTCAGGGCACTATGATCGTTCTAATGGACGGAGACCTCCAAAACGATCCACAGGACATCCCAAAACTAATCATGCAACTGAATGCATGTGATGTGGTCTGTGGATATAGGTCAAAACGTCGTGATACGTGGTCACGTCGCATCGCCTCCCGACTCGCGAATCGGATCCGAAACTGGGTTACACAGGACGGGATACGGGATACAGGGTGTAGTCTTAAAATATTCAAAGCATCTTGCGCTCAAGATATCCCTCCGCTAGATGGTGTCCACCGATTTTTGCCTGCTTACTTCAAATTACACGGAAGAACGATACAAGAAATGCCTGTAAACCACCGCCCTAGAAAACATGGTGTGTCCAAATACACAAACGTTCAAAGATTACCCAAAACACTTCTAGACCTATTTGGATTTTGGTGGTACCGAAAACGGTATTTAGAAGAACCAAGTCCAACGTCAAAGGTCTGAAGTGAAGGTAGAAGAAGAATTGGGAAGGACTAATGCATGTTACCCATGGGAATCACACCCTCTTTTTTAACTTCTCACATTGTTTAACTTTCTCGACCGGATAAATCGGCCGCAGGTTAAATCATATCCTTTTACAATCCATCGAAAAGGCGAATAGAGAAGCCGTAGCCGTAAAATAGCCGTGAACATTTCGATCGAGGCTCTAGGAATATTCAGGCGAGAATGCTTTGCATCATTCCACACCGTTGCGTGCTCAATGACCTGATATCCTTCACGTTTACATTGAAATAGAAGATCTACATCAAAGGCCCATTGTGTTAAGCCTAAATGAGGCAACACAACCTGCAAGGTTTCCTTCCTCATTAACTTCGCCCCGCATTGAGTATCCGAAATCTGCATGCGAAAAGCTATATGCACCAAAAAGTTAAAAACGCGAGAAGCAATAAGTCTAGAAATAGACTGAGGAGAGGATACAACTGAATCCTTAAGCCATCGAGAGGCTATAATAATACCGGCATCTCCAATATTTTCTACTAAATCTTGAAAAGCCTGAGGAGGGGTGGACCCGTCCGCATCTACAAACCCTACAAGATCTCCCTGAGCCAATGCAAACCCCCTCATAATCGCCCCCCCTTTACCTATTTGATCCGGCTCTATAATCGCCTTAACGTGCACATAAAGATCTTCAAACGATTTTGCGACTTGATCTGTATCATCAGTCGAACCGTTAACAACGATAATGAATTCTACATCATTTCCATACTTCTCTATAAAACATTCAAGATACACCTCTAGCATAGGAGACAACCTCTTCTCCTCATTATGAGCAGGTATGATAATTGATAATTGCACCGTTCTTATTCCTAATTCACGAACAGAAAGTCCTTAAACATCTCGTATGCGCACCCATGGAAAAACTCTAAAATCAGTATGACGCGTTATAATATCTTCAACACCATGTTCACGCATAATGACGGCAATGTGAAAATCGTGAAGTAAATTTCCTCGAAGACGATGCGTCTCTTTTTTAGAAACAGAACACACATCAGCATGTAGAAGTATATTTGTATCGACAAGAAACATAGAAGCTATTCATCCATTAGGCGATAAAGCGCATCACGATATCTATATCAACATTAGGACGCCCCATTGACTGAGGCTTTAGACAATAACTCTTGGCTGGTCTCTTCGCCTGAGCTTCACTTTTAACAGGGTAGTATTCGATCGCTTCAGCAACAAACCGAGAAACGGGCTGAGCTCGTTCTTTAGCCATCTTTTGAGCTCGTTTATAAATTGGCTCAGGTATAGCTAGGGTTGTTCGCATTTTCTACCTCACCATATAAAAGTTTATGACTTAACATACTTTATTAAACATAGATACAAAAAAGAAGAGTCAAAAGGTATCTTTCCTGAATCCGTCAGCTATCGCTTCGGAAGGCGTTTTGGGGCTCAAAAGTTGAAAATTTTTTCCTTGAGATGCTCGCTTTTGGGCGGATTGGGACCGGCAAGTATCATCCTGATGAATTTTTTGAGCGTACAGGTTAGATTCACTCTGATTTGGCCATTTTGGGGCGTAAGCCTCCTTGGGCAGTCGCCTTAGAGTATTGTTAAAGGTGCACGGAGGGCTATGCGAAGGAATGGGCAATATCTTGTATCACTTCAAACCAGCGACAACGCTTGCCAAAGTGAAGTTCAATTCGTCCGGCGTGGCGGACCAATCGAACCGCGCAATAAACGATATTTTTGAGAACCGTTTTGATTCGCCAGCGCATGATGTTGATTTTCTGCGGGGCAAGCCCAGCCCGTTTGATGACCTCTTGGCCAAGACCGCGCAATAGGTTGAAGGCCACCATGGCGCATAACAGAATAATCTTATTGGCACAGAGTCTCCCCGAAGACAATCGCTCAACATCAAGATCGCTTTTGAGTTCACTGTGGTACTGCTCGCTGGGGCCATGTCCATGATAGAGATCTAGCACCGTCTTGGCACGACAAGAGAGGTTCGTCCACCAGGTGTTCACCTCAAGTTTAGGAACCAGAAGTTTCTGACCATCGATATCGATGGTGCGTTCAATCACTTCGAAGGCCACCGGGACACAAGGGCGGTTTTGGTCACCACCGGGATGGAAATGATCGAAAAAGCCTGTGTAAACGTTCTTGCCTTCACGACTGTCTTGTTTGTCTCCAACTCGGCGTGCAAGGGCCAGCATTTGTTCAGGACATTCGCGGCGAGGATTTCGCTTTACGATAAAATAATGATCCCCAAAAGCGTCGAAGTTATCGGCCGCAGCGTTGCCACTATCAAGCCGAAGCAAACATTTTCCACCCAGGCCCAGGGTTTGGAGCGTTTCAACGCTGCGGGCAATAAACGCGGTCGTTCCCGACTGGCAATGTTGTTTACCGGGTCGAAGTTCGCACTCAAGCATGTGGCCTTGAGTGCCCACATAGGCAAATATCAGGGCGTAACCATCATGGCCCTTCTAGGTGTAGGAAACGCCTTCTTTCGAAGAGCCTGAGTGATCCAAAGGGCTCACATCGATATCGACGGGAACAAGATCGAGCCCTTCGACATCTACCTAGCCAAAGGGGCCCGAGGAAAGAAGTTCGGTGTTGAGTTTGCGTAGCCCCACATGGGTTCTGGCTGGGGGCAGGTCGTCGGAACGACATCGGAACACCGGCTCAGAGGCTACCTTTTTAACTCCCCTTTTTAAGTCCAAAGGCATTCATAAAAATCTCATCACCCCGGTACAGGTCGATATCATTGAAAATCGGTTCGACCGTTGCAAAGTAAGCCGATCTGGGTAAGGAGGATCTCCCGATCAGAGATCGCATCGGAGCGGCGTGGTTAAAAATTGGAGGGAAGAATCCGTTGAGCATGACCCTCAAGCAGCAGGCCGCAAAGATGATTTCCGCTTGTGCTGTTGAGTTCGCTCTTGCCAGTCTTTATTTTATATTGTTTCATATACACACCTGTTGGGGTGGGGTTGTTTGTTTGAATACGGGTATGCTCCCCGCTTTAGCCCAACAGGTAATGAAAAATCGTCAGATTTTATCTGACGGATTCAGGTCTTTCATTTCATCCACCCAATCACTCAAAAAACACGTTAAAATTTCATATCCCCTCTGCAAACTTTCCAGTTCAATATACTCATCTGCCGTATGCGCTTGCTTAATACTACCCGGCCCCAAAACAACCACATCCGAACACGTCTGTGAGAAATGTCCTGCATCACTATACCATGAAGAACCCTGAAAGGTTGCCTCTACACCAACCTCTTTGCAACTTCGTTGTAAACGGTTCACAAGAGGGGATGTTGTAGAGGTCAAAAATGGAATTGAATCTTTAATGATATGAAATTCGAAACCTTTAATTTTGTCTTCTTTTTTAAGCGTAGAAAATATAGATTTTATATTTTCAAGCAGAATGCCAACATCCTCATCAGGTAAATAACGACGGTCAACCTCCATTAAACAATGATCCGGCACAATATTTACGGCTGACCCACCCTTTATGACTCCAAAATTTATGGTGGGCTGACCCAGAATATCACTATGGTAATTTTCACGATCGAGTTCTGTTTGAGCTTTCAATTTTTGAACAGCTTGGCCAAGCGCCTCAATAGCATTGACGCCTCTGGCTGGATCTGAACCGTGTCCTGCAACCCCTACAACTTCTACACGGAACCACAAAGCGCCTTTGTGGGCATGGACAATCGAGCATTCTGTGGGTTCCAAAATAATCGCTTCATCAGCGCCTATTCCTTGCCCTGCAAGATACGCTGCACCCTGATTTCCCTTTTCTTCACCCATCGCGCCAACGAAAATTATACGGCAGTCACCTTCAGAAAGCTTCCTTAACAGGCTTGGTTCCAAAGCATGAAGCACTGCCGCCATAGGCCCCTTCGTATCACACGCTCCTCTTCCATATAAACGCCCTTCCTCTATCTGAGGTGTGAAAGGAGGTCTTTTCATTCCATGCACGCTAACCGTATCCAAATGGGATTCTAATAACAATGTACGCGAGGCTGACTCCGACCCAAAACTCGCGATTATATTGGGACGACCGGGCTCCTGTTCCATCCACTGAACTTGAAATTCTTTTTGTTCAAGATAGTCAGCCAAGAATTCAGCAATACGTTGCTCTCCAGTAATATCCGAATCATCCGTATCTTCCGGGTTTACGCTCGGTATAGAGACTAGTTTTTTAAGTAAAGTAATAAGTTCAAAGTCACACATAACTGAAATCCGTCATTTTTGCCCAGCATCTAGCATCAAGTATCCAAAATCCGTATTTTCCCCACATATAGTGGTTGCCTGAAACAACCATACATGATATAGGACCCATAGTTAAACCATAAACCATAAACTGTGAACCCCAGACCATGTATCTTAAACGATTAGACGTAATAGGCTTCAAAAGCTTCGCAGAAAAAATAAGTCTAGAATTCGAACCCGGCATGACAGCAATCGTCGGCCCTAATGGATGTGGGAAAAGTAACGTCTCTGATGCCATTCGATGGGTGCTGGGCGAACAAAGCGCGAAGGCGTTGCGCGGCGCAAAAATGGAAGACTGCATTTTTAACGGAACCGACTCTCATAAACCTCTATCCATGGCTGAAGTCAGTTTAACCCTTGCCGGTTGCGAGGGGAAATTGGGGACTGAATACGATGAAGTAACGGTCACTCGACGCGTATTACGATCGGGTGAAGGGCAATATTTTATCAACAAAGCGCCCTGCCGATTAAAAGATATCCAACGACTCTTCATGGATACTGGCGTAGGAACCAACTCATACTCCCTGATGGAACAAGGACGCATTGATCTGATCTTAAGCTCCCGCCCTGAAGACCGTCGTGCCGTGTTTGAAGAAGCCAGTGGCATCACAAAATATAAAGCTGATAAAAAAGAAGCAATCCGAAAACTGGACCATACGGAAGCCAATCTCCTTCGACTTAACGATATTATCCGCGAAGTTAAACGTCAAATCACCTCCCTACAACGCCAAGCAGGAAAAGCTAAACGATACAAAATACTTCAAGAAAAACTCAGAGGAATCGATATTTTTTGTACCCGCGACAAATTGGAAAGGCTCGAACAAGAGATAAACCAGCTAGAAACGAAGCTTGTATCCCTTAACGAACAAGACGAAGCCGTGCGCGCGGATTTACAAGACATAGAGAAAAACTCCACGGAAATGCGTGCAACACTCAACGCCATGGAAAAAGAAATTTCCAAAACCTTAGACACCGCTGTAGAAGCCAAAACAGAATGTGATCGGGCCCAACAACTCATTCAAATCAATCAAGATCGCATTCAAGAAATCAAACTACTTTCTGAAAGAGATTCAAAAGATGCCGAAGTCGCAAAACAACGTCTGCAAACACATCAGATCGAACTCGAAAAAACTAACCAGCTTTTAAAAACCTCACAAGAAGCCAAAACCCGCACTGAACAAGATCTAGAAATAGCTGCAACCCATTCAAGCCAACTAGAAGAGAATGTGGAGGATACACGAAAAGAACTCGAAAATCTTCGCACCGAATCTGTCGATATAGAAAGCAAAATTTCACACCGACAAAATGAGCTTTCCGAATTAGACGCTGAAGAGCGAACCGTCGTAATCCGTCGAGAACGTTTAGCGGCAGAAAAGTCAGAAATCCAACGTTCCTTAGAAAACTTTAATGAACGAAAAGCACAGATGGAAACGCAATTAAACGCACTAAGAAAAGGAACCGCTCTTCATGAAGAAAAAAGAAAGGAACTCACCACACAACAAGAGGTTCTATCCAAAAAAATAAAGGAAACTGAACAGACCCTATCAAGTCTTCAAGCCGAAATAGCAGGGAAAAAGGCCCAATGCGAGCTATTAACGGAAGACACAACCTCAGAAGGGTTCTCCGGTGGAGCCCAAGCCCTTTTAGAGCCTAATCCCAATGACAACATAGATCGAACCCACGTCCTCGGAGCTCTTGCTGATCATCTCCGTGCTGATCCTGGATACGAAATCCCCCTCCAAACCGTCTTAAGAGCATGGCTTGACGCTGTTATTGTCACTGACCAAAATGCAACCCGAAATATACTCACTCAACTCCAACAACACGACAAGGGGGCCGCACGCCTACTTTACACCTCACAAGCCACCCCCCCCTCCCCCACCCATATCTCCACACGCCCATACGCTCCCCTCACAGACCACATACAATGTAACGAGGCCATACAACCGCTAGCACACAACCTCTTACAACGTGTATACGTCGTTGACAACCTTGACCAAATTCCTGAGCCTATAGAACCCGACCTTATTTTCGTAACGCGAGATGGCGTACTGATGCGCGGTAACGGCCATGCCGAACTATGGTCCCAAGAAGCCCAAGAAACAAACCCGTTGTCCAAACGTCATCTATTACAGACCCGACAACAAGAAATCCAAGCTCTCGATCGACAGGCCCATGGAAAACAAGCTGAGCGGACTCAATATCTAGAAGAACGTTCTACTATAGATGAAGTCCTTAAAGCAACGAACCATGCATGGGAAACCAGCAAAAGAGATTTAGCCTTACAAGAAGGTGAATACCAAGTCATCTCACAAGAAGCCAGACAAACCAACGATCGCGCAGAAACCGTCACATACGAACTCCGAATGCTCACCGAAAACGAAACTTCAGGTTCAGATCGCCGCACATCCATTCTCAACGAACTAGAATCTCTTCGAACCCGTTTAGCCAACATGCGCGCCACGTTATCCTCAAAAACAGATCATCTTCGATCCCTTGAACAAGAACGCTCGGCCGCCCTTTCTGAAGTAACCGACCGACGTGTAAAGCACATTGAAGCCAAACAGAAAGTTGAAAACCTTAAACACCAAAAGAATCATGTCGAAGCCCGGATCAACGAACTAAACGCCCTCATCCAAGAACGTTCATCCGGCATCCATTCTTACACGGAAAGAATTTCAGCCCTCCAAACAGAGGCTGAAGAAGCAACCCTACGTATTGATCCCCTAAAAGAAAAGATCGAACACTACAATCAGACCCTTAAAACAGCCCGAGAGCAACGGGAAGAGAACACACAGACCCTTGAAAACCTTGAAAGCGAAATGCGTAAAAAACGGTCTTGGATCGATGAACTAAGAACCACAAAATCGGAAATGGATGTCCAACTCGCTGAAGAACGAATGCGACATCAAAATAGTATCGATCGGATAACCTCTGAATATAATATCACGCAAGGACAGCTCAGCCGTGTACCTGAACCCGAGTGGGAGAACGGGGAGCAGCCAGACCGTGAAACCTTAGAAACGAACGTTGCAGAAATCCGGACAAAACTCGAGTCTATGGGCCCTGTAAATCTTGTTGCCATTGAAGAATATAATGAATTAGAGGAGCGATATGCATTTCTTACCCAACAAGAAGATGATCTGGTCAAAGCCAAAAAACAGCTCATGGACATGATTCGAGAAATCAATAAAACGACCACAGAACTCTTTTCCGCAACGTTCAATCAAGTAAACGAAAACTTTCAAGGCATGTTCAAACAACTGTTTGGTGGCGGCACCGCAAAATTGGTTATGGTTGATGAAGAAGATGTCCTTGAATCCGGCATCGAAATTATCGCACGACCTCCAGGCAAAAAACTACAAACCGTATCTTTACTTTCAGGCGGAGAGCGTACGATGACGGCCGTCGCCTTGCTGTTCTCACTTTACATGGTAAAACCAAGCGCCTTTTGCGTGTTAGACGAATTAGACGCAGCTTTAGACGATGCAAATATAGGCCGTTTTGTTACCATGCTAAAAGAGTTTATTGGGAAATCACAGTTCATCGTTATCACCCATAACCGCCAAACGATTGAGGCCGCTGATATTTTATATGGGGTTACCATGGAAAAACGGGGCCTATCAAAACTCGTCTCCGTAAAACTAAAACATCATGCTACAGAAGAATCAGACATCGCTAAAGAGAGCAGAGAACCTGTTCCCACGGGATAGATTTATAACTTTCTATGTTTTGATGTAAACATACGGTTGCGTACTTTTATGTTCTTACATGGTAATCCCATCTCCATATCCAATATCTCTTAACGTTTACCTTTGTTCCTTATGTCTCGTCTATTAAACACCACTGTTCACGGGTCCAAAGAGTGTTTACCTATTGTGCTGTTACACGGGTTCATGGGTGCTTCATGGGAATGGAACGAGGTTATCAATCAAGTTTTTAACGACTTTTTTTGTATCACAATCGACCTTCCTGGACACGGGAAAAGTATCGCGGATAAGGATGCTGATGATTACTCCTTGGCCGGTGCTACTGAGGCTGTATGTCATACGCTTGATTCCTTCAATATAAAAAAGTCTGTACTTTGTGGATACTCAATGGGTGGTCGGCTTGCACTATACCTAGCTTCTCATAGGCCAGAACGGTGGCAAGGAATTATCGCGGAGTCAGCATCTCCCGGCATCAAAAATTTTGATCAAAGACAGAAACGAGCTGAACACGATAAAGCCATAGCCCATCAACTCATCCACCAACCTTTTGAAGATTTTCTTCAAACATGGTATAATCAGCCTTTATTTGATTCCTTTAAAAAGAACCTAACCGTTTATCAAACAACACTTGTATCCCGTCGAAAAAATGATCCACAGGAACTAGCAAAGGCATTATATGGAATGAGTATTGGACATCAAAAACCGTTATGGCAAGATTTAGCTAAATCAAGGATTCCTATTTTAAGTATCGCTGGCGAACATGACCCAAAACATCGAACGATTACAGAAGAAATGGGAAGCTTGAGTAAAACGATACAAACCGCTATCGTTTCAGGTGCAGGACACAATGTCCACGTAGAAAAACCACATGACTATGTTCATGTTATTAGAGATTTTATAAAGGGGATCTATGACAACGATTCAATGGAATAAAGCAAAAACATTCACAGATATAAAATATCATAAAGCCGAAGGCATCGCTAAAATTACGATTAATCGCCCTGAAGTCCACAATGCTTTTCGACCACTCACCGTCCAAGAAATGTCAGCGGCACTTCACGATGCTCGTGAAGATGAAAAGATCGGTGTCATTATTCTTACAGGGGAAGGTGAAAAAGCTTTTTGTTCTGGAGGGGACCAAAAAATACGAGGGGACGCAGGCTATAAAGATAGTCAAGGGGTCCATCGCTTAAATGTCTTAGATTTTCAACGCGAAATTCGAACGTGCCCTAAACCTGTCATCGCGATGGTCGCTGGATACGCGATTGGAGGCGGACATGTACTCCATGTTATATGTGATCTGACCTTGGCTGCAGACAATGCAACGTTTGGTCAAACAGGCCCCAAAGTAGGATCTTTTGATGGAGGATATGGCTCTTCATATCTTGCACGCATAGTGGGCCAAAAAAAGGCACGCGAAATTTGGTATTTATGCCGACAATACAATGCGCAGCAAGCATTGGACATGGGATTGGTGAATGCCGTTTTCCCTTACGAACAACTTGAAGAAGAAACCGTAAAGTGGTGCCGAGAGATACTTGCTCATTCACCCATTGCTTTGCGGTGTCTAAAAGCAGCGCTCAATGCAGATTGTGATGGTCAAGCAGGCATCCAGGAGCTAGCCGGTAATGCGACCATGCTTTACTATATGAGCGAAGAAGGACAAGAGGGAAGAGATGCTTTTGTAGAAAAAAGAAAGCCTGACTTTTCGAAATTCCCGCGCCGGCCTTAAGATAAATTCTCTTATAAGGAAAAATGACATGTATGATCAACATACTAGACCCTATTACAAACAAACGTACGCGAACTCCGGATTTAACATTCATGGTCATCATCTGGATACGATCGAAATCGAATTGGGCAAAGATCTGGAAGAAGCGGATAAAGAAAAAATTCGAAATATAGCAAATACTTTCTCTGATCATCAAGTCGATGGGATAGGGATATCGCGAAGTAATCTTGTCATTCTCGAAATAGCAGCGGGGTATTATGATCCGGCTGTTTTACAGAATCAATTACAAGCAGAAGGATTGAAAGTTGTAGCCCTTAAACATTATTTTTCAGGTCGGTTAAATGAAGTCGTTCATCCCTCAGTCGGAAAGCACACGTATTAATGAAACTGACCGAAATTCTCCAAAACCAAGAACTGAGGACGTATGAATTCCCCGTTGTTAAAGAACGTACTTTCTTAGCCCATGCCGGTGTAACGGCCTTACCACGCAGAACATCAGAAGCGATCCGAAACTTTGCCGATCAAGGGACCAAGGATCAACAAGAAGGAGATTGGGTTTGGCCTTTGGTTACAGAGACTCGGAAAGCTGTGGCCCAGCTTCTTCAATGTGATTCAATGGAGATTGCTTTGCTAGGACCCACATCCCTTGGACTAAACTTGGTGGCCAATGGATTGACATGGCATCCTGGAGATGAAGTCATTTATTATGCCGATGATTACCCCGCCAACGTTTACCCATGGCTCAAATTGAAGCGTTTAGGTGTTAAACCTGTACCTCTTAGACCGGAGTGTCCCGGGTTGATTACATGGGAAATTATTGAGGATCTGGTTACAGAGTCTACCAAGCTGGTAGCTTTAGCCTCCTGCCACTTTCTAAGCGGGTATCGCATTGATATTGATAAGATAGGGCAACAACTTCATAAGCGAGGCATTTTATTTAGCCTAGATGGAATCCAAACACTTGGTGCCTTTCCCGTTTCAGTAGAGCATGTCGATTTTTTAAGTGCGGATTCTCATAAGTGGCTGTTGGGACCCGTAGGCGCTGGAATCTTCTATGTTAAATCATTTTGCATGGATCTCCTTAACCCAACGTTGTTAGGTGCTCGGAATGTGATCTCTCCTGAATTTATTGCACAGGAAGAGATTGCTTTTTATGGCGGGGCAAGACGCTATGAACCGGGATCTCTTAATGTTCCAGGCATTTTGGGCATGCTAGAGTCGATCAAACTATTATTAGACCTTGGCATCGAAAATGTTGAAAAACGTATTTTAGATCTTCGCCAGTACGTGTTGGATATAGCATTACCTTTGGGATATCAGCATTATGAAAATGGAAATTCGGGGATCATTTCCTTAACTCATCCAACCTACGATATGCAGGCTTTGTGGAAAAAGCTAGGAGAGAATAAAATTAGTGTATCTTTACGAAAAAATCGACAGGCACAAACCTTTATCCGACTTTCTCCTCATTTCTACAATACGGAAGAAGAGATAGATCGTGTAATAAATGTTTTTAATTAATCAACGCCTTGATTTTTGCTGAGCACGAAATTCTGTCTGTATAGACCTCGTGTTGCTTCGCAACTTTTCAGACGGAACATGTTGTGGGCCCACATCATCACTTTCTTGGGATACATCATGTGGAGGCATTGATATATTCGGGGAAATTTCGACGGCTCCAACATCCATGGCAGTGCCTATGAGACGTGGATATCCAGGGCCACGTTGGTCATAAAGCGATAAAGGAAGAGTACTCCCTGCATCAATTAATGGGCTTCCCGGAAGAGGTTTCTTTGTTAAGGTCGGCCCCCCCATTATCCTGTAAAGGACCGAGCAGTGGATCAATACCTATCAGGTCTGATGGGTCAAAACTATACGTCCCATCGGAACTGCCAATCAGGTTAAACCCACCACTAACAATCGGCCCTCTGATATCGGGAGCTATGTATGGAGCAGGACTCGGGTAGCAGATACCTCCTATATTACCAGCAACAATAGTATGATCCATGGTCAGATTGAAAGAAGAGGTCATGATTCCTCCCGCCCCACACTCAAAAATGGAGTTACTGTGAATCGTCACAGAAGATAATGTCAGCTGGGCAGAAGCGGCCATCTTAATGGCACCCGCTGTAAACGGAGTAGGGTCACTGCCTGTTCTATTTTCTACAAAAGTAGAGTTGTCAACATCTAACCAAAGAAGCGTAGACAAAAAAATGGCACCGCTGTGAGCACGTCCTACATTACGAGCAAATGTACACCCTGACACCCTATTTGATGTGCCAGACCCTGAATACATGATAGCCCCGCAATAACGTGACAAGTTCTCTATAAAGGTAGAGTCAATGACCGTAGAAGATCCAGTGCTCAGAATAGCTCCCGCTGTTAAGCCTGAGTTGTTACTGAATGTACAGCCTGAGACCATCAGGGAACCTCCCGAAGAAATGGTGCCTCCAATGTTCAGGGCTTCGTCCAGATTGCTTGAAAACAGGATGTTGGAAACAGTAAGAAGTGTCCCGGGGTCAGTCAAAATAGCAGATCCTCCTGACACAGTATCAAATATATATAGATACCTGAATCCGTCAGCTATCGCTTCGGAAGGCGTTTTGGGGCTCAAAAGTTGAAAATTTTTTCCTTGAGATGCTCGCTTTTGGGCGGATTGGGACCGGCAAGTATCACCCTGATGAATTTTTTGAGCGTACAGGTCAGATTCACTCTGATTTGACCATTTTGGGGCGTAGGCCTCCTTGGGCAGTCGCCTTAGAGTATTGTTAAAGGTGCACGGAGGGCTATGCGAAGGAATGGGGCAATATCTTGTATCACTTCAAACCAGCAACAACGCTTGCCAAAGTGAAGTTCAATTCGTCCGGCGTGGCGGACCAATCGAACCGCGCAATAAACGATATTTTTGAGAACCGTTTTGATTCGCCAGCACGGGATGTTGATTTTTTGCGGGGCAAGCCCAGCCCGTTTGATGACCTCTTGGCCAAGACCGCGCAATAGGTTGAAGGCCACCATGGCGCATAACAAAATAATCTTATTGGCACAGAGTCTCCCCGAAGGCAATCGCTCAACATCAAGATCGCTTTTGAGTTCACTGTGGTACTGCTCGCTGGGGCCATGTCCATGATAGAGATCTAGCACCGTCTTGGCACGACAAGAGAGGTTCGTCTACCAGGTGTTCACCTCAAGTTTAGGAACCAGAAGTTTCTGACCATCGATATCGATGGTGCGTTCAATCACTTCGAAGGCCACCGGGACACAAGGGCGGTTTTGGTCACCACCGGGATGGAAATGATCGAAAAAGCCTGTGTAAACGTTCTTGCCTTCACGACTGTCTTGTTTGTCTCCAACTCGGCGTGCAAGGGCCAGCATTTGTTCAGGACATTCGCGGTGAGGATTTCGCTTTACGATAAAATAATGATCCCCAAAAGCGTCGAAGTTATCGGCCGCAGCGTTGCCACTATCAAGCCGAAGCAAACATTTTCCACCTAGGCCCAGGGTTTGGAGCGTTTCAACGCTGCGGGCAATAAACGCGGTCGTTCCCGACTGACAATGTTGTTTACCGGGTCGAAGTTCGCACTCAAGCATGTGGCCTTGAGTGCCCACATAGGCAAATATCGGGGCGTAACCATCATGGCCCTTATAGGTATAGGAAACGCCTTCTTTCGAAGAGCCTGAGTGATCCAAAGGGCTCACATCGATATCGACGGGAACAAGATCAAGCCCTTCGACATCTACCTAGCCAAAGGGGCCCGAGGAAAGAAGTTCGGTGTTGAGTTTGCGTAGCCAAAGGGGCCCGAGGAAAGAAGTTCGGTGTTGAGTTTGCGTAGCCCCACATGGGTTCTGGCTGGGGGCAGGTCGTCGGAACGACATCGGAACACCGGCTCAGAAGCTACCTTTTTAACTCCCCTTTTAAAGTCCAAAGGCATTCATAAAAATCTCATCACCCCGGTACAGGTCGATATCATTGAAAATCGGTTCGACCGTTGCAAAGTAAGCCGATCTGGGTAAGGAGGATCTCCCGATCAGAGATCGCATCGGAGCGGCGTGGTTGAAAATTGGAGGGAAGAATCTGTTGAGCATGATCCTCAAGCAGCAGGCCGCAAAGATGATTTCCGCTTGTGCTGTTGAGTTCGCCCTTGCCAGTCTTTATTTTATATTGTTTCATATACACACCTGTTGGGGTGGGGTTGTTTGTTTGAATACGGGTATGCTCCCCGCTTTAGCCCAACAGGTAATGAAAAATCGTCAGATTTTGTCTGACGGATTCAGGAGATACCCTTTAGTGAGAGTTAGGTCTGAGATAACAAAATGACTCGCATAGCTCTTGAAAATCCGGCTACTATTATCTCCACTAATGGTCAGATTTGTTCGACCTGGCCCAATAATGGTTAAGTCCTGGTTAATATCAATTTGACCGGTAGTAAGCGTGATGGTTGCACCGTCGAGAATATTTGCAAAAACAATGGTGTCTCCAGGTGCAGCTATTCCAACGGTGTCTCGCAATGAGCCTGGACCATTATCCATTGAATTGAGCACAGTCAACGTTGCTCCCTCACTGGATACTACCAAAAAAATTAAGAACAGGATTAAAAAAGCTACGTAACGGAATGTATTGTTTATCCTGGATCCGTCAGTTAAACGCGGTTTTCTGCACGAACCATTTGGGCCAAAAGGAATTACAAAAAAGCCTCGACGCACCCAGCGGGTGCGCCTGCGTTTTTTTGCAACCTTTTGCCTCCAAAGCATTCGCACAGAAATCCCACGTTTAACTGACGGATCCAGGGTTCAATATCACCTGGCACACCATCATTATCTGTGTCAGTAGACACGTCATAAACACGGGCAAACCACGTATAGGCTCCTGATAATGGATTTTCTCCAATATCAGATAGTGATGAACTCAAAACAGCTCGGTAATAACCAGGCCCAAGATTTGTACTAAAACTTTGCAAGGCTACATTAAAATCATTTTCATAGGTAAATTACGCTTCCTGTCACAACCACATCATCCACAGTACTATGAATCCCATCTGGACCCGCCTCAAAAATGGCAAAGGAACTGATATCTAATGTTGATGCATCCATAGGCTCACTGAATGTAGCTGAAAAGACAGAAAGATCTTTGAGCAACGACCCGTTCTTAGGTGTCACCGCTTTTACCTGGGGTGAGGTCGCATCAAGTAGAAGTGTTACAACAATGTTACTACTCCACGTTGCATTTCCTCCTGTATCACTGGCACGTGTTTGAATTGAAAATGTGGACTGCTCGGTTAATCGAGGGGTTATGAAATGATATTCAAACGGGAAGTTTCCATCGGTAGGGGCTTTGATTCCATCAATATAAAACTCAACATTACGAATTTGGACATCATCATTCACCTCAACGTTAATGCGGACCCATTTCCCTTCTTCAGCTTGGGGAGGATTTAAGGAAAAGTTGGCTGACAACGTAGCAGACGGAGGATTTCCTGCCGTATCCGCAGATAAGTAATTGATGACCTGCAGACCGGCGCTGTGATCGGCTACATAGGCTTGGCCATTATATATGGAGACCGCACGGGCAATCCCTGGTGTTTGGTGTTCGGTGATAGTTGAAGGCATTTACATTACTCGGGTTACTGACATTGTATAAAGAAATGTTGTGAGCGCCATCCAATGTACTATTAGGACTCACTGCAGCAATACCCAACCCTGAACCATTCACGACCATGTGTTTCCAACCAAACTGCGAGGCTGATAAGTTATCAACAGGGGATCAGCAGGATCACTGACATCAAGCGTATTATACCCTCTACGATATATTGTGTAGGCAATGTCATTTCCGACAAACAAACGCATTCGCCCACTGCCTGAACTCGGTGTACCCGGTGA
Organism: Kiritimatiellia bacterium; assembly: GCA_012103575.1. GTDB lineage: Bacteria > Verrucomicrobiota > Kiritimatiellia > WLWN01 > WLWN01 > WLWN01. The sequence goes on along the minus strand of WLWN01000001.1, from coordinate 2,646,782 downwards.
AGAAACCGAGCCAAGGATTTGCATAGACCCCTTTTAGTATTCTAGAATATGAAAAGCCCTTAAAGCAAGGACATATAAGTAATTTCCTGAAAAAACCACGTCATGGACCTCGTAAAGGAAAGAGTATGTTTCAAGAACCTCACCACTCCCTAAATCAACTTCACATACTTTGCTATTAAAACCATTGGCAATCCCCACAAAGGCGATCCCTCCTGCGGCAGCAACAGCCCGTGTAAAACCTATAAAGTTGACTTGATGGGTAATAGAGGCCAACGCTGGATCAGTAATGTCAATGATAGCTAGAGCGCTTCACGATTGAGGTGTCGTGATGTAGCACGAAGAAAACCAGCCGATTACCTCGTCGGGAGAAAAACCCGGCGAATACATTCTCCAAAAACAGCCGTCTCTGTCGCCCCCTCCCCCTCCATGGCCGCTGTTGTTCCGTCCAGGCGGACCGAAGAAATCAAGGTGGTGGTACACCAATGTCCATAAGGCGTTTTGGCAAAAAGCCTGTTCCCGCCCAACGCCCGGCCCCGCAGACGAGTCATATTCGTTTTCGCCCCGGATTCATCAATAAAGACAAGGCGACTTGGATCAAGTTTGGCCACCTCTTGGATCCACTGCTTTCTCAAGAGATTTACATCCGCCCGGTAACGCCTTGAGCTGCTTTCCGCTGTAGAGGGCCTGACGATGCCCACGCGGTCGGGGAGCGGTCTGTCCGGTTTCGTTGAAACGAGAGAGCCCACGCTGAAACGTTCTAAGATCTACACGATAAGAAGATGCGATATCGGCCTGGGAACCTTTGCCCATTTTGTAGGCATCTATCGCACGCCGCCGGATTTCTGCTGTTGCTATACTCGTGTCATGGAGTATAGATCTTCTAGAGAGGCATTTCAATCGTTAGATGCTCTAATCCGGCGTTACCATCGGCCACCGCAATATAATTTTTCGTATGGGAAATAGCGGTTGCTTGTCCAGGCGTACTGACCTGGCTGATAATGATTGGAGCCATCCGATTAAAAACATTAAAAACAGAAACACCTCCATCATCCGCTATAATGGCGATGTCGTTAAATGCTTGAATATCCATGGCCATACCCAGTGTATCCACCGAACTGATGAGGCCTAGTTGCGTAGGATTACCGTCGGAGGGGTCTAATCCTTGCGCCACTTCAGCCCCATCAAAGATTTGGTCCCCATCCGTGTCTGAATTATTGGGATCGGTCCCGATCACAAATTCAGCATCATCATCAAGACCATCATTATCATAATCGCTGGCTTTGGATATACCGAGATTCACAGCCGGGATTGTAAACTGTCGTCCATCCCCCGGTGTTGTAAAATCTACATACCCGATTTTTTCTGCAGCGACTTCATAGAGCCAATAGCGAAACAATATGTTTGGGGCTAAAATAAGCGTTCCCGCAGGAACTTTTTCCTCGGTTGTCCCCCGACTAATCACTTGGCCGAGACCCACTTCTTCAACGGCATAGTGATACGGGGTCTGGGCGAAGGAGGAGAAGGAAAGAAGTAAGAGTAAAAACCATAGACTATAATGTCTTCGGCCACATGCGGACCCGCCCATAGCGGAAGCATCCAGTATCGGGCCCAAGCCTTCCATCCTTGCAGACTCAACTTACAAGTGCAAAACCGAAGCTGTCCATCATTTCTTTGGGCGTTCTATATTCTAAGCATTTTCTCGGTCTATTATTCAGTAACTCCACAGCCCATCTCAACTGAGCGGAGCTGTGGGCAGCAAAGTCGGTTTTCTTCGGGAAAAACTGGCGAAGCAAACCATTCGTATTTTCGTTGGTCCCTCTTTGCCAAGGGTTTCTCCCTTCAGCAAAGAAAATGGGGGTTGCTATTTTTTTCTGTAGTTTAGCATGGCTGGCAAACTCCATGCCATTATCTACAGTCACCGTTTTACAGGGGAGCCCTGAATCAGCGAACTGAGGTACGGAACGGTTGACCGATTCGGCATTGCATCGAGGTAAAAGATCGGCGATAAGATATCGAGTCGCTCGATCTGCTAGAGTGACTACACAGGCCTCTTTTCTCGTTTGGCCCTGAATAGTGTCACCTTCCCAATGGCCTGCCACCTTGCGGCTTTCAGCCTCTTCGGGGCGTTGGTCAATCATCGTTTGGTTGTGTATACGTGAATGGCTTTTCCGAGTCGCTCGTTTTTTCTTTCCGGGGCCATGCAGGTATTTTCGGTAGCCAGCCTCTCTTGGACTGTACAAGTAGCGGTAGATCGTCATTCGACTGATGGGAGGGTCACCTTCTAGCTTTCTTCGACCTTCAATCTGTTCTGGAGACCAATACTTCGCCAGGAGAGTCTCCACCCTGAATCCGTCAGATAAAATCTGACGATTTTTCATTACCTGTTGGGCTAAAGCGGGGAGGATACCCGTATTCAAACAAACAACCCCACCCCAACAGGTGTGTATATGAAACAATATAAAATAAAGACTGGCAAGAGCGAACTCAACAGCACAAGCGGAAATCATCTTTGCGGCCTGCTGCTTGAGGATCATGCTTAACGGGTTTTTCCCTCCAATTTTCAACCACGCCGCTCCGATGCGATCTCTGATCGGGAGACCCTCCTTACCCAGATCGGCTTACTTTGCAACGGTCGAACCGATTTCAATGATATCGACCTGTACCGGGGTGATGAGATTTTTATGAATGCCTTTGGACTTAAAAAGGGGAGTTAAAAAGGTAGCCTCTGAGCCGGTGTTCCGACGTCGTTTCGACGACCTGCCCCCAGCCAGAACCCATGTGGGGCTACGCAAACTCAACACCGAACTTCTTTCCTCGGGCCCCTTTGGCTAGGTAGATGTCGAAGGGCTTGATCTTGTTCCCGTCGATATCGATGTGAGCCCTTTGGATCACTCAGGCTCTTCGAAAGAAGGCGTTTCCTACACCTAGAAGGGCCATGATGGTTACGCCCCGATATTTGCCTATGTGGGCACTCAAGGCCACATGCTTGAGTGCGAACTTCGACCCGGTAAACAACATTGTCAGTCGGGAACGACCGCGTTTATTGCCCGCAGCGTTGAAACGCTCCAAACCCTGGGCCTGGGTGGAAAATGTTTGCTTCGGCTTGATAGTGGCAACGCTGCGGCCGATAACTTCGACGCTTTTGGGGATCATTATTTTATCGTAAAGCGAAATCCTCGCCGCGAATGTCCTGAACAAATGCTGGCCCTTGCACGCCGAGTTGGAGACAAACAAGACAGTCGTGAAGGCAAGAACGTTTACACAGGCTTTTTCGATCATTTCCATCCCGGTGGTGACCAAAACCGCCCTTGTGTCCCGGTGGCCTTCGAAGTGATTGAACGCACCATCGATATCGATGGTCAGAAACTTCTGGTTCCTAAACTTGAGGTAAACACCTGGTGGACGGACCTCTCTTGTCGTGCCAAGACGGTGCTAGATCTCTATCATGGACATGGCCCCAGCGAGCAGTACCACAGTGAACTCAAAAGCGATCTTGATGTTGAGCGATTGCCTTCGGGGAGACTCTGTGCCAATAAGATTATTCTGTTATGCGCCATGGTGGCCTTCAACCTATTGCGCGGTCTTGGCCAAGAGGTCATCAAACGGGCTGGGCTTGCCACGCAGAAAATCAACATCCCGCGCTGGCGAATCAAAACGGTTCTCAAAAATATCGTTTATTGCGCGGTTCGATTGGTCCGCCACGCCGGACGAATTGAACTTCACTTTGGCAAGCGTTGTCGCTGGTTTGAAGTGATACAAGATATTGCCCATTCCTTCGCATAGCCCTCCGTGCACCTTTAACAATACTCTAAGGCGACTGCCCAAGGAGGCCTACGCCCCAAAATGGCCAAATCAGAGTGAATCTGACCTGTACGCTCAAAAAATTCATCAGGGTGATACTTGCCGGTCCCAATCCGCCCAAAAGCGAGCATCTCAAGGAAAAAGTTTTCAACTTTTGAGCCCCAAAGCGCCTTCCGAAGCGATAGCTGACGGATTCAGGTCTTCCTTATATTTAAATTTTTCTTCATAGCGTCTAGATAATATAGTGTGCTTCACTTTTTTCAAGCTATTTTTTGTTTTTTTGTGATAAATTACACTTTTGGGAAAATATATTGATTACAAAGGAGGCGAAATGGAGAAAATGTCTTGTGATAAAGACCTTCTCTGCTCCCTCTTGTAGTAAACCTAGATCAGGGAGTTAAACGCGATTTTCTGTATTTAGAGCATTTAACGATTGAAATGCCTCTTTAGAAGATCTATACTCCATGACATGAGTATAGCAACAGCAGAAATCCGGCGGCGTGCGATAGATGCCTACAAAATGGGCAAAGGTTCCCAGGCCGATATCGCATCTTCTTATCGTGTAGATCTTAGAGCATTTCAGCGTGGGCTCTCTCGTTTGAACGAAACCGGACAGACCGCTCCCCGACCGCGTGGGCATCGTCAGGCCCTCTACAGCGGAAAGCAGCTCAAGGCGTTACCGGGCGGATGTAAATCTCTTGAGAAAGCAGTGGATCCAACGAGGTGGCCAAACTTGATCCAAGTCGCCTTGTCTTTATTGATGAATCCGGGGCGAAAACGAATATGACTCGTCTGCGGGGCCGGGCGTTGGGCGGGAACAGGCTTTTTGCCAAAACGCCTCATGGACATTGGTGTACCACCACCTTGATTTCTTCGGTCCGCCTGGACGGAACAACAGCGGCCATGGAGGGGGAGGGGGCGACAGAGACGGCTGTTTTTGGAGAATATATTCGCCGGGTTTTTCTCCCGACCCTTTCACCTGAAGACATCGTCATCATGGACAATCTTCGCGTCCATCACAATCCCAAGGTCATTGAACTCATTGAGTCATGTGGGGCCCATGTAAGATTCCTTCCACCCTACAGCCCCGATTCCAACCCCATTGAAAAAATATGGGGCAAGATAAAGAATCGGTTGGGCAGCCTTGCAGCCCGCAGTCAGCAGGAACTATCTGAAGCGATCACACAAGCGTTCGAAGAGGTTTCTCCCGACGAGGTAATCGGCTGGTTTTCTTCGTGCTACATCGCGACACCTCAATCGTGAAGCGCTCTAACTGCCGGAGCCAGGTTAACCCATGGCAAAGATAGGCCTCGAACTATTTTCGTTTAGAGCCTCAATCGACATAAAACTTTTTTCAGATAGGCGCAGTTTCTGCTTGCACGGAGTCTTTTTAGAGGTATATTCCTTCCCTTTAATTAGATCCCAAGACTCGATGCATTGGGATAGAAGCGAGTGTTCTCCTCCTCTGGAAGAGCCAAAGCGGATTTTCCTGCCCGATAAACAGGTGGGAATAAAATGAGAGGGTTTAAGTGAAAGAGACAAAAGAAGGTCATTCAGACATTAGCATGGAAGATTTGCTTGAAGCAGGTCTGCATTTTGGTCATCAGACCAAGCGATGGAATCCCAAGATGAAACGTTACATTTTTGGTGAGTGTAATGGGATTTATATCATTGACTTGAATAAAAGTTTGGCGTGTTTAAAAGAAGCCCAACAGTTTCTTTATGATACCGTTGTTCGTGGTCGTAGAGTGTTGTTCGTGGGCACAAAAAAACAGGCGCAAGATTCACTTCGACAAACGGCGGAACATCTTCATCAATTCCATGTAACAACTCGATGGCTGGGCGGCATGTTGACAAACAACCAAACGGTCCGTCGCAGTGTCGGACGTATGAGAGCATTAGAAGCCATGGAAAAAGCGGGCGAAATGAAAACGCGTCCGAAAAAAGAGGTCGCACGTTTACGCCGTGAACTAAGTAAGCTCCAGCGAAATTTATCCGGTGTTGCAGATATGGAAAACTTGCCTGGCGCCTTGTTTGTCATTGATGTAAACCGCGAGGCTATTGCTGTCGCTGAAGCAAGCCGCCTTAATATCCCCGTTGTTGCTTTAGTTGATACGAACAGTGATCCGAGCACGACCGATTATCCTATACCAGGCAATGACGATGCTATCCGAGCGATTCGGCTTATTTCCAAAATCATAGGGGATACGATTCAGCGAGCGTCCAATGAGTATGCACAGCTCGCAGCAGAAGAAGCGCGAAAACGTGCTGCAGACGAGGCCAAAGAAAAAGCCGCGATAGAAAAGCGAAAGGCAAAATTGAAAGAGGCCAAAGAAAAAGCTGGCTTAGCCGTTAGCAAACCAATCCCTCAACCGTCAGAAGAAAAAGAAAAAACTGAATCTTCTGTGACGCCAAAAGGTGTTTCGGAGTCGGAAAAGGTCAAGGAATCCACTCAAGAAAATGTTCCCGAAATCCCCGCTGAAAGCAGCATAAAATAAAAGAGTTAAAGGAGTTCTCCTGTCATGGCCGAGATAACAGCATCCCTTGTCAAAGAATTACGTGAAGAAACAAATGTCGGAATGATGGAGTGTAAGCGGGCTCTTGTCGAAACCAATGGTGACAAAGACCAGGCTATAAAGATGCTGCGTGAGCGAGGCGTTGCTATTGCCGGTAAAAAAGCCGGGCGTATAGCTGAGGAAGGCGTGGTCGCGGCAGAAGTGTTTGGTGGCGGGTCTCAAGGAGTAATGATTGAGGTAAACTGTGAAACCGATTTTGTGGCTCGGAACGAAACGTTTCAAGCGTTTGTAGCGGAATTGGTTCAGAAAGCGAAAACAGTGGATGGGGCCTTAGCAGATGCTGTTCAGGGTGAGGTGGTAACCAGAATCGCAGAAATTGGCGAGAACCTAATTGTCCGACGCAGTGTTCGTTATGATATAGAGGATGGTAATGGTACCATTGCTTCGTATATTCATCTTGGAGGCAAGGTGGGCGTGCTTGTTGATGTTGGTTGTGAAAAAAGCGAGACCGGTGATCAAGAGGTTTTTCGTCAAGTCGTAAAAGATCTTACTCTTCATATTGCCGCGTCTAATCCACAATATCTTTCTCGCGATGAGGTTCCGGAAAAGATGATCTCCGCTGAGCGAGAGATTTATACGAATCAAGTCCAGGGAAAACCAGAAAATATTATTGATAAAATTGTGTCGGGGAAGCTTGAAAAATTTTACAGTCAGATCTGTTTATTAGAACAAAGTTTTGTAAAAGACCCTGAGCAAACGGTTTCCGAGCTCTTGTCTGCCACAAGCAAAGAGTTGGACGATACACTCACGCTTTGCCGGTATACCCGCTATCAGATCGGCGGCTAATTTCTCGACTCTTTGGCTATACACGGACTCCGCTGCGCAGGATTCTCGATTTCCGATTCTATCGCGCGGTCCTTATCAACACAGCATCTAGAATCCAGAATCTCTTCAATCTTCGGCTCTGGCTTGTGCATATAATGCTTCTACCTTTGACCAGTTAACCACATTCCAAAATGCAGCAATATAATCCGGTCGACGATTCTGGTAGTTTAGATAATAAGCATGTTCCCAGACATCTAGCCCAAGTATGGGAGTACATTCGCACTCAACGTATCCTTTCATACGAGGATGATCTTGATTGGGTGTTGAACAAACGCAGAGTTGACCTTCTGCCTTGACCCCAAGCCATGCCCAACCGGATCCAAAACGAGTTGCAGCTGCATTTCCAAATTTTTCCTTCAACCCATCAAGGCTTCCAAACGTGTCGTTAATGGCACCGGAAAGTTCACTAGAAGGACCTCCGCTGTTAGGAGACAAAATTTGCCAAAATAAAGTATGGTTGATGTGTCCCCCTCCATTATTTCTAACAGCCCCTCGGATATCTTCAGGGATACTGCTGAGATCGCGGGTTAAATCTTCAATTGATTTTGATTGAAGATCGGGGTGTCCTTCAAGCGCGGTGTTTAATTTTGCAAGATAAGCAGCATGGTGCTTATCATGATGAATCTCCATCGTACGGGCATCGATATGGGGTTCTAATGCGTTTATATCAAAAGGTAATGTCGGAAGTTCATGCGCCATTTTGTTTCCTCCTCGTATAGGTTTATTCGTTTTCCATCTCTATCACAGATTTTATTTAGATCCAAAATAATAGTGATTACGCCAATTTTGTCGAGTCTCAAAATAAGTGATGTCACCGTGTAGCTGAAAGATGTAGGATTTAGGGGTTTAGCTTGCTTAAGCAACAGGGCTGTACCATAGTAATAGAAGGAGCTTTTAATTTTTCCCGAGGTATTGGGGTAACGCTCTTTTTTACGGGCATTTTTTCTGAACCATGAAAAATATTGCAAAGATTTTAGAAAGTCACTCTCCTGAATCCGTCAGATAAAATCTGACGATTTTTCATTACCTGTTGGGCTAAAGCGGGGAGGATACCCGTATTCAAACAAACAACCCCACCCCAACAGGCGTGTATATGAAACAATATAAAATAAAGACTGGCAAGAGCGAACTCAACAGCACAAGCGGAAATCATCTTTGCGGCCTGCTGCTTGAGGATCATGCTTAACGGATTCTTCCCTCCAATTTTTAACCACGCCACTCCGATGCGATCTCTGATCGGGAGACCCTCCTTACCCAGATCGGCTTACTTTGCAACGGTCGAACCGATTTCAATGATATCGACCTGTACCGGGGTGATGAGATTTTTATGAATGCCTTTGGACTTAAAAAGGGGAGTTAAAAAGGTAGCCTCTGAGCCGGTGTTCCGACGTCGTTTCGACGACCTGCCCCCAGCCAGAACCCATGTGGGGCTACGCAAACTCAACACCGAACTTCTTTCCTCGGGCCCCTTTGGCTAGGTAGATGTCGAAGGGCTTGATCTTGTTCCCGTCGATATCGATGTGAGCCCTTTGGATCACTCAGGCTCTTCGAAAGAAGGCGTTTCCTACACCTAGAAGGGCCATGATGGTTACGCCCCGATATTTGCCTATGTGGGCACTCAAGGCCACATGCTTGAGTGCGAACTTCGACCCGGTAAACAACATTGTCAGTCGGGAACGACCGCGTTTATTGCCCGCAGCGTTGAAACGCTCCAAACTCTGGGCCTGGGTGGAAAATGTTTGCTTCGGCTTGATAGTGGCAACGCTGCGGCCGATAACTTCGACGCTTTTGGGGATCATTATTTTATCGTAAAGCGAAATCCTCGCCGCGAATGTCCTGAACAAATGCTGGCCCTTGTACGCCGAGTTGGAGACAAACAAGACAGTCGTGAAGGCAAGAACGTTTACACAGGCTTTTTCGATCATTTCCATCCCGGTGGTGACCAAAACTACCCTTGTGTCCCGGTGGCCTTTGAAGTGATTGAACGCACCATCGATATCGATGGTCAGAAACTTCTGGTTCCTAAACTTGAGGTGAACACCTGGTGGACGAACCTCTCTTGTCGTGCCAAGACGGTGCTAGATCTCTATCATGGACATGACCCCAGCGAGCAGTACCACAGTGAACTCAAAAGCGATCTTGATGTTGAGCGATTGCCTTCGGGGAGACTCTGTGCCAATAAGATTATTCTGTTATGCGCCATGGTGGCCTTCAACCTATTGCGCGGTCTTGGCCAAGAGGTCATCAAACGGGCTGGGCTTGCCCCGCAGAAAATCAACATCCCGCGCTGGCGAATCAAAACGGTTCTCAAAAATATCGTTTATTGCGCGGTTCGATTGGTCCGCCACGCCGGACGAATTGAACTTCACTTTGGCAAGCGTTGTCGCTGGTTTGAAGTGATACAAGACATTGCCCATTCCTTCGCATAGCCCTCCGTGCACCTTTAACAATACTCTAAGGCGACTGCCCAAGGAGGCTTACGCCCCAAAATGGTCAAATCAGAGTGAATCTGACCTGTACGCTCAAAAAATTCATCAGGGTGATACTTGCCGGTCCCAATCCGCCCAAAAGCGAGCATCTCAAGGAAAAAGTTTTCAACTTTTGAGCCCCAAAACGCCTTCCGAAGCGATAGCTGATGGATTCAGGGATATAGTAGAAGTTTGTGTCTGATTGATATTCCACCAAAGCATTCTGATTGGTGTTTATGTCCAGAGCATTAATCTGGAAATCTTGAGCTTTCGGATAAATGAGCGAAGAAAAGAGTATAAAGGCCAGTCCTCCCATGAACACCACCTTCTTTGTATATCGACCCTTCACTTACGTTAAATCCTTCTCTCAACAGTTTATAGATACAGTATGCTGCAGATAAGGTTAACATAACACATCTCTTTTTGATTGCAAGTGAAATTCAGAAAAAAATGTGTTTCTGGATCAAAACAGGGTGACGCTCTTTTTTATGTTTAGGTTTCAGTTTTTTTACGATACTTTTCATTTTCAACTTGATTCCGTACATTCTTTAGATGTACATTTGGGGGGGGATGATTTATGAATGGAATTCGGGAAAAAACGAATGGCTCAAAAAAGAGCGAGGTATTTCTTTCGAGAAGATTATCTTCTATCTTGAACAAGGCCACTGTTGGAAGGTCGCAGGACATTATAATCGGAAAAAGTACCCTGAGCAGAGCGTTTACCTGGTGGTTATAGATGGACACATTTATGTGGTTCCCTACAAAAAAGAGGAAGATACGATTTTTCTAAAGACGATTATACCTAGCCGAAAATATACTCGTTTATACAAAAACGCATAGGAGAAAAGCCATGAAATTAAATGCCGAAGAAAAAGAAATTCTTAAAGATATTGAGGAAGAAAAGTATACGCTTAGAGCCCCTTCTAAAAGCGAGTTGAAGGAAATTAGGCAAGCGGCTAAAAACACCTTTAAAAAAGACAAAAGAATCACGATCCGGGTGTATCAGCATGACCTAAATGGAATTAAGAAAAAGGCACTTGAGCAAAGCATTCCTTATCAAACACTAATATCCAGCATGATTCATCGCTATGTAGAAGGGGAGCTTGTCGAAAAAAGTGCAACGTAGATGGATAAACAATAACGCGTCTTGCGACGCTATTAAAAACACGTGTAAACATAGGGCAAAGTTATTTTCAGATATATGAAAAAACAGGATCCCTATAGGGAACAAGATTTTTTTTCATGATGTCTCCTATTTTTCCCCATTTAATAGTTACGACCAATAAAGGACCGAAACATGGTTGTCGAAAAAGCCAAACAACTTAGCGTGGTCGGGAAAGATATCCCGCGATTATATGCGCAGGATAAAGTTCGGGGTCTTGCTGAATATGCGGATGACTTAAATGTGCCCAACGCGTGGTACGGTTGTATTGTGCGTGCCCCCGCGTCACACGGCCGTATTAAACGTTTAACGTTTGACGATTCTTTTGATTGGAGTCGGGTTGTTATCGTAACCCCTGAAGATATTCCAGGCGAAAATATTGTAGATATGATGGGCCGAGATATGCCCTTTATTGCCTACGATAAAATACAGTATTTAGGCGAACCTGTTGCATTGATTGCAGCACCGACCCGTCAAGGTGCACGTGAAGCCATTACCCATGTTACCGTTGAAGTAGAAGAAGAACCCCCTATTCTTACCTTAGAGGAGATCGTGGAGAAATATAAGGAGGATGGATCCCAACTTCATCAGCAGTGGGCTCAAACCATTAAAAAGGGTGAAGTCGATGTGGCCTTGGAACAAGCCGATAGAGTGATCGAAGGCGAATATTGGTGGGTCATCAAGAACAACTTTACATCGAACCTCAAGGTATGGTGGCGATCCCAGAATCAGATGGCATGATGTTTATTCATGGAAGCATGCAATGCCCCTATTATATCAATCCTGAATTATGTGTTACACTGAATATCCCACCGGAAAAACTGAGAGTCAAACAATCCGCCGTAGAAGGAGCGTTTGGCGGTAAAGAAGAGTTTCCTACTTTATTAGCCGGCTATTGTGCGCTTTTAGCCTTAAAATGTAAAAAGCCCGTTAAAATCATTTATGACCGGAATCAAGACATTCTTTATTCAACCAAACGACATCCCGCATGGATTCATCATCGAACGGGTCTTAATCGTGACGGTACGATTCAAGGCATGAGAATAGAATTTCTGCTTGATGGCGGCGCTTATACAACATTAAGTCCCGTAGTTTTGTTTAGGGGGATCTTACATGCCGCCATGGGATATCGTTGTGATCACGTTTTTATCGATGGTTATGTGTACCGGACAAATACGTTTCCCAATGGAGCCTTTCGTGGCTTTGGAGCGCCTCAGTTGATTTGGGGACTAGAATCCCATATCGACGAATTAGCAGAAGCCTGCGATCTGTTACCCCATGAATTCAGACTAAAAAATTGTCTGGTAAAAGGCGATCAAACGCCAACGCAACAGGTCCTAAAAGAGAGTGTAGGATCACCCGCTGTTTTGGAAGGAGCGTTGGAGCGTTCACAATTTGCTGAAAAAAATCAGACAATGTAGTCATGGAAAGTTAGGCGAAAAAAGATGGTATGGTATTGGCTGTTCCTTTTTTGCGCATGGCGCGGGATTTACGGGTGATGGAGAAGCCCGGATTAAAGCAAAAGTGGCTTTGGATTTAGAGTATTTTGATGCGGGCGGTCCGGGTGTTAACGTTCGGGTCAGTTCAACGGAGATGGGCCAGGGGACCTTTACTATTTTGCCTCAAATGGTGGCGGAAGGATTATCCATAGGGATAGAATATGTTTCTTGTCCATATCCTGATACAAAATTAGTTCCGGATAGTGGTCCGACCGTTGCTTCTCGAACGGCCATGGTTGTAGGCAGTACCGTTTATGGCGCGGGGGAAAAGATGAAACATCAACTTGAAGAATTTGTTTCCAAAGAATTTTTTGACGAACAACCCGTTGAACTAGAAAATAGTATTTTTACAGGAGAATATAATAAGCGAACCCTCTCCTTTAAAAAAGTTGCGGAAATCTATCTCAAGCGAAATGGACCATTACGGGTCTACCATCATTTTACCCTGCCTCTGTCGATTACATGGAATCAGGAAACCTTTGAAGGCGATGCATATCCTGCTTATTCATGGGGATGCGTTGTTGTTGAAGTAGAAATTGATACCTTGACCTATGAAATAAAGATTCCTCGCATTACGGCCGATCATGATATCGGGCGTGTCATTAATCCAACGCTGGCAAAAGGACAAGTTGAAGGAGGATTAGTCCAGGCCTTGGGTTATGCGATTATGGAAAAAATGAACATCAAAGACGGTAAATATAATGCTGATCGCATGCAGACATATGTGATTCCTTCCATGTTAGATATTCCTGAATTTGATCTGAATTTTGTCGAATTTCCCTATTCAGAAGCAGAACCTGGCGCGAAAGGAGTGGGGGAAATTCCCATGGATGGTGTGGCGCCGGCCATTGCCAATGCCATTAAACAAGCAACCGGTGTACGTATAAACAAAATTCCCATTACACCAGAATCCATTTATTCGGAGAAAAGTCTCTTTAAGAGGTAAGATATTCCCCGTTGAATGCATCCCGCTTCTAACAGAGTGGGCTGTAGCCGTTAAAACGAAACTAATAAAAAAAGGAGAAGAATCATGCAGACAATTAAAAATACGATCGCAGGGCTGTTGCTTGTAATAGGGACCGTTTATGGAGAAAACTTGGTGAATGTTTCCGGTGCTAGCGGAATAGGGCTATCCGGATACGACCCGGTTTCTTTTTTTACCGATGGCACGCTCACCCATGGCGATCCGGGAATAAAGGCCAAGCATAGTGAGGCGACCTATTTTTTCGCAAACAAAGAGCATAAAAAAATGTTTAAAAAAAATCCCGAAAAATATGCTCCTCAGTATGGTGGTTTTTGTGCCTACGGCGTTTCAGTCGGAGCCCTTTTCCCGGTAGACACCAATACGTGGCAAATTCGAAATGATAAACTCTACTTTAATCTGAACCCAAAAATCCTGAAGATCTTCAACAAGGACTTCGACAAGAACGTGGCCAAGGCATCCAAAAAATGGCCCCGGCTGCAGTCCAAAAACTAACCGGTTGCACAAACAAAAACCCATGGAGAAGAGACGTCGACTCCATGGGTTTTTCCCTTAGATTAAGCTTGCAGGAAACGCTGACTCCATGGATGTAAACGTCATAGATTGGCCCGAACGACTATCGGCTAATAGTCAACTTCGGGATGCCTCCATTGCGGAGTTAAGAGCTTTTTTGTTGAACGCACTTCGGGGGAAATTTTCTGCGCGCCAAGGAATAGATGAAAGTATTCTGAGTGACATTGTTCAAGAGGCTTTGCTGAAGATCCTAGACCAGCTAGCAACCTTTGAAGGGAGAAGTCGGTTTACGACCTGGGCCATGGCCATCGCCGTTCGCATGTTGTTTATTGAAATGCGGCGTAGGCACTGGGGGCACGTTTCGCTGGACGCGCTCAATGAAAAAGTCGGTTTTTTAGAACAACAAACGTCACCGGCGCCTTCTCCTTCTGAAGAAGCTTCGCAAAAAAATATAACCACGCTTATTCATGCCATGATTCAGTCTGAATTAACGCCTCTTCAGCGGGACGTGCTCTTGGCTGATCTTCATGCGATACCTCAAGACGAAATTGCCCAACAGCTTGGTCGGAGTCGAAAAACCATTTATAAAATCGGGCACGATGCCCGAAAAGCCTTAAAAAAGACGTTGGAAAAAGCGGGCTATACGAAAGAAAATATGCTGGAGTCCTTCGCCCGCGAAAGTCGAGGAAACCTATGAAACTGGGGTCCAAACAAGTCCAAGGGTTGATCAAGCTAATCAGCGTAACCCGAGAGAAAGAATCGAATTGCGAAGAATGCCTCAGTCGGGTTGCCGAACACGCGGAGTGCTTCCTTACCGGGAAAACCATTCCAGAAGCCCTGAAAGCTGTCGAACATCATCTTTCCCTCTGTGAAGAATGTAAGGAAGAATACGAAGTACTACTTGAACTTCTTCAAGCGTTGGGTTCCCATGACTCTATGGCGTAATAGAGGTCATGAAACAGGCAAACTTTCTTGTCCCCATACATCCACTTTAATTTCACCTTGTTACATGAATCACAATCAAACATTAATCATAGGCTATGAAAAAAGTTGCTCGTACATGGAAAATCAATAACCAAGAAAAATCGGCCGAGTTCCCACCCGCGCGACGTCTCTTGGATGTGCTCCGCGAAGACTTAAATCTTAAAGGGACTAAAGAGGGGTGTGGCGAAGGGGAATGTGATGCTTGTACAGTTCTTGTTAATGGTCAGCCCGTTATTTCTTGTCTTATAGCTGCTGGTCAGGTTCCAGATGGCGCCGAAATGATGACTGTGGAAGGGTTGGAACAAACAGAAAACGAGCGCATTCTTCAAGATGCTTATATTCAAAAAGGCGCGGCCCAATGCGGATTTTGTATTCCGGGTATGATTGTCTCATCCTATGCATTCCTCTCAACGAATCAAAATCCAGATGAACGTGCAATTCGCGAGGCGCATGCTGGGAATTTATGTCGGTGTACGGGATACGCCAAAATCGTTGAAGCGATTCAATGTGCAGCGGAGAAATGGTCAGCCGCAGAGGTTTGACAAATTTGCAATAAGGGTTATGAACAGTACTTTAAGAACTATTGAAGACATGGAGTGCTTTTTTCCCGCTAGTCTTCAGGAAGCGCTTGAATATCTTGCGGATGAAAAAACTTGTGGGAGACCCTTGGCTGGAGGCACCGATCTTATGGTGCAGTGGGAGGCAGGAGCGCTTCCCATTCCTGAAAAAATTGTTAACGTATTAAATCTTCCCGAATTAAAAGGTATTTCAGAAGAAAACGGCCTCATTGTTATTGGAGGAGGCGTTACACACACCGAAATACGTGGGTCTTCCCTTGTCCTGCAATATCTTCCCTCTTTGGCTGCTGCGGCTGCAACGGTGGGTGGATTTCAAATGCAAAACATGGGAACCATTGCGGGAAGCATGGCAAACGCGAGTCCAGCTGGAGATCCCGAACCTTCACTACTGATTACAGATGGGACGGTTATAGTCGGATCTCTTTCTGACGAGCGGGAAATTCCGTTGAGAAATTTTTGGAAAGGGTATTGAGAAATCGATCTGCATCCTGACGAACTTATTATTCGACTGAAGCTCCTTAAATTGCCATCAGGTTATAAAGAAGGGTTTCGCAAATTAGGTCCACGAGAAGCTCAGGCGATTTCAAAAGTCATAGGGAGTTACCGTGGATGTATAGAAGGTAGGGTCGTTAAAGATTTTCGGGTATCGTTAGGAAGTGTTGCGCCTATCGCGGTTCGGCTAGAAAAATTTGAACATTGGATTCTTGGCAAGACCCTGTCACCCGAACTCTTGGATGAAATTGAAGGCCGCATTGCAAATGAAGTTACACCGATCGATGATATACGATCAACGGCTGATTATCGTCAATGGGTTTCAGGACGGTTGGTCCGAAGTTTTGTGGAAGAGCTGGGCTCTCTATGATTGGACATATTACGATCGAAATATACAGAGCCTGGACCATAAAAGAGGTAGAGTAACAATACAAGTGCAAAGGTCCGCAGCATAGTTCATTCTTTGGGTATCTGACCCCCCCCCAAAGGAGAACATAGAATGCCACGAACCTACGAACATTTAAACCGTTATGAACGAGAAGTGATAGCCCAGATGCTAAAAGAAAAATATAGCTTATCTCAAATTGGCCGTCGCCTGGGCCGATCCCCCTCGACTATTTGGCGCGAATTTCGCCGTAATCGAGTCCGTGGCCGCTATTACCCAAGACCCGCAAATGGCCTGGCTCAAAGCCGATTACAGCTAGCTCGAAAGCCTCAAAAAGTGATGGGAGCTAGCAAAGAACAAGTGGAGACTCTCCTGGTGAAGTGTTGGTCTCCAGAACAGATTGAAGGTCGAAGAAAGCTAGAAGGTGACCCTCCCATCAGTCGAATGACGATCTACCGCTACTTGTACAGTCCAAGAGGGGCTGGCTACCGAAAATACCTGCGTGGCCCCGGAAAGAAAAAACGAGCGACTCGGAAAAGCCATTCACGTATACACAACCAAACGATGATTGACCAACGCCCCGAAGAGGGTGAAAGCCGCAAGGTGGCAGGCCATTGGGAAGGTGACACTATTCAGGGCCAAACGAGAAAAGAGGCCTGTGTAGTCACTCTAGTAGATCGAGCGACTCGATATCTCATCGCCGATCTTTTACCTCGATGCAATGCCGAATCGGTCAACCGTTCCGTACCTCAGTTCGCTGATTCAGGGCTCCCCTTTAAAACGGTGACTGTAGATAATGGCATGGAGTTTGCCAGCCATGCTAAACTACAGAAAAAAATAGCAACCCCCATTTTCTTTGCTGAAGGGAGAAACCCTTGGCAAAGAGGGACCAACGAAAATACGAATGGTTTGCTTCGCCAGTTTTTCCCGAAGAAAACCGACTTTGCTGCCCACAGCTCCGCTCAGTTGAGATGGGCTGTGGAGTTACTGAATAATAGACCGAGAAAATGCTTAGAATATAGAACGCCCAAAGAAATGATGGACAGCTTCGGTTTTGCACTTGTAAGTTGAGTCTGCAACCGGCACATCATCGAAATCAGGCGGACACGGATTTAGATTGGGCTTCCGACTTATCAGGGACTAAAAGAGGATCCTGCCTCTACCGTTTATGCGTCTCGATGCAGGGATTTGGTGGAACATTCTGATAAGGATTGCGATGGAATATAGAATTTAACGGAAAAATAAGATGAAACCTGAATCCGTCAGCTATCGTTTCGGAAGGCGCTTTGGGGCTCAAAAGCTGAAAACTTTTTCCTTGAGATGCTCGCTTTTGGGCGGATTGGGACCGGCAAGTATCACCCTGATGAATTTTTTGAGCGTACAGGTCAGATTCACTCTGATTTGGCCATTTTGGGGCGTAGGCCTCCTTGGGCAGTCGCCTTAGAGTATTGTTAAAGGTGCACGGAGGGCTATGCGAAGGAATGGGCAATATCTTGTATCACTTCAAACCAGCGACAACGCTTGCCAAAGTGAAGTTCAATTCATCCGGCGTGGCGGACCAATCGAACCGCGCAATAAACGATATTTTTGAGAACCGTTTTGATTCGCCAGCGCGGGATGTTGATTTTCTGCGGGGCAAGCCCAGCCCGTTTGATGACCTCTTGGCCAAGACCGCGCAATAGGTTGAAGGCCACCATGGCGCATAACAGAATAATCTTATTGGCACAGAGTCTCCCCGAAGGCAATCGCTCAACATCAAGATCGCTTTTGAGTTCACTGTGGTACTGCTCGCTGGGGTCATGTCCATGATAGAGATCTAGCACCGTCTTGGCACGACAAGAGAGGTTCGTCCACCAGGTGCTCACCTCAAGTTTAGGAACCAGAAGTTTCTGACCATCGATATCGATGGTGCGTTCAATCACTTCGAAGGCCACCGGGACACAAGGGCGGTTTTGGTCACCACCGGGATGGAAATGATCGAAAAAGCCTGTGTAAACGTTCTTGCCTTCACGACTGTCTTGTTTGTCTCCAACTCGGCGTACAAGGGCCAGCATTTGTTCAGGACATTCGCGGCGAGGATTTCGCTTTACGATAAAATAATGATCCCCAAAAGCGTCGAAGTTATCGGTCGCAGCGTTGCCACTATCAAGCCGAAGCAAACATTTTCCACCCAGGCCCAGGGTTTGGAGCGTTTCAACGCTGCGGGCAATAAACGCGGTCGTTCCCGACTGACAATGTTGTTTACCGGGTCGAAGTTCGCACTCAAGCATGTGGCCTTGAGTGCCCACATAGGCAAATATCGGGGCGTAACCATCATGGCCCTTCTAGGTGTAGGAAACGCCTTCTTTCGAAGAGCCTGAGTGATCCAAAGGGCTCACATCGATATCGACGGGAACAAGATCAAGCCCTTCGACATCTACCTAGCCAAAGGGGCCCGAGGAAAGAAGTTCGGTGTTGAGTTTGCGTAGCCCCACATGGGTTCTGGCTGGGGGTAGGTCGTCGGAACGACATCGGAACACCGGCTCAGAGGCTACCTTTTTAACTCCCCTTTTTAAGTCCAAAGGCATTCATAAAAATCTCATCACCCCGGTACAGGTCGATATCATTGAAATCGGTTCGACCGTTGCAAAGTAAGCCGATCTGGGTAAGGAGGGTCTCCCGATCAGAGATCGCATCGGAGCGGCGTGGTTGAAAATTGGAGGGAAGAATCCGTTGAGCATGATCCTCAAGCAGCAGGCCGCAAAGATGATTTCCGCTTGTGCTGTTGAGTTCGCCCTTGCCAGTCTTTATTTTATATTGTTTCATATACACACCTGTTGGGGTGGGGTTGTTTGTTTGAATACGGGTATCCTCCCCGCTTTAGCCCAACAGGTAATGAAAAATCGTCAGATTTTATCTGACAGATTCAGGTGAAAGACGAAGCACGAATAAGGGAAGAGTCGTTAGGTCATTATATTCTCCAAAGGAGAACCATTGACAGCGCTAAGCCCTAAATGGCAAAAAATGACCTTGCTGTGCTAGGCTCTTTGTGGCGATAAAAAATATACTGGCTGCTATGAATATATATAAACAGAACAAAGTATCTACGGTTGTTTGGCCCTGGCAGGAGACTCCTCCTCAGACACATCGTTGCGAGGAGAAAAAGTTTTGGATTGAAGCCACTGTGGAGACCCTTATTTCGTCTATTATTGCATGCTTATTGTTTTTTAAATGGGATAAGCCGATCATGGCTACGGTCGTGTTCTGTGTAGGAGGCTTCTTTCTTTTTGCTAAGTTTGCTATTCCCACACTTTATTCAACGCTTAGAGTTTATCTGCTGAGATTTGCTCATTTCGTAGGCTTGGTATTAACGTGGGTATTGCTTGTCCCAGTTTTTTATTTATGTTTTGTTCCCGGTCGTTTTATTCAGCGTTTGAAAGGGAACGATCCTTTAACACGAAAGTGTCCGTCTAATGAAGTAACCTATTGGGTTCCACGCCCACCCACGACCGATATGAACCAATATAAAAAACAACATTAACGTCGCAATGAAAGGTAGCAGTATCAATATATTGGGTATCAGCGCATTTTATCATGATTCTTCGGCAGCCCTTATTCGGGATGGAGAGATTGTTGCAGCGGCGCAAGAAGAACGCTTTACGCGTAAAAAACTTGATGCGAATTTCCCGTCCCATGCGGTTCAATATTGTTTGGCAGAAGCGGGGATTGGCAAGGACCAGTTGGATGCTGTTGCGTTTTATGACAAACCCATCACAAAGTTTGCGCGTATTCTTGAGACTTACTTTGGGGTGGCCCCCAAGGGCCTACACTCTTTTATGATAGCCGTGCCCATCTGGTTGAAACAGAAATTGTGGATTCCTTATAAAATTGAGGTGGCCTTGGAAAGGTGTGGGATTACTCCGCCCAAGGACATTTATTTTCCCGAACACCATGAATCGCACGCCGCCAGCGCTTTCTATTCGAGTCCGTATTCATCTGCAGCTATTCTAACCCTGGATGGTGTCGGCGAATGGGCAACCAGCACCGTAGGACGGGGAGAGGGAAATAAGATTAAGATTATGAGGGATCTGAGATTTCCACACTCATTGGGTCTTCTCTACTCTGCATTCACTTATTTTGCGGGATTTCGGGTGAACTCAGGGGAATACAAATTGATGGGTTTAGCTCCCTATGGAGAACCCACGTACGTAGATTTAATTAAAGACACCCTTCTTGATCTCCGCGATGATGGGTCGTTTCGATTGAATATGGATTACTTTGGCTTTTTAGATGGGTTGACCATGACCAATGATAAATTTGCCGATTTGTTTGGGGGTCCTCGACGTGAAGGAGAACGTGAGATTACTCAACGTGAAATGGATATGGCGAAGTCTATTCAGGTTGTTACCGAAGAAATCATATTGGCCATGGCACACTATGCACATGAAATAACAGGCGAAAAACGGCTTTGTTTGGCAGGCGGTGTGGCCCTCAACTGTGTAGCCAATGGTCGTTTGTTAAAGGAGGGACTGTTCGAAGACATATGGATCCAGCCGGCCGCAGGTGATGCAGGCGGCGCTTTAGGTGCTGCTCAGATGGTGTGGTACCATGTATTAGGAAATCAACGAGAAGTAGATAATGTACACGATATGATGAAAGGATCTTATCTAGGTCCATCTTTTGAGGATGAGGAAATTGAATCGTTTTTAGATGAAAAAGGGTATGTAGCCACCAAGTTATCGTCCGATGAATGGGCCCCCACCCTTGCCACGGTCATTAATGAAGAGCATGTTGTTGGTCTTTTCCAGGGGCGTATGGAGTTTGGACCCCGAGCATTAGGATGTCGTTCTATTATTGGCGATGCTCGATCCTCTAAAATGCAATCGGTGATGAATCTTAAGATTAAATATCGCGAATCTTTTCGCCCGTTTGCTCCTTCATGCTTGGAGGAACGAGTTCATGATTATTTTGAACTGGATGAGCCGTCTCCCTATATGTTGTTGGTAGCTCTAGTAAAAAAGGATCTCTGCGTGGAATTAGGGGACTCAGATACACTTTCGATGCGTGACCAAATTAATCAGATTCGGTCAAAGATTCCTGCTGTGACTCATGTGGATCGTTCGGCTCGAGTACAAACGGTAACCCCACAAGCCAATTCTGGTTATTATGATATCATTAAAGCGTTTGAAGCATTAACCGGGTACGGCATTATTATCAATACTTCGTTTAATGTGCGAGGTGAGCCCATTGTGTGTACTCCAGAGGATGCGTATCGCTGTTTTATGCGAACGGAAATGGATTATCTTGTGCTAAACTCTTTTCTTCTGGCGAAAAAAGATCAGCCGGTGTGGCAAGATAAAAAAAACTGGCGCGAAGAGTATGTTTTGGACTAAGATGGTTTTTCGGTTCTTGGTTCGGGGTTTATAGTTTAACTGACGGATCCAGGGAAGTATTAAAGACGTGAGATTTTTAAGGCATATCGTAAATCTTTTTAAAGAGTTTTTTGAGTTTGCTGCAGAAAATAAAGCGTGGTGGATCATCCCGATTGCATTTGTTCTTCTTCTCCTTGCTGTGATTATTATTGCCGGACAAGGGGCTGCTCCATTTATTTATACCCTCTTTTAGGAAAAGGCATCCCATCGATATGGAGCCCGTACACGTATTGTTAGATAAAGGGGTCGTTATACCCTGTCCTGGATCCGTTGAAATAGGCAACGATGTTGTCCCCGATTTCATTGCCCCAGGGGTCATTATTCATACCGGATGCAAGATTCTCGGAAAAGACACGTCTATTGGGCCGGGTTGTGAAATTGGATTTGAAGTGCCTGCAACCATCGAGAATTGTCAGCTAGGGTCTGAAGTTCATCTAAAAGGAGGCTCTTTTTCAGGCGCGACATTCTTAGATCGATCGTCTATGGGCAGTGGGGCTCATGTACGTGCAGGAACGTTGCTAGAGGAAGAAGCGAGTGGTGCTCATGGCGTGGGTTTTAAGCAAACCATTTTGTTTCCTTTTGTTACCGCAGGCAGTCTGATTAATTTTTGTGATGTGCTCATGGCGGGAGGGATCAGTCGGACAGATCATAGCGAGATCGGTTCTTCCTATATCCATTTCAATTTTACACCCCATGGAGATAAAGCCACGGCTTCATTAATCGGAAATGTGTCTCAGGGTGTTATGTTGGATCAATCCGCTATCTTTTTAGGAGGCCAAGCCGGGTTGGTCGGTCCTGCGCGAATCGCGTTTGGCACCTTGTTACCTGCGGGTTTTATCTGTCGCGAAGATGTAGAAAATCCCGGACAGATGATTGTTCCTAAACCGGGATTGACACCGGGTGACAGCAAGACGTTGCAACGGGGCGTCTACCGCTCGATCGACCGAATTGTATTGAATAATCTTCATTATCTGGGCAATATAAAAGCCTTAAAACAGTGGTATATACATATTCGCCAAGACTTTTTATCGAGAAATTCGTTTTCGCAAGCCTGTTATGGAGGGGCCCTAAAGCGTTTAGACGAGGCGATCCTCGAACGAGTAAAAAGGCTGAAAGAACTTGCCGAAAAAATGCCTGAATCCATTAGGCGGGCTAAAACTGAACGAAAAGATTCATTTCCGGAACACATTAAGAGACAACAATATTTTATGGATTGGTTTTACGAAGCGGAAGCTGCACTGTTAGCTACATGTCCTGAATCAGTTGGAGAAGTAGGCCGAGACGAATTTTTTGGGAAATGGGAACACGTAAATAGGTCAGATGATTATATAGATTCCATACATGCTTTGCCGGAACCTACAAAAGAAAAAGGACGAATTTGGCTGCAGGCCGTAGTGAACGAGGTCGTTAATAGCTATGAAGAATCATGATCAAGCGTCCAGTATCCCCAATAAAATGCGTATGTTTGGAACAGATGGGGTAAGAGGGGTTGCGAATATAGAGCCCATGACCGCTGAAACGGTTTTGGAAATTGGTCGTGCAACAGCCTATGTATGCAAACAGCATAAAACCCAGGCAAAACGTCACCGTATTGTTATTGGTAAAGATACGCGTTTAAGTGGGTATATGTTAGAGAACGCATTGACAGCAGGTATTTGTTCTATGGGAGTCGATGTGTTTCTTTTGGGCCCAATCCCTACACCGGGTATTGCATTTATTACCCACAGTATGAGAGCAGACGCGGGGAT
This sequence comes from Kiritimatiellia bacterium, assembly GCA_012103575.1. Classification (GTDB taxonomy): domain Bacteria; phylum Verrucomicrobiota; class Kiritimatiellia; order WLWN01; family WLWN01; genus WLWN01. The sequence continues at coordinate 2,623,358 of WLWN01000001.1, read as the reverse complement.
GGTTATCTCCGCTTCTCATAATCCATACCAAGATAATGGCATTAAGATCTTTTCTCGGGACGGATATAAACTGCCCGATGAGGAAGAGGACGAAATTGAGGAGCTGGTTACGTCCGGACGGATTCAAGCGATTCGACCTACGGCTGAGGCCGTGGGAAAAGCGCATCGAATCGATGATGCAATCGGTCGCTATATTGTGTTTTGTAAAAATACGTTTCCAGCTGATCTGAGTCTTGAAGGGTTAAAAATAGTTTTGGATTGCGGAAATGGAGCGACCTATAAAGTGGCGCCTACCATTTTCGCTGAATTCGGGGCGGAGGTGACAGCTATTCATAATGACCCCGATGGAATGAATATTAATGATCAATGTGGATCGCAACATACTCAGGACTTAGTGGAGAAGGTCCTTGAGACCGGGGCGGATGTCGGTTTGGCGTTTGATGGGGATGGAGATCGACTTATTGCCGTAGACGAAAAAGGACACGCCTTAACCGGGGACCATATTATCGCTATTTGTGCGCGGATGTATAAAGAGAAGTGGCTTCTGAAAAATAATAAAGTCGTTACAACCACGATGAGTAATTTTGGATTACGTCATTGTCTAAAAAAGTTGGACATTGAACATGTAACAAGCAATGTGGGCGACCGATATGTGTTAGAAGCCCTTAAAAAACATGGTGCGATATTGGGAGGAGAACCTTCCGGGCATATCCTTTTTATGAATCACCATACAACAGGAGACGGAATCATTGCGGCTTTGCAGCTCTTAGCCGCTATAAAGAATTATCAGCAACCCCTTTCCAGTCTTGCTGCGATTATGCAGTTGGCGCCGCAGAAATTAATCAGTGTGGACGTGCCTCACAAACCTCCTGTCGAAGACATTCCTGAACTTAACAAAGCGATTAAAGAAGCAGAAACCCATCTAAACAGGCAAGGCCGGGTGTTGATTCGATATTCTGGAACTCAGCCCATGTGCAGAGTGATGGTCGAAGGGCCTGACGAAGAACTTACAAATAGATTAGCTATTGATTTGGCAGATACGGTCAAAAAATGTATAGGGTAAATAGGACTATAGGACAATGAGACGATGGAACAACGCTCCTCTTGTCCTTTTTCTTCTCTTCTTATCAACTCTCTCAAACGCATCGGTCTCTGAGCCTAGCGCATTGGACGTTGGCTTTTTTGCAAATCGGTCAACAGATCTTGAAGGTCGACATAGCCTTAAAGTCCTCGGTCCCCTTTATGAAGATTCTATAGACACCCATAAAAAATCGCTCCGGGCTCTTCGCCCTTTTTATAGTTCTGTGAAAGATTCGGGTGAAGAACGGGAACTCCAAGAATTTTTATGGCCTCTCGGATCATCGAAACGGTTCAAAAATCAGTTTTCCCTGCGTTTATTAACAGCTCTTTACTTTGATGAAGATGTAAACAATCCTGAATCGCGGTATCGGACATGGCTTTTACCTTTTTATTTTGAAGGGCGAGACGCTCACAAACAAACCTACAATGCGTTGTTCCCCTTGGCCGGAAAGATTCATGAATTTTTAGGGCGAGACAAAATCGACTTCTTTCTTTTCCCTTTATATGCCCATCATTCCATTAATGATGTGGAGACGTGGGATTATCTTTGGCCACTTATATCTCGGACAAAAGGAAAGGGGATCTATCGGTTTCGGTTTTTTCCTTTTTATAGCCAAACCAAACATCGGGATCGCTCTGAGACAAAATTTGTTATGTGGCCTATATGGACCTGGAAAAAGTTTAAATTGGATCGATCTTCAGGAACGGGATATATCCTGTTCCCCTTCTATGGGCGTCTCAAACTGACCGATCAAGAATCGTGGATGATTTTGCCCCCTTTATTTCGTTTTCATCGCGGGGAACGGTTGAATCAAGTCTATGCGCCGTGGCCTTTTATTCAATATAGCAAAGGTGAAATTGAAAAGTTTTATATATGGCCCTTGTTCGGCAGAAAACAATCACCAGGCATCCAGAGTTCATTCCTTTTATGGCCCTTGTTTTGGCGCGAAAAAAGAGATCGGGGTGATATTGTAAGCCGTCGGTTTATGGCGCTCCCTTTCTTTCATGCGGATACCCATAAAACGCGGGCAACAGGTCCGAACGATGAAGAAAAGGTTACGATGGTCTATCGTAAACTGTGGCCACTCGGGTCCTATCATCGTGAAAAAAAGAAGAAAACCCTTAAGATTTTAGATGTATGGCCGTTAAAAGATAACGGTCCCATAGCGAGAAACTTCGCTCCTTTTTGGACCCTTTATACCCGTACTTCAACAGAGACAGCCAAAGAAAGCGAAGGTCTTTGGGGGTTGTATAGGTATCAGCAAGAAGGTAAAAAATATTCCAGAAGGTCCCTTTTTCCGCTATTCTCTTGGATGTCTGATCAGCGGAAAGAGAGACGGAAAAGATTGTCACTTTTATTTGGACTCATACAAATCGAATCCAACACTCAACAAAAATCTTATCGTCTGTTATATTTTTTGAAATTTAATCAGACCTGGATCCGTCAGTTAAACGTGGGATTTCTGTGGGAATGCTTTGGAGGCAAAAGGTTGCAAAAAAACGCAGGCGCACCCGCTGGGTGTGTCGAGGCTTTTTTGTAATTCCTTTTGGCCCAAATGATTCGTGCAGAAAACCGCGTTTAACTGACGGATCTAGGTCTGAGAATCAATAAGGAACAAAAACAATAATCACGCGTGAACCAGAGTTTTTTCCGCCGCCTAAGAATTTTTTTGCTGATTTTGGGCGACGTATTCTATTGATCTGTCGTAACACAGGGCGATCTTTGGTCATGATTGGCGAAGCGTTTCTTTCTGTCTCATCCATTTTCCAAAAACGTAGCCGACACGAGGTTATGTATCAGCTCTATATCACGGGGATCAAAAGCCTTGGGGTGATTACGGTCGTCGCCCTCTTTACAGGAATGATTCTTGCCTTGCAGACCGGTTTAGAACTACGCCGGTTTGGGCAAGAAGTGAATATCGGAACCGCGGTAACCGTTGTTATGTTAAGAGAAATGGGGCCGTTCATGACCGGACTGATTATTGCGGCAAGTGTTGGATCAGCCATTGCGGCTCAGATGGGAACCATGACGGTATCCGAAGAAATTGCTGCATTAGAGGTCATGTCTATTAATCCGGTGCGTTTCCTTGTCATGCCCAGACTTATTGCCTTGATGGTTATGATGCCAATTCTTACGGTGTATACAAATATTTTAGGGGCTTTGGGAGGCGCTATTGTTGGATCTACTCAGTTGGGCGTGGCCTTTACCGCTTATTTTGACAATGCGACTTTATATGCGACCAATAAAGATTTGTATGTAGGACTCTGTAAAGCCGTCCTCTTTGGCGTGATTATAACGACCGTCGCGTGTCATCAAGGATTTTCCGCAAAGCAAGGAGCGGTTGGAGTGGGGCAAGCAACGCGTAAAACAGTGATTATCTCTTTTCTTACAATTTTGACAGTAGGGTATATGGTAACAAGGTTATTCTATCAATGATACGATTCGAACATGTAAAAAAACGTTTGGGAAATAGGGTCGTACTTGATGACGTAAGTTTTGAAATACAAAAAAACGAAACCTTCGTTATTGTCGGTTCATCAGGAGCCGGAAAAAGCGTAAGCCTTCGGCATATGATTCGTTTATTAACCCCTGACGAAGGTCGTGTTTGGATCGGCGATGATGTGGTGAGTGAAGCAACCGGGAAAGACTTAGAAAAAATTCGATCTCGATTTGGCGTCCTTTTCCAGAGTGCTGCTTTATTGCAATGGTTATCTGTAGCCGATAACGTCGGTTTGCCCTTACAAGAAAAAGCTCGCATGACGCGGGCGGCCATCCATACAAAAGTTGAAGAAACATTAAAAATGGTTAACCTTGAAGAGGCCCATGACAAACTGCCTGCCAATATATCCGGCGGGATGCAGAAGCGCGTTGGCCTTGCAAGGGCGATTATTATGGAACCAGAAATCATCTTGTACGATGAACCCACCTCAGGATTGGATCCTGTTACATCGCGGACCATTGATCAACTGATTGACCGATTACGACGAGGTTTAGGTGTTACCAGTGTAGTTGTAACCCATGATTTGCATAGCGCCTTGGCCATTGGCACACGGATCGCCATGCTGCATCGAGGCCGTATGATTGAAGTTTCTTCCCCCTCGGAATTTATTCGTTCAAAGCACAAAGAAGTACAGAATTTTCTTGCATCACAATACATTACCAAAGATGGTGAATGGGAAGTTGAGAAGGGAGAGTCTAAAGTCTGGAGGTCGAAAGTCTAAAACAAAAGTCGAAGATCAAGAACTTGTCTTCTTGTCGTCTTGCCGAGGCTGTAACCCGAGACTCGAGATTCTTTCACAGCAATCGCGTTTAAAGAAACGACCCGTAACGAATAACAGATAACTCGCCATGCTAAAAGAATAGCTTCGTCCGATATCATGAGAAACAGTCGTGCCAAAGAAATATCGATGGAAGTGACCGTCGGCGCCTTTATGTTCATGGTCTTACTTGTTTTAGCCGTTTTTACCATCGTACTAAGCACCCAAAATATATTTAAAGAATACTATGAGTTTGAAGTTATCTTTCAAGAGGTGATGGGGATCCGTCCGGGCGACAATGTTTTGGTCAGGGGCGTTGAAGTGGGTAAAGTAAAGGGGCTTCACTTAGAAGAAGACGGTGTTCATGTCATCACCAGCTTAGAATCGAACATCCGTTTACGGAAAGATTACAAAATCGAAATCTTACCTTCCTCTGTACTCGGCGGGAAAATACTTGTCGTTTATGAAGGCGAAGATGCCGAATACCTACCCGAAAATAAGCCTGTATATGGTGCCAAACCTGTCGATCTTATTGATGAGGCCAGCCACGTCATTGCCGAAATCCGCACGGCTTTGGACGAAGGAGGGATTTTAGAAAATTTAGAAGTGACCATGAAACAGTTTAAAGAAGTAACCGGCAACCTGAGCCAAGGGAAGGGGACCTTGGGTAAACTGCTTACCGATGATGCGGTATACAATGACATAAAAGGTATTTCCAAAAATCTAAAAACCGTTAGCCAAAAACTGGTTGGTGGCGAGGGAACATTAGCCAAGTTGTTAAATGATGGCGAAGTGTATGACGATCTAAAAAATGTCATGGATAATTTGTCAACCGTTAGTCAAAGAGTCGCAGATGGCAAAGGGACATTAGCCCGTTTACTGGCTGAGGATGATACGCTGTATATTAATCTTGTAGACGCCTCTGAAGCCATTAAAGATATAACTACGACCATCAATAAAGGGGAGGGAACCCTTGGGAAATTGGCAAAAGACGATGAGTTATACGTAGAGGTTACAAAGTTACTTAGCGAAGTCCGGGCAACCGTTGATGATTTCCGTGAAACTGCTCCGATTACGACCTTTACAAGCATCTTTTTTGGGGCGTTTTGAACGGATAGAAGTGAGAAATCAGAGGTCAGAAGTCGGGGATGTTAGTGATATGAAAAAAGAGTAACGGCCAGATTTAGGTTTACATTGATTCTGCTAATGCTTGCGTGTGCTCTGCCCATATCTACGTGTTATGCGTAAAACGGCCGCGAGTGCAAATAATACCGTTGTAGCTACCAGTAGTCCATCTAGCGACGACTATTCTAAACCTGTCTTAATTGGGTTCTTTGCCGTGGTTGTTTCGATTCTTTTGTGGCTAGGCATTCGTTCGGACTTAGAGAGAGATCGTTGGGGGCAAGGATCGCCCGAGTGGCAATATCAAGACCAAGCTATGTCCAGTTCGAATGAGGATTGGGTTTATTATTCAGCGGCTGATCTGAGCTTCAATCCTGGATCCGTCAGTTAAACTTGGGATTTCTGTGCGAATGCTTTGGAGGCAAAAGGTTGCAAAAAAACGCAGGCGCACCCGCTGGGTGCGTCGAGGCTTTTTTGTAATTCCTTTTGGCCCAAATGGTTCGTGCAGAAATCCGCGTTTAACTGACGGATCCAGGTCAATGTCCGTTTTTAGGTTTTTCTTGTCTTTTCATGGAAGTAGGTCTTTGAGTTGAAAAAAATAGCTGGTTGTAATTTTCTCTTCTACGTTACCCAACAAAAAGAAAGGAAAACAAACGACAACCTGAATAAAGATATGTTGCGCGTATATTTCCCGAGTTCAATCCTGATACCATCCGAACCTCTCGGAGCCAGACAAGTTGGCACGTTTTAGAGCATTTAACGATTGAGATGCCTCTTTAGAAGATCTATACTCCATGACATGAGTATAGCAACAGCAGAAATCCGGCGGCGTGCGATAGATGCCTACAAAATGGGCAAAGGTTCCCAGGCCGATATCGCATCTTCTTATCGTGTAGATCTTAGAACGTTTCAGCGTGGGCTCTCTCGTTTCAACGAAACCGGACAGACCGCTCCCCCCGACCGCGTGGGCATCGTCAGGCCCTCTACAGCGGAAAGCAGCTCAAGGCGTTGGCTCAACTGGTGGGCAAACATCCCGATGCAACGCTTGAAGAACTCAAGAACATGAGCGGCGTGAAGGGGTCGATCATGGCCGTACAGCGGGCGTTGAATCGGTTGGGCTGCCGGTATAAAAGAAACGCTTCACGCCAGCGAGCAAGACCGGGCGGATGTAAATCTCTTGAGAAAGCAGTGGATCCAAGAGGTGGCCAAACTTGATTCAAGTCGCCTTGCCTTTATTGATGAATCCGGGGCGAAAACGAATATGACTCGTCTGCGGGGCCGGGCGTTGGGCGGGAACAGGTTTTTTGCCAAAACGTCTCATGGACATTGGTGTACCACCACCTTGATTTCTTCGGTCCGCCTGGACGGAACAACAGCGGCCATGGAGGGGGAGGGGGCGACAGAGACGGCTGTTTTTGGAGAATATATTCGCCGGGTTTTTCTCCCGACTCTTTCACCTGAAGACATCGTCATCATGGACAATCTTTGCGTCCATCACAATCCCAAGGTCATTGAACTCATTGAGTCATGTGGGGCCCATGTAAGATTCCTTCCACCCTACAGCCCCGATTCCAACCCCATTGAAAAAACGTGGGGCAAGATAAAGAATCGGTTGGGCAGCCTTGCAGCCCGTAGTCAGCAGGAACTATCTGAAGCGCTCACACAAGCGTTCGAAGAGGTTTCTCCCGACGAGGTAATCGGCTGGTTTTCTTCGTGCTACATCGCGACACCTCAATCGTGAAGCACTCTAGCTCAGGCGAGATCAGGAAGTCTGACCTGATATCGCTTCTACCATAGGCGAATCCGCTGGGGCAGAACGTGCAAGATTTCGGGCTTTGGTATTCACAAGTAGAAAGGAACAAAATAAGAAGTTCTTTTGACTGCAGAGTACGGAGAACAACACAAAAAAACCTGCTATATTTCTTCGTTTAAACCTAATAACGTGACGAGACGACCAAGGTCTTCGGATGAGTAATAATCGATTTCAATGGATCCTCGAGTTTTTTTCCCGTTTGCCAAGGTCTTGCAGGAAGCAATACGGACGCTGGTCCCTAAATGTTGGTGAAGTCTCTCCGATAAATACTGAATATGACTATTGGGAATATCGGCTCGTTGGGCTCGAGATTTTTTTGCAGGCCGCTTTAGCGCGGCCACTATCTTTTCAAGCACGCGAACCGACAGACTTTCTCGAACGATTCTTGAAGCAAGCAACTCCTGTTCAGCGGGAATTTCTAAGGATAAAAGGACCTTGGCATGACCTCCAGAGATTTTTCCTTCTGCAAGCAACTTTCCGACAGCATCGGGAAGCGCTAACAAACGAAGGGCATTGGCAATGGTTGCCCGGCCTTTGCCCACCCGTTCTGCAACCCGTTCTTGGGTCATATCAAACGTGTCCAAGAGCGCTTTATAGCCCTCGGCTTCTTCAATTAAGTCAAGGTCTTCGCGTTGCAAGTTTTCGATGAGAGCCAGCTCAAGGGCTTGGTGATCAGAGACGTCCATGATAATCACTGGGATCTCTTTTAGCGCGGCTTCTTGGGCGGCGCGAAATCGGCGTTCACCAGCAATAAGTTTAAATGTATTGCCTGTTTTTCTAACCAATAAAGGTTGAAGAACCCCGTGTTTGCGGATGGACTGGATTAAATCGTTGAGAGGCTCAGCAACAAAGTTCTTTCGGGGTTGCCATGGATTCTTTTGGATCTTTACTAGAGGTATGCGGAGAACCCCTTCTGAAACCTCTTTGGTTCCTTCCTGGACAGGAACCTCTTTGATAAGAGCCCCGAGACCTCGACCTAAACTAGCGCGTTTAACAGACATAAATTCTACGGGATACTTGATACTTCCGCCACAGGTATATCAACCAACATCTGAGATGCAGGATGTTTCATTTTCAAAGCTTTACACGTTCCATCTTCCTAAACAGCATCATCTGGGTCGAATGTAAACAGGTGTGACGGATCCACAAAACGGTTATCGCAAAAACGAATTCCTTCTTTTAATAATAAATTTTTCTTTTTCTTGATTTCTGGGCCTTCCGTTTTGCCTGCAAATCCGCCAAGTGATAAATCCGTGCGGACAACGCGATGACAAGGAACGGATGGCGCAAAGGGGTTGTGCTTTAAAGCCTGTCCAACGGCCTGACTCGAATCACAATCGATCGCGGCTGCTAATAACTTATAGGTTGTAACTTTCCCCTGCGGAATTTCCTGAGTAGCGTTAAATACTTTTTGTCGAAAGGCTGAAACTTCCATTTTTTTTACTAGACGATGTCAATAAGTTCGCTTACTGAGTCTTGAGGCTTTTGAAATTTTTGTTCCTGGCGCGGTTTTGCCGTCAAAACAGGTCTTCGACCTCCACGATTTCTAGGAAGACGTTTATTTCGATCGTTATTAACACCGGCCATGCTATCTAAGGCTTTTCCAAATGTTGAGGAGCGAAATGTTTGTCCCCCACAATCCCACACCTGTTTTTCAAGCTTGATGTCCGTTGTAATCACCGTCACCTCATATTTGGATATATGTTTTTTAAGAAGCTTCATGATGACCTCAGAAAACATGGTTCCCTGTTTTGCATAATACACCGTCACCCCATTAAAATCGCCGCCATCACTTACTTTTCTTAATGGTTGACCTTCTAACACAGAAAAACATTCAAGTTTTTCCTTACGCACAAAACGGGCTAAATCACGCAAATAATCTATCTGGTTCCGAGGGGTTGGACTTTTTTTGCTCCCGTTAGAACTCATCCAATGTTTTGTATCGACAATATAGATACGTTTAGCCGCCCCATTTCTACGGTGTTTAGAGGACCACCACCCAAATTTACCCCAAAAGCTCATAAAATCTCCTAAAAATCAAAGCGTTAAGAGTTACGTTCAGAGACTATATCCTAGTTCGAGAAAACCGCAACCCAATTAATGATAGCTCCACATTTCACTAATTCGATCTGGGTATGAAAGTTTAACCTTTACATGTGTATGCCCAGAATGTATCAACCTGTTCTCTGTTATCTTCAAGGCCAAATCCTGACGATTACATTCTTCGCTTAAATGAGCCAGGAAAACTTGTCGCAAATGTGGACTGGCTATATCCGCAACAACTTCAGCTGCCAGTTCATTGGACAAATGTCCTTGGCGGCCGCGAATGCGCTGTTTGAGATGCCAGGGTCGCTGCACATCTTTCAGTAGATTTTCATCATAATTCGCTTCAATGACAATCGCCTGACACTGGCGCAACCGTTCACGAATCAAATGGGTCACAGCGCCCATATCCGTCACAATACCGACTTTAGCGTCCTGAGTTCCGACAATAAAACCAACGGGGTCATAGGCATCGTGAGGAACAGAAAAAGGGTCAATGTGTATATCTCCAATGGTAAAAGAAGAGCCGGTAGAAAAAACATTCCACTCGAGTTTACTCTGTTTAGGGTCTCTCATGACTGCATCAATCGTCCCCCGATTTGCATAGAGAGGAATATGGTGCCTGCGATGAAAAACGCGAAGACCCAGAATATGGTCATTATGCTCATGGCTTATGCAAATACCTTTAATGACACTGATCTCTGCGTTAATTTTGCCCAACCGCTTTTCGGTTTCTTTCCCGCTGAGTCCCACATCAACGAGTATAGCCGTTGACGGACTCGCAACATACGTACAGTTACCCGAGCTACCGCTTCCTAAAACACATACCTGTAATGACATTGTTAAATAACCTGTTATTGATGATTGGCTGTCTCCTTTTTGTAGAATATACTGACCTTGTCCTAAATAAGGACGAAAAACAAAAACATTGTTATGGTAGAGCTATCACTAGCACAGAGTCAGCAACAGCATTTACAAACGGTGTTAGCGCCTCAGTTGCGTCAATCATTGGAAATGTTACAAGCTCCTTTGTTAGAGCTTCGCAGCATGATTCAACAAGAATTGGAAACGAATCCGACCCTAGAAGAAAAACTCGTTGAAAATGATCCCGTAGAAGTAGAGCCTGAAAACCAGGAAGAGAAAGAAGAACATGTTGAAGAACTTGAATTTAAAGAAACATTCGAAGTGCTCGCTCACCTCGATGAAGAATGGCGCGAATATTTTAAGCAACAGCAATCTTTTCAGCCTGATGCCAAGGATCGTGAACGTAAAAGAAATTTCCTGTTAGAATCTTTGTCATGCGAGAAGTCTTTACAAGAACATTTGTTAGACCAATTAGCCTTATCTGACCTGGAGGGTGATGATCGACAAATCGCTGAGACACTTATTGGAGGTATTAATGATGACGGGTATCTGGTTGTTACACCTGGCGAACTCGCGGAGATCAGCGGATATGATATAGACCATATTGAAAGCATACTCCAGACAATCCAAGAATTCGATCCTATAGGTGTAGGATCTCGGGATTTACAGGAATGTTTGCTGCTCCAATTAGAACGGTTAGGAAAAACCGACTCCTTATCCGATCGCATTGTTAGACACTATCTCCGTGAACTGGGCAGCAAAAAATATCCTCATATCGCTAAAGCTATGAACATTTCTGTGGAAAAGGTTCAAACAGAAGCGCGCTTTATTGCGACCCTTGAACCCAAACCCGGAAGGCTTTTCAGTGCCGAACGGTCTATACCATCTATCCTTCCAGAAGTCATTGTACAAAAAGTCGACGACACGTATATCGTGATGCTCCATGATGAACAATTGCCGCGGTTGCGGATTAGCAGAAAGTACCGCTTTTTAATGGAAGAACCGTCTACCAAACGCGACGTAAAAAAGTATATACAGGAAAAAATCCGATCGGGAATGTTCTTAATGAACAGCATTAACCAGCGTCAAGACACCATCCTTAAAATTGCCAATGAATTAGTACGTGTTCAGCATGATTTTTTTGAACATGGCGTTTCCCATTTAAAACCATTAACCATGAGTGAAGTAGCCGAAAAAGTGGGGCTTCATGAGACAACAATCAGTCGTGCTGCAGCCCAAAAATATATGCAGACACCCCGTGGTGTTTTTGAAATGAAGTACTTTTTTACACCCGGCTACAAAAACGAAGATGGACAGCTTATCTCTAATCAAACGGTCAAAGAAGCGATGGCCAAACTGGTTACTCAGGAGGATTCCACGCGTCCCCTCTCTGATCAGGCTATTGTAGAAAAATTAAAAGAACAGGGCACAAAAATTGCCCGAAGAACCGTTGCGAAATATCGTGAAGAACTAAACATTTTGTCCTCGCACCTTCGCAAATCTTTCTAACATGACTCCTCGATTTCCGGCCTTACTCGTCGACCCTGAAACTCAGTCTACATTCTTTCGCGGTCAGCAAGAAACCTTCGTCCAAATGATGCCAAGTTCCGCATCCGCTTATTTGGCCTGGGAATTTTTGAATACATTTCAAAGGCCGGCGATTTGGATTACCAATCGCCCCCAATCTCTTGAACGTTTATATCTTAATCTCTGCACGTTATCGTTTGGGCGTGAAGATCGGTTGCTCCTTTATCCCGCTCTTGAAACACTATCTGGAGATGAATCCGGCCGTGATCTTGATATCCAAGGCGAACGGTTCAAGACTCTGTTCCACTTTTTAGATCCATCTCGGCCCTCTATTGTGGCAACCTGTGTCCAGGCGCTTATGTTGAAAACACCACCCCCTCAAGCATTACAACGCCAGTGTCTTTTCCTTGAGCTTACTACAGAAAAGGCCTTAGAGGGGTTCATTTCTGAGCTTGAGGGTTTGGGGTATGTATTTGAAACGGAGGTTAACAAAAAAGGTCAGGTCTCGCTACGCGGGGGAATTGTTGACATCTGGCCGCTTACCGAACTATGGCCTATCCGTATTGAGTTTTTTGGGGCCACCGTTGATTCGATACGCACTTTTGACCCCGCAACCCAATTATCAATTCAACGGCTTTCTTCGATCACGATTCCTCCTACGTTTGAGGGATGCGATAATTCAACAGACAACAAAGAAGGCGCCCATTTAGTCGATTCTCTACCCGTGGACACACTTTGTATCTGGGTAGACTCAGAGCGCATTCATGAACAGGCTCAGGCTTACGAAAAAACCATACGGGAAAGAGGCCCGGTTGACCGATTTGTCTCGTTATCAACCTTAAAAGACCTCTCTAACGCCTATAAACAGATCTCAATGACGGCTGATCTTTCCAACCCGTGTATGGACCTGGGGCTGAAACCCTGTAAAGGACTTCTGGCGATGCAAAACAATCTGTTTCAGCCCGATTTCGTTGAAACGGAACGAAAAAAATTTGTTCAAAAATTAATAAAACATTCGCAAGACAATGAACCCATTCACCTGTTTTTCAATTCAGAAGGGTTTCGGGATCGGTTCACAGAGAGCTATATCACGAACAAAAGAAATGCACGGAAACTGCATCGACATGTAGGCTATTTATCAGAAGGGTTCCGAAGTGTTAAAACACCGCTGATGGTCATTGCTCAAAGCGATATTTATAGTGAACGAACCTGGGGACAAAAAAACCAAATCGGTCCGCGAAAAAAAAAGAAGAAGGGGCGAAATCCACAGACAGCATTAATGGATTGGTCTGAGATTCAACCCGGTCAACGGGTTGTCCATATAGATCATGGGATTGGTAAATATCTGGGAATGTACGAAATTCGGTTTCAAGGACAGGCCCAAGAAGTGTTAGCCATTGAATATGCGAATCAAGCAAAACTCTATGTCCCGGTTTCGCAAGTCCATCTCTTAAGTCGCTATGTTAGTGTAGGGAAAAGTCAACCGGCGTTGCATGCATTGGGGCACACACGCTGGATGCGTGAAAAAGCCAGCGCTCAACAAGCCGTAAACGATTTGGCTTCTAATCTTGTGGAAACGCAAGCGACCCGTCAATTGCGACCCGGTCATGCTTTTGCAAAGGATACAACATGGCAACATGAATTTGAATCCTCGTTTCCTTTTCAAGAAACGGAGGACCAAGAACGTGTAATTCAAGAAGTAAAACAAGATATGGAACATCCATCCCCCATGGATCGATTGATCTGTGGCGATGTTGGATATGGAAAAACGGAAGTCGCCTTGCGCGCGGCTTTTAAAGCAGTTATGGATCAAAAACAGGTGGCGATCCTGGTTCCGACAACGGTATTAGCACAACAACATTACGCTACGTTTTCTGAACGATTAGCCGCCTTTCCCGTTCGGACAAACATGTTAAGTCGTTTTCGTACGCCTGCGGAACAACGCACCATCATAGCCCAATTAAAAGAAGGACAGATTGATATCATCATTGGAACCCATCGCCTTATTCAGCCAGATGTCCATTTCAAAGATTTAGGACTTATTATCATCGATGAAGAACAACGGTTTGGGGTTGCCAACAAGGAACATTTAAAAGGGTTGCGACAATTGGCTGATGTTTTAACGCTGACGGCAACACCCATCCCTCGCACCTTATACATGAGTCTTACTGGGGCTAAAAACATGAGCACCATTCAAACACCCCCTAAAGAAAGACTTCCGATCGAGACGATTGTCACACCCGCCCAAGACGATATCATACGCCGAGCCATTCTCCATGAACGGAGTCGGGGCGGACAAGTTTTCTACCTTTATAATCGGGTCATGACCATCCATAAAGTTCGTCAACGTCTTGAAACATTAGTCCCGGAAGTTCGTATTGCCGTGGCTCATGGACAAATGAAAGCCCGCATGTTGGAATCCGTTATGGCCCGCTTTGCAGAAGGCACTTTCGATGTTCTTCTCTGTACAACCCTTATTGAAAGTGGCGTTGGTATTCCAAACGTGAACACCATCTTGATCGATCGAGCGGATCGGTTCGGCTTATCGGATCTGTACCAGTTACGCGGTCGTGTGGGTCGTTATAAACACAAAGCCTATGCCTATTTTTTATTACCCGAACACGGGCCTGTTTTTGACACAGCAAGAAAACGAATTCAGGCGATTCAAAAATATTCTTCATTAGGCGCTGGGTTTAAAATTGCTTTGCGGGACCTAGAAATACGTGGGGCAGGAAATATTTTGGGTCGAGAACAAAGTGGTCATATTGCCGCGGTCGGCTTTGATCTCTATTGCCAATTTCTTCAAAGATCTATTGCCATGCTTAAAGGCGAAGATCCACCGCCCATTATTGATGTTGAATTAAAATTAGACTTTATTGATCTTTCCGCTGAACAGCATAATGAGGCGTCCTCAGCTACGATTCCTTTTCCCTATATTGAAGATGAAACACTACGACTTGGGATCTACCGAAAGATGGTTACGGCCGCTCGCAAAAAAGACGTGGAGACCCTTCGGAAAGAGATGCGCGATCGGTTTGGCCCGCTACCTCGCTCCGTGGAGAGGCTTCTAACCTTGGCGTCTCTAAGGATTACCGCTACGTCTCATCAGATCCAAACCATTGAAGTTTATGACAAAAAGCTTATGATAAAAAAAGAGAATGAATACCTGATGAAGAACCGGAAATTTCCTCGACTAAAATCTGAGCGCTGTGATGATAAAATAAGCGAAATCATTAGCATGCTAGAGACTTGGGATATGCTTAGTGAAAAAAGGAGTCTATGAGTAAACCAAGATGGGAATATATATACGGAATTAATCCGGCCTTTGAAGTGGTTCGAAGTGGACGAAGAGAACTTTACGGAGCGTTTTTAAACAAAAAAGCTATGGACCATCCGCGTCTAAAAAAACTCAACACCCTCTTGCAACGGAAAAATGTTCCTGTGGAGTGGGTTGAAAAAGGGCGTGTGTTTGATTTAGCCCAAAGCAAAGAACATCAAGGTGTCGTCTTAAAAACAAGTCCCTATGTTTATGCCTCTTTTGAACCATTGCTAGAAAGAGAAAGATTACTTTTACTGGATAACATTGAAGATCCTCATAACGTGGGAGCCGTGATCCGCTGCGCAGATGTTTTTGGGTATAACACCGTGTTGCTACCCTTAAAAGGCACCCCTGAGGTTTATCCTTCTATTGTAAAAGTTTCAGCAGGCGCTACCGAACACCTTGATATCGCAAAAGAAACATCCGCCAATAACTATGTGAAAAAAACGATAGAACATGGGTACAAAATCGTTGCTCTAGACATGAAGGGGACGACGACTTTCCATGCATTAAGATTAGAGAAAATAGACAAAGTCATGCTGGTCATAGGGGGCGAAGCAACGGCTGTAGGCCAGTTCATTCTAAATCATGCCGATTATACGGTACGTATTCATCAACACGGAAAAATTAATTCATTAAACGCTTCGGTTGCTGCTGGGATCGCGATGTTTATGCTGGGCACCCAAGACACATAGACAAGGATCTCTGGCTCGGAATGGCATGAGGATAAGGCGCGTTTAGGGAACTCGCTTTCCCAAAGATCAACATACGCTTCAACGTACACTTTCTGGGATGGTCTCTCAGATTTATTTTTCCCTCACCCTTCCGCCACGTTAAAGCGATTAGAATGGCAAAAACCCTCTCCTAGCTCCTAGAGGGAGGGGGGATTGTGTCTATTAAGTGTGGTTGCAGTATCGTGTTAGGTTATGGCTGAATGGCACTAACTTAAGCATGATTTCCTTTTGTTTAACCAATGGCGATTTCTGTAAGCAGGCACAATCATTTCGTGCCTTGGTTTAGTCAGCAAATGATAGTTTTTTCGTCGTCTCTTTACAGCTCGAGGTTTACTTCTGCCAGGGCGTTGCCGCAAGGGTCTTTGGGTCATGCTTTCATAGAGCATAAAAATCAAACCGAAACGTTCCTTCCGACTCATTCTCGCTTGATTTAGATTCGGCTCCCAACTGCGCAAGGCTTGAAGCGAAGTTTTGAAGCTAATTTGCCGAACGGGCAAACCAGCCTCTTCAGCCGCCTCATACATGATCCGGCGCATGCAGTTGTAGGCAATAAAATACATCACCATCTCTTTTCGGATCATTTCCGGGCTCTTGCATCGTAAGATATCCATACCCAGCGTTGTTTTTATATCACGGAAAAAGAGTTCAACATCCCAACGCCGAAAATACACATCGGCTAAATCTTTGGCAGGGTACTTTTCTGCATCTAATAATGTGGTGACCAGATAGATCACTTTAGATCGAAAGCCGGGCTGATTGATCGTTATTTTAACTTGGCGTAGCAGCAAGCTAGGGGGAAGGGCTTGAAGATTTTCAGCACTCAGACCGCTTACTTTTAACGGTCGAACCCATCGAATAAGAAGATCACCCTTTCCTAAATTCTTTACCGCATTAACGGCTTTAACAGGAGGTCTTCGACAGAGACTTATGATGCTATCAATGCCTCGTTCTGAACGTTCGCATATATCGCGATAACCACAGAAGGCCTTATCTCCCAACAGGATATCGCTCTTTCGAAAGGCATCGATTTGTTGTCGAAGACGGATGATCTCGCTGACATGTTTGTTGCTGGTTCGGTAACTAAGCAGGGCTCCGGTATGCAGAGAAAAACAGGCCGTTATTCGTGCTGAAGGCAACCCGCATCCTGGCTTCTGATGATGTTGTTGAGGCCATTGATCTTGATTGGGCTTTGTATCTGGCATCGATACACCGGTGCTGTCAACCACCACGATCCGATGACCACGCCAGTTATCGCTAGCACCCATGCTCTCTATCGAATCAACCCCATGAGAATGAATCGTCTTGGAGATCCTCTATCGTTAAATTATTTCTGGCTTTGCAGTAGGCAGAGGTGGCTGAAGAAGGCAGCTGTAGGCCACGTAGTGCTGCATAAGCCTTAAGTTTTTGAACAATTTCTTGACAGCTTCCATCGTCGCTAAGCACTTGAGCAAGGAAGGCCCAAGACGTATTGCTTTTGCTGAAGATCCGGCGACGACTGTGGGTACCGGACACTGCCGGGGCGAGAAGGGACTCGGGAATAAAAGCCCCAAAAGCTTCCCCAAGTTGGGTGAACCTTTTTTGCTTGAGAATCCTTACCTCATCGGCAAGTTTCTGTTGCTTTGAACGGGGTTTCCGACGTAGTGTATGTACGTGAAACCCTGGGAATATCGGTGTTGTTTTTTGCATGTGCCATTATGGCATTTTCATCCCGTATTTTCAGGGTTTTTATCATGCAAAAGGGGCTTAAGTTAGTGCCATTCGGGTCAGCACATGATCCCCAGGAGATACAACGCCTAGTGGAGTTGGAGAGAACTTCTCATTGACCGGCAGCGTGGTCAGTATCTGCTGTTCCCTAAGAACCAGCATGATCGAGCAGTGTGTGATGACTTCGTAAAGCACCTCGGCAACGCCTCGATTCGAACAATGGGCCCTGAGCTGATTTTGGGTCGGCTTTTCGACGACATTGGGTTCAATATGATTCCTGAACAGCTCTTTGGTAACATGATTGTTGCGCGGCGGGTGTGCCCTACAAGCAGGCTCAAAACCATCGACTATCTCTACCGCTTTCTAGATCGACTCAACCAGTGGTATTCCAAACTAGGGAAGGAGATTGCCTACGGTCATAGGAACAAAGTTCTCAAACGCATCGCGGTGGTTTCCTAGGACATGGCCAGTCTGTATTCCGAGGCCGAAGACAATCTGCGGAAGATTGGGTTTTCCAAAGACGGCAAATTTCAGAACCCGCAGATCGTGCTCGGGCTACTCGTTGGTGACAAAAGCTACCCGCTCGACTATGATATTTTCGAAGGCAACACCTTCGAGGGCAAAACGCTTCTGCCGGTGTTGAAGCAGATCTAGAAACAGTATCGTTTTGGAAAGCCTGTTGTAGTAGCTGATGCGGCCATGCTCCGCAAAGACAATCTCGACGCACTCGACCAGGCCAAGGACCCGTTCATCGTTGCCGCTCGGATCCGCAACGAGACCAGCGCCATGCAGAAAAAAATACTGACTCGGTGCAGCAAATTGAACAATGGTCAATCGGTTGTGATCGATCACGAACAGAACCGTCGCCTGATCATTAGTTACTCAGACCAACGAGCGAAGAAGGACCAATACAATCGTAAACGGGGCTTGGCGAGACTTCGCAAACAAGTTGCTTTTAGACGAATGACAAAGGAGCAACTCAACAATCGTGGTTACAACCAATTCTTGAAACTCACCGGTGAAGTGATGGTCGAAATGGACGAAGCGAAGATCGTTAAAGCCGGCGGGTGGGACAACCTGAAGGACTACATCACCAACACTGACCTGTCGCCATCAGAGATTATTAAGAACTATAGACAACTTTGGTAGATCGGGCGGGCCTTTCGTATCTCGAAGACGGACCTGCGCATCAGTCCGATGTACCATCGACGACGTCGACGGATCGAAGCACACGTTCTTGTGGCTTTGGTTGCCTATACGATCTACAAAGAATTCGAACGCCGCCTCACACAGAAGGAAATACCGATAAGCGCCAAACGGGCCGCCGAGCTGACTCAGACGATGTATGAGATGACCTTCCGCTATCCTGGCGATCCAGAAGACCAGCGGATTCTTCTTCAGATGGATTGCGAGCAACGTCAACTCTACAACCTGATCTCGTGACCCGCCTCAGCTCCAGGGTGTCCCAATGTTGAACTCAGGAAAAGGTCTTTTCTTCATAGAGCCATTTTACAGTAGAATCAGTTTGTGACCGATTCCATTTCAACGAGTTCTTCTGCAAGTTCTTCTGCAGCCTCAATGGCCATCGATTTTCGAAGCTCGCAGTCACCAAAAATTACGGGATTTTGTCCGTCTGCCCAGGCCACAGAAAGGTCTTCGATCTCAATATATTCTAAGGAAGCACGTATTTGAGCCGTTAAAATATCTCGAGGATCTTCCTCTTTAAAGGTGTCATCGGAAGCAACCAGTAGAACTACTTTCTTAATACGGTGCAAAGGTTGGGGACCTGTCTTTTCAAAGGTGTAGGTTAACCCTGGGGCAAGGACACAATCGATCCAGCCTTTTAGGATGGCGGGCACTGAAAAATTCCACATCGGGGTTGCGATGACAAGGGCATCTGTTTGATTAAACAATTCACTTTGCTTTTGGCCATATACATTAGCGGCCACTTCTTCGCGTGTCGCTTGATAGCCTTCAATAAAAACGGGGTACCATTGACCGCGATAACTGGCTTCGGACATATAAGGAGGTGGGTCTTTATATAAATCTACATGGGTGATTTCAATATCAGATTCTGCTCCGCTTAGTTTATTGAAAAAGGCAACGGCGATTTCTTTAGGCACAGAAGATTCTACGGGTCTAGGATCTGCTGAGATATGTAATACATTCATATTTAATTTAACTCCTTTTTACTCGGTTTGTTTACGCTTTGATGTTATGAGAAAAATCTATCTTCTCATGGCTTGAGTGGGTTCTTCAAGAGGATTCATAGGGGTCGAAATTTTAGATACATAATTTTCTAATTCTAGACCGTACTCTGTATCTTTGCCCATGAACATTAGCTGTTTGTGGACAATTTTTAAACCATCATCTCCTGAACTGGCTTCTTTGGCGTTTGGATACCGGTCTTCAGGGTTCGGATCCGAAAATCGTCGCAAAATATATATGATATGTTCATGTTTTTTTACATGTTTAGGCAATAGTTCAGGTAACTTTTCAGGTAATTTTAATTTAAACCTGGATCCGTCAGTTAAACGTGGGATTTCTGTGCGAATGCTTTGGAGGCAAAAGGTTGCAAAAAAAACGCAGGCGCACCCGCTGGGTGCGTCGAGGCCTTTTTGTAATTCCTTTTGGCCCAAATGGTTCGTGCAGAAAACCGCGTTTAACTGACGGATCCAGGTTAAAGTCTAGTAATTTTTCTATCGACATGTTGCTAGAGTCAACACATTTTTCTCCACAAAGCAGTTCTAACCCAAGCAAGCCGACGCTATATAGATCTGACTGTATAACACCTGGCTGACGTCGATGAATTTCCGGAGCCATGTACAGTGGGTTACCAAGCAGAATAGAAACTTTCTCATTCGCTCGAACCGCTCGGCCAAAGTCTATCAGCTTTACATAACCGAGTCGGTCAACCATGACATTAGAGGGTTTCACGTCACTATGGATATATCCTAAAGAATGTAATCGTTCAAGTCCACCAAGAACTTGTCGTAATATATAGAAAGCGACACCGGATTGAATAGCAATGTTCCCTTCATGAAGATTAAACAGAGAATCTGTAAAATGATTCCACTCCTGGGGCGTGCTTTGTTCCTTTGCTTGATCAAGGGGTGTTGGTGTTAAAAAATGTTGGAAATCAACGCCTTCGACAAGTTCCATTTGTAAATATCCGATGCCGTTGGTTTCAAGGTAAATATCTCGGCTAATAAGGTTGGAACTGCGAATGGATTGAAGCCGAGAAACTTGGTAGGCTAATCGGCCCATATCTGTCCAATATTTTTTGGCATTTGAATAAATGTTTGGATCAAAAATTTTAACGGCATGGCTCGTAATGCATTCTCTTGCTCCGTGCCTTAATGCAGAGAACACAACCCCTTGCCGTCCTTGTCCAAGTTTCTTTGAGAAGCGATAAGCAACAGGATAGAAAATAGCCTGTTCTTCAATGACGGCATGATATCTTTCCACAAGCTGTTGCTTGCCTATACCACTCGACAAATGGTAGCCATGGTCGATATTGTCCATATCCAGTATTGTCTCGTCTTGGACAAGAATACGTGTTGTTGCTAAGTGTTGATTTTTGGTTTTCATTGCTAGAAAGTGTATGCCTAGTATGCTCATTGGCAATAGTCATTCTTTAAGATTTAATAAACAGATGCAATCAATTAAAAATAAAGATATTGCGATTATAGGGGGTGGAATCCTAGGCTTGGCCACAGCAAAAGCTCTTCAGCAACATGCTTCTCGTTCTGTACGTCATCCACTTTCGCTGGTTGTCCTTGAAGCTGAGCCGCAGCTAGGTTGTCACCAAACCTCCCATAATAGTGGGGTTATCCACTCAGGATTATACTATCGGCCAGGTTCTTTGAAGGCGAAAAATTGTGCACAAGGACGCGAGGCTATGTATCGATTTTGTGCAGAGCATCAAATAGCCTATGAACGGTGTGGAAAGATTGTTGTGGCCACTTCTCCAGAACAAATACTGGCATTAGATGAGTTAGAATGCAGAGGGATCGCCAATGGTCTTAAAGGCCTCAAAAGGATTGTGGGTGAGGCCTTGACAGATATCGAACCGCATGTGGCGGGTTGTGCAGGATTATGGATTCCCGAGACCGGCATTGTTGATTTTCGGGAAGTTGCCGAACGGTTTTCGCAGGAACTTCAAGCGCTTGGCGGTACTATAAAAACCGGATTCCAGGTCAATCAAATCCAGGAACAGCAAGGCTTGTTTATTCTATCAAATGGACAGGAAGAAATGTGTGCAAAGCATCTCATTAACTGTGGCGGTTTATATTCAGATCGAATTGCTGCGTTATGTGGATTAGATTCCAGGTTACATATTATACCGTTTCGAGGTGAATACTATAAGTTGGTGAAGGCCAAAGAGCACCTTGTTCGTCATTTGATCTATCCTGTACCGGATCCTCGTTTTCCTTTTTTAGGGGTTCATTTTACGCGGATGATTCACGGGGGGATTGAAGCAGGGCCTAATGCCGTCTTAGCTTTCAAGCGAGCAGGGTACCAAAGAAACAGTTTTTCCCTTAAAGATACAGCATCGATGTTGTCCTATGGCGGGTTCTGGCGTATGAATCGAAAGTATTGGCGCATGGGATTAGATGAGTTTCACCGTTCTTTGAGTAAACGTGCTTTCGTTCATGCATTACAGGCCTTGATCCCGACATTGACAGAAGATGATATAGAAAGACAGGGGGCGGGGGTAAGAGCACAGGCCGTGGATACAGAGGGAAGGCTTATAGATGACTTTCGGATCTTAGAAAAAAGCCGTATGATACATGTGTTGAATGCGCCTTCGCCAGCAGCTACTGCATCGATCAGTATTGGTGAAACAATAGCCCACATGGCTATACGAAATTTTGGGTTACAGTAGCCTATGATAACCGTTTGACATTCTCATGTTCCAATCCCTTAGTGTTTCTATGGATAACCCGCAGACAGACAAATTTAAAAAACAATTTTACTCGAACACACCCGCGTGTGACTGGAATGATTGGCGCTGGCAATTGCGCAACCGTATCCAAGACCTTAGAGGGTTAGAACGTATCTTCCAATTATCTGAAGATGAGCATAGGGCCATAACGCGGCTTAACGGAAAGTTACCCATAGGGATGGATTACCCCTTATTACGCGAGTCTTCTGGAGAGAAAAAACCATTTGCATGGATTGCGTTGGACAAAAATTCTTGTCCAGACTGAATTTGACCATGCTTCGGGTGAACGGCTAGATCCTCTTGGAGAAGAAGATCATAGCCCTTTGCCGGGTTTAGTGCATACCTATCCCGACAAAATACTTTTTCTGGTAACCGATTTTTGCGCCACGTATTGTCGGTATTGTACGCGATCGCGCATGGTCGGGGCAGGAGAATCTTTGCCTGATAAAACCGATTGGGAAAAGGCGCTTGAATACATTCACCAGCATACTGAGATACGTGACGTCCTTCTCTCAGGAGGAGATCCACTCATCTTTTCTGATGATCGATTAGAGTGGTTATTGCAGAGGTTGCATGCCATCTCTCACGTAAAATTTTTGCGTATCGGAACAAAGGTTCCTGTTGTTTTACCGCAACGAATTACACGTAACCTGGTCCGGATGCTGAAAAAATATCGCCCTTTGTGGATGAGCATACATTTTACTCATCCAGAAGAATGCACGCCTGAAGTGGAGCAAGCGTGTACCCGACTAGCGGATGCCGGTATTCCTATGGGCCAGTCAAACGGTTTTACTAGCGGGCATTAACGATAATATAGACACCATTAAAAGCTTAATGCATCGTCTCCTTGGATTGCGAATAAAACCGTATTATCTTCATCAGTGTGATCCCATTGTGGGCTCTTCACATTTTCGGGTGCCTGTTTCAAAAGGGATTGAGATTATTCAGGGCCTGCATGGACATACGACAGGATATGCTGTGCCCACTTATATGATTGATGCGCCTGGAGGCGGCGGGAAAGTGCCCATGATGCCAAATTATATAGCGGGCAGAGATGGGGACGAACTCCTTTTGAAAAACTATCAAGGGGCTATTTGCCGATATTATGACCCACTATAACCTGCGTGGAACGCTGGCAATCGGATATGCTAACGGCACCCACTTAATCCCGACATTTTTCATGACAGCGAGTGCAAGAGTTTTGGAGTTGAGACTTCACCCTGGCTATGCCCTTGGATCCGTCAGGCTTCGGTTTTAGCAGCTGGGTTAGGTGGCATGGTCTTTCAATTCTTGTTTGACAAGCGATGAATCCGCCTATTATGGCTGTCAAAATGAGGAGGCACTGTATCGAGACTACTTTCCTGAGTTCAACGCTGTCTCCCTTTCCTGTATTGCGCAATCAAATGATTGGTGGAAGCGTCATGGGTTAATACAGGATCTTCTGAACACTGTAATTCCAAAAGAATTTTCTTGGCGAGCACTTTTCCTAATTCAACCCCCCATTGATCAAAAGAAAAGATATCCCAAAGAATTCCTTGTGTAAAAATTTTGTGTTCGTACAGCGCAATCAGTTGACCCAACACAGAAGGGGTTAGCTCTGTGGCAAGCAAGGTGTTAGAAGGGCGGTTTCCTTCAAACGTTCTGTGTGGAATCAGATGAGGCGGCACCTTTTCGGCGACGAGTTCCTCTCTTTTCTTTCCGAATGCTAAAGCCTCTGATTGCGCAAATAAATTGGCCATTAATTTATCATGATGATCGCCTATCGGATTCTGGGATTTGCAAAACCCGATAAAATCAACAGGAATACATGGGGTTCCCTGATGGAGTAGTTGGTAAAAGGCATGTTGTCCATTTGTACCTGGCTCACCCCAAATAATTGGACCGGTTTGATAGGAGACACGTCGTCCTTGTTGATCAACGGACTTTCCATTACTTTCCATATCACCTTGCTGGAAATAGGTAGAGAAGTATTTTAAATATTGATCATACGGCAAGATTGCATGCGATTGCGCACCCCAAAAATTGGCATACCAGATCCCTAATAAAGCTAATATCACCGGCATATTCTGCTCAAAAGGAGCTTCCGAAAAATGTTGATCCAACTGATGAAATCCTTTGAGCATCGACCGATAATGCTCCGGTCCAATCGCGATCATCAGCGCGAGTCCAATCGCAGAACAAAGAGAATAGCGTCCGCCTACCCAATCCCAAAAAGAAAACATATTGTTAGTATCAATCCCAAATCCCTCTACTTTTTCCGTATTAGTAGATACAGCCACAAAATGTTTTCGAATCGCATCTTCATGAGGGGCCAACGATTCAAGACACCATCTTTTAGCTGTATTCGCATTGGTAAGGGTTTCCTGCGTTGTAAACGTTTTAGAACATATAATAAATAAGGTTTCTTCTGGGTGTAATGTCCGCAGGGTTTCCGTTATATGTGTTCCATCAATATTAGACACAAACTGAATATTTAAAGAACGATCACTATACGGTTTCAATGCTTCATAGGCCATGGCAGGTCCTAAATCGGATCCGCCAATTCCAATGTTTACAACGTTGCGTAATCGTTTGCCTGTGCAGCCTGACCATGTGCCCGTGCGAACCTTCGCGGAAAATTCGCTCATCTGTTCTAAAACACGCTGAACGTCTGGCATGATGTCCTTGCCATCAACAAAAACCGTACGGCCCGATTGATTTCTCAAAGCCGTATGCAATACAGCTCGATCCTCGGTTTTATTGATCTTTTTACCTGAAAACATATCGTCAATCGCTTGACGCAGCTCGCAGGCTTGAGTCAAGGCGTGTAGAAGTCGCAATGTTTCGTTGTTAATTAAGTTTTTTGAAAAGTCTAGAAAAAGATCGTGGGCTTCGATTGAAAACATTTCATTCCGATTCGGGGCCTCCTTAAAAAGCGTTTCAAGATCAATCTTTTTAATATCCTTGGCATGTTCTTCTAACGCTTTCCATTCCAGACGATCATTAACACATGTTTTACTTTTCATGGCTATTTCCTTTCATGCCGTTTTTTCTGCTACCACCGATGTTCCGACTTCGAGTCCTGTATAGTCGTGGGCTCCTCCTGTTACGGCCAACTCCAATTTGTTCGATGATCCCCACAGAGAGATTAATGTATTAGCCGGAGCACCCGAATACGTTGCGGATAACTTTTCAAACGTATAGTCCCCAACAAGAATCCGCCACGATTTCCACCCTGACGCTACCAAATGATTTTTACTTATATTGACGATTAAATTCCCGAAATGATCTATATGAACAATTTCTCCGGTTAAACGATAATCTTTACATGTAACGATCGTCCATGGACCTTGTACAATCGCAGAAACAGGGCTTGAAATATCTTCCGGAGAAGCTTTTCCGCTAGCCAAAAGGCCTGCGACATAGGCAAAAACATCTCTACCATGAAACGTCGCAGACACTTCTCCTGGAGCATGTATTTCGGGATGGATTGCATAGAGAGATACCGTTTTGGCCGACTCAAGCACCCACGTTAATAAAGCATTATCCGGAGCTAAAAAGTAGTACTCGTCAATAACGGCAAGAATCGCTTTTCGATCCGAACCGACCCCAGGGTCGACGACCGCTACATGAATCGTGCCTGGCGGATAGGTCCGCGCATATTGATTTAATACCCAGGAACCGGCTTTAATGTCCTGGGGCAAGATTCCATGTGTTGCATCAATGACAAGTGTAGAGGATGCTTCTGTGTAAATAACACCTTTCATCGCCGCCACATATCCATCCGGAAGACCAAAATCGGACATCAATGTAATAGCTGGCACCTTGTTTTTCATAATACCTGGATCCGTCAGTTAAACGTGGGATTTCTGTGCGAATGCTTTGGAGGCAAAAGGTTGCAAAAAAACGCAGGCGCACCCGCTGGGTGCGTCGAGGCTTTTTTATAATTCCTTTTGGCCCAAATGGTTCGTGCAGAAAACCGCGTTTAACTGACGGATCCAGGATAATAGTTTCAATCCACTAAAATTTTCAACTTGGCTCATTGTAGCTTTTGGGCTTTATTAGTCATTAAATAATTCTAGACTTTCTTATGCGCTTAGTTCTTTTGTAAGATTTATGATCTACAGCAGATGGTAACATGAGGCGAGCTGGAGTAGCGGAGTTTTGGATGGAAAATTTAATTAAAAAATTATTAGAACAACTCGGGGAGAATCCCGAGCGTGAAGGACTCCATCAGACACCCAAACGTGTAGCCGAATCCTTAAAATTCCTGACACAGGGTTATACGCAGGACATCAATACAGTCATCAACTCAGCTATTTTTGAAGTAGAATCAAACCATATGATTATCATTAAGGATGTAGAAATCTACAGTTTATGTGAACATCATATGCTCCCTTTTTTTGGACGTTGCCATATTGGCTATATTCCAAATGGGAAAGTGCTCGGGGTCAGCAAACTAGCACGTATCGTCGACCATTTTGCGCGACGATTACAAATCCAGGAACGGTTAACCAATCAAATCGGTGATATGATTATGGAGGCGTTAAAACCTGAAGGAGTGGGCATTGTCATGGAAGCTCAACATCTATGTATGATGATGCGTGGAGTCCAAAAGCAAAACTCCAAAATGCTGACCTCAAGCATGCTCGGTAATTTTAGAGATTCCATTTCAACCCGCAACGAGTTCCTTCAACTTATTGGGCATTAGGAGGATTGAAGAAAAACTGGATTCTTGATGCTAGATGATCGAAGATAAAGAGTGAAGGAAAAAGAATCGAGCATCCCGCATCCAATCAGCTCCGTGTTATTTCAACCGCTACACTATCGGCAAAACGAAGGGCGCCTGGTTTATCAACCATCACTTGCACGCCGAAGACTTTCTCATGGGCCAAACAAATAGCGGCAATCTTCTCTGCAAGGGTTTCAATGAGATTAAAATTGCTTTCTCCGACCATTTTAATAATTTCTTTATTGACCGTCTTATAATTAACGGTGTTGGCTATATGATCGGTTATGCAGGCATCAGGAACATCACATTCCATCGTAACATTGATGACTACATCTTGTTGATGGCATCGTTCTTCAGGATTGATACCTATAATACAACGCAACGCTAAATCTCGTATATGGATTTCGGTTCTCAGTTCTTGGTTCCTCGTTCTCGGTTTTTTAGTTATTGGATTTCGGATCGCAGTTTTTGGTTATTGAGAAGCGGTTCTCTGAATCTCTTCAACCTTGAACCCCAAGCCCTGAACCCTGAACCAAAAACCGTTGTCCTCCATCTACATAGATAATTTGGCCTGTTATGGCATCATTTTTCAGAAGATAAATAAGGGTATCAGCTATTTCTTGTTCTGTACATTGTCGTTCAAGAGGATTGGCCCCCGCTAATTCTTTCAGAGACTTTCCATCGATGCCT
This sequence comes from Kiritimatiellia bacterium, assembly GCA_012103575.1. Lineage (GTDB taxonomy): Bacteria > Verrucomicrobiota > Kiritimatiellia > WLWN01 > WLWN01 > WLWN01. The sequence continues at coordinate 2,595,545 of WLWN01000001.1, read as the reverse complement.
GGCGGTGGCAGAATAGCCCCGGGCGCTATACCATTAACCGTTATATTCGGCGCCAATTCGAGCGCAGCTAATCGGGTAAATTCTGCCAACGATTTTTTGCTTAACACATAGGGAATACACGAAGTATCCAAAGAAGTAATACGCCGATCAAGCATGTTAATGATCTTTCCACTACCGCAAACTTCTGCAAACGCACGCGTGAGAAAAATAGGGGCAAATAAATTGGGCCATATTTCTTCAAGTAGATTTTTTTCTGTAACCTTTGAGAGCTTATCTTTATGAAAAACGGCTGCGTTATTGATTAAAATATCTACTGTTCCAAACAGCTCACTGGCTTTTTTCACAAGGCTCACACAATTCAATTCTGAATTTAAATCGCCCTGAATAATGTCGGCCTTCCCATCTAGAACTCTTTTAAGCGATTGGGCTGATCCTTCTGACTGATAATAGTGAATAGCAATGTGTACACCTAGCGCATCTAAAGACTCACATAGTTTACGACCCATCCGTACGGCCCCTCCAGTAATCAAGGCTGTTTTACCTCGTAGTTTCATTTTAGCCTTTAAAATTTTCCTTCGGGACGTCTATCCGTGCCCATCATTCGTATCGGCTTATGGTTGAACAGATCATGATTTATGGTTTATGCCTTATGATTTCTGATCAGGGTGACTTGCTCTGACGCAAATGGAAATGCCACCACGAGGATTAAATGTACCTACAACCGTTGCGTAACGAGGGCTACAGGCTTTGATTAAATCATCTAATATCCGATTTACAATTTCTTCATGAAATGTCCCATGATCTCTAAAGGAAAACAAATAGAATTTTAGCGACTTACTTTCTATGCAGGTTTGATCGGGCATGTACTCAATTCTTATCTTTCCCAAATCAGGTTGGCCGGTAATGGGGCAAAGGGCTGTGAATTCAGGACAATCAAAAGTAATCGAATAGTCTCGGCTCGCATACTTGTTTTCAAAAACCTCCAGTCTTGCTTGATCCGGAGAGGACGGATAGTTTCTTTCCCCCTTGGCTAAAAGGGTGCAAGTATGATAAGGGTCCACTTCATCTTTTTTATCGTTACTCATCACTCAACCTTTAAACAAAATTAAGCCATAGTCAATTGATATACATAAAGACGAGGAAAAAGAGATACGGGTCAGGCGCCATTTAATCTGGACCATACCCTTTATTTTTTTGTTATCCTTCGCTCTGTTATCCTTGGTGAACAGTTATTTCTTGCACCTGACCCCTGATGTTTCGATCTATCTTCTTCATGCGAAAAATTTCCTGGAAACCGGCAATCGCTTTTCCGTTTCTCACGACTCTAAAGGGTTGCTGATGACTTGGCTGCTTGTTCCCAGTGTGCAGGTATGGGGGCCAACAATTCAAGCAGCGGCTTTTTCTCACATGTGGACCCTTATCGGTAGTTCATGCATTCTTTTTCTCGTGGTTTCCCGATGTATAAATAGATCTACCGCTTTGATGCTGGTACCCCTTCAGATCATTGTGACCTTTTCACCCTTTATGTGGGGTGGACGTACTCGTCCAGAAGATTTTGAGGTTGTCTTTGCCTTAATAACTTTCTTTGTTCTATTCAAAGAAAAAAAGTATAGCTATATCGTAGCGGGTATGATGATTGCTTGCTGTTTTTTTATCAAACCATCCCTAGCAACCGCACCGATTTTTATGTCGATAGCAGCTTTGGCGGGGACATGTGGGGGTTGGCGCCTAAATGGGCGCCGATGGGTATCCGAAAGCATCTCCCAAAGAATAAAGAATTTGATGTGGAATAGTTTGCTGCTTTGCTTCGGGGGCGGTTTGATCGGAGGATGTTTACTCGGTTGGATAGCCACTTTTGATGATATTCAAGGATGGTATAGACAGAACGTTCAATGGCCTTTGGAATACCGAACACTTTTTCTTCAGACACGATCCTTTCCCGAATCGATCCGTCTTTGCTTTAACACCCTTCAAAGAACGCAACTAATCGCATTATTAGGGGGGACTTTCGGAGGGCTGATTATTGGTGTTAAAAAGCATACATGGCTTGTTATTCTTCTCTTCGCTTATATAATCGGCGAAATAATAAGAATTACCTGGGAACAAACGGGTTGGGCCTACCTCGTAACGGGTTTAGTGGCTCCCATGATCATCGCTTGCAGCTTATGGGGGCTGATTAGGCGTCCGCGTTTTTATCCTTTCCTTGGATGGCTGATGCCCATGATCCTTTTGTTCCTCATCGTGTATACGACGAGCTGCTATAGACAATTAGAAGTTTGGAATACTCGTATATCTTCACATGTACCTTCGCCGTACGAGTATATGGAAAAACAAATGGCCCCTTTTTATAAACCCGGTGAAATTGTATTGGCCACAGGCAATGATTATCAAATATTATTACACTTAAATGCGCCAAGGCCCTATCCCATTTTACATTGTCATTTGGGCCTGGTCTCGAAACAAGAGCGTACAAAAGCGCTCGATCATTATAAAGAGCATCCGCCGAAATGAATTATTGACGGAAACCCAAAAAGAAGTTCAGTTTCTTATCAAATCGTGGGAGGTATAGACGATTTGCTCCTGGGATATCTGCCAGCTTTCTTTCCAAAAAAAACGGAAGTACCTCAGAATGTCCTTAAAGTCGGAGACAACTATTCATTAGCAGGACCCATAAAAGAGTTTCGGCAAATACTGCTCACCACACGGAAATATCAGTTAATAGTAGATATAGGTTGCCTTCAAGCATGGCGTCGAAAAGACTAGGATTATTTCTTCGATTCTTTGTTAACTTTGAGGTAGTAGGAATTAATACATGATCTATCCACTCATAAAAAAGATCTTATTTCAGCTAGATGCAGAAAAGGCGCATACCCTGTCACTGAATATGTTGTCTGGCATGCATCGTGTGGGCTTGACGAGCTTTTTGAAAGTAAAAGATGTAAATAAACCTCGCCAAGTGATGGGGTTGACATTTCCTAACCCTGTCGGCTTGGCCGCGGGGATGGATAAGGACGGACGCTGCATAGATGCTTTAGGATCTTTAGGGTTTGGATTTATTGAAGTAGGAACCGTGACGCCTAAGCCTCAGCGAGGACATGATAAACCTCGCCTTTTTCGCATTCCTGAATCCGACGCCATTATTAATCGAATGGGGTTTAATAACGACGGGGTTGAAGCATGTGTGAACCGTTTGCGTGAACGTACCTATAAAGGAGTTCTTGGAGTTAATATCGGGAAAAATATTGATACACCAGCAGCAGCAGCGGTCACGGATTATCTTATATGCATGCGAACGGCTTATCCAGTAGCGGATTATATTGCTATTAACATCTCTTCTCCAAATACGCCAGGACTTCGGGATATGCAGGATGACGTGCCGTTATCTCATTTACTGGATGAACTTAAAGAGGCACAAAAAGTTTTATCGGATCAATATCAGAAATATGTGCCGATCGCTATTAAAATGGCGCCGGATTTGACAGCAGATCAAGTTGAAAACTTCGCCAGGTTGATTTTAATGAAAGGAGCGGATGGCGTGATTGCGACGAATACGACGACAGCTAGAGATGGTGTTCAGGGGTTCAAGTTTTCTTCTGAGGAAGGGGGGATGAGTGGTCGGCCTTTGAAAGAAAAATCGACACACATCGTTCAAACTTTATACGAGGTTTTGCAAGGGCAGATCTCTATTATTGGGGTAGGGGGGATTATGTCATCTCAAGATGCGAAAGAAAAGATAAAAGTCGGCGCACACTTGGTTCAAATATATAGTGGGTTGGTTTATCGAGGACCACAGCTTATACGTGATAGTATAAAAGGACTATCATCTTAAAACCCAACGCGGCAAAGTCTAGCGCGTCTTACTATAGAAAAAATAGTCTGCCAGCTTGGGTTCTTTAAGCAAAAAGTTAGACAAACGCACATGTTGCATTTAGGTTTTATTATCTGCTATTAGTACTCGGCTAAAAAAGTGTCCAAATGTGTGCACAGCTTGAAGCTGGCATCAACGTTCATAAATGAGGATCTTGTTCATGTTTGCAAAAATTAACAAAGCGCTTCGAACCAACATCCTGGTTGGCCTCGTGTTGGTTACACCGATTGGTATCACTATATTTACTGCCAATTGGTTTTTTCAGTTAATCACCGGTTTTTTTATACCAAAACAAGTTTTAGAAAATACAGCCAATGAACTCCTTCTGCGTGTAGTGGCATTAATCGTTGTCCTGATGCTGCTCTTTTTGGTTGGCTTTTTTGTGCGAAGTTTCTTCGGGAAGAAAATATACAGTTTTGGCGAAAAAATACTCGTACGTATCCCTATCTTTAACAAAATTTATATTCAGGTTAGACATATCAGCGAAGCGATTATTGCCAAACGCGACAATATGTTTAAAGAAGTTGTACTGGTCGAATATCCCCGTAAAGGACTTTACTCCATTGCATTTATTACCTCAGAAGTCCCTTCATTACTCCATGAAAAGATGAGTCAACCAGGCCGAACAAACGAATCGGTGGCTCTCTTTATCCCTACAACCCCCAACCCCACTTCTGGACTCATGATACTCGCTTCTCGTACAGATATTACACCGCTCTCGATCACGGTCCCTGATGCCATGAAATTTGTGGTTTCAGGTGGCGCGGTCCATCCCGGTGGCCCTTTGGACAATCGTCCGACATTACTCGACAAACTTGAAACGATCATTAGCCGGGATGCAAAAGCAGAGCTAGTCAACAATTCTGAGGAGAAGGAAGATGCCTCAGATTGATCTTCTCAAAGATCTTGTTTTCAAGTTAGCCCATGAAAAAAGCTGGCATGAAGTTTCTACTGTAATGATAGGGCAGCATCCTGCCGATCTTGCAGAGATGATCAGTCAGGCCGACTCCGATATCCGCGAGCATCTATTCGCTCTGATTGAAGAGAATTTAAAACCCAATGTGCTTGCGGAACTTGAAGGCAGCGCAGAGGAAGAAGTCCTACAAGCCCTTACCAATTCAGAAATCTCTAAAATTGTTGAGGGCATGTCTCCTGACGATGCGGCAGATGTCATTGCCGATCTATCCGATGAACGATCCGAGCAAGTTCTCGATTTAATGGAAGAACAAGGATCAGAAGACGTACGTGCACTCCTCAAATACGACGAAGATACAGCCGGCGGTATCATGACCACTGATATCGTCTCTTTATCAGAACATATGACGGTCACAGAGTGCTTTGATCATATTGCCGAAGCCGAACACGACGAACCCTTTTATTACGCCTATACCGTTGATCCCGAAAAAAAATTAACAGGGTTTATCGGTATCTGGGAACTCCTCAAGATAAAAGATCGAAACATCACCCTGCATGAAATTACTCACCGCGATTTCATCTCTGCAAAAACAGATATGGATCAAGAAGATGTCGCAAAGCTCATGACGAAGTATGATCTAACCGCCCTTCCTATCACCAATGAACAAGAAAAGCTCGTAGGCCGGATTACAGCCGATGACGTAATGGACGTTATCGAAGAAGAAGCCTCAGAAGATATTTTGCGCCTGGCTGGTTCTGATGACGCAGAGCTCATCTCTAGTTCTCCTCTAAAAGCATGCAAAATTAGACTGCCGTGGTTATTCATCACCCTCGTGACAAGTTCTATCACCATTCTTATTATGAACCGTTTCACCGCCATGCCCCTCAAAGAAATTCTTCTCTTAGTAAACTTTGTTCCCATCGTAATGGCTATGGGAGGGAACACAGGGATCCAATCCTCTACCTTAGTGGTCCGAGGTTTAGCGTTAGGGACCATAGAAAAAAACCGGGTATTCAAAGTACTCAAACGAGAAATCACTACAGGTCTTATTATGGGCCTTTTTTGTGGAGTCGTTACAGGATGCGCCGCGCATTATTACTTTTCTGTAACCGTTCAAAGCCCCACTTCCTTTTCTCCCATTTATTTGGCGTTTACTGTTGGCATCGCCTTGTTTAGCGCCATGACCTTTGCGGCCTTATACGGAGCCTTTGTTCCCATCTTCTTAGATCGATTAAACATTGATCCGGCTGTAGCTTCAGGCCCCTTTGTAACCTCATCTACTGATGTGTCCGCTTTAGGAATCTACTATGGAATCATCTTCATTCTTCTTGCATTATAATGCACCGATTGTATTTATTGTTACATCAATCAGTTTTCTCTATATTTGTTTCCATTCTTACAAGATAAGCTTTATCTGGGTTAAATGGGACTTTTGTGCGAACATATTTGGCCTAAAATGGTCTAATACCTGAATCCGTCAGCTATCGCTTCGGAAGGCGTTTTGGGGCTCAAAAGTTGAAAACTTTTTCCTTGAGATGCTCGCTTTTGGGCGGATTGGGACCGGCAAGTATCACCCTGATGAATTTTTTGAGCGTACAGGTCAGATTCACTCTGATTTGACCATTTTGGGGCGTAAGCCTCCTTGGGCAGTCGCCTTAGAGTATTGTTAAAGGTGCACGGAGGGCTATGCGAAGGAATGGGCAATATCTTGTATCACTTCAAACCAGCGACAACGCTTGCCAAAGTGAAGTTCAATTCGTCCGGCGTGGCGGACCAATCGAACCGCGCAATAGGTTGAAGAGCCACCATGGCGCATAACAGAATAATCTTATTGGCACAGAGTCTCCCCGAAGGCAATCGCTCAACATCAAGATCGCTTTTGAGTTCACTGTGGTACTGCTCGCTGGGGTCATGTCCATGATAGAGATCTAGCACCGTCTTGGCACGACAAGAGAGGTTCGTCCACCAGGTGTTCACCTCAAGTTTAGGAACCAGAAGTTTCTGACCATCGATATCGATGGTGCGTTTAATCACTTCGAAGGCCACCGGGACACAAGGGCGGTTTTGGTCACCACCGGGATGGAAATGATCGAAAAAGCCTGTGTAAACGTTCTTGCCTTCATGACTGTCTTGTTTGTCTCCAATTCGGCGTGCAAGGGCCAGCATTTGTTCAGGACATTCGCGGTGAGGATTTCGCTTTACGATAAGATAATGATCCCCAAAAGCGTCGAAGTTATCGGCCGCATCGTTGCCACTATCAAGCCGAAGCAAACATTTTCCACCCAGGCCCAGGGTTTGGAGCGTTTCAACGCTGCGGGCAATAAACGCGGTCGTTCCCGACTGACAATGTTGTTTACCGGGTCGAAGTTCGCACTCAAGCATGTGGCCTTGAGTGCCCACATAGGCAAATATCGGGGCGTAACCATCATGGCCCTTCTAGGTGTAGGAAACGCCTTCTTTCGAAGAGCCTGAGTGATCCAAAGGGCTCACATCGATATCGACGGGAACAAGATCAAGCCCTTCGACATCTACCTAGCCAAAGGGGCCCGAGGAAAGAAGTTCGGTGTTGAGTTTGCGTAGCCCCACATGGGTTCTGGCTGGGGGCAGGTCGTCGAAACGACGTCGGAACACCGGCTCAGAGGCTACCTTTTTAACTCCCCTTTTTAAGTCCAAAGGCATTCATAAAAATCTCATCACCCCGGTACAGGTCGATATCATTGAAATCGGTTCGACCGTTGCAAAGTAAGCCGATCTGGGTAAGGAGGATCTCCCGATCAGAGATCGCATCGGAGTGGCGTGGTTAAAAATTGGAAGGAAGAATCCGTTGAGCATGACCCTCAAGCAGCAGGCCGCAAAGATGATTTCCGCTTGTGCTGTTGAGTTCGCCCTTGCCAGTCTTTATTTTATATTGTTTCATATACACACCTGTTGGGGGTGGGGTTGTTTGTTTGAATACGGGTATGCTCCCCGCTTTAGCCCAACAGATAATAAAAATTCATCAGATTTTATCCGACGGATTCAGGTAATATACAAATTAAAGAAGCCAACATCATAAAGGAGATATATCTATGAACGAAACAAAGAAGTCTGTTATTCAACGTGGCCATGAAGGATTCACATTGATTGAAATTTTATTGGTCGTTGTGATTATTGCCATCTTGGCTTCCTTAGCCATTCCCAGACTGGGAGGTCGTGTCCGAGAAGCAAGAACGGCCGCAGCAAGAACGGATATTGAAAGTATTGGAACGGCTCTTCGGTTATATGAATTAGATAACGGAGCGTATCCCTCTTCTTTGCAAGGACTCATTACCAGTTCAGGGTCAAAAAACTGGAAAGGGCCTTATCTTGATAAAGGAACGCCGAAAGATCCGTGGGGCAACGGCTATGTGTATCAATTTCCCGGACAAAACAATTCCCACGGGTATGATCTAAAATCCTTGGGTCCCGATGGTTCGGCCAGCGGTGATGATATTGCCAATTGGGATACCCCGGAGAATTAGGAGAGAAGTACTGTGGAAAGAAAGGATGGGCCGTTGGGGGGATGTCTCTCTTAGGATAAGAGAAAAAATGAAAAAATTAATACAACACCATTCCCTAAAAGGATTTACTCTTGTCGAAGTTTTATTGGTTGTCGTGATTGCAATGATTGCAGCGGGTCTTGCGATCCCTATATTTGCTCGATCTTATCAAGGGGCTAAACTTCGAACGTCTGCGCGAACCATTACAATGCTTCATCGTTATGCGCGAAGTATATCTGTATTACAACAAAAACAAACGGCCTTGTTATATGATACGGTTGTGCAGCGGGTTGAGCTAGTATCGTTAGAGTCCGATGGTTCGGCAGGCATTCAACTTCTGAATCTTGACATGCTGCAAAGACCCTCCGAAGAGAATTCTATTTCCGTTGTATCTGAAATGACTCGTCAATTACCCAAGGGCGTTCGCATGGTAGAGGTCAACAGTGAAAAGGAGGATCAAGAAGAAGAAGGGCTTTATTGGATCAACTATTATCCAAGCGGGATGTGTGATAAGTATAGGATACGGATAGAGGATAAGAAGGGTGATACGATCCGCATTGACATTGATCATATTTCAGGGTCTGCAGAGGTCGAATATGACTAGAAAGGCTTACATCTCCAAACCCAAACAACAGGGACTAACCCTCATAGAGGTTATGTTGGCCGTTGTCATTCTTGGCATTGGTCTTGTTGTCCTTATTGCATCTGCTTCACGATGCATTGCCGTGGTTAAAACTGCATGTCTTTATGAAGATGCGCGCCATCTGTTGGCCCTTATAGATCTGGAGCATCCCCTTCAACGCGATGAAATCGAAGAGGGCTCCGAAGAAGGAACGTTTAGTGGGTCATACAGCGACTATCGGTGGAAACGAGAGATAAAGATGGTTGGGGAAGAGGAGGAAGGTTTATATTCGCTAAGCAAGCAGGTTTTTTGGACGGAAAAAGGTAAAAGAGCTTCTGAGGAAGTTATCATGTATATCTATGCGCCATCCGATGATTTATAGTTCTTTCCATAATTTGAAGGGTTCTCCTATAAAATTTCGAAGCGGGTTTACATTGCTAGAGTTGCTTATTGCATTATCCATTTTATCCATTTCGTTTGTAGTTATTTGGAGCACTTTTTCAGGAGTGATCAAAGCGTGGGAGCGTGGAACAGACTTGTTGAATGAATTGCGTCATGGCGACTATGTGATGGAACAAGTCGTTTCCGCTTTACGTTCTACCGCTTTTTTTAAAACGGCGCCAGGAAAGTATGGGTTTCATTTGGAATCGGGATCAGCGGGTTCTTATCCGGGCGATAGAGTCAGTTGGGTAACGGCTCATCCTGCTTTTATGCCTCCTGACTCTGAATTAGGAAGAGGATTGCATCGCATTGTCATTTCCATCGAAGATAACAAAAAGGGTGACCCGGGCTTTGCCGTCAGAGCGTTCTCTCACTTTTCTGACTTAGGCGATGAAGATACAGATCCTTGGTTTGTTTCTTCAGAGGTAAAAGGCATTGAATGTAGAACGTTTGACCCTGAAAGTGAAGATTGGGAAACAGATTGGGAAGATACCAATACCATTCCGAGTTTAGTTGAAATCACCCTTTATATGGATCCTATTGAGAAGTATGGTCCGCCGGTCAAACTATCCCAAGCCATAGAAATTCCGGTTGCGCTCCCTGTAACGAATGCCATTCCTCTAGGAGAAGAACCGATTGAATAAAAAAAACATGGAACAAAGAATATTAGAAAATGGGGAATAGCCGTAAAAGATGGTATCTCCTATATGATGTACCTTGCAGGACAGCCATGAACCCGTGCGGAAAAGATAGTTGAAACAGCCCAAAGATAATATAACAGGCGTCGTTATACATAGTGCCCAAATTGAGTGGAGCACCCTTCGCAAACGAAAGGGACAACTTAATGTAGTGACCCAACATACAAAGCCTCTGGAGACCGACGCTGCAGAGGACGTTGAATCCTCTGCGATTGCCAAAAAGCTTAAATCTATTTTTGGGAAACTTAAAAGCGGCATATGTCTTGGATTAAATACAGATAAGACCCTGATCCGAATTGTTAATTTCCCGACGACCGATGCCGATGAATTAGCAAGCATGGTCGAGCTACAAGTCGATAAATTTTTTCCCTTTCCGGTCGAACAAATGATCGTCTCGTATGAAGTACTGACCCAAGATGAAACGTCTTCCCATATTTTGATCACCGCAGCCCACCGGCGTGACATTGAAGCGCTTAGCGATCCTTTTATCGAAGCCGGAGTTCCACTAACGCATATTGACATTCAAGTACTTGGATGGTTCGAACTTCTTAAAGAAGCGGGGGAAATTGTTTCCGAAGGAACGCACGTCTATATGTTTCTCGATAAGACAGGCGCCCAGCTGGTTGCTACTCATAATGGGAAGCCCCTTGTGTTTCGTACACTGGCAGAACATCTTGATGTTTTGCCCGATGAATATATCCATGACATGGTCGAAGAAACCAACTATACCCTAACATCCTTAGAATCGGAATGGGGAGGGGTCTATGCCTCCCAAATAACCCTATGGCATTCCGAAGACGTACTCACTGAGCTTGCCAATGCCTTACACAAAAAATGTAATCTGCCGGTCACCACTCGATGTTTTGAGGAACTTCCTTTGCTGAGCGAAGGTCTCGCGCGACGAGCCGTTCGCAACGATCAAGAGATTATCAACTTAGCGTTACCTGAATGGGGACTCCAGGAGAAAAAACGAAAAGCCAAGCGGCGCTTTATATCGACGGCAGCCGCTTTGATCTTTTTGTGGTTTCTTATAATAGCGACCTTGGTGGTAAGCTCTCATGTAACGTCTACTCAACTAGACGTGTTGACCTCTGAAGTTGAAGATTTAGAGAAACCCATAGAAAAAATGCGAACGAAAGTTGAAGAACTCGAACAATACGCGGATCGGAGCCGAACCGGATTAGAAGCCTTACGCGAAATAACCGTTCTCTTACCTAAAGGCGTTGACCTCACCTCTTTTTCTTACAAAAAAAGAAAAAACGTAACCGTGTCTGGACAATCTAAATCCGTGAATCCTATCTATGATTTCTTTGAGGTTGTAGGTCAGTCTCCTTTGTTTGAAACAATCAAACCTGGGAAAATAGAGCGAAGACGAAACATGTCCCTATTTAACAAGCTGGTCGCCACCTTTCCGGAGACAGGGACACCATGAACCTTAATTCCCGAGAAACCATTTTGGGCTGGACGGCATTTGTTGTGATTCTGTTTGGAGGTACCTTCTGGTGGGGTGAACCCATGGTTGCAGAACTGAGTAAAAGGACCCAAAAGAAAGAGGCTTTGGAGGACAGAAAACGCATTGCCCTAAAGCTCTTGTCCCAAAAGGATGAACTTTATCTTCGACTCGACAAACTGATTGAGGAGATGCCGCGATACCCTTTCGGCCAAGATGCAACACCTCAATTATTAAAAAAGCTTCAACGCATTGCCGATAAACACGGTCTTACCCTTAAAAGCAATACCCCGATTAAAGAAAAGAATGTGGGTGATATTTATGAAACATCGATTCGCTCAAGATGGGAAGGGTCCCTTAAATCTGCTGTGGATTTTCTCTATGCGTTACAAAGTCAAGGTGTTATGGTTGACATGAACGAATTAAGCATAAAACCTGTACGCAGAGAGCAGGATCGTTTGAATGGGCAATTCGTTGTTGATTATGCCTATAGTCGTTACTCTTCTAAAGATGCAGAGGAAAACCCTAAAGATTAAACAAGGAAAGATATGCTTACATTGACTCAACACATTCGTTCACGATCCAAACGGTTCATATCTCTGTGCGCAACCCTATTCCTTTTAAACAGCTCTATCACTGCACAAGTCGTTCCCGTTTTAAAAAAGTCGGATGACGAAAAGCTTGTATCGGTTAAATTTAGCAATGCGCCACTCGATCAGGTCCTTGAATTTTATTCGGATCTAACAGGGAGAACTATTATTAAATCTCCGGGCGTTAATGCGAACATCACCTTACGAGCCCGAACACGCCTTACCCCTATAGAAGCCTTGCAAGCGATTGAAAGTATTTTGGCTATGAACAATGTTGGGTTTGTTCCACTGGGCGAAAAATTTCTTAAAGTTGTTCAAATCACAACCACACGTACAGAAGGCATGTCATTCAATCGTATTCTTCCCGAAGAAACCTTTCCTGAAACGGATAAACTAGTCAGTCAGATTATAGATTTAAAATTTATAGAAATACCTGAGGCACAACCGATCTTAGAACAGTTTAAGCACACCTACGGGAAAATACAGCCTTTGAAAAGGGCCAACAGTCTTCTGATCACTGATACAGAACAAAATTTGCAACGCATGATAGACATTATTCAGTATATTGATCAGCCTATCCCTATTAAAGAAGAGATCAAAATTTTTGAACTTATCTATATCAAGCCGAGCGATGTGGCCTCAAAACTCAACGAAATCATCGCAGATTCACAGGCTCAGCAACAATCACAACCGCGTATTGCTACGCCAACACAACCTGCACGTAATCCCGCTGGCGTGATCCGTGCACGTCGAGCGGCCGCAGCACAGTCCAGAGCACAAACAGCCGCTGAATTAGTTGAACGCGGTATTATTCAAGGGAAAGTAAAAATTGTTTCCGATGACCGAACAGGTATTTTATTTATCATATCGCGTCCCATTAATATTCCGTTTTTCGAACAGATCATTACCGTTTTAGATCGACCTACCGACCCCAATTTTGTTGTCCGTGTCCTGGCTCTTGAATATGCAGAAGCCGAAGAAATTGCCGGTATCTTAAACGAGTTTATTGGTGCCGCTTCTTCCGAAGCAAATACAGGGGCAACGGGGGCTGATTCAAGCAATCAAACGACAGGAAATGGAAATAGTCCAAATAACCGAGGACAAGCGTTAGTAGATTTTATAAGGACCCGCACCCAACAACGTGTTGAACAGGCCGTTAATGAAGAAGCCACAAAGTTTGGACGACTCTCTCCATTAACAAAAATTCTAGCCGATAAACGTACAAACGCCCTCATGTTAATGGGGCAAAAAGATGATATTGCGGCCCTCAAAGATGTGATTGATCAACTTGACGTCATGCTCGGCCAGGTGCTCATTGAAGTTGTGATCCTTGAAGTGTTGCTTGATGATCAATTAAGATATGGGGTCGATTGGTTGCAGCGGGCCTTTACAATATACAACGAAGAAACTGCAGGGCCGGGTGGCGGCCTCACCCTTCGTGAACCGGTTGCAGCTTTTGGAGGGGGCCAAAATTTCTCAGGCACCGCTTTCATTGATGCGAGTACTGTCGACCGAAACACGCCCCTTCCCTCTTCCTTAAGCTATTATGCTACATTGTTTGATTTAAATCTCGATGCCATCATTCAACTAGCTGCGACCTCTTCGGATGCACGGATTTTGTCTACGCCGGTTATACTTACCGCGGATAACACCGAAGCCAAAATTGTTGTTGGCGAAGAACGACCTGTTGTAACAACAACCAGCACAACAACAGCCGGATCCATCCGCTCCTCTTTTGAATATCGAAGTATTGGCATTAACCTAACCGTTACCCCGCGCATCAATCCAGAGCGTTTTGTCGTTATGGAGATCACTCAATCTGCGGATGCCGTAGGGGGTGAAGTCGAAATTGATGGGAATTTAGTGCCCACCATTACCAAGCGTGAATTTTCTGCTTCCGTAGCGGTCGGCAATCGAGAAACCATTATTTTGGGCGGGTTAGTTCAAAGCAGCGATCGTGAAAGTAAATCAAAAGTGCCCATCTTAGGTGACATCCCCATTATAGGAAATCTGTTTCGTTCTAGCACAGACATAGAAGCACGTACCGAACTATTAGTCTTGATTACCCCCTATGTTTTAATGACCCCTGAAGAAGTATCTGCCGAGACCACTCGACTGCATCAAGCCACCCAATTACGTCGCACAAAATGGATTCGAGGATGGTCAGATAGTAAACTCGCCCAACCTCCTACCGCAGAAACATTGACCAAGAAAAAAAAGAAGAGCGCTAAAAAGAAGCGAAAGAAAAGATCAAAAAAAGAAGAGACTACACTCAACATAGAGAGCCCCAATGCAACCGAAGACAAAGAATAAACAGTACGCTTTTTAACCCAAAAAACTTTAAAATAAGATTGCTTTTTACTAAGCCTTGAGTATTCTAAACTACTAAACTACTAAACTACTAAACTACTAAACTACTAAACTACTAAACTACTAAACTACTAAACTACTAAACTACTAAACTACTAAACTACTAAACTACTAAACTACTAAACTACTAAACTACTAAACTACTAAACTACTAAACTACTAAACTACTAAACTACTAAACTACTAAACTACTAAACTACTAAACTCTAAACCAGAATTTTTTGTATTCCAGAAGGATACATTAAAAACATAAATGATTAACACGAGGAGAATATGTTATGGCAAAGCCTTTAACAAAATCAAGGATCATTGAAAGCATTGCGGGATCCGCAGACATCACCAAAGTGCAAGCTAAAGCGGCGCTTGAGGCGCTTGTTGCTTTATCCTACAAGGGTGCTAAAGATGGATTTACTCTTCCTGGACTTGGCAAACTTATTGTTGTAAAGCGTAAAGCTCGGATGGGGCGCAATCCCGTTACAGGAGAAACCATCCGTATTTCCGCAAAAAAAGTGTTGAAATTCCGAATTGCTAAAGCGGCAAAAGATGCGGTTCTGTAAATAAACATTTGGTGAACGTTTCTTATATCGCGGCTTGTAAAAGGGCCGCGTTTTTTTTCGTGACCGCGGAAGAAAAAGCGGTAAGGACATATCTTTAAGTCTGAAAATGCATGCTATGCATAGACCTGAAATACCTATCATAGATTTGATTCGGAATCCTGAGCATCCCCTGCTCTCTTTAGAATTCTTCCCACCCAAAGACGAAAAAGGTATGGGTCAATTAAAAAAGGTGGCCCAACAGCTTCTTGTTACACATCCAAATTTTGTAACGTGTACGTGGGGTGCGGGAGGGTCTACCCATAGACGGACCCTCACGGTTTGCGAGATGTTACAGACCATAGGGTTTCCCCCGATTATGCCGCATCTAACGTGTGTAGGTGAAAGCCGTTTAGCCCTTGGAAACATTGCTGCCGAAATTTACAACCACGGATTTAGAAATATCATGACCCTTAGAGGGGATCCGCCCCGTGGAGAGTCAACGTTTGTTATGCATCCAAACGGATTTAAATATGCCTCTGAACTTGTTTTATTTCTCAAGAACAGATATCCGGATGTATGTTGTGGTGTTGCTGGCTATCCCGAAGCCCATCCCGAATCTGAGTCCGTGGAAGAAGATATTAGACACCTTAAAGAAAAAGTTGAAGCAGGCGCTTCATTCATCACAACACAACTGTTTTTTGATAATGCTCTTTATTTTAGCTTTGTGGATCGTTGCAGAAATAAAGGTATTGATGTCCCTATTATACCCGGGCTCCTCCCCGCCATATCCCTGAAACAAGTTGAACGGTTTACAAACATGTGCGGCGCTTTATTTCCTGAAAAATTAGCGGCTAACATGAGAAAAGTCGGTGGAGAGGGCGAAGCCGCTCAGCAAGTAGGTATTAAATGGTGCGCGGATCAGATCAACGAACTTCTTGATTCTGGGGTCCCCGGAATTCATCTGTATGTGCTTAATCGTTCCAATGCCGCCTTAGCGCCTGCGGTAATGGATTGTTTCTCACGAAAACGGCCTTTGGGTATCATATCTTAATGGCTGGTTGGTTAAAATATTTGCACACGCTCTGCGGCGCGAGAGTGTTAGATCTGTGGACCAAGGGGCTGTCGCTCACATTCCACCACGGCGGACCTTTGAGTTTCGCAGGCTAAAAATCTTCTTCTAACATTCGCATTTTGCCCTCAAATCCCCTTGTTTTCCCTGCCCTCACTTTTTCCTAAAAAACTCTTGACGAAAAGACATAATATGGTAAATTCGTTTTCTTATTGGAGAAAAGGATTCTTTACACCAAACTTAAGCGAATCTTTAAACTGTAAAATGGGGTCAAACTGAAGATTGAAAACCTGAATCCGTCAGCTATCGCTTCGGAAGGTGTTTTGGGGCTCAAAAGTTGAAAACTTTTTCCTTGAGATGCTCGCTTTTGGGCGGATTGGGACCGGCAAGTATCACCCTGATGAATTTTTTGAGCGTACAGGTCAGATTCACTCTGATTTGATCATTTTGGGGCGTAGGCCTCCTTGGGCAGTCGCCTTAGAGTATTGTTAAAGGTGCACGGAGGGCTATGCGAAGGAATGGGCAATATCTTGTATCACTTCAAACCAGCGACAACGCTTGCCAAAGCGAAGTTCAATTCGTCCGGCGTGGCGGACCAATCGAACCGCGCAATAAACGATATTTTTGAGAACCGTTTTGATTCGCCAGCGCGGGATGTTGATTTTCTGCGGGGCAAGCCCAGCCCGTTTGATGACCTCTTGGCCAAGACCGCGCAATAGGCTGAAGGCCACCATGGCGCATAACAGAATAATCTTATTGGCACAGAGTCTCCCCGAAGGCAATCGCTCAACATCAAGATCGCTTTTGAGTTCACTGTGGTACTGCTCGCTGGGGCCATGTCCATGATAGAGATCTAGCACCGTCTTGGCACGACAAGAGAGGTCCGTCCACCAGGTGTTCACCTCAAGTTTAGGAACTAGAAGTTTCTGACCATCGATATCGATGGTGCGTTCAATCACTTCGAAGGCCACCGGGACACAAGGGCGGTTTTGGTCATCACCGGGATGGAAATGATCGAAAAAGCCTGTGTAAACGTTCTTGCCTTCACGACTGTCTTGTTTGTCTCCAACTCGGCGTGCAAGGGCCAGCATTTGTTCAGGACATTCGCGGCGAGGATTTCGCTTTACGATAAAATAATGATCTCCAAAAGCGTCGAAGTTATCGGCCGCAGCGTTGCCACTATCAAGCCGAAGCAAACATTTTCCACCCAGGCCCAGGGTTTGGAGCGTTTCAACGCTGCGGGCAACAAAGGCGGTCGTTCCCGACTGACAATGTTGTTTACCGGGTCGAAGTTCGCACTCAAGCATGTGGCCTTGAGTGCCCACATAGGCAAATATCGGGGCGTAACATCATGGCCCTTCTAGGTGTAGGAAACGCCTTCTTTCGAAGAGCCTGAGTGATCCAAAGGGCTCACATCGATATCGACGGGAACAAGATCAAGCCCTTCGACATCTACCTAGCCAAAGGGGCCCGAGGAAAGAAGTTCGGTGTTGAGTTTGCGTAGCCCCACATGGGTTCTGGGTGGGGGCAGGTCGTCGAAACGACGTCGGAACACCGGCTCAGAGGCTACCTTTTTAACTCCCCTTTTTAAGTCCAAAGGCATTCATAAAAATCTCATCACCCCGGTACAGGTCGATATCATTGAAATCGGTTCGACCGTTGCAAAGTAAGCCGATCTGGGTAAAGAGGATCTCCCGATCAGAGATCGCATCGGAGCGGCGTGGTTGAAAATTGGAGGGAAGAATCCGTTGAGCATGATCCTCAAGCAGCAGGCCGCAAAGATGATTTCCGCTTGTGCTGTTGAGTTCGCCCTTGCCAGTCTTTATTTTATATTGTTTCATATACACACCTGTTGGGGTGGGGTTGTTTGTTTGAATACGGGTATGCTCCCCGCTTTAGCCCAACAGGTAATGAAAAATCGTCAGATTTTATCTGACGGATTCAGGTGAAATGTAAGCTACATTTTCTTTTTTTATTTGGAATGTTTCTTTCTGTATTCCTTACAGAAGTCCACGGTTTTGAGATTACTCAATTCGATTTTCCCAACCAACAAGTCGTTCATGAATCAGATACAAACGCCTACTACATTCTTTGTCATGGACAAGTTGTCACCAATGTTACAACCCCCATTGATATGGCCCTGGGTCAAGAGAACAGTGGGCAGTTGCAAGGTGTTCAGAGTAATCAGCTTAGCTTTTATTGTGTATTGTGTGTAGGGATTACCAATCCACTTGGTACCGACACCGATGGAATTGACGACGTTTACGAATTGCGCACCCCGCCTTTAGATCCGTTCAACACCAACGACGCGCTTTTAGATTTTGACGCGGATGAACTTTCCAACCTGTTCGAATATCAGCGCGGGGGCGACCCGAATGTATATACGCCTTTGACTACAGTTCATAGTTCCCCGGCCGATGGAGAGGGCGGCATTGCCGTAACCCGAGAAACCGTGATTTACTTCCCAAATCCCTTAGCGAGTAACGCGGTAATTGACGGAACGATATTTCATGCTGATTTTGGAGGGCAGACCCTCACGGGCCGTATTCATGTTGCATCCAGCCGAACCAGTGCGACCTTATTTTACGATGACCCGTTACCTCTGAGCTCCCGCATACGTGTGACCGTGGCCGGAGATACGCTTAGTGATGTTTTTGGCCGTGGCATTGATGCCGATGCCGATGGGGCAACCGGCGGGATAACGGAAATTGAGTTTGATACCTTGAGTCTAACGATTGTTTCTAACACGATTGTGTGTGGTCGTGTATTTGCCTCTGAACAGATCCAAGTGGCTGGGACCAATCAATGGGTCAACAATCCGCTGGAAGGGGTTACGGTAACGGTTGATGGGCTCGAATCAAATGTTTTTGCGGTCACAGATAACTTGGGCGATTTTCGGCTTACGCATACACCGGTCGGTCGTTTTTTTGTTCATATTAATGGGGTAACGGCCAGCAATAATTCGGCTGGTTATTATCCGAATGTAGGGAAAACATTAACGTCCGTAGCGACCCAAGATGTCAATGTCGGTAATTTTTATTTGCCTCTTGTGGCAACTAGCACATTGCAAGAGGTGAGTCAATCAAACGCAACGGTTGTTTCGTTTCCCGATGCTGTAACCGCAAGTAATCCTGCATGGGCGGGCGTACAGATAACCGTTCCTCCTGGCTCTTTGCAATATGATGACGGAGCATTTGGAAGCCAGGTCGGCATTGCGCCTGTCCCTCCTGATCGATTGCCGGGGCAACTTCCTGATGGACTGGATTTCCCTTTAGTGATTACAGTGCAGACGGATGGGGCGGCCAATTTTGATGAACCTGCGCCTGTGTGTTTTCCAAATTTACCAGAACCGGGAACAACCCACCCTCTTCCACCTGGGGCAAAGACTGCGTTGTGGAGTTTTAATCATGATGCTGGGCGCTGGGAAGTAGTGGGGCCCATGACAATTACAGCGGATGGAACCCTGGCTTGCACGGATCCGGGCGTTGGTATTTTGGCTTCGGGGTGGCATGGAACCCAAGGAGGCTCATCCGGCGGTGGCGGTGGCGGGGGTGGAGGTCCTGATGGCCCTCCTCCACCTCCTTGCAAAGGTCCATGCGGTGGCGGCGGCGGTGGCGGTGACGGCGGCTCAGACACTGATCCTGTCTATTTGTTTTCAGGCGAACAGTATCTAGAAGTGACGGACTTGGAAATTAAAGGACGGGGCATGGACTTTGTGTGGTCCCGAAAATACCGTTCCGAAACGGGTCCAAACACGGTTGTAGGAAATGGATGGGATTTTTCTTATAATCATCATTTGATTCCGCAAGGCCGTGGTGTTCGGGTATGTGATAGAACGGGTCGCGATGATTTATATAGTCCACGGTCAGATGGAATGTTTGGGTTTAGAGGCTTTTTAAATGCTCTAGCGGTCATTGACATCACAGATCCCGCGGTGGCTTTTATTTCTCGTCAGGTTAGTTTTATAGGTTCTGCACGGGCTGTTACTGCAGCGGGAGGCATTGCTTTTGCGGGCATTGCAAATGGGCCTAATAGCAAAGTGTGTGAAGTTGATTTAGACAGTGGTGAAATACTTCAAACACTTCCTCTGATATATGATGTCCACGACGTGGTCCTTTCCGGCGATTACCTTTATGTTCTTGTCTTAGGAACGTTGCATGTCGTGAACTATCAAAATGGGTCTATGCAAATTGTTAGATCGGTTTCTTCGCCAGGTACAGCGAGTTCAGGCAGTGGGCGAATGCGTTTGTTTGTGGGAAATGGCATAGCCTATGCAGTACATCGTACAGGGTATAACACCATTGACATTAATGGTCCTGTCCAACCCTTTTTGGTAACGTATCAACCTACTTCACAGTTCGGGTGGAAACATATGGTGGTGAATGCTTCAGGATTGGGTTTGGCTGCGGTAAGTCCGAATAGTACGTTGGATGGTCCTCACAATATTTCTTTATATGATGTAAGCAATCCGATAAACGCGGTTTTCTGCACGAACCATTTGGGCCAAAAGGAATTACAAAAAAGCCTCGACGCACCCAGCGGGTGCGCCTGCGTTTTTTTGCAACCTTTTGCCTCCAAAGCATTCGCACAGAAATCCCACGTTTAACTGACGGATCCAGGAATGAGTGTTCCCCTGAGCTATGGGCAATTTACTAATTTTAATTCAGGGAGTGATGGGAGCGATGGAGCATTGAATGTTACAGTGACAACCAATGTCGATCTGCCACCAGATGGTATATTTCATTATACGACCATCACTATTTCTAACGGGGCTACGCTAAAATTTAATCGGAATGCATTGAACACTCCTGTCTATCTGTTGGCACAGGGAGATATTACCATTCTTGGCGATATTAATGTATCCGGAAAAAATTCAACGGTGGCTGGAATTGGAGAAGGAGGACCTGGCGGATTCGATGGGGGAGCGCCAGGTTTTGGGCCCCTCCTTCCAGGTGCGGGACAGGGGGCCTGGGGGTGGCCTAGGAGGTGAGTGTTCGACTTCAGTTGCAAATAATGTGGGCGCAGGTTCATACCAAACGGTTCCATCGAACGCTTCCGCAGACCCTAGAGATGGTAACACGTACGGGAGTGCGTTACTGATTCCTTTAGTCGGAGGATCTGGTGGAGGAGGTAACGGGTACGCCAGGATACGGTGGTGGAGGCGGTGGAGGGGCTATTCTGTTAGCTTCCAACACAAAGATTGAGTTGAACAGCGGTGATATATATGCAAGAGGGGGGAGTGGGTACGTTTGTAGTTACAATGGGGGAAGTGGTGGCGCGATTCGTTTAGTTGCACCGGTTGTTACAGGTTCAGGAGGAAGATGTTATGCTAATGGATACAGCTCGAGTGCAGGAGATGGATATGTGCGTATTGATGCCATTGACCTAAGTGGAATTACAAGAATAACATCTTACCCGTCTAGCCTCTATAATGTGGGAAGATTTTTGGGGATATTTCCAAATCCTGTCCCTCGTTTAGATATTATTGAAGCAGTTGGGCAAACGATTCCTGAAGGAGCCGGTACCAGTTACACGGCCCATTTACCGCCTGGTTCGCCAAGTAATCAGACCGTTTTGGTTCAAATAAAAGATTTTACCGGAACAAACCTTCCTATACGTGTTACATTAACTCCTGAAAGCGGAGATCCTATTTCTTATGATAACGATATTGATATAAGTGGGGGTACAGCTACCGGAACCGTTAATGTTGTGTTCCCTATCAATACAATTACCCATGTGCATACGTGGACGAAATGATTGCGGATTGGGGATTGCGGATTGTTGGAAAACAAGAGAATGGATTTTGGAGTGCGGGAGCTGGCTACCGCTCTTCTTTGTGATGGCTTGCCATCACACTCATTCCAAACGACTACTCTTTACTGTGAAAATAGAGTCGTAACACGTTGAGTAAAAGGGTCTTCCTTGTAGGCCGGGTCTCTGATCCGGCGTGCTACGCCGTTTTCATATCCTGGGGTGAAGAATTTACGGGTTATCATGACGGACTTTAGTCGTGAATTATCCTGTTTTTGAATCTTAGAGTGCTTCACGATTGAGGTGTCGCGATGTAGCACGAAGAAAACCAGCCGATTACCTCGTCGGGAGAAACCTCTTCGGACGCTTGTGTGATCGCTTCAGATAGTTCCTGATGACTGCGGGCTGCAAGGCTGCCCAACCGATTCTTTATCTTGCCCCACATTTTTTCAATGGGGTTGGAATCGGGGCTGTAGGGTGGAAGGAATCTTACATGGGCCCCACATGACTCAATGAGTTCAATGACCTTGGAATTGTGATGGACGCGAAGATTGTCCATGATGACGATGTCTTCAGGTGAAAGAGTCGGGAGAAAAAGTTGTTCCGTCCAGGCGGACCGAAGGAATCAAGGTGGTGGTACACCAATGTCCATGAGGCGTTTTGGTAAAAAGCCTGTTCCCGCCCAACGCCCGGCCCCGCAGACGAGTCATATTCGTTTTCGCCCCGGATTCATCAATAAAGACAAGGCGACTTGGATCAAGTTTGGCCACCTCTTGGATCCACTGCTTTCTCAAGAGATTTACATCCGCCTGGTCTTGCTCGCTGGCGTGAAGCGTTTCTTTTATACCGGCAGCCCAACCGATTCAACGCCCGCTGTACGGCCATGATCGACCCCTTCACGCCGCTCATGTTCTTGAGTTCTTCAAGCGTTGCATCGGGATGTTTGCCCCCCAGTTGAGCCAACGCCTTGAGCTGCTTTCCGCTGTAGAGGGCCTGACGATGCCCACGCGGTCGGGGAGCGGTCTGTCCGGTTTCGTTGAAACGAGAGAGCCCACGCTGAAACGTTCTAAGATCTACACGATAAGAAGATGCGATATCGGCCTGGGAACCTTTGCCCATTTTGTAGGCATCTATCGCACGCCGCCGGATTTCTGCTGTTGCTATACTCATGTCATGGAGTATAGATCTTCTAGAGAGGCATTTTAATCGTTAAATGCTCTAAAAAAATGGTTAAGCTGGGCTCTTGAAATTTTCATTATTTTGTAACGTGTTCTTGTTCATATTGTTATGATTAAAAATAAGGATAATTCGTGGCTAAAGTCCGTCATGAGTGTTTCTCAAAGAATGATGAAAAGTCCTTTTGTGTTACGAATTTTTTCCTTACACATCCCTGTTCCAGACCTCTTCGGACTTCTTCATGGTCAATCTTTTTCCACTGATCAAAATCAATAACACCTATGTGTTTCGTCTGTAGTAACGACAAAAGATTCTTTAAATCTAACTCAGGAGAGGGTAAAGACGGGAGATCCCCCAACAAGGTCTGCACCATTTCTTTAGCCTGCCGTTTGGTGTGGCCGATTAATCCTTTTGCGCCACCCGCAATCCAACCTACAGCATATAAACCTGGTATCGATTTATCCCCATCGATAATCCTATGATCGTGAGTGGGGATGACACCCGTTTTAGTATTAAAAGGAAGCAAGGAAAAAGGGCCTCCTTGAGAACCTATGCTTTTGATAATCAACCCACAAGGCAACGATTCTGTTTGCCCTGTGGGTTCCGGGCGTTGTTTTCCCGCACGCCCCTTAAGAATATTGTTTTCCAAGACCAATGCTTCCACTTCTTTTTCGCCTTTAATCTTTACCGGGCTCTGTAAAAATCGGAACACAATCTTTTTGTTTGAGGGCACGGATTTTCGGTTCACAAGATTCTGAAACACCGCGTGTACTTTTTGTTTAATCAGGACGCCATTTAACTCCTCTAAGCTTTCCGGATTCAAATCTAGATGGCGCGGATCGATTTCTACATTCCAATCGGGTAATGATATGATTTCACAAAGCTCAGGGTACCGAAACGATGTTTGTACAGGTCCTCGTCGCCCAATCACATAAATTGTTTGTATGCGACTTTTGGCTAAAGCTTTAAGAGCGGGTTCGGCGATATCGGTTCTCTTCAGTTCTTGTGGGGGTTTAGCAAGAAGTCGAGCGATATCAAGCGCCACATTTCCATTTCCAATCACAACCGCTGTTGGGTGGGAACAGTCAACGTGGTGGTCCACAAAGTCAGGATGTCCATTCACCCAACTAACAAATGCTAGAGAAGCGTGAACCCCCGAAAGTTCATCTCCTGGGAGGACTAGGCTTTGATCTACTTCAGCACCTGTAGCGATAATAATCGCATGGTAAAATGGCCGTAATGCATCAATAGAAATATCCTTCCCAACGTTGACGTGACCCCAAAAATGAAATCGTTCATGTTCCCCTATCTTTTCGAACTGTTTAATGACTTTTTTTGTATGCTGGTGATCGGGTGACACCCCGTATCGGACAAGGCCATAAGGGGTATACAATTTTTCAAAAACGTCTACGGTAATTTTAGGTTTCGCCTTAAGAAGATCTCTGGCGGAAAAAAAGCTAGCTGGGCCACTTCCTACAATGGCTACGCGTAATGATTTGTCTTTTGGCGTTCCTTTTTTCATGGGTATGAATGTTTAACGATAGGCACAAATATACAAGATGTAACGCTCAAAAATAACGGCATCGGTAACATTAAATGGCTCCTGTAGACAACAAAGAGATCCTGGAAAAACTGACCCAAATCCCTTTAAAAAGTATGGAGTATGGACTTTGAAGAAGCCGTTTGCATTAAAATCAGATCTAGAATATGATTTTCTTGTATGGAACATATTAATAGTTCTAGACGTTAGAATCAGAGTTTAGACGAAGATTTGTTTTTTTATCAAAGGAATCCAGTTATGAATAATAAATCCTGAATCCGTCAGCTATCGCTTCAGAAGGCGTTTTGGGGCTCAAAAGCTGAAAACTTTTTCCTTGAGATGCTCGCTTTTGGGCGGATTCAGACCGGCAAGTATCACCCTGATGAATTTTTTGAGCGTACAGGTCAGATTCACTCTGATTTGACCATTTTGGGGCGTAGGCCTCCTTGGGCAGTCGCCTTAGAGTATTGTTAAAGGTGCACGGAGGGCTATGCGAAGGAATGGGCAATATCTTGTATCACTTCAAACCAGCGACAACGCTTGCCAAAGTGAAGTTCAATTCGTCCGGCGTGGCGGACCAATCGAACCGCGCAATAAACGATATTTTTGAGAACCGTTTTGATTCGCCAGCGCGGGATGTTGATTTTCTGCGTGGCAAGCCCAGCCCGTTTGATGACCTCTTGGCCAAGACCGCGCAATAGGTTGAAGGCCACCATGGCGCATAACAGAATAATCTTATTGGCACAGAGTCTCCCCGAAGGCAATCGCTCAACATCAAGATCGCTTTTGAGTTCACTGTGGTACTGCTCGCTGGGGCCATGTCCATGATAGAGATCTAGCACCGTCTTGGCACGACAAGAGAGGTTCGTCCACCAGGTGTTCACCTTAAGTTTAGGAACCAGAAGTTTCTGACCATCGATATCGATGGTGCGTTCAATCACTTCGAAGGCCACCGGGACACAAGGGCGGTTTTGGTCACCACCGGGATGGAAATGATCGAAAAAGCCTGTGTAAACGTTCTTGCCTTCACGACTGTCTTGTTTGTCTCCAACTCGGCGTGCAAGGGCCAGCATTTGCTCAGGACATTCGCGGCGAGGATTTCGCTTTACGATAAGATAATGATCCCCAAAAGCGTCGAAGCTATCGGCCGCAGCGTTGCCACTATCAAGCCGAAGCAAACATTTTCCACCCAGGCCCAGGGTTTGGAGCGTTTCAACGCTGCGGGCAATAAACGCGGTCGTTCCCGACTGACAATGTTGTTTACCGGGTCGAAGTTCGCACTCAAGCATGTGGCCTTGAGTGCCCACATAGGCAAATATCGGGGCGTAACATCATGGCCCTTCTAGGTGTAGGAAACGCCTTCTTTCGAAGAGCCTGAGTGATCCAAAGGGCTCACATCGATATCGACGGGAACAAGATCAAGCCCTTCGACATCTACCTAGCCAAAGGGGCCCGAGGAAAGAAGTTCGGTGTTGAGTTTGCGTAGCCCCACATGGGTTCTGGCTGGGGGCAGGTCGTCGAAACGACGTCGGAACACCGGCTCAGAGGCTACCTTTTTAACTCCCCTTTTTAAGTCCAAAGGCATTCATAAAAATCTCATCACCCCGGTACAGGTCGATATCATTGAAATCGGTTCGACCGTTGCAAAGTAAGCCGATCTGGGTAAGGAGGATCTCCCGATCAGAGATCGCATCGGAGCGGCGTGGTTAAAAATTGGAGGGAAGAATCCGTTGAGCATGATCCTCAAGCAGCAGGCCGCAAAGATGATTTCCGCTTGTGCTGTTGAGTTCGCTCTTGCCAGTCTTTATTTTATATTGTTTCATATACACACCTGTTGGGGTGGGGTTGTTTGTTTGAATACGGGTATGCTCCCCGCTTTAGCCCAACAGGTAATGAAAAATCGTCAGATTTTGTCTGGCGGATTCAGGATTGGCCTAAACATTATCACCGTAAAAGTTAGCGGCCCAAAAGGGAACAATCTTACAGCACACACCTATAATGTAAGTGGAACATCAAAGAGTTTGTCCCCCTACTATTTTGATAGCAGCAACCCGACCTATGCGGGTGTGCCAGGAACTTATTACGTTGCATTGTGGATCAAAGATACAGCGAACCAAACCGATTCAAGAACCTTCACCGTAACCGTTCAGGATAACTATCCCTACTTCTCTTCTTCGCTCAGCTTGGCCAATACAGTAATACTCAACGACAGAATCTATTTTACAGGAACGGCGCGTGATGCGGTTGGCTTGAAAAAAGTCACCGTGTTGGTCAGTGGTCCTAAAGGCAATAATATATACGCACATGAATATAATGTGAGCGGAACCAGTAAAACCTTATCTTCTTACTATTTTGATAGCGGAAACAATTCCTATGCCGGACTACCAGGAAATTATTTCATTACATTATGGATCAAGGACAGGGCCTACCAGACTCATTCTAAAACGTTTAACGTAACGGTTCAGGATAAATACCCCTACTTCTCTTCCTCTCCAACCTTGGCAAGTACGGTGACAATTCCTGGAGAAGTTTATTTTACGGGTACAGCGCAAGATCAGGTGGGACTGCAAAAAATCACGATGATGGTGAGTCCTCCTCAAGGAGGTAATCTTACTGGATTTACCTATAATGTCAGTGGGACATGGAAAGACTTATCCTCTTATTCATTTGATAGTAGCAATCCTTCATATGCGGGCGTGCCTGGAATCTATTCGGTAGCGTTATATATTAAGGACACAATGGGTCAGCATGTGAACAAACATTTTTACGTGACCGTGAATGGGGCTCAAGACAATCCTCCAACCTTTAATCCTCAGCCCACATTATCTGCTTCCGTAACAATTCCGGAGTCGATACCTTTCACAGGCACGGCTCGAGATGATGTGGGGCTGCAAAAGATCACGATGATAGTGAACCCTCCTCAAGGAGGGACCGTTACTGGATTTACATATAACGTAACCGGTACGACGAAAAATTTGAGCTCTTATTCTTTCGATAGCAGCAACCCCACCTATGCCAATGTTCCAGGCATGTACCAAGTTGGGCTGTGGATCAAAGATACCCTGGGTCAGCCCCATTTGGCGGCATTCACTGTACATGTTAACAATGATGGCCCCACCTTCAGTCCTACGCCTACGTTGCCGTCGGTTGTAACCACTCCCAATAAGATTTATTTTTCAGGGATGGTTCGAGATACCGTCGGATTACAAAAAATTACGGTGATGGTGAATGGGCCACGAGGAAATGACATCACGGGTCATACGTATAATGTGACTGGAACATTAAAAGATGTATCGGCCTATTATTTCGATAGTAACGACCCTTCTTATGCGGGTGTCGGAGGAACCTATCATGTAGCTCTATGGATCAAGGACACACACGGTCAAGCCATTAGTGAAGAGTTTAATGTGCTGGTAAACACGTCTCAGGATGATTTGCCTTATTTTAGCATTTTAGCATCGAACCGAGTTTAGCCTCCAGTGTATCTCTCTCCCAACCGACTTACTTTATGGGCATGGCCCAGGATGACGTGGGCTTACAAAGAATTACCGTCATGGTCAGCGGCCCAAAAGGGAACGATATTATCGGTCATACGTATAGCGTAAGCGGCACGATAAAAGATGTGTCCGCCTATTACTTTGACAGTAGCGATACAAATTACGCTGGGGTGCCCGGGAACTATTATGTAGCGTTATGGATCAAAGATACCAATGGTGAGACCACTAACAGAGTTTTCCCTGTAACCGTGCAGGAATCGTTAAACGATCTTCCTGTGTTCACCTGGGAGTACCCAAGCCCGGCGGATGGATCAGACCAAACGGGTCCGTTTACCGTAAAGGGTACGGCCTGGGACAATAACAACATCCAGAAAGCAACGATTGCGTTAAATGACAGCCAAACAAACGTCAATATTGTTGTATACTCTAACGCATTAGCGCCTTCTCAGAGTATGTTGATCGATCAAGTCATTGATCCAGCTGCGTATGGGTTAACAGAAGGGCCTCTAAGTATTGGCATATGGATGATAGACGGAAACGGAAACAAAGGCCCCAACAACAATGAACATGCAGTCGCGGCTCGGACTATTCATTGGAGCAAAGATCGGTATCAACCCAGTTTACTATGGAGTGGTCTCGCAGATGGTTCAACGCACATTGGAAGTTTGACCGTAAGCGGTATTGTTGCAGACCAAGACGATCTCCAAAAGGTTACCATCGCCTTGCTTGATCTGAGTACGCAAACAAGCACCAACATTGTTGTATACACAGACGTATCTCCTTCTGCGAGCAGCTGGTGGATGAATGAAACAATCAATCCTGCCGAATATGGTATCACACAAGGATTTTTAGATATAGGGATCTGGGTCGTAGACGGAGCCGGGAATAAGGGGTGGACAAACTGCGAATGTGCGATTGCCCATAGAACGGTTTATTGGAGACCAACAGCCGATACTGCGCCCAGTTTTACATGGACCCAACCGGCCGCAGGCTCAGTCCATGCCGGATCGTTTACCGTAAGCGGCACGGTCTGGGACAATGATAATGTCCAAAAAGTAACCATTGCTTTGCTCGACAACCAAACGAACGTCAATGTTGTTGTATACTCCAACGCGGCAGCCCTTTCTCAAAGTATATCCTTTAATCAAACCATTAATCTTGCCGTCTACGGGTTAAACGAAGGGATCCTAAATCTAGGCCTGTGGATGATCGATGGAAACGGAAATAAAGGGCTAAGCAATTGTATGTGCGCGGTAAGCAGTCGAAATATTATTTGGAGTGATGTTCCGCTTTCAGAAGCTGGGAGCAGGTGTATTGGAAATAATTATGCACAACAAGCGCCATTACCAAACATACGGATTCCTGTGCTCAATATCACAAATAATCTTTCCAGTATAAATGAAGGGTCTACCATTCTATTAACCGCCAGTAGTTCTGTAGACACCTCTAATGGGGGGACTCCTTTCTATTTCTGGTGTGCAGATCGGGGAGGATTTCAATTTGACCCCAATTACCCTGATTATAGTAGCGTTACGTATATAGCTCCCTTCGTTGCCCAGGACATACCGGTCAAAATTGTGTCGCAAGTGGGTGATGGCCTCGGCTATGTAGATACCGATACGCTTATTTTCAACATAACGGATATCGGGAATAGTCCCATGGATCCTCCTCCAAGCGTATCTTTGGCTACACCTGCAAGTCTTCAAGCAGGGCACGTGTACACTATGTCCATCCAAATAAGCGATCAAGATCAGTGGGGAGCTGATACGACAGCCCTATTGGTCAGCGATCTGTTCTATATTAAAAATGGTGTAACATACACGATTGCAACAGGTCTAAAAGGGAACATAAACAACTATGCGTGGACTCCCTACGCACTATCCGATAGTTACCGCTTAAAAATTGTAACTTCAGATGGACACACCCAAGTAACAGATACAACCAGTTTGTTTACCGTCAACCCTGTCTACCGAATAAATGGAACCATTACTGATTTGAATGGAAATTCATTGGAAAATGTTGCTGTTCAGGCAAACGGTCAGAATACCGTATATTCTGATTACACGGGGAACTATCAAATTTCTAGCCTATCGGCAGCGAGTTATACTCTTACGGTATTAAAACCCGGATATACATTTCATCCACAGACCATATCTTTAACCCCCAGCATGCCTGTTGGGGTCGTTAATTTCTGACAACAGAATGCAGACCCAACAGCCGTCGATGACATCATTTCCGTCCAAGAAGATAGTACAGCGAACCTCCTCAACGTTTTAGTCAATGACACCGATAGCGCTGATAGTGGAGAAACGCTAACCATTACAACCGTTAGCATACCCAATAACGGGGGCATCGCTTCTACCGACAGCGCTACAATTACCTACACCCCGGCTCCCGGTTTTGTCGGAACAGAAATCTCTAATTATACCATACATGATGGGAATGGTGGCGCTGACACAGCAACCGTAACCGTTGTCGTTAATCCAAGCGGAGTGCCCATAGCAAACTTTACAGGAGCGCCTCTTAGTGGAACCGTGCCGCTGACCGTTTCATTCCAAGGTCTTTCGAGCAACAACGTCGATGCCTGGAGTTGGGACTTTGGAGACGGAGGCATGAGCACGAATCAAGCTCCTCCCTATTCCTATCAGACTTCTGGAACCTATACCGTTTCATTCACCGTAACGAATGTTTTGGGTGGTGATACTGAAGTGAAAACGGATTATATTTTAGTCTATCCAGCCGTTGGCCTAACTAATTATCCAAATTGGTGGACCACTCGCTCAGTCCTTATACCAGGGTCCCTCGAAAACGATTATGCCGTGGTCAATCAAGGGCAAGTCAAACAGATGGCTTATCAGGCTTATTTAGAGCTAGAACAAAAACTGCCTGGCGGCGCAGGCGCTTCCATCGTAACCATCATCAATACGCTATCATTAACCAACGGCAATGACGCCCCCATCACCCTAGGTCAACTCAAAAACATAGCTCAACCCTTTTACGATCGGCTCACTCAGGTCGGGTATCAAGGCGGCTATCCATGGACAAGTTCTACCAACGATGATGAAGATTTTAATGCAGCAAATATTGGACAGCTTAAAACCGTGTTCAGTTTTATGCATCAGATTGACACGTTAAAGGAATAAAAAATGAAAGCAATAAAAAGAACACGTTATAGTTATTTTTGCCTCCTTGTTTTTGTGGTAACAACTTGGCAGCAAACTATAGCTCAGCAACATCCTCCATTTCTATACAGACCATATAACTATAACGATGTAAGTCAGGTTACTTCTTTTTTTGACCACCATAATCCAACGTCTAGCGTTTCGGGAGGTTTAGACGGAACAATAGAACTATTTCATGGAGGAGATTCTATATCAGTGAATCACGCCTCCGTCAACCTTTGTGCACAACTAGGTTACGATTGTTATCCTGGGCATAATGGGTTTGATTATGATGTTCCTCCTAGTGGGGATTGTGATGCGCTATGTGCGGCAGATGGCGTATTAGACAAGATCGAGACTAATAGCGTAACTGGGTATGGAAATTATGCAAAGATTAAACATGACGTAGATGGCGATGGCACCACGGACTATTACACACTTTATGCACACCTAAAAACTAACAGCATTCCTTTTAACGCCCAAGATGTTGCAACAAACTTGTTTATTCCACATGGAACAAAAGTAGGGATTATTGGTGAAACCGGTGTGAACGGCGAACATCTCCATTTTGAACTCATAGATAGCAACCATAAAGTCATTGATCCTTATGGGTGGTGGGGTACGGGGCCCGACCCTTGGCAAGACGCTAGAGCGCTTCACGATTGAGGTGTCGCGATGTACCACGAAGAAAACCAGCCGATTACCTCGTCAGGAGAAACCTCTTCGGACGCTTGTGTGATCGTTTCAGATAGTTCCTGCTGACTGCGGGCTGCAAGGCTGCCCAACCGATTCTTTATCTTGCCCCACATTTTTCAATGGGGTTGGAATCGGGGCTGTAGGGTGGAAGGAATCTTACATGGGCCCCACATGACTCAATGAGTTCAATGACCTTGGAATTGTGATGGACGCGAAGATTGTCCATGATGACGATGTCTTCAGGTGAAAGAGTCGGGAGAAGAACCCGGCGAATATATTCTTCAAAAACGGCCGTGTCTGTCGCCCCCTCCACCTCCATGACCGCTGTTGTTCCGTCCAGGCGGACCGAAGAAATCAAGGTGGTGGTACACCAATGTCCATGAGGCGTTTTGGTAAAAAGCCTGTTCCCGCCCAACGCCCGGCCCCGCAGACGAGTCATATTCGTTTTCGCCCCGGATTCATCAATAAAGACAAGGCGGCTTGGATCAAGTTTGGCCACCTCTTGGATCCACTGCTTTCTCAAGAGATTTACATCCGCCCGGTCTTGCTCGCTGGCGTGAAGCGTTTCTTTTATACCGGCAGCCCAACCGATTCAACGCCCGCTGTACGGCCATGATCGACCCCTTCACGCCGCTCATGTTCTTGAGTTCTTCAAGCGTTGCATCGGGATGTTTGCCCCCCAATTGAGCCAACGCCTTGAGCTGCTTTCCGCTGTAGAGGGCCTGACGATGCCCACGCGGTCGGGGAGCGGTCTGTCCGGTTTCGTTGAAACGAGAGAGCCCACGCTGAAACGTTCTAAGATCTACACGATAAGAAGATGCGATATCGGCCTGGGAACCTTTGCCCATTTTGTAGGCATCTATCGCACGCCGCCGGATTTCTGCTGTTGCTATACTCATGTCATGGAGTATAGATCTTCTAGAGAGGCATTTCAATCGTTAAATGCTCTAATAGCCAATTTTTCTGGGTATCCTCAAACCTTGTAGACAATCTTGATAATGGGTTTCAGTTTTTTAATGGGGCTTATTCATGGACAAAGGTCAATCGTAGTTCTGCCTATAACAATATGGCTTTGCGTACGCAGGTGACATATGTAAATAGTACGGGTTTTCGAAGATGGGATAATTGGGCTTTTTGGGGTGCACAATTTTCTAGCAATGATACGTACTATAATATTTCTGTCCACATTCCCAAAAAAGCGGCGAACCCCGCTAAACCAAATTGTACCTCCGTAACCTATCGTATATTTTCTAAAGACACGAACAGTTTGCCAAACCAGCACAATCTTACTGTAACCGATGTTCAGTTCGACCAAGAAGCCGCCGGTAGTGATACCAATGATAATCGTTGGTTTTCTTTAGGCGGCAGTTACCTCTGTGATGCGTATAATAGCTGTGCTGTAATGCTTATTGATGAAGTTGCCCAAAGTAATGAAGCCCTTAAACATATATGGGCCGATGCAATCAAATGGGAAGTGGCTCAAAATAGTACCAACCAAAGTCCTGCTCCAGGTCCCGAACCAGAACCGGACCCTGCCCCTGGACCTGAAACTCCTAACCCTACCAATACAACATCCTATTGTAATCATGCGAATGAGGAATTAAGCGATGTTGAGAATTGTAATATTAAATGCCCAAAAGAAGATATTGTAAAACAGGAGTGTTCCATGCCGAAATCTTCTAGATTTAGAAACTCGACAGAAGACAAAAAAAGGAGAAAGACATGGAACAAATCAAGAGTAGTATTCATCCCCGAAAAGGCAAGCATTTGACACAGAAAGAACGGATCATGATTGAAACAATGCTCAAAAACCCAGGACGTCCTTTGGAGATAGCCAGCTATCTGAGAAGGCATCGTCGAACCATAGAGCGCGAAATTAAACGTGGGGAGGTAGAGCATTTCGATACAGAGCTGCGAAAGAAGAAAGCATACAGCAGTGATCGAGCCCAGGAACTTCATGATCTAAATGCGACGGCCAAGGGACCTGAGCTTAAGCTTGGAAAGCATCATGAAACGGCCGTGTTTATCAGCGAGCACATTCTTGTTCACAAACGCTCACCCGATGTGGTTGCTCCTTTGCTTAAACAAGAGCAGAGACCTGCAGCGGTGAGTACAAAAACGCTGTATACCTATATTGACCAAGGTCTCATCCCGGGGGTGAGCAACGAGTCCCTATGGGAAAAACGAAAACGGATAAAACGAAAAAGACGTGCTATTAAGCGGGTTAAAAAGCAACATGCCCAAAGGACCAGTATCGAAAAACGACCTAAGACCGTAGAAAAACGCGAGGAATTTGGGCACTGGGAATTGGATTTGATCGTCGGCGGAAAAGGAACTTCAAAACCGGTTTTAATGACGTTAGTAGAAAGAAAGACCCGAATGCTAAGGGTGAGAAAACTTTCGGATAAAACACAGGCATCGGTTCTGCAGGCCCTCAAAGCGATCGAAAGATCGATGGGAGTTGGCCCATTCAGATCGATGTTCAAGTCGATTACAGCCGATAACGGGAGCGAGTTTCTCGACGTGGAGCAGATGGAACGTTCCGGATTTAGCAAAAAGAGACGTGTTAAATTCTATTATGCTCACCCGTATTCTTCCTGGGAACGAGGCTCCAACGAAAATGCCAACCGTATGGTTCGTCGTTTCGTCGCCAAAGGAGACAACATCGGAAAATATACCATCGACCGTATTGGTGAGATTGAAAAATGGATTAACAACTATCCTCGCAAGATCCTAGAATACAAACCCGCACAGGAGTGTTTCGATTTGGAGATCGCCGCATGAACAGAAGCTCTCAGGTCCATTTTTTGCGGCATTTAATTTTACAATCCACCGGTAACTGGTTTTACAAATCCGTTAAAAAATTGTTCGACGAATGTTTAGTCGAAGGATATCGAACAAACGGTGTAATAGAATTTAGGCCTAATAATCCAATTAATCGGGTAGAATTTTTAAAATTAGTTTTGATCGCAGAGCTGGGCAGTGATGCTTTTAAGAAACTGCCCGAGCCCTCTGTCAATCCTTTTCCTGATGTTCATACAACTAATTGGTTTGCGCCTGCAGTGGCTTATGCCGTATCGAGCAATATTGTGATAGGGTTTACGAATGGGCCTTTTAGTGGGACTTTTCGGCCTGGTGATGAAGTAACTCGTGAGCAAGCCGTTAAGATTCTTGTTACAAGCAATCCCGGTTTAAGCGAGCTTTATAACTCCATAACGAACAATCCAGAAAATCTTCCAGAGGAATTTCCTGACGTCACAAACAGCACTCATTGGAGCTATTACTTTATTTATACAGCTAAAGCCACGAATGTTGTGAGCGGATACGACACTGGGCTCTTTGGACCTACAGACAGCATCAAACGGAGCGAAGCGGCAAAAATAATTTGTACAACATATTTTGGACAAAAAGCATGTATTGAATAATGCAGACCTAACTTTATGGTTGCTAGTTATGAAACAATCATCAAACATTACCTACATAGACAAGTATAATCCTTACTATCCGCTAGTTGCTATTGCAATCATGATTATGCTTATGTGCACAGATCATCATGCTCAAGCCGACTCAATCATGGCCCCAAACGCGTCACATGCCGAGTACAACGCCATCCCATTTGCCCCTCTTTTTGGAGCGGGTCGCTATCAACAGATTTATACTTCCTCTATTTTTGCCTCACCCGTATCGATTGAGTCACTTGCCTTTTCAATGGGATCTGGGGCTGTTTGCACCTCCTCTGTGACGATTCGGCTGGGAACAACCACAGCTCAAATAGGCGCTTTATCCCTTGCTTTAGATGACAACGTAACCTCGTCCTTAACAACCGTATTTAGCAATGATAATTATTCCTTGGTGGTAACCGGTACGGTCTTTTCCTCGCGCGCCTATACCGGCGCTGTTTTTAGTGGGACAAGTGAAGAAGCGCTTAGAACGCAAATAGGGTTTACCCCTTTTGATTCTGATAATGATGGGTTGCCAGACGATTGGGAACTTGCCAATGGGTTGAATCCAAACGATGATGGATCGATTAATTCAGGCAATGGCGTTGCAGGAGATCCCGATAATGATGGCTTCTCAAATATCGAAGAATATATTGCAAATACCCATCCTACCAATGGATCTTTATTTTTTAACATTGCAGAAGTCGTAAATCTGCCCTCACCAGAAGTCTTCTTCAAATCCTCAACCGACCGAATCTATACGCTGGAATATACAGACCATTTGATGAGTAACATATGGGTTGAAGTCCCCGGCGAAACGGT
Organism: Kiritimatiellia bacterium; assembly: GCA_012103575.1. Lineage (GTDB taxonomy): Bacteria > Verrucomicrobiota > Kiritimatiellia > WLWN01 > WLWN01 > WLWN01. The sequence continues at coordinate 2,559,384 of WLWN01000001.1, read as the reverse complement.
GCAAGGCAGTGGTCTTACCAATTCATTGGTAGACAATGTTGTAACTAATATGCGTTCGTATCGAGTCCAGGTATCATTGCCTGTTCTGCCTCCTTGATTAAGATCAATAAAACAGAGAATTTCCTGAAAATAGGGTCACCGTATTTTTCCTCCAACTGTTTAATTGGAGGCAGAAAAGCGCGTCTCGCTGCCAGATTTAGATTTATACGGTTTGAGATAGAGCACTTAAAGCATTTGATAAAGCACCCCATTTCTCAACAGAAATGTTTTCAGGTCTAGATGAAGGGTCTATCTCTAGAGCCCTCAAAAGATCATCTGTCTTTTCTTTATTTTGGGCCCAGGGATAAGGCGCTGTACGGAGTATCGTGCTGATCTGTTTTCGTCTTTGAAAAAAAGACCTTTTTATGAGTTCTCGAAAAAAAGGTTTATCCTCAATATTAAATAAAGCTGCATTGCGCTTTTTCATATTTATAATAGCCGATTTAATTTTTGGAGCCGGATAAAAACAGGAAGGAGAGATCACTTTTCGGATTTTCACCTCATAATTTAATTGCGCTAAAATTGAGAGAAACCCATACTCTTTGCTTCCTGAAGATGCTCTCAAACGTTCCGCAACATCGAGTTGCAATGTCACTACAATTTGTTCAGGCAATCTTTTAGCATTGAACACGTTTACCAGAATTCTGCTCCCTACCGAATAGGGCAAATTGGCAATGATTTTGTTTGCTTCGGAAACCAGAATTTGTTCAAGATCTACATCAAGTGCGTCACATTCTATTAGACGTAAGCCCGAAGTATGAGAAAGGTGCTTCTGGAGATACTGACTCAGACTTTTATCTTTTTCAATCACCACAACGCGAGGCACGCGCTCCAGTAAAGCCTCGGTTACAAATCCTAATCCAGGACCTATCTCTAAGACCTGATCCGATTCAGTTAATGCTGCGGTTTCAAGGAGGATTTTTAATATATTTTTATCTTTCAGAAAGCTTTGGCCCAGCGCCTTGCTCGGCTTTATATCAAGTGCATCAAGCAATTTTCGTGGATTAGATAAGGGAATGTGGTTCATATCGATTTTAGTGCACGATAAAGTTTACGATGAAGTGATGGAAAATGAGAATGCATTGGAATGGGAGCAGATATTTTAACTCTAAACAGGTTCTAAACCATATAGACTCTTAAGGAGTCGGATTTAAGGTTTCAGACAACTTGTTCAATAATTGATCCGTGGGTAACCGAACCTGTTCCATTGTATCTCGATCACGCAAGGTAATGGTGTTATCTTCGAGTGTGTCAAAATCAATCGTTACACAATAAGGGGTTCCTACTTCATCCTGTCTTCTGTATCGACGACCGATCGCGCCGGTTTGGTCATAAACAGTCGGCCAATGTTGTCGAATCATAAGAAATATTTCATGCGCTTTGTTTACCAATTCAGGTTTGTTTTTTAGAAGAGGAAAGATTGCCACTTTAATCGGGGCCATGGCCGGAGAGAATTTCATAACTGTTCTTTTTTCATATCCTTCTAATGCATCTTCTCCTTGGACAGGACGAGGTCCTCCTTGTGTTCCTTCTTTAGGGACCCATTCTTCGCAATAGGCTTCACACAATAGAACCAATGTCGCGCGGGTTAATCCGGATGCGGGTTCTATCACATGGGGGATATAGCGCTCATTTTTTTCCTGGTCAACGTATTCAAGGTTTACCTTGGAATGCTCTTGGTGTTGTGTCAGATCAAAACATCCGCGATGCGCAATGCCTTCTAACTCACCAAATTTAGGGGCTGTAAAAGGGTAATGGTATTCGACATCCACACACGCATTCGAGTAATGGGCCAACTCATCCGGTTCATGATCTCGAAAAATGAGGTTTTCAGGATGGATTCCTAAATTTTTCCACCATTGCATTCTTTGTTCTTTCCAGAAGTTAAACCATCTTTCAGCCTGGTCAGGTTCACAGAACCATTCCATTTCCATTTGTTCAAATTCACGTGATCGGAATACAAAGTTGCGGGGTGTCACTTCATTGCGAAAAGCCTTGCCCGTTTGTGCAATCCCAAACGGAACCTTAACACGCATGGTATCTACAATGTTTTTGTAGTTCAGAAAAATGCCCTGTGCGGTTTCGGGCCGTAAATAAGCTTTGGATTCATCATTTTTGATAGCGCCTACGTGGGTTTCAAACATTAAATTAAATTCTCGGGGCTCGGTAAGATCGCATTTTTCGTGTTCGCCTGCTTTTTTACTAGGCTTGTCTGGGCACGCATAATCGTCAAGTTGATCGGCCCGGAATCGAGCTCTGCATGCACGACAGTCTACCATAGGATCATTGAATCCACCAACGTGACCGGACGCAATCCATGTTTTAGGATTTTGTATGATCGAAGAATCAAGGCCCACGATCCGAAGCGGGTTCCCGTCAGGATCCAGCGGAGGTGTTTCCACCATATGGCGCCACCAATGGTTACGAATATTATTTTTTAGCTGAACGCCCAGAGGCCCATAATCCCAAAAGCCGTTAATCCCCTCATAGATTTCGGAGCTTTGGAAGATAAACCCACGTCGTTTACACAGCGACGTTAATGCCTCAAAAGGTGTGTTATATGCGCTCATAGCTAATGGATGGTGCTCGATCGTCCTGTCATCGTCAAGTTTAAGATACATTCATCAAACTATAATTTTTTCACTGGAGAGGAATCTCTTTTCTGAAACGAGCTACGGCCTATGGGTTTGTTATCTATGAAAAGAAGCTCAAAATCAGTCCGCTCACTGTCAACAGGCTCAAACGCTTCGATTTGACGAAAATACGTATTATGAGCAAGTCCCTCCATAATTTCGTCAAAATAAGAGAGATGATCGGTGGCAAAATGAAAAATACCGCCTGGACGTAAAGTCGCATACAATGCATCGATAAAGCTTTCGCTCATAAGCCTATGCTTCTGGTGTTTATTTTTGGGCCACGGATCCGGGAAAAAGATGTAATAGGTTGACACAGATTCCAGAGCTATCTAATACCTGAATCCGTCAGCTATCGTTTCGGAAGGCGTTTTGGGGCTCAAAAGTTGAAAACTTTTTCCTTGAGATGCTCGCTTTTGGGCGGATTGGGACCGGCAAGTATCACCCTGATGAATTTTTTGAGCGTACAGGTCAGATTCACTCTGATTTGACCATTTTGGGGCGTAGGCCTCCTTGGGCAGTCGCCTTAGAGTATTGTTAAAGGTGCACGGAGGGCTATGCGAAGGAATGGGCAATATCTTGTATCACTTCAAACCAGCGACAACGCTTGCCAAAGTGAAGTTCAATTCGTCCGGCATGGCGGACCAATTGAACCGCGCAATAAACGATATTTTTGAGAACCGTTTTGATTCGCCAGCGCGGGATGTTGATTTTCTGCGGGGCAAGCCCAGCCCGTTTGATGACCTCTTGGCCAAGACCGCGCAATAGGTTGAAGGCCACCATGGCGCATAACAGAATAATCTTATTGGCACAGAGTCTCCCCGAAGGCAATCGCTCAACATCAAGATCGCTTTTGAGTTCACTGTGGTACTGCTCGCTGGGGCCATGTCCATGATAGAGATCTAGCACCGTCTTGGCACGACAAGAGAGGTTCGTCCACCAGGTGTTCACCTCAAGTTTAGGAACCAAAAGTTTCTGACCATCGATATCGATGGTGCGTTCAATCACTTCGAAGGCCACCGGGACACAAGGGTGGTTTTGGTCACCACCGGGATGGAAATGATCGAAAAAGCCTGTGTAAACGTTCTTGCCTTCACGACTGTCTTGTTTGTCTCCAACTCGGCGTGCAAGGGCCAGCATTTGTTCAGGACATTCGCGGCGAGGATTTCGCTTTACGATAAAATAATGATCCCCAAAAGCGTCGAAGTTATCGGCCGCAGCGTTGCCACTATCAAGCCGAAGCAAACATTTTCCACCTAGGCCCAGGGTTTGGAGCGTTTCAACGCTGCGGGCAATAAACGCGGTCGTTCCCGACTGACAATGTTGTTTACCGGGTCGAAGTTCGCACTCAAGCATGTGGCCTTGAGTGCCCACATAGGCAAATATCGGGGCGTAACCATCATGGCCCTTATAGGTATAGGAAACGCCTTCTTTCAAAGAGCCTGAGTGATCCAAAGGGCTCACATCGATATCGACGGGAACAAGATCAAGCCCTTCGACATCTACCTAGCCAAAGGGGCCCGAGGAAAGAAGTTCGGTGTTGAGTTTGCGTAGCCCCACATGGGTTCTGGCTGGGGGCAGGTCGTCGGAACGACATCGGAACACCGGCTCAGAGGCTACCTTTTTAACTCCCCTTTTTAAGTCCAAAGGCATTCGTAAAAATCTCATCACCCCGGTACAGGTCGATATCATTGAAATCGGTTCGACCGTTGCAAAGTAAGCCGATCTGGGTAAGGAGGATCTCCCGATCAGAGATCGCATCGGAGCGGCGTGGTTAAAAATTGGAGGGAAGAATCCGTTGAGCATGATCCTCAAGCAGCAGGCCGCAAAGATGATTTCCGCTTGTGCTGTTGAGTTCGCCCTTGCCAGTCTTTATTTTATATTGTTTCATATACACACCTGTTGGGGCGGGGTTGTTTGTTTGAATACGGGTATGCTCCCCGCTTTAGCCCAACAGGTAATGAAAAATCGTCAGATTTTATCTGACGGATTCAGGTTTAAGGTAAGCTCTGTACTCGGGGTGCCTGCACAAAGGTAGACAGGTCCGATATTCCCTGGTTCTTGATAAACTTCAATTCTATCTATCGGAGTGGTGTCAACTTCAGATACAACGGTCATATGTTCTCGATGGAGAACGTTGGTTTTGGTTACAACATTATTGATATCTGTTTCGTAATATTCCCAGACGACATTGACATTACCTGTCTTGCTTCCTGAGAGAACCCGTATTTCGAGATCTATACTATTTTTGGCCTTTTTGAATTCTGCTTCTTGTATGATGAGATTGGCTCCAGAATTAAGAAGATATTCGTTTATTTGAGAAAATTCATCAGGATTATAATCTTCATCCTGAATCCGTCAGTTAAACGTGGGATTTCTGTGCGAATGCTTTGGAGGCAAAAGGTTGCAAAAAAACGCAGGCGCACCCGCTGGGTGCGTCGAGGCTTTTTTGTAATTCCTTTTGGTCCAAATGGTTCGTGCAGAAAACCGCGTTTAACTGACGGATCCAGGTTCATGTAAAATCTGACTATATTCATAGGTATAATCACGTGTTTGTAGTTTTACGAATCCTTGTCCATAGGGAAGTTCACTTCCGATAGAAATCGGTTGAAAATCATTTTCAATAACAAATAGTATTTCATCAATGCTAGAGCATTTAACGATTGAGATGCCTCTTTAGAAGATCTATACTCCATGACATGAGTATAGCAACAGCAGAAATCCGGCGGCGTGCGATAGATGCCTACAAAATGGGCAAAGGTTCCCAGGCCGATATCGCATCTTCTTATCGTGTAGATCTTAGAACGTTTCAGCGTGGGCTCTCTCGTTTCAACGAAACCGGACAGACCGCTCCCCGACCGCGTGGGCATCGTCAGGCCCTCTACAGCGGAAAGCAGCTCAAGGCGTTGGCTCAACTGGGGGGCAAACATCCCGATGCAACGCTTGAAGAACTCAAGAACATGAGCGGCGTGAAGGGGTCGATCATGGCCGTACAGCGGGCGTTGAATCGGTTGGGCTGCCGGTATAAAAGAAACGCTTCACGCCAGCGAGCAGGACCGGGCGGATGTAAATCTCTTGAGAAAGCAGTGGATCCAAGAGGTGGCCAAACTTGATCCAAGTCGCCTTGTCTTTATTGATGAATCCGGGGCGAAAACGAATATGACTCGTCTGCGGGGCCGGGCGTTGGGCGGGAACAGGCTTTTTGCCAAAACGCCTCATGGACATTGGTGTACCACCACCTTGATTTCTTCGGTCCGCCTGGACGGAACAGCAGCGGCCATGGAGGGGGAGGGGGCGACAGAGACGGCTGTTTTTGGAGAATATATTCGCCGGGTTTTTCTCCCGACTCTTTCACCTGAAGACATCGTCATCATGGACAATCTTCGCGTCCATCACAATCCCAAGGTCATTGAACTCATTAAGTCATGTGGGGCCCATGTAAGATTCCTTCCACCCTACAGCCCCGATTCCGACCCCATTGAAAAAATGTGGGGCAAGATAAAGAATCGGTTGGGCAGCCTTGCAGCCCGCAGTCAGCAGGAACTATCTGAAGCGATCACACAAGCGTTCGAAGAGGTTTCTCCCGACGAGGTAATCGGCTGGTTTTCTTCGTGCTACATCGCGACACCTCAATCGTGAAGCGCTCTAGCATTACTAGGATCTATGTTACTGTGCTCCACTATAAAATTCTTGGCTGTGTTTGGCGTCAAGATGCCAGAGGTACTATTTCCTGGATCCGTCAGTTAAACGTGGGATTTCTGTGCGAATGCTTTGGAGGCAAAAGGTTGCAAAAAAACGCAGGCGCACCCGCTGGGTGCGTCGAGGCTTTTTTGTAATTCCTTTTGGCTCAAATGGTTCGTGCAGAAAACCGCGTTTAACTGACGGATCCAGGTATTTATATTAAAGATGGTTAATTTAAATTCTTTCGATGGAGAGTCGGGGACGGAAAGGGTAATGACAACATCATCTACTTCTTTGGATACATAATCAGTGGCTTGTTTCCAGTGGACCACTTTCCCTACATCTCCATCGGTTCCTGAGGAAACAAAGGTTCCGGCTTCCGGCGGACTCAACTGCCAGATGATTTGATCTTCATCAAATGAAAGCGTGTCCAGTGGCGAAGTCAGGTTTGCGGTTAACATAAGTTCTTGGGCTTGGTTACGGCTTAAGTATGTTCCCGAATTAACAATGACATTAGTATCTTCAGCTCTCACCGCAACAATGTCAGCCAACACACCTTCTTGAACGGTTAGGGTGAAAATCTTTGTGGTTGATATAATGCCCCCTTCAATACATTGGTCATTGCCTGCTTCTTGGGCTGTAAACGTCGCTACAAGCGTATACATACCGTCTGTTGTTGGAGCCACAATCGTCGTGACCTCCCCTGTGCCAAAAGCTGTAGACACTAACGTTTGAGCATTGCTAACCGTCACCGTACTGCTAATCGTCACGGCTGGTTTGATCCGTTTTGCACGCTCTACGCTGTTAGAACAGTTAATGCTGGGATAGGCAGGGTTGTTCATATATACAGTAGTTATATCGGCCTTCGCTCTTTTTTTGTATTTTATTTTAGTCGAGATGTTGAGCTCTTCTCCGGCTATAACGGTTATGTTTTCTCTCCTTTTTCCATTCAATTTCATTTTTTTGAATTTGATTTCGGCTTTGTGTAGACCGGAGCCGGAACACTCGATGGTTTGATCATCAACAATGCACGGGTTGACGGTGTCTTGGGCTTGGGAGACGGGGGAAAGAAGAAAGAGGAACAGGAAGAATAGCAATCCGAAACCACTCAGCTACGGCTGAAAATAGGAGAGGAGAGCACTACGTGCAGATTTTGAAAAGGTCAAAATTTTATTATTGTTTGTTTTCATCGATCGATCTTTCTGTCTAATACTGCGACCGGCTGACCTCTGAAAATCTTCCTCCTTTTTTTATTTAAAGTGCATTCCGACATTACGTAAGCGTCCAACAAAGTGCCCTGGGATGTGATAAACCAGCTACATGAAAAATTAGCCGAAGATGAAACAAGCTGAGTTGAATTAGACTTATATTATAAGGTATACCTGAATGTTGCTAAGATAAGGGTGGATTAGGGCTCTCTTTTTTTATAAGACACGTAATACGCACCGTAAATCACAGCAATGAACAGAACTCCACCAAATACAAGGAGTAGCAAAACGACAACATTGGCCTTGCACCCTTGAACCTTCTCTATACTTTCAGCTTTAGCTCCAGGGCCTCTTCCCGCAGTTCGCTTACTACTACTCTCTTCTACTAGTCCCAGAACTCTTCTCCTATCTGTTCTTGTTGTTTCACGCTGAGACACTGCAGAAACCTTCTCCGGTTCAACAGAAAAAACTGTTGACTTGGCGTTTTCGCTTTCCCCAGAATCATCATCAGACGTTTCTAGACTCTGCTTCGGAGTCAAAATCTCTGAAGTGACCCACGTCTCATATATTGGCGCGAGTTCCTTCGCAAGCTCTGCTATAGATTCGGCATTGACGACTGGCACATCCAGAGCATCTATTTTAAAGGGTTTGATTCCTTTGTCCAATAACATCTTTTTTGTATTGCCCTTAGGGTGCATGTGAAGTATGGATACTTTTCGGGGCGGGGCTTCCAGAGTATGAAAAACTTATTTTGAAAAAATTTCTGAGCCTGGAAACTTTCCGTTGCCCCCTTACAGCTCCCCTCTTGAAATATATAGAAGTTGACAATCTTCCTATGGTATTTATTGAACGTGGAAGAGGGTTTTTTCAATCCTACGTTACAGGCTTTTCCGCCGTGACGATACAAGCTGATGCGTATTTAGTTTCCGTGTAGAAAAAGCCGCTTCGCAATAACAGAGATAGTAAATCCATAAACGTTGGAAATGTTTGTCATACCCTTGTTCTTTAATCTTGTCAATATGGCTTAAGAAATTGGTGCGCCAGGCATTTAATGTTCGCGCATAATGGGGGCCGATGTTTTCAAGATCTTCTACGAAGAATGCCGTATGTTTTTTCATCGCTTTGTTTAAGGCTTCCACAGAGGGAAGCATCCCGCCTGGAAAGATATACTTTTGAATCCAATCACAGTCTTTGCGGTACACTTCGTATGAATCATCAGGGATCGTAATCACTTGTACGACCATGGTTCCATGGGGCTTTAAAAGTTGGTCGCAGCATTGAAAAAAAGTACCTAAATACTCGTGGCCAACCGCTTCTAACATTTCAATAGAGACGATTTTATCGAACGACCCTCGAATGTCCCGATAGTCACATCGTTGTACTTTAATACGGTCGGATAATCCCGCCTCTTTCACGCGTGCAGTGGCCCGTTCTTGCTGTTCCTTAGACAAAGTGATCGTGGTGACTTGACATCCTGATTGCCGAACTGCTTCTATGGCAAAGCTACCCCATCCGGATCCAATTTCTAAAACATGGTCTTTACAACCTAGGTTGGCTTTATGGATTATTTTTTTGAGTTTATTAAGTTGGGCCTGTTCAAGGGTCTCCTGAGGATCTTTATAATAAGCGGATGAATACGTCATGCTGGGATCTAAAAATGTTTCAAAAAAGGAATTTCCTAAATCGTAGTGATCGTGAATGTTTTTTTGACTAGAAGAACGGGTATTTCGTTTTCTAAGATGACCCCATCGATGGAGAAGACGGCCAAATCTAGAAAGTATGGATGGATCAAACGCTAAGTTGAAATGTTTTTGGTTCTGAATGAAGAGTTCAATGACCCGTGTTAGATCGTCGCAATCCCAATCCTCATCCACGTAACCTTCACCAAAGCCTATATCTCCTTTGAACAAGCATTTTTTAAAGAAACCGTATCGTTTAACCTTGATTTCACAGGGTGTTGTATCTTGCTGATCACCAAATTCTTTTACCTCTCCATGTGGAAGTCGTACACACAGTTTTCCATGTCGCAAGTGTTCTAGGGCCTTGAATGCTGTTTGCATAGCCCATTGATTCATTTTTCCTATAGGACGAGCGCGCATTGTTAATGGATGCTCTGGTTCGAGCCTATCATATACTTTTAGTTTTTTCCCAAAATACAGTTTGCTGGCTTGATGTATAATTCTTGGCATGGTGAGTGCAGTAGAGAAAGGGTATCGCATAAGAGCTTTTACAATGGCCCCAGTACTGAATGTGCGTCCAACGCCACAAACAGAGGATAAAAAGACAGGCTTCCCCTCTTTGTTCATGTTGATTTTTATATCTAACTCATCGTTGGCGATGTCAAAGGAAAACTCATATTCGCCCTTCATATCGTTAAAAGGAGAAACGTGGAATTCTTTTACGTGGGGAGCGTTTGTTCGCCATACGCCTTTTGATGGTTCTACGTTATTTAATACATATATATGTTTATCACCAAATGTATTGTTCACCTCTATGACCGAGCAGCAAAGATCATTATATCGATTATAGCACAAATAAAAGCTAACGGGATTGAACACATAGTTAAAGTATCTAGCCGCTGTGACGAGACAAATTCTGGCAATCTCTTTTCCATATCCATGGCGTGTTAACCAGCGTCGAATCTTCATGTCGATCGGTTCTGGGGTCGGGTCTAGATGATCACGATCATGGAGCGAAAAGGGGCGAAACCGATTGTACCCAAAAAGGTGCACAGACTGATCTAAGGTGTACAGTTCAGATAGATCAAATCCAAAAAAACATAACGTGTACTCAAACCGGTGAGAGGCCGGTTCGAGCCGGTGATGCATAACACCGCCGTGATAAATGCAAGAATTCATACGTATATACCAAACTCTTTTGCAATGTTAACCGCTGAACAAACGGCATCTTCATGGAACCCGTATCCAAAATAACTTCCACAAAAATACGTGTTTTTGACTCCATTTAAAAGAGGTAATTTATCTTGAGTGGCCATAGCTTGAAAGCTATTTATCGGATGCGTAAACGTGGTTTGATCAATAATTTTTGATGCGGCCAAACGCGTTTTATTGTTTAATGTCACAAAATATTTTTCCTGCGTATTGGGCTGCTGCAGACGGTTCATGTCATAGGTCACAGAAACAGGCGTTTCAGGTCTATCGTGATGGTTTCGCCTGAAGTTCCAAGAAGCCCAAGAACACTGAAGCGGAGGCATAACTGAAGGGTCTGTATGAAGAACAGTTTCATTCGTTTGGTACTTCCATGCTCCTAATAATCTTTCTTCCTGGGGGCTCGCGTCTCCCAATAGTTCCAATGCTTCGTCCGCATGGGTGCCAACTACGACAGCATCATAGGTTCGTGAAGAGCCATCTTTTAGGTGCAAGATGACCTGGTTTTCGTGACGAAAAATCTTTTCTATCGGTGTGTTTAGGTTTTTTTTACCTTTGATGGTCTTTAACATAGCCTTTACATATTCGTGGCTTCCGTCTTTCACATACTTCCATTGCGGACGTTTATTGATGGAAAGTAGGCCGTGATTATCAAAAAACTGAAGAACAGATTGTGCAGGGAAAGATTCTATCTTTTCTGTGGAAGCGGACCATATAGCCGAACACATAGGGAATAGGTATTGTTCCTTAAAAGCACGGCTATATCTTTTTTGGGCCAAATAGATTCCCAGCGTCCATTCTGACAAGTGGCCCTCGCTAAGATTTTGAATGGCCGAAGCATTAAATCGAAGAATATCAATGAGCATACGCCAATGCGAGCCATTCCAAAGATTTGAGCGTTGGACGAACAAGGATCCAAGGTTGGTGCCGGCATATGCATATCCCGTTTGTTCACAGTGAAAGCTAAACGACATATCGCTATCGCCTAAAGGAATCTTTAGCTGATCCAATATTTTTGTTAGCAGGGGGTAATTTGCATGGTTCATTACAATAAATCCCGTATCTATGGGGGTTCCTGCATCTGGCCCATCCTGAAGGATCCGTGTTCTTGTGTGCCCCCCTATGTAATGATTTTTTTCGTAGAGATCAATGCGATGTTTGCGCTGCAACAGCCAAGCTGCCGTAAGCCCTGCTGCGCCTGTCCCCACAACGGCGATTCTCATTTTATCTGTCTCTGGGTTTTGAGATATAGACCCGGTCATTGTGATTTCCTTTTTGTTGTGTAAGATAATGGACGACGGATTTTTTTTAGTCTTTAATATGCGTTCCCGTTTCACCCTGTATGGCTTTTCCCAAAAGGTGGGCTTGAGTAATAATGACTTCTTCTCCGCCGTTTTCTAAGAAATCAATGCAGGCTTCGATTTTAGGCTTCATGCTACCTGCTGCAAAATAGCCTTCTTCCATATACTTTCGGGCTTCAGCAAGGCTCATACGGTCAATGAACGTTTGGTTGGGTTTCCCAAAATGCAGAGCGACCTGATCCACCGTTGTAGAAATGATAAACGTCTTTGCATTGATTTCTTTTGGCGAGTACAGAAGATCCCGTATCTTTTCTATGACGGCTGGACATCCTTTCAGGGATCCATCTTCTGTTCGTATAACGGGAATCCCACCACCGCCGCCGGCTACGACAATGATGTCTTGGTCAAGCAAGCTTTGAATGGATGATAGTTCAATAATTTCTAAGGGTTTGGGTGAGGGCACAACGCGACGCCATCCACGACCAGCATCTTCTATAAGCGACCACCCTTCTTTTTCTTGTTGATAGAGGGCGTCCTCCTCACTTAGAAAGGGGCCAATCGGTTTGGAAGGGTTTTGAAAGGCAGGATTTTTCTTGTCGACGACCACCTGTGTTATAAGGGTGGCTACCTGTTTCCAAATATCTTGACGTCTTAGTTCGTTGGAAAGTGTTTGTTGAATCTGATACCCAATAGCCCCCTGTGTATCGGCCACGCAACTTTCTAAAGGAACTTGATGCAACGTGTCTTTAGCGAGTTCCGATCGCAAAAGGATAAACCCTACTTGCGGGCCGTTTCCATGCGTAATCACAACGCGATACCCCGCTTTAACAAGGGTGGCGATATGACAGCTTGTTTCTCCCGCAGCTCGATATTGGTCGAGTACCGACATCTGTGCAGGGTTTGAAATAAGGGAATTCCCGCTTATTGCAATAACGACTAATTTAGAGTTCATGTAAGATATAGATTGACTTTCTTTACTACTGAAATAAACCTGGATCCGTCAGTTAAATGCGGTTTTCTGCACGAACTATTTGGGCCAAAAGGAATTACAAAAAAGCCTCGACGCACCCAGCGGGTGCGCCTGCGTTTTTTTGCAACCTTTTGCCTCCAAAGCATTCGCACAGAAATCCCACGTTTAACTGACGGATCCAGGATAAACATAACGTCCGATTAAGCACGCTGTCAACATGCAGCATCTCAATAAAGGATATATCATATAATGAACAATGGGGTAAAAACCGACCTTGAAAAATTAGGGCTGTTAAAGTCTGACATGTTTGCGAAGGACTTTTTGTTAACATGGGAAAAATCAGAGGACGATCTTAAGGCGACATTATATGTGGCTAAAATTTTAAAGGAGTTACATAAGCAAAACATTTCCACGAGGATTTTTGATACAGGCTTAGCCATTTCTATTTTTCGGGATTATTCTACACGGACCCGTTTTAGCTTTGCCTCTGCCGTTAATGCGCTTGGGCTAGCTGCACATCATGGAGCAAAGAAGAGATCTTTTGCATGCACAGGACCATGAAGGCCTCAAGCATTTAGAAAAAGAATGCTTAGAAGAAAATAAAAGGCATATTCCTGAATCCGTCAGATAAAATCTGACGATTTTTCATTACCTGTTGGGCTAAAGCGGGGAGGATACCCGTATTCAAACAAACAACCCCACCCCAACAGGTGTGTATATGAAACAATATAAAATAAAGACTGGCAAGAGCGAACTCAACAGCACAAGCGGAAATCATCTTTGCGGCCTGCTGCTTGAGGATCATGCTCAACGGATTCTTCCCTCCAATTTTTAACCACGCCGCTCCGATGCGATCTCTGATCGGGAGATCCTCCTTACCCAGATCGGCTTACTTTGCAACGGTCGAACCGATTTCAATGATATCGACCTGTACCGGGGTGATGAGATTTTTATGAATGCCTTTGGACTTAAAAAGGGGAGTTAAAAAGGTAGCCTCTGAGCCGGTGTTCCGACGTCGTTTCGACGACCTGCCCCCAGCCAGAACCCATGTGGGGCTACGCAAACTCAACACCGAACTTCTTTCCTCGGGCCCCTTTGGCTACGTAGATGTCGAAGGGCTTGATCTTGTTCCCGTCGATATCGATGTGAGCCTTTGGAGCACTCAGGCTCTTCGGAAGAAGGCGTTTCCTACACCTAGAAGGGCCATGATGGTTACGCCCCGATATTTGCCTATGTGGGCACTCAAGGCCACATGCTTGAGTGCGAACTTCGACCCGGTAAACAACATTGTCAGTCGGGAACGACCGCGTTTATTGCCCGCAGCGTTGAAACGCTCCAAACCCTGGGCCTGGGTGGAAAATGTTTGCTTCGGCTTGATAGTGGCAACGCTGCGGCCGATAACTTCGACGCTTTTGGGGATCATTATTTCATCGTAAAGCGAAATCTTCGCCGCGAATGTCCTGAACAAATGCTGGCCCTTGCACGCCGAGTTGGAGACAAACAAGACAGTCGTGAAGGCAAGAACGTTTACACAGGCTTTTTCGATCATTTCCATCCCGGTGGTGACCAAAACCGCCCTTGTGTCCCGGTGGCCTTTGAAGTGATTGAACGCACCATCGATATCGATGGTCAGAAACTTCTGGTTCCTAAACTTGAGGTAAACACCTGGTGGACGAACCTCTCTTGTCGTGCCAAGACGGTGCTAGATCTCTATCATGGACATGACCCCAGCGAGCAGTACCACAGTGAACTCAAAAGCGATCTTGATGTTGAGCGATTGCCTTCGGGGAGACTCTGTGCCAATAAGATTATTCTGTTATGCGCCATGGTGGCTCTTCAACCTATTGCGCCGTCTTGGCCAAGAGGTCATCAAACGGGCTGGGCTTGCCCCGCAGAAAATCAACATCCCGCGCTGGCGAATCAAAACGGTTCTCAAAAATATCGTTTATTGCGCGGCTCGATTGGTCCGCCACGCCGGACGAATTGAACTTCACTTTGGCAAGCGTTGTCGCTGGTTTGAAGTGATACAAGATATTGCCCATTCCTTCGCATAGCCCTCCGTGCACCTTTAACAATACTCTAAGGCGACTGCCCAAGGAGGCTTACGCCCCAAAATGGTCAAATCAGAGTGAATCTGACCTGTACGCTCAAAAAATTCATCAGGGTGATACTTGCCGGTCCCAATCCGCCCAAAAGCGAGCATCTCAAGGAAAAAGTTTTCAACTTTTGAGCCCCAAAACACCTTCCGAAGCGATAGCTGACGGATTCAGGATAGTTGATTGGGAATGCACCGAAGAAAGAATGAAGCTGACAAAAGAAGGTAACGCCCTGTATCAGCATTGTCTTCCCGCAGACATTACCGGCCTAAGCTGTGATCGGGGTGAAGTGGAAAGATCTGTATTTGATCGATATATTCCCGACACCTATCACGAAGCCAGTTTTAAACCGCATATCATTGCGGCCATGATTTTTTTGGCGAAAATTAAAGATCCTGTTTCAACGTTAGAAGCACTCATACAAACCAGTCACCCAAGACTCTCTGAATAGGTAAGGATACCGATGAAAATAGTTGTTTTGGATGGGTACACATTAAATCCTGGCGATAATCCGTGGGATGAAGTCCAAAAGTGCGGAGACGTCACCGTATATGATCAGACATCACATGATCAGATTTTGGAGCGTTCACAAGAAGCAGACATTATTCTAACTAACAAAACGCCTCTAACCGATGAAACGTTAGCTCAGTTACCTGATCTAAAATTTATTTCTGTCCTAGCTACAGGATATAACATTGTAGATACCAAAACAGCCCGGGTACGAAACATTCTTGTATCCAACGTCCCTGTTTATGGAACCGACACGGTTAGCTAATACGTATTGGCCCTTTTATTAAACCTTTGTCATCATGTCGCCCACCATGCTCAAGTTGTAAAAGAGGGAGAATGGAGAAAACGCGGAGATTTTTGTTTTTGGGATTATCCACTTGTAGAACTAGCCGGACTAACCATGGGCCTTATTGGATTCGGGCGTATTGGACGACGAACAGGAGCATTGGCTCATGCCTTTGAGATGAACGTAATCGCTGCGGATGTCGTCCATGGTAAAGAGCCTGATTATACACCCTTCTCTTGGAAAGAAATCCCCAATGTTTTTGCTAAAGCCGACGTGATTAGCCTTCATTGTCCTCAGACTGAAGACAATATAGAGTTTGTAAATGCAAAATTCTTAGGCCATATGAAACCTTCAGCCTTTTTAATTAACACATCGAGGGGCTCGTTAATAAACGAACAAGATCTTGCCCATGCATTAAACGCTGCCCAATTAGCCGACGCCGCGGTTGATGTTGTTTCCGTTGAACCGATCTGCCCTGATAATCCTTTGCTAAACGCCAAAAATTGTATTATTACACCTCATATGGCGTGGGGAACCCTAGCGGCTCGTCGTCGACTCATGAAGGTAACCGCTGACAACGTCAACTCTTTTTTAGGCGGAACCCCAACGTAGTCAATGCTTAGAACCTGTTTGTTTGAAATATATGCACCCGCTCAAATATATTCATTCTTCACTGCTTAATCATGAATTAAAATCGACGTAAACTTCTCGATCAGATTTTGACTCAACGCCAAAAGTTTCAGCGGGGCACTCAGAAGGATGCAGGCGGTGGGAATGGGGTATTCACCCAGACACCTTAGCCAACTGCTTGACAAACTCTATGAACTGGAGTGATGATGATCACCACCGATGACTTTCCCGGTCGACCCCCTATCTTAAAAAATTTGTTCCCCAGCAGTCACCATCAGTTACGCCATGTTCATTTTTCAACAATCGACAAAGAACCTTTTTTCATTTCTTTTAACCGCTTGTTGTTTTTAATTAAAGGAACGTGTGAGTGTATCATTGTAGCTCCTAAGGTAACAGCGTAGATGGAAAAACCGATGAATGGCCCCCACCCCAATAAGATGGTTCCTACTAGATTTAGTGAATTCGGTATCATCATTATAAGAAGACCATGGTTATTGTTTTCTTTATATTCTTGCGTCACGTCAAATAACAAGGGCAGCCCTTTTAATGTGCCTTTTGTCATGATAATATTGGCGGTATTGACTGCGATGGTTGACGCGCCTTCTAAAGAAATAGAGACATCGGCTTCTTTAAGCGCAATAGAATCATTTATTCCATCTCCAATAAAACAAACCAATCTACCCTCTTCTTTGAGATTTTTGATTAAACGAGCCTTATCCTGAGGCAGCACCTCCGCGAAATAATGATCGATATTCAGTGTTTCGGCCATCTTGCGCGTGGGTTCTTTATGGTCTCCAGACATAATATATAAACTGTAATTTTTGTTTAACTCTCTGATCACATCGGGAGCCTCAGGTCTTATCGTTGGATGCAGCTCTATGGCTCCGAGCTGATTGCCTATGGCCACAATAACAAGAGAATAACCTTGGTGATGAGATGTTTTCTGAATGGTTTTTAATGCCCTTGGAATGGGAACCCCCGCTCCTACAATAAAACTCATGCTTCCTACTAATACCTCTTTCCCGTCAAACACGGCTTTTATGCCTAAGCCTAATTCGTAGTGCGAATCATCAATTACAGGCAGGGTTAATTCACAGTTACGAGCTTCTTCTAAAATAGCTTGTGCAATGGGGTGACTTTGTCTTTGTTCCGCTGCTGCTGCACAAGACAGAATCGTATCTTTAGAACATTTTCCAAATGAATACACGTTGCCTACAGAAGGAGTATCCAGTGTGAGTGTCCCGGTTTTATCAAATACAATGGTATCGACTTCTGTAAGTGATTCCAGTGCCCGTCCATCCTTAACAAAAATATGATGTCCTGATAATACTTTTAGAAAGTTCAGTAGTGTGACAGAATTAGTCATCCGAAAGCCCATTGTAGGCCCTGAAACAAGAATGTTTAATCCCTGGGGTATTCTTCCGGATAGCAGATAGGGCGTTGAAAGCAAGAGCAATGGCAGTGACCATTTATCATTTATTTTGTCGGCTTTAAATTCCCTTTGTTCAACCTGATTTTTCATGTCCGTCAAAATGTTGTTAATTTGAGCCGTTACAGTGTTTTGTCCTGATTCATCCGTTCGAACATATACTTTACCGGACAGGATAATGGTGAAGGCAAAGACTGAATCGCCTACTCCTTTTTCAACAGGTTGTGCTTCACCTGTTAAAATGTGTTGGTCAACACTGCATACACCTTCTATAATGACACCATCTATAGGGATGATTTCTCCAGAGGCCACGACTACAATATCTCCCGGTTTTAGTGATTCGATTGAAACAGACACTTCTAGTCCATCTCTTTTCACCCAAACCGACTTAGGCTGTTCCGCTAAAAAATCGGTCATATTTTTGTCGGTATCATCCTTTAACTTTAATAGAAATTTTTCTGCTGAGAAGAAAACGAGATAGACCAGATCCAGAATAAGAGCCCTTCTAGTCAACATCATGATGACCGCAAAAAGAGAAGCAGTAACGTATGTATCTACTTTTTTCTTCTTAATAATAGACATATAAGCGCCTATAAAAATATAAATACTGCAGTAGCCTACACCTAGTAATGTAAACAATGCTAAGGGAGGGTAGAGGAGAGATAAACCAGAACACGCCAATGCAGAGCCCGTAATAACAATATTTTGTCCTAAGGCTTTTTTTTCAGCATTTTCATCCGGTTCTTTTTTGGCTGGACTCTTTGACAGCCTGGACTTTGCGTACCATGCAACCCCACCCATTATAACTAATTGTATAAGCATAAAAGCTACTCTCCTAATCGTTCACCACAATGGTTATGATTACTCATAAGCATACGGATGTAAAGGGTAATTTTGGCCCGAAAGAATAAAGGGTATCAATAAGATGAAGGCCTTTTTGTTACGCAACAGCTTCTTGACGGATATTAATCCGCTTGCCGCGTCGGTCAAATTCAACCACACCATCTTTTAGTGCAAACAATGTGTAATCTCGACCCATACCTACATTCACACCAGGGGTAAAACGTGTGCCCAGCTGACGAACCAATATATTACCTGCACGAACGGTTTGGCCTCCGTATTTTTTTACACCCCGTCGTTGACTGTTACTATCGCGTCCGTTTTTAGAGGTTCCTTGGCCTTTTTTATGTGCCATACTGTTATCCTTTCCTAGCTCTGTACTTCGGTTGAATCCTCGACTACCCTTTGTTCTGTTGGAGCTTGGGATTCTGGATCTGCAACTTCAGTAGAAATTGCCAGGTCTTGAATTTCGATTTTTGTAAGTTCTTGTCGGTGTCCAACTTTTCGTTTGTACCCTTTACGTCGCTTTTTCTTAAAAGAGACTACTTTAGATCCACGAAGATGTTCTATTACTTTGGCTAAAATTTTCGCGTTTTTTACTTGAGGGGTCCCTAGCATTAAGTCCTTACCATCTGATATGGCAAGAATGCGGTCCAGTCGAATTTCCTGGCCGGCTTCAATGTCTAACCGTTCTATGGTTAATACGTTCCCTTTTTCTACGCGGTATTGTTTACCACCTGTTTGAATAACTGCATAAGAATTCATCATGTACCTCATTCCCAAAACAAAAGATTGCTTTTTGCCTATATAAAGAGATGAGAAGGTAAGGAATTTTGGGAACAAAGTCAACCCGTGGTATAACATTTTTTTCAAATTTCAGAGAGCCGGCCTCAAAGTAACCGGCCTTGTTGCCCTTTTGGTTGTAGACCAAATTTTTTGTAACAGGCATCCGAAGCCACTCTGCCTTGGGGGGTCCGTTTTAGGTATCCTTCTTGAATCAGGTAAGGTTCGTAGACTTCTTCAATGGTTCCAGCCTCTTCTCCAACGGAAACGGCTAATGAACTAAGTCCCACTGGGCCGCCTGAAAATTTTTCGAGAATGGTTCCTAAAATTCGTTTGTCCATTTCGTCTAACCCTTGTTCGTCAATGTCTAACATGGTTAACGCTTGATCTGCGATGTCTCGAATAATTTTGTTGTCCGCCTTGACTTGCGCATAATCACGAACGCGCCGAAGAAGATTGTTTGCAATACGTGGCGTTCCTCTTGATCGTTTCCCAATTTCAAGGGCCCCGCTTTCATCAATATCAACATTCAAAATCCGCGCAGACCGCTGAATGATCTCTTTTAGGTCATGTATTTCATAGTAATCCATACGTGTTGTAAGACCAAATCGGGAGCGTAAAGGTGAAGAAAGTAACCCGCTCCGCGTTGTAGCCCCCACCAGGGTAAAATGTTGAATATTAAGCCGAACGGATCGCGCGTTAGGTCCTTGATCAATAACGATATCGATCACAAAGTCTTCCATGGCCGAATATAAATATTCCTCCACGGATTTGGGAAGTCGGTGTATTTCGTCGACAAAAAGAATGTCGCCTCGTTCTAAATTCGTGAGAAGACCGGCTAAATCTCCGGGCTTATCAATGACGGGCCCCGAGGTCGATTTGACGTTGGCCCCCATCGCATTGCCCAAAATATAAGCTAACGTCGTTTTTCCAAGACCTGGCGGACCGGAAAGAAGAACGTGATCCAAGACATCATTACGGCCCCGAGCCGCTTCTACAAAGAGCGTGAGCCGGTCTTTAACTTTGGTTTGACCAATAAAATCATCAAACCCAGTGGGGCGCAGGCTGATATCAAATTCGGTGGTTTCTTGATTTAATGTAGTTGTAACAAATCGTTCTGTCATACACGTCCGTACTCCAACGGTCACGACGCTGTTAATGCTAAGCGTACGATGTCTTCTACGGTCCCCGCTTTCGGGATCTTCACCGATATTTTCTGTACCATTTTTTGGGCATCAACTTGTTTGTATCCCAATGAAGTTAACGCCATGATCGAATCTCGTATACGTATATCCGGAGTGATGTTATCATCAATACCGGCAACGGCTTCTAGCGCCTCTCCAGAAGAAAATTTATCCCGAAGTTCAATAACCATTCGTTCAGCCGTTTTTTTGCCAACACCTGAAATCGCGTTAAGTCGTTTAATGTCTCCGTCTATAACTGCCGTTTTAAGGTCGCGTACAGATATGCCGCTTAGAATACCCAAAGCTAGTTTGGGACCAATCCCACTAATATTTAACATGATTTGAAACATACTGCGTTGGTCTTCAGAGGAAAAACCAAACAACATCTGTGCATCTTCCCGGACATGATGATAGGTTAAAATTCGAAGCGACCCGTTGGGAGCGGGCAACTGATCATAACTACTTAGAGGAATGAGCACCTGATAACCCACACCGTTTACGTTGATAATAATTTGAGTTGGTTTCTTATCAACGAGTATGCCTTCAAGAAAGGTGATCATAACAATGGAAAGAGATTAGCTAAAGCAATAATATTTTTTTACCGCTTCTTTTATGTCCCAAACACAAGAAAGATCTTTTGAAAAGGTTACAAAATCGCCTTTGCCCATCGTTACATGCTCTTGATCGGTTTCAACGATCACATGGCCCTCGAGAAAACAACATGTTTCCACCTCGCCATAGTGCCAATTAAATCGCGAAACTTCTTTGGTCCACATAGGCCATGAAAAGACCTGTTGATCGTTCAATGCTTGTTCATCGAGTTTTTGCACGGTAATGGCATTCACAGTAAACAGCTTTTCGTTCTAGAGATGTTTATTGATCCAATCCTGATACTCTTTTTTTCTTCCCACCCCTTCATATAAATCTAGAGATTTTCCCTTTTTAAAGAGGTACAATGTTGGAAGGGCTCGAATGTTAAAGCGTGTGGCTAAGTCCTGATTGTTATCTACATCGACTTTGACAAATTTAACGCGGCCTTCATATTCTTGAGCCAGCGCGTCTAAAGTCGGAGCAATCATCTTGCAAGAACCACACCATGCCGCCCAAAAATCTACAGCAACTAACATCGTTGCCTCTTCAACTTCTTGGGCAAACGTTTTTGTTGTGACGGATTTAATACGTTTGTTGTTAGAAGAGTGAGAAGAGATGGACCCCGCATCCCTGCATCCAAAAGGGATGCCTGCAAGCATTAAGAAAGCAGAAAATACAAAGACTCCTTTGTTGCTCATATACGGTAACGTCCTATTTGAAAAACGGTTTATTGTTAAGCCTTTTTCGCATATTTTTGAACAGCGGCTAGAACCTCTTCAGGATACAAGGGTTTGTGAAAAAAGGTTTTTACATGGGGGAATTGTTTCATTTCCTCTGCATCAAAATCAGCAAAAGATGTCATCACAATGACAGGAACATCGATATCCTCTGTCGTCATCAGCATTAATAATTCAGCCCCATTAATTCCAGGCATTTGAATGTCCAGCAACATACTCTTACACTTGGGATCTTGAAGCTCTTTATATGCTTCCTCTCCGTTGTGAGAAACACGCACTTCATACCCCGCCTCCCCCAAAAATCTTTTCGAGAGGACGGTCATCACTTTATCGTCATCCACTACAAGAATCATGGCAGGTATCTCTTTTGTTAAGATCAATCGTGCGTGCTATCTTTCTTGCACAACACGATGAACACACGAAAACAGAATAAAATCAGGTAGAAACTTTGTTTGATTCAGCTTTGCTGGTCTGTTGTTTTTGTCGCTTTTGTCGCTTTTGTCGCTTTTGTCGCTTTTGGCGCCGTTTGCGCGCTTTGCGCTTTACTCTAATTCTTAATTGTTGTCCCATAATGCCTCGTGTGTAACAGAGGTCTAGCTACGGAGTCAACCCGCAATTCTAATTTGTTAAAAAATCAGAATGGCGGGTTATCCCTTTTTTTTTAGTTCAGTGGCGCACCACTGAGCCTGACGCGCAGTCCCCATTAAAATTTTCACATCTACTTCTGTCAACGAGCCTCGAGAAAAAATGCGGCGTAATCCCATCATCATATGGTTGGCTTTATCTTCTTTCATAAACCCAATGTCCAATAAAGATGTTCTCCAAATCTCAAACATTTGCTCGCGCAAAGCCGATGATGCTTCCGGTGATTTTTCTTCCTGGCTCTCAAAACATCCCATGGCCACATAAAGGTCATAACAACAGACGAGAACCGCTTGGGCGAGGTTGAGGGAGGCATATGCGTCCGTAGATGGAATTTGGATAATTTTTGTACACAGTGCCAATTCCTCATTTACGAGTCCACGATCTTCAGGGCCAAACACTAAGGCTCCCGCTGCCAAATGGGCCGCCGTTAAGAGTTCCGGAGCCCATTCTCTGGATGTTTTTGCGTGGCTTCGATATAAACCCGCGCGTGCTGTTGTTCCGGCAACAACACCACATGTTGATACGGCCTCTTCGAGTGTTTTCACTTCCTTTCGATTTTGTAAAATATCGACCGCCTTATACGCCATTTTTCGGGCTTCACTCATATCCAAGTTTTCATTAGGATTGACGATATACAGGCTCTTAAACCCCATGTTTTTCATGGCGCGACATGCGGCCCCTACATTGCCACCATAAAGAGGCTTCACCAGGACGATTCGTATTTGGTCTAAACGGTTCAAGGTCATTGGTTCAGGATTTATCAGGAAAGGCGCAAAGTTCAATGTTCAAAAACAAAAATCGTCTGGACGCGATGGCGCAATCGTTTTATATCTACGGCTCATTGTCTCGGATTATAACGGTTATTAAGGAAGAAAAATTATGGATGAACTTTTGAACATTTTAAAAACGAATGCCCTGGAAACCCCAGAAAATTTAGCCAAGATGCTTAATCAAACAGAAGAAGAAATTAAAGCAAAAATAGCTGAATATGAAAAAAACGGGGTCATCCGGGGATATCAAGCGGTTATCAACGAGGATCAACTCGACACCCATTATGTAACCGCTGTGATTGAGGTCAAAATAACCCCTCAACGAGAAGGGGGGTTTGATCACATTGCCAAACGAATCAGTAAATTCTCCGAGGTACAATCCGTTTATCTTATGTCCGGGGCTTTTGATCTCTTACTTTTTGTAACCGATAAAGACCTTAAAAACGTAGCCTCTTTTGTTAGCGAAAAACTTGCAACCATCAACGGTGTTATATCCACAGCCACTCATTTCATGTTAAAACCCTACAAAAATCATGGAATTCTTATGGAATCACACGATGAATACGAACGACTCAAAGTGTCCCCGTAAAATAATCGCCAAGAATCTTCACGATCTCCCGCGATCAGGCATCCGTGATTTTTTTGATGTCGTCAGCTCCATGCACGACGTCATCAGTCTCGGTGTTGGAGAACCTGGTTTTGATACACCTTGGCATATTCGTGAAGCATCTGTGTTTGCGCTCGAAAAAGGAGCGACCGGTTATACGCCCAATCTAGGCCTTTTAAAACTAAGAGAGGCCTGTTCAGCGTATGTAAAAAAAACCTTTCAGATTGACTATAGCCCCAAGGAAGAAATTATCATTACCGTCGGTGTCAGCGAAGCACTAGATTTAGCCATCCGTGCGCTCGTTGATCCTGGAGATGAGGTTCTTTACCATGAACCTTGCTACGTGTCATACGCACCCGTTATAAGACTAGCCTATGGGAAACCTGTACCCATACCGACTCAGAAGGAGGATCATTTTCGGCTTACGCGCGATCAGCTCGAAGAAAAAGTAACCTCGAAATCTAAAATTTTGATTCTGAATTTTCCGACCAATCCAACAGGAGCCACCCTCCCATCAAAAGATCTTGCTGACATTGCGGCGTTTATTTGCAAACACAACCTCATTGTTATTACAGACGAAATCTATGCCGAACTAAGCTATGAGGAGCCACATGTAAGCATTGCATCCTTCCCGGGGATGAAAGAAAGAACCCTCTTTTTACACGGATTTTCTAAAGCCTGGGCCATGACAGGATTTCGCCTTGGTTATGCGTGTGCCCCCCCAGAGATAATCGAGGCTATGATGAAAATTCATCAATACACCATGCTCTGCGCACCGATACTTAGCCAAGAAGCGGCCTATGAAGCGCTCCAAAAAGCAGAGACAGATATTGCCGCCATGCGAGATGCATATCGTAAACATCGAAATTTTATGTGTGCTTCTTTCCAAAAAATGAATCTTCCGTACGCTGAACCTCAAGGCGCCTTTTATGCGTTTCCCAACATCAAAGACCTCGAATGCTCCTCACAAGAGTTTGCCTTAAAATTGTTAGAAAAAGAAAAAGTCGCGGTCGTTCCTGGGTCAGCATTTGGCGCATCGGGTGAAGGCTATATCCGTTGCTCATTTGCCACATCTTTAGACGATCTTAAAGAGGCCATGGTTCGCATCGCTCGGTTTCTAGCACGGCGGTAATACCCATAGGACCTTAAAAGGTTCCAAGGGTATGGAATGGCTTTTTCAGCCAGGTTCCGAGGTGCAGACTCAACTTACAGGTGCAAAACCGAAGCTGTCCATCATTTCTTTGGGCGTTCTATATTCTAAGCATTTTCTCGGTCTATTATTCAGTAACTCCACAGCCCAGCTCAACTGAGCGGAGCTGTGGGCAGCAAAGTCGGTTTTCTTCGGGAAAAACTGGCGAAGCAAACCGTTCATATTTTCGTTGGTCCCTCTTTGCCAAGGGTTTCTCCCTTCAGCAAAGAAAACGGGGGTTGCTATTTTTTTCTGTAGTTTAGCATGGCTGGCAAACTCCATGCCATTATCTACAGTCACCGTTTTACAGGGGAGCCCTGAATCAGCGAACTGAGGTACGGAACGGTTGACCGATTCGGCATTGCATCGAGGTAAAAGATCGGCGATGAGATATCGAGTCGCTCGATCTGCTAGAGTGACTACACAGGCCTCTTTTCTCGTTTGGCCCTGAATAGTGTCACCTTCCAAATGGCCTGCCACCTTGCGGCTTTCAGCCTCTTCGGGGCGTTGGTCAATCATCGTTTGGTTGTGTATACGTGAATGGCTTTTCCGAGTCGCTCGTTTTTTCTTTCCGGGGCCATGCAGGTATTTTCGGTAGCCAGCCCCTCTTGGACTGTACAAGTAGCGGTAGATCGTCATTCGGCTGATGGGAGGGTCACCTTACTAGCTTTCTTCGACCTTCAATCTGTTCTGGAGACCAATACTTCGCCAGGAGAGTCTCCACTTGTTCTTTGCTAGCTCCCATCACTTTTTGAGGCTTTCGAGCTAGCTGTAATCGGCTTTGAGCCAGGCCATTTGCGGGTCTTGGGTAATAGCGGCCACGGACTCGATTACGGCGAAATTCGCGCCAAATAGTCGAGGGGGATCGGCCCAGGTGACGGCCAATTTGAGATAAGCTATATTTTTCTTTTAGCATCTGGGCTATCACTTCTCGTTCATAACGGTTTAAATGTTCGTAGGTTCGTGGCATTCTATGTTCTCCTTTGGGGGGGGTCAGATACCCAAAGAATGAACTATGCTGCGGACCTTTGCACTTGTATTGTTACTCTACCCCATTATCCATGACCTGTAGATGCAAGGATGTATTAGAATGGGGAAGCCCGGACAACAAAGACTAAAAGACTTTACCTTTCATGCAATAAAAGGCATGGGTACATCGTTTTATGTAAAAGATGAGATATAGCTTATGGAAAAACCCGAAATTGAATGGCTGGCGCAATACAGAAAGGGCCACGTTGAAGCGTTGGGGAAACTGGTAGAACATTTCCGCCGGCCCCTCTCTGGTTTCATTCTTAATATGACAGAGAGGCATGGTGATGCCGACGAAATTTTTCAGGAAGTATGGTTCCGAGCGACCCAAAAAATGGATTCATATAAACAAAAAAACTTTTTGAGTTGGTTATTTAGAATCGCACATAATCTGATCATTGATCATGCACGTAAAAAGAAGCCAGTTATGAGCTTACAAGATCCTAAAGAAGCAAGAGCCTTTGAAGAAACCATGCCCTCTCTTGAGCGTGGACCGGACGAAGAAGTCCATGCTGAACATCTCGGTCAGAAAATCAAGGAAGCAACAGGTCTCTTGTCCTTAGAACAACGCGAGGTATTCCTGATGCGCACAGAAAACGTATCGTTCAAAGAAATTGCAAAAATACAAAAGACGTCCATCAACACAACCTTAGCGAGAATGCAATACGCATTGGCCAAGCTAAGAGATGCCCTGAAAATCGAATACGAGGAGCTTAGCCATGAAGCTTAACAAATACGAAAAATATATATTGTTGGAACAATCAGGGGAATTGTCTTCTCGAAAACAACGAAAGTTAGCACAACACCTCGCCACGTCTGCGGCGGCAAAAACGTATCGATATGAACTGGATCGTATTACTTCAATCCTCCAAAAAATGCCACTATCACGAGATGTAAAACAAGAGACTATAGACCATATTTTGGTTGCCACGCAAAAACAAGCACCAGAAAAAAAGTCGGTTATGGCCTTATGGAAACCGGCTTTGGCTTATGCCGCATTGCTCAGTTTTCTTTTCATCTCTTTTGGGCTCATTCAAAAGAATAATGGGCCTCACCCGATTGCGCAAAATATTGAAGGGGCCATCCCATCGACGCATACCGTGTGGGACGATACCCTGGATGAACAAATCAATGAATGGAGCGACACCCTCGCTATGATGGTCATTGAGGAATGGGAAGAACAAAATGTGTCCGAAATCAATGATCAAGACGAAAACGAAATGGCACAAGAATTACTTGAACTGGAAGGATTAGAAATATGAAACATATATGTATAACGGGATTGTTTTTTTTGCTGTCTGGATTCTATTGTATCGGACAAGAAACGACGGATGATTCTTTCGAAAATGAATCTCTAGCACCAACACCATCATGCGAACGCGAATGTTGGAAAGGGAAACGCCACTGCCCTTCCAAACTTCATAAATGGATGGAGAAATTAAAAGAAAGAAACCCAGAAGAATATGCGCGTGTTCAGCAGTTGCGACAAGATGACCTACAGGCCTTTCGCGAAGAATTGCGCCATCGACTTGATCAACGGCGTTTTGATGCAGCACGCCATCACGACGCTGACTTTCAGGAGCGTTTCAAAGATTTGCCCCCCGAAATGCAAGAACGACTTGAAAATAGATTTAGAGATAGACCTCTAAAAAAAAGCGATGGTCAATACCCAGAGATTAAAAAACTGCACCAGAAAACAAAGCAATTGTCTAAGGATCATCGAAAGACCATGGACACAGACAAACGCGAAGAAATAAAGGCTGAACTAAAGACTACACTCGAAGAGTTATTTGATATGCGCGAAGCAAAGCGAACAAAAAAACTTGAAGCATTGGAAAAAAACATTCAACACCAGAAAAAGAATATGGAGAAACGAAAAGGCCAACGAAATGAAATCATTGAACGTCGGCTACAAAAACTAACTGACGGAGATCCATTGGAGTGGTGAGGAGGAGAGAAGAGTCCAAGATCGAAAGTCAAAAGACTCACGTCGAAGATAAAAACCATGCCGTATTTTTGCAAACTACGGTTTGGCAAACAAATTCCCGTATTCTAACCTTCGACTTTAGACCTTTGACCTTGGACTCTTCTCTTGTCTACCACTGATATAGCATAAGATAGATAAGAACCCCTGTAATGGAGACATACATCCAAACCGGCCATAGCCATTTGGTTATACGAACATGGCGATCAAATTGTTGCCTATATCCATACCAAACAGCGCTCACACTTGCCGGAACGACCAATCCCGCTAAAGGAATGTGGGTAAGGAGAATGGAAAAATAAATGACTCTTAACAGTCCTGTGCCTTCGTATCGCGTGGATCCATGGTATGCGTGATAATAGAGATAGAAACCTAAAAACACCGAAGAAGTGACTAGCGCCATTAGCATAAAATATATATGCGCTTTCCGTTTTCCGGTCTTAATGGCGATCCAACCACACGTTAGCCAAAGGGTTGCTAGCGCATTTAGTGAGGCGTTTAAAGTAGGCAAGATTTCAAGCGGCATTGTCAAAGTACAAAATCGATCATGATAAGGGCTAATAAAACAGGCAAATACAATATAGACACTCTAAGTAAACGTCGCGCATCTTGAAACGTCTTTGAACGCGAAAACTGCCAGCCCACTTGTAACAAGAAAAGACCGATGAGCAGAGTCCCCACCGCATAGGTCACTCCCATCATTCCGGTCCATACAGGTAACATGGATACCCCTAAAAGGAATACGGAATACCATATAACGTGCCGGAAAAGTTTCTTTCCGGAGGAATCCTCTAAAGGCAGCATTTTGAATCCAGCTCGTCGGTAATCATCTTGATACATCCAAGCAATCGAATAGAAATGGGGATGTTGCCAAGCAAACAAAATGAAGAAAAGAATCCATGCCTCAATGTTTAACTCCCCAGAAGCCGCTGCCCATCCACTCATCGGCGGGATGGCTCCAGGAATAGCCCCGATAGAAGTATTTAACCACGTCATTCTTTTTAAAGGGGTATAGATTAACACATAAAAAAAAGCGGCTAATAGCACCATAAACCCGGTCAATAGGTTAATTTTCCAGACCAATAACACGACTCCTGAAAGAACCAACATAAGGCCTAAAGACAAAGCTTTGCTCGGTTCAATCACCCCTGCAGGCAAAACTCTCTTTTTTGTTCGTTCCATTCGCGCATCCAAGTCACGTTCTAAATAATTATTTAGAACCGTAGAGCCACTAGCTGACATGGCTGTGCCGAGCAAGGTGACGAGTAAACCCGATAGCGCATGAAGACCATGGTCCCCTAGGAAAAAGCCAAACGTGGTGGTCACTAAGACCATGCCCACAATCCTCGGTTTCATAAGCTCTAAGTATGCTGTAACGGTAAATCGTATGGTATTCATAGTTTAGTTTTGCATAACGGAATACCCCCCATCCTGTCAATATTGAAACGAGAAATTGCGTTTAACGAGACACTTGGGAAACATAATCCTCTCTCCTTCAGGGGGAGGGTTCGGGTGAGGGGAAAATCAACCTGACTTCGGACTTCTATACGGATAGAGGTTCGTTTTTCACTAGGTCTCATAATCGACAACATGTCGATCGGATACGATCTCGCGAACAAAGGCTACAACGTTCTGATGTTCAGGATGAGATTGATAGGTTTGAAAGTCATCGATCGTGTTAAACTCAGAATATAACACCACATCACAAGCGGCGTCTGATGGTTTTGTGTTAAGCCCTACTTCAATGTGTTGAATCTCCGGAATAACGTTTTGGAGAGATTCCAGGTTTTTCTTTAACTGATTAGCTTTTTTGATACTATCTACGGGGTGTAGGACAAGAAAGTTACAAAGTTAGCGATTAAGCTACTTTTTGTTGTTCCCAATACTTATCAAATGTATCTCCGGCAATACAACAGCGTAGAGACAATACACATTGAGCTCCTTGAACACTCCAAAACATACCCGACTGTTTTGCCCGTTGGCCCACCACCGTTTTACACCCCGCCTCTACGACTCCCGAACCTATAAAATAACCGGTCTCACGGAACGTTTTATACTGCATGCGTCGAGGCTTTTTTGTAATTCCTTTTGGCCCAAATGGTTCGTGCAGAAATCCGCGTTTAACTGACGGATCCAGGCCCCATTCTCTTTCATGACTTTCTTCCATCTTTCCGCCTTGCTTTTTATCGTTTCAGCATCCGTGAACAGGATGCAGCTTAGATCATAGAGGTGTTCACACCCATGATAAAAGTCTAAGATTTGAGTGGCCCCTGCAAAATTAACGCGCGCAACATTCCAAATCCATTCGGCCCCATCACCGAGGACTACGACTTGCTCGGCTTGGCCCAGTCCCCTCAAGCGAGCCTCGTCACGTATCAGGGTCCCAAATTCTCCTGCACGGTTAAAGCTCGCCACATAGGTTGTGCTCTGTGTATCTCGCAAAGGATACCCCTCTTCATCCCTTACGTGTTGAGTGAATACGCAGCCCAGCTTCACTTCTCGCGTTTTGGCCTGCTCCTCTCTTTTGCCTTTTCGGCCTTGGGTTTCGGTTGATTTCATCGGGACTCCTGTCCCATCGTAAGAGATATACATAACCGGTATGGCTCCGGTTTTTTGAGGGTCTCGATGCTGTGAGAACGATACGATATCCGGCCCAACTTTGCTCACGACCCGTTGAATTTGTCGACCCGAAACGTGAATGCCCCCATAGACCTGCAAGCTCATCGAAGCCTCTTGATAGGATGAATCCATAGCTCCACAACGGCACATGAGCCGTTGTAATCCGGGCGTATAGCCATCAATCAACCCTAAGCGTTCATCCAAAGGGACACACGTTCCTTGTGGCCCGTGATAATAATCACGTTCTACCTCGAACGAACCGAGCACACTGTGTACTTTCTTTTTGCGCTTTGTGTAGCATCGTTCATTGATCCCAAGGGCTTTATCTTGATCGGGTTGGGCTTTTTGATTGAGTAACCATTCCAGGATGTTGCACCCGTCTTTGATGAGTGCGACCTTAAGGGACTGTTCGAGTTGGGCCATGTTCCAGGTGCCTGTTTGGGCATACTGATCTTGAACGGTCTTGATCAACGCTTCGGTTTCTTGATACCGACTGGTTTCGAACTCATCTTTTTTTTAGATTCTTCAGAAGAACCTTGAGAAGAAATCTCTTCGGTAAGCCGAGTAAATTCATCACATAGCCTTCGAAATTGAGTATAAGCTCCAAGCTCTTCACGCACCTTTTGAGCCTCTTGAGGAGGAATGCGTTGGGAACACTTTTTTTGTCCTTCATACCGCTGAAGGACATAGTAAGGCCCTTGTTTTTTGACCGTTCCATCGGCCAGGGTTTTTTCGTAGTACTGTTGGCTAAATTGTCCACGCCTCATAGAGTGAATCTGCTCTATTTCTTTGAGAATAGTCTTTCTTCGTTTTCTTGGGTCTAAGCTCATGATAGGCCTCCTTTGTATATATTGTATTTATCAAAATACAACATATACGTCAAAAAATATATGCTGGCAAGGGCTTTTTGAGATCTTGTAACTTTCTGGTGGATTGTAAAATTAAATGCCGCAAAAAATGGACCTGAGAGCTTCTGTTCATGCGGCGATCTCCAAATCGAAACACTCCTGTGCGGGTTTGTATTCTAGGATCTTGCGAGGATAGTTGTTAATCCATTTTTCAATCTCACCAATACGGTCGATGGTATATTTTCCGATGTTGTCTCCTTTGGCGACGAAACGACGAACCATACGGTTGGCATTTTCGTTGGAGCCTGGTTCCCAGGAAGAATACGGGTGAGCATAATAGAGTTTAACACGTCTCTTTTTGCTAAATCCGGAACGTTCCATCTGCTCCACGTCGAGAAACTCGCTCCCGTTATCGGCTGTAATCGACTTGAACATCGATCTGAATGGGCCAACTCCCATCGATCTTTCGATCGCTTTGAGGGCCTGCAGAACCGATGCCTGTGTTTTATCCGAAAGTTTTCTCACCCTTAGCATTCGGGTCTTTCTTTCTACTAACGTCATTAAAACCGGTTTTGAAGTTCCTTTTCCGCCGACGATCAAATCCAATTCCCAGTGCCCAAATTCCTCGCGTTTTTCTACGGTCTTAGGTCGTTTTTCGATACTGGTCCTTCGGGCATGTTGCTTTTTAACCCGCTTAATAGCACGTCTTTTTCGTTTTATCCGTTTTCGTTTTTCCCATAGGGACTCGTTGCTCACCCCCGAGATGAGACCTTGGTCAATATAGGTATACAGCGTTTTTGTACTCACCGCTGCAGGTCTCTGCTCTTGTTTAAGCAAAGGAGCAACCACATCGGGTGAGCGTTTGTGAACAAGAATGTGCTCGCTGATAAACACAGCCGTTTCATGATGCTTTCCAAGCTTAAGCTCAGGTCTCTTAGCCGTCGCATTTAGATCATGAAGTTCCTGGGCTCGATCACTGCTGTATGCTTTCTTCTTTCGCAGCTCTGTATCGAAATGCTCTACCTCCCCACGTTTGATTTCGCGCTCTATGGTTCGACGATGCCTTCTCAGATAGCTGGCTATCTCTAAAGGACGTCCTGGGTTTTTGAGCATTGTTTCAATCATGATCCGTTCTTTCTGTGTCAAATGCTTGCCTTTTCGGGGATGAATACTACTCTTGATTTGTTCCATGTCTTTCTCTTTTTTTTGTCTTCTGTCGAGTTTTCAAATCTAGAAGATTTCGGCATGGAACACTCCTGTTTTACAATATCTTCTTTTGGGCATTTGATATTACAATTCTCACACCCCCATCTACGACAGAAATCTCTTTCTTTAACTTCCACATGACGATATGTTTGAACATAGTGTGCTCCTTTTATATGGATCCATTTATAATAGATAACCCAAACGCAAACGAATACGATTGAGCGCAAACACGCTAGCGCTTATGAACTATTTTGCAAAGACTCTATCGGGTTAAGGATTTTTCAGAAAAAATGCATGAAGCAAAATCTCCACTCAGATTAGGTGTTAATGTCGATCATGTTGCGACGCTTCGAGAAGCAAGAGGAACATTGTATCCAGACCCTTTAGAGGCGGCTAAACAATGTGTGCAGGCAGGGGCAGAGGGCATTACGATTCATCTGCGCGAAGATAGGCGTCACATCCAAGATGATGATGTCTACCGTTTACACGAAGCGCTTGACGTCCCTTTGAATTTGGAAATGGCTCATGCACCCGATATCGTTCGTATTGCATTAGATGTTAAGCCCGATGAAGTGTGTTTGGTCCCGGAACGTCGAGAAGAATTAACAACAGAAGGGGGGCTTGATGTCTTTCGACTGAAACCCGTTTTGCGACCGGTTATTCACCAACTAAGAGAGACGGGCATTCTTATAAGTCTCTTTATCGAACCCAACGACAAACAATTAGAAGCGGCCGCTGAACTTGAGGTGCCTTATGTGGAACTACATACCGGGACCTATTGTGATTCTGATAACACTCACGTCGACAAGGAACTGCAGCGACTTATTCAAGGTGCATGTATGGCTCACGATTTAGGCCTGAACGTAAATGCCGGTCACGGTATTAACCTGGACAATATCGACGAAATTCTTTCCATTCCTTGCCTCGACACATTAAACATTGGGCACAGTATTATATCACGGGCGGTCATGGTTGGTCTTGAAAAGGCTGTGCGTGAAATAAAACAGGCTATGCTCGATTATTCCCA
This sequence comes from Kiritimatiellia bacterium, assembly GCA_012103575.1. Taxonomy (GTDB): domain Bacteria; phylum Verrucomicrobiota; class Kiritimatiellia; order WLWN01; family WLWN01; genus WLWN01. Next base: position 2,525,654 of record WLWN01000001.1, on the reverse strand, counting down.
ACAAAAAAAGTAGTCATCATTTTCTTTTGTATATTGCCCAACATTCACTACTATAACCGATTATTTTTCAGACAGGATTACAGGATGGATGGGTCTTTAATCTTATCCGTCCTGTAATCCTGGAAATAATTCTTTCTTATATTCGTACAAAATTAACTGTAAGGAGCAGATGAATGCAGCTTGTAACCGTCGCGCAGATGCGTGAACTTGACAGAAGAACAATTGAAGAACGTGGGACTCCGGGTGAGGTTTTAATGGATCGAGCAGGGGTTGGGGTGGCAAAAATCGTTCAGTCTTTATCCAACCATGCAGGACTCATCCATCCTCACATTCAATGTGTAGCTGGAAAAGGAAATAATGGCGGCGATGCATTTGTTACGGCCCGATACCTAAAAGAAACAGGATTTTCTGTGGATGTATTATTAGCCGGAGAAAAAGATTTGATTCAAGGGGATGCCCGCCGACATTTAAATCGCATGTTAAAAATAGGCGTTCCCTTATGCGAAATCCTTTCACCAGAAGATTGGAAGACCCGATCCGGTTACCCTGAAAATGTGGATATTATCATAGATGGGTTGTTGGGAACCGGGGGTGTTGGACCTACAAGAGACTTAACGGAAGCGGCGGTTCAATACATCAACCTCCTTTCCGAAGAAGCGCTTGTTGTTGCGATTGATGTGCCCTCAGGTCTTAATGCGGATACAGGAGAGACCCATGGGGCTGTCGTAAAGGCCGATATAACCGCAACCATAGGGTGTCCTAAACGTGGATTTGTGGAGTCTAATGCATTAGATTATATAGGGAGCCTTGACGTTATAGATATCGGTATTCCTAAAAGTTATATCAATGAATTAGTGTCAGAAGATCCGCGCGAATGTGTTGCTGGATCAGAATTGAAATCCCTGTTACCTCGCCGTTCTCGATCGTCCCACAAAGGTGATTATGGGCATGTCCTTCTCCTGGGGGGTGCGCGTGGATATACAGGTGCGATTGCCATGGCGGCCCAAGCAGCTATGCGATCGGGCGGAGGGCGTGTAACGGTGCTTGTCCCCGAAAGCATTGTCGACATTGTTGCGAGCGCTTCTCCTGAAATTATGGTGGTGGGTTGCCCGGAGACCGAAGTAGGCTCTCTTGCCGTTGATCTTTGGAAAGAATGGCGAAGTCGCGTTGATGAATTTGGTGCCATTTTATTAGGGCCTGGTATGACTCGTCATAATGACACTTTTTTGATCGGACGCCAATTTTTTCGTGGATGTGAGGTGCCTATGGTTCTCGATGCCGATGCGATTAGCGTATTTGGAGGTCAACCTCACTGGATGGAACGTGCCCGTGCTCCGACTATTTTAACCCCTCATCCAGGAGAATTGGCTCGCCTTTTTGGTCAAGAGATCAGTGATATCCAAGCAGATCGATGTGGCGTCACATTGGCTGCCGCTAAGTATATCCATTCAACCGTACTGTTAAAAGGGGGTGGAACCGTCATTGCTTCACATGACAAACCCGCTGCAGTGAATCTTACCGGCAATCCGGGGATGGCAACAGCGGGGAGCGGGGATGTATTGGCGGGGATTGTAGTTGGATTGTTGGGATCCGGGATCGAGCCGTATGATGCGGCGCGACTCGCTGTTTATCTTCATGGAAAAGCAGGAGACTTGGTCGCATGGCGCGGTTCTCAAGCAGGGTTAATTGCAAGCGATATTATTAACGAAATACCCATTGCCTATAAATCATTAACACCACGCTGATTGATTGCGGGTTTCGTTTTAGAGACTGCAGCATCGAGCATTCAGGACTTGTCCCCAATCTCTAAAGTCCACAGTCCCAAATCTGCAGTTCGCAATCCATGGAGCCAGCTGTCGGGCTCGAACCGACAACCTGCTGATTACAAATCAGCTGCTCTACCATTGAGCTAAGCTGGCTATTGCTTAAATGGCCACAATAATACCACCGTTTTATTGATAGTCAAATGGATCTAGCGGTAACGAAACACCACCCTTCACAAGGCTATGGCGTGGGAGGCACGAATTAAAAAGATAGAAACCTTAACATTTTTCTTTTCAACTTTCGTTATGTATAAGGGAAGCAAACAGGGAGAAGAAGGGGATTGGCGGAAATATTAGAATTCCGAATTAGTCTTCTATGGCACAGGCCTATAAGGTTTCCAGAGTAATAAACTCAAGAACTGATGAGTGTGTCGCCTTTAGATTAATTTGGGGAGGTTTATTGGCATCGATAGCTTGCATTACAGTGCCGACACAAACACACCACCGATCACCGGGTTTTAAACCGGGGAATTTATGCTGCGGCATTGGAGTCATCAGATCGTTTCCTTGGCTTTTTGCAAACTCCAGAAACTCGTCTGTCATGTGTACACAAACCGTATGCATACCATGATCCTGGTCGTTGGTACCGCATTTTCCATTTCGATAGAATCCTGTTATAGGATTCATGCAGCAGCATTCTAACTCTTCACCAAATATGTTTCTTGCCATTACTTTGTCTCTCTTTCGGATGTCGTTGGTTTATAAAAAAGATAGAATTATAATTCTGCCTGTTTATCTTTAAAAGGAAATATTGCCGAATTTTTTTGCCTTTTCACCATCCTCCCTATTGGAATCTTTTCAGGAAATACAGACAAGCAGATTGCCAGGTCTATTTATTGGCTTCTTTTCGGACTCGGCCTCCCGTCTTTCTAAACGTTCTCGGATCTCTGAGGCTACGCCTCTTAACTCTTTGGCTAACCGGTCTTTTTCTTTGTACGTTTCTCTCCATTTAGAGATAGAGAAAGTCTATTTACACAGGAGCTCTTGGCGATTCATCGATGCTTAGGACCACCGGTAAAGTCTGATCGCGCTCGAACTTCACCACCTGGAGGACCTCCCAATCCCGTTTCAGGGTGTGGGAGAAGAAGAGCTTGATCCCGCTATAGGAGATGCGTTGTCTGGCCGCCCCCCATTTCAATTCCTCTTTACAGTATAGCCACTATTCGCGTAGTTCCTCCTCGGTGATATCCTCCAGGGCTTTGCAGCAGAAGTTTTGCATCTGCCGCAGTGCGCGTTGATAGGATTGAATGCTTCTTTTTGCATAGCCTCTTAGCTTAAGGTCTGCTATATATCGATCATCGATTTCGGCTTTCATGGTATTGCTCCTTCAGGGTTGGCCTTGAAGGGCAAATTCGTTCCTGCACGAACGTAACCGGGAGGAGCTTGCCATGAAATTGGCGGAAAAAAACTGCCGCGTAGCGGCTTACTTGAGCAAGGCGATGTACCGGAGCGAGCTACGTTTTCGGTTTTTCAACGTCGTTTCCTTCGTTTAAGATTATTGGTTAATCAACCATCACGCGTGTCGGTCCGCCCGCCCGGTGATCTTGGTCGTTCATGGCGACTGCGTCGCCATGAATGCGGAGCTGATTCCGTCCAGTAACCTGCTCCGGCGCCTTGCGCCAGAACAAGTCACTGGACCAACGTTTTCTCTGGCTCTCCACAAGCAAGCTTGTTACGATGCAAAAGAAAGTTGGTCAGCTCCGCATTATCCGGATGTGGAACAGTAGCGAAATAATGACAGAGGTAGAGATTTGGATGTAACCGATAGAGGCCAATATTCAGCAGCGCCATCAGCACTTGGTTACATATACCAAGTGCGTTATGCGCTGTTTGAGTCGCTTCAACGTTTGCGAAAGGGGCAAGATTTTATCGTCGCGATTGAAACCATCGACGACGTCGTCTTCGCGGAAGATGGCGAAGCGCCCGAACTCCTTCAAACAAAACATCATGTGAATAACGCGACAGATCTGACAGACGGCTCCACGGATTTATGGAAGACTCTGCGCATTTGGTGTGAAGGAATTCAGGCAGATAGCTTTCCGTCCGGAACCCTTTACTTCCTGGTAACGACAGCAAAAGCGGGCGACTGGCACGCCGCGTACTATTTGAAACCAGGCGAGAACCGAAATCCTGACACGGTGATGGAGCGCTTGAACTCAACCGCGAATTCATCAACTAAGCAAGCAAACGCTCCGGCATATCGTGGGCTAAATGAAGACCAGCAAAAGGAGCTTCTGCGGAATGCGTTCGTGGTTGATGGCGCACCGCATATTGCTGATCTGGACTCCGAACTCAAAGAAGTGTGCTACGGGTTTGCTCAAAGCAAGTTTCTCGACTCATTTCTGCAGCGACTCGAAGGGTAATGGTATAGGCGCGCGATCCGCCATCTGACCGACGACAACGCGAATCCGATACTGAGCGAAGAACTCGATTCTGAAACTGTGTCTTTACGTGAAGAAGAGAGCCTGCCGATAGACGACGACATCATGAGCGCGAGCGTTGATGCGTCTGGTTACCAAAACCGGCTCTTTGTTCATCAACTGAAAATAATTGAGGTGGTAAATACTCGTATTTTTCACGCGATCAGGAATTTGTACCGAGCCTACGAGCAGCGGTCGCGGTGGATGCGCGAAGACGCAAAGAAAACAGCAGCAAACGCTATACAAGTGGGTTGAAACAGGTTCACACCGAGAAATTAGAGCAGGTGTAACCGAACCGTCCATCCCACGCGGTACGTACCAGTTGCTTTCCGATGCAGAATTATGCAAGCGTAAGTAACAAAGGCGTACCCTTCCCCTTGACGTTCATGTTTCTCCCAATTGTTCTGCACAAACCAACCTGCGAAAGCCTCCCGCGAAACACTCGAACGTCCATGGCAGCATGGCTGCAGGAGAATTCAGAGGCGCGAGTTCTGTTTTACGAACGACTTGTCTCCCTGAAGCCGCATACGAGAGAAGCCATTCAGTTTGGAATGCTGCGTGATTGGATCGTACCGAGAAGTGGCGGCTTACTCGAAACGACATTAAGCAACGCGGAAGTCACGCGAACAATCAGGGCACTTTCTGATGAAGCACGCGAGTGCGTCATGCGCGCCCGATTCGTGGGAAAATGGCTCGAGGAAGCAGGTGAAACGCATACGGCGATGGCGTTTTGGGGAGTCCGACCATGAGCTTTCAAGTACTTGATATTGTCTTGTATGGCTTCAACCAGGAACAACGTGTCCTCTCGCTCAAACCGGGATGCCTCAACATTATTACGGGCTCCTCCAAAACGGGGAAGACAGCCCTAATCGAGATCATGGATTATTGTTTTGGTGCCTCGGAATGCGGGATACCGGAGGGAATCATTCGGCAAACCGTCGAATGGATCGGCGTTCGCCTTCAAGTCCCCGAGGGGCATGTTTTTGTTGCTCGGAGATTGCCACCTAACGGACAGGAAGCCTCTTCCGATGTGTTTTATGTAGTGGGGAAAGAGATAGACCTTCCTGACTATTCATCCTTGACACAGACCACGAACCCCAAGGCGCTCGAAAAACTGCTCACAACGCCCGCTGGCATTTCTCAAAACATCCATGAGCCGCCGCCTGGGCAGACCAGGAATCCGCTCACGGCAAATATTCGACACGCCCTGTTCTATTGCTTTCAACAGCAAAGCGAAGTCATCAGTAATCGTCATCTGTTTCATAAGCAAAGTGAGCAATGGATACCGCAAGCCATCAAGGACACGATGCCGTACTTCCTGGGTGCCGTGGATGATGAACATGTTGCGCAAATGGCTGAATTACGAAGACTACGCCATGAGGTTCGTGGCCTAGAGAGGAAACTGGCCGAGCATGAAGCGGTGCGTGGAAGTGGTATTTCACGTGCGCAAAGTTTGATTTTAGAGGCGGTTGACCTTGGACTCCGCCCTGCTGGAACAACAACAGGAGAATGGGAAGAGAGCGTGGCGCTTCTAAAGGATATCAGCTCCAGCCCTTTGCCCGACGAAGAAAATGAGATTGCCGAAGAAGGTGATGAGTTCGAACGACTCCAGAAGAACCGCCAACAACTCACACAAGATCTTCGCCGGATCAAGGACCAATTGCAGGCCGCGCAAGCCCTGTCATCAGAGCGACAAGGCTACTCTCGTGAAGGGGAGGCTCAACTGGCTCGTTTGCGTAGTATTCAGCTATTTGAAGAGAATGAAGGTGCGGATCACAGCTCGTGCCCATTGTGCCAATCACAATTACCCGACGACCAGATCCCCCCCCCCTCCATATCAGATCTGCGCGAATCGACTTCAGAAGTAGAAACCCAAATCCGTTCAGTCGAAGAGCGCTCGCCGCAGATGCAGCAGGTAGTCCTCACGTTGGAAAGCCGTCTTGCAGAAGCTCAAGGCAAATTTAAAGAGAACCGAGAATCGCTGGAGGCTCTACAAACGTCGAACCAAAGGCTTCAAAAATTGCGAGACCGCTCCGCCAGACGAGCGCACGTTCTTGGTCGAATCGGCCTTTATCTTGAAAAGCCTTCCGCATCTTGAAGACACAAGCGATTTGAAGAGTGCTATTGTGGCCCTCAAGGAGCAAATAGAACAACTCGAAGAAGAATTGAGTGACGAGGTCGTTCAGGATCGTATCCAGTCCTTTCTTTACAATCTCTCACACGACATGAGCGAATGGGCTCGCGAGCTTTGCCTAGAGCATTCCGAACATCCGCTTCGCCTTGATCTAAAACGGCTTACTGCGGATGGTGACAACGGACCAATACCCATGGAACGTATGGGAAGCGGTGAGAATTGGGTCGGTTATCATCTGATTGCACATTTTGCGCTTCACAAATGGTTCGTGGGTTACGGTAGGCCTGTTCCGCGATTCCTGTTCATTGACCAACCATCACAAGTTTATTTCCCAGAAGATCGAGATTGGGAGCAAAGGGCCGCCGACACTCCGGGGGAAGATCACCAAGCAGTAAGCAGGATGTATCAATTAGCGCTGAAGCTCATCGAACAATTAGACCCTTCGCTACAGATAATCATGACCGACCACGCAAACATAAACGAAGAGTGGTTTTCAAAATTGCATCATAGAAAGATGGCGTGAGGGGCAGAAACTCGTTCCTCCTGAATGGGAAAGTGGATGAGAAAAATCCGGATAACAAGACGCTGCACCGGCCGGCAATTCCGATGCGCTCCATTGCCGCCAGTGAGCTTGGTCGTTCGCTTCTAGGGGATATAACTTGCGCCACTCCTTTTTTTAGGTTATATTGTAACCGCAATGAAATATGAAGTTCGAGTTAAGAAGAAGGTGGCCCGTGGTCTAAAGAAATTGCCCTCGGATATTCAAAAGCTTCTCTTCTTATTGGTCGCGGATCTTCAGGCAGATGGTCCAATTCAGAAGAGCTGGCGGAACTTCTCGCCTCTTGAGATGGGTCGATACCATTGCCATTTAGATTACAGATACGTGGCATGCTGGACATGCAAAAAAAACGAAATAATAATTGAGGTGTATTATGTTGGCTCTCGTGAAAAAGCCCCATATTGAGATCTCGATTCATGGCGAGCATACCGACGAATTGCTCGCCTGGATTAAGAAGAAATACGACATTGCCATCTTGGCCGATGAGCCCGAAAATGATTTCGTATCCATCGAGAGTACTGAGTACTGGGAGGAGATGGAGAAAAACCGCGTTGGTAACTTGCTCGCCGGTGCCCGCCTGAAGGCTGGATTCACTCAGGCCCAGCTCGCAAAAAAACTTGGCATCCGTCAAAACATGGTCAGCGACTACGAGCATGGGCGACGAAACTATTCCAATGCTATGGCCAAGCGCCTGAGTAAAACGCTCAAGGTTAAGGAAGAGCACCTGAAATATGGACGCGAACAAATGAATTCACGTGACAAAAAATAGTAAGTTTTTCTATTGTTCTTAATTCTGCCCCAGAAAAACCTCGTTTCGAAGCCAAACGAACCGGTGCCCGCTTCCCGAGTTATTGCGTTGCAGATCTGTGTGCAGAGGTTCATTACGTGAAAGCCTTTCAAAGGAAAACCACAGACTATTGTATTGAGGGAGGTTCTTTTAATCTTCTTTTAGCAAGAATTGCTGCAACAGATTGCCATGCACAACCTGCTCCGATAAGGACCAACCCCAGTACCGAAATTAAAGGGTCAACCCAAAACGCTAAAAAAATACAAGAAGCTAGACCTATGTAGGCAGTCCACTTCGGGAAGAGCCGGTCTTGATCCGTTATTTTTAAGGCGGTCAGATTCGTGATGCTGTAGTAAATGAGTACAGCAAATGCGCTAAAAGACCATGTCACATGAATGTTTCCGACAAGAACAAATAAGATGACGATCAATCCCGTCATGGCTATAGCAATATAAGGAGCTGTACCCGCTTTGCTGACGAACCCTACACATGAAGGCATATCTTTTCTGCGTCCCATGGCGAGCCATACGCGTGAAAGACCCAGGTTTAAGTTTAGTAAGACACCGAGCATGGCCATCATTGCTCCTATATTGATTAAAGGTACAAGTCCTGGGATCTGAAATAGATGGGCCACCTGTTCAAGGTATACTCCTTTTGTTTTACCTGCTATGGAGACGTGTTCTGGAGATCCCGCCGAAAGACTTGCTACAGCGACACCTAGATATATCAACGTTATAAATAAAAGAGTTAAAACAATGGAAATGGGGATCGTTGATTTTGGGTTTTTAACTTCTTCTCCCAACGTTGCGATACGCCCGTACCCCGTAAAAGCAACAAACATGAGTGCTGCAGCGTGTAAAACGGAGGATCCTGTTGTATGTTGAATCGTATTTATCCAAACGTGTTTTTTGGTTTCAAGCACGCTGGGTAAACCTGCAAGCATCAAACCGAAAAGCGCACACAAAGAAACGCACACAATAATAACATTCGTTTTATGGCTTTTTTGTAGGCCCCCCAAGATAACCACGGTTATGATTCCTGCCGCTAAAATGGCGATTGAAATACGTATGGGTTCAGAGTCTAGATTGAGCCATTCCGTCACATAACCGGAAAACCCGAGTGCAGCGGTAGCTGCCGAAGCACTTTTCGCCCATAGAAACATCCAGCCGGCCGTAAAACCCCACCTTGGTGAGAGATAGATATAGCCATATTCATAGGTTCCTCCGCTCTGGGGGTGGTTCGCGGCTAGCTGCGCACTGTTTAGCGCGTTACATAAGGCAACAGAACCCGCTAATAAAATAGAGATAATGACCCCATGTCCGGAAAGGTCTATGGCCATCCCCAAACTAACAAAGATGCCTGTACCTATAATAGATCCCAGTCCTATTATAATCGACCCGGGAATCCCTATTTCACGATTTAATTTTTTCATATTTTTTCGTATCGAACAAAAGTAAAAAGCGTTTTCTAACCATCTATATCTGTTAGGAGTTCGATAAATTCATTTTCGCTTAAATCTTCCAATTTTTTATCGACGGCATCCAATCTTTCATTAATTTTCATGCAAATTTTTTGCATCTGTTCATGAGAACGTTCAGATCCCATCTGGACGTTAAAGTTTTTTCCTTGGATCATTCGGATATGGCCATGGCACTCATCCAGGCCTAAACCTACAATGTGGGTGATTCGTCTTTGCGCTTTTTTTTCTTCTGGCATCTTTCGGGTCTCAGATTGTCGATTTTACGTCACGTATCTATCTATGATACAATAAATTTGGATATTGGTGTTCGGATTTTGATTGCGACTTAGCCATGCTAGGACTATCTTGGACATTTCTAAACTTTTGAAAGAATAATATATATCCGGCTAAAACAGCAATATTTGTAATAGGAGATAAAGAAATGGCGACGATTAATTTTGGAGGCGTAAAAGAAAAAGTGGTTACCCGAAAAGAATTTCCGGTTTCCAAAGTCCGTAAAATATTAAAAAACGAGACCATTGCTATTATCGGTTATGGTGTCCAAGCTCCAGCACAAGCATTAAACCTTTTAGATAATGGTTTCAATGTTATTGTCGGAGCTCGTAATTGGAAGATGCCTCAAAAAGATGGTTGGAAACCAGGTAAGAACTTGTTTTCGATCGAAGAAGCCGTAGAGCGAGGTACGGTTGTACAGTTCCTTGTTTCAGATGCGGGCCAAAAAGCCATCTGGCCTACGGTCAAAAAATATCTTCACCCAGGTGATGCCTTATACTTTTCACACGGATTTTCTATTGTATACAAAGATCAAACAAAAGTTATTCCGCCCGATGACGTGGATGTGATGTTGGTGGCCCCCAAGGGGTCCGGATTAAATGTTCGCAGAAATTTTTTATCCGGTGTTGGCATCAATTCTAGCTACGCTGTTTACCAAGATTATACGGGTAAAGCAGAAGAGCGGTGTATTGCGTTAGGCATCGGTATTGGGTCTGGATATTTATTCCCCACCACTTTTGAACGAGAGGTGCATAGTGATTTAACCGGCGAAAGAGGTGTTCTTATGGGGGCCCTGGCCGGAATTATGGAAGCCCAATATGATGTATTGAGATCTAATGGACATTCACCGAGTGAAGCCTTTAACGAAACGGTCGAAGAACTCACGCAAAGCTTGATACGCTTAGTCGATGAAAACGGGATGGATTGGATGTATGCCAACTGTTCGACGACGGCACAACGTGGGGCTTTGGATTGGAAACCTAAATTTAAAAAGGCCACACAGCCCGTTTTTAAAGATCTGTATAAAAGCGTAAAGACGGGCAAAGAAGCGGCTCGCGTTCTTCGTACATGCAGCAAAAAGGACTATGCCCAATCTCTAGGAAAAGAGTTGGCTGAGTTAGGCCGTTCTGAGATGTGGCAAGCAGGTAAAGCTGTACGTACATTGCGTCCCAAAGAAAAAGCGAAAACCATTACCAAACAAACCAAGGGAATCACAGGACGCACAATGGGATAGGTTCGGTGTCTAGAATCTTTTCTTTGACTTGATGATGGTCTCGCAGATGATGCAACGTTGACGAATGCAAAATACTTTTCTTTCTGGCATTGAAAACTTCTTGTGCACCTCTAGGAGGTCCGATCATGAAAAGATAGGATTGATCGCTCATCCGGCTAGTGTATGTAGGGATGGCGTTCATGCTTCACAAAAATTATGGAACCATTCTTCCATCCAGTTGACATGCTTGTTGGGCCCTGAGCATGGCTTTTTAGGAGAGGGCGTCGCCGGTGAAACCATATCGGATCTGCGACATCCCGAATGGAACATTCCTATATACTCCTTATACGGAGAAACGCGAAAACCCACAGAAGAGATGCTCGAAGATGTCGACACGCTGATCTTCGACCTGCAAGACATTGGAATCCGATGTTATACGTATCTTGGAACACTCCTGAACGCGATGGAGGCATGCGCGCATTATAACAAAGCGTTAATCATTACGGACCGTCCCATTCCTCTACCAAATGTTATAGATGGTCCTCTCTTGCACCCTGACTTCACAAGCGTTGTAGGACCGGCACCGGTTCCGCTCGTATATGGCATGACCCCAGGAGAAATGGCCTTATGGTTAAAAGAAAATTATGCATTAGATGTAGACCTTCATGTTGAAAAAATGACAGGTTACCATCGCGATAACCCTCCTTCTCCTAAGCCATGGACGCCTCCTTCACCCGGGATCCGATCATGGGAAAGCGCGATGTGTTACCCGATTACCGTTTTTTCTGAAGCGCTACCCATCATAGATTGCTGGAGAAGAGGAGCCGCGCCTTTTCAAGTTATAGGAACACCTTGGTTAAAGAGCGAAGATATCTGCGAAGCCTTAGCTCGTGCTAAACTGTCCGGTATATCGTTTTCACGATTTCAATATGAGGCGATAGGTCCTCCTTACGAAGGCGAAATGCTCAACAGTATTCGCATAAACGTTACGAACGCGACATCCTATCGACCCGTTAACGTCGCCATTCATCTGCTCTCCATTCTTCAAACCGTGTATGGGACAGAGACATTGTGGACATTCCCGAATACAAAAGAAGATTTTTTCGATAAATTGATGGGAACAGACACGGTTCGCAAAGGATTACAAGAAAACAGATCACCGGAAGATATTGTTGAGAGCTGGAATGAAGAATTGACGCGCTTTGTGGAAACCCGCGAACTCCATTTGCTGTACGCCTAACCTCAGTTCCGTATTTTACCTCAATGGAAACGAAATTTGACAAGACCGAAAAAAATCGGCAGTACCTTTCTTTTAAAGGTAGAGATAGATTGAATTATAATTCTACAAAAAAATGAGCCGAACTAATTCAGTCTGACCCCTTATTATACAAATTGTTACTCCATCAACTCAAACGATGAGGAGAGAACTGTATGTCAAACTACAAATGGGAATTAAATCTCGCTTGCATCGCAACATATAAGGTTTTAGAAGGCGATCAGTTATTAGACCAATTTGAAGAAGCAGATGTTTCCTTTGATGATGCAAAGAGTTTATCAATGGGAGGCTTAAGGTTTTATCCTAAAACTACGACGAATTCTGACATTATTGAGTTAGTCTCTTTTGAGATAGCTAGAAAATACTTAAAGCTTATAATAAAAGGCTATTCCGTAAAAAAAGAGAAAACTCAAATAACGTCTTCGGAGATAATCATTGCGTTGGCATTCATATTTAGTAAGAAAGATGCGACGGTAAAAGATCTAGCAGAAAGGACAGATTTGCTGATTAGATTTTCAGACGAATAAATCAAGGATGGAGGTGAATTGTCATGCAGCTAAAGAAAGCTTTATTCGTGGCTTTTATAATGACTTCGACCATTAACTATGCCGAAGTTGGAAAGATGGTCGACAATTTTGATCTCGAGCCTACTATTCTACATTCTGATAATTCAGAATCTTATATGCTGGGTGTTCAGTACGCGATTGATGGAAAATTATTAAATAAGAAATTTGATGCAAAAGAAGGAGAGGACTTAAACCCTGATGTAGCTTGGGGGTGCTGATATCAGTTATTCATTAACAGGAACTATAACAGGAGATGCTAAAGACAATCCAAAAAACTTCTTAGAATCAAGGATCTCTGCGAATTATTTTCGATCTTCAAGTTTTTCCATGAAAGTAGGCGGATTGCTAGAAACGGAATCTGACCAACGCTTTGACAACAATCAGCTGGTATATGGATTAACAGCTACGGCAGCCAAAATAGATGCTTTTACCGAAAACGATGTAGTGGCTCTTCATCTAAATATTAGTGAAGTGAATCCCTTTGGAAATGAAGCACGTGAAGCCATTCTAGGGTCTACTTTGGAGACCTATAACAGAGTTGATTTCGAATTTCTGTATATATATAACATCGGGATCAAACATCTAGATACCTTTGAAGTTAACTATCGTTATTTTAAGGAAATAGATGCTGAAACGGCAATAAAGCAAGCAAACCTTGACGAATTTAATTTTGTCACGTATCGACTAGGATTTAAAAATAATTTGTTTATTGCATATAGTTCAGGTGAGCTCCCATTTGATCAACAGTCAGACCAAATTTTTGAAGTAGGTTTTAGCTACAGATTTGAATAGATCCGATCAAGAAATGGCGGGGACGACGGGACTCGAACCCGCAACACCCAGATCGACAGTCTGGTACTCTAACCAATTGAGCTACGCCCCCATCCACCTAAAATTTTCACTATGGTGTGATAGAATAATAAGTTCGCGCGTCTTTACAAGATAAAATCTCTGCTTAATCTAACGTATGGACAAGGAGTCCTGATTTTAGTTTGGGTTCAAACCAGGTGCTTTTGGGGGGCATAATTAGACCGGCGTCGGCTACGGCTATGAGCTGATCCATGGCCGTGGGATACATACAGAAGGCGACAGCATGATCACCCGAGTCAACGCGCCGTACTAACTCTTCCGGTCCTCGAATCCCGCCCACAAACTCAATGCGCGGATCGTGTCGGGGATCATGGATATCTAACAATGGGCTTAAGACTTTGTTTTGTAATATCGACACATCTAAACGGGAGACAGGGTCTTTATAAGCTGATCTTGCCCAGGTTAGATTAAACCATTGACCGTTCAAATACATGGTGATGTGCCCAGCCGTTTTAGGTTCTTTTTTATCTGTTTCTATTACATCAAACGGCTCTTTTATTTTCTCTAAAAACTGATCGGCTTCTAAACCACCCAGATCACGAATACAACGATGATATCCTAAAATTTTTAGTTGGCTGGCGGGGAATAATACAGCGAGAAACCAATTATACTCCTCGGTCCCTAAGTGGTGAGGGTTTCTTGCCCTTTGGTCTTGAGCAACTCGAACGGCGCTGGCGGATCGATGATGGCCATCGGCAATGTAGGCGGAGGGAATCTCGCTAAATGTTTTTACCCAGTCCTCACTATCTGCCACTTTCCAAACAGTATGCTGAACGCCATCCGCTCCCGCAAAGTCATAGAGGGGTTGATCGGTTGTAATGGCTTCAACCCGTTCGTTGATGTTGGATGAATCATGATACGCAAGGAATATAGGGCCGGCATTTGCATTTAGTGCAGCGACATGTTGTGTACGATCATCTTCTTTTTTTTGAATCGTATCCTCGTGCTTTTTGATCAATCCGTTTTCATAGTCTTCTACATGACACACGGTCATCAATCCATATTGAACGTGATCACCTATGATTTGTCGATACACATAGATGGCTTCTTCTTTATCTTGTTGGAGAAACCCTTGTTGCTGAAAGAGCTCAAAATTTTCAACGGCTTTGGCATATACACTTTCGTGGTACAAGGAGATTTCGGGTGACAAATCAATTTCAGGTTTTATGACGCGAAGAAAGCTTTTCGGATTGTTACGGACACACGTGCGGGCTTCTTCTGAACTAATGACATCATAGGGCAGGCTTGCGACTTGAGCCGCCCATTCGGGAGGAGGTTTTAAGGCCTTAAAAGGTTTGATACGCATTATCGTTTGGGGGTATTGAAAAAGATTTTACATAATTTGTACTTGATATCATATCCCACAAGATAAACGGCGGGGACAACAAGTAAAGTTAAAAACGTGGCAAAGAGTAACCCATAGGCCAGTGAGATCGCTGCAGGGGCGATAAAGGGTTCATATCCTCCCCATCCATAAATCACGGGGATCAGTCCGGCAATTGTGGTTACAGACGTCAATAATATAGGTCGAAGTCGTCGTTGGCCCGCCAGGACAAGTGCGTCAAACACAGGCCTATTATGATTTCGACGCTGATCATTGATAAATTTAACCAAAACAATGGCATCATTCACGACAACCCCTACAAGACCGATCATTCCCATTATGGCCATGATGCTAATGGGTTTTGCGTGCACGTTTAACGCTATGATAACACCAATCATTCCAAGCGGAATCGACGCCATAACAACAAAAGGTTGCGCAAAGGAATTAAATTGAACGGACAAGATGATATAGATGAGAAGAAGCACCATGCTAAAGGCTTTTACGAAAAAAGATATGAGTTCCTGCGTTTTTTTCCATTCACCCTCGCGTATTATATCATACCCGGGATGTTCTAATGGCAATTCTTTAAATTCCTTTGCAAGCGCTTGGTTAACTTCAGTAGACGAAAGGCTCTCGGAAAACGAGGCACTAATGGTGATAACGCGGTGTCCATTATAGTGGAATACCACCGGCCGTCCCGGCGATTCTTCAAAACGAGCCACTTGTGATAGAGGAATCAACCGCCCGGAACGACTCGGCACAAATAGGTTTTTGAGTGTCGTAACCTCATTACGAAAAGGTTCTTGCAACCACACACGTACTTTTATCTCTTCATTCCCTTCTCGGATAGTCGTGGATTCTGCTCCTTGAAAACATGTGTAAATGGTCTGGGCAATGGTTTTTGTGTCAACGCCAAGTCGAGCCGCTTCCTGATAATCAATCGCAATATGAACCTCGTCCTTTCCCGGCTCAAAATCTTGCTGAACATCATAAACCCCTTCATAGTTTTTTAGAAAGTTCATTATGTCCGTGGCAATGGTTTGTAATGTGTCAAATGCAGGGCCCTTAATTTTTACTTCAAGGGGGTCGCCAATAGGAGGACCTGGTTTATGGAGTTGAAATTCGAGTTTTTCGATCCCCGGAATAGCAGAGATTTCTTTGCGTAACTGGTTAACAATGGCATCTGTTTTTCTTTCTCTCGTATTTTGAGGTGTAAGATAGACCACACAAGAAGCATAATGAGAACCACGGCCCTTATAGCCCCCTCTTTGACTCGAAAGGCCTCCGATATAACTTACCGTATTTTCTAATTCATGTTCGGGAAGGGCACGGATATATTTCTCCATTTCCATGGTTAAGGCTCCGGTTTTTTCTAGTGAAGTTCCCGGTGGCGTTGTTAACCGCACAACAAAAGCATCGATCAGATCCCCCGGAAATATATCCACTTTCATGTGTTGTTTGGCTATCACCATCATTCCAACAAACACACCTAAAACAAGGGGCAGAAATAAATAACGCCATTTAAGGAGGCCATGGAGCTGAAACATATAGATTTGTTGAATCTTTTTCATGATGGCATGACCTGTAGGGGAAGAGGCGGATTTTTTAGAACGCTTAAGAGAGGGAATAAAGTCTGCGAAATGACAGGGCATAACGAGGAAGACTTCACATAACGATGCGACCAATGTAATGGAAACAACGATCGGCATCCATCGTAATATCTGGCCCCATACACCCGGGGCAAAAACAAGAGGGAGAAACGCAGCCATTGTGGTCAACACCGTTGCTGTAACTGGGGACATGACTTCCGCTGTCCCATGAATAGCTGCCGATCTAGTCTCTGCACCCTCTTCGATATGTCTAAAAATATTTTCTCCAACAATAATCGCATCATCGACTAACATGCCCAAGACAATGATGAGTCCAAACATCGTAATCAGATTAATAGTAATGCCTAGCAAAGACATCACCATGAGTGCGGCTAAAAATGCGAAAGGAATGCCGATGCCTGTAATACAGGCAACGCGGAAATTGAGAAAGTAAAAAAGGATCACGATCACGATGATCATGCCGATGATTCCATTACTGCTTAACACCTTAAGCCGGCGTTTTATGTAAAAGGATTTGTCATCAATTAGAACCAAGTTTATGTTTCCCGGTGCCAATGTTTTTTCTTCTTCAACAATCCGTTTTACCTCATCACAGATAATGATTGTATCTCCACTTTTTTTCTTTTTTATACTCAAAACGAGAGCCAGCTGATTGTTTACCCTCGTAAATAGCGTATCTTTTTCAAACGCGCGGCGAACGGTTGCAATATCGCGAACGCGTATGTGATTTCCATCCGTATTGGATCGAACAATGACGTCTTCTATTTCTTTAGCTGAATAAAACTGCCCTACTGTTCTCAGGAGTATTTCTTGTTCCCCGGATGGAACCTTGCCGCCGGGCCGATTAACATTACGCAATGCTAAACGCCGGGTGATATCTGTTAAGGACAGTTCTTGTTTGTTGATCGTGTTCAAATCGACTTCTACCCAAAATTCTTCGTCGCGCCATCCATCTTTGGTAACGGTGCTCACGCCTGGGATTTCTTCGAGCCGATCCTTGAGATAGTCTCCATAAGCTCGAAGCTCACGTTCTGGAACTGAACCGTTTAAGCATAGCTTGATGATAGGGCTTTGCGCCGAGACATGAGAGACTTCCGGCTCCTCGGCTTCTTCAGGGATTTCAGCTTGGTCAACTTTTTGCTGAATGTCATTAATCACTCGCTCTTTATATTTAGCTTCTGGATCAATATGGACGGTGACCACCGATAACCCTTCAACAGAACTTGAAGAGAACTTTTCTATATCTTCAATCTCTCTTAATTTTTCTTCGATCGGGTTTGTAATGAGATCTTCCACTTCTTCGGGAGAGGCATTTGGATAAGCCGCGGTAATCACAAGACGGTCTAATTCGACTTCGGGAAATCTATCACGCTGCAGAAAGGTCAGCATAATAAGGCCACCGACGATCACAAAGATCGTTAGCATATTACCAAAGATGGAATGACGAACGGAAAATTCGGGAAGGTTCATGGCAGTGTTCCATCAATATCTGGGTGGAAGGGTTCCTTGTACTAATTTGTGTTGGGCTTGTTTTTTTTCATAATCTGCGATGGACTGAAAGGAGGCGAGTTCAGCAAACTCAAGATCGTCTTGGTATTCAAGAATCCTGTGTATAGACGAACGGCCTTGATGAAGCTTCTCGTTCTCTAATGTAAGCTTGTGTGTTTCAAGTTTTTGGGACTTTTGTGTGGCGCTTATTCGCTTCTGGGCTACGCGAAGTTCGCGTGCGGCTTTCTGACTTTCCCAGGCGATTAAAAGTTTATGTTCTTGGACTCGCTCATTGGCTTGTTCAAGTAAGATTTCTGCCTGACGCAGCGCACTCTTTTTACGTTTGCGTCCCCACGCCATTTCCCACTCAAGTCCGATGGCCCATTGGGTATCATCAAAACCAAAACTGTCACTGATCGTCGTATCTGTATCTCCCTGCCCTAGACGGCCTGTCAACAGAAGCGTTGATTTCATCTCTTCTTTTTTAAGCGTTACAAACGTTTCGGCTTGCTCAACAGCTTTTTGAAGGGCGGCATAGTCTTGCCGATTTAACAAGGCTGTTTCATACCCATTTAATGCATCTATGCGATTTGTAGGGTTCGGCAAGGTGAGATCATAGACCACTTCAACTCGGCCCCACTCCGCAAAGGGAACATGGATGATTCTCATTAAATGATCGCGTTGGGTGGCTACTGCATTTTGTCGATCCAGTACATCAATTTCTCGCGTAGCCAACGATGCTTCGATGGCTAAAATATCGGTTTCGTCTAAGAGTCCGTCTTCATATTTCTTTCTATTAATTTCAAGGAGACGTTTAGACCGCTCCAGCGCTTCTTGATTTGTCTCATAGCCTTTTTGCGCGGCATACAGATCCCAATACGCCTCATAAATTCGGAGTGTCAACAAATCACGCTGATATAAAAACTCCAGTTCTGATTGTTCATAGCCTAACCGTGCTTCTCGAATTCGGGCCTGATCCAGCTGGCCTTTTGCATTTTTGAATAGGGGCTGGCTTAAAGATAATGATAGGAGCGAAATATCAATCTCATTAATCCCTGTTTGAGAATTGGGAAATTTGAAATGATTAAGTCCGCTGGAAAGCTCTAAAATAGTTCCTTTAGAAAAAATCCGCGTGAGACGACCTTCTGTAATCCATGACTTGGATGAACCTTCAATAGGCGTCCGTCTACTGGGAAGCTCTGAATCTTCATAGTTTACAGAAAAAGCCAGCCCAGGATCATATACCGCTGAAGCTTGATCGATGTTTTCTTTAGCGATCCACACGTTCTGCTTTAGTTGCTTTAATTGCAGATTATTTTCCAGCCCGATCCGTAAACAATCACTGAGAGTATATGCAGTGGTGGTTTCAGCAGCATGTACAGAATTGGAGATGGATGCTGTTGGGAGGTGAGCCTCAAAAAACAGAACGGTAACGAGCATGCGAAGCCGTAGCTTTGCGGAGGTTGGCCACCACGTTGCTATGGGATAATGCGAGCTTATTTGTTTCCATTTTTTCCAGACCATGGCATCGGTTCTAAAACGGTTTTCTTAAGAATGGAAGTTTAAAAATTGATTTTTATCCAGTCTATGGAGCCTCTTACCAAACGAATTGATAAACAATAACGCGTTTGATTATTAACCCAAGGTTTCGCGATTTCCGTAGACGTTATGGGTTATACTGTGTCAAAAACCCCCTCGCGTTCCTTTGAGAGTGACAATGTGTCCCTTCTATTTTTCTCTAATTCTTCAAACCTATTTATTTTTTTTAGTAAAACGTTATTTGACAATGAATAACAATTATTTTCTTATTTAAAGTAAGGCCTGGCATGACAATTGCTTCTTACAGAGTACCGTAGAAAAAATTAAATGAAGATGAAATAAAAATCAACGGATTGAGAGGCAGTATATGTCAAAAGTACTTGGAATCGATTTAGGAACAACCAACTCATGTATGGCCGTTATGGAAGGCGGCGAAGCCGTTGTGATCCCTAACGCTGAAGGAGGTCGCACGACCCCTTCTGTTGTAGCGTTTACTAAAGCCGGAGAACGGCTTGTTGGCCAAGCAGCAAAGCGACAAGCGGTTACCAACCCCCAAAACACAATTTTCTCTATTAAGCGGTTTATGGGACGGAAATACACTGAGATTGCTCACGAAATACAGCTGGTCCCTTATGAAGTCTCAAAGACTAATAATGGAGATGTCCATGTAAAAGGTGTTGATAAAGTTTATTCACCCCCTGAAGTTTCTTCGATGATTCTCCAAAAAATGAAGGCGGATGCAGAAGCCTATCTTGGTGAAAAAATCTCTCAAGCGGTTATTACGGTTCCCGCTTATTTTAATGATAGACAACGTCAAGCCACTAAAGATGCCGGGAAAATAGCCGGGCTAGAAGTGTTACGTATCATTAACGAGCCTACGGCTGCGGCCTTAGCGTATGGCCTCGATAAAAAGAAGGACGAAAAAATCGCTGTATACGATTTAGGTGGGGGAACTTTTGATATCTCTATATTAGAAATCGGCGAGGGTGTTTTTGAGGTAAAAGCTACCAATGGGGATACTCATTTGGGTGGAGATGATTTTGATCAATACATTATTAAGTGGCTCGTAGATGAGTTTAAGAAAGAAAACGGAATTGATCTTTCTCAGGATCCTATGGCCCTACAGCGCCTAAAAGAAGGAGCCGAAAAGGCAAAATGTGAACTTTCAAGTTCGCAAGAAACAGAAATCAATTTGCCTTTTGTTACAGCCGATGCCAGCGGTCCTAAACATCTCAATCTAACGTTGTCCCGCGCCAAGCTTGAACAGTTAGTAGATGTTTTAATTGAGCGTAGCTTGAAACCCGCTTCAAGTTGTCTAAAAGACGCTGGTTTTTCTGCTTCGGAAATCAGCGAGGTGATCCTTGTCGGAGGCTCAATACGGATGCCGAAGGTCCAAGAAGCGGTTAAGAAAATGTTCGGGAAAGATCCGCATAAAGGGGTCAATCCGGACGAAGTCGTTGCCATTGGCGCGGCGATTCAAGGAGGCGTATTAAAAGGAGAGGTAAAGGATGTTCTTCTTTTAGATGTTACGCCCTTAACTCTAGGTATTGAGACGTTAGGAGGCGTATTCACAGCTCTTATCGAACGGAACACGACTATTCCAACACGTAAAAGTGAGATTTTCAGTACAGCGGCTGATAATCAACCCCAAGTAGAAGTTCACGTTCTCCAAGGTGAACGAAAAATGGCAGGCGATAATAAGACCATTGGCCGTTTTAGTTTGGATGGAATTCCTCCAGCTCCAAGAGGGGTGCCCCAGGTTGAGGTGACCTTTGATATTGATGCCAATGGAATTTTACATGTCAGCGCAAAAGATTTAGGGACCGGTAAAGAGCAAAAGATTACGATTACAGCTTCTAGCGGTCTTTCTGATGAAGAAGTTGACAGTATGGTTAAAGATGCTGAAACCCATGCCTCCGAAGACGAAAAACGGCGCGAGGAAATAGAAACCAAAAATCGCGCGGATGCCACGGTGTATGAAACAGAAAAATTTCTTAAAGAACATGCTGACAAAGCACCGGCCGATAAAAAAGCGAAGATTGAGGAAAATATTGAGCAGCTTAAAAAAGCAATTGAATCCAACGACGTTGATACCATGAAATCTTCTATGGAAAATTTGAATACTGATATGCAAGCTATTTCTGCGGATTTATATGCCCAAGCGACTTCAAATGCAGGACAGCCCGGTTCGGAACAAGCGGCTCCTGGAGCCGATGAAGAAACGTCCGAAGAACCGGTTGCTAAAGAAGAAAAGGTGATTGACGCAGATTTTGAAATGGTCGATGACGATAAGAAAAAATAAGAAACGATGAAAAGCAGGTTTATAAAGGCCTGCTTTTTCATCGTAAGATAAACTCAGAAAGAGGAGTATACATAGATGAAGATACAACCATTAGGTGACCGTGTTTTGGTTGAACCTCTCCAGGAAGATGAAGAGGTTACCAAAGGTGGAATTATCATTCCTGATACCGCTAAAGAAAAGCCCCAACAGGGTAAAGTCGTTGAAGTGGGAACGGGGAAGTTAGATGATGACGGAAAAAAAATTCCTTTCCATGTAAAAAAGGGAAGTATAGTGCTCATGCCTAAATATGGGGGCACAGAAGTTAAATTTGACGACAAGGAATATCAAATTATGCGTGAAGACGATATCCTTGCCATTATTGGCTAAAATCCACGTTAATCAAATAAGGAGAAAGTATCATGTCAGCTAAACAGCTTAAATTTCAGGCCGATGCCAGACAAACAATTCTGACCGGTGTGGAAAAACTCAGTAACGCCGTAAAGGTAACAATGGGCCCTAAAGGGCGCAATGTTGTCCTTGACAAAAAATTTGGCTCTCCAACCGTCACAAAAGACGGTGTAACAGTGGCCAAAGAAATCGAATTAGAAGATCCGTTTGAAAATATGGGCGCACAAATGGTGCGTGAAGTAGCAAGCAAAACCAGTGACGTTGCTGGTGATGGGACCACGACGGCTACCGTTCTTACTGAGGCCATCTATCGAGAAGGGCTTAAGAACGTAACCGCAGGGGTCAACCCTATGAGTCTTAAACGAGGGATTGATCAGGCTGTAGAAAAAGCCGTTGAGGCCCTTGAAAGCATGAGCAAAAAGGTTAAAGATCAAGAAGAGATTGCTCAGATTGCTACCATTTCTGCAAACGGAGAAAAGACGATTGGTGAAATTATTTCTGACGCAATGGATAAAGTCGGAAAAGATGGAACGATTACCGTTGAAGAAGCAAAGAGCATTGAAACAACATTGGAAGTGGTAGAAGGTATGCAGTTTGATAAGGGATATCTATCTCCTTATTTCGTCACAAATTCAGAATCCATGGAGACACTCTTAGATGATCCCCATATCCTGATTTATGAGAAAAAGATCTCGAATTTGCAGGATTTGCTTCCTTTGCTGCAAAACGTAGCTAAAACCAATCGACCGTTCTTAATTATTGCCGAAGACATCGAGGGCGAAGCATTGGCCACTTTAGTTGTGAACCGATTGCGTGGTACCTTACAAGCGTGTGCTGTAAAGGCGCCTGGATTTGGTGATCGACGTAAAGCGATGCTCGAGGATATTGCCGTTCTTACCGGAGGTCGCTGTATCACCGAAGATCTCGGTATCAAACTCGAAAACGTGCAGGTTGAAGATTTGGGTCGTGCCAAACGTATTACAGTAGACAAAGATAATACCACGGTTATAGAAGGCGCCGGTAAAACGGCTGATATACAAGGTCGCATTCAGCAAATCCGAAATCAGATTGCAGAAACAACGTCTGATTACGATCGCGAAAAATTACAAGAACGCCTGGCCAAACTTGCAGGTGGTGTTGCGGTCATTAATGTTGGTGCAGCCACAGAGACAGAAATGAAAGAAAAGAAAGCTCGTGTGGAAGATGCTTTACATGCAACACGTGCTGCTGTTGAAGAAGGCGTTGTTTCCGGTGGTGGTGTCGCGTTGCTTCGTGTTCGGAAAAAACTTGAAGGCATCGAGGCTGAAGGGGATGAAGCGATTGGGGTAGATATTGTTCGAAAAGCATGCGAAGCTCCATTACGGCAACTCGTTAATAATGCAGGCAAAGAAGGTGCGATTGTTGCCGATGCCGTGAAAAAATCGAAAGGAAATAATGGCTACGATGTGGCTACTGACACCTATGTGGACATGGTCAAATCTGGAATCATTGATCCGACTAAAGTGACGCGCTCTGCGTTACAAAACGCCGCGAGTATTGCATCCTTGCTCCTTACTACAGAGTGTATGGTTACAGAGCTTCCTGAAAAAGAAGCGGCTCCCGCCCCCGGTGGAGCTCCTGATATGGGCGGTATGGGCGGTATGGGTGGCATGGGCGGTATGTATTAATACTAAAAAGCTAGTTGACATTTATATGCGGGGCGCCCATAGTGCGCCCCGTTTTTTTACACATTTGAAGGAGAAAACACGATGTACACAAATTATTTAAATAGGGCCAAAGAGCGAGTCCCAAACGTTCTTCTACTCATAAATATTATCGGTCGACGTATTCGGCAACTGAACGAAGGGAGCCGTCCTTTGGTAAAACCTGACGCCCCCAACATGCCTGCGATGGATTTAGCTTTAAAGGAGGTTGCTGAAGGAAAAATGACCGCAGAAATTAATTTCACACCATCGCCCGTTGCTGCCCCGAACAACAACGTAATTACCTTGTGATTTCAAATTTTGGATTGCGGAATGTGTGGTTGTAACCTCACCCCGTGTTTGCCAAGGAAAACATGATAGCCTCGAACCGTAAAGCGCGGCGGGATTACCTGGTAGTAGAAAAATTAGAGGCGGGCATTGAGCTCCAAGGAACAGAGGTTAAATCGATAAGAGCGGGTCATATTAGCCTTGATGAAGGCTACGGGCGGCTTGAAGACGGAGAAGTCATTCTTCACGGCGTTCACATTAATCCGTATGAATACGGAAACCAATTTAATCATGATCCTCGCCGCCCTCGACGTCTCTTGTTACATCGAAAAGAAATTAAACGGTTGATTGGGCAGATCGCTGAAAAAGGGCAGACGCTCGTTCCTCTTCGCATTTATTTCAAACGGGGGCGAGCCAAAATCGAACTCGGTTTATGCAAGGGCAAACACGCCCAAGATCGCCGTCAAGAGCTGCGGAAAAAGACAGCCGATCGGGAAGCCGAACGAGCCATTTCTGAGCGACAGAAACGTTAAACCTAGACCCTTTTTTGTAAGGCAATCCGGGTTAAAATTGATCCTAATTTGTTTCTTGACCGACACAGTTATTCTCTTCATAATCTACAACATTTTACTCCATAAAACGTATTTAGACTTTTGAGAAGGAGTGGGTCTATGGCCCACTCTTTTTCGTAAATAAGGTGATAGAATAATGAACAATGAACTTTTAGCTGTTTTTGAGTATATGGAGCGGGAGCGGGGTATTGAACGTTCGATGCTAATTAGTGTGGTCGAAAATGCGTTGCAGAGCGCTGCGAAAAAAGGAACCATACCCTCCACGCATCTTCGCGTTGAAGTAAACCCTCAAACCTGCAATATCCGAGCGTTGGCACAAGTAGAAGTGGTTGATAAGATCCGTACTCCACACGATGAGATTTCTTTGCATGAAGCAAAAAAGATAAAACCCGATGCCGTGTGTGGTGACATTCTTGAGGTGGAAGTAACGCCTAAAAATTTTGGGCGTATTGCGGCCCAAACGGCGAAACAAGCCATTCTATACAAAATACGACAGGCAGAAAAAGATCGTATTTATGATGAGTATAAAGACCGTACGGGAGACATTGTTAGCGGGACGGTCAGACGTTTTGATCGTAGTGATGTGATCATTGATATTGGACGGGCAGAAGCGGTTCTGCCAAGTCGGGAACGTGTCCCGACCGAAGAGTACCAACCTGGGGATCGCATGCGGGCCTATATTGTCCGCATTGAAAATCTTGCTCAGGGGGCTTCTATCATATTGTCCCGTAGCCATCCTGATTTTATGCGTCGTCTTTTTGAGGTAGAAGTTTCAGAAATTTCTGATGGTACTGTCGAGGTTAAAGGGATCGCTCGGGAAGCGGGATTTCGAAGTAAAATTGCTGTTGTTTCGCATGATGAAAAAGTAGATCCGGTTGGCGCATGTGTAGGCATGCGTGGCATTCGAGTGAAAAACATCGTTAGAGAACTATCCGGTGAAAAAATTGACATTGTTCGATGGCACGAGGATATAAAAACATTCATTGCAAATGCATTAGCTCCAGCGAAACTCATTGACGTTGATATTGACGAAGAGCAACATATTGTTCATGTCGTTGTTGAGACCGACCAATTATCATTGGCGATTGGGAAAAAAGGTCAAAATGCAAGATTAACCGCAAAACTTACGGGGTGGAAAATCGATATCCGTAAAGACCAGGAAGGTGAACCTAGATTTGAAGAGAAAGTGGCCATGGCTGTAGAGTCATTGGCCCAACTTGATGGTGTAGAAAAAGATCAGGCTCAAAAACTAGTCCATGCAGGTTTTCTGACATTAGAAGGAATTGTCACTTCAGAAAAAGGGGATTTAGAAAGCATCGAAGGGTTTGATGAACAGATCGCACAAGCGATACGTGAAGCAGCCGCAAACGCTTATGAAAAGGTGAATGGTAAAGTCAAAGCATGAGAGTTCACGAATTAGCAAAAGAATTGGACCTATCCAGCAAGGAACTGTTATCAGACCTTCAGCAACGGGGTGTAGACGCAAAAAGTCATATGAGCGCTTTGAGCCTTCAAGACGTTGATACCATCCGTAGCAAGCGGGGGGACGGGGCTGCAGCTCCACCAGAATCTGTTCAGGTCAGAGAGAGTGAGCTTATACCCAGTTTGGCCGAAAAAACAAAAGGTCAACCCCATTTTTCTGGAGATCAAAACACATCTTCTGACCCTTTGCCCAAGGCCTTCACTGAGGTTTCCTCACAAAAACCGCTATCCTCCCAGACCAGTGAATCGAGGTCCGTAATCATTAAAGGTCCTATTGTTGTCAAAGAGTTTTCTGCCCATTTAAATATGCGGCCTAATCAGCTGATTGCCGAGTTAATGTCCATGAACATTTTTGCCTCTATTAATGAAAGACTTGATCTCAAAGTGGCACAGAAAGTTGCCGAGAAACATGGAATCAGATTGGAATATGAAAAAAAATCAGCCGACCGAAAGCCCATGGCCTCGCCCCCTTCTGCGGACGAAGAACCTGAAGAAGATAAACTTGAAGACTTGGTCCCTCGTCCACCCGTAATTACTTTTTTGGGACATGTTGATCATGGTAAAACCTCTCTGCTGGACCAAATCAGGGAAGCGAAAGTAGCCCAAGGAGAAGACGGGGGCATCACGCAGTATATCGGTGCCTACACGATCGATTATCAAGGACAGAAAATCACCTTTATTGATACCCCGGGTCATGAGGCTTTTACGGCGATGCGTGCTCGAGGCGCGAATTTGACGGATATTGCGGTTATTGTGATTGCTGCTGATGACGGGATAAAATCACAAACCCGCGAAGCGCTTCAACATATTCGCGCTGCGGGAGTTTCCATCATGGTTGCGATCAACAAGGTTGACCTAAAAACAGCTAATGTTGATAAAGTCAAACAGCAGCTTCAAGAAGAGAATCTGACTCCAGAAGAGTGGGGTGGAGAGACGATTTGTTGTCCAGTTAGTGCTCACACGGGGGAGGGAATAGACCATCTTTTAGAAATGATTCTTCTCCAAGCCGAAATACTCGAACTAAAGTCAAATCCCAAACGCAAAGCACAGGGATATGTTGTTGAAGCGTGTTTAGAGACTGGAATGGGCCCCACAGCAAGCCTTCTTGTCAAACGGGGAATACTTCATGTCGGTGATGTCATGGTTTGTGGACCTTATTGGGGTCGCATAAAAGCCCTCATAAACGATCAAGGCGTTAAAATAGAGCAGGCAGGACCCTCCATGGCGGTTAAATGTTTAGGGTTGCCTGAAGTGCCTGATGCGGGCTCAGAATTCAAAGTCTATCCCAATGATCGATTGGCAAGATCTATTTCCGAAAAACGGCTCGAAAAAAAGCGGAATCAAACCCTAACCGGTAGTCATACAGGCCGAAAAGCAACTCTCGACGATTTACTTAAACAAACAGATGCAACAAGTGTTAAAGAACTATCGATTCTTATTAAAGCAGATGTACAGGGTATACTCGAGGCTATCCAACAATCCGTTCGACAAATTAAAAGCGATAAGATCACTCAGAATATTATTCTTGGAGGGGTTGGAAACATCACCGGTAACGATGTGCTTTTAGCCAGTGCTTCTAATGCGATCATCTTGGGTTTTCATGTCAGCAAAGAAGGACAGGTCAACAAACTGGCTAAGCATGAAGGCGTCGAAATCAGACTTTATAATGTTATTTATGAGCTTTTAGATGATGTTCGGCAAGCCATGGAGGGCCTATTAGAACCTGAGTTACGTGAAAATATTACAGGCCATGCACAAGTAAAACAGGTCTTTGACATAAGCAAAAAAGGGAAAATAGCCGGATGCCTTGTTACAGATGGTCGCGTGACAATAAAGGCCTTTTCACGTGTATTGCGAGAGGGTGATGTTCTTTGCGAAGCGCGGATTTTGACTTTGAAACGTTATCAAAATGAAGCTAGCGATGTCCGAGATGGACAAGAGTGTGGGATCCGGTTAGATAATTTTTCTGATTTTAATGAGGGTGATATCATTGAGTTCTACGAGACAGAACAGATAGCCCAAACATTGTAGAGAGAGGAAAAGAGGTCGGAAGTATCAGGTCACAGGTCGAATTAAACCCACAGGAGATACAATGCCATCCCAGCGACTCATCCGAGTAAACGAGCTGATAAAACGTGAAATCGCTCAAAGCCTATATCGTATTATGCATCAAAGCGAATTCGATTTCTCTGCGATCACAATCACCCAAGTTATGACAAATAGTGATCTTCGGCCTGCACGTGTCTTGGTTTCAGTGCGAGGTGATCAAGCCTCAAAAAAAAGAATGGTTGGATTGCTCAATAGAAGCAAGAGAGATTTCCAGAATCATCTAAAAAAAAATATTGTCTTAAAGTATATTCCCCATCTTTCATTCGAATTAGATGAATCCATCGCTGCGGGTGATCATGTATTAGATATAATTCTTCGCCTTGAAAACGAAGAAACTGGATTCAGCGCTCCTGGCAAAGAACTATAGGCCTAAAGCCCATTTTCTATACATTTAATGTATAGGAGTTTCAAAGCGAGTCGTATGGGCTAAAAAAACCTGTTGGTTATTGGGTTCATCAAAAATACGCTGCATGACGGTGTTAGGGTCAAGATTTTCGATGTGGGTTTTGATTTTGTTAAAGGTGTATGATTTCCTTTCTTTAGAAGTATAGTCGAAGGGAATCATCAAGCCTATATGGCAGGGACTTTGTAGTGGGAAAACCGGTTGGTGGGCACTTTTCTTTTCTAGAAAACGGATTTCTGGGGCAGTGAAAGGTTCTTCATATTCACAATAGGTACACTTGAACTCAACTGATTGAGCGGGTTTGCAGAGATGTGTATGGCTATGATAGTCTGGTGTAACTTTATTTCTTTCTCTGTCATAGTTGTGAGAACATAAAGGTTTTTGGTTCGGAAAAGTAATAACCAAATTCGATAGATCAAATATAGCCGCAAATTTTCCGTAGTAAAAAATACGAAACAAATCCTAATCATCCGAATTCAAATGTCAAAAACAGGGAGAAATAGAAAAAGCTTCGAACCTTTGAACATTTATTCGAGTTTCTTTCGAATTTCGAAGTTTGGGTTTCGTATTTTGTTAACAGGTGGAATCCTATTTTTTATCGAGAACGAAGTTTTTGCGAAATTGAAATGGGAAATATGGGAGAACTGTCGATTCATGCCGAGTTCGGCGAACGATGGTGATAGTTTTAAAGTTCGACAAGAAGACGGAAGCTACACGTATATAGTACGTCTCTACTTTGTGGACACGCCAGAGTCAGATAGACTGATAGAAGAACGTGTGACACAGCAAGCCGTTTACTGGGGTAGGATACCAGAAGTTGAAGTGATTAAACTCGGTAAACAAGCTACGAAATTTTACAGCTCAATTTCTAAAAGGTAGTTTTACGGTGTATACAAAAAAAGAAGATGCATTGGGGCGATCCGCAAAGGGAAGATATTATGCATCTGATAAAAGCAGGTGATAAATTTTTGGCGCCCGCCTTAATCCGGCAAGGATTGGCTCGGATCTATGGCTAAAGAATGGATCCTCCGGCAAAAGCGCCTAACCAAGGTCTATTCATGAGAAGATTAGAACAGGCTCAGCGCGAAGCAGAAAACTTAAAGCTCGGTGTATGGGCGATCGAGAGGGTTTCCTCAGAAAAAGAGTTGCGTATACGTCCGTCTAATCCCTTAAAAACATACGCCCCGAACCAACCCAAGATAGAGGAACAAGTCATTACGCTTAAAAAAACAATACCGATTTTTTCTCTTAAAAATGTGTTTAAACAGGTCGGAACACTTTATTCTGGGGCTAAAGTATATGTATTGGGCTCTGAATCAAGAACGATGGTTCGAATTCGATTTAAGGCTTCATCCAACAAAGTATATGAAGCTCAATGTCAACGTGTGGATTTAGATCTATGAAAGCAGGTATCGTTGGACTCCCAAACGTAGGAAAAAGTACGTTGTTTAATGCATTAACAGCGGCTGTTAATGCGGAAGCCAGCAATTATCCTTTTTGTACGATCGAACCCAATGTGGGGGCTGTACAAGTTCCTGACTCTCGTTTAGAGACCCTCGCTGAAAAGATAGATACGCAAGAAATCGTGCCTGCTGTCTTACAACTCGTTGATATCGCAGGGTTGGTTCAAGGGGCGAGTCAAGGGGAAGGGTTGGGAAACAAATTCCTTTCACACATTAGGGAGGTGGATGCCCTTCTTCATGTGGTGCGCTGTTTTGAGGATGGCGATATTACCCATGTAGATGGAAATATCGATTCGCTTCGTGATATGGAGACAGTTGAAACCGAGTTGATGTTAGCGGATTTAGATCTTGTCGAAAATGCGTTACCTAAACTGCAAAAGGCCGCTCGAGGGGGGGATCAAGAAGCCCTTTTACGTACCTCTATATTAGAACAATGTAAAATAGTTTTGTCGGAAGGGAAGCCGGTCAGAATGATCGACATTCAACAGAGTAATGAAAGAAAAATGTTGCATGGTTTAGGGATTCTTACCGCTAAAAAAGTTCTCTATATAGCCAATGTTACAGAGGATGATGTGCAGGGCGAAGGCGCATATGTTCAGCAGGTCAAATCCTATGCTGAACAGAATAGGGGACAGGTTGTTGCTGTATGCGCTAAAATTGAGTCTGAACTCAATGAGTTAGAAGATCTAGATAGACAGGAAATGTTGGAATCCTTAGGGATGAAAGAACCCGCATTACATGCCGTTGCTCATGCTGCTTATCAACTACTGGGATTGCAAAGTTTTTTTACAGCCGGCCCGAAAGAAATCAAAGCGTGGACCATTCCCGTAGGCGCTACGGCCCCACAAGCAGCTGGGGTCATTCATACGGACTTTGAAAGAGGTTTTATTCGAGCCGAAGTCTATCAAGTAGATGATTTAGAAAAATATGAGACCGAAGCCGATATTAAGGCGGCCGGGAAACTCCGTTTAGAAGGCAAAACCTATACGATGCAAAATGGAGATGTTTGCCACTTTTTGTTTAGAGCGCTTCACGATTGAGGTGTTGCGATGTAGCACGAAGAAAACCAGCCGATTACCTCGTCGGGAGAAACCTCTTCGAACGCTTGTGTGATCGCTTCAGATAGTTCCTGCTGACTGCGGGCTGCAAGGCTGCCCAACCGATTCTTTATCTTGCCCCACATTTTTTCAATGGGGTTGGAATCGGGGCTGTAGGGTGGAAGGAATCTTACATGGGCCCCACATGACTCAATGAGTTCAATGACCCTGGGATTGTGATGGACGCGAAGATTGTCCATGATGACGATGTCTTCAGGTGAAAGAGTCGGGAGAAGAACCCGGCGAATATATTCTCCAAAAACAGCCGTGTCTGTCGCCCCCTCCCTCTCCATGGCCGCTGTTGTTCCGTCCAGGCGGACCGAAGAAATCAAGGTGGTGATACACCAATGTCCATGAGGCGTTTTGGCAAAAAGCCTGTTCCCGCCCAACGCCCGGCCCCGCAGACAAGTCATATTCGTTTTCGCCCCGGATTCATCAATAAAGACAAGGCGACTTGGATCAAGTTTGGCCACCTCTTGGATCCACTGCTTTCTCAAGAGATTTACATCCGCCTGGTCTTGCTCGCTGGCGTGAAGCGTTTCTTTTATACCGGCAGCCCAACCGATTCAACGCCCGCTGTACGGCCATGATCGACCCCTTCACGCCGCTCATGTTCTTGAGTTCTTCAAGCGTTGCATCGGGATGTTTGCCCCCCAGTTGAGCCAACGCCTTGAGCTGCTTTCCGCTGTAGAGGGCCTGACGATGCCCACGCGGTCGGGGAGCGGTCTGTCCGGTTTCGTTGAAACGAGAGAGCCCACGCTGAAACGTTCTAAGATCTACACGATAAGAAGATGCGATATCGGCCTGGGAACCTTTGCCCATTTTGTAGGCATCTATCGCACGCCGCCGGATTTCTGCTGTTGCTATACTCATGTCATGGAGTATAGATCTTCTAGAGAGACATTTTCAATCGTTAAATGCTCTAATCTGTGCTGTCCGCGCCTTTTTCTTCGAACGCCTTAAGCGTTGCCCCACACGCTCTACTAACCTGACTATCGTCTGGTGGATGATTTCAGGATCATGACAATCTTCCGCATACGTATGTTCGGCTGAAATACTTTTTTCTTCATGCTCAGTTACAACAGGCCGATGATCGATTCCATGAGCAAGCGCCCATACATGCTTAGCGAGGGTTGGCCCTAGCATCGGTTTCAAGGCTTTCATTTCTAGTCGTTGAACATCCCGAATCGTTTTAATCCCACAGCTTCCGAGATTTTTGGCAGCACCTTTTCCTATACCTCAGATACGGGTCACGGACATAGGCGCTAAAAATTCAATGATGCGTTCAGGATCCATGGGGACCACGGTTAACCCATCCGGTTTATTTAAATCACTTCCAAGCTTGGCTAAAAACTTATTGGCCGCTATACCTACGGAAGCGGTAAGGTTAAGCTCGTTTTTAATTTTATTTTTAAGGGCCTTCGCGAGTTTGACAGAACTTTTCCACTGTCGCATTACGCCCCTTGCATCGAGGAAGGCTTCATCCACTGATAGTAGTTCGATCATAGGCGTAAAACTCTCAATAATGGCCATCAGCTCTTTTGATACCTCACTATAGTGGCTCATCCGCACGGGTAAAAAGACGGCCTGTGGACACAGTTGATACGCTTCGCGTTAGGGCATAGCAGAATGAACGCCATACCGCCTCGCTTCATAGGACGCCGTTGACACGACACCTCGTTGATGAGGAGGGGCACCAATAATAACAGGTTTTCCTTGTAACTCAGGATGATCAAGCAGTTCTATGGCAGCATAAAAAGCATCCATATCGACATGAAGAATGTGACCAGCTGTTTTATTGATCGACATGAGGTTTATCTCTTTTTTAAAAAATTCTTATAATGAGATTAACCTTGAAATTTTCGAATACGAAGACGTTCGACGACTCTTCTCTTCTCATACATTAGAGCATTTAACGATTGAAATGCCTCTCTAGAAGATCTATACTCCATGACACGAGTATAGCAACAGCAGAAATCCGGCGGCGCGCGATAGATGCCTACAAAATGGGCAAAGGTTCCTAGGCCGATATCGCATCTTCTTATCGTGTAGATCTTAGAACGTTTCAGCGTGGGCTCTCTCGTTTCAACGAAACCGGACAGACCGCTCCCCGACCGCGTGGGCATCGTCAGGCCCTCTACAGCGGAAAGCAGCTCAGGGCGTTGGCTCAACTGGGGGGCAAACATCCCGATGCAACGCTTGAAGAACTCAAGGACATGAGCGGCGTGAAGGGGTCGATCATGGCCGTACAGCGGGCGTTGAATCGGTTGGGCTCCCGGTATAAAAAGAACGCTTCACGCCAGCGAGCAAGGCCGGGCGGATGTAAATCTCTTGAGAAAGCAGTGGATCCAAGAGGTGGCCAAACTTGATCCAAGTCGCCTTGTCTTTATTGATGAATCCGGGGTGAAAACGAATATGACTCGTCTGCGGGGCCGGGCGTTGGGCGGGAACAGGCTTTTTACCAAAACGCCTCATGGACATTGGTGTACCACTACCTTGATTTCTTCGGTCCGCCTGGACGGAACAACAGCGGCCATGGAGGGGGCGACAGGCACGGCTGTTTTTGGAGAATATATTCGCCGGGTTTTTCTCCCGACTCTTTCACCTGAAGACATCGTCATCATGGACAATCTTCGCGTCCATCACAATCCCAGGGTCATTGAACTCATTGAGTCATGTGGGGCCCATGTAAGATTCCTTCCACCCTACAGCCCCGATTCCAACCCCATTGAAAAAACGTGGGGCAAGATAAAGAATCGGTTGGGCAGCCTTGCAGCCCGCAGTCATCAGGAACTATCTGAAGCGATCACACAAGCGTTCGAAGAGGTTCCTCCCGACGAGGTAATCGGCTGGTCTTCTTCGTGCTACATCGCGACACCTCAATCGTGAAGCGCTCTAAAGTGCGGACCGACGACTTTAAAACCATCACGCGTCAGCGCTCATTCGATGCCCCTACAGATATCGATCATGATTTATTAGAAGTAGCCTTGCGTTTATTCGAACGTCAAAAAATAAAACGACCCATACGTTTAGTCGGGTTTGGTGTGTCAGGGTTTTGCCTTTTCTCAGATGAACCCTTGCAGGTTTCTCTTTTCGAAGAGTTTGACCAACGTAAAGAGAAGGAACGCTATAAACGGTTGGACCAAACAGTCGATAAACTTCGTGATCAGTATGGTCAAAGCGTTATAAAACGGGGCGTATCGGAAAAAGAAAAACGTTAGGCTTCGTGAAGTATTCGATGTGAGAGCCGCTGGAAGCGATGCATGCAAGAGGTTGTTTTTCCCCCCTTATTCCGTTACTGCATCCCTTCAATCCTCCCTCTCATTTTCATACAATGTACAAGATACTGCTTTAATAATCAGATAAACGGACTTTCCTTGTTCCAGTTTTAATTCCTCGCATGCATCTGCCGTTACTTCTATCACGAGATCAGGTACATCATTGGCTAAGCGAGCGGTTATGAGTCGCATGTTTCCGACGGTTTGTATGGATTGTATCTTGGCCTGAAGAATATTGCGTGCGGATAAGCCCGCCGGGTTTTGAGTGGCAATAATAATATCGTGCGCAGGGATACTGATCAGGAATGTTTCATTTCGTTTGCTATTGATTTTAGGCGTTGTGATATGAATCGGGGGCCCCTCTTTCCCGAGTCGGATTATGTTGGTATGGGGGCCACGATCAACGAGCAGACAGGAGAGGATATTTTCAAAACCTTGATGCTGGGCCAATGGGAAAACCGCCGGATCTGTAAGGACTGTTCGCGGTTCGCCTCGACGGATGATTTTCCCTTCTTGCAATACAATAAGATCATCGCATAGCGTTTGTACTTCAATAGGACTGTGCGATACGAGTAGCATCTTAACATCAAATTCATTTCGGACACGCCTTAGAAAGGGGAGTACTTTATGGCGCATGCCGACATCTAACGAAGCGAGCGGTTCATCCATCAATAAGAGGCGTGGTCCGGAGCAAAGCGCTCGCCCAAGGGCTACACGTTGGCGTTCTCCTCCTGACAAAGTGTCTATACTCCGTAAAAGCAATGATTCGAGGTTGAGAATGTATATGACATGATCAAAAATATCAGTCAGTGTTTGTCCCTTTCGCTTTGCTCTTATTCCTCCTGCGAGCAGGTTCGCCTTAACGTTTTTATGGGGAAAAAGAAGACCTGCTTGTGGAACAAAACCAATATCACGATGCTCAGGTTTTTTAAAAATTCCGTTTTCAGAATCAAACCAAATTGTTTTCCCGAGCTGAAGGGTTCCTTTGGCTTTTTGTCGTAGGCCCGCGATGGTTTCCAGTAAACTTGTTTTCCCAGAGCCTGAGACACCAAAAATACCCGTAACGTGTTCAGATGCTTCGAAGTTGACATCGAGATCAAAACGATCGAGCTGAAGGCGGATATGGGTTTTTAAAGTTGTGTTTTCATTTCTCATGATCAGCAAATTTTGAGTTTGAGCTTAATGGGATTCACTGTGTCTGTCGCTGAGACAAATACTCCGATACGAGAATCGCAACAAATCCGATGATTAATGCTATGCCTAGGAGAAAATAAGCTTCTGTTTGGTTGCCAACCTGTTGGGCCGTGAAGATAGCGGAAGCGAGTGTTTGTGTTTTCCCTGGAATATTGCCTGCGATCGTTACTGTGGCTCCAAATTCTCCAAGTGCACGTGTAAACCCTAGGATCAATGCCGCGAAGATCCCTCGGAAGGCTAATGGGAGTGTGTAGCAAAAAAATGTTTTTATTCGGCTATGCCCCAAGGTTCGTGCCATTGATTCGAGACGAGGATCAACGCCCTCAAACGCGACCCGAGCGGTTCGAATAACGAGGGGGAGGGACATGACCGCGCAGGCCAGTGTGACCGCTTTCCACGTTAAGAGGATGTTGAGGTCGAACCCGAGTCGATTTTGGCCGAGGAGTCCTTCGGTGCTCAAAAGTTGTAACAGAAGATAGCCCACAGCGGTAGGGGGCAAGACCAGGGGTAAGCCGACAATAGCTGATAGGATGTTTTTCCCGGGAAAATCACGTCGTGCCAATACATAGGCGATCCATGTTCCTGGGATCATGACCAAAAAAGTAGCTAGCGAAGCGCAATGAAGCGTTATCTTTAATGCTGTTAATGTTGTCGAATCCATATGTTTTCCAATCCGAGCCTTTGTCTATTCATATGAAAATCCAAAAGGTTGTTTTGAGCTGACTCACACTATTCCAGCCAGATACGTAGACCAAGGAGATCAACCGAAGGTATCGGTGAATTCTTTACAAAAAAGTATAAGTTACGGCCTGTCCGTTTATCTGCCTGCCTCTTGGAGTACCAAGAGAAATAGTGTATCCATACATTCTACGGCCATGCAAATTCCCATTCAAGGTAATTCGATTTAGGAGAATGGAACCCTGTATTCGCTAAGGGCTATATCTGGAGGTGTCAGGATCGCATTCAATAAAATCTTTGTGTAGGCATGCCGTGGTTGTTCAAAAATTTCACTGGCTTCTCCGATCTCTACAATTTTCCCTAAATACATGACCGCGATTCGGTCAGCGATATGTTTGACTACGGACAAATCGTGAGAGATAAAGATCATCGTTAATCCCATATCTTTACATAATTTAGATAAGAGGTTCAGGATTTGTGCTTGAATAGAGACATCCAGAGCGGATACCGGCTCGTCTGCAATAATCAGTTTTGGTTCTGATGCCAGCGCGCGGGCAATGGCAATACGTTGACGTTGTCCTCCTGAAAACTCGTGTGGATATTTTTTGATCGTTCGCGGATCAAGTCCCACCTTATTCATCAATTCAAGGGTCCGATTCGTTAGCGTTTGTTTCGATACTCTTTTATGGCATTGGACGGGTTCTGCTATTGTATCGAAGATTGTCATACGAGGATTCAGGGACGCGTAGGGATCTTGAAAAATCATTTGGAAATCCGTACGTGTTTTTCGGAGCTGTTTCGAGGTCAAATTTCCGAGACTTTTCCCTGCGAACTTAACAGAACCCTTGGTGGAGGGTGTCAACTGAAGGATGGTCCTAGCTAACGTTGATTTCCCGCATCCTGATTCTCCAACCAGTCCCAAAATTTCGCCTTGACGAAGTTTTAGGTCGACTCCATCGACAGCTTTCACCACACCTTTTGAAAGCGTAAAATGTGTCTTAACATTTTTTAGTTCTAATAAGACAGTGGACATTAGTGTTTATTCATGGCTTCCGCCTCGTATCGGTTGTGGCCGAAAATTTATTTCTTTGTTCTGAATTTTTGTACATGCAGAGAGATGCCCCATTCCAACATCTGTTAAGGCTATGTCAGTAGTTTCGCACGACTTTTCGACATATTCACATCGGCTTGTAAAAGGACATCCGTTGAAGTTTTCAGAAAGATGGGGTGGTAATCCTGGAATCGTATACAACGTGTCACCCTTTTTATGATAGGCGGGTATGGATTTCATTAATGCAGACGTGTATGGATGTTTTGGGTCCTTGAAGAGTTCCTTTGTACGTGCTGATTCAACAATGCGTCCTGCATACATCACCATCACCTGATTACTGATATGAGCAATGACACCGAGATCGTGTGTGATAAAGATTATGGCCATGCCATATTCTTTTTGTAACCGTTTAAGAAGCTCGAGAATCTGTGATTGGAACGTTACATCTAAAGAGGTTGTGGGTTCATCAGCGATGAGGATTTCGGGTTTGGTCAGTAAGGCCATGGCAATCATTACGCGTTGTCTCATTCCTCCTGAAAACTCGTGGGGATAATCGTGAATACGGTGAGGTGCGTTTGGGATTCCGACCTTTTCTAAGGTTTGAATCGATTGCTTTAATGCCTGTTTTTTATCCATTTGTTCATGGACGAGGAGGGGTTCAATGAGTTGTGTAGATACTTTTAGATAAGGATTGAGCGAACTCATAGGATCTTGAAAAATCATCGAAATGCGCTTCCCTCGAATTTTTCTAAGTTCGTGAGGAGGGAGATGGAGTAAATCTATTCCGTCAAACAGGGCCGATCCTTTTTCAATCTTACCGGGAGGTTGGGGGATCAATCCTAATAGCGAATAGCATGTAACAGATTTTCCGCATCCTGACTCGCCTACGATACCCACGGTTTCTCCTTTTTCGACGGAGAAGGAAACGTTGTTCACAGCTTTTATAACCCCTTGATGAGTATGAAAGGAAACGTGTAGATTCTGGACGTTTAGAAGTGGCATTCCGAAGATGTATCTTCTGGTATTAACCTTACATTTAAACTAGCGATCACTGGTTTAAATGTAAGGTTTTTGTTTTTTGTATGTGCGTGGATCGAGCGCATCCCTTAACCCATCTCCTAGAAAATTTAATGAGAATAACGTAGTAGAAAGAGCTATTCCAGGACTCATCAGAAGCCAAGGGTACTCTTCCATACCATCGGCCCCTTCTTTTATGAGAATACCCCATGAGCTCATAGGTGGTTGAATTCCTAATCCAAGAAAGCTAAGGAAGGCTTCCAAAAGCATCACATTCGGTATCGTTAGGGTGATATACACGATGATAGGACCTAAGACGTTAGGTATAATGTGTTTTAGAATGATTTTGGGTTGGGACAGGCCTATGGAAATGGCCGCTTCGATAAATTCTTGTTTCTTAATGGATAATACTTGACCGCGTACAATGCGGGCCATGGTCAACCATTCCACAGCACCGATTGCTACAAACAAGAGAATAAAGTTTCTACCGAATAATACCATTAATAGAATAACAAAAACCGTAAACGGGAGTGCATACATAATATCTATAATACGCATCATGATGGTGTCTGTTTTTTTCCCGTAATACCCCGAAACAGCTCCGTAAAACACACCAATCAGTAAAGATATAGCCGTGGCACAAAGGCCGACTGAAAGAGAAATCCGACTTCCGTATATCAGTCGGGTCAAAAGATCCCGTCCAAGAATATCTGTGCCTAGCCAATGTGCTTTACTGGGGCCCGTAGCGCCTAGCTCCAAATTTTGAGACTCATACGTGTAAGGGGCTATCCAAGGGGCTAAAAGAGCGATGATAGATAGTATGATAAGAACAACTCCGCCAGCCATGGCGAGTTTGTTTTTTCGCAAACGCTCGTATGAATCTTTCCACAGGGACGTACCTTGTTCTATCTCTTCCGCGGAGAAATTTTTTTCGTGCTTTTTCATGAGTCGTAATATGAAGCCAACGCCGCTTGCGCGGCTACTACAAACACTTATTTATCAGGAATATTGATGAAGGAACCGTTCGTAGTAGCCGCGCAAGCGGCGTTCTTAACGGGATTTTCGTGAAAACATTGATCCCAATCCCATCCTTTGCCATAATCCTTCACTGGATATTGTTTGTATATTCTTGATACCTTGTCTTTACCAAAAGATCTTAAATAGCCATGAAGGCTACTATAAGGCCATTCGGTTGCTTTTGATACATAATCATGTTTAACGGGATTTGCATGAATGTAATTGATCGTTGCCCAATAATGTCTATCCGTTCTGATTATACGGTCTATGAAATGATACCACACCTTTCGTCCAGGGGTTCTATCTTCGCGGTTCCAACGTGTAGATGTTCCATTATGAATACGTCTAAGCCATGGTTCAAATAGTGTCAGGTTAACGGATGCAAGAATATGGTAATGATTCGGCAACAGACGCCAGGCAAAAATGTGGGCCCAATCTTGTTCTGATAACTCTTGTATCAGTTTTTCTTCAAAGGCCTGTAGTCTCTCATTGCTGCACATAACGGGTTTGTGTTTGAAATTGGTTGCAGTGATTATATATGTGTTTACTCCATTAGCGAAGTGAGGCAGGGCGTGTAACGGAAATTCACGTAGCTGTCGATAGGCTACAAGCTGCGTTCTTCCTTCACTCCCTAAACCTCAATTTTGGATTGAGCCAAACAAGGATAATATCTACAACGAGATTGAATAAAATAATGAGTATAGCAAAGAAGAGGACCGTTCCCAAAACCATAGTATAATCTCGATTAAAAGCAGCATTTACAAAAAATCGACCTAGTCCTGGAATTTGAAAAATAGTTTCAACAACAAACGAACCACTGATTAGTCCGGCCACTGCAGGTCCTAAAAAAGATACCACCGGGATTACGCCGCCTTTAAAACCATGTTTTAAGATGATTTTATATTCTGGAAGTCCTTTCGCCCGAGCCGTACGAATAAAGTCTTGATTTAATATTTCCAGCATACCACTTCTTGTTAATCTGGCTATATAAGCAGCATAAGTAGCCCCGAGAGTAATGGCCGGTAAGATACGGTCACTCGGAAAATCCCATCCGGATACACTGAACCATCCTAACCAGAGAGAAAAAATAAGGACCAATAATGGACCGAGAACGAAGCTTGGAATACAAATACCTAGCATCGCTAAAGACATGGGTATATAATCAGATTTGGTATTGGGGCATAGTGCAGCTATCAGCCCTGCAGCATTTCCAACGAGCAAGGCAAACAACAAGGCATATAAACCAAGTTCAAATGAGACGGGAAAAGCGTTTGCAATCAGTTCATTCACGGTTCGATTTGGATATTTAAACGACGGCCCTAAGTCTCCCCTTAAAAGATTCTTCATGTAATCGAAGTATTGCTTGTGGAGAGGGGCATTTAACCCATAGTGCGCTTTTAAATTTTCAAGAATCTCGGGCGTTACACTCTTTTCTTGGCTAAAAGGACCGCCGGGGGCTAAGCGAACCATAAAGAACGTAAGAGTGGCAATAATCAGTAAAGTGGGCAGCGTTTCAAAAAAGATGCGTTTTAAAATAAACGTGGTCATTGTTTATGGTTCTAAATAGACATATTTATACGGATGATGATCCAAAATGGTAGGGTGCCAATTCTTTACGCCAGGTTGAGTAAGGTAAACGGTTGTATAAAAATAGATGGGGATAATAGGTAATTCTGTAAGCAAAATATTCTCTGCTTTTTGGAACAATTCAAAACGAAGATTTGGATCAGAGATCTCTGCAGCGTGTTCAATCATTTTGTCATACATGACATTAGACCACCCCGCGGCATTATTTCCGCCATCTGATGTCCACATATCTAAAAAGGTGTTCGGATCTAAATAATCGCCTGTCCATCCAAATCGGCATAGATCAAAGTCCTGTTGGCGTCTCGTATTGATGTACACTTTCCACTCTTGATTGATTAAAGAAATGTCGATATGTAGATTTTTCTTCCACATCTGCTGAATCGCTTCAGCGATGGTTCTATGATTTTCAGAGGTGTTATAGAGGAGTTCAATCTTTGGAAACCCTGTGCCATTAGGATACCCAGCTTCCGCAAGGAGCTGCGTGGCTTTTTGAAGGTTGGGTGTCATAGATGTTTCGGATGTATATCCAGCAGTATTCGGAGGGGTAAAATAAAGGGCTGGTTTTTGTCCTCCTTTGAGCACGTTCTCAACGATACTCTTTCGATCTATGGCTAAGGCAAGCGCTTGTCGTACTTTCGGGTTATCCAACGGAGGACGATTTACATTGATACAATAGAAATAGGTGGCCAGATACGGATCAATTCTTAAACATTCAGGTTGTTGCTGTTGATACACTTCAATCTTGTTGAATGCGAGTTGATGTGTGATGTGTAGTTTGCCTGCGCGGAACGCTCGTTCTTCCGTGGTTGGGTTGCCGATGGGGTAAAAGTGTATAGCATTAAGTCGGACGGTATCGGCATCCCAATACTGTTCATTTCTTTTGACGATAATAACTTGATCGACTTTCCAGATATCTAAAATAAAAGGGCCATTCCCAACAAAATTTTTGGGTCGTGTCCATATGGTTCCACGTTGATGGATTTTGCCGAATTTCAGAATAGTAGCGGGATGAACAGGGAGCCATGTCCAGTGATTGAGTAAGGACAGAAAATAGGGGGTGGGGTGGGTGAGGGTGAGCTGTAGTATCTGATCATTGATAGCTTTGACTCCGACTTGGGTGAAATCGGTTATGGACCCTTCATGAAAAGATTTTGCATGTTGGAGAGGATACAACATATAGGCATATGTACTGCCTAATTTAGGGGAAAGAATCCTTCTATACGAAAAGGCGAAGTCAGATGCGGTCACAGAATCTCCGTTTGACCATTTGGCATCTGGGCGAAGATAGAATGTATATACCCGCCTATCATCCGAGATCTCCCAATATTCTGCAATGCCTGGGATGGGTTGGAGTGTTTGCGGATCTTCAGATACCAGTCCTTCTAGGAGTGCGGAAATAATATTGTATTCCGAAATACCATTAATGATATGTGGATCCAAATCTTCGGGTTCTTGTCCATTCCCTTTGTGAAGAATTTGAGCTCGATTCCCTTGTACAACACGAGACTCTTGTTTTGCGCAGCCCAATAAGAGGCTAAAGATGGAAAGAAAAATTATGAAGGGAATATATCGTTTAATTTCCATAATTTATTTTTTTGACAGATAAACATATTTGTAAGGATGATGATCCAATAAGTTTTCATACCATCCTTTTACATTCGGTTGTATTAAATAGACTCTTGTATAGAAGTAAATGGGAATAATAGGGGTTTGATCCAATAAAATGGTTTCTGCCTGCTGAAAATGTTCCATTCGCTGAGGGAAATTGCTGATCTTAGCTACTTCGCGGATACGTTGGTCGTATTCCGGATTCGACCAACCTGTATCATTATTACCCCCGTCTGTAACAAACATATCAAGAAACGTATTGGGATCCACATAATCACCGATCCAGCCCGCTCGTGCTATGTTATAATTCTGCTGTTTTACCGTATCGAGATATACTTTCCATTCCTGATTAAGGAGCTTTACGTTTATATTCAGATCTTTTTTCCACATCTGCTGAATGGCTTGTGCAAGGGTGCGATGGCCTTCAGAGGTGTTATAGAGTAGTTCTATTTTAGGAAACCCCATGCCATTTGGATATCCGGCTTCGGCCAATAGCTTTTTTGCTTGATGAATATCTGAGGGTATACGAGTTCGCGTCGTGTATCCAGCTGTGTCTGGCGGTGTGAAGGCATACGCAGGTTGTTGGCCTCCCTTTGTAACATTTTTAACAATCCCTTCTCGATCAATAGCCATGGCTAAGGCTCTACGAACTTTTACGTCATTAAGAGGAGGGCGATGTACATTGATCCGATAAAAGTAAGTGCCTAGAAACGTAGAGATTTTTATAAGGTCGGGTTTCTTTTCCTTATAGACTTCAATCTTGCTAAGGGGTACAGATCCGGTAATATGCAGTTGACCGGATCGAAAGGCGCGCTCTTCAGTTCTTTCATCTTCAATGGGGTGGAAATGTATGGCGTTAAGCCTGACGTTATCGGCATCCCAATACGTTTCATTTTTTTTCACGATAATCATGTCATTGATCTTCCATGTATCTAGAACAAAAGGACCGTTCCCGACAAAGTTTTCTGAACGTGTCCATTTTGTGCCCCGTTCGTCTATTCTCCCGTGTTTTAAGATGGTCGGTGGGTGAACCGGGAACCAGGAATAATGGTTCAGTAAGGATAGGAAATAGGGCGTAGCGTTTTCTAAAGTGATTTCGAGGATGTCGTGGGCCATTGCTTTGATCCCTACTTGTAAAAAGTCAGTAATTGTCCCTTTATGAAAATCTTTTGCATTTTTTATCACATAGAGCATATAGGCATATTCACTTCCTAATGCAGGGGCCAAGATCCTTTTGTAGCTAAATACAAAATCGTGTGCGGTTACAGGATCTCCGTTGGACCACTGTGCATTTTTGCGCAGATCAAACGTATAGACTGTTCCATCCGGAGAAACTTCCCAATCCTCCGCAACGCCAGGGATAGGTTGAAGTGTCTTAGGGTCTTCAGCTACGAGTCCTTCCAGTAATGCAGAGATAATATTATGTTCAGGGACGCCTGTTACAATATGGGGATCAAGATCCTGAGGTTCTGTTCCGTTACCTATATGAAGAATCTGTTTGTGATTTCCGTGTTCAACAGGATCGATTTTTGGGCGACAGCCAGGGGTCATCAGAGTCAATACTGATAACAGTAAAAAAGAAAATTTTATATGCTTGTCGTGATTATAAGTTTTCATCCCTTAAGAAGTTCTATTGACAGACTATCCTTTATACCGTTTCTTGAAAATTCGTAATCGTCCTGTCGATTCTCTTGTTTTAAATAACCTTTTTTTTCCCGCCGATCAGAGGAACTGCATTAATCAACGTTTGTGTATATGGATGCTTAGGATCATCAATCACCTGTTGTGTATTCCCTTCTTCAACAACTTTCCCATTTCGCATCACAGCCACCTGATCGGTTATTTGTTTTACCACACTAAGATCATGAGAAATAAACAAGTATGATACATTATATTTTTCCTGTAACTGTAAAAGGATCTCAATAATCTGAGCCTGAACCGTTACGTCCAAGGCG
Source organism: Kiritimatiellia bacterium (assembly GCA_012103575.1). Lineage (GTDB taxonomy): Bacteria > Verrucomicrobiota > Kiritimatiellia > WLWN01 > WLWN01 > WLWN01. The sequence goes on along the minus strand of WLWN01000001.1, from coordinate 2,481,122 downwards.
CTAACCGCTTCGTCACAGACAACAAATTCGGGCCGTAAAGCCATCACGCGTGCAATGCATATTCGTTGGCGTTGCCCGCCAGAAAATTCATGTGGGTAACGAAACATATGATCTGACTGCAAGCCGACTTCCTCCAATAGCTTAGCGGCTGTATCTTTTTTTGGGCTCTCGAGCATGTTATGCACGATCAACCCTTCCGTAAGAATATCCAGCACCGTCATTCTTGGGTTCAGGGATGAATAGGGATCTTGAAAAATCATTTGAAGATGACGTCGCAAGGGTTTCATGTTTTTGTGCGTGATCTGGGTTATGTTTTGTTCCTTAAAATAGACCGCTCCCTCCCATGCACGTTCTAGACCTAGAATCGTTCGTCCTAATGTGGTTTTCCCACTTCCAGACTCTCCAACAAGGCCAAACGTTTCACCTTTCCTTATCGAAAGACTTACGTCATCAACAGCTTTTACATGTCCAACAGTGCGAGCCCATATACCATGTCGAATCGGGAACCATGTTCTTAGATTTTTGAGCCGAATCAGGCCGCTATTTTTTTCTTTTTGTGATCCGTGAATATGTTTTTGAGATTCATCTGTTAGTTGGGGTACAGCGGCTAACAAATTTTGGGTATATGTTACTTCTGGACGATGAAAAATGTCTTCTATCGTTCCTTCTTCTACAATGCGTGCATCTTTCATGACTAAAACGCGATCGGAAAGTTCCCAGATAACCCCCATATCATGAGTGATAAACAGAATGGAGGTGTCATGATTTTTTAATTTTAAAAGAAGCTCGAAAATTTGTGCTTGAATCGTCACGTCTAACGCTGTGGTCGGTTCATCAGCAATAATAAGAGAAGGATTTAGCATTAATGCCATAGCAATCATAACCCGTTGTTGCATACCCCCCGAAAACTGAAACGGATACGCTTTCATACGTTCTTTGGGGTCAGGAATACCCACTTTTTCTAGCCATTCAATCCCAACTTCCCATGCTTGTTTGAAGTCAATTTCTTCGTGGATGATCAGCGTCTCTGCAAGCTGATGACCAATTCTATGCAGTGGAGACAAGGCCGTCATGGGTTCTTGGAAAATCACGCTGATATCTTTCCCTCTTATTTTGCATAGTTCTTTAATGGGGATTTCAAGTAAATCTTGTCCTTTAAAAAGTACCTTTCCGGATTCGATATGTCCTGGGGGGGAGGGGATCAGTCGCAGCAAACTCATTCCTGTCACTGTCTTTCCGCTACCCGATTCGCCGACGATCCCAACAATTTCACCTTTGTTGATATCAAACGAGACTTCCCTTACGGCCTGTATTTTTCTTTCATCAGTCGTAAAGGACACGGATAAATTTTCAACGTGTAAGAGTGCGGGCATAGCTATTCCATTTTTGTATCATTTCGAGGGTCAAAAGCGCTGCGAACACCTTCGCCGACAAAACACCCAGTAACATAACCACAAAAAGCGCAAGCGAAGGATATAGTGCTAACCACCAAGCATGACCATACTCCTGTGCTTGGGCCAATAATTCTCCCCAGCTAGGTGTAGGAGAGGGGAGTCCAAACCCTAAATAGTCAAGAGCAGCAAGGATACCGATAGCGCTGACTAAAGAAAAAGGGAAAAACGTGATAACAGGAACAAGTCCATTCGGCAAAATATGGTTTAGAATGATTTTTCGAGAAGGTAACCCCATACATTTTGCCGCTTCCACAAAAGGTTGATCTCGAAGTTTAAAAAACTCGCCACGCATATAATACGAAACCCCAATCCAATTAAAAATGCCATAACAGATCAGTAAAAGACTAAAACTTCTTCCATATATAGAACCCATCAGAATAAGGATATAGATAAACGGTAAAGATTCCCAGATCTCGATGATGCGTTGGCCAAAGGTATCTATCTTTCCTCCAAAATAGCCTTGAACCCCTCCAACCAAAATGCTGACAGCCATCGTTACTAACACTAATAAAAACCCGAAATTCAAAGCGATCCGTAATGCGTACAGAATACGGGTTAACACATCGCGTCCTGAACTATCTAGCCCTAGACAATGGTTTGCCGTAGGACGAAAAGGATAGGTGATATCTTCTTTATCAAAATGAATACGGTAGAGGGCCTCTTTCCATTCCATGACTTCCGGCTGAATAACTTCCCGAAATCGTTGTTGGATTTTATCGAAGATTTCCTCTTTTAAACGTGTGCTTAATGCTTCCCAGAATAAAGGGAGGGCAGAATGTATATTAAGCTGATTATCAAACGTAAGGTGTATAGCTTCTTTTGGATGATCTAATGCTTCGCGAAATGTTAAACGTACGGTTTTCGGAACACGCGAACGTGGGGTGTAAGGCGAAAGAATGATATGTGCCGATTGATTACCCCGTCCGACTACGCGTGTGGTTAATATGGGCATTGCTTTATTCTTAAACCGTCCGGCAATGGCTTCTTGTAGGGGGGGGAGAGTGGCCAGTACTCTTCCAGATTAAGATTTCGGACTTCTCGGTTGTTTGCCTGGGAGAAAAACCATGAACAGGACCGACTTTTAGCAATCGTATAGTCAGGACGGATGTTCACCGTCCCAACCCTCTTTTCAGGCTGGATACGAACGGTGACCAAATTTTCAACGTCAATCATTTCGGGTGGAATGTTTTCATAGGGGCCGTAAGGGATCGGAGGGAAAATTATCTCGTTTTCAGAGTTGTTTAGAAACGTTGAAGATTGAGCTAACCTTTTATAGTCAGGTCGTGTGTTTTGTCCGCTACCCGTGAAAGTGTCGTCCGTGTAATAGAATAAGACAGGGAAATAAGACTTTCCACTATAATGAACATATAACGGGAGATTATTGCACAAAAGATTGGCGCTTAGTCCTATAACATACAATATGATCAAGATCCAAAAGGCCCCATAAGCCCGTTTGATCGAGCGGAACTTTTGGATTCTCTTTGCGGTGATAGGATTTAGCACGAATAAAAGGGGGAAGCTATTAGGTTCTCCTTCAGAGAACATCATTTATAGTCAGTTAGCACTATGTACCGTCATTTAACAAGTAACTAAACCAAAAATTTAAACTTTGGTTTGCCTCTTATCTTCGACTAACCCCCAATCGATAATCATCTCGTCCATGTATGCATATGCGTGAGTGTATTGAGAGAGAACACAGCATTCACCATTCCGGTCGCTGAGATTCTATCTCAGCATATATTATTATACATACCTGAATCCGTCAGCTATCGCTTCGGAAGGCGTTTTGGGGCTCAAAAGTTGAAAACTTTTTCCTTGAGATGCTCGCTTTTGGGCGGATTCGGACCGGCAAGTATCACCCTGATGAATTTTTTGAGCGTACAGGTCAGATTCACTCTGATTTGGCCATTTTGGGGCGTAGGCCTCCTTGGGCAGTCGCCTTAGAGTATTGTTAAAGGTGCACGGAGGGCTATGCGAAGGAATGGGCAATATCTTGTATCACTTCAAACCAGCGACAACGCTTGCCAAAGTGAAGTTCAATTCGTCCGGCGTGGCGGACCAATCGAACCGCGCAATAAACGATATTTTTGAGAACCGTTTTGATTCGCCAGCGCGGGATGTTGATTTTCTGCGGGGCAAGCCCAGCCCGTTTGATGACCTCTTGGCCAAGACCGCGCAATAGGTTGAAGGCCACCATGGCGCATAACAGAATAATCTTATTGGCACAGAGTCTCCCCGAAGGCAATCGCTCAACATCAAGATCGCTTTTGAGTTCACTGTGGTACTGCTCGCTGGGGCCATGTCCATGATAGAGATCTAGCACCGTCTTGGCACGACAAGAGAGGTTCGTCCACCAGGTGTTCACCTCAAGTTCAGGAACCAGAAGTTTCTGACCATCGATATCGATGGTGCGTTCAATCACTTCGAAGGCCACCGGGACACAAGGGCGGTTTTGGTCATCACCGGGATGGAAATGATCGAAAAAGCCTGTGTAAACGTTCTTGCCTTCACGACTGTCTTGTTTGTCTCCAACTCGGCGTGCAAGGGCCAGCATTTGTTTAGGACATTCGCGGCGAGGATTTCGCTTTACGATAAAATAATGACCCCCAAAAACGTCGAAGTTATCGGCCGCAGCGTTGCCACTATCAAGCCGAAGCAAACATTTTCCACCCAGGCCCAGGGTTTGGAGCGTTTCAACGCTGCGGGCAATAAACGCGGTCGTTCCCGACTGACAATGTTGTTTACCGGGTCGAAGTTCGCACTCAAGCATGTGGCCTTGAGTGCCCACATAGGCAAATATCGGGGCGTAACCATCATGGCCCTTATAGGTGTAGGAAACGCCTTCTTTCGAAGAGCCTGAGTGATCCAAAGGGCTCACATCGATATCGACGGGAACAAGATCAAGCCCTTCGACATCTACCTAGCCAAAGGGGCCCGAGGAAAGAAGTTCGGTGTTGAGTTTGCGTAGCCCCACATGGGTTCTGGCTGGGGGCAGGTCGTCGAAACGACGTCGGAACACCGGCTCAGAGGCTACCTTTTTAACTCCCCTTTTTAAGTCCAAAGGCATTCATAAAAATCTCATCACCCCGGTACAGGTCGATATCATTGAAATCGGTTCGACCGTTGCAAAGTAAGCCGATCTGGGTAAGGAGGATCTCCCGATCAGAGATCGCATCGGAGCGGCGTGGTTGAAAATTGGAGGGAAGAATCCGTTGAGCATGATCCTCAAGCAGCAGGCCGCAAAGATGATTTCCGCTTGTGCTGTTGAGTTCGCCCTTGCCAGTCTTTATTTTACATTGTTTCATATACACACCTGTTGGGGTGGGGTTGTTTGTTTGAATACGGGTATGCTCCCCGCTTTAGCCCAACAGGTAATGAAAAATCGTCAGATTTTATCTGACGGATCCAGGATATAACATGAATAGAAGGGCCGAATGAAAAATAAGGCAAAAACAGTCTAACGATGATGATGTCGGCTTTTTTCGTCTGCTCGTTCATGGAGATTTAAGGATCAGTGAGAATCTACGCTTATTTGTTGAGGGTAAAAGTGCGTTAGCTACGGGTCGAGATTTGCCGGGTGGTCGTCGAGCACTTGACGAAGATAGTTTGGCTCTTCAACAAGCTTTTGTAGACCTGCGTCTTAGCGAGCACGTTACCCTACGGTCTGGTCGGCAAGCATTACAGTATGGCAAACAGCGTCTTATCAGTCCACTTGACTGGAGTAACACCCGTCGTGCATGGGAGGGGTTTAAAGCGATCGGAACTTTTCCCGATAGACGTGTTGACATTTTTGCCACACGGTTTGTTCCCGTAGATAAGCATGATTTTAATGAGGGGGAGACGGACGTGGCATTCTATGGGGTCTATTCCGTGCACGTAGTATCGAAACAGTTAGCCTTGGATCTCTACTGGCTTGCTTTTGAAAAAGAAAAGGCGGTATGGGGTGGTATTACCGACGATGAAGAACGATATACGGTGGGGCTAAGAGCATGGAGCCCAAAAAGAATCCGGCATCGACTATGACCTAGAAAATGCCTACCAATATGGCAATCATGGTCTCCGGGATATCGATGCTTATTTCTTGGCCAGCGAAGTGGGTTATCGTCATAATGTGTTTCCTGCCAACCTACGTATCTATCTCGGGTATGATTATTCAAGTGGTGACAAAAACCTCTCCGATAACAACCTGGAAACATTTAATCCCCTTTTCCCACTGGCTCATGCATATTTCGGCTATATTGATATAGGCGGTCGTCAGAATGTAGTTGATCTGAGCCAGGGCTTTTCTTTGTGGCCGATAGAGAAAAAACTGTTCGTCAAAATAGATTATCATATGTTTGAAAGGGCCCAAAACACCGATGCCTTTTACAACGCGGGGGGAGGGATGGTACGTGCCGGCGATTCAGATGGTCGCAGAAATATTGGCTCGGAGATTGATCTAACCCTTAAGTATATTTTCGATGCGCAAACAACATTATGGTTCGGATACAGTCACTTTTCCCCAGACGACTTTATTGAAGGTTTTGGTCTAGATGAGGAAATCAATTTTGCTTACTCTACTCTCCACTACACCTTTTAGAGGAAGAAACATATGCCTATTTGCAGCTATATTATTTATCCAACAAAAGGAATTACAAAAAAGCCTCGACGCACCCAGCCGGGTACGCCTGCGTTTTTTTGCAACCTTTTGCCTCCAAAGCATTCGCACAGAAATCCCACGTTTAACTGACAGATCCAGGTAATATTAATATTTGTCAGGTGCAGATATTTTCTTTTTCTTTCCATGATCTTGCCTGCCATCTGTTTCTCTTCTGGTCGGAGCATGTATGCTTGGAGGCAAGGACCCGTTCTACTCGAAAATCGAACAGAAAACGAACGCGCTGACTTCTTTAGCTTCATGGCCGCTCCCCATGGAGATACCAACAGCCATATTGACCGCATTTACATCTATTTCCCTATAGCATCGCTCTCTAATGACATTGAGCATGTACAAGAGTTTATAGCCGATCTGCATAGCAAAGGGCATGCCGTTGAATATCTTTCCGGGCCCGATGCGAACGGGGCTCTGACAGAGACTAATTCTAATACAGGTATGCCTTACAATCAGGTGGTGGTGGATCAGCTAAATGCCATCTTTGCATACAATATAGCTAGTGAGTCCCATGAAGATTTTGACGGGGTCCAAATTGACGTTGAACCCAACACCATGAAAACGCCCTACAATTTTAATAATCTTAGTAAGCGTTTAACGTACATCTGGCCTCAATATTTAGCCTCGCTATTCCTCTGGCAATGGATGGTCGATATACATAACTCGAACGAGGTGGACTCATTACGGTTTGGAGTGGTGATACCCCATTACTATGACACTTCTAATAATGCGCCGTATGATCGTCCCAATGAACTTATTCAAGATATCGTCGACTACGTAGCTATTTTAGCCTATGACATTCGCTCCACCGCTACTTCTCTTACCACCGCAGAGGTCGTCTATGCCGAAAGCAATCAATTGACGAACTCCATTGTTGCAGCGCTCGAAACGGTTTTTTATCCGACGGCAAAAGAGAGCATTCCTGAAAGTTTTTTTAATAGCTTATATATTAATTCCCCATCACATAATGCATTTGGGATAGGTGCATTAGAAAATGAGATCCAAGACCTTGAAACCACGTTTGGAATAAACAGTGCTTATGCTGAAACGGCCATACATTTCTATGAAAAAAAGGAGATTGGCCAAGAAGAAATAGGGTGTCGTTTTTTAAGTGCTCTGGATGTAACGAATCAGTCGCCATCCTGTTTAATTACATATCCTTCAGGCGGTGAATTCATGGCTGATATTAACAATTCATTATCAGGCCTACGATCCAGATACGAATGATCTATTAACGATTGTGCTTGCGCTTAGCTCAGATAATGGATTGACCTGGAGTAACCTTCCTCCTATAGACGAAAATAGTGGTTCTATTACGAATAATGATGGGACATATGTCTATGATTTTTCTAACCATTCAGCAGATTCTAACTATCTGATTCGTATCCAAGCCAATGACGGTTCTCTTGTTGGTTATGACGCCTCAGATGTTTCTTTTGATATTGTCACAAGCAAAACAGATACCAATGCCCCTTCTTCTACGGTTGGTGTAAGCATTACCAATGAAGATACCTTTGCATTGGGTGATTTTCAAATCCATTGGACCCCTTTTGGAGATAGTGGGCCGGTTAATGTAAATGGTGTACAGGGCTATTTTTTTTCTTTGACGGGGCCTAGTAATTTTGCTGCAGCCTATTTTACAAAAGGTCTGTCAGGGTATCTCCACACAGATATGACGGGCGATGTTCCTGTGTATGTGTGGGCCGTTGATCGGTCTGGTAACACTTCAGATGTCGTTACTACAACCATCGTCGTTCATCCCGATGCGGATGGAGATGGAATAACAGATGCTCTGGATTCGGACGATGACGGTGATGGAATATCGGATACGGACGAAGTGAGCTTTTCAACCGATCCGAAGGATCCTGCCAGTTATCATCCCTCATTGGTTCAAGCCCTTTGGGAGTTTGACGATGATGCAGGTTTAAACCAATTGCCCTATGATTATGAATTGCAACTAACGCGAGGCAGCCAAGGCTATGAGACCTCCGCGCAGTTTTACCCGAGTAACAGAGCGGTTCGAATGCCGTTAGGTGCGACGGGAAACGACATTTCTAGTTGGGGCTTAACCAATGACGTGACGCCTGGCCAGATCAAGGCTCTTACGGTCGAGATGTGGATCAAGCCGGAAAATCAGGGGAACGTAAATTATATCCCTTTATTCGGCGATGGTGAGTTGGCTCAAGGGCTGAGTGTGTTTTTAAAGAATGACGGGGACTTTGTAGAAGCACGTTTGTATTACGGTGGGAATAACAGTGGCGCTATGGTTCCGCTTCTGGCTGACAACGACATCCTTTTTGATGGGAATTGGCATCATCTGGCCTGTAGTTATAACGGCACCGATCAACATCTTAAACTGTTTATTGATGGAGCGGTTGTCGCAGAAACCATTAACTCGAAGATTCCGACCTCTCTTCAAAATACAAATGGGTTTAAGCTCTTTGATGCACGTGATGCGGAGGACATCGATAATGCAACGGGCACGAACCCTACAAATTTCATCTATAAAGCCAATAGTGCACAACTTGAGAATAATCGGTTTATTGATTTTGAAGATGAACAAACACAGTTTAGTGGGCTTTTTGATGATGTAAGGATTACCTTTGCTGCATTGCCTCCAGCCTGTTTGGGCTATAATAAACCCGCGATTCAATCAGGGATAGATGCTGACGGTGATGGGCTAGAAGATTTTTTCAAACAGGTTGTTTATGGAACGTCTACCAATCAATCGGATACGGATAGTGATGGTATGACAGACCAAGAAGAGGCTGTGGCGGGTACAAATCCGAATGATATAGGTTCTTTGTTTGAAATCATGGCAACAGGTGCAGTGGTCTCTAATCTTGTTTCCGTGGACTGGTCAAGTATTCCTAACAGGCGGTATACCATTTTAACATCAGCAAATTTGATGGACCCTTTTCAAGTGGTTGCGAGTAATGTGCTGGCTGGTGCAGCCCAGCATAGTTACACCACAACCGTCGATTCTACTCCTTTTTATTATACGGTTGAAGTTGAACCTTAAAGGTCAGATCTGAATAAGTCGACTAATGGAGTGCTGAAAGATTCAGAGTAGGTGGGCTAAGAAACCCGAAAAGCTATAGTCAAGTTGATGTTTGATTGAGTTTTCATTTTACACCTTCATTTATCACGAAGGTTTTCTTCTACCTGAATCCGTCAGATAAAATCTGACGATTTTTCATTACCTGTTGGGCTAAAGCGGGGAGGATACCCGTATTCAAACAAACAACCCCACCCCAACAGGTGTGTATATGAAACAATATAAAATAAAGACTGGCAAGGGCGAACTCAACAGCACAAGCGGAAATCATCTTTGCGGCCTGCTGCTTGAGGATCATGCTCAACGGATTCTTCCCTCCAATTTTTAACCACGCCGCTCCGATGCGATCTCTGATCGGGAGATCCTCCTTACCCAGATCGGCTTACTTTGCAACGGTCGAACCGATTTCAATGATATCGACCTGTACCGGGGTGATGAGATTTTTACGAATGCCTTTGGACTTAAAAAGGGGAGTTAAAAAGGTAGCCTCTGAGCCGGTGTTCCGATGTCGTTCCGACGACCTGCCCCCAGCCAGAACCCATGTGGGGCTACGCAAACTCAACACCGAACTTCTTTCCTCGGGCCCCTTTGGCTAGGTAGATGTCGAAGGGCTTGATCTTGTTCCCGTCGATATCGATGTGAGCCCTTTGGATCACTCAGGCTCTTCGAAAGAAGGCGTTTCCTACACCTAGAAGGGCCATGATGGTTACGCCCCGATATTTGCCTATGTGGGCACTCAAGGTCACATACTTGAGTGCGAACTTCGACCCGGTAAACAACATTGTCAGTCGGGAACGACCGCGTTTATTGCCCGCAGCGTTGAAACGCTCCAAACCCTGGGCCTGGGTGGAAAATGTTTGCTTCGGCTTGATAGTGGCAACGCTGCGGCCGATAACTTCGACGCTTTTGGGGATCATTATTTTATCGTAAAGCGAAATCCTCGCCGCGAATGTCCTGAACAAATGCTGGCCCTTGCACGCCGAGTTGGAGACAAACAAGACAGTCATGAAGGCAAGAACGTTTACACAGGCTTTTTCGATCATTTCCATCCCGGTGGTGACCAAAACCGCCCTTGTGTCCCGGTGGCCTTTGAAGTGATTGAACGCACCATCGATATCGATGGTCAGAAACTTCTGGTTCCTAAACTTGAGGTGAACACCTGGTGGACGAACCTCTCTTGTCGTGCCAAGACGGTGCTAGATCTCTATCATGGACATGACCCCAGCGAGCAGTACCACAGTGAACTCAAAAGCGATCTTGATGTTGAGCGATTGCCTTCGGGGAGACTCTGTGCCAATAAGATTATTCTGTTATGCGCCATGGTGGCTCTTCAACCTATTGCGCGGTTCGATTGGTCCGCCACGCCGGACGAATTGAACTTCACTTTGGCAAGCGTTGTCGCTGGTTTGAAGTGATACAAGATATTGCCCATTCCTTCGCATAGCCCTCCGTGCACCTTTAACAATACTCTAAGGCGACTGCCCAAGGAGGCCTATGCCCCAAAATGGTCAAATCAGAGTGAATCTGACCTGTACGCTCAAAAAATTCATCAGGATGATACTTGCCGGTCCCAATCCGCCCAAAAGCGAGCATCTCAAGGAAAAGGTTTTCAACTTTTGAGCCCCAAAACACCTTCCGAAGCGATAGCTGACGGATTCAGGTAATATTAATGTTTTTAAAGATCATCTAAAAGGATATATTTGCTCATAAATAAATACTGAGAATTGTAATATTAAATGCCCAAAAGAAGATAATGTAAAACAGGAGTGCTCCATGCCGAAATCTTCTAGATTTAGAAACTCGACAGAAGACAAAAAAAGGAGAAAGACATGGAACAAATCAAGAGTAGTATTCATCCCCGAAAAGGCAAGCATTTGACACAGAAAGAACGGATAAGGCAAGCATTTGACACAGAAAGAACGGATCATGATTGAAACAATGCTCAAAAACCCAGGACGTCCTTTGGAGATAGCCAGCTATCTGAGAAGGCATCGTCGAACCATAGAGCGCGAAATTAAACGTGGGGAGGTAGAGCATTTCGATACAGAGCTGCGAAAGAAGAAAGCATACAGCAGTGATCGAGCCCAGGAACTTCATGATCTAAATGCGACGGCCAAGGGACCTGAGCTTAAGCTTGGAAAGCATCATGAAACGGCCGTGTTTATCAGCGAGCACATTCTTGTTCACAAACGCTCACCCGATATGGTTACTCCTTTGCTTAAACAAGAGCAGAGACCTGCAGCGGTGAGTACAAAAACGCTGTATACCTATATTGACCAAGGTCTCATCCCGGGGGGTGAGCAACGAGTCCCTATGGGAAAAACGAAAACGGATAAAACGAAAAAGACGTGCTATTAAGCGGGTTAAAAAGCAACATGCCCGAAGGACCAGTATCGAAAAACGACCTAAGACCGTAGAAAAACGCGAGGAATTTGGGCACTGGGAATTGGATTTGATCGTCGGCGGAAAAGGAACTTCAAAACCGGTTTTAATGACGTTAGTAGAAAGAAAGACCCGAATGCTAAGGGTGAGAAAACTTTCGGATAAAACACAGGCATCGGTTCTGCAGGCCCTCAAAGCGATCGAAAGATCGATGGGAGTTGGCCCATTCAGATCGATGTTCAAGTCGATTACAGCCGATAACGGGAGCGAGTTTCTCGACGTGGAGCAGATGGAACGTTCCGGATTTAGCAAAAAGAGATGTGTTAAACTCTATTATGCTCACCCGTATTCTTCCTGGGAACCAGGCTCCAACGAAAATGCCAACCGTATGGTTCGTCGTTTCGTCGCCAAAGGAGACAACATCGGAAGATATACCATCGACCGTATTGGTGAGATTGAAAAATGGATTAACAACTATCCTCGCAAGATCCTAGAATACAAACCCGCACAGGAGTGTTTCGATTTGGAGATCGCCGCATGAACAGAAGCTCTCAGGTCCATTTTTTGCGGCATTTAATTTTACAATCCACCAGGCGAAATCAAGTCAGCTAGAGCGCTTCATGATTGAGGTGTCGCGATGTAGCACGAAGAAAACCAGCCGATTACCTCGTCGGGAGAAACCTCTTCGAACGCTTGTGTGAGCGCTTCAGATAGTTCCTGCTGACTGCGGGCTGTAAGGCTGCCCAACCGATTCTTTATCTTGCCCCACATTTTTTCAGTGGGGTTGGAATCGGGGCTGTAGGGTGGAAGGAATCTTACATGGGCCCCACATGACTCAATGAGTTCAATGACCTTGGGATTGTGATGGACGCGAAGATTGTCCATGATGACGATGTCTTCAGGTGAAAGAGTCGGGAGAAAAACCCGGCGAATATATTCTCCAAAAACAGCCGTCTCTGTCGCCCCCTCTCCCTCCATGGCCGCTGTTGTTCCGTCCAGGCGGACCGAAGAAGTCAAGGTGGTGGTACACCAATGTCCATGAGGCGTTTTGGCAAAAAGCCTGTTCCCGCCCAACGCCCGGCCCCGCAGACGAGTCATATTCGTTTTCGCCCCGGATTCATCAATAAAGACAAGGCGACTTGGATCAAGTTTGGCCACTTCTTGGATCCACTGCTTTCTCAAGAGATTTACATCCGCCCGGTCTTGCTCGCTGGCGTGAAGCGTTTCTTTTATACCGGGAAACCGATTCAACGCCCGCTGTACGGCCATGATCGACCCCTTCACGCCGCTCATGTTCTTGAGTTCTTCAAGCGTTGCCGGGATGTTTGCCCCCCAGTTGAGCCAACGCCTTGAGCTGCTTTCCGCTGTAGAGGGCCTGACGATGCCCACGCGGTCGGGGAGCGGTCTGTCCGGTTTCGTTGAAACGAGAGAGCCCACGCTGAAACGTTCTAAGATCTACACGATAAGAAGATGCGATATCGGCCTGGGAACCTTTGCCCATTTTGTAGGCATCTATCGCACGCCGCCGGATTTCTGCTGTTGCTATACTCATGTCATGGAGTATAGATCTTCTAGAGAGGCATTTTAATCGTTAAATGCAGCGCATTAGGCGCTGCTTCTGTCAATGATGCTGGACATGTAGTGCCGCTACAGTCGTAGGTGCGGATTTGATTCTTAGTTGGAATTTTAAACATATTGTAAATTATGATCGAATTCGCAAATTCAACAGTGTGAACCTTATACGTGGTTATCGGACCATTGAAATACGAAGCCCAAAGGAGGTGGCCTATGGCGACCAGAATGAAGACATTTGATTGTGTGGATATGAAATACCAGGTGCAGAATAGATTGCTCCACGAGTATGAGACCCATAAATCTGAAACCCTGTCTTACTTCGAGTTTCTTAGACTCCGAACTGATAGATCCGACTGGATTAAAAAGTTTCGAGATAAGATGTCGTTGCCTTCTGTCGGGTAAAAGGGGCATAACCCGTTTATTCCCATTCAATACTCGCTGGTGGCTTGGTTGAGATATCGTACAACACCCGGTTTACATGGGAGACTTCATTGAGAATCTTGTTAGAGATGTTTCGTAATACCTCATAAGGAATCTCAACCCAATCAGCAGTCATTGCATCTTCGCTAATAACGGCTCGAAGGACAATGGCGTGTTCGTAAGCGCGTTCGTCACCTTTTACTCCAACCGTTTTACAAGGAAGTAGAGTGGTGCACGCTTGCCAAATTTTTTCATACCACCCAGCCTGTTTTAGTTCATGGATATAAATTGCATCGGCCTCTTGGAGAATCGAGATCTTCTCTTCAGTGACTTCGCCAGGTATGCGTACCGCCAATCCTGGACCGGGAAAGGGGTGTCGATAGAGCATGTCTTTGGGGATCCCTAATTCTTTTCCCAGCGCTCGCACTTCATCTTTGAATAATGTCGAGAGAGGTTCGAGGACCTTTCCCTCTTTGTGTAAGTCTAAGATGCGTTGAACGCGATTGTGATGGGTTTTGATTTTAGAGGCGATCGATCCGCTGGTAGCGCTTTCAATGACATCGGGATACAGGGTTCCTTGTGCAAATATGTCCATATTGCCTGCACGTTCCCAAAAGAGGTCGAGAAAGAGATCACCAATGCGTTGACGTTTCTTTTCGGGATCTTCTATTCCTTTTAATACAGAGAGAAAACGGTCTTTTGCAGCTATAATGTCAATATTGACATCAAGCTGCTTAAACTGGTCATGAACCTCTTTGCTTTCATTTTTACGAAGAAGGCCTGTATCAATAAAAATGGGATGAACATTGATGTTCGCTTTGTGAAGCAGTAGAGCGAGGACGGTAGAGTCGACACCGCCAGAGACTCCGCAAACTACTTTTTTTCCTCCAATAGAATCTCGAACCGAAGCCATAAGTTCATCTTTAAATGTAGCGATAGAAAAGGCCGGTTTTTCTTTAACGAGGGACAGAAAGTTTTTTAATATCTTTTTTCCTTCCTTTGAATGGCTGACTTCAGGATGAAATTGGATACCATAAAACTGTTCGTTCCATTGGAGCGCTACAGGAATCCCTGCAGCATTTTCGCCTAACACTCTACAGCCTTCAGGCAATTGTGATACGGTATCGGAATGACTCATCCATATTTGAGAATGGTTAGATACATCTTTTAATAAAGTCTGAGGATCAGAGATACTCAACGTGGCGGGTCCATATTCACGAACGATGCCCGGTGTTACTTGGCCGCCCCATTTAATATTGAGGAGTTGCATACCATAACAGACTCCAAGCACAGGGATGTTCAAATCCTTTAAATATTCGAAATCAATATCCGGTGCGTTCTTTTCTTTTACGCTGCGTGGACCTCCGGACAAAATAATGGCGTTTATCTCTTTGAGGACGTTAAGTTCTGACGGTTGGAAAAGACGGGCCAGATAACCCTGTTCTCGAATACGTCGAACAATGAGCTGGGTATATTGGGACCCGAAATCTATGACCGCGACTTGTGTTTTCATGCTATACGTTTAACCATGTATGACGCTTATTGGATTCCGAAAGACTCCTTTTGACTTTGGACCTTCGACATTCAGACCTTAGACGCTATAATTGATCGGTTCTTCGGTCAGCGTAATGTCATGAGGATGGCTTTCTGTTAAACCCCCTGATGTAATGCGTATAAAGCGTGCTTTGGTTTTTAGCGCTTTAATATTTTCCGCGCCTATATAACCCATACCAGATCGTACGCCTCCCATCAATTGGAAGAGAAGGTCAGACATTTTTCCCTTGTATGGAACGCGGGCCTCTACACCTTCTGGCACTAATTTTCCTGAAGCGTTTTGTCCATACCGATCACTGGAGCCTTTTCGCATGGCACTGATAGATCCCATCCCTCGATATTCTTTAAAGGTTCGACCTTGCCACCGGATCGTACGGCCGGGGCTTTCTTCCGTGCCTGCGAAGAGGGAGCCGACCATGATACAGCTCGCACCTGCAGCCAAGGCTTTAATGATATCTCCTGAATAGCGGATTCCGCCATCTGCAATAAGCGGGATATCTTTTTCATGACAGATGGTCGCCACATTCTTAATGGCGCTAAATTGAGGGACCCCTACACCCGCAACCATCCGGGTAGTGCAGATTGAGCCCGGGCCAACCCCGACTTTAATAGCGGCTGCGCCTGCTTTAATTAAATCGTTGGCTCCTTCGGGTGTAACCACATTCCCGGCAATGACAGGGATCTCCGGATATTCTGAATGAAGGGCTTGAAGGTTTTTTATGACGCGGTCTGTATGGCCCGTAGCCGCATCAATAAAAAGGGCATCACAGCCTGTAGCAGTGAGTGCATGTGCTCGTTCTAACGAATCGTTGTCGGTTCCAATGGCTGCACCAACCCGTAAATGTCCATTATGATCTTTACTTGCATCTTGAAACATCAACCGTTTCTCAATATCGGCTCTTGTCATGAGCCCAACGAGGCGATCGTCCGTGTCTACCAAGGGAAGTTTCTCAATCCGGTGTGTATAGAGAATAGACCTTGCTTCTTCCTGGTTGCATCCTGCTGGAGCGGTGATTACTTTGGGTCGAGGTGTCATGACGTGATCTATTTTTTGATTCTCGTCTTCAAGAATCCAGATATCGCGCCGGGTGACAATGCCTTGTAATGTCTGTGCGGGGTCTACAACAGGAAACCCTGATATGCCCGTTTTTCGCATGAGTTCTTTAAGGGCAGCAATGGTTAAATCTGCTTGGACGGTTAAAGGCTGTTCGATCACAATGTTTTCAGATCGTTTAACACGTGAAACCATGTCGACTTGTTCTTCAATAGGACAATTACGATGAATAACCCCCATACCTCCTTCTCGGGCTAAGGCGATGGCTAGCTTGCTTTCGGAAACTGTATCCATCGCTGATGAGAGCATGGGTATATGGAGGGAGATATTCTTTGTGAGAGGTGTGTTCAATTTGATGTCTGCAGGGAGAACATCACTCCGTTGAGGGAGTAAGAGAACATCATCAAAACTAAGGGCCACAGGAATTTCTTTTTCGCTCATTGAAGCTTTCTTGTTCTTATATTCTTACGTTTTCCCAATAACAAATAACTAGCAATGCTAATTTTGGGCACCCCAATTAGCATTGCTCGCTTTTGTCCCCGGCTTGTCTAAAGGTATGTTTTGTTTGCATAGCAGACATTCTTCGAGCGTATAGGTTGGGAAAACAAGATCCACCAGAGAATGAATAGGGATGCCTTCCCAAGTATTTTGTCCCGAACGATTGACGACGGTAAACACACCTCTAATTTCAGCGCCTTGGTCTAGGGCTATTTTTTTTAATTCTTTGAGGGTGCCTCCGGTGGTCATGACATCTTCTATCAGTAACAATTTTTCATTCTGTTCAAGCGTAAAGCCACGTCTTAACTCCATGATATGGTCCTTATTACGTTCTGCAAAAAGGGTCCTGGCTTTCAGCGCAAGCCCTATCTGTTGTCCCACGGGTAAAGCTCCGATAGCAGGAGAAAAAACGGTGTCGATATCAAGCGCTTGAAGATCCGGAAGTTTATCTTGAAGCAATTCATCCAATATATATGGATACTGAGTGAGTTGAGCGACCTGGACATAATGCGCGCTATGCTTTCCGCTGGCTAGCTGAAAGTGCCCCTGGCGTATAGCGCCTATCTCTTTAACTTTTTCTAATGGGTTTTGCATAGATGATATCAAAGCTTGTTTCCTCTCCCACTGGAAGAGGGGGTCCTGTCTAACGTCCCCTCAATTTTTCTGGAATATTCCACGGCCTTTTGTTCGAACGTTTTGTCTGGTTCCTCGTACAAAATACCTCGTGAAACATTGATTAGAAAAGGGGCCATATGACGTGCCGTTTTTTTGAGCGGGTCAAGAGCGCCTCCTTGAGCTCCAAATCCAGGTAAAAGCAACGGGATCCTTTGAAGAGAGGGATCTATATCTTCAGCCAGGTTTATGAGCCCCATGACCATCCCGATGGTGGTCGGGTATTCATGAGCTTGAAAAACAAATGTTTGAATCATTTCTAACACCTGTTTCCCTTCTATTTTTTTTGTCAGGAAATCGCTGGCTCCTTTATTAGAGGTTCGTCCCAGCAAATAGACACCTTTACCCGGATAAGTTAAGAAAGGTTCAACCGTATCAAATCCAAGAAAAGGATTAAGCGTTATCGCATCGACATCCCAATTTTCAAAATAGGCTTTTGCGTAATAGCGTTGGGTCTCAGGAATATCACACCGTTTAACATCTAAAATAACAGGGATGGAGTCTGGTGTATATGCAAGGAGCTCTTCTAGGAGTTTGTATCCGGGTGAGCCGAGCGCTTCAAAATAAGCGATGTTGGGTTTAAAAGCTGCAGCCATATTTTTCGTTTCGTCAATGACCTGTTTTAGAAAAGGTTCGACATCCTGTTTAATCAATTCCGGCCGAGGATCTAGACCGATACAGAGATGAGAGCCCACGGCTGCAATTCGTTGAGATAACCGTTGTTCAAATGGTTTCATCGTATTGGTACATTTATATTAATATGGAGTGCGGTCGCTTGCTACCGCTTTTCTTTATTTTTGTAATCGATCTAAAAGGATCTCATTTTTATAAATAACTTTTTCAACCCGGCCCATTAACTCTTTTCCAAGAAACGGGGTGTTCACGCTTTTTGAACGCATAAACGCTTTATTGATGATCGTGGTCACATCTGGATCAAAGACAATAAATTCAGCGGGATGCGTTGGTTTGATTTCTACAGATGGCAGACCAAGAATCCGTCGGGGTTCTGCGGAATACGTTTTGACGAATAAATTCCAGTTGGTTTTTCCGGGTTTGACAAGATAGGTATACAGAGAAAGCAAAGCGGTCTCCAGACCTGTAATCCCAAAAGGCGCACTCGAAAAGTCCAAGTTTTTTTCAAACGTTGTATGGGGCGCATGATCCGTAGCAATGATGTCGAAGATCCCTTCTTTTAAACCTTCCAACAACTGTTGGTTATCTACTTTGGTGCGCAGGGGAGGGTTCATTTTGAAAGCCGTATTATAATCACCGATATCTTCTTCGGAAAAAAGGAGGTGGTGCGGGGTGACTTCCGCGGTTACATGAACACCTTCTTCTTTAAAACGACGAATAATCTCCATGCCACGTGCTGTAGATACGTGTTGAATATGAATTCTCGCCTTTGTATAGTGAGCAAGAGAAAGGTCGCGTTCAATGGAAATTTCTTCGCTGCATGCAGGGATCCCTGGAATGCCTAGCTGATAGGAAACCTTGCCTTCATGCATCGCACCGTCAGCGCTTAGCTCCATGGTTTCACAGTGAGAGGCAACAATAAGGTCAAAGTTTCTAGCATATTCCAACGCTCGCCGAAAGAGATAGCTATTGGCCACAGGACTTCCATCGTCGGTAATCATGACTACACCTTTTTCTTTCATATCCGCTATTTCAGCGAGTTCTTTACCTTGGCGATTGTGGGTGATGCAGCCGGAGGTCATGACAGGAATTCGTGCACGTTCTTTGGCAAGGGTTAATACGAACCGGACCATACCTCCCGAATCAATGGGCGGAGTTGTGTTGGGCATGGCTAACAGTCCGGTTACCCCTCCATTGATCGCGGCTTCTGTTCCGGTTTCAATCGTTTCCTTGTCTTCACGGCCCGGTTCACGTAAATGAACGTGCATATCAAAAAGCCCGGGGACAAGAATCTTTCTTGAACAATCGATGACGTCCATTTCTGGTTTCGTTTCGATATAGCTTTCTACAGCAGAAATCGAGCCCTTTTCGTTAACAAGCACATCTGCTTGTCGAAGTGTGGGACTCTTTTCAGATGCTATCTGGCCGTTTTTAAAAAGTTTTTGAGTTTCAGTCATTAGGATTTACCTCGAATTTCGGTATTCGGCTTTCGGATTTTGTTTTCTCCCGGTTGTAGCCAGTAAAGAATAGCCATTCGGGTCGCGATTCCATTTTCTACCTGTTGATTGATCAGGCATCGCTCATAAGTCATTACTTCATCAATGAGTTCTACGCCTCGGTTTACCGGACCTGGATGCATAATATAGATTCCCTCACTTTTGACGGTTTCAAAACGGTTAGACGTAATGCCAAACAGATTGTGATATTCGCGCATGCTTGGAAAAAAATAAGCTTGTTGACGTTCGCGTTGTAACCGCAAGAGATAAATAACGTCAGGGTTCCAAGCAAAAGCTGTAGCATAATCCTTAAAGCATTCCATATAATCCGGTCGAGAATCAGGAATGAGTGTTCCGGGACCTAACACACCGATTTCTATGCCCAATTTACGGCAGCAGGTACTCACGGAACGCGCAACCCGTGAGTGAAGAATATCGCCCACAATAAGAATCTTTTTGCGGGTAAGATCAGGGAAAACTTCTTTAAGAGTATAGGTGTCAAGGATGGCTTGCGTAGGATGCGCATGATATCCGTCTCCTGCGTTGATAACCGAAGCATGAGTATTTTGCGCAATAAAGTTGGGAACCCCTGATTCAGAATGTCTGACAATCATATAGTCTACTTTCATGGACTGTAACGTGTCTATGGTGTCTAGTATGGATTCGCCTTTGACGACGCTTGATTGCGATACAGAAAAATTTGTTACATCAGCCGATAAACGTTTCGCGGCAATTTCAAACGATGTCCGTGTCCGTGTTGAAGGTTCGTAAAACAGGTTGAGGACTGATTTACCTCGTAGGGTGGGGACTTTTTTAACGGAGCGCGTAAACAGTTCTTTAAAAGGCTGGGCCGTTTTTACAAGAAAATCAATTTCTTCTACGGAAATCGAGTCAATATCTAGTAGATCTTTTCTTCTTTTCTTCTTTTCAGGATCTTGTTTGGTCATGAGGCTCGTTCTGAGTTTATCAGTTTATACACGCCTTCTTCGTCATCTATTTCGTGGAAATGAGAACAAATATGTTCCTTTTTTGACGTTTGGATCGTGTGTCCAGTATAATTTGGCGCAATAGGAAGTTCTCTATTTCCTCGGTCAATAAGGACGGCGAGTTCAATCTTCGCCGGTCGACCATAATCGGTTAATACATTGATAGCTGCACGAATGGTTCTTCCCGTGAAAAGAACGTCATCGAAAAGAATGACCGTCGCTCCTTCTATTTCAAACGGCAAATCCGAATTTTTGATAGAAGGGATAGATCCCAGATTATCTAAATCATCCCGATACAGTGAAATATCAAGGGATCCTTTAACCATTTCTTTACGATCTTCTATAAGTACATTATAGATACGATCAGCAACGATAACACCACGCGTATGAATCCCCACAAATGCTAAAGGCGTTTTGGGATGTTGTTCAAGGATCTCAGAGGCGATTCGACGGAGCTTATGATTGATATCCTTTTCATCCAGTATGTGCGTTTTAGATAGAGATGGTTCTGACATCTTTTTTATTCACCCATTTTCAGTATCTTATGCGCATACATACATGCATTGAGCGGCGCTTTTTTATGGAGTCCAACCGTTACAACAGGGACGTCACCGGGCACCTGAGCAATAGAAAGGAGCGCATCGATTCCATTCAGAGGCCCTCCTGGTACGGGGACACCGATGACAGGGGCATCCACTTTTACGGCCACAACACCTGGTAAAGCAGCGGATAACCCCGCTGCGGCAATAAAGACGACTTTTTCGTTTTGGCTTTGAACATCCTTTAAATAAACGATGAGTTCGTCAAAGTTTCGATGAACGGACAATACTTTTTCTTCGAACGGGATCTGTTCTTGGTTCAGGTAATCTTTGCCTATTTGAAGAAAGTTTTTATCGTTTTCGCTTCCATATAAAATGATGACTTTCATGATTCTCCTATTTCTGTTGCATAGCTCTACGCAGCAAGCTGCGTGGAAGAAAAGCAGTGACAAGTCACCACACTCCATATTGGTTGCCATGGTGTATGGAGTGCAATCGCTTGCTACCGCTTTTCTTCGTGATGGCTAGCCGTTACCACGTTATATCGGTTTTATCCTTTTTCAAAATGAAGTCGGCCAATATCTTTTCTATATTGGGCGCCTTTAAATGTAACTTTTTCAATCTCTGTATAAGCGGTTATTCGTGTTTGTTCAAGACTTTCTCCCCTGCAAACAAGAGAAAGTACACGGCCTCCATTCACGATGTATTGTTCATGATTATTTTTTTCTGTTCCTGCATGATAAATGTACGCGTGTTTAATCATATCTAAGCCCGTAATAACTTGTCCATAGTCTGAACGATAGGGATAGTCTTTTGAGGCGAGAACCAGGCATAGGCTCCAGGCATCATTCATGTGTATAAGATCTGGTCGTAAGTCTCCATTGGCGGCCTCATATAAATAGGTTGCTAAATCACCGTCCACAAGCGGGAGAATAGCTTGTGCTTCAGGGTCGCCAAAACGGCAATTAAATTCGAGAACACGGGCGCCCTGTTTTGTTAACATAAGTCCAAAATATAGAAATCCACGGTAAAGCATCTTCTCCTTGATGAACCCCTCTACGACAGGCTTGATGATATGTTGTTCAATCTCAGATAGCTGTTCTGGAGGCATCAATGCCTGCGATGAGACCGCGCCCATGCCTCCGGTATTGGGGCCTTGGTCACCATCGAGTTGTCGCTTATAATCTCGCGCTGGAGTAAACCATTGATAGGTCCCATTTGTAACCGCGCAAATGATAGAGAGTTCTTGGCCTTCTAAACATTGTTCAACGATTACGAGGCCTTGGCCAAATTGGTTGTTCTCAAACACACTTTCGATAAAGGCATCAACTTGTTCTTGATCCGTACAAACAGAAACGCCCTTGCCGGCGGCAAGACCATCATATTTCAATACACATGGATATTCGGTAATCGCTGCGCGAACTTCCTCAGAAGAAGCGGCCACCGTGTAGGATGCAGTAGGTATTTGATGTCGGTTCATAAATTCTTTAGCAAAAATTTTGCTCGATTCAAGTTGAGCAGATCTTTGAACAGGGCCCCAAACACGAATACCTGCTTGGGTACATTTGTCGGCCAATCCCACTGCAAGATAGCTTTCTTCCCCTGCTACACATAGATCAATTTGCTGTTCTGTCATCCAATCGATGAGGGTGTCTATGTCTGGTACCTGTATGTCTTGAACAAAGGATGCCATTCCGTCATTGCCTGGATAAGCATAGATTGTGGGGTTAGAAGGAGAACGGTGCAGGGCGTGTGCCAATGCATGTTCTCGTCCACCTTTTCCTGTAAGCAAAATTTTCATGCTGGTTTATTCTTTCGACAAAAAGTATGAGTTGAACTACCGACAAAACAAAAGACCTGGATCCGTCAGTTAAACGCGGTTTTCTGCACGAAACATTTAGGCCAAAAGGAATTACAAAAAAGCCTCGACGCACCCAGCGGGTGCGTCGAGGCTTTTTTGCAACCTTTTGCCTCCAAAGCATTCGCACAGAAATCCCACGTTTAACTGACGGATCTAGGTACATTAACGTATTACGTGCGAGCATTCATAACAGCTGAACCTATGCTTGGCAACACGCCCCTCTTCCTTCACCCGCAGCCACCATCTATTGACGATTCATTGCTGAAACGGTATTCTCCTGTTGCTTTCAGTTGCTCTTGATGTTCCCCCAGTTTTCGTATATCATGACCACAGGCAGCTGATATTTTGTGACGGATTTTTCGGACAGCGTCTATCGCGGGATCATTCAATTTCATGGGCTCCTCCTATATAGATACTTGCGGATCGTAGTTTCTATATAAACGAACTGTTTCATCGCGATAATATAGCCCTTTTCTCACACCTGATTCAAGACTGTCCTCACGATAACGCACATACGGCCGTGACCTTTAAAACCATCGGACCGTTCCGTTTTTGGTATAGCCCCCATTCTATGCCCCTAAATCGGGTCACTTCTTCCATCACTTTTCTGCTCTTTCCTGTACAACTTCTAAACTCTTTTTTTCTCAATCTTTTCAGCCTAACCCTTCTACGATCTCGATCATCCTGAAAAAGATCGCGCCGCACTATACCCCGAACCGTTACGTGGTAAACGGCTCCTTCATAGACTATCCGCAGAGATCTTCCCATTTGACGAGTCTATAATTTTTTCTCCCGATATCAAATCTTTAACTTATAACTTAATGTCCGACCTTCCCCCCCCCTGCCTCCTCCCCTATGTCCGACCCTCGACCCTTCTCCTCTGCCCGTTTATTGTGGGTAAAGCTTTATAATTGGGTTTAGCTCCTATTTTTTCTAGAGCTTCCAGCGCTGTACTATGAGATTTCTCAAAGTAATCATGCATGTCCGTGGCAGACTCAGATAGCCGTTTTTGAACCCTATATTTTTGTTTAAGTGCTTCGTTTAGTATCATGAGGTGTCCTCCGTAAACATTTGAAGCGGCGTTACTATCTCTGGCGTGGAAAGACCAAGCTTCCCATTCATTATAATGATTACAATTCCAGGTAAGTAGATACTCCATATTGTAGAATGATGCGTAGGCTAAATGCACGGCATCACCGATTAACGATTTTGGCATCACGTAATTTTCGATATAGTAAGCTGCAATTTCTTCAACGTCGGCTACAGGATTTAAAGTTTGAAGTTGTTCTACAAACAGCAGTGCATCTTCTTTTTGCGGATAGTCGCCCTGGCTGACTTCTTGAATAACGGCCTCCGAAATCCATACATCGTAATTCACAGATTCAATGTCCCACCACCGCTTTGTTTCTTCGGTCAGAAGCTTTACAGAGAACCGATCATCATAGTAGAAACTCGGTATGGTTGCATCTAGGTATACTTTTTCTTTCATCTATAACGTAAATTTTAATATTGTTTGCTACCTTGGTCAAATTGAATCGTAATAGCGACTCATTCCTTCAATTAGATCAATCAGGCCACGACCGGACAGATTTGTTCGCCCCGTGCTTGGGTCCATCCTGGTGAACGGGGCCCCGTTACTAACTTATAACTTAATGTCCGACCCTACCTACCCCCTACCTACCCCCTACCTACCCTGAAACGATATTCTCCTGTTGCTTTCAGTTGCTCTTGATATTTCTTGTAGTGTTTCCCCGGTTTTCGTATATCATGACCATCGGTAGCTGATATTTTGTGACGGATTTTTCGGACGGCCTCTATCGCGGGATCATTCAATTGCATGGGTTCCTCCTATCAGGTTCAAAGGCGTTATCAACGTGGAAGTCTATTCATCCACCCACTCGGGATTCTGGCCAGAAACGTTTCGGGTCCAAACCGGATGGCTTGTGGTGTCACTAGTAGTTGGTGCAGGGTTACTGCTTGAGTCTAGAGTCCAAACACTTCCATTTCGAGATGCAGATCCAGACCAACTCCAGCCCGTCCGCTTAAGAGGAACCCATATCGTGTCTGTACCTGAAGGCTTGAACATAAGGTACATCTCAAAGCTCTCATTCACAGTTTTTTCTAAGTAAATACTCAACAACAGTGTACCAGGCACATCCACAGTCGATATACTAGTATCGTATGGATAGCTACTGTCCAACCCAATGGCAGCCCATCTTTGCCAGGTCCCATTGTTCAGTTTGCGACGCCTTAACAGATTAACTAATTGAACCCACTGAGTTGAGCCCGAGAAGCCAGCTGGCACCGTGATTGTATGCGAGAAAGAGATGCCGGGTATAGCCGTATTACCATAATGCAACCGCGAAGAGTCAGCAGCGACACTGCCCGTTACTACTGTCACTGTTGATGCCGGACTCTTAACCTCAAAGGTCACTTCACTCTTGCAATAAATACCACCAACTATTACCTCGTATTCTACAACACGGCCGTCACCACCATCCACCCAGTAGTATTTAATGGTAGACGCCTGGAGATCAGGTGGCTGTACGGATATTAGTGTCGCTGATGATAAAGATGCGACCCAATCCTTTACGCGTACTCCCGGGATCCTACACTGTTTACTCTCAAAAGCTAGCCCTGTAGGCTTAACTTCACTTTCAAGATCAATAGCTTCACCCACAATGACATCTGTAGTCGTATCTGAAATCACATTCCCGTTCATCTTGATGTCGACTTTAATGACGTATACCGTAAAAGTTTTTTCAGAATTAAGCGTCTTGGCTTTAACAAGATACTGACCAGGCCCATTGAAAACGATCGTTACAATATTCGTTCCATCTTTGGGTTGGGATACAGGAAGGCCACCAGGCGACATATTTTGTACGGTCCAATGAGGAAAATTTCCGGGGAATGTAGTTCCTGAGTTAGGAACAGCCTTTAACCTGAATCCGTCAGCTATCGCTTCGGAAGGCGTTTTGGGGCTCAAAAGTTGAAAAATTTTTTCCTTGAGATGCTCGCTTTTGGGCGGATTGGGACCGGCAAGTATCACCCTGATGAATTTTTTGAGCGTACAGGTCAGATTCACTCTGATTTGACCATTTTGGGGCGTAAGCCTCCTTGGGCAGTCGCCTTAGAGTATTGTTAAAGGTGCACGGAGGGCTATGCGAAGGAATGGGCAATATCTTGTATCACTTCAAACCAGCGACAACGCTTGCCAAAGTGAAGTTCAATTCGTCCGGCGTGGCGGACCAATCGAACCGCGCAATAAACGATATTTTTGAGAACCGTTTTGATTCGCCAGCGCGGGATGTTGATTTTCTGCGGGGCAAGCCCAGCCCGTTTGATGACCTCTTGGCCAAGACCGCGCAATAGGTTGAAGGCCACCATGGCGCATAACAGAATAATCTTATTGGCACAGAGTCTCCCCGAAGGCAATCGCTCAACATCAAGATCGCTTTTGAGTTCACTGTGGTACTGCTCGCTGGGGCCATGTCCATGATAGAGATCTAGCACGGTCTTGGCACGACAAGAGAGGTTCGTCCACCAGGTGTTCACCTCAAGTTTAGGAACCAGAAGTTTCTGACCATCGATATCGATGGTGCGTTCAATCACTTCGAAGGCCACCGGGACACAAGGGCGGTTTTGGTCACCACCGGGATGGAAATGATCGAAAAAGCCTGTGTAAACGTTCTTGCCTTCACGACTGTCTTGTTTGTCTCCAACTCGGCGTGCAAGGGCCAGCATTTGTTCAGGACATTCGCGGTGAGGATTTCGCTTTACGATAAAATAATGATCCCCAAAAGCGTCGAAGTTATCGGCCGCAGCGTTGCCACTATCAAGCCGAAGCAAACATTTTCCACCCAGGCCCAGGGTTTGGAGCGTTTCAACGCTGCGGGCAATAAACGCGGTCGTTCCCGACTGACAATGTTGTTTACCGGGTCGAAGTTCGCACTCAAGTATGTGACCTTGAGTGCCCACATAGGCAAATATCGGGGCGTAACCATCATGGCCCTTCTAGGTGTAGGAAACGCCTTCTTTCGAAGAGCCTGAGTGATCCAAAGGGCTCACATCGATATCGACGGGAACAAGATCAAGCCCTTCGACATCTACCTAGCCAAAGGGGCCCGAGGAAAGAAGTTCGGTGTTGAGTTTGCGTAGCCCCACATGGGTTCTGGCTGGGGGCAGGTCGTCGGAACGACATCGGAACACCGGCTCAGAGGCTACCTTTTTAACTCCCCTTTTTAAGTCCAAAGGCATTCGTAAAAATCTCATCACCCCGGTACAGGTCGATATCATTGAAATCGGTTCGACCGTTGCAAAGTAAGCCGATCTGGGTAAGGAGGATCTCCCGATCAGAGATCGCATCGGAGCGGCGTGGTTAAAAATTGGAGGGAAGAATCCGTTGAGCATGATCCTCAAGCAGCAGGCCGCAAAGATGATTTCCGCTTGTGCTGTTGAGTTCGCTCTTGCCAGTCTTTATTTTATATTGTTTCATATACACACCTGTTGGGGTGGGGTTGTTTGTTTGAATACGGGTATCCTCCCCGCTTTAGCCCAACAGGTAATGAAAAATCGTCAGATTTTATCTGACGGATTCAGGTGTAGGTCAAAACGGCACGCACGGTGGACTTTTTCATGCGTTGGTCGAATTTTCTTTGCCGACCAATGTTCTTGGCGGGCTCGAGAAAGAATTAGGGGAAAAGGTACCTGGCGCTCGGATCGCTGGACCGGTTGATCTCATGGAGGCGATAGAAGATGGCGCAGAGGGGGTCGGCTCTTTCGAAATGATATCCGCCGTCCTTTCCGATGAGAGGGAAGGAGGCTTTACTCGCAGTGTGGTTTCTTCGGGAAAAGCGCCCTTATTACCGGGTTCCAAGGCAGCTGTAGCCGCCTTATTGAACCAGGAGGGCGCCACTTTATTATGGGATAGTTTTAAAGGGCCCGCTTCTGACGTGTCGATATCAGTCCATGCCTATTACGAAGCCAAGGTAAAGGCTTATAATGCAAAAGTAACAGCAGATAGTTCGACGATCTATACCCATTTTAGCGAAATCACCAATTCTCAAGACCGATATACCAAACACTAAGTACGAGACATCGTTGATGATTTACAACGGACAGGAGACCTGAAGATTGAAGTGACGGATCGTAGTCAAGGGTTAGGCATCAAAACCTCAGATGTGGACAGAATCCTTCAGATTGTTACAGATAAGTTAACCGATCTGATGTTTAACCATGAAACCGGTTGGGCCAAAAATCCTGCGCGTGAAAAGGCTGTTGAATCAAAACAAATACGAGGCCGGCAAAAGCGTGGTTGGTTTTCTCGGGTATTTGGCGGGGCCCAGAATACAAAATATTTTTCCGATAACCAGTTATGTGTTAAAAAATCGTAAAGATATCCAAAGAAATGTGTTCAAACTTAATTTAAGCAAGAGCACAACGATTAAAGTTCCCGTGGATACGACCGGTAATTTGGGGGGGCTTTATGAGGCGTTCGGCGAAGATCCTCGCTACTTCCGCATCGTGAATTTAGCGGATCCTGTTTTCCAATTCCGAACCGTCCACTTTCAAATCGACAGCGAATATATTGACTCGTTCCAGCAAGTGCTCAATGCGGTTTCGGTCAATTTCCGCAAAAAGTATGGGGATAAACATCCGGATTTCACGCCAGACCCTTTGATCTTTACGCATGAATCCGTTCAGCAAGGCCAGACCATCCAAGAGGTTTCGTTTCCTCGATTAGGCATAAAAAGTGAGGCGTGGACTGAATATGAGTATCAACTACGCTGGAGTATTCGTAACGGCCCTACCATTCGGGTGCCATTGGAAACAGATCGTTGGCTTAGTTCGAAAGACGGAGTTGTTTCTCTTGTGTCGCCCTTTCAGAAACGGGAAGTAGAGATTGATGCCGACCGTCAATTTTTTGTGGAACGAAATATCGCTTCGGCAGTCATCGATTTTGCGACTACGCTGGTAGGAGAAAAAAGACGTTTAGAAAAGATAATTTTAAGGGCTTTAGATTCTGAGGCGGTCCGAACCGTAAGTATTTTCCATGATCAAAACCAACCTGCTGTATTTCGAACCTCGTGGTTTTCTCTCAAAGGCACCATTAAAGATCCACTCCAAGTCCTTGGTTCAGATTATTTGTACCTCATCCCTCCCGAATCGAAAAAAGAATCGGAAGCAAAAAGTAAAAAATAAAATATGGATATGGTTCAGCGGGCTAAGTCTATTTTGTTCAGGCCCACTTTTGGCCCAACAGATTCTTATCGATCGGGGCGTTTACGTTGGCAATGTATGGTGCCTTCCTTTGGCTACTGACAGTAATCAATATCTATATTTGCCCACCTAGGCGCGTTTAGGAAAAGACGAGCAAGGAAAACCCCAGTTTTCATTTATTCGTTACGTGATGAATAAACCTACCGACAAGCAAGACAGCGCTACGATTACCTCCGCTGAAGGGGGAGGTATTCTTCATTTTTTAGTCTTGTACGAAACACCTCCCGAACACGTAGAAACGGCCCAACGGGCCATGCGCGAAAAATTTGATAACGACCCGATCCAGTTGCGCGGTCCTGCTGTGTTTAAAGACGCGCGATATGGATTGATCTCGTCGATCCTCAATCTGGCTGACGGCTCATCGAAACGAAAACTTCTAGCTACAGGACGAGCGCCCGTCCTTGAAGGGAACCGCATGGCCTTTACTTTTGATTTGACCCCAGAAAAAGCAACGCTGCTTTTACAAAGTTTTGCTATGAAAACCCCGGATGTGTCGTTGATTTTTGATTTGACCTTTGCGGGACTCAATGAAGCCTATGAGGCGGAACTTGTTGTCGACTGGAGCGAAACGAGCAAAAGCATGAGTGCATCTGCCGGTGGAACGGCCTACTTTATCAGCGCAGATATTGATGTGGCCTTTAAAAGGCTAATACGCAATCACGCGATTACCTTAAAGTCCAGTGGAAATGATACGTCCATGGAAGCGTTATTAAACAATGTGTACACCAAATTATTGGAGCTGATGTTTCGTCCCGTGGAATTAGATCGAGTGCCCAAAGATAAACAAGGGGGGTTATTCGATAACCTGGGCGAGTTATTTAACCCCAAATCTGGACTTTTATCGAGCCGAAATACTATCGGCTATGGCGCCTATGCGGGGTATGAATTAAAGAATCTGAAGACCGAAGGGTTTAGTGTAATGAATTTTAATCATCGCTCTGAAGTGGAGCGTCGCACTTATCTCACCTTCAACATAGGAGACTTTTATCAACGATTTGGGAAAAATCCCGATTACTTTAGAACGGTCAACCTGAGCGATCCGGCTTTTCAACAACGGGAAGTTTATATTGGCCTTGACGGGGATTTGCTTCCTGAATTTAATCGTTACGTTAATAATGTAGCTGTCACCTTACGAAAGAATCATGAGAACGGCGAACAGACTACGCAAGAACTCGTGCTTAACCGAGAACAACTCAAAAACTCTACCAACGACTTACGATTAATTTATGGATGGAATCAAGATAACGACCGTTTGGGGTGGTTAAATTATGAATATCGTACCCGATGGAGCTTTAAAGGGGGTGGGAAATATCAAACAGATTGGATTCAAACCGACGCGCCCATGATCGATGTATACGCTCCCTACGAACGACGAAGAATTGAATGCTTAGGCGATCCAGAACGTTTTAGAGAAAAAGGAGTGCGAGCGGTTGTCGTTAAGGTCACATACGATTTCTTTGGCTCAAAACAACCTCAACAACTCGTGATTAAACCTGAACAGCTCGCATAAGATAAAGGGGTAGAAGTGACCGTGCCTATTGGTCAGTACGACTATGAGTATACCATCACCTGGATCCTTAAAAATGGAGAACGGAGGACTGCGCAAGGAATAGACTCAACAGGTGTATTATTCGTCGACAAAGTGTCAGATGGGTAGATTCATGAATAACCGGACTTTTCGGTTGTCTCCAGAGAGGAAAAGAGAATATGATCAAGGCGGGTAGAGTTCCACCCTGCACTACAGGCACAGTAAAGCTACCGTTAATGACAGCCTGATTTAAGTCGAAAATTATTACGACGGCAGAGAAAAAGGAGAAAATAATGAGACCCTATCAATGGATTGGATACACGTTTACCTTGTTTTTTATTCTAGCCATCATCGCTTATCCCGCGTCTGCCGTTATTCTTGATCATCAAAATCGTCTTTCCATTACCTTGGAAGATGGGACTGTTGTACATCTATTAGGACAAGCCGCCAAAGCGGACAAGAAATTTTGGCAGTTGCTAAAGAGAAATAAACCGAAAACCTGGATCCGTCAGTTAAACGCGGTTTTCTGAACGAATCATTTGGGCCAAAAGGAAAACCAAAAAAGCCTCGATGTACCTTGTGGGTACACCTACGTTTCTTTGGTTCCTTTTTCCTCTAAAGCATTCGCACAGAAATTCCACGTTTAACTGACGGATCCAGGGAAAAGTCAAAAATATTATTATCTGCCAACCAACTTGCATTTGTCGCAACGCCCTGACTCAACACCTGAATTTCTATTTATGAAATTTACCACTGATGAACGGGCTGAAGAAGGGGGAGCGGGCGGCGCCTTATTGCATTTTCTGATGGAGTATGGATTGACCCTTGATCAGGAACAAGAATTAAAAGGCAAACTGAAAAAGCAATACAATGGGAAGCTGATGGGGCCGTCCCCATGGAACCTTCCGACGATGAAAGTAGTAGTGGTAGCTTTCGTATCATTTCAGGCACGCTGTCAGACGAAAATTTGACACTCTCTTTAGTCTCCTCAGGCAAGGCCCCATTACTCTCAGGGCAGAAAATAGCGGTAGCCAGTCGATTGGCTCCCTTAGGGGCCCAATTATTAGCCGCTACGTTTGAAGACGATACTCCACCTAAAAAGAATCTATTGGCAGGCGCCTTCCGTTTAACAAAAGTACCCTTCGAGCAAGCGCGTGGTAAAGCGTTGGGATTCCACTTTGGAAAGAAAAACAAACAGGAAAAAAGTCGTTCCATTACGGATGTTTCGGTGATGCTGGATTTTTCTTACATCGTAAAGGTTCCCGCGGCCAATGCCTCCATTACGTTTCATTGGGATCGACTGAAAAGACATTATGATGACCTAGAGGCAAAGTATACATCGAATAGAAAGACAAAAACCAAGTCATACCTTTGGGGTTTGTACAAAAGAAAAACAATCACCGTATCAAGACAAACATACGAGGAGATGCAGAGCGAATTCGATTTCTTGGACGAAAACGAAATCGTCGAGATGCAGTTTGATGAAACGTATCCTGATGAAAGTGTCGATGTTCTTCGTGAGGCCTTCTTTCAATATTTCTTAAACCAATTTACGGAAGAAGGAGATCCCGAAGAAGCGCCCGCAACAACACCCAGCGAGCAAGAAAAAGAAACCATGCCCAATATGGTAGAGTAACAATACAAGTGCAAAGGTCCGCAGCATAGTTCATTCTTTGGGTATCTGACCCCCCCCCAAAGGAGAACATAGAATGCCACGAACCTACGAACATTTAAACCGTTATGAATGAGAAGTGATAGCCCAGATGCTAAAAGAAAAATATAGCTTATCTCAAATTGGCCGTCACCTGGGCCGATCCCCCTCGACTATTTGGCGCGAATTTCGCCGTAATCGAGTCCGTGGCCGCTATTACCCAAGACCCGCAAATGGCCTGGCTCAAAGCCGATTACAGCTAGCTCGAAAGCCTCAAAAAGTGATGGGAGCTAGCAAAGAACAAGTGGAGACTCTCCTGGCGAAGTATTGGTCTCCAGAACAGATTGAAGGTCGAAGAAAGCTAGAAGGTGACCCTCCCATCAGTCGAATGACGATCTACCGCTACTTGTACAGTCCAAGAGGGGCTGGCTACCAAAAATACCTGCGTGGCTCCGGAAAGAAAAAACGAGCGACTCGGAAAAGCCATTCACGTATACACAACCAAACGATGATTGACCAACGCCCCGAAGAGGGTGAAAGTCGCAAGGTGGCAGGCCATTGGGAAGGTGACACTATTCAGGGCCAAACGAGAAAAGAGGCCTGTGTAGTCACTCTAGTAGATCGAGCGACTCGATATCTCATCGCCGATCTTTTACCTCGATGCAATGCCGAATCGGTCAACTGTTCCGTACCTCAGTTCGCTGATTCAGGGCTCCCCTTTAAAACGGTGACTGTAGATAATGGCATGGAGTTTGCCAGCCATGCTAAACTACAGAAAAAAATAGCAACCCCCATTTTCTTTGCTGAAGGGAGAAACCCTTGGCAAAGAGGGAGCAACGAAAACACGAATGGTTTACTTCGCCAGTTTTTCCCGAAGAAAACCGACTTTGCTGCCCACAGCTTCGCTCAGTTGAGCTGGGCTGTGGAGTTACTGAATAATAGACCGAGAAAATGCTTAGAATATAGAACGCCCAAAGAAATGATGGACAGCTTCGGTTTTGCACTTGTAAGTTGAGTCTGCAATTCGGACAGGGACGAGTTACACCTTTAAAAAGTCGATTACGAATATCGTGCAACAGGCAAAAAAGAAAACATTTAAGTTAAACTATGGGATTCTATCCGTTTGCCGCATCAAATCCTGGGTAACTTAGCCAGTTGGTACGATCATGCAAAGGATAATCCTAAATGTGTCTACTCAGTAAACCTGAATGATCCCTTTTTTGATCATCGCGATATTCACTTTATCCTCGATTTAGATGCCAAGGAGATCTTTGATGATGAAGTCAATTACGTGACCGTAAATGTGGGAAAAAAGCGGAGCCGTGGACGCGATTTTGAGGACCGTATTACCATCGATGCAAAACACATTCAGGAGCATGGCATTGATGCGGTGCTTACCTATGCGAGGGGGGAGGACCGAAATCCCGAACTCTATAAGTACCAGGCACAATGGAGTTTGAAAGGCGGACATCTATATCCACAGAACCCATCCTGGCAGAAAGGAAGTTGGGAAGGGGTGACCTTAAGCCCGCCCGCTGCTTCCCGAATCATCGAGTTCGAGGCGAATTTGGATGAAATGAAAGCCAGTGGGATTACCCGAGCAACCGTCCAAATCCGGTATCCCAAATATGCTCAGGAAAAAGAGGAAAACATTCACATCTCTCCTGCACGGAGAGAGTCTCTAGTGGAAAAGAGAATCTTTACTGACCCGGATGCAAAAGGGTACGCCTATCGGGTCATCTTTAACCACAAAAAAGAGGGCAAGTTAGCTTTGCCTTGGAGCGCGCAAGTGGGAGATAATTATATTTATGCAGCGATCCCTGAGGAACTCTTTGTCGATGAAGAATTTACCGAAAAGCTCAAAGAAGCAGAAAAAGAAGCCGTTCGGAATAGCGCGGAAACCGTGTTAGACAAATTTGAGGAGCTCTTTTAATGTATAGGAAATTTCCGCCTCGGCTGGTTTGCCTGTGGTACGATCCGCCTTGGAAGAGTTGTCGCAGAGGGACAAAGGCCTGTAGCCTGGGGTTTCAACCCCAGGAATGAATGAAAACACAGATCCGATTGCGCCCTGAAGGGGCGCGGTTGAGCAGAAGCAACTGTATGCAAAAACAGTGCCCCTACAGGGCACAGGATTTTTTCATGATTCTCCTGGGTTGAAACCCCAGGCTCTATGCCTACACAGCGTTGCTGTGTTGGTATGGGACCCCGCAGAAAAAGTAAAGTCGCCATCGAAGTGGCATAATTTAAAAAGGAATACCGGCAACTATATCAAACCACTAAAGGAGGATAAGACATGATGATATATCGAGCTAATAGATGGATGTGTTTTTTATTGCTGATGCTTCTCTATTCGGGATCAATAACATGGGCCGTACAGAAGATAGTATTGGACAAAACGGTACGCGCGGGTTCATTGATTTTTTTCCCCGAGTTAGGCAATGAAAAAAATTATTATTACGTATCTGACAAACTTAGCTTAGGAACCCATAAAAATGGACTGCCACAATTTTCACTACTCCGTTATTGCAGACTCGACTTACAAGTGCAAATCGGTCTATTATTCAGTAACTCCACAGCCCATCTCAACTGAGCGGAGCTGTGGGCAGCAAAGTCGGTTTTCTTCGGGAAAAACTGGCGAAGCAAACCATTCGTATTTTCGTTGGTCCCTCTTTGCCAAGGGTTTCTCCCTTCAGCAAAGAAAATGGGGGTTGCTATTTTTTTCTGTAGTTTAGCATGGCTGGCAAACTCCATGCCATTATCTACAGTCACCGTTTTACAGGGGAGCCCTGAATCAGCGAACTGAGGTACGGAACGGTTGACCGATTCGGCATTGCATCGAGGTAAAAGATCGGCGATGAGATATCGAGTCGCTCGATCTACTAGAGTGACTACACAGGCCTCTTTTCTCGTTTGGCCCTGAATAGTGTCACCTTCCCAATGGCCTGCCACCTTGCGGCTTTCAGCCTCTTCGGGGCGTTGGTCAATCATCGTTTGGTTGTGTATACGTGAATGGCTTTTCCGAGTCGCTCGTTTTTTCTTTCCGGGGCCACGCAGGTATTTTTGGTAGCCAGCCCCTCTTGGACTGTACAAGTAGCGGTAGATCGTCATTCGACTGATGGGAGGGTCACCTTCTAGCTTTCTTCGACCTTCAACCTGTTCTGGAGACCAATACTTCGCCAGGAGAGTCTCCACTTGTTCTTTGCTAGCTCCCATCACTTTTTGAGGCTTTCGAGCTAGCTGTAATCGGCTTTGAGCCAGGCCATTTGCGGGTCTTGGGTAATAGCGGCCACGGACTCGATTACGGCGAAATTCGCGCCAAATAGTCGAGGGGGATCGGCCCAGGTGATGGCCAATTTGAGATAAGCTATATTTTTCTTTTAGCATCTGGGCTATCACTTCTCGTTCATAACGGTTTAAATGTTCGTAGGTTCGTGGCATTCTATGTTCTCCTTTGGGGGGGGCAGATACCCAAAGAATGAACTATGCTGCGGACCTTTGCACTTGTATTGTTACTCTACTTCCACAGGTTAAGGATGTACGTGTTCAATTCTTCCAATTTCACATAACCCTCCAATCTCAATGGCTATAAATGACGTCCCGCATCGGGACCCATGACCATCGCAAAGCGATATAATGACGTTCGCGTAGCGAACTCATGACGCATGCATGCGCAGCATGCAAAGGAAAAACACTTCGTGATTTTTCCATCCACCATCTTCACAACTCGGTCTCCAGCATCGATAGCGCGTTGGTCATGACTGACAATGAAAACGGTAGTATTTTTCTCATGCGCGATATCTTTTAATAAATCAATGACTATCTGGCTTGAATCCTGATCCAACGACGCGGTGGGTTCATCCGCTAAAATCAGTTTGGGCTCGTTGACCAAAGCTCGTCCGATGGCTATCCGTTGCCGTTGGCCCTCGGACAATTTCTGAGGTTTATAATCCATACGCTCACCAAGACCCAACCGGGTTAAGATCTTTTCTGCTTTTGCTCTCTTTGTTTTTGTCGTATGTTTTTTCAGCTCTAGAGCCATATAGATATTTTGGCGAGCAGTAAGACTAGAAAAAAGATTATGGCTTTGAAAAATAAATCCGATTTTTTGTCGTATATTAACTTGATCACGTTTTTTTAACCCTCGTAATTCCGCACCCAAAACATTGACACTCCCTTCTTGTACCGATCTTAGCGCTCCCATCAGAGTTAACAAGGTGGTTTTACCCGATCCAGAAGGACCCGTAATGCAGACAATCTCTCCAGGCTGTAACGTTAACTGATTGTCAAATAAAACCTGATTACAGCTTTCTTTACGGCCATAGGTGTAGTTCATGCCTTCGAGGTATACGGCGGGATTATTTTTAGTATTGAGCAAAGAGGTCATTAGTCAATATGTTCTCCTTCCAAGAACGTCATTATAATCGCTTCGCGATGGTCATTGGCTCGCTTTGCAAGCGTCATTTATAGTCACTTTTTTAGAGAGGGTCGTTAGAGTATGCTCATTCTTCAAATCATTGTATCTGATAGAATTAATTCAAGTCAAGGACTTGACAAGAGGTAGCGTGTCTTGCATGCGTGAGGGGAGTCTAAACAGAAATGAAATCAAAATTTTTAGCGGAGGCCGTGCTCTGTTGATATTGATGCCCTGGCTGAAGAAATATTTTCAAATTAGAGCATCTTGGAGTAGAAGATCTGTGGGACAAATCCGGGTCAACAAGGTACGGCTATAACCATCCTAATGAGATGGTCGAAGAAGTGCTTGAACCTTACCAATTTGTCGATTATAGTAATCTGACAGAATGGTCCGACGAATTGTGTGATAAAAAAAACTCAAGCCAGCAATGTCGGAGGGGGTGCTTATAACAACTCTTCTTCTAGTCCAAAAATTGAGAATTGTACGTTTACGTATAACAGTGCCTCCAGCGCGGGAGAAATGTATAATTATTCTAGTTCAGCCCCTTTGATTTATAATTCTATTCTTTGGACAAACACTCCCGATCAACTCTTCATAGGAAGCAGCCTGGTGGTTACTTATTCGGTCGTATAAGATGGTTGGGTGGGTGAAGGAAATACGGATCTAAATCCGGAGTTGATCCCCGATACGCTAACACGATCGGGGTGTCATTTGTTGTTATAGCGATGTTCTCCAAAGGAGAACCATTGACTCAAATTCATTTGTTTGTTGATTGTTTCCCTCACCCTTCCCCTCTTCACAGAGGGAGAGGGGGTTGGGATTGGGTTTATACGTGTTGTTGTCGTCTTAGAACGGTTGAGGATCAAATCGATGACCTCTCTTTTTTCTTCGCTGTTCTTGTCTTTTTTTCCGGCCTTCTTCCATTTCTTCCTGAGTCAAATTTCCGTCGTTATTGGCATCAAGCTTTTTGAAGATCGAACGGAGTTTCCCATCAACAAATTCCTCTTTGGAAAGGCTTCCGTCTCCATTGAGATCTAGTTTCTCAAATTGCTCTGTTTTGCGTTGCAGCATTTTTTCATGGCTCTTGAGAAATTCTTCGTAGCTAACAGAACCATTCCCATCCTGATCCAGTGTTTCCCATTGAGGCGGTTTGTGATGCGCCCCTCTTTCTCTTCCATCAAAGAACGGTTGTGCTAGAACGACCTGCGCCGCAAAAATAGAAAGGGTTCCTACGAATAGCGTGATATTTCTTTGTGTTGGCTTCATCTGTTTCTCCTTTTCTTTATTATGTGCATCCAACTTAGAGCACGTGGTTGTATAGATAACGGATCAACGGGACTTTTTATTGTGAAATGAAAAAAGTATGTCTTCACTCGACCCATAAGGAATAAGCAGGGGTATCCCTTCCGGGATACAGACAGCACAACCTCTGTGGCGAGTTTTGATCCGGCTGGAGACTTCGGGTCTATGATTCGTAACGAGGTTCGGTTACGGGGCCTAGGCAAAATCGAGCAAGTCGTTGTGCTGGGTGATGGCCATGATATTGATTTGTACTCTTGTGCGCGTTAATTTTGATGGGGATGCTCAAATCTTAGATTTTTATCATGTCTGTGAACCTCTCTATGATCTAAGCCGTATCCTGTATGTTTTAGAGCGTCGAAGGGGTTCAATGTGTATCGTATCGTATCGTCTCTACGCTGTTGTCTTGTAGGAAATGCATTTGAGACCTACTGGGAACAACAAAAGTCGGCATAATCTCTAACGTTGTAACCTTCTTGTCCTACACCCGAACCTACTTCGCAGAGTAATAAAGTCTTGCGTCCTCAACCCGGTTT
Organism: Kiritimatiellia bacterium; assembly: GCA_012103575.1. Taxonomy (GTDB): domain Bacteria; phylum Verrucomicrobiota; class Kiritimatiellia; order WLWN01; family WLWN01; genus WLWN01. Next base: position 2,442,582 of record WLWN01000001.1, on the reverse strand, counting down.
TGGAACTCTTCTTACCATGAAATATATATACAGAATATATTTTGTGCATTTTAGCAGGATGAATGGCAGAAAAGGGACCCGTCTGCGCAGAGAAAATGGGTCCTAATCCCAAGGTGAGGCCGAGGCGTATGCAATTAGTCAACAATTGCCTAAAACCCGGATTATGGGAAGTCTCGGCGTCTGATTTCGTGGGTGAAATGTTCGATGGCTGCTTTCAGATGCCTCAACCTCTCTATTATAAACTCGTCCAAGAAGTGAATGGTCTCGACCATGTTAAAGAAGAGGCGCTGAGGAAGTCTTTAACTTAATAAGCCCGATCTGAGTTCCGTAAGGTTAGATGTCCATCGATGAAGATGGGGAAAAGTGGGAGTTGATCGCCAAGGTAGCCAAAAACAAGAAAATAGGTGGATTTTCCACTCAAGATTCTAGAAGCTAGAAGGAGTGGTTACCGATCCAACATTTACCCGGCTTACATCGATTATAGAATAGCGTATGTTTGACGAATGATAACCTTGGAGGAAATGTTTGATGAAAGTTATAATGGTTGGTTTTTCCAGGACAGAAGCGTCAGCGATGGGTGACAAGGGTATACCTCATGTGGATCGGCGGAAGTATTAAGTAGGTTTTTCCTTACTAGAAAACTACTTAAAAAATATAACGGTGAAATCACTACGCCTTTTACGAGCCTGTTAAAGGGCTACGACGCACTGGTTGGGGGCTCCTTTTTGTTTTCAAGCAGACGCTTTTTATCGAGAGTATCCTAACGCGAAATATATTGCCTTATGGGGAGATCCAGAAAATTGGTACAATGGATTTGTACATACAAACAGAAAAATGAGGATGGCCAAGAAGACCCTCTTTTTCCTTCCACGATTTGTTCTTTTCGTAAGGCTTATGGAGACAGTGGTATTCCGTGGAGCCTTGAAAAGGTATAACCGAGAAATCAGATTTACTGAGATTGTACGAAGAAGAAAAACAGAAAGTGATAGATTTAATACCCCCGGATCAGCTTCTTCTGTTCAATGTAAAAGAGGGCTGGAAACCCCTTTGCCAGTTCCTAAAAAAAGATATTCCATCCGTTCCTTATCCTTCCGATAAAAATGTAAATGCCGCTCAGATTTCCCAGGCTTTCAAACGCCATGTGATCCAGGATATGGTTGTGATGGCAGCGATAATAGGTGTCATCATCTATGGATGGGAAAAAGTGAAATCGGAGCCCTTTAAAAACTTGAATGATAAAGAATGGGATATGGCGCTAAACTATATGGAGTGAGGTTTTAGCTATGGAAAACAGCGTGAAAAGATTTGAAGAGGTAGAAATCCTGATCATTGGATTTGGATTTTCATGTATTCCCTTGTTAAGAGAGCTGGATGCAGACCAGGTTACATATACCATCGTGTCAGATGTCAACCCTATTTGGAAACAACTAGAACAAGCCGATCGGCTGGATTTTGATCTAGTGAGTAGTTATTACTCGAGCTTTTATTCGTCTGATTTAGTTCAATCTTTTAAGACCGATATGTATCCAACCGCAAAAGAGTCTTATGCCATGCATCAAAAATATCTTCAGCAATACAAATCGCACATTCACTTTGATCATGTTGAGCTTATTGAGAACTATTCAGCGTATAGCATCATTCACACAAAAAGCGGGAAGCAGTACAAAACTAAAAAGCTGGTTATCTCAACGGGGTTTAAGCGAAAAATTCACGATGACCTTGGGAATTTTGATTATACGATTAAGGATAAAACAGTCCTTTTCACGACAATGGGAGACTCTGCTAATTTAATGATTTCCAAGTTAATCCCGCGAGGCAATAAGGCTGTTATCGTTAATCAAGGATTTATAGCTCTGGACAAAATTAGAACGCTAGGCGGCAGAACCTATACACTGGATCAATTGGAATTTCATAACGTTTCGTACCGATTTCCTGTATATTGTATACTCATCTGATTTACGCGAGCTACCTCATCTCGAGTATTGTTACTTTGTGCCGAACGTTGGGGCCGGCTTTAGGCCAAAAATGTATTGTATTCGTTTTTTTAGTGGCCAAGTTTTTTACGCCTAAATGTCTAGAGGTACGATATCCCACAAGTGGCAGAGAACTGTTTTCAAATCAGTCCCGTTCTAGAGTGACAAAATTGATAGGAATTTTTAATTCATTGATTGCCATAAAATACTGGCCCATTGAAAAGTACGCCGAAGAATTCCGCGATGATTTAGAGGGGTCCATTAAGAAAGGATATGTATTAAACGATATCGCTTATTTCATGGATAAAAAGCTTGTGGAGTTTTATCGAAGTAATGAAGTGACTATTGACGATAAAAACCGTGTCGTAAAGACTAAAAAGAAGTCCATTAAATATGATTTGATCGTTACAGGCGATGCTGAAAAACCGAGAATCTCTAAACTATTAATTAAAAATAGTGGATCAGAAACTGAATTTGAATACAGATATAGAAATAATTATTTCGGCGTAGTGCCCAAAGAATTATCCAACGTTTTTTTCCTGGGATACACTCGGCCCTCAACCGGGGGACTAGCGAATATCACCGAAATGCAAAGCTTATTCATTCACAAGTTGCTTACAGACGATACGTTTAAAGCGAGAACATGCACACACCTTGAGACTAGAGCATTTAACAATTAAAATGCCTCTCTAGAAGATCTATACTCCATGACATGAGTATAGCAACAGCAGAAATCCGGCGGCGTGCGATAGATGCCTACAAAATGGGCAAAGGTTCCCAGGCCGATATCGCATCTTCTTATCGTGTAGATCTTAGAACGTTTCAGCCGTGGGCTCTCTCGTTTCAACGAAACCGGACAGACCGCTCCCCGACCGCATGGGCATCGTCAGGCCCTCTACAGCGGAAAGCAGCTCAAGGCGTTGGCTCAACTGGGGGGCAAACATCCCGATGCAACGCTTGAAGAACTCAAGAACATGAGCGGCGTGAAGGGGTCGATCATGGCCGTACAGCGGGCGTTGAATCGGTTGGGCGCCCGGTGTAAAAGAAACGCTTCACGCCAGCGAGGAAGGCCGGGCGGATGTAAATCTCTTGAGAAAGCAGTGGATCCAAGAGGTGGCCAAACTTGATCCAAGTCGCCTTGTCTTTACTGATGAATCCGGGGCGAAAACGAATATGACTCGTCTGCGGGGCCGGGCGTTGGGCGGGAACAGGTTTTTTGCCAAAACGCCTCATGGACATTGGTGTACCACCACCTTGATTTCTTCGGTCCGCCTGGACGGAACAACAGCGGCTATGGAGGGGGAGAGGGGGACAGAGACGGCTGTTTTTGGAGAATATATTCGCCGGGTTTTTCTCCCGACTCTTTCACCTGAAGACATCGTCATCATGGACAATCTTTGCGTCCACCACAATCCCAAGGTCATTGAATTCATTGAGTCATGTGGGGCCCATGTAAGATTCCTTCCACCCTACAGCCCCGATTCCAACCCCATTGAAAAAACGTGGGGCAAGATAAAGAATCGGTTGGGCAGCCTTGCAGCCCGCAGTCATCAGGAACTATCTGAAGCGCTCACACAAGCGTTCGAAGAGGTTTCTCCCGACGAGGTAATCGGCTGGTTTTCTTCGTGCTACATCGCGACACCTCAATCGTGAAGCACTCTAAATTAAAAAAATATAATATCAAACATTATCCGTCAGATGATCATGGACCTACCGATCACCTTGTTGGGTATGGCACGTTTACTGAAGACGTGGCCAAGGAGATGGACCTTCACGTAAAGCTGCGCGACTGCAGAAGCATTAAAGATCTAGTAAAATACTTTATTTTCCCGAATAATGCTTTTAAATATAGGCAACATGGCCGATATGAAGTAAAGGGGTGTAAAGATTTAGTAGATTACATCTATAAGAATCATGATGGGTTCAAAACCATGATTCTTTATATTGGCACATTCCTCGCCTACCACGTATTGATATCTTCATTTATTGTGCGGCTCTATTTTGATCATTCCATACGGTTGATTTCTCTGATCGGTTGTTTGCTAGCGCAATACCTGCTGGCGCCTCTTTTCACGCCGTTTGCTTATTACTTCTCCGCAAACAGGTACAATACATTGCGATTCGCCTATCTCGTTGTAGGCGCCTTAGCGGTTATTACACTTGGATCAAAGCTATTTTTGCCCATCTTAGGCGCGGAGTTAGTCATCCTTTTTTTAGTCCGACAATTTAAACCCGAGGGGGCGCAATTTCTATTTCGCGATTTAAAAACTAAGAAAAAATATCAATCCTTTTTCAAAAAATACATCACCGCTTTCAACAACGTTCATCCTTAATGATAAGGTCTGGCTTTTTGGGTGGTGCGGGCACACACTCAGGGAACTGTCCATCTGTACTCCGTATGCTAAAAAAATATATTCTATTTATCCTTATCACGCTGATAAGCAGTTTAAGTATACTTCTTTTATTCTTTCCTAATGCGGGTCAGCTCCTCATGCGTAACGGGATGATTACGCCTGTTGCTTTTGCGGCAGCAGCTTTTGCAAATGCAACCGCGTTAGGCGGGGGATTTCTGTTTATACCCTTATTTATCTTTATATACGGCTTGGGGGCTCTTCCTGCTCTAAAACTGAGCTTCGCTACGCAAGCATTCGGCATGACATCGGGTGTATTAGGCTGGTCATTTAACAATATCATCGGCCGCGCCTTTTCCCTTTGCCTTGTGGGCGCTATTCCGGGAATGATCGTGGGCACTCTTTTTTATCACCCTTCGGGCCTATTCATAAAAAAGATCTTTGCGGGCGTTTCCTTTGCGGTGGCATTGGTCATTCTTATTGAGATGGCTTACGGAGATCCCCATCAAGAGAAAATGAACACGGCGTCCTCTTTACAAAAGCTACTCTTTACACTGATCTGTGCTTTAGGCGGTGTGCTGAATGCATGGGTTTCCATAGCGATAGGAGAAATGGTGGTTTTATGGTTATTATTCGTATGGAAAATACGTGTGGAAAAAGCGATCGCAAACAGGTGTAGCAAGTTTAGCCGTTTGTTCTATAGCAGGCTTTATATTGCATAGTATCCTTGGAGGCATTCCATGGGATATGCTCGTTTTTACTTTGCCAGGCGTACTTCTCGGGGGATATACAGGAGCGAAGCTGGGGCATTATCTTGAACGAAACGCGTTCAAGAAGCTGAAGACCGATGATACCCTTTCCGGAAAGAGTAAGATCCTACAAAGTGTATGCACATCGCCTTTACGAATTATCTTTGCATCGATTGCTTTTTTGAATGCTGTGCTTATGTTTTTTGTATAGTACTTAGGGGCATTACAGTAAAGGGTGGTATCATCTATGGGAGGTTTTTTAACCGCAGAATACGCAGAACGACGCAGAAAAAAACAATCTGATTTCGTCCGGACCCTTCTGCGTCGTTCTGCGGTTAAAAAGAATCTGTTTCCTATAAAATGACTCCAAGCTGTTGCATCAGACTGAACTGGTCGGTAATCGACCAATGTTTGGCTTGTTTGCCATCCACAAAGCGAGACATGCTCATTCCGGCAAAGGACACGTGCTTACCCGTCGGGGGAATACCCCCCTTAATTCATCAGAGTCTAGTTTGACCGATACAGAAACTTAACAAATAGGTCAAGCTTTCAGCTGGAGCAGCCAAGCCGCAACCAAATCCGAACATCGAATATTGTCAACCACTCATTTTTTCCTTGCGGATCTTTTAATGTATCTGTATTCGTTCTACAGCTCTACAGCTTATATATAGTGCCTGAAACACTAGTTAGATACAGGAGGTAAGGCGTAAAATGCAAACACACACCATCTATAGATGCATGAAAAAAATAGGGCAGACAGGCGTGGGGCTCATTGCGCTTGTAGGATGCCTTGCTCAGACCACGGCGACCCCCTCTAAACAAGGAGAGGGGCTGGACAAAACCACATACGTCCCTTTAAAGAAATTGGCGTCGATACGCTAGGGCCTAGGGCCAATTTTTATGGATTAGGACCAGGAGATGGTGCTGGTGTCACGGTTTTTGATGCCAATGGAGATGGGTGGCTCGATATCTATCTTACTCACAATCAAAGACTCACGACCAAGGTCTGTATGCCAGAGGGGATCCTTCTTCCTCAAAAAAACTATCCTTCGGTTCCTAATACACTCTTCTTAAATCAAGGCATCGATGCAGAGGGGCATCCCCGTTTTCGTGCTTTTGGTTGACGGGAATAAAGAATATACGAAAGAAGAGCTTGCCATCGAGAGTAAATATCGGCCCAGAACCACCTTGGAAGACGATGAAAATCGGATAGGTCGTGTTGGCGTAGCTGCAGTGGCCGCTGATTTTAATGGGGACGGAAAGATGGACCTGTACGTCGTGAATCAGCATTACGGCGTTCCTTATCAAACCGATGAAACGGCGTCACGTATTTATCCTACTAAAGGGGGGAATGTAGGACGTAAGGAAAAAAAAGAACCCTACCTCATGAAGATTCCTCCCTTTCTTGGAACACCGATGAAGGATGGGTTGAATAAGGTCGTAGATTTTGGAGAAAAGCCGGAACGGGAAGGACGGAACAGTCTCTATATCAATCTCGGCGATCGAGACGGAGATGGAATCCCGGAGTGGGAAGATCAAACCGACCAAGTAGGTGTGGGAGGGCTGTTTTCCTCGCTTGGCGCTACGGTGGCGGATGTTGACCGGGATGGAGATCTGGATATTTATGTGGGTAATCTTCTGGATCCGGATTTTCTCGGATTTGGGATGACAACGTTTGCTAGGAATCGTAACCAGCTCTATATAAACCAGCTTGTTGAGACCGGAACATTTCATTTTCGGGAAGTGGCGTTAGAAATGGAGGTGTCCGGGTTGTATAAGGAAGAAAACCTGCCTCATGGCAGTTATGCGGCCGATAGAGATAGTCTTACTCCACGCGGGAAATCAATGGTGAACGGCTACCAGGTAGGCGAAGAGGCCGATCATACGGTTGCCGCCCAATTCACGGATTGGAATGACGATGGATGGCCCGATTTAGTGGTAGCCAATGATATGGGCGGAACGCGTTTGCGGATCTACGAAAATATCGCGGGTAAAAACTTTCGACGAATCACCGACTTTGATGATCCTCGCTGGGAGGGTTCCTGGATGGGCGTACGGTCAGAAGATTTAGATGGAGATGGCCATACGGAGATATTAATTACCAGTTGCGGGACTCAGGTGATGGAAATCAAAAACACGTCATTGTTTATTGGCTTCAATGAAGACGTCCATACGCATGCGGTGGCCCAAATGAATTACCCTCTTTCACGCAGCACAATGCACCATGCATTACTGAGTTACCTCCCCATGTGGTAAAATAGGAAATTGGTGATTTTAGAGACTTCCCCCGGGCGCGAGTTCGTAAACGTTTACCCGTGGTGCTCAGCCGCAAAGAAGTTCAGCAACTCCTTCACGCCATTGATCATACGGAAGGTCTAATCGTGCGCTTGCTTTATGGGACAGGTATGCGCATTTCAGAATGCTTGCGGCTGCGTATTCAGGATGTGGCTTTTGATCGTAACGAAATTACGGTTCGGGCAGGAAAAGGGGATAGAGACCGGCGGGTCCCCTTTCCCAAGACGCTTAAACATGAATTGCTAGATCATTTGGAAGGTCGGAGGGCGCTGTATGAGCATGATCGCGAGATAAATATGCATGAAGTGGAGTTACCAGGTGCGCTGGCAAGAAAGTATCCGAATGCACCCTGTGAGTGGAAGTGGCAGTATGTTTTCCCCGCAGCGAACTATTCCGTTGATCCTCATTCGGGGACTAGGCGCAGGCATCATCTTAACAGCCAGCAGGTCCAACGCGCGGTACGCAAAGCCACAAAGGAATTGGGGTTGACGGCACGGGTCACGCCCCATACGCTTAGGCATTGTTTTGCCACTCATTTGCTAGACGCGGGGCAGGATATCCGGACGGTTCAGGAATTGCTGGGTCACAGCGATGTAAAAACGACGATGATTTACACACATGTGTTAAACAAAGGACCGCTTGGAGTCGTCAGTCCATTGGATACGTTGTGATACCAGTCCCGGATAGAAACTATCATATAAGTATCTTGAAAAACGACGCCACTTCCGTGGCTACTACAAACGGGTGAATAACAATGCCATGTTTTTACCGTTGTTTCTAGTAGCGGAGCGAGCCGCGTTATTGTTCGTCCATACGTTTTGAACAGGATCTACCTTTTGTCATGGGTTCTTCGGATTCCTCTATAGAGACTATTTTGTAATCGTTCCTAGAAGGGATTGGTATGGCACCCCTTTTCGATGGTGACTTTAATACAATCCCCTCTCCCAAAGGGAGAGGAGACTTGTTTTGAAAATAATCGTTAGTAAAACAAACACTCACACTCTTTATCCTCTGTTACTGTGATCCCGTGGTCTTGCCATCAAACAACTGATCTAACTTTTTCTCATAATCGTGGTAATCCAAAAAGTCGTATAATTCTTTTCGTGTTTGCATGGTATCCACAACGCTTTTTTGGGTGCCCTCTCTTCGAATAGCTTTATATGTTTTTAGTGCGGCGGCGTTCATTGCACGAAAAGCAGATAACGGATAAAGGACAAGGGAAACGCCTGCGTCCGCAAGTTCCTCTACAGTAAATAGAGGTGTTTTCCCGAATTCTGTCATGTTCGCAAGAAGTGGGATTCCTAACGCTTTGGAAAACGTTGCGTACTCATCCAATGATGTCAACGCTTCAGCAAAAATCATATCTGCGCCCGCTTCTTTATAGGCGAATGCCCGATCAATAGCTGCTTGAAGGCCTTCATTTGCATAGGCGTCGGTACGTGCCATAATCATAAAGTCGGGATCTGTTTTTGCGTCGACCGCAACCTTGATTCGGTCCGCCATTTCTTCGACGTGAACAAGGGCCTTGTTCGGGCGATGTCCACACCGTTTTTCAGCAACTTGGTCTTCAATATGTACACCCGCAGCTCCGGCCTTGATCATCTCTTGAACAGTACGAGAAATGTTAAAAGCAGATCCCCAACCCGTATCGATATCTACCAGTAAAGGCAGCGATGTTGCTCCCGTGATGCGACGAACATCTTCGAGTACGTCATTCAGCGTGGTAATGCCCAAATCGGGAACCCCATAAGAAGCGTTTGCAACGCCTGAACCACTGAGATAAATCGCGTGGAACCCAACTTCTTCTGCCATAATAGCGGAATACGCATTAATGGTGCCTATAACCTGTAAAGGTTTTTCTTGTGTAAGTGCCGTTCGAAAACGAGTGCCGGGAGATATATGTGTACTGCTATTTTTCATCATTTGAATTTGTTTTGGATTTCGATATTCGGATCTTGGATTTTTGCTGTGACTTTTCCGTAGCAAGTTAGAAGTGATTCGGTAAACGTTTCAGGAATTGACCTCGACCTTCTGTGCCAACGAATGTGCCCTCTCGGACAACCACTTCACCTCTAACGGTTACGACATGAGGTCGACCTTTAATGGTCCATCCTTCAAATCCGCTGTAATCAACATTCATATGCTGTGTTTTTACGGAAAGTGTCCCTTCATATTCAGGATCGTAGACAACGAGGTCGGCATCACTTCCGACTTGAATGGTTCCTTTACGAGGAAACAGTCCGAATAATTTTGCAGCTTGTGTGCTTGCACTATTAACGAAGGTCTGTAAGTCGATCCACTCTTCTTTAACGCCGTATGTAAATAAAAGGTTAATACGATCTTCTATGGCGGGAATTCCATTAGGAATTTGGGTGAAATCATCTTTTCCCATCGGCTTTTGAGTCTCAAAATCAAAGGGCGCATGATCCGTTGCTACGGTAGAGAGAAACCCGTTTTTCAACCCGTTCCACATCACATTTTGGTGGCGCTTCTTTTTGAGGGAAGGAGACATGACATATTTTGCACCTTCAAAATCAGGACGCTCTGCGTAGCTTTTATCCAGCAGCAAAAACTGAATCAATGTTTCTGCCCAAACATTCACGCCCCGTTTTTTGGCTCGCATCACTTCGTTGAGCGCTTCTTGACAGCTTAGATGAACTACATAGACATGGGCGTCAAGAATTTCGGCAAAGGTCATAAGATGACCGGTTCCCTCTGCTTCTACAATTTCAGGTCGTGTATGATAATGCCATTCTGGTCCGGTTTTACCCTCAGAAATATACTTTTTTTGGAGTTCAACAATGAGATCCGGATTTTCACAGTGCGCGGTTGTAATCACACCCAACTCTTTAGCCAATCGAAGCGTATGGTAGAGTTCATCATCTGTAACGCCGAGAGCCCCTTTATAGGCTAGAAAGATTTTAAATGATGAAATACCATACTGGCTAACAATTTTTTTTAACTGTTCTTCTACTTGATCATCAAACCCTGTTACGGCCATGTGATAGGTATAATCGCAAGCGGCCTTCCCTTCACTTTGTTCGTTCCACGTTTTAAGGGCCGAAAGAGGTTCTTCCCCTCGATTCGGAATACAAAAATCGATGAAACAAGTTGTTCCACCGATTAATGCAGCTTTGCTTCCTGTTTCATAGGTGTCTTTACCAAACGTACCCATAAACGGAAGATAGATATGAACATGAGGATCCACAAAACCCGGGAAAACATATTTCCCGGTTGCATCAATCACTATGGCATCGTTGGGGGCTTCAATATTTTTTTCAATACGGGTAATCTGTTCGTTTTCGCAATAGATATCGGCAAAATATCGTTGACTCGCCGTAACAATTTCCCCATTTTTTATTATAATACTCATTCGTTATCTCCTTTTAAGTCTAAGGTCAATAGACTGAAGAGTTGTAGGCCGCAGGTCTAAAGGTCAAAGGTTAACGGACTTTTGACCCAACTAATCTTTGTGCCAAATATACCCTTCATCCGGTCGAAACCATCTTGAGGTATAAACCTTGGCACGCGTATAGAAATAAACGGCTTCACGACCTTGAATATGAAGACCCCCAAAAAATGAATAATCCCATCCACTAAATGGGAAATAGGCAAGAGGGGCTGGTACACCTACATTAATACCAATCATACCCGTCTTAACCCGGTGTCGAAACTCGCGGGCAGCTTTGCCCGATTGGGTATAGATACAACATCCATTTCCAAAAGCACATTGATTCGCTGTTTCAATGGCTGTATCCAAATCGTCAAACCGCATGACGTTGAGTACAGGCCCAAACACCTCTTCGTTATGTATGGTCATGTTGGTCTCTACTTTATCGATAAGAGTTGGTCCTAGATAAAACCCGTTCGGTTGAGAATCGACCTTCACATTTCGGCCATCAACAAGAACATCCGCTCCTTCATCAGCTCCGGTTTCGATCAATCCTCTTACACGTTCGCGGTGTTGTTGGGTAATGACAGCGCCCATTTGAGCATCTGGATCACGATCGGTTGGACCCACGCGAATATTTCGGGCTATTTCTGCAATGGCGGGTACAAACTGTTCACCTGCGGAACCGACGGCCATCGCTGTAGATCCCGCCATACATCGTTGGCCTGCACACCCAAAAGCGGCATCGACCATTCCTTCAACCGATTTTTCGTAATCAGCGTCGGGCATAATAACTACAAAATTTTTTGCTCCGCCAGCGGCCTGAACACGTTTTCCATGCTGGGTGCCTGTTTCAAAAATATATTTGGCGACAGGCGATGAGCCTACAAAAGAAATAGCGTTTACTTCAGGATGTGTAAGAAGGGCATCAACACATTCGCGACCCCCATGAACAATATTTAGAACACCTTTAGGAAGTCTTGCCTCGCAAAGAAGTTCAATAAGACGTATACTCGTAAGCGGTACTTTTTCGCTCGGCTTGAACACAAATGTATTCCCACAAGCAAGGGCCATGGGGTACATCCACATCGGCACTAAAGCGGGGAAATTGTAAGGGCATATTCCGACACAAACGCCTACGGGTTGACGTACCATCTCACAGTCAATACCCCGTGCAATGTTTTCAAGAACTTCCCCTTTTAACAATTCGGTAATGGAGCAGGCATATTCAACAACTTCAATACCACGTCGCACATCCCCACGCGCTTCAGTCAATGTTTTTCCGTGTTCTTGTGTAACGCTTTTGGCTAGTTCCTCAAAGTGATCTTCAAGCAACATTTTGTATCGAAACAAAATGCGGATACGTTCAACGGGCGGGGTCTGCCACCAATCTTCGAATGCACGGCGAGCGGACTGTACGGCGGCATCAACAATGTCGGCACCACACATAGGCGTTTCTGCTATTATTGCACCCGTAGAAGGGTTGTGTACCGGAGTGGTTTCCTTTACGTCCGGGGAATTCCACTCACCATCAATTAAGTTTAGACAGGGTAAAAGCGTTGTTGTACTTATGATTACCTCCTATTCCTAAGCTTCCTGCACCCCATAATGCGAAAGATGAAAATCGCTATCTGTTCGGTTAGTAAACAGGGTATTGTGAGCAAAACTTTGAGATCCGTCAAGAAGAATTCAATCTCCACCTAAAACTTGAGAATTGTAATATTAAATGCCCAAAAGAAGATATTGTAAAACAGGAGTGTTCCATGCCGAAATCTTCTAGATTTAGAAACTCGACAGAAGACAAAAAAAGGAGAAAGACATGGAACAAATCAAGAGTAGTATTCATCCCCGAAAAGGCAAGCATTTGACACAGAAAGAACGGATCATGATTGAAACAATGCTCAAAAACCCAGGACGTCCTTTGGAGATAGCTACTAGCTATCTGGGAAGGCATCGTCGAACCATAGAGCGCGAAATCAAACGTGGGGAGGTAGAGCATTTCGATACAGAGCTGCGAAAGAAGAAAGCATACAGCAGTGATCGAGCCCAGGAACTTCATGATCTAAATGCGACGGCCAAGGGACCTGAGCTTAAGCTTGGAAAGCATCATGAAACGGCCGTGTTTATCAGCGAGCACATTCTTGTTCACAAACGCTCACCCGATGTGGTTGCTCCTTTGCTTAAACAAGAGCAGAGACCTGCAGCGGTGAGTACAAAAACGCTGTATACCTATATTGACCAAGGTCTCATCCCGGGGGTAAGCAACGAGTCCCTATGGGAAAAACGAAAACGGATAAAACGAAAAAGACGTGCTATTAAGCGGGTTAAAAAGCAACATGCCCGAAGGACCAGTATCGAAAAACGACCTAAGACCGTAGAAAAACGCGAGGAATCTGGGCACTGGGAATTGGATTTGATCGTCGGCGGAAAAGGAACTTCAAAACCGGTTTTAATGACGTTAGTAGAAAGAAAGACCCGAATGCTAAGGGTGAGAAAACTTTCGGATAAAACACAGGCATCGGTTCTGCAGGCCCTCAAAGCGATCGAAAGATCGATGGGAGTTGGCCCATTCAGATCGATGTTCAAGTCGATTACAGCCGATAACGGGAGCGAGTTTCTCGACGTGGAGCAGATGGAACGTTCCGGATTTAGCAAAAAGAGACGTGTTAAACTCTATTATGCTCACCCGTATTCTTCCTGGGAACCAGGCTCCAACGAAAATGCCAACCGTATGGTTCGTCGTTTCGTTGCCAAAGGAGATAACATCGGGAAATATACCATCGACCGTATTGGTGAGATTGAAAAATGGATTAACAACTATCCTCGCAAGATCCTAGAATACAAACCCGCACAGGAGTGTTTCGATTTGAAGATCGTCGCATGAACAGAAGCTCTCAGGTCCATTTTTTGCGGCATTTAATTTTACAATCCACCCAATAAATTGGTGTCTGCAATTTATTCCGTTAAAATTTGCTGCTCCCGTATCAACCTAACCTTTAGAATTTAAAGAATATGATGTTTAAGTATATCCAAACCTCAATAGTTGGAATAATGCTCCGGGTTTGTGTCGCTGGGGGAAAGATCGGGCCTATGTTGTTGGACCAGCTCACCGCTCAGAAAAATCCAAATAGAAAGCGGTCTCAAAAGAAACCGACGAAAAGGCCTGCCGGGTCACAGTTAACGGACCCTCTTAAAGGACCTGGGGACGATTACAAGCAACCAAATTCAGCTAGACCTTGCCAATGATGCACCAGCCTTCACGCAAATCACACAACCTACACCTACGCAAAAGAAGGCGTTCGATCTGCTCGGTGTCAAAATTTAGTGTCCCCAGTACCAGACAGGGGCTAATCAGAGTAAAAATCTTGTTATTAAATACTTACAAGACATAAGACCTGGATCCGTCAGTTAAACGTGGGATTTCTGTGCGAATGCTTTGGAGGCAAAAGGTTGCAAAAAAACGCAGGCGCACCTGCTGGGTGCGTCGAGGCTTTTTTGTAATTCCTTTTGGCCCAAATGGTTCGTGCAGAAAACCGCGTTTAACTGACGGATCCAGGATAAGAGAAAAAACTTAAGATCAGCAAATGATGTCTTTATTTTTTTTCCAATAAAACCGCATAGGCGCCGTCGGTCGACGTTCGGGGTGGAAAGATTTTTTTGGCTTTAGCAAATCTCAACTCCGGATGTTCATTTAACCATCCTTGAATAAACTCCTCATTTTCTTCAGACTCCAAACTACACGTGCTATATACGAGTTTTCCTCCGGATTTTAAAAATGTGGACGTATGGTTAAGAAGGGCCTTTTGTATGCCCATCAATCCCTGCATCCGTTTAAGAGAAAAACGCCATCGGACATCGGGACGGCGACGAATGACGCCTGTATTGGTGCATGGTACATCGAGTAAGATTCGATCGAATTGAAGGTTTAACTTCTTTATAAAATCATCCTTTTGGCCCGTTGCATCTGCCTGCTGAACGCGTACGTTCTCTAGCCTAAGGCGTTTAACATTATTTCGCAAAAAAGCGAGTCGGTCTTCGTATAAATCAAGTGCTATGAGTTGACCCTGGTTTTGCAACCGTTCAGCCATGACACACATTTTTCCTCCAGGCGCGGCACAGGCATCCAAAATCGTTTGACCGGACTGCACATCCAGCAGCTTTACAGCAACCGTTGTTGCTGGATTCTGAACATAAAACATCCCCTCTTCGTATCCAGGGATATTTCTAACGTTTAATCCTCGGGAAAGAATAAGACATTCTCGTGGCATAAAAGGATGGGGTTGTGCTGTGATGTTAGATGCTGAAAGCAATGTTTGAAAGTCCGATAGATTGGTTCGGCGCCGATTGATCCGTAGCACCGTTTCAGCAGGGCGATTGTTCCATTCGCAGAGCAAACGCATATTGCGCTCTCCGAATTGGTCCTTCCAGCGTCGGGTAAGCAGATCAGGATATGAATATTGAATGCCAATGGGTTGTTGTTTAATGCTGCGCTTAATTTCTTCCTTTTCTCTTTGGGCTCTTCTCAGCAGGGCGTTTACGAAGCAAACTTCTTGGGGAGAACCTGTTGATTTAACAAGTTCCACGGTTTCATGGATGGACGCGTAATCTTCAGCATTGTCCATAAACAGAATCTGATAAAGCCCTACTTCAAGAACAGCCACCAACTCTGTCCGTGGTGTTTTGGCCAGCATCTGGCCTATGATCCAGGATAGTGTACGATGATATCGGACAATGCCCAGGACTATTTCCATGACAAAAGCGTGTCCAGAGGTGAC
Source organism: Kiritimatiellia bacterium (assembly GCA_012103575.1). Lineage (GTDB taxonomy): Bacteria > Verrucomicrobiota > Kiritimatiellia > WLWN01 > WLWN01 > WLWN01. Next base: position 2,427,048 of record WLWN01000001.1, on the reverse strand, counting down.
GGTATTTAGTGTGCGATCCGGAAAGTTGTGGGTCTGGATCCAGTCATGAATAATGACAACAGCTTGTTGCCTTGGATTCTCTTTTGATTGTTCTTTGGATACATGCACAGGTTGTTTTAGTCTTGATGTGCAGGAATTTCAAAGTTTATTTCTTCTCCCTTTCGGGAGACGATTACTTGTGAGAACCTGTTTGTTTGAAAAAGAGGAACATTACCCCGGCTTGAGCTCCTTGAAGGCTTGTCCAATTTCGGTCAGGACAATGTATTGCTTCTATCGTTCTTCAGGCTTTGAAGCGGTTAGGTGCCTTCCCTCTTTCGGGTCCTGCGCAACTCTTCTCGGTTGAGGCTGAACAGGAAGGTTTCCGGCGTTACGTCCACATTTTTCCCGGGATTTTGTATATTCACAAGTCCTCAGGCATTACCGGCCTTCTGCCTGGCTGCTCCCAGTTCATCAGCAAACTGTCGCGCTTGAGGTTTTCGCTGTCCTGATCAAATTTCAGTTCGGTGATCTCCCACTCACCATTCAATCCCAACGACGTGTGAAACAATACTTTGGAGCTTTTTCTTCAGTGCCCTCTGCTCTTTTATTCGGCTTATTATGTTAAACTTACGCTCAGGAGTTAGTTATCCATAGACCTTTCTCGACAAGAATGGACCCCACCTGTTCGTCGGAGTTGAGAGAGGGCTGTGGATGACTCCGGATCTTTACTTTCCCTTCCTTTTCAGATACTCATACCCACAGATTCCTTGGAAACCCCAAAAATTAAAACGCAAAATAAAAAACATCAGCAATACGCCCTCAATATAATCAAGAAGGATAAAAGAGTAAATATAAGGATATTGTCCAAAAATGTTGACTGCATTTATTATAAATCTCCAGCGTGAGCCTGAGCGCTGGTCGCACATGCAAAAAGAGTTTTTGAAAACATCGTTTACGATCGAACGCGTTCCTGCAATTGATGGGCAAGAACTAAGCCTACCGATCCCCGGTTTCGATAAAACGGCCTTTCGGCGGTTTCATGGGAGACACTTTAACGTCTACGAAGTCGCGTGCTACTTCAGCCACCTTAAAGCCATAGAACGATTTCTACAATCGGGTGAAGAGTATAGTTTAATCGGTGAGGATGATTTGACACTTAGCAGTACCCTTAATGATCTCGTGGACGAGGCGCTCCATTATAGGAAATACTGGGACATCTTGCGACTCACGGGCCTTTCAAGCAGAAACGGAATGACGGTAGCTGAACTAACGAACGAGTGCTCACTCAGTTGCTGTCTTAGCCGCCTCAAAGGTGCGGGCGCCTATATCGTCTCAAAGCGTGCCGCCATTCGTTTGAAACGATTTATGACTCCGATGTTTCTGCCCCTTGATCACGCGATCGATCGGGAATGGTTCTATGGACTACGCGCGCTCTACATCACCCCGTTTCCCATTTCGCAACAGGCCGCTAATTTCAAGACTTCTATACAACCTAACGCAGGGAATCAATTAGGATGCGTCCAGAGACTCTTAACAACGTATACTTACCAGATGCGAAACGAGCTATCGCGCTATCTGTTTAGGTTCACATACGGAGTCTACTTGAAGACAAAGCTAAACAAACGAGTGAATCCGGAGTCTTTAAAATAATAGGTTTTAGGGTCAGGGTGGAATGGCACTAACTTAAGCCCCTTTTGCATGATAAAAACCCTGAAAATACGGGATGAAAATGCCATAATGGCACATGCAAAAAACAACACCGATATTCCCAGGGTTTCACGTACATACACTACGTCGGAAACCCCGTTCAAAGCAACAGAAACTTGCCGATGAGGTAAGGATTCTCAAGCAAAAAAGGTTCACCCAACTTGGGGAAGCTTTTGGGGCTTTTATTCCCGAGTCCCTTCTCGCCCCGGCAGTGTCCGGTACCCACAGTCGTCGCCGGATCTTCAGCAAAAGCAATACGTCTTGGGCCTTCCTTGCTCAAGTGCTTAGCGACGATGGAAGCTGTCAAGAAATTGTTCAAAAACTTAAGGCTTATGCAGCACTACGTGGCCTACAGCTGCCTTCTTCAGCCACCTCTGCCTACTGCAAAGCCAGAAATAATTTAACGATAGAGGATCTCCAAGACGATTCATTCTCATGGGGTTGATTCGATAGAGAGCATGGGTGCTAGCGATAACTGGCGTGGTCATCGGATCGTGGTGGTTGACAGCACCGGTGTATCGATGCCAGATACAAAGCCCAATCAAGATCAATGGCCTCAACAACATCATCAGAAGCCAGGATGCGGGTTGCCTTCAGCACGAATAACGGCCTGTTTTTCTCTGCATACCGGAGCCCTGCTTAGTTACCGAACCAGCAACAAACATGTCAGCGAGATCATCCGTCTTCGACAACAAATCGATGCCTTTCGAAAGGGCGATATCCTGTTGGGAGATAAGGCCTTCTGTGGTTATCGCGATATATGCGAACGTTCAGAACGAGGCATTGATAGCATCATAAGTCTCTGTCGAAGACCTCCTGTTAAAGCCGTTAATGCGGTAAAGAATTTAGGAAAGGGTGATCTTCTTATTCGATGGGTTCGACCGTTAAAAGTAAGCGGTCTGAGTGCTGAAAATCTTCAAGCCCTTCCCCCTAGCTTGCTGCTACGCCAAGTTAAAATAACGATCAATCAGCCCGGCTTTCGATCTAAAGTGATCTATCTGGTCACCACATTATTAGATGCAGAAAAGTACCCTGCCAAAGATTTAGCCGATGTGTATTTTCGGCGTTGGGATGTTGAACTCTTTTTCCGTGATATAAAAACAACGCTGGGTATGGATATCTTACGATGCAAGAGCCCGGAAATGACCCGAAAAGAGATGGTGATGTATTTTATTGCCTACAACTGCATGCGCCGGATCATGTATGAGGCGGCTGAAGAGGCTGGTTTGCCCGTTCGGTAAATTAGCTTCAAAACTTCGCTTCAAGCCTTGCGCAGTTGGGAGCCGAATCTAAATCAAGCGAGAATGAGTCGGAAGGAACGTTTCGGTTTGATTTTTATGCTCTATGAAAGCAATGACCCAAAGACCCTTGCGGCAACGCCCTGGCAGAAGTGAACCTCGAGCTGTAAAGAGACGACGAAAAAACTATCATTTGCTGACTAAACCAAGGCACGAAATGATTGTGCCTGCTCACAGAAATCGCCATTGGTTAAACAAAAGGAAATCATGCTTAAGTTAGTGCCATTCTGTGCTGACCCCATCGTCTTAACCACTCGATAGCCGTTGGACTTGTCGATGATCTGTACGCTGACCGAGCCGGATTTATTTTGCTTCTTGCAGACGAACATGAAGACATTTTCGGCATGGGACACCCAAACCAGCAACAATCTAGCAGTCTCATCTTTGTAAATCAACGACTTACAAGCCTGGCTCAGAGGGTTGTTGAACTCAGGAAGAAAGCTTGCTAGGCCTGAAAAAAGTCCACCGTCGGCGTGCCTAAAGGGCATACAAAGAGAGTTCTCATATCACAAACCAATACAGGCCCCTGTTTCTTTATCAAAAAAATGGGATTTTTTTATGTTTAAACTTAATGTCAACTCTTGTCCCCTGCATTCCTTTTCATGAGCATCCATACGGGCAACAAAAGAATGGGTCCCTGTGTTTAAATAAAGAAAGACTTCAGCGCCCATGGGTTCGACCACTTCTACACGTGCTTTAATTTGATTGTCGAGGTTTGCATTCGACACACCACTGGCGTCATACAGGTCTTCTGGTCGGATCCCAAACACGATTTCTTTCCCCGTATATGACGTCAATATAGAGCGGTGTATATCCTCAATACATATTGAAAAATGTCCCTCATCAAAGACCAATCCGTTCTTTTTTTCGACAATGCAACCTTGGAACAGATTCATGGGAGGACTTCCAATAAAGCTAGCCACAAATTGATTAGCCGGTTGATTGTACAAATTCATAGGGGTGGCGACCTGCTGGATGATTCCATCTTTCATCACGACAATACGATCCCCCATGGTCATGGCTTCGACCTGGTCATGGGTCACATAGATCATGGTAGAAGATAATCGACCATGTAATTTGCTAATCTCGGTTCTCATTTGAACACGCATTTTCGCGTCCAGATTCGATAGCGGTTCGTCAAAGAGAAACGCCTTAGGTTTTCGGACAATAGCGCGTCCAACCGCAACCCGCTGACGCTGTCCCCCAGATAAGGCTTTGGGTCTGCGATGAATGAGATCTTTAATGTCGAGCATCTCTGCAGCGTGATGGACCCGTTTTTCGATTTCATCTTTTGGATAGCGACGAAGTTTGAGGCCAAAAGCCATATTTTTGTAAACGGTCATGTGGGGGTATAACGCATAGTTTTGAAAAACCATAGCAAGATCACGGTCTTTAGGGGGAACCTCGTTGATCTTTTTCCCGTCAATATATATGTTCCCTTTTGAGATTTCTTCAAGTCCAGCGATCATGCGTAAAGTCGTGGATTTCCCGCACCCAGAAGGTCCAACCAAAACAACAAATTCTTGGTCCTGAATCTCTAAACTTGCATCCTGAACAGCCGGAATGTGGCCGGGATAAAACTTGTAAACATTTTCTAGTACAACCTTCGCCATCTATATGCTCCATGGGTTTCCACAAACGTATTTTCTGTTCACAGCGATTCTATAAGAGATGTAAAAACGCAGGAATAGACTGAATTTTCTTTAAACAAAACAATCATGTTTTAACCAACAGAAGAGAATCATGAAGGAGTCTACATCCCCAACTCGGATTAAGTATACGACTTTGAAACAAATGCGCCAGTATATTCTGGCCGTATATACATGATAGGATGGAACTTTTTTGATCGATTCTTTCCGATGAGCCACTTGCAAAACGACGGCGCCTGCGTTTAGAATCGATTGTGTATTATGAAAAAATAAATAGGAGTTTCTTTTGAAAGTTTGTATTGATATTCAATCAGCTATTACACAACGCGCGGGCGTAGGACGTTATACAAAATCCTTGGTAGAACACCTCGGGGCTTTTTCCTCGAGACATGAGCTCACATTATTCTGTTTTGACTTTAAACGAAAAGGCATTCCTTTTGAAGCTAAAGGCACGAACCTCAAAACGATTCAATGGTGTCCAGGACGTGTGGTACAAAAGATGTGGAAAACGATGAACTGGCCACCTTTTAATCGGTTTGCAGGCGAAGCCGATGTTTACCATTTCCCCAACTTTATACGTCTCCCCCTGACAACAGGTAAATCCGTGGTTACGATTCATGACGTTTCTTTTCTTCGACATCCCGAAACGACCGAATCGAAAAACCTTGAATATTTAACCGCACAGATCCAAAACACCGTTGAAGATGCAGATGCAATTATCACCGACTCTCAATTCTCGGCCAATGAGATTGCTGAGCGACTAAATGTGGAGACCGCAAAACTTTTTCCGATTCATTTGGGGCTCACGGATCCCATGACAAAACCAACCCCCAAACACGTTGAACAGATACGAAATGTATTCGGTCTAGAACGACCTTACCTGTTGACCGTAGGGACGTTAGAACCCCGAAAAAACATTCCTTTTCTCATAGATGTTTTTGAGAAAATAAAAGGCTTTGAAGGCGACCTTGTTGTTGCGGGTATGCGAGGCTGGAAAGATGAACCTATTCTGGAAACAATGAAAACAAGTTCTCGTAGCCATAGCATTCGATATCTTGATTATGTACACGAAGAGCATCTGGCCTCTCTCTATGCAGGCGCAACATTGTTTGTTTTCCCGTCTATATATGAAGGATTTGGATTTCCACCGCTAGAAGCCATGCAGTGCGGCACACCCGTGCTCTCTTCTTCAGCGGGATCTTTACCTGAAGTGTTAGGTGGCGCAGCGGTACTTATGAAATCATTTGATCCTACTGAATGGGCGGATAAAATCGAAGAATTACTTGATGATTCTTCACAGCGCGAAACCCTGCAAGCCAAAGGGGTTCAACACATCAAAAAATTTACATGGGCAGAAACCGCTGAAAAAACCTGGAATGTATACGCGTCCCTCATAGAATGAGCCATATGAAAATTGGAATGGATGCAAGATGGATCTTTCCCCACATTACGGGAATCGGAAAATATACGGAAGAACTGATACGATATTTGGCACAGATCGATGACAAAAACGAGTACATTCTCTTTTTTGATAATCCGCAAACACTCGAACGAACCGTAGACGTTACCGGCATTCACGATAAAAAACATTTTGTTCCCTATCTGGTTTCTTATTCTGTCTTTTCTTTAAAAAATCAGTTTTTCCTGCCGGGGCTGTTAAAAAAACTACAGATAGAGTTATTTCACTCAACAAACTATATGATTCCGTTCAGGGCTTTTAAACGAGATCGAAACGGGGCTGTAAAATGCGTGGTAACCATCCACGATTTGATTCCTCTTGTTTTTCGAGACCACGCTCCTAAATCCAAAAAATCCCGCATGTTTCCTCTCTATTGCAAAATTATGAATGAGGTAGGCTGCCGCGCCCATTGCATTGTATGTCCAAGCTTGGCAACCCGAGCTGATATACTAGAACGTTTACACATTCCCCCCGATCGCCACGATGATGTGATCGCTATTCCTGAGGCTGCTGGAGAGCAATATGCTCCAGCGCTACGTATACCTGCGTCGGGAAAAACGATAGTGTATGTAGGACGGTTTGATCCGTATAAGAATGTAACGCAATTGATCAAAGCGTTTTCTGAAATACATAGAAAAGAACCAAATACAAGGCTCCGTATCATTGGACCTGAAGATCCGCGTTATCCCGAAGCCCAAGAACAGGCGTCTACATTCAATCTCGAGGATGCCATTGTGTGGCAGGGATACTTGGATGAACAAGAGTTGCTTAAGGCCTATCAACAAGCGGATGTTTTAGTATTGCCATCACGCTATGAAGGCTTCGGACTTCCTGTGCTAGAGGCCATGGCTTGCGGTACTCCGGTGGTTTGTAGTAATGTCAGTTCATTACCCGAAGTAGCCGGTCAAGCAGCGGCCTTGTTTGATCCTGATGATACGAACCAGCTTATAGAAACGGTGCTGCGTATTTTGACGGATCCGGCATGGGCCAAAGAGCTATCTGAAAAAGGGCAAAAACGAACATCCAAATTTACATGGAAACGAACGGCCGCATTAACATTGCAGGCGTATGAACGAGTTATGTATGATGACAACGCATCCCGTATCTAGTATCCAGCCCATGTCTTATCAATTTCCTGAAAATTGGGCTGATTTAAACATCGCCTTATCCCACGACTGGCTTACAGGCATGCGAGGTGGAGAGCGCATCCTGGAACTATTAGGGGAGGGGTTTCCTGATGCGCCTATTTATAGCCTCATTCATAACCACGACTCGATATCTGACAAAATTGCTTCGCATTCCATCATGACCTCCTGGCTACAACGTGTTCCGAATATCCGAAGCCTTTACAGATATTTTCTGCCTCTATTCCCTCATGCTATTGAATCGTTAAAAACGCAAAACGCCGATCTTTTAATTAGTACAAGCCATTGTGTAGCCAAAGGATTAAATATGCCAGAGGGAACAAGACATCTTTGTTACTGTTTCACGCCCATGCGGTATGCTTGGCTATTCTACGATGAATATTTCGGTCATAGCAGAATTAAAAAAATGGTATTCAAACCGGTTCTACATGCTCTCCGAAAATGGGATTACAAGGCTTCTGAACGCGTAGACCATTTTGTGGCCATTAGCCAACACGTACAGAAACGGATTAAAGCGTTTTATAATCGAGACGCAGACGTGGTCTATCCTCCTGTAGACACTGAACGCTGTACACCCGCATCAGCAGAGCATGAAGGCTATGATCTAATTGTATCTGCCCTCGTCCCTTACAAACGTATTGATTTAGCGGTTCGCGCTTATAATCGATTGGGATATCCCCTTAAAATTGTGGGCGTTGGAACCGAACTCGATAGGTTGCGCAAATTAGCTGAACCAACTATTCAATTTTTAGAATGGAAATCAGATCTTGAAATTGTAGCTCTATATCAAAAATGTCGTTTCCTTATTTTTCCGGGAGAAGAAGACTTTGGCATTGTCCCAGTGGAAGCCATGGCGTGTGGGCGGCCCGTTATAGCGTTTGGACAAGGGGGCACTGCGGAAACAGTTATACATGAAACAACGGGCGTCCATTTCCAAGAACAAACAGAAGACAGTCTCTTTGAAGCGGTTGAACAAGCCGCGAGAAGGGCGTGGGACTCTTCCATAATCAGACATCAGGCCGAGCGTTTCAGCATTCAAAATTTCTTAGACGGATTAAATCGGTCTATTCAGAAATGTATGGCCGGGGAATCATGAACAAACGGGTCTGATGATGATTACGGAAGATCAGCATCTCAAAAAGATACAACTTGTCCTTATTTTGCGGTCTAAAATCACGGACGTGATCCGACGTTTCTTCTTAGATCAAGATTTTATAGAAGTTGAAACACCTATTCGGATTCCTACACCTGCACTTGAATTACACATTGATGCTGAACCGGCAGGCGAAAACTATTTGCGAACCTCGCCAGAACTTCACATGAAACGGCTACTCGCTGCAGGGTACCCACGCATCTTCCAAATAGGTCCTTGTTTTGGTAGAGTAACAATACAAGTGCAAAGGTCCGCAGCATAGTTCATTCTTTGGGTATCTGCCCCCTCCCCAAAGGAGAACATAGAATGCCACGAACCTACGAACATTTAAACCGTTATGAACGAGAAGTGATAGCCCAGATGCTAAAAGAAAAATATAGCTTATCTCAAATTGGCCGTCGCCTGGGCCGATCCCCCTCGACTATTTGGCGCGAATTTCGCCGTAATCGAGTCCGTGGCCGCTATTACCCATTTCTGCAGACTCAACTTACAAGTGCAAAACCGAAGCTGTCCATCATTTCTTTGGGCGTTCTATATTCGTAAGCATTTTCTTGGTCTATTATTCAGTAACTCCACAGCCCATCTCAACTGAGCGGAGCTGTGGGCAGCAAAGTCGGTTTTCTTCGGGAAAAACTGGCGAAGCAAACCATTCGTGTTTTCGTTGCTCCCTCTTTGCCAAGGGTTTCTCCCTTCAGCAAAGAAAATGGGGGTTGCTATTTTTTTCTGTAGTTTAGCATGGCTGGCAAACTCCATGCCATTATCTACAGTCACCGTTTTAAAGGGGAGCCCTGAATCAGCGAACTGAGGTACGGAACGGTTGACCGATTCGGCATTGCATCGAGGTAAAAGATCGGCGATGAGATATCGAGTCGCTCGATCTACTAGAGTGACTACACAGGCCTCTTTTCTCGTTTGGCCCTGAATAGTGTCACCTTCCCAATGGCCTGCCACCTTGCGGCTTTCAGCCTCTTCGGGGCGTTGGTCAATCATCGTTTGGTTGTGTATACGTGAATGGCTTTTCCGAGTCGCTCGTTTTTTCTTTCCGGGGCCACGCAGGTATTTTCGGTAGCCAGCCCCTCTTGGACTGTACAAGTAGCGGTAGATCGTCATTCGACTGATGGGAGGGTCACCTTCTAGCTTTCTTCGACCTTCAACCTGTTCTGGAGACCAATACTTCGCCAGGAGAGTCTCCACTTGTTCTTTGCTAGCTCCCATCACTTTTTGAGGCTTTCGAGCTAGCTGTAATCGGCTTTGAGCCAGGCCATTTGCGGGTCTTGGGTAATAGCGGCCACGGACTCGATTACGGCGAAATTCGCGCCAAATAGTCGAGGGGGATCGGCCCAGGCGATGGCCAATTTGAGATAAGCTATATTTTCTTTTAGCATCTGGGCTATCATTTCTCGTTCATAACGGTTTAAATGTTCGTAGGTTCGTGGCATTTTATGTTCTCCTTTGGGGGGGGTCAGATACCCAAAGAATGAACTATGCTGCGGATCTTTGCACTTGTATTGTTACTCTACCAAATCCTTTGTATAATCTTGTCGACGCTTTCTTTTTCTTCTACAAAAGACCCATGAACGTTAGAACACGATTTGCACCAAGTCCTACAGGACATGTACATATTGGCAATATACGAGCGGCCATTTACAATTGGTTATTTGCACGCCACGAAGGCGGTCAGTTCCTCTTACGGATTGAAGATACCGATCGCGAACGATCTACACCTGAAGCGATTCAGACTTTATTAGACGCAATGAACTGGATCGGGCTCGATTACGACAAAGAACCTCTTTACCAATCCACCCGTATAGAAGCCCATCTTGAAGCAGCAGAACAACTCCTCTCTAAAGGGCTTGCCTACAAAGAAGATAAAGGAAATACCGGACAAGGAGAAGCCATTGTTTTTCGTATGCCAGATAAGGATATGGTCTTTCATGACAAAATGAAAGGTACATTACGGAAACCTGCAGAGAGCCTAAATGACTTAGTGCTCGTACGATCAAACGGAACCCCCGTATTCCATTTGGCGAATGTGCTAGATGATATAGAGATGGGGATCACCCATGTTATTCGAGGCGATGATCACATTGAAAATACCTATCGGCATGTCGCTCTTTATGAGGCTCTAGACGCCCCTATCCCCCAATTTGCGCATCTACCCATGATTGTAAATAGACAAGGGAAACCTTATTCCAAACGCGATGGAGATGCCTTTGTTGGAGATTTCCGAGAAAAAGGCTATTTGCCTGAAGCGTTATTCAATTACTTAACCTTGCTAGGATGGTCACCAGGTGATGATCGAGAAAAGATCAGTCGTGATGAAACCATTTCGTTATTTGATATCAAGCGCGTAAAATCAGCTCCAGCTCAAATGGATCTTGATAAACTATATTGGATGAATGGGGCTTATCTACAGGCCATGCCCAACGATCAATTCAAGCAAGGCTGTATTGCTGTACTAAAGAAACAAGGTTTGTGGACCGAAACGCTTTCAGAAGATTATATAGATCGTGTGTTTGATTTAATGCGTGAACGTATAAAATGTTTCCCGGATATTGTGAGTCTAGCAGGGTTTTTCTTCACGGAGGAATATGACTATGACGAAAAAGCTGTTAATAAACGGATCAAAAAAGAAGGGGCGCTGGATCGATTATTAAAACTAAAGGATCAATTTGTTGACCTTGCCCCCTTTGATGTCGAAACTATAGAATCCGTTTTACGCGGGTTAGCTGAGGACATGGGTATAAGCCCAGGTGGACTTATTCACCCTGTTCGAGTGGCTACTTCAGGGCTTCCTATGGGGCCCAGTTTGTTTGAGATGTTGGAGGTTCTGGGCAAAGATCGTGTTATTGAACGTATTGACCGGACATCCGCGAGGTTTAACCCCAACAGATAGGTCTTTGGTATGCACAAAGAGATAGAAAATTCTACCATTACGTTGGCCAGCAAAGTAACGATCATTCGCATCCTGAGTGTGCCGTTATTTATTTTGCTGCTTATTTACTATTTTCTGAGTCTTAGGCGGGGAGAACCGGACGAAACTTTTCGTATGTATGGCCTCATTATATTTCTTGGCGTGGCGTTAACAGATGCGTTAGATGGTTATCTGGCGCGATCCCGTAATGAAATTACGAAGCTCGGCTGTATTTTAGATCCATTGGCGGATAAACTGCTTTTGCTTTCGGCTTTAATTCTTTTAACCCGTCCGAATTTACCCGAACTTCAACCCCAATTCCCCGTAGCATTTACACTGCTTGTGCTGAGTCGAGATGTTGTTATTGCGGTCGGTGCAGCGATTGTTCATGCCCTGCATGGGAGGGTTGAGGTCTCTCCTCGGATCATGGGAAAGCTTTCCACAGCATTTCAAATGATTGCCATTGTATGGGTGTTGGCGCCTTTTCCAGATACCTATTTTAGAGAAATTATATGGGCGACAGGTATTTTTACGTTTATTTCAGGGGTCCAATATTTATTCGATGGGTTTAAGCAGTTTGATGGAATATAGTTGTTGATCATTGGTTAGCAGGGTCTTTCTATAAATAGCCAATAGCTCCTAGTACGGAACAGCCGGAATCAAATCTGAATATCGAAATATGAAACAGTATCATCGGATTATTTCACCGCGGCGGATCGGTCGCTACCCAAAAAAACAGAGTTATAAAAGATAGCCGTAAGCGGATATGCAAGCTCCCAAATCCAAAAAAATAGTCGCTATTGTAGGACGTCCTAATGTGGGTAAGTCTTCTTTGTTTAATCGTTTAATAGGAAGACGACTCTCTATTGTACATGAAGAAAGCGGCGTTACGCGTGACCGGGTTTCCGCAGAAGCGTCATGGGACGACACACGTTTTGAACTGATCGATACGGGGGGGTTAGGGACTCTCGATCAATCCAGAACCCATAACGTTTTTGAAAAAGGAACCATTGAGCAAGTTCATATGGCGATTGAGGATGCTTCTGTAATTATTTTTGTTGTCGATGTTACCGAGGGGATTGTTCCGCTTGACCAAGAAGTCGCACGGATTCTTCATACACGTGGTTGCCACGGTATTATAGCCGTTAACAAAACAGACAATACGATTTTAGATAAAAAAAGTTCCGAATTTTCTTCATTGGCTTTTCCGCTTTATCCTATTTCAGCGATTCATAATCGGGGCATTGGCGACTTGATGAGCCGGGTACTCGAAACGCTACCCGACGAGGAAGACCCCGCAGAAGTGGAGGCCTTAAAAGTTGCGGTTGTGGGCAAACCCAATGCGGGAAAATCTTCTTATATTAACAGGTTGTTAAGACATGAACGTGTGATCGTTTCTGAAATCTCTGGAACAACGCGTGACAGTATAGACATTCCTTTTAGTGTGGGTACGGGGTCTCAAGCCAGGCACTACGTTCTGACGGATACGGCGGGGTTACGCCGACGAGGAAAAGTGGATACGATTGTAGAACATTTTAGCCATATGCGTGCAGAAAAAAGTATCGAAAAAGCCGATGTGGCCGTGCTTGTTTTAGATGCGGAGAAAGGACCCGGTGCAAACGATAAAAAAATCGCGCGCATGGTTCTTGAAAAAAGAAAAGGATGTCTTTTGTTATTAAACAAATGGGATCTATCGGAAGTGACACAGCGCGCCTATGCAAAAGCATTAAAAGATTCACTTCCTTTTTTACAGTTTGTCCCGCTCGTATTTGTTTCTTCAAAGACCGGATATAATATTCGAAGAAGTATTGATGCGATTGATTACGTCGCTTCACAGGTGCGTACACATCTTTCTACCGGTGTATTAAACCGCATTTTGCACGGCGCCTTTAATCGTGTCCCGCCGCCCTTAGTTGGCAGAAGAAGACTAAAACTGTATTATGTTACACAGACAGGCACCCAGCCGATTCGTATTCGGTTGTTTGTGAATAACTCTAAACGTGTTACCTCCACCTATAGGTCCTATCTTGTGAATGTTTTGCGTAGTTCTCTTGGGTTAGAAGGCGCGCCCATTGTTTTGCAGCTCTGTGCGCGCAAGAAAGAATAGAAAAAATTTTCAGAGTTCATGTATATCACACTTAATAATGTTTGGTATCCCGCAAAACGTAAAGAGACCTAATGGAGCGCGAGAGGGGAAACAAGAAAATGAAAAAACAAAATAAAATCTACTTCCAACTGTATGGCCTGGGTATACTGGTTTTGGCATTCACCTCAACGTCTTTGGCGGATCAAACAAACACCATTGAATCCCTTGCGACCCCGTATGGAACGTCGGGCATGCTTACATTAATCATTACCCTTTTTTCTGCTTTTATCGGAGGACTGATTCTCAATCTAATGCCATGCGTTTTCCCCGTTATATCCATAAAACTTTTGGGTTTTGTAAAACAGGCTCATGGAGACTCCAATCGCTCAGCACAACACGGGGTAGCGTTTGCCCTCGGCGTTTTAATTTCTTTTTGGATCCTTGCGAGCATCCTGATCATACTTCGGGCAAGCGGAGCACAAATTGGTTGGGGGTTCCAATTACAGTCTCCTGAGATTCTTTCTTTTCTATCGTGTCTATTCTTTTTGTTGGGACTCAATCTGTTGGGCGTTTTTGAAATGGGTCTTTCCTTTATGAGCACAGGATCAACGCTAACAAATCAAGCAGGGTTATGGGGTTCTTTCTTTAGCGGATTTTTGGCCACGCTGGTTGCCACACCTTGCACAGCGCCACTGATGGGTACAGCCCTTGGATATACGCTGACCCAACCTCCATGGATTTCTTTTTTAGTCTTCACGATGCTGGGCTTAGGTATGGCGAGCCCTTATGTCATTTTATCGAGATATACTCAGCTCATGAAGTGGATTCCGAAACCAGGACCTTGGATGGAAACATTAAAACACATCATGGGTTTCTTGTTAATGGCAACCGTATTGTGGCTTGTTTTAGTGCTAAATCTCCAAACGGGATCGGCAGGTATTTTGTCTTTGCTTGTTGGATTGTTGATCATCAGTATAGGGGCATGGGTTTTAGGCCAATGGGGTTCAATTGCTAAGGGACCGTCAATAAGGCGAAAGGCGTTCTTTATCGCTGTTCTTTTGATCGGAGCCGGAGTGGGGCATGCCGTTTATCATACCCCTAAAAGCACCCCCCCCCCGTAATACCTACAGGCTCCAAAACGATGTGGGCTCCTTTTTCCCCAGAGAAAGTGGCGGAACTGCAAGCCCAAAATATTCCCGTGTTTATTGATTTTACAGCCGCGTGGTGTTTGACGTGTCAGGCGAACAAAAAAGCCGTTCTGCAACGGAGCCATGTGGAAAAAAAGTTTAATGAACTCGGTGTTGTAACCATGAGAGCGGATTGGACACAACCAGACGAAACGATTACAAAGGCGCTCGCTGCGTTTGGACGCAACTCGGTCCCTCTCTATGTGCTTTACGGAAGGGATCCCCGTCAAAAACCCGTTATTCTCCCCGAACTTTTGACCTCTAAGATTGTGATCGAGGCCTTAGAAAAATTAAGGTTCGAATATTTTTGAACACGCAGAACGGTTCCCCCATCAAAGACATATACTCAACAGCATGGCTATCGGTTAAAACAGGAGATTTATCATGTCTATGAAAACAGCAAATAATGTGTCTAAAAAAGTCGTAATGACCCTCTGTATCTGCAGCATTACTCTATACAGCAACGTCACATGGTCGAAGAATTCCAATCTTGCTGAGACAACGGGAAAAGGGTTTTCTCAAGTAGCAAAAAAGACGATTCCTGCCGTGGTCTTTATTCGTGTCGAAAAAATATTCAGCGAGCGGACAACGAGATCTCGCCAACTCAACGATCCTTTTGGGTTTTTTGGCGATGATTTTCTCGAACGATTTTTTGGCGGATCCGGTTATCGCAGACCACCCCCCAAAAAATACTATCAACAAGGAGAGGGCTCGGGTTTCATTATCAGTAAAGATGGGTACATTCTAACGAATAATCACGTTGTAGGAGATGTCGATAAAATCATTGTGCGACTCCACGACGGCAGAGAATTCGAAGGGAAACTGATTGGAACAGACCCTCACTCTGAAGTCGCGGTTATCAAGATAGATGCAGATGATCTACCCACGCTTCCCCTGGGAAACTCTAGTGATTTGGAGATTGGAGAATGGGTCATTGCGATTGGAAATCCATTTGGTCTTTCAGAGACCTTAACAGCGGGTGTGGTCAGCGCTAAGGGACGTAACAATATTGGCATCGCAGACTATGAAAATTTTATCCAAACCGATGCCGCCATTAATCCCGGCAATTCAGGAGGCCCTTTGCTGAACACAAAAGGAGAAGCCGTTGGGATTAATACCGCCATTTATAGCAGAAGTGGAGGGTATATGGGAATTGGTTTTGCTATACCCATCAACATGGCTCGATCGATCAAGGATCAGCTTGTAAAAACGGGGAAAGTTGAACGAGGATATATTGGAATCATTATACAAGACCTTAACATGGATTTGGCACAATCCTTTGGATTGGATGAACCTAAAGGCATTCTTATCGCAAAAGTAGTAGCGGGATTAGCGGGTGAAAAAGCGGGACTGAAATCAGGGGATATTATTCTTAAACTCAATGGAGAACCCGTTAAAAAAACTTCTATATTTAGGAATGAAATCACCACTATTCTACCCCGATCGACCATAAAACTAGAAGTGTTGCGTGACAGCCAAGTGAAAAACATCGAGGTTACAATTGGATCCCTTGATCCAGATACCGCATTTAAGGAGGCTTCGAAAGGCGGGGTCACCTCTTCCGAATTGGGTATTGCGGTCGAAAATTTGACCTCTGAATGGGCTCAACGTTTTGGGTATGAACTTGGACAAGGCGTGATTGTTGCACGTGTTGATAGCGGAAGCGGTGCAGAACGCGCGGGTTTAAGACCTGGGATTTTAATAACAAGTGTAGACCGGCAACCCATAACTAACGTAAAAGAATTTAAGCGGGCTCTATCTAAAAAACAAAAAAATAACATCATCTTGTTTTATGTGACAGATGGAAGCTTTTCAGGCTTCATCACGCTAAAAGCTAAATAGGTAAAAGAGGTACGATCTTTTTCATGCCTTTATTTACGCAAGGTATTCATTAAAGAATGAAGAATCTTTAAGAGTAATGGGTCTATAACGGGTTTTCTACCACGAATTAAAACGGCGCTTCGCTAGCGCGGGGGACAATGGAGGCTAAAACCCCCGGGAAAAGAAGCTGAACGGGGACACTGGCCGGAAATGAAGTCGGCGGTTGTTTTTCAAGTCGAGCATCGGTATCGCAGCGCCTCAGGACGAGCCCATCTGGTCGAGAAAAATTATGTATCGTATCAGGCCCGAAGAGTCCGGAGCTCGTATGTATACCAAAGCCCTGCGCCGAGACTTACTGACAAACAAGTGGAGTATTGGCCATGAGCCTTATCCCAAAATGTGTTTACCAATATTCTTGGCCCGAGATTGTCTCTGACCATAGCCCGAAGAATATTCACCAAAATGATCCAGTAAAACAGAAAGTGTTCCGCAGACTATCCAAAGATTTTGCGAAAAAACTTCAAGCGCATGAAAAGAGGTTAAGAGTATTACCCTGGAACAGTTCTTCAGAGGATGCGAAGCTGCTGTTAATAATCAGAGATAAACTCGTACGCAAACCCCTAGCTACATAAATATGGTGCTTGTCGATACCGTCATCGGATTATACAAATATCGTGAAAATGATAAGTCAAGAGGTTGAAGACAAGTCGTTAGAATGCAAAATTTTGGGTACATCCAACGTGCCCGGAGAAATTGCACCGCTATTTCCTCGGATACGGACAGGAAGGGTATATGAACAGCTATTTTTTGTTCTGGCGGAACCCATTGGAGAAACCCGCTAGACACAAGGATCACTAGTTAGATCTCTTTCACACTTTTTTTAAATCACCAACAAATTTGTCTTACACCCTGAGCGGAAGCAAACCATAGAAATACCAGCGATTATTAAAATTCTTTTAGTGTTTATAGGAATCTTGCTCCTAACCCGATGCCGTGTTTCCCTCGGAATCGCGTTATGTACAGGAAGCATCATTCTTGAGCTGTGGGCCAACAAAACGAGGTCGGAAATTATGGTGGACTTCGGTTATGCGCTTAGCCAACCCGCTTTATGGCTATTACTTCTTATCACAGCCCTGATTCTTGAATTTGGACGTTTCATGTCTGAAGATGAAAATGCAAAAACCATTATGAACGCAGCACGTCAATGGGGCGGGAAACATGGACGCGCCATGAGCCTTATGGCGATACCCGCTATGATCGGTCTCATACCCATGCCCGGTGGCGCTCTTTTTTCAGCGCCGTTTGTTCAACAAACTGCACAAGAAAATCATTGGTCTTCCGCTTGGAAGTCGGCCATTAATTATTGGTTTCGTCACGTCTGGGAATATTGGTGGCCCGTATTTCCAGTGGTTATCCTGACGCTTTCTATCTTCCCTATAAAAGCATGGCAGTTTACCCTCGTCCAACTTCCCTTCACGATTGTTGCCGTGGTCTCAGGATTTGTCTTTTTGGTATATCCCCACCTCACTCAATTAACCGAACACACGCAGATAGAATCTGAAACGCAACAGAATATTTTGTTCCTCATGCTTCCCCTGGGCATCATGGTTCTGTGCACATGGTTTCTTCCCTTTTTATTGACCCCTATCATAACAACAACAGATCCACAGATTCCGGACATGATCGCGATGATTATCGGAATGGGGATCGGACTCATCTTGATTATGAGGAATAAAAAAACACAAAAAAAGCCCAAGATTTTTGAGGAACTATTTTCAAAAAAAACCATCACCATTTTAATAACGTTAGGCGGGGTTATGATTTTCAAATCGATCCTGGAACGTTCAGGACTCCTTCCTGCGGCTATCCATGATTTGTTAGAGAGCGGGATGCCCCCCCTTGTTTTAATCATTGCACTGATTCCTTTTGTTGCCGGGTTTGTAACCGGCGTTGCCATCGGATTTGCGGGGACGGTATTTCCTCTTATAGCCGGGTTACTGTCTAGTGGTGAAACGGGCCTCCCTCTTTTTTCGATATTGGCTTTAGCCTTTGGATTTGGTTATGCAGGCATGATGTTATCCCCTGTACACCTCTGTTTTATTCTAACCAAAAACTATTTCAGTACAACCTATATAAAGATATATACGCAAATTTTTCCATGCATTGTTGTTTTACTCTTCACGGCAATCGGGTTACATGTTTTGTTTAATCTTTTGGGGTGGTAGAAAAGCACTATTGGGGAAATGTGAATGTTGAAATCTCCAGGCACCGGATATAAAATGTCTTAAATCCTCCATCGATGCAGACTTAACTTACAAGTGCAAAACCGAAGCTGTCCATCATTTCTTTGGGCGTTCTATATTCTAAGCATTTTCTCGGTCTATTATTCAGTAACTCCACAGCCCAGCTCAACTGAGCGGAGCTGTGGGCAGCAAAGTCGGTTTTCTTCGGGAAAAACTGGCGAAGCAAACCATTCGTATTTTCGTTGGTCCCTCTTTGCCAAGGGTTTCTCCCTTCAGCAAAGAAAATGGGGGTTGCTATTTTTTTCTGTAGTTTAGCATGGCTGGCAAACTCCATGCCATTATCTACAGTTACCGTTTTACAGGGGAGCCCTGAATCAGCGAACTGAGGTACGGAACGGTTGACCGATTCGGCATTGCATCGAGGTAAAAGATCGGCGATGAGATATCGAGTCGCTCGATCTACTAGAGTGACTACACAGGCCTCTTTTCTCGTTTGGCCCTGAATAGTGTCACCTTCCCAATGGCCTGCCACCTTGCGACTTTCACCCTCTTCGGGGCGTTGGTCAATCATCGTTTGGTTGTGTATACGTGAATGGCTTTTCCGAGTCGCTCGTTTTTTCTTTCCGGGGCCACGCAGGTATTTTCAGTAGCCAGCCCCTCTTGGACTGTACAAGTAGCGGTAGATCGTCATTCGACTGATGGGAGGGTCACCTTCTAGCTTTCTTCGACCTTCAATCTGTTCTGGAGACCAATACTTCACCAGGAGAGTCTCCACTTGTTCTTTGCTAGCTCCCATCATTTTTTGAGGCTTTCGAGCTAGCTGTAACCGGCTTTGAGCCAGGCCATTTGCGTGTCTTGGGTAATAGCGGCCACGGACTCGATTACGGCGAAATTCGCGCCAAATAGTCGAGGGGGATCGGCCCAGGTGACGGCCAATTTGAGATAAGCTATATTTTTCTTTTAGCATCTGGGCTATCACTTCTCGTTCATAACGGTTTAAATGTTCGTAGGTTCGTGGCATTCTATGTTCTCCTTTGGGGGGGGTCAGATACCCAAAGAATGAACTATGCTGCGGACCTTTGCACTTGTATTGTTACTCTACCCCGTCCTAGCCCCTAAAGTGAGTGGAGCGATTCATCTAGATGAATCAACAAAAAATGAGCCGCTCGATTTTGTGATTTTCTTTTCATCGACTGGGGGGCAGTTAGGTAATATCGGGTAATGTGATTATGTTGGAGCCAATGCGTTTTTAGACGGGTTTGCCGAGTATAGGCAAGAACAGGTGAGAGGGGGAAAACGTTTTGGAAAGACGTTGTCTGTGGGTTGGCCATTATGGAAAGAGGGAGGGATGAAAGTAGATGAACAGACCGAACGCATGATAGAGAAAAAAAGCGGGATGGTCGCTCTGCCGACACGTGTGGGTATCGAAGCGTTTAACTCTGCCCTAGCATCTGCTTGTAATTATATTATGGTGACGTATGGAGACCGCGAAAAGATGCAAGATCTTCTCCTTCAAAAAAATGAATCTCTTTCGCCAATCTCATCAAAGCGCGACGCCATAGGAACACGATCCATAAGCGATGTAAACCCATCTACGTTGAAAAAAAAAGTACTCGATTATTTGAAAACAAAACTGGGTTCTATGTTAAAGATTTCTACTCACCGTATAGATGATCAAGTACCTTTTGATAACTATGGGATCGATTCCATCTCATTAGGCGAATTTATGAGAGAGGTGCAGAAGAGATTTGGCGCTACGCTCGCCTTATCTGCGGTGGTTGAACACACGACATTGGATAAACTTGCGCACTACATTTTGCAAGAAATGTCATGGAGTGAGGACATATCAAATAGGGGCAAACATAAAACAGTATCCTTTTTAGAAACGACAAAACCTGATCCCCCTGAACTGGTTTCCATCCAAACTAAAGGAACGGGCCGTCCTACTTTTTGGATTCATAGTGGTGTTGGTTTGGCACATGTATTTAACTCTCTTGCGGTCGTGCTAGGAGCTGATTATCCCCTTTACGGCTTACAGGCGAAGGGGATAGATGGGAAAAGTATACCTTTTCTGCGCCTTGAGGAGATGGCGGCTCACTATATTGAGTGTATGAAGAAGGTGCAACCGCGAGGTCCTTATTATCTTGGAGGGTATTCCTTAGGAGGTCTGATTGCTTATGAGATGGCACAACAATTAAAACGGAAAAGAAAAAAAGTTGCGCAGGTGATTATGTTAGACACCTATCCGCCTACCTCTTATGTACTCCAGAGGATGGATGAAAAAATGAGTGAAGCTTTTATAGCGGCCTTGCAAGCTAATGCATTTTTATCCTTAGGTCAGGGTGCATCGAGTCTGCTTAAACCGGACGATTTTGAAGGGGTTTCTCCTGATCTTTATCAGGTGCATGCTGCTAAACTGATTAACGGAAAAGAAAAAAACCTTTGGGGGATGGATGAGTTATATTGTCGCCTGCGCGGTGTAAAGATCGTTTCAGGTGGCTGTGTTGAAGCTTTGCAACACTATAACCCTTTACCCTATGACGGCGATGTTCTCTATTTTAAAGCTACACAAGGACTTTTAGGCGAAGCCAACCCTTTAGGATTGCTTGCTGTCGATATTTGGGGGCAGGAGGATTATCTGGAATCTTGGCGAGCTTTGATTCTAGAAAGCTTGAACATTGTTGAAATCGAATGCGACCATTTTAGTTTATTGCGGGAGCCTGCGATTCAAGAGGTAAAAGGCCAACTCGAACCCTTGTTGAAACAAAAACGCTCCATGAAGGTTTGATAAAGAACAAAGTATGGCATAAACGCCCGATGGCTACTGCTATTTGCAATCCACAATTCCTTTGTTGCGTTCTATGCAAACAACCTGCCTGCTTAGAGGTTGTTTCAGTTCGTAGTCGTCTTCGGAGTTGTTTCCTGATGGCCAGTATATTTTAATGGAACGGAGCGGTTCATCTCCCAATCCAACCAAGAGGTCTCCACTGTAAGCGCTAAAGCTGGAGCCACCGATCATGATACGCCTCATAATTTTTTCATTGATGACAACTTTGGCACCTACACCAAAATAATTCTTTGTTGTTGGATCAAGTAACCTGATTTTTACCCAATGTGGATTTTCACCAGGTATCGCTCCTCCATGAACATATAAAAATGTTTTACCCGGTTCGTAGTTTGTCGGGGCATTACCTAATTTGACCATATTCGGTAAAGCCCTCGCTTTGCCATCCATGAGAACTTTCAAATTTTTTGCCTTAGCGGAAAGTGAACTATAGCCTCCTATGTGCGTAACGACAATGTCAGGATATCCATCGCCGTTAAAATCTCCCGTTTCCATGCCAATAGCCCCTTCACTCATATCAAAAATGTCATAGGTTGTTGTCTTGGATGAAGCCTCCATACCTCGTTCTGAAAAGCTGCTTGTATCCGTTAGATAGATATAATCCTGGATCCGTCAGTTAAACGTGGGATTTCTGTGCGAATGCTTTGGAGGCAAAAGGTTGCAAAAAAACGCAGGCGCACCCGCTGGGTGCGTCGAGGCTTTTTTATAATTCCTTTTGGCCCAAATGGTTCGTGCAGAAAACCGCGTTTAACTGACGGATCCAGGTTTACCTTACATAAGTAATCTGTACTATCGGCTCTATGTATATAGACCCATACACATACAGTTTAGTGCGCGGTTTAGGTATGAGAGAACGACTTCGAAATTCAGGTATACGACTTCGGTTCATGGGAGCTGTTCATTGAGAACCGGGCTAAAAAAAGAGCATACCTCCGTGGAGTATGAAATATTTCATCCTTTGGAACGGCGTGAGCAGCTTGTCAGAGAAGAGGAGGATGAGGATGCAACCTATTTAAAGCAAAGCCTAAGAAGGTAAAAAAAGAAAGGGAGTTTGCATCACTATTTCTCATTTTTAGGCGGTTTTGTTTTTGGAACGTTCATGTAAGTGTGTACTTGATCAGTATGGCATGGAGACTGTTTCGAAAAGTATCGATTGAATCCCGCGCTCAAAAATTAAGGCTATTTCTTCAGTCAGGAGGCTTAGCTTCCCTCAAATTAGGCCAACAGCTTTCTATACGCGTAGATGCGTTGCCTTCCGTTTACTGCAAAGAGCTCGAAAAGCTTTTAGATCAGATTCCTCCTTTGCTGTTGCAGACAACCCTTTATATACTTGAAGAAAGTTATGGGAGAAGACTCGATGAAATCTTTCAGGCTTTTGATCCCGAACCGATTGGTTCAGCTTCCATCGCTTGTGTATATCAAGCTTACTTGATGAATGGGAAACAAGTAGCGGTAAAGGTTGTTCGCCCCCATCTAAAACAGCACGTAGATGCAGACCTGAAAATCATGATTTTTTTTGCGAAGGTTGCGGAATGGCTGGGTGTCATTCGAGAAGGCTCCGCTTCTCGTTTTATGCACGAGCTAAAAGTCATGTTGTTAGAAGAGCTTGATTTAAGAATCGAAGCTCGATACACGGAAATTCTGCACAGAGACGTTAAGAAAATGGATTTTAAAAAAATCACCGCACCTAAATTATATCATGAACTATGCAATGAGAGAGTGATGGTTTCTGAATTTTGCCATGGTGTTTTTTTGAGTGAATCCCTTATTGCAAAGGAGGCGTCCGACCGAAAGAAGTTAAAGAAATTGCTGCATCAAGGGTATGATCTTAAAAAGATCGCCGACACCCTTGCCCAGTTTTTTTATTGGGAAATATTTGAGGCCGATTTTTTCCATGCGGATCCTCACGCTGCGAATATTATTGTTCGACCTAACAACAAGCTTACTCTTATAGACTTTGGCTCCTGTGGAACACTGTCCGGTCGGTTTCGAAGAAAAGTGCAAGATTCTTTTGAAACGATGTTGACGGGAGATTTCGCGGCCATGGTAAGAAATTCTTTGACGCTGAGTGAACCTATACCTCCTATTGACACCAAAGCTTTTATAGACAGTCTCGTTCCTCATGTAACGGACTGGTACTTTTCCGTTCGTAGTAAGCGTACGCATTGGACTCAGAAAACAACGGGCTCCATGTATTTGAAGGGAGTACGGGAGCTGGGTAATTTTGGTATCAATGCCAGCGCAGAAATGGTGCGATATATTCGTGCTACAATGTTACACGATACCATCATTTTCAGGCTCTATGAAGAATATGAACCTCTAGAAGCATACCAAAAGTTTGTAAGAAAGAATACGAAAAGAAAAGCTGAACAAATTATCAAGAACCGAAAAAAAAATAAGAGTCGAGGACAAGCACTACAGAAGTTAGAGCATTTAACGATTGAAATGCCTCTTTAGAAGATCTATACTCCATGACATGAGTATAGCAACAGCAGAAATCCGGCGGCGTGCGATAGGTGCCTATAAAATGGGCAAAGGTTCCCAGGCCGATATCGCATCTTCTTATCGTGTAGATCTTAGAACGTTTCAGCGTGGGCTCTCTCGTTTCAACGAAACCGGACAGACCGCTCCCCGACCGCGTGGGCATCGTCAGGCCCTCTACAGCGGAAAGCAGCTCAAGGCGTTGGCTCAACTGGGGGGCAAACATCCCGGCAACGCTTGAAGAACTCAAGAACATGAGCGGCGTGAAGGGGTCGATCATGGCCGTACAGCGGGCGTTGAATCGGTTTCCCGGTATAAAAGAAACGCTTCACGCCAGCGAGCAAGACCGGGTGGATGTAAATCTCTTGAGAAAGCAGTGGATCCAAGAGGTGGCCAAACTTGATCCAAGTCGCCTTGCCTTTATTGATGAATCCGGGGCGAAAACGAATATGACTCGTCTGCGGGGCCGGGCGTTGGGCGGGAACAGGCTTTTTGCCAAAACGCCTCATGGACATTGGTGTACCACCACCTTGATTTCTTCGGTCCGCCTGGACGGAACAACAGCGGCCATGGAAGTGGAGGGGGCGACAGGCACGGCTGTTTTTGGAGAATATATTCGCCGGGTTTTTCTCCCGACTCTTTCACCTAAAGACATCGTCATCATGGACAATCTTCGCGTCCATCACAATCCCAAGGTCATTGAACTCATTGAGTCATGTGGGGCCCATGTAAGATTCCTTCCACCCTACAGCCCCGATTCCAACCCCATTGAAAAAACGTGGGGCAAGATAGAGAATCGGTTGAGCAGCCTTGCAGCCCGCAGTCAGCAGGAACTATCTGAAGCGATCACACAAGCGTTCGAAGAGGTTTCTCCCGACGAGGTAATCGGCTGGTTTTCTTCGTGCTACATCGCGACACCTCAATCGTGAAGCGCTCTAGTCATAACAGTCGATGAAATGGAAAAGTCGCTTGATAACGTGCAGAAAATGGCTAACGATTTAGGGGATCTCCCTAAATTCTCCTTTTTATCTACGGTTGGCACAGTTTCTTATTGTGTATCCGTGATCATCAAAACGATTATGCATATAGGTATGATTGTGGGTTTTTTTGCCTTGGTTAAAATGACTTATTCTGTTTCCCGTGGCGTATTGAAGTTTAATGTGGAAAAAATGATTGCCCATATCGAATGGGCTCTTTTATTCTTGCCATGTCAAATTTTGATTGTGTTAATATTGTTATTAGCCGTACGTAAAGTTTATGTACGGCTGCAGGCGCCTGAGTTGAGAGATGATCTCTAATGATTAAATGAGGTAACGTGTCGAGAATAAAAACAAGGAGAAAAAAAATGAGTGAAAATACAATACAAAAAAATCTCATTTTTGAGGGTGGGGGTATGATGTTGATTACCTATCTGGGGGCGCTGGAAGTGATCGAGGAACGTGGAATTTTACACCAGATTGAGCGAGTTGCCGGGGCTTCCGCTGGCGCGATTACTTCTTTCCTAGTGAGTTTGAATTTAAGTGCAGCAGAAATCAAGGAAAACATTGATTCCCTTAATTTTTCAAAGATACCCCAGAAGCTGGATACCGAAGAGCATAAAAAAACGTCCTTATGGTCTATTCCCAATGAAATGCAAAATTTGATAGGAGGAGATCTTGCAGCTACGCATCGCTTGTTTACAAAGTTTGGCTGGTATAGCAGTAGTTATTTCTACGACTGGCTCCAAGAGACAGTTGCCAAATATTCAACCTCTTCGCGGAAGGGTCTGAGTACGTTTGCAGATTTCCGAGAGCAAGGATTCCGCGATCTTCATGTCGTGGCCACAAATCTATCCACACAAACGAGTAATGTTGCGTACACCAGATGCTCCCGTGGCTGATACCGTTCGTTTGTCGATGTCGATACCTTTGTTTTTTGAGTCCATGCAATTTGACGGTCATCAACTGGGTAAGGGGGATTACTATGCAGATGGGTCTGTCATGCGTGACTATGCCATCGATGTATTTGACGATCCGAAGTTCGCAAAAGACAATCCATGGTATATCGGGGCTACGAACTGGGAAACCTTGGGATTTCATACGTATTCGCCCGATGCAGACAAAAAGCAAGCTGCCCCTATCAAGAACCTGGTTGGGTTCTTAGAAAACTTGATTAAAGCCATGATGAATACGCAGGCTTTTGCCTTTCAAACTTCAGAGACATCCCAGCTTCGCACCGTATTAATAAGGGACTGTGGTCTGTCTCCACTCAATTTCAGTATGAAGGCTGGGAGTGAAGATTATAATACGCTATATAAATCCGGCAAAAGAGCTGCTACAGAATACCTCGATAATTATCAGCTGCCCTCAACTTCATAAGGTTTTGAGGACCTTGATCGTATTAAACATCCGGCATACGAAAAGGTGGATTGTAAAATAAAATGTCGCAAAAAATGAATCTGAAAGAGCTAGAGGAACAGCTCGAAGAGGTGATCTATAGCGACGTCCCTACCCCTATCATCTTAATTTGAAAATTATGAATTCAATGTTGGAAATATTGACATCTTCATGAGTGTCCGCTAAGAATAGGTCCCAACTCAACATGTATCAGATCTAATTAGGAATAAACACCAATGGCCGCTAAATCAACGAAAGCAGGGGCATCAAAGAAAGAGGGTTCATCCGATTTAAATGCAGTCCTAGCCCAAATTCAGAAGGAATATGGGGATGGCGCAATTATGCGTCTAGGCGATGAAGATACCAAGGTAAGCATTCCTTCCATATCAACTGGGGCGTTAACCTTAGACCTGGCATTAGGCATTGGAGGGGTTCCTCGAGGGAGAGTCATCGAGATTTACGGGCCTGAATCGTCTGGAAAAACAACGCTGATGCTTCATATTATTGCCAATGCCCAAAAGGCAGGGGGCATGGCAGCATTTATTGATGCAGAACATGCGCTCGATCCTCAATATGCTAAAAAAATAGGCGTGAATCTTGACGAACTTTTGGTGTCACAACCTGACTCCGGTGAAGAAGCATTGAATATCGCAGATTCTTTGGTGAGGAGTAATGCGTTGGATATTGTCGTGATAGATTCTGTAGCCGCATTAGCGCCTCGTGCAGAACTTGAAGGGGCCATGGGTGATTCTCATGTCGGTTTACAGGCTCGACTCATGTCTCAAGCACTTCGCAAATTGACTTCCATCATCAATAAATCTAAAACCTCTTGCTTGTTTACTAATCAGATCAGAGAAAAAATAGGTGTGATGTTTGGGAGCCCGGAAACAACACCCGGTGGACGTGCCTTAAAGTTCTATTCTTCTGTACGCATGGATATTCGACGTATTGCCACCCATAAAGACTCAACAGGCCGAGCGATTGGCAATCGAACCAAAGTCAAAGTGGTAAAAAACAAAGTAGCGCCACCTTTTACCGAGGCAGAATTTGATATCCTCTATGCGGAAGGAATATCCTGGGAAGGCTCGATCATTGATGTGGCCATTCAATACGGGTTGATTGAAAAACGTGGGTCCTGGCTCTCCATGGATGGAGAACAGCTAGGCCAAGGACGAGATGCCGCTCGCGACAATCTGAAAAAGGACTCTGAACTAACCAAGTTACTGCTTGGTAAAGTGAAGGAGAAAGTAGAAGAGAAATCATGAGCGGGGTATTCGTTATTTGTTAATGGTTATTTGATCTTAACCAAGAGTCTTGAATGCGTTCTTCATCCCAAATCCGCCAATCATTTCTCGATTTTTTTAAAGACAAAGGTCACGAAATTGTTCCTAGTGCGCCTGTCGTCCTGCCAACAGATCCTACCTTGCTTTTTACTAACGCGGGTATGAATCCCTTTAAAGATATCTTTCTGGGCGCTCGCAAAAGCACCTCTAAACGAGTCGCCAACACCCAGAAATGTATACGGGTTAGCGGAAAACATAACGATTTAGAAGAAGTCGGTGTTGATACGTACCACCATACCTTTTTTGAGATGCTCGGTAATTGGTCCTTTGGTGACTACTACAAACGCGAAGCCATTGCCTGGGCATGGGAATTGTTAACAGATGTTTGGGGACTTCCAAAAAATCGCCTATGGGCTACGGTCTACTATTCAGATGATGAAGCAGAAACGCTTTGGAAGGAAGTAACTGATGTCGAACCC
Source organism: Kiritimatiellia bacterium (assembly GCA_012103575.1). Taxonomy (GTDB): domain Bacteria; phylum Verrucomicrobiota; class Kiritimatiellia; order WLWN01; family WLWN01; genus WLWN01. Next base: position 2,398,944 of record WLWN01000001.1, on the reverse strand, counting down.
GATCATGTGCTTCGTTTTGGTAATAAAGATAATTTTTGGGAAATGGGAGATACTGGGCCTTGTGGTCCGTGTTCCGAAGTTCATGTTGATCTTACACTAGATGGGAGTGGAGGGAAACTGGTGAATGCCGGACATCCCGAAGTTATTGAATTATGGAACCTAGTATTTATTCAACACAATCGTAGAAGTGATGGAACGCTTGAAGACCTCAAGGACAAGCATGTCGATACAGGAATGGGTTTTGAACGGATCGTTGCGGTATTACAGGGGAGAAAGTCTAACTACGACACCGATCTATTCATGCCTCTTATAGACGTTCTAAAAGAAATGACCGATCTTGAATATCAAGGTGAATCCGCCATTGCCATGAGAGTGATAGTGGATCATATACGTGCTTTATCTTTTGCCATAGCCGATGGCGTCCTCCCGTCAAATGAAGGGCGAGGCTATGTGTTAAGGCGGTTGCTGCGTCGTAGCGTTCGTTATGGTCGTAAAATAGGGCTGAACAAATCTTTTATGTCCGATCTTTTCCCCCTTTTAGAGAAGAGCATGTCCGACCTTTTCCCTGAACTAACCCAGCAGCGAGAAACCATCATAAGAACCCTAAAAGCAGAAGAAGAAAGTTTTGCAAGTACGTTAGACCGAGGCATACATTTATTTGATGAAGTCATTCAAAATTTAAAGGAGCATAAAGCAAAGGTTTTTCCGGGTGACCGAGCTTTTACCTTATATGATACCTACGGGTTTCCTCTCGACTTAACAGTCCTTATGGCGGCTGAAAAGGAAATGCACGTTGATGAAACACAATTTAACACACGCATGGAGAAACAAAAAGAACGTGCACGTGGTGCACGGAAAAAAGAGATGATAAAACAAGACGCAGAGCGTATATCCGATCTGATCAAGCAAGGGGTACAGTCTAATTTCATGGGCTATCAATCGCTTCAGGCAGAAACAAAAATAGTCTCCATGTTAGTGGCAGGAAAAGAATTCGACAAAATTTCTGAAAACCAAGAAGCCTCTATGATTCTCCAGGATACGCCTTTCTATTCAGAATCAGGAGGGCAGTTAGGAGATAAAGGAATACTACACGGTTCGCAGGGAGAATTTGAAGTGTGGGATACACAACGTCTGGTTCAAGGGATTGTTTTGCATATTGGTCGTGTTGTGCAAGGTGACCTGAATAAAAGAGATACCATCTCAGCATGTGTAGATGGCGATCGAAGAATAAACCTGGCGCGTCATCATACGGCGACCCATCTCTTAAATGCTGCTTTGCGTGAGTTGATAAACCATACGATAAAGCAGGCAGGTTCCCTGGTCACCCCGGATCGGCTGCGTTTTGATTTTACCCATTATGAGCCTATTCCAGAAGACAAAATCAGAATGATTGAGGAGCGTGTTAACAACTGGGTCATGCAGGACAATATCGTCTCCACCTCTGAAATGCTTTTTAAAGACGTGTCGGGGTCAGGGATTACAGCTATCTTTAACGAGAAATATGGAGATGTAGTGCGTGTCGTTGATATTGGCGGTTATAGCCGAGAATTATGTGGCGGGACTCATGTTCAGCAGACGGGCGAATTAGGGTCCTTTCAAATTATTTCCGAAAGTTCAGTGGCATCGGGTGTTCGCCGCATTGAAGCGGTGTGTGGGTTAGCTGCTTACCAATGGAACCAAGAACAAAACAATATACTCCAACAAATCACTCAGCGTTTTAGTGTGCGTCCCGATGAATTAGTGCAGCGAATTGACAGCTTGGTTGATCAAAACAAAAGATTAGAAAAAGCGCTTAAACAAAAATCTACGGAATCAGCACAGGAAGATGTTCAAAAACTGTTTGATACGCAGCAAGATGTAAACGGGATTTGTGTAGTGTCCGGAGTTGTCCAGGGTCAGTCTATGGATGGATTAAGAAAGATCATGGACGCCTTACGTCAAAAAATTTTGTCGGGGATCGTTGTGTTAGGAAGCGGAACAAACAGTAAAGCCCATTTTGTAGCCACCGTAACAGATGATTTAGTCAAAACAGGTTTTCATGCCGGGAACTTAATTGGGAAAGTCGCTAAAATTGCGGAGGGGGGTGGGGGCGGCCAGCCTCATAAAGCACAGGCAGGTGGCAAGAATCCAGGTAAAGTTCCTGAGGCCATTCAACAAGTTCCTGAAATCATCAGATGTAGTCCTCGCGACTTGATCTGACAGTCACCCTGTCTATGGGGTCGCCGGTTGGACGCTTACCGTGAATCGTTCCTGGAGGTCTGCTAAAGGTGGATTTATCTGAAGAGAACGCGTAGCATCGGTGGAGGTATTTCCGGGAAGCGGCACGCTCTTTTTTGCTTGTCAAAAAAGAGTAGATCGTGATGGGGTATACCAGTGTTCGGCACAACTATTTCCCGCCGAACCGATAGAGCAGGAGCATACACCGCAGTGCCCAATACGAACCGCGTTCTTCTTGTTCAGACCAATGGTTTTTAGAACCTCTTTTATTCATTTCTCATATACCTGGATCTGTCAGTTAAACGCGATTTTCTGCACGAACCATTTGGGCCAAAAGGAATTACAAAAAAGCCTCGACGCACCCAGCGGGTGCGCCTGCGTTTTTTTGCAACCTTTTGCCTCCAAAGCATTCGCACAGAAATCCCACGTTTAACTGACGGATCCAGGATATACAGGAGTTTTGGCATTCGAGCCACCATTCCGGCCAATAATCGGGTGTGCACCCAGGTTATCCAAAGGTTATCTCGAATCATTCTGAAGTGGGAAACACCATGCGGGTGATAGATCACATTCGTCTTAAGATTAATAGGTCGTATGCCCTCCCAAAACAATCGTACGGCGATATCTGTATCAAAATCCATCCGTTGTCCAATCCGATATTTTTGAAGGACCTTTATGGTCTTTTCCACAGGGTAAACACGAAAACCGCACATCGTATCTTTGATTGCCGTCGAACAGCACTTGAGCCAAACCAGCATGTATGTAAGGGTTTTGATGTGAAAAGTTGGATTGGTCACCAGCGACAAAAATATGGGGAGACCCTGTTATACTTAAGTCAGGTTCAACCATGACTCTTCCAAGGGCGTCGATGTCTGTTACTAGTTTTTTCCCTAAAGTAGACGCTCTAACTCCCGCCGCCCACAAAACGGTGTTGGCTTCAATTTTTTCATGACCTATTTCGACACCGGTTTGGTCAACATGAGTTACACTACTTGAAGTCCATACCTGAACTCCGAGTTTCTCTAAATCTCTCATAATGAACATAAAGTTCTCGGACCCCTTTCAACTAAAATGATTCTAGTGAGTTTTGGATCAATTTCCCTGAAGTCCTTTGCTAAAGTAAATCTGCTCATTTCGCCAATTGCGCCTGCTAATTCAACGCCGGTTGGTCCTCCACCCACAATAACAAAGGTTAAATACTTTTTTTGTTTATTTCTATCTTTTTCAATCTCGGCTTTTTCAAATGATGATAGAACACGCCTCCGAATTTCTGTTGCTTGTTCAATCGTTTTTAACCCGGGAGCATGTTGCTCCCATTTTTTGTTTCCGAAATATGAATGTTGGGCTCCACAAGCTAAAATTAGATAGTCAAACGTGTATTCATGCATTTCTGTTGTAATAATATTTTTTGCTTTATCAATTTCTCGAACATAGCCTTGTTTGACCTCTATATTTGAATAATGAGACAAAATACTTCTGATGGGTGAAGCAATTTCCGCAGGACTAAGAGCCGCCATTGCGACCTGGTAAAGCAAGGGTTGAAATAAATGATAGTTTCTTCCGTCTATGAGGGTTACTCTAATTCCTTCAGCATTTCCAAAAAATTTTGCAGCATTTAATCCTGCAAAGCCTCCGCCAATTATTACAATTTTTTTCATATCCAAATTATAGACCTATTACTGATTTGTAAACAGGACAGGTGTTTTGAGGCGTTAGCCTTTAGAAAGTCGCCTCAAAGGCTCTGTGTACGCTCCGCATGTTCGTAAACTGAGAGGGTGGGCCCTTATAGGAGAATCACCGATCCAATAAATTAAACGATAACTATTAGCTGAAGGCAAGGGTAAACCCGAGAGGAGCTATCTGGATGCCAAAGTAGTTGTAATAGCATAATTGGCATAGGGTTAAGGTTGGTGGGCCCGGCAGGACTCGAACCTGCGACCAACGGATTATGAGTCCGTCGCTCTGACCAACTGAGCTACAGGCCCCGCAAAGTTTGGTGCGAGACTAATGAACGGTTTCATAAATTGCAATGTTTACCCATTAAGAATATTTTTGGGGCGGATATACCAAAAGACTAGAGAAAGAAGTATCACAACAACGAAACTTATAAGCCCGGCTTTTAATGTCGTGGCATAGGCTCCTGTTATGGCGTAAACAAAACAAATGGATATCGAGCCCACAAATAAACTTGCCAAAAAATTTTTAATATTAAGTTGAGTCACTCCAGCACATATCACAACCGTTTCCGCTAATAGTGGAATCGGTCTCGAGATCACAACAGAGAACATGCCCCAGCGCTTCATAAAACGCTGTGCCTGTAGTTGCTCTTTTTCATGGATTACTTTGTTCAGTAGAGGCTGGCAATATCTCCCGACCATATACTCGACTAGACCGCCCAACATATTGCCGGTCAAAGAAAGTAACGAACCCGACACTACACCAAAAATGGCACCGTTTCTTGCCATAACAAGGCTGGAGGGAATGGGTAAAAAAACGTCGATCGTTAATAAGACAATTGACAATGATTCCGGATATAAAATTTCGTTCGGGAATCCATGTTGAAGCGCTGGATAGAAAAGGTAGATCTAGCGCTTCAATGCCAAAAAACAATGAGAGCAGAAGGACGATTAAAATTCCAGCAAACCACAGACATTTTTTATAGGTATTCACGGCAAATCTGACAACATATAGCCAACCCACACAGCGCCGAGTCCAAGCAGTATCTGTAACATGACATTGGAAAAGGCTATAACCAGTTGCCCATAACCAAATGTTGAAAAGGTTGTGAAACCGCCTAAAACGCCGACCAGGAGAAAGGTTCGTATCTCGGGACTCAAAAAATCTCGGTGTTCAATGTATCCGCCCAAAAATCCGATAACCAGGCAACCTGATATATTCACGCCTAATGTCCCATAGGGCAGTGATGACGGGCTAGACATGTTTTGTATACAGGCGCTGAGTACGTAGCGAAACGTTGACCCTATAAATCCACCTATTCCTGCTAAAAAAATGTTTGCTAACATTCGATGTTCCTATTTCGGACTGAAAATTTCGATTCAGGTTGATCCGCCTGGGTTTAGAATCCAATATCTAGTATAGTTTTTTTTTGAGATCATATTGTATAGTGATAAATAGCTCTCGTAAATATCCGTATAGAAAGAAATGCAGCGTATCGAGACTCGTATGAATCAAACTCTTGTATCTACATTTTATAAATTTATGCCCCTTTTAGATGTTCGAGCAAAAAAGGATTCTTTGCAGTCCTTTTGCGTGGAGCACACGATGAAAGGCACCATTCTTTTGTCAAAGGAAGGCTTTAATGGAACTGTTGCAGGTACGGAGAAAGGCATTGACGCTATGCATGACTATCTGTGCCGTGAGTTCTTCCTGACGGACCTCGAGTATAAGAAATCATATGTTGATTTTATGCCTTTCAACCGTATGAAAGTGCGTTTAAAAAAAGAGATCGTGACCATGGGTGTCTCCGGTATTAACCCGCAAAACAAAGGAGGTATGTACGTAAAACCAGAAGAATGGAACGACCTGATTAAAGATCCAGATGTTTTCTTTTTGGATGTTCGAAATGAATACGAGATAGACATTGGCACATTCGAAAATGCCAAATCACCCACCACCCGGTCGTTTCGAGAATGGCCTGGCTATGTTCACCAACAACTTGAACCCCAGAAACACAAAAAAATTGCGATGTTTTGTACCGGTGGTATACGGTATGAAAAAGCATCGGCTTTTTTGCGCAAAGAAGGATTCGAACATGTATTTCAGCTCCAGGGGGGCATTCTTAAATACCTCGAAAAAGTTCCAGAAGAAAAGAGCTGTTGGGAAGGGGAATGTTTTGTCTTTGATAACCGCGTTTCTGTTGATCATAGACTCGAAAAAGGGTCTTATGAACTATGCCATCCGTGCCGACATCCTGTTGACTCAGAACATATGGTTTCGTCGAAACATCAGCTGGGCGTCTCTTGTCCTCACTGCTTTGACTCGTTGACAGAAGATAAGCGTTCCCGCATGGAAAGTCGGCAGCTTCAGATGGAATTAGCAAAGAAACGGAACACGGTTCATATAGGACAAAGATCTCCTTCATAAACCCAGATCATGGCCTTGGACAAGGCGCCGATCGGTTGAAGGGACGTTTTTTTCTCTGCAACGGCTTGATCAAAAAACCAAACAGCTTTTTTTCTTTTTCCCAAAAGAATCGAAATTGTCCTAGCAACGTTCCATAAAACAATAAAAGAATTTGGTAGACGAAAAAAAAGAGGGGTATTTTTAACCAGAGACTCGTATTGGGGGAGAGATGCAAAGCCTCATAAACAAATCCTTTCACATAAAGTATACTTGATCCCGCCAGTGAAAAGACTAGCAGGATAACAACTATTTGCCAGTGACGATCAACGCCCCATCTTTGTTTTAACTTTTCCAGCATGGAATTTAAGATGATATGGGAGTATGGAAGGTTTGAAGTGCTGGGAAGTAAGAAACTCTTTCATCCAACCCTCCGCCACTCCACTGCTCGAATATTCTTCTCTTCACAGCGATACGCCCAGGTAAGCTGCCATCGCAAGAGTTATTATCGCTGCAACGCGGAACGTGTTAGCTGTCCGTCCATTTTCTTGACGCAATTTCTTTGTGCCGATTCCTAAAAAAGCCGTCGCCATAAACAACAGAATAAGTTTTATTCCGATAAGCATATGAAAACGAGATGACAAGGGCACCGCGAGCTCAGCAGCAGTCTTGATGTTTACATAGTATAGTATGAATCCTAAAACGAACCCGATAGATATTAGGAGTATGGAAAAACGTGTAGCTTTTCCCGAACCCTCAAAAGAATTCTTCGCGGTAACAGGCAACCCGACTTGAATATGTAGAAGTCCTCCAAAAGCACCTATCATCGTAAGCACATGAACCCAAATGCAGATCTTTTCAACCATTAAAATACCTCTTCTGTTGTTTTTGTCGTTTCTTGAGCTTCTTCGAAAGAATGAGCGAGATGCGCTTGTCCAGCAAGGATTGACACTTCATTATCTGAAACCTCCAAAACCCCGTTTCCAATGACAAAGTATTTTGCTTGTCCGCCTTGAGTTAAGGTTAAAGTCCCCAATTTCAGATTTGCAACCATGGGTGCGTGATGAGCAAGAATGCCGAAAAAACCCTGGCTTCCGGGTGCAACAAGAGATTCAACTTCATTTTCAAATGCCGTACCTTCAGGCGTGATAATGGTTAGTTTAAATGAAGACATAGGATTCTACTGTTCTAGTTGTTTTGCTTTTTCAAGGGCGCTTTCAATATTTCCGACCATATAAAATGCTTGCTCAGAAATATCGTCATGTTTACCGTCTAGCACTTCTTTGAAAGATCGGATGGTGTCTTCTAACTCGACATAAACACCTTTCATCCCTGTAAATTGTGATGCCACATTAAATGGTTGAGACAAAAATTTCTGAATTTTTCGTGCACGATTCACGGTGCAACGATCCTCTTCAGAAAGCTCGTCCATCCCTAGAATGGCGATAATGTCTTGTAGTTCTTTATAACGTTGGAGAATTTCTTGGACACCCCGAGCCACATCATAATGTTCTTGTCCAACGGTTTGTGGGCTCAGAATTGTTGAGGACGATGTTAGAGGATCTACGGCCGGGTAAATGCCTAATTCGGCAATGGGACGAGACAACTCTGTAGTCGCGTCTAAGTGGGCAAAGGTGGTGGCTGGGGCAGGGTCGGTATAATCATCTGCGGGGACATAAATGGCCTGGATCGATGTAATGGATCCAGCCTTTGTAGACGTAATGCGCTCTTGGAGTTTGCCCATATCTGTTCCCAATGTGGGTTGGTAACCTACGGCAGAGGGAATCCTTCCTAAGAGGGCCGACATCTCAGAACCAGCCTGGGTAAACCGAAAGATATTATCAATAAAAAGAAGAACATCCTGGTGCATGGCATCTCGAAAATGTTCAGCAACCGTTAATGCGGAAAGTGATACACGTGCTCTTGCTCCGGGTGGCTCATTCATTTGTCCAAAGATCATTGCCGTTTTGTCAATAACTCCACTTTCCTTCATTTCATCGAAAAGGGCGGTTCCTTCACGGGTTCGTTCACCGACCCCTGCAAAAACAGAGTAGCCCCCGTGTTCGGTTGCGATGTTATGAATGAGTTCTTGAATCAATACAGTTTTGCCAACACCGGCACCCCCAAATAATCCAATCTTCCCTCCTTTTTTGTAAGGCGCGAGCAGGTCAACAACCTTAATACCTATAGCCAGTACGGCTTCCTCAACGGACTGTTGGTCAAAAGGAGGCGCTTCGCGATGAATGGGCAGGTAATCGTTTGTTTGAATAGGGCCGGCATCGTCAATAGGGGCGCCCAAAAGATTCATAACTCGACCTAGAGTTGGTTCGCCAACAGGCATTTTAATCACATCGCCTGTGTTTAACACTTCTGTTCCACGCACAAGACCATCGGTTGTGTCCAGCGCAATTGTTCGAACAGTGTTATCACCAAGATGTTGTGCCACTTCAAGCGTTAGATTGTGCTTTTGATCGTTAATACTTGCGTTGGTCACCTTCAGGGCGGAGTAGATGTTCGGGAGTCCACCCTCAGGGAATTCAACGTTGACAACGGCGCCTGTTACCTGGGTGACGTGGCCGGTTGAAAGTTCTGTGTCTATTACGGTAGTCATATACGTTCTCCTTTTAAGCTAATATATAGAGGTTTCACTAAAGATTGTTTTGCCTACGAATCTCGAAAATCGTAGCATTTGGTTAAGCCGTCTTTAAATCTACAAGCTAGGTTGTTTATGGTCTTAAATTGGTTTTTACTCTTATACATCACTCCATCACTCCCTTCTTCATCTTAAGGCCTCGGCTCCAGATACGATTTCAATCATCTCTGTTGTAATGGCCGCTTGTCGTGCACGATTCCGTAATAACGTATAATGGTCGATCATTTTGTTCGCATTATTCGTTGCATTATCCATAGCGGTCATTCGCGCGCCATGTTCACCTGCCGCATTTTCAAGCAAGGTGTAATGAAGTTGAAACGTTACGGATTTTGGAAGAAGGTCTTCAAGAATTTCTTTTGCCGTAGGTTCAAAAATATAAGAGTGAGATAAGGCCGTTCCTCCTTCAATGATTTGAGGTTCTACGGGAAGGATCTGTTTAAGGGTGGGAGTTTGGGTTAATGCATTTTTGAACACGTTATAGGCGATATATATTTCATCGTAGTTGTTTTCTAAAAATAAGGCCGTTATATCTTGGGCAATTTTATAGGCAGACCCAAAGTCAGGCTTGTTGGTTACGTCTTCATAATGGTCTTTAATAGACGCTCTATTTTTAAAAAACGAAAATCCGCGGCGTCCACAAAAGCTTAGATCAATGGCGCCAAACTGCGATGGATGCTCGTCGATCCATGTGGATACAAACTTAGATAGATTATTGTTGAAACCCGCACAAAGTCCTTTGTCTGAACTAAAAACAATGATGAGAACGTTTCTGACGGGCTGTCGACGTGTCAACAGTGGGTGAGAAGCGGATTCTATTGATGCGGCTAGCTTTGACGTGAGTGCTTGAATTCTGCCGGCAAACCGACTCGCATTCTTTTGCGCTTCTTGAGCGCGACGTAGCTTACTGGCTGAAACCATTTGCATGGTCTTGGTCATTTTGCGCGTGTTTTTAAGACTCGCTAATTTGACATCAAATTCTTTTAAACTTGGCATAACAAAAAAGGTTCAGCGTTCAAGATGTAGGGAAAAATTTCCCCAACAACCAATAACTAGCTCCCAAACGTTCGCTTACATTCGTTTAAGAGCTTTTCGAGCTTTTCTTTTACTTCGTCGTCTAGTTCTTTTTCTTTATTAAATAACCTAACAAAGTCGGCATATGTTGAATCTAGGGCTTCATGTACATGCGTTTCAAATGCTTGGACTTGGTCAACGGGAATGTGGTCAAGATATCCCTGTGTCCCCGCATAGATGATAACGACTTGTTTGGACACGGACATGGGAACGTTGACACCTTGTTTGATGATTTCCATCAACCGTTCTCCGCGTTCTAACTGATTTCTTGTTGCGGTATCGAGGTCAGAAGCAAACTGCGAAAACGCTGCTAATTCACGATATTGAGCGAGATCCAGGCGTAAGGATCCTGCGGTTTGCTTCATGGCTTTAATTTGAGCATCTCCCCCTACGCGGGAAACGGAGATCCCGGGGTTAATAGCAGGACGCTGACCGGAATTAAAGAGATCCGATTCTAAGAATATTTGTCCGTCTGTAATAGAAATGACATTGGTGGGAATGTACGCAGAAACATCGTTTGCCTGCGTTTCAATGACGGGTAATGCTGTAAGGCTCCCTCCGCCCTTTGCATCGTTCATTTTGGCGGCCCGTTCCAACAATCGGCTATGCAGATAGAAAATATCGCCCGGAAATGCTTCACGCCCAGGTGGGCGACGTAATAGCAAAGAAAGCTGACGATACGCCTGAGCTTGTTTGGTTAAATCATCGTAAATAATAAGAGCATGGCGTCCGCTATCCCTATAATATTCAGCCATTGCACACCCCGAATAAGGGGCGAGGAACTGCATGGGCGCAGGATCGGAAGCGGTGGCTGCAATAATCGTGGTGTATCCCATCGCACCGTATCGTTTGAGGGTTTCATAAACGTTTACAACGGTTGATCGTTTCTGACCAATGGCCACATAAAAACACATCACATCTTCGCCACGCTGATTAATAATGGTGTCAATGGCTAGTGCCGTTTTTCCTGTTTTACGATCGCCAATAATTAGTTCGCGTTGGCCTCGACCAATAGGGGTAAGCGCATCAATAACCTTAAGCCCGGTTTGCATGGGTTCTTTGACATTTTGACGTTCAATAATCCCGGGCGCCTTTGTTTCGATCTGTCGCATTTCGTCTGTGGGAATCGGTGCGTTTCCATCAATCGCATTTCCTAAGGCATCTACAATGCGCCCTTTAAGGGCTCCTCCAACAGGCACGGAGGCAATGGTCTGTGTGCGTTTCACTTCATCGCCTTCTTTGATATGAGTATCTTCTCCAAAAATAGCGATACCCACGTTATCTTCTTCTAAGTTTAGCGCCATACCTTTTAGGCCGCCCGGAAATTCTACCAGCTCTCCGGCCATTACGTTTGCGAGTCCATGTACACGCGCAATGCCATCGCCCACGTTTAAGACGGTCCCCACTTCGTAGGACTCTAATTTCATGTTGAAGCCAGCCAATTGTTTTTTTAGAATGGCGGAAATTTCTTCAGGTTTGAGGTCTATAGCCATGTTGCTTCCTTTTTTATGCGCTAATCAATTTTTGTCTGAACGTCTCAAGCTGTGTTGAGAGGCTGGTATCATATATCATATCGGCCACTTTGACTTTAAATCCACCAATAAAGGCTGGGTTTTCAGCGATGACCGGTTCAATATTTTTGTTTAAAAGTGACTTTAGTTTGTCTCTAATGGAGGCGATTTGGGCGTCTGGAAAACTAGCGGCCACGGTTATCTGAACCTTCAAGATCCCCTTTAATTGATAGTAAAGATTTTCGAAAAAATCGGCGATTGATGAAAGCAATCCAAGACGCCGTTTTTCTTCGAGCAGAAGCAGAAAGTTAAACGTAATCTGATGAATTTTTTTCCCGAATAATTCGCGTAAAATACGTATACGTTGTTCTGTTGGGATGAGAGGGTATTCCATAAAGTTTGCAAACAAAGGGGTCTCTGCCAGTAAAGATTGGATTCCGTGCAAATCACGCTGAACCGTTTCCAGGTGATCGGTCTCGCGCGCCAGATTAAATAAAGCGCGTGCATATCTTTTTATTACCTTAGATGTTCCCATGTCTATAAATTCTTAATCAACCGGTTTGCTAAGGCCTGTTGCTTTTCCGTATCTAGATTTTCATCTAAAATTTTCCCCGCTAAAGAAATGGCCAGATCCACACTTTCTTTTCTTAGCGAAGCCTCTGCTTTTTCTTGAGCAGCCTTGATTTCTCGCTGCGCATTTTCGAGTATGATGTGCGATCCGTCTTTAGCCTTTTTCTCAATAACACGGGCCGCTTCTATTGCTGCTTTACGAGATTGGTCCACAAGTTCTTTGGCCTTTTCGTCGGCTTCAGCGATCATTGAATCTTGTGTCCCTTTGATTTCTGCGAGTTTACGAGTGATCTCTTCGGCATCTTCAATGGATTTTTGAATATCGGTTTCGCGTTTATCAAGACCAGCAAGAATCGGTTTCCAAGCAAACTTATATAAAACCCACGCCATAAGACCGAAGGTCACCCACGTCCATAGAACCATAGGTCCAGACGGGTCGACAACCCCGGGTCTCTCATGAGAGATATCATGCTGTTGATGGGTGTGGGCTAGGGTAGCGGTTGTATGCTGTTGATCTCCTGCCATGCGTTCCTTTCAAAGTCGTTGAGAACGTTTTAAATCAACCGTTTCCGAGCAAACAAATCACCGCGCAAAAGAGGGCTACGCCTTCAATCAACGCTGCGGCAATAAGCATATTCGTTTGTATCTTAGCGGTTGCTTCTGGTTGTCGTGCAATGCTTTCTAATGCAGAAGCGGCCAGTTTACCAATACCGAGTGCGGCGCCGATGGTTACGAGTCCGGCTCCAATTGCTGCAATACTTCCTACCATTTTTTTTCCCTTTCTTTAATTGTCTTATGGATTATTGATTCCCTGGCTATAGCCATGTCTACTAAACGTGACCGACACTTCTAATCTATTGCGTGATGGTCTGCAACTTTTTTTTGCAATCTGTAAAATCAATGCGTTCAATGACATGTCTCTATTACACATTTGACTAAAGCAAGAGCAATACCATATTCTTTTCGACAAGAAAAATGATTTTTTTTTGTCTACTATTAATAGGGTGGATCATTTCTTTATGGCCCCTTTCTCTATCCGCAGAACACGCGTATAGTTTAGACGCTATTATCCATCAAATAAAAGTCCTGGAAGGAGCACACGAACCTAAATGCTTTGCCACCACTTCTCGGTTAGAAATTTTATGTACGGAGCACCTCTAGACGAGGCAACGAGAGACTATAAAAATCAGATTCAGAAACAATGTGTAGAATTCATCTGGTACACCGCCTCCGATAAAGCTTTTCAAGCCGGTCAAAAAAAAGTAACCCCTCTGTATGTAAAGGCTGCAATAGCCCAACTGCTTCTTTATAAGCAAGATGATGATGGCCATTGGCAGGTGAAGGTTGGGACACATACTCTTCAAATCGATTTTCACGATTATTGACAGTATTCCAGTATAGCCTATTCTCTGCATGCTTTGTTAGCTATTCAGCAAGAGCTATTCTTTAGTAAACAAACAATGCTCCCACTTACCCCTGTAAGTATCGACTACATCAAACAAGCAACAGACCTTTTAACACTGACTCTATTGAAAAGTGCCGATCGCCATGCTCGCTTAGCTAATGAATACCAACTGAAGGTAAAACATCTCGAGCATGCATACAAAGAATTGAAACTCTCTCTACCACTTTCTTCAAGCATACAAAAAGCGGACAAATATGAATCCCCTGCAAAACAGGTTACCCCCCTATCACATCCTCTCAAGATGTTAAAAGCTATTATCGATCAAAAAGTGGCTTTCTATGAAGTGTACAATAAAATCAGTAACGAACTTTTCATACGCAATTTACAGGTTTATTATGTACGTAACCGATGGCCATCTGATCCTGAACAAGGACGTACATTTAAAAATCTCTTTGCGCAATGTTTAATCGATTTTGCCCAGGATTTATATCAAGGCGCTGAACAGGTGGCCCAAAAAAACGCTCACTCTTTTATAGATATGGGAGATGTTCAGGAATATACAAAAAAATTTATCCCTCACATCATCAATGAACATGAAGATGCCATTTTCTTTCCTAATCTTAATCCCGGAGATCAAGTCATTATTGAGTCGTACGATATGGATGCTCTTCGAGATAGTGGAATCCATTGGCGATATCTTCAATATGCCGTCGAAAGCCCGGATTTCAAAGCCCACTTGGAACTCGATCCATTCGCGGCCGAATTATTAGTTGAGCAAATTGCTCAGTTCGGCGTTCTAGTGTTAAGGGTTACAAGCAACATCGGTAAAGAAAAAGGGGCGAAACGAATTCATCCCGATCATATGGATTTAGCTCTACGCCACATTCAAAAGAAGATCAATCAACACCATCAACAACCCGCTAAACAGCCAAAAAAGTCTCTGTTATGCTCAAGTTCAACTCAGCTTACAGTGAAAAAGGGAGATACCTTATTTACGGATATTACGACACATGTCCAACTACATTTCATGCATCGTTCATCCGATTGGCTAAATCGACTTCTACGTACATACCTAAAAAAAGATGCACATACTGGAGTTATTACCATCCCACCAGCATTTGGGGGTGCTGGTATAGCTGCTGAAGATATCGATAACGATGGCTTGACAGATATCTTACTCCTAGGGGGCGTAGGAAATAAATTGTTCAAAAATACCAGAAACGGGAACTTTATAGATATCCCTGGATCCGTCAGTTAAACGTGGGATTTCTGTGCGAATGCTTTGGAGGCAAAAGGTTGCAAAAAAACGCAGGCGCACCCGCTGGGTGCGTCGAGGCTTTTTTGTAATTCCTTTTGGCCCAAATGGTTCGTGCACAAAACCCACGTTTAACTGACGGATCCAGGATATCACCAAAAAGGCAGGATTAGATGGAGTCCGCTCAACAAGTCAGCGTTATGGGGAACCTCGTCAACTCTTAATCGCTGATTTTGATAATGACGGTCTTCAAGACATTTTCATTTCCTATGTCAATGATCCCCACCGGTTGTATCGGAATTTAGGTCAAGGTAGATTTAAAGATATAACCGAACAGGCGGGGCTGGGCGGTAAAGGATTAGTCGGAGGACCTGCCACAACCTTCGATTTTAACAACGATGGCCTGCTAGATATTTATATCACGTATTTTGGCGATTATCCTCATGGGAAATTACCCACCTTGGAACGTCGTAATACCAATGGATTACCCAATCAACTTTTCAAAAATGTCGGACAGATTCATTTCCAAAATGTAACAACAGGCAGTGGCGTCGATAATACAGGATGGGGACAAGCGGTGACCCATAGCGATATGGATGGAGATGGGTGGCAAGATTTGATTGTGGGTAACGATTTTGGGGTAAACGCCTATTACCAAAATCAGAAAGATGGAACCTTTAAAGATATTTCAAAGCAGATCGGGACCCATAAGCCTTCCTATACCATGAGTATTAGTATGGCCGATCTAAATCGTGATCAGTTGCCGGATTTTTACATATCCAATATCGTAACCATGAATAAAGACGAAAAATATGTTCTTCCCACTAAAGACACCGTCATCAAATTTGATGCGAAAAAGTTGGCCCAGATGCGGGTCCTAGAAGCCAATGATCTGTTTCTCTCCGAATCTCAGTCCGATAAAGGGATTCGCTATGTAATGAGTAAAGCGGTTGGAAGAGGGTATTCCTCCACGGGATGGGCTTGGGATGCAGACTTTTTCGATATGGATAATGATAGCGATGACGATCTCTATGTTCTCAATGGTATGAACGAGTTTAATGTGTATGGAAGTGAAAATCCCTATTACACCGATCCGCGAGAAAACAAAAAGCGGAATGTGTACATTCCTGTAAGCATCAAAGAATCAAACGTTTTGTTTGTGAACGAAAAGGGCGTGTTGCGTAATGTTTCCGAACATAGCGGAACCGATTTATTAGGCAATTCTCCCAGTGCTGCTTACTTTGATTATGATTTGGATGGCGATTTAGATATTGCGTTAAACAATTACCATGAAGCAGCGGTTATCTACCGAAATAATGCTGAACAATTTAATCGCAACTGGTTAAAAATAGAACTAATGGGCGATCCTTCCCAAGGCGTAAATCGCGATGCCATAGGTGCACGACTCATTTTAATGATGGATAACGATCATCAAATTTGGCGCGAGGTTCACGGTAGTATTGGATATCAATCAGTCCATCCCAAACAGCAGCATTTTGGATTAGGGAAAATAGAAAAGGCAACGCTTATGGTAAAATGGCCAAATGGTCAAACGGCGGTCTTTAAAGATTTAACTGCGAACCAATATTATCTTATCAAACAAGAAGACGGTTCGGTTCGAGTTACTCATATATACCTGAATCCGTCAGCTATCGCTTCGGAAGGCGTTTTGGGGCTCAAAAGTTGAAAACTTTTTCCTTGAGATGCTCGCTTTTGGGCGGATTGGGACCGGCAAGTATCACCCTGATGAATTTTTTGAGCATACAGGTCAGATTCACTCTGATTTGGCCATTTTGGGGCGTAGGCCTCCTTGGGCAGTCGCCTTAGAGTATTGTTAAAGGTGCACGGAGGGCTATGCGAAGGAATGGGCAATATCTTGTATCACTTCAAACCAGCGACAACGCTTGCCAAAGTGAAGTTCAATTCGTCCGGAGTGGCGGACCAATCGAACCGCGCAATAAACGATATTTTTGAGAACCGTTTTGATTCGCCAGCGCGGGATGTTGATTTTCTGCGTGGCAAGCCCAGCCCGTTTGATGACCTCTTGGCCAAGACCGCGCAATAGGTTGAAGGCCACCATGGCGCATAACAGAATAATCTTATTGGCACAGGGTCTCCCCGAAGGCAATCGCTCAACATCAAGATCGCTTTTGAGTTCACTATGGTACTGCTCGCTGGGGCCATGTCCATGATAGAGATCTAGCACCGTCTTGGCACGACAAGAGAGGTTCGTCCACCAGGTGTTCACCTCAAGTTTAGGAACCAGAAGTTTCTGACCATCGATATCGATGGTGCGTTCAATCACTTCGAAGGCCACCGGGACACAAGGGTGGTTTTGGTCACCACCGGGATGGAAATGATCGAAAAAGCCTGTGTAAACGTTCTTGCCTTCACGACTGTCTTGTTTGTCTCCAACTCGGCGTGCAAGGGCCAGCATTTGTTCAGGACATTCGCGGCGAGGATTTCGCTTTACGATAAAATAATGATCCCCAAAAGCGTCGAAGTTATCGGCCGCAGCGTTGCCACTATCAAGCCGAAGCAAACATTTTCCACCCAGGCCCAGGGTTTGGAGCGTTTCAACGCTACGGGCAATAAACGCGGTCGTTCCCGACTGACAATGTTGTTTACCGGGTCGAAGTTCGCACTCAAGCATGTGGCCTTGAGTGCCCACATAGGCAAATATCAGGGCGTAACCATCATGGCCCTTCTAGGTGTAGGAAACGCCTTCTTTCGAAGAGCCTGAGTGATCCAAAGGGCTCACATCGATATCAACGGGAACAAGATCAAGCCCTTCGACATCTATGTAGCCAAAGGGGCCCGAGGAAAAAAGTTCGGTGTTGAGTTTGCGTAGCCCCACATGGGTTCTGGCTGGGGGCAGGTCGTCGGAACGACATCGGAACACCGGCTCAGAGGCTACCTTTTTAACTCCCCTTTTTAAGTCCAAAGGCATTCGTAAAAATCTCATCACCCCGGTACAGGTCGATATCATTGAAATCGGTTCGACCGTTGCAAAGTAAGCCGATCTGGGTAAGGAGGATCTCCCGATCAGAGATCGCATTGGAGCGGCGTGGTTGAAAATTGGAGGGAAGAATCCGTTGAGCATGATCCTCAAGCAGCAGGCCGCAAAGATGATTTCCGCTTGTGCTGTTGAGTTCGCCCTTGCCAGTCTTTATTTTATATTGTTTCATATACACACCTGTTGGGGTGGGGTTGTTTGTTTGAATACGGGTATGCTCCCCGCTTTAGCCCAACAGGTAATGAAAAATCGTCAGATTTTGTCTGACGGATTCAGGATAATAACAAAAAGAGGAATCGACATATGAAAAATATGTACATAGTGGTAAGTATCCTTTCCGTGCTGATGAGTCAGTTACAAACGAGCAGGGGCGATCAAGTAATTAGCGATGATTTAATTGTTGAATTCTCTCTTGCTGTCGGGAGTGATGCCGTGAATGGCGAGTCTTTTGGTTCCGACACACTTAGATTGAAAGAAAACAACCTTCGGATTCACTGTGACGATACAAGTGCTACAGCAGGTTTTCCTGCTAACGATTGGCGTATTGTAATTAATGACACTGGGAACGGTGGCGATTCGTACTTTAGGATAGAGGATTCAACTGCTGGGAGGTCGCCTTTCACAATCGAAGCAGGCGCTTTGGCTAACGCACTCTTTGTAGAGAGCACTGGTGACATAGGAATTAACACAGATAATCCTGTTGTTGAACTGCACGTAGTTGATGGCGACACTTCGACGTTACGTCTCGAACAAAACGGTTCTTCTGGTTTTACCCCACAAACCTGGGATGTGGCTGGGAATGAAGCGAACTTTTTTATCCGTGATGTTACGGGTGGAAGTACTCTTCCTTTTCGTATCAGGTCTGGTGCACCCGCAAGTAGTATTGATATTCAGTCTGACGGCAAGGTGGGAATGGGTACAGACTCGCCCGCTGAAGCGTTACATCTAGAACGGAGCGATGGCACGGCTAAAGTATTGGTAGAAGATACTTTTTCTACCATTGTGTCGAGGCCTTTGCTAGAGCTAAAAAATCGAGGCGGTGCACAAATTGTTCTACATGATTCAAGCACTGCACAAAAGATGGAATATCGCTCAAACGGCCACCGATACGTTCACTATTTCAAAAAGATGGTACGACCGGAAACGAATTAGAAGTTGGCGCCGATGGGAGTGTTCAGATGGGTCCTGGATCCTCCACCACATTCGATCTAAATTCTGCTGGCAACCTTACGATACTAGGGACACTCACCCAAAATTCTAAACGTGATACCAAGGAAAATTTTAAATCGATCAATCCCGTGGAGACACTTTCCAAGGTGCTGCATCTACCTATTTCGTCATGGAACTTTAAGTTTGATAGTTCCTCAGTTCGGCATATGGGTCCTATGGCTCAAGACTTTCGAGCTGCCTTTGGACTGGGTAAAAACGAAACCTCAATCGCTCCTCTGGATACAGTCGGCGTAGCCCTTTCAGCGATTCAGGGCCTACATCAAATGATTGAAGAAAGAGACAAAACAATCGATACCTTGAAAGAAGATAATGAAAAGTTAGAAAAACAGTTGGATCAAATTCGTCAACGTTTAACTCGTCTAGAAACCCTTTAAACTATATCTCGTGAATGTGTCTCACTCACCACGTAAAAGGAAAATCCGATGATGCACCTAAAAACAACTCAGATGAAAACATTCGGAGCGCTTATTCTCGTGGGATTTTTTTTAGAATCAGGTCTTAGTTGGGGTGCTGTGCAACCCGGTATATCCGGTGTATCTATTTCCCAGGGAGTCAATAATGCGTTCGATATTGATGGAAATGCAACGCTAGACTTTGGGTTTCAGACCACAGATGGAAGCCAATCTAGAGGGAACGTAGAAATGGGATTAGATGTGGGTGGGGTGGGTGTTTACGCCACGAATGTCCCCTTTGCATTCCCGCTAGCTTTTGCTGATGGAATAGACTCGATTGATAACTCATCTCCCATTCATTACAGTACTGTATCATTAGTTGGGAATGGAAGTCCATTGGACGGGGGCACCAACATTATTGGTGTAAAATTCTTGAGAGCCAATCAACATCATATTGCTTCGCTAAAGCTGGATTTTACGGTGGGCGGTGGTAACGGAACATTGATCGAATCATTCTGGAATGATATTCCGCAATGCGGCTTTACCGCAGGAACCACAAACGCGAATCCAGGAACCATACCAGTTGTCATATCCATGGACCGAGTTGGACCAGAAATTACAACGGCGACAAATGTTTCATGGATCGTTGAGTTTTCCGAAGCAGTACAAAATGTTGGCGATGATGACTTCCAAATGGATACAGGTGGAACGGTTTCGTTTGATTCTATAAATGTACAGGGAAGTGGAAACAGTTTTACGGTTACGGTTTCTACCATCATAGGTACAGGGTTATTGCGGCTTAATGTGATAGACAACAACACGATTCAGGCAGCAGATGATGCCGCAATCCTTGCAGGACCTGTTGCAGGGACAGGGAATTTTATCGGAGATATCATCTATATCGACCCTGTTCCAACCGTTTTTTCCATTACACGGCTCGACTCAAATCCTGTCACCGGAACGGTAGTGCGTTTTCGAATAACCTTCTCCGAACCCGTGGACAGTGTAGACATAACGGACTTTGTATCAGACGGTAGTGCCAACGGCATCTCCATTTGACTTAACAGATGGATATGCAACAAGCTGGGATGTCACTCTCACCAATATTACCAATCAAGGGTTTATCAGTATAGGAATTGTTCCTGGAGGCATTGATGACGTTATAGATAATAGCCTAACCGATCCGACGGTCACTGGGGTTGAGGAGGTGTATATAAAACATGACATTTTATTTTCGCTGGTAAACGATAGCAATGGGCTGAAGCTCCAATTTTATCGCATAGAAAATGCCGATTCCAACGGTATAACCTATAGTGTCCAGACTGTCGACAACCTCCTCAGTAACCTCTGGGCTACCCCCAATCCAGCCTATAGCTTAACAGATGTTGCTACATCGGGTTTGCCCGCAGGTATCGAATTTACTGAAACGGGATCTATTACAGAGACCAACGAAGTTCTCTTCTTCAGAGTGTTAATAGATTCAACGTTATAAGGAACGTATTTGCTCTTGCTTTTGTCTAACCTAAAGTCAGTGGGCGGGATGATAGACTTGCCCTATAAACATAGCTGATAGTAACGTAAAAATATAAGCTTGCAAAAGCGCAATGAAAATTTCCATTAGAGAAATACCCAATGCAAGGGCTAAAGAAGGTAGCGCATAGATTCCGAACGTAACGATAAGTCCTAGCAAAGAGAAAATAACAATGTGACCTGCCAACATATTGGCAAAAAGTCGGATCATTAACGCGAACGCTTTTATAAACAGCCCAAGAAATTCTAACGGTGTAACAATAACAAGGATCGGCCACGGGACCCCATGTGGGATAAACGCTTTTATAAAACCGCCGAACCCATTTTTGTAAACGCCTCCAAGAATCATTAAAAACAGGACGATAGCAGCAAGACCACCGGTCACATTAACATTGCCTGTAGCGGTGGCAAAGAGAGGAATGAGACCCAACAGATTTAACCCTAAGATAAAAAAGAAGAAGGTGCAAAACAAGGGGGTCATCTTACGGCCATCCTCTTTTCCCAGACAAGCAATGGAAACCTCATCGCGGATAAACACGACAAAAAGTTCAAGCAAATTTGTGATTCCCGTAGGCGCCCCGGGTCCTTTTCTGTAAAAGACACCAAACAAAACACAAAGGAACACCGCGCAGATAATGAGCATGACACCGTGTAACGTAATAAAATCGGGTAAGTGGAGATGTAGAAAGGGTAAATGCCATTCCTGGGAATCCAAGACATGTCCCATCACATAATTCTGTACAGCTTCACTTTGTTCCGCTGTTGTAGCTGTTTCAACTAGTTCTTTGCTCATTGATCTTTAAATGCTCCAAGGATTTAAGGTGTAAACTTAAAACTTCGCTTATTAACATGCACACGTAGCCGATGAGTGTGGTCGTTAAAAAAGGGAGAAAGTTTTTAATGTCTACCCAACGCATCATTGCAATAATTAGCACGACAGTAAAAATTCGGAGTCCATGTATACCCAGACCCCACAGAAAAAATTTATTTACAGACGCTCCAATCGCCGTCTTGTTTATCACACCTGTTAAAGAGGCATTTGAATACGTCAAAACCCAACTCCAAATCAACTCTTTTAAGTAAATTCTTTCAAAAAAAATGGTGAGGCTTGCTGTGGATACGATCAATACGACGCTAAAACCCAACCATCCATATCCACTTAAGGGTCCCCGTTTCTTTTCTTTAGCCATTTTTATCATGCGTATCGTTCTCTGACCGTTCGATTTGCTTGACGACTTTCCATACCTCATATGCGCCATATAACAGACCGATAAACATGCCCACCAAAGTCCAGGCATAGCCTCCACCCCGTTTTTTATCAATGTAATACCCTGTGAGGCTGCAACCCACCATTCCGGCAGTAAGATGGGTGCCTAATGAAATAGCTCCAGAATGCTTTTGAGGACCTTTCTCTTTGTGATGAGTAAACGAAGTCATACCAATATAGTTATTCTAGACGCCTCATGATGAAAAGTCTACACTTCAGCAAATGTAAAATTTAATATACAACAAGGAGCCACCCTATGTATACCTCTAGGTCCAAACGAAAACGACATGATCTGCGCATAAACAGTTCCTTTTTGTGGATTGCCCTCCTTTTTACAAGCTGTACCACGTCATTAAAGAGTCCTGATCTAGGCGAACTATACAACCAATCGATTAAATATCATGGTATAGAACGAAATCCGCTTATTGTCATCCCGGGCACTTTAGGCTCTAAACTCGTTGACTCAAATACCCGTGCAGTCGTTTGGGGCGCGTTTGATCGGAGTGCGATTAACCCCGAAAAGAGATGAAGGCGCTCGTTTAGCCGCGTTGCTCATGGAACGGGGGGTGCCGCTCGATGAATTAAACGATGAGGTCCAATCGGTTAGTGCAGAAAACCGCGTTTAACTGACGGATCCAGGTCTATGCAAATATCTTAGCTTCGTTAGGCGCTGGCGGGTATAGAGACCAACAGTTACCAGAAGCAAAGGTCATTGACTATGGAGACGAGCATTTTACTTGTTTTCAATTTCATTATGACTGGCGACGGTCCAATATGGAGAACGCACAAGCGCTACACGATTTTATTCTCGAAAAAACGAGTCTACCTCCAGGCTGAATACGAAGAGCGTTTAGGGATTAAAAATCATGATGTTAAATTTAATATTGTTGCCCACTCCATGAGCGGTCTTATTACCCGTTATTTTTTACGGTATGGAAACGCTAATTTACCCAACGATGGGCCTCTTCCAAAGATTACATGGAAAGGGGCAAAATATGTTCGCCAAGCCGTCTTTCTGGGAACGCCCAATGCCGGATCCGCACTGGCCATTGATAATTTGGTTGAGGGGCTCAAGCTACCACTTCTCGCCAATTACGAGCCTGCTATTTTAGGAACGTTCCCCTCGATTTATGAACTTTTACCTAGACCACGGCATGGTCTTTGGCGTGAAGAAGGAACAGAGGATAAGATTTCCTTTTATCAACCAGCGATCTGGGAAAAAATGCAATGGGGATTAGCCAATCCTAAACAAGACAAGATTTTAAGACAGTTAATGCCTGCAGTTAAAAGCCCAGAGGAAAGATATAAGACCGCATTAGATCATCAGCGTAAATGCCTAAAAAGGACAGAACGATTTCATGCGGCTTTAGATAAACCCGCCATTCCACCAAAAGGTGTAAGGCTGCATTTGATGGCAGGTGATGCAAAATCTACCGCTGAAGTGGTTGAAGTAAATCCTGAAACGGGGAAAATGAAAGTGGTTCGTTATGGACAAGGTGATGAAACGGTATTACGCTCCAGTGCATTAATGGATGAACGAGTTGGGAAAGAGTGGAGTCCTCGCCTGATTTCCTCCATTAACTGGACTCATGCCACCTTTTTTTTTCAAGACCATATTGGTCTGACCAAGGACCCTGTATTTACCGACAACATTCTCTATCTCTTACTTGAGAAGCCATTGCAGAATCAATAACGAATGGGGTCTGTACAGAAAAAATAGAATATGAATTCTTCATCTTCTTTGCCACCTACTGCTATTGGTTTAGACCTAGGCACAACGCAGATCAAGGCGGGTGCACTTAACCAATCGGGACAATTGGATACGGTTCTTGCATCTCCTCCCCCTCCTTTAACCGGTCAAGGGCTTATCCGGGAGAGTGATCCCGATGCATATCTGAGCGCAACAGAGTCTTTATTACAACGACTACACCAAGAAATGGGGGTTGACCTTGATACGCCATTAGGAATCGCCACACAAAGATCCTCTTTTCTTCTTTGGGATGAAAGCACCGGAAGACCCGTTACCCCTCTGATTTCTTGGCAAGATAGACGATCAACCGAGTGGTGCAAAAAACATGAATCCCTGGGAAATGATGTTCATAAAATAACCGGGTTAAGGTTGTCTCCGCATTATGTAGGACCCAAACTCGCCTGCTTAATGGAATCCAATTCCGATATTCGTACGGGATTATCACGTGGGGACCTTCTTTTGGGGACCTTTGAAACCTATCTTTTATGGAAATGGAGTGAAGGGAGTCTCTACGAAACAGACCTAACCATGGCTGCTCGGACTCTGTTAATGGATGTAGATCAGTTGACCTGGGCAGAACCATTATTAGATAAATTTGGCATCCCTAAATTCTGCTTGCCCTATTTAGACTTTTCAACAGGGAAACGATACGTCGTACAAAACGATATGGTTGTGACGGCAACATTAGCAGGTGGATTGTAAAATTAAATGCCGCAAAAAATGGACCTGAGAGCTTCTGTTCATGCGGCGATCTCCAAATCGAAACACTCCTGTGCGGGTTTGTATTCTAGGATCTTGCGAGGATAGTTGTTAATCCATTTTTCAATCTCACCAATACGGTCGATGGTATATTTTCCGATGTTGTCTCCTTTGGCGACGAAACGACGAACCATACGGTTGGCATTTTCGTTGGAGCCTCGTTCCCAGGAAGAATACGGGTGAGCATAATAGAGTTTAACACGTCTCTTTTTGCTAAATCCGGAACGTTCCATCTGCTCCACGTCGAGAAACTCGCTCCCGTTATCGGCTGTAATCGACTTGAACATCGATCTGAATGGGCCAACTCCCATCGATCTTTCGATCGCTTTGAGGGCCTGCAGAACCGATGCCTGTGTTTTATCCGAAAGTTTTCTCACCCTTAGCATTCGGGTCTTTCTTTCTACTAACGTCATTAAAACCGGTTTTGAAGTTCCTTTTCCGCCGACGATCAAATCCAATTCCCAGTGCCCAAATTCCTCGCGTTTTTCTACGGTCTTAGGTCGTTTTTCGATACTGGTCCTTCGGGCATGTTGCTTTTTAACCCGCTTAATAGCACGTCTTTTTCGTTTTATCCGTTTTCGTTTTTCCCATAGGGACTCGTTGCTCACCCCCGGGATGAGACCTTGGTCAATATAGGTATACAGCGTTTTTGTACTCACCGCTGCAGGTCTCTGCTCTTGTTTAAGCAAAGGAGCAACCACATCGGGTGAGCGTTTGTGAACAAGAATGTGCTCGCTGATAAACACAGCCGTTTCATGATGCTTTCCAAGCTTAAGCTCAGGTCCCTTGGCCGTCGCATTTAGATCATGAAGTTCTTGGGCTCGATCACTGCTGTATGCTTTCTTCTTTCGCGGCTCTGTATCGAAATGCTCTACCTCCCCACGTTTAATTTCGCGCTCTATGGTTCGACGATGCCTTCCCAGATAGCTCTGGCTATCTCCAAAGGACGTCCTCGGTTTTTGAGCATTGTTTCAATCATGATCCGTTCTTTCTGTGTCAAATGCTTGCCTTTTCGGGGATGAATACTACTCTTGATTTGTTCCATGTCTTTCTCCTTTTTTTGTCTTCTGTCGAGTTTCTAAATCTAGAAGATTTCAGCATGGAACACTCCTGTTTTACAATATCTTCTTTTGGGCATTTAATATTACAATTCTCAAAAGGACAAGTTTGGCGATGCCTTCTTGACGTATCCGCTCCAGTTTGGTAATCTGACTTAACTCTTTTTTTTCTAAAAAGCTGGTATATACCAGCTTGGTAAATCTTTACGGTTTACTAATTGAATTGGAGACAATAGTTATACCTGAATCCGTCAGCTATCGCTTCGGAAGGCGTTTCGGGGCTCAAAAGTTGAAAATTTTTTCCTTGAGATGCTCGCTTTTGGGCGGATTGAGACCGGCAAGTATCACCCTGATGAATTTTTTGAGCATACAGGTCAGATTCACTCTGATTTGACCATTTTGGGGCGTAGGCCTCCTTATCAAGATCGCTTTTGAGTTCACTGTGGTACTGCTCGCTGGGGCTATGTCCATGATAGAGATCTAGCACCGTCTTGGCACGACAAGAGAGGTTCGTCCACCAGGTGTTCACCTCAAGTTTAGGAACCAGAAGTTTCTGACCATCGATATCGACGGTGCGTTCAATCACTTCGAAGGCCACCGGGACACAAGGGCGGTTTTGGTCACTACCGGGATGGAAATGATCGAAAAAGCCTGTGTAAACGTTCTTGCCTTCACGACTGTCTTGTTTGTCTCCAACTCGGCGTGCAAGGGCCAGCATTTGTTCAGGACATTCGCGGCGAGGATTTCGCTTTACGATAAAATAATGATCCCCAAAAGCGTCGAAGTTATCGGCCGCAGCGTTGCCACTATCAAGCCGAAGCAGACATTTTCCACCCAGGCCCAGGGTTTGGAGCGTTTCAACGCTGCGGGCAATAAACGCGGTCGTTCCCGACTGACAATGTTGTTTACTGGGTCGAAGTTCGCACTCAAGCATGTGGCCTTGAGTGCCCACATAGGCAAATATCGGGGCGTAACCATCATGGCCCTTATAGGTATAGGAAACGCCTTCTTTCGAAGAGCCTGAGTGATCCAAAGGGCTCACATCGATATCGACGGGAACAAGATCAAGCCCTTCGACATCTACCTAGCCAAAGGGGCCCGAGGAAAGAAGTTCGGTGTTGAGTTTGCGTAGCCCCACATGGGTTCTGGCTGGGGGCAGGTCGTCGAAACGACGTCGGAACACTGGCTCAGAGGCTACCTTTTTAACTCCCCTTTTAAAGTCCAAAGGCATTCATAAAAATCTCATCACCCCGGTACAGGTCGATATCATTGAAATCGGTTCGACCGTTGCAAAGTAAGCCGATCTGGGTAAGGAGGATCTCCCGATCAGAGATCGCATCGGAGCGGCGTGGTTAAAAATTGGAGGGAAGAATCCGTTGAGCATGATCCTCAAGCAGTAGGCCGCAAAGATGATTTCCGCTTGTGCTGTTGAGTTCGCCCTTGCCAGTCTTTATTTTATATTGTTTCATATACACACCTGTTGGGGTGGGGTTGTTTGTTTGAATACGGGTATCCTCCCCGCTTTAGCCCAACAGGTAATGAAAAATCGTCAGATTTTATCTGACGGATTCAGGTTATAGAAAAAGATTACAAAGATTTCTTGGATAGAAATATACCTCTGCTAAAGAAAAGGAATAAACTATGAAAAAAGTGCCATATACCAGCTTGGTAAATCCTTACGGTTTACCAATTGAGTTAGAGACGACAGTTTATAGAAGAAGATTACAAAGATTTCTTGGATAGAAATATACCTCTGCTAAAAGAAAAGGAAATAAACACTGACTCTCTCGGTCATGCTTTAACGACTGAATTAATTGATGGTCTGATCTTGGAATTTGGCGTGTTTTCTGGAGCGACGATTAATAGAATTGCGAGGAAATTTCCTGCGTCACAAATTTATGGATTTGATAGTTTTGAGGGGTTTCCGGCTGATTGGGAGACGGTTACTAAGGAGGAGTCGGCTGCGGTTTTTTCTGTGGAACAACCGGCTGTCGAAAAAAACGTAACTCTTATAAAGGGTTGGTTTAGCGAAGTACTGCCAGATTTTCTTGAGGAAAATACAGGTCCTTTGTCTCTGGTTCATGTTGATTGTGATATTTATCAATCGACTAAAGATATTTTTGAGTTAATTCACGGTCGGATCGTGCCCGGGACAGTGATGGTTTTTGATGAGATAACCAATCTTGGACGGTTGGGATTGCTTCATGAAATGAAAGCTCTATTTGAACTAGTTCGTGATCATTCACTTTCATTTGGATGGCTTAACCACGGTTATGATGCGGGATGTATATTTAAAGTAATTAACGAAAACCCGGAATTGTTCGCGAGTGTTGAAGAGATAAGAATGAGATTTGGATTTCACCAGGCTTACAAAGCTGCCGCGGCTATTCGATTTAAGTAACTATGCCCTAATTATTTTGTAACTATTCAGCCCGAAAAGTCTGTTAGCGGCAAATACTCGGCTCAAAGTAACAAGTTGACTCAAAAGGTAGACCAGCTCGAAGCATTGTTAAATTAACAGGTTCGAAAGACGAGTGTAAACAGTTCCAAGTCCCCGTCTCAAGATGGTCCGAAAAGACCAAAGAAGCGAAGTTTGCATAAAGAGCGTAGACGTCGACCCAGAGGATAAAAAGGACACCAGGGGCAAGCTTTGAATAGGGTTGAAGAACCTTAGGTTGTGAAAATACATACGCCAAAGTATTGTCAAGGGTGCGGGGAAAGCCTGGAAGAACAGCCTCCAACTCAGTCCGATCTATATCAAAAAGTCGACCTGCCCCGGATTCGTCCGATCATAACCGAACACCAATATCAGAGCAAAACATGTAGTTGTGAACACACAACAACCTACACCAGCCCCAAATGGATACGTTATAGAGAAACAATCAAGGCTCTAAGCACGTATTTATCCGTGCGTCAGTATATGCCCTATGAACGAATGAAAGAATTTTTTAATCAGGTCTGTTGTAGAGCCTCAATTCGTACAGACAGTTTGGTGAATTTTGTGGAGGGACTCTCCAGGAAATCGGAGGCGATTTATGAAACCATCCGTGAAGTTGTACAGGGGAGCTCTATAGCAGTGGGTCGTGATGAGACAAGTCTGAACGTAAAAGGGAAAAACCAATGGGCCTGGACATGGCAAACGCAACAAGCAACTCTGATCGGCGTATCGGAAAGTCGAGGAGCCCAAGCCATATCTGACTATTTCCCCGAAGGATTTAAGAGGGCGGTATTGGTCCATGATCGCTGGGCCACTCAACTCAATACCCCATCGAAAGCACATCAGTTATGTTTAGCGCACCTGCTCCGAGATTTACAATATGCAGTGGATCTCGAAGGGAGTAAATGGGCCGATGAAGTAAGTGATCTTTTACGCGAGACGATCGAGCAATCCTCACAATCCAACAGGGCCGACGGGCTTGACCCCAAAAGCTTGGAGGTGATTTATAGAAGATGGGGAGAGTTCTTCAATGAGGAACTGCCAGAAGATCAGGCTGAAAGTCTCAAACTACAACGAGGGTTGCTCAAACATAAAGACAAGATCTTTGTTTTTCGAGAACAGCCCGGTGTCCCGCCGACGAATAACAGCAGTGAGCGTGCGATCCGGAATATCAAAGTGAAACAGAAGGTCTCCGGTTTGTTTCGTTCCATGCCTGGGGCCCAGACCTTTATAAAACTACGTTCAGTTATAGATACCTGCATTAAACAGCCGAGAGATGTCTTGCCTGTTCTACAACTTCTTGCTCATTGAAAATGAGCAGCTGAATAGTTACCAATGACTCTTAACAAACAGATGCAAACATCAACAAAAAATAAAGGTCTCAAGAAAATAGATTCTGTTCATGGCGTTTTGCTTATCGACAAGCCAGCTCGCATGACTTCACATGATGTTGTTGCTGCTATTCGGCGACATTTTTTGTTCAAAAAGGTAGGCCATGGAGGAACGCTAGATCCTTTAGCTACAGGGTTATTGCCGATTCTTATTGGAAGAGGCACTAAACTGTCACACCATATCATGGATAGCCATAAAGTGTATGAGGGAACCATGCATCTTGGCATTAGCACCGATTCACAAGATGCAGAAGGCAAAATTGTCTCTCAAAAAGAGATGGATGGTATTACCCAAGAAAAAATAGAAGAAGAAATGCAACGATGGACCGGCGATATTATGCAAACGCCACCCATGGTCTCAGCGGTAAAAAAAGAGGGCGTGCCCCTTTACAAACTTGCGCGTCGAGAAGAAACGGTGGAACGGACACCCCGACTAAAACATATCTACACCTTTGACATGCTGAGTTTTTCTCCGCCCTACGTTTCTTTTCGTGTTCAATGCACAAAGGGAACGTATGTGCGAACACTCTGTTCGGATATGGGCGATGATTTAGGTTGTGGCGCTCATGTAAGCGCGTTGCGCCGTATTGAGACAGGGACCTTTCACGTTGAAAACAGTCTTCATTTAGACAAAATACTGGAGATGCCATTAACCCTTTTACAGCAGCAGATCATCCCCATCCACCAAGTAAGAACAGATCCCTCATGAAAATTATCGATCGATTCGACGGGGTCGTCACAAAAGAAGGGCCAATTATTCTAGCCGTGGGTTGCTTTGACGGAATCCACAAGGGGCACCAAAAACTGATTCGTCACAGTGTTAATCAGGCTCAGAATGAAGGGGGACAAGCGTGGGTTCTAACCTTCGACCCTCACCCGGCGAAGATCTTGACCCCTAAACAAGTGCCTCCTTTACTGATGTCGATAGAATATAAACTGAAACAGTTAGACACCCTCGGAATCCACGGATGCCTTATCATTCCGTTCAATCGCCAAATAGCGAAGCTGGAACCAGAGACGTTTATAGAAAAATTGTATAAAGCCATACCTCGCCTTAAACAAGTCATGGTAGGTCCTGATTGGACCTTTGGACACCAAGCTCGGGGAACCCCAGCGCGGCTAAAAGGCCTAGGAGAACAACACGGCTTTGAGGTTTCGATCATTGAAACCGAATCATGGAAAGGATCACCGATATCGAGTACTCGTATTCGACAAGCCGTGAGAAAAGGTTTAATGGCAGATGCTACAGCCATGCTCAGTGGCCCTTTTAGCATCCAAGGAGAAGTCGTTGAAGGACAAAAACGCGGGAGAACGCTTGGGTTTCCGACGGCTAACATAGAAAATCAGAACGAACTACAACCTAGTCCCGGAATTTATGCGGCTTTTTCAGTTATTGATGGAATCCGTTACAATGGCGCCGCGTATATTCCTATGGATTCTCCAAATAACATTGTCGAAATCTACTTTTTTGATGCATCACACGATTTGTATAAACAAAAAATCGAGATATTTTTTGTGGAATTCATAAGAAAAGACCAACATTTTCCCACCCAGGAAACACTGGTCGAACACATTAGAAAAGATGTGGAGTCCGCAAAAAAAATCCTGTATTTTGAACCCGAATAATACGGTTAGGGGTGAATGACATGTTGGCAAAACGAATCATACCTTGTTTAGATATTACCGGCGGACGTGTCGTCAAGGGGGTCAATTTTGTTAACCTCCGCGATGCAGGTGATCCGGTAGATGTTGCGTGTGCCTATGAAAAGCAAGGGGCCGATGAGTTGACGTTTTTAGATATTACGGCTTCTCACGAAAAACGAGAAACCATGGTTGACATCGTGCATGCCGTTGCCCGCCAGGTATTTATGCCATTGACTGTAGGAGGAGGTATAAGACAAGCAGCGGATGTGCGTAAACTTTTGCACGCAGGCGCAGATAAGGTTTCCATCAATACAGCGGCCTTATTGAATCCAAGTATGATTAACGAAACATCCGATCAGTTCGGCAGTCAATGCATTGTTTTAGCAATGGATGCAAAAAGAAATATAGATCAAGAA
The DNA here is from genome assembly GCA_012103575.1 of Kiritimatiellia bacterium. Lineage (GTDB taxonomy): Bacteria > Verrucomicrobiota > Kiritimatiellia > WLWN01 > WLWN01 > WLWN01. The sequence goes on along the minus strand of WLWN01000001.1, from coordinate 2,367,292 downwards.
CGGTGGACCGTTTACACGCACGGAGGGCGTAAGCCTACGCAACGAGATGCTATTGAGTGGGCTCAAGAAGCCGTTGATAGCGGTGCAGGAGAGATTTTATTAACGAGTATGGATCGAGACGGAACCCAGGAAGGATATGACTTAAACCTAACACGGACATTAGCCGGATCTGTATCTGTTCCTATTATTGCTTCAGGAGGAGTCGGCGCATTAGAGCATCTTTACGAAGGCGTCACAGAAGGAAAGGCGGACGCTGTTTTGGCCGCTTCTATTTTTCATTTTGGGACCCATACCATTCAAGAGGCCAAGACGTATTTGAAGAATAAAGGGGTTCAGGTGCGTATTGAACCCAGGAGAGAGGAGACACGTGTTTAGATGATGAATGAACGAGAAGAGAGCAACCGGTTACAACTGGATTTCAGCAAATTAAAAAAAATAGCACACGGATCTGATGTGATTCCTGTTGCCGTACAAAATATAGATACGCACGAAGTGATTCTTGTTGCCTATGCCAATGAAATCGCCTTGAAAAAATCAATAGAAAGGCGAATGGCTATTTTCTGGAGCACATCGCGTAATACATTATGGGAAAAAGGTAAAACGTCTGGCGAAACATTTGATTTAATAGAAATTCGGGTAAATTGCGAACAGAACTCTTTGCTCTATGTTGTCCGACCTACACGAGGAGGTATTTGTCATACCAAGAATCAGCAGGGGCATCCGCGCAATTGTTATTATCGAAAATTAAATATGGAAACAGGATTGCTAGAAAATACAGATATGTGATGATATCACGATTCGGCAATAGACGAATGAAAGCAAGGGTTTTGATAACAAAGAAATAGCAACCGATGTATTCGCCCGACAAAAAAACATTTATAGAGAAAACGGCCCAAGGCAATTTGGTGCCTGTATGGCGTGAACTTTTGGCAGATCAAGAAACCCCTGTTTCTGTTTATGAACGCCTTCGTTCGTTGGTACGAGACGATACATTGGCTTCGTATTCGTTCTTATTTGAGAGTGTAGAAGGGGGGGAACATATTGCGCGGTTTTCCTTTTTGGGAGCCCAGCCTCAAACGTTGTTTAAGGCCACGGATAGAAACGTAAAAATTGAATCAAGCGATGGTTCTCTCCGCGTGCTCAAGGATGTGGAGCCGCTTTCTACCCTTAGGGATTTCATGTCGCAATATAGCCCTGTGTCTGATCCTAAACTTCCCCGTTTTTTTGGAGGGGCAGTAGGGTACGTCGGGTATGACAGCATTGCGCAGTTTGATAAAGTACCTTTAAGTGCAGGTCATGGGTTGCGGTGGCCGGATATTTGTTTTCAAATAACAGATACGCTTATCATTTTTGATCGGGTTCTACATACCATGAAAGTGGTCGCGAATGCGTTTATTCAAGGAGACCCCGGACAGGCCTATGAAGATGCCATTCAACGTATAGATACCATTTGTGAACGTCTGAGGGTCCCGGTTCCGGATGGTTTATTGGATGTTCGTCCGGCTCCGGAAAAAACGATTTTTCATGCCCATACAACCCCCTCTGAATTTATTCAAGGGGTTGATCAGGTAAAAGAATATATTCGTGCAGGTGACATTTTTCAGGCCGTTTTGTCTCAGCGTTTTGAAGTGGAAGAGTCCGGAAATCCCTTTGACGCATATCGGGCGCTGAGATCTATCAATCCATCTCCGTATATGTTTTGCATAGAATTTGGAGAACGGGCCATGGTCGGTTCTTCTCCAGAAATTCATGTTCGGTGCGAAGATCAAAAAGTTAAAGTCCGCCCCATCGCAGGAACTCGGCCACGCACAGGGAATCCTGAAAAAGATCAAAAGCTCGTCAAAGAACTTTTAGCTGACCCAAAAGAGCGGGCCGAGCATATTATGTTAGTTGATCTTGGGAGAAATGATATTGGACGTGTCTGTAAATTCGGATCCGTGAATGTTGCTGAGCTGATGGTTGTCGAGCAGTATAGTCATGTCATGCATATTGTATCGGATGTGACCGGAGATCTGGATCCTGCATATGATATCTATGATGTAATGTGCGCAACCTTTCCGGCAGGGACGTTGACGGGTGCCCCTAAAATACGGGCCATGGAGATTATTGCTGAGTTAGAAAAAACACGCCGGGGTCCTTATGGGGGGGCCGTGGGTTATTTTAGTTTTAATGGGAATCTAGATTCATGTATAGCGATTCGAACGATCTTAATTGAAAAGGATAAATCATATGTCCAAGCAGGGGCGGGTATTGTAGCTGACTCTGATCCCCAACGAGAGTATGAAGAAACCTGCAACAAAGCAAAGGGCATGTTAAATGCATTGGCATTGTCTTGTCGCTATGCACAGATTCGGGAAGGGAAAAAGGCATGATCATAGTCATCGATAACTATGATTCTTTTACGTATAATCTTGTCCAGTACCTGGGCGAATTGGGCGCTGAAATCTGCGTTTTTCGAAATGATAAGATAACGGTGGGAAAAATTGAAGCTTCTAAGCCTGAAAAACTATTAATCAGTCCTGGTCCGTGCACGCCGAATGAAGCGGGTATATCCTGTGAAGTGATTCAACGTTTTGGGGCCACGATCCCCATATTGGGTGTATGCCTTGGGCATCAATGTATCGCTCAATGTTATGGAGGAAACGTGGTGCGCGCGGAGCGTCTCATGCATGGAAAAACTTCTTTTATACGTCATCAACATACAAACATATTTAAAGATGTGCCGAATCCTTTTGAAGCAACTCGCTACCATTCTTTAATGGTCGATCGACCGAGTTTGCCTGCCTGTTTGATGATTACAGCAGAGACAGAGGAGGGTGAAATCATGGGGCTTCAGCATGTTTCCTTTCCGGTATATGGTGTCCAATTTCACCCTGAATCTATTCTTACCCCCGAAGGAAAAAAGATTCTAAACGCTTTCTTAAACGTCTAATCCAAATACAACTACCCATGACCCATGGAGTCAGCGCTGACCGGGAAACCGCCAGGAGAAAAACCGTCAATCGAATCTTGGCAGCGTCCTAATCTCTATGAAAAAGTGACTGGATTAGGAGGTATTGATATATACAACATTTTTAAAAAAATCTAACGTTCTTTCCCCTATCTTTAGAGCGCTTCACGATTGAGGTGTCGCGATGTAGCACGAAGAAAACCAGCCGATTACCTCGTCGGGAGAAACCTCTTCGAACACTTGTGTGATCGCTTCAGATAGTTCCTGCTGACTGCGGGCTGCAAGGCTGCCCAACCGATTCTTTATCTTGTCCCACATTTTTTCAATGGGGTTGGAATCGGGGCTGTAGGGTGGAAGGAATCTTACATGGCCCCACATGACTCAATGAGTTCAATGACCCTGGGATTGTAATGGACGCAAAGATTGTCCATGATGACGATGTCTTCAGGTGAAAGAGTCGGGAGAAAAACCCGGCGAATATATTCTCCAAAAACAGCCGTCTCTGTCGCCCCCTCTACTTCCATGGCCGCTGTTGTTCCGTCCAGGCGGACCGAAGAAATCAAGGTGGTGGTACACCAATGTCCATGAGGCGTTTTGGCAAAAAGCCTGTTCCCGCCCAACGCCCGGCCCCGCAGACGAGTCATATTCGTTTTCGCCCCGGATTCATCAATAAAGACAAGGCGACTTGGATCAAGTTTGGCCACCTCTTGGATCCACTGCTTTCTCAAGAGATTTACATCCGCCCGGTCTTGCTCGCTGGCGTGAAGCGTTTCTTTTATACCGGCAGCCCAACCGATTCAACGCCCGCTGTACGGCCATGATCGACCCCTTCACGCCGCTCATGTTCTTGAGTTCTTCAAGCGTTGCATCGGGATGTTTGCCCCCCAGTTGAGCCAACGCCTTGAGCTGCTTTCCGCTGTAGAGGGCCTGACGATGCCCACGCGGTCGGGGAGCGGTCTGTCCGGTTTCGTTGAAACGAGAGAGCCCACGCTGAAACGTTCTAAGATCTACACGATAAGAAGATGCGATATCGGCCTGGGAACCTTTGCCCATTTTGTAGGCATCTATCGCACGCCGCCGGATTTCTGCTGTTGCTATACTCATGTCATGGAGTATAGCCTCTTCTAAAGAGGCATTTCAATCGTTAAATGCTCTAAAGGTTTCGGTAATACGAGAAATCCTGCTACGAGAATACTTCTGTGCATAGAGTTCTTGAAACACATCCTCAATGTCTCGAGTGGTTAAGCCTTTGGAATACAACTTAAAAGCCAGTTGATCTAAAGGACTGCGTTTTTCATCCAAGACTTCCAGGAAAACGGGTTTGAAAAGACCTAAATGATCTCGAGGAATCTGAATTTGAAGCCCTTTTCTTACACCTCAGGCCCATATCGATCGACTTCCACTTCGCTTATTTGCCGAGGTTATTTTTTTTGTGCGACTCCCTTTTTCATATCCGAGATATTCGCTTTGTTCAGCTTTCAAGATCGTTTCAAAGGTTAAACAAATCGCATCTTCTATGTCCGCTTCAGAATACTGCAACAAATCCACTACACTTTTTTCCAACATCCGGCTATATTTGTTCTCCATCAGAGGTTCCTCCTTTTTGTTTGGTTTCTAGGGGTATTAAACCCCTTGTGAGGAATCTCGCATATCTTTTAGATACACTTTTTGGGACGCTCTAGATTCACTTGCATTGACCATCAACGGAAGAGTCGGGTTGGAAAAAAGTCCTAATCGCTTTTTCATTCTTGCTCAGGAGAATTACAGCGAACAATCACACGTTGGATATATCGATCAAATAGTAGGTCATGCACGTTATACACGCGCGTTGAATCCCACGGTCACATGGGAAAGCCTTCATTCAAGGTGATCAAGATGGTATTATCAAATTAAAGAAACGGACTTTCGAAGGCGGTGGCCTTCGACTTGCCTGGCTGAAAAAAGAAAGGGTATTTACTTCTTCGCTGGGGTTAGGCGCCTTTTACTTTGACGAGACCCATCAGGATCTGATCACCGGAGCCGATATTGTTGATAACGGGGTGTGCATCAATTCGTACGCTACATTCACCTGGAAGGTCAATAAACAGGTAACTCTACATGACACGATTTACTATCAACCCCGTTATGGTCGAATAAATGACTACCGTCTTCTAAATCATTTCACCATGAGCATCAAAATGTCGACATCGATGAGCTTTAACGTAGGACTGGATGTGATACACGATAGTGATTATCCCGCTGTGCTGTTTGCTGACCCGATAGATATTCGATATACAACCTCTATGAGCTATCTGTTCTTGTAATAAAACCCATTCGATGGACTTAGCATTTAATCAAAAAAGACATACACGGTATAATCTAAGTCGATAACATCTGATACAAACTTTTTTAGCTCTCTATAAACGGGTTTGTTGTGAATAAAGATTAACAATACGTGGAGCCGGTTTTTATTTTCAGCCATTACTTTAGCTGACTCTTGAGGATTGGATATTGGAATATCTCGGGTCGTAAAAATTGGTCTATTATTTTCAGACCACGTCTGTTTTGTTTCTCGAAGAAATCCTTCAACGTTCCCCTTTTTCCTATACAGATGAAGTTCCCACGGCTGGCCAGGTCGTTTTGACGGATCCCGATATGTTTGGTCCGGTAAAAAAGCTTTGAAGTAAAGGTTCCCTTGAAGAGGAGGTTCAATACGCACTTTGTTCTCTCCCTCCATTGTCTCCAAGAGAGCATAAAGATTTTGGAGACTTTGAAGAGGTAATTCATGATGGAGATACAAACGGATATAGATATCTTTGTTCTGCCCGATATATTCATCTATTGCCGTGATCATATCTTCTAATCGATTCCCTAGATGCATTTGTTTTCGCGTAGAGTCTTGAAGGCTAAAGGTCATGTTTGTTGGGAAGGCTCCCTCGCTTTTTTTATTTGGCGCTATAGCCAGATTTAGATCTAACACGCGTAACGTTTTATTTGTATGCTCGGGTTTAAATTCAATGGCGAGTAGTTGTCCGGCGGAAAACAAATGAGACGGGTTGGGCTTTTGATATCCATAAACCTCGCCTTTAAAGGCGAGGCGAGGAACATCTAAAACCGTAAACGGTTCATTGAACAAAGAGATAATGCTCCCGGGGGTCCAGATGATCCGCTGCATATTGTCTTTTTTCCTCTATCCACCCACTGTGACCCGACAAAAGACCATCCACCGGAAAGCAATGGCTTTTGTGTGCGAGTATCCAACACGATCTCTTCAAGAGGAATCCACGGAGACTTTTTCTTTGACTCACGTTCCTCGTAAACTTTAACGTTTACATGAACCCGCTCACCTTTAGGCCAAAAACGAAATTCTTGGGGTCGAGAAGGTTGGCCGAAATTCTAAAGCACGATGAATATCGCTTGGTGTGGCATATGATATGGCAAGTGATTCGTAATCATAACCGCTTGTTTCAGAAATGAGGACGAATTCAACAGAATCTTTATCAGATAGCCCGGTTGCTTTTGCAAAAACATGGACCCATTTTTCTTGGCGATGGGCTAAGCCTCCCGGGAAAACAAGTACATGAGGATCTTTTTTATACAGCGTTTCTTGCTTTTTGTAGAGTGCATGAACTGTCGTATCATTTCCCGCACAAACGACCATGGTCCACATAAACTCGTTAAAGAGTCCTAAAAAAGATATCAAAAAGAATCTTATTTTTTGTATCATCAGAACGTTTCTGAACAAGGTATAGTCTTTTAACTTTCCATTAGCAGAAAAAAATCTAACAGTTAATCTGTTATATCTAACAAAATTAAAAAAATATAACGAGGGTGAAAATGTAGGCAGGTAAATTATGCTTGATCTCATTGTCTTAAAAAGTCTTGTTGCAGGACTCGCAGCAAGTGTTGCGTGCGGCTTCGGCGCGTTGCCTTTGCTTTCGAGGCGGATGGATCCCGCTCGCCATACGGGTAAGGGGTATGCATTTGCTGGGGGCCTTATGTCTGCGGCTTCGGTCTATAATCTTATCCTTCCCGGTTTAACCATGGCGACTGAATCTATCGATGCTGAACGGATTGTCCTTGTTTTAGCGGGCATTCTTTTGGGGTCGTTATTTTTATCGATAGCAGACCGATATCTGTCACCCGACCGATTCAATTTTAAACACTTCAAACAGTGGGGAGGAAAAACAGGGATCCTTATTTTTGTAGCGATGTCTATACACAGTATTCCTGAAGGCGTTGCCGTGGGCGTAGGATTTGCATCTGAAGAAGTGTATTCGAATCATCTAGGGTCCTATATCGCATTAGCAATCGCCATCCACAATATCCCCGAAGGATTAGCGGTTGCGATTCCTTTACGATCGGCCGGGGCTCGAATTAGAACGTGTTTTCTTGCCGCTTTTCTCACCAGTTTGCCACAACCTATCGCCGCTGTACCCGCCAGTATTATGGCCTGGTTTTTCCAGCCTATTATGCCTGTACTCATGGGGTTTGCTGCAGGCGCGATGATTTTTTTGGTCGTATTAGAACTGATTCCCGATGCACTCGAAAAAGAAATACCACCGATTGTCGCCTGGGCGTTTACCTCAGGATTTTGTCTGATGTTGCTTGTTCAGGTCGTCCTTTAAGGAAAAAATTGAAGAGTCGAAAGTCAAAGGTCTCAGAACCTGTTTTGCTCGATTGGTTTTTCCGTCTGCCATGCACATGTAAATGGGTTTGGAAAAACACCCCATATTTTTTTGCAAGAAGAAAATCCCTCCATTATATCGGGTTAATGATGATTAATATAAGCAGTTATATTGCTTCATAGTTTGGTTAAGCAACAAAGTACTATCGAAAATTTTAAAGGAGGATTATCGTTATGCCTATCAGTCCAATCAAAATGTTTTGTTATCTACTAACCGCTCATCTCTTCCTCGGAACCCTTTCAACCTTTGCGGCTCCGGTCATATTCTTTGGCGAGGATTTAACCCCTGGAGGTTCCGTGCCTCCGGGCGGCAATGCGGAGACGGCCAGAAATGATTTCTTGAGTAATCTGATCGGTACGAGCACGGAAGGGTTCGAGAGTTTTCCCTCGAACGCGTTAGAGCATTTAACGATTAAAATGCCTCTTTAGAAGATCTATACTCCATGACATGAGTATAGCAACAGCAGAAATCCGGCGGCGTGCGATAGATGCCTACAAAATGGGCAAAGGTTCCCAGGCTGATATCGCATCTTCTTATCGTGTAGATCTTAGAACGTTTCAGCGTGGGCTCTCTCGTTTCAACGAAACCGGACAGACCGCTCCCCGACCGCGTGGGCATCGTCAGGCCCTCTACAGCGGAAAGCAGCTCAAGGCGTTGGCTCAACTGGTGGGCAAACATCCCGGCAACGCTTGAAGAACTCAAGGACATGAGCGGCGTGAAGGGGTCGATCATGGCCGTACAGCGGGCGTTGAATCGGTTGGGCTGCCGGTATAAAAGAAACGCTTCACGCCAGCGAGCAAGACCGGGCGGATGTAAATCTCTTGAGAAAGCAGTGGATCCAAGAGGTGGCCAAACTTGATCCAAGTCGCCTTGTCTTTATTGATGAATCCGGGGCGAAAACGAATATGACTCGTCTGCGGGGCCGGGCGTTGGGCGGGAACAGGCTTTTTACCAAAACACCTCATGGACATTGGTGTACCACCACCTTGATTTCTTCGGTCCGCCTGGACGGAACAACAGCGGCCATGGAGAGAGAAGGGGCGACAGACACGGCTGTTTTGGAGAATATATTCGCCGGGTTTTTCTCCCGACTCTTTCACCTGAAGACATCGTCATCATGGACAATCTTCGCGTCCATCACAATCCCAAGGTCATTGAACTCATTGAGTCATGTGGGGCCCATGTAAAATTCCTTCCACCCTACAGCCCCGATTCCGACCCCATTGAGTCATGTGGGGCAAGATAAAGAATCGGTTGGGCAGCCTTGCGGCCCGCAGTCAGCAGGAACTATCTGAAGCGCTCACACAAGCGTTCGAAGAGGTTTCTCCCGACGAGGTAATCGGCTGGTTTTCTTCGTGCTACATCGCGACACCTCAATCGTGAAGCGCTCTAGTGGTGTCCAATACAGCCCCAACGCCAAGTGGATCCCTCTTCTTCTTTGGATTCATTGATACCGCCGAGCCGTTTACCAACTTCACTTTAAGCACCCCCGCCCTAGGCACCGACGGATTCGGATTTGATGATGTGATCGTAGGCAGTTTGACTTCGGTGGGTACCGATCCACGCCTCATCATAGACAACAGCGGGAGTTTCATCGAAGTTTCGCCACCAGCATGGTCTCTTTGCTGGATCATTCAGGGTTGAAACTGGAGTCCGGTAAGGTGTAAATGTCATGAAAGCTACGGCAGTTAAGCCCCCCTAAAGATATTGGTGCCTTGTGCCCCATACGAAGTTTGGGTCTGAGTTGGCCATCATTCATTGGCGAGCGCTCCAGGCGACTCCCCCAGGACAGAATCCATTGTATAGCCACCTCGGGCCGTAGCCTCCACAACTAACCACAACCCGGAGGATATCATGTCGGCATCAAAAACAAAGGTAAATAAACGATCCGTGCAAAGCTTACCCATACTCCAACCGAAGGTGGCTGGAATTGATTTGGGGGCTTGCGAGCATTACGTATGTGGTCCGGCCTTGATCAGCGGCGAACCCAACGTGCGTGTTTTTCAATCCACTACACCCCAATTAATCGGACTGATCGCTTGGCTCCAAGAGCAAGGAGTAAAGTCGGTGGCCATGGAAAGTACAGGGATTTACTGGATCCCTTTGTACGAACTGCTGGAGGCTTCTGGAATAGAGCCCATCTTGGTCAACGCCAGAGAACTGTGCCATGTCCCGGGTCGTAAAACCGATGTACAGGACTGTCAATGGATTCAGCTTCTACACAGCTGTGGCCTATTACATGGATCCTTTCGACCGAGTGAAGGCATTTGTAGATGCCGCGCATTGACTCGCCAATGTGCCAATCTGGTTAAGGAACGTTCCAAAACCGTCAACTGGATGCAAAAGGCTTTGGATCAAATGAATGTCCAAGTTCATCGAGCCCTAACAGATATTACCGGGAAAACAGGCTTAGCGATTGTACGTGGGATTGTTGAAGGTCAACGTGACCCCAAAGTCCTTGCGTGTTTGCGAGATTCTCGTTGCGGAAAAAACGAAAAAGAAATAGCTGAGCACCTCACCGGTACGTGGAAATCAGAGCATTTGTTTAACCTTAAAATGGCCCTAAAGCTCTATGACCAACTCCAAGCACAGATTACCGATTACGAGCAAGAACTGCACAAGGAGTTGTTAGCGATGACTCCGCAAGAACGGAAAAATAAAGAGGCCCCTGAGCATCCTAAAGCCGCTAAACGAAAAGCGATACGTAACCGAGGAGAGCAGGAAGACCAAAAAATATTGTGGCAATTTTCCGGAGTAGATTTAACGCGTATTGACGGGATAAGCGCTGGAGTTTCGCAAGTCATACTTACCGAGGTGGGATTTAATCTGAGTGATTTTTCTTCGAAAAAACATTTTGTGAGTTGGTTGAGGCTTTGTCCAAAGATGGGGATTTCTGGAGGAAAAGCTCTCAAGAAAAAGCCCCCTCGTGGTACGGGTTCAAATCGGGTGGCTGGAATCTTGCGAATGGCGGTGGTTTCTTTGAGTCGATCACACTCCTCTTTGGGGGCTGAATATCGTCGGGTAGCTCGGCGTAGGAGTGGAGCCGTGGCCGTATTTGCTCTTGCACGTAAACTGGCCATACTCATTTATCGAACGCTGCATTACGGACAAGATTATGTAGACGAGGGGGAAAAAGTCTACCAAGAACGTTTTAAGGCCAGACGGTTTTTTTCTATGGCAAAGACGGCAAAAGAATTGGGATATCAACTTGTTGAACTCCCCGCCAATAGGTGAGTTTCAGGACAGAGGTATCGAAAAATGCGGCAGGGCCTCATTTTTCGCTGTACACAACAAACCGATTATCGCCTGATTTGACCTTTCAACAATGGTGGAAAGGGAAAGAAGCTCAATATAGAGAAACCGTTAACAACGCATTTCGACACCTATTGACGGAGCTAGAGTCGGGAGGAATGAGTATTGAACAAGTAAGTGCATATCTAGATCATTACCGCGACTACCCGGAGCTAGACAGCTTCTTCGAAGGCCAATGTGCAGATATAGAGACCGCCCGTATTCGTTTGGCTATAAACGGGTTTAGACTTTCGATTGAAACGGGAGAAAACGAGCGCTAGACGATTCCTATGATCGAAAAAAAATTTCGGGAAAAATGGAATAATCAACACGGGACTCATCTTGTTATAGGATCTCCGATGAGCGATGCGGAAAGGGATGCTACATGGAAAACATTAACCCTGACCGTTAAATTTTGAGTATGCCCATTACAAAAAAAAAGAGCGTTCACCCTTTAGCAAAGCTGACTGGATTCCCCCTCCCATCCCGGCTGTGCTTTTGGTTCGATTTAAAAAGACCGGAACCGAATTACCTTCAACCTCATGGGATAACCTCCGTACGTTATCGACCCTTAGCCATCCACCAAAGGTTATCAGTAAAAATTCTGCTGTTTCGATAATTGCCAACTATAAGCGATTCTTGTATGAAGACATCGCAAAACAGCTAGAAGAGAAGATTCCTGTATTTAAAGTCTATGATCAGTGGTTAAAAACGGAGTAATAAACGGCGTTAACGCAATCCATTATCAGCACGAATACTTAGATGGCCGAACACGAAACCATGAAGACCTAGAGCTGCTGGTAATCTAGAGGGCTTCACGATTGAGGTGTCGCGATGTAGCACGAAGAAAACCAGCCGATTACCTCGTCAGGAGAAACCTCTTCGAACGCTTGTGTGAGCGCTTCAGATAGTTCCTGCTGACTGCGGGCTGCAAGGCTGCCCAACCGATTCTTTATCTTGCCCCACGTTTTTTCAATGGGGTTGGAATCGGGGCTGTAGGGTGGAAAGAATCTTACATGGGCCCCACATGACTCAATGAGTTCAATGACCTTGGGATTGTGATGGACGCGAAGATTGTCCATGATGACGATATCTTCAGGTGAAAGAGTCGGGAGAAAAACCCGGCGAATATATTCTCCAAAAACAGCCGTCTCTGTCGCCCCCTCCACCTCCATGACCGCTGTTGTTCCGTCCAGGCGGACCGAAGAAATCAAGGTGGTGGTACACCAATGTCCATGAGGTGTTTTGGCAAAAAGCCTGTTCCCGCCCAACGCCCGGCCCCGCAGACGAGTCATATTCGTTTTCGCCCCGGATTCATCAATAAAGACAAGGCGACTTGGATCAAGTTTGGCCACCTCTTGGATCCACTGCTTTCTCAAGAGATTTACATCCGCCCGGTCTTGCTCGCTGGCGTGAAGCGTTTCTTTTATACCGGCAGCCCAACCGATTCAACGCCCGCTGTACGGCCATGATCGACCCCTTCACGCCGCTCATGTCCTTGAGTTCTTCAAGCGTTGCCGGGATGTTTGCCCCCCAGTTGAGCCAACGCCTTGAGCTGCTTTCCGCTGTAGAGGGCCTGACGATGCCCACGCGGTCGGGGAGCGGTCTGTCCGGTTTCGTTGAAACGAGAGAGCCCACGCTGAAACGTTCTAAGATCTACACGATAAGAAGATGCGATATCGGCCTGGGAACCTTTGCCCATTTTGTAGGCATCTATCGCACGCCGCCGGATTTCTGCTGTTGCTATACTCATGTCATGGAGTATAGATCTTCTAGAGAGGCATTTTAATTGTTAAATGCTCTAAACATGAAAACAAACACACATGATCCAAAATCGTGCGATCAAAAAGGGCCTGGCTTAAGAACAGAGGGCTACAGCCATAGCGCTTAAATCTCCGATCGAGGATCCCAGTGTACTTGGCACAATTTTGCAAGAATCCAAAGGTCTTTTCCACACGTACTTCGGAAGAGACTTGATTAAGGGTTCCATTAACAAGTTTCCGGCATGAATAGCAATGGTACCAAGAACAATAACCTCGGGATTAAGCGTCATGATAATGATACCCATACCTTGAGCTAATCGTTCTATAAATTCTTTCCAGGTCTCTAAAGCGAATGGATCCTGTGTCCTCACAGCTTGTAGGAAGACTTTAAGATCGATGTCATGTGGATTTCCACCGGCATATTCCAGAATAGATGTTTTAATGTTTTCATGTTGGATACGTTCTTGAATTCGACGGGCGACATTTAACCCTCCACAATACACTTCAAAACAACCGCGAAGACCACATGGACAGACAGGTCCAGCGGGATCCAGCACGTAATGCCCGACTTCGCCCGCTGTATCAGATAGGCCTTGAATAAGTTGACCGTTTGCAATAACACCTCCGCCCAATCCAGTACTCATCGTTAGGTAAACCAGATTTTGCGTCCCACGCAAAGAGCCAAAGAGCCGCTCTGCTAATGCACAGGCATTTGCATCACTGTTCATGTGGACAGGGCGATGGAACAGGTCTTCTAGACTCTTTACAACGGGTACATTTGTCCAGTTTTAGATTGGGGGGATTAAGGAGTAACCCGTTGGCAACATCCACAGGGCCAGGAACGCTTGTTCCAACCACTTCAATAGAGTCGATGTCTATTTGGGTTTCAGAAAAAATCTCGTAGGCTAATTCTTTTATTTTATGGAGTCCCGCCTCTGGGGTATCAACAAAAACGGTTGGAATGCGTTTGGAGTGTAATACGTTCCCTTTTTGAGTCCCCACGCAAACGGATATTTTTGTTCCGCCAATATCAACCCCTAGAATATTCATGTTTACAGGTTTAAGTGGAGCCCTCTTCGATGGCAACTTTTTTTGTGAGAATTGTAATATTAAATGCCCAAAAGAAGATATTGTAAAACAGGAGTGTTCCATGCCGAAATCTTTTAGATTTAAAAACTCGACAGAAGACAAAAAAAGGAGAAAGACATGGAACAAATCAAGAGTAGTATTCATCCCCGAAAAGGCAAGCATTTGACACAGAAAGAACGGATCATGATTGAAACAATGCTCAAAAACCCAGGACGTCCTTTGGAGATAGCCAGCTATCTGGGAAGGCATCGTCGAACCATAGAGCGCGAAATTAAACGTGGGGAGGTAGAGCATTTCGATACAGAACTGCAAAAGAAGAAAGCATACAGCAGTGATCGAGCCCAGGAACTTCATGATCTAAATGCGACGGCCAAGGGACCTGAGCTTAAGCTTGGAAAGCATCATGAAACGGCTGTGTTTATCAGCGAGCACATTCTTGTTCACAAACGCTCACCCGATGTGGTTGCTCCTTTGCTTAAACAAGAGCAGAGACCTGCAGCGGTGAGTACAAAAACGCTGTATACCTATATTGACCAAGGTCTCATCCCGGGGGTAAGCAACGAGTCCCTATGGGAAAAACGAAAACGGATAAAACGAAAAAGACGTGCTATTAAGCGGGTTAAAAAGCAACATGCCCGAAGGACCAGTATCGAAAAACGACCTAAGACCGTAGAAAAACGCGAGGAATCTGGGCACTGGGAATTGGATTTGATCGTCGGCGGAAAAGGAACTTCAAAACCGGTTTTAATGACGTTAGTAGAAAGAAAGACCCGAATGCTAAGGGTGAGAAAACTTTCGGATAAAACACAGGCATCGGTTCTGCAGGCCCTCAAAGCGATCGAAAGATCGATGGGAGTTGGCCCATTCAGATCGATGTTCAAGTCGATTACAGCCGATAACGGGAGCGAGTTTCTCGACGTGGAGCAGATGGAACGTTCCGGATTTAGCAAAAAGAGACGTGTTAAACTCTATTATGCTCACCCGTATTCTTCCTGGGAACCAGGCTCCAACGAAAATGCCAACCGTATGGTTTGTCGTTTCGTCGCCAAAGGAGACAACATCGGAAAATATACCATCGACCGTATTGGTGAGATTGAAAAATGGATTAACAACTATCCTCGCAAGATCCTAGAATACAAACCCGCACAGGAGTGTTTCGATTTGGAGATCGCCGCATGAACAGAAGCTCTCAGGTCCATCTTTTGCGGCATTTAATTTTACAATCCACCAACAGAGAATAGTAACACGGGCTCTTTGCATTGGGCTATCACAAGCGCCAATACAGATACGGCATCCACCGTTGAGATTCAGTTTAATATTTCCACAAATGACCCGGGATTTGTGAATGGTGTGTATACGATGCGTCCCACGAACGATTTGCCTTCGCTCACAAATAGTGGAATCGTAATCGACGCAAAGACTCAACCAGGGTTCTCCACCACCCCAATTGTTGTGTTATATGGAAGCAATATGATAGCCGGCACGATAGGACACGGGTTAACGATCCGAAGCCATAGCAATCTTATTCAGGGTTTTTCCATTATTAATTTTACGAAGGGAACCTCTACCACTCCATCTGGTATTTATATAGAAGATGCCGATGACAATGTAGTGCAATCCAGCTTCATCGGTATCGACCCTAATGGGAATGCGAAAGGAAATACGTTTGGCGTTATGATTACCTCGCTGGCAGGGAATAACGCGGCAAACAATTTGGTTGGAGGCACCGGCGAGGACACGCGGAATATCATTTCGGGAGATTTGGATGCAGGTGTTTATACACTTAATGTGTCCGACAATGTAATTCAAGGAAATTTTATCGGCACAGACATTACTGGAAGTAATGCCGTTGCGAACAATGACGGGATAAGATTGGCCAGTACGGGTATCATAAGTACGAATAATCGCGTTGGAGGCACAACCGTCGGTGCTCGCAATATTATTTCGGGGAACAGCAAAGGTATATATATTGCAGCGACATCTGGCAATACTGTGCAAGGTAATTATATTGGGACCGATATAAGTGGGACACAGCTAGTAGGAAATGTTGACGGCATTTTTTTTCTTTTTCTTATTGGCCCGGTCCCTGCTAACAGCAACCTGATCGGTGGCACTGTTTCCGGAGCAGGGAATCTGATTTCCGGAAACTTAAGAGAGATTTACGCCAGGGGAGAAGCAAACGGGAATATTATGCAGGGGAACCTTGTTGGCACTGACTTCAGCGGAAGCAATGCGATTCCAAATAGTCGAGGCATTTATCTGCAGCATTTTGGCCTGGTAGGTCCCCGTTATAATCGTATCGGAGGAACGACTGCCAGTGCTCGAAACGTTATCTCTGGAAATACTTTTTTCGGCCTAGGACTTAATGCACACGAGAGTATTGTTGAGGGTAATTATATCGGAACCACGATTGATGGAACAGCGGCTCTGCCGAATAATATTGGGATCGAACTCAGCACCATTAACGCCTCAATAGTACACAGCAACAGGATAGGCGGTTCAACAACAGAGACGCGTAATATTATATCGGGAAACACGAGTAATGGTGTTTTGATCCAAGGAGCCATTAATAATACTATTCAAGGAAATTTTATTGGCTTGGATGCAAACGGAAAGGTGTTGGGCAATGGTGCAGATGGGATAGACATGACACATGCCCCGAGCCTCATAATACCCTCTGCTGACAATGTCATAGGTGGAACAAGTAACGGTACCGGGAATACTATTTCGGGAAACATGGGGAACGGTATACATCTTCGGGGAAAGGTTACGGGAACTCTTGTCCAAGGGAACTTGATTGGTGTAGACACAAATGGAACAACGGCCATTCCAAACACGATAGGTATCCAAATTGTATCGGATACCATAAATCAACCTAGTAATAATACTATCGGTGGAACAATATTCAGTACGCGTAATGTAATTTCAGGGAATGCGCAGACGGGTATTATCGTGGATGAAGCTTCCCAAAACACGATTCAAGGCAATTATATTGGCACGGATATAAGTGGCACACAACCTCTTCCAAACAGTACAGGCGTTTCTATTCTGCATGATACGAATTCGGCATCCTCTCCGATGCTCAACACCATCGTCGGTCCTGGCAACCTAATTAATTTCCATCCCGGATATGGTGTGTTCATAGACAATGCAAGTGGGAATACTATACAAGGAAATACCATTTACAGTAACGGGGTTAACGGGGTAATCGTTTCAGGAGCAAACAACCCTACTAACAATGCGATTCTTGGCAATTCAATATACGCAAATGGAAGAAGTTTTGGCGACCCCGATATTGAACTTACCATAGATTTCAACGCTCCTCCTTGGGGAGTCACAGCGAACGATCCCGGTGATGACGATACGGGTTCAAATGCTTTCCAAAACTTTCCCGATGTGCTGGCGGTTACCAATAGCGCTGGCCTGATTCGTATAGAGGGGCTATTGAGTAGCACGCCAAATATGCAATACCGACTTGAGTTTTTTGCAAATTCGACTGCGACCACAAATCCACTGGGGAATGGTGGCGGAGAGACCTTCATTGGTTCAGCCGATGTAATAACCGATGCGACGGGCACGAACAATTTTACGGTCGTTTTTTCCGAAAACATAGTATCCGGTCAGGTCATAACTGCTACGGCAACAGATGCGAATAATAATACCTCTGAATTTTCAAAGTGGGTTTCTGTAGCGGAGGTGGCATCTCTAAGTCCATTTATTGTTATCAATACAGCGAGTACAGGTCAGGGATCTTTGGATGCAGCCATAAAGAATGCGAATATTGACAGCTCAAAATTTCCCAAGGTCGAGTTTAACATTCCGACAAGTGATCCTGGCTATTCTAACGGGTACTATACGATTGTACAGACCAATGCCTTGCCGATTATTACAAATGACAATCTGACGATCGATGCGAAGACCCAGTCTGGATTTTCGACTAACCCGATTGTTGTTTTGGATGGAAAAAACATTTCTACATCAAGCTTTACACATGGTTTCTACGTTCAAAGTAGTAGTAACCTTATTCAAGGCCTCTCCATTGTTAATTTTACAAGGACCAGTGCATCGAGTCCTTTGCCCTCGGCCATCTTCATCGACAATGCTGACGGCAATGTTTTGCAATGTAACTTCTTGGGGGTTGATTCCTCTGGCACAAATGCCTCAAGCAACGTGATTGGGGTTACCATTACCGGATCAAACAGTATTAATAACCTCATTGGGGGCACCAATGCAAATGTACGTAATATTATCTCAGGGAATACACAGACCGGGATCATTCTGGATGAGGCCTCCCAAAACACGATTCAAGGCAATTATATTGGCACGGATGTAAGTGGGACGCAGCCAGTTCCAAATGGCACAGGAGTGGCCATTCTACATGATACAAATTCGGTATCTTACCCCATACTGAACAATATGGTCGGTCCCGGCAATCTGATTAGCTTTCACCCCGGATATGAGGTATTCATAGAAAATGCGAGTGGAAACCTTGTGCAAGGAAATACTATTTACAGTAATGGGGTAAATGGGGTCATTGTTTCAGGGGCGAATAATCCGACGAACAATGGGATTCTTGGTAATTCAATATATGCGAACGGAAGAAGTTTTGGCGACCCTGACATTGAACTCATCATAGATTTCAACGCCTCTCCTTGGGGGGGTCACGGCAAACGATGTGGATGATAGCGATACGGGGCCTAATAACTTTCAGAATTTTCCTGTCTTGACCCGTGCAACGAATAACCCAGGTGTCACTACCATTGAAGGAACACTAGGCAGTGCCCCGGACATGCAGTATCGACTCGAATTTTTTGCCAATAGGGCTTTGACGACAAACGCCCTCGGGAATGGTGGTGGAGAAATCTTTATCGGGTGGACGAATGTGATCACCGATGCTACGGGGAGTAATCTTTTTAGGACAATCCTGCCTATCAATGTGGTATCCGGACAAGTGATCACGGCTACAGCGACGGATACGAACAATAATACCTCTGAACTTTCCGCGTGGATTTTATTGGATGGAGGGGCAGTTCCAGATACGGATGGAGACGGTATTCTGGACTTTTGGGAAAATCTCTACGGCCTCAGCCCCACGAATGGAGCGGACGCCCTTTTGGACCCTGATTTAGACTCATTTACCAGTCTCCAAGAATACATTGCGAATACCATTCCGACAAACCCCGCGCATTTCATTCGTATTAGCGCAATCTCCAATACGCCCACTAAAGAGATTATCTTTTTCACGCCAACCGTCACAGACCGAGCCCATAGGTTGCAATTTTCGTCAGGTGGAGAGAATGCTATCTGGAGCAATGCATTGGGTCCAAGAGTGGGACTTCTTAATACAACCATGTATACGAATACGATCAACATAGACGGTGGATTGTAAAATTAAATGCCGCAAAAAATGGACCTGAGAGCTTCTGTTCATGCGGCGATCTCCAAATCGAAACACTCCTGTGCGGGTTTGTATTCTAGGATCTTGCGAGGATAGTTGTTAATCCATTTTTCAATCTCACCAATACGGTCGATGGTATATTTTCCGATGTTGTCTCCTTTGGCGACGAAACGACAAACCATACGGTTGGCATTTTCGTTGGAGCCTCGTTCCCAGGAAGAATACAGGTGAGCATAATAGAGTTTAACATGTCTCTTTTTGCTAAATCCGGAACGTTCCATCTGCTCCACGTCGAGAAACTCGCTCCCGTTATCGGCTGTAATCGACTTGAACATCGATCTGAATGGGCCAACTCCCATCGATCTTTCGATCGCTTTGAGGGCCTGCAGAACCGATGCCTGTGTTTTATCCGAAAGTTTTCTCACCCTTAGCATTCGGGTCTTTCTTTCTACTAACGTCATTAAAACCGGTTTTGAAGTTCCTTTTCCGCCGACGATCAAATCCAATTCCCAGTGCCCAAATTCCTCGCGTTTTTCTACGGTCTTAGGTCGTTTTTCGATACTGGTCCTTCGGGCATGTTGCTTTTTAACCCGCTTAATAGCACGTCTTTTTCGTTTTATCCGTTTTCGTTTTTCCCATAGGGACTCGTTGCTCACCCCCGGGATGAGACCTTGGTCAATATAGGTATACAGCGTTTTTGTACTCACCGCTGCAGGTCTCTGCTCTTGTTTAAGCAAAGGAGCAACCACATCGGGTGAGCGTTTGTGAACAAGAATGTGCTCGCTGATAAACACAGCCGTTTCATGATGCTTTCCAAGCTTAAGCTCAGGTCCCTTGGCCGTCGCATTTAGATCATGAAGTTCCTGGGCTCGATCACTGCTGTATGCTTTCTTCTTTCGCGGCTCTGTATCGAAATGCTCTACCTCCCCACGTTTAATTTCGCGCTCTATGGTTCGACGATGCCTTCCCAGATAGCTGGCTATCTCCAAAGGACGTCCTCGGTTTTTGAGCATTGTCTCAATCATGATCCGTTCTTTCTGTGTCAAATGCTTGCCTTTTCGGGGATGAATACTACTCTTGATTTGTTCCATGTCTTTCTCCTTTTTTTGTCTTCTGTCGAGTTTTTAAATCTAGAAGATTTCGGCATGGAACACTCCTGTTTTACAATATCTTCTTTTGGGCATTTAATATTATAATTCTCAGTATCGAATCTCTGTGGAGCTACCTTGACAACAGGAGCCGGAAAGAGCAGGCGCTCCAGTTCAATTGAGATGTGTTGTATACGTGCTTAGCGTGGTTCGGGAAATTTGCAAACCGTGCGCTTAACCGCCTCGCGTGTTTTATGGGTTTAAAGCTATTTTGAACTTTTTCAGAAAAAATAAATTTTTATACGACCGACCGAACCGAAAATGGATCTGTGGCCATGCCTCAAAAGGTTGCCCATGCAGGATCGGTCCAGATACACACGGACGTTGTCAGGCTACTTTTGAATGTCGGCCTGCTTTGATTAACAAAGAGTCCTACAAAAAAGGGCGCTATGTCTGTACGCGTACAGAGCCCTATGGTGGCCGTTGCAAGCACGGGCCCTTTCCGGATGGAACGTGTTGTAATCCGATTCCCAAATGTCAACCGAAACGAAACCTTCGTTCGTTGCGTGGTTTAACCACGCAATGGCTCGTTATATTTACGATCGGAATTCTTGCCATTATTTTGGGTAGCGAAGCACGTTTATGGTTCTTGTCTCCAGGTCCCCTTACACACCCTCATCAAAACATTTTAACATCACTGAGCAAGGACAGTCAGGCAATTCCCAATAACTGTTCTGCTTGTCATGCGGCCGCTCATCAAGGACCCGCAGGGTGGTTGAAAACGGCATTCTTCAAAACCGGTTTTACTGACGAACAGCGTTGCCTGGACTGTCATGACAAAGGGTCGCATCCTTTCATCGCACATAACGTGTCGCCCGAACAACTTCGTTACTGGTCACCAGAGAACGAACGAGACACCAATAAAAAAATTGCATGCGCCGCCTGTCATAAAGAATATCATGGTGCTGATTTTGATTTAAAAGCCATAACCGATCAACAGTGCCAAATCTGTCACGCCAAACCATTTGAAAGTTTTTCAAAAAATCATCCTCCATTTCCAACGACAATGAATGGGCACCCCATCTCTTTTCCGTTTAAACAACGCGCAAAAATTACATTTGATCACGTGACACACTTTGAGACGCATTTCAAAAAGACATATTTGCTCTCTGAAGATGTGCCGGATCAGTGTATCGATTGTCATGGGTTAAACCCTCTGAGCGGTCGAATGAGCACAAAACCATTTGAACAATCCTGTGCAGCGTGCCATCATCACACCCAGCAGATTGAAGGAACACCAGAAACAGAACCCATAAACTTCATTCAGTTGCCTGGCATTGACACAAAATCAGCAGAAAAAGGTGGCGTGGATCTTTCTTTCTGGAAAGCAGGCAGGCGGGCTGGCAGCAAAGAATTAACTCCTATTTTGCAGCTTTTAATTAAGGGTGCCAATGTCTATCCGGACCCAGATTATATACAGACGAATCGCCCATCATATTCCTTGTCAAAAGATCTCAACCTCTTATCTCCTTTAAGGAAAGTTTTCAAAGATTTACGAAAAGCCAACCGAGCACAACTCGAAGCGGTTCAACGAATTGCTTATGCCGTAAGATATTTATTCAGAGAGGTCTCTGCCTTTGAAGGCCTTTGAGGGTATACAACGACGTATAGAACGAGCTATTGGTCATTCTCTTGATCATGCTGAACGGGCTGATTTGACCGCTCATTTCCCTCTCGAAGCCATGAAGCAAGCAAACACAGAATGGTTTGTGGATTCATCAATGAATACAGAAACAACAAACACTATGCATTGACTTGATGGATTATATTAATTGTTCAAACTAGTTGCATATATAATAAATCGATGGCATGCGCCCAATGGCTACAAACGGGTTCTTTCCATCAGCATTCCTTTGGTAGCAAGCATGGGGTCCACAACCCTAATGTTATTTACGGATCGGGTCTTTTTAGGACGTTATTCCGTTGACGCCCTTGCTGCAGCAACGCCTGCCAGTGTTACAGCCTTTATGTTTATGGCTTTTTTCTTAGGTGTTGTCACTTATGTGAATACGTTTATTTCCCAATACACGGGATCCGGAAATACGGAACGTATCGGTGCATTGTTATGGCAGGCTATCTACTTTTCATGTATAGCGGGTATTTTTCTAGCTTTGATTGGATTCGTGGGAAAACCTCTTTTTGTTTTAGGGGGCCACCCGTCACATATTCAAAAACTCGAAGTTTCGTACTTTACGGTTTTAATTTTAGGAAGTGGTCTAACATTGGTGCGAGATGGGCTCGCTTGTTTTTATTCGGGGCGAGGGATTACTAAAACGGTTATGATCGTGAATATGATCGGAGCCGCTATTAATATTCCCCTGGATTATGCTATGATCAATGGGGTTTGGGGGTTCCCTGAATGGGGTATTACCGGTGCAGGTATTGCTACGGTATGTGGCAACGCCACCACCCTCATTATCTTTGGATTTCTTACTTTTACTCGAAATAATAATCGGGATTATGGGGTTTTTCGTCATTATCATTTTGACGGCGCTCTATTTAAAAGTCTTCTTCGTTTTGGGACACCCGCAGGCGTTCAATTTTTTATCGATATTTTTGCCTTAGCTTTTTTTATCTTTATCGTGGGCCAATTAGGAACTGTTGCTTTGGCAGCTACCAATATTGCCTTGGCAATCAATATGCTCGCCTTTTTGCCGATGCTCGGATTTTCTATCGCCATTAGCATATTGGTCGGACAAGCCGTAGGGCGCAAACAATCTCATGAGGGCGCCGAAGTTACAACGAGTGCTTTGCATATTACATTTGTCTATATGTCACTGATCGCATTGATCTTTGTGTGTTTTCCGGAATGGCTCATAGATCTATTCAAACCTTCATCTCATTCCACACACGATTATGCAGAAGTTAGACTCACGACTATTCGCTTACTAAGATTCGTAGCCATATATACCTTATTTGAGGCCTTAACCTTAGTTTACTCCGCAACCATCAAAGGAGCGGGCGATACACGTTTTGTGGGTTGGACCATAACCATTATGTCTACCGTCTTTTTGATGATTCCAGTATCCCTAGCCATCCTCGTCTGGGGTGCTGGAATCTATATTTCCTGGAGTATTGCTATGCTCTACATTTGTCTTGTTGCATTAGTTTTCAGATGGCGTTACCGACAAGGTAAATGGAAAAAGATGCGTTTGATTTAACCCCAAATAAAACCCATCTGACAAAACCAGAAATCCATCCGTGTGAAAAATTTACGTTTTCAGTTCGTTGTTAACCATTCATTCTATTAACGCGATTCACCATCCAGCCAGAAAATTCTTCAAGAAAGGTGATAAACCCAGCCAGATGTTTCTCAGGGAAGTTATATGTTTTAGGAGCCTGTTTGAGAATTTTTTTAAAACAGGTTAGCCACACATCTCTTGCGGACTCATCAATTGGAAAAGCCAAATGGCGGGCTCGCATTTGAGGGTTTCCATATCGTTGATGGTACAAGGGGGGCCCTCCTAAAAGACCAACCATGAAAGCGGTTGTCTTCTTAGAGGCTTCTTTCATGTCTTGAGAGAACATGTAACGAATACTAGATGCTTCAAGTTGTGCATAAAAATCCTCACACATCTTAAAGATATTTTCTTCTCCCATCAGGGCATAGATTTCTTTGCTAGGTCCGGGGCCTTGTGGAGGGCCACTGGGTGGCACATATATTTCTGATTTATTGATATCCATATCCATTTGATACGCTAAGAAAGCTGAGTGAATCTAACAGACTCAAAGGCACCTGTCATGTGAATTGATAAAACGGTGGATTGTAAAATTAAATGCCGCAAAAAATGGACCTGAGAGCTTCTGTTCATGCGGCGATCTCCAAATCGAAACACTCCTGTGCGGGTTTGTATTCTAGGATCTTGCGAGGATAGTTGTTAATCCATTTTTCAATCTCACCAATACGGTCGATGGTATATTTTCTGATGTTGTCTCCTTTGGCGACGAAACGACGAACCATACGGTTGGCATTTTCGTTGGAGCCTCGTTCCCAGGAAGAATACGGGTGAGCATAATAGAGTTTAACACGTCTCTTTTTGCTAAATCCGGAACGTTCCATCTGCTCCACGTCGAGAAACTCGCTCCCGTTATCGGCTGTAATCGACTTGAACATCGATCTGAATGGGCCAACTCCCATCGATCTTTCGATCGCTTTGAGGGCCTGTAGAACCGATGCCTGTGTTTTATCCGAAAGTTTTCTCACCCTTAGCATTCGGGTCTTTCTTTCTACTAACGTCATTAAAACCGGTTTTGAAGTTCCTTTTCCGCCGACGATCAAATCCAATTCCCAGTGCCCAAATTCCTCGCGTTTTTCTACGGTCTTAGGTCGTTTTTCGATACTGGTCCTTCGGGCATGTTGCTTTTTAACCCGCTTAATAGCACGTCTTTTTCGTTTTATCCGTTTTCGTTTTTCCCATAGGGGCTCGTTGCTCACCCCCGGGATGAGACCTTGGTCAATATAGGTATACAGCGTTTTTGTACTCACCGCTGCAGGTCTCTGCTCTTGTTTAAGCAAAGGAGTAACCACATCGGGTGAGCGTTTGTGAACAAGAATGTGCTCGCTGATAAACACAGCCGTTTCATGATGCTTTCCAAGCTTAAGCTCAGGTCCCTTGGCCGTCGCATTTAGATCATGAAGTTCCTGGGCTCGATCACTGCTGTATGCTTTCTTCTTTCGCGGCTCTGTATCGAAATGCTCTACCTCCCCACGTTTGATTTCGCGCTCTATGGTTCGACGATGCCTTCCCAGATAGCTAGTAGCTATCTCCAAAGGACGTCCTGGGTTTTTGAGCATTGTTTCAATCATGATCCGTTCTTTCTGTGTCAAATGCTTGCCTTTTCGGGGATGAATACTACTCTTGATTTGTTCCATGTCTTTCTCCTTTTTTTGTCTTCTGTCGAGTTTTTAAATCTAAAAGATTTCGGCATGGAACACTCCTGTTTTACAATATCTTCTTTTGGGCATTTAATATTACAATTCTCAAAACTTCTAACCTTGCGTTATGCACTACAACATTCTAGGTTGAGAGGTATATGAAAAAGGTCCTTTTCGTTTGTACGGGCAATATTTGCCGAAGTCCGCTGGCGGAATATATTTTTAGAAATCGCTTACGGTCCGACTCAATGTGGGAAATCCAATCTGCAGGAGTATTTGCTTTTCTGGGGTCGCCGGCAAGCGAACCCGCCATAAAAGTACTTTCTGAGCGAGGGATAGATGCCCGTGCTCATCGTAGTCAGCCCTTAACCAAGGACTTAGTTGACGGAGCCCATCTTATTGTGGTAATGACCTTCGGTCATTATCAGGAAGTGATTAGAAGATTTCCTCAGGCAAAACAGAAAGTTCATCTTCAGACCTCATACAGCCTTTCGAAAAGTGAAGAGGATATACCGGATCCCATTGGAGGTTCTGTAGAGGTCTATCGTAATATCCGAGAACGCTTAGAAAGCGCCATATCGGATATGATCATACACATGATAAAAGCAGGTGACCTGCACATAAGGGAAAAAAAATGAAGATTGCATTAGCCGCAGATCATGGCGGCGTTGAATATAAGGTCAAAATCAGAGCCTTATTAGCCCAAAAAGGGTTTGAGGTCATTGACATAGGCCCCGAAAGCTCAGAGGCGGTTGATTATCCTGATTTTGCTTCCGAGGTCGCTCGGCGTGTATCGTGCGGTGAGGCCGATGAAGGGATCTTGGTGTGTAAGTCCGGCATTGGCATGAGTATTGCCGCTAATAAATTTCATCGGGTACGAGCGGCGTTATGCACAACACCAGAGATGGCCAAATCAGCTCGTGTACATAACCATGCAAACATTCTTACGATTGGAGCTATTCACACACCGTTCAATGATGTCCAGTCTATAGTAGACACATGGTTAGTGTGTTCCCCAGAATCCGGAGGTCGCCATCAACGTCGGGTAGAAAAGATTAATCATCAAGAAACGCTTTTTGACGATCCCATCGCTGTCTCTGAAATCGATCCTGAAGTTTATGAGACTATGTGCAGAGAGGCCAAACGTCAAAAAGATAATATTGAACTGATTGCGTCCGAAAACTATACCAGTTTGGCTGTTCGCCAGGCGCAAGGATCGGCCATGACCAACAAATATGCCGAGGGGTATCCTAAGAAGCGTTGGTATCATGGGTGTGAACATGTTGATGATGTTGAACAACTGGCTATTAGTCGCGCAAAAAAATTGTTTGGTGGAGAACATGTTAATGTCCAACCCCATAGTGGCAGCGCAGCCAATATGGCGGTTTATTTTTCTGTATTAGAACCCGAGGACACGATTATGGCCATGAGCTTGGCCGAAGGAGGGCATCTAACCCACGGACACAAACTTAACTTTTCTGGGCGTTTTTTCAATATCGTTCCATACGGAGTGCGTAAAGAAACAGAATTAATTGACTACGACCAAATCGTCGCATTGGCAGAGGAACACAAACCAAAATTAATTTGTGCGGGGGCCAGCGCCTACTCGCGTACCATTGACTTTCAGAAGTTACGTGAAATCGCCGATCGAGCGGGTGCTCTGTTAATGGTTGATATGGCTCATATTGCGGGATTGGTGGCTGGGGGGACGCATCCGAATCCCGTTCCGTATAGCGACTTTGTTACGACGACCACTCATAAAACGTTGCGTGGACCTCGTGGTGGTTTGGTTATTTGCAGAGAAGCATTTGCCCAGGATCTAGACCGCCAAGTCTTTCCAGGTATACAAGGGGGGCCTCTTATGCATGTCATCGCGGCTAAAGCCGTTTGTCTGCATGAGGCACTTCAACCTGCATTCAGAGCGTATGCAAAACACGTTGTACATAATGCAAAAACCATGTCTTTGGCTTTAGGGGAAAAAGGATTACGCATCGTTTCTGGAGACACCGATAATCATTTACTATTGGTTGATTTATCCCCTATACACATAACCGGAAAACAAGCAGCCACCGCTCTTGATAAAGCCTTGATTACCGTAAACAAAAACGCCATCCCTTTTGATACTCAAAGTCCTTTTGTTACTTCGGGAATTCGCATTGGAACCCCTGCCATAACGACGCGTGGTATGAGAGAAAAAGAGATGAAAAAAATTGCAGGGTTTATAGCCGATATACTCACACATATCGAAGATGAACGATATATCGCCAATATTCGAGACCACGTCCTTGAGCTAACGGACCCGTTCCCTATCTTTAGTGACACGTGAGGCCGCTTTTGACGGTGACTCTACTCTGTCTGAGGCGTCCTGCAACCACGACTACGGTGACACTTGTAGGGATGGAGCTTGGGTGTTGAAGAATCAACTGCATTGAATGTTCTTTCATTTTTTCCAGATTTCAGAATAAATGTGGATGTTCTCAAACATGCGAAATATTGTTTTCTTAAACGGGAAGAAAATCGAACCGAAAAATAAATCTGGTAACGATAAAGTCCTATGGATTTAAGAACTTTGATGTGCCCTAAAATAGCCTTGTTTCATAGAATGGGTCAGCTTTCTGAGCCAGAAATGGCCCCACAGATTTTTCTGAAGAGGTATATGTCAAGAGCCGCATTATAATCAACGAATGCGTGATGTCGCTCAACTATAGACAAAACCCATTTACCAAAAAATGTTAATAAAGGAGGTTCTTGCAAAACGAACTGATGAGCAATAATGCGACTCACGGTTATCCAATCGTTTGTAATAGCCGCGCAAACGGTGGCGTTCGGCCAAGAGGCTCTAAGCTCAACTAGCGGGTTCGCCCCCAACCTCTTCCTCTTCTCTTTCTTTCTTTTTGACTAGTTTTTCACGAGCAAGTGTTATGGAATCCACGGTGAGATTTGGAAGGGTATAGGTCCATGGACTAAACGTTTTGTTTTCGGCTTGAGCTTGTTCCTTATCTTCAGCACATTTCTTTTTATAGGCACTAAGTTTTAGCTGATAGGCTTCTTGAATTTTTTCTTCACGGGTCTTCTTCGCAGAAGCGTCTTCCTCTTTACCCTCTTCTGTTTTGCTATCCTCCGGCACAACAGGATCTTCAGGAATGGTTAACGCGACCTCTTCTTCAGTCGGAGTGGCAGGCTGTTCATAATCGACACGGATACGCACATACGCATTATTTTTTTCGTCTTTTTCACTAACCAATAGTGTATATGTAAACCCTTCTTTTGTTTGAATGGCGATAGAATCGGGTTGATCAAAACCCAGATCTTTTTTAGAGGGGTCTGCTACAGAAACGAATTGGAGATTTTGAAAAGAGCGTGCTAGGCGACTTGCCTCTGTGGTTTGGATCTCTTCATCCGCTTTTAGGTCATTGATGACATACGTGTTCGCACTCTTCACGGAAAGGGTATATGCGTCACTGCCAGAAGAAACCGTAATGGCTGTTAAGTCAGCTACATTGATACTGAGTAGATTTTGATCTAGCCACTCTTGAGCTGTTTTTGGAAAGGCAATGAAAGATTCATCGACTAAAATCACAGGACCATCATTAGCCCGAATATATTGTCCTTGAGGAAAGTTTCCTCTGCCTCCAGCCTCAGAAAAACGGCTTTTCCCAAAAGTAATCTGTGCCAATTTATTCTCCTCTTTATCGTAAAGATAAAGGTCAAGCCGCTCATCGTTATTGGCTTCTAGAGAAAGACCAAATTCTGACAATGTTTCAGTCCCTCCATGGATAATTTGTCCGACCTTTAAGTCGGTAAGTTTGACGATTTCTCTTTGTAGTTTATTAAAATCAATAGGGTACTCATATAACGAAGAGGACACCCATACATCCTTTTGACTAATTTCATTGGTTTGATTTACAGCGATTGTTTTGACACGCACGATTTGGTTGGCATCAAACTCACCCAATACAGAGTCTCCTGAAGATAACATGTCCAAGGGGTCTTTAGCCGATCTTTCTGTGAGCCATATAACACCCACAAGAACTAACAAAACGATAATTAACACAGTCAGTGTTCGAGCTTTCATTCTTGATTCCTCTTTACATTTAACAATTAAGATATGCCGCGTCTACGACGACACCACCCATAAACAACACCAAAAAGAGCAACGACTACAGGCATAAGCCCCATGTTTACCAATTTAACTTGCAACCCAAGGGTTTCAATATCTTGCCTTAAATTCTTCCGAACTTCCCGCAAATGCCGCTGGGCTTCGAATCTTTCTTTTTTGACTTTTTCGATTTCACGTTTCTGTGCAGGACTTAAAATAAGCTTTTGATCCTGTTGCTTTTCTGTTTGAAATTGATTAAACCGAGCTTGCGCGGCTTGAAGTTTTTCGGTTAGTTGCGCTTGCTCTTCTTGCCAACGTTGTTGAGCTTGTCTTTCTAATTCGTTCACGCGATCAAAGGGGCGGTCAAATGTTCCGCGACTCCTCAACCCGATTAGGGCTTTGCTTCCCGATAGCTGTTCGAGCATATTGAGAACAAAAGACAAATTGTCATTAATGGGCTGAGTAAGGGTTTGACCAAAGAAATTTAAGTTACGCACCATATATCGATCGTAAAGCATATCAACATCTGCCACTAAAACAACGATGCCATCTTTCTCACTTTCCACTAACCGATCGGTGGATGGTGCTTTGGGTTCATCGTCGCCTTCAGTATCTTCCTTTGGGGGACCATCGGGAAACGCGGTTTTAAAATTCCCTTGCAAACGAAGAGCAAGAGGTGTTTTTCCTTTTACCTGCGCATTACGATAATTGGCAGAAGAATTCATAGCGGTAAAAGAGTCGATCTCTGAAGTTTCCTCTGAGGTTTGCAACAAGGTTGTAACCATTAATCCTTCTTTGGGTTTCCCCGAAAATGATCCTGAAAATGGAAGCATAAGGATGTCCAACGAACTCGTAATAATTTCCTCTCGGCCAATGGCCTCTCCCCTCAAAGATAACCATGCAGGAGAACGTTGAGAACCACCCGCCCCAAAACTCACCATGCTCGCCGCTTTAAAATCTGCAATAACTTTTCGCCTATTGCTTTCAAAGCCCCATGCTTTTGTCAGCGTATTCAAATCGGATGCCGCGCCAAATAAACCTCCGAATTGTTTGGTGTCATCTTGTTCGGTAATGCAAAGAGGATCCACAAAAACGACTAAACGGCCCCCTCTTAACACAAATTGGTCTAAGGCAAAAAGCATTTTCTGAGCGGGTTCTTTAGGATGAATAACCAATAACGTCTGGACATCCTCTGGAACTTCTTCCACATCCATATCTACCGAAGATACTTCATACTGCTTTTTTAATTCCGAGATAAGCATCCACGGCTTGGACCCTTGAAGAGGTTGCCCAAGGGGAGAAGGAGGTGTTTCCGGAGACGACCCCATGACAGGAAGAGAACTCATGACCCCTATTTTGTTTTTTTTCGTACGAAGCACTTCATCGATTAAACGTGTAATCGCGTATTCAAGTTCGGATTCAGCACGAGGATCAAAAACAGGGATCGCGGCTTCCTTTGTCCCTGCAACGGCCACCAATCCCATATACAAAGAAGGTCCACCTAATAGGCCCATGGATTGACCGGCTAATCCATAACGCTGTGCCCACTCTTCTTCATCGGAATCAGGTTTAGGATCATAGGTCTCCAACGTAATGCGTCCCTTACTATGTGAAGCATATTCATAAAGCAAATCCGAAACACGCTGGGCATACTGTTTTAGGGGAATCGGAAGTCCTTCGAGACTTTTAGAAAAATAAAATTTGAGGGTAATATTCCTAGAGAGGGTTCCCACTAATTCCGTGGTACCTTCCGACAACGTATATAGCTTTTCTTCCGTTAGATCTTTCCTCAGCCGAAGTTGGCCTACAACAATGTTTAACGCAATGAAAATACCAAAGACCACTAAAAGACTAATAGCAGATTGTGATGTTTTAAATTTCGACATACTCTTTCCTCCTATTGGGCCGCTCGTGTTCGGAGTACAATATGCGTACCCAACAACATAAAACCAATGATACTTGCGAAATAAACGACGTCACGCACATCAAGAACCCCGCGCTGTAACGCCTCATAATGGGCCATAAAACTAAATGCTGCAATGGCGTCTACCAACCAAACCGGAGAAAAACGACTTAATAAATCGGTTACAGGGGGGAAACCTGCCAAAATAAAAAACAACCCGATCACCACCGAAAGAATAAAGCTTATAACTTGGTTTTTTGTAAGGGCAGACGTACACATGCCAATCGCCAGATAAGCGCCTGCCAAAAGGATGCTCCCCACATATCCACACAGAACAACCCCCAAATCTAGTTGGCCTAGATACATAGCGGTTAATACAATAGGAAAGGTTAACACAACCGATAAAATCAGAAAAAGCCAAGCCGCAAGAAACTTTCCACAGATCGCTTGCCACGGTGTAATGGGCAGGGTTAACAATAATTCAATTGTTCGCGCTCGTCTTTCTTCCGACCATAACCGCATGGCTACTGCCGGGACTAGTATAAGGTATAACCAGGGATGCCAAACAAAAAACGCGCGCAGGTCCGCCTGACCTGACTCAAAAAATTGACTGACCGCAAACGTAAAAAAGCCGGCTAGCACAAGAAATATCATGATAAACACATAGGCAACGGGAGAATTGAAATACGATCCCCACTCTCTTTTCGCGATGGATTTAGTCTGTTGAAATGATTCCATAGCTTATGACTCCTTATTTGACCTTTTCTGAAACATTTTCGGTTACCGTTAAATGCTGGAACACTTCCTCCAACCGCCCACTCTCGGATTGCATTTCCTTGACCAACCAGTTATGGCTGTGCGCTTCTTCTAATGCCGTGGTTGCAAGGGGTTGTCCATTTTTAGGGAAAAGCCTTAACGAAACGTGGTCTGTTGAGCTGTCAAGAACGTCTACGCTATCCACATCGCCAAGCTGTTCAAACGTGTTTTTCGCCTCTTCAGCAGAAGCAACGATTTTAAGGGTTAACGCATTATACGAAGGCGCTTGTTTCTTAAGTTCAGCCGGTGTGCTATCCGTAACCACTTTCCCATTACTAATGATAATCGCTCTTGTACAGATCGCTTCGGCTTCTTCTAGAATATGAGTTGAAAGGATAATCGCCTTATCAGCCGCCATCTCTTGAATCATATTTCGAACGAGTTGTTTTTGGTTGGGATCCAATCCATCAGTGGGTTCATCTAAAATTAAAACCGGTGGATTATGAATCATCGTTTGCGCAAAACAAGTGCGTTGACGATATCCTTTAGACAAGGTCTCAATCGTCTGATGGCGTACATCTTGTAAGAAACATTTTTTGATCGTTGCATCTACCTTTTCGTCGCGTTCTTTACCTATAAACCTGCGAATTTCTGCAACAAACTGCAAAAACGTTTGCACCGTCATATCACCATATAGCGGCGCATTTTCTGGCATGTACCCAATTCTTTTACGGGCCTGAATCGGGTCTTGAACGATATTGTGCCCGCACACAACAGCCGTTCCCGAGGTGGGCGGCAAAAACCCCACGATCATTCTCATCGTGGTTGTTTTGCCCGCGCCGTTAGGCCCCAAAAACCCTAACACATCCCCTTTAGAAAGTTCAAAAGAGACGCCATTGACCGCAACGCGGCCACCAAAATCTTTAACCAGTTCTTTAACACAAATCATACACGATTCCTCCCATCGTTAAAACATAGATGCTTTAAGACCCTTAATAAAAAAATATGTTCAAAATTTTCTAAAAAATTAAAAAACGATTTTTAGAAAAAAAGCAATATTGTCAAGGCCAATTTGAATAAAAACTTTTTTTCCGCGAGGTTGAAAACCTTAATCTGACCTGAATCCGTCAGCTATCGCTTCGGAAGGTGTTTTGGGGCTCAAAAGCTGAAAACTTTTTCCTTGAGATGCTCGCTTTTGGGCGGATTGGGACCGGCAAGTATCACCCTGATGAATTTTTTGAGCGTACAGGTCAGATTCACTCTGATTTGACCATTTTGGGGCGTAGGCCTCCTTGGGCAGTCGCCTTAGAGTATTGTTAAAGGTGCACGGAGGGCTATGCGAAGGAATGGGCAATATCTTGTATCACTTCAAACCAGCGACAACGCTTGCCAAAGTGAAGTTCAATTCGTCCGGCGTGGCGGACCAATCGAACCGCGCAATAGGTTGAAGGCCACCATGGCGCATAACAGAATAATCTTATTGGCACAGAGTCTCCCCGAAGGCAATCGCTCAACATCAAGATCGCTTTTGAGTTCACTGTGGTACTGCTCGCTGGGGCCATGTCCATGATAGAGATCTAGCACGGTCTTGGCACGACAAGAGAGGTCCGTCCACCAGGTGTTCACCTCAAGTTTAGGAACTAGAAGTTTCTGACCATCGATATCGATGGTGCGTTCAATCACTTCAAAGGCCACCGGGACACAAGGGCGGTTTTGGTCACCACCGGGATGGAAATGATCGAAAAAGCCTGTGTAAACGTTCTTGCCTTCACGACTGTCTTGTTTGTCTCCAACTCGGCGTGCAAGGGCCAGCATTTGTTCAGGACATTCGCGGCGAGGATTTCGCTTTACGATAAAATAATGATCCCCAAAAGCGTCGAAGTTATCGGCCGCAGCGTTGCCACTATCAAGCCGAAGCAAACATTTTCCACCCAGGCCCAGGGTTTGGAGCGTTTCAACGCTACGGGCAATAAACGCGGTCGTTCCCGACTGACAATGTTGTTTACCGGGTCGAAGTTCGCACTCAAGCATGTGGCCTTGAGTGCCCACATAGGCAAATATCGGGGCGTAACCATCATGGCCCTTATAGGTGTAGGAAACGCCTTCTTTCGAAGAGCCTGAGTGATCCAAAGGGCTCACATCGATATCGACGGGAACAAGATCAAGCCCTTCGACATCTACGTAGCCAAAGGGGCCCGAGGAAAGAAGTTCGGTGTTGAGTTTGCGTAGCCCCACATGGGTTCTGGCTGGGGGCAGGTCGTCGAAACGACATCGGAACACCGGCTCAGAGGCTACCTTTTTAACTCCCCTTTTTAAGTCCAAAGGCATTCGTAAAAATCTCATCACCCCGGTACAGGTCAATATCATTGAAAATCGGTTCGACCGTTGCAAAGTAAGCCGATCTGGGTAAGGAGGATCTCCCGATCAGAGATCGCATCGGAGCGGCGTGGTTAAAAATTGGAGGGAAGAATCCGTTAAGCATGATCCTCAAGCAGCAGGCCGCAAAGATGATTTCCGCTTGTGCTGTTGAGTTCGCCCTTGCCAGTCTTTATTTTATATTGTTTCATATACACACCTGTTGGGGTGGGGTTGTTTGTTTGAATACGGGTATGCTCCCCGCTTTAGCCCAACAGGTAATGAAAAATCGTCAGATTTTATCTGACGGATTCAGGTATTACTGAAGGATGAGTACACCACATTCTAATTCAAATAAACCAGTCCATTTGGCCCGGCGGGATGCATTTTATGATCGGGCGGTAGAAAACTTACTTCGTCCTCTTGAAATGCAGAATGTAAGTACTCGTATCGAACATATACAACAAGTCATATCCCTCTTAAAAATGGCAAAACGCCATGCCTTTTTTGCGGTCCGATCTGAAACCGTAACCCATAAAGACGATGATTTTCTTCATTTCATTGATTTAATATCTAACAATGTTGAAGCCATACACTCGATGTTAGAACACCAAATACATCTGGGAGAAGAAGAAAGCTTTCTGTGCCAATTTTTGGATACAACGCCTGGTCAGTGTACATTACCCGCTATGCGCTATAGACGTCAGTCAGATGATTTACTGGAGAATGTGTGTAATCTATTACGGCTAGCACATACACCCTATATAACACTACAACAAGAAAGTCAAAAATCCATGCCCCCTCAAGAACTTGGACGATATAAAAGAGCGTATAAGCAATATCAAGAAGAGCTGAGGACTTAGCCCGCATTTCTCCCGCTCTCGTGTCCCATCGCTGGAACCACCTCATAACCAGAATCTTAAAGCAAAGCGCGGAGATTTTTGATGAAGAGAGTGGGAAGCAATGCGGGTTAGAACCTGCTTGGTTTAACGATCTGCTCCCGCTCGAATATATTCATTCTTCATTCCTTCATCGTAAACTTTATCGTGCACTAAAATCGAAAGGAGTCTACGATGGGGAATCTCCAGCATCCAATTTTCGAGGGAAAAAGAAAGGTGCTATGGCATAGATCATTACAGCGGTAAAGAATACAAAACGAAAACCAAAGTTAACCGTTAAGGCCGTTAAAATATCCATTGATAGCCTAAGCCCAGGGTATGAGGTTCTTCCCTGCATTTTTAATGAAACGAATACCCATAGGAAAGGGCATTCCCATTACAAACCCTGCTGTACGAAGAACGATAATAGAAACAAATAGGCGGATAGAAAAGTTATACCCTAAGAAAAGTTTCGTCACGATAGGTATCGCAAAGTGGAGCAGGAGCGTTCCTAATGCTGTAGTCCACAATATAAGACGAATCGTTTTCTGTGATACAGGAGAACGACTAGCTGTTAAACTTCCGAGTCCGACAGAAATGAGAATGCTTCCTAAAACAGTTGCAATGCTGTATACAGGGGCTCCGAGAAATAATACAAAACGTTGTATAAGACAAACTTCTATAAAGATGAATCCTAACCCAAGACATGCAAAGTAACCCAATACCATTTTATGGCCACGAACCTGGTCTCTCAGTTCTCTTTTAGTAAAAAGCGGTAACCCAAAGAAGAGGGTAGATAAAAGGATGGCCTCAAGCAATACGATAAGAGGTGGTAAGTCTCCGGGTGGAACCCGTCGATCTACTTTGTGGCGGGGCACAACATTAACACTGCTTACCTCTACTGGCACCATGGGCACCTCGTGGCGAAGGATATCTTTTACGCCTAAGCGAGTAAAATGATTGAAGAAGGGACGATTATCTGTTGGAGGTGAAAAGTCAAAGCATCCAACATGCCAAAATTTTTCTGGATGGTCAGAGGTAGCAATTTGATAGTAAATGTTGTTGTCTAAGTTGTGTAATTCATTCGTTCGATAGGGGGCATATAAAACCCCTTCAGGAATTTTATTGCTTGTAAAATAGTTAAAAAAGGCATCGACTT
Source organism: Kiritimatiellia bacterium (assembly GCA_012103575.1). GTDB lineage: Bacteria > Verrucomicrobiota > Kiritimatiellia > WLWN01 > WLWN01 > WLWN01. Next base: position 2,330,960 of record WLWN01000001.1, on the reverse strand, counting down.
CTGGAGGCGTAAAAGGTGTCTTTTTGACCAAACATGAATAGATATGCGGGAGAATACCTCTGCACACAACGAGATGTTTAGCATACTCCTCGGGGGGGGTAATCCCATCCTTCAAAACATTTTTCTACAGCCGTGGAAAGTAGGCGCACAACACCCCAACGAGTTATACAAAAGACACCTTCAGGAGTGAGGCTGTCATAAAAATCTTGGAAGGATTCAACCGTAAGCAAATAGGTCTCACTAAGATTTAGGGCACCGTTTTGAAAAGCAATAGGTGTGAAATTATTAATCTGTTGAATAACATCGAAGGTTCGATCTGTCCGGCGAAGGTAACTGCGTCCTTCATCAACAACAAGTTCTGAATAGCCCTTTTCGTCTTGAAACAAATTCCCAGCATAATCACGATAGGTTTCTGTAACGAAACGAGCAATTTGGGGATCCATCTCAACCCCTACAACATGACGTGCTCCAAAAAATAGAGTGGCCAGACTATCTTCACCACCGGATGTTCCTATTACGCATACGGTATGATTTGATTTGGTCAGGTGGGGTAGACATGATGGTCGGCCATGCGCATAGCATGAGCGACATGGCCACTGCGTTCACTCAGCAAACGTTCGCAATCACCATTAAACTTTGCTATGGATGATTTGTTAACACCCCCGGCAATCCATACCCGCTTTCGGTTCTGTTGAAAAGAAGCAATGTCTACTCGAGAAAGCGCGCTCCACGCGGTCGCTTCAGTGCGGCCTCGTTCCAGATCACGTGCGAACGCCCGTTTCGGCACATGAACATTCAAATGAACATAACTCGATGCGTGCCCCGGCAGAAAAATACTAGCCCCTAAAAAGAGCAGGAAGAGAGCGCTGACAAGGCCCTGTCCCCATCTGTTTTGTTTTCCGGATGAATAAGAGAAAAGAGCAGCTGCAGCCAGCGTGAGAAGAACACAAAAGAAAATAAGGCCAGGCGGTTCCCATACAGGAATGAGAGGAATGAACAAAAAGCTGCCGATCCCTGCCCCCGCCAAATCCGCAAAATAATAGACCGTTGCACGTTGTGCTCTGTGTTCTAGAATACAGCTAACCATGAGGCCAAAAAATATGAAGGGAAAAGATAACCCAAGGAAAACCACCCCAACATTTAGAAATTCCTTGCCCCATCCGTTGGGCGCGTCTGGCAAGTGGATCGGTACATGGTTGAGGATCAAAAAGGCGATAATCATACTGAACCCAGATGCGGCCGTAGCGGTAACCAGGTATGGACGTGGAGATATTTTCAGCCAGTGGAGATGGCGTGTGAGCAAAATTCCACTGAATCCGAGACCAAACATAGCGGTACTGATAACCAACCTGAATCCGTCAGCTATCGCTTCGGAAGGCGTTTTGGGGCTCAAAAGTTGAAAATTTTTTCCTTGAGATGCTCGCTTTTGGGCGGATTGGGACCGGCAAGTATCACCCTGATGAATTTTTTGAGCGTACAGGTCAGATTCACTCTGATTTGACCATTTTGGGGCGTAGGTCTCCTTGCGCAGTCGCCTTAGAGCGCTTCACGATTGAGGTGTCGCGATGTAGCACGAAGAAAACCAGCCGATTACCTCGTCGGGAGAAACCTCTTCGAACGCTTGTGTGATCGCTTCAGATAGTTCCTGCTGGCTGCGGGCTGCAAGGCTGCCCAACCGATTCTTTATCTTGCCCCACATTTTTTCAATGGGGTTGGAATCGGGGCTGTAGGGTGGAAGGAATCTTACATGGGCTCCACATGACTCAATGAGTTCAATGACCTTGGGATTGTGATGGACGCGAAGATTGTCCATGATGACGATATCTTCAGGTGAAAGAGTCGGGAGAAGAACCCGGCGAATATATTCTCCAAAAACAGCCGTGTCTGTCGCCCCCTCCCCCTCCATAGCCGCTGTTGTTCCGTCCAGGCGGACCGAAGAAATCAAGGTGGTGGTACACCAATGTCCATGAGGCGTTTTGGCAAAAAACCTGTTCCCGCCCAACGCCCGGCCCCGCAGACGAGTCATATTCGTTTTCGCCCCGGATTCATCAATAAAGACAAGGCGACTTGGATCCACTGCTTTCTCAAGAGATTTACATCCGCCCGGCCTTGCTCGCTGGCGTGAAGCGTTTCTTTTATACCGGGCGCGCAACCGATTCAACGCCCGCTGTACGGCCATGATCGACCCCTTCACGCCGCTCATGTTCTTAAGTTCTTCAAGCGTTGCATCGGGATGTTTGCCCACCAGTTGAGCCAACGCCTTGAGCTGCTTTCCGCTGTAGAGGGCCTGACGATGCCCACGCGGTCGGGGAGCGGTCTGTCCGGTTTCGTTGAAACGAGAGAGCCCACGCTGAAACGTTCTAAGATCTACACGATAAGAAGATGCGATATCTTGTATCACTTCAAACCAGCGACAACGCTTGCCAAAGTGAAGTTCAATTCGTCCGGCGTGGCGGACCAATCGAACCGCGCAATAAACGATATTTTTGAGAACCGTTTTGATTCGCCAGCGCGGGATGTTGATTTTCTGCGGGGCAAGCCCAGCCCGTTTGATGACCTCTTGGCCAAGACCGCGCAATAGGTTGAAGGCCACCATGGCGCATAACAGAATAATCTTATTGGCACAGAGTCTCCCCGAAGGCAATCGCTCAACATCAAGATCGCTTTTGAGTTCACTGTGGTACTGCTCGCTGGGGCCATGTCCATGATAGAGATCTAGCACCGTCTTGGCACGACAAGAGAGGTTCGTCCACCAGGTGTTCACCTCAAGTTTAGGAACCAGAAGTTTCTGACCATCGATATCGATGGTGCGTTCAATCACTTCGAAGGCCACCGGGACACAAGGGTGGTTTTGGTCACCACCGGGATGGAAATGATCGAAAAAGCCTGTGTAAACGTTCTTGCCTTCACGACTGTCTTGTTTGTCTCCAACTCGGCGTGCAAGGGCCAGCATTTGTTCAGGACATTCGCGGCGAGGATTTCGCTTTACGATAAAATAATGATCCTCAAAAGCGTCGAAGTTATCGGCCGCAGCGTTGCCACTATCAAGCCGAAGCAGACATTTTCCACCCAGGCCCAGGGTTTGGAGCGTTTCAACGCTGCGGGCAATAAACGCGGTCGTTCCCGACTGACAATGTTGTTTACCGGGTCGAAGTTCGCACTCAAGCATGTGGCCTTGAGTGCCCACATAGGCAAATATCAGGGCGTAACCATCATGGCCCTTCTAGGTGTAGGAAACGCCTTCTTTCGAAGAGCCTGAGTGATCCAAAGGGCTCACATCGATATCGACGGGAACAAGATCAAGCCCTTCGACATCTACCTAGCCAAAGGGGCCCGAGGAAAAAAGTTCGGTGTTGAGTTTGCGTAGCCCCACATGGGTTCTGGCTGGGGGCAGGTCGTCGAAACGACGTCGGAACACCAGCTCAGAGGCTACCTTTTTAACTCCCCTTTTTAACTCCAAAGGCATTCATAAAAATCTCATCACCCCGGTACAGGTCGATATCATTGAAATCGGTTCGACCGTTGCAAAGTAAGCCGATCTGGGTAAGGAGGATCTCCCGATCAGAGATCGCATCGGAGCGGCGTGGTTAAAAATTGGAGGGAAGAATCCGTTGAGCATGATCCTCAAGCAGCAGGCCGCAAAGATGATTTCCGCTTGTGCTGTTGAGTTCGCCCTTGCCAGTCTTTATTTTATATTGTTTCATATACACACCTGTTGGGGTGGGGTTGTTTGTTTGAATACGGGTATGCTCCCCGCTTTAGCCCAACAGGTAATGAAAAATCGTCAGATTTTGTCTGACGGATTCAGGTACTATTCCGCGATTGATAACGCTTGGAGATAGAACGAGTCGAAACGGAAAATGGTTACAAAACAAAATTACAAAGCAATAGGAGGTAGCAGTGAATTTGACCGGCAACACAATTCTCATAACCGGTGGAAGTACCGGGATCGGTCTCGCGCTTGCGAAGAAATTTGTTGAGTTAGAAAACAAAGTAATCATCACAGGTCGTACGGAGTCGAAACTCGCCCAGGCTGCCAGTGAGGTCTCTGGCATCGAAACGATCCGTTGTAATGCTTCAGATGCTCTTGCTGTCGCGGACATGGCTGCCAGAGTGAAAAAGGATCACCCACAGCTCAACGTACTTATTAACAATGCCGGGATCTTTCTTAACAAAAATCTTTCAAAAAACGACGAAGACTTGTCCACTCTAACCGCAGAGGTAGATATCAACCTTTCCGGTCCCATCCGGACCGTGGCGGCGCTCATCGATGTACTCATACAAAACCGGGGCACCGTCATTAACGTGTCATCAGGCCTTGCATTCGTACCACTCGCCAGTGCGCCTGTGTACTGTGCCACCAAAGCGGCTTTGCATTCGTACTCGTTGTCTCTACGAGCACAACTACAGGACCATGGTGTACGCGTGATCGAACTGATGCCCCCGGCTGTGAGGACCGAGCTAACTGCTGACCTTCCGGAGGATGCTGGTTTCACGATAATATCAACAGACGAACTCGTCGTTGCGACTATCAAGGGGTTGCGCGCGGATCGGGATGAGATTCGTCCTGGGCAAGCTAACCAGCTACATTGGATGTCAAGAGTCGCGCCCGGTTTCATCAACAGGCAGTTGGCCAAAAATTCAAAGTCCCTGACTTCTGAGTAAGTGCGGAATCTCCTACTGTTGTTATGAAAGCTTATCGTCCTAACCCGAATTGATGGACAGATGATTTTTTGGGGAGAGAACAATGAAAAAAAGATATACCGTCTGTCAAACTCCTCAACCCTATCAATTGGCCTGTACTATCTCGTTCTTCCATGGTAAGAGATGATAAGAAATATTTTTTCATCTGTTTTTTTCAATTAAGATTACATCTTTATCCGCTATAGTCAGATCCGCCTGCCATTGACAAGCTAGCCACTTAAAAGTAGACATCGAGTAAAAACATACATGGGTCGGATCATCTTTATAGTGCCAACGTGAAAAACGATTTTTATCAAATACACTTTTGGTCATGATACCTAGAATCGCTCCGGGTTTTAAGCAGGTCCATAGTCGATTTAAATCAGCCGCCGGGTTATGAATATGTTCTAACACTTCGGTCGCGGTAATGAAATCGTATTGTCTTTGAAGTACAGACGGGTCCTTTGCATAGTAAGGATCATAAATTTCCATACGGTGTCCAGCTTGTTCGAACATAACAGAAAGGGTTGGGCCGGGCCCTGAACCAAAGTCTAAGCCATGGCTTCCTGGGGGGATGCATGTCTGGATCCGGTTGAATGTTCGGCTTAAAAATTGACGATATTTAGGGTCGTCTGAGCTGTTGTTATGCAAATCGTACCTAGCTTTTTCATCGTTCGCAGATAAGAACTGTGAAGGGAGAACAAAGATTAACTGGCATATTTGACACCGATAATAGTCACGTGTTTGATCGCTAAAATAATCATGTGCACGATCTGTTTTGCATAAGGGACACGTTGGGTTGTTTTGACGCATATGATCCATAATTATTTAAAATCATAAATTTATTCGGGTCGTCCCAACCCTTTTCGTTGTTCATAATTGGCTGATTTCCATCTCAGCTATATTCCGCCGCGATATCTTTCTAGGATATCCTTAATATATCGTTTGGTTGTTGGATATGTAATGGTTTCACAAAAAGCTATACTGTCCGATGCATTTTTAGACCACCGTTTAGCATTGGATCTCCCTGCATTATATTCGGCTAGCGCAAAGGGGATGGCATCGCTATATCGATTCCAGTAGTTGATCGCTTTTGCCAGATACCATGTGCCCACTTTAATGTTTGTTTCTGGATTGAACAGATCATGTTTAACAAAATTTTTAACGTTTTGAGCTTGAGCCCATTCATAGCCGACAACATCTGTAACCTGCATGAGTCCGATTTCTCCTGCTTTTCCAACATCATGAGGCCGAAAACGACTTTCTTTCCAAATCATGGCCGCTACTAATCGGGGATCGATATCATGGGTGCGGCTTATACGTACAATGAGGGTATCGTATTGGTGGATTTTTCGAATGATGGAGATGCCTGCAAGGCAAACAATCAGGATGGCTGCCACGCCATTCCAATAAATAACCTTGACAGCAGTTTTGCTAGAGATTTTGTTCATGATTGAAGTAAGTTTAAATTCACTATATACAAATTTCAATCATGATTATTTCGACGCGAAACATACTATTAAGGAGGTTCTAATGAAATCATATAGAAAAGAGTTATGGTTCAAGACCAACACACGCAGAGAACTTATCAATATTACACCTCAGATTGGGTCCTGTCTGAAAGAGAGCGGGATTCAGGAAGGGCTTGTTTTGGTGAATGCCATGCATATTACAGCTAGTGTGTTTATCAATGACGATGAAAGCGGCCTTCATCAAGATTATGAACGATGGTTAGAAAAGTTGGCCCCTGAAAAGCCCCATTCTCAGTACGCACATAATGGATATGAGGATAATGCGGATGCGCATTTAAAACGTACGGTCATGGGACGTGAAGTGGTTGTCGCTGTGACTGACGGTGCATTAGATTTCGGGCCTTGGGAGCAGATTTTTTATGGTGAATTCGACGGGAACCGAAAAAAACGGGCATTGGTCAAAATCATAGGTGAGTAGTTGTGTAGAGATTCTTTATGAGTACGATTGCTAAAGTCGTTGTAGAATTATCTTTAGATCGTGAGTTTGATTATATCATTCCTGGACCGTTAAAGAATGACTTGCACATTGGTTCACAGGTGGTTGTTCCTTTTGGGCACAGGGAGACGCGAGGTTATATTGTAGGTTTTTCCGATATATCTAAAACCCCGAATCTTAAAGAGATCAAAAGCCGAGTCGGCACAAAGCCATTGATCAATCAAGACCTGATGAAGTTGGCTTATTGGCTTGCTGACTATTACGCCTCTCCCATCGAGCAGGCGATAAAGACTGTATTGCCCAGTGTTATTCGTAAAAAAGAGGGGCGTTATAAACAACAATTGTTTGTTATTCCGACGTCTCTTGCATCAGACACAACAAGGCTCGAAGCCCTTCAAAAAAAAGCCCCTAAACAAGCAACTACGTTGAGTATTTTGAGAGATCAAGGTCCTATGTTCGCTCAACAAGTGCTTCAGTTATCACGTGGCACTTTTTCGGTATTAAGGGGGCTTGAAGATAAAGGGTTCGTTAAGATCGGTCATGAAACAATGATGCGCGACCCTTTTATGGGGCAAACGGTGCTACCCACTCAACCGTTGGAACTCATGCTCGAGCAGCGCCAGGCATTGGATCAGATTAAGCCATTCATTGATTCCCAAAAGTCCCGCGTGATGTTGCTTCATGGCGTTACAGGGAGTGGGAAAACAGAGGTTTATTTGCAGGCGATCAACTATGTGCTTGATCAAAAGAAGGGCTCGATTGTCTTGGTTCCGGAAATTTCTTTAACCCCTCAGATGGTGGAGCGTTTTCGAGGTCGATTTGGAGATAAGTTAGCCGTGCTGCACAGCCATCTTTCTTCAGGAGAACGCCATGATGAGTGGCGCAAGCTCTATGAGGGGAAATCCCATATTGCGATTGGTGCACGATCCGCTGTTTTTGCGCCGGTGAAGAATCTAGGTCTTATTGTTGTAGATGAAGAACATGAAACTTCCTATAAACAGGATAAAACACCTCGATATCATGCTCGTGATGTAGCGGTTATGAGAGGTTCTATGGAGGGATGCACCGTCATCCTTGGTTCAGCGACCCCTTCACTTGAGTCTTACCAAAATGTGTTTAGTGGAAAGTACCAATTGGCAAGACTTGACCATCGCGTGGATGATCATGCCATGCCCTCTATTCGCATTATCGATATGCGTCATGAGTTAGGACAAAAAGGTTGCGTGGAGGTCTTTTCAAAAGACTTAACCGAAGCGATACAGATACGTTTAGACCGTGCGGAGCAAACGATTTTGTTTCTGAACAGGAGAGGGTTTGCCACGTCGTTGATTTGTTCAAAATGTGGGTATGTCGAAAAATGTAATCAGTGCAGTGTTTCCATGACCTATCATAAACAGGTCAATGAGTTGAGATGTCATATATGTGGTAAAGTCAGCCGGGTTCCGAACCAGTGTCCTGAGCCGACATGTAAAGATCCTGCTTTTCGAATGGCAGGTGTTGGAACTCAAAAAGTTGAAGTGGTTCTACGTCGTTTATTTCCTCATGCTGCGGTGCAACGTATGGATGCCGATACAACAACCGGTAAATATGCTTATGATCAGATATTTGGGGATTTTCGTTCCGGTAAAATTGATATTTTGATCGGGACCCAAATGATTGCGAAAGGACTACATTTCCCAAATGTAACATTGGTGGGAGTTATTTTTGCCGATACCACGCTACACATGCCCGATTTCAGAGCTGGAGAACGTACGTTCCAATTGTTAACACAAGTGGCAGGCCGGGCGGGTAGGGGGGATATTGTAGGTGAAGTAATTGTTCAAACCTATACTCCTTCTCATCCGGCTATCCAAGCTGTACGCCGCATGGATTTTGAAGGGTTTATGGATCAAGAACTCGGGTTTAGGCGAGAGCTTTTTTATCCACCCTTTGCTCATCTTATCCTGGTTACGGTAGAGGGTGTTTCTGAAGAAAAAACATCGTTTTCAGCAGAGATGTTTACGAAGGCAATCGTGCCCAAACTTCAAAATAGTAGTGTCGTAACAGGACCTTCACCAGCCCCCATTGCGAAGGCGAAGGGATTCTATCGTTTTCAGATTCTTGTACGAACAAAAACAACGCGAAAAGTGTCTGAGATCATTAAAGAAAACCTTCTGACATTTACATGGCCGCCGAAAATAAAGTGTACTGTAGATATAGATGCATTATCGTTGTTATGATAAGAAACTTAAATAAATGTAAAAAAAAGGCTAAAAAGTGTGTTGACAGGATTTTTATTTCAGGTATATTCCTCCATTTCTATTGAGCATCCCTAAAATTTGATGTAAAACGATGTATGATTTGCTTCGTTTTTGATTTGCTTCGTTTTGAAGGGTGAGTGAAGATAGAAATAGTATACATAGATCAAGGCCTTTTTCATGTTTCTTTAAATATTAAGGAAAGATGATATAGGGTATCTTTTGCTTTATCATAATTTAGAAAAAAATTGAACACGGGTGAGATCGATAGGACGCTTGCTTTGGCCCACGTAGCTCAGTTGGTAGAGCACATCCTTGGTAAGGATGAGGTCAGCGGTTCAATCCCGCTCGTGGGCTCCACGAGTATTTTGAAAAACGTTGGTTAGAATTGAAAAATATAAACGTATATATAGCCGAGGAGGAAAATCGATGGCAAAGGAAAAATTTGAACGCACTAAACCACACGTGAATGTGGGGACCATTGGTCACGTTGACCATGGTAAAACGACCTTAACGGCAGCGATTACTACGATCCAAGCTTCTAAAGGCATGGCCCAATCTATTTCATATGATGAGGTGGCTAAAGCTTCAGAATCTCAAGGACGACGTGATCCAACAAAAATTTTAACGATTTCAACGTCTCACGTAGAATATGAGTCAGATAGCCGGCATTATGCCCATGTGGATTGTCCAGGCCATGCTGATTATGTGAAAAACATGATTACGGGTGCGGCTCAGATGGATGGCGCTATTTTAGTGGTTAGTGCGGCCGATGGACCTATGCCCCAAACACGTGAGCATATATTGTTGGCTCGTCAGGTTGGGGTTCCTGCGATTGTTGTGTTTCTCAATAAAGTGGATACGGTTGATGACCCAGAATTGTTGGATCTTGTTGAGTTAGAAGTTCGCGAACTATTATCGAAGTATGAATTTCCTGGAGATGATACACCTATTATTAGAGGTGCTGCTTTGCCAGCGCTTCAATCCGCAGATGCGAGCTCTGAAGAAGCTAAATGTATTGCAGAATTAATGGAAGCCGTTGACACGTTTGTTCTTGAGCCAGAGCGTGATGTGGATCAACCTTTCTTAATGCCCATTGAAGATGTCTTTTCTATTGAAGGGCGAGGGACTGTTGTCACGGGTCGTGTAGAGCGTGGCAAGGTCAAGGCAGGGGAGGAAATCGAAATTGTTGGTTTACGCGATACAGTGAAAACAACGGTGACGGGTGTGGAAATGTTCCGCAAAGAAATGGATGAAGGGATTGCAGGGGATAACGTTGGGTGTCTTCTTCGTGGAACGAAAAAAGAGGATGTCGAACGGGGTCAGGTGCTTGCAAAGCCCGGATCGATCAATCCGCATACTAAATTTAAAGCGGAAGTCTATATCTTAAGTAAAGATGAGAGAGGACGTCACACGCCTTTCTTTAAGGGGTATCGCCCTCAGTTCTATTTCCGTACAACAGATGTTACCGGTGATGTTATTCTTCCTGAAGGTGTCGACATGGTTATGCCGGGTGACAATGTTAGCATGGACGTTACGTTGATTACTCCGATTGCTATGGAGAAGTTTATGCGGTTTGCTATTCGAGAAGGTGGCCGAACTGTTGGTGCAGGTCGAGTCACTGAAGTGGTTGAATAAAAATATGTATGAAGTGAGGTTGATCTAAGAAGGTTGGCTTCATTTTCTATTTTCATAGAAGTCTATTCGTTGTGTTTAGGAGTATAACGTTCAATGCCCAGAGAGATCATAACCTTAGCGTGTACAGAGTGTAAAAGGCGCAACTACACGTCGACTCGAAATAAACGAACGACTTCAGATCGTTTGGAAATCAAAAAATATTGCCGGTTCGATCGCAAACATACGATCCACCGGGAAGTAAAATAATGTAGAATGTCCCGGTAGGCCAGTAGCTCAATTTGGCAGAGCACCGGTCTCCAAAACCGGGTGTTGGGGGTTCGAGCCCCTCCTGGCCTGCCATGATGTAGTAGTGCAAAGCTCTACTACATGGCAAACTTGAGGTTCGACCCTAGATAGATAGGCAATGAAATTTATTATAAACGGATTTGGAAAATTTCGTACTTTTTTAGAAGAAGTACAAATAGAGCTTAAAAAATGCGCTTGGCCGACTCGACAAGAATTACATGAGTCGACCATTGTGGTTATTATTTCGATGGTCATGTTAGGTGTATTTGTTGGAGCAAGTGACACGTTATTTATGTGGTTGCTTGCATGGGTTTTTTAAATATCACTATGTGTACAATGACGGCTGAGTTAAAAAAAGATTGGTTTGTTCTGCACGCTCTGTCGTGTCAGGAACAAAAAGTTAAAGATGGAATCTCGCGCCGGATCCAGCAAGAGGAGATGGAAGATTATATCTTTGAGGTTTTGATACCTACCGAAACGGTATCTGAAGTTAAGCAGGGAAAAAAGACGTCGTCGTCGCGAAAATTTTTCCCAGGATATGTCCTGATTCATATGTGTCTGTACGATGAAGATAAAAACCTCGTTGATAAAACGTGGTATTTCATTCAGGACACCCATGGCATCATTGGTTTTGTTGGGGGCGAACAGCCTGTTCCGTTACGTCCTGATGAGGTCGATGTCATTATGAATCAGATTGAAGAAAAGAAAGAAAAAGTGAAGCCCAAAGTTCTTTTTGAGACGGGTGAAACCGTCAAGATTAACGATGGACCTTTCTTGAACTTTAATGGTGTTATTGAAGAAGTGGATCCTGACAGAGGTAAATTGAAGATTTCTGTATCTATCTTTGGACGGGTTGCTCCTGTTGAGTTGGAATATTGGCAAGTAGAGAGAACGTTTTGAGTTTTTCAACATTCGAATTTCGCATTTTTTTAAAGTTTGTGTAGAGAAATAGTAGATAATAGAAAGGTTATTTATTGTGGCTAAAAAAGTAATAGGCATGATTAAATTACAGATTCCTGCAGGTCAGGCAAATCCTGCGCCACCTGTCGGTCCAGCTTTAGGGCAGCATGGCGTTAATATCATGGAATTTTGTAAAGCCTACAATGCAGCGACTCAACAGCAGGCCGGTATGATTATTCCTGTTGTCATTAGTGTTTATCAGGATAAATCCTTTACCTTTGTAACCAAGAGTCCACCTGCGGCAGCTCTCTTGAAGCGAGCTGCAAGTATTGCTAAAGGATCCCCCACGCCGCATCGTGAAAAAGTGGGAAAAGTGACTCGTGATCAACTTGAAGAGATTGCAAAAACTAAAGAAGAAGATTTAAACGCAAACGATATAGATCATGCTGTTCGTATTATTGCAGGGACCGCTCGCAGTATGGGAATTGAGGTCATATAAAATGGCTAAACATGGAAAAAAATATTTTTCAGTAATCAAGAAACTTGAGTCAAAGGTAGATTATGGAATCGAAGATGCTCTTCGTTTTCTGAAAGAAAACAGCACGGCAAAATTTGATGAATCTGCAGAGATTGCGTTTCGGTTGGGGGTTGATTCTACCAAATCAGATCAGATGGTGCGCGGGACGGTCTCGCTTCCTCATGGGACAGGCAAAGAGGTGCGTGTCATTGTCTTTGCAAGTGGACCTGCTGCGGATACGGCTCGTGAAGCTGGAGCTACGGAGGTTGGATTTGAAGACTTGATTCAAAAGGTAAAAGAAGGGTGGACAGATTTTGATGTAGCGGTTGCGACACCCGAAGCGATGAAGGAAGTTCGCAAATTAGGAAAGGTACTTGGCCCACGCGGTTTAATGCCTAATCCAAAGACAGGTACCGTAACGGATGACACGGCCAACGCCGTTAAACAATTTAAAGGCGGACGCGTTGAATTTAAGATGGATCGCAACGGAAACGTCATGCTTCTCTTTGGTAAATTATCTTTTTCTATTGAGGCTCTTACTGAAAATTGTCATGTCGTTATCGACGCGGTTAACATGGCGAAACCTTCAGCAGCAAAGGGTGTGTTTATCAAGACATGCACATTGACGTCTACGATGGGGCCAGGTTTAGCTTTAAACATAAAAACAATTGCAGCATAAGGTAATCAATGACTTCTAACAAGGAAACGAGACCCGAAAAGAAGGCGATTCTTGGAGAAATTCGCGATCATTTGACCGATGGCTTATTTGTCGTTCTGACAGAGCATCGAGGTATGAGTGTCACGCAAACAGAAACATTGCGTGGAAAACTGCGACAGAAAGATGCCCGTTTTCATGTCGTAAAGAATAGAATCTTTCGCGAGGCCGCACGAGGTCTTGAGTATGAGCGGTTAAGTGGGGCTTTAGTGGGGCCTACAGCGATGGTTGTTGGGAAAACGGATTTAGTTGAGGTCGCAAAAGTCCTTCGACAGTTTACAAAAGAAAACGAGTTGCCGGTCATAAAAATGGGATCAATGCAAGGCGTTATCTTCGCTGCAGAAGATATAGAAAAATTGGCTATTTTGCCCAGCCGCCCTGAATTACTTGGCATTGTACTAGGAACATTAGCGGCGCCGATGACACAAGTGGTCAGTGTATTGAACCAAAAGTTGAGTTCGTTACTCTATGTTTTAAAGGCAATAGAGCGGAAAAAGAGCTAGAAAGAGTTATTAGTTAATGCTTATCAGTTGTTTGTAAACCTTTATCTCAACTGACAGATAACTAATAACTCGCATAACTAATAACTCGCACCCTCGCACCGCGCGCGGTGCGCCAGGAGGAATGAAAGATGGCTGAAAGTAATGTTATAGAACAAGAAGAGAAAAAAACAGAAAACGTTGAGTCCAGTCCGAAGCCCGAAGGGAAGATGGCTGAATTTGTTGATTGGATCGAAGGCATTTCTGTTCTTGAGTTATCTCAATTGGTTAAAGCCCTTGAAGATCGTTTAGGAGTCTCGGTTGCAGCGCCTGTTGCGGTAGCGGCTGCGGGTACGCCGGATGGAGGTGGTGAGGCTGTGGCGGAAGAAAAGACTGACTTTACGGTTATACTTACGAATGCAGGTTCTCAGAAGATTCAAGTCATCAAAGAGATCCGTGCTTTAACGTCTTTGGGGCTTAAAGATGCTAAGGAATTAGCTGATTCTATTCCTAAGCCCATTAAAGAAGGCGCTTCCAAAGAAGAGGCCGAAGAAATGAAAAAGAAGCTTGAAGCAGCAGGTGGGCAAGTCGAACTTAAGTAAAAGACTGCCTGTATATATTGAGCTGAAACAAATAATTGCACGATAACGTGCCCACCCCTTAAGTGTAAAGGTGCTTCATGGCTGATAGACGAAACTTTGGAAAGCTTTCTGATGTTATTGATTTTCCTGATCTGATAGAGATCCAAGCCACATCCTATAAAGACTTTCTTCAACAAGACGTAAATCCGAATCGTCGGGAAAAGACCGGGTTGCAGGGGATTTTTAAAGAGGTGTTTCCTGTTGAAAGTTATGATGGTCAAAGTGCCCTGGACTTTGTTAAGTATGAGATTGGTAAACCCAAGTTAACGGCTTTGGAAAGTCTGTATGAGGGTGAGACCTATGCCGCGCCTCTTTACGTCACGTTCCGCTTAAAGGTGGAGAAAGAGGTTCGAGAAGACAATGTATATATGGGTGAAATTCCTCTGATTACGGACCAGGCAAGCTTTGTCATAAATGGAGCTGAACGGGTTGTTGTCAGTCAGCTGCATCGTTCTCCGGGGATCTGTTACGAGCAATCTGTACATGCCAATGGAACCCTCCTCTATTCGTTTAGGATTATTCCCGATCGCGGCTCTTGGGTCGAAGTCCAGTTTGATACCTCTGATCTCATGAACTTGTATGTGGATCGTAAGCGTCGTCGTCGCAAATTTTTAGTGCCTACATTTTTTCGCGCATTAGGGTGTGGGTCGGATGATGAATTACTCAGGGTTTTTTATAGCATAGAAAAACTAAGACTTTCTCCGAAATTGGGTAGCGAAAATATGGCCCATCGCGTCGTTAAATCAGACATTATTGATGCCGAATCACAATCGATACTGGCCCGTAAATTTGATCCTTTGACAGAAGAACTTGTTCAACAGATGATAGCGGTTGGAGAAAAGGTTGTTGAAGTGGTAAATGTTTCTTGGGATGAGGGGTTGTTCTTGAAAAGTATAAAAAAGGATCCAGCTACCAATGAAGAAGAAGCCTTAAAAGATATTTATCAGAAATTGCGTCCCGGTGATCCTCCGACTGTTTCCAATGCGCGTCAATTATTGAAGCGTACTTTTTTTGATGCTAAACGCTATGATTTAGGACGTGTGGGGCGGTATAAAATTCAGCAAAAACTGGGATTAGAAGAGAATCGTAAATCGCGTACACTCGAAAAAGAGGATCTTATTGCTGCTGTAAAATACCTTCTTACGCTTCGGCAAGGAGGAGGGACCATTGATGATATCGACCATTTAGGGAGTCGACGTGTTCGTACGGTCGGTGAGCTCTTAGAAGCGCAATGTCGTATGGGGCTTGCTCGTACGGAACGCTTGATTAAGGAACGAATGACGTTGTTTGATCCGACGACAGAAAATAAGTTGGCCCCTCAAAAATTAGTCAATCCGAAAGCCTTTTCTGCTGTCATTAAAGACTTTTTTTCAAGAAGCCAGCTTAGCCAATTTATGGACCAAACCAATCCGTTATCCGAGTTGACTCATAAACGGCGTTTGAGTGCTTTAGGACCTGGTGGATTGAGTCGTGAACTTGCGGGATTCGAAGTCCGTGACGTGCACAGCAGTCATTATGGGCGTATATGTCCAATTGAAACACCCGAAGGTCCCAACATTGGACTTATTGCTTCATTGAGTGTCTTTGCGCGCGTCAATGATTTCGGGTTTATTGAGAGTCCGTATAGAAAGGTGAAAAATGGTAAAGTAACCGATGAAGTCCATTATTTAACTGCTGATCAAGAAGAAAATTTTATCATTGCGCAAGCCAATGCGCCTTTAGATGAAGAGGGTTATTTTGTTCGTGATTTTGTCTCTGTCCGATATCGTGGTGATTTTCTCGAAGTGTCTGACAAGCGAGTCGATTATATGGATGTCTCACCTAAGCAATTGGTGAGCGTTGCCGCGAGTCTTATACCGTTTTTAGAGCATGATGATGCGAATCGCGCTTTGATGGGGTCCAACATGCAACGTCAAGCCGTCCCTCTCATGACGACGGAACGTCCTTATGTCGCAACCGGCATGGAAGTCGATGTGGCGCGTGATTCCCGAGTTCTTGTTATTGCTTGTGAAGCGGGAACGGTAGCTTATCTTTCGTCGGATAAGATCATTGTTTCCAAAGATGGGAAACGGCCAAATAGAAAAACCCCTAAAACAGACTATCAAGAATACATCTTACGAAAATTTATGCGGTCAAATGCAGGTACATGTTTTAATCAGAAACCGATTGTGTCTTTAGGCTATGAAGTTAAAAAAGGCGAAATACTTGCCGATGGTCCTGGGACTGATCAAGGGGAGTTGGCGTTAGGACGTAATGTGCTGGTGGCCTTTATGCCATGGTGTGGATACAATTTTGAAGATGCGATTCTTATCAGTCAAAAATTAGTTCGTGAAGATGTTTATACGTCGCTTCATATTGAAGAATTTGAATGTGGTGCACGTGATACAAAACTGGGTCCTGAAGAAATTACACGGGATATACCGAATGTAGGTGAAGAGGCCCTTAAAGATTTAGATCATGGCGGGGTTGTTTGTGTGGGTTCGGAAGTGAAACCTGGCGATATTCTTGTTGGAAAAATCACACCCAAAAGTGAAACAGAGCTCGCCCCTGAAGAGCGATTACTAAGAGCTATATTTGGTGAAAAAGCCGCGGATGTAAGAGATACATCGCTAACGGTTCCCAGTGGGACATCGGGCATTGTCATGGACGTCAAAGTTTCTTCCCGTAATCCTATTCAGCGCACGAAACTATCCTCTGCAGAAAAGCGGAAACAGGTGAAGCAACTGCAAGATGATCATAAAACGCGGCGTCAAGAACTGGCTGAGAGCCTGACGGAAGCATTAAGTAACATCTTATTAGGTGAAAAAATTCCCTTGGACGTCGTGAATGTTGATACGGGCGAAGTGATTATTCCCGCGAATCGAAAAATCACAAAAACATTACTACGTAAACTCGCCGCAGCGCATAAGCACATTGAAATCGATCCAAGTCCTATTCAGATAAAAATTCAAGGCATCATTAGCGAATTTAGTCATAAATTTTCTGAGCTTGAATTAGAAGAAGAACGGACGGTGGACCGGATTGAGAGCGGGGATGACATCGATCAAGGGATTACCAAGCAAGTCAAAGTGTATGTGGCTAGTAAAAAGAAATTGTCCGTAGGGGACAAGATGGCTGGACGTCATGGAAATAAAGGGGTCATTGCAAAAGTCGTTCCTGAAGAAGACATGCCTTTCTTGCCGGATGGAACACCCGTAGAAATCGTTTTGAATCCTTTGGGAGTTCCTTCTCGTATGAATGTTGGGCAGGTTTTAGAAACCCATTTAGGGTGGGCTTGTGAGCGGCTAGGGCTCCATGCCGCTACACCTGTTTTTGATGGGGTCTCTGAGAAAAAGATTCGAGAAATGTTAACAGAAGCCGGTCTACCTGAAGAGGGGAAAACCGAATTGTTAGATGGGCGAACCGGTGATGCCTTTGATCAAAAGGTGGTGGTTGGCAAGATTTATATGTTGAAGCTTCACCACTTGGTGAGTGAAAAAATTCATGCCAGAGCTGTGGGGCCTTATTCATTGGTAACACAGCAGCCTTTGGGGGGTAAGGCTCAATATGGAGGCCAACGATTTGGAGAGATGGAAGTATGGGCGTTAGAAGCCTATGGAGCCGCCTATGCGTTACAAGAGCTTCTGACGGTTAAGAGTGATGATTTGGTCGGTCGTACCCGCATTTATGAATCTATTGTAAAAGGGGAGAATACATTAGATGCAGGTCTGCCAGAGTCCTTTAACGTTTTAATGAAAGAAATGCAAAGTCTAGGTTTGGATGTACGTGTAAACCGTTCAAAAAACTGAACTGAATGAACAGAGAGGATATTGGGATTATGGTTGAAAGTAGTCAAGCAGCAAAACTTTTAGAGATGGAATCAGAACTGGGTTTTGATTATGCAAGCATTACCTTAGCTTCGCCAGAAACCGTCCGATCGTGGAGTCATGGCGAAGTAAAAAATCCGGAGACGATCAATTACCGTACGTTCAAGCCTGAAAAAGGCGGATTGTTCTGTGAAAGAATATTTGGGCCTACGAAAGATTGGGAATGTAGTTGTGGTAAATACAAGCAGATTAAACACAAAGGCGTCATTTGTGATCGCTGTGGTGTTGAGGTGACTCTGGCTCGTGTTCGTCGTGAGCACATGGGGCACATTGAATTGGCTGTGCCCGTATCTCATATTTGGTTTTTTAAATGTACGCCTACGCGTATGGGGTTAGTGTTGGATATGACCGCTCGTCAGCTTGAACGTGTTTTATATTATGAAGATTATATTGTCATTGATTCTGGAGATACGCCGCTCGAAGAACAACAATTGCTCAACGAGATAGAATACCGAGAAGCCCAAGATAAATATCCTGAAGGGTTTGAAGCGAAAATGGGGGCTGAAGGGGTTCGTGCCTTAATGGAAAAAGTTGATCTCGAAGAAACGCTTGAACAGCTTGAACTGGAGGTGAGTCAAACGCGTAGTAAACAGACTAAAACAAAGCTGGCAAAGCGTATAAAACTATTAGAAGGATTCCGGCAAAGCAAAACACGTCCGGAATGGATGATCCTTGAAGTCTTACCTGTCATCCCTCCGGATTTAAGACCTTTAGTGCCTTTAGAAGGAGGCCGGTTTGCTACGTCTGACCTTAATGATTTATACCGTCGTGTGATTAATCGAAATAATCGGCTGAAAAACCTGCTTCAGCTTAAAACGCCGGACGTCATTATTCGTAACGAAAAAAGAATGTTACAAGAAGCCGTTGATGCGCTATTTGATAATGGTCGTCATGGTCGGCCTGTAACGGGAGCAGGGAATCGTCCTCTAAAATCGCTGAGTGATATGTTGAAGGGAAAACAGGGTCGGTTTCGACAAAACTTGTTGGGTAAGCGTGTAGATTATTCGGGCCGTTCGGTTATAGTCATCGGACCTGAATTAGCTCTAAACCAGTGCGGTCTCCCGAAAAAGATGGCGCTGGTCTTATTTGAACCCTTTATTATCCGTCGTCTTAAAGAGTTGGGTATTGTTCATACGGTGCGTAGTGCGAAAAAATTGATCGAACGTGAAGCGGATGAAGTGTGGGATATTTTAGAGCAGGTTACCCAAGGGCATACGGTCATGCTCAACCGGGCCCCAACGCTACACCGACTCAGTGTACAGTCTTTTGAGCCTATCCTTATTGAGGGCGAAGCGATTCGTGTCCATCCGCTAGTGTGTACGGCTTATAACGCTGATTTTGATGGGGATCAGATGGCGGTTCATGTACCGCTTTCGGTAGAGGCACAGTTGGAGTCGCGTATGTTGATGCTAGCGCCAAATAATATTTTTTCGCCATCCAGTGGCCGACCGGTTACTTCAGCGACCCAAGACATTGCCTTGGGCTGTTACTATCTCACCAGTGAATCACAACAGGCCCGTATTAATAAGCGACGAAAAAATAAGGGGGATCAGATAGATCATATACCGATCCTATTAGATCCAGCAGAAGTCCATACGGCCTATGATGAAGGCGCGCTCAAGATTCATGACAGAATCCGTTTTCGGAATCCTGACTATCAATCTGAAACCTTATTTGGGAACGCTGAGGATTCTGTGATTACAACAACCGTGGGGCGAATATTTTTTAATGAGATTTGGCCTGATGCCTTAGGTTTTTCAAATACGACCGTTACGAAAAAGCATTTAGAAGGAATGATTCGGCAGTGCTACCAAATTACGAGTCAGGAAGAAACCGTTCTTGTTTTGGATCTACTTAAAGCGTTGGGTTTTGAATCTGCGACGTTAGCGGGTATATCCATTGGTATGATCGATATGATTATTCCAGAGGAGAAAGAGAATGTGATCGAGAAAGGGCGTTCTCAAATTAGAGAGGTAGAGGCCCAATATCGCAAAGGGGTTATTACCGATGGTGAACGGTACAATAAAATCATCGATATTTGGACCCATGGAACCGAAGAAATCTCAAATGTCATGTTTCGTACCATGGAATATAATGAAAATCGTGACTCGCTAAATCCTATTTATATTATGGTCGATTCTGGAGCAAGAGGTAGCCGTCAACAGATCCGTCAGCTCGCAGGAATGAGAGGGCTTATGGCGAAACCATCTGGCGAAATTATTGAGCGTCCCATCTTATCAAATTTCCGAGAGGGTCTTAGCGTTTTGGAATATTTTATTAGTACACATGGGGCTCGTAAAGGATTGGCGGATACAGCATTAAAAACAGCTGACTCCGGATATTTGACCCGAAAATTAGTAGATGTATCTCAGGATGTCATCATCTATGAACAAGATTGCAATACGCTCAACGGTATTATTGTCAGTCCCATTTATGAAGGGGATGAAGAACTTGTTTCTTTATCACAGCGTGTTACCGGGCGTACCGCGGTTGATGACATTTTTGATCCTCATGCACGAGAAATCATTGTAGCCGCCGGTCAAGAGATTGATGAAATCGCTTCAGGAAAAATGGCAAAGGCGAGCATCGAAAACGTTAAAATTAGAAGTGTCCTCACATGCGAATCGCGTCGTGGAGCCTGTGCAAAATGTTATGGCAGAAATCTAGCAACGGGATTGCCGATTCAATTGGGTGAAGCGGTAGGTATTATTGCTGCACAATCCATTGGTGAACCAGGGACCCAGCTGACCATGAGAACGTTCCATATTGGAGGGACGGCGAGTTCTGTTTTCAAACAACCACAAATCATAGCAAAACACTCTGGGACCGTTCAATATCACGACCTAAGAACTGTTCAATCGCTTGACGGTAAATTTATTGTGCTAAACAAAAATGGAGTCATTGGAATCTATGATGACGAAGGGCGTGAGCTTGAACAATATACCGCTGTAATTGGGGCTGTGGTTTCTGTTCCTAACGGGGGTAAAGTCAAAAAAGGTGATAGTTTTGTTAAATGGGACCCGTATAACGTTCCTATTCTATCTGAACACGCCGGGGTCATAGAATTTCATGACTTTATTGAAGGGGTTACGTATCGCAAAGAAGTTGATGAGTCTACGGGTCTTGAAGGAACCGTTGTGATTGAACACAAAGAGGACTTGCATCCTCAAATTGTGCTAAAAGATTCGACAACAAAAGAAGTGCTTAATTACTATTCTATTCCTGCGGGTGCCCATGTCATGGTGTCTAAAAATGATAAAGTCGTTGCAGGGGCGATGGTGGCAAAAACGCCGCGTAAAAGTGTTCGGACAAAAGATATTACCGGTGGACTTCCAAGGGTTGCTGAATTGTTTGAAGCACGTTGTCCTAAAGATGCCGCCGAAATTGCTAAAATCGACGGCGTGGTTGAATTTGCAGGCACCGCCCGTGGAAAACGAAAGCTCATTGTCCGTGATACCGCTACAGGTGACGAAGAAGAGCATCTTATTCCCATCGGAAAACACGTTGTTGTGTACCAAGGTGATCTCGTCAAAAAAGGACAACAGCTTACCGAAGGGCCGGTTGTCCCACAAGAGATTCTTGATGTGTGTGGACCTCAAGAACTGCAAGAGTATCTAGTGAACGAAGTGCAGGAAGTGTATCGCCTCCAGGGCGTGGAGATAAACGATAAACACATCGAGATTGTAGTTCGTCAGATGTTGCGAAAAGTTCGTATTACCGAATCGGGCGATACCGATTTTCTTTGGAGCGAGCAAGTTGAAAAACAGGTTTTCCAAGAAGTAAACCAAAAAGCCATGGCCGAAGGTAAACGTCCTGCTGAAGCATCACCGGTCCTTCTTGGTATTACAAAAGCCGCGCTAGAAACCGAAAGTTTTATATCGGCCGCATCTTTTCAGGATACAACCCGTGTTTTGACAGATGCCGCCACATTAGGGCGTGTTGATTATCTTCGAGGATTTAAAGAAAACGTAATTATGGGGCACTTAATTCCTGCGGGTACTGGATTTAACATGTATAAAAATATCAAATTAGTGCCTTTAGTCGAGCCTTTAACAACCGACGAATTGTTAGGTGAAAGTCTTTTAGAAGAGAAAAAAACATCATAGAATGAGTCTTTATTGTTTATTCATTGAAATCTTCGTTTGACTCACAGCGTAAATTCAAGTAACCAATAACGGTCATTAACAAAAAACACATGGTGAATACAAAAGAATGCCAACGATTAATCAATTAGTAAGAAAAGGACGGAAAAATGCTAAGCAGAAAAGCAAAGCCCCTGCTTTGCAAATATGCCCGCAGCGTAGAGGTGTTTGTCTTCTCGTAAAAACGCAAACACCCAAAAAACCTAACTCTGCTTTACGTAAAGTAGCTCGTGTTCGTTTAACAAATGGACAAGAAGTGACCGCTTACATTCCGGGCGAAGGACATAATCTCCAGGAGCATAGTATGGTGCTTGTTCGTGGAGGTCGTGTCAAAGATCTTCCCGGTGTCCGATATCATATTACGCGTGGGGCTTTGGATTGTTTAGGGGTCGATAATCGTAAACGTGGACGTTCAAAGTATGGTGCAAAAGCTCCAAAATCATAGGGAATAAACATGGCAAGAAGACGAAGAGCTGAAAAACGAAAAGTTGCACCGGATACCAAATACCAAAACAAATTGGTTGGACGTTTTATTACCCAAGTGATGAGTCGTGGGAAAAAATCTGTAGCGGAACGATTAATCTATGGCGCCTTTGGTGAAATCCATGAACAGACCCAACAAGAACCGCTCGAAGTTTTTGAGAAAGCGATAGGAAATGTTAAACCTCATTTAGAAGTCAAATCGCGTCGTGTGGGCGGTGCCACCTACCAAGTACCGGTTGAAATAAGTCGGGATCGACAAGTAACCTTGGCCTTACGTTGGATTATACAATACGCAAAAGCGCGTAAAGGGATGTCTATGCGTAGGGCGTTAGCATTGGAATTAGTCGATGCCCTAAAAAATCAAGGTGCATCCGTCAAAAAAAGAGATGATACCCATAAAATGGCACAGGCCAACAAAGCCTTTGCCCATTATCGTTGGTAATTATAGGGTCCCTAAATCTAAATCCGCATTCTGAAATGTGAATATGGCTGCTGTTTTGGAACAATCGAAAAAAGTGAGAACCGATTTGTCTGGAGAACAAAAATCTACAGAACAGGCGCGTCGTATATCTATGATCCGAAACATAGGTGTAATGGCTCATATAGATGCCGGGAAAACAACGACCACCGAGCGGATGCTTTATTATACAGGTCGTGTTTATAGAATGGGGGAGGTTCATGAAGGAACCGCAACCATGGATTGGATGGTTCAAGAACAAGAACGTGGTATTACCATTACCAGCGCTGCCACCACCTGTTTTTGGGCGGATGCCCAAGTTAACATCATTGATACACCTGGACATGTTGACTTTACCGTTGAAGTTGAGCGCTCCCTTCGTGTACTTGATGGTGCGGTTGGTGTCTTTTGTGGAGTAGCCGGCGTCCAACCCCAGTCGGAGACCGTTTGGCATCAAGCCAAAAAGTATAACGTACCCTGTTTAGTTTTTATTAATAAAATGGATCGTAAAGGAGCTCGTTTTGAATGGGTTCTGCAACAGATTCGTGAACGACTTTTAGCCCCAGTGGTTGCTATTCAGATTCCATGGGGTGCAGAAGACACGTATCAAGGGGTCATTGATCTTATTCATATGAAAGCCATATCCTTTGACGAAGAAACCCTGGGTGCCAATGTCCTTGAAATGGATATACCGGCAGAGATGGCTGCCGAAGCCGAAAGAGCGAGGGCGGAATTAGTCGAAAGAGTGGCAGAGAAAGATGAGCCTTTACTTGAAAGATATTTAGAAACCACTGATGTATCTCCTGCTGATCTTAAATCTGCGCTGCGTCGAACCACGATCGCACGTACCCTTATACCTGTCTTAAGCGGGTCATCCCTCAAAAACAAAGGGGTGCAACCTTTGCTACAAGCGGTTGTAGACTTTTTGCCATCGCCTTTGGATCGCCAAACAAGCCAGAGCGTATCTAAAACAGTAAGCTACGATGAACCGCTAAGCGCATTAGCTTTCAAAATCGCTAACGATGCATATGTTGGGAAACTAACCTTTGTCCGTGTCTATTCAGGTATTTTGCAAAAAGGACAAAACATATTCAATCCTCGAACACGAAAGCGAGAGCGGGTTGGACGTATACTTCAGCTGCATGCCAACCATCGTGAAGATGTTAAAGAGCTTTCTGCTGGCGAGATTGGAGGCCTTGTAGGACTTAAATCCGTCACAACAGGGGACACCCTCTGTGCAGAAAATAGGCCGATCGTTTTAGAAAGCATTGAATTTCCTGAACCCGTAATGGCTATGGCGATTGAGCCTAAAACGCAAGCCGATCGAGATAGCTTGAGTGAAGCTTTATCGATTCTTTCTGATGAAGATCCGACCTTTCGAGTGACAACCAATGATGAAACCGGTCAGACAATTATTAGTGGTATGGGAGAGCTTCATCTAGAAATTCTTAAAGATAGAATGTTTCGCGAATTTAAAGTCAAAGCCAATGCCGGAAGGCCAACGGTAGCCTATCGAGAGACTATTCAGCATGCGTCACAACGCGCGCATGTTTTTGAACGAGAGATTGGCGGGCGCGGTCATTATGCGCATGTCGTTATAGAAATAGCGCCTCGACCCCGTGGAGAGGGAAACGAAATCATCTTTGACGTTTCACCTCAGACCATCCCGTCTAACTTCTTCTCTGATATTAAAGAAGGGATTCAAGATGTTTTGCTTACCGGTGTGCTTGGCAATTATCAACTAGTTGATATAGGCATCCGTATTGTTGGAGGAGGATCACATCCTGTTGACTCCACCGATATGGCTTTTCGATCAGCGGCTATCATAGTCCTACGTGAAGCCATTCAACATGCAAACCCTGCACTTCTTGAGCCCATCATGAGTGTTGAAACCATTGTCCCTGAAGAATACATGGGTGACATATTAGGTGATATAAATAGTCGACGCGGAAAAGTTAAAGAGTTGCAAAATCAAGAAACCGTGTGTATGATTCATGCCGAAATTCCATTGGCAGAGTTGTTTGGGTATTCAACCAGTCTAAGATCTTTATCAAAAGGAAGAGCGAGCTATTCTATGGAGCCCCACCTTTTTGAAATTGTGCCAGAAACCATCAAAAAAACTATCTTAAGTCGATAAAAAAATTATGAATGGACAACGAATTAGAATACGTCTTAAAGCATACGATCATCGTGTGTTGGATCAATCCTCCCTGGATATTGTTGAAACGGCTAAGCGAACCGGAGCGCGTGTGGCAGGACCCACACCCCTTCCTACACGGATTGAACGGTACTCTGTAAATCGAAGTCCCCATGTAAACAAAAAGTCCATGGAACAATTTGAAATGCGTACCCATAAACGGTTATTAGATATTATCGAACCCACCGCCAGGACCGTTGATGAGCTTAAAAAACTCAATCTTCCTGCAGGGGTCGATATAACCATTAAAATTTAGGAAAGAGTAGTATCATGATTGGTTTAATTGGGAAAAAAGGAGGGATGACTCAGATTTATACCGAGAACGCAGAACGTATTCCTGTAACCGTTCTTGAGGTTGGTCCTTGCGTTGTCGTTCAACGAAAGACACAAAAAAGCGACCGATACAATGCCGTGCAACTCGGGTTTAGTGAACGCAAAGAAAAATCTTTAACAAAACCTCTGCAAGGCCACTTTAAAAAAGCCAATGTGTCCGGTCAACGTGTATTAAAAGAATTTCTTGTGGATCGTGATGAAGAGATCAATGTGGGGGATTCCTTTACCGTTTCCACGTTTGAGGATGTTAGCCATGTGGATGTGACGGGTATCAGTAAAGGGCGAGGCTTTCAAGGCGTTGTAAAGCGCTATGGCATGAAAGGGGGGCGTGCTACTCATGGGTCCCATTTCCATCGGTCTGTCGGTTCAATTGGCCAGTGTACAAAACCTGGACGCGTCTTTAAGAATAAAAAGATGTCTGGTCAAATGGGAAACAAACCTGTGACGACACAGAATCTTAAAGTCGTAGCGGTTAGATCGGAAGACCATGTTCTTCTTGTTCGCGGTGCTATACCTGGACCCACAGGCAGTACCATTATCGTTCGTAAAGCCCTTAAGAAAGGGACTAAAACATCATGAGTAAATTACCTTTAAAGAGTGCAGCAGGAGACAGTAAAGGAGAGTACGAACTTTCTGACGAGCTCCTTATCTTTAACAAAGGATTGCAGGTACTTCACGATGCCGTTGTTGCGTATAACGCGAATCAACGTGCTGGTACTGCATCAACCTTAACAAAGGGGGAGGTGTCAGGGAGCAATGCCAAACCGTGGCGACAAAAAGGAACGGGCCGAGCAAGAGTAGGAACTCGGCGAACGCCTATCTGGAAAGGGGGCGGCGTTACCTTTGGTCCTAAACCACGGGACTATCGCAGGAAACTTCCTAAGAAAGCCTCGCGACTCGCATTTCGAAGAGCGTTTAGCGAAAAAGTGGCGGCGGGGCAGGTTACTGTTATCGAAAATTTTTCCATGACCGAAATAAAAACAAAACAATTTAACGAAACCATAAAAAAATTCGATATTTCGACAAAAAAAACCTTATTGGTTATAGATCAATCTGATCGCTACATAGCTTTGTCAGCTAGAAACATTCCAAGCGTCGAAGTAACAATAGCAAAAGATTTAAATACCTATCAGCTACTTCAATATTCATCCATTATCATTACTCAGCCGGCCATGATCGATCTTGAAAACAGATTAAAATCTACTGTAAGGAGGGGCGGATGAAAGAGGCAGAGACCCTTATTCAACACCTGCAGCTGACCGAAAAAAGTACTCGTTTAACCGAAGCGGAGAATAAATACTTTTTTAAAGTCGATCGCAACACAAACAAAATGGAGATCAAAAAGGCCGTTGAAGATTTATTTGGGGTGAAAGTTGTTAAGGTGAATACGGTACATCGCCAAGGCAAAAAAAAACGTGACCGAAAGATGCGTTACGGATTTAAGCCAAGTTGGAAACGGGCCGTAGTCACCCTTAAAGAGGGGGAGAGTATTGACTATACCTAGGACTTTGAAAGCTCGAACCCCGAAAATCTATATTTAAAAAATGGAATATTCGTATTTTATTAGAACCTGGATCCGTCAGTTAAACGCGGTTTTCTGCACAAACCATTTGGGCCAAAAGGAATTACAAAAAAGCCTCGACGCACCCAGCGGGTGCGCCTGCGTTTTTTTGCAACCTTTTGCCTCCAAAGCATTCGCACAGAAATCCCACGTTTAACTGACGGATCCAGGTAGAAGTGGAGTTTAAAAAACAGTGGCTATAAAAAAGTATAATCCTACAACACCAAGCAGAAGATTTATGGCGTTATCTGCCGCTGAGGAGATTACAAAGAAAACGCCGGAAAAATCTTTGCTTGATTCAAAAAAATCCAATGCGGGGCGTAATAGTAAAGGTCGTATTACCGTACGTCATCGTGGCGGTGGTCATAAACGAAAATATCGCCGTATAGATTTCGTCCGAGAAAAACATGGTATTCCTGGAAAAATAGCAGCTATTGAATACGACCCAAATCGATCCGCGCACATTGCATTACTGCATTATCTAGATGGTGAAAAGCGCTATATTATAGCTCCGAAAGGCCTTCAAGTAGGGACTCAAATTGTTGCTGGGCCTGATTCGGATCCGTCTATAGGCAATGCCTTACCTCTTGCAAAAATACCTCTTGGGTCGCCTATTCATAATCTTGAACTGGTTCCAGGACGAGGGGGTAAAATGGTTCGAGCAGCCGGTCAATCCGCACAGATCGTTTCTCGGGAAGATGACTTTGCTCAAGTCAAATTACCTTCTGGTGAAATCCGAAAAATTCATGTCGACTGTTATGCAACCATTGGCGAGGTTGGTAATGCGGATTATGAAAACATTTCCAGTGGTAAAGCGGGACGAATGCGTTGGCTCGGGAAACGTCCGACGGTGAGAGGGGTTGTTATGAATCCGGTGGATCATCCCATGGGTGGAGGTGAAGGGCGTAGTTCAGGGGGTGGTCATCCTGTATCACCATGGGGACAGTTAGCCAAAGGAAAGAAGACTCGTAAAAAGCGTAATCCATCCAATAAGTTTATCATAGAACGTAGGAGAAAATAGAATATGGCTCGTTCCATTAAAAAAGGCCCTTATGTCGACCCCAAGTTACTCAAAAAAATTGAGAGGATGGAGCAAACAGGAAATAAAAGACCGGTCAAAACATGGTCACGACGTTCTATGATTGCCCCTGAGTTTGTTGGCCACAATTTCTCTGTGCATAATGGGAAAAGTTTTATATCTATCTTTGTGACAGAGAATATGGTCGGACATCGACTTGGTGAATTTGCCCCTACGCGTACATTTCAGAGACACGGTGCCGCGACAGATAAGATCGCATCATTGAAATAGAGCTTAAAGCAAATTATAGGCCAAGTCGCTTGAAGATTGGCTCGGGTATATATCTAATGAAGGTCATGATCCACCACCATATTCCCGTAACGTAAAGAACATCTTTCTTCTTTATATGAGCTTTGTAGATCGCTTTTGCCGTCGTATCCGGTTGGGCGGTTAAGAAGGGAGGGAGCTTCAAGCTCGCTGTCATTTTTGTAGCCACAAAGCCAGGCTTAACTGTAAGTACATGTATGCCCGATTTGAACAATCGATTTCTTAACCCTGATAAATAAGCGCTAAACCCAGCTTTTGCGCTGCCATATAAATAATTGCTTTGCCGACCTCGGTCGCCTGCAACGGAGCTGATACCAATAATAAATCCACGTTTTTGATGTTCAAAATCGGCTGCGATTTTTTCGAGAATGCTTATGGCTCCGGTATGATTTACATCTATAATTTTGTGTGCTTCAGAAAACATTTTCTCACCTTTTTTTTGGTCCCCTAAATATCCAAAGACGCAGATAACCCCGTCGGGTTGGGGATCAAGTTCATTATAAAACGAAGCGTGTGTTTCAAAGGCCGTTGCATCAAACTCAAAAGCTTTTACGTTGACTTGATATCGAATGGAGATGTCTTTTATATCTGGATCAAGCCGATCGGATTGACGGGTAGCCAGGTAAAGGTCATAACCATGTTGGGCATATTCGTTTGCCAAAGCTTTGGCTATATCGGAGGTTGCGCCTAAAATGAGTACACGCGCCATTATAAAATTCCTAATCGTTTAGATTGCATGGACTGAAATTTTCCTGCTTTGTCCCATTCTTTTTTTATTGTTAAAAATCTAGATAGATTGGTGTACGTTTTTGAAAAGAGGGTATCCTTCATCCGTGCGTCTTTTGTCAAATAGATACGCCCCCCATAGTCCAACACAATTGTGTCGAGTCGATCCAGAAAATCAAAGATATCGTCTGTAAGAGGAAAGTCGAGAGCTAACGTATACCCCTCCATAGGAAATGAAAGCACGTTTTGATTGGCTTTACCGAATAGTTTAAGAACGGCCAAAAAAGAGCCTTTTCCTTCTTGGCCAATTTTGTTTAAAATCTTTTTAATGCCTTCACAGCTACTGGGTTTGGGTAAAACGAATTGATATTGAATAAACCCCCTTTTCCCATACATTCGATTCCAGTGATAGATACGGTCTAACGGATAAAAAAATGTATCGTAATCAACAAGCATTAGCTTAGATATAGTCCTTTTCTTGTGATAATAGAGTGCATTGAACGATTTAATGGTCCATTTATTAAATAAGGCATCTGGAAGGAAAAAAGGGATGTTTATGGGTTTTGTGGGGCGTAATAGGAATGGGTTTTTGAGCCCTTTACAGTTTTCTAAACGTGCATGTCCTCCTCTCATCATAATGCTTCGTCCCAATTGCTTTCCTTTGGCCAAACAATCTATCCAAGCGACAGAGTAGGGAAAAGGCGCTGAGGCCTCGAAGAGATCCATGATTTCATCAATGTCTTTTGCTTTGATCACCTCTTCTTTAATATAGGCAGACTCGATTGGGGTGAGTTTGAAGGTTGCCTGTAAAATTAACCCCGTTAACCCCATTCCGCCACAGGTTGCATGAAAAAGTTCTTTATTTTCAGAGAGAGAACATTGGGAGATCTGGCCGTTGGAGAGTTTGAGGGTTATAGATTCAATATGTTCACAAAAGGTGCCTGCTCTATGGTGATTTTTCCCGTGGATATCGGAGGCAATAGCACCGCCTACTGTAATGAATTTTGTTCCTGGCGTTACAGGTGGAAACCAGCCGCGCGGTACAAAAAAGGTTAAGATTTCAGCAAATGAGACCCCGGCTTCACAGGTGAGGGTTCCTGTAATAGGTTCAAAACTTAGAAATCTATTGAGTCTATCTGTAGAAAGGATATGGGATTGTAATGAGGCATCACCGTAGCAACGGCCTAGTCCTCTAGGAATGCAAGAAGTTGTGCGAGATAATATGTTGGAAAGCGCCTCATCATTTGAAGCATCAATGATGGTTGCATCAGTATGAGGATAGTTATTCCAATTCGTTGTTTTCATGGTTTAGCGAGGCTCTATTCTAATTCTATTACGGATATATCCTAGCGTATTTTTCGACATTATTACATTATCTGTTATGTTTTTCGGAGTATCCGCTTTATTGCTGGGGGGTATAGGACAAGAAAGTTACAAAGTTAGCGATTAAGCTACTTTTTGTTGTTCCCAATGCTTATCAAATGTATCTCCGGCAATACAACAGCGTAGAGACAATACACATTGAGCTCCTTGAACACTCCAAAACATACCCGACTGTTTTGCCCGTTGGCCCACCACCGTTTTACACCCCGCCTCTACGACTCCCGAACCTATAAAATAACCGGTCTCACGGAACGTTTTATACTGCATGCGTTTGGCATCGTTTTCAAAGTAATTCAACCTTTTGTTGGCTTCTTCTTCATCCACTCCAGGATCTATCTCAAGCTGCTTGCGTGCTTCGGTTATAATCTTTTTAATCCCACCTGGATCCGTCAGTTAAACGTGGGATTTCTGTGCGAATGCTTTGGAGGCAAAAGGTTGCAAAAAAACGCAGGCGCACCCGCTGGGTGCGTCGAGGTTTTTTTGTAATTCCTTTTGGCCCAAATGGTTCGTACAGAAATCCGCGTTTAACTGACGGATCCAGGTCCCATTCTCTTTCATGACTTTCTTCCGTCTTTCCGCCTTGCTTTTTATCGTTTCAGCATCCGTGAACAGGATGCAGCTTAGATCATAGAGGTGTTTACACCCATGATAAAAGTCTAAGATTTGAGTGGCCCCTGCAAAATTAACGCGCGCAACATTCCAAATCCATTCGGCCCCATCACCGAGGACTACGACTTGCTCGGCTTGGCCCAGTCCCCTCAAGCGAGCCTCGTCACGTATCAGGGTCCCAAATTCTCCTGCACGGTTAAAGCTCGCCACATAGGTTGTGCTCTGTGTATCTCGCAAAGGATACCCCTCTTCATCCCTTACGTGTTGAGTGAATACGCAGCCCAGCTTCACTTCTCGCGTTTTGGCCTGCTCCTCTCTTTTGCCTTTTCGGCCTTGGGTTTCGGTTGATTTCATCGGGACTCCTGTCCCATCGTAAGAGATATACATAACCGGTATGGCTCCGGTTTTTTGAGGGTCTCGATGCTGTGAGAACGATACGATATCCGGCCCAACTTTGTTCACGACCCGTTGAATTTGTCGACCCGAAACGTGAATGCCCCCATAGACCTGCAAGCTCATCGAAGCCTCTTGATAGGATGAATCCATAGCTCCACAACGGCACATGAGCCGTTGTAATCCGGGCGTATAGCCATCAATCAACCCTAAGCGTTCATCCAAAGGGACACACGTTCCTTGTGGCCCGTGATAATAATCACGTTCTACCTCAAACGAACCGAGCACACTGTGTACTTTCTTTTTGCGCAGGGCTTTATCTTGATCGGGTTGGGCTTTTTGATTGAGTAACCACTCCAGGATGTTGCACCCGTCTTTGATGAGTGCGACCTTAAGGGACTGTTCGAGTTGGGCCATGTTCCAGGTGCCTGTTTGGGCATACTGATCTTGAACGGTCTTGATCAACGCTTCGGTTTCTTGATACCGACTGGTTTCGAACTCATCTTTTTTTAGATTCTTCAGAAGAACCTTGAGAAGAAATCTCTTCGGTAAGCCGAGTAAATTCATCACATAGCCTTCGAAATTGAGTATAAGCTCCAAGCTCTTCACGCACCTTTTGAGCCTCTTGAGGAGGAATGCGTTGGGAACACTTTTTTTGTCCTTCATACCGCTGAAGGACATAGTAAGGCCCTTGTTTTTTGACCGTTCCATCGGCCAGGGTTTTTTCGTAGTACTGTTGGCTAAGTTGTCCACGCCTCATAGAATGAATCTGCTCTATTTCTTTGAGAATAGTCTTTCTTCGTTTTCTTGGGTCTAAGCTCATGATAGGCCTCCTTTGTATATATTGTATTTATCAAAATACAATATATACGTCAAAAAATATATGCTGGCAAGGGCTTTTTGAGATCTTGTAACTTTCTGGTCCTACACCCAACACGACGGTTGCTAAAGCTTTAAATATCCAGCATCCGCCCTCAATCTTCACGTACAATGTCTGCGCCGAGCGCTTGCAATTTTTCATCAATCCGTTC
This sequence comes from Kiritimatiellia bacterium, assembly GCA_012103575.1. Taxonomy (GTDB): domain Bacteria; phylum Verrucomicrobiota; class Kiritimatiellia; order WLWN01; family WLWN01; genus WLWN01. Next base: position 2,298,371 of record WLWN01000001.1, on the reverse strand, counting down.
ATAACCACGATCGATCACCTGTGCATTTTCTATAATACTTTTTCCCTTTGCACAGAGAGCCGCAATAACTAGAGCCATACCGGCACGAATATCAGGGCTCGCCATATGGTATCCATGTAAACGCGCAGGACCATTGACCAATACGCGGTGGGGATCGCATTGAACAATTTGGGCGCCCATCCCGATGAGCTGATCGACAAAATACATCCGACTTTCAAACAGCTTTTCAAAAAACAAAATGGTCCCATGCAGTTGTGTGCTCAGAACAATCACGACACTCATTAAGTCCGAAGGAAAGGCTGGCCATGTTCCATCTTCGATTTTTGGAATAGACGAACCCACGTCTTTTTGAATACGCAGCGTTTGTTTATTTGAAAGAATAAGATTCTTTCCAGATGACTTCCAACAAATGCCCAGCTTTCGAAACGTTCGTTCTAGAATGGGGAAAATCAAAGGGTCTAACTTTGTCTGAATCGTTAAAGATCCTTTTGTTGCGGCTGCAGCGGCCACAAAGCTTCCGATTTCAATATAGTCGGGGCCGATCGTATGCGTTGCTCCATTCAACTGTTTTACACCTTTAATTTTAACACAATTGGTCCCCAGTCCTGAGATCTGCGCACCCATTTTGTTTAATAAAAGTCCGAGATCATGAACATGAGGTTCACACGCAGCGTTATAAAGCGTTGTCGTCCCTTGTGCGAGCGTTGCTGCCATCATGATATTTTCCGTGGCCGTAACACTGGCTTCATCAAAAAGAATAAAAGAACCTTTAAGCTGTTTTGCTGTCAGAGAATAAGACCGTCCCCCTTTAATGATCGTGCCCAGGGTTCGTAACCCATGAAGATGGGTGTCTAAACATCTATGACCAATTACATCTCCTCCAGGCGGGTGCAGGTGAGCATTTCCATGTCTAGCGGTAAGAGGGCCCGCAAAAAGAATAGAACTTCTTACAAGATGACATAAGGTAGGATCTAAACGCGTTTTTTTCAGAGAACGTGCACACAACGTGAACGTGCGACCTTTTTGTTCAACAGAGACTCCTAAATCTTCTAAAATATCCAGCATCACCAAGACATCTTTGATCAGAGGAACATTTTTAAGTGTGATAGGTCGATCTGTTAATACAGAGGCGGCCAGCATAGGAAGAGCCGCATTTTTATTTCCCACAGGTGTAAGGGTTCCTTCCAGGTGTCTTTGACCATGTACGATGAAGCGCATTGTTTTTTTCTTGTGTTCGGAATAATTGACTTCCAAAATTCGGTTTTAGTACACGATAAAGTTTACGATTCAGTGATGAAGGATGAGTATATTGGAGCGGGAGCAGATATTCTAACCAAACAGGACTGGTTAAACTGAAGCTGAAGGCCTCATAATTTCACTATCCTTCCTTACCTCTTTTTCGGTCGATCACCACGGATATCCGAAATCTGTGGGCCTATAAAAAGAATCACCGCCCTCTATTGAGGCTGAAGAACTGAATTTGTGCTACCTGCGGGGTTAAAATTTGCATAAGTAACTTGTGAATCTCTCAGCGCAAAAGAAGAACCGCCTTTTTGACAGACAACAAGACCATTATCCCCAAAAGGCACTATAGAAGCATTTAAATTCATGTTATTACTTACTGCCGCCAGGCTAGTTCCCGCAAGATTTTTGGTATAAATGAACGGTGTTCCATCTTTGGTTGAGTCTGTTATATCGACAACAACACACCACGCGTTCCCCGCTGCACTAAATGAGTTTAGATCTGATGCGGGTGTCTGCCTCTTTTCTGCAAAATAAGGAATAAGGAACCGATAACACCCCGTTTTGAACCAAATTTGTGAAGTATTCAGTAGACGTCGTAAAGTTCGTTCCTGAAGAGAACGCGCTTGCTCCTTGAAACACAACATTCCTCATATCTTGTTCAAATACCGCCGTATAGATATTTTTCGCATTTTGGACGGCCGTATTTAACGCAGCATTCGTAAGCGCTTTGCTAAGTGCTGGAGTAAGAGTAGCAGCTAACGCTGCAATAATCGCAATAACGACCAGTAATTCAACAAGCGTAAATCCTGGCTTCTTCTTTTCTCTTAACATAACTTCCTCCTGCTTAACTAATGTGTTTCATATCCAGTTATATAGATAGGATCTCAAAGAGATCACACAGAAACAAGTCTTTTTTGTTTTTTTTCAGACGAATTTATGCCCAACTTTAGGAACACTATGAAAAGTATAGAAAAGAGACCTGATTGGGATACCTATTTTATGGATATTGCCGAAGTTGTTTCAAGGCGTAGCAATTGTTCTCGTCGCCGTGTGGCCGCGCTTATTATTATCCAAAAAAGAATCATATCAACCGGATACAATGGGACGCCAAAAGGGGTGCGTAATTGCATGGATGGGGGATGTTCACGGTGTGCCGAATCTCCGAAATCGGGCGAAAATTTAGGGGACTGTATCTGTGCGCATGCAGAAGAAAATGCCATAGTTCAAGCGGCTTATCACGGGATATCGGTAAGAGGAGGCATGCTTTATTGCACAACGGCTCCTTGTTTAATGTGCGCGAAAATGATTATTAACGCGGGTATTGAAGAAGTCGTTTATGAAGAAGAGTACCAGTTTTCTAACCCCTCTAAAACGTTGTTTATGGAGGCAAAAGTTAAAATTAGACGATTTATGCGGGGGTAGCCCCCGCGTTTCACGCTGTCATTGATAAAAACAGATGACATTCTCTAAAGGAAGAACATACTGACTTAATAGTTTTTTCCGATTTTTCTACCCAAAAGTGCTTGACAAAAAAAGAAAAAGAGGAGGATTGGGGTATAACAGTTTAATCGAGTTCAGGCTACGTTGTGTCAAAAATCACGCCGTGAGCCTGTTGGGGGGAGCTGGTAATCAGAGCGCTGAACAAGCCCATAGCGATAGTTTGCCCTGGCTGAAGTACGGCAAGGCCTGATCATCTATTTTGCGAACCTTGTACTTTCCTCGTTTACAAGGGTGAAGGCTTCCTTCCTCCCGGTGCTGGCGAAGCCACCGGTAGAGGGTATCGTGACCTACCTGAAAAATATGGCAGGCTTCGACTTTCTTACCGCCGGCTTGTACATAGGCCACGACTCTTTCTCTTAAATCTAGTACTCCACCAAAGTTAAATTGACGAGTTAAGATGTTTACTGATAGTCTAATGAAAATCAGAGGGGGTCAAGTATCGGGTATAATTTTTTCATCTTACTTCGAGCATCCTGGGTTGCAAATCTCCAATTGACCCTTACGGAAAGTTCATTTCTCTGTTTTTCCCATGTGGCAATTTCCTCGCTGAGCGTTTCTGGGTCAGGGATCCTTCTGTTAAGACATTGACGTTGCAATACGCTCAATTCGATCTCGGCCATATCAAGCCAGCTGCCATGTTTCGGCGTATAATGCCACTGGATTCTTTCCAAAAGTCTTCTGGCTTCGGCAGGAGCAAAAGCCTCATACAAAGATGAGGGTTTGTGGGTATTAGAGCGCTTCACGATTGAGGTGTCGTGATGTAGCACGAAGAAAGCCAGCCGATTACGTCGTCGGGAGAAACCTCTTCGAACGCTTGTGTGATCGCTTCAGATAGTTCCTGCTGACTGCGGGCTGCAAGGCTGCCCAACCGATTCTTTATCTTGCCCCACATTTTTTCAATGGGGTTGGAATTGGGGCTGTAGGGTGGAAGGAATCTTACATGGGCCCCACATGACTCAATGAGTTCAATGACCTTGGGATTGTGATGGACGCGAAGATTGTCCATGATGACGGTGTCTTCAGGTGAAAGAGTCGGGAGAAAAACGGTAGAGTAACAATACAAGTGCAAAGGTCCGCAGCATAGTTCATTCTTTGGGTATCTGCCCCCCCCAAAGGAGAACATAGAATGCCACGAACCTACGAACATTTAAACCGTTATGAACGAGAAGTGATAGCCCAGATGCTAAAAGAAAAATATAGCTTATCTCAAATTGGCCGTCGCCTGGGCCGATCCCCCTCGACTATTTGGCGTGAATTTCGCCGTAATCAAGTCCGTGGCCGCTATTACCCAAGACCCGCAAATGGCCTGGCTCAAAGCCGATTACAGCTAGCTCGAAAGCCTCAAAAAGTGATGGGAGCTAGCAAAGAACAAGTGGAGACTCTCCTAGCGAAGTATTGGTCTCCAGAACAGATTGAAGGTCGAAGAAAGCTAGAAGGTGACCCTCCCATCAGTCGAATGACGATCTACCCCTACTTGTACAGTCCAAGAGGGGCTGGCTACCGAAAATACCTGCGTGGCCCCGGAAAGAAAAAACGAGTGACTCGGAAAAGCCATTCACGTATACACAACCAAACGATGATTGACCAACGCCCCGAAGAGGGTGAAAGTCGCAAGGTGGCAGGCCATTGGGAAGGTGACACTATTCAGGGCCAAACGAGAAAAGAGGCCTGTGTAGTCACTCTAGTAGATCGAGCGACTCGATATCTCATCGCCGATCTTTTACCTCGATGCAATGCCGAATCGGTCAACCGTTCCGTACCTCAGTTCGCTGATTCAGGGCTCCCCTGTAAAACGGTGACTGTAGATAATGGCATGGAGTTTGCCAGCCATGCTAAACTACAGAAAAAAATAGCAACCCCCATTTTTTTTGCTGAAGGGAGAAACCCTTGGCAAAGAGGGACCAACGAAAATACGAATGGTTTGCTTCGCCAGTTTTTCCCGAAGAAAACCGACTTTGCTGCCCACAGCTCCGCTCAGTTGAGATTGGGCTGTGGAGTTACTGAATAATAGACCGAGAAAATGCTTAGAATATAGAACGCCTAAAGAAATGCTGGACAGCTTCAGTTTTGCACTTGTAAGTTGAGTCTGCAAGGATGGAAAGATCTTATTTTTAGGCATGGCCCAGGGATTCTTAAAGAATTCCCAGGATTTCATGATGAAAGACTAAAAGGCGACAGAAAAGGGCAAAGGGCTTCTCGTCTTAATTTGCAATACAGAGTTATTTACGTGGTTCATGGGACAGACGTAATTGTTTATGTTCTAGAATTAACGCCTCATAAATATTAGGAGATATAAAATGAAAAAAAATGAATTTATAACAGCAGAAAAACATGCCGTAATAACCACAGGTGAAGTGATTCGAATGCTCAGAGAGCTCAAAGGGTGGACACAAGAGGAATTATCAAGACAATCTGGTGTTCACTCTAAAAACATTAACTTACTTGAAAACAATAAAATAGATATTGGTAAAAGACGAGCCGAACAACTGGCAAATGCATTTGGCATTCATCCAGCAATTATAATGTTTCCTGAATACGAAGCTGATTTAATTAAAAAAGTCGCATAACAAGAACTTTTGAGGATATTGCCTCTTACGCGGCAGATTCTTAAGATCGATGCTATGAACTGACCAGAGAAGGAGTTTTCTATAGATACGTCTCAACGAGAATGGGCCTATATTCGTTGACCATTAGTGTCTTTGGAAAGACGGCGATGAAAATTTCCAGGATGGGGATATGAACGATTCAAAAACTTCCATCGATTGGCCAACAGCTTAAAAAAGGCTTCCAATCATTGTAAAAGATCTATTGATAAGGGTAAATAATGTGTGCAGAAAATAATCCACTACTCGAAACATCTATCTATCGTGATGGCGCCGTGGCGTTTGAAAAAATTGAACATAAACATTTCATGCCCGCCCTTGAAAAAGCGATTGAAAGGGCGAAGAAGAGGATTCATACCATCACCTCCAATCCAGCGATACCGACTTTTGAGAATACGGTTGAAGCGTTAGAAATTAGTTCTGATGCTGTATCTCATATCTCGAGTGTTTTTTTTAACCTGTTTAGTGCAGAAGCCGACGAGTCCTTGCAGCAACTTGCCCAGAAAATTTCGCCGCGGTTGAGCGCGTTTTCGAATGATGTTTTGTTAGATGAGGCCTTGTTTAAAAAGGTTCGCCAGGTACACGAAAATTTATCCGACACCCTATCGCCTGAACAAAGAATGTTGTCTGAAAAAACCTATATATCTTTTACGCGAAATGGAGCGTTACTTTCAGAAAATGATAAAGCCACGTTGCGTGAGATCGATGAAGAATTGGCCGGTCTCATTCCCCGTTTTGCAGATCATGTGCGTGCGGCTACAAACGCTTTTGAGTTCAGGGTAACAGACGAAAATGATTTGCGGGGATTGCCCGAAACCATAATAGACGCGGCCAAGATCTGTGCTGAAGAGCGAGATGCCCCAGATGCGTGGGTCTTCACGTTAGAGGCCCCCAGCTACATTCCTTTTATGACCTATGCCGATGATCGTGGACTTCGTGAAACGTGTTGGCGTGCATTCAATACGCGTGCCTTGGACGGGGATCATGATAATCGTGAGGTATTGATTCGTATCGTTACATTACGACATCAGCGAGCTCAACTGTTGGGGTACGACACCCATGCGCATTTTGTGTTGGAAGAACGTATGGCGGTTGGTCCTGAACGTGTATTAGTTTTTCTGGATAAAATATGTGAAGCTTCCCGAACGGTCGCCGAAAGAGAATTAGAAGATCTGAAAACCGTACAACGCGAATCAGGTAGAGACATGGAGATAAAGCCTTGGGATACAGCCTATTATTCTGAAAAGCTTAAAAAGTATCGTTTTGATATCGATCAGGAGAAATTGCGGCCCTATTTCAAGCTAGAAAACCTGATTAATGGAATTTTTGAGCATGGGAAAAGGCTCTATGACCTGGCATTTAGACCCATTGACGATGTGCCGCTCTATCACCCGGATGTTCAAGTTTTTGAGGTTACCGATACGAAAAAAAACCAGTATATGGGTTTGTTATATATGGATTTTTTTCCTCGTCCCACAAAGCGTAGTGGGGCGTGGATGTCCACATTGCGCGAACAGGGTCTACAAGAAGGTAAAATACGGCGGCCACACGTATCGATTGTCTGCAATTTTACTAAGCCTACACCCAACAAACCTTCTTTATTAACGTTTGATGAAGTCAGGACCCTGTTTCATGAATTTGGGCATGCTTTGCACACCTTATTGAGGGACTGTACGTATACGACGCTGTCAGGGTGTAATGTTTATTGGGACTTTGTAGAATTACCATCACAAATCATGGAAAACTGGACGTTAGAGAAAGGATTCTTAGATCTTTTTGCGACGCATTATGAAACGGGCGAACAGATTCCAGAGACGTTAGCTCAAAAGATAAAAGACAGCGCACGTTTTATGGCGGGCTCACAGTGTTTACGACAAACCAGTTTTTCTTTATTGGATATGGCGTGGCATACTACAGATCCGGTGCAGATTCATGACATCGAGGGATTTGAAGATAAGGCTACCCGGAAAACTCAATGGTTGCCTCGAGAAGCAGGGACCTGTTTTTCGACCTCGTTTTCCCATATCTTTTCCGGAGGTTATTCCGCGGGATATTACAGCTATAAATGGGCGGAGGCTTTAGATGCTGATGCCTTTGAGCTGTTTAAAAAAACGGTCTGTTTGATAAAGAAACCGCACAACGCTTTCGAGACTGCATCCTTTCAAAAGGAGGGATTGAGCATCCTCTAAAGCTCTATAAACACTTTAGAGATCGAGAACCTGATCCGGATGCGCTTTTACGTCGTGACGGATTGATGTGATGTATAGTTTTCCCATTCAGTCAACGTATTGACATTGTTTAGAATGCAAACATCTTGGACCGGAACCTTATCTTCAATCGGCTCCAATATCGTATCCAGCCGTATTTCAGGTGATGGTTTTAATTCTTTGATCTCATTGGCTATAAGTGCTGAAATCCAGACTAAATGGCCTGGTTGATCGTCATATGTTGGACGAACAGCCTGTGGTTTTTTTTGCGTTGCATAGTCTAATACACTTTTTAATGTTTCAACTTGTACACCCACTGTATCTACAGGCAGGATGAAAAATACCCGCCATCGGAAGCGGTTTGGTTGAGTCCTGATTGAACAGAACTGATTCGCCCCTTTTCCCATGATTCATTACATACAATTCCATGGTATCTAATTTTATTTTCAATGATCTCTTTATCTCTGCCAAGTACGATAACAACATGTGTACAGCCTGCCTCGATAAGTTGATCCGCTTGATACTGAGCTAAAGGGATCCCGTCTTTTGTTGGGAGCAATGCTTTGGGGAGTCCCATGCGAAAAGAAGTTCCCGCAGCAAGGACGATGCCAGTATGATGAGAAGATATGTGATCTGCTGATTTAACGATCATATCTTTTTTCAACGGCTGATGGAAAATGTTTGCTTCGGCTTGATAGTGGCAACGCTGCGGCCGATAACTTCGACGCTTTTGGGGATCATTATTTTATCGTAAAGCGAAATCCTCGCCGCGAATGTCCTGAACAAATGCTGGCCCTTGCACGCCGAGTTGGAGACAAACAAGACAGTCGTGAAGGCAAGAACGTTTACACAGGCTTTTTCGATCATTTCCATCCCGGTGGTGACCAAAACCGCCCTTGTGTCCCGGTGGCCTTTGAAGTGATTGAACGCACCATCGATATCGATGGTCAGAAACTTCTGGTTCCTAAACTTGAGGTGAGCACCTGGTGGACGAACCTCTCTTGTCGTGCCAAGACGGTGCTAGATCTCTATCATGGACATGGCCCCAGCGAGCAGTACCACAGTGAACTCAAAAGCGATCTTGATGTTGAGCGATTGCCTTCGGGGAGACTCTGTGCCAATAAGATTATTCTGTTATGCGCCATGGTGGCCTTCAACCTATTGCGCGGTCTTGGCCAAGAGGTCATCAAACGGGCTGGGCTTGCCCCGCAGAAAATCAACATCCCGCGCTGGCGAATCAAAACGGTTCTCAAAAATATCGTTTATTGCGCGGTTCGATTGGTCCGCCATGCCGGACGAATTGAACTTCACTTTGGCAAGCGTTGTCGCTGGTTTGAAGTGATACAAGATATTGCCCATTCCTTCGCATAGCCCTCCGTGCACCTTTAACAATACTCTAAGGCGACTGCCCAAGGAGGCCTACGCCCCAAAATGGTCAAATCAGAGTGAATCTGACCTGTACGCTCAAAAAATTCATCAGGGTGATACTTGCCGGTCCCAATCCGCCCAAAAGCGAGCATCTCAAGGAAAAAGTTTTCAACTTTTGAGCCCCAAAACGCCTTCCGAAGCGATAGCTGACGGATTCAGGTCATTAAGTAAAAATGCTTATCGAGCGTAAATATGTTTAATTTATTTTGTATAGCATTTTGAGCAATCAGAAGATCGGGGATCCCCATTTTGTTAATCCCATTGAGGATACAGGTCATTTGCATCTGTATAATATTGCTCCAATCGGTGTTGAGAGAAAAGCAGCTCAATTGTTCCAATAGATTGGTGAGTTTTCGTTCTTTTTGGACATAAAGGTGAGGGATAAGTTCAGCCAGAATAAGATTGTTGGTAACAATTAGATCTTCTTCAATCAGAAAATCCATTTTCTGCATATTTTCGGTGCCACGAAAATATGCAATCCATACGGAACTATCGACCAATATATTCATGGACGTTTTCGTAGAGTTGCGAGGTCAATACGTAGGTCAACTTTTCCTTTATACTGTTTTAGTTTTTGAATCTTTTTTTTCCTAACCAGGTCCTCTAACGCTGCAATGATTACTGCCGTTTTTGTTTTATGGTGAGAGGCCCTCAAGGCTTCATCGATAAGAGTTTTGGGAATCTCTAAAGTCGTTCTCATAATGCTCCAGGTCTCTGCATTGTTAAATATCTTTGTATATATAATATATGGATGAAAAAAATAAAAAGTACAGATCTATTCGTGCCTAAGTTTGTTGAATATGAATGAAGATAGACCGTTACGGCGAAATATTACTTAACCAAGGAATGCCGAGCGCTCCTTGGTAGATAAAGCTTGTTCCTTGTGATTCAAACCCGTGGCTTCTTATGTTTTGCATGGGATATTCGTAAAAAGAGACGATATCATCTGTTCCGTCCTTCGTATAATCAACGGCCACTACACGGTCCCTGACCGAGTCTGCATTATATGTTTCTGTATTAGAGTTCCACCAGCCTTTTGATCCTGAATAAGAGAAGGAGCTTCCATTTGATCTGAAGACATGAGTGCGTGTTTGACTATTGCCGTAGTCATAAAAAACAGCAATGTCATCTTTAAATCCGTCTTGGTCAAAGTCTCCAGCGACGACGTGTCCTGTGATTCGATCTGCGATATAGCCGAAAGAACTCCACCAGCCTGCGGATCCGGAGTAAGAAAAGGAATTTCCGTTTGATGTAAACACATGGATACGTGTTTGGCTTCCACCGTAATTATAAAAGACGGCAACATCATCTTCGTATCCGTCTCGATCAAAGTCTCCAGCAACGACACGGCCCGTAATTTGATCAGCGGTATAGCCCAAAGAGTTCCACCAGCCTGCGGATCTGGAGTAAGAAAAGGAATTTCCATTTGATGTAAACACATGGATGCGCGTTTGACTTCCGCCGTAGCTATAAAAGACGGCAATATCATCTTTAAAACCGTCTCGGTCAAAATCTCCGACCACAACGCGGCCCGTAATTTGATCTGCGTTATAACCTAAAGAATTCCACCAGCCTAGGGATCCAGAATAAGAAAAGGCACTTCCATCTGAAGTAAACACATGGATACGTGTTTGGTTTCCACCGTAATTACAAAAGACAGCAACATCATCTTCGCATCCGTCTTGGTCAAAGTCTCCGGCCACCACGTGTCCTGTAATTTGGTCAGCTGTATAGCCTGAAGAATCCCACCACCCTTGGGCTCCAGAATAGGAAAAGACACTTCCGCCTGATGTAAAAACATGGATGCGTGTCTGGTTCCCGCCGTAATCGTAGAAGACGGCAATATCATTTTTAAATCCATCTTGGTCAAAATCTCCAGCGACCATTCGACCTGTTATTTGGCTGGGTAAATACCCTAACCAATAAGGGTCTTGTGTGGTGCTTTGGCCTTTCCATAATAATCTTTATTGCTATATTTTTCGTTAGAGTTCGTTAAGATCGAGGCCATTCGTAAATTTAGAGAGGTTCCCCCGCTATAGCCATTGGCAAATGGGATTTGTTCATTCGCATAGATATAATTGTTTGATATTTGATTTTTTATCACAGTATGACATCCAAATGTATTAGTAGATGTGCCGCATATAAAATCAATGCCAAAGCGGCTGTTCATCCATCTGTCATATTCATTGCTAAGTATCCAATTATTATTTATTTGATCATTATTAGTGTCACAAAAAGGTACAGGGAGTTGTTGGAAGTAATGTTGATATATCAGGTTATGGCTAACCATATTACGTGTTTGGTAATTGTGATATATAGAAATACCGCTACCAGGTGGTTGCTTAACTGTATTGGCATAAAAGGTGTTATTATGGCTCCCTTGGGATATATAGATCCCTTGATAAAGGTGAGCTTTACAATAATTCGTCACATCGAGCTTTTCAAAAAGATTATGTGAGATGCTATTATTTTCGCTTCTATAATTTTCGTTTGCTGAAAGAGCAGGATTCCAGTTAATATTTTTTTCCTATCCAGATACTTCCAGCTCCTCCACCCCCGGGTATCGTACTCCCTGTAAACCGACAATAGGTGATCGTTGAATTATCAACATTATCTAGCTGAAGCCCGACTGTACTTTTTGAAAAATGAATGGCGTTAATAATTAATATAGGCGACATTTCGGAACGTAATCATGTAGCTTCCATCAGAACTTCTTCTGATATGTGCCATATCATTTAAGGAATACATGTTGATTGGATGGGTTTCAGATCCCGATTTAGTCCATGTAAAGCCATTTCCGTTATTTTTTGCGATGGGAATAGATCCGCCGTCACTTTTCAAAATGATATTGTATGTGACTTGAGCAAGATTGCTGATCAAATCGTAAGCTCCTTCAATCGACCGAACAGGAGCGATCATGCTGCCCGATTGAGCATCATGTCCATTGCCCAAAACATAAATATCCATTCCAAAGGAAATGCGAATCCACGGTAATATGGATAGTAGAATAAGTAAAAAGAGCGATTTTTTTCTCAACATCTATGGTAACCTCCTTATGTGTTCTTTGTTAACAGACTAATAAGAAAACCACTTTCACTCCGGTCTTGGATCGCGTGCTAATAAAGATTGTACAGCTATCCGAGGATCTTTGCCTTCATGTACCACAGCGTAGACTTCATCCGTGATAGGAACCTCAATCCCGATTTCTTGTGCCAGTTCTTTTGCATTTCTGCAATTCCAGACCCCTTCAGCAACTTGTTCCATGGGCCCCAAAATTTCATCAATAGATTCGCCTCGTCCAATCCGTTCGCCAACGGTTCGATTACGACTTAACTTGCTTGTACAGGTTACAATTAAATCGCCCATTCCACTGAGTCCGCTAAACGTAGAGGGTTGTGCACCCATGGCACATCCTAAACGGGTCATTTCAGCGAGGCCGCGTGTTAATAAGGCCGCTTTTGTATTGTCGCCAAATCCAATCCCGTCGCAGACACCTGCGGCAATAGCCATAACATTTTTTAGAGCCCCCCCTAGCTCTACACCGATGATATCTTCAGAGGTATAGATCCGAAATAAGTTATGGGTGAATGTGTCTTGTAAAGTTTTGGCGCTATCGGGGTCATCTGAAGCAATGGTGACAGCTGCAGGAATACTTTTTGCAACCTCTTGAGCGTGGCTAGGCCCTGAAAGGACTGCCACGGATTCTCGTTTTAATACTTCCTGAGCTGTTTTGCTCATACGTTTATGGGTCTGCTTATCTAATCCTTTTGTAGCACTTAGAATTTGGCAGGAAGGTGGTATTAAATTCGTAAATAACTCTAGAGTCTGGCGGTAATATTTTGAAGGAATAACAACGAGCACGATACCTGCGTTAATCACCGCTTCTTCACAATCCGAGGTCCAGTGAATTTCAGGAGGGATGGAAATATCCGGTAGAAATTTTGGGTTCTCACTTTTTTTTTGGATTTCTTCGATGTAATCAGAAAAAGGACCCCAAACACAAACCCGATGGCCATTACGATGTAAGACCAAGGCTAATGCGGTTCCCCAGCCTCCATCACCGATTACACTAATTTTCATCTTTTTCTTTTTTTATTTCTGATGTTGCAAACCTGTGTTCTGTGCCTTCTTTCAAACGCACGATATTACTCCGATGTCTCCAAATAACAACGAACCCTAGTATCGTCAACGTTGTGGGTAGAAGTAATCCTTTGGAACTGTAAAGAACCCAGCCCACAATGATTATTGTAATGGATGCTGCGATAGAAGCAACAGATACATATCGGCTTATAGCAAAAAGGAGGATCCATATTCCACATCCTATACCGACGGCTTGAGGGGCGATGCCCACTAAAAACCCTGCGCTGGTTGCAACGCCTTTACCCCCTTTGAACTTTAAATAAATCGGCCAGTTATGACCTGCAATAGCTGTACATCCACATAAAATTGAAAGGATTGGCTCTGAGCTATCATGGATCGTTTGATGGGCCCAAATAGGGAAAAAATAGGTGGGGATAAATCCTTTTAAAGCGTCCCCGATAAAAGTGATAATACCCCAATTCTTACCCACTGCTCTAAATACGTTTGTCGCCCCAATATTTCCGCTACCTACGCTTCGTATATCGATCCCTTTTAACTTCGTTATGAGTAACCCTATAGGGATCGCGCCGAGAAAGTATGAGGCTATAATGAGGTAGGTTTGGCTCCACATAAGTTTTAATTCCCTAATTCTTTATCCTGGATCCGTCAGTTAAACGCGGATTTCTGCACGAACCATTTGGGCCAAAAGGAATTACAAAAAAGCCTCGACGCACCCAGCGGGTGCGGGTGCGTTTTTTTGCAACCTTTTGCCTCCAAAGCATTCGCACAGAAATCCCACGTTTAACTGACGGATCCAGGTTTATACTTAATTTTCAGTTTATCGTTCATTTTCTATCATTCAATATCGTGTATCTAGAAATTTTTCAATAATTTTCCATAATCTCAACAAACCTTGATAAACCTGGATCCGTCAGTTAAACGTGGGATTTCTGCACGAACCATTTGGGCCAAAAGGAATTACAAAAAAGCCTCGACGCACCCAGCGGGTGCGGGTGCGTTTTTTTGCAACCTTTTGCCTCCAAAGCATTCGCACAGAAATCCCACGTTTAACTGACGGATCCAGGTTTATACTTAATTTTCAGTTTATCGTTCATTTTCTATCATTCAATATCGTGTATCTAGAAATTTTTCAATAATTTTCCATAATCTCAACAAACCTTGATAAACCTGGATCCGTCAGTTAAACGTGGGATTTCTGCACGAACCATTTGGGCCAAAAGGAATTACAAAAAAGCCTCGACGCACCCAGCGGGTGCGGGTGCGTTTTTTTGCAACCTTTTGCCTCCAAAGCATTCGCACAGAAATCCCACGTTTAACTGACGGATCCAGGATAAACTAATTTTATCATGTATACTGTCTAATGGAGAGTATGATTGTGAAAATGGTATGTCCAAATTGTAGAGACAAATTTACGGCTGCGGATATCGACTTTATCTTATCTGTGCTTTCCAAAGATAACCCAACCAAGCCAGATATAATCGAAAATCTTTTTTCCGATGCAGATTCGAGTGACATCATTCTTGATAATGAGGCCCTTTTCCAAGCCCTTCTTGATCGTTCTGAATGCTTGGAATTATCCCCCCAGTTCTATTTTATATACTCGTGCGTCATGTCTTTAAACAGTCCGGGATTGACAATAAAAAAGTGGTTGATTATGTAGCCGAGCTACTCACTCAATTTTCTCGGGTAGACCGTATCCGATATCCCTTGCCTGGAAAAAATAAGAAGCCCATGGACTATCTTTTCGAAATGATGGAGGCGTTATTAAGCGCTCAAGATCCTTCAAAATTTCTTATACTCGTTCATATTGGAAATCATGCATTGTTTTTTTCGGGTCTTTACATTAACCAATCAATGTATTTTCCTAAATGATATGTGCCCTCAGTATACTCTATGAGAGAGTAGATCATTCTATCCACAGAAGTCCAAAATCCATGGATTTAAATGCTCCCATTATCTATTATATCACGGCTCATGGATATGGGCATGGTACGCGTGCGTGTGATATCTTAAATGCTTTGTGTCGGCAGGCTCCTCGCATACCTATTATTGTCGTATCTGATTTGCCCAAGCCTTTTTTATCCCATCGTTTGAATGCGGATCAGGTTACCTTTAGGAAAGAGTCTTTTGATGTGGGGCTGGTCCAGTTCGATGATATCCAAGTTGATGTTCCTGCTACTTTGAATAAGGTCATAGGACTTCATGAAAAACGTGACCAATTGATTCAGGAAGAAACCGCTTTTTTGAACGAACAACAGGCTGCTTTAGTGATCGTTGATATTCCTGCGATTCCTTTATTCGCCGCAAAGGAGGTCGGAATTCCGAGTATAGCCATTGCGAATTTTGGGTGGGACTGGATTTATTCTGCGTTTACACATGACAACCCTCGTTGGAAGAAGTATGTCGACTGGTTTCACGAAGGGTATGCAACAACAGATCTTTTATTGCGGTTACCTTTTAGTGAAGAGATGAACGCATTTCCGCGGATAGAAGATATCTTCTTGGTGGCTAGCCCTGGTCGAGAAAGACGTGGAGATATCATCAAAAAAAGAGGTTGTGTGCCTACAAAAAAGTGGATTCTTCTTTCTTTCGGAGCGCTCAATTGGGATCCATCAGTTATTGACCGAATACAAAAATTGGAGCCTTATGAATTTTTCACGGTGTACCATTTATTTTGGGAAGGGAAAAATTTTCATGCCATAGATATGAAGAGTATACCTTTTTCCGATCTTATCGCATCTATGGATGGGGTGATTTCAAAGCCGGGGTATGGTATTGTTTCCGATTGTATTGCGAACAAAAAACCCTTAGCGTGTACAGATCGTTCCAATTTTCTTGAATGTTCGATTCTTGTTGAAGGTATCAAAAAATATCTTCAACATGTATATCTTCCTGCTGAAAAACTATATAAAGGGGATATTGCAGAAACGATTGAAAAGCTATTAAATGTACCATTGCCTCAACATACGATGGGGAATGATGGGGTGAAAGTGGCTATACATAGAATTATGGATTTATATGATGATGAGAGTAGCTTGTAAAACAAGGACGTTTGAACACCTATTAAATTCGGATTGTGAGGAAGGGAGCGAAGATTCAAGATAAGAGGATAGAAGATTGAAGACCCAGTATCCAGAATCAAGCTTCCCGTATCCAGCAAATGGCAGAACTTATTAATACTTTTTCATGGTCTTTTAGTGCGGCAAACGATTTTGATGAATGTCGCCGGAAACGATATTGGGCCAAATATGCGATGTGGAATGGCTGGAATGCCAGCGCGCCCCAGTTAAAGCGTGATGCCTATCGGCTGACCAAAATAGAAAATCGATATTCATTAAAAGGACATGCGGTTGAATTAGCCATTATGTGGGCGCTTAAACAAAAGCAGCAAGGCGTTGATGTTAGCGTTGAGCAAGCCTATGAAGAAATAGCGCGTCCCTATTTGAATAAGGCCTGGCAAGATTCAAAGAACGAAAAATGGCGAGAACACCCTAAAGCGTATTGTTGTTTGCATGAACATTACTACACAAAATTTCATCCAGGAAATAGCAGAGAGTGGACCCAGTCCACGATGACAGAGGTCAAGACGTGTATAGAGAACTTTATCCAATCTGTTTTACCCCGATTGGCACTGGTTCGTCCGGAACAAGAGCAAACCATTGCTACGCCTGAAAAAGGAGGTGATCCTGAATCTTTTTTGTTTAATGATCTTAAAATATATGCCATCCCAGATTATGTATATACCGTTGATGATCAGTGGCATATTCATGATTGGAAGTCAGGGAAACCCAGCGGGAAGCATCTTGATCAATTAGCGATCTATGGTTTATGGGCGCAAACTAAACATCACATACCATTAGAAAAGATCCATATTTATATAGAGTATTTACTCTTTGATAAAGTAGTGACCCATACCCTTACAGAAGAAGATATACATCGTGTTAGATCCCGTATCCATGAATCAGTTGGAGATATGAGTGAGTATTTAATCGAAGGTGATCGAAAAAAAAATAAACCTGTCCTTCAAGAGGAGTGGGAGCTAGCATCATCTAGGTCACTCTGTCAGCGGTGTAATTTTTATGAACTTTGCGAATCGGAATTTAATGACTAACCTTACATTTAAACCGGCGACCGCCGGTTTAAATGTAAGGCTTAGGGGGAGACGTTAAAGATGGATGTTATAGATACAATAGCTATACTCATAACTTTGGCTGCGATTTTAAGCTATGTCAATTATCGTTTCATTAAATTTCCTCCGACCATTGGTCTGATGATCATGGCCTTAACATTATCTCTGTTCTTAATGTTTTTGGGTAAAATGGGATGGGCCATAGAAGAAAAAGCGCGGGTTATTATGGAGGGTATTGATTTTAATAAAGTGTTGTTGCAGGGGATGTTAAGCTTCCTTCTTTTTTCTGGTGCGCTTCACATCAACATCAATGATTTAGCGAAGAGCAAATGGACCATCGGCATCCTGGCTACAGTTGGAGTGGTTGGCACGACTTTTATGGTGGGGACTCTCATGTATTATGGGGTAAGGGTGGTAGGTCTTCATCTAGATTTTATCTATTGTTTATTATTCGGATCTCTCATTGCTCCTACCGATCCTATTTCTGTTTTAGGAATCTTGAAAAAAGTAGATGCTCCCAAAAGTTTGGCCACAAAAATAACAGGAGAATCTCTTTTTAATGATGGTGTTGGCGTTGTCATTTTTCTTGCGGTCCTAGGTCTAATAGGAGGCGATCATCAATTCGATATAAAAGAGATTGGGTTCCTGTTTCTTAAAGAGGCAGTCGGTGGGATTGTCTTTGGGTTTGTTATCGGTTGGATTATTTATCGCCTTTTACGCACCGCTGATAATTATTCGATCGAAATATTACTTACCTTAGCACTCGTTATGGGAGGCTATACGTTAGCCGGAATTCTCCATGTTTCGGGACCTATTGCAATGGTTATTGCAGGATTACTAATCGGTAATCAGGGCCGCATGTTTGCCATGTCAGAAGGAAACCGGGAGCGTGTTGATCTGTTCTGGGAATTTATGGACCATATTCTCAACGCGATTTTGTTTCTTTTAATTGGCTTTGAAGTTCTGGTTTTAGCTTTTCCTCGTGAATACTTCTTAGGGGGGCTCATGGCCATACCGTTGATCCTTTTCTCCCGTTTTTTATGCGTAGGGATCCCTATTACCTTATTACGACTCAAGAAAACAGTCGAACCTCATGCGGTGAAGATCATTACGTGGGCAGGCTTACGAGGAGGCATATCGATTGCTTTAGCGTTATCGATTCCAAAAGGCGAAATACGGGAGATTATTATAGCCATTACTTATATCGTAGTTGTTTTTTCCATTGTCGTACAGGGGTTAACCATGAAACCTTTAATCAGACGGCTTGTATAGATCAACAATCCTTCATTTGAACGATCTGTATGAGATCACCGAGACTGACCCGATTTCGACTGTAATCCCGATAAAATATGTTGATCATAAAGTGGCGGCCAAACAACAGGTGGATAAGCTCAAAGATAGGTTCGACCGGAGTATAAGGTTTGGCTAACACGGTAGTCTTCAGGAAGCCTTCATGGCTGAATTGGAGCGGACCTGAGAGGGTCTTGTCAAGATGACTTTTAGGTTTCGCCGCTTGCCTTTTATCCCTAGAGTATTTAACGATTGAGATGCCTCTCTAGAAGATCTATACTCCATGACATGAGTATAGCAACAGCAGAAATCCGGCGGCGTGCGATAGATGCCTACAAAATGGGCAAAGGTTCCCAGGCCGATATCGCATCTTCTTATCGTGTAGATCTTAGAACGTTTCAGCGTGGGCTCTCTCGTTTCAACGAAACCGGACAGACCGCTCCCCGACCGCGTGGGCATTGTCAGGCCCTCTACAGCGGAAAGCAGCTCAAGGCGTTGGCTCAACTGGTGGGCAAACATCCCGGCAACGCTTGAAGAACTCAAGAACATGAGCGGCGTGAAGGGGTCGATCATGGCCGTACAGCGGGCGTTGAATCGGTTGGGCTCCCGGTATAAAAAGAACGCTTCACGCCAGCGAGCAAGGCCGGGCGGATGTAAATCTCTTGAGAAAGCAGTGGATCCAAGAGGTGGCCAAACTTGATCCAAGTCGCCTTGTCTTTATTGATGAATCCGGGGCGAAAACGAATATGACTCGTCTGCGGGGCCGGGCGTTGGGCGGGAACAGGCTTTTTGCCAAAACGCCTCATGGACATTGGTGTACCACCACCTTGACTTCTTCGGTCCGCCTGGACGGAACAACAGCGGCTATGGAGGGGGAGGGGGCGACAGAGACGGCTGTTTTTGGAGAATATATTCGCCGGGTTCTTCTCCCGACTCTTTCACCTGAAGACATCGTCATCATGGACGGTGGATTGTAAAATTAAATGCCGCAAAAAATGGACCTGAGAGCTTCTGTTCATGCGGCGATCTCCAAATCGAAACACTCCTGTGCGAGTTTGTATTCTAGGATCTTGCGAGGATAGTTGTTAATCCATTTTTCAATCTCACCAATACGGTCGATGGTATATTTTCCGATGTTGTCTCCTTTGGCGACGAAACGACGAACCATACGGTTGGCATTTTCGTTGGAGCCTCGTTCCCAGGAAGAATACGGGTGAGCATAATAGAGTTTAACACGTCTCTTTTTGCTAAATCCGGAACGTTCCATCTGCTCCACGTCGAGAAACTCGCTCCCGTTATCGGCTGTAATCGACTTGAACATCGATCTGAATGGGCCAACTCCCATCGATCTTTCGATCGCTTTGAGGGCCTGCAGAACCGATGCCTGTGTTTTATCCGAAAGTTTTCTCACCCTTAGCATTCGGGTCTTTCTTTCTACTAACGTCATTAAAACCGGTTTTGAAGTTCCTTTTCCGCCGACGATCAAATCCAATTCCCAGTGCCCAAATTCCTCGCGTTTTTCTACGGTCTTAGGTCGTTTTTCGATACTGGTCCTTCGGGCATGTTGCTTTTTAACCCGCTTAATAGCACGTCTTTTTCGTTTTATCCGTTTTCGTTTTTCCCATAGGGACTCGTTGCTCACCCCCGGGATGAGACCTTGGTCAATATAGGTATACAGCGTTTTTGTACTCACCGCTGCAGGTCTCTGCTCTTGTTTAAGCAAAGGAGCAACCACATCGGGTGAGCGTTTGTGAACAAGAATGTGCTCGCTGATAAACACAGCCATTTCATGATGCTTTCCAAGCTTAAGCTCAGGTCCCTTGGCCGTCGCATTTAGATCATGAAGTTCCTGGGCTCGATCACTGCTGTATGCTTTCTTCTTTCGCAGTTCTGTATCGAAATGCTCTACCTCCCCACGTTTGATTTCGCGCTCTATGGTTCGACGATGCCTTCCCAGATACTGGCTATCTCTAAAGGACGTCCTGGGTTTTTGAGCATTGTTTCAATCATGATCCGTTCTTTCTGTGTCAAATGCTTGCCTTTTCGGGGATGAATACTACTCTTGATTTGTTCCATGTCTTTCTCCTTTTTTTGTCTTCTGTCGAGTTTTTAAATCTAGAAGATTTCGGCATGGAACACTCCTGTTTTACAATATCTTCTTTTGGGCATTTAATATTACAATTCTCATAAACCAATTATTTTATCGCCAGGTGTATAAAAGGCGCCTATTACGGGTTACCTGTTCGCCATGAATGCTGTCACTAAAATCATAGGGTATTTGCCCATCGATTTCCCAATCACACGCTTGAATAGAATCACCTAATACCTGATCAATATCAAAAGAACCAGATCCATCCAGCTCAAACTGCTCACCAACGACCACGACATAAGACCCGCCCGCAGCGGCAGTGGGGGGATGAGAAGGCAACGTGATTTCAATTTGCACTGTGGCCGTATCATAAACGGATGGATTCCGATTATCGGCGACTTGGAGGGTTGCTGTATACATTCCGAAAGCAGGATAGGCATGAGTAACAATCTCCCCCACATCTTCCGGCGCGGTAAAATTAACTCCATCGGAGGCATCAAAATCCCAACGAAAATCAATAATTTCAACATTCGGAACGACATGATGCGATGCACTACCATCAAATGTAATTAAATAACCAGGCGTGCTAAGATTAGGTGATGCATGTATAACCGCAACAGGAGGAATAAGATTTAAAATCTCTTGTAATTTATACGCAATAAACTTAGCAAAAAACTCATCCGGCGAGTTGCGGAATTCTAGTATATCAAAAGCTTTTCCCGCATGATTAGTAGTAAGCATTCCATACGTATTGTCCGTGTTTCCAAAACTTGGCCTACCTATAAAGTTAAATAAAGCATTATGGTTCGTCAAACTTTGATCTGCGTCTATCAAGCTGTTAGGGCCGCTACGGTCATGATCATCTGTAATGAGGATAACATTAATTGTGGAACTCGTACGAAATGTAGCCGACGTCAACCCTATATGAGTTGCCCGTGTTCCCACCTCGTTGCCACCGCCCACGAACAAATTTTGAAAGACGCCTGTTGGAGCATTAAAAGTTTCGAAGTCGACTATATCCTGGAGCAAATCAACACTACCAGACCCCATTTGACTGCCAAACCCAACCAATCCATAATGGGCATCTACACCAACATTTGTCATGGGTGAATTGAACTCAACAATACGATTTTTCGCCTCCATTATATCATTGACCATGCTACCGGTCGTATCTATAATAAAGAGAATGTCAACCGGGGAAAATTCTAAAGTATTCTCCCCTATTTCTATTCCTAAAAAATCGGCATCGCTCTGTCCGGCATGATCAACAACGGTGACAGAGGCTGTATACGTTCCTTCGTTTCTATATATATGAAGGAGGTTAGGAGTTCCTTCTAAAGTATAGCCATCGCCAAAATCCCACATATACGTATCAATGCCAAGATCATCACTTGATTGAGTTGCATCGAAGGAATGGGGCCAACCACGGTATCCGTTTGCGCTTCCCTCAAGTACAGCATGAAGCATATTGCTTGCTACGACCTCTACCAACTGCGTAGCCGAATCTGTCTGATTTCCGTGATCATATACGGTTAAGGTAACGTTATAGAAACCTACCCCCGGAAGGCTATGGACGACATCTTCTCCTGTTACCAAACCCGTGCCATCGCCAAAACCCCACTCATATCGATAAACCCCAAAGGGGTGTAGGACAAGAAAGTTACAGGATCTCAGAAAGCCCTTGCCAGCATATATTTTTTGACGTATATATTGTATTTTAATAAATACAATATATACAAAGGAGGCCTATCATGAGCTTAGACCGAAGAAAACGAAGAAAGACTATTCTCAAAGAAATAGAGCAGATTCACTCTATGAGGCGTGGACAACTTAGAGCGCTTCACGATTGAGGTGTCGCGATGTAGCACGAAGAAAACCAGCCGATTACCTCGTCGGGAGAAACCTCTTCGAACGCTTGTGTGATCGCTTCAGATAGTTCCTGCTGACTGCGGGCTGCAAGGCTGCCCAACCGATTCTTTATCTTGCCCCACATTTTTTCAATGGGGTTGGAATCGGGGCTGTAGGGTAGAAGGAATCTTACATGGGCCCCACATGACTCAATGAGTTCAATGACCTTGGGATTGTGATGGACGCGAAGATTGTCCATGATGACGATGTCTTCAGGTGAAAGAGTCGGGAGAAGAACCCGGCGAATATATTCTCCAAAAACAGCCGTGTCTGTCGCCCCCTCTCCCTCCCCCTCCATGGCCGCTGTTGTTCCGTCCAGGCGGACCGAAGAAATCAAGGTGGTGGTACACCAATGTCCATGAGGCGTTTTGGCAAAAAGCCTGTTCCCGCCCAACGCCCGGCCCCGCAGACGAGTCATATTCGTTTTCGCCCCGGATTCATCAATAAAGACAAGGCGACTTGGATCAAGTTTGGCTACCTCTTGGATCCACTGCTTTCTCAAGAGATTTACATCCGCCCGGTCTTGCTCGCTGGCGTGAAGCGTTTCTTTTATACCGGCAGCCCAACCGATTCAACGCCCGCTGTACGGCCATGATCGACCCCTTCACGCCGCTCATGTCCTTGAGTTCTTCAAGCGTTGCCGGGATGTTTGCCCACCAGTTGAGCCAACGCCTTGAGCTGCTTTCCGCTGTAGAAGGCCTGACGATGCCCACGCGGTCGGGGAGCGGTCTGTCCGGTTTCGTTGAAACAAGAGAGCCCACGCTGAAACGTTCTAAGATCTACACGATAAGAAGATGCGATATCGGCCTGGGAACCTTTGCCCATTTTGTAGGCATCTATCGCACGCCGCCGGATTTCTGCTGTTGCTATACTCATGTCATGGAGTATAGATCTTCTAAAGAGGCATCTCAATCGTTAAATGCTCTAATTCCCCGCCCCTCTCGGGCGCATCCTTCTTTTTGTGATATAAATAGGGAGTATGAGTGGGCATGTTGACAAAACGACTTCTTCTAAAGCCAAAGCCCTTCATCCCCCTGCCTTACCTCCTATGCTTATCCAAAACTGAAGTTAAGAATGTTTAATACAGGTTATTCAGGTTTAATCGGAAGTCTTCTCCAACCACTAGAGCTCTCTGTAAATTCTCTGGCAGCAAAGCACCATACAACGGTCTTTTTGTGTGTCCAGTAGGTGGAATCCCGTTTGGCTCTCCGGTATAAATTAAGACGTGCTGGTGTTGAGCCTGATCCTCGTACTCCTAACAAGTCAATAGGATAACCTAACGCGTATGAAAGCTGATCGGCTAGGCCAGCACCTTTAGCATACATGTCATTACCGACCGAGAAGACTAGAACATGACTGTCTCCTAAGAGCAGTACAGGACTTTTGCGATCCATTTTGAGGGAGATCTGTTCTTCGCCCGTTCCCACAAAGCGAAGAGGTATTGATTCTGTTGTACGGTCTCCCAAGACAAGGTCTCCTGTGATATCCATGGTTTTCCATTTCGTCTTGTATGAAGTTTGAGTCGGTGTCGTATGCCAGAACCTCTTTCGTATTTCTTTTGCAATCATTTCAGCGACAACGACAGAGCCATATCCTGAATAGTGAGAATCTTGTCGGCAGTAGAGCGGTTTCTCTTGTTGTTGACGCTCTTCTTGAAAGGTGGAGAGAACGTCTAAGACAATAAGGCCTTGTTTTCGAAGCTGGTTATAAAAAGTTTGCAAATGAGGATCCCAACGACTGGTTGGATCAAAAGAAATGGCGTCCGTAAATTTGTCAGGATAAACGAGTATTTTAGGCGGAATTGGCACAAGGATTAGTTCAATGTCGTTCGAGTGAAGTTGACGTTGAAAGTCAAGTATAGCTGGAAGAGGATCGGCATCTTCAAGGGGCGACGCTTTTGAAACGTTCTCAGCATACGGACCCCAAAACGGACCGGAAACCAAATAATTCAATTCTTCGGTTATAAAAAACCAATCTTCGACGCCTTGGTAAGACAGGTTGTCTTTTTCTAGATCCAGTCTTTTGAGGATTTCTTTTTCAAGAAGATTCGCGTGCGAAAGGGGGGAGAGGGATACCAACAATCCCGCTATCCAAATGCCACCATGGAAGGATGCACATTGGCGTAACCACTTCACAACACACTGCCACTTAGTAAGGAGTCCTGTGGGTTGGGTGTTTAAAGATTTTACCCATGAAGTTTTAATGTCGGTTGTTTTCATGTTCTTTTTTTCTTTTTTCTGTCGTCCACAAAACCCAGATACATATTTCATACAAAATAATAAGGGGTATCGCCATGATTAATTGCGTGAAAATATCTGGAGGCGTTAGCAACATGGCCACAATAAGTAAACCCACCATAACATGGCGGCGTTTGCTGCGTAGTTGGCGGCTCTTCAAAACACCGAGTCGCCCCAAAATAATCACGACAACGGGCATCTCAAAGGCAAAACCAAAACCGATCAATAGTTGGGTCGTAAACGCTACATAGTTGGTAACACGCGGAAGCATTTGAACACCGATCCACTCATGCAGCTGAAACATAACTTTAAGCGCAACCGGTAAGGTTATAAAATAGCCCATGGCCACACCTATAAAAAATAAAAGGGTCGCAACCGCACTGGCCTGCAGGACGATCTTTCGTTCATGTGTTTTTAATCCTGGAAAAATAAAAGAACCCAAGAAGAACAACAAGAAGGGTGAACTTAAAAGTAATCCACCCCAAAAAGAAATGCGAAAGGCGACCGAAATGGCGCCGGCGACCTCGATGGACAATAGGAACTGGTCGATGTTTTCAACAAGCCCTACCAAGGGCCTTTTTAAAAGGTTGAGTATAAAAGGCGTTAATGGCAAGGCGACCAATACGCCAATGCCCAAAACAATCAGGCAACAAAACAGGGTACGACGAAGATCTTCTAGATGCTCTAGAAAAGGCTTTGAAACGGGGTCACCGGTTACATCAGTTGATTCTTTCATCCTCAGATTTCTCTTTTTCGGAAGCGGTTTCTGACAGGAATGAAGGTTCTATTTCTTTTTCAGGTTCAACGTCAGAATACATAACCTCATCGGTTACCTCTCGTGCTGAACGACGAAATGTTTCCATGGACTTTCCGAGGTTTCGGGCTATTTTAGGAAGATTTTTTGCCCCAAAGAGAAGTAGTAAAGCGGTGAAGATCAGAAGCAGTTCACTGATACCCGGTGAAATGCTCATGAAAGCAACGAATATGTTGGGTTCCATTTAGTACAAGATAACAAATTCAGAACGACGATTCGCACCCCAGGATTCTTCGTCATGTCCAAACGAGACAGGATCTTCTTCGCCCATGCTTTTTGTCTGGATCCGTGATCCATCGACCCCTAAACCAATGAGATACGCGCGAACGGCAAGCGCACGACGTTCCCCTAACGCCAAGTTATATTCCCGACTCCCCCGTTCATCAGAATGTCCTTCTACAGCAATTCCACCAGAACGATTTTGATTCAAATGCTCTGCAACAGATTCAATCTTTGAACGCTCAGAGGGTTGTATTTGGGCGCTATCATACCCAAAATAAACCGTATCAAAAGAACTCTCACCTTCACTCACCCCATCGATGTCGATTCGGTCATCTAAGGGAAACGCATCAAGGTCATCGATTACTACGCCATCTAGTCCATCAATAGATTCTACGTTTTTTTTCCCAACTTTAAACTTTTTGCAACCGACGGCTGTAAATCCTAATGAACAACAAATCGTGAAGATGATCAACGCGTGTATATTTCTCATTTTTTCCCTCAATAGTTATAGAACCTAAGTTCGCTGTTTTAATTTGGAGACCATGCCGGAGAAAACCAATCTCCTACATGGGAAAATAAACGTATAGGGGAATCCCCTAATGTGTCAAGAATGTAGACGGATGAGCGATAGTGTTCTGTGCGACTACAAACAATGTGTCGCCCATCAGGCGCCCATGAAGGATCTTCAAAGTCAACATTTCCTTGCGTGATCTGTTTTATTTCGCGTGTATTTGGATTGATTATACAAATCTGATATCGGCCTCCGACTCTACACGCATATGCAATCCACCCCTTTTTACCCCAATCAGGCGCTACGTTTTCAACACCCCTCGAAGTTAAACGCTGGGGACGACCTCTATTCCGAGAAACCACATAGAGCTGAGGCTTTCCAGATTGATCGGATACATACACCATTTTTTGTCCTTCCGGAGACCAGGATGGACTCGCTTCAGCTGCTCTTTTCGTACGGGTAATACGTGTTAATCGTTTGCTCGCTAAATGTTTAATGTACAACTCGGGGTTACCGTCTTTGGAAAGAACCAGCGCAACTTCTTTTCCATTCGGAGATATAGCCGCGCCACTATTTAACCCAGGCTCACTCGATAATCGTGTTCGCGAACCACTGGGTATATCAACGAGGTAAATATCAGGATATCCTTTAAGGTAAGAGGTATAAGTCACCTTTTGACCCTTGGGCCCCCATCGCGGTTTTACACTTACAGAACGATCTTTGGTTAGCTGAATAAGATGATGACCATCCGCATCACATACATAGAGCTCTTTTTTTTGAGTTCGGGTACCCACCATAATGATATGTGTAGAGGCAATCCCTTTCACCCCTTTGATCGCTTTTACAATATCGTCCGCGGCTTTATGAGCTAAAAGCCGAGCCTTTGTACCTTCTCCTTTATAGACTTGGCTCAAAAAAAGTTCCTGGCTACGGGATCCATACACACGAACTTCTGCACGCAATGCCCCTCCACGATTTTCAGCCGTCCCTAGTAATGTTACAGTCCCTTTCCCTTTTTTTGCTTTTGAAAACCATCCCGAACGGACAAGATCGGACGCTAATGTTTTTCGAAAAACCTCCCCAGATCCCGCCGAAGTCTTAACCCCAGAAAGGTCTATACTCACTTTATCCGCAACCGCTTTAACAACTTTGACCTGTGCATGGGCAGAGCCATGAGACCCAACAAGGACACCTATTAAGCTGAATAGATAAAGAGACCGTTTCATAATGCTAATTGAAAATCCACTGCAATGTCCTTGTACGATTTTTTATATTCAGAAGGCAAGGGCTTTAAACGCGAAACAGATTGAACAGCGTTCATAACCGTTTGATCAATCACATCATCACCTGATGATTGAACTAAAACTCGCTTTGTAATCGCGCCATTCTTTTGAACACGAATCTGGACGGTCGCAATTAGCCCGGCGCGCGAAGACATTCCATCAGGTTGCTCCCATACTTGGTACATCTTTTCTCGCACTAAAGCATAATACCAAGAAGGAATTTCATCTTTATAAGAGGTTGTGTTGCGCGTAGGCGGAGCGTTCTCTGCGAAAAGCTTTCTAATTTCTTCTCGGGTTAACTGAGGAGAGAGTGGTAATTGAGCTGTTTCATTTCGTTTCACCTTTTTTTTACTAATCTTTATCTTTCTCTTCTTTTTTTTAGGTGTTGGAGCAGGTTGGGGAACCGCCTTTGGCGGTTCAGGAATTTTAAACTCTTTGACAGGCTGCGTTAATGGTTTAGGAGGCGTGAAGTTCTTCACGGGAACAATGGAAGGGGGTTCCGGAACATTCGCATTTGCTTGAAGATTGACATATGTAATAATCTCGTCCGGTTTTTTGGGTTCTTTATGAGACAGAGGGTTAAACTTCACAAATACAACAACCCCCAAATGAAGGGCTGCACAGATCCAAAAATAACGCTGAAATCTGGATTTAACGGGTCTCATTGTTTTTCCGATTGGGTGACTAAAGCCATCCGGGAAATATTGGCTTGATGGAGAGTTTTCATAATATTTACCACCTGTCCGTAGGGCAAATTTTCGTCCGCACGCACAAAAATGGTTATATCGGGTTGAGCATTCGCAAGTTGTTGCATTTCAGCCAACAATTCATTTATCGCAATGGGAATTTCATCTAGATAGAGTTGATTTTTTATATCTAAACTAATGGTTTTTGATTCTTCAACCTCTATCTCGCTGGCTTCGCCTTTTGGTAAATTGACAGGAATCCCTTCTTCAATTAAAGGAAACGTAATAATAAACGTAATGAGCAAAATAAAGGTAAGATCCATGAGAGGCGTCATATTAACCTCACTTATTTGACGTAACGTACTTAAAGCTGTTTTCCGTGCCACAACAATGCCTTTATGTGTCTCGAAGAAAATTACGTTGCGTTTCCGAGATAAACTCCTGGGCAAAATTATCCATCATCACATGAAGTTCACGAATCCGGTTCATTAAAAGATTATACCCAATAGCCGACGGCAAAGCGACGAGCAGTCCAACAACCGTTGTCAATAACGCACCTGCAATACCGGGTGCTACCGCAGACAAGGTGGCCGATCCAGCCACAGCCATGGCGCCAAAAGCTTCCATGACCCCCCACACGGTTCCTAATAGTCCGAGAAGAGGACTGGCGGTTACGGCCGTGGCAAGGATTCCCATATTATTTTCTAGTAACAATGCTTCATCTGCCACCGTACGTTCCGTTGCGTTTCGAACCGCTTCCAATTGAATCGGTGTTAATTTTTGAAGTGACGCACTCACGCCACCCATAAAGAGTTCATCCGGATTTGCTCCCTGAGGATCTAACTCGCCACCGATAGCAACACTTCCGTGCTCATAGACTTTATACAAAGGGCTTTCCGGATATTTCTCTCGTTTCAAAAATAGAGAGACCGGATGGGCTTCTTTCCGAAACGCCATCAAAAATCGACGGGAGAGTAAGCGGGCATACCTCAATTGATGAAATTTTGTAACCATAATGGACCATACAAAAATTGAACCAACAAAAAGAAGACATACAATCAACTTCCCCGCCACATTCGATTCGTGAAAAGCAAAAAACACGCCCCCGATGGGCGATGAACTCAAAAGCATGTTCTCCACCATTTAACACCTCTTCTTCCTAAATCTAAATTCATTACTTGTGAAATCACATTCATAGCGATAGAATCATCTGTCCATTAATAAAAGGAAATGACCTTGTTTAAAAGCTCAAAAGAATCAATCCGCGCAGAAGTTGATAAAGATCCTTATCGAAATAAAAGGGGCCATGCGGATGTGGGCGCTTACGCATGGTTGGCGATCATTACGACACTTTGTTTTGCAGCATTAGTTGTATTACAGATCACAGAAATCGTTCACTACAAAACAGCGCCTTCTGTATGGCCTGCTCATCAATAATAGTGAGCCTCTGCAAACGCGAATCCAATGTGTCTTTTCCGATGATGTACTTAACCCAAAACCCTGCCGACAGATCTAAACAGCCATAAAGGCCGTTTTCGAAACAACCCTCCCCAAGAAGTAACCCTCCCGAGTTTATATACGATGGCTTAAGCCGCCACATCAAAATCATTAAACAACAGAGTAGGACTGCGGCCGAAGAAAAACCTATCTGTGGTGCGGCCGGAAATCCGCGAAGAGCGTGACAGCATAGGCGCAACCGTAACTAAACGCTTAACTCTGCCGGATCTAGGACAATGATCATGACCCCTCCAGCCTTCATCTAGCCTTATATAAGGCTTATGATACGGACTTAGGGGCAGATGGCTGCCCAAAGACTCGGTTGCCAAAGACAGGGGGATTAATCTGAAGGCTTATTTGTCACACTTACTATACCCACACTGTTCGTCTATACACATGTCACATCCGTTCTCTGTTTTGAGGGTTCGGTTACTGCATTCTGGACAGAGTTGGAATCTTGTATTTTCAGTCAAGGTCGATATAGCCGGTTCGGTGTTTTTTGTTGGAGAAGGGGAGGGTTGTTCGATGATACCGACATCTAGAAAAAAACGTTCTATGGCGTCCGCAATTTCAGCGTAGAAGGAATGATAATATTTGCCCTGCTTGAAGGATCCTCCGTTCGGATCGCAAATACCCCGCAATTCTTCGAGGATGAACATGGGGTCGGCTGACTTTCGAAAAATAGCAGAAATCAGCCGGGTCAACACAACGTACTCAGGCGCGCGGGTTAAATCTTTTGAGTTGATAAAAATTTCGACAGGGTGCAGCCCGTATTGGTCTTTGACGTAACTGAGTGTGATAAACACGGCATTTTTGACAAAGGCACTTTTCAGTTTATAGACTTTTGCATCTACAACTTCAGGACGCGTCAAAATGGGAGGTCTATCTTTGGGTGTATATTCAGGGTTTCTGGGTGTTGCTTCTTTTCTGATTTCTTTTACTTTTATATGTTTGTTGAGTTTGATCATGGTTTGCCCCCCCGATTCATTAGTTTTAATTATTTTTTTTACGTTATAATTTCTTCGAGCATCCCCTCGTTATTTTTCATGAAATGATAGACATTGGTTAATGTACCATCTGGGAGTTTTACGATTTCGTCGCCATGCACGATTTGTTCAGTGCCATCTTTTTGTATGATACGAAATTCTTTTTCTTTGATGTTTTGAAATGCTGTGCGTTCTGTTTGGGTTGTTCTTAATATGGGGAATCGACTTCCATCACGATAAATAGTGACACCCTTTAAGCCATGTTTCCAGGCTTTAAGATAGATGTTCGATATAACTTCGGGGTCTACATCTTCGGGGAGGTTTATTGTAGAAGAGATGCTGTGGTCGATATATTTTTGGACCTTGCCTTGTATTTCAACACGTTTGTCGGGATCGATCTCATGGGCGGTTCGTAAAAAGTAATCGGGGAGGACTTTTTCTATACGGTCGGCACCATCAATTTCTTTTTGTAGATCCATCTTGTCGATAAAGGCTTGGACTGTTGAGTGAAAAACTTTGAAAATTTTATTCCCAAAAGATTCTGATCGACGGGTGTAGTATAAAGCAAAAATCGGTTCAATGCCTCCGGAAACCCCAATATAGTTTTTTGAATCGTTTTGGTATCCTAATACGATGTTAGAAATAGAACCTGTCGGAGCTATCGACATGATGGCAATGTTTCGGAGTCCATGTTTCTGGATTAGTTTTTGAGTATTTTTGCTGAGGGTTTCTTTCACAAAAGGACAGGCGAAATAATCTTCTTGAACAAAGATTGGCGAAGCTCCTTTTTCGGCGGCTAACGATGCAGAGGCCTGGTACGCGGCATTCGTAATAAACGATATCACCTTTGTTAAGATGTCAATGCCTTCATGGGTGTCGTATCCTATGCCTAATTGATTTAGCATGTCGGCAATGCCCATGATGCCTAAACCAAGTCGACGGGTTTGTTGTGCGGCTTTGCGTTGTTTTTTTAACGCATTGAGGTCTTCGTTCCAGGTAACGACGTTGTCAAGGAATCGTGTAAGAATGGCGGTGGTTTCAGCGAGTTGATCCCAGTCAATACTGGCATGGGGTTTATACCCGTTGGTGACAAATCGAGATAGGTTGAGCGATCCAAGGTTGCAGGCGCCCCCTTCTTCTAAAGGGACTTCTGCGCATGGATTTGTGCAGATAATAGGTTTGCCAATATAGTTGGAGGGAGAGTATCGGCTCATGGTACTCCAAAAGATGAGACCAGGCTCAGCGGTTTTGTAGTTCCCTTCGATAAACGGATCCCAAATGTCACGTGCTTTGATGATCTCTCTGATTTCGCCGGTTGGTTTGCTGCTGAAATATAACATGAAGTCGCCGGATTGTTTGAGGGCCAGGTCATAGTCCTGGTCACTTAATGAAAGCACATAATCTCCGTAAACGTCTCTATGGGACGCATCGTTGAAGGGTTCTTCATCTATGCTTAGGGCATGTGTTTTAGACAACCAGTTTTGCAGGTCTTCAAAAGAGGAAAAGTTTTTGATCAGCTGATAGTCAGCAGGAATTTTTGAGGGGATTCCGCTCGAATAATGCCTGTCTTCATAATTTTGGGGGGCTTGATTCAAGATCGTCCTATTGGTCTTTTTGTAAACGAGATAATCTGTTTCGCCATAGGTCCGATGTTCGTCTACAGCATGCATGAACTCATCACTAATTTTAATGGAAATATTCGCAAAACGAACCTGCGTGTTCTCGATGACTTGTTTTTCGATCGTTTCTAATTCTTCTTCGTTAAATAACCCTGACCAACTACATTGTTCAATGATTTGATTGGTGACCCAGTTCGGTGTTTTTTTGACGTTTAAAAAATGTCGAATGTCGGGGTGTTTTACATCGATTGTCAGCATGAGCGCCCCTCGACGCCCGCTCTGCCCGATGAGTCCGGTGGTGAGGGAGTATAGTTCCATAAAAGAGACGGCGCCTGTCGAACTGTCAGCCGCATTGTGCACAATGGAGTTTTTAGGGCGTAGACAAGAGATGTCAACACCAATACCTCCGCCATAAGAATAGGTTCGTGCACATTCGTAAGCGGCTTCGTATATGGAATCGATATCATCACGGTTAATTTTGGCGACAAAGCAGTTGGCCAACGTTTTGAGGCGATACAGATCACCGGCGCCCGCTAAGACTCTACCACCGGGAACAAACCGGCCTTCATAGAGTTGATTATAAAATTTTTCAGCCCACTTTTTTTGTTTGGGTTTTGTTTTTTCTACAGTTGCTAAAAATGAGGCAGTTCGTTTGAACACATCTTCTGGGCAGGTTTCAATAAGATCTTCGTTGAGGTCTTTAAGAAAATATTTTTTCGAATAAATGTTTTTTGCGAGTTCGTTATCGCCTAAATAATTGTCGTGGGTCGGTAAGACGTTTGCTTGTTGTAAATGATCTAGATGCTTGTAAATGTCTTGATAGGTTTTGATTCGATTTTTGCCAATAACGCGAACTGTTTTTCCTTGGTGATTAAACATTCTGCTTATATGCTCCATGATCAAACAAATCCTTTTTTAGTTAAAATTGTTATAATGCTATTGATTTATGCAAAACGGATGATAAAATTAGATAACACAATATGTGATGTTTATTACCAGCAAGGTATACTCTATGTTGTGTTTTTTGCAACATTTTTTTTAGGAATTTGAGATTTTTTTATGAAAGCCTATCTTGATCTTGTTAACTATGTGTTGGAGAATGGGGTGCGGAAAGAAAATCGGACCGGGACGGACACCCTTATGGTGTTTGGTTATCATTATAAGATTTCTCTTGAGGATGGGTATCCTTTGCTAACAACAAAAAAGGTGTATTTCGAGTCTGTGATCCGTGAATTATTATGGTATCTATCCGGACAAACTCATATTCGAAACCTTCGTCAACATACAAGAATTTGGGATGCTTGGACTTCAGCCGAAAAGAAATGGGAAGTGGGGAAGATGTACGGATATCAATGGGTGAAGTGGGATCAATACAGGAAAAATCCAGAAACGGAGACGATAGAGCACTCCCATATTAATCAGATACAAAATATGGTTGATTTAATAAAGAATGATCCAGATTCGCGGCGTATGGTGGTGAGTGCATGGAACCCCGCGGTTTTAGATGAAATTGCTTTACCGAGTTGCCACCTTTTATTCATGTTCAATGTGACAGACGGAAAGCTCAATTGTCATCTTACACAGCGTAGTGGAGATATCGCTTTGGGCATTCCTTTCAATGTGGCCTGTTACGCCACGTTAACTCAGATGATGGCTCAAGAAGCAGGATTGAAAGTGGGAACCTTTTCTCATTACATTAATGATGCACATATCTATGCCGACCATATAAATCAACTTGAAGAGCAGATGACACGTGAGCCCATGCCGCTACCCTCCTTAGAAATTGCAAGAAAACCGTTTTGGGATTTGACCTTTGATGATTTTACCTTGAAAAACTATAAATACCATCCCGCTATTAAGTTTCAAGTAGCAGTGTGATTTATTGGGTCAAAGGTCGCAGATTTACATGAAAATTCATCTTATATGGGCACAGGATATGCAAGCCGGAATAGGCAAAAAAGGGCAGCTTCCGTGGCACATTTCTGAAGATTTGAAAAATTTTAAAAGATTAACGGTAGATGCTGCGGTCATTATGGGGCGTAAAACATGGGAGTCTCTTCCGATTAAACCCCTCCCCCAAAGACGGAATATTGTTTTGAGCTCGCAACCCTTGGGCAATATAGAACGTTATTCGTCTGTAGAGGAATGTATTTCGGTCTTAAAGCAAAATGGAGTGGATAAAAGCTTTGTTATCGGAGGCTCTCAAGTTTATGAAGCGTTCTTTGAAAAAGCCCATGAACTTCATATAACATGTGTTGACGATCATGTCGAAAGCATTGACACCTATTTCCCCTTTAATATGGAAACCATTCAGTCCCAATTTATCGAGGTCGAAAAAAAAGAGCTGACCCCTAGCGCTATCTATACACGTTGGAGAAATCTTTGACTTTCCACTTTCGATTTTCAGACCTTTGCCTCTTCTTTCTTGATCCATTCGAGTAGGTTTTCACGGTTTTGTACGGTGCCTTCGACTTGAGCATCATACGCCTTTTTTAACCAAGCTCCAATTTTAGGTCCTTTAGCGACCCCTAGATTCATGATATCGTGACCGTTGATCCAGGGTGAGGGTAGAACAGGTTCATTCTCTAACTTTTGTACAATGGTTCTTAGCAGGTTGTAGTTGCTAAGATTCCCATGACTACACAAGCAATCAAGTCGGTGAAGTTCTAGTTCCATATTAAATGTGGGGGCTCCTATTAATCGCCGGAGCGTTGATTTTTTCATGTTAGAAACTTCCATAAACCGCATATGGTTCCTGACACAGTGAACGACATCTTTGATCCGGTGTGTGGGAATCCTAAGTCTTTTAAGAATGGTCTCTGCGAGTTCAGCACCGACTTTTGCATGTCCATTAAACCGTATCCGCGGTTTTCCATTCGCTCTTATATCCATGGATGCTGTTGGTGGTTTGCCTACATCGTGTAGAAGGACAGCATAAGCCAAGACGGCGTCGGGGGTTTTCATGTTGTCGAGCATCATTAAGGTATGGGTAAGAACATCGCCTTCTGGATGATATTCAGGAGGTTGATTTTGATAGGCCATAATGCTCACTTCAGGCAAAATAGTGTTTAAGATGTTCAATACTTGAAGGAGTCTTACTCCAGACCCTGGTTGCGGTGATTCAAGGAGCGTGCGTGTAAATTCTTGCTGAATTCGTTCTGGGCTTATTTTTTTTAGGTTTGTTGCCATTTGTTTGATCGTGCTTACCGTTTCTGTCTCTATACTAAATTCGAGTGTGGATGCGAACCGTATAGCGCGTAACATCCGTAGATGGTCTTCTCTAAAACGATCTTGAGGATTTCCAATGGTGCGAATGATTTTGTTTTTGAGATCTTTTTGGCCTTGGACAAAGTCTATAACAGTCTCGGTTAATGGGTCATAGAAGAGACCATTGATTGTAAAATCGCGCCTTTGCGCATCTTCTTCTGGGCTCGCAAACGCTACGCGTTCAGGATGTCGCCCATCTCTATAGTCAAAATCTTTCCGAAAGGTCGCAATTTCAAATGGAGCT
Organism: Kiritimatiellia bacterium; assembly: GCA_012103575.1. Lineage (GTDB taxonomy): Bacteria > Verrucomicrobiota > Kiritimatiellia > WLWN01 > WLWN01 > WLWN01. The sequence goes on along the minus strand of WLWN01000001.1, from coordinate 2,262,505 downwards.
TTATCGATCTGTACCTGAACCACGCCAAATGCTTTTCCAATAGTGCGTATGTTCGGAAAGATTTTCAGGAGCGTATCCGGTGTTGCATTTGTCGCAATATCGATATCTTTAGCAGGTCGTCCTAAAAGTAAATCCCTTACGCATCCTCCGACCCAATACGACTGAAAACCCTTCTCTCGCAAGTGTTGTACGATGTGTCTGGCGCTATTGATGAGTTTTTTCTTTTGCATAGGATATGACTTTTTTATTATTTTTTCCATTGATTGTTCGTCCAATATATAAGACGCTTGTTAAAATGAGGAAAGGATATTTTTGATTTTATGCAATAAGATGAGCTAATAATAGCGCCGTGTATTTGGAGTACAGATAGCCTAGATAGCCGAGGCTATTGTTTTAGACGTTAAAATGCCCGGGAAAAGTGGAATAGAGGGGTTAAAGGAACTTCGCAAAATAGACCTTGATGTCTCGGTCATTATGTTGACGGCATTTGGTACGCTTGAAACCGCTCAACAAGCGATTCGGTTAGGTGCAAACGAATATTTAAACAAGCCCTTCTCCACAAAAGAAATGGACCAGGTCCTTTTAAGGTATACCGAACGAACACGGTTGATGCGTTCTCGTTTACGGGCATCTAGAGAATTAAAGGAGCTCAATACCCAGTTGGCTGAGAATATAGCACAAAGCCAAAAAGAAATGGTTTTGGATAAATTCTCATCCGAATTTATTCATGATCTTCGCAATCCACTCTCCATTGTCATGGGATATATTCAATTACTTTCTGAGGAGTTAGAGCAGTGTCAGGCAAAATTGGGCGGCCAATATAAGGAAGCATCTGATTATTTAGAGATTATTAAAAAGAATGTCGACAATTGCCAAGAATTAATTCAAGCGTGGAAGAGTATCGGCAAAGGGTATAAATGCAGACTAGAGACCATTTCGGTGTCTTCTTTTATTAAAGATGTGGTCGTCGCCACGGAACCTTTAGCAGCAAAAGACCGCGTTGATTTGGAGCATCAGATTCCGACCAAAGATATGAACATTTTAGCGAATCGAACTCAACTGTTACGTGTGATTCACAACCTGATTGAGAATGCTCTGCAGGCGGTCTCGAGGTGTAAGGAGAAGCGGGTGTGCGTCAGATGTTGGCGTTCTAATGGTAACGTCAAAATTTATGTGGAAGATACGGGGGCCGGGATAAAAAGTACAACACTTTTCAAGGTATTTGAGCCCTATTATACAACGAAAAAAAAGCAAAGGGGCAGGGTTGGGTTTATATATTGCTAAAAAAATTGTAGAAGATTTTAAGGGAACAATCTTGCTAGAAAGTGAAGAGGGAAAAGGGACCAGGGCTATTGTTCAATTTCCACTAATAGAGGGCGACAAAATGGTTCCCCGTTCAAAACACTTAAAATCTGTTTAATATCTTTCACGGCAACCCTTTCCGGATCGTGTTCCAGCGAGAGTCGATGAAAAGAAATTTTTGTAGAAGGTCTTGGCTCTGCTCTTGAAGCATATTTGTATTTGCGTTAGTGGGTAAGGTAATCTTAAACTCTGTGCCCTCCGTTTCACTGCTCTTCGCTTCAATATGCCCACCGTGATGATAAACGATAAAGTAGCAGGCCATGAGATTAATGCCCAGTTCTTTAGGGTCATTCCCGCGAAAGTAAAAGGGGTTAAAAACAGATTGCAAGTCTTCTTGTGGTAACCCTGGGCCGTTATCTTGGAGGGTAATCGCTATATAAGGTTGGCCGGATGAATTCTCAGACATTTTAGCGGAAAGGCGAATTTTGCAAGCTGAAGGCAGCGTAACTAGTTCATCTTGGAGCAGCAACTCAAATAATCTTGCTATATTTTTTTTGTCACCTTGAATGGCGGGGAAATCGCTTGGAATATTATTCTCAATGGTAATTTTTTTATGATCAAGGCTCTTCTGTAAGGCCTCAATAACTTTAGACAAGACGATAGATAGATTGATAGAATCTGTAAACAGCGTTTTGGTCTTTCCAGTTGCTCGCCACAGATCACCTAATAAATTTACAATTTTTCCGACCTGGTTTTCTGCCCGGTCACGACAATTATTCCAGAAGTCGGGGTCGCGCAATATTTCGGGATCTATTTTTTCTTCTTCAAGCTTAAGGGGCACTAACTCTAGAAACGTTCTAATCGCAACCAACGCATTCCGGATATGGTGATTTAGTCCTTCAGACATGGCACTAAGACTGAGGAGCCGATCGGCAATGATCATGTTGTGATAGAAAGATACTTTTTCAAGGAGTAATGTCTCTCGTTCCTCTTGGAGCTCGTAAAATTCTAATCCTCTACATAAATTTATTTTTAATTCCTGCATTCTCCATGGTTTGGGTATATATTTGTATATAGCCCCTGTATTCACCGCTTCAATCGTGCTGTCAAGATCTGCATAAGCCGTAACAAGTATTCGTAGAATGTTCGGGGATAAACGTCGTACCTTTTCGAGCAATTCAGTGCCCTGTTGGCCCGGCATGCGTTGATCGGTAATGAGGATCCCGATATCATTTTTGTTTTTTTGAGAACCTCAAAACCTTCTTCAGCACTGCTAGCCGTTATGATCCGAAAGGTATCGCTAAAGGAACGCTTGAAATATTTTAGGGACACCTCTTCGTCATCGACATACAAAATAGAATACTTCTTATAATCTCTATCTGTTTCCGAAGGGTGGACTCTGGTTAAATCAGTTTGCTTCTCCAAAATCATTATGACGATAACTTTTAGTTTATATGTTAGAAGTAATCTTACCACTTTAGGGTAAAGCAAAACAGTTTTTCAAAAAGTGTTTTGTCTAGGCCTGTTTTGCTTGTCACGGATACTTTTTCCGGTAATCTGACTATAATTTTTTCAACTTCTTTTCCCTGTACAAGAATCTGTCCGTCCCAGTGATGCGTTATAAAAAAAGCGGACATTAGGTGTAGCCCATATTCTTCTTCTGTTCTAAATCCCGGGGTAAACGGGGCAAAAAAATCAAGCCATTGATCTCCATTCCATGCAGGTCTGTCATCTTTCAGCACGATCTCAACATGTGCCGTTTCTATATCATCTGTTGGTTTTTTCGCAGCTATAGAGAAGGTCAACATCTCTGTGCCGACGCCTTTCATATTCGAGAGTAAAATCTCGAAAAGTTTAGTGATGGATTCGGGTCTACCAGAAAGAGAAGGAAGTTCAGATGTGATGTTACACGTTAGATGGCTGTTTCCTTTTTGTAGGTTCTCGACTATCTCTTTTAAGTTTACACCTCCGCTCGACCCAGGTGATTCCTGAATGTCCAAATGAGTGTGGGTTGAAGAAATAACATGAAATAGACGATGACTTTCTTTCTGCATAAAAAGAGCCAAATCACGATTTTCTTTTTCTTCTACATCCAACTCTCCATATCGGGCATAGGATTGTGGGAGTTGGTCAAAAAAAGAGTGAACAGCTTCCAGGTTGTTTTGTGTGTGAGGACTAAGTCCGGAAGCAAATAACGCAAGATTTTTAACGCGATCTGTTAGAATAATACGTTGTAAAGTCGACATCTTTTCACAGAGAAGTTGATCTCTCTCGTTTTGGACCTCAAAAAATTCGAGCGCGCGCAAAAAGGTGATGCGCAGTTCCATGACATCCCAGGGTTTACTAATGTACTTATAAATATACCCAGAATTGACGGCTGAAATCGCGTCATCGAGATCCGCATAAGCGGTTGCTAGGAGTCGAATAATCTTCGGATATGTGCGACAAATTTTCTTAAGAAGATCTACTCCGCTCATATTCGGCATACGTTGATCGGTTATGAGAATGCCAATTTCGTCATGTCTTTCCTCGATAATGTTCCATCCTTCTTCGGCGCTTTCTGCCGTTAAGGTGGTGAAATCTTTTGAAAATTCTCTGGAAAAGTACTTTAAAGACTGGACTTCATCATCGACATATAGAATTGCATATCTTTTTTTGTTTATACTCATAAAGCGTGATGGCCTCCGATAGAAAGACAATAGCTCAATATCTTCTTTTATCAAGCATTCTTACAGAGTTTATTGTTTGAAGAGACTTCCTTTTTGGTTTCACACAGCGCCACGCCAGCTATAACCAAAAGAACCCCATTTCTAATGATGTTTCCCCACCCTAAATGTGCGGGTTCGGGATCTGCAGAAAAACAGCCACATGCAATGTTAACGCCTCGAAAAATGTTGATGACCATTCCGCCCGTAAACACGCAAAGCATCATCACGATAAGGACTAAACCGACTTGTCGGAAACGGTGGCCAAAGAGCAGGGCGCATGCCGTAACGAGCTCGAGCCATGGTAAAAAAATCGCCACTAAATTAATCGCGGAATGGGGCAATAATTGATACCGAAAGACTGTTAAAGCAAAATCTTCAGGGACCCAAATCTTGTGAATACAGGCCACCAAAAACGTGCCGGCGAGAACCCATCGACAAAGCATGCCGACCAACTTTAACTTCATGGTTGACCCTCCACGGGAAGCTCCGCGGATGTCCATGCGTTGAACCCGCCTGCAAACAAAGTCATGTTTGTATAGCCTTGTTCTTTTAAAAAAAGTGCAAGCTCAAAAGAATCGTCACAGGCGTCTCCGGAACAGTAGGTCAATATAGGTTGTTCGGGGATGAGATACATCTGGGCGCTCTGAAACGCAGTATCGATTTCGTCGTATGGAAATGAGAGTGCGCCGGGGATATGTCCTTCGTTATAGTCAATGGCATGTCTTGCATCAAAAAGGACATAAATGCCTTGATCTACAATCGCACGCGTTTGATCTAAGGAAGCCAAAGAAAGCCCCTCTTTCAACGCTTTTGCCTCAACATAATGACCCCAATCTTGGACCCACGGTATCTTTCCTGAAGATCTAACAGCATTTACAAATAGGCTTAACCCAAGGCTAACGCTCAGAAGACAGAAACTCTTTACAAAAAAATTGTCTAACACTTTTTTCATGGCTGTTTTATTATGGCTCCGAATTTTCAATTTTCAATCCTAACCTGAAAAGGAAAACGTATGAGCCCACTTGAAGGGAAAAAAGCTTTTGCATTTAGTTTAGAGGGAAATGATGGGAATACACATTCTTTAGAGGATTATAAAGGGAAAGCAATTCTCCTTTTCTTTTATCCTAAAGACAACACGCCGGGGTGTACAAAAGAAGCATGTGGATTCCGCGATGTGTATGAGGATTTAAAGCGGTTCGGCATTATTATTTTTGGGGTTAGCAAAGATTCGATCCCATCGCACAAAAAATTTTCGTCAGACCACAACTTGCCCTTTATTCTTCTATCCGATCCAGACAAAGCGATGATGAAAAACTATGAGGCGTAGGGGCTAAAAAAGATATATGGCAAAGACATTGAAGGAACGATTCGATCAACCGTGGTTATAGGCGCTAAAGGAACGATCTTAAAACAGTGGTCTTCGGTAAAAAAGGTGGTTAGTCATCCAGAAGAAGTTTTGAAATATCTACAAGAGAGGGCGGGTTAGAGCATTGCAGCCGTTGCGCTGTAGATGCGTAACTGCCATAATTGTCGAGATCGCTTGGTAATAAAGTCAATAATACCTTCCTTTTTCATGGCTTCCAATTCAACGATCTTTTCTTTGAACTCTTTACAGAAAGGCACCCATTTTTCGGATAAAAGTTGAAGGCCATCTCCATACACATCCATCGCTTTTCGAAGAATTTTTGGGGAATCAGCAAGGCTTAATACCGGAAAATATAAGCTTCCGCCACCGTTTAAGTATTTCTTTGATTCTTCTAGCATCGTAACGGTTTGCGCCGTGCCATCATGTCCACCTGCAGGAATGGAATCAGGATACCACGGAGAGATACGGGAAACGGCTTCGGCCATTCCGGAAACGTCATTGATAATCACATCAAATTTTTGGTCTTTAATAGGTTCAAACAGACTGCCGTTTAATATCTTCACGCGATCGCTTACACCATTGATTTCGACATTTTTTTGTGCATTTTCACACGCTTTTTTCATAATATCTACGGCCACCACTTTGGCAGCGCCTTTTTTGGCTGCCATAATAGATAGCGGCGCAATGCCACAGCCTAATTCTAAAACAGTGGATCCTTCTTTCACCTCTAAACTGTTTGCAAGCAGCTGTGTCGTGAGATTCGGCTTAAAGGTGTCTTCACCTACAAAAAGCTTGAGATCAATTCCACCGACCTTATAATCTATTATATCTCCTGACATATATATGTTTTCCTGTCTTTTCTTGATTTTGATCTGAAGTATATATCTGAAAAGAATCGACTGACAAGAAGATGTTTATACTTTTTTTCGTGTTGAGAATTGTAATATTAAATGCCCAAAAGAAGATATTGTAAAACAGGAGTGTTCCATGCCGAAATCTTCTAGATTTAAAAACTCGACAGAAGACAAAAAAAGGAGAAAGACATGGAACAAATCAAGAGTAGTATTCATCCCCGAAAAGGCAAGCATTTGACACAGAAAGAACGGATCATGATTGAAACAATGCTCAAAAACCCAGGACGTCCTTTGGAGATAGCTACTAGCTATCTGGGAAGGCATCGTCGAACCATAGAGCGCGAAATCAAACGTGGGGAGGTAGAGCATTTCGATACAGAGCCGCGAAAGAAGAAAGCATACAGCAGTGATCGAGCCCAGGAACTTCATGATCTAAATGCGACGGCCAAGGGACCTGAGCTTAAGCTTGGAAAGCATCATGAAACGGCTGTGTTTATCAGCGAGCACATTCTTGTTCGCAAACGCTCACCCGATGTGGTTACTCCTTTGCTTAAACAAGAGCAGAGACCTGCAGCGGTGAGTACAAAAACGCTGTATACCTATATTGACCAAGGTCTCATCCCGGGGGTGAGCAACGAGTCCCTATGGGAAAAACGAAAACGGATAAAACGAAAAAGACGTGCTATTAAGCGGGTTAAAAAGCAACATGCCCGAAGGACCAGTATCGAAAAACGACCTAAGACCGTAGAAAAACGCGAGGAATTTGGGCACTGGGAATTGGATTTGATCGTCGGCGGAAAAGGAACTTCAAAACCGGTTTTAATGACGTTAGTAGAAAGAAAGACCCGAATGCTAAGGGTGAGAAAACTTTCGGATAAAACACAGGCATCGGTTCTGCAGGCCCTTAAAGCGATCGAAAGATCGACGGGAGTTGGCCCATTCAGATCGATGTTCAAGTCGATTACAGCCGATAACGGGAGCGAGTTTCTCGACGTGGAGCAGATGGAACGTTCCGGATTTAGCAAAAAGAGACGTGTTAAACTCTATTATGCTCACCCGTATTCTTCCTGGGAACGAGGCTCCAACGAAAATGCCAACCGTATGGTTCGTCGTTTCGTCGCCAAAGGAGACAACATCGGAAAATATACCATCGACCGTATTGGTGAGATTGAAAAATGGATTAACAACTATCCTCGCAAGATCCTAGAATACAAACCCGCACAGGAGTGTTTCGATTTGGAGATCGCCGCATGAACAGAAGCTCTCAGGTCCATTTTTTGCGGCATTTAATTTTACAATCCACCGACTCAACAGCACAAGCGGAAATCATCTTTGCGGCCTGCTGCTTGAGGATCATGCTCAACGGATTCTTCCCTCCAATTTTCAACCACGCCGCTCCGATGCGATCTCTGATCGGGAGATCCTCCTTACCCAGATCGGCTTACTTTGCAACGGTCGAACCGATTTCAATGATATCGACCTGTACCGGGGTGATGAGATTTTTATGAATGCCTTTGGACTTAAAAAGAGGAGTTAAAAAAGTAGCCTCTGAGCCGGTGTTCCGACGTCGTTTCGACGACCTGCCCCCAGCCAGAACCCATGTGGGGCTACGCAAACTCAACACCGAACTTCTTTCCTCGGGCCCCTTTGGCTACATAGATGTCGAAGGGCTTGATCTTGTTCCCGTCGATATCGATGTGAGCCCTTTGGATCACTCAGGCTCTTCGAAAGAAGGCGTTTCCTACACCTAGAAGGGCCATGATGGTTACGCCCCGATATTTGCCTATGTGGGCACTCAAGGCCACATGCTTGAGTGCGAACTTCGACTCGGTAAACAACATTGTCAGTCGGGAACGACCGCGTTTATTGCCCGCAGCGTTGAAACGCTCCAAACCCTGGGCCTGGGTGGAAAATGTTTGCTTCGGCTTGATAGTGGCAACGCTGCGGCCGATAACTTCGACGCTTTTGGGGATCATTATTTTATCGTAAAGCGAAATCCTCGGCGCGAATGCCCTGAACAAATGCTGGCCCTTGCACGCCGAGTTGGAGACAAACAAGACAGTCGTGAAGGCAAGAACGTTTACACAGGCTTTTTCGATCATTTCCATCCCGGTGGCGACCAAAACCGCCCTTGTGTCCCGGTGGCCTTCGAAGTGATTGAACGCACCATCGATATCGATGGTCAGAAACTTCTGGTTCCTAAACTTGAGGTGAACACCTGGTGGACGAACCTCTCTTGTCGTGCCAAGACGGTGCTAGATCTCTATCATGGACATGGCCCCAGCGAGCAGTACTACAGTGAACTCAAAAGCGATCTTGATGTTGAGCGATTGCCTTCGGGGAGACTCTGTGCCAATAAGATTATTCTGTTATGCGCCATGGTAGCCTTCAACCTATTGCGCCGTCTTGGCCAAGAGGTCATCAAACGGGCTGGGCTTGCCCCGCAGAAAATCAACATCCCGCGCTGGCGAATCAAAACGGTTCTCAAAAATATCGTTTATTGCGCGGTTCGATTGGTCCGCCACGCCGGATGAATTGAACTTCACTTTGGCAAGCGTTGTCGCTGGTTTGAAGTGATACAAGATATTGCCCATTCCTTCGCATAGCCCTCCGTGCACCTTTAACAATACTCTAAGGCGACTGCCCAAGGAGGCCTACGCCCCAAAATGGTCAAATCAGAGTGAATCTAACCTGTACGCTCAAAAAATTCATCAGGGTGATACTTGCCGGTCCCAATCCGCCCAAAAGCGAGCATCTCAAGGAAAAAAGTTTTCAACTTTTGAGCCCCGAAACGCCTTCCGAAGCGATAGCTGACGGATTCAGGGGTTAATATACTTTTTAAAGTAAATTTATATTTTCGCATCAAAAACGTCACACCAACAGATTAGATTAATCCATCGCCAAAATCGGGAATCAGATCCTTTTTTGTTTCTTTTTGGCGTATTCCATTCACTTTCTGATTCCGGCCATTAAGGGGACAAAATGCCCCATGCTCCTCAAAAGAAATCAACTAAATTTAGCACCTGGTAATGCAGAAATATTATAGAGATAACGTCCCGCATCAAGCCATCGCCCTTGGCAAAGCGACGACACAAAACGTGCCGACAGACAGGATCGATACCCGGCTAAAATTTCGTCGGCCCCCTGTCCATCGAGCATGACTTTGATGTGAGCTTCATCGGCCAATCGAAATACATGTTGCTGCGCATAAATACTGGTACCCCCAAAAGGTTCAAGTCTACATTCCAGTATCGACATGGTTGCGGTTGTCTAAATGTGTCCACAGAAGTTTTAAAGGTATGAGCCGGCGGCAGTTGAAATATATCTTGAAATAATGTCTGGGACCTATGATCCGTAAGCCAAATCTTAAATAATAGTATAAGGACTCTGAGTCGACCTGACGCGAAACCCTCGGAAGAAGAAGGAAGGCTTTTATTTCCGAAGCAAACGCAAAACTCTTTTTATTAAAGGTGTCATATCCCGGCCCTAAAACAAGGTCTCCATTATGATGCAATGTATTGGAATAAGGTTTTATGGGGGGTATATCCTAAACTTGCGGTATATAATACATCTTCGGGGGTATCTTTCCCACCATATAATAAAAAACATCACTTGGGTCGGTTGAAAACAAAGCCATCCCTTCTCATCATCAGGTCCTCGATGGCGACAGGTATCGGGTCATGTGCTGAACATGCCGTAGAATTTCCGGGTCATTAAAAGGTGTTAAGATCCCAGCGATTCCGCACATTAGAAGATCTCTTCTTTTTCGGGTACCAGCTCTCTTAAAAAAGATGAAAAGAGATGATAATTTTTATCGGCATCAACGCATTGCTGCCAACGCTTACGAGCTTCGATAGCTAGTTCCTGTTTAGCCCTTCCGCTTTGATGATATGCACGAATGGCTTGTGCAATCATTCTTGGATCTACGTCTACGTGAAAAAGTCGACCAACGTTCTCATCAACCAACTCTGAGACCCCTCCTACATCTGTAGCAAATACGGGAATCCCTGCAGCCAAGGCCTCCATAATGGATACGGGTAGTCCTTCGACCTGGCTCACATTTAGACAAAGATCTATCGACGAATTCGTATAAAAATTTAACACCCTTTCATTCGGCCATTGCCCTACAAACGTATATTGAACATTAGCAGGAAGAGCCTTTGCACATTCCTCAAGGCGTGACCTTAAAGGACCGTCACCGATATGCGTCCACTCCACAGGAAATTCGATTAATTTTAAAGCCTCTATAATCAGATCTATTCTTTTAAGCCGCCTCATCAAGGAACAGCTAACAACCCTCAATATCCCATCATCACCCAAACGAGATGGGCGCTGTTCTTTTACGCCTAAAGGAAAAAACTTGCTATAAGCGCCTATATTTGGATACCGGCTCGTCAGATAGTCTTTTCCGTGTTGCGATATAAAGACGGCAACGTCTAGGGCTAATAGTTGCTGTTTCCGGAAAGGAATATATCCAGGATTACCTTGCTCGTTTTCATATAAATCATACCCATGAAAACGTATCACCGACTTTATAGGCCGCTTCATAAAAGGCAACATCCATGCCGCACCACATCCCCAATAAAAATACAGCAGGGTATGTGTAGTACTCCCCTGTAGAAGTTTCAGGTGATGATGATTCAATACATGTCGTATAATTAGAGTAGCCGCTAACCATTTTTTCAGCTTTCTGGGAGATTCATACACCTGTTCCTTAACCCCCTCTCTTAACAGCGGAAAAAAAGGAGAACGATTGCACACCCCTTTGATTAACATATAGACCGCAAGGCTTCTTTTAAAAAAGGGGGACAACACATGAACGTTTCCCGGAACATCCCTGGCCTCTTTGCAGCCCCCATACTTCATGGGCATGATCACAACCCGATCAAACGATGTTGATAAATAATCTATTTCCGTCTCCAGAAACTGCTCCCCTTTCCCGTAGGGATACGAGTCGGTAAATAAGATTAGCTTCTTTAGATTATTCATTTATCCTGTTGATCCTGTAATCCTGTCCTCTGCCACAGCGGATCCGCTGTGGCCAAAAAATCTTTTTGCCAGAGGCTCGAGTTATTATTTAAAGTGGTCTACCTTGATCATAGAGACTTATGAAAGAATTACACATTATATTTTCGGGCCTACTTTTGGGGACCATTAGTTTTATTTGGATTGCACAGTTGCAATCGGACTTTCACCCGGAAGATTTTGGGCTAGGGATAAATACAAAAGTAAAATTCGATGCAGATCCTCCATTTAGAAAATCAGGATACACCGATGCCCAAGGATCACAACAAAAACGTATCCATGAACGATTTTCTAAACTCAGGAAAACAGACCGTCACATCGCTCTTTGGATTGGAGCATCGCAACTACACGCCATAAATGACTTAACGGAAGGGGATAAACCGGCTGTGGAATATGCTAATGAAGCACTAGAAACCTATAACAGCAATATAACCTGTTTACAATCCTCTTCACCCAATGCAGGGTTTCACGATCTTTTGGTATTATATCAACTATTCCGTCAAGCACACCTTTTCCCCGACTGGCTCATTATTGCGATCGTATATGACGATTTAAGAGAGGAGGAAATACAATCGGTCTTACTAGAACAACTCCAAAAAGTCTCCTCTAAAGCAAGCATCCTAAGAGATAAAGGGTTCCAACATATTCTGGAGCAACAGGTACGCCTGAAAAACAAGGCTAAAGCATTTAACGATTGAAATGCCTCTCTAGAAGATCTATGCTCCATGACATGAGTATAGCAACAGCAGAAATCTGGCGGCGTGCGATAGATGCCTACAAAATGGGCAAAGGTTCCCAGGCCGATATCGCATCTTCTTATCGTGTAGATCTTAGAACGTTTCAGCGTGGGCTCTCTCGTTTCAACGAAACCGGACAGACCGCTCCCCGACCGCGTGGGCATCGTCAGGCCCTCTACAGCGAGCAGCTCAAGGCGTTGGCTCAACTGGGGGGCAAACATCCCGATGCAACGCTTGAAGAACTCAAGAACATGAGCGGCGTGAAGGGGTCGATCATGGCCGTACAGCGGGCGTTGAATCGGTTGGGCTGCCGGTATAAAAGAAACGCTTCACGCCAGCGAGCAAGACCGGGCGGATGTAAATCTCTTGAGAAAGCAGTGGATCCAAGAGGTAGCCAAACTTGATCCAAGTCGCCTTGTCTTTATTGATGAATCCGGGGCGAAAACGAATATGACTTGTCTGCGGGGCCGGGCGTTGGGCGGGAACAGGCTTTTTACCAAAACGCCTCATGGACATTGGTGTACCACCACCTTGATTTCTTCGGTCCGCCTGGACGGAACAACAGCGGCCATGGAGGGGGAGGGGGCGACAGAGACGGCTGTTTTTGGAGAATATATTCGCCGGGTTCTTCTCCCGACTCTTTCACCTGAAGACATCGTCATCATGGACAATCTTCGCGTCCATCACAATCCCAAGGTCATTGAATTCATTGAGTCATGTGGGGCCCATGTAAGATTCCTTCCACCCTACAGCCCCGATTCCAACCCCATTGAAAAAATGTGGGGCAAGATAAAGAATCGGTTGGGCAGCCTTACAGCCCGTAGTCAGCAGGAACTATCTGAAGCGATCACACAAGCGTTTGAAGAGGTTTCTCCCGACGAGGTAATCGGCTGGTTTTCTTCGTGCTACATCGCGACACCTAATCGTGAAGCGCTCTAAAGCGGGGAGCATACCCGTATTCAAACAAACAACCCTACCCCAACAGGTGTGTATATGAAACAATATAAAATAAAGACTGGCAAGGGCGAACTCAACAGCACAAACGGAAATCATCTTTGCGACCTGCTGCTTGAGGATCATGCTCAACGGATTCTTCCCTCCAATTTTCAACCACGCCGCTCCGATGCGATCTCTGATCGGGAGATCCTCCTTACCCAGATCGGCTTACTTTGCAACGGTCGAACCGATTTCAATGATATTGACCTGTACCGGGGTGATGAGATTTTTATGAATGCCTTTGGACTTAAAAAGGGGAGTTAAAAAGGTAGTCTCTGAGCCGGTGTTCCGACGTCGTTTCGACGACCTGCCCCCAGCCAGAACCCATGTGGGGCTACGCAAACTCAACACCGAACTTCTTTCCTCGGGCCCCTTTGGCTAGGTAGATGTCGAAGGGCTTGATCTTGTTCCCGTCGATATCGATGTGAGCCCTTTGGATCACTCAGGCTCTTCGAAAGAAGGCGTTTCCTATACCTATAAGGGCCATGATGGTTACGCCCCGATATTTGCCTATGTGGGCACTCAAGGCCACATGCTTGAGTGCGAACTTCGACCCGGTAAACAACATTGTCAGTCGGGAACGACCGCGTTTATTGCCCGCAGCGTTGAAACGCTCCAAACCCTGGGCCTGGGTGGAAAATGTTTGCTTCGGCTTGATAGTGGCAACGCTGCGGCCGATAACTTCGACGCTTTTGGGGATCATTATTTTATCGTAAAGCGAAATCCTCGCCGCGAATGTCCTGAACAAATGCTGGCCCTTGCACGCCGAGTTGGAGACAAACAAGACAGTCGTGAAGGCAAGAACGTTTACACAGGCTTTTTCGATCATTTCCATCCCGGTGATGACCAAAACCGCCCTTGTGTCCCGGTGGCCTTCAACCTATTGCGCGGTTCTATTGGTCCGCCACGCCGGACGAATTGAATTTCACTTTGGCAAGCGTTGTCGCTGGTTCGAAGTGATACAAGATATTGCCCATTCCTTCGCATAGCCCTCCGTGCACCTTTAACAATACTCTAAGGCGACTGCCCAAGGAGGCCTACGCCCCAAAATGGCCAAATCAGAGTGAATCTGACCTGTACGCTCAAAAAATTCATCAGGGTGATACTTGCCGGTCCCAATCCACCCAAAAGCGAGCATCTCAAGGAAAAAGTTTTCAACTTTTGAGCCCCAAAACGCCTTCCGAAGCGATAGCTGACGGATTCAAGTCAATGAGTTCAATGACCTTGGGATTGTGATGGACGTGAAGATTGTCCATGATGACGATGTCTTCAGGTGAAAGAGTCGGGAGAAGAACCCGGCGAATATATTCTCCAAAAACAGCTGTCTCTGTCGCCCCCTCCACCTCCATGACCGCTGTTGTTCCGTCCAGGCAGACCGAAGAAATCAAGGTGGTGGTACACCAATGTCCATGAGGCGTTTTGGCAAAAAGCCTGTTCCCGCCCAACGCCCGGCCCCGCAGACAAGTCATATTCGTTTTCGCCTCGGATTCATCAATAAAGACAAGGCGACTTGGATCAAGTTTAGCCACCTCTTGGATCCACTGCTTTCTCAAGAGATTTACATCCGCCCGGTCTTGCTCGCTGGCGTGAAGCGTTTCTTTTATACCGGGCGCCCAACCGATTCAACGCCCGCTGTACGGCCATGATCGACCCCTTCACGCCGCTCATGTTCTTGAGTTCTTCAAGCGTTGCCGGGATGTTTGCCCCCCAGTTGAGCCAACGCCTTGAGCTGCTTTCCGCTGTAGAGGGCCTGACGATGCCCACGCGGTCGGGGAGCGGTCTGTCCGGTTTCGTTGAAACGAGAGAGCCCACGCTGAAACGTTCTAAGATCTACACGATAAGAAGATACGATATCGGCCTGGGAACCTTTGCCCATTTTGTAGGCATCTATCGCACGCCGCCGGATTTCTGCTAGCGAGGCATTTTCAATCGTTAAATGCTCTAGCAAAAAAAAGAGCATGAATTAGATCAGATACCGAATTCTGGGCCGATGCAACAAATTCAATAATAGCTTTGCTCCCTCTGTCATCCTCCCGAAACACATTTAAAGAACGACCTTTCTGGAATATGGGATCCTCAGACCAAGGTGGAGGGTGGCCCGATTTCCGTATATCAAGCCATCCTCAGCCAGATCGAAAATTACCCAGACATATCCGTTATAGCGCCTCGAGAAGCTGAACTGACCTGTAAGGCGTATTTGGAGAGAACACCCAATCTATAACGAGGTTTAGGTTGTTTCCATTTCGCCAAACGTTTTTTGATTTCTTGGGCGGATAGACCCAAGTTAATCTCTCGTTTTTTGGCATCAATGGTTATCAAATCGCCATTTTTTACTATAGCTATAGGCCCCCCGACAAATGTTTCTGGGGTAATATGCCCCACAACAAATCCATGGCTACCCCCTGAAAAGCGACCATCGGTTATTAACGCCACATCTTTTCCTAACCCCTTCCCCATAATAGCTGATGTAGGTGACAACATCTCACGCATGCCAGGTCCTCCTTTTGGACCTTCGGACCGTATAACAACCACATCCCCTTGCTTAATCACGCCACCGAGAATAGCCCTTAACGCTTCTTCCTCCGATTCGTACACTTTTGCTTTCCCCGCAAACCGTTGACCCTCTTTCCCTGTAATTTTGGCCACGGCTCCTTCTGGGGCAAGATTCCCGTACAAGATAACGAGATGACTGCTTTTTTTAATCGGATCAGATAAGGGCCGAATAATCTTCTGCGCTTTTCGATAGGGTTTTACCTTTCTCAAATTTTGTTTGAGCGTCTTACCCGTCACGGTCATGCAATTTCCATGCATCAACCCTTCTTCGACAAGCATCTTCATAAAAGGTGTGGTTCCGCCAATCCTCACTAATTCAGCCATTACATACGTTCCGCTGGGTTTTAAATCGGCCAATACCGGCACTCTTCTCCCTATACGCGTAAAATCGTCAATGCTCAATTTTACACCCGCTGAATGAGCAATCGCCAATAGATGCAGTACAGCATTCGTAGAGCCTCCCAATGCAATGACCATGGTAACTGCATTTTCAAAGGCTTGTTTAGTCATGATATCTTTTGGTAGAATGCCTCGTTTTATTAGCTGTAAAACAGCTGCTCCGGCGTCACGGCAATCCCGTCTTTTAGCAGCAGAAACAGCGACTTGGGCTGAACTATTGGGTAAACTCATACCCATCGCTTCAATGGCCGATGCCATGGTATTAGCGGTGTACATCCCGCCGCATGAACCTGGACCGGGAACAGAACACGCCTCGATTTGGCCTAACTCTCTATCATCCATATCGCCCCGAGCATGAGCCCCTACGGCTTCGAATACAGAAATAATATCAACTTTTTTGTTCTTATGAACACCGGGCAAAATAGTGCCCCCATACACGAAAACAGAAGGGCGGTTTAAACGTGCAATGGCAATCAGGCAACCAGGCATATTCTTATCACATCCGCCAATGGCAATGAGGCCATCTAAGCCTTGGCAACCAACAACGGTTTCGATCGAATCTGCAATGACTTCGCGAGATACCAAAGAATATTTCATCCCCTCTGTCCCCATTGAAATCCCATCCGAAATCGTAATCGTATTAAAGGGAATCGCTTTACCCCCTGCCCTATCAACACCCATAACCGCTTCTTCAGCGAGTTTATTAATGTGCATGTTACAAGGTGTAACCATTCCCCAGGTAGAAGCCACACCGATCTGATCTTTCTTGAAATCTTTTTTGGAAAAACCCACTGCATGTAACATCGCACGGCTAGGCGCTCGTTCTGCACCGTCGGTAACCAAAGATGAAAATTGCCTATGTAGACTAGTCTTTTTAAGGGTCGAACGGTTTGTTTTCTTTTTCATATTTATCTCTGTGCTCCATATAACTAACTTAGATTTTTTTCATCATCAACAAACTGATGACAAAAGTCACCAAAAATGAAAACGGAAAATAATAGACCCAACTCACTTCCGTATAGTGTTGTATCCCATACGTCGCAGGAATGGCCATAGCTGTTCCTATACACCATCCAAAAAATTGACCACGCTTCGTCAACATACCGAGAAGAAACAAAGCGAATACAGGCGCACTGAATAAACTCATAAAAGTGGCAAAGGATTCGATAATGCCTTCTAATGTCGAAACGTAAAAGGCAACGCATGTGGCAACAAGACCCAACATCAATGTCAGAATTCTTGCGAGCTTCAAGTCATTTCGGGGTGATGCACCAGACCCTCTCAAGGATTGTACAAAGTCATTTACAATAACCGTGGACATCGAATGGATCCCTGAATCAATACTCGACATGGCTGCCGCAAAAATCGCTGCAATAAGGAGTCCCGACACCCCATTGGGCAGCTCATTTATAATATAAAAAGGAAGCATTTGATCTTTCGTCAAATTCACCTCTAGTAAGTGGGGAGAGAGATGGTAATAGACAAAAAGGCCCGTGCCAATAAACAGCAATAGACTGATAATAAAAAGATCTGTACACGCATTAAAAAGAATCGCTTTCACCATACCCCGATGTGTCTTCGCAGAGAGAAGTCGCTGAACCGTGACTTGGTCCGTTCCATAATCTTGCATCATTTGGAAAAAGAAACCGATAAAGACACCTATCAGTGTCATTTCAGTTAGGCTGATAGAGGTGTTTATTTGAATATGACCATGGGCATTCGCAATCTGTAAAAACTCTGAGAACCCGTCCGGTATACGGGAAAGAAGTGATATGGCAATCCAAATAGCCCCCCCGATTAAAATAATAAACTGTATGACATCCGTCCACAAAACCGCTGCTAATCCCGCTAAGACCGTATACAAAGTGGCAAAGGCCCCCATCAAAACGATGGCAAGAGACAGATCGATGCCTGTGGCAATAGATAAGGCTAAAGCCGGAGCATAAATAACCGTTCCTAACCATCCAAGCCGCGCAAATAAAAACAGTGCAGAAACAATTTTTCGTGGAGTGGCCCCAAACCGGTGATCAATGTATTCGTATGATGTGGTGACGTTCAGTCTACGACAAACCGGATAGAACAAATAAATAAGAATAGGCGTTAAAACAGGACTCACAACAGCTACTACAATAAACGTAATATTATTTTTATACGCGATTCCGGGTAATCCTATATACGTTGCCGCACTGGTCAACGACGCATACATACTCATAGCCACCGGAAGCCAAGGCATCGATCGTCCTGCCAGAAAATAATCGTCCGTGGTTTTCTGTTTTCGAGCAAAGAAAAGCCCAATAACCGCCATCCCGCTAAGATAGATAAGAAGAATCAAATAATTTGTTATTCCGAATGGCATAGGAGACAGCCATTCTAATTTTGGCTTCAAAATTAGAATGGCTAGTTATCAGTAATTAGTTATTAGATTTTCTTAGGATTTGAAAAACCATTATCTATGATAAGCTTCGCGATTATTTGATCGATGTAAAAAGATAACTTCCTAATAAATAACAAATAATAGAATTATATGTACACAGAAAGATTAAAAAACGCACACGTCCTTGTCATCGGTGGTTCCACAGAAACAGGTCCATTTATTTGCAAGTCCTTTGCTGAACATGGAAGTCATGTTGGGTTCACTTATTACTCACATAAAGAAGAAGCTGAACAACTAGAGCGCTTCACGATTGAGGTGTCGCGATGTAGCACGAAGAAAACCAGCCGATTACCTCGTCGGGAGAAACCTCTTCGAACGCTTGTGTGATCGCTTCAGATAGTTCCTGCTGACTGCGGGCTGCAAGGCTGCCCAACCGATTCTTTATCTTGCTCCACATTTTTTCAATGGGGTTGGAATCGGGGCTGTAGGGTGGAAGGAATCTTACATGGGCCCCACATGACTTAATGAGTTCAATGACCTTGGGATTGTGATGGACGCGAAGATTGTCCATGATGACGATGTCTTCAGGTGAAAGAGTCGGGAGAAGAACCCGGCGAATATATTCTCCAAAAACAGCCGTGTCTGTCGCCCCCTCCCCCTCCATGGCCGCTGTTGTTCCGTCCAGGCGGACCGAAGAAATCAAGGTGGTGGTACACCAATGTCCATGAGGCGTTTTGGCAAAAAGCCTGTTCCCGCCCAACGCCCGGCCCCGCAGACGAGTCATATTCGTTTTCGCCCCGGATTCATCAATAAAGACAAGGCGACTTGGATCAAGTTTGGCCACCTCTTGGATCCACTGCTTTCTCAAGAGATTTACATCCGCCCGGTCTTGCTCGCTGGCGTGAAGCGTTTCTTTTATACCGGCAGCCCAACCGATTCAACGCCCGCTGTACGGCCATGATCGACCCCTTCACGCCGCTCATGTTCTTGAGTTCTTCAAGCGTTGCATCGGGATGTTTGCCCCCCAGTTGAGCCAACGCCTTGAGCTGCTTTCCGCTGTAGAGGGCCTGACGATGCCCACGCGGTCGGGGAGCGGTCTGTCCGGTTTCGTTGAAACGAGAGAGCCCACGCTGAAACGTTCTAAGATCTACACGATAAGAAGATGCGATATCGGCCTGGGAACCTTTGCCCATTTTGTAGGCATCTATCGCACGCCGCCGGATTTCTGCTGTTGCTATACTCATGTCATGGAGTATAGATCTTCTAAAGAGGCATTTCAATCGTTAAATGCTCTAAGCTAGCAGCTAATGAGGACAAGACGGTGATCGCCATTGTGATGATAGAACATGCAGGAACAAGATTCCAAGAATACACAGATCCAAAAGAAGTGATATGACCCTTATGATCAAAGAGTCCGGATAAGAGGAATGCTCCCAGCAACATGAAGACCAAGAGCATAAACGCATTAGACGGAAAAGAACGGCGGGTTGCATAGTTCATTATGGCGGCTAAAAAATAGGCTGCTATGGGGGCTAAAAGCAATGGAATGCCTGCCCACCAATCGATTGTAAGATTCTCATCGGTCATTTGGACCGTCATAATGGTTGTTAGCGAACTGCTAAATCCAAACAGCAAAATAACGATTAAAACACCTAAAAATTTAGCTAGAGCGTTTAACGATTAAAATGCCTCTCTAGAAGATCTATACTCCATGACATGAGTATAGCAACAGTAGAAATCCGGTGGCGTGCGATAGATGCCTACAAAATGGGCAAAGGTTCCCAGGCCGATATCGCATCTTCTTATCGTGTAGATCTTAGAACGTTTCAGCGTGGGCTCTCTCGTTTCAACGAAACCGGACAGACCGCTCCCCGACCGCGTGGGCATCGTCAGGCCCTCTACAGCGGAAAGCAGCTCAAGGCGTTGGCTCAACTGGTGGGCAAACATCCCGATGCAACGCTTGAAGAACTCAAGAACATGAGCGGCGTGAAGGGGTCGATCATGGCCGTACAGCGGGCGTTGAATCGGTTGGGCTGCCGGTATAAAAGAAACGCTTCACGCCAGCGAGCAAGACCGGGCGGATGTAAATCTCTTGAGAAAGCAGTGGATCCAAGAGGTGGCCAAACTTGATCCAAGTCGCCTTGTCTTTATTGATGAATCCGGGGCGAAAACGAATATGACTCGTCTGCGGGGCCGGGCGTTGGGCGGGAACAGGCTTTTTGCCAAAACGCCTCATGGACATTGGTGTACCACCACCTTGATTTCTTCGGTCCGCCTGGACGGAACAACAGCGGCCATGGAGGGGGAGGGGGCGACAGAGACGGCTGTTTTTGGAGAATATATTCGCCGGGTTCTTCTCCCGACTCTTTCACCTGAAGACATCGTCATCATGGACAATCTTCGCGTCCATCACAATCCCAAGGTCATTGAACTCATTGAGTCATGTGGGGCCCATGTAAGATTCCTTCCACCCTACAGCCCCGATTCCAACCCCATTGAAAAAATGTGGGGCAAGATAAAGAATCGGTTGGGCAGCCTTGCAGCCCGCAGTCAGCAGGAACTATCTGAAGCGCTCACACAAGCGTTCGAAGAGGTTTCTCCCGACGAGGTAATCGGCTGGTTTTCTTCGTGCTACATCGCGACACCTCAATCGTGAAGCGCTCTAGCTAGATCCATCCAGGAACAAGGTCAACGCAATGAAATCTATCCACTTGACTTACTTTCACAACAAAGTATCGACACCCTTATCACCACCATCAAAACAAGCTGGGAACGATTGGATGTTCTTATTTTATGCGCAGGAACGGTCGGTCTTCGCAGTTTTGAAAATCTTTCCAGAAAAGAGCTCGATGTAGCATACGATGGCAATGTAAAAGGCAATTTCATGTTGGCCAAAGAACTGGGGTACTGGATGAAAGAAACAAGAGGGGTAGGACGTATTATTCAATACACCGCCATGTCCGCTGAGAATACAAGCCATTCAGCCTATGGCATGGCCAAAGCTGCACAAATGCAAAATGGAGGGTTTCTAGCCTATCATCTGGGCCCCGAAGTCACCATCAATACGCTACAACCCATCCGCATTGATCAAGATCCCACCCACGAAGTCGCCCCACCTTATAAATCACTATTAGGACGGTCTGTTCACGCTCGAAAATTAGCAAGGATGAGCCTATTACTATGTGATTCGGCTTTTGATACAGTTACCGGAGAGGTGGTTCGGATGGATAGCGGACGTCATGTTGTCCCAACTTATCCAAGAACATTGTAAAATACAATGGCCCAATGAATGCTAAGATGTCATTGACAACGAAGGGTTACAGGGTCTGGATGAAAAACCTAAAAAATATTCCATCCACACTAAGTCAATAAGATCGTTAGAACACTACCCACGTATCCCCAAGTAGGGCGAATGGTTCCCGAACACCAAAACTTCCATACGAGAACAAATCTATGGCAAGTAATCCATCTTGTTTTCGAACGCAATTAGATGTAGCATAGAGAGGATGAAATCCACAGTTTATATTGAAACCAGCGTAGTCAGCTATTATACAGGTCGTCCAAGCCGTGACCTTGTAATCGCTGCACGACAACAGCAAACGAACGATTGGTGGGCAAATAGACTGCCAGGATTTGACGTATTTGTATCGAATTTAGTTTTGGAAGAAGTTTCTACTGGCGATCCGAATGCTGTGGGAAAACGCTTACTGTCCATTGAAGATATACCTCTGCTAGACCTTACAGAAGACGTATTTTCACTCTCTGAAGTTCTCTTGAAACACCATGCCATTCCCAAAGAGTATCCGGAAGACGCTTTGCACATCGCAGTATCTGCAGTGCATGGCATCGATTATCTCTTAACGTGGAATTTCACTCACATCAACAATGCAGAAACCAAAAGTAAAATTGAAAAAAGTGTGTGGGATTATGGATATGAATGTTCTGTTATCTGCACACCAGAGGAACTCATGGGAGGATGATTATGAATGCGGATCCTATCGTAGCCGAAATAAGAAAAATCCGGAAGAAGCACGCTGAAAAATTCAATTTTGATCTCAGATCTATATTTGAAGATATAAAATCGAAACAGAATAAAGCTGGAAATAATATTGTATCTCGTCCGCCCAAGCGTCATCTGAAAAAAACAGGGAGCTAATATCCATTTGCAATCAAAATACAATAATCTGAAATCAAACCTAGATGGACTTCAACAGACGGCGGGTCTGGATAAAAAACCTAAAAAATATTCCATCCATGCAGACTCAACTTACAAGTGCAAAACCGAAGCTGTCCATCATTTCTTTGGGCGTTCTATATTCTAAGCATTTTCTCGGTCTATTATTCAGTAACTCCACAGCCCAGCTCAACTGAGCGGAGCTGTGGGCAGCAAAGTCGGTTTTCTTCGGGAAAAACTGGCGAAGCAAACCATTCGTATTTTCGTTGGTCCCTCTTTGCCAAGGGTTTCTCCCTTCAGCAAAGAAAATGGGGGTTGCTATTTTTTTCTGTAGTTTAGCATGGCTGGCAAACTCCATGCCATTATCTACAGTCACCGTTTTACAGGGGAGCCCTGAATCAGCGAACTGAGGTACGGAACGGTTGACCGATTCGGCATTGCATCGAGGTAAAAGATCGGCGATGAGATATCGAGTCGCTCGATCTACTAGAGTGACTACACAGGCCTCTTTTCTCGTTTGGCCCTGAATAGTGTCACCTTCCCAATGGCCTGCCACCTTGCGGCTTTCACCCTCTTCGGGGCGTTGGTCAATCATTGTTTGGTTGTGTATACGTGAATGGCTTTTCCGAGTCGCTCGTTTTTTCTTTCCGGGGCCACGCAGGTATTTTCGGTAGCCAGCCCCTTTTGGACTGTACAAGTAGCGGTAGATCGTCATTCGACTGATGGGAAGGTCACCTTCTAGCTTTCTTCGACCTTCAATCTGCTCTGGAGACCAATACTTCGCCAGGAGAGTCTCCACTTGTTCTTTGCTAGCTCCCATCACTTTTTGAGGCTTTCGAGCTAGCTGTAATCGGCTTTGAGCCAGGCCATTTGCGGGTCTTGGGTAATAGCGGCCACGGACTCGATTACGGCGAAATTCGCGCCAAATAGTCGAGGGGGATCGGCCCAGGCGACGGCCAATTTGAGATAAGCTATATTTTTCTTTTAGCATCTGGGCTATCACTTCTCGTTCATAACGGTTTAAATGTTCGTAGGTTCGTGGCATTCTATGTTCTCCTTTGGGGGGGGTCAGATACCCAAAGAATGAACTATGCTGCGGACCTTTGCACTTGTATTGTTACTCTACCTCTTTAGCGTATTATACTCATTTCGATTTTAGAGCGCTTCACGATTGAGGTGTCGCGATGTAGCACGAAGAAAGCCAGCCGATTACCTCGTCGGGAGAAACCTCTTCGAACGCTTGTGTGAGCGCTTCAGATAGTTCCTGCTGACTGCGGGCTGCAAGGCTGCCCAACCGATTTCTTTATCTTGCCCCACATTTTTTCAATGGGGTTGGAATCGGGGCTGTAGGGTGGAAGGAATCTTACATGGGCCCCACATGACTCAATGAGTTCAATGACCTTGGGATTGTGATGGACGCGAAGATTGTCCATGATGACGATGTCTTCAGGTGAAAGAGTCGGGAGAAGAACCCGGCGAATATATTCTCCAAAAACAGCCGTCTCTGTCGCCCCCCCCCACCTCCATGACCGCTGTTGTTCCGTCCAGGCGGACCGAAGAAATCAAGGTGGTGGTACACCAATGTCCATGAAGCGTTTTGGTAAAAAGCCTGTTCCCGCCCAACGCCCGGCCCCCCAGACGAGTCATATTCGTTTTCGCCCCGGATTCATCAATAAGGACAAGGCGACTTGGATCAAGTTTGGCCACCTCTTGGATCCACTGCTTTCTCAAGAGATTTACATCCGCCCGGTCTTGCTCGCTGGCGTGAAGCGTTTCTTTTATACCGGCAGCCCAACCGATTCAACGCCCGCTGTACGGCCATGATCGACCCCTTCACGCCGCTCATGTTCTTGAGTTCTTCAAGCGTTGCATCGGGATGTTTGCCCCCCAGTTGAGCCAACGCCTTGAGCTGCTTTCCGCTGTAGAGGGCCTGACGATGCCCACGCGGTCGGGGAGCGGTCTGTCCGGTTTCGTTGAAACGAGAGAGCCCACGCTGAAACGTTCTAAGATCTACACGATAAGAAGATGCGATATCGGCCTGGGAACCTTTGCCCATTTTGTAGGCATCTATCGCACGCCGCCGGATTTCTGCTGTTGCTATACTCATGTCATGGAGTATAGATCTTCTAGCGAGGCATTTCAATCGTTAAATACTCTAGTGTACGATAAAGTTTACGATTAAGTGATGAAGAATGAATATATAGCCCCCCCCAATACCCACATTCCCGATCACTGAGGGATAAGGATGGTCTGATCTACACGCAAATCTTCTGGTGTTCTTAATGTGTCACGATTGGCGGAGAACACTTTATTCCATTGATTCGCATCGTTATACATTTTTCGCGCTATACTCGACAGGGTATCACCGGGTTGAACACGATACCTTCGAAATGCAGGCTGAGCTGGCGCGGGTCTGGGTGTTACGGTATCGGTGATGCGTGGACCTTGACCCTGGGAAGTATTAACATCCCTGGCAGAAACACCCGTTGAGTTTTCTGTCATGCCTCGAAGTTGATCAAGTTGATTTTTCAACCGATTTATTTGATCTTTTAAATCTGCAATTTCCCTAATCGCCTCAGAAGGTCTATCGGGAAGTGATGCGGCAAAAGCAAGCTTTGCACTAGCAATCAATTGCTCGATAAGATCCCGCTTCTGCGCATCGGGTCGTAGGATTAAATATTGTTCATAATGATAGATCGCCCGAATGTAGTCTTCTCTATCGTTATCCAGCAAAAGTCCTAACTCGAGATGGGGTCGTCCCATACTGGGTTTTCGCGCCAAGACTTGATAAAATAACTTGATGGCGCCATCGATATCGTGGGCCCGCTTTTTCATTAGCGCACGATGGACAAGTGGATCGCGAATTTCCCGTTGATCCATGACACCTGTCCTACGACTGCAGCTTATACACACGAAAATGAGCAGAACAAACCCTAACCCACGTATCTTACGAAATATGTTTAGATCATGCATCATACTACGGTCTCGGACCCCAAGTCGATAGACTGTGGGCTTATATGAAATGTTATGCCATCTCTGATGGCGACTTACTCTGTCTGCGAGGACACCTCTTCCACCATCACAGCAAAGCTGTGTAGGAAGATAGCCTGGGGTTAGGAGAGACATGAGCAAAGAAATGCTGTGCCCTGTAGGGGTACTGTCTTTGCGCACATCTACTCCTCCTCAACCGCGCCCTTTCACAGGACGCAATCGGGTTTGTTGCTTTATTCCTGGGGTTGAAACCCCAGGTTACATGCCTTTGTCCCTTTCGGACAACTCATATTGGAATTCCTAGACATTTAAGCATCTTTAAGAATGTTCATAACCTCCGCTGCATCCACAAGACGTACATTAGCAGGTAACTGTGCCTTTTGACAGGGTTTTCGAGGTACAAAAATGATATAATCGATGGAGCGATATTTTTTGTTCTTGAGTGGCGGACTTCCTTTTTCCATCAAGTGCTGAGCGGTCTTTTCAATAAATGCAGTCGACAGGGTTGAACGGGACCATTTGGCTTCACCCAGAAGTAATTTTTGCTTATCAACGGACTGGGAAACGACGTCCCATTCAGGACCTTTCCCATGCCAAAATCGTTTTGACGGCATCCACGACGGGTCCCCTAATTTTGGAATGACGTGTCGGCATAATTCCTCCCACGCCTGAGCATATAGGCCTGGTAACGCCTGCTTTAGCAGGGTCTGATAAAGTGTTTCTCCGGCATCCACAAGGGGACTCCTTTGAGCGGCAACAACACAAAACCAAAAACGAAAAAAAGGATCTGCTATTTTATACAGTACCCTCTTGCTTGGTTTTTCGGACTCACCAAAGGGGATTTCTCGTACCACTAGCCCCAATTCCTGAAGACGCAATAAAGGACGCGTCAACGAGGTGACTGGCTGTCCAACCCTAGCGGCCATTTCAGAAAGTCGGTGAGTCCCCATACCCATCACATCCAAAAGAGGTCTTAAAGAAATCGCCGAAGGCATCTCTTCCAACAAAAGACGGCGGGGCTCATCGTGGAGGACCCCCATTGGATCGAGCACAAGGGCGATCACCGCTTTCTTTATTTTTTCTTTAAAGGGAGCCGCTAACTCCCAATAGCGAGGGATTCCACCCCAAATCGTATAGGACTCGACCATGGACACTGGATCGATAATATCCAAGGCTTCTCCAATATGACCCGCTGGTAAAGGAGACAATTTAAGGATTTGACGAGCGCGACCATAAAGAAGTGTCTGTGCATCCAAAATCAAACTTTGCATCATACGTTGACTAGATCCCGATACCGCCAATACCAATCCAACCTGTTTGGCCTCGTGATCAATCCACCGTTGAAGAATACTTGGGAGTTCGGGAGTGGCTGCGACTAAATAAGGCTATTCATCCAATACAATGGGCCCCCGCCAGGACCTGTGACGAGCTTCATGTGCTAATCGATTTAATAATGCATCCCAATCAGGATAGTCTGCATCAGCAAACCCATTGAATGTAGCTGACAAAACCCGGGAAAAATATTTTCTCTGTACGCTCGACGAAGACTCATCAGCCACGCCATAAATCCCCCCATACTTATGTACCCATTCAAGCAATAATCGAGTCTTTCCAATTCTACGCCTTCCCCATACAACAACAAAAGCAGCTTCTTTTTGCTGCATGACCTCATCAAGCCTCGCCATTTCTTTTCTTCTATCAATAAAATGCATGGAAACATTATGCTCAAAAACATTATTCATTCAAGCATATATATATTAATCCCTAACCCCCCTTGAGCTTGACTCCAGATATAGGGTCCGCGCTGTGCGGACTCTACATCTAAAAGGCTCTTCAGCTAGCTGATCCGCGTAGATAGAACACAACTTTTCAGTAAAACACGAAGCACGAGTATCGTCAACCATGGCTGATCCGCCAAGGCGGAAAATCCGAAACAAATTAGAATATCTAAATGTATAAACATGAGACTTGTTTCGGTCATTTGGTTTTTTGTCATTTGATATTGTTCCTGTTCTCTACCATGAACTCTTATGATGATACGCCGGTTGAATTGAGAGCCATTCTAATTTTGGTTCCAAAATTAGAATGGCTAGTTATTGGTTCATGGGAACAGGCTCAAAGCAGATTTAGGGCCCACAAAAGAATAAGGGGCAACATAATGATCCCCCCCCAAAGCTTGAGATTTTTTTGCGGCGAGGTTGGATTCGGAAACGGGTAGTGACAAATGGGACACTCATTATTGTTGGCATTAACGGCACATGCACAAGCAGGACAGACTCGTTTTCCAAAATTTTTTTCAGCATCAATTTTCATGGAGGCGGCGAAGACGTTTCAGGGTCATCCATAAACTTAAAGATCGTTTCGCCGGGTTTAGCCAAGCCAATTTCGCGAGCAATTTGTTCTACAAAGCGAGGATCGGAACGAAAACGTTCCTGTTTGCGCCTCAGCGTTTTTAGCATCTCCTCTTCAAGGGCAATCCCATATTCTAATTCCTCTGCACGCCGTTCATTCTCCCTGTACTGTTTATATTGGGGCGAAAACATCGATAAAATCCCAATTACAAGCAGAACACCGAGTGCAGCACAAGACACACGATAAATAACCACCCATATATTCATAAACGATCTCGAAATCTCTCCCATGCCCCGACACCCGCACGATAGGTGTCTAGTCCCTACCTTTCTTTTTTCTTAGAATCGGGCATCAAATCTTGTCTCCAAAAGATTTCCCCCCATATAAGGCGCTTTCGCCAAGTAAACTTTCAATACGCAAGAGTTGATTATATTTACATACACGATCGGTTCTACTTAATGATCCGGTTTTGATTTGGCCCGCATTGGTAGCCACCGCGATATCGGCAATGGTTGTATCCTCGGTTTCACCTGAACGATGACTGATAACGGACGTGTATCCGGCTCGTTTAGCCATTTCAATGGCGTCAAGCGTTTCCGTTAACGTTCCAATTTGGTTAACCTTTACTAAAATCGAGTTAGCGATACCCCGCTGTATACCTTTTTTCAAAAACTTGGTATTGGTCACAAACAGGTCATCGCCGACGAGTTGGGTTGTTTCACCTAATTCATCGGTGAGAAGTTTCCACCCATCCCAATCATTTTCTGCACACCCATCTTCAATGCTCAAAATCGGATACGTTTGAATCCAATCCGCATAAAACGCGACCATCTCTTTGGCTGTACGTTCTGAACCATCGCTTCTTTTGAAGACATATCTTTGTTTATCTGCATCATAAAACTCACTGGACGCCGCATCAAGAGCCAGCCCTATATCCTCGCCAGGAACGTATCCGGCTTGAGCAATCGCTTCCATAATAACATCTAACGCTTGCGTATTACTCTCTAGACCAGGGGCAAACCCACCTTCATCGCCTACCGCGGTGTTTAGGCCCATCTTTCTGAGTACGGATTTAAGCGCATGAAAGACTTCTACGCCCATCCGCAATCCCTCAGAAAATGAGGAGGCCCCTTTAGGCATAATCATAAATTCTTGAATATCAATAGGAGCATCTGAATGGGCGCCCCCATTAAGAATATTCATCATAGGAACCGGTAACGTCTTTGCATTAGAACCGCCTATATAGTGGAAAAGGGGAAGATCTAAATACTCTGCCCCGGCTCTAGCAACGGCCATGGAAACACCTAGCATCGCATTGGCGCCTAATTTCTCTTTATTTTCAGTCCCATCGAGGTTAAGCAACATTTGGTCAATGCCATTTTGATCAAGCGCATCCAATCCTTGAATCGCAGGAGCAATAATGGCATGAGCATTATCTACTGCTTTTTGGACCCCTTTTCCTACATATCGCTGCGCATCTCCATCCCGTAATTCCAAGGCTTCATTCTCTCCGGTTGAAGCCCCTGACGGCACAGCCGCTCGTCCTACGTCTCCGGATTCTAAAATGACATCCACCTCAACGGTGGGGGTTCCTCTTGAATCAATGATCTCTCTACCTAATATACCAACAATTAAAGACATATTCTCACTCCTATTCTATTTCTTATGGGATTAACGGTTGAAGATAAAGGAAACCCCTTGATGAAAGCAAGGCTGATCTTTAAACCTAGATCCGGCAGACAAAATTCTTGCAAAACGAAGAGGCTTTGGGAAACTGTAGGCTTTTTATGGCTATGGATAAGAACGTTTTGGAATCAAAAATCGGCATATTGGGAGGAACCTTTAACCCCATCCATAGGGGCCATCTTAGGATGGCCCAAGAGGCCTATAAGAAATTTGATCTAGATAAAGTGCTCTTTGTTCCCTCTTACCTCCCCCCTCACAAATCATCTGAAGATCTCGTGAACACGTCCCATCGAATGACCATGCTTGAGCGCGCTATAAAGGGGGATTCACGGTTCGAGGCATCCGCTCTTGAACTGGAACGAGAAGGCGTATCTTACTCAATTGACACCATCAAAGAGCTACATGGAGTGTACCCTCAATCTGAACTCTTTTTCATTATTGGATCCGACACGTTGTTCCAATTATATACCTGGAAAAATATTAGATCTCTTCTAGAACTTTGCACGTTTATTACGTACCCACGCTGTGGATTTGAGATCGATACAATAATAGCTGAAGTGCTTAAGTTAGACCCGCCATGGCCCGAAAAATTAAAAACCTATATGCTCACAGAGAATTTTATAGAGATTTCTTCACGTCAGATAAGAAAACATGTGGCCGAAGGAAAAAGTATTCGCTATCTTGTTCCCATCGATATAGAGAACTATATTCATAAACAAAACTTGTATAGAGGAGATTTGAACGATTGAAACATTAGAAACGGTTATCAAAGCAAAAGAATTTTTGCTTTCCAAAAAAGGCGAAGAGATTGTGATTCTCGATATGCGTTCATTGTCCGGTATTACAGATTATTATCTGATAGCTACGGGCACCAGTATTCCACATATCAAAGCGCTCGCCAATGCACTTGAACGAAGCTTAAAAGAGGAAGGACTCCGGCCTCATCGCAAAGCAGGTATCCCTGAAAGTGAGTGGATGGCTATAGATTACATTAACTTCATCGTCCATCTATTTTCATCACAGACCCGCCAATATTATGACATCGAACGACTGTGGAATGATGCAGTAAGGGTCGATTAACCCGTATTTCTCCCGCTCTCGTATCCTATCGCTGGAACCACCTCATAACCAGAGTCTTAAAGCAGAGCGCGGAGAGTCAGAGAAATGCGGGTTAACACTACATTCAGAACTCCATCACTCCAATGGGTCTCATGTCAAAAGCTACTACAGCAACATAAAGCTTAGAGCGCTTCACGGTTGAGGTGTCGCGATGTAGCACGAAGAAAACCAGCTGATTACGTCGTCGGGAGAAACCTCTTCGAACGCTTGTGTGATCGCTTCAGATAGTTCCTGCTGACTGCGGACTGCAAGGCTGCCCAACCGATTCTTTATCTTGCCCCACATTTTTTCAATGGGGTTGGAATCGGGGCTGTAGGGTGGAAGGAATCTTACATGGGCCCCACATGACTCAATGAGTTCAATGACCTTGGGATTGTGATGGACGCGAAGATTGTCCATGATGACAATGTCTTCAGGTGAAAGAGTCGGGAGAAAAACCCGGCGAATATATTCTCCAAAAACAGCCGTGTCTGTCGCCCCCTCCCCCTCCATGGCCGCTGTTGTTCCGTCCAGGCGGACCGAAGAAATCAAGGTGGTGGTACACCAATGTCCATGAAGTGTTTTGGTAAAAAGCCTGTTCCCGCCCAACGCCCGGCCCCGCAGACGAGTCATATTCGTTTTCGCCCCGGATTCATGAATAAAGACAAGGCGACTTGGATCAAGTTTGGCCACCTCTTGGATCCACTGCTTTCTCAAGAGATTTACATCCGCCCGGTCTTGCTCGCTGGCGTAAAGCGTTTCTTTTATACCGGCAGCCCAACCGATTCAACGCCCGCTGTACGGCCATGATCGACCCCTTCACGCCGCTCATGTTCTTGAGTTCTTCAAGCGTTACATCGGGATGTTTGCCCCCCAGTTGAGCCAACGCCTTGAGCTGCTTTCCGCTGTAGAGGGCCTGACGATGCCCACGCGGTCGGGGAGCGGTCTGTCCGGTTTCGTTGAAACGAGAGAGCCCACGCTGAAACGTTCTAAGATCTACACGATAAGAAGATGCGATATCGGCCTGGGAACCTTTGCCCATTTTGTAGGCATCTATCGCACGCCGCCGGATTTCTGCTGTTGCTATACTCATGTCATGGAGTATAGATCTTCTAGAGAGGCATCTCAATCGTTAAATGCTCTAGAAGAACGTCGAATACATCAGGAGTTCTGAGCTTATATTTCCTGCGGGTCCAGTAAACGATGGCCCGTTAAGGTATGGAGGTGACAAATGGCTAAGGCTAACGCATCGGAAGCATCTTCCTGAGGTATTTCTTGCAAGCCCAATATAGACTTGATCATCTTGCCTATTTGGTCTTTATGGGCAGAACCAAATCCAACAACCGCCTGCTTTACCTTCCGCGGAGAATACTCAAAAACAGGTATGCCCGCTGTTGCACAGGCCGCCAAAACTACGCCACGCGCTTGTCCTAAGGTCATGGCCGTACGCACATTCTTACAATAAAAAATCCCTTCAATCACAGCCGCTTGCGGTTGTTCTTTTTGGATCACTTCCGTAATTTCTTCATGCAAACGAGCTAGGGTTTTAGAATGAATCCACGTACGCGGAATTTTGATCGTTCCATAATAAAGACTGCTAAAGGAAGTGCCACGAGCATCTACTACACCTACACCCGTAGAACGTAGGGATGTATCAATGCCAAGTATTCGTAGAGGTTCACGGGCCAAATTATTTTACAATCCTTATTTATTCCTCACTCAAAACTTCGGCCAGGGAATCGGCTATATCGAAATTGGAATATACATTTTGCACATCATCTAAATCTTCAAGCGCACCAATAAATTTTAATATCACCTTCGCCTGTGAGGCATCTTCAATGGGCATGTAATTATCCGGCAGAAACGTAATCTCCGAGCTTTCTAAAGAGATATGTACACGATTTAGCGCTTCGACAACATTCATAAATTGGGCTGAAGGGGTTGTAATGGCATAGTGTTCATTTTCTTGCTGAAGGTCTTCTGCGCCTTCTTCTAAAACAAGCTCCATAAGCTTATTTTCTTCGATGTGTTGAACATGAATAAGAATAAGCCCTTTTCGCTGAAAAGCATGGCTTACACTGCCTGGTCCTGCCATGCTCGTATTATTTTTAGTAAAAATATTTCGAACCTCGGCAACGGATCGGTTTTTATTATCTGTTAACACCTGGACCATCAAAGCAATGCCTCCGGGTCCATACCCTTCATACATAATTTCTTCTAAGGCCTCGCCTTCTAACTCTCCGGTTCCTTTTTTAATAGCCTTTTGAATATTGTCCGCAGGTATATTAAATGAACGGGCTTTTTGGATCAGCGCCCGAAGCGTTATATTTCCAGCCGGATCCCCTCCACCAGCGCGAGCGACCACCATGATCTCCTTGGCTATTTTGCTAAAGATTTTGCCCCGCTTAGCATCTGCGTTCGCCTTTTTATGCTTAATATTGGCCCATTTACTATGACCTGCCATATGTACTGCTCTCTTTCATAATTTGGGGTTTTGCGAAAGTGACAAAAAATTTTCGGATGTCCTAAGCTTCCTCCTCATCGGGCCGTGCTGCCGCCATTGCTTTCTGAGCTATATTTTGAGGAACAACGTCATGCCGCAAATATTCCATTTCAAAAGAACCTCGCCCTCCCGTCATGCTTCGTAATTCAGAAGAATATTTAAACATTTCTGCTTGCAGAATCTCTGCGGTGATGACCTGCATACCATCTTCTGTTCCGACCGCTATAATATGGCCACGTTTATGATTTAAATCACCGTTGACATCCCCCATAAACTGGTCAGGAATCACCACTTTTATATTCATAATAGGCTCCCCGAGCAAAACAGGCTTTGACTTGTTTAACGCCTCTCCCAGGGCGCGTGATGAAGCAATTCTGAAAGCTACTTCTGATGAGTCTACATCATGATAGGTACCATTATAAACGGTAATTTTTACGTTCAACACAGGATATCCTGCAACCACCCCTTTTTGCAGCCCTTTTTGTACAGCAGGAATAAATCCACTAGGAATAGCGCCCCCCTTAATAGCATTAACAAACCACTCTTGATCATCTGGGTTTTTACTTTGGACTCTTAAATAAACTCCGCCATATTGGCCTCGTCCACCCGACTGTTTCTTGTGCTTATAGTGCCCTTCACCTTCAGCGGTAATCGTTTCTTTATAAGCGATTTAGGTGTATGGAGAACGACATCAACATGACTCCGCTTTTTCATTTTCTCAACAGCAATATCCAACTGGACATCACCCATCCCTGAAAGGATCAACTCGTGCGTTTCCGCATTACGATGAACGGTTATTGTCGAATCCTCATCAGCAATACGATGAAGAGCCGCAGCCATTTTATCCTCACCCCCTTGCGTTTTAGGCTCAACCGCATAGGTGGTAACGGGTTGAGGAAATTCGATGGGAGGAAACCAGAGGTTTTGCCCTACTTCGCAAAGGCTATCATTTAACGCCGTATGTTTTAGTTTGGGAATGGCGACGATGTCTCCCGCTTCCGCTTCGGAGATCTCTTTCTGTTCTTTCCCGTTTACAATGTAGAGATGGCCAACACGCTCTTTTCGCTCTTTTGTTGAATTAAAAATTTCGCTGTCCGCCCTTAATGTACCGGATAAAACCCGTAAAAAAGTTAACTGTCCCATATACGGATCATTGATCGAACGCCAAACAAACCCTGAGAAAGGTCTTTCTGGATTAGGATCCACCACACGGTCATCGGCATCTTTAACCTCTATATCCAAAGGTGAAGGAAGAAGCAGGCTAATCCCTTCCAACAACTCATCAATCCCCATGGACGTTTTGGATGATGTGACAAATACAGGAATAAGGTTTCCGCTATGTACAGCTCCATGAAGTCCTACGGCCACTTCTTCAGCAGACAGATCTTCTCCTCCTAAATATTTTTCGATCAATCCATCATCTGTTTCAGCCGCATATTCAATTAACCGCCCTTTGATCTCGTTCACTTTCTCCACCAGATCTTCAGGCACATCTTTTGTGCTAAGAACATCGATAACACATGAGCCGTCGGATGCAGGAATAACAACCGGAACACACGCTTGCCCCCAGACCCCCTGAATAGCAGATAAGGCTGCATCAAAATCTACATTGTCTTTATCCAATCCCGTGATCACAACGGCACGAGGAAGTCCCCGTTTTACACATTGGCGCCAGGCACGATTGCTTCCCACCTGAATCCCCGACTGAGCGTCAACGACAATGATAGCGCTATCGGAGACGGTAGAGGCCGCTATCACTTGAC
The DNA here is from genome assembly GCA_012103575.1 of Kiritimatiellia bacterium. Lineage (GTDB taxonomy): Bacteria > Verrucomicrobiota > Kiritimatiellia > WLWN01 > WLWN01 > WLWN01. The sequence continues at coordinate 2,227,624 of WLWN01000001.1, read as the reverse complement.
CAAAAAAATCGACATATCCGGGCGTGTCAATGGCCACTATATTTATGTTGTTGCCGGCTCTGGTCTTGTAAATGGTTTCATAAGGTTTAGCCCAAATAGAAATTTTATGGGCCTTTTCTTCATCGGTATAATCTAAAGCACTTGTTCCGTCTTCCGGGGATCCGTGACGGTCGCTGGATTCTTGCTTATAAATGATCGCGTCTAACAAAGAGGTCTTACCGCTACCGGTATGACCTAAAAGAACAAAGTTACGTACTTTAACTAGGCTAATATCTCTCATATATGTTTGGCTCCTTAAAACCCAAATAATATAGCTGGGTTGAATGGTTATCCAAAAAGCCCTCGACTCATATGTATGGAAGTAAGCTAAGAGAACCAAATATTTTGCAAAACAACGCCGCTTACGCGGCTATCTACAAACTATCAAATAGCTTTACCTGATGTTTACATGTGTTTGTAGTAGCGCCGCAAGACGCGTTATGGTTTCTCGCCCCTTCCCCTCCCTGGGTAAGGGTAAAAGACATGAAACCACTAACTGCTCGACGGAAATTTCAAAGCTGCTTTAATCTCATCGGTCAAGTATTTCGAGTCAGTCCATTCTTTTTTTATGGGTGATGATTCGAGGATTTTTTTGCTTCCGATCAAAACATCTCGACGACTTACCTGACCAATGATCTTGCCATTTTCAACAACGGGTAAACGTCGGAACTGATTTTTGATAAAAATATCAGCCACTGTGAATAAATCATATTCCGGCCCTACGGTTTTTACTTCTGAAGACATATACCGCTCAACATTCCCCCCTGGAAGTTGATCAAAAGCACCCACCGCAAATAGGCGCAGACAATCTTTCTCCGACAGAACTCCTTTTAAACAACCGTCCTCATTGACTACAGGAGCTCCGGATATATTGCTCTTTAAAAGAATATCAATCGCTTCATAAATATCCATATCTGGCCGAATCGTAACCAATGAAGTCGTCATGAATTCTCTTGCCGTAGGAATATGTGACACCTTGATGTATCTCCCTTTTATATTTAAAGGGGAATCATAATCATCAAAGAGGGTCGGTGCAACCGAAATTATCAAGGAATTACAAAGAACGCCGCCTTGTTTTCTCTGCTTACTTCAAGGCAGCGTTGTTAAAAATATCTTTATTTTTTTCATCCTTTACTTCACCACATCCACCTGCAAATTACGCAGGGTATAAAGTTCTTTGAACCCACCCCCACGCACACGGCTTCCTCTTTACTATAAATTTAGCTGCCAATGCTAATACTTTTCGATAGTGGGGATCTGATACTGCCAGTGCTACTTGCTCCTTTAAGACATCACATAAAATGTCCTGTGTTGTTAAAGGATTGGCTAGTACCACTCGAAATACAACAACAGGCTGTTTATGGTATTTTCGGGCGTTAATCGGGTACGTGAAACAAAAGATAGGCCTTGTTCACGTTAGCGCTTTTGTACACTAGCCGTTAAATTATTGATGGCTTCGTTTAAAACCTGTTGATTTTGGGTCGTGGCTTTTATCAGCTTAGCTTAGATTTTCGCAGGTAAAAAGCGATAGGTTAATAAACATAATTCGGGCTCAGAGATCAGCTCAAAATCAGCTGCTTGTTTTATTTTTGATGCAAAATAGCAGGCTTTTTCTATCCCTTTATCTATTAACATTTCATAGCCTTTTCGGCCATAGTTGCGACACAAACTTTGTTATCTCCATCGGTTTTAATGCCAATAAAATGACTACGGCCGATGCCTAATACATCCGCTGTTTTACCTAATGAATAGTGACCGAGATCAGACACCAATACCGCTAATCCTTTATAACCATAATGCAACATAGCTGCCGTAAGACTATCTTGAGTAATGGCTTTAAAATTTCCTTTAGAGCATTTAACGATTGAAATGCCTTACTAGAAGATCTATACTCCATGACATGAGTATAGCAACAGCAGAAATCCGGCGGCGTGCGATAGATGCCTACAAAATGGGCAAAGGTTCCCAGGCCGATATCGCATCTTCTTATCGTGTAGATCTTAGAACGTTTCAGCGTGGGCTCTCTCGTTTCAACGAAACCGGACGGACCGCTCCCGACCGCGTGGGCATCGTCAGGCCCTCTACAGCGGAAAGCAGCTCAAGGCGTTGGTTCAACTGGGGGGCAAACATCCCGATGCAACGCTTGAAGAACTCAAGAACATGAGCGGCGTGAAGGGGTCGATCATGGCCGTACAGCGGGCGTTGAATCGGTTTCCCGGTATAAAAGAAACGCTTCACGCCAGCGAGCAAGACCGGGCGGATGTAAATCTCTTGAGAAAGCAGTGGATCCAAGAGGTGGCCAAACTTGATCCAAGTCGCCTTGTCTTTATTGATGAATCCGGGGCGAAAACGAATATGACTCGTCTGCGGGGCCGGGCGTTGGGCGGGAACAGGCTTTTTGCCAAAACGCCTCATGGACATTGGTGTACCACCACCTTGATTTCTTCGGTCCGCCTGGACGGAACAACAGCGGCCATGGAAGTAGAGGGGGCGACAGAGACGGCTGTTTTTGGAGAATATATTCGCCGGGTTCTTCTCCCGACTCTTTCACCTGAAGACATCGTCATCATGGACAATCTTCGCGTCCATCACAATCCCAAGGTCATTGAACTCATTGAGTCATGTGGGGCCCATGTAAGATTCCTTCCACCCTACAGCCCCGATTCCAACCCCATTGAAAAAATATGGGGCAAGATAAAGAATCGGTTGGGCAGCCTTGCAGCCCGCAGTCAGCAGGAACTATCTGAAGCGATCACACAAGCGTTCGAAGAGGTTTCTCCCGACGAGGTAATCGGCTGGTTTTCTTCGTGCTACATCGCGACACCTCAATCGTGAAGCGCTCTAGGTTGTAATAAGCGATTCCTCGCTATCCATAAAGCGGTGATATTGGCAATGGTACCACCTGAACAAAAGGCGCCTAAGGAATGCTGTGCACTGTGCATCCATTGTTGATAAAAGGGATCCGTTTGACCATAGACCAAATGATGCATCATCCCTAATACTTGACGCTCTAATGGCGTAAAAGCTTTAGATGTTTCAGTTTTAACGAGGTTTTGATTAAGCCTCACCATCAGCTTTGATAAAGGTAATAAAAAATGCGGTAAAGCAGAGGTCATATGGCCTATAAAACTCGGTGCTGAGGTATGGACCGACTGCGCCACTAAATGTTCCATGATCAAATTAGCATGATCTGAAACAAAGCTAGGTTGCTCGGGAATGAAAGGCGATTGAAATTTTTTTTCGATCGCCTCTAAAGGTTTATCTACTGCGGCAATATTTTCATTTAAAAATTCCACCAAATTAGTAAAGATCTCGCGCTCGATTCTACTTAAGGTAGAATCGGCGTCTTCTGGGACTGTAAAGATCCGAAATAAACTGGTTTCATTGGCAATAGCGCTACGCTTTGTATTCATTTATAGCTCTATCTTTAATGTTGTGTTGGACCATTTATCTCGCATTTTAAGATTTATACTCATAAATCTACCTGGATCCGTCAGTTAAACGCGGTTTTCTGCACGAACCATTTGGGCCAAAAGGAATTACAAAAAAGCCTCGACGCACCCAGCGGGTGCGCCTGCGTTTTTTTGCAACCTTTTGCCTCCAAAGCATTCGCACAGAAATCCCACGTTTAACTGACGGATCCAGGATCTATTGTACAATCACCCATAAGCAGCAAAAACTGCTCTTTTTTTCTCTAAAACCACAAAGTTTTACAACCTCCTTCATCCGTCAAAAGAAATCTTACGACTTTGTGTTACCTATTGGACTGAAACGATTAAAATATCTGAAAAAAAATAACGCCAACCTAACAGGTGTGTACATGAAATAGTATAAAATAAAGACTGGCAAGGGCGAACTTAATAATGCCAGCGGACAATCACTTCTGCGGTATTCAGATGTCGTTTCAACGACCTGCCCGCGGTGAAAACTCATCAAGCTTTGCGCAACGTTAACACCCAGCTTCTTTCCTCTCGCACCTTTGGCCACGTAGATGTTCAAGGGCTTGATCTTGTTCCCGTCGATATCGATGTAAGCCCTTTGGATAATTCAGACTCTTGCAAAGAGCGTTCCTCTGGGGTTAAATCTTTTGACTACGGCTTCAAGGAGAGTTTACCCTGTGCCCTGGCTCATTTATAGGATATAGATTCGCTCATGGGATGACTATGGATCTTCATCTCCATTATCATACCAACATTACTTCCTTTTTAGACCTTCAAACCCTTAGGCTTTTCATCCATTCAAGATAGCTAAGAACGCCTTTACCATACTAGCTAGGTGAAAACGAGACTCGATTTGTTGTTTAGCCTGTTGCCCCAACTGATGCGTCCATGTAGGGTCTTGGTAAAGTAGACGAATCGCTTCGGCAATGGCCTCTGGAGAGGCTGGGGGAATGACGATTCCACATTCTCTGTCCTGGACCAATTCAGACATGCCTCCAACAGCGGTGACAATCGGAGGCACTTCTAATGACATCGCTTCAATTACGGCTTTGGGTAATCCCTCCCCATATAGACTGGGCATGACAAATGCGTTGCAAGCGCCCATCCACGCGACTGCATCATTACGATGGCCCAATACATGTACCTTAGATCGGCACGGTTCATGTTTTAATAAACGTGGAATGCGCACATCCCGAATCTGACCAACAAGCAACATTCTAACGGGATGGTCTGTTGGCAAGTATTTTAAGCTAAGCAACATTTCGTAAACACCCTTTAAAGGCCTCATTGAGGCCGAACACCCCACGACAAACGCATCTTTAGGAATCCCGAGGTCAAGCAGTTGAGTACGCGTCCCTTTTTTATACCAATAAGGATCGTGTCCCTTATAAATTCTCACAAGTTTTTCCCGAGGGAGACCCCTTTGAACGAGGTAATTCAGAACGGCGTCGGAAACACATACGATTTGATCTACTCGAGGATTCAGATAGGTCATCCAATTTACAGGATCTAGACGTTTCAAACTGCACGTACCTCGATAAGCAATTACTTTTATAGGCAGATAACGTGCAGCCCAAATCGCATTGGCTAACGGTTTTGTATCCGTGGCATAGATGGTGCTGTAACGCTCACTTGATAATGCTGCTCGAATGGCTTTGATCGCAGAAGGGTCCCAAAGACTTCGGACAGATAAGCGTTCGACCCTAATCGACGGCATATTCAAACTAGCGGGTGGATCTATCTCAGGACGCATGAAAACAAGTTGAGGGATGCTTTGTGAGGCCAACCCTCGGATCAAGTGGCATTCAGGAAGATCAGGTTTTTTAAATAACCAAACGTTTCCTTTCATGGAAATCCTCTCATGTTAAAAATCTTATTAATCACACCTATTACAGCCTCTACGGAAATGCTTTTCATGCATAAGCTCATTTCTGAAGGTTTATGAGTGCACACTAAATGCTCGTTGGTACAGGAACAGTTTCCGGTCACTACATGCACGTGCTTGCTACTCAGGAGGGTTGAGGATACTTCACAATAGGGTTCATCTAAGAGCTTTTGATGGTAAGGGGCATAGTCTGTTAATGCTCGGCCGAATAAGGCAATGGTGGGCACCTCTAATGCCGCAGAAAGATGTGTTACAGCGGTATCGGGCCCTATATACAAGACCGATGAGCGAAGCAAGGTTACGGCGTCCGGAAAAGAGGCCCTGCCCGCTATATTTATGACTTCGGAAGGTATGCTCTGCATCACAGACTTTATATAGGAACGTTCCTCATTTGAGGGGCCTCCTAGAAGAATCAGCTTCAATTTCTTCTCCTGGAAAAACTGGGCAATAGCGCACCACCCTTCAACCGTCCATTCTTTGTAACGGTTCCTAGGTGACAAATGGATGACACCATATGCTTCCTGCTTCCAGGAGAATGGTAAAAGACTTTTTAATCGATCTTCAGATTTTAGATCTGAAGGCATGCGGCATTTAACGTTCCTTGCGATCCCTAAAACATCAGCTAGTTCTAAGATATTGAAAACGACATGTTGTTCTCGGTCCTCGGAGACCCATCCGGAAAGGATCTGTTTTTTCCAGAATCGGTTCTGGCGCTGTTGGGGTATTAGGGAAATAGCTTTACGACCTGCAATCCGTGCAAATAGGACCTGACGATCTGAACAACGTATAGAAACGGCCAAATCATACCGACCCACGAATCTAATGAAAAAGTCAAAATAGGACCGAAACCCATGGCGTCCCGTTGTTGTAAAAATAGCAGTAATATCATCATTGCCTTCAAGAATGCTTTCTCGCCCTTTCTGCATATACACGTGAATCAAAGCTTTTGGAAAGGCTTGTCTGAGTGAGGAAATCAGAGGTGTCGACAAAAAGATATCACCAATGCCCCCATAGGATATGACAAGAATCGACTTGGGTGTACGGATTAAGTTAATTTTTTGCATAGCTTATACTCCACATGCTGTATGGGAATCCGGGAAGCGCCTACCAAAAATAACGTCAACATCAGCATACATAACAGTGAATCAAGATTGTCGGATCGATGCCCTAGCCACAATGAATGAGATTTCTCAAAGTTAATATCCATCAAAAAACTATTGGCTAATTTGATCCATGCCCACCCTGCATGCAGACCAGCGGCAAACCAGATGGTTCCATATCGTGCAACAAAGATACATAATACGTATCCCATGAGTGTCAGATTCAATATTTGAAGCCATACAAAGTCATGAGTAAGTGCCGTCTCCCACATGGAGATAAGGACGTTTAAACTTATTTTAATGATCGATCCATCCTGATTAAAAGCCTCTGGACTCGGCGTCGCAAAATGACCAATAGCAAAACATATGCTCGTCACTAAAGCGGCTGTCCTGTTTTTCCAAAGACGCGCTAATGATCGAAATAGAATGCCACGTGTAAGGGTTTCCTCTAAAAACCCAATCACAATCGCTGACAAAAAATAACGGCTTAATTTCAGGGTGATTGTCAGAAAATCCAGGGATGCATCATACACACGGTATCCTTTGAAAGCGGTGTATATGGCAACCATCCCCAAACTTATCAGCCCAAGAATAAGTCCTCTACATAAAGTTTCCCACTGTATTCTCGGTCCAATAGCCATATCATTAAACCCGTTCCAGCAATACCGGCCCAATACAACCGGAAGTGTCAGCAAAAGGAAAATCATAAGAAATCGGCGCATTAATTTATGCGGCCCCCTGCTAAGCAACATATCCGAAAGCCATCCGCTGCTTTCTCCCAAACACTGATAAACCCATGTCGCCAACAAAGAAGATATCATCAGTGAACCGAAGATTAATAAACACAAAATCGCAGTGACTTTTATAGTGCATTTATGATTAGTCATCTGGTTCCCTTATCAAAAAAGGTTTTACTCTTCAATCATTATAGGATCTATAATCCGGGATCATGTACAAAACGAAATGGAATAAAGTTTATAGACCTCTTAGGCGTTTAGTTGAGCTTGGATTTGTTTTACTCGGGTATGTGGTTATACCGCTTCTCCCTCGATCTATCGTTGTCTGCTTAGCAAATAGTATAGGGAAGATCGCATATTGTATTCCAAGCAAAACTCGATCGGTTGGCCTAGCAAACCTGGATGTTGCTTTTGGCCATCAAAAAACACATGATGAAAAGACCCAGACTCTCCAAAAATCTTTTCAAACCTTTACACGAGTTGTGCTTGATCTGTTTTGGTTTTCATTTCGTCCAACAAAACGTATTCCTCACTATGTCCAATTTGATCCGGACTTCAATGAAATGCTAAAACATAGTCCGCAGATATGCACCACCGCTCATTTCGGAAACTGGGAAATTATGGGACAAGCTATATCCATTGCGGGGTTTGAAATAGCAAATGTAGCAGCCCCGATTAAAAATAAATGGGTCGATCACCTTTTCAGAAAAATACGAGCCAAATCAGGTCAAGCCATTATTCCTCGGAAAGGCGCCTTACGAAATATGCTTCGAAAAGTTAAAGATGGAAGCAATGTAGGGATCATGCTAGATCAAAATACATTACCTATGGATGGCGGTGTATTTGTAGATTTTTTTGGCTTACCGGTTCCTGTCTCCCAAGCCGGCGCCTTTCTTGCATCCAGAGCAAAAGTCGATATCATTTTTTGTTTCTGTTTGCCGGAACCAGACGGTTCTTACCGTGTGATTTCTGCGCCTCCGATTCAGATCGATGAATGGTTCAATGAATCAAAGAAAGCGGACCTACCCGAAATCACCCAAGCGATCATTCAAGGGGTTGAGGAAGTTATTCGGAAATATCCAGAACACTGGCTTTGGTCATATAAACGGTGGGGTTCTATTCCGAATGACTACCCCCCTTCACGTTTCCCTAATTACGCCAATCCGATAGATCTTTGATCCTCTTCTACTTAAAAACCTATAAAGAGGTTCTAATAACCTACCTTCCACAAAAATAGACCTTCGGGCGGAGCGGTAGGAACTTGGGCCGTCCGTGTTTTTGATCGTAAAAGATCCTTGGCGTCTTGAGAAAACTGTTCCCCCATCCCAACACAGATAAGAAAACCGGCTAAACTACGAACCATTTTGTAGAGGAACCCATTCCCCACGGCACTAATAACGATTTCACAGCCATGTTTCTTAACAGCTAATTTTGAAAGATGTCGAACGGTGCCATCTACTTCACAATTTGGATTGGCAGAAAAAGAAGCAAAATCCTTTTTCCCCATTAATAACTTCGCCGCTTGATTCATGGCCTCTGCATCCAAATGTTTTCTCACATGGTTCCGATACCGTTTAACAAAAGGCGGCACGGTTTCGTCATTCCAAATCTGATAACGATATTCTTTGGTTTTCGCATCGAAACGAGCATGAAAATCTGGGCTTATAGTTGACAATAATGTGATTCGTATATCGAATTCCAATAAGGCATTTAACCCCCCTTTAAATTGTTGTATGGGGACTTTTTTCTTCAAATCAAAATGTGCGACTTGTGCTTTGGCATGAACACCTCGATCTGTTCTTCCGCTCGCATGAACTCTTACACGCTCCCCGCTTAACGTTAAAATAGCCTGTTCTATTTCACCTTGAATGGTCTTTGACCTTGGTTGAATTTGCCAACCCGCATAACGGGTTCCATCATAGGACAAAATGATCTTGTAGCGATATTGAGCGCTCATAGCATCGATCATTACAGGAGAAATAGGCGAAGGAACAAGTTAATTTTTTTCAATAATATGCTGGAGCGCTTTATATAGAATATTTTCTCTTTCTTTTCATAAAAAATCGGGATAGAGTAGGTTTTTCCGTTACTGTTTACGACAGTTGATCGGAAACGGGGCCTATACCTGAATCCGTCAGCTATCGCTTCGGAAGGTGTTTTGGGGCTCAAAAGTTGAAAATTTTTTCCTTGAGATGCTCGCTTTTGGGCGGATTGGGACCGGCAAGTATTACCCTGATGAATTTTTTGAGCGTACAGGTCAGATTCACTCTGATTTGGCCATTTTGGGGCGTAGGCCTCCTTGGGCAGTCGCCTTAGAGTATTGTTAAAGGTGCACGGAGGGCTATGCGAAGGAATGGGCAATATCTTGTATCACTTCGAACCAGCGACAACGCTTGCCAAAATGAAGTTCAATTCGTCCGGCGTGGCGGACCAATCGAACCGCGCAATAAACGATATTTTTGAGAACCGTTTTGATTCGCCAGCGCGGGATGTTGATTTTCTGCGGGGCAAGCCCAGCCCGTTTGATGACCTCTTGGCCAAGACCGCGCAATAGGTTGAAGGCTACCATGGCGCATAACAGAATAATCTTATTGGCACAGAGTCTCCCCGAAGGCAATCGCTCAACATCAAGATCGCTTTTGAGTTCACTGTGGTACTGCTCGCTGGGGCCATGTCCATGATAGAGATCTAGCACCGTCTTGGCACGACAAGAGAGGTTCGTCCACCAGGTGTTCACCTCAAGTTTAGGAACCAGAAGTTTCTGACCATCGATATCGATGGTGCCGTTCAATCACTTCGAAGGCCACCGGGACACAAGGGCGGTTTTGGTCACCACCGGGATGGAAATGATCGAAAAAGCCTGTGTAAACGTTCTTGCCTTCACGACTGTCTTGTTTGTCTCCAACTCGGCGTGCAAGGGCCAGCATTTGTTCAGGACATTCGCGGCGAGGATTTCGCTTTACGATAAAATAATGATCCCCAAAAGCGTCGAAGTTATCGGCCGCAGCGTTGCCACTATCAAGCCGAAGCAAACATTTTCCACCCAGGCCCAGGGTTTGGAGCATTTCAACGCTGCGGGCAATAAACGCGGTCGTTCCCGACTGACAATGTTGTTTACCGGGTCGAAGTTCGCACTCAAGCATGTGGCCTTGAGTGCCCACATAGGCAAATATCGGGGCGTAACCATCATGGCCCTTCTAGGTGTAGGAAACGCCTTCTTTCGAAGAGCCTGAGTGATCCAAAGGGCTCACATCGATATCGACGGGAACAAGATCAAGCCCTTCGACATCTACCTAGCCAAAGGGGCCCGAGGAAAGAAGTTCGGTGTTGAGTTTGCGTAGCCCCACATGGGTTCTGGCTGGGGGCAGGTCGTCGGAACGACATCGGAACACCGGCTCAGAGGCTACCTTTTTAACTCCCCTTTTTAAGTCCAAAGGCATTCATAAAAATCTCATCACCCCGGTACAGGTCGATATCATTGAAATCAGTTCGACCGTTGCAAAGTAAGCCGATCTGGGTAAGGAGGATCTCCCGATCAGAGATCGCATCGGAGCGGCGTGGTTGAAAATTGGAGGGAAGAATCCGTTGAGCATGATCCTCAAGCAGCAGGCCGCAAAGATGATTTCCGCTTATGCTGTTGAGTTGGGTGTAGGACAAGAAAGTTACAAGATCTCAAAAGGCCCTTGCCAGCATATATTTTTTGACGTATATGTTGTATTTTGATAAATACAATATATACAAAGGAGGCCTATCATGAGCTTAGACCCAAGAAAACGAAGAAAGACTATTCTCAAAGAAATAGAGCAGATTCACTCTATGAGGCGTGGACAACTTAGCCAACAGTACTACGAAAAAACCCTGGCCGATGGAACGGTCAAAAAACAAGGGCCTTACTATGTCCTTCAGCGATATGAAGGACAAAAAAAGTGTTCCCAACGCATTCCTCCTCAAGAGGCTCAAAAGGTGCGTGAAGAGCTTGGAGCTTATACTCAATTTCGAAGGCTATGTGATGAATTTACTCGGCTTACCGAAGAGATTTCTTCTCAAGGTTCTTCTGAAGAATCTAAAAAAAAGATGAGTTCGAAACCAGTCGGTATCAAGAAACCGAAGCGTTGATCAAGACCGTTCAAGATCAGTATGCCCAAACAGGCACCTGGAACATGGCCCAACTCGAACAGTCCCTTAAGGTCGCACTCATCAAAGACGGGTGCAACATCCTGGAATGGTTACTCAATCAAAAAGCCCAACCCGGTCAAGATAAAGCCCTTGGGATCAATGAACGATGCTACACAAAGCGCAAAAAGAAAGTACACAGTGTGCTCGGTTCGTTCGAGGTAGAACGTGATTATTATCACGGGCCACAAGGAACGCGTGTCCCTTTGGATGAACGCTTAGGGTTGATTGGATGGCTATACGCCCGGATTACAACGGCTCATGTGCCGTTGTGGAGCTATGGATTCATCCTATCAAGAGGCTTCGATGAGCTTGCAGGTCTATGGGGGCATTCACGTTTCGGGTCGACAAATTCAACGGGTCGTGAACAAAGTTGGGCCGGATATCATATCGTTCTCACAGCATCGAGACCCTCAAAAAACCGGAGCCATACCGGTTATGTATATCTCTTACGATGGGACAGGAGTCCCGATGAAATCAACCGAAACCCAAGGCCGAAAAGGCAAAAGAGAGGAGCAGGCCAAAACGCGAGAAGTGAAGCTGGGCTGCGTATTCACTCAACACGTAAGGGATGAAGAGGGGTATCCTTTGCGAGATACACAGAGCACAACCTATGTGGCGAGCTTTAACCGTGCAGGAGAATTTGGGACCCTGATACGTGACGAGGCTCGCTTGAGGGGACTGGGCCAAGCCGAGCAAGTCGTAGTCCTCGGTGATGGGGCCGAATGGATTTGGAATGTTGCGCGCGTTAATTTTGCAGGGACCACTCAAATCTTAGACTTCTATCATGGGTGTGAACACCTCTATGATCTAAGCTGCATCCTGTTCACGGATGCTGAAACGATAAAAAGCAAGGCGGAGAGATGGAAGAAAGTCATGAAAAAGAATGGGATTAAAAAGATTATAACCGAAGCACACAAGCAGCTTGAGATAGATCCTGGAGTGGATGAAGAAGAAGCCAACAAAAGGTTGTATTACTTTGAAAACAATGCCAAACGCATGCAGTATAAAACGTTCCGTGAGACCGGTTATTTTATAGGTTCGGGAGTTGTAGAGGCGGGGTGTAAAACGGTGGTGGGCCAACGGGCAAAACAGTCGGGTATGTTTTGGAGTGTTCAAGGAGCTCAATGTGTATTGTCTCTACGCTGTTGTATTGCCGGAGATACATTTGATAAGTATTGGGAACAACAAAAAGTAGCTTAATCGCTAACTTTGTAACTTTCTTGTCCTACACCCTGTTGAGTTCGCCCTTGCCAGTCTTTATTTTATATTGTTTCATATACACGCCTGTTGGGGTGGGGTTGTTTGTTTGAATACGGGTATGCTCCCCGCTTTAGCCCAACAGGTAATGAAAAATCGTCAGATTTTATCTGACGGATTCAGGAATAATTTAAATGTTTTTCTTTAAGAATTTTTTTATAGATAATGGAAGGGGTTTTAAGACCGTTTTCCTGAGTCACTCGAATTTCAGTCATAAAGCATTCGCAGGATGCATTGGGATGAACCTATTGCGGGCGACCGTCAACCGCACGCTCTTGCCCCCCAACTTGTGAGGCCAAAGCTTTACGCGAAGAAGGAGTCACAACCTTCGCGCGGAAGATCATTCTCATTGAGTTTATCCCTATAAACCGCTTGATTCCGACATCAAGAGGAACCCCTTTTATCGGAATGAAAAAGGTTCCTCAAATCATTTCGCCCACGTATGATATCTATCTTCAATGTATTATCTGGGGTTAAGCGAAACAAAACATGCTTGTCAGTAGGACCATTTCGCTTCATCATTATGTTTAAACGTGAGAATGAATTATGTCGAGTACTCTCGGAACACTACTCAAAATTTCAACATTTGGAGAGTCACACTGCAAAGGTGTGGGCGCAATTGTCGATGGGATACCTCCAAGAATGACGTTAAGAGAAGAGGATATTCAACCCCAACTAGATCGGCGTCGACCTGGACAAAGCATTATCAGCACACCCCGCCAGGAAAAAGATACCGTCACAATCCTTTCAGGTGTAGAAAACGGAGTGACCCTTGGAACCCCTATTGGTCTGTTAGTCTCCAATCGCGATCAACGCCCTGGCGATTACAAGGAAATGAATAATGTCCCAAGACCTTCACATGCTGATTTCACCTATGAGATGAAATATGGCATCCGCGCTTCTAGTGGAGGTGGACGATCTAGCGCTAGAGAAACCATTGGACGTGTTGCGGCCGGCGCTATTGCAGAAAAATTTCTTCATGAAACATATGGAGTAGACATTATCTCTTGGGTTAGCGCTGTTGGCTCTCTTGATGCAACTGATATGACGGGAAACAATCTAACACGCCAAGAAGTTGACCAAACAGATGTAAGGTGTCCAGACAAAACCGTTGTCGAGGGTATGCACGAAGCGATTGTTTCTGCACGCGATACAGGGGATTCGTTAGGCGGTGTTCTTACTTGTATTTGCCGGAATGTTCCTGCAGGTTGGGGAGAACCTATTTTTGATAAGATGGAAGCTAGGTTAGCTCATGCCATGCTATCATTACCCGCGACAAAAGGCTTTGAAATAGGCGCCGGTTTTGAAGGGACGAAAATGAAAGGGTCTGAGCATAATGATCCTTTTATAAAAAAAGAATCGAGGCTGGGAACCGTCACGAATCATAGCGGGGGTATTCAAGGAGGGATTACGAATGGTGAACCCATTATTTTTCGTGTAGCCTTTAAACCTCCTGCCACCATTAGGAAAGCTCAAAAAACGACTGGTTTTGAAGGTCAATCCGTTACGCTAGAAGCAAAAGGACGACACGACCCGTGTGTGGTCCCCCGTGCAGTGCCTATTGTGGAAACCATGACGGCATTGGTATTGGCGGATCTGGCGCTCCGGCAACAAGCTAAGAGAACCCGATAAAAAAAGCCTTTTACGCATTCGATAGTTCTGAGAATAACGATAATTGGTCTTGGTTCTTTTTATTCCTTTTCGGTGGATGCTTAGCGATCTGAGGTTGACCTCCTTCTCCAAACTCATCTTCTTCTAAATTGGCAAGGATCTCTTTAGAACGGTTAATGACTTCTAGCGGAAGACCTGCTAAACGGGCGACCTGAATACCATAGCTTTTGTCTGCGGCCCCCGGAACAATTTTCCGAAGAAAAGCGATTTGGTCTTTCTTTTCTTGAACCAATACATTGTAGTTTTTGATGCCGGGCAGCGTCAGAGCTAAGTCGGTTAGTTCGTGATAATGTGTGGCAAAGAGTGTTTTGGCTTTTACGGGTGGATGATTATGAAGATATTCTGCCACCGCCCAGGCAATACTAATTCCGTCAAAGGTGCTCGTACCTCGACCAATTTCATCTAAAACGATGAGACTTTTATGGGTTGCGTTGTTAAGGATGTTGGCGGTCTCTTGCATTTCTACCATAAAGGTACTTCTTCCTCGCGCTAAATCATCGCTGGCGCCCACACGTGTAAACACACGATCGACCACGCTAATGGTGGCCGATGAGGCGGGAATAAAACTGCCAGCTTGGGCCATGATGACTAGAAGCGCAACTTGGCGTATAAAGGTTGATTTTCCAGCCATATTAGGTCCTGTAATGAGGATAATCTGGTTTTCTAATCCGTCTAGCACCATATCGTTGGGAACAAACGGTTCTGCGTTTGATATGTTTTCGACGATGGGATGTCGACCATTTTGGATATCGATTTTGGTTTCATCCGTCATGTGAGGTCGAACATAGCGCAAGCTTAATGCGCGTTCAGCATAAGCCGCTAATACGTCGAGTTGAGCAAGATGATGAGCGGTTTTCTGTATACGATCAGTTTCTTGAACAACGGTACTCCGTATTTCGGTGAAAAGTTCATATTCCAACTCGACGGCCCGTTCATGGGCCCCCATAATTTTTTGTTCATATTCTTTTAGTTCAGGGGTGATGTAACGTTCTGCGTTCACCAAGGTTTGTTTTCGCGTATAGTCGTCAGGAACATGGGATGCATAGGCTTTTGTCACTTCAATGTAGTACCCAAACACTTTGTTGTGACGAACTTTAAGGGTTTTAATACCCGTACGTTCTTGTTCTCTTTTTTGGAATGCAGCGATCCAACGTCGTCCTTCAGTCGCGGCTTCGCGTAAATCGTCTAGTTTTTTATGAAACCCTTTTTGAATAAGCCCCCCCTCTTTCAAAACTACCGGAGGTTCGTCTTCTATGGCACGATCCATAAGCACGCATAGTTCAGGAAAAAGGCAAATCCCTTCTCCTAACTCGGCAAGGTCTGTTGAAGAACCTTCAACGATCTTTTTGATTTTGGGAAAAGCAGCCAGAGACTGGGACATCGCGTTGAGGTCCCGCGCATTTCCACTGCCAGCGCTTAAACGCGCAATGAGGCGTTCCACGTCTTTCACGGTGGACATGATTTCTCGCAAATCGTTTAACAGTGTCCGATTACGTGTAAACGTTTCGACCCCATTATGTCGCTTATTGATTTCGTGAATAGTGGCCAGTGGCCGTATCAACCATTCGCGCATGAACCGACTCCCCATCGCCGTCTGGGTCGAATCCAATACGCGCAGCAGTGAGGCGGCCTGATCTCGTCCCCCTCGGTCCGGTAAAATGTCTAAGTGACTCAAAGTAGATTCATCTAAGAGGACAGCATCCTGAGCCCTCTTTGTTCGGATCGAACGAATATGCTCAACTTGCCGATGGAGCTCACTAGAGATATAGTGAAGGATCGCTCCGGCGGCTCGAACACCTACCGGGCATTCACTACACCCATAGCCATCGAGTGAATGCACACCAAAATGTCGAGTCAACAGATCAAACGCAGCGTCATATTCAAAGACCCAATCGTCGTGTTTTGTGAGTAAAGTCAAGGGACTGCTCGCAAATAAGGATTGAAAGGCAGGGTTTGCTGCATCTTTCTCCGGAAGAATACATTCAGAAGGACTGTAACGAGTCAGATTATCTTGAACCGCAGAAAGTTCTCTCACCTCTTCTATCCAAAAGGTTCCGGTTGACAGGTCTAGCCAGGCTAACCCGTATGTTTGACCATTTGGACACAGTCCAGTCAAATAATTATTTTGTTCTGACTTTAGCACATTTTCTTCCAGAACGGTACCCGGAGTTACAATGCGGGTTACTTGACGTCGAACAATGCCTTTTGCGGCAGAAGGGTCTTCAATCTGCTCACAAATAGCGACTTTTTTCCCCCCGCGAATAAGCTTGGAGAGATACGTTTCTGCGGCATGGAAGGGAACACCGCACATGGGAATCTTGTTTCTTTTCGTCAACGCAATGTCGAGAATTTGAGAGGCTTTTTTGGCATCATCAAAAAACATTTCGTAAAAATCGCCTAGCCGGAAAAAAAGAATGGTGTCTGGAGATACTTGGCTTCGTATCTGCTGGTATTGACTCATCATAGGAGTTTCTGCCACGGTTTGATTTCCAGATTTGTTTTCAGGTGAAGATATTTTCGCACTAGAGAAGTTGATCCCTCATAACTATTCTTTCTCAAGATCTTCTTTGTCTACAAGATCTTCAGGAGGAATCTCATCTTCGTCTTCTAGTAACTTTTCAACTTCTTCATCCTCCCCGATTAATGCTTTGAGGTCACGAACATCTTCGAAGTCAGGTTCTTTGGTATCGTAATCGCTACTGGGTTCTAAACACTCAGGACACATTTTTGCATTTCGGGAACACTGAGCACAAAACTCATTTCCGCAGACATTACACGCGATCATATATTCTTCGCCATGCAGATGGCATCCTGGTTTTAAACTGAAAAAGGCAGATTCATCATTCATCAAACGACCTAACTCCAAATGGATTTTTGAACAAACGTTAACACGTCATTGTATAGAATACATCCCCATCTCTATGCTCAAAAATATAATTCAGCGCACGCGCTATGTCAAAGAGAGTTCTTTACAGGGTATGAGAATTGTAATATTAAATGCCCAAAAGAAGATATTGTAAAACAGGAGTGTTCCATGCCGAAATCTTCTAGATTTAAAAACTCGACAGAAGACAAAAAAAGGAGAAAGACATGGAATAAATCAAGAGTAGTATTCATCCCCGAAAAGGCAAGCATTTGACACAGAAAGAACGGATCATGATTGAAACAATGCTCAAAAACCCAGGACGTCCTTTGGAGATAGCCAGTATCTGGGAAGGCATCGTCGAACCATAGAGCGCGAAATCAAACGTGGGGAGGTAGAGCATTTCGATACAGAACTGCGAAAGAAGAAAGCATACAGCAGTGATCGAGCCCAGGAACTTCATGATCTAAATGCGACGGCCAAGGGACCTGAGCTTAAGCTTGGAAAGCATCATGAAATGGCTGTGTTTATCAGCGAGCACATTCTTGTTCACAAACGCTCACCCGATGTGGTTGCTCCTTTGCTTAAACAAGAGCAGAGACCTGCAGCGGTGAGTACAAAAACGCTGTATACCTATATTGACCAAGGTCTCATCCCGGGGGTGAGCAACGAGTCCCTATGGGAAAAACGAAAACGGATAAAACGAAAAAGACGTGCTATTAAGCGGGTTAAAAAGCAACATGCCCGAAGGACCAGTATCGAAAAACGACCTAAGACCGTAGAAAAACGCGAGGAATTTGGGCACTGGGAATTGGATTTGATCGTCGGCGGAAAAGGAACTTCAAAACCGGTTTTAATGACGTTAGTAGAAAGAAAGACCCGAATGCTAAGGGTGAGAAAACTTTCGGATAAAACACAGGCATCGGTTCTGCAGGCCCTCAAAGCGATCGAAAGATCGATGGGAGTTGGCCCATTCAGATCGATGTTCAAGTCGATTACAGCCGATAACGGGAGCGAGTTTCTCGACGTGGAGCAGATGGAACGTTCCGGATTTAGCAAAAAGAGATGTGTTAAACTCTATTATGCTCACCCGTATTCTTCCTGGGAACCAGGCTCCAACGAAAATGCCAACCGTATGGTTCGTCGTTTCGTCGCCAAAGGAGACAACATCGGAAAATATACCATCGACCGTATTGGTGAGATTGAAAAATGGATTAACAACTATCCTCGCAAGATCCTAGAATACAAACCCGCACAGGAGTGTTTCGATTTGGAGATCGCCGCATGAACAGAAGCTCTCAGGTCCATTTTTTGCGGCATTTAATTTTACAATCCACCAACGGTTAATGTTGTGTTCCCTCCCAATGTGCTTACTCATGTTCATGCATGGACTAGATGATTGCGGACTGCGGATTTGAGATTGCGGATTGTTGGAGAACAAGAGAATCGATTTCGGATTGCAGACTGCGGATTGAAGATTTTTTGCCACGGCCGATCTTCGACAGCTTGTGGACTAATCGATTCCCGGTTGCCGCGAGTATCCTAGCGCAGTATAGCCGTAACGAAATTCAAAATTCGAATATTTTGTACATAGGAGCCTTTTCAGAACGAATGGATAAACAATAACGCGTCTTGTGACGTTGTTTTGCAAGAGGCTCAGGTGATAGCATACAGTTCTCGTTAAGTGTTGCTGTAGTGCTCAGATTATCTTTTCCGCCATTGGCTTCGCCTTAAAGTTTTGTTTCATTATTTACCTTGACTTTGTTTGTTGTTTCAGTTCGTCTTACAAAAAATACTACTTGAGGATATTGAAAATCACACAAGATAAGTTAAGAAGCCTTTATAATGAAAGATCAACGTAAAATCCAGAAAGCAGGTTGGATTGAGTATGCAGTGCGGTGGTTAACCACCGCTTTTTCTTTAGATGGTTTGCCGTCTTTTCCCCGTCATGCCGCAGCAGCCTGTGTGCCCATACGCCCACAAGCCCACACGCTCATATTCTCCGTCCTCAGCCTTCCTTAGCCATTTCCGCCATGCGTAATATGTTGAAAGGCGGATCGGTCTGTGGCCGAAGGCATTATGGTTTAGGGTTTTTGCTCCTGCTTTTATTCTCTTATCTTCTTCCTTCCTCTTTTGCCCAAGCCCCGGGCGGTGTTTCGCCAAACCTTGCGATTTGGCTGAGGGCCGATACAGGTATCACAACCAATGCTTCCGGTGAGGTAACCCTTTGGGCTGACCAGAGTTCAAGTGGAAATGATATGTCCGAACATTTACCTGCAAACGATCCGGCATTGCTTTCGAGTGATATTAACTTTAATCCTTTGGTCGATTTTTCAAGTGATCGGTTACAGGATGTGGATGGGATTATGGGGTCGGGAACTCATAACAATATGCATGCCTATATCGTGCTTCGCACAGATACGATTGACAATACAATCAGACGATTTTTTCTTGAGGTGGGTTCTGGTACATTTATGCAGCTTTTTACATATTCCGTTGGTACGGCCTATAACTTTGGTCCGTTTATTACAGGTTCTGCCCTTGTGCAAGCGAGTTCTGCAGGAATCTTACAAGGGGGGTATCAGGTGTGGACGCTCATATCGAGTGCGGGTTCTAGTCTTCAACAGATAAAAAGAGATGGGGTCAGTATTGCAACCGAATCAAGCGTCGGCGCTGCTAGAGGCGAAAACCTCCTTTTAGTGCTTGGCGATTATATCGATGCTGGGGTTCCACAGAATCAATTTTTTCATGGAGCTATGGCTGAATTCATTATTTATTTAGGAGACCTGGATTTAAGCAATGATGTGAGTAATGAGACCGGTCGAATTGAATCATATCTTGCGATTAAATATGGACAAACCTTGCCCCACCATTATGTAAATTCTGCCGGTACAATAGTTCGTACTGTGTCGGGTGCTTATACCAACAACATAGCTGGTATTGCTCGTGATGATGCGAGCGCTCTCAATCAGAAACAATCTCAATCGGTGAATGCCGATGTAGTGGCCATGGCGTTAGGTAGTTTTGCTGTCCAATACAGGTATCTTTTCCGCGGATGCCTTCTACATGACCTGGGGGCATGATAATGCAGGTTTAGCAGGATTGACAGCTGCGGCCAATGGAAACCCAAACACACGTGTGCCGCAAGTCTGGTCGGTCTCAGAAAACGGAACCGTTGGAACGGTTACATTAAGGTTGACTAAATCAGCGGTGCCGGCTGGAGTGAATCTCTTATATGTCAGTAGCTTAAGCACGTTCCCCAATGGATCGATAACCTTATATCCTCTTACCGATGACGGCACCTATTTGTCTACCACGTTAGATCTCAATGATGGCGAATTTTTCTCATTTGGCGCGGTGTTCGCCGATCTGTCCTTGACCAAAACAGCGAGTAGCAGTGTAGTAACTCAAGGCAACACGTTCGTCTATACCCTTGCGGTCACCAACAATGGGCCAAGTTCTGTTTCTGGCGTTGTGGTTACGGATAGTTTGCCCGCTGATGTAACATTTGTGTCGGCTATTCCGAATGATTATGACAGCAGCGCAGGTTTATGGACGAATATCAATCTGGGGGTTGGAGTCAGCACGAATCTACAGATTACGGTAACCGCGTCAGGTGATGGACTTGTTGTGAATAGCGCTATGGTTGTACTGAACGGAGAATCCGATACGAACACAGCAGATAATACATCATCGGCGATTATTGGTATTGCTGGACCCGAAAACTGTACGAACGGCTTCGACGATGATTTGATGGGTATGTTGATGGGTTTGATTCCGATTGCACGGTGGCTCCTACCTGTACCGTTCCTGTCCCTACGCTTGCTCCGGGTATTCAAAACAGTATCTTTTCTACGTTTAATGTGAGTTGTGTTGTAGGTCCTGTTGCAGGAGATTTGGATGGTGATAGTCGGCCTGAGATTATTGTAATGGTGGGTGGCGCTAATCCAGCCGGTTACTATATCTTGGAGGCCGATGGTTCTGACTGGAGCGATTCAACGGTTGACATTGCGGTTCCTCCCAAGCCGGGTGCAGGTAACCTAGGAACTACTGAGCCTGCTATTGCTGACTTTGATAAAGATGGTACGGCTGAAATTGTCGTGGTTCATAGTTCGGGAGATGTTTATATTCTTCCGCATACAGGCGGTAGCACAACCGTATTTGAATATAAATCTGATCAGCCAACGGATACTCCGGGTGGCTCCCCTCGTATTGCTGATGTTGATGAAAACGGAAGCGCTGAAGTTATTATCGGAAATGACGTTTTCGAAATTCAAGGGACCAATCTTGTCTGAGTGGTTGGGGGAGGTAGCCTAGCTCCATTTGGTAAAGTGGATTTGCTCAACACAGAAGAAGCAGATATCGTAGTGGTTGATATCTTAAGCGAGGCAGATTGTGGAAGTTCTCTATGTCAGGGTAAAGAGATCGTAGCCGGATCCGTAATTTATGGTCTTGATATAAGTCTTGGCATGATTTCAGTGGTGAGAAATCTGAATGTAATTGATCCCGCTGTACCTGCTGGATCGGATGGGCCTGCCGGTGTGGGAGACCTTGACGGAGACCCATCAGACCTTGAAGTGGCGTATGCGGATACAGCTAACTTCTACATTTGGAGTCCTAAAAAACAGCAATCATTATTTAGAAGGAACGGGATTGTCGCATTCTCTGGAGCCTTGCCGGCGCATGCCATATCTCCCATTGCCAATTATTATGATGATACACAAGATGGATTTACCAATCTTTCTGAGGTCGTTTTTATCACGGCTAACACCGTCTATTCTTTCAATCTAAATCACCCACTCGAACAGTGGTCCTTTGCCAGCACAGATGCATCGGGTATTACCAGAGCTTCTGCCTATGATTTAGATAATGACGGTGTTATGGAAATTCTTTATAGGGGCGAACTGAATTTACGGATCATAAATGGAAAATGTGAATCCACCGGTGAATCTTAGTACCATTCCATCTGGTTCTGGAACGTTAACAGAAGGTCCTCTTGTTATTGATTCAGATAACGACGGCCAGGTTGAAATCATTCTCGCAGGAGATGCTCTTGGCGGTTTTGTGATTGAAGCACCTCTCAGAGTTTATGAATCAACCAATGATGCATGGCAGAGTGCTCGTAATCTATGGAACCAACGCGGATATCGTTATGTAAATGTTAATGATGATCTAACAATTCCAGCAACAGAACAAGATATCGCCGTTCAATTTCCGCCTGGTTCTGGAAGAAATGAGCTTAATACATACGGTGTTCAACCTTCTTTCAATGCGGTGGAATTTCATCTTACAGCAAGCGGAGGTACCGGTGTTATTGCTGCGGCAGATGTTACGGTAACAATTACAAGTCTTGATAATGCAGGTTGCCCAACGAGCCTTGTGGCAAACCTAACCATTCAAAATGTTGGAAGTGCGAGTACTCCCTCAAACATGCCGATGGCCTTCTATGACAATAATCCAATCGCTGTTTCTGCTAATTTATTGGCTGTGTCACCCGTTGGTTCAGTGATTGCAGCGGGTGGTTCGGCTTCGGTGCAGGTTGCCCTAGCTATCACCAATGCCCCATTTGATTTGTATGTCGTGGTCAACGATGATGGCAGTGTGGCTAGACCGTACAGTGCAGCGGACTTTCCGATCACCACCATTTTAGAATGTAATTACCTCAATAACTTAACGTTCCAGAACGCTTGTGGTGCAGGAGTGGACCCAAGCTTAGATGTGGCCGATACGAATGGTGTGATAGACGATGTGACGGATGATGAACTCGATGGAATTCCCACCTCAATCGATACGAACGATCTTGCGTTTGGAGGTTTGTCTGCGCCGGACAAAGATGGAGATGGCATCCCGAACATTCGTGTGGAGATGGGATTCCAGACAGCTTAGATTTAGACAGTGATAACGATGGGATCAATGATGTGTTAGAAGGAGGGGGTACCGATACCAACGGAGATGGCCAGCAAGATCCGACCGCGGATGTGGATAACGATGGCTTAGACGATGCGGTCGATGACCAAGACAGTGGCAGCGGCGTAGGCGAAGTAACAGGTGGAACACCCTTGCCTCTGCCAAATACGGATGGGTTAGGCCCAACCGACTACAAAGATCTAGACAGTGATAATGATGGGATCAGTGACTTTATCGAAGGGGGATCCGCAGGAGCCGGAGGCGTAGATGCCAATGATGATGGAGTGGTAGACGGCCCTGACAGTGATGGGGACGGGATCCAAGATTCCGTAGATGGTTTGACCACGTTCGGAGATGCCGGTAGTGATACTAATCCTGATTATACCGAGACGGATAGTGATAATGATGGGGTACCCGATTTAATCGAGGCTGGAGTGGATCCGACCTTGGACGCGGCGGATACCAACGGAGTGATAGACGGTGTGACAGATACCGAACCGATTCCTGACGGAGTCCCGAACTCGATTGATACCAATGATGATGGAGTGGTAGACGGCCCTGATAGTGATGGGGACGGGATCCAAGATTCCGTAGATGCTTTACCCACCTTTGGAGATGCGGGCAGCTCGACGTTACCGGATGCCGACAGCGATACCAATCCTGATTATACCGAGATCGACAGTGATAATGATGGGGTGCCTGATTTGACCGAGGCTGGAGTGGATCCGACCTTGGATGCGGCGGATACCAATGGAGTGATAGACGATGTGACCGATGGCGAACCCGTTCCCGATAGAATTCCCAACTCCATTGATACCAATGATGTAGCGTTTGGAGGATTACCCGGGCCAGACAAAGATGGAGATGGAGTGCCGAACATCAGGGATCTAGATGATGATAATGATGGGATCCCGGATGTGACCGAAGGAACCGGAGACACCGATGGAGATGGGATTCCGGATAACCTGGATCTAGACAGTGACAATCATGGGATTAATGATGTGGTTGAAGGAGGCGGGACTGACACCAATGGAGATGGTCAGCAGGATCCAACCACCGATGTGGATAACGATGGACTAGACGACGCGGTCGATGACCAAGATAGTGAAACCGGCCCTGGAGAAATAACCACTGGAACGCCCTTGCCGTTGCCGAATACGGATGGTTTGGGCCCAGCTGATTACAAAGATCTAGATAGTGATAATGATGGGATCAGTGATTTTATCGAAGGCGGTGCCGTTGCCGTGGGTGGAATCGATGCCGACGATAATGGAGTGGTAGACGGTCCTGACACCGATGGAGATGGAATTCAAGATTCAGTAGATGGTCTACCCACGTTTGGAGATGCTGGCAGTTCACCGTTGCCGGATGCAGATAGTGATACGAACCCTGATTATACCGAGATCGATAGTGATAATGATAGGATTCCAGATCGGTGGATTGTAAAATTAAATGCCGCAAAAAATGGACCTGAGAGCTTCTGTTTATGCGGCGATCTCCAAATCGAAACACTCCTGTGCGGGTTTGTATTCTAGGATCTTGCGAGGATAGTTGTTAATCCATTTTTCAATCTCACCAATACGGTCGATGGTATGTTTTCCGATGTTGTCTCCTTTGGCGACGAAACGACAAACCATACGGTTGGCATTTTCGTTGGAGCCTGGTTCCCAGGAAGAATACGGGTGAGCATAATAGAGTTTAACACATCTCTTTTTGCTAAATCCGGAACGTTCCATCTGCTCCACGTCGAGAAGCTCGCTCCCGTTATCGGCTGTAATCGACTTGAACATCGATCTGAATGGGCCAACTCCCATCGATCTTTCGATCGCTTTGAGGGCCTGCAGAACCGATGCCTGTGTTTTATCCGAAAGTTTTCTCACCCTTAGCACTCGGGTCTTTCTTTCTACTAACGTCATTAAAACCGGTTTTGAAGTTCCTTTTCCGCCGACGATCAAATCCAATTCCCAGTGCCCAGATTCCTCGCGTTTTTCTACGGTCTTAGGTCGTTTTTCGATACTGGTCCTTCGGGCATGTTGCTTTTTAACCCGCTTAATAGCACGTCTTTTTCGTTTTATCCGTTTTCGTTTTTCCCATAGGGACTCGTTGCTCACCCCCGGGATGAGACCTTGGTCAATATAGGTATACAGCGTTTTTGTACTCACCGCTGCAGGTCTCTGCTCTTGTTTAAGCAAAGGAGCAACCACATCGGGTGAGCGTTTGTGAACAAGAATGTGCTCGCTGATAAACACGGCTGTTTCATGATGCTTTCCAAGCTTAAGCTCAGGTCCCTTAGCCGTCGCATTTAGATCATGAAGTTCCTGGGCTCGATCACTGCTGTATGCTTTCTTCTTTCGCAGCTCTGTATCGAAATGCTCTACCTCCCCACGTTTGATTTCGCGCTCTATGGTTCGACGATGCCTTCTCAGATAGCTGGCTATCTCTAAAGGACGTCCTGGGTTTTTGAGCATTGTTTCAATCATGATCCGTTCTTTCTGTGTCAAATGCTTGCCTTTTCGGGGATGAATACTACTCTTGATTTGTTCCATGTCTTTCTCCTTTTTTTGTCTTCTGTCGAGTTTTTAAATCTAGAAGATTTCGGCATGGAACACTCCTGTTTTACAATATCTTCTTTTGGGCATTTGATATTACAATTCTCAAGCTGGAGTGGATCCGTCTCTAAATGTGGCCGATACCAATGGTATAATTGATGATGTGACGGATGATGAACTCGATGGGATTCCCAACTCAATCGCCACGATTGATGCCATATTTGGCGGGTTGCCCGCTCCGAAGGGCGCATCTTCGTCGATCGGTAACCTTGTGTGGGAAGATTTAAATGCCGAT
The DNA here is from genome assembly GCA_012103575.1 of Kiritimatiellia bacterium. GTDB lineage: Bacteria > Verrucomicrobiota > Kiritimatiellia > WLWN01 > WLWN01 > WLWN01. The sequence goes on along the minus strand of WLWN01000001.1, from coordinate 2,201,705 downwards.
GGCATCTATACAACGAATGAACCTGGCCGCCAAAACATAACAGTTATTCTTCATGATGGTGTGACGAGTAATAGTATTGCGACGAACACAACGGGTGTTCAGCCGGTGGATATCTCTTTAGTAATTTGGTCGCAGGGAGTTACTTCGTTGAAGTGACGCTCCCTGTACATTTCTTCTTTAGCCCAGAAGGTGCAGGTGGTGATGGAACTATAGATAGTGATGTGAATACAAATACAGGATTCAGTGCCAGCTTCACATTAAATGGAGGTGTGCCTAATCTGGATGTAGATGTTGGTCTGATAGAGGCTCCTACATATTTTTCATCCAATAGTATTGCTGTGATTATTACAGATGTTCAGATCTTGCCTGATGGGACGGTGATGGTAGCAGACAATGTTGCAATAGATAATGTTTTATACAATTTGCAATACAAATCCGATGCCGATCTGACGGGATCAGGTGTGTGGTTGGATGTTACAGATAGGATTAATCTGCGGTCAACCAATAGTCTACTTATTAGCACGGATGCGGCTATAATAATAAGTAATGCACCGCGCCGCTTTTACCGTTTTGTTTTTCCTGACGTGCCGTAACGTTAGCGGATTCAGGTCATCCTAGTACTCCTCCAAAATTAAATTGGCGAGTTAGGGTCAAATTAGACTGTTCCCAATGACGACAGGGGCCTTCCACCATCACAGCAACGCTGTGTAGGCATAGAGCCTGGGGTTTCAACCCCAGGAAGACTTCGCGGACATAGGAAAAATCTCTGCATTTATCGCTCCTGCAATGATCATACAAGCGGTAGAACCATCGTCACGCAACGATAATATCATCGTTGTTTTCCATCCATGAGTTGCTTTATCGTATACTCGTTGGCCTTGGGTACTACGACCATATAAACGGGTCATATTTGTTTTTGCTTCAGCCTCGTCCAAAAAAACAAGCTTTTTGCGCGACGTTTTCAAAAGACCTTGGCCCGATTCTTCACGGGCTTGCTTTACATCTTTGCGGTCCTGCTCACTGGCTCGGAGTGTCTTTTTTTATATGTTAGCTTCAGAGCCACAAGGGTGTAATGAATGCCAACCAATGAGCAGTCCAAGTTCAACCTCCGTACGCAATTCGCGCAACGTCATATCTGGCGCTTTTTTAACAGGCTTCTTAGGATTTGACGGTGATGATCCAAAATCATTGGTTTTCGTCCTAAATCATGATGACGGGGACGAATATCTCCGGTATCTCTACGCTGTTGCAGGAGCTTTTTGACCATTCCCAGCGAGACTTTATATCTTTTTGCGATGTCTTCTCGGGCGCCTTCCTTCGAATCATACGATGAGAGGATTCGCTCCCGTAAATCTAGAATATGGCCTGGATCCGTCAGTTAAACGTGGGATTTCTGTGCGAATGCTTTGAAGGCAAAAGGTTGCAAAAAAACGCAGGCGCACCCAGCGGGTGCGCCTGCGTTTTTTTGCAACCTTTTGCCTTCAAAGCATTCGCACAGAAATCCCACGTTTAACTGACGGATCCAGGTGCTTGTATACAAAATTTAACACGAAGTGAAAAAATGGAGCATTGTATGAAGAAGATTACACAAATAGCCGCTGTTTTTATATTGCTGATACAGGTGGCATCCGCAAATCCTACACCCGAGCTTGACTACCAAGAAAAGATTCTTATTAATGATCTTCCCTTTAGGAGAAATGGATTTTTTAAATTTGCGATATCGGATCTTACCAGTACAACGAATTACTGGTCGCATGACGGAACCCTATCAGGGGAACCCATAGGCTTTATGACAAATAGAATTTTTAATGGGACGTTTAGCACCACGCTCGGCGCAAGTCCTATGATCCCTATTGACCCTGACATTTTCAGTAATGGAAATGAATTATACCTACGCATATGGTTTAGCAGTGCCACCAGCGGAACTTATTCTGAAATGTTACCCGCACAGAAAATCGTGAGCAGCGCTTACGCGATGAATGCGGATCAAATAGATGGGCTTGATGCCTCGGAGTTACTCGTGAATGCAGTATCCCTAAACGGTACGAGTTTAGAAATTGTCGACGCTGGTGGCACCCATATAGTTGATTTGAGCAGCCTATTTAATAATGTGGACACTAATTCGACCAATGAATTAATCACGAGCATCAATCTTAATAGTAATAATGTATTAGAAATTATCGATGGGGGCAGTACGAATGTGGTCGATCTGAGCAGTTTGGGTAATACGTTAGGAAGCTCGAGCGTTCTGTCAGGATTCACAAACCTTACCTGTGATGGATTCATTAACTGCGACCTCACCTTTTCAGTTGATTTCAACCCCCCGTTTAGCCAAACCCCTATCGTAACTTTAAGCGCATAGACCACTTCGTCGTTGGCAGGCGTTAGCGCACAACCGTTTGTTCTCAGCACAACCACGAGTCAATTCAAGGTTCAGGTAACGGCTACGGAAAATGTGGTGAAAATAACGAGAGCGGTTAACACCAACTATAACAATTGGAAATATACTTCACTGGCGGTCGTTAGTGGGAATCCGGCCATTAGCTTTCAGGCCGGAAACGGGTTATGGTACGTGCGTGCCAACGATGCTGATGGCACGACCTGGAGCTCCGCTCAGCTTATCGAAAGTGTGGGGTCTGGTACGGGGGGAAATTGCTCGCTAGCCGTTGTGGATGGAAGACCTGCTATCAGTTATCATGACCAATATGAAGGTTTAAAATTTGTCCAAGCCAATGATGGCAACGGAGCTTTATGGGGAACACCGATAACCCTCGATACTGGATGAGGCCTTTATAACACATTAATTATCCAGGGTGGCAGACCTGCCATTAACTATGGGGTAGAATACAGGAGAGCCTCAAATACAAGCGGCACTTCATGGCAGCCTACCGTGTATACTGGAAGCAGTGGACAGCACGCCGACCTAGCACTGGTGAATGGAAGGCCCGCCATTAGTTTTTATCAAACTGGCAATTTGATGTACAAAAGAGCTAGCGATTTCTGGGGCGATTTTTGGTTTGATGCACCGACTGCCATTACGAGTGGGGGCCAATATGCCTCTTTAGCCGTCGTTAACGGGAATCCAGCCATCAGCTATTACCAAAGTGGCGATTTAAAATATGTTAGATCTAGCGACTCCAATGGTGTGTTTTGGGCTGCGGCTATTCCTCTTGATACCAACGGCGTAGTAGGTTCCTATACCTCACTCGCCATCGTCAATGGAGCCCCGGCGGTTAGTTATTATGATTACTCAAATAGTGCGCTGAAGTGTATATCAAGGCATTAGATGCAGATGGCACTTCCTGGGCCCCGCCTGTTACCGTGGATAATGATGGAAGCGTAGGCACCTATACCTCTATGACCATTGTCAATGGAGAACCGGCTATCAGCTATATCAATGGTATAGATAGGGACCTAAAATATGTGCGCATGGAAGGGACAACCCCTTCTCGTGTGCAGGTTAATTGGATGGCCGTAGCGCCGTAAAAGAGTCATGAGATGGTTTCATTCAAACAAATAAGAAAGCTGTCCATAGGCCTGCTAATACCTTCTCTCATGATATCGGTTTGGGCAGGAGGAATCCGTTCTGGAGGTAATTTTACTATTGAATACGAAAGTTTGAATAGTGGAGGAATCAGCTATGCAACGAATGGGAATATCAAACTTGAAGGGACCCTGGGACAGTCCGGTTTTACCCTTATCTCCACAAATATTCTGAATGAGAGTAGTCAAAACGGGTTCTGGAAAGCCGAAGGGTCCTGCTCATTGTATCCTGCACGGGTTACTGATTTGCTTGTAACCCCATCGAATAGTATAGGCATTATGTTTACGGTTATGCGCAGTAATACGTATTTGGTGGTCTGCACGGAAAATCTTATGGATGGTCTCAATGCCTGGACAAATCAGATTATGCCACCGGTTATGGCTCAAACCGGAGTTGGAAGCAGCATGATCGCCTATGAGCCAGACGACAAACACGGCTCGCTTTTACATGATTCGCTGCAAGGAACCTTAAGGGCCTGTTTGGTCAAAAAGCTATGGTCGCATGATCGTAAGATAGTTCAATGTATAGAAACTTCCAGCTCGAGGGATATGGATTGTCCCAAAGGGACAAAGGCATACAGCCTGGGATTTTAACCCCAGGAATGAATAAAGAATAAGTTTGATTGCGTTCTGAAGGGACGCGGGTTGATCAGAAGCAATAGATGCAAAAACAGTGCCCCTACAGGGCACAGGCACAGAATCTTTTTGGTGATGTCTTCCTGGGGCTGAAACCCCAGGCTCTCTACCTACACAGCGTTACGTCCATTCATCTACCCCCTGAAAAATTATCCGGGCTAGATTCAATTCTTTCTTGGAAACCGCCCGTAAGAGTTGATATGTTCAGATAATTTTTTGTTGTCAGACTTTTAGATATGCAAAGCTCAGTGAAAACATACAAAAAGCTTCCGTTCACCCAACACATGCTGAAAAACTGGAGTGGACCTCGAATCTTTTATGAAGGCAAAAACTTGTTTCATAATGGGTACGTTGAATGGGTCGAGTACACGCATCCCATCATTAGCGGATCTCTTAAACGAGGTGACCGAAGTATTGCGAGTCAATTTGAACTGTTACCCGATGGAAGTGTTAGTAACCAATGTCCTTGTCGCGATAACAGGGATCGAGGAATCATCTGTACACATGTCATTGCGCTAGCCCTAACATTGATTCGACGTCATACAGACCCAGAACGCCATCGTAAAGCTCATGAAGAAATACGCCGAACTAAACGTATTGCGGAAATGGACGAAACCCAATATCTGGAACGCGTCCCACAAAATACCCCTGGCGCAACGCCCGCAACACTTCATCTCGTACTCACGGAAAACTGGAACAAAGATCTCTGTGCGGGATACGTCCATATACATGCTAAAGCAAAATATAATAATCAAACCGAATATCTCGACAAAATTCCATGTGACATCCCTCTGAGCTTTACCCCTCAAGATGAAGCGATTCTATTTGTATTAGAAGACATCTCAGAAGGTCCAACGAAAGGAGCTCTGTCAGTCAAGCACGCTGATTTTATTAATTTACTCAACTTGCATGTTGGCAAACACATATATGACCAAAACCATGGGATACCGATTACGGTAAACACTTCTAAAATGAGTTCTATCCTTCGAATTGATTTAGATCACAAAACCGGAGAATTGATTCTGAACATTCATACCGAGCTCCCTTTTATGGACCCACACACCACTCCTTTATATCTCTTATCGGGGAAGACAGGTTGGCTTTACCATGCAAACCATTTTTGGCCCCTTGCGAGCCTTCTACCCACTCCATTGCACACGATTTACGAGAAACCGATAACAGTAGAACGCCCGTCTATTCCCCGTTTTATGAGCACAGAGTTCCCTTTACTGGAACAATACATATCGATTGAAACGGAGCTTTCAATAGATCTCTTTACCATCGAACCCGCTACCCCCCTATTTCGATTGGTTGTTCAGGGAAGTCCTGCTTCTTTATCGGGAACGCTCTATGCCCAATATGGAGATACCATGCTCACAGCGGGAAAAGCAGAGGCCGCAGGCGATTTTTCATGTCCGGACCCTGACGATTTTTTTCGCTATACGGTCCGCAATCTAGAAAAAGAAAAACAAGGTCTCAAACAACTGGCCCCCATCGGTTTTGCTGGAGAAAAGGGCGACGCACTTGAACCGATCATTGGATGTAGAGACGTGTTGAATGTTCTAGGAAGTGGCTTTCCTCAATTGCGACGTAAAGGGTGGAAGGTCGAACTAACAGGTCTTATCGAAACACATATGGATACGCTGGACTTTGCTACCCCCATTGTTCATGTAAACGATTCTACGACGGCGGGATGGTTTGAGGTCGGATTTGATTACGAAAACGGACAAGGACAAAGTCTTTCAGAGAATGAAATTCAACGCGCACTCCTTAAAGGAGAATCGTATATAGAGAAAAATGGGCGTACCGTTCTTCTCGACGCCGATGCCATTAACACGGCGAAAGATGTATTTCAGGATTGTTCGAGTGGCGAAGGCACACACCCTGGAACGTTTAAGTTAAACGAGATTTATTCGGCTTATGTCAAAACCTCTTTGGATGCATTAGATGGTATAGACGTAGAAACAACGCCTTCCTGGCAATCAAAGGCAACCCAACAAAACCGAACACAAGCTATTGAACCGATCGAACTTTTACCGACGTTAGAAAATACCTTGCGAATCTATCAGAAAGAAGGCGTATATTGGCTACGCTTTTTAGAAAACAACATGTTTGGGGGCATTCTTGCGGACGAAATGGGACTCGGAAAAACAGTACAGACATTAGCCTGGATCCAAACACAACGAACACATCCCCACGCAAAGGGGAAGCCGATATTGATTGTCGGCCCATCAAGCCTGGTTGATAATTGGGCAGAAGAAGCCGCACGCTTTGTCCCTGATCTAAACGTCTTAACCTTAAGTGGCTCTGATCGTCATGCCAAATGGGACCAGATCAAGAACATAGATATCGCTATTACATCCTATGCGCTCATTCGACGCGATATTGAGCAGTATCTTGAATACGAGTTTGCCGCCGTCATTTTGGATGAGGCCCAACATATTAAAAATCGGTCTACCCAAAATGCCATGGCTGCAAAACGTTTAAAAAGTCACCACCGCTTTGTGTTAACAGGGACTCCGATTGAAAATAGCGTGTCGGATCTATGGTCGATTATGGATTTCCTTATGCCAGGATATTTGGCGTCACACAATGTATTTCGGTTAAACTATGAAACACCGATTGAACAAGGCGGACCTGAAGGAGAACAAGCACAGGCTAAGCTGCGACGCAAACTTCATCCCTTTATGCTACGTCGACTTAAAAAAGATGTGGCCAAAGATCTACCTGATAAAATTGAGCGAGTGGCCTCCTGTTCGCTCACCGGCGATCAACAAAACGTATATACAGAAATGCTGCACGCTTCACAGCGTCGAATCAATGACATGGTCTCAAAACAAGGGTTTCAAAAGTCCCGTATGGAAATCCTGAAAACATTGCTCCGGTTACGACAAATATGTTGTCATCTTGACCTCCTCAAATTACCTAATTTGAAAAGCGAATATCCATCCGGGAAAATGGACTTATTTTTTGAGCTATTAAACGAAGCCATGGATGGAGGTCACCGCATCCTTGTCTTTAGTCAGTTTACGTCCATGCTCCGGATTATCCGGACGCAGCTCGAAACTAAAAATTTGAGGTATTGTTATTTAGATGGCGCTACCCAAAAACGTTTGAGGGTTGTCCGAACGTTTAACACGGACAAAGAAATTCCTCTATTTTTAATCAGTCTTAAAGCCGGTGGATCGGGATTAAACTTGACGGGCGCTGATATGGTGATTCATTTTGATCCGTGGTGGAACCCGGCGGTTGAAAATCAAGCCACGGATCGCGCTCACCGAATTGGCCAAACACAAACGGTCTATAGCATCAAACTCATCACAAAAGGTACGGTTGAAGAAAAAGTGCTGGCGATGCAAAAAAAGAAACAACGTGTTATCAACGCGACTTTATCAGACGATGATCAAGTCACATCAAAACTCACTTGGGATGATGTACAAGAATTATTAACGCTATGACTATTGATCTTAACTCAGATGTCGACCCATCGGAAAAAGAAAAATTTGTTTTGTCTTGCCATATGTATGCTTTTGATAAAAATGCATCGCTTCTACCAAGAGGTATTCAATCAGATAAAAATAGAATAAATACACTTACAACCTTAAGTCCGTCATGAAAGAAGCATTCGAATTGATCTTATTGGCAACATACATTGTCCCCGCAGGGATTTTGTTATTGTTTGGTATTAACTTGTATACCATGCTCGTTCTTTTTTTCCGGCGTCGTAAACAGATTGCATCCGAAATCGAAGACATCAGGTCAACCTTTCATGAAAGATTTACGGTAAACGACTTGCCTCATGTCGTCACACAGATCCCTGTCTACAATGAATATAACGTCGTAAAACGTATTATGTATGCTGCGGCTAACATGGATTACCCGCTGGAAAAACACACCCTCCAAATTCTTGACGATTCTACGGATGACACGTGTAGACTCATTGATGAAGTAGCCGAAAGTCTTAAAAGAAAAGGGCACCGTATTGAAGTCATTCGACGTGCACCCCGTATAGGATTTAAAGCCGGCGCTTTAGAAAATGGAATGCAAAAAACCGATGCAGAATATTTTGCCATTTTTGATGCTGATTTTGTGCCACCCAAGGATTTCCTTAAACAAACGATTCCGGTTATGATGCTTCGCCCAAAAGTAGGTATCGTACAAGCACGATGGGGGCATCTAAATGCCAACCGCTCCCTCTTAACACAAGCACAAGCCATTGGCATTGATGGGCATTTTGCGATTGAACAGCCCGCTCGCGCCTGGAATAAGTTATTCATGAACTTTAACGGAACTGCCGGCCTTTGGAGACGCCGCGCCATTGAAGAAGGTGGAGGCTGGCAACATGACACCCTGACCGAAGACATGGATCTATCCTACCGCTCACAACTGGCAGGCTGGAAACCTTTCTTTTTATGGGACCATGAAGTGCCTGCAGAACTCCCTGAAAGTATCAACGCATTTAAATCCCAACAGTTTAGGTGGGCCAAAGGATCCATCCAGACAGCGATTAAACTTTTGCCCCGGGTTTTTAAATCAGACCATAGTCTCCTTGCTAAAATTCAGTCTGTATTTCATATGACACACTACCTGATTCATCCGGTCATGCTTTGGCTTTCGATTATGGCTCTACCGGTCTTTGTGCTGACCCGTTTCCGTCATCACCCCGCGACCTTTACCACCCTTTTTGGCATTATTTTTATATCGGCTATATCCCCTTCCATTCTTTATTCCGCTTCACAATTTTTGTTACATAAACAAAGGTGGAAACGTTTGCGTTGTTTACCATATCTATCAACGATGGGGGTCGGAATCGCGATTTCAAACAGTCGCGCTGTTTTTGAAGCGATCGTTGGAAAATCTTCTGAATTCGTACGAACCCCAAAGCGTGGCGATAATCCTATTGTGAAGTACGCTATAAAAATGCCTTATTGGGCTATCATCGAGATCGTTTTAGGCATCTATTGCTTCATATCGTTTTATTATTACCTGCACTTCCGCGAATATTTGATCGGTCCATTTCTCTTCCTTTATGCATGTGGATTTACAAGCGTAGGCCTTTTGTCCCTGATACATACTTTCGTAGAATATCGCCATACAAGATAGTTGGGTCCTTGATGTAAAACAGACGCTTATGATCCCTGTCCTTAATTCCGAAATCCACCATCGGAAGTTTGCACTCTATGGATGGGGTTGTGTTCTTGCTACGATTCTTTTCTGCTTGGCGCTGGGTAGGATTAGCGCCATTGGCCAGACTCCCTGGCTGGTGGGGCTTTTCCATATAGCCCTCCTCATCTTTGCTCTATTATCCATTCGGTTTTTTCCCTTCCAGCATCACGCCATGCTAGGCGTTCTATTGATGGCCCTGGTGTGTCGCCTCCTTTTTCTCCCCATGGAACCATCGGATGATATCCATCGCTATATTTGGGAAGGTCGAGTGCAGATTGAAGGAATCAATCCTTATAAGGTTTCTCCTAGTGATCCCTCATTGAAATATCTTCAAGATGCCTCATGGTCCGCCATTAATCATCCTAAGGAAACAGCCATTTATCCTCCGGGTATTGAACTTTTATTTTCAATTCTTACACGTATCACAACCCGTCCTTTTGACTTTAAAGTTCTATTTGCGCTGATCGATATGGGCAGCATTCTTGTTTTGTTATCTCTTCTCCGAATGACCCAAGGACACCCTAAATGGGCTCTTCTTTATGCAGTGAACCCCGTTGTTCTGCTCGCTTTTGCGGGTGAAGGACATCTCGATGCTTTAATGATTTTTTTTATGTTAACGACTTTATGGTGCTTTCATAAAAAGAAGTGGAAAACCATGTTTCTGATGGCCGCTTTCAGTTTTCATGTTAAATATACCGCGTGTATTCTGTGGCCATTCCTGTTTCAGCGAACGACCCTTAAATATAGCTGGGTATTAATAGGGACCACCATAATTCCTTTTCTATGTTTTGGGTCTTTAGTAGAAGTTGGGGAAACACTATATACATTCACAACTACGCTACATTTCAATAGCTCACTTCATTATATCTTAGGAACGTTTCTCGGCTCATTTTCTCTGGCTTCATATGTATGTGGTCTTACACTTTTTTTTCTAATCATCTTTTTCCGGTATAAAATAGACGATCCTATACAAGGTAGCTTGTGGGGATTCGGCAGTTTATTGCTTCTGGCCCCTACTGTACACTTTTGGTATCTGACCTGGATCATTCCGTTTTTATGTTTTGTCCCCTCGCCGGCGTGGATCCTCTTTTGTGGGACCCTTGCGTTTTCCTTTGCGTCTCAAGGAAACATGCACGCAACGGGTACGTGGAAAGAATTCCACATGATAACCGCTTTAGAATATATTCCTGTGTACGGACTTCTTCTCTTTTCGGTGATACGAAATCGCCTTATAAAGATCTCCGAACGGAAAAAACAGAACCCACCTGTCCAAACCGTTTCCATGATTGTGCCCACCTTGAATGAAGAAAAAATGGTGCACCACTTTTTCAGAAGTATCGAACAGCTTTCTCTTCAGCCCCTAGAAGTTATTGTATCCGATGGAGGATCTTTGGACCGGACTGTGCCTGTTGCGAAACAATGGGGGGCCACCCTTGTCCACAGTGCTCGGGGACGTGGAACTCAAATATGCGCCGGAATCGAGAAAGCGAAAGGCGATATACTCTTTTTGGTGCATGCCGATATGTCTTTTGAACAAAATTGTTTAGAACAAATCATCGACGCCGTAAACAGGACCGGAAAATCTGCTGGAGCGGTGGGCAGCACATTTGACCGAAACAATCTTTTCCTTCGCTTTATAACGATACTCAACAATATCCGAACACGTATCGTAGGTATCATTTTTTCGGATCAAGGAATCTTTGTTCGAAGAGATCAGTTAAAGTCTTTAGGAGGGTTCCCCCATATGCCTATTATGGAAGATATAGAGTTTTCAATCCGATTAAAAAGACAAGAACATCCTATTTTTCTCGGGGGCGGAATAAGGGTCTCTAATAGACGTTGGAAAGAACGTTCGAAATGGAAACACACCCTCCTCATTCTATGGCTTGTTACGCAATACCTTTTTATTCGCACGTGGAAAGGAGAGATGATCAATGTGGAAACGTTCTACAAACGCTATTATAAAAAGTCCTTGTCCGCTTGACCCCATCCATATTCTCGATAAGATCTCTTTTTCACATTAACGGAGTGTCATGCCACCAAACGAACTAACGGATATTAGCGAAAAAGGCCGAACAGAGACGGGTGAACCCTGTTCTCTAAACAGACGACTTTTTCTGCAACTATTAACCTATACGGATTCCACTGATGATCAAGGTCTGATTGATGCTTTAAAACAGACTGACTTCCATGCCGTGTTATATAAAGACGTAAATGATCCCTACGGCGTTGCGTTACTCACAGCCCACGAAAGCCCCGACTTCTTTGTTTCTGATTTGCGAAATGTGCTTAATCATTCTCCATTTTGTTCACTCACCTTTAAGCCCGACTATACAATGCTGGGACGCACCTATTCTGTCGGTTATGAATCAGATCTTGAACATGTTCTTATGGCTCGGCCTCTTCAACGCATCTGTAATCCAGATTGGCCATGGGCTATTTGGTACCCATTAAGACGGTCTGGGAACTTCCAAAAACTCTCCCTGGAAGAACAGACAGAGATCCTCATGGAACATGGCACTATTGGGAATGCCTTTGGACAAGCAGGCCACGCCTATGACATTCGACTGGCCTGTCATGGATTAGATAAAAACGATAATGATTTTATTATTGGATTGGTCGGCAAAGAACTGTACCCCTTAAGTTCGATTGTGCAAACCATGCGCAAGACTCGACAGACGTCTGAATTTTTAACGAATCTTGGGCCTTTTTTTGTTGGGAAAACAATGTGGCAAAGCCAAAAGATTGAACATGGAGGATCGTAATTTTAATGGCACGTTCAGACCGATTTCTAACAGCCTGTCGATGTAAACCCACGGATGTTACCCCTATATGGCTCATGCGTCAGGCCGGACGTTATATGCCTGAATATCGGAAATTGCGAGAAAAGTATTCGATCCTCGAAATGATAAAAAATCCCGACCTGGCCACAGAGGTTACCTTACAACCTGTCCATGCTTTTGAAGTTGATGCCGCTATTATTTTTGCAGACATATTACCCCTTCTAGAAGCCATGGGATTAGAACTCGAATTTATACACGGTCAAGGACCTGTTATTCATAATCCAATATCCCAATTAAGTGATGTTAAAAAACTAGTGGATCCTCTTCCAGAAGAGGCCCTTCATTTTACCCTTGAAGCCATTGAACAAACCAAAAAAGAACTGGACGGACAAATTCCTTTAATCGGATTTTCAGGGGCGCCTTTCACATTAGCCTGTTATGCCATCGAAGGGGGGTCTTCCAAAACGTTCCATAAAGCAAAAACCTTTATGAAAGCTGAGCCAAAAGCCTGGTCTCTTTTAATGGAAAAACTCTCTAAAGCCATAGGCGCTTATTTATCCAATCAAGCGAAAGCTGGCGCTCAGGTTGTACAACTATTCGACAGTTGGGCGGGGCATCTTACGGCTTCCGAGTATGAACACTATGTGTTGCCTTACTCTCGCGAAACGATTCAACACGTAAAGACGGCTTCCGAAGTTCCCCTCATCCATTTCGGCACAAAAACTTCACATATCTTATCTATGCTAAAAGAAGCAGGAGGAGACGTGATAAGCATTGACTCTGATATGGACCTGGCAACAGCATGGTCCAGACTGGGCTCCGACTCAGCCATCCAAGGGAATCTAAATCCGAACATCTTAGCAGAAGGACCTATGGACATCATCGAGCAAGAGGCCACTCGTATTCTTAATAGCGTAAAGGGCAGACCTGGCCACATATTTAACCTCGGACATGGCATTTTAAAACACACACCCGTAGAACATGTGGCACGGCTCGTAGAGTATATCCATAGGTATACTTGTTCTTCGTAAGCGCTATTGTATTCTATTCCAAATGACGAATCACGAGCCCCATGACCCATATCACCATTATTGGCGGAGGCATTACAGGATTGGCAACGGCCTTTTACCTTCAGAAAAAGAGCCAAGAGACAGGGTGTCCGATTGATTACACGCTTCTAGAGTCAACACCTCGATTGGGCGGGAAAATTATTACGCATACGATTGACGATTTCGTTATCGAAGGAGGCCCAGACTCGTTTATTACCCAAAAACCTTGGGGACTACAACTTTGCCATGATTTGGGAATCGAAAACCAATTAATTCCCTGCAACCAAGCAAACCAACAGGTATACGTACTCCAACAAGGAAAACTAATCTCTTTACCAAACGGCTTTCGCTTGACCATTCCCACCCAATGGATGCCCTTTTTAAAAACAAATCTTATTTCGTCCATCGGAAAAATGAGGGTCTGGATGGAACGCTTTATACCTCGCACAAAATTCGATCAGGATGAAAGTCTAGCCCACTTTATTCGAAGACGTTTTGGCAAAGAAACCCTAGATAAAATTGCGGGACCAATGATGGCTGGTATTTACTCAGCAGATCCGGAAACACTAAGCATGAAAAGCACCTTCCCGAAGTTCCTTGAACTCGAAAAACAATATGGAAGTCTCCTTCGCGGAATCAAACACTATAAACAGCCACCCCATCCTTTGTTTATGAGTTTAAAAGGAGGCATGGAAAATCTTATCCACTCCTTAAAAGAGAAGCTGCACGGATCCATAAAAACAGCATGTCAAGTTACGGGAATCATCCAAAAAGATCATGTTTATGAGATCCTGACTGAATCTGAATCGTTTAGGACGCAGGCGGTTGTCATGGCAATCCCTGCTTATGCCTCGGCTCATTTGTTAGCAGACCTTCACCCAACCGCCTTTGAAAATCTTCAAAAGATATCCTATACATCAACAGCCACTATCACTTTCGGTTACCTTGATGAGACAAAAACTTCACACACGCTCAAAGGGTTTGGTTTTATTGTCCCTAGAACAGATCCCTCGCCCCTCCTGGCTTGCACCTGGACCTCATCCAAATTTAATCACCGAGCTCCCCTTAATCGCTTACTATTTCGAGTCTTTGTCGGAGACAAAAATCGCCAAAAACTGACTCATATGTCGGATGAAGAGTTGTATAACATTACACATACAGAGATATTAGCGATACTAGGTCTTTCCAACAAACCGATACTTCATCATATTGATCGATGGGAAAATGCACATCCCCAATACACGGTTGGGCATCTAAGTCGTATGAACGAACTCCAAAAGTCATTAACTTCTTTCCCTGGATTGTATCTAGCGGGTAGCGGTTATAAGGGGATTGGTATTCCTGATTGCATACATGAGGGTATCCATTGCGCTAACCAAATCTTTGAAGATCGAATCGCGCGTTGATAGATACAAGGATCGTGTCAATAATGTGATCTGGCGTATATTTTCCCCTTTCTTAACGCGATGCTCGATCCTTCCATCGTGACCACATAAAATAATCTAAAAATTGGTCTGGCGCAAAGCGTCGTAAAAAAGAGCCCATATAGGCAGGAAACGTAACAGGATATCGCGTTTGGGGACGAACCGATTCTAATGCATGGAGCACTTTTTTCCCTACCGATTCAGGAGGAAGGGTAAACATCCTCTCAGCCCCTTCATCCGATTCCCACTTCATCATTTGATTTTGATACACATCCTCAAATCGAGATTTTTTTCCTTTTAAATGGGTCTCTGCTTTTTCAATAGCATGCTTTTTAAATTTAGATTTAATCGGTCCAGGTTCCACTATGGAAACACCAATACCAGTCTCTCGAAGTTCTATCCGCAATGCATCCGACAAGGCTTCCATCGCGAATTTAGACGCTGAATAAATGCCCATAAAAGAAAACGATACGCGCCCCACTACAGAACTGATGTTCACAATCCCGCCCCCACCCTTGTTTTTTGAAAACCGGGATCAGCATATTGGTTAATTGCTGCATCCCTATTACGTTCACCTCAAATTGATACTGCATCGCTTCTCGGGAAAGATCTTCTAATGCGCCGGGTTGACCAAACCCCGCATTGTTTACCACGCCTCCGAGTTGGCCTTTGGATAATTCCAAGGTCTGCTCAATGGCTTGTTGAACCGAATCACTATCGGCTACTTTAAGTCGAACTGGAGTAAAACCGTTAGCTTGTAGATGATCCAAATCTTCTTGTTTTCGCGCTGTCGGGAATACACACCACCCCGCATCCCTAAGCACAGCTGCACAGGCGAATCCAATGCCCGACGGACAACCTGTCACTAGCACGCTTTTTACATTGACAGATGGATTCTTCATTTAAAACGATTAAAAAGAACCAAAAGTATTTTTATTTTATCCATTTATAAAGAAAGTATTACACAACTATATTCTATTCTTACAGGAAGAGTCATTATGATTTTAGTCATATAATAGAGTATATTGTAACTAGAAAAATAAATACTATGAACAATATAAACATATTAATTCCTTTTCTGCTGCTATTAAGTTCCATGGCTCAAGCCGAAGCGGCTCTTTCAACTGAAACGAACAAATATCCGCTATCTACGCCTAAAGTCCAGAAAAAACACACCATGCTTGATTGTGTGCACTATTCTGTCTCTAAAGGAGTCATTGATATCGCCAAACGATTAGATTCATTTTTCAGAGATGAACGTGTTGAAGAAGAAGTCAAACAATCTAGGGTCAAGCTACGTACGTCTATTGAATTTAGTGAATATGAAAGCACAGGGTTCAAACATAGCCTAAATGTCAAATTGACGTTACCCCAACTCCGAAACAAGTGGCAACTATTTATTGATAATCTACCCGATGAATTAGAACGCAATACAATTAACCTGGATGATACCGAAACAGCCGCCGGTCTACAATATCGGTTATCAGAAAAGCTTGAATGGCTTACCTTGAATGGCGGGATAAAGGTCAAAAGCAGACCCGTTCCATTTTTGAAATTAAGGAGTAAAAAATCATTCGACTTCGATCCGTGGGCTATTCACGGCACACAATTTCTTTTCTGGTTTGAAGACGATGGGTTCGGAGAAACGAGTCGTCTCGATCTAGAGCGACGATTGAATCATATTTTGTTTTTCCGAGCTGTGAGCCAAGCAACGTGGCCAGAAATAAGCCATGGTATCGAATGGGAACAAATATTTTCTCTTTTCCATCGACTCCATCAACGTCAAGCGTTGGGCCTGACCCTCTTCGCACAAGGACCCACCGAACCTTCAACCGTTGTAGAAGAATATAGCGCCACGGTCAGATATCGTTTTAGTGTATACCGAGATTGGCTCTTTTTCGAAATCGCGCCTGAAATAAATTTTTCCCGTGAAAATAACTATAAACTCAACCCAACAATTCACTTTGCCGTAGAGACCATCTTTGGGGAATACGAATAGGGAAACAGAGATCAGAAGTCTTGCAAAACGAAAGAATGTGGACACATTACGGATCATTGTCGAAACAAATTAAGTTGTCATAAAATAATACTCAATAAACTTTGAAATTCTCGGAGAAATAAAGAATACCTGGATCCGTCAGTTAAACGCGGCTTTCTGCACGAACCATTTGGGCCAAAAGGAACTACAAAAAAGCCTCGACGCACCCAGCGGGTGCGCCTGCGTTTTTTTGCAACCTTTTGCCTCCAAAGCATTCGCACAGAAATCCCACGTTTAACTGACGGATCCAGGTTTGAGCCAATTGAACTCCCTTCCTTGATAGAATCTTCACTACTTAAAGCATCATAATAAATACTATTACCGATCTAACTCTCAACGGATTGCCTTTTCGATGTGAGCTTGGCAATGAACGGCTCTTGGCTTTCCACGTCGCGTGGCAAAGATCATACCTTTTAGAGAAGTCCAAGTAGAAGCGTAGCCCTTTCAGCCAACTCTGGCGATGTTCTTCATCCACGCCACGGCCGCGTATATCCTGCTCAAAGGTCTCCTGTAACTTTCGAGGGATCGGTTCTATAAGATTAAGTTGAATGCTGTTGAAAGGAATGATATACACGGGTAATGAATGCGGGTAAACAAGGAATAGATACCCATGAATGAAACACTAAAAGTACCGGATATCTTTCCTTTTGGCAGGATATACAAGTTTGGACACTAACTTGTTAAGCACACATAAAACCGAGGTGAGACAGATGAAAATAATAATTGTTGGCGCTTCAGGGCGTATAGGAAAGGAAGTAGACAAGGCAATGTCTGACAATCACGACATTGTTCGTGTGGGTGCTCGTAGCGGTGATGTGCAATGTGATTACACTGACATCGTATCCGTTCGAGCGATGTTCGAGAAGATCGGGCAATTTGATTCGTTGATCTCGGCTGCTGGCGGTGATAGCACCTTCAAACCTTTTAATGGTCTTGAAGATCAAGATTACAGATACGGTTTTGAACGTAAATTTCTCGATCAAGTGAGGCTTCTTAAGTTTGGTGAGAAGTTCGTTAGAGACAACGGCTCGTTTGTGTTCACAAGTGGTTTTCTAAGCCACTATCCAAATCCAGCCAGTATTGCTACTGGGTCACTAAACGCCGCTGTAGATGCATTCGTTAAAAATACGGCCCCTCTTCTTAACCGTAGCATTCGCCTCAACGTAGTTAGTCCGGCACCCATTGTCGAACCCGGATAGGAAGGTGTGGGGTTGGTTACTGTCGCAGAAACAGCAAAGCTATACGTTGAGGCCGTGGAAGGTGATGTCACTGGAAAAGTACTGCGAGCGTGGGGAGGTTTTCCTTTAATTTCAGGTTAAAAGGAGGAACAGCATGAAATTCAATATCTTCACAATATCTCTATAGGGTGTTTTACTTTTTTTATCTGGGTGCGCCACCATGCGGCCACCCGTATTTCATGTAAACGTCGATTCAATTGGCGATGCTCGCGGAAATAAAACATATATATTATTGCCTGGTAATAAAGACACAAAAGCAGCTGATCTTCAGTTCAGGGAATATGCGGCTTATGTAAACCGGGCATTACAAGAAAAAGGATTTACCCCAGCAGAAACGTTTCAAAAAGCTAATGTCGGAATCTTTCTTGGTTACGGTATAGGTGAACCCCAGGAGCACCAGTACGTTTATTCATTACCCATTTGGGGACAAACGGGTGTGTTGTCTTCTTACAGAACGGGGGCTTTTAGCTCTTATGGCTATTGTGGCACAACTATATATACACCAACATATGGTGTTATAGGGTCAACAACACATTCAAGCTCATACACAACATATTCTAGGTTCATATCTCTTGACGCGGTTGATTTAGACGAATACACAAAAACAGAAAAAGAAGTCCAGCTATGGAAAACAACTGTAACAAGCTCAGGCTCTAGTGATGACTTACGCAGAGTCTTCCCTATACTTATTGCTGCTTCAAAGGATTACATTGCTACAAATACAGGCAAAAAAGTGAAAGTCAAATTGTTAGAAGAGGATGCACGAGTTATGGCTATTAAAGGCACCGGCCAGGAGCAAAAGAAATGAGTTCTAAGAATGCGTTCCATGGTCGCCAGTGAGCTTAGGCGTTAGGCGATACCAGATATTAAATTACTCTCCATAGCTTAGAAGGCAAAATCGTAATTGTTTACCATTCCACTTACGGTTACACCAAGCTCCAGGCTGAAGCCGTTGTGCGTAGCGCGCAGAGTGTGCCCAGCATAACCCCCTAACTTTACACTGCGGAGGAGGCGACTAGCTTGGTTGGACGAGCTTGATGCTGCAGAGGCCATAATCTTTGTGGGTCTGGGTGTAATGCCGTCTGTCAACAAGCCCGAAGATATGAACCAAATTACCAGTCCCAGGCCAGGCGCCCATAATCGTATTGGTTGGTTTGTCGGGCCGATGGCCGCCAGTTTCCAGGTAGACTACCAGGTAAAGGCGATCTTGAGACAGCGGAGCTCTATGGCCGTCGGGTTGCGGAAGCCACATTTCAGTTCGTGCGGGAAAGAAGCGCTTTAAAAAGTACTGGGGAGGCGGCAAGAAATTCCAACAGGGGGTGCAAAAAAGTCTAGGAGAACGAATATGCATCATAAAAAATCAGTGCTGTTCACAGGTGGAGGTGAGGGAATAGGTGCGGGTATTTGCCGGAGGTTGGCTAAAGACGGTTACGCCGTTACCGTAATATTGCATAAGGAGAGAGACTCGTCATGAGCATCAATCTGGATGGCGTGTTCTACGGTATAAAGTTTGCTCTGAATCAGATGGTCAAGCAATCTTTCGGCGGCAGTATTGTCAATATCGGATCGATGAATGGCTTCTATGGGTTGGTCAATATGAGCGCCTATAGGTCCATCGTAAAGTATAACTAAAAGTATAACTATATGATTAGAGCGCTTCACGATTGAGGTGTCGCGATGTAGCACGAAGAAAACCAGCCGATTACCTCGTCGGGAGAAACCTCTTCGAACGCTTGTGTGAGCGCTTCAGATAGTTCCTGCTGACTGCGGGCTGCAAGGCTGCCCAACCGATTCTTTATCTTGCCCCACATTTTTTCAATGGGGTTGGAATCGGGGCTGTAGGGTGGAAGGAATCTTACATGGGCCCCACATGACTCAATGAGTTCAATGACCTTGGGATTGTGATGGACGCGAAGATTGTCCATGATGACGATGTCTTCAGGTGAAAGAGTTGGGAGAAAAACCCGGCGAATATATTCTCCAAAAACAGCCGTCTCTGTCGCCCCCTCCCCCTCCATGGCCGCTGTTGTTCCGTCCAGGCGGACCGAAGAAATCAAGGTGGTGGTACACCAATGTCCATGAGGTGTTTTGGCAAAAAGCCTGTTCCCGCCCAACGCCCGGCCCCCCAGACGAGTCATATTCGTTTTCGCCCCGGATTCATCAATAAAGACAAGGCGACTTGGATCAAGTTTGGCCACCTCTTGGATCCACTGCTTTCTCAAGAGATTTACATCCGCCCGGTCTTGCTCGCTGGCGTGAAGCGCTTTTTTTATACCGGGAGCCCAACCGATTCAACGCCCGCTGTACGGCCATGATCGACCCCTTCACGCCGTTCATGTTCTTGAGTTCTTCAAGCGTTGCATCGGGATGTTTGCCCACCAGTTGAGCCAACGCCTTGAGCTGCTTTCCGCTGTAGAGGGCCTGACGATGCCCACGCGGTCGGGGAGCGATCTCTCCGGTTTCGTTGAAACGAGAGAGCCCACGCTGAAACGTTCTAAGATCTACACGATAAGAAGATGCGATATCGGCCTGGGAACCTTTGCCCATTTTGTAGGTATCTATCGCACGCCGCCGGATTTCTGCTAGCGAGGCATTTCAATCGTTAAATACTCTAGTGAAGGAGTTACATATATAGAAGGCACTGCCCCATAACTACATCGGGGCTAGGGCAATTCTTTTTTTACTTCTTAACCTAATGCGTATGAGGTATAGGGTAAGGTTATGAACATAAACCCATCGTGTATGCATAGGGAACGGTTAAGAAAACTACAACGTGTTGTTGTCAAAGTCGGGAGTCGTGTTCTTGTACAAAGAAACGGCCGGCCGGATTTGCTGCGTATAAAGATGCTTGTAAAAGAGGTTGTTTCTTTGCGTCGAGTCGGTATTGAAGTTGTGTTGGTTAGTTCAGGCGCGGTGGGCGCGGGGATGGAAGCTTTAGGCCTGAAAAAAAGGCCGACGGACCTTCCCGACCTTCAGATGGCTGCGGCGATAGGACAAACGCGTTTGATGGCTATGTATGAGAGGCTTTTTTCTGCTAAACGGTATAAAACAGGGCAAGTTCTTTTAACGCACGATGACTTTAAAAATCCTAGGCGCCGTTTGAATGCACGAAGTACCATGTTGAATTTGCTTCGAAACAATATTATTCCGATCGTTAATGAAAATGATGTAGTTGCTGTGGATGAAATTAAAGTAGGCGATAATGATATTTTGGCCTCTTTGGTCTCGTTATTAATTCGTACCGATGCCCTCATCCTGTTGTCGGTTGTAGATGGCCTTCGCGAACCCACTTCTTCGGGAAGAACACGAAGAGTGTCTCTTTTAGAAGAGATTACTCGCGATACGCTGAAAATGGCGACCGGGGTGGGTAGCATTCTTTCGATAGGGGGCATGGCGACTAAACTTAAGGCCGCTCAAACGGTTACAAAATCAGGGGCGATGGCCGTGATTGCAAATGGGCGAAAGGAAGATGTTTTGACCCGGATCATAAAAGGGGAAGATGTAGGCACATTAGTTGTTGGGCACAAAGACAAAGAACGTCGCAAGTCAAAGGTTGGAAGATAAGGAGGAACAAGATGGTTATATATTCTTTGACTTTTGGCCTTCGACCTTTAGACTTTTGACTCTTAAAGAAACAGGAGTATAGATATGGGATTTCATGCAGATATGGTAGAGATAGGAGATCAGGCCGTCAAGGCTTCGCGGACTCTTGCTTCGTTAACTTCTCGCAAAAAAGATGCGATTTTAGAAGCGATGGTTGGCGAGTTAGAGGGGCGGCGTGACGAGCTTAAAGTCGCGAATGCAGAAGATCTGAAAAGGGCCGAAAAAGAGGGGCTATCTTCAGCCATGTTGGATCGACTGGAACTGACCGATGCACGTATGGATGCGATGATTAAGGGCATTCAAGATGTTGTGTCTTTAAAAGATCCGGTGGGTACAACGATTAGTAGTTGGATTCGACCTAATGGGCTTGAAATACAGAAAGTTCGTGTTCCTATCGGCGTGATTGGGATGATCTACGAGTCACGTCCTAATGTGACGGTTGATGCGGCTACGCTGTGTTTTAAGACGTCCAACGCGGTTATCCTTCGAGGTGGTTCCGAATCCATTCATTCTAACAAGGCCTTAGCCAAGGTTCTGCAAGAAGGCGGAAAAAAGAAAGGACTTCCGGAAGGGACTATTCAGCTGGTTGAAACAACGGATCGCGAAGCAGTTAAAGAACTGGTTCATCTTGTTGGTAAAGTTGATGTGATTATTCCTCGTGGAGGTGAAGGGCTTATACGGATGATTACGAAAATGTCACATATCCCTGTGATTAAACATTACCAGGGAAATTGTCATACCTATGTGGATGAGAGTGCGGATTTAGAAATGGCGTTAGAAATAAGTGAGAACGCCAAGTGTCAACGGCCCGGTGTTTGTAATGCGATGGAAACGCTGTTAGTTCACGAAAAAGTGGCGGCTGAATTTTTACCGACACTTGTTCAACGTTTACGGATTCATGGCGTTGAATTGCGGGGAGACGAGATTGCATGCACGATTGATTCCTCGATCAACGAAGCTAAAGAAGACGATTGGTACACGGAATACTTAGATCTCATTTTAGCGATTCGCATTGTTCCAGATGTTAAAGCGGCCATTGAACATGTTAATCAGTACGGGTCGCATCATTCCGATGCCATTGTTGCTTCATCGGAGGGGGCCCAAAAGATGTTTACTCAGGAAGTCGACTCCTCGACGGTCTATGTAAACGCTTCTACTCGTTTTACAGATGGAGCCGAATTTGGGTTGGGGGCTGAGATTGGTATTAGTACTGACAAGCTTCATGCGCGAGGACCAATGGGGCTTGAAGAGCTTACGACGTATAAATATATTGTTTTGGGTAAAGGACAGATTAAAGAATAAGGAAAGACGATAAGCACTAAGCACTAAGATCTAATGACTAAAAGTCGTTTTAGATATTTTGTCATTAGGGCTGCCTTAGGTTATTAGATATTATGATTTAGGATCTTTTGTGGCTATGACAGAACATCTTCCAGCATTTACTTTTATTGACTTCTCAATGATGGGCTTAATTATTATGGGTGGAGTACAAGGGCTAAGTCGTGGTTTATCAGGTGAGATTATTCGGATGATTAGTTTGACTTTTGCATTGGGTGTGGGGTGGTATTTATATGAATCTGTCGGTCCGTATGTGGAAGAATACACCCGTCTTCATCCTTCTTTTTCCTCTATCGTTTCTTTTTGTGTGATATTCATCTTGGCGCTGGTGGTTTTGTCATTGGTTAGGTTAGCTATAGGGGGCATGATGGACTTTGCTTTTAAAGGAAGTATCGAACGGATTGGAGGGGTTTGCTGGGGCATGGTACGGATGACTCTTTGGGTCTTGGTGGTGGTGGTGGTGGTGGTTAGCAGTCTCTGGCCTCATGCATATTTTTCCCGGTTGATTTTAGAAGATTCTGTTATTGGCCGTACATTATCCACTCATGTTGTTCCCTATTATCAAGCCTTTACCAAGGATCGTCTGGATGGGGAACTGCCAAAGTTTACAGAAGAAAAAAATCTTTTTGAATGGGAATAGGCTGAAAGAGATTCATGGTTAAACAGATCGTTGGGGCAAGTCTGTCGTGATAAGAGGATACTCGAATTTCCAGCTTTATAGTCCTTATGGGAAACATTATTTCCAAAAATGTGCTTGAGAATATACGTTTACACAATGATATTGTAGGCGTTATTGGTAATCATATCCCGCTTAAAAAAGCCGGGTCTATTTTCAAAACCTTGTGTCCTTTTCACAAGGAAAAAACGCCTTCCTTCACGATAAACCCTCAGCGGCAAATTTTTCACTGTTTTGGATGTGGGGAAGGTGGAGATATTTTTGCCTTTGTGATGAAGTATGAAGGGGTCGACTTTGTGACGGCTGTTCGCATACTTGCTGATAAGGCAGGAATACAGGTGTTGCTAGAGCAAACGACTTCTAAGGGAGGGGAGGGGGATAAAGATACGCTTTACACATTACTTGATAAGTTGGCTTTGTTTTACCAGGAGTTCTTAATGCAGGATTCAGCAGCGTCTGTTGCTCAAGCGTATCTGCAAGGGCGTCATTTAGAGCGTAAAATGATTAGTACCTTTACGGTGGGATATGCGCCAGATCGCCAAGGGTTACTAAAAGAATGGGGTCATAAGAATGGGTACACGGTTAAACAATTGGAGAGGGTAGGTATGATGGGGAAGAGTGAGTCTTCATCTTCCGGTCCTTTTTCATATGAACGCTTTCGGAATCGTTTGATGTTTCCCATTCGAGATGAGCTTGGGCGTGTGATCGGTTTTAGTGGACGTATTTTGGATAAAAACGCGCGTGTGGCTAAATATATAAACAGCCCAGAAACCGTCCTTTTTAAAAAAAGTCGGGTTCTGTACGGGTTGGATCAGGCTCGGCGCGCAATGGTTGATCGAAGGGAAGCCATTGTTTGCGAAGGTCAAATTGATGTTATCCGTTGTCAAGAAGCAGGGGTCAAAAATGTGGTGGCGCCTCAGGGGACGGCCTTAACCGAGGACCATGCCCATATCCTTAAACGGTATGCGGATAGTATTGTCTTAGTGTTTGATGCAGATACCGCAGGACAAAAAGCAGCTTTGAGATCGGCTGAAATTTTTTTGGCCACAGGGTTGAGTCTAAAGTTGGTGTCTTTGCCTCAAGGCGAAGATCCCGACTCGCTGATTCAATCACAAGGGGCTCAAACCTTTTTAGATCGACTGTCTCA
Organism: Kiritimatiellia bacterium; assembly: GCA_012103575.1. GTDB lineage: Bacteria > Verrucomicrobiota > Kiritimatiellia > WLWN01 > WLWN01 > WLWN01. Next base: position 2,177,064 of record WLWN01000001.1, on the reverse strand, counting down.
GGCTCAAACCGTTGTCGATTATCAGATCGATGTTTTAGGGTCTACCTTCGATTCTGGCGATGAAGCGGGGGTTATGCGGACGGCTCGTTCGGTATTAGAAATGATAAACCGAACGCCCATCGCGGTTCAACGTGATCAGCTTATACAGCGAGCTGTAGCCCGATTAGGAATTAGTGAGCAGGCGCTTCGACACGATCTTAAACAGTTCTCTCGAAAACGATATACGTTTTCAGACAGACCGACTGAAGCTCCTCGGCCAACAGATCAGCCTCCTGAAGAGAGGGCTCTTGTAGAACTCCTATTAATACATCCAACCTTGAATGAACTTATTGTGAAGTTCATTTCCGTCGATGATCTGACCGATCCTATTTGTCGAAAAATCGTTGAACAAATGGTCGTATGTGGTCATCGAGATTATGAAGCGGTGCTGGATGTGTTTCAGGGTGAAGATTCCGAGTGTCTTCGATTGATTGCGTGCATTCACGCAGAAAATAGAGGGATCGATTTAGACGAAACCTCCTTGAGACAGGTTGCACAAGATCTTGTCTTGGTGATTCGTAGAAAAGCTTTAGAACGGCAACGGAATAAACTTCGCTCTGAGTTAAGCCAGGTTGACCGGAACGACAAACGTCGTATTCAGAACGAGTGTTCGCAGTTGAGTGTGCTTATTCATAACCTGCGGCAAGGGTGGGAAAAAGCGTTACCTATACTAGAGTTTGACGGGTGAAAGCTTCGTCGGTTCTTTCAGAAGGTATTAAAAAAACAAAAAAAATTTGTCTTGCACTTGACGTTTAGCTGGCTGTAGGGAATATTTTTGGGATTTTGTCCTCAGGGACTATAAGTAATGAATTATAACTTTTATCGTATAGGTTGAATAATGGCTAAAACTGTTAAGAAAAAAACGAAGAAAAGCTCTCCCAAAACGAAAAAATCCGAGTCACGGAAGAAAATCCAGACACGATTGACGAAGAAGCCAAAGGCCTCGAAAATCAAACCCAAGAAAACGTCTAGGCCTAAAGAAACGATCTCTTCAGCAAAGAAAGAGGTGAAAAAGGTTTCTGCTGATTGGAAAAATAGCGAGGGAGAGAACGAAGGGGCTATTTTTAAAATAGATCGGCATGATCGAAATGAAAAAATTAAAAGCTTAATTAAATTAGCCCGGGAACAAACGTATCTTACCTTTGATGATATTAACGAGACCTTACCTAAGAATGTTATTAACCCAGATGAATTTGATGGCATTCTTATTCTTTTACGAGGTATGGATGTTGAAATTATTGAAGCGGCGGAAGTGGAGAAATTTAAAAGGCAACAGGAAAAAGAAGAGCGAACAAAAGAGGCCAATAAAGGGGATGTTTTAGACGATCCCGTCCGTATGTACCTTAAACAGATGGGCCAAGCCCCTCTGCTAACGCGGGAACAGGAGGTGGAGATTTCCAAGCGTATTGAAGAAGCGGAGATCCATGGACGTGAGTTGTTTAATCAATTTGGCTGTGCGACCCAAGCCTATCTTGATCTGACCGATCGATTAGAAAAAGGCGAGGAACGTTTTGATCGAATTGTTAGTGATAAGCACGTCGAAAGCAGAGATAGATATCTTCGCGTTCTTCCCCGGTTGCGAAACAATATTGTCCGGAACCACGAACTTGCTGCAAAACAGTATAAAGCGTTTAGCTCCAGTCGTGCTGCCAAGTCTGAACGAGAGCGTAAACAGAAAGAGTTAAAAAGGATACAACAACGGCTGGCGGGTTATTTTGAAAAACTTTATTACAAGCAAAAAGCCGTAGAAGATATTATGCCCTTAACGGATGAAGTCTATAAAGACCTACGTAAAACCAAAGAGCGGATTGAAGGGTTAGAAAAAAAGCGAAAAAGTAAAACGCAGGCGGCTGATTTACGCCAGGAAAAGAAACGACTTTGCCAGTTTGAAGAACAACAAAGAATATCCGCGGATGAATTTAAGCAAGATTATCAAACGCTAAGGATCTGGCTTCGTAAAGGACTTCAAGCGAAGACAGAAATGGTGGAAGCCAACTTGCGCCTAGTCATCAGTATTGCGAAAAAATATACCAACCGAGGGCTTTCGTTTTTGGATCTTGTTCAGGAAGGGAATATGGGGCTTATGAAAGCCGTGGAAAAATTCGAATATCGTCGTGGATATAAATTTAGTACCTATGCGACGTGGTGGATTCGACAAGCCATTACACGTTCTATTGCGGATCAGGCACGTACGATTCGTATTCCCGTACACATGATTGAAACGATTAACAAACTGATGCGTATTCAGAAACAACTTGTGCAAGAATATGGCCGTGAACCAACGCCCGAGGAAATTGCTGAAGAAATGATGTTCCCGGTTGAGCGCATTAGAGCCATTTTGAAAATAGCCCAACAACCCATTTCATTACAAAGTCCCATTGGCGATAGTGAAGATGCAAATTTTGGAGACTTTATTGAAGATAAATCCGCTAAAAATCCATCAGAAATGACAGCCTACACGCTCCTTAAAGAGAAAATTCAAGACGTCTTATATACATTGACCGACCGAGAACAAGAAGTGCTGAATCTCCGTTTTGGATTGAAAGATGGTTATTCGCGAACGTTGGAAGAGGTCGGCAGAAAGTTTCATGTTACCCGTGAACGAATTCGTCAAATAGAAGCGAAAGCCCTACGTAAAATGAGACATCCTACCCGACTTAGAAAGCTAGAAGGGTTTCTTGAGGTTGGAGAAGCATAAAGGGAGAAAACCTGTGACCGAAGTCCAGTCTCCCATAAAACAGATCATCAAACGGGATGGAATGATTGTCCCGTATGACAAGGACCTCATTACAACGGCTATTTTTAAATCCGCGGTATCCATTGGTGGCTCAGATCGAGCAACCGCTGAATCCCTTTCCAAACAGATCGAACAAGCGCTTGCTGATACATATGGTCCTGGCGCGATCCCTACGGTTGAAGACATTCAAGACCTGGTTGAGTCTACGTTAATCAACGAAGGCCATGCGAAAACCGCGAGGGCCTATATCATTTATCGGCATGAAAGGGCTAAGTTACGGGAAGCGCGACAAACGACTTTTGATGCCGTTGAAAATATTCCTTACAAAAAGGTCTATGATGCTTTATGTTGGAATATCGATCATGGATGCGACAGTATCGAAGGGTTGAACGAAATTATCAAGAGAGGCGAGTTCCCTGATTTAGTGCGTGCGGTTACCGATCGTTATGATCAAGAAGTAGCGCAAGGCGCCGAAAAAATTATAGACCAGCTACCTGACGTTTGTATGGTTATTGTAGCCGGTCCCTCTTCTTCGGGGAAAACTACGACGACGATCAAAGCGAGTGAAAAGCTCGAGAAAGCCGGCCGAAGATTTAAGTCCATTATCATCGATCACTATTTCTTCGATTTGAAGATGCATCCCAAAGATGAGTTTGGTGATTATGATTACGAAACTCCGCAAGCCTTAGATCTCGAACTCATTAATGACCATCTTGTTCAGTTGATCGAAGGTAAATCGATTAGGACGCCGGACTATGATTTTAAAACCGGAAAACGAACTCTTGATGTACACGAAATGTCATTGGCTGAAAACGAAATCCTTTTGATCGATAGTTTACATGGCCTTTATGATCAAATGACAAGTGGTATTCCTACAGAAAAAAAATTCCGGTTGTATATTGAAACATTAGGACAAATACATAATGAGCATGGCATCTTTATGCGGTGGGCTGATAATCGCCTTATGCGGAGGATGATCCGTGATAGTTGGCACAGAAATCTAAAGCCGGACCAAACCCTTACCCATTGGCATTATGTTCGCAGAAGTGAATTGCAAAACATTATTCCCTTTATTGGAACAGCCGATTATGTCGTGAATAGTGCGTTGCCCTATGAGTTGCCGATTCTAAAACATCGCCTTTTCAAATACTTTCCTGAGGCCATGGAAATTTATAAAAATGAGCCGAAGCGACAGGATGCCTATATTCGTGCGAAACGTGTGTATGAATTTCTTGATCCCATGACCGAAGTTGCCGATGATACGTGCGTGCCCTCGCGGGCCTTACTGAGAGAATTTATTGGTGGAAGCGAATACGAATACTAATCAATACTCTTTGCCGGACCTGTTAAAAGTCAGTGCGGAATCCTTCGCAAAGCAAACCGCTATTATCTGTCCCGATCGCGAACTCAATTTTGAAACCTTTGATCAACGTTCAGATTCTGTTGCGGCATTTCTGGCCGCAAAAGGAATTCGTAAAGGAAATCGAATAGGGCTTTACTGTATTAACTCAGATGCATTTGCTATAGCCTACTTTGGGATTGTGAAAGCCGGGGCCACGGTTGTTCCTATTAACTTGCTCTTAACCCCGAAAGAAGTGGCTTACATTCTTAATGATGCGGGGGTACGTGGACTTATATACCATGAGGCCTTTTACGAAGCCGTCCCCCTTGTTTTAAAGCAAGTAGACGAAGCAGAACTTTCTATCTGTATAGGCGCTCGTGAAACGGGTTCCAACCATGAATATGCCTGGGATGATGTTATACACTTTGAGGGAAAGGTCCCTGATATTCAGGTTGAACCGAAGGAAGACGTTGTTGCACTGATTTATACGTCTGGGACTACAGGATATCCCAAAGGGGCTATGTTAACCCATACCAACCTCATCTCAAATACCTTTAGCATTAAAAGCGCGTTAAAGCTTACACCGGGTTCCGATAGATTCTTGCTGGTGTTGCCTATGTTTCATGCGTTTGCTGCAACGGTTGGGATGTTATTTCCTCTTTTACACGGTTGTACCTTTGTCCCACTCCCAAAATTTGGGCCTGCACTGGTTGCGAATACCATTGAAAAGGTCAAGGCCACCATTTTTATGGGGGTTCCTAGTATGTACAGTGTACTGATGAAATTATCCGATGAGTATATCCCTAAATTTTCTTCCCTGAACTACTGTGTGTCAGGCGGGGCCGCCATGCCGGTTGAATTAATGAAGCAATTTGAAGCCCGTTTTGGGAAATATATATACGAAGGAGATGGCCCTACAGAATGCTCGCCTGTTACCTCTGTAAATCCGATTGGTGGAGTACGCAAACCAGGGTCCGTTGGCTTAGCTGTTCCGGGTGTTGAAATGAAAATCCTCGACGATCAAGGAGAAGCGCGACCTCGAGGTGAAATGGGAGAGCTTTGTGTTCGAGGTGCTAATGTGATGAAAGGATACTGGAACCGTGAAGAAGAAACGAAAGCATCATTTTTTGGAGACTGGTTTCGAACCGGGGATCTGGGCATGCAGGATGAAGATGATTACTTTTTTATTGTTGACCGCATCAAAGACATGATCATTGTCAACGGAATGAATGTTTATCCTCGTGTTGTCGAAGAAGTGTTGTATGCCTATGAACTCGTTCGTGAGGCTGCCGTGGTCGGGGCTCCGCATAAGCTGCACGGGGAAATTCCTATTGCTTATATTGCTCTAAAAGAGGGGTATGATGTAACGGTGAAGGACGTCCGCACTTTTTGTAAGGGACATCTGGGACGGCATCAGATTCCTAAAAACGTATTTTTTATGAAAGAATTGCCTAAAAATACAACCGGTAAAATTCTTAAACGAGAACTTCGAAAAGCCGGTGAAATAGAGCGGGGCATTGCATAATTCAGGGCTCAACGATTCCGTTGAGGAGGCGGTATTCGAGCGTAAATGCATGCAAAAAATACTTGTCCCTTTTTTGTTTTTCGCATTGCCTCTTTTGTTTGTTGTGGTATATATTCAGCGTTTTTTTTAGTGGCCCCATCGTCTAGCCAGGTCTAGGACACCAGGTTTTCATCCTGAAAACACGGGTTCAAATCCCGTTGGGGTCACCATCGTTGATTCGCCGGTTGGGTTCCACTTTGTTTGCCTCCTCCTCAAAGTTCATTGAAAAAGGTTACTATAACGATTCCTGAATATACATTTGATTAGTGCTCTGGACGCAGTAACTTTCACCTGTTTGGTGTTGTCATGTCATCAAAGCATTAGAACGAGAAATTCGCCCAAGGATTCGTGCTGACAAAACCTGAGCCTGGCGAACTTATTATTTGGGCATCTGAGTTTCCCATCGCAATAGCATAATTAGTTGTATTTCCACTGGTGCTGTTGCAGATAATCAGATTTCCACTAGAAATAACTTCAGTATTTTTTTTGCATAACGTAACTTCCTCCCTTATATTTCATCCGTTCAAAACGGATACGGTAATAGGCTTCGATAGGGAATAGCATGTACTCGTACTTTATTCAGTTTGTTTGCCGTGAAGTGTATGATATTTCTATTTAAGAATTTTGACAAAGTGAAGAGACATGAATTCTAGCAGAAAGCCTCCCTTGACGAGGACAATTCATAAAGAAGCAATATGAAAACGATAAAACAATATAATATAGGTATCGTTGGTGTGGGCACCGTGGGAACAGAGATGGTTCGTTTATTAAAAAAGCGTCGGTTTCCCGTGAACCAGCTGATTATTTTTGCGCGTACAGAACGTCATATCGAAATTGATCAGGAATCTTTCCATGTTCGGGTTGCGACCCCTGAAGAGTTTGAGGATATAGACTTTGCTTTTTTTGCGGGGACCGAAGGAGCAAAAGGCGCTTCACAGACGTTAGGATGGGAGGCGGTGCAACGTGATTGTGTGGTCATTGATAATGGTGACGATTTCCGAATGGATCCCCGTGTTCCTTTAGTGATTCCAGAAATAAACCCTGAATCACTGCATGATCATCAAGGATTTTTTGCAAATCCAAATTGCAGCGCGATTATTGCCTTAATGGCTCTAGCGCCTTTACATCGTGCAGCTGGAATTCAACGTTTTATCGCGTGTACCTATCAAGCGGTTTCAGGAAGCGGAAGTTCTGCGGTAAAGGAGCTTAAAGCCCAGATAAAGGACTGGGCACAAGGGGATGATGCTCGGCCATCCGTCTATCCACATCCCATAGCCTTTAATGTGTTGGCTCAAATTGGGGGCGTAAAAGACGAGCCAGGTGTTACGAGTGAAGAGCTTAAAATGAAGCGGGAAACACATAAGATTTTAGGGGATGACTCTATCCAAATCTCGACGACCTGTGTACGTGTACCCGTGTTTAATGGGCATAGTGAAGCGATCCATGTTGAGTTCGAAAATGAACTTTCAGTCGAAGAAGCAAGAAAAGTCTTAGATGAAGCTCCGGGCGTTCAAGTTATCGATGATATTGATAACAACCAATATCCTACATCGTTAGATTGTTGTGGGAAGGAAGATGTTCTCGTGGGACGTTTGCGGAAGGATGAGAGTGTTGAACATGGATTAGCTTTATTTGTATCCGGGGATAATCTTTGGAAAGGCGCTGCCCTTAATGCCATTCAGATTGCTGAGAAGCTCATCGAAATAAGGGCCCGCTAGTTGATGAATATCCAAGGAAAAGAACTGTTAAAGGGGCTTGTTGATCGGACTGTTGATATTCATTCAACGCATGAACTTTCCAAAAAACTTCAGGTCTCCAAAGACGAAAATCGACCTTTGCGTATTAAACTAGGTGCGGATCCCTCTTCTTCTGATCTGCATCTTGGCCATGTTGTTGTTCTTAACAAGCTCCGAGAATTTCAAGATGCAGGGCATACCATTGTTTTTATCATTGGTGATTTTACCGGGATGATAGGGGATCCTTCTGGACAATCTAAAACACGCGTATCTCTATCCAAAGAGGAGGTTGAGGAGAATGCGAAAACCTATCAGGAACAAGTGTTTAAAGTTTTGAATCCAAAACAGACAGAGATTCGCTTTAATTCGGAATGGTGTGGATCTATGAGCTTTGAAGATGTTATTCGATTGACTGCCCATTGTACGGTTGCTCAGATATTGGCTCGGGATGACTTTTCAAAAAGGTATACGAACCATCAGCCGATTTCTTTGGTAGAATTTATCTATCCCATTGTCCAGGCGTATGATTCGGTTATGGTGCAAGCGGATGTCGAATTAGGGGGGACGGATCAGTTATTTAATTTGTTATTGGGCCGCGAGTTGCAGAAAGCCTATGGGCAAGAACCTCAGGTGGTGATGACTTTGCCCTTACTTGAAGGACTTGATGGGATCCATAAAATGAGCAAAAGTTTAAATAATTACGTGGGTATTACCGAATCACCCAAAGAAATTTTTGGGAAAGTCATGTCTATAAGCGATGAATTAATATGGCGTTATTTTTCTCTAATTCTATGCATGCGGGAAGATGAACGAAAAGAGATTGAACAATCTGTAGTGTCAGGAACCCGACATCCACGGGATATTAAAGATGAGCTTGCACAGAATATTGTCGCTATGTTTTATAGTCAAACCGATGCACAGCATGCATCGCAAGAGTTTGCTGCGGTCTTCAAAAATAAGGAGGTGCCTGAAGATATTCCTGAGGTGCAGATGTCTGGTGATCCAATCGGTATCTTAAATTTATTAACCCAAACACACCTTACAACGAGTAACGGTGAAGCACGTCGCTTAGTTCAGCAGGGTGGGGTGTCTATTGACGAGCAAAAAGTTACCGATCCAACGTTCCAAGTAAAACTTAAAAAAGGTATGATTATAAAAGCGGGTAAACGAAAATTTGTAAAAATTTTGTTGAAATAATTGGATACTAGATACTGGATTTTGGATGCTAGAGGTATGCTTCAATTCTGATTCTCTGCAATCCGCAATCTGTAATCCTAAATCCGCACTCAACTGCCCTCGTAGCTCAGCAGGATAGAGCATCGGATTTCTAATCCGAGGGTCGCAGGTTCGAACCCTGCCGAGGGCGCCATTTTTAAACATCTGATATTAAGAACCTATAATCCTAAATCCGGCAGTTAAACCCGGTTTTCTGCACGAATCATTTGGGCCAAAAGGCATTAGAAAAAAGCATCGACACAGCCAGCGGGTGCGCCTACGTTTTTTTATAACCTTTTGACTCCAAAGCATTCGCGTAGAAATCCCATGTTTAACTGTCGGATCTAGGATTATGCCCAGAAAGATGCCTTCCGTAATCCCTGTTCTACCATTGCAAAAGAGTGTGAATCTGACTATATTCTATACCATGAATGGAAGTGTCACACATGATCGAAGCGAAGAAACTCCCGAGGCAAAAGCACGTTGGTTTAGAAGCCTGCCTCTTGTAGACCGAATGGATATGCTTTGTTCTCTAACCGATTTGGCCCTGACTGCAAACCCAAGTCTGCGTACTGTAAACATGCTCAACCGATTACAGGACGTATTCAAGTCCTTTCAGAAATATGATGTAAAATATTATGATGTAAAATATGTTGTGATTGGTGAGATCGCCTCCATTCTCCACGGTGTGCCTCATGCCACTTTTGGTCTCGATATTCTTATCGAAGCCACACCTGATAACGCGAAAAGGCTTCTTGATGCGTTGCAAGATGCCAAGCTCGGAACAGCTTCCCTCACATCCGTTAGAGACATCCTGGCCCATGAAATTACCATTTTCAAAGACCGTGTGCGCATAGATGTACAAACTTTCACACCAGGTATTGATGATTTTACCTCAGCCTGGCAGCGTAGGCATACAGTTACGTACCAAGGACAAAATTTTTCATTCTTTCTAAAGCTGATCTCATCGCTACAAAGCAAGCGGTAGGACGTGACGTTGATCTTGAGGATGTACGTCTTCTGAAGCTCTCGGACGAAACGGGGAAGATAGAAATTTAAGAAATAAGTTGTTCTTGGATATCCATGAAACCCAACGGCATAGCCGCCGATGAGTAAGTAATCAACTTTATGATCGTTCAAGAACTCTTTGAAGTCGTTCGGTAATAAAGGCTTTTCTATAAGCTACCTGTCTATGACTGTGCATAGCTCTGAGGCGTTCTATAGGGGACTTCTTGAGCCAAAAGGTCTTGTCCTCTTGTTCCTTTAGGTCTGAAATAGATAAAATTGAGCAGTCTAGTTTTAATTCCATTATCTTTATAATGCGATAAATATATATCGATTTCAATCTAAATGATATCCTCGTTTTTTTATTTCCCCCTACTCGTGTTTTTACCGTGAAAAGTGAAATCATAACAACCGCCTTCTCACCCATTTTGTAATAATCAATCAAGGGTCATGGTTTTTGCAAACCTTCTGGACTGCGTCTGATAACTTTTCTAAAAAAAAATCATTTTCCCAGGAAGATTTTTGAGAGCGATCCGTCTGTAGGTATAGATAGCGAATTAGAACTTAAATCTGTCACTAACAACGAAAGGAAAAATGATGCGAGTTCAGTCTCTACAAGTTAATAAAGGAACGGTGGTTATATGCGGCGTCATTATTCTTTTTGCGATCTTTTTTCCGCGTTTGCAGACTCAACTTACAAGTGCAAAACCGAAGCTGTCCATCATTTCTTTGGGCGTTCTATATTCTAAGCATTTTCTCGGTCTATTATTCAGTAACTCCACAGCCCAGCTCAACTGAGCGGAGCTGTGGGCAGCAAAGTCGGTTTTCTTCGGGAAAAACTGGCGAAGCAAACCATTCGTATTTTCGTTGCTCCCTCTTTGCCAAGGGTTTCTCCCTTCAGCAAAGAAAATGGGGGTTGCTATTTTTTTCTGTAGTTTAGCATGGCTGGCAAACTCCATGCCATTATCTACAGTCACCGTTTTACAGGGGAGCCCTGAATCAGCGAACTGAGGTACGGAACGGTTGACCGATTCGGCATTGCATCGAGGTAAAAGATCGGCGATGAGATATCGAGTCGCTCGATCTACTAGAGTGACTACACAGGCCTCTTTTCTCGTTTGGCCCTGAATAGTGTCACCTTCCCAATGGCCTGCCACCTTGCGACTTTCACCCTCTTCGGGGCGTTGGTCAATCATCGTTTGGTTGTGTATACGTGAATGGCTTTTCCGAGTCGCTCGTTTTTTCTTTCCGGGGCCACGCAGGTATTTTCGGTAGCCAGCCCCTCTTGGACTGTACAAGTAGCGGTAGATCGTCATTCGACTGATGGGAGGGTCACCTTCTAGCTTTCTTCGACCTTCAATCTGTTCTGGAGACCAATACTTCGCTAGGAGAGTCTCCACTTGTTCTTTGCTAGCTCCCATCACTTTTTGAGGCTTTCGAGCTAGCTGTAATCGGCTTTGAGCCAGGCCATTTGCGGGTCTTGGGTAATAGCGGCCACGGACTCGATTACGGCGAAATTCGCGCCAAATAGTCGAGGGGGATCGGCCCAGGCGACGGCCAATTTGAGATAAGCTATATTTTTCTTTTAGCATCTGGGCTATCACTTCTCGTTCATAACGGTTTAAATGTTCGTAGGTTCGTGGCATTCTATGTTCTCCTTTGGGGGGGGTTCAGATACCCAGAGAATGAACTATGCTGCGGACCTTTGCACTTGTATTGTTACTCTACCCCTTTTACGATGGGCGAAATAGATGGGAGGAGAACAAGTTCCCCAGAACAATTGATGGATCAAATTTTTATGCGTTCATATAAGGGGGACCCTCGCCACGAACAGATCTTGAGCCAAATGATCCTGACAATCAGACGATACTTGTTGAGTTAGGGGCCACCGTTAGGCTGACATATATACAATGCGGAATCGTACACGCGCGAGAATTGCAGGTCGGTAGGCCGAAAACTGAAAACTATAACGGGGCTAACCAACTGAAACATGGCATTCGTGAAATGAGTCTCAATATATTAGTGTTCAAGAATAACGCCGGGAATCCTTCTGTTACAAGAGCTCAGGTTGAGACAGACATTTCGGATGCAAACGAGAGATTTGCGCAGTCGACTATTCGATTAGTTGCGAACATCAATATGGGTGGTGCCGGAGATCCAGGTATTGAACAACCTGCAGTATTTTCGAATGGTTTTACAGACCCTGAGCCTTTAGCATTGCTATTTCCTAATGAAGATGCACAAGCTGCACTGGAAGAGATGGATAATGACAATAATACAGTTGATGTGTTGTACGTGGAAACTGTAGATATCTTAGGAGTAGGAGCACGTGCGGTTTCTTATACTCATTCGTTTAATGGTACGGGAAACCAAAAGTACTCAAATTGGATAGTTATGTCCAGTGTAAATGCTGGGGGAGGAAAACCACATACTTTGCCTCACGAGCTGATGCATATCTTACTTGATAATTCACATCGTACTTCGCCAGGCCCAAATGATCCTCCAACAGCTCTTTTTAGAGGAGGGACAACTTTGAACAAAAGTGTTGGTGGCACAAAGAGAATTGGTCCGTATCCCGACACCGCTGTCCAGGGAGCAGCAGGAAATAATGATACTATTATGATAAGACATCGTGCAGAAACTTTACCGCAATAACCCTTTTTAGTACTTAGGATCTGTCCAAAAATAACTTAGAGATTTAAAGGCTTGATCGTATAATTCCATTCACCATGAAACCTATGTTCTTCGTATGTTTAATTTCTCGATTTCTTTTGCAGGGATTTCAACCCCTGTTTTGTATTTTCTCTTGTCCCGTCGCACTTTAACAATCAACCCCGCTTTGGTTCTGGTTGAAGCAATCAAATCGATCATAGTTCGGTAGTCTGTTAAGGGGCGTCCGCGCCAGTTCATCGTAATGTAGGAAAATAATCGGTGCTCGATTTTATTCCATTTGCTTGTTCCGGGAGGATAATGCGATACCGTGACCGATAGGTTGCATTGGTTACAAAGCTACTGCATTCGTATTTCCATAAATGTATTCTGTAGCCATTACTGCCACCACTGTTTGCACAGATATAAATCTGATTGGTGGATTAGATATCTTTTTTTGCCCATTTGTTTCGACCACTGTAGGATACTCTCAACAGCAAATGCTGCGGTGTCTGCTACGATTCCCACATTCACCTAACCAAGATTCTTGCCTACATCATAAACACCATATGGAAGCGCCTTGGGCACTTTCGGATCAGGAAAATCATGGCTCAATACTTTGGGTGAGTACTAGGCTAAAGTCACAGCGTTCTCAAAAGCCGGGTTACTGTATCAATAGACTTTTGAAGGATATGATCGTCATGGGCAGTGGACATAAAACAGGTCTCAAAAGGTGATGGAGGCAGATAGATACCTTCTTTAAGTAACCCGCTGAAAAGTGTGATAAAGTTTTCCTTTTTTGTTTTCTCCACATCTTCAAATGAATGCAGAGGTGTATTCGCAAAGAAAAAAGAGAACATGCTGCCCAGCTGGGGTATCTGGATTTTAACGTTGAGTTCAGAGGCTGCACTACGGATGGCCTCCACAAAGTAAACGGTGGTCTTTTCGAGATGGGAATACGGTTTCTGATCTTGAAGCACCTTTAACGTTGATAACCCTGCTGCTACTGAGATGGGGTTTCCGCTTAATGTTCCTGCTTGATAAACAGGTCCTAACGGAGCGATACATTCCATAATATCGGATCGACCACCGATGGCTCCAATGGGCATTCCTCCTCCAATAATTTTTCCCAAACACGTAAGATCTGGCATGATATCGCAGACATTTTGGTAGCCTCCCCAATTGAGTCGGAACCCTGTAATCACTTCATCAAAAATCAGAAGGGCCCCACATTGTTTTGTTAAGTTTCTGAGGTATTGAAGAAATCCAGGGTTAGGAGGTACTAACCCCATATTCGCTGCAATGGGTTCAACAATGATAGCGGCTAGATCATCTTTGTGTTGATTGACTAAACGCGATACTCGATCAATATCATTGTAAGGGGCTACAAGTGTGTCTTGTGCGGTAGATTCTGTAACGCCGGAAGACGAAGCCGTTGCAATACCAGCTACACCACTACCTGCCCTGACAAGCAATCCATCGGAATGGCCATGGTAACAACCGCTAAACTTGAGGATTTTATTTCGACGGGTGAACCCTCTTGCGAGTCGCAAGGCGGTCATGCATGCTTCGGTCCCAGAGTTTACAACTCGAACTTGTTGGATACTAGGAATCGCTCTGGTGATTAATTCAGCCAATTCAATTTCAGCTTCTGTTGTTACAGCATAACTGGTCCCATATTGTGCGGCCTCTGAAATCGCATGAACCACGTCAGGATGGGCATGTCCCAGAATAAGAGGGCCAAAGGATAAGCAGTAATCGATCAGTTGGTGTCCAGTGGTAGTTTCTATATAGGGGCCTTGGCCTCGTTTGGCAAAGATAGGATTCCCGCCCACCGATCGAAAGGCCCGAACAGGACTGTTGACTCCAGCGGGTATCACTTTTTCAGCACGTTGTTTTAGTTCAGTCATCTATTCTGTATATTTTTTTAACCAATCAAGTAATTCAGGGGTGTAATACGTAATGAAAATATCAGCGCCTGCTCTTCGCAGACCGATTATGCATTCGATGACCGCTGTTTTTAGATCAATCGCACCGGCGCGGGCTGCGTGATGAAGCATGGCGTATTCGCCGGATACTTGATAGCAGGCGAGGGGTACGTGAATACGATTTTTTACGTCACGGATAATGTCCATATAGGGCCCCGCAGGTTTTACCATTACAAAATTCGCGCCCTCGGAGATATCTCGATCTACAGCTGTCAACGCTAATTTTCGAGCAGAGGGTGGTAATTGATAAGCTTTACGGTCTCCAAAAGAGGGGGCGGACTGGGCCGCTTCACGAAATGGGCCGTAGAAACTTGACGCGAATTTTGCCGAGTAACTCATAATGGCTGTACGTTCGAGATCGTGTTTTAGCAATGCCATTTTTATGGCCCCGACACGACTATCCATCATATCTGAAGGGGCCACAACGTGTGCACCCGCTTGTGCATAAGCGGTGGCAATGTCTGCAAGTCGCTGAATACTGGCCTTATTATTTATTAAGCCATTTTCATGTAGTAACGCGCAATGTCCATGATTGGTGTATGCGCATAGACATATGTCGGTTATTAGAAGTAAATCGGGGAACCTTTTTCTTAAGACCTGTAATCCTTTTATAACAGGTGTGTCAGGGGCATCTGCGAAGGAAGCTTGGCTATCTTTTTTCCCTGTAGGCACCCCAAATAGAAGTACAGAGCGAAGTCCCTTTTTTACAAGAGGAACGAGCGCTTCTTCAAGTCGGTCAACGCCCCAGCGAAATTGATTGGGCATCGCTGTGATTTCTTCTTTTGCTGTAGGGGTCTCAGCGATGAAAAGAGGATAGACAAGCTGGTTTTTGCTGATGTTTCCTTCCGCTTGCCACGACCGAAGTACGTCATGACCGTATTCGGCATGTAGATGATGATATATAATCTTGTTGCTCATAATCCTTGTCCCCTAAAAGAAAAGGGTAAACGTACGTTTTGATTTTTTAAAGTGCCATTCATTAACTCAGTAGGCCTTATCTCTTTCGCGTCCACCGAAACCATACGCTCATTACCTTTTTCACGATCGGTGTAAGGCGGGTACGACTATAAAGATCACCCGTTCTGCGAATCGCCTCTGCCTGGGTTGGATAAGGATGAATAACTTTGGATACAGATCCTAACCCTAGCTTGTGTGTGATGGCCATGACTAGTTCACCGATCATATCGCCCGCGTGGCGCGCTACAATCGTAGCACCCAGTATTTTATCCTTCCCTTTCGCCACATGGATTTTAACAAAACCTTCGGTTTCCCCGTCTAAGATAGCCCGATCCACATCCTCTAATGGTTGTTTATAGGTGTCTATCTCTATGTTATGTTGAGAGGCTTCATGTTCAGTAATGCCGACATGGGCGATCTGTGGGTCCGTATATGTACACCATGGAATCGTTAACGCAGATACTTTTTGACGGCCTGCAAACAGAGCATTCGCGATAACGGTCCGAGCTAAAAAATCAGCCGCATGTGTAAATTGATATTTTGAGCAGACATCGCCGGCTGCATAGATTCGAGTGTTTGTTGTCTGTAGTTGATCGTTTACCTTTACCCCTTTACGAAGATCAAATTCTACACCGGCTTGTTCTAACCCCATGTCCTCAACATTGGGCGCACGTCCAACCGCCACTAAAATTTCATTGGCTGTAACCGTGCACGTTTGTTGAGTCTTCCCGCAAAAATACTGAATGCTTTTGGACGGCCCGTCTTGTTTGACTTCGATAATCTTTTCTGCGTTCAAAGCCAAGGTTACACGATTGTGAATAAGCGCTTGTTGAACGATTTCGGCGGCATCCGCATCTTCTTTTATAAGAATGTGGTTGGATAGTTCAATCAAGGTTACATCTGTGCCGAGTCGTTGAAACGTTTGCGCCATCTCACATCCAATGGGACCGGCCCCAATTACCGCTAATCGTTTAGGGGGGGCGGTAAGGTTAAATAGTGTTTCATTGTTTAGGTATGTAACATGTTCGAGGCCGGGTATAGGTGGTGCTGATGCACGTGCACCCGTTGCGACCACCGCTTTGGAGAAACGTAACTCTTTGCCATCAACGCCCAATGTTCGTGGTGAGGTAAATCGACCTTCTCCTAGAAAAAGATCGACTCCTAACTCCTTAAACCGGGACACGGAGTCAGCTTTACTAATTTGGGCTCGCAGGGCCCGCATCCGTTCCATCACTTTCCCGAAATCAGATCTCACCTCACCTTCGATATCGATCCCGAAATTTCCGGCCTGGTGTACATCTGAACAAGCCGTAGCAGCTCGAATGATTCCTTTACTAGGCACACAGCCATAATTCAGACAATCACCACCCATAAGGCTGCGTTCAATCAGTGCTACACGTGCACCTAACCCTGCGGCCGCGGCCGCGGAGACGAGCCCTGCTGTTCCTGCTCCAACCACTACAAGGTTATAGGGGTTATTAGGTTCTGGGTTCTTCCAATCCGCAGGGTGAACATTTGCAATAAGCTTTTCGTTGTGATTATCTATGGGATACATTTCAACCGTCATTGTCTTAGCTCCTTCTTTTTTCTAACTTCTTTTCATTCTGATGGGGTCTTGCTTAAACGGCCCGTTTAAATTTCTGCCCTAAAAAACAAATATAGACAGGGCCCTTAAAAATATGTTTTTTAATACGTTAGCAAATACAGAGAATATTTTAGAAAAGGAACCTTAAATAGAAATGAAAAAATATCTTTTTCTCGGACTCTTTATAGGATCAGCGCTCATCGGTTTTTCTGAGCCGACCCTTTCGATCCCTGAATTAAAGGAACTTTTAAAGAAACACCTTGATATTATAACCGAATCCGTCAAAGAAAATCCTGAAGTGTTTATAGACGCTTTGCAATTTGCCGGGAAAAAATATCAGCAGAGAATCGCTGAAAGAGCAAAAGAAGAGGCGGAAAAGGTCTTTGCGGAAAGACTTGAGAACCCGCTTAAACCACTGATTCGAGAAGATGAATTAATTAGAGGGTCTAAAGACGGGCCGATTGTGCTGGTTGAATATTCCGATTTTCAATGCCTTTACTGTTCAACAGCCGCTACACGGGTCCATGAACTTTTAGAAGAATATAAAGGAGAGATTCAATTTGTCTATAAACATGCCCCTTTACGTTTTCATGAGTTTGCCCTTATTTCAGCTATCTATTATGAGGCCATTAAAGTTCAAGGCGGTCAGCTGGCCTTTCAATTTCACGATGCACTTTACGAAAACCAAGACACACTTTCTTCTGAGGGAGAGGTATACTTGAAAAGAGCTGCGGAATATTTAGGCGTTGATATGATCCAATTAGCCGAGGATATTCAAAAAGAATCGATTCGAACAAAAATCGATGAAGATAAAGCAGAAGCCAAAGAATCTGGACTTCAAGGAACACCCAGTTTTGTCCTCAATGGGATCCCTATAAAAGGCGCTAAATCTAAGAAGTATTTTGTCGATATGATTGAAGCATTAGAAAAAAAAAGGGGCCATACAACTCTAGTTAAGGGTCCTTTTATTGGTTATCCGCTCGTTCATGTGTGTAGGCTACCCGAGGGAAAAATAACATGGAATCTTCATTATCTGAAAATGAATATAGGGAACAACGTATAGTCAATCTGCGTCGACTCGGAGAGCTCGGGTATCAACCCTTTGGACAAGCTTATCAACGTTCGGGTCGCTTATCAGAGATTCGTGAAGGATTTGAAGAAAACAAAAAGGTCTGTATTGCAGGACGACTTGTAACAAAACGTAAAATGGGGAAGAGCCTGTTTGCCCATGTACAGGACGGAAGTGATCGCTTTCAAATCTATATAAAAAAAAACAAAATTGGCGATGACGCGTTTGCTGCATTTAAGGTGTTAGATGTCGGCGATCATATAGGGGTGGAAGGCGAACTATTTACTACGAAAACCGGTGAACCAACTCTTAAAGTTACCGAGTGGGTTTTACTCTCAAAATCGTTATTGCCTTTGCCAGAGAAATGGCATGGTTTGCAAGATGTTGAAACACGTTATCGTCAACGTTATCTCGATCTTATTGCCAATCCGGAGGTCCGCGACCTTTTTAATAAACGGATAGAAACCATAAAAAAGATTCGGAACTTTCTTGTTGACCGTGGCTTTTGCGAAGTCGAAACACCCATGATCCAATCCCTTGCAGGAGGGGCTGCTGCTCAACCCTTTAAAACACATTACGAAGCGCTTAACACTGATATGTATTTGCGTATTGCCCCTGAACTTTATTTGAAAAAATTGCTGGTAGGTGGGTTTGATAAAGTTTTCGAGTTAAACCGAAATTTTCGGAATGAAGGGTTAAGTCGTTCGCATAACCCTGAATTTACTATGCTGGAAATTTACGAAGCGTATGGAGATCGGCAGAGCATGATGAAACTCGTCCAAGATCTCATTCTCGATATTGCTCAATCCGTATTTGGCACGTTAAAAGTCGGTTCAGAGGAAAATCCTGTAGACTTATCTCAACCGTGGCGAGAGGTCCCCTATAAAGATCTTATCAAAGAAGTAACTGGAGAAGATTGGTATGATCTCAATATGGAGGCGGCCCAAGCGAAAGCCAAGAGCCTCGGAATAGAAACGGATTCCGCTTGGAATTTTGTTGAATTAACTCAAGAAGTCTTTGAAAAACTCATTGAAAAGACATTGATCAATCCTACCTTTGTTACGCGTTTACCTGTTGAACTTGTACCCTTAGCAAAGCAATGTGAGGATGATTCATCTTTAGTCGATGTTTTTGAGTTAATTGTCGGGGGACGAGAAATTGCTCCCGCTTATACAGAACTAAACAATCCTCTTGAACAGCGCAAACGTTTCGAAGAACAAGCCGCTGGGAATCCTTCCAAAATCGATGAAGATTTTTTAATGGCCCTTGAATACGGCATGCCACCGGCGGGTGGCATGGGGATTGGGATTGACCGACTCATCATGGTTTTATCGGGTGCAGAAGCCATTCGAGACGTTATCTTATTCCCTCAACTTAAGCCCTTGTGAAGAAGTTCTAAAAATGACTAAGTAAGAATCTTTTGCCACAGCAGGTCAGCCTATGGCTGAAGAAATCATTCAGCTTTTTTTTCGTCATTAAAGCATTAGGGCTTACGGTCTTCTTCATCATTAGACATTATGGTTTAGGATTTTCCTTTATGATCGATCCAGTTTTCTATAGGGGAAGATATGAATTCTTCGAGTGTAATGCCTTGAGTTCCTACTAGCAATTTCCGGTTTGGTGAAAAGGCTTTATCAAAAGCGGCCATGCCTGGTAGAGCCGATTTCTTTCCGCCGCTCTTTACTTCGATGGCTGTTATAGAAGTTCCTGAGCGTAGAACAAAATCTACTTCCTTATTTCTATCTAACCAATAAAAGACGTCAATTTCTTTGCCCATACTATTGTTAAGCAAGTAGGCGCCTACGCTTGACTCCACAAGCCGACCCCAATAATCACGATTTTGTTGTGCTTGATCAAAAGAATATTGAGATGTGACGGTCATTAATCCGGTATTGAGTACCTGCATTTTTGGGCTGGAGGCTCTTTGGCGTACTTCTTGTCCAGCATATCTTGGGATATCTGTTAATAGCCCGGCTCCTCCAAGAAGATCTAGATAGTGAGCTAGGGTTGTTGTATTCCCAGCGTCTTGCAGTTGTCCTAACATTTTCTGATAGGAAATAACTTGGCCAGAATAACTACAGCCGAGTTGAAAAAGGCGGCGTAGTAGAGCTGGTTTGTCTACACGAGTCATCAGTAAAATATCGCGTGAAATAGTGGTTTCAATTAATGAATCAATGATATAACGTCTCCATCGTTCTGGATCATGAATCAGGGCTGAGGCGCCAGGATATCCCCCAAAATAAACGTATTGGTCTAAATTCCAGTTAAATATTTTTTTCATTTCAGTCAAAGACTAATGTGTAACTGGAATGATTTCAAAACGTCCTGCCAAACTTTCTGTTAATCCTTTGCCTATTAATAAAGGAGAAGAACCTAACAACAGTACATGTAGGGGTTGTTCTTTAAAAGAATCTTGGTCCCATAATCGTTTAACGGTTTCAGACCAACCAGGTATTTTTTGAACTTCGTCGACGATGAGGAGGGCAGACTGATTATTTGGGCGGAGCTGTAATCGAGCAATCTCCCATTGTTGGTCAAGCCATGTTCGATCTTGTAAAGTGGGTTCATCGGCTGACACATAATGAGTAGGAATTGTTACTTCATTCATAGCTTGTTTAGCCAAAGTAGTTTTCCCAATCTGCCTTGGGCCAGTAAGAACCTGAATAAATCGACGAGGTTCATTCATCCTTTTGAAGAGGTGAGGATAAATATCTCTTTTAATAGTTTTAAGTTTCATGGGCTTTTACAATTTACTCATTGTCTCTAGTAAAACTACTCAGGATACAAAACTTGTCAACTTTATAGGAATATTGTGGGTTCACCCTAATTCCTTTAAATTTAGACTTGCAACAAGAGCTTGTAAGTGGTTTTCTCTTCGCTTTTAAACTTAATAAGGACACCCCATTATGCCATTAGTCCCGATGCGACAATTATTAGATCATGCAGCTGAAAACGAGTATGGTCTTGCTGCCTTTAATGTAAATAATATGGAACAGATTCAAGCGATTATGGAAGCCGCAGAGGAAACAGATGCTCCTGTTATTATACAGGCCTCTCGAGGCGCTCGTAAATATTCTCAGGATAATTATCTGCGTCACCTTATGTTAGCGGCTTCAGAGCTGTACCCTCGTATCCCCATAGCCATGCATCAAGATCATGGAAACAGTCCTGAGACATGTCGCAGTGCGATTGAAAATGGGTTTACGTCTGTTATGATGGATGGGTCTCTTAAAGAGGATGGTAAAACGCCGGGTGATTTTGACTATAACGTTCGGGTTACGAAACAGGTGGTGGAAGAAGCGCATCGCAAAGGGGTCTCTGTCGAAGGTGAGTTGGGGTGTCTTGGGTCTCTTGAAACAGGGATGGGTGAAGCCGAAGACGGGCATGGCGCTGAAGGCGAGCTTTCGCGAGATCAACTTCTTACGGATCCGGATGAAGCCGAACGGTTTGTTGCTGAGACAGGGGTCGATGCATTAGCCGTTGCCATTGGGACCAGTCATGGCGCTTATAAATTTACACGCGAGCCGGATGGTGATGTGTTAGCGATGGAATGTATTATTGAAATTCATAAACGATTGCCCCATTGCCATTTGGTGATGCATGGTTCTTCGTCTGTGCCTAAAGCGTTACAAGATATCATTAACGTGTATGGTGGCGAATTAAAGCCTACGTGGGGCGTGCCCGTAGAGGAAATTCAACGAGGGATCAAGAATGGTGTACGAAAGATTAATGTGGATACGGATAATCGTTTAGCCATTACGGGCGCTATCCGAAAAGTGTTCCATGAAACACCTGAAAAATTTGATCCGCGCGATTATTTGAAGCCTGCACGTGAAGCCATGAAACAAGTATGCATGGATCGTATGACTTCTTTTGGGCAGGCTGGACAGGCGGGAAAAATTAAACCTAGTTAGTCTGGATGAAATGGCGACAACGTATGGTTGATTACCAGGGCGTCACGCGTTAGAAGATTTGGATCTACGAATGTGAGCGTGTGGGCAAGGCATAGTCCTGTAGGGCTCTCACATCCCAATGGTGCTCAAGGACATATCGAATAGCCAAAACCGTGGCCCGTGCTCCTGATTCTGTCGTAACGATAGGAATGCCTCGTAAAACGGCTTGAGAACGGATTTGAACCTCGTCCGCAAGGGCCATCGGCCCACTGGGTGTGTTCATGACTAAATGGATTTGGTTGCCGTGAATGAATTCTAATATGTGAGGGCTCTCTTGTTCAGCTAGTTTTTTGAGAATCTGAACGTTGAGGAGCCCCGCGTCCTTCAATGCTTGGCCTGTGCCGGTTGTGGCGGCGATGTTAAATCCGAGTTCGACTAGTTCATGCCCGATTTCTACCATCCAAGATTTATCACAATCTTTAGCGCTTAAGAAGGCTGTCCCGGTGGAAGGTAACAGTTGTCCCGCAGCGATTTGGCTCTTCCAATAGGCTAACTCAAAAGAGGCATCAAGACCCATGACTTCACCCGTAGATTTCATTTCAGGGCCCAAGATAGGGTCCACGCCTGCAAATCGATTAAATGGAAAGACCGCTTCCTTTACCGCATGCCATTCGGGGGTCTTTCTGGGTTTTGTCAGCCCGATTTCTTTTAGTGTTTGGCCTACGGAAACGCGCGCGGCAACTTTGGCTAAAGGAATGCCTGTTGCCTTGCTAATAAAGGGAACGGTTCGTGATGCTCTTGGATTAATTTCGATAATATAAAATTCATTATCCTGGACAGCAATTTGGACATTCATTAAACCACGGACGTTTAGTTCTAAAGCAATACGTGAACATGCATCTTCAATGGAATCAACAATATGCTGGGGGAGTGAGTAAGGTGGCGTTGCACACGCACTATCGCCTGAATGGATTCCTGCGGCTTCTACATGTTGCATAACACCTCCAACATAGACGTCTTTACCATCACAGACCAAATCGACATCGATTTCGATCGCGCCTTCTAAATAGCGATCAATCAAAACAGGAAAATCTGGATTTGCTTCCATGGCGGCTTGGATAAAAGGTTTCGCTTCTTCTATATTATGGGCCACCATCATGGCTCGTCCGCCTAAGACGTACGAAGGTCGAATCATAACCGGAAACCCAATTTCGTGAGCTGCTTCCATCATTTCTTTCATGTTCGTGCCGGTTTTGCTGCAGGGTTGTTTAAGGTCAAGTTTATCTAATAATTGTCGACATTGTTCACGATCTTCAGCGCGATGAATGCTTTCAGGGGAAGTGCCAAGAATATGGGCCTTTGCCTTGATCAGCGCGCTAGCTAAATTTAATGGGGTTTGTCCACCCATTTGGACAATGATGCCTTTGGGCTGTTCGCGTTCATAGATATTCATAATATCTTCAAAGGTGAGCGGTTCAAAATAGAGGGTGTCCGCCGTATCATAATCCGTGCTCACGGTTTCAGGGTTGCTGTTCACCATGATCGTTTCATACCCTAGTTCTTTAAGGGCTAGGACGGTATGAACACAACAATAGTCAAATTCAATGCCCTGTCCAATTCGGTTGGGGCCACTACCAATGACCATGACCTTTTTT
This sequence comes from Kiritimatiellia bacterium, assembly GCA_012103575.1. Classification (GTDB taxonomy): domain Bacteria; phylum Verrucomicrobiota; class Kiritimatiellia; order WLWN01; family WLWN01; genus WLWN01. Next base: position 2,153,630 of record WLWN01000001.1, on the reverse strand, counting down.
TTCTCCGAAACCTTTAATTCATCAAGGATGCCTTGATAACAGGAATAATAATAAGGGGTATAGGCTTCAAATTCGCCTGCGCAGGTATCCACGAGTCGATAACAGGGACGAATGCCCACATCATGTCTCTGTTTACGTATGTCATAGTGTGAAAGGTGTTTTCCGTGAAGAGCCGAAATTTGCAAATCGGAAAACCCGTTGTCTTTAGCCTTTTTCAATAACGAGTATTTCAGAGCGGGATGATCAGGCGCTTCGAGAATCTCATGCTCGATCTCACTGATTTGAGCGATATTATCAATAAACCAGGGATCAATATGGGTATATGCCGCAACGTCTTCGATAGACATCCCTTGTTTGAGCGCGTACTTAATATAAAAAATCCGTTCTGTGCTTGGTTGGCCCAATTCTTCTTTTACGCGGCTGGGGTCGACACATTGTTCGGCTTTTAACCCGAGCCCATCAATACCAATTTCAAGGCCCCGCAACGCCTTCTGAAACGCTTCTTTAAAGTTGCGTCCTATGGCCATGGTTTCACCGACGGATTTCATGCTGATGCCTAATAACGGATCCGCTTGAGGAAATTTTTCAAAGGCAAAACGAGGTATTTTTACGACACAATAATCGAGTGTCGGTTCAAAACACGCGGGGGTTTCTTTTGTAATATCATTGGGCAATTCGTCGAGGGTATATCCAATCGCTAATTTTGCGGCAATCTTTGCAATGGGAAATCCTGTTGCTTTACTGGCCAGTGCAGAGCTCCTTGAAACACGTGGATTCATTTCAATTACAATCAAACGACCTGTTTGAGGATGCATGGCAAACTGGACATTAGAACCCCCTGTTTCTACGCCGATAACACGCATAATCTTAATCGCCCAGTCCCGCATTTTTTGGTATTCAACGTCCGTCAGGGTTTGGATCGGTGCCACCGTTATGCTATCTCCTGTATGAATACCCATGGGATCCAAGTTTTCAATGGAACAAATAATAACGACGTTATCGTTGCGATCGCGCATGACCTCTAATTCAAATTCCTTCCAGCCCCAAACAGATTCTTCCAGGAGAACTTCATGGGTCATGCTGGCTTGGAGTCCGCGTTCGGTAATGAGTAACAATTCGTCCATCGTATGAACGGTTCCACCTCCGGTTCCTCCCAATGTAAAGTTGGGCCGGACAATGATCGGAAATTTTATTTCATCGGCAGCCGTTTGGGCCTCTTCTAAGCTGCTTACTTGAATGCTTTTAAGGCACTCGATCCCCACTTCTGTCATGGCTTCTTTAAACTGTTGGCGATCTTCGGCACGTTTAATGACATCTAATTGAGCGCCAATTAATTCGACCTCATAGGTGTCTAGAACCCCTGATTCAGCGGCAGCAACAGCGGCATTGAGCGCTGTTTGTCCACCTAGTGTGGGCAAAAGGGCGTCAGGGCGTTCTTTCGCTATGATCTTTTCAACGGTTTCGTGCGTAATAGGTTCAACATACGTACGGTCGGCTGTTTCAGGGTCTGTCATAATCGTGGCGGGGTTACTATTAACGAGAACTACTTCGTAGCCTTCTTCGCGTAAAGCCTTGCATGCCTGGGTGCCCGAATAGTCGAATTCGCAGGCTTGACCAATGACAATCGGTCCAGACCCAATGAGCATTATTTTCTGTATGTCTGTACGCTTACTCATTGCGGATTTAGGGTGGGGGATGTTGGATTGAGGAGGACATTAACGTTTCAAATTCATGAAAAAGATAGGTGGCATCGTTCGGTCCGGGGGCCGCTTCAGGATGATATTGGACCGAAAACACAGGGTGTTTTTTGTGGCGTAATCCTTCTGAGGTTTGATCATTAAGATGGATGTGGGTTGTTTCTATGAGCTTTGGATCCAGAGAATCTTTGTCGACACAAAACCCGTGGTTTTGAGACGTAATACTGACTCGGCCTGTCTTTAAATCTTTTACGGGATGATTAGCTCCACGATGTCCAAATTTAAGTTTGTACGTCTTTCCCCCAAGAGCCAAGCCAATGAGTTGATGACCAAAACAAATCCCAAAAGTGGGGTACCCTTCTTCGATCAGCTCCTTTACAAGCTGTACGACATGGGGCACGCCTTCTGGATCACCGGGTCCATTAGAAATAAAAATCCCGTCAGGGCTTATCGACAGAATTTCTGAAGTCGTGGAATGGTTTGGAAACACTTCGAGATCAAAACCAAGAGAGGCCATAATGCGTAGTTGGTTATATTTCACTCCACAATCAATAACCGCCACTTTTTTGTTCTTTTTTGTTTCTGCCTGTTGACGTTCTATGCCCTTCTTTTCCCAACGGTATCTTTCTGTGGCAGATACGTGGGTCGATAAATCCCAACCGACGAGTCCAGGCGAAGCTTGTGCTTTCCGAACAAGACTGTCGGGGTCGAGATCTTCTGTGGATATGGCGCATTTCATCGCTCCCTTTGAGCGTATATGTACCGTGATGGCACGTGTATCAACTTGATCGATACCTAACATGTTGTTTTCTGCCAGATAATCCGGCAAAGATTTTTGACATCGCCAATTACTGGGAATACGACTGCATTCGCCAATGACCAACGCCGTAGGATGTGCTCGCCAAGATTCCATATCTTCTTCATTGATCCCATAATTGCCAATGAGTGGGTAGGTGAGTGTCACAACCTGGCCATGGTGAGAGGGGTCCGTGAGAATTTCTTGATATCCGGTCATCGACGTGTTGAAAACAATCTCTCCTGTTATCTCTCCTTGTCCAGAAAAGGCGCGGCCATGGAAGCAGGTTCCATCTTCGAGTGCAATCATAGCAGGTGTATCTTTTATCATGGGTGCGTTGACAGTGATCTACGTTCTTCCTGAAGAAAAGATCAACCTTTACAGAAATTGTTTGGGAAAGTAAACAGCAGAATCAAACCGGTCCAGACGAAAGAAATCTAAGTCCTTAGGTGGATTGTAAAATAAAACGCCCCACAAGATGAATCTGAGCACTTGTATTCATGCGGTCATCTCCAGATCAAAACCCCTGGCGTCTTTGGCCCTTTGCCTCTAAAAAAATTTTTAAAATATGAGAGAAATGCGAAACGTGAATTAGTACGCCCCTTGCACAATACCGCTTACAACAAGAATGTATTGCTTTAGCCGGTTGAAGTATCTAAAGTCTGCAGTTTTTGTCAGAGATAAGGACCCATGAAAAAAATTAGAAACATTGGTATTATTGCACATGTCGACCACGGAAAAACCACGTTGGTCGATAGGCTGCTTCAACATACAGGTGTTTTTCTTGAGCACCAAGTCGCAGAAGAGCGCGCTATGGATTCGATGGATTTAGAAAAAGAAAAGGGAATTACCATTAAATCCAAGAATGCATCTGTCCAATGGAACAATCATACCATCAACATTGTTGATACGCCTGGGCATGCTGATTTTGGCGGGGAAGTCGAACGTATACTTAGAATGGTCGATGGGGTGCTACTCCTTGTCGATGCCGCTGAAGGCACTCAGGCTCAAACTCGATTTGTTTTACGAAAAGCCATTGAGCACGATCTGCATTTAATGGTTGTTATTAACAAACTTGATCGTCCCTTTGCAGATCCTCATAAGGTTCACGATGATGTGTTAGAGCTTTTGCTGGAACTGGGGGCGAGTGAGGAGCAGTTTCATGCCCCGTTCTTTTATGTAAGCGCGAAAGAGGGTCATGCCCGCAAAGAGTTAGACGACCCTGAATCGGATATGGGAATTTTACTAGATGGTGTCCTTGAACACATTCCTGGACCGAAAGTAAACATAGACGGTCCGTTGGAAGTTCTTATTAGTAATCTTGATTGGAGTGATTATATTGGGAGGATTGCGATTGGTAAAATTATAAGCGGTTCCGTTTCTGTAGGTGACTCGATTGTTTGTATCCACAAAGAGGGTCAAAGAGAGCGTGCAAAGGTTACCAAACTGTTTACATTTCAAGGCATGGGTACGGCCGAGTCTATGAGCTGTGTAGCGGGTGATATTGTAGGTGTTGCCGGGTTTGACAAGGTTTTCATTGGAGAAACACTGTGTGACAGTGAAGAACGTGAACCCATTCCTTTTGTCGAGATTGATCCCCCCACGATTCAGATGCAATTTGGTGTTAATGACGGCCCGTTAGCAGGGCGCGATGGGAGTTATCTTACCGCCCGTCAGATCCGTGAGCGGTTAGTGAAAGAAACACGAACCAATATCTCGCTCGAATTTTCTGATGCTCAAACAGGTAATTTCTTCACCGTTAGCGCTCGTGGCGAATTACAAATTGCCGTATTGGTCGAGATGATGCGTCGAGAAGGTTATGAACTTTTGGTTTCGCGGCCAGAAGTCATTTATCGGGAAATTGACGGAAAAAAGAAAGAGCCTTTTGAAACCTTTTGGCTTGAACTTCCTCAGACGTGTTTAGGGGATCTTTTACAGAATCTCGCAAGTCGCAAGGCTAACATTACGCAGATGGAACATATCGGGGATCGCGTAAAACTTGAAGGGGATATTCCCACGCGTGGATTGATCGGGTTGGAAAGTTATCTTGCCAATATGAGTCAAGGCGAAGCCCTATTAAGCCACATGTTTAAAGAATACGGCTCCCTTGCCGGTGAGATTAAATCTCGTGTCACAGGAGCGCTTGTCGCTACGGATCAGGGCGTATCCACGGCTTATGCTCTGGACACGGTTCAAGAAAGGGGGAAGCTGTTTATCGGTCCACAAGAAGAGGTTTACGAGGGAATGATTATTGGAGAAAATGCGCGGCCTGGTGATTTGCCCGTAAATCCTACACGAACAAAGCAACTAACCAATGTTCGAGCTTCGGGTTCCGATAAAGCCATTCTTTTGGAACCACCGATTAAATTAGGCCTTGAGAAAGCGATCGAATTTATTGCGCCAGATGAATATGTCGAAGCCACCCCCCAGCATTTAAGGCTCAGAAAGAAGATTTTAAATGCAACGTTACGTAAACGAGCGAGAGGGTAAATGACCGGTATGTTTGCCAAGCGCGGAAGTCTGCAGAAACAGCCTCTTTTCCCTCAACCGTGGAATTGTATTACATAGGAGCAAATGGGGGAGGGGCTTCCATGCCGCGACTCTGCGACGGAGCACGCCAAAGCCCCTAAAAGTCGCTGCATGGAAGCGCCTCCCACATTAAAAAAAGACAGGGGATTCATGAAATGAATAAGCACGAAAAAATAAATTACGTTGAATTTCCTGCAAAAAATATAGAGGCGACTAAAGCATTTTTCACCGCAGTCTTCGGTTGGTCTTTTTTAGATTATGGTCCTGAATATACAGCGTTCTCGAATGAAGGTATCGACGGCGGCTTTTTCAAATCCGATTTGACGGTCTCGACAAGCCATGGCAGTGCTCTTATCATTTTCTATAGTAAAGAACTAGAAAACACCCAATCAAAGATTGAGAACGAAGGCGGTTCAATTATAAAGCCCATCTTTCTATTTCCAGGGGGCCATCGTTTTCACTTTAGTGACCCGAATGGAAACGAATATGCGGTTTGGTCAGATATCCATTAAATACTCGAGACTCCAATGGCTTCGTGATCTTTTTGTGGTGTTTTGTAGATAATAGTATATGTTCCTTTCGTTTTACTGAACCCATGAATAAAGACACACACCTAAGTTGAGAGATAAAAAGAAATATATGGAAAACAAAAAGACGTTTAAAACCCTTGGACTTTCAGCACACGTACTGGACGCCATTCATAAAAAAGGGTTTGAAGAACCCACTTCGATTCAGGCGATGACGATTCCCGTACTGTTAAGAAATGATACGAACATCATCGCGCAAGCGCAAACAGGTACAGGTAAAACTGCTGCATTTGGCCTGCCTCTGATAGACATGGTCAACACAGATGCCCAAACCGTTCAAGCACTGATTTTGGTTCCTACACGAGAGCTCGCCATTCAGGTATCAGAAGAAACTAATTCACTCAAAGGAAAGAAAGATACCAAAATAGTGCCCATATATGGGGGGCAATCTATTGATCAGCAGTTGCGCAGATTGAAAAAAGGGGTACATATTGTTGTTGGGACCCCGGGCAGAGTCATTGATCATCTTAACAGAAAAACGCTCAAGCTTGGCCACATTGAGCATCTGATTCTTGATGAGGCCGATGAAATGCTAAATATGGGTTTCATAGAGGATATGGAAGAAATAATGCAGCATACAAATCCTCATAAAAGAACGTTGCTGTTTTCTGCAACCATGCCAGCGAAAATAAAGGACCTGGCTCACAAATACATGGACGGCTATGAGCTGCTGGCCGTTAAGAAAGAACAACTGGTAGCGAATCTGACCGAGCAGATATACTTTGAGGTAAAAGCTTCCGACAAATTTGAGTCACTATCTAGGATTATTGACATTGAAGATAACTTTTATGGGTTGGTTTTCTGCAGAACAAAGAGTGATGTCGATTCTGTTGCCACTCATTTGATCGATAGAGGATATGACGCAGAAGCGATTCATGGAGATCTTTCACAAGCGCAAAGAGAAAAAACGTTACAAAAGTTTAAGAAACAAAGAGTCAATATTCTAGTCGCAACAGATGTTGCTGCACGAGGCATTGATGTGAATAACCTGACCCACGTTATAAACTATTCACTCCCTCAAGATCCCGAGTCGTATGTTCATCGAATCGGTCGTACAGGAAGGGCGGGGAACGAGGGCACCGCGATTACATTTATTACACCTAGCGAATATAAGCGACTCATGTTCATACAGAGGATTGCAAAAACGGATATAAAAAGATCAAAAATACCAACCGTAGAAGATATCATCCAAGCCAAAAAGAAAAAGGTATATGATGATCTGACGACTATTCTTCAAGATACGATTGATACGGATTATATAAACTGGGCTAAGAACTTGCTTGCGGACAATCATCCCACAGAAATAGTAGCTGCTATACTTAACTATTGCTTCGAAGAGGAACTCAACCCTGATGCCTATGGTGAAATAAGAGAGGCTTCTCCGAAGGGGAAGCAACTTGATCAACAAGGGAAGGCAAGGCTTTTTGTTGCGCTCGGAAAAAGAAATAATATGAATCCCAGAAAACTTGTTGAGCTTATTCTGAGCAAAGTCTCGGTAAAGCCCAAACTGATTAGAGATATACAGGTAATGGACAAGTTCTCTTTTATAACGGTCCCTTTTCATAAAGCAGAGGAAATCGTTGTCAGCTTTAAAGAAAAAGACCAGAAGCCGCTGATTACTCATGCGAAGAGAAAGGGGTAAAACGCCTAACACTTAAGAACGAGCTGCGTTAAATGTTTTTCACTAAATTTTGCTCCTTCTTTTTAGTCTTTTTATCTCCTGGATCCGTCAGTTAAACGCGGTTTTCTGCACGAACCATTTGGGCCAAAAGGAATTACAAAAAAGCCTCGACGCACCCAGCGGGTGCGCCTGCGTTTTTTTGCAACCTTTTGCCTCCAAAGCATTCGCACAGAAATACCACGTTTAACTGACGGATCCAGGTATCTGTGTACTTCAGTGTGTTCTGCGGTTGAAGGTAATAGGCCGAAAAATAATAGATTGACAAATTTTTGATCGTCATCGATACTTCCAGACGGTTGTCGGGATTTGCTTCGTATAAGCCTTTATATCCCGATAGCCGTAGTCTGTATCGTATATCAGCCTGTGTCTGATAAGGTATTTAATCGTATGAGACGTAAAGCTCACGCATTGACCCTTTTATTGGTTCTTGTCATAACAGCATGGATTTTTCATGTTGTCGCTGACAGCTTTCATATTGATGCTGAATCATATTGATGCTGAACCAGATCCTTCAGGATTCAAACTTATCTATGATGGAACCAACACCTTCTATTTTCAAATCTGGGGCACTGAATCCTTGACCGATACGTGGGACGCGTTGGATGTTGAATCAGGATATAACCAACAACAAACATGGGTTGACCCCATTTCACTCACCACACAAAAAGCTTTCTTTTATCGAGTCAACAAGGTGGACATTCAGACTCCTAACGATATCGATGGGGATGGCATCCATGATCTGCTTGAGCATTCACATTTCTTTCTAAACCCTCTAGACCCCACTGACGCAACCAATGATCTTGATGGTAACGGTTTGGATAACCTACAAGAAAGCCTTATCGGTTTGGATATAACTCTTGTCGATTCAGATGCCGACGGAATGGAGGACGGGTACGAAGTTCAGCATGCCTGTCTGAATCCGCAACTGAGTGATGCCGACGGAAATCCCGATGGTGATGCTATTGCCAATCTGATGGAGATGCTGTTGGGCAGTGATCCGTGTATAGCCAATACAGGAACCGGATCCCTTTCTGTTGTCTATGTCGATGGGCTCAATGGAAATAATACAAACGACGGAAGTATAACCTTCCCTGTTGCGACGATCCAAAAGGGCATTGATTTGGTGTCGAGCAATAGTGTTGGGCAGGTCATTGTTGCGGCGGGAAACTATACGGAAAACAACATCTTATATAATGGTGTATATGTCCAAGGGGCAGGAACAGATCTAACCATCTCCACAGGCAGATTCGATATTGTGGGCGTAACAAACGCCGGAGTTAGAGCTATGACCATAGCCGATTCAGGAGGATATGGAGTAAATATCGATCAAAGTGACGGAATATTACTTCAACCTGAATCCGTCAGATAAAATCTGACGATTTTTCATTACCTGTTGGGCTAAAGCGGGGAGCATACCCGTATTCAAACAAACAACCCCACCCCAACAGGTGTGTATATGAAACAATATAAAATAAAGACTGGCAAGGGCGAACTCAACAGCACAAGCGGAAATCATCTTTGCGGCCTGCTGCTTGAGGATCATGCTCAACGGATTCTTCCCTCCAATTTTCAACCACGCCGCTCCGATGCGATCTCTGATCGGGAGATCCTCCTTACCCAGATCGGCTTACTTTGCAACGGTCGAACCGATTTCAATGATATCGACCTGTACCGGGGTGATGAGATTTTTATGAATGCCTTTGGACTTAAAAAGGGGAGTTAAAAAGGTAGCCTCTGAGCCGGTGTTCCGACGTCGTTTCGACGACCTGCCCCCAGCCAGAACCCATGTGGGGCTACGCAAACTCAACACCGAACTTCTTTCCTCGGGCCCCTTTGGCTAGGTAGATGTTGAAGGGCTTGATCTTGTTCCCGTCGATATCGATGTGAGCCCTTTAGGTCACTCAGGCTCTTCGAAAGAAGGCGTTTCCTACACCTAGAAGGGCCATGATGGTTACGCCCCGATATTTGCCTATGTGGGCACTCAAGGCCACATGCTTGAGTGCGAACTTCGACCCGGTAAACAACATTGTCAGTCGGGAACGACCGCGTTTATTGCCCGCAGCGTTGAAACGCTCCAAACTCTGGGCCTGGGTGGAAAATGTTTGCTTCGGCTTGATAGTGGCAACGCTGCGGCCGATAACTTCGACGCTTTTGGGGATCATTATTTTATCGTAAAGCGAAATCCTCGCCGCGAATGTCCTGAACAAATGCTGGCCCTTGCACGCCGAGTTGGAGACAAACAAGACAGTCGTGAAGGCAAGAACGTTTACACAGGCTTTTTCGATCATTTCCATCCCGGTAGTGACCAAAACCGCCCTTGTGTTCCGGTGGCCTTCGAAGTGATTGAACGCACCATCGATATCGATGGTCAGAAACTTCTGGTTCCTAAACTTGAGGTGAACACCTGGTGGACGAACCTCTCTTGTCGTGCCAAGACCGTGCTAGATCTCTATCATGGACATGGCCCCAGCGAGCAGTACCACAGTGAACTCAAAAGCGATCTTGATGTTGAGCGATTGCCTTCGGGGAGACTCTGTGCCAATAAGATTATTCTGTTATGCGCCATGGTGGCCTTCAACCTATTGCGCGGTTCGATTGGTCCGCCACGCCGGACGAATTGAACTTCACTTTGGCAAGCGTTGTCGCTGGTCTGAAGTGATACAAGATATTGCCCATTCCTTCGCATAGCCCTCCGTGCACCTTTAACAATACTCTAAGGCGACTGCCCAAGGAGGCCTACGCCCCAAAATGGTCAAATCAGAGTGAATCTGACCTGTACGCTCAAAAAATTCATCAGGGTGATACTTGCCGGTCCCAATCCACCCAAAAGCGAGCATCTCAAGGAAAAAGTTTTCAACTTTTGAGCCCCAAAACGCCTTCCGAAGCGATAGCTGACGGATTCAGGTTCAAGATATACGCGCGGAAGACCATTACAATCACAATATAAGGGTGGACGAAAGCAAGGTGATCATTGACAGGGTTAAGGCGTTGTCTAGTGATCATTATAGTGGATTGTATATAGAAAATCAAAGTCAGGTAATCGTATTAGACAGTCTCATCGCGGGGAATGATAATTATGGGATCTATGTGGACTCCAGTTCAATAGAGATCATAAACACCGAAGTATCGCAGAACCAAGTAGGAGGGATATATGCATATCGCGATAATGACATACGTGTGGTCTCGTCCCAAATTAAAGACAACAGCCTCAATTATGGTGGTCGTGCAGGTATCTATGTGGGAGACCGAACCGATCTATATCTAGAAAACAGTGCGGTGATAAGAAATCCTGAAGGTATACGGGTTAACACGGTGAATGGAACAACAGGAACGGTCACGATCACCCATAGCGTGATTGCTTATAATAGAGAGGAAGGCATTTATCTGTATGGATCGGGGGAACATGTAGACTTATCATAGCGTGGTATGGAGAAATGCCAGTGACCTAAGCAATGTGGCCTCCAATCAGGTCCATTATTGCAACATCTACGACGGGGATTATGAGGTGATCAATGGGAATGTAAAACAAGTAGATCCCGGGTGGGTTCATTCAGGCGATGACTTTCACCTCCGATCAACTTCCACGCTCATTAATTTAGGAGTCTCATCCAATGCGATAACGGGTCAAGATATAGATGGAGAAATTAGGCCGGCTCCATTTCTTAGGAATAGAGATATTGGCTTGGATGAGTTTATTGATAGCGATGGAGATGGGCTTCCGGACTTCTGGGAAACTCAGCACGCTTTTAGTAACGGAGTTGATGAATCACAAGGGAATCTGGATGAGGATGAACTAACGAACATCGAAGAGTATGAAGCGGGGCGTGATCCATTAACGATAGATCCGGCCATCTATGTGGATGGGACACTCGGCAATGATACAAATGGCACGGGGAGTCTTGCCTCTCCGTTTAAGACGATTCAACGAGCCATTAATGAAGCCCGTGACTTGGGAGGTGGACAGGTTAATGTCGAATCAGGCGTATACGTAGAAGCCAATACCTTGTACAGCGGTGTGTATGTTGAAGGTTCTGGAATAGAACAAACAATTTTAGAGGGGACTGTAGATATAGAGTGGATGTCTGGAGGTGGCTTGAAAAACATGACGATCCGAGGCGCAACCGGAGCGGGAATACACGTCTCCCAAAGCGACCAAATCGAGCTCATAAAATTAAGGGTGCAGGATTATTTAAGCTATAATGTGTACGCGTATAAAAGTCAGGTCATGATAGAGGATAGCGTCCTGTCCGGAAGCTCCGCTTATGGCATTTATATAGATTTAAGCGAGGTAGACATTATCAATACCGAAATATCGCGGAATCAGCGGCAAGGCATATACGCGAATCAAGATAATCAAGTACGAGTGATTTCATCCCAAATTAAAGATAATAGTCTTGGTTTCAGTAGTTATTCTGGAATCTATGTGCGGTATAGAACGGATCTATATCTGGAAAACAGTTCGGTTATAAGAAACGGTTCTGGCATATGGGTCGATACAGTAAGCGGAACAACAGGAACGGTCACGATCACCCATAGCGTGATTCCCTATAATAAAGGGCAAGGAATTTATGTTGTTGGACCGGGCGAACATTTAGACCTCAATCATAGCGTGGTGTGGCGGAATGCGGATGATTTATACAATGTGGCTTCTAATCAAGTCCGTTATTGCGACATCTACGATGGGGATTATAAGGGGATCAATGGGAATGTAAAACAAGTAGATCCCGGGTGGGTTCATTCAGGCGATGACTTTCACCTCCGATCAACTTCCGCGCTCATTAATTTAGGAGTCTCATCCAATGCGATAACGGGTCAAGATATAGATGGAGAAATTAGGCCGACTCCATTTCTTAGGAATAGAGATATTGGCTTGGATGAGTTTATTGATAGCGATGGAGATGGGCTTCCGGACTTCTGGGAAGATCAATATGCCTTTAGCAATGGTGTCGATGAATCACAGAGTAACTCCGATGGAGATGAGTTAACAAATATAGAAGAGTATGGCGCTGGACGTGACCCATTAACGGTAGATCCAGTGATATATGTCGATGAGACAGTAGGCAATGATACAACTGGAACGGGGAGCTTTGCCTCTCCGTTTAAGACGATACAACGAGGGATTAATGAAGCTCATGGCTTAGGGGATGGACGTGTAAATGTAGCAGCGGGTGTATACGTGGAAAACAATACCTTGTACAGCGGTGTGTATGTTGAAGGGGCAGGGATGGATCAAACCATTATACAGGGTGATGTAAATATACAGCAGATGCTTGCAGGTGGATTAAAGAACATAACGATCCAAGGGGTAACCGGAACAGGAATCTACATCTCTCAAAGTGATCACATTGAGCTCGTGAAATTAAGGGTACAAGATTATTTAACCTACAATGTGCATGTGAATAAAAGTCAGGTCATTATAGAAGATAGCGTCCTATCCGGAAGCCAAAATAGGGGAATGTATATAGATTTGAGCCAGGTGGAGGTCGTTCATAGCGAAGTGTCACAGAGTCGATATGAAGGGATATATGCGCATCGGGACAATGACCTGCGGGTGATCTCCTCTCGAATCAAAGATAACAGTCCCAACGCCAGTGGTCGTGCCGGAATCTATGCAGGCGACCGCACTCATTTATATGTGGAGAACAGTTTGGTTGTCAGGAACCGCGAGGGTATACGAGTAGACACCGTAAACATTACCACCGGAACCGCAACCATCGTTCACAGTGTCATTGCGAACAACCAAGAAGAGGGAGTGTATGTTCTTGGCAGCGGGGACCAACTCAACCTCATAAACAGCATTATATGGTCAAACGTAAATGACTTAGTGGGAACATTATCTAATCAAGTTTTGCATTGTAACATCTATGACGGAGACTATAACGGAATCAATGGAAACATTAGCACGAATCCTTTATGGTTTAATCCTTCTAACGACAATTACCATCTTACAAGTGATTCGCTCTGTATCAATGCAGCAACCAATATAGGAGGCGTTGACTTTGATGGGGAGGCTAGGCCCTATGGTGCAACCAGTGATATAGGATTTGATGAGTTTATCGATATTGATGGTGATGGTTTACCCGATTGGTGGGAAATAGAAAATAATTTGGATCATACTATACCCACAGGAGATGATGGGCCTTCTGGCGATCCGGATGGTGATGGTCTTACAAATCAGCAGGAATATATGTTGGGCTTGTCTGGAAATCAATTCGACACCGACAACGATGGACTTGGAGACGGCGAAGAAGGGGACATTTATTTTACCGACCCGCTCAACCCGGATACCGATGGAGATCGCATGTTTGATGGGTGGGAAGTAACGAACAACCTTTTACCTTTATTTTCAGGTGATAGTTGGCAGGATCCGGATTTGGACCGAATCCCAAACCTCTATGAATTTAAACATAACACCGATCCGCATTCTAATCTTTCTGTCCCTGTTCCTTCTACCGTTATTTCAAATATAGCGAATATGCAGGCGATCATCGATAGCGTGACACCTAATTTCGGAGTTATAAAAATACTTCCAGGAATCTATACAAATGCGGATCTGATTGTTCAGGGGAACCGATTATTGTTTTCTGAAATGGGCCCGGAGCATACGATTATTGATGCCCAAGGGTTGGGTCGAGGATTGTTTATTACCGGTTTCTATGGCACACCCACGATTGTTGGGCTTACAGTTCGTAATGGTTCTGCCAGTCAGGGGGGTGGGATATACATTGATAATACCGATGCTTGGCTGATCGATAACATCATTGTCTCCAACACCGCGACATATGGAGGCGGAATATATTCTAGAGAAGCGTCACCTCTATTGAACCGCTGTCGTATTACTTACAACACCGCGTCGAATGGGTAGAGTAACAATACAAGTGCAAAGGTCCGCAGCATAGTTCATTCTTTGGGTATCTGACCCCCCCCAAAGGAGAACATAGAATGCCACGAACCTACGAACATTTAAACCGTTATGAACGAGAAGTGATAGCCCAGATGCTAAAAGAAAAATATAGCTTATCTCAAATTGGCCGTCACCTGGGCCGATCCCCCTCGACTATTTGGCGCGAATTTCGCCGTAATCGAGTCCGTGGCCGCTATTACCCAAGACCCGCAAATGGCCTGGCTCAAAGCCGATTACAGCTAGCTCGAAAGCCTCAAAAAGTGATGGGAGCTAGCAAAGAACAAGTGGAGACTCTCCTGGCGAAGTATTGGTCTTCAGAACAGATTGAAGGTCGAAGAAAGCTAGAAGGTGACCCTCCCATCAGTCGAATGACGATCTACCGCTACTTGTACAGTCCAAGAGGGGCTGGCTACCGAAAATACTTGCGTGGCCCCGGAAAGAAAAAACGAGCGACTCGGAAAAGCCATTCACGTATACACAACCAAACGATGATTGACCAACGCCCCGAAGAGGGTGAAAGTCGCAAGGTGGCAGGCCATTGGGAAGGTGACACTATTCAGGGCCAAACGAGAAAAGAGGCCTGTGTAGTCACTCTAGTAGATCGAGCGACTCGATATCTCATCGCCGATCTTTTACCTCGATGCAATGCCGAATCGGTCAACCGTTCCGTACCTCAGTTCGCTGATTCAGGGCTCCCCTTTAAAACGGTGACTGTAGATAATGGCATGGAGTTTGCCAGCCATGCTAAACTACAGAAAAAAATAGCAACCCCCATTTTCTTTGCTGAAGGGAGAAACCCTTGGCAAAGAGGGACCAACGAAAATACGAATGGTTTGCTTCGCCAGTTTTTCCCGAAGAAAACCGACTTTGCTGCCCACAGCTCCGCTCAGTTGAGCTGGGCTGTGGAGTTACTGAATAATAGACCGAGAAAATGCTTAGAATATAGAACGCCCAAAGAAATGATGGACAGCTTCGGTTTTGCACTTGTAAGTTGAGTCTGCACCATTGAAAACGAGGTTTGAGAAGCCTTCCAATCTTAGGAAAACCCTTTTAAAACCGATTCCATGTAGTGGATTTTTTTTTGAACTCATTTCCCAGCGTTCATGATGCCATGATTTAATATTGGTAATGTTTCTTCACGGAGGGTATTGTCGAGGTCAAAAAGGATAAATCCTTTAGCGCCTAAGGTTCGTAAGGCTACGATCTGCTGTATAGCAAGGTCTGGTGTTAATCGACTTTCAGCGGCGGTGATCCCTATTCCAGGATAAATTTTCCCCCGTGCTTGGGGCATGGCCA
The DNA here is from genome assembly GCA_012103575.1 of Kiritimatiellia bacterium. Taxonomy (GTDB): domain Bacteria; phylum Verrucomicrobiota; class Kiritimatiellia; order WLWN01; family WLWN01; genus WLWN01. The sequence continues at coordinate 2,138,140 of WLWN01000001.1, read as the reverse complement.
GTTGGTCTTTTGTATATGTTTTAAACTGGGCTAAATTTACGGTGTAATTCATCGGACATACAAAATCGATCATCCCTTTTTTAAGCCAATGCCCCCAGTCTTGGCCTACACTGTTTATACAGGAAGGATACTTTCCAAAGACCGCTGCGGAGAGTTTTATCTTAGGATTGATCGCTTTAATGGCTTTATAGGTTGAACGCACAAATAGATTGATCTGATCGGTTCGAAAGCGTTGATAGTTTTTTATTTCCGTTCCTCCGAGATAGGCCGAAGTAGGCCAACCGGATAGAGGCATGCCTTTCCATTTTTCAAATCTTTTTTTAGATACATCTGAGTAACAGGTGTATGAACCTGGATAACGAACATAATCAAGATGAATACCATCGACGGGATATTGAGAAGCGATTTCTTTTAGGCTTTCAACGGCTAAGGTCATGTTCTTTGGATGTGCAGGATTCAGCCAGGGAAGTGTTTTCCCTTTGTCCGATACTTGCAGACGGCCTTGTTGTTTCATCTTCTCTATAAAATCATCCGAGGCCCCATTTAAGTTCCAACACACGTTCCATACGTGAACCTCTAACCCATAGTTGTGGGCCGCTTGAATGCATTGAGCTAATTGATCGCCGTATCGTCGGAACGTATCTGATCGAGGTAGGATTTTACTTTTATAATGTGCGATACCCCCCCAAAGCATGTTAGGGAAAATAGCATTGATACCCCGTGCAGCTAATTCTTTACAGGTTCGATCCCAATTCCCGGGATACCAACCGACGCCCTGGTGATCCCATACGCCCCGCAATTCATTTGATTTTGACTTCTGCAAGAGTCCATAACATGTAATCAATAAGTTACGGATCTTATGACAAGATGTTATCACTTGGCGGTATTCACCTTCTTTATATTGAGAAAGAGCCGTACTGTATTTCGTTTTGGCATTTGAAATTAGTTCTTTAATTTTGTTTTTTTGAGAGACCTTTTTTGACTCAGCTTGAATAGCATCAATGGCGTGTTTAAATCCGTTATAGTTTGCAAATGTGCCCATTTTTCTAAAGGCCTGTTGTGCTGCATTGAACCAGACGGATGGGTCGTAATGACCTATTAGTTCAAGTAACATATCTTTTTTGGCCCTATCATCGCCTTGTAATAAAATATGGGTCATCCAGAGACCCTGTTCGGTCTCAACCCATGCAGGATCCTGGGTTATTTCATCCCGACTATTTTCCCAATAGGCAATGATTTTTCCTGTTTTGGTTGCGGGGTATACGGGCCGAATATTCCATGATGCTTGAAGTACTGTTTCGGGACCGTGATACCTGTTTGATGGTGAAAAGACCATAGCATTCCAATTTCCAGGGATAGATGATTTTTTGTCTCCAAGTTGAAGTGACATTAACTTGGCAAGGTTTTTGTCGGCTGAGAAAAAAACAGTGAGCTTTCCTCCACGCTGTACAAAACGTTTCAAGGCCTTTATCTCATATATAGGCAAGGTATGGTTGTATGGTAGAACGGCTATTTGAGCCTGCGAGAGCGTTGTGTCAGATACGTCCCTATCTTCAATAACTCCATGAGCTATATTCATATCTGTTAACCATTCACTGATCCGTTTAGTAACCGTTTTAGCGGTATGCCTTTCGCGTTCCGTGGGGATAGAGGCGGTTCCTTGTATTAGAAGGATTGAATCGCTCTGAGCCGTTAATGAGTGAGCAATAAGAGATGCTTTCCCGGCCGTCTCTTTCCAGGGAGAAAGTCGAATCGCCTCAATACGATCCCATCCCGAAGGAGTTCCTTCTATGCCAAAATCAGATTTTTTTAAGGTCAGTTGTTGTCGACCAGTTTGGAGGATGGGTTGATTCGAAATATACCAGCCTGATCCGCTTTTGAAATAGATCGATATCTTTCGAATGATTTGAGGATTTTGGGAGGATACATCAAAGATAAAACTGGAATATTGAGCGAGATTTAAAGATACAGAACGGTCCCAATAGACCCGTTTCAATACATCCGTAAACGTGCAGGGAAAGGTTAATTGGTTCTTGTTTTTTTTATCAAAAACTACGGCTGGAGATTTATTTTTAGAGACCCACTTTTTTTGCGCTATTTTTTTGGAAGGATATGAAAACGAATCAATGATCAGATTCGGGTTGGCATAGGCTCCATACCCATGGAGCATAAACGCCGCAAGGGTGAATAAAAGAGCGAATCGTTTATGAAGTTTCATCGTTTAATTTATTAATGGATCGACCACATTAATAAAAGGAAAACGGTGAAAATCAGTATTCCGAGTATAAATTTTACTCAGGCCATTTTCTTTCATAAGAATAGCCGTGCGAGCATCGTAAACAAGGTTTCCACTAAGTAGAGGAAGGGTTCTGAAAATTTCATCTGCCACTTTTAAATGTCTGCTTGTCTCAGCGAGAATATTTAAACTGCTTGAAGCTAAACACGACGAGACAAAAGAAAGGGCCTGTGCCGTGCTCCATGGTTGCTCTAAAACACGTGGATGTGTTATTACACGAAGAAATTCATATAGAATCCCCCAGGTTATATACCAAGCAGTGGGTTCGGTTCTTAATGAATGTAACAATGCGTAGCAAGGTTCATGCTCTATACAGTCTTTATTGGCCGCATATACGAGAATGTTAGTGTCAACAACAAACACTATTCTTGCTCCATGGCTTCATATAATGTATCTCGATTTGATATATTTTTTTTAATATTTCCACCATGGAAGGTTGGAAGGGGAGATAGCTTCTCCTCTGATTTTTTGTTCTGAAACATTAAACGTAAAGCTGTTTCAAAGAGTTCAGACATCGTCTTACCTTGTCTTGCAGCTTCTTGTTTAAGCTGACTCATAATATGGCCATCAATATTTATTGTTGTCTTCATATGGAAAACCATATCGCTTATATGTCAATAGATGAGAAAAACATGAGCGTAGAACGAAAATTTATCGGATGGGACGAACCTGTTATAGAAAAAGTTGTGTCCTTTTTACTCGCATCTTTATGTGAAGGACCGATTGATTTAGGGAATAAACTTATCGTTGTTCCTACACGTCAGGCCGGGCGCAGGCTTAGAGAACATTTAGCCCAATCTTGTTTAGAAAATAATACGACACTGCTTTCACCCAATATCGTAACGCCCGCTCATTTCTTGAGGACTGATACTTATTCTGTAAAAGCAGCCAATCCGACCCTCGTGCAAGCCGTATGGATTGACGTGTTCATGCAGATTGATCTTCAAAACTACAGAGGTCTTTTCCCTTCAGAGGTCCTCGAACAAGACATGGGCTGGGCCATGCATATGACCGATAGTATACAACGCTTAAGAGAGACGTTGGTCGAGGGAGGGTACTCTTTGGAATCTGTGTACAGAAATTTTGCAGATTCCTTATTTGAAAAAACGCGATGGGAAAATCTTGCAAAACTTGAAAACCATTATTTAACACATCTTCATTCCGCGGGATATGAAGATCCTTGTTCTTTTAAAATGAGGCAAACTCAAACGCCTCGTATTTCCGAAGATATTAAGCACATTGTCATAGCCGCTGTGCCGGATCCAACCCTTTTGCTGATTAACGCATTAGAGCGCCTTGCGTGTGATATACCTGTAGAGATCCTCGTTCATGCCCCTCCATCTATGGAAGACCATTTTGACACATGGGGTCGTCCCCTTACTGATAGATGGACCGATTTTCATATTGAGATCCCTTGTCCTGAAGAAAACATTATTCTTGCTGGATCTCCGTCCTCACAAAGCCGCAATGTGTTAGAGGTCATTGCCTCAAAAGAAGAACGCGTTGGTCCTTTAGACATTGCTATCGGTGTTCCTGATCAAGAAGTCGTTCCGTTTATAGAAACGTATCTAAACGAGAAAAAATTAGCAACGTATGATCCTGCAGGTAAATCGATGCGGCAACATCCCCTATACCACCTGCTTGATGCATTACGGGTTTTATATAATGAAGAAACCTATTTAGCCTTTAGCACTCTTCTCAAACATCCGGATATTTTGAAGTGGGTGCAGCGTGAATGCGATATATCTTCAGGGGAGCTATTGGGGGAATTAGATCTTTTTCAAAACTATATGTTACCCATAGACTGGAAAGATATAAAACGTTGGTTTTTGTATAACCAAGAGAATGCTAAACAGAAACGATTCCCTCAACTCCACAAGGCTGTCCAGCTTATCCACGAACAGCTAATGATCTTTGAACAGGGCGAGTCTTCTCATGCCATAAGAGCATGGTTGCAGTATGTGTATGCCGGGCAGGTGATCCAGGCTGACAAACCCGAAGATAACGCATCTATTCAGGCATTCAGCGCCGTTCAGACACTTCTCGATGAATGTACACTCCAACATACATGCGGTTTTGATCCCCATCAGCTTTTAGAGCTTTTTGTAAAGAGGGTTAGTGAGCAGCGGATTTACCCGGTTCATCAAGGGTCCATCATTGATCTTGAAGGCTGGCTTGAGTTGCCATGGAATGATGCTCCGCTTCTCATTGTAACGGGGATGAATGATGGGTTTGTTCCTGAAAGTCAGGTGCAAGATGTTTTTTTGCCTGACTCACTTAGAAAACAGCTGCATCTACGCAGTGATGCCGATCGGTTAGCCCGAGATATCTATTTGATGCAGGGATTGATTGCTTCGCGGGGAAAAGATGGACGGGCTTGTTTTATAGCCGGAAAAAGAAATGGAGTAGGGGACCCCTTAAAACCGTCGCGTCTATTCTTCTATTGTAATAAAAACACCGTGCCTTTTAGAGTAAAGCGTTTATTGGGTGAGCCTAAACAGGAAGCAGCCTATGAGCCCCATTCCATCAGTTTTAGATTAAATGTCAACGCGGCCCCTGATCGCGCAAAAAAGGTGGCCATAACGTCTATGCATGTAACGATGTTTCGAGACTACCTTAGATGTCCATTCCGTTTTTATCTAAAACATATCTTGGGTATGAAGACATTAGATGATCAAAAGACAGAGTTAGATGCTATGGATTTTGGTTTATTGATTCATCATGCATTCCAAAAAATGGCTGAAGAACATGAAATGAGGCGGTGTGAAGATCCTGAGATAGTAAGCTGTTTTCTTTGTTCTCAAGCCGAAGGTTGGGTATACCGTCGATTTGGAAATAGGCCTCCGCTTCAGGTCATGATTCAACTAGAGTCGGCCAAGCAACGTCTGGGTGCGGCTGCTTCTGTACAGGCAGAATTAGTCAAAGAGGGGTGGCGGATCGAGGCAGCGGAGAAGAACGTAGAATTTGATCTATGTGGGGTGACCATCTGTGGAAAAGTGGATCGCATTGATCGACACCGCGAAACAGGGTGCATACGTATTCTCGACTATAAAACAATCGATAAAGTTTTTTTCCCTGAAGCCACTCATGTGGGACCTTTGCAAGAAAACCAACAAGAGTACACGCTTATAACTATCGAGGACAAACGTGGCAGATGGATAGATTTGCAACTTCCTGTCTATCAACTATTGTTGGCGAGCGAGTTTGGTCACGAGTCCGTAGAACTAGGCTATTTTAATCTTCCCAAATCCATTAGAGATACCGGATTATATATGTGGGAAAACTTTAATAAAGAACAGTTGGACCATGCTGAAAAATGTATGAAAGGCATTCTTAGAGATATCCAAAACCAAACCTTTTGGCCGCCTGCAGAAAAGGTGCCCTATGATGATTTAAAAACCCTATTTCATTCCGAAATATCTGACTGTATCGTTTAATCTTGATGTCTTTAAATTTTTCCTATTACAATATTATTTTGAGACAAAAAATCTCTTATAATTATATTTTAAAGCGTCAAAATGTCTCTTTATTTTATATATTTAAAATGTTTAATTATTTTATTTAGAGAGGATAACAAAACTATTTTTTATTGGTACAAATATTGCTCGTATTACTGTTAAATTAAAAATGGAGAAAGCTTATGAAAATGGATCGTTTTACTATTAAATCACAAAAAAGTTTGGAGCAGGCTCACCATTTAGCTGAACACTATCAACATCCAGCGGTCGATGTTGAACATTTGGTTTTTGCTTTGATAGAACAAGAAGATGGTGTTGTTCAATCCTTGCTGCAACGACTGGGCGTGTCTAGTGATGAGATTAAACAGGAGCTGGAAAACCTACTTAAATCTAAACCAAACGTTGAAGGAGCTTCTGCAGAACGCCAGATATCTCGGTTGCTTAAAGATTTGTTGGATAAATCTTTTAAATGGGCTGAAAAGATGAAGGACGAATATGTAAGCACGGAGCATCTTCTTCTCGCAGCTATTGACCAAAAGAAAAGTCCATCTGCCAATGTGGTTTCGAAATTTGATTTAACCTCCGAGTCTGTTTCTCAAGCGCTTCAATCTGTGCGAGGTCAACAACGGGTAACCGATCAGGCTCCCGAAGACAAATATGAAGTCCTTAAAAAGTACGGATATGATTTAACTGTACAGGCTCGAAGTGGAAAGCTGGATCCGGTCATTGGTCGCGATGATGAGATTCGTCGGGTCATACAAGTCTTGTCTCGGCGCACCAAAAATAATCCCGTTCTTATCGGAGAGCCTGGGGTTGGTAAAACCGCTATTGCTGAAGGGCTTGCACAACGTATTGTATCGGGTGATGTGCCTGAAGGACTCAAAGATAAAATTGTCATTTTTTTAGATCTTGGCGCTATGGTAGCAGGCGCTAAATATCGTGGCGAATTTGAAGATCGATTTAAAGCGTTTATAAAAGAAGTGATAGCCGCTGACGGTCAGATTGTTCTTTTTATTGATGAGTTGCATACACTCGTTGGAGCCGGAGGCGCTGAAGGGGCGGTGGATGCTTCGAATATGATTAAACCCCCATTAGCTCGAGGTGAACTTAAATGTGTGGGCGCAACCACACTCGATGAGTATCGTAAATACATTGAAAAAGATACCGCCCTGGAAAGACGGTTCCAACCAGTTCAAGTCGATGAGCCTACGGTTGAAGATACCATTGCCATTCTACGAGGGTTGTGTGAACGGTATGAGATTCATCATGGTGTGCGTATTCAAGACGCCGCTTTAGTGGCAGCGGCCACTTTATCAAATCGATATATCAATGATCGTTTTTTACCCGATAAAGCGATTGATTTAGTCGATGAGTCAGCCAGTCGTATCCGTATGGAAATTGATAGTATGCCAACAGAAATTGATCAAGTGGAACGGCGTATCATGCAGCTGGAAATCGAGCGGGAAGCGTTGCGCAAAGAAAAAGACGAGGTCTCTTACGTTCGACTGGCTAAGTTAGAAGAAGAACTCGCTCGTTTACGTGAACAGAGTACGAGTATGAAATTGCATTGGGAAAAAGAGAAAGAACTGATTGCGGAAATCCGTGGACTCGCACAAGCATTAGACTTGTTGCGCAGTGAAGAAGAGGCGGCGAAACGTAATAGTGACTTAGAACGTGCTGCTGAAATCTTATATGACCGAATTCCCAAAACCGAAAGACAGCTAGAAGAAGCAAAGAAAAAATTAACCGCCTTTCAAAAAGATCAACAAATGTTGAAGGAAGAGGTCGATGCCGAAGATATTGCTCGTGTGGTATCGGATTGGACGCATATACCCATGATGCGTTTACTTGAAGGGGAGAGAAATAAACTTCTCCATATGGAAGATCGTCTGTCTGAACGAGTGATCGGCCAAGATAAAGCCGTTGAAGCCGTGTCTCATGCTGTACAGCGAGCACGGTTAGGGTTGCAGGATCCTGACCGTCCGATTGGTTCATTTATATTTTTAGGCCCCACGGGTGTGGGAAAAACAGAATTGTCCCGTGCATTGGCCGAGTTCCTTTTCGATGATGAGCAAGCCATGTTACGGATTGATATGTCTGAATTCATGGAGAAACATGCGGTCAGTCGTTTAATAGGGGCTCCCCCCGGTTATGTTGGCTATGAAGAAGGCGGAACGTTAACAGAGCATATTAGACGAAAGCCTTATTCGGTGATTCTCTTTGATGAAATTGAAAAATCGCATCCTGACGTCTTTAATATTATGTTGCAAATTCTGGATAATGGGCGCTTAACAGATGGGCAAGGACGGACGGTTAACTTTACGAATACGCTCATTATTATGACATCAAATATTGGTGGAAATATGATCCACAAATTTCTCGAACAGCACCCTGATATTAAAAAAGATGCTAAGATCTATAAAGACATGGAGCAACAGGTTTTTAATCTTCTGCGGAGCCAGCTTAAACCTGAATTTATCAATCGCATTGATGATGTAATTGTTTTCCATAGCCTAAACCGTGATCATTTGATGAATATTGTCGAGGTGCAATTAAAACGACTAGGTCATTATCTGAGAGATAAAAATGTTATATTAGAATTTACAGATGAATATAAGGCGCTCTTGGTGAGGAAAGGGTATGATCCTGCATTGGGTGCGCGTCCCCTTAAACGTGTGATTCAACGTCAAATTTTAGATACGTTGGCCACAGAAATCTTGAAGGGTTCGATTCAAGAAGGTCAACATGTCGTCGTCGATATAGATCCCAAAAATTATGACAGAATCCTATTTGCACCTTCTGAGAAAAAAGTATAAGGTATAGAGTTTAAATATGAGTAATGAATTAAGAGTAACTGTAAAAAGTCTTGCCCCTACTCCTACCGGATGTGGTGTTTTCCTTGGAAATGGTGATGAAAAGGTCATTGCTATCTTTGTCGACCACAGCGCAGCAGCGGCCATTACCATGTTTATGCATCATGTTAAAAAACCTCGGCCTCTTACTCATGATTTCATTGCGAATATATTAACAGGATTGGACATTAAGGTTGAAAAAATGGTGATTAATGACCTTAAGGATGATACTTTTTTTGCTCGTATATTTTTACACCAAGAAAATGAATTAGGGCGCAAAATAGTCGAAATAGATGCCCGACCAAGCGATTCAATTGCGATGGCCCTCCAACAGAAATGTCCGATTTTTGTGAACCGAGAAGTTTGGAACCAAGCTGAAAACATGATATGGGCTTTTGAAGAAGCAAGCTCTGGGATGGAGGATGAAGATGATTTAGGGGAAGAAGAGGAGGGTTAGATGCAAACCGCTGAGCTGGTTTCTACAGGCGCCGAGTTGTTAAGCGGACGGACGGTTAATGCCCATGCCCATGTTTTAGGCGAACATCTCGCCCGTATCGGATCCAAACTTCTTCGAGATACCACGGTTCCTGATAACATCGAACTGATCATCGATGCTGTTGAAGGGGCTCTTTCACGAGCGAATCTTGTTTTTGTAACAGGAGGATTAGGCCCTACCTCAGATGATTTGACGCGTGAAGCACTCTCCCGTTTTTTGAATCGTAAGATTGTGATGGATGAGGAAATGTTGAACATCATCCGGAAGCGGTATGAGCAGCATGGAAAAACATTGAGTCTTGAAGGGAAGAAGCAGGCTGAAACAATAGAGGGCGCAGAGATTCTAAACAACGCGGTTGGTGCAGCTCCTGGTAAGCGCATTGAAGTCGATGGGTCTACACTTTTTGCTTTACCGGGTCCACCTAGAGAATTCCTATATGTATTGGAGCAACATGTATTGCCCTGGCTAAAAGAGAACATGGTGGACCCTCTGCAGCTTCATGAGAACGTCTTCATGATCTGTGGCATGGGTGAATCCGATATCTTGACCCGTTTTGCAGCACACGCTTTTCCACCTGACGGTATCGATATAGCCTTTTGCGCTGCTCCAGGAAGAGTTGAGATCCGATTGTCCACATCGTCGGATGCGTCTACCCTTCAAAAAGCCATAGCTGAAATACGTAAATTATTAGGCGACTTTATTTATGCGGAGGAAAGGATCGATCTGTCGAAAGTGCTCGGACGCTATTTGCAAGAGCGGCAAGCAACGTTGGCCACAGCTGAATCCTGTACGGGAGGCTTGCTGGCTGATCGCATTACCTCTGTTTCGGGAAGCTCGCAATACTATAGAGGGGGCGTTGTTGCCTATTCAAACGATGTCAAAATTCAAGCGTTAGGGGTCGATCCTCAAACCTTTGAAAAGCACGGAGCGGTTAGTGAATGGGTTGCAAAAGAGATGGCTCAAGGCGTGCGCCAGCGTTTTAATACCGATTATGGACTGGGTATTACAGGTATTGCAGGGCCAACGGGTGGAACACAGGAGAAGCCCATTGGTTTAGTGTTTATAGCGGTTGCCGATCATGATCAGACAGACTTTAAAGAATATCAATTTTCTGGAAATCGTACGTGGATTAAAGAGAACAGTTCTCAAATGGCATTGGATGTCTTGAGGCGGTTTTTAGGGCACATCTCGATGTAGCGTCCGCGCTGTGTGCGGAAAAGAATCCACTGTAAACAATTGTGTATGGAAAGCGTCGGAGATTGCAATGGCGATATTCCTCTGAAATTTCTCCCCAAGCATTGGAAAAGAGCAGAATGCGATCTATTGTGGCGGTTATTCTAACCTGAATCCGTCAGATAAAATCTGACGATTTTTCATTACCTGTTGGGCTAAAGCGGGGAGGATACCCGTATTCAAACAAACAACCCCACCCCAACAGGTGTGTATATGAAACAATATAAAATAAAGACTGGCAAGGGCGAACTCAACAGCACAAGCGGAAATCATCTTTGCGGCCTGCTGCTTGAGGATCATGCTCAACGGATTCTTCCCTCCAATTTTTAACCACGCCGCTCCGATGCGATCTCTGATCGGGAGATCCTCCTTACCCAGATCGGCTTACTTTGCAACGGTCGAACCGATTTCAATGATATCGACCTGTACCGGGGTGATGAGATTTTTATGAATGCCTTTGGACTTAAAAAGGGGAGTTAAAAAGGTAGCCTCTGAGCTGGTGTTCCGACGTCGTTTCGACGACCTGCCCCCAGCCAGAACCCATGTGGGGCTACGCAAACTCAACACCGAACTTCTTTCCTCGGGCCCCTTTGGCTAGGTAGATGTCGAAGGGCTTGATCTTGTTCCCGTCGATATCGATGTGAGCCCTTTGGATCACTCAGGCTCTTCGAAAGAAGGCGTTTCCTACACCTAGAAGGGCCATGATGGTTACGCCCCGATATTTGCCTATGTGGGCACTCAAGGCCACATGCTTGAGTGCGAACTTCGACCCGGTAAACAACATTGTCAGTCGGGAACGACCGCGTTTATTGCCCGCAGCGTTGAAACGCTCCAAACCCTGGGCCTGGGTGGAAAATGTTTGCTTCGGCTTGATAGTGGCAACGCTGCGGCCGATAACTTCGACGCTTTTGGGGATCATTATTTTATCGTAAAGCGAAATCCTCACCGCGAATGTCCTGAACAAATGCTGGCCCTTGCACGCCGAGTTGGAGACAAACAAGACAGTCGTGAAGGCAAGAACGTTTACACAGGCTTTTTCGATCATTTCCATCCCGGTGGTGACCAAAACCGCCCTTGTGTCCCGGTGGCCTTCGAAGTGATTGAACGCACCATCGATATCGATGGTCAGAAATTTCTGGTTCCTAAACTTGAGGTGAACACCTGGTGGACGGACCTCTCTTGTCGTGCCAAGACCGTGCTAGATCTCTATCATGGACATGGCCCCAGCGAGCAGTACCACAGTGAACTCAAAAGCGATCTTGATGTTGAGCGATTGCCTTCGGGGAGACTCTGTGCCAATAAGATTATTCTGTTATGCGCCATGGTGGCCTTCAACCTATTGCGCGGTTCGATTGGTCCGCCACGCCGGACGAATTGAACTTCACTTTGGCAAGCGTTGTCGCTGGTTTGAAGTGATACAAGATATTGCCCATTCCTTCGCATAGCCCTCCGTGCACCTTTAACAATACTCTAAGGCGACTGCCCAAGGAGGCCTACGCCCCAAAATGGTCAAATCAGAGTGAATCTGACCTGTACGCTCAAAAAATTCATCAGGGTGATACTTGCCGGTCCCAATCCGCCCAAAAGCGAGCATCTCAAGGAAAAAGTTTTCAACTTTTGAGCCCCAAAACACCTTCCGAAGCGATAGCTGACGGATTCAGGACCCTTTAAAATTTTTAGATTATTGTGGTATTTTCGTATAAAAATTCCTTATTTTTCTGAAGTAAATCTCTCTAAAGAGTTTACATACAAATTTAATTAAATGAATTCTTTGTATCTAAAAAAAATTGTTTATCATCACAAACTGATAAAATATAACATAAATATGAAAAATATAAAGGAAGAAATCTCTACAAAAATTTAGGGAAAATGAGAAAAAAGACAAGGCGTTGGGGACAATTCGGGGACAACTTCCGTCACGGATATGCATCCACTTTTCGTTATTCTGGAAAATGGTCATTTCTATAATATCCTCTAGTTAAATCCATTGTAAAAATTCTGATCATTTGAAATAGCGAAATTATATACGTTCGGGACGTAGGTGCCGCTGGTCTTAAAATCCAGTCGCTGGCCTATCCTTACCTAGAGACTTTTGGGGAAATCATAAAATATTCAAAAAAATCAAAAGCATCTCTATTTACTTAAAATCCATAATTTTCTAAATGTTTTTTGAGCTACGGTTCAGAATCCGCGAAAAACAAGGCGAAATTCCCCTAAAAACGGGGTGACTTTTTTTGCGTAATAACTATGAGCTACCGGTATGAACAGACTATCAAAAAGACCACCTACGTCTACGAGGTAGAAAGATTCTGGGACAAAAAGAAGAAACAACCCAGACAGAAGCGCAAATATCTTGGCACGAAAGACCCGAAGACGGGTAAGCTTGTCAAGAAACAGTCCCCGTCGATACCGCCAGCCAGCCATGATTTGGGTGCGGTATACTTTTTGAGACAACTCAGCAAACAACTTGGGCTCGACAAAACATTAAAAAAGGTTTTCCCCGATAGTTATGCGCAGATCCTTTATTTAGAGCGCTTCACGATTAAGGTGTCGCGATGTAGCACGAAGAAAACCAGCCGATTACCTCGTCGGGAGAAACCTCTTCGAACGCTTGTGTGAGCGCTTCAGATAGTTCCTGCTGACTGCGGGCTGCAAGGCTGCCCAACCGATTCTTTATCTTGCCCCACATTTTTTCAATGGGGTCGGAATCGGGGCTGTAGGGTGGAAGGAATCTTACATGGGCCCCACATGACTTAATGAGTTCAATGACCTTGGGATTGTGATGGACGCGAAGATTGTCCATGATGACGATGTCTTCAGGTGAAAGAGTCGGGAGAAAAACCCGGCGAATATATTCTCCAAAAACAGCCGTCTCTGTCGCCCCCTCCCCCTCCATGGCCGCTGCTGTTCCGTCCAGGCGGACCGAAGAAATCAAGGTGGTGGTACACCAATGTCCATGAGGCGTTTTGGCAAAAAGCCTGTTCCCGCCCAACGCCCGGCCCCGCAGACGAGTCATATTCGTTTTCGCCCCGGATTCATCAATAAAGACAAGGCGACTTGGATCAAGTTTGGCCACCTCTTGGATCCACTGCTTTCTCAAGAGATTTACATCCGCCCGGTCCTGCTCGCTGGCGTGAAGCGTTTCTTTTATACCGGCAGCCCAACCGATTCAACGCCCGCTGTACGGCCATGATCGACCCCTTCACGCCGCTCATGTTCTTGAGTTCTTCAAGCGTTGCCGGGATGTTTGCCCCCCAGTTGAGCCAACGCCTTGAGCTGCTTTCCGCTGTAGAGGGCCTGACGATGCCCACGCGGTCGGGGAGCAGTCTCTCCGGTTTCGTTGAAACGTTCTAAGATCTACACGATAAGAAGATGCGATATCGGCCTGGGAACCTTTGCCCATTTTGTAGGCATCTATCGCACGCCGCCGGATTTCTGCTGTTGCTATACTCATGTCATGGAGTATAGATCTTCTAAAGAGGCATCTCAATCGTTAAATGCTCTAGCCTAGATCATACATTTAACTGCCCGATCTAGGATTAGCCTCTGGAATACGGATTTCTTCCACCATTTCTTGAACTTTAGTAGGCGGAGGGGAGGTCAAAGACGATACAACTAGAGCTACCGTAAAATTCAGGATCATTCCAACTGTCCCGATCCCCTTTGTATTAATTTGAAAGAGCCAATGATCTGCATTGTCCAGGTCGGTCCTGATAAATCGGAAATAAATGATATACCCGGCGGTAAAAAGAAGCCCTGTAATCATGCCTGAAATAGCGCCTTCTTTGTTCATACGTTTTGAAAAAATGCCCAGCAATAAAATGGGTAAGAAAGATGCCGCGGCAAGTCCAAAGGCAAAGGCTACCACTTCCGCAACAAATCCTGGAGGATGAATGCCTAGCTGCAATCACTACGGCCACACCTGCGGCTAGGCGCGCAGCAGTGAGTTCTTGTTTCTCGGTGATATTTGGATTGATAACCTTTTTTAACAAGTCATGTGAAATCGAGGTAGAAATAACAAGAAGTAATCCAGCCGCGGTCAAAAGCGCCGCAGCTAGCCCCCCTGCGGCGACAAGGGCTATAATCCAGGCTGGAAGTTTCGCAATCTCAGGGTTGGCCAAGACCATAATATCCCTGTCGATAAATAATTCGTTTGCATTATCAATACGTGTATTGGTAATAATTTTTTGCCCATGTGCCCCTGACCGTTTGTTTCCCTTATCATCTAGTGCGTAACGAGGGGTTTTGCCTTTAAAAGGGATACCCGGACGGATTTAGATTTTCCCGTTCTGATTCTTATCTACCCAACCTACCAATTTGGTATTTTCCCAGTTCTTGAACCAGTCAGGGGCTTGGGCATAGGGGGTTTCATGAATGGTGGCAATCATATTATAACGCGCAAAAGCGGCAACAGCAGGCGCTGTGGTGTATAAAATTGCGATAAACAGAAGCGCCCATCCAGCTGATAGCCGCGCATCTTTTACACGTGGAACCGTGAAAAAACGAATAACCACATGGGGAAGCCCTGCTGTTCCAACCATAAGCGCAACGGTTAGGCAGAACAGATTCCGTGTAGTCATGGACCCCGCGGTATAGGGATTGAATCCTAAATCGGTAAGTACACCATCCAGTTTTTCTAATAGGAACATTTAGAAAGCGGCTAAAAACAACACCAACACCGCGCATCTGGCCAGCCACATAGGTGAAAGACACAAAGATCGCACAGATCAATGCTACCAGTCTTGCGGTTTGGGAGTAGTAACGCTCCCCAACAAAGTCAGGCATTGTAAATTTTCTGAATTTTTGAAGATAGGGTGCGAGCAAGAGTGCAAGTAATACGTAGCCACCAGTCCATCCCATTAAAAACGCAGACCCATCTCGCCCCCTAAAAGCGATGAGGCCAGCCATGCTAATAAACGATGCAGCCGACATCCAGTCAGCGGCTGTAGCCATACCGTTGGCAAGGGGATGTACATGTTTTCCCGCCACATAAAAATCACTGGTAGATTTTGCACGTGACCAAATCGCAATTCCAATATAAAGCGCAAAGGTAATGCTAACGACAGAAAGTGTAAGGAGTTGAATCGTATCCATATTATTTATCATTGTTTGTCATTTGCGCTTTCGCGCTGTCATTTATAGCCATTTGCTCAACTCCCTAATTAGCTAATAACTGATAACCAATAACTATTCCAAGACCTGGTATTTTCTATCCAAGCGATTCATGAGTTTTACATACACGAAGATAAGGACCACAAAAATATAAATCGATCCTTGTTGAGCAAACCAAAAACCAAGTTTGAATCCTGTTCCTGGAATGGAGATCTTATCGAGTTCATTAACAAACAAAATTCCACATCCATAAGACACCGCAAACCATAAAGTTAAGAGGCTGATAAGGTATATTAAATTTGTTCTCCAGTATGTTGTTTTTGAAACGGGCACCATATTCTTTCTCCTCAACCAAAATAAGCCACGCCGAAGCATTTTCAAATCATGAACTCAAGTAAAAATCTGCAAACAGCCACAAATGAGCAGTTGACGGGTGTAAGGTCATTGGGTACTGTATGCCGCTCTCTATCAAGCAAGGGCTATATTTTTAATTCATAAGTAAGGAGAAGAAAATGAAAGCAAAAGTTGGAATTAATGGTTTCGGGCGAATAGGAAGACTCGTTTTTAGAGCGGCGACCAATAACGATCAAGTCGATATCGTAGGCATCAATGATCCCTTTATTGATCCTGAGTACATGGTTTACATGTTGAAATATGATACTGTACACGGAAAATTTAATGGCCAGGTAGAAACACGTGATGGCAAGCTTATTGTAAATGGCCACGAAATTGAGGTCTATGCAAAAAAAGATCCTAGCCAGATTTCGTGGAATCAGTGTGGCGCAGAATATATTGTTGAATCTACAGGCGTTTTTACAACCACCGAAAAAGCGTCGGCTCATTTAACCGGAGGCGCTAAAAAGGTTATTATTTCTGCCCCTTCAGCCGATGCCCCCATGTTTGTTATAGGCGTTAACCATAACAGCTATCAAAGCGATATGAACGTCGTATCCAATGCATCCTGTACAACAAACTGTTTAGCCCCATTAGCAAAAGTCCTTAATGATGAATGGGGTATTGCAGAAGGCCTGATGACCACCGTTCACGCGACAACCGCAACCCAAAAAACAGTGGATGGACCTTCGGCAAAAGATTGGCGTGGAGGACGCGGTGCGGCCTACAACATTATTCCTTCAAGCACAGGTGCCGCTAAAGCGGTTGGCAAAGTCATTCCTGAACTGAATGGGAAATTGACCGGCATGGCCTTTCGGGTTCCTACCGCTGATGTTTCTGTTGTTGATCTTACATGTCGCTTAGAAAAACCAGCCACATATGATGCCATCAAGTCTGCCATGAAAGAAGCGTCTGAAGGACCTATGAAAGGGATTATGGGCTATACAGAAGATCAAGTCGTTTCCTCTGATTTTATCGGTGAAACGTGTACCAGTGTTTTTGATGCTGGGGCAGGGATTCCTCTCAATGATCATTTCATAAAGGTCGTATCGTGGTATGATAATGAGTGGGGTTATTCCAGCAAAGCAGTAGATTTAGTGGTTCATATGTCATCTGTTACCGGGAAATAAAGAAGGTCATTAGATCAATAGGCCCTGACGATCGGGACACCATTTAATGAGTTGGCGTCACGTGTTGACACGTGAGCGCAGCGAATGGCCTTACCTTACACGAACATCGTGAGTTAACGAAGTATGAATAAAAAGACCCTCCGCGACATAGATATTAAAGGTAAACGTATTCTTATACGCGTTGATTTTAATGTGCCGATCCAAAACGGTATTGTGCAAGATGACACACGTATTACCGCGGCTTTACCAACAATTCAATATGCCCTAGATCAAGGGGCTGCCTTAGTGTTGATGAGTCATTTGGGGCGCCCAAAAGGAACGCCCAGTTCCACCTACAGCCTCCAACCCGTTGCTGAGAAGTTAAAAAAATTTGTTGACGTTCCGGTTTATTTTGCAAGCGATTGTGTGGGAACAGACGCTATATCAAAAATAACCAGTCTAAAGACCGGACAAATAGTTCTTCTTGAAAACGTACGTTTTCATGCCGAAGAAGAAGGAAAGCCAATGCTTCCTGGAGACTCCTCAGATCAAGAAAAAAAACAGGCCCAAGCCGATATGGGAAAAAAGCAAAAAGATTTTGCACAGCAGTTAGCGGCATTGGGTGATGGGATCTATGTCAATGATGCCTTTGGTACAGCACACCGACCTCACGCATCCGTCTCTGTCATTACCCAATTTATGAAAGAAAGTGTTTCGGGTTTCTTACTCGAAAAAGAGATCCAGTATTTAGGGGAAGCCCTTCAGCATCCTGAAAAACCGTTTATAGCCATTCTTGGCGGCGCAAAAATAAGTGGAAAAATTGATGTTATCTCCCATCTTCTTAACCAAGTAGAACTTTTATTAATTGGTGGAGCTATGGCCTATACCTTTTTCAAAGCAAAAGGGCTTCCCATTGGAGCTTCTCTTGTCGAAGAAGATAAAGTATCTTTGGCCCACGAAATCTTGAAAAGGGCAGCTAAAGCTGGGGTTAAACTACTGTTGCCCATAGATAATGTTATCGCAGACGCCTTTGATACGAATGCGCACGCAAAAATAGTCGAAAAAGGGGGAATAGAAGATCAGTGGATGGGCATGGATATCGGTCCTAAGACCATTGAATTATTTGCTTCGGAAATAAAAAAGGCGAAGACTGTTGTGTGGAATGGCCCTATGGGCTGTTTTGAGATGGAACCTTTTTCACATGGAACTGTAGGGATTGCTGAAGCCTTAGCGAATACAGAGTGTATCAGTATTATCGGTGGAGGTGATAGTGTGAGCGCTGTGAAGCAAGCCGGATTGGCAAACCACATGACACACGTGAGTACAGGCGGAGGCGCATGTCTTGAGTTTATGGAAGGCAAAAGATTACCAGGAGTTATTGCGCTAACAGATAAATAACTGAATGTTTAGAGAGGATTTTATGGCAATGAGAAAAAAAATTGTGGCAGGAAACTGGAAAATGAACAAAACCGTCTCCGAAGCCAAGCATTTAGCTGAGGCCATCAAAAATGACTTGGCCGAGTGTAGAGAAGTCGATGTGGTGCTCTGTCCTCCATTTATTGCGTTAAAAACGGTTAGCGAAATGATTGAAGGGACCCATATCGATTTAGGGGCTCAAAATATGCATTGGGAAAAATCCGGTGCGTATACCGGAGAGATATCAGCAGAAATGCTTCGAGCGCTTTATTGTCATTACGTAATCCTTGGGCATAGTGAAAGGAGAGCTTATTTCCATGAAACTGATGAAGTCGTAAATAAAAAGACAAAAGCCGCTTTAGCCGCTCATCTTCGACCTATTGTATGTGTAGGAGAAACACTCGAACAGCGAGAACACAACGAGACCGAACATGTTGTGGAAACCCAAATCCGTAATAGTCTGGCTCATATAGGACCAGAGCAGTTGGTAGATACCATTATAGCCTATGAACCTGTATGGGCGATTGGTACCAGACACACAGCCACCCCTGACCAGGCACAAAAGGTACATGCTTTTATCCGAAAAATCTTAACCCAAATGGCTGACGAACATATTGCTCAAACCATACGAATACAGTATGGTGGAAGTATGAAGCCGTCCAATGCAAAAGATCTATTAGGTCAGCCTGATATTGATGGGGGGCTTATTGGCGGTGCAAGTCTAGATCCCATATCCTTTGTTGAAATTGTACAAGCTTCTTGAAAACGTCATGTTAAATTAAAAAAAGGAAAATGAATATGGAATTTTTACGAATCATTCTTTTAACATTTGAAGGATTCTGCAGTTTACTGTTAATTGGCCTGATTCTCATCCAGAAATCTAAAGGGGGAGGTTTGGGAGAATCGTTTGGTTCTTCAATGGGTGAATCTTTCTTTGGCGCTCGTACAGGGAACGTTTTGACCAAGGCAACCGCGATTCTGTCGATTGCGTTTTTGGCGAACACCTTATTTCTTGCTTTATTGATGGCTAACTCGCACAAAAAAACGTTGA
Organism: Kiritimatiellia bacterium; assembly: GCA_012103575.1. Lineage (GTDB taxonomy): Bacteria > Verrucomicrobiota > Kiritimatiellia > WLWN01 > WLWN01 > WLWN01. The sequence goes on along the minus strand of WLWN01000001.1, from coordinate 2,118,724 downwards.
TGAGTGAAGCTGTCAGCGTACCCATTGCTCCGCCTGTCAGTAGCCAACCTCTCTCGCCTCTAACTTCACCCCAAACCAAGGCTCTTCCTCCTTCACCCCCCATAGAGCAGCCCGGACCTATTGCGAATGACCCGTCTGCTTTTACGCCTCAACCTGTAGAACCCATTGTTCCAAATCCATCCCCATAAAACATAAATTTTGCAGCGCTTGTAGAAGCAGTTTATCCGGTTATCCCGGGGCGTACAGTACGTTCCGTTCTTCAACGACACGTGTCGCTAAACCTGTATAGTGCAGACACCTAGTATTCAAAAAAGATTGCGCTATTCTTTCCTTCGTGAGATTAATTCAGTACCCTGGATCCGTCAGCTATCGCTTCGGAAGGCGTTTTGGGGCTCAAAAGTTGAAAACTTTTTCCTTGAGATGCTCGCTTTTGGGCGGATTGGGACCGGCAAGTATCACCTTGATGAATTTTTTGAGCGTACAGGTCAGATTCACTCTGATTTGACCATTTTGGGGCGTAGGCCTCCTTGGGCAGTCGCCTTAGAGTATTGTTAAAGGTGCACGGAGGGCTACGCGAAGGAATGGGCAATATCTTGTATCACTTCAAACCAGCGACAACGCTTGCCAAAGTGAAGTTCAATTCGTCCGGCGTGGCGGACCAATCGAACCGCGCAATAAACGATATTTTTGAGAACCGTTTTGATTCGCCAGCGCGGGATGTTGATTTTCTGCGGGGCAAGCCCAGCCCGTTTGATGACCTCTTGGCCAAGACCGCGCAATAGGCTGAAGGCCACCATGGCGCATAACAGAATAATCTTATTGGCACAGAGTCTCCCCGAAGGCAATCGCTCAACATCAAGATCGCTTTTGAGTTCACTATGGTACTGCTCGCTGGGGGCCATGTCCATGATAGAGATCTAGCACCGTCTTGGCACGACAAGAGAGGTTCGTCCACCAGGTGTTCACCTCAAGTTTAAGAACCAGAAGTTTCTGACCATCGATATCGATGGTGCGTTCAATCACTTCGAAGGCCACCGGGACACAAGGGCGGTTTTGGTCACCACCGGGATGGAAATGATCGAAAAAGCCTGTGTAAACGTTCTTGCCTTCACGACTGTCTTGTTTGTCTCCAACTCGGCGTGCAAGGGCCAGCATTTGTTCAGGACATTCGCGGCGAGGATTTCGCTTTACGATAAAATAATGATCCCCAAAAGCGTCGAAGTTATCGGCCGCAGCGTTGCCACTATCAAGCCGAAGCAAACATTTTCCACCCAGGCCCAGGGTTTGGAGCGTTTCAACGCTGCGGGCAATAAACGCGGTCGTTCCCGACTGACAATGTTGTTTACCGGGTCGAAGTTCGCACTCAAGCATGTGGCCTTGAGTGCCCACATAGGCAAATATCAGGGCGTAACCATCATGGCCCTTCTAGGTGTAGGAAACGCCTTCTTTTGAAGAGCCTGAATGATCCAAAGGGCTCACATCGATATCGACGGGAACAAGATCAAGCCCTTCGACATCTACCTAGCCAAAGGGGCCCGAGGAAAGAAATTCGGTGTTGAGTTTGCGTAGCCCCACATGGGTTCTAGCTGGGGGCAGGTTGTCGAAACGACGTCGGAACACCGGCTCAGAGGCTACCTTTTTAACTCCCCTTTTTAAGTCCAAAGGCATTCATAAAAATCTCATCACCCCGGTACAGGTCGATATCATTGAAATCGGTTCGACCGTTGCAAAGTAAGCCGATCTGGGTAAGGAGGATCTCCCGATCAGAGATCGCATTGGAGCGGCGTGGTTGAAAATTGGAGGGAAGAATCCGTTGAGCATGATCCTCAAGCAGCAGGCCGCAAAGATGATTTCCGCTTGTGCTGTTGAGTTCGCTCTTGCCAGTCTTTATTTTATATTGTTTCATATACACAGCTGTTGGGGTGGGGTTGTTTGTTTGAATACGGGTATCCTCCCCGCTTTAGCCCAACAGGTAATGAAAAATCATCAGATTTTATCTGACGGATTCAGGTCCTAGATCATTTTTTGTCTTACTATTAAAGGCTCTTTCAAAAATCTTCCTGAACACCCTTTTTATTCTGAAAAGATCGATACAAAAAAAACGTAGAAATCTTCTTCCTATTCTAGCGAATGCGTGTTTGTCGCAGTCTTGCAGAATAATGCTAAATTTTTTTATTATTAGTGCGCTGGGATCCTCTATTCAAATAAGTCATCTGTTGCTTATTATTCCTCTTTTGGGTGTTATATCTGCGTTGCCTCTTTCTATAGGAGGCCTAGGCATACGCGAAATAGCGAGTTATAATCTCATCCAGCATTTGGGTGTGGATATCAATATGTTTACGCTTGTGAGCGTTATGGGATACATGATCGTTGTGTTGGTCAATACGCTTGGTTTAATCCCGCTCCTTTTAGACAAAGATAAGCCGGAGAAACCTTTGTAACTATTTAAAAGGGCGCCACTCCATCCTTCAAAAAAGAAACCGTGGATGAAGAAAATACTTGGATCCGTAAGTTAAAGGTGGGATTTCTGAACGAATCATTTGGGCCAAAAGGAACCCCTAAAAAGCCTCGATGTACCCTGCGGGTGCACCTCCGTTTTTTGCCTCCAAAGCATTCACACAGAAATCCCACCTTTAACTCACGGATCCAAGAAATACATAAACCTTGAAAAAAAGTCTATGAATACACAAAAAGAGAGTTGCATGCTCTGAGAATTTTATCCATTATGGCAAGAATAAGGAGAAACAATATGCGTACTTATCAATCATTTAGTCTGTCTTTATTATTCTTTTTTCCCTGCGCTCTTAGCACATTCACCAACGAAACCTCGCGCGTGAATGATGGAGGCGGAGGGATCTCGGGTAATAGCCAATATATAGCTCTAGCCGCTATAGGCCAAGGAACCCCGGTTGGATTCTCGGCTAATGCCACCTATTTGAACCATGGAAGATTTTTACATAGCGAGACCCTGCAACCTTCCTCCCCCGATACCGATACCGGTGGCGACAGCGATGGCGATGGTATCTCCGACTGGGAGGAACTGACCGGGTCGGCCTTTGACCCGATTACCCCTACGTCCGCGTTTAGTGATGATAGCGATGGCGATAGCATGAGTGACGGTGATGAATTATCTGCCGGCACAAACCCCACTGATCCCAGGAGTCTTTTTCAGATCCGCTCTATAGCTGAGGCAAACGGGCAACAGATTCTCCAATGGTCGGCGCGGGCCACGAAACAGTACGAGGTTCTGATGGCTTCTTTTAAGTACGAACAGCACGGTTACTGGAACCATGACTGCATCGGATGGAACCGGGATCTGGCAAGAGACGACCAACACGGGTGGAAGCAACCAGCAATTCTATTCGATCCGTGTAAAACCATGAATCTCTTGTAAAACGACGCGGTTTTCCGGCGTTAAACGAGCAGCAAGCTGTGCTCGAAAAGTAGAAAGAGATGAGGACAGTTAGGGCCTATATGCCTTATCCTAATAGGCGTTATTCCGGTCTCCGCTGATCTTCCTCATCTGATCAACTCAAGGTCGTTTACTCGATACTAACGGCATGCCCGTTAATGGGAATGTTACCGTTCCAAGGCAACACGGATGTAAACTTAACCATTGCGGCGGGTGTGTCATCTACTTTTGATATAAATTAGGTAAGTGGACGAACAACCATGAAATCATCCAACGTGGGACCCTTTCTTGATGTCTTCGATAGTGGAAATGGGTCAGGAAGAACTGTATCTAATGAAGATAGTTTAGATCATGATTTTCGGATTTAGGGGAGGAATGAGCCCTAATCTACTTTTGGTTGATTTAAATTTCTGTTTGGCTTTTTCTGAGCGGTGAGCTGGGCCAACAACATCGGCTCGGTCTTTCTGGGGAAAGTCATTTTCCTCGTCGTCAAAAAGAACAGGGCTCAGAAGTCGACGCATTTTCCCACTCCACATGCCTAATCCCTGGACAATGTAATTTGATCCATTGAAGTAGCTCGATCCATTCATTTTAAATCTGCTGTGCATGAATTGTGAGGAATTTATTGGAAAACTTCGCCCTAAAAAAGTCTTTTCGAGTGGCACCGTAGAGGGATTCAACCGAAAAATAAATCTGGTAACGAGAAAATCCTATGGATTTAAGAGCTTTGATGTGCTCAAAATAGCCTTGTTTAATACAATGGGTCAGCTTCCTGAGCCAGAGATGGCCCACCGATTTTTTTTAAAGAGGCATAAAAATTTACTTTTATCATATACCTGGATCCGTCAGTTAAACGTGGGATTTCTGTGCGAATGCTTTTTTGTAATTCCTTTTGGCCCAAATGGTTCGTGCAGAAAACCGCGTTTAACTGACGGATCCAGGATATAGTTCCATAAACTTTTTCACTTAAAAAAGGGTTTGATCTAATTTAGAAAAATTTGACTATGGGTTTTCCGCGCTGAGTGATTCGTGGGAGAAAAGTCTTTATAAAAAAACAAAGAAATGACAGATCGTAAACCATCTCAAACACATGAAAAGAATCAGATTTCTGCGTGTGTTATTACACATAACGAAGAAGCAAAGATTCGCCGTTGTCTTGAAAGCCTGACATGGTGCGATGAAATTGTTGCTGTGGATAGTTTTAGCACGGATCGCACGCTAGCAATTTGCCGTGAATATACCGATCGCGTTTATCAACATGAATGGCGTGGATATATTGGACAACGAAATTTAATTCGTGAAATGGCTTCTTGCCCTTGGGTTCTTTTAATGGACGCCGATGAGGTTCTCTCCCCGGAACTGCGCCAAGAGATTAAACAAGAATTTGAAGGGAATGTGGGGGCATATATTGGGTACCAATTCCCTCGACAAGTTTATTATTTGGGGAAATGGATTAAACATGGAGAGTGGTATCCAGATATTAAATTGCGGCTGTTTAAAAAAGAATTAGGCTATAGTTGTGGTCAAGAACCTCATGATTACGTGGTCGTTGATGGCCCCATTAAAACGTTTCGAAGCCCCTTATGGCATTACACCTACGATGATATAACTGATCATCTCGAAACCATGAATCGTTTTTCAACGATCTCAGCTCGCGCTAAATTTGAGGATGGTTCGCGATTTAAATGGGGCAATTTTCTGGTGCGCCCTGTTTGGCGTTTTATAAAAGGAATGATTCTTAAAGGGGGCCTATTAGATGGTCAACGTGGGTTTTTAATTGCGGCTATTAATTTTTTTGGAGTCAGTATGAAATATGCGAAGTTATGGGAAATAGAATTAAAACAAAAACAACTCTCAAATAAAGAAGACAACACACGAGTCTCTTGCAAAACGAATTGAATTCCTCAAAAATCGTGCATTCTGTAGGCGTCGTAGGAGGCTTTACCGCCTTAAGTCGTGGACTGGGACTGGTACGCGACATTTTTATGGCCGCCTTTTTCGGAACCTCCATGCATATGTCTGCTTTTGTTGTCGCGTTTACAATTCCAAATCTATTTCGCCGCTTTTTTGGGGAGGGGGCTTTATCTTCATCTTTTATTCCTGTTTTTGTTGAGAGCCGTAAAAACGAAGGAGATCAACGCGCATGGGCATTTGCCCAAAAAATAACTACGTTTACAACCGTTACGTTGTCCGCCATTGTCTTCATCGGTATAGTTATTATAACTATCGTGTTGGCAACAGATCTTGATGAGAAAACAGCTCTAACGTTTTCCCTTTTACGTATCATGTTGCCGTACATGGTGTTTATCTGTCTGGTGGCCCTTGCCATGGGAATGCTTAATTCACACCATCATTTTGCCACATCTGCTATCACTCCGTGTGTCTTAAACCTTTTTTGGATTTCTACTATTTTATTTATTTGCCCGCATGTAGGGTCATCTATGGACCTTCAAATTCGTGCGGTGGCATGGGGGATTTTAGCGGCGGGAATCTTTCAGCTAGGGATGCAGGTCCCTGTGCTCTATCGATTTGGGTATCGGCATCGGTGGTCATTTGATTTTAAAGATCAACGAGTCAGACAAATGCTTGCCTTGATGGGGCCAGCCGCGATGGGGATGGCCGTAACCCAAATCAATGTTTTGATCGACAGGCTTTTGGCCGCTTGGATCGGCGATTGGGCCCCCGCTGCATTGTTCTATAGTGAACGGCTTGTTTATTTACCCTTGGGTCTTTTTACAACAGCCTTTAGCACCGTGCTCTTGCCTGTTTTTTCCAGGCAGGTTATTTCAGGGAAAAAAGAAGCCTTTGTGCAAACGTTTAGTCATGGACTCCGAAATCTTCTTTTTATCATGATTCCTGCTGCCATAGGTTTGTTCGTGCTGGCTAGACCGATCGTTGAAATGATCTTTCAAGGTTTTGAATTTACAGAACGTTCTGCTGAACTGACAGCCGTAGCATTGCGGTTTTATGCGCCCGGTTTAGTGGTCTTCAGTCTTTCGAAAATACTTGTAACAGCCTTTTACGCACAAAAAGATATGTGCACGCCTGTGAAGATTGGCATGATAACCGTAGGCGTAAACATTGTGCTAAACCTTCTTTTTATCATCATATTACCTCTACCTCTTAAACATGCGGGCATTGCCTTCGCAACCGTCTTAGCAGAGGCCGGATATGCGATGGCTCTTTGTATGATCATGGTTCGCCGTGGTTTTTCGCCTGGGTGGGGATCTGTTGGAAAGACATGTATACGGTGTTTAACCGGTGCTTTCTTGATGGGATGGCTTGCTGTTGTCTTGAACAAAACTCTTTTTGATATCTGCCTTGCACAAAATATGGTTTGGAAAATGGCCCAAATCATTTCTGTGGTGGGTTCTATTATGATGGCCATCCTCTTTTATCTGTTCTTTTCAATGCTTATACGGAGTGCTGACCTTAAAAGCATCTGGGTGACTATTCGGCCCACTAAAGAAATCTCAAAAAGTAACTAGTCGTATAAAGTGTCAGCTCGTTACTTCGCGTTCTTCTTTCGACTTTTCTCCTCCATATAAAGATCTTCTCCTTCTGATTTGGCAATGATGGCAGCGCCACACGTGTCGCTCAAGACATTTACGGAGGTCCGACACATATCTAAAATGCGGTCGACAACAAGAACAATACCAACCGCCTCTACCGGCAACCCTACGGCTCCAAGAATGATGGCAATAGCGACGAGACTTGCAGAAGGGATTCCTGCTACCCCTACAGAAGTAAGTAATGCTAAGAGGACAACCGTAAGCTGTGTAGCCAGACTGATGGTTGATCCTAAAACACCATAAAATTGAGCGATGAAGATTACGACTACGCATTCGTAGAGAGCGGTTCCATCCATATTGACCGTAGCTCCTAACGGGAGGGTGAAGCTTGAAATGCGTTTTGGGACACCCACTTCTTTTTCGACAGCTTCCAATGTCACGGGTAGTGTAGATGCAGAGGAGGCCGTAGAAAAAGCGGTTAACAGGGCTGGGGCCGTTGCCCGATAATGTTTTGAAGGAGACAATCTAAACAGCTTTAAAAGGAGGGGGAGTGTAACAAAGGAATGGATGCCTAAAGCGAGTAAGACCGTTATAAAAAATAGGAGTAAAGGACGCACAGCGCTTATACCCGTTTCAATGATGACAGGACTAATGAGGGCAAACACACCGATCGGTGCAAATTTGATAATAAAATCTGTAAGCAAGGTAACAACCCTAAGAATGCTTTCCCAAAACTCTTTTTGTATATTCTGGTATCGCTCGGGTAATCGAGAAATAAAAAAGCCGAAGAGGAGGCTAAAAAAGATGACCCCCAGCAACTGTCCATTGTTGGTTGCCGCATCTAGGACGTTGGGGGGTATCATCCGTATGAAGATGGACAGAAAATCGCGGCCGGTTTTGCCTTCCACTTTGTGGAGAAAGGTATCGGCATCTTGGGCTTGGTCAAGGATGGCTTCAGCCGTGTTTTTATCCACATGTCCGGGCTGAATGAGATTTACGATGAGTAATCCTGTAATGACAGCAATAAGCCCTGTCGACAGGTAATACGTGAGCGTTTTCAAGCCTAACCGCTTAAAATGCTTGTCAGCTCCTAGCCCCATCATACCGCAGATAATCGAGGGTACGATAAGGGGAACCACAATCATTTTAAGCGCATTAAAGAATAGTTGCCCAATAAATTTACAGCTAGCCATGAACGGAGCGGAAAATTGATCGGGTGTATGACCTGTGATATTGGCCCCGACATGTATAATCATTCCTGCCAATATGGCGAGGAATAAGGCTATTAAAATTTGCCAATGTATTTTTAGTTTCATAATTCTGATCATAGTCACCCCTCCGTTAATAACATTTTTCAAATCGTATAATATATAGAATATAGTAAGATTCGCATTCTTTTGCAATGGTAGAATTGTGAGTCTGCTTGACATTATCGTATTAATGAATACTCTTTTAGTTCATTTTTTTGTAAAAACTAAAAAAAGTGGGGAATCCCTCTCTTCTTCTTACATAAGGAAAAAAATATGCATAAAATTATTACTTTTTTGATCATAGGATTCATGGCAACAAATTTGAGTTACGGAGCTATGTTGAGTCAGGGCACCGGCGAGGTGTCTATCGATGGAATATTAGATTTCGATACGGCAAATGGATCGCTTTTTTCTATGCATGTGGGCAGTGGAAAATTCTTTTGGGACGGTATTGAAATAGGGCTGAAAGGTGGCTTTTCTATTGACGATCGCGTTGAATCGATTGGACTAGGAGTTTTTACTGAGTATGACTTTGATAACGGGACAGAGATGGTTCCTTTTGTGGGAATCTCTTTAGACTACGAATATGTCGAAATTAAAATAGCGCGTGTAGACGAAAGTAGTGGCGCTCTTGTTTTGGGCTTTAATGCCGGATTAAAGTACTTCCTTGTTGAAAATGTTGCATTGGCGGGGAAAGGCGAACTTCGGTTTGCAACCGATGATGTTTTTGCCGAAGATAATGGGGTTGGTGCAACAGATTTTCGATTTACGTTAGGGCTTCGATTTTTTTACTAGTGCCAGGAAAACTTCTGTAAAAATATCTCTGCCCACGACAAAAGGGTTGTCTCAAAATCTTCGGGGAAAATCCGTCGACGGAGTGACCGGCCTACAATTCGGGAGATAACTTAAACATCATCGCCTCTTATATCCAGTATCTTCAGCCACGGCTGATTCGCCTATGGCTGGAAGCATCCAGCATCGAGTGCAGCCTTTACATATTCCCGGCGCATCAACGCGATGTTTTTAATAGAAATTTCTTTGGGACAAACCGCCTCACATTCACCGTGATTAGAGCAGTAACCGAATCCTTCAACGTCCATTTGTTGAACCATACTGAGGGCTCTTCTTTTCCGTTCAGGCGCTCCTTGCGGCAAGTAGACGTACTGAGCAATTTTCGCGCTAGTAAACAAAGAAGCTGAAGCATTGGGACATGCCGCCACGCATGCTCCACAACCGATGCAGGTAGCCGCATCCATGGCTTTTTCCGCCACCTCTTTTGAAATCGGCATCGTATTTGCATCCGGTGCAGATCCCGTATGAACAGAAATGTATCCGCCCTTTTCCATGATTCGGTCAAAGGCACTTCGATCTACCACAAGATCTTTAATAACGGGAAATGCTTTGGCTCTAAACGGTTCTACGGTGATCGTGTCTCCGTCTCTAAACTGACGCATTCTTAATTCGCAGGATGTGCAAGCGCGTTTAGGGCCATGGGCTATTCCCGCAATCACTAAACCACAAGCGCCACAGATTCCTTCTCTACAGTCACTATCAAATTCTATAGGCGTTTCGCCCTTTTTCATCAAAGATTCATTTAAATGATCTAACATTTCAAGAAAGGACATATCTGGAGATACATCTTCGACCGTGTAAGGGACCATTTTCCCTGGTGCATCAGAGTTTTCTTGCCGCCACACGTTCAAATTTATCGTCATCGTTTTCATGGTAATCATTTTCCAAACAACCAATAACTAATACCCAATAACCATTCTTATTTATAACTCCGTTGACCTGGGGTTACGTTCTCAAAAACAAGTTTTTCTTTGTGTAAGACGGGCTTAGAAGAACCTGCGTATTCCCAAGCGGCTACATGTGAAAAAGTTTCATCGTCTCTTAATGCTTCTCCGTCTGGTGTTTGGTATTCTTCACGAAAATGTCCACCGCATGATTCATTTCGCTGCAAAGCATCTTGAGCCATTAACGCTGCTAATTCCAGAAAATCGGCTACACGTCCGGCCATCTCTAAATCTTTGTTCAACGTCGAGGCCCCTGGAATGTAAAGGTTTTGCCAATATTCTTCGCGGATCTCCTGGATATTCCCCATGGCTTTTTTGAGCCCTTTTTCCGTGCGCGACATTCCCACGTGATCCCACATAACACGCCCTAATTCCACATGATACTCTTTGGCACTCTTTTTGCCCTGAATCGATAAAAGTTTGTTTATATCGTTTTGTATTTCCGTAGCGCTTTGCTTAAACGATTCATGTGTTATGGATGCATCTGAAAAATTTTCATGGGCTAAATAATCGCCCAGGGTATAAGGAATAACAAAATAGCCATCCGCCAACCCTTGCATCAGGGCACTCGCCCCCAATCGATTGGCTCCATGGTCCGAGAAATTGGCTTCACCTATCACGTGAAGGCCAGGAATCGTGCTCATTAAATTATAGTCTACCCACAGGCCGCCCATGGTATAGTGGGGTGCAGGATAAATCTGCATCGGCACGGTATAGGGGTCATTGCCGGTTATTTCTTCATACATGGAAAATAAATTTCCATAGCGATCCCGAATGATCAGTTCTCCCATCCGTTTAATGGCATCGGCAAAGTCAAGATAGACCGCAAAACCTGTGGCACCGACACCGAGACCTTCATCGCATACTGATTTGGCGGCCCGCGAAGCAATGTCACGGGGCACTAAATTTCCAAACGCAGGGTATTTGCGCTCAAGATAATAGTCGCGTTCTTCTTGAGGTATTTGCTCAGGAGGACGCCCATCACCTGTTTTTTTGGGAACCCATACGCGTCCATCGTTACGAAGGCTTTCGCTCATAAGGGTTAACTTAGATTGATAACCTCCTGCTTGAGGTATGCAGGTTGGATGAATTTGTGTATAACACGGGTTCGCAAAAAACGCGCCGCGTTTATAACAGCGCCATATAGCTGTTGCATTCGAATTCACGGCATTTGTTGATAAATTAAAGACGGTCGAGTATCCTCCCGTTGCCAAAACTACGGCATGACCCACATACCGCTCCAGTTTTCCTGTAGTGAGATTGCGACAGATAATACCTCTTGCTTTTCCGTCGATGATGACCAGGTCTAGCATCTCGCGACGGGGGAAAAGGGTGACGCGTCCGCTATCCACTTGTCGCATAAGAGCGCTGTAGGCCCCGAGTAACAATTGTTGGCCCGTTTGCCCTCTCGCATAAAATGTGCGCGAAACCTGAGCGCCTCCAAAAGAGCGATTTGCGAGGGTCCCTCCGTATTCCCGGGCAAAGGGGACACCTTGCGCTACACATTGATCAATGATATTAACGCTTAGCTCAGCCAAACGATGGACATTGGCTTCTCGAGACCGAAAATCTCCGCCTTTAATCGTGTCATAAAAAAGGCGCCATTCACTATCTCCGTCATTTTGATAATTTTTAGCGGCATTAATACCGCCTTGAGCAGCTACGCTATGGGCTCGTCTTGGGGTATCCTGAATGCAAAAATTCAGAACGTTATAGCCTAATTCGGCGAGCGAAGCAGCGGCTGATCCTCCAGCTAATCCGGTTCCTACGACAAGGATCGTATATTTCTTTTTGTTTGCAGGCGCGACCAGCTTCATATGGGCTTTATAGGTCGACCATTTTGCTTCCAAGGACCCATCTGGGATCCGGGCATCTAATATTTTTTGAGCGTCCATCGTTTTGCCGGTTATTTTTTTATTGATGCATGCATAATTTTATGAACATTTTTACCTGTTACCGATTCTCCTCGAGGATGTTCATGCTCCATGCTCCGGGTTTTACTAAAAGAAAACAAGTATGAAAGATAATAGCACGTATGGCGTGGCGCCGTAAAGATTATACGTTATAAGGAGTATACCCTGCTCATCGCTGATATTTGTTTTGATCGCGGAATAGATCTCTGTTCTTATCATCGGGATTTCAAAGCGTTCAAAAATATGGTGGATTGTAAAATTAAATGCCGCAAAAAATGGACCTGAGAGCTTCTGTTCATGCGGCGATCTCCAAATCGAAACACTCCTGTGCGGGTTTGTATTCTAGGATCTTGCGAGGATAGTTGTTAATCCATTTTTCAATCTCACCAATACGGTCGATGGTATATTTTCCGATGTTGTCTCCTTTGGCGACGAAACGACGAACCATACGGTTGGCATTTTCGTTGGAGCCTCGTTCCCAGGAAGAATACGGGTGAGCATAATAGAGTTTAACGCGTCTCTTTTTGCTAAATCCGGAACGTTCCATCTGCTCCACGTCGAGAAACTCGCTCCCGTTATCGGCTGTAATCGACTTGAACATCGATCTGAATGGGCCAACTCCCATCGATCTTTCGATCGCTTTGAGGGCCTGCAGAACCGATGCCTGTGTTTTATCCGAAAGTTTTCTCACCCTTAGCATTCGGGTCTTTCTTTCTACTAACGTCATTAAAACCGGTTTTGAAGTTCCTTTTCCGCCGACGATCAAATCCAATTCCCAGTGCCCAAATTCCTCGCGTTTTTCTACGGTCTTAGGTCGTTTTTCGATACTGGTCCTTCGGGCATGTTGCTTTTTAACCCGCTTAATAGCACGTCTTTTTCGTTTTATCCGTTTTCGTTTTTCCCATAGGGACTCGTTGCTCACCCCCGGGATGAGACCTTGGTCAATATAGGTATACAGCGTTTTTGTACTCACCGCTGCAGGTCTCTGCTCTTGTTTAAGCAAAGGAGCAACCACATCGGGTGAGCGTTTGTGAACAAGAATGTGCTCGCTGATAAACACGGCCGTTTCATGATGCTTTCCAAGCTTAAGCTCAGGTCCCTTGGCCGTCGCATTTAGATCATGAAGTTCCTGGGCTCGATCACTGCTGTATGCTTTCTTCTTTCGCGGCTCTGTATCGAAATGCTCTACCTCCCCACGTTTAATTTCGCGCTCTATGGTTCGACGATGCCTTCCCAGATACTGGCTATCTCCAAAGGACGTCCTCGGTTTTTGAGCATTGTTTCAATCATGATCCGTTCTTTCTGTGTCAAATGCTTGCCTTTTCGGGGATGAATACTACTCTTGATTTGTTCCATGTCTTTCTCCTTTTTTTGTCTTCTGTCGAGTTTTCAGATCTAGAAGATTTCGGCATGGAACACTCCTATTTTACAATATCTTCTTTTGGGCATTTAATATTACAATTCTCAAAGAGTTTGTGGCTGAGAAATTGTCCTGTCCTAAATCGTTTTTTCATACTATCTTGAAAAATTGGAGTTTAAACAAATTTATGGGAAGATAACCCAGACAATTCGAAACCTGCGGAGAATTATGAATACACCTATTGAAATCGAATATAATCTTGCTTTAGATGTTTTAACGGATCTTCTTGCTGAAGTAGACCGCCCAGGAAATTTCTTTGTTTCCAGCTCTATGACGACTCCATTACCTCAGGTTGAAGTCGATGGCCTAGGGATGCTCGCTTTTCCTTTATGAAAAAAGTGATCGAGGGGCTTGAGTGTCAAGATCTGAACGTATCCGCTGATCTATATAAGCTTCTCTTAAAGGATGGCGTACCCAGCAGGAGTCGAACCTGCAACCTTCTGATTCGTAGTCAGATGCTCTGTCCAGTTGAGCTATGGGTACGCGAAAGCCGGATATGATAAGATATTCATTTGGAATTTGCAATGCCTTCAGAAAAAAGTGGCCACAAAAAATCTAGAGTGGCATAGCCGCAACCAAAAAAAAGAAAAAGGAAGATTTTGCCCACAGATCTCGAAGATCCGCTGTGGTGGAACACAGATAGACACGAATTAAATAGAAAGAGGTCAAGGTCTCTATCTTCTTCATTTGTGAAAATCCGTGTTCCACCACAGCGGATCTTCGAGATCTGTGGGCAAAAGCATCTTAAGAAAGTTAAGGGGAAGGTTACGTTATGAAAAAGGTCGCATTGATGTTTGCACTAATCGTCACCTATGGGTTGATAGATTTGAATTCAACAACCTGGGCCCAAGGATCGCTGAATCCACCTGGATCGCCTGCTCCCATCATGAAAACTTTAAATCAGATAGAAGCCCGTACTGCGATTACTAGAGCGCTTCACGATTGAGGTGTCGCGATGTAGCACGAAGAAAACCAGCCGATTACCTCGTCGGGAGAAACCTCTTCGAACGCTTGTGTGAGCGCTTCAGATAATTCCTGCTGACTGCGGGCTGCAAGGTTGCCCAACCGATTCTTTATCTTGCCCCACATTTTTTCAATGGGGTTGGAATCGGGGCTGTAGGGTGGAAGGAATCTTACATAGGCCCCACATGACTCAATGAGTTCAATGACCTTGGGATTGTGATGGACGCGAAGATTGTCCATGATGACGATGTCTTCAGGTGAAAGAGTCGGGAGAAGAACCCGGCGAATATATTCTCCAAAAACAGCCGTCTCTGTCGCCCCCTCCCCCTCCATGGCCGCTGTTGTTCCGTCCAGGCGGACCGAAGAAATCAAGGTGGTGGTACACCAATGTCCATGAGGTGTTTTGGCAAAAAGCCTGTTCCCGCCCAACGCCCGGCCCCGCAGACAAGTCATATTCGTTTTCGCCCCGGATTCATCAATAAAGACAAGGCGACTTGGATCAAGTTTGGCCACCTCTTGGATCCACTGCTTTCTCAAGAGATTTACATCCGCCCGGTCTTGCTCGCTGGCGTGAAGCGTTTCTTTTATACCGGGCGCCCAACCGATTCAACGCCCGCTGTACGGCCATGATCGACCCTTTCACGCCGCTCATGTTCTTGAGTTCTTCAAGCGTTGCATCGGGATGTTTGCCCCCCAGTTGAGCCAACGCCTTGAGCTGCTTTCCGCTGTAGAAGGCCTGACGATGCCCACGCGGTCGGGGAGCGGTCTGTCCGGTTTCGTTGAAACGAGAGAGCCCACGCTGAAACGTTCTAAGATCTACACGATAAGAAGATGCGATATCGGCCTGGGAACCTTTGCCCATTTTGTAGGCATCTATCGCACGCCGCCGGATTTCTGCTGTTGCTATACTCATGTCATGGAGTATAGATCTTCTAGAGAGGCATTTTCAATCGTTAAATGCTCTAATGTTTTGTATATGATACACGAATGCCTGACCTTACTATCTACAGGTATAGCAGGAACAGATGACATTCCCGATCTTTATGAGTATCAAGATCGAGGTAACTTTACAAACTTAGACGCTGGACAAGATTTTGATGGGGATGGTATGCTGGGTGAAGATGAAGCTGTGGAAGGCACTAGTTCTTCAAGTAGCAACAACTTTCTTCGGATTACTCAATATCAGATGTTAAATGGGGACACAAATTCAGAAGTCACATTCCCAAGTACAAAAGAAACCACGTTGTATGCGGTAGAAAGAAATACAGACCTATTGGTCAGTACAAATTGGGTGGATAGTGGTGTGGGCGTACAGTCGGGAGATGCTAGATTGAGTATAACCCGTACTGTATTGAACACGGTGGGAACTCTTAAATTTTTGCGTATTCGAGCAGAATATCCCCCATTGTTTATGATGCCTACTCCGTAATCTATATCGACTGAGTACAAAAAAATGGTTTAAGGTCGTTGATGATTACTTCTGTTATTCAAACAATCGTTCCAGAAAACGAGTGGTTACACAGAGAAGAAACCCATAGAGATAGACTTTCACATTGGGTGGTGCCTTACCTTGACCGAAGGTCGTTAGGCCATAAACATCCCGTATATGACTTTTTATTTGAGTATTACACGTTTAGACCTTCATTACTCATGAGATGGAGTCCGGGGATTGATCAGCTCTTGGAAGGGGAAAAGGCGAAATATTTTCTTAAATATCCAGAATATTCTTCTACAGACAATGGCATATGGCTTGATCCAGCTGGATTTCCTACACACCGTATTGATTCGTTTCGTTGGGTTATACAGTTGCTCGAGATTACGTATAAACGTCCTCCACGTTTTGGGTGTTTCGGGTTACATGAATGGGCCATGGTCTATAAACAATCTCAAGACCAAATACGGCATCCCTCTATAAAGCTTAGGTTGCCACCCGAAAAAATAGAAGAGGTGGTCATGTCACAAAAAATTGTATATTCTCATTTTGACGCATTTCGATTTTTTGCGCCTTCTGCACGGTCCTTAAACCAGCTAAACCGTGTGCAAAAAATCGGCAGGATATGGAACAGAGTGGGTGTATTCACGCCAACATGGATCTCTATAAATGGGCCTATAAATTTTACCCATGGATATCGAGTGAGTACATTGCAGATGCTTTTGAATTAGCTGTTTTTGCCCGTGAGACAGATATGCGAGCAAGTCCGTATGACTTACGCTCGTTTCGTTGTGAGCCGATAAGGATTGAGACTTCTGAAGGGCGAGACGAATACCTGCAATGTCAAAAAAAGATAACTGAAAAGGCGGACTCCTTGAGGCAAAAACTTTTGAAAGCTTGTAAAAGGATACTTGTTGCTCTTTGTCAGGAAGTTTGGCCTGTAGTCCTCGGGATATCCATCAAAATGGGCAAAGGTTCCCAGGCCGATATCGCATCTTCTTATCGTGTAGATCTTAGAACGTTTCAGCGTGGGCTCTCTCGTTTCAACGAAACCGGACAGACCGCTCCCCGACCGCGTGGGCATCGTCAGGCCCTCTACAGCGGAAAGCAGCTCAAGGCGTTGGCTCAACTGGGGGGCAAACATCCCGATGCAACGCTTGAAGAACTCAAGAACATGAGCGGCGTGAAAGGGTCGATCATGGCCGTACAGCGGGCGTTGAATCGGTTGGGCGCCCGGTATAAAAGAAACGCTTCACGCCAGCGAGCAAGACCGGGCGGATGTAAATCTCTTGAGAAAGCAGTGGATCCAAGAGGTGGCCAAACTTGATCCAAGTCGCCTTGTCTTTATTGATGAATCCGGGGCGAAAACGAATATGACTTGTCTGCGGGGCCGGGCGTTGGGCGGGAACAGGCTTTTTGCCAAAACGCCTCATGGACATTGGTGTACCACCACCTTGATTTCTTCGGTCCGCCTGGACGGAACAACAGCGGCCATGGAGGGGGAGGGGGCGACAGAGACGGCTGTTTTTGGAGAATATATTCGCCGGGTTTTTCTCCCGACTCTTTCACCTGAAGACATTGTCATCATGGACAATCTTCGCGTCCATCACAATCCCAAGGTCATTGAACTCATTGAGTCATGTGGGGCCTATGTAAGATTCCTTCCACCCTACAGCCCCGATTCCAACCCCATTGAAAAAATGTGGGGCAAGATAAAGAATCGGTTGGGCAGCCTTGCAGCCCGCAGTCAGCAGGAATTATCTGAAGCGCTCACACAAGCGTTCGAAGAGGTTTCTCCCGACGAGGTAATCGGCTGGTTTTCTTCGTGCTACATCGCGACACCTCAATTGTGAAGCGCTCTAGGTTCCCGCTGACCGTTGAAATAGATGCCCATGGAGTCTCACCTTTAGCCGGGAAGGGGGGATTGATATCAGGACAGTCTATTTTTGGATTTATTTTTCTATGAAGGCTCTTACAAACCGGATCGATAAACGATAATGCATCTTGCGATGCTACTACAAACACGTGTAAACATAGGGTAGAACTATTTAATGGTTTGTAGCAGCCGCGTAAGCGGCGTTATTTTGCAAGAAGCTCTATGAAAAAACCCATTGTTTGGACAATAGCCGGCTCCGATTCCAGTGGAGGTGCTGGTATTCAATCCGATTTAAAAACCTTTAACGCTTTAGAGGTTCACGGGTGTTCCATTCTTACCGCAATTACGGCGCAGAATCTGGAAAACGTGATAGGGATTGAGTACCTTTCTGTTTCTGTCCTCAACGATCAATGGGAAAGCCTAATCGAAAGCTTGGCTCCAACGGCAATTAAAATCGGGATGCCCGGGAATCGTTTAGCGATTGAATATATTGCGGGAAAAATTTCTTCGCGTAATTTTTTTACAGTGATTGACCCGGTAATGGCAGCAACGTCAGGCCATCATTTGATTGAACCAGAGATCCATGAGATCTTTACAGCGTGTCTATTACCCCTTGCTGATTTGCTTACCCCTAATATTCTCGAAGCAGAGACTTTATTAAAAATAAAAATTGAATCTTATCAAGATATCGAAGCAGCTGCTGTTCGATTGCTTGATTTCGGTCCAAAATCAGTTCTTATCAAAGGAGGCCATGTGGGGGGTAAATATTCTCAAGATTTTTGGACAAATCGAAAGCAGAAAGCGTGGTTGACCAGTCCGAGACTTAAAACGTCATATACCCATGGTACAGGATGTGCTCTTTCATCGGCTATTGCAGCTTGTCGGGGTCTAGGGCTCCCTGGAATCGATGCACTTATCATTGCGAAAGCCTATGTTACACAGGGTCTGAAGAAGAGTTATGCATTGGGTAATGGACAGGGGACTTTGTTGCATCAGGGTTGGCCTGATCACTCCGATACCTTTCCCTATCTAAGTACAACCATTCAAGAAAGTGCAAAAAGGGTTTCATTTCCGAATTGTGGAGAAGAACCTATAGGTCTTTATCCAATTGTTGACCGTGTGGAATGGGTAAAAAAGCTTTTATCGCTTGGGGTAGCCACCATTCAACTTCGGATCAAAGATTTGAAGGGTCAAGAACGTGAAAATGAGATTCTGTTGAGTATTGAATATGCGAGGAAAATAAAAAGTCGATTATTCGTTAATGATCAATGGGAGTTAGCCATAAAATATGGCGCTTATGGGGTGCATCTGGGGCAAGATGACCTCGAAACGGTTGATATCCATACATTGGCTCAATCAGGATTACGATTGGGGATTAGTACGCATTCCTATGCAGAAATAGCCAGGGCCATAGCCTATCAACCCTCGTATATTGCCCTGGGCACCCTTTTTGAAACCGGATCAAAAGTGATGGACTACCCGCCTTTAGGCCTTGAGAGGTTTAAACAGATGAGAAAACTAATTCCCACTCCAACCGTTGCCATTGGGGGGATTAACCTAGAATCTGCGTCGCACGTTTTAGAGGCAGGTGCAGATGGTTTAGCCGTCATATCTAATGTCAGGTATGCCAACGATTTGCCTAAACTCGTTGAAGGGTATCGCCATTTAACAGCTAGGATAAAAGGTTGATACCGCATGGTGATTCTGTCGTAAGCTTATATCCTCCTGGATTCTATAATCATAATTTTATTCTATAAATATAAATAAATATAAAGTTATTAAGACCTTTTTAATTCTATAACCGACAGGTTGGGCCTTTTCATGCTTTGCATAGTATTCGCGGGCATCTATCTGAACCCGTGTCCAAGCGAGGGAGGAGGTGGCAGGATCAATAACAATGGGACCATTGACATTATGTTGAATTTACGGTTTCCACCGAACCCGCAACGGCCATAGCCTATGACCCCGATGGACGAGCAATAGCGAATGCCGTGATGAGCAGGTCTCCCGGGCAACCTGAAATCCTCAAGCTTGCCGGCGGAGGTAAAGCGATCTCCCGGGTTGCGTTCAAGGCGCTGCAGAATGAAACCCCGGGGAGACCTAGTGCCGATCCCGGTATTCGATTTGGTTGCGGTCGCCGGATTGCAGCTAAATATGCTGCGAAGGATTTGCAAGATTTACGAGGTAAAATTCTCTAAAAACATAGGGAAAAAATCTGATCGGTTCACGTGACAACGGCCAGCCGAAGGATCGTCCGATTGCTTGTGCTGGTTATATGGCGCTACACGTCGTGGCTCTGCTCAACAGCTAGAATCTTTTTAACTCGCCTGACACAATTGCTTGTACCACAATTACAGTCAAAGGGGGCAACGATCTGCCTTTCCGAGATTAAATAATTAAACGTTATCTCATCACCACGCTTTATTGGCTTCACAGCAACAATCTTCTTTGCCTTAGCATCCACATAAGCCGTTGGATCGCAACTATGATTGATAAAGCGGGCGATCGAATGATGCACATGCTGATGGCCCAAATCGATGGACGCGTAGTCGGGACCAGGCACCTCTTCAGCTGTTTGCAAATCTATCAATAATGCGTCTTTGACGAATGCTCTGGCCGCTCTTAGCCTATAAAAAGATGGCTCTCTTTTATCGATATGTAGCGTGGACTTATCTTGTTTCATGCTTCGTGTCCCCATTTTAGTATTGTGTATGTTCATTTGTTGACCAAATTTGAGGTCTAACGATGGTGGATTCCATCGTGTAAAACCACGTTTAACTGACGGATCCAGGATATTATATAAGATTAACCTGACTAGTATTTATTCAATAATCAGTGTTGCTATTCTTAAAGAATGGCAAACAAACCTATAAAATTAGAAAAGCATCACCGTATGCCGATATTAAAAAAGCGATATCACAACTGTCTTGATGGTATTGAATGAGCCCATTGGCAGGTGATATGGTTGCTAGGTAGAACAGATAAAAACTATACCTGTGAGCAGGTTGCCCAGATAATAGGCTATAGCCCAGACTGGGTACGCAAGCTGGTAAAACGTTATAACCAACACGCAGAAGCTGGATTGCAAGACCAACGCAAACAAAACGGGCATCAGCCCATCTTAAGCAAAGCAGCTCAGCAACCGAAGAGATCTTTGAACATACCGAAACACAGATGGATATGCTTTCATCCCATGCCGGCACCTTTGGTCAACGCGTGTTGGTGGTTGACGCGATTGGGGTCTCAATGCCGGATACTCCGGCTAATCAGAACACATGGCCTCAACCAAGCCAGCAAAAATAGGGATGTGGATTTCCTGTGGCAAAGATAATCGGTCTGTTTTCATTGGATACAGGGGCTATACTTGGTTGGGCAGTGGGAAACAAACACAAGAGCGAGCTAACCCTCTTTAGATCTCAATGGGACCTGCTTCGCCAGGGTGATATCCTGTTGGGTGGAAAGGGGTTTTGTAATTATCGGGACCTAGTGTTATTGCAAAAACGTGGAATAGACAGCGTTATGTCTATGAGGAAAAAGAACCCTATTCCGGAGCGATCACACAAGCGTTCGAAGAGGTTTCTCCCGACGAGGTAATCGGCTGGTTTTCTTCGTGCTACATCGCGACACCTCAATCGTAAAGTGCTCTAAGCAGAGAAGAACAGTTTTGTTTAGTCACAGAATTATATAAATGCATCGCAGGAAAGCAGATCCCGGACCGTCCAGGACGAAGTGAACCGCGTGCAAAAAAATGGCCCCAAAAAAACTATCAACACTTCACAAAACCAAGGCACGAAATAGAAGTTATAAAACACCGAAATAATGCATATAAAAAAAGGGCAAGGAGGCCTTAAACTAGTGCCATTCGACGCTGCCATCAAAAAAATCTATCCGCACGCCGAGCTTGACGAAAAGCTACAGACTCTAAAAGAGGGTGTAAGACTCAGACATTCAAATAAAGAATGAGCTTTTAATAAAGGAACTTTTCATTTCAGCAAAGATCGTCAATAATCGGGAATAGGCCATGGAGATCTCGACGATGACATCAAAAGGCAACATGTAACCGGCGCTATCTTCCTCTACCTCCAGACGCCATCTATCCGGCGCTTTAAGGGGAGAAGATTCACCACCAAAAGAGTCGCCCGCCTGAAGACTTTTCAAGGTTCGATCCGGTGCTTTAATGACGATGGAACCTTGTTGAATTAGGCCTACCTGATCAGAAGGCCAACCATTTATCTGGTGGCCAGCAGGATACTTAAAAGGCTCGGCTTGTTGAGCGGCCCTCGCTAACATTAATATTGAAACAGGTTTTTTGAATAACACGGTTTCAGTAAAAAACATAATGACCTCGTTCATCTTTTCCACATAACCTTCCAAGTTATTCCGACAAACGAATGTATCATAAGAGGTCTTTGGAATCTTCAACATGGACAGATTCGAAAAAGCCGAATATCTTTTAGGTGGTTGTGACCCGGTATATCCGGGGCAAAAACCGATCAAGGATCCAGCGGATAGAATCTGCTTTGTATGTGAGGTTGAATCCTCATAAGCAGCGGAACCACTAAGCAACAAATACAGATTGTCATGGGGTTTGTCTTTTCCCCCCATGATCGTGGTATCCGCATCCAAATGCTCAATGGGATGAGTTCATCAGATAGTTAATCTCATAGCGTGGCTCCGTGGGGAAATAGGCGGTCAGATAGCGTAATGCGGCCGTCAATAAATAATTGTAATCGTCCTTAGCCGGAATCAAGACATCGACCATTCCGAATGTGGCTGAGTCACCAATCTCTTTTTGCTCATCAGTCAAGGAGTTTGCTGTGTGTGCTAAAAGAATTTTTTCTGAGGTATCCTTTCTAAAATCCTCGGCTACCCCATGAATCAGGCCTCCTCCAATATCCACTTTTTTCAAGTCTACCGATATTAAATAGGTTTCTTTGACGGCATCAAACCGTTTCTGTGTGGTTCCGGGTTCTGTCTTATCTTTGGTAATCATCTTCTCGAATACGTCCAATGAAGTTAAATCAGCAAAATGAGCGTAGGTTTTATAGCTATCGTCGCATTTCGTTCTGAAAAGAAACATATTGTCTTCAACAGGGTGCGGAGAATACACGGGCTTAGCCTCTAAACCGTCAATATTGGCCCATTGATCCAAAGTCAGATCCTCAACATCCAAAATTTTGTAAAAGTAGTCTTCCTCAATCTGAGTTAAAGCCGAAAGCTTTTTCATCATCGACATTCGTACTGGTGGGGTAGCATAATATTTTAAACGGTGATGGGCCGTTGCTAACGAGGGCAATCCTGCGAAATGGTCGTCATGGACATGGGTATGAAAGATCCCATGAATCTCACTGGGACTGATCCCCAAATAATTCAGGATTGTTAGCATATTCGGCCCCGCATCAATAAGATAAATTCGATCCTGAAAAAGGATGATGCTGGCCATGCAAGGCTGAGTGATATCCCATCCATCGCCTTCGCCAGAGTGCACGATGGAAAAGTATTCGCGTTTGATTCGGTGATGATCAAGGCGATAAGGTATCTCATACTGGTCTTCTGGCTTTAACCCAAGGTCAATGGATACCCGTTCGCCTTTATACTCCAATTCATAGTTATTTATCCCCTTTCGTTGTATAAAAGCACCATTAAGGATTTCTACAGGATCTTCTTTGAGGATGCGTGTGTCTAGTAGATCTTCGGAAGATCGGATTGTTCCAAAGGCAAATTTCAGCTTGATGCGCATCATTTCCTGGGCTTCTTCAGCGGACATACCTGCCATCATCATTTCTTTTTCGAATACCAACCCATAATTACCACGGCAGATATAGTCTAGCTGGGCCTGGAGCTGTTCCTCTATACCGACAAGGATGGGGCGAAGGCCTTGATTATTGGGGTGGTTGGGCAGGACCATGCCCTGCAAGTAGAGCATTTGAAGAACCAGAAACTCACTTAGATTAGAAAAGCTTTCATTTTGGACCAAACTGTCCGACAGTAGAACAACATTTGGACCTGTTTCGAAACGAACATCATTTTTCCCACGGTTCGGATAAACCTTTTTCTTCTCAGATGCTTGACTGTATCCGCTGGGGCAGGACAAACCATACAAAGCTCTGCTTCGGGAATCTCTATCCAATAAACACCTGTACTTACACAGACTTTTTTGATTTTAGTCATATTTACTCTTGTCTATCATAATTATTAATTCGGTTGTTGACCCAAGTTGTCTTTCAAGAATTCATATCCCTAAATCCGTCAGATAAAATCTGACGATTTTTCATTACCTGTTGGGCTAAAGCGGGGAGCATACCCGTATTCAAGCAAACAACCCCACCCCAATAGGTGTGTATATGAAACAATATAAAATAAAGACTGGCAAGGGCGAACTCAACAGCACAAGCGGAAATCATCTTTGCGGCCTGCTGCTCGAGGATCATGCTCAACGGATTCTTCCCTCCGATTTTCAACCACGCCGCTCCGATGCGATCTCTGATCGGGAGATCCTCCTTACCCAGATCGGCTTACTTTGCAACGGTCGAACCGATTTCAATGATATCGACCTGTACCGGGGTGATGAGATTTTTATGGATGCCTTTGGACTTAAAAAGGGGAGTTAAAAAGGTAGCCTCTGAGCCGGTGTTCCGATGTCGTTCCGACGACCTGCCCCCAGCCAGAACCCATATGGGGCTACGCAAACTCAACACCGAACTTCTTTCCTCGGGCCCCTTTGGCTACATAGATGTCGAAGGGCTTGATCTTGTTCCCGTCGATATCGATGTGAGCCCTTTGGATCACTCAGGCTCTTCGAAAGAAGGCGTTTCCTACACCTAGAAGGGCCATGATGGTTACGCCCCGATATTTGCCTATGTGGGCACTCAAGGCCACATGCTTGAGTGCGAACTTCGACCCGGTAAACAACATTGTCAGTCGGGAACGACCGCGTTTATTGCCCGCAGCGTTGAAACGCTCCAAACCTGCAGACTCAACTTACAAGTGCAAAACCGAAGCTGTCCATCATTTCTTTGGGCGTTCTATATTCTAAGCATTTTCTCGGTCTATTATTCAGTAACTCCACAGCCCATCTCAACTGAGCGGAGCTGTGGGCAGCAAAGTCGGTTTTCTTCGGGAAAAACTGGCGAAGCAAACCATTCGTATTTTCGTTGCTCCCTCTTTGCCAAGGGGTTCTCCTTTCAGCAAAGAAAATGGGGGTTGCTATTTTTTTCTGTAGTTTAGCATGGCTGGCAAACTCCATGCCATTATCTACAGTCACCGTTTTACAGGGGAGCCCTGAATCAGCGAACTGAGGTACGGAACGGTTGACCGATTCGGCATTGCATCGAGGTAAAAGATCGGCGATGAGATATCGAGTCGCTCGATCTACTAGAGTGACTACACAGGCCTCTTTTCTCGTTTGGCCCTGAATGTTGTGTATACGTGAATGGCTTTTCCGAGTCGCTCGTTTTTTCTTTCCGGAGCCACGCAGGTATTTTCGGTAGCCAGCCCCTCTTAGACTGTACAAGTAGCGGTAGATCGTCATTCGACTGATGGGAGGGTCACCTTCTAGCTTTCTTCGACCTTCAATCTGTTCTGGAGACCAAATACTTCACCAGGAGAGTCTCCACTTGTTCTTTGCTAGCTCCCATCACTTTTTGAGGCTTTCGAGCTAGCTGTAATCGGCTTTGAGCCAGGCCATTTGCGTGTCTTGGGTAATAGCGGCCACGGACTCGATTACGGCGAAATTCGCGCCAAATAGTCGAGGGGGATCGGCCCAGGCGACGGCCAATTTGAGATAAGCTATATTTTTCTTTTAGCATCTGGGCTATCACTTCTCGTTCATAACGGTTTAAATGTTCGTAGGTTCGTGGCATTCTATGTTCTCCTTTGGGGGGGTTCAGATACCCAAAGAATGAACTATGCTGCGGACCTTTGCACTTGTATTGTTACTCTACCGTTTCCTCGTCGGTTTAAACGAGCCATTCACGTGGTCGATGCCAGTACGATCCAACTCATCGCTCATTGCATGGATTGGGCCAAGCACCGCCGTCGTAAAGCCGAAGCGAAGTTGTATCTGCGTTTAAATTTACAAAACTGGTTGCCTAGTTTTGTTATCATAGACAAAGCTAAAGACCATGATAGCAGCTTTGCGCGGCTTTAAAAGCAGGGGAAATCGTTCTTTTCGACAAAGCCTCTGTGGATTTTGGTCACCTCTTTGAGTTGAACAATCGAGGTATGTTTTGGGTGACACGCGCCAAAGATAATATGCAGGTGCGCTGTGTAAAGAAGTGCCTGGAAAAATCGAGAGGCCCGATCCTACGCGATGATTGGGTCGTGTTAACCGCGGTGAAAAGTAAGGGGAAATACCCTCATTTTTTTTGTCGGATTATCGCGCAGGTTGAAGTAAACGGAAAGCTTGTTGAGATGACTTTTATTACCAATAATCTGGAGTGGTCGGCGGGAAGTATTTGTGATTTGTATAAAGCCCGCTGGGCCATTGAATCTTTTTTTAAACAAATCAAACAGGTCCTGCAGATTTGTGATTTTTTTGGTCACAGTTGCAATACAATGGCAAGTCTGGATGGCCTTATTAGCCTATGTTTTACTGCGCTACCTGAGCTTTTTGAGTCAATGGCGCCACAGTTTTGTGCGTATTTTTACGGTGTTGCGCTCGGTATTGTGGAGCCGATATCAGCTGTACACTTTATTGAAAAGTTATGGGACAGCAGGTGGTTCCTATCGGATGCTTTGCGCACCTCGACAAGCCTAGAGCGCTTTACGATTGAGGTGTCGCGATGTAGCACGAAGAAAACCAGCCGATTACCTCGTCGGGAGAAACCTCTTCGGACGCTTGTGTGATCGCTTCAGATAGTTCCTGCTGACTGCGGGCTGTAAGGCAGCCCAACCGATTCTTTATCTTGCCCCACATTTTTTCAGTGGGGTTGGAATCGGGGCTGTAGGGTGGAAGGAATCTTACATGGGCCCCACATGACTCAATGAGTTCAATGACCTTGGGATTGTGATGGACGTGAAGATTGTCCATGATGACGATGTCTTCAGGTGAAAGAGTCGGGAGAAAAACCCGGCGAATATATTCTCCAAAAACAGCCGTCTCTGTCGCCCCTTCCCCCTCCATGGCCGCTGTTGTTCCGTCCAGGCGGACCGAAGAAATCAAGGTGGTGGTACACCAATGTCCATAAGGCGTTTTGGCAAAAAGCCTGTCCCCGCCCAACGCCCGGCCCCGCAGACGAGTCATATTCGTTTTCGCCCCGGATTCATCAATAAAGACAAGGCGACTTGGATCAAGTTTGGCCACCTCTTGGATCCACTGCTTTCTCAAGAGATTTACATCCGCCCGGTCTTGCTCGCTGGCGTGAAGCGTTTCTTTTATACCGGCAGCCCAACCGATTCAACGCCCGCTGTACGGCCATGATCGACCCCTTCACGCCGCTCATGTTCTTGAGTTCTTCAAGCGTTGCATCGGGATGTTTGCCCCCCAGTTGAGCCAACGCCTTGAGCTGCTTTCCGCTGTAGAGGGCCTGACGATGCCCACGCGGTCGGGGAGCGGTCTGTCCGGTTTCGTTGAAACAAGAGAGCCCACGCTGAAACGTTCTAAGATCTACACGATAAGAAGATGCGATATCGGCCTGGGAACCTTTGCCCATTTTGTAGGCATCTATCGCACGCCGCCGGATTTCTGCTGTTGCTATACTCATGTCATGGAGTATAGATCTTCTAAAGAGGCATTTCAATCGTTAAATGCTCTAGTGTCAGATGCGAGCAACGGTATCGTGCATTCATTACGATGACTCTATTCTTCCCACACCTCAGCCGCCGTGGCTCGGATACAATCATTATACTCACCTGAGCCCAAGGCCTGGGGATTATAGGGGAGAAAAAAAATATGGTATTGTGAAGGTCACGTTGTTAATGGGCATGAGTGGTGTATAATAAGTGGTCTGGCGCTGGCTCGCCAATTCGGAGCTTATTTTATGTTTCAAGACAAAAAAAACGGCTTAATCAAATAGGTCGGCTTATGTTTGGACGAGCCTTTAATAAAGGGCACTGAATTTTATAATACTCAACATATGTTCTCGAATAAATTCGGGTAGCGATAGAAAGAAAATTGTGAGAGCGAGTATGGGGCTCTTTAACAAAAAGACCTTGCTCTAAATTTGAATTTAAATACATTTGCCCTGAATGAAACAAGGCTATGATTACGAAGGAAAAAATGGAACGCAAAATTTGCAGTGAAAGAGTGACCCCTCGGCTGTTTTCCAACAGGCTCTTAGAGAAGTGCTCGCGCACCCATCCTGCAACACCCCTTATTCTTTACCTCCCTGCTGTTATCTATTGGCTATTTCGATCGTTTAGGACCCTGCCTTTTGTTCAAATTATTATTTTTTTGATTGCCGGTATACTATCATGGACATTACTAGAATATCTTCTCCACTGATATGTTTTTCATTACGAGCCGCGTAGTCGAATCGGGAAACATC
Organism: Kiritimatiellia bacterium; assembly: GCA_012103575.1. Taxonomy (GTDB): domain Bacteria; phylum Verrucomicrobiota; class Kiritimatiellia; order WLWN01; family WLWN01; genus WLWN01. Next base: position 2,090,663 of record WLWN01000001.1, on the reverse strand, counting down.
TACACTTTTTGATACATGGCATTCATCATGCATATCCGCAGGATCCACTGCGTCTCGTCATGCCACCCATAGTAACCTTGCCTATGGCCACAGGCATATATCCTTGTGTCTCTTGCTTGGGCATGTGCTTGTTAATCCTTTTATCTCAGGTCTTGTTATCGGCTATATCTACTACGACACGACCCACTATCTTTTGCATCATTTTACGTTAAAAAATCACAAGCTGGCGCTATGGCTCAAGAAACATCATTTGGGGCATCATTATAAGAACGAATATTGTGGTTTTGGTATAAGCTCGCTGTTGTGGGACTATATATTTGGCACGATGCCTCCTAACAAAAAAAGGCGCTAATTTTCACTCATTGCCACTAAATCAAGAGACAAGATCTTAATATGCGGTCTCTTCGAACATAATCGAACCGTTTCTGATGAGTTTGCTCGATTCGCCCGGTTCTATTTGGCGTCCCGGATAAATGCTGGTAACGGAGGACCAGGCGATCACAACTCAAAAAGACATGATTGAAGTCAAAGAAGTAATTCTAAAATCAGACCTCAAAAAATTCATCCGCCTACCCTAGAGAATTTACCAAGGTAATTCCTATTGGGTTCCGCCTCTTATGGTTCAACAACGCCGCCTTTTTAACAAAAACAAGAATCCATTTTTCAAGCACTCATCCGCTCAATTCTTTATAGCTATCAAGCAAGGCGACGTTGTGGGGCGCATTGCTGCCATAAAGTTCATCCGGCACCTGGAAATCTATCAGGATGATACAGGCTTTTTCGGTTTTTTTGAATGTATAGACCATCGACAGGTTGCACAGAGCCTTTTTGAGGCTGCCGCGGAGTGGCTAAAAAGTCAAGGTCTTACGCGAATGCGTGGTCCCATAAATTTTACGATGAATCATCAATGCGGTTTGTTAGTTCAGGGTTTCCATCTCATGCCGGGCCTGATGATGCCTTACAATCCTCCGTATTATGAAAACTTGATAACTTCCTTTGGATTTGAGAAGGCACAGGATCTTTTTGCGTATACGATCGACAAATACACAGTACACCTTACGCTCTTAGCCAAAATTTCGCGAGCAACGCGAAAAAAACTACCCATAACGCTTCGCCAATTCGACTTAAATAACTCAAAGGAGGAAGTTCACATATTTCATCATATTTATAAGGACGCATGGTCCGGAAACTGGGGAATGGTGCCGAAATCTAAGGAAGAGTTTCAAAGAGATTTAATCGAGTTAAAACTTTTTTTACGGCCTCAGCTGATCTATATTCCTGAGATACAGGGAAAACCCGTTGGCTTAGCATGCGTAGTTCCGGATTTTAACAAGGCTATTCAATTCATGGACGGAAAGCTGTTTCCATTCGGAATTCTCAACGCATTAAGAGAGGCTAAGCAGACTAAAAAAGTACGGTTCATTTTGTTGGGTGTTTTAAAGCCTTACAGAAAACGTGGCATTGAAACAATTTTGATGTATCAGACTATTAGGTCGATTATAGAGTTAGGATATATATCGGCAGAATTGTCGTGGATCTTAGAATCAAATGATGACACCAATCGTCTTATTCAACATGTAGGTGGACGACGAAATAAAACCTATCGAATTTATGAAAAAACGTTGGGGAGGTGAATCATGAACATCTTGATTACAGGCGCAACCGGTTTTATAGGAAGTCACCTCGTTGATCGCTTGTTAACGGAAGGTCATGAAATCACAGCGCTCATCCGCAGCTCTAGTAACCTGCAATGGCTTCAACATAGAAACATTCGGTTGGTTCAAGGCGATCTCATCCATCCGGCTTCTTTAAAAGAGGCGGTAACAGGGCAAGACCTAATTTTTCATATCGCGGGTATCGTAAACGCTCGCCGGGAAAGAGATTTTTATGCCCAAAATGTCCATGGAACGGAACAGTTACTTCAAGCTACGTTGAACTATAATCCCACGCTCAAGAAATTCATTTATCTCTCTTCCATGGAAGCAAGCGGTTCTTCCTCTTTTCAGCGTCCTAAAACCGAACAAGATGAGTCTCAACCTGTTAGCGCCTATGGTCTGAGTAAACTCAAAGCAGAACAAGCGCTGCTAGCCTACAAAGAACGTATTCATATCCTATGCGTTCGGCCCCCTATGGTCTATGGTCCTCGAGATAAAGGTGTTTATGCAATCTACAAATTAGTCAGAATAGGCCTTAAAGTTAATATAGGGTTTTCTTCCCGATACGCCTCTAGTATCTACATTGCTGATCTTGTTGAAGGTTTGTATCTTTGCGGATTTAGGAATACCGTCTCAGGATCTATCTATTATGTAAACGACCAGGAACCACCTCACACATGGATTGATTTTCAAACTAAAATAGCTCGTGTTCTTCAAAAAAGAACTGTATGAGCCTTTATATCCCTATGCCTATTTTTTGGGGTGTATCCGTTTTCGCGCATGTCCTACAACAAATTTTGGGAAAAACTTTTTGGATTAATTTAACTCGTTTCAAGATCTACCGTCAAAAATCATGGCTTTGTAACAGTCAAAAAATATCCACTGAATTGGGTTATCAACCAAGCTACCCCTTACAAAAAGGGTTGTCTATAACCGCAAAATGGTATAAGGAAAAAAAATGGTTATAGTTCACAAAATTTTTTTCAAGCTGCAGCGGAACACCCTCATAAAGCCAGAACCAAGGCCATGTTAAAGGAGCATCCGGCGCTACGGAGTCTTATTGGACGAAACCCGTACACCTTCCTCTTCATCCTCTTCCTTGTGACATGGCAAATAGGTTTAGCCTCTCTTTTGCGCGATCAAGCTTGGTGGCTATGCCTGCTATGCGCCTATGGCATAGGCGCATTCGCAAATCATGGACTCTATGTTCTCATCCATGAATGCGCACATAATCTGGTTTTTAGTAGCAAGCGGTTAAACCTGCTTGCCGCTATTTTTGCTGATTTACCCAACACTGTGCCCGGCGCAATCTCTTTTCGTCGTTACCACCTAAAGCACCACGCCTCTCAAGGTGATCATGAGGGGGATGCCGACTTGCCAAGCTATTGGGAGGCCCGGTTAATCGGAAATTCTATGCTAAGAAAAACCCTTTGGCTTATTTTGTTCCCTTTTTTTCAGGCACTTCGCCCTCCCCGAATTCGCCAGATAAAGATAATCAGCAAATGGACAATGATCAACATGATCATTGTATTGAGTTTTGATCTCTTCGTTTACTTTTATATAGGCCCCATGGCTTACTTATATTTACTTTTATCTCTATTCTTCTCGATAGGGTTACATCCTCTGGGAGCTCGTTGGATTCAAGAACATTATCTCGTAGATCCGCCCCAAGAGACCTATAGTTACTATGGACCACTCAACGTACTTGCTTTTAACGTAGGCTATCATAACGAACATCATGATCTGCCATCTGTGCCTTGGAATAGACTGCCACACATTCGTAAACTAGCGCCAGCGTGGTACAACTCACTAACCTACCATACGTCATGGACCAAATTACTGATCAAATTTATTAGAGATGGAGATCTGTCTCTCTTCTCTCGTGCTCTTCGACAATAGTCATTTGGCACTACGTGCCGTCAGTGGTCCTTTTTCAAAGAACGTCATTAAGTCATTGGGTCCTAAGCGCGGAAACCCACCGGGAAGTTGATGCGAACGCAGTGAGCAAATGACCACTAATGGCGCTTGCGAAGCAAGCTAAATGACAACCGCAAAGCGGTATTAATGACGTCTGCATAGCAGACCAATCAAGTTGACTTAAGAAAATCGAACCGTTCAGCAGTTTTAAAAAGAATGGCTGCTGCTTCGATTTGATTTGAGGTATGTTCTGAAGTGATAAAAAGCCAAAGTCGGGCCTTTCCGCGGGCTGCCGCGAGATATTGCATGAGTCCCGTATCCATCCCCGTACGCTGAAGATAATTATGTAAAGGATATAATTTTTTCTCGGTCCCGTAAAAAACCGGTATAATACAACCTTCGCTCTTGCCTGTATCCAACCTGGTCTTGAGCAAAGTCCGCAACTTCTGTATCTTGAGCGTTCAGACGAGCGATTTAAAATCCATATGTTCTATCTTCTAGACAGGTCCCTTGCGCCATGCATTAAACCCATGTATTTCGGTTATATCAACGTTTGCACTTTCAAGGTACATGTCAAAGGTATAGTCCGTGTAGTCGTGTTGTAGTAGGCTAAAATTAATAGGAAATAAAAGTTTGACATTATAATGAGGATTGTATATTAGCAGAAAGAAAAGATCAAGAGGGCGACATCGTCCAAACTTCGAACTTTTCCTGTGGCAGAAAATGGTTTAACAGAAGGTTAGAGTTAAGGAGAATGTCATAGGGGGGATGGTATAAACGACGGCAACGAAATGATCGCAGGAACCAATCGATTAGACGCAAGATGATTTAGCAAGATTATTCCATTTGGTTGGCCCCCATAACCCAAAGGAGAAAGAGAGAGTGAAAAGATTAAGTCTAAATATCATATTGTTTGTGAGTGTCCTTTCTGCCGTCGCTGAAAGAGGTAGAGTAACAATACAAGTGCAAAGGTCCGCAGCATAGTTCATTCTTTGGGTATCTGACCCCCCCCAAAGGAGAACATAGAATGCCACGAACCTACGAACATTTAAACCGTTATGAACAAGAAGTGATAGCCCAGATGCTAAAAGAAAAATATAGCTTATCTCAAATTAGCCGTCGCCTGGGCCGATCCCCCTCGACTATTTGGCGCGAATTTCGCCGTAATCGAGTCCGTGGCCGCTATTACCCAAGACCCGCAAATGGCCCCTGGCTCAAAGCCGATTACAGCTAGCCCGAAAGCCTCAAAGAGTGATGGGAGCTAGAGCGCTTCACGATTGAGGTGTCGCGATGTAGCACGAAGAAAACCAGCCGATTACCTCGTCGGGAGAAACCTCTTCGAACGCTTGTGTGATCGCTTCAGATAGTTCCTGCTGACTGCGGGCTGCAAGGCTGCCCAACCGATTCTTTATCTTGCCCCACATTTTTTTAATGGGGTTGGAATCGGGGCTGTAGGGTGGAAGGAATCTTACATGGGCCCACATGACTCAATGAGTTCAATGACCTTGGGATTGTGATGGACGCGAAGATTGTCCACGATGACGATGTCTTCAGGTGAAAGAGTCGGGAGAAGAACCCGGCGAACTCCCCCTCTCCCTCCCCTCCGGAAAGATTCCGAGCTTGAAAGATACGGTGCCCACTGAAATTAGAAGCTCCTAATCCTATGGTAAAGTACCCTTTTGGGACTAAGATAATATCCCCTTCGAGCGCCCTATACAGAAAAGAAGCGTTTTGTCTGGCTCCCCCTAAAAAGCCTAGCTGCATAAAGATCAATAAAACGGAAAAGCAGATTCCCAAACTAGCCACGAGAGTCCATCTTTTGTGTTGAACGGTATTGAACCAGGCTATTGGCGTGCGCATTTTTAAGAGGGTCATTGGTCCGGAGGGACGTCATTGATAGTCATTCGCTTGCTTGCGCTCGCGTTATTTTTAGTCATTTTTTTTGTTGTGCAGACGTTAAGCTGAATTATCACCCTTCATTTTCACCTGTATGAATGGTAAATTCAACTTGCAGGTAAACTAGGTTTTTAGCGTAGTCGTTTTTTTCAAGGCGGATCCATACCTCCACCACGCGTGAATGGGTCGCGGCGCTGGGATCGATGCTTTCAATGGTGTTTCTAAAGATCATGGCGCCAGTCCGCTCTACCTTGCCCAGAAGTTTTCCGGGAAAAGCCACGCTGGTTATCTCGGCTTGTTGCCCTTCCTTTACTCGTCGAGCATCCGCCTCATACACTTCAGCGATAGCATACATGGTAGTCTGTATTTCCAAGTTTAAAAACGGGCGTATTCCCTACTGTATATCCCGGATGGACCAGCCGTTTAAGAACCTTGCCTTTTATGGGCGAGCGAAGATTTTTTTTACTGCCCACTTTAGCGCGTTTTACTATCTCTTCCGCTCGTTTAGAACGAATAGCATGTTTTTTTCGAAGCATCAAATGTTCAAGTTTTGCTAGCTGAAGATGTTGTTTTTTAAGCTCAATATCCAAACCTAGCTTTGTAAGCTCCGCTGCTGCTGCAAGGCCCTGGACTTTTTTCTTCTTGTAAACCTGATAAATATCTTCTTTTAACTCAATTTTCATCGTTTAAGTTCGCTATACGTTTCTCCTGCATAACAAGGCTAAACGTTTGGTCCAGGCAAGCTGTGGCTAGTTCTAGTTCGGCAAGGCGCAGCTCTCTATCCCGGCCTCCTGCAAGGATGAGTTTTTTGACGGTGGCCAGAACCTGATTGGTTTCTACCTCTTCGCCTTCTTGTACGTTTATAGCTCCGAATCGCATCCCCGGTGGAGCATAAATATTGATGACTCCAGAACCAGGGACAAGGCGCCCCACCCAATCCAGAAATAGATTCGCCATACAGGGTCATCCCCATCAAGAGATACGACATCAAACTGACACTCCATCGTGCAATGCAAATGTTTTGTACTACTGACCTTATAATCTTTAGAGATACGTTCACCTGGATCCGTCAGTTAAACGCGGTTTTCTGCACGAACCATTTGGGCCAAAAGGAATTACAAAAAAGCCTCGACGCACCCAGCGGGTGTGCCTGCGTTTTTTTACAACCTTTTGCCTCCAAAGCATTCGCACAGAAGTCCCACGTTTAACTGACGGATCCAGGATTTTGTGTATCCATACGACACCATGCGAGTATTGATCTTGGTCTAATTCATTGGTACCCTGAGCCTGTTTTAACCACAAAGACCAATAAGGAATCAACTCTTCTTAGGACAGATTGCGTAGCTTTAAATCTTCCTCCGCTTTACGGACCATGATATCGTGCATTTCAGGAAGCGTACCATGCAAGGTTTGTTGTTCTATTAGTGGCCATACTTCTCGCCATTTCTGTGCTGCTTGCATGTAGGTCTAGATACGTTGTTCATTTTTACGGATTAACTGTCTACGCTCTGTATCTAGAGTTTATTCCAGTTTCTCTCTGCCTTTAGAAATTTTTTGTAAGGAGAGAGGGCTGCCCCGTTAGTTATACGATCTCATTTACCTGGATCCGTCAGTTAAGCGTGGGATTTCTGTGCGAATGCTTTGGAGGCAAAAGGTTGTAAAAAAACGCAGGCACACCCGCTGGGTGCGTCGAGGCTTTTTTGTAATTCCTTTTGGCCCAAATGGTTCGTACAGAAAACCGCGTTTAACTGACGGACCCAGGATTTATTCATTTTTGAAATCTTTTTGCAAAAAGCTCTTCTATGTCCGCCATACCGAAAACGACTCTTCTTCATCCGCCTCATCAATCACGGCCGAACGTTTGGGAAGCAGGGGGGTAATAAACGCATATACAAAACAAGAGGCACATATGGTTAATGCCGATGCCACGGCTAATTGAACTTTGAGGAAAAGAAAACAAACAAAGATAATACAAGGAATAAACCCAAGCAATTCTTTAGTGGGTTTGGGATAACGAACATTGGAAACTTGAAGGACCATAAACAATAGAGTGGACGTCCAAACGATGGTGGCTAAAGGACCTTTTGAAAGAGAAAACAAGCCAAAATCCAACAGGTTTGACTCCGTTACAAATACAAACATGGAAACCCAACAAGCGTTTACAGTGATGGGTAACCCCTGATATCCACGTTGCCCTCGGTACGGATCTTTAATTCTAAACCGCGACAAACGAATCGCACCGGATAAAACAATAAACGAAGTAATTAAGATCCCCAATAGGCCAAAGTGCTTTAATACAGCGAGATAAGCCAATAGAGCCGGAGCAATCCCAAAACTAGTGATGTCAACATACGTATCTAATTCAGCCCCAAATTTGGTGGTTCCTTTAAACAGTCGTGCGAGATTTCCATCTAACCCATCTAATAACATAGAGAGCATAATCAACTGAGCAGAAGTCATATATTGACCCATGGCACATGTGATCAGACTAAAAAAGCCTACTAACATCGCTGCTGATGTAAAAATAGTTGGTATAAATTGACGCCACGTCATGGTTTTTCTTCCTTTCTTAAAGTCGCAATAACGGTCTCCCCTGCCCGCACTTTATCCCCTTTTTTAATCAAGACGTTTACATCTGATTTTTCAAAATAGATATCCAATCTGGACCCGAATTTCATCAAACCAATCCTATCGCCCCGCTTGATCTCCTGCTCTAGTTTTAGCCAATAGACCACACGACGAACAATAGGTCCAACAATCTGCCTTACCAAACAACGCGATTTTTCCCCAGCGATCATTATCGTACTATGCTCATTATATTCAGAAGCTGCATCCTGAAAAGTAAACAGGCGTTTGCCTGGGGTATACCCTAAATCTTTTACCACGCCAGTCATGGGTGCACGGTTAACATGCACATTGAATGGACTCAGAAATGTGCTAATTCGCACAACAGTCCCTTCAAACTCTTTATAGGAAGGCAATTCGTCAATAGCACGTATCGTCCCATCTGCACCTGCAACAAAAAGATCTGGATCTTCTGGGATATCACGTTTGGGATCACGAAAAAAATAGATCATAAATACAGCAATGCATATTCCCGCACCAAGAATATAAAAAGCTGTTAGATTCAAGCCAATCGTATTAAAACCTACGGCAACAAGTCCTAACAAAATAATTGGACCTAAAATAAAGTACCATCCATCACGTACAATTCGTATCCTCACCAAATCCTCCATTTACAGGAAGGTTATCATATACCTCCCACCAATAGTCACGTACAAAATTGAGATTATTTAGAGACTCTTTCAAAAGTTATAAAAAAGTCCATTTTTAATCATCTTTTTCCCCTCTCTGTTTCGACTGTTGTTCATTTTCTATAACCGAACCTGCCTCATGCTGGTTGCGGTTCCTTTTTCATAGAGATGTTAATATTACCTCTTATTCTCTTTGCCAAATCCGCAGATTTCTCGAATTGTTTACGAGTTTATACTTATAATTGAAACCGTATCAATCAAAAAAATGATTTTTATCGATGCACCATTATTAAACACCTGTTAGGTGGTGGCAGCTCTTTGAGAGTTTGCAACACTGTTTTAAACCTTTTTTGCAGGAGCCTCTTTATACAAAATACTTCTTAGTCCCTTTTTCTTGGTCTTTAGAGCGCTTCACGATTGAGGTGTCGCGATGTAGCACGAAGAAGACCAGCCGATTACCTCGTCGGGAGAAACCTCTTCGAACGCTTGTGTGATCGCTTCAGATAGTTCCTGCTGACTGCGGGCTGCAAGGCTGCCCAACCGATTCTTTATCTTGCCCCACATTTTTTCAATGGGGTTGGAATCGGGGCTGTAGGGTGGAAGGAATCTTACATGGGCCCCACATGACTCAATGAGTTCAATGACCTTGGGATTGTGATGGACGCGAAGATTGTCCATGATGACGATGTCTTCAGGTGAAAGAGTCGGGAGAAGAACCCGGCGAATATATTCTCCAAAAACAGCCGTCTCTGTCGCCCCCTCCCCCTCCATGGCCGCTGTTGTTCCGTCCAGGCGGACCGAAGAAATCAAGGTGGTGGTACACCAATGTCCATGAGGCGTTTTGGCAAAAAGCCTGTTCCCGCCCAACGCCCGGCCCCGCAGACGAGTCATATTCGTTTTCGCCCCGGATTCATCAATAAAGACAAGGCGACTTGGATCAAGTTTGGCCACCTCTTGGATCCACTGCTTTCTCAAGAGATTTACATCCGCCCGGTCTTGCTCGCTGGCGTGAAGCGTTTCTTTTATACCGGCAGCCCAACCGATTCAACGCCCGCTGTACGGCCATGATCGACCCCTTCACGCCGCTCATGTTCTTGAGTTCTTCAAGCGTTGCATCGGGATGTTTGCCCCCCAGTTGAGCCAACGCCTTGAGCTGCTTTCCGCTGTAGAGGGCCTGACGATGCCCACGCGGTTGGGGAGCGGTCTGTCCGGTTTCGTTGAAACGAGAGAGCCCACGCTGAAACGTTCTAAGATCTACACGATAAGAAGATGCGATATCGGCCTGGGAACCTTTGCCCATTTTGTAGGCATCTATCGCACGCCGCCGGATTTCTGCTGTTGCTATACTCGTGTCATGGAGTATAGATCTTCTAGAGAGGCATTTTAATCGTTAAATGCTCTAGTCTTTCTCCATTTATTTTTTCAGAAACGTAATTAGACTATGGCTAAAGAAATTAGCGATTTATGTGCTCAGACCAACACGGTTCTTCTAATTCAACATCCACATCATCTAGAGGGGTCCTCCGGTAACCTCCATATTTGTTTTCTACTTCAAGCCAGAGGGAAAGGCTAAGTTCGACCCGGTCACCAGGGCGTAAATACGCGGCTTGGGTTAATCGGTTTTTTCGCATGCCCCATGTATAAACGAGCGCTTGTTGTAAAGATGTTATTGCTGGAATCACCAGGTCAACTAAATGCAATGTAATCATATTATCTTTATAAGGGACCGTTCCCGGTTTTGGTGATCGCGAAATAACGGCGATGGTTCCTGATCCTGAAATTGTTGTTGTAGGACTATAGAAGTCGCTGAGTTGACTTTGTCCTAATTTTAGTGAATATTTTTTCCAGTCTCCTTGAAACAGTTCTCTGGCTGCAAATTGCCATATGACAATCTTTTTTCCATCAAGCCGATCTCTTCCTCTTGCTAATGATTGGGACAGAATCTGTCGCGTTGCATAGGCTCCTGCATCGTTACGAAAAATGGCATCGAGGGGTCGTTGAAGGTAGAAACTGAGCTGCTCGGCTAAACCTGCTGAAGTTCCCCATCCCATCCCTTCAAGTGAGTAGATATTACTAAAACTGTCTCCTAACAGTAAAATATCCGCCGAGAGTTCTGGTTTCCAGAGTTCGTCGTTAGGGGTTAGAACTTGTTGAAGCGTTTGTATTTCTTGAGGGTAGAAAGCATGGCTGGAGGGCAGTTTGAGCATGACGGCAATATCCCTTTGATTGGTTACAACCTGTTCAGTTTGTTTGTAGGAGATGGTCTTTGGTGGAGGTTTCATATGTTCTTTGATGTAAAAAGCAAGTTGTTGAGCTGTCACGGTCATGGCTTCAAATGTCAAATGCGTATCTGTTTGAAGGTATTGAAGTTGGTTGCTAAGAGATGCCCGTTCTATGAGGTGAGGTGTAGGATCAAAAAGGTGAACCCCGCGTTGTCTCAGGTTTGTTAGAAGATTCGTGTAGGAAGCATTGTGAAGGGGAGGGGACCGAACCCCATAGCGTGAAGTAAAGAATTCTGGGTGTATGGTTGGCTTAACAGGAGTTGGGAGCAAGATGAGTGTAATGCCTCGTTGAGCAAGTTGTTGTTGAAAGTCAAGGATTGTTGATACAGGGGTTTCTTTTTTTTTGTGGCGCTTATTCAAAAAACCCGGTTGGATCGCGTAATCTATATCGGGTCTATAATAGAGCCATGGATATATCCCTGGATATACTTGTTCGTTCCCCGCTTGAAGCCATCGGGTCAGTAGGTATTGGGTGGGTCCTAAAAATATTGATTTTAAGAAAGATCTTTCTTCTAACTCAGATTCATAACGGTTCATCTCCTGCATGAGCCCTGTGTTAGCCATGAAAGGGCTTTGTATCCAACCCCTTGCATATTCAGATAGGCGAAAGGGGCCACGGACCGTGCGGGACCCATACAAATCAATGCTTTGCTGGATAATAGGCACCGAAGAGATCGTTATACAGAAAAGGCACGTGCATACTATCGCAAGTCTGATGGATATTGAAGTCTGACCGACTTCGGATGCGGCCACCTCCTCTCGTGTTGGTCTGTTTGTGTGTAGATTCATGTTTTGATCTAAAAAATGAAGTAAATAAAAGGGTTATACTCCTGTGTGATAAGCGCGAGTAGAGCGGTATAGAACAGCACGAAAAGGATGATGACTTTCCTTTGCGTAATATGCCGAGTCCAATTCCAGGTTTGTGATCCGGTCCATATGACTAAAGCGGCGATGGTCATGGTACATAGATAGTAAGGTTTGTAGAGTATGCCCGCAACCAGACCACTGTTGATAGACGCATGGGTTATTCCGAGCATATTTCCGCAGTAGGCTAGTGCATGGCTCAGGTTATCAGCGCGGAAAAAGACCCACGTAAACAGGATAAGCGTAAATGTAATGGCTACGCGAATGGCGTGAGGTATGTGTGCATAGACGCTATTTTTGCCTCTCATCCGCTCGAGGGCCAACAGCATACCATGGAGACTGCCCCACACTACAAAGTTCCATGCGGCACCATGCCAAAGGCCTCCAAGAATCATAACGATTGAAAGGTTGAAAATAGGTTTGACCGCTGCCTTTTCGATTGCCTCCCAGTGGGATGTAGAGGTAATCTCGCAGCCAGGTGGATAGAGATATACGCCAACGCTTCCAAAATTCTGTAATCGATGCCGATAGATAGGGGGCATCAAAGTTTTTAGGAAAAACAAAGCCAAGCATGAGCCCTAACCCAATGGCCATATCCGAATAGGCGCTGAAATCGAAATAGATTTGAAAGGCATAAGCTAGCGCCCCATACCACGCATCAAGGAGGTATACGGATGCTGCATCAAAGGTTATGTCTGCTACTTTGCCGCATGGGTTGGCTAATAAAACTTTTTTGCTCAACCCCAAACAAACAAAAGCGCTCCCTCGTGCAAACTTTATAAACGTATGTGTTCGCTGCTGAATCTGATCAGCAATTTCCTGAAATCGAATAATCGGGCCAGCAACAAGTTGAGGAAACATAGAAACGTAGCAAGCGAAATCAATAAAACGCTTAACCGCTTTTGCGTGACCGCGATAAATATCAATGGTGTAACTCATCGATTGAAAGGTGTAGAAGCTTATCCCTAATGGGAGAACGACCTGCAGAGTTAGATCGGGATTAAAGTGTTCCAGCCCCATGAACGTTAAGAAGACACGATAGTTTTCTAGGGCAAAATTGAAGTATTTAAAAAACCCTAAGAGGGATAGATTTGTGCAGATTGAGACGGCTACAGCTATTTTGCGTTTACGGGATTGATGAAGGGGTGTTTTGGAAATGATAGAACCGCATATATAATCTATAATGGTAGAAAAGAGCATGAGTATCATGAAAAGAGGATTGGCCCATCCATAAAAGCTGTAGCTTAGAAGGGTGAGCACAACATGACGTTCTCGCACAGGCACTACATAGTAGAGCAGTAGCGTGAGAGGCAGGAAATAGAATATAAAAAGATGCGAGCTAAAAACCATAAACCGGGAGGTTAAAGAGGTTCTTGTGAAACGTCAATGTAGATGTCTGCTTCAGGATCCATGATAGGACCTATGAGAAGTCGCTCTCCCTCCAGGTCGGGGTGTGCATAAAAGTTTTCCAGGATCAGACGATACGTCACCCCCACCGAGGGGATGGATTTAACGAGTTTACGATCTCGAATAAGCCATTGAGCCACGAAAAGAGTTTTTCCTTTAAACGATCCGGTTTCTACCTCTTCAACACGATAGCGATTAACGGCCAATGCGCGGTCATAAACACCGATATTTTCAGGGTTAGGAAGTGTATAAGTCTCTACACATTGGGCGTGCACAATATGTTGTTCTTTTGACACGGATTTCGGAGGTGGAACCGATCGAGGGGGGCTTGTAGCGACGTTGTCGACTGCGCCGTGAATCCATAGGTCAGGGTAAAAGTCACCTTTTTTGTTATCCGTAATTCGCAGCCAGTGCTCAACTTTATCATAATCGGGGCTAAAGCGGCCAGCATAGATTTCGACACGTTTCCCGCCCCCTCCAATCTTATTACCCCCTTCTCCTTCGACGTAAGGGCCCGTCATAACTAAAAACCGAGGATGATTACTCCAACGAGGATGATATACTTCATGCCCATTAATGCCTTCGGCTTGATTGATGTTCATTCGATAACCATCATCGGAGCCTTCGCGGTAGAAGATAAGATTCCGATGGGCCCCATCAAAAACCCACAGTCGATATTCATTATCTGGGCTAAAAGAAGCCCAGCATCCTTTAGCGAATTTCCCCCAGGTTTTTTTTCAAGGTTTAAGATACCCGCACGAGGCCATGGAAACAGTCCTCCCGCTTTGGTTCCATCCGCAGAAAGTTGAAAGTTACTCCACGACATATGTGTTTGATCCCACACAGGTTCCCGCTTCATAGGTTCGTCGAGAGGGAATCGATAGAGCGGGTTGGGCGTATGGCGTTCCCCTCCAATATGAGGTCCATCCAGGACATAAACCCATACTTGATGGGACGCTGGATCTTCCCAAACTTCAACGGCTACACCCGACCCTAGAGAGCATTTAGAGGTTCCTGACCAATCCGCGACATAGACCCGGTTACTTAGCATATCGCTAAAAACGATATGCATGCCATCCGGTGTAAAAAGAGGTTTAAAGTAATTTCCTTGTTCCGGAAGAATCGCTCTTTCACGGCCAGTTTGGCTATCATAACCCATCAATAACAAATGTTGACTCCGCGCAAAAGAGTCGGAACCCTCCTTTTGGTCTTGGACCCAGACTACGCGTAGGTTCTGATTGGTCAGACTACGTGTGGGGGATTCAGAAAGGTGACATCCACCCCCCAGGATTAAAACGCTCAACAAAATTTTTACAGGCAAGAGTTTTTTGGCAAACAGGTGTGTGTGGGAAAAATTGCGGTTCATGATAAAACGTTGTCCGTACGGAAAAGACTTAATAACAAATAGCGAAGCCCTTCTATACGACTATATTTCATAATTTTATTTTAGTGGACAATATTCGATTGTCGGATTTTTTGTCCCACTATAGCGGTGATGGCTACGGCCAACGGCTACGCGAGGATAGAGAGAGGTTATAACTGATTCGCAAAGGCTGTAGCTATGGCAATCGCTCCACTTGCATTGGGATGTAGATTATCACTTTGCAATAACCCGCTTCCATCACTTCCAAAGGGACCGGCTGAGTCGGCTACCTTTCCACCATTGTCTGAAACAACACCAGGAATCCCATCGTTGAGTTGATTTACCCTGGGCTGAAAGATCGCTCGCTCACCAATCATCGGGGGTATAGTTCCCACCACAGGAACAACACCTTTGGCAATGGCCGTGTTCACCATGGCTACAATGTTGATGAACGTCACCGTGGGGGCTACATCCTGTATCGCATCGTTAGAGCCATATAAGATACAAATATGTGATGGTTTAGTATTATCAATTAAGCTGCTGATGCGTCCCACTCCACCCGCGCTTGTTTGTCCGGGTACACCCGCATTAATGACCGGGACTCCAATCATAGCAGATAGCTGGCTCGGGTAGGCTTGTCCTCCAGATAACCTCGAACCTGCTGTAATGCTGTCTCCAATACATACAACACTTGTCACGCTGCTCCCTCCTCTATCACCCCCTCCTCCACCGCAAGCAGATAAAAAAAGGGTTATAATTCCATATAAAAACACATTAAACGTCATGGTCATTAATTTTTTAGCATGACCTGGATCCGTCAGTTAAACGTGGGATTTCTGTGCGAATGCTTTGGAGGCAAAAGGTTGCAAAAAAACGCAGGCGCACCCGCTGGGTGCGTCGAGGCTTTTTTGTAATTCCTTTTGGCTCAAATGGTTCGTGCAGAAATCCGCGTTTAACTGACGGATCCAGGCATGATTCAAATTCACAAAACTCTCCCTAAATATAATGTTTCGGGCAGATAAAAAAGAGGGAGAGTATATGGTTAACGTCGCGTGGTCAAGCTCTACGTAATCTGTGAGGTCGCCTACAAGGTGTCCCGTAATTTATATTTTTTAGAGTTGACCGTGTGTGGAGTTCGGTGAAGGGTTAAACAATTTTATGGACGGAATACTTAAGATGCTACACTCAGCGACATTATTAGGATCCTCTTCAGGAAGAAATGCAGGTGATGCAGCTTTGATTTCTGGGCTCATGGAATCTATTGATGCGACCTGTCAGACTTCTTTGAATTATGAAATCCCGACGATAAAACCGAGCTATATTCAGCAACATTATCCCCACCATCAAACACGAGCGATTTCGATGCTTCCCTGGAATCTATCGATTAAAATGTTAGGGTTACCAACATTCCGTTCTGTTATGCGGACAAACTTAACCTTAATTTTTGATGCGATTTTGTTTGATCGATCCCTATACAACCCGCTTTTCAATTTTATATCTACGCTGTATCTTTTACTTCCCTATGCGAAGAAACGCGGGAAAAAGATGGGGTTCTACAATGTCGGAACAGGACCCGTAAACACGGCTCATGGACGAAAAATATTGCGAGAGCTTGCAGAACTCATGGATTTCATTACTGTGCGAGATAAAGATTCTCTACACATACTCCAAGAAATAGGTGTAAAAAACCCACGCATTTTTTTGGGAGCGGATGCCGCCTTAAACGTTCAGCCACCGCCTAAAGATAAAATCATTGAACTATTCAAAAAAATCGACCTTGATCCAGACCAAGACATTTTAGGCATTAATCTGAACCGGTATATAGATACGTGGGCCGGACCACACATTCAGCCCATGGGAAAAGAAACGTTTATTAGAACAACAACGGCTGCGCTAAATCGTGTAGCTCAAGAAATAGAAGTGCCTCTTCTATTTGTAGCAACTCAACATCATGATGTGGCCATTACCAAAGCGGTGATGCACGCATTAGACAGCTCAGTAAACGCCACGTTGCTAACCAACATTGATTTTAATCATTATGACATTAAAGGAGCCCTCGGTGCCATTTCAGTCCTCTTTGGTATGCGGCTCCATTCACTTATTTTGGCTTCATCTGAGCATACCCCGATCCTCGGATTAGCCTATCAACCTAAAGTAAGACATTATCTTAATTCGTTGGAACTTAAAACGTGTTGTATGGATTTTGAAGATTTTTCCAAAGAAACACTCGTCCGCCGAATCTTGGAAACCTGGGAAAACCGTTCATCCATTAAAACGCATTTACAGCAACACGTTCCCATCCTTCAAAAAAGAGCCCAAAAGGCTGCAGCGCTAGTGGGCGCAATAGACCGAGATGAAAACCTCGATGACGTCTTCTCAACTCTTTCAGAACCTTGACCCTTACAACCATTAAAGAAGAACACTTATGCATTGGGGAAAAACACTTGGCATTTCTTTTATAATCACTTTAGCGATATGGATTTTATTTTCTTGGCCTTTGCCAAAACATATTTTTGAAGGTATTCCTGCTTCCGCACACAACTCGGAAACCCGTTCTGTCCGCTCCATGGTACATGGTGACCATCTGCAGATTGAATATCATTTTTGGCTGTTTAGCGAAATGCTAACAGGAAAAACCCCCTTGTTTTATAATCTCTATGAGTTTAATACAGGGGACGATAAGCAACGATACGTGCCGGGACCTTACTTTGCGCCTATCTCTTTGATCTATACACTCGGTGCGTTTATAGGGGGTCGGGCGTTTGGTGTAAACATGGCCGTGTTTATATCCCTATGGCTCACCTATTTTTTTACATGGCTTTTTGTTCGCAGGTATACACCGGATCATTTTGTCGCAGGGACCGCGGCACTACTTGGCCTTGTCCTACCTTATAGGTGGATCACGTTACTGGGAGGAAGTCCTACTGGATATGCCATGATGTGGGTACCTCTACTCTTGTTGGGCATTGACATGGCGGTTCGAGAAAAAAGATGGTCGGGAGGTTTGTTAGCAGGTCTTACGATTCTTTTAACGTACTTAACCTGCCTGCAGGTCTTTTTCTTTAGTGTTTTGTTTATACCCTGCTGGTGCGTCATTACGTTCTTCATCAAATATGACTTCAAGTGGAAGGAAAAAGAAAGCTACATAAAACTAACGATGGCCCTTTTCCCACTCGTTATCCTATTGGGTCTAACGGTTTTTCTCAGCTTAATAACGACAAAGAGTCTGTCCGATTCGACGATGAGCGCTGGTCGTCATTTCCAAGAAATTGCTCTTTTTTCCCCGAAAATAGAGGGGCTTTTTAGTTGGAAGCCCGGCCTCTCTAATAAAATTTATATAGGTCTTTGTTTCGGGTTCATTTTTTTTACAGGAAGCATCTTGTCGGTTTTTCATGCTGTACGAAATCGGACCATCAATCGGTGGAATATTTTCTTTGCTATAACCTGCGCACTCGGATCTGTTGGAATCTTCGTCCTTGCACTAGGACCCAATGGTCCATATGACGGAGTGATCTTGGACGCCGCTAGAAAACTCATTCCTCCTTACAAAATGATTCGGCAACCGACCAAAATTTTCTGCCTTGTTCCGTCACTATTAGCGGTTCTATCAGTCCCTCTATTAAAGAGGTGGCTGGGTATATATCCAGGAAGAATGTGGCGAAATATCTTCCTAATAGGCTTTGCAACATGTCTAACCCTAGAGTTTTCATTTCGTTTCCACCCTTCTATCTGTTTGCTTGATACAGAACAAGAGGCCTATAAAGCAATGGCTCAAGACGCTGTTTCAAAAGGACAAAACCCTCATATACTGGCCATACCCTTGTGGCCAGGCGACACCGCGTGGTCGTCGTTATATGAGTATTATGTGTCACTTTATCATATTCGAATGATAAACGGGTATAGCCCAGCTGTTAGAACAGATTACAAAGAAAAAATTTTTAACCGGTTTAGCTCTGCGGACAAGGGTGATCTATCAGAGAAGCAACTAGACACGCTCCTGGATATGGGCGTTGGATATATCGTATTACATGAAAATGCATTCCCTGAGAAAGTCAGTCCGTTTCCTGTAGCGTTTACCCTTAAAGCCTTGCTCAATCATCCTCGATTATCCCTGTTAAAACAGACGGGCCCTGTTTGGGCTTTTGAAATTCTAAAAACGGGAGAAAAGCGACCTCTTGTGGCCGAAACGTGGAACTCTTTTTTTCCAACGCGATATTGGGAAATGGAAAAAGGCCGCAATGAAAACACGTCTTACACTTCATCACACGCGACTGATCGGCATGGCTATTTAACGGTCTCCGTTCCGGGAAGCTGGATTGAAATACCCTCCACTGAAATATCGCCGGCCCCTTCTCTACGTTGGCTGATACGGTTAAAAGGCCAAGGTACACTTAATGTATATAGCATGCTAAACGCTCAAAGGACTGATCCGTATAGGGTTTCCGTTCAAGAGAGTCATTGGATATGGGAAGAAGTTCCTGCAGATGTCAAAGAACACACACGAATTGCGCTGCGCATCGAACATCAAAAGGGGACCGTTGATTTGGACAGCGCATTACTTATGGCAGGTGATTGGGCATACATCAATGTGGGGGAAGAACTAAGTCTGCCAGCGCCTTGCTTTTTTCATGCAGGGTACACGGATCTCAAAACCGATTCTGTCCTTTTTCGTCCAACGCACGAACGTGACGAAACAATTTTTTACGGACCGAAACTACCTTTTAAAAAGGGGACATATGCGATTGATTTATACGCTTCATCGTCCGCGAAGGAGGGAACATATCTCGGTGCGTTTCATGTGGCCATGGGGCCTCAAAGATCTTCAGACTTCGACGTAATTGCCGGGCAGAGAGCTCGGGGATATTTTACACAAACGAACAATCTTCCGGTCCGCCTAAACTTTCGCTATTCGAGAAATGCTGACCTCGCAATCTCGAATGTTGTATTCAGCCGGGTAAAACCCAAAATCTGACAATGAAGTTTGTTTGCAAAATGCGCAAAAGTAGTCAAAATAATGACTGCTTTTTTCCCTTTTTCGCGTATTCTTGAGGCAAGGAATAAGATGCAACATTTAATTTCATTAAACGATTGGAGTACAGACCTACTGCTACAGGTTCTGGACTTGGCTCATGAAGCAAAAAAGAACCCCACACGATTCCGAAATACAGTGGATCGGAAGACCCTATGGATGATCTTTGAGAAACCCAGTCTCCGAACCCGTGTTTCTTTTGAGGTGGCGATGACGCAAATGGGGGGCCATGCGATTTATTACGACATGTCTTCATCACCTTTAGGTACAGGCAAAGAGTCGGTTTCGGATACGATAAACACGGTCAGTCGCTATGTCGATGTAATTGCTGCAAGGCTTTTTGATCATGCCAAACTTCAAGACATGGCACATGCATCAAGTGTACCTGTGATTAATGCGCTTACCGATTTTGTTCACCCTTGCCAAATTCTGGCTGATTTGTTTACGATCAGGGAACATAAAGGTTCTCTTGAGAGAAGTAAGCTAGCCTATATAGGGGACGCAAATAACAATGTGACCCATTCATTGCTATACGGTTGCGCCATGACAGGTATAGACATCCATATCGGTTGTCCTGATGGCCAGGACTATCTCCCGCATGCGAACGTCTTAAAACAGGCGAAAAAAATCAGCCAAGAAACCGGCTCGGAAATAAAGATTTTTCATAATCCGGCGGAAGCCGTAGCGTGTGTGGACATTGTCTATACGGATTCTTGGATGAGTTATCATGTCTCCGCTGAATTATTCGAGAAACGTGTAGAAGCCCTTAAACCATACCAAGTAAATACGCGCCTGATACAACACGCTCACCCTGAAGCCATCTTCATGAATTGTCTTCCGGCTCTTAGAGGACATGAACAAACCGCTGAGGTGATTGACGGCCCTCAGTCGGTTGTTTTTGATCAAGCAGAAAATCGGCTTCACGTACAAAAAGCGATAATAATAAAGTTGGGACTATGGGACTATGGGACTATGAGACCATAGGACGGCGAAGTCATAAGGAGATAGAAGGCGTGAGAAACTATAAAAATATTAAAGCATGGCAATACGCAGATGATTTGACGGTTGAGATCTATCGACAGACCCAGGGATTTCCTCGGGAAGAAGTATATGGATTGGCCAATCAACTCCGACGAGCTAGCTATTCTGTTCCATCCAATATCGCAGAAGGATCTGCTCGATCATCTAAAAAAGAGTATCTACATTTTCTTTATATATCTAGAGGCTCTCTTTCCGAAACAGAGTACTTCATTCATTTATCACTTCGTCTCGGTTATATTTCTAATCAAACCTACAATACATTAACAAACCAGGTTAACTCCACATTTGCCCGTCTACATGGTCTGATAAAAGCGGTAGAAAAAGAAACCGGCCGACTCAAGAAAGGTGTGGCATTGCTAACAAGCACACTTGTTATAGGGCTAGGGAAAACAGCTCTCAATACATAATTCATTTCCCATGACTTCAATGTCCCATCGTCCTATAGTCCTACCGTCCCATGGTCTCTCCTCACGTATCCTCGTTATCAAACTAGGTTCTCTTGGGGACTTGTTTCATGCTTTGCCTGCTGTACACATTCTAAAAAGACAATTGGCTGGGGTCGTTGATTGGGTCGCGCAACCCGAATATGTTGATCTGGTAAAATGCTTTGATGATGTGGACGAAATAATCTCTTTTCCACGAAAGACATTTTTCCGAGACGGTCTTAACTGTATCCGAAGGGTGCGATCTAAATCCTATGATTATGTTATCGATTTCCAAGGCCTTCTAAAGAGCGCTTTTATTACGCGATGTGCACGAACAAATAAAAGGATTGGCCCCTCGTATGCGCGGGAAGGCTCTCATTACTTCTATAATGCGGTGACAGGTCCTAAAAATAAAAATCGTCATGCCGTCGAAGAAACGTTGGATATAACAAAGTACTTCAACCTCGACACGACTCCCGACAGTCCCATAACGCAAAAGTTACTCTTCCCTCTTACTTTTCCTGTCAAAGCCATGAAGATCCCTTCACCTAGCGTTGCTTTTGTTCCTTGTTCACGGTGGCTTGGAAAAAACTGGACACCCGGACATTTCATAGAAGTAGGCCGGGCTCTACAGAAACAACGTAGCGCATCTATTTTTTTGGTGGGAGGACCGAATGACCTGACCGTATGCAAAAAGATTGAACGAGGTTTAGGGAAGCATACAACGAATCTATGTGGGAAAACAACCTTGGTAGAATTAGGTAGCTTGCTTCAGGCAATGGATCTTGCGGTGACGGTTGATTCAGGACCCATGCACATGGCTGCGGCAATAAACACGCCTGTACTTGCTGTTTTTGGTATAACAGATCCACGTCGTACTGGACCTTATGGAGCCCAACACCGAGTTGTTAAGGATGATCGCATAACAGATGATCCCTCCATGAGTAGAGTCTACAAAAGAAAAGACGCTTTGGATTTATGGGAGGTTCCTGCAGACAAGGTCATCGAACAGGCTATGGAAATGTTAGAAATCGTTCTGCAATCTCAGTCATGACTGTCGGTGTTGTTTTAAAATGAGTTCGAGCTTGCTCAAGAAGCGTCGACCAGTTTGGGGTTTTGGGAGATTTAGGAAAGGATCTTTTCATCTAAAAATAAGCCTTAATTTGCGTAAAGTAATAGTTTGGATTGTGCGCGTTTACGCCAAGCTGCTTTTCAGAAAAACCGCCAAATTCTTCGCCTTCGGAACCAGCATCGAGAAGAGCACCGACAAGACATTCTACATTTTCTGATATCGACCAGACGGCTGAAGCGTATTCATGCATACTGCTGTCTTGTAGGTTCCATAACGTCACGGCTTGTAAACTCCATAAGGCATGGGGCCGAACACGGAGAATCGTTCCAACATAATGCCGGCCCAAATTAGAGCATTTAACGATTGAAATGCCTCTTTAGAAGATCTATACTCCATGACATGAGTATAGCAACAGCAGAAATCCGGCGGCGTGCGATAGATGCCTACAAAATGGGCAAAGGTTCCCAGGCCGATATCGCATCTTCTTATCGTGTAGATCTTAGAACGTTTCAGCGTGGGCTCTCTCGTTTCAACGAAACCGGACAGACCGCTCCCCGACCGCGTGGGCATTGTCAGGCCCTCTACAGCGGAAAGCAGCTCAAGGCGTTGGCTCAACTGGGGGGCAAACATCCCGGCAACGCTTGAAGAACTCAAGAACATGAGCGGCGTGAAGGGGTCGATCATGGCCATACAGCGGGCGTTGAATCGGTTGGGCTGCCGGTATAAAAGAAACGCTTCACGCCAGCGAGCAAGACCGGGCGGATGTAAATCTCTTGAGAAAGCAGTGGATCCAAGAGGTGGCCAAACTTGATCCAAGTCGCCTTGTCTTTATTGATGAATCCGGGGCGAAAACGAATATGACTCGTCTGCGGGGCCGGGCGTTGGGCGGGAACAGGCTTTTTGCCAAAACGCCTCATGGACATTGGTGTACCACCACCTTGATTTCTTCGGTCCGCCTGGACGGAACAACAGCGGCCATGGAGGGGGAGGGGGCGACAGAGACGGCTGTTTTTGGAGAATATATTCGCCGGGTTCTTCTCCCGACTCTTTCACCTGAAGACATCGTCATCATGGACAATCTTCGCGTCCATCACAATCCCAAGGTCATTGAACTCATTGAGTCATGTGGGGCCCATGTAAGATTCCTTCCACCCTACAGCCCCGATTCCAACCCCATTGAAAAAATGTGGGGCAAGATAAAGAATCGGTTGGGCAGCCTTGCAGCCCGCAGTCAGCAGGAACTATCTGAAGCGATCACACAAGCGTTCGAAGAGGTTTCTCCCGACGAGGTAATCGGCTGGTCTTCTTCGTGCTACATCGCGACACCTCAATCGTGAAGCGCTCTAAAGGCCGTACCTCGATCCCGTTGTCGCTGCACCGATGCGGCTGAAACTCGTTCTAGATATTGCGTCCTCGTTTCCTGCGCCCAGACCATTATAATAATATTCTATCGCGACATAAACGTCCCAGCGTGTAGGAAAGGAGGTATCAAGGCTAAGAAGGCCACGAACATAGTCTCGTTCATCGGCTTCATCTACGGTTGTATAGACCCACTCGCCGCGAAACCCTGCATCACGCACATACCCGGTAAAATCACCGCCGATGACCCAGT
Organism: Kiritimatiellia bacterium; assembly: GCA_012103575.1. Lineage (GTDB taxonomy): Bacteria > Verrucomicrobiota > Kiritimatiellia > WLWN01 > WLWN01 > WLWN01. The sequence goes on along the minus strand of WLWN01000001.1, from coordinate 2,066,846 downwards.
CCGTTGCCATATAACCGCCCAAAGCAGAAATTTCATATTCGCCCCGATGCATGCGGGCTCGTACGGCCCAGGATGAATCATCCCCATCGAACGCATAGGGTGACTGTTTGTCCAACGGCTCGCCGATAAAATCAATCGAGGTGCCGTCATCTGATGTCCAGGTTAGGCGAATGACATCCACACCCATCTTTTCGTCACGGTCAATTTCAGTAGGTGCGAAAGCGGTAAAAAGATCGGTGGGGTTCCAAATCAGCCCCGTTCCCCAACTAACCGCCTGACGACCTAGGGAAAGTTGTATCATGTCATCCCGGAATCGTAAACGAAGTCGATCCAAGGCATGAAACCCCAACAAATTATTTTCGGAATGGAAGGTGCTTTCTACATCCAAAAATCGCGCGCGCGTATTTGGGTTCAGGGCAAGCCGTTGAAATGGGACATCATCAGATGTTTCTCTCTGTTGCTGCAGGCGGAGCGTATCTCCCGACACGGTGCGGACTTCATAATGGATGTTTATATCCATCCATTCGACTGGTTCGATCTTCACCTTGAACCGGAGCCGCTGATAGTCATCTAATAAATCCGCTTCTCCTGCTTGTTGATCGGTTACAGAAAAAAGGTTTTTGTAATATCCGGATACCTCCGGGTTGAACACCTCTTCGCCCGAAAAGGAAACGGACGTCAGATACAGAAAGGTTGTAAAAAACGAGACAGATATTCGGGGCTGCATCATGACGCTCTTTTTTCATCTGAGATAATACAGCCATCTTTTAGAAGGACTAAACGTTGGGCATACTCCATGACCATGGGATCATAGGTAGAGAAGATAAACGTCTTCTGTTCCTCTTCATTCAATTGCTTCATCATTTCTAGTAGGCGCGCACCGGTTTCTGAGTCCAGGTTGGCGGTCGGTTCATCGGCCAGGACAACTTTGGGGTGAGTGACAATGGCGCGGGCAACAGCTACGCGTTGCTGTTGTCCGCCCGACAAGGCGGCCGGTTTTCGGTGGATGACGTCGCCCAATCCAACACGCTGAAGCATATCGATGGCCCGGCGTTTACGTTCATGAACGGGCACCTCCTGCAATAACATGGTAAACGCCACATTTTCTTCCGCATTCAAAACCGGGATCAGGTTGTAGGCTTGAAAAATAAAACCAATGTCATAGAGCCGAAGTTGACTCAGTGTATTTGGACGAAGCGTGGCCAAATCTTGGCCGCCCAGAATGAGTTGACCATATGTTACATCATCCAAACCACCGACAAGGTTAAGCAGGGTTGTCTTTCCTGAACCGGAGGGGCCCGCAATGGCTATAAATTCTCCGGGTTCAACGGCCAGGTCGATTCCTTGCAGGGCATGGACCACGGTTTTGCCGTCCCAATAATCTTTGGTAGCTGCATGAACTTCTATCAATGCCATAAAACCTTCTTTAACCTACTACGCCTGTAAGTGCTGTTTGCCGAGCCGCTCGAATAGCGGGGTAGAAAGAAAAAAACAAAAACACCAGGATCGTACAAAGTGTCGACCACACGATATCTTTTGGGGTCAAAAACGGATAGAGCATATGGCTAATACCCATCCAGTCCATGCCTGCGGAAAATGAAGAAAGGTCCACCCCTGTATGCCCTAAACTTGTTACTAGCAGGTACCCCATGGCTACGCCCACGCATAGTGCAACAACACCGAGCAGTAATGACTCCAGCATAATTAAAAGAACCAGACTCCGTCTATGCATACCTATGGCCAGCATCATGCTGATTTCGTGTTTCCGTTCGCCAATAGCAAATAACAACGTATTCACAATACCAAATGCCATGGCCAGAAAAAAAATACCATAATAAATGGACATCATCCGATTTCGATATTTTAATCGATTCATGGACAAAGGGAAGCAATGTTTTCCACGAATAGACTTCGTGGGTTGCCCCGATTTGTTCATTCCATAACGTGGCCGTAGCATCGCTATGGTCGATGTCATCCAACATGATGACCACCTCGGTGATACGATCTTTGATCCCAAGCATGGCTTGAAGGGCTGACTGCAAAACGTACACATGCCTCTCATCAAACCCCGCCTGGCCCGTATCAAAAATACCGACTACGCGAAAGGCCGCTGATCCGAGATCACCTTCCTTCTGTTGCGACATCAACACAACCTTCTTCCCCACACGCAATTTAAATTTATTGGCTAGACGCTGACCGATAAGAATCTTGGCCTCTTGCTCTGGTGTCAAAAAAGTCCCATGCCGTATTGCCGTATCTATGGTAGAGACCCGCCGCTCATCCTCTGAATCAATTCCGATCACCGACACGATCCCGGAATGACTTGCTGTGGAGAGCAGTCCCTCCACTTTGATCCGTGTTGCCAGAGCTGTTACGTGCGGATCCTGTTCAAGCTGTTTAAGCAATCCCGTATTCATCTCCATGCTATTCTCAAGAACGGGATCATCCTGATAGTTCATACCGACAATTTTGATGTGCCCTTCATAGGTTTCAACCGCGTTACGCAGCATCTGTTCTAACCAGCCGTTGATAAATCCCATGCTAAAAAGTACGCCTACTAAACCTGCGGTCATGGCCGCCAACAACAAGGTCGCGCGCCGTTTATTGCGCCAGATGTTTAACCAGGCCATTCTTAAGAGCGTTTTCATGTCCTCCGTAAGGCCTCCACAGGTTTAAGATGGCCGGCTTTGACTGCTGGATAAAACGCAGCCAATAGTGCGATCACTGAGACGATGCTGATGGCCCAGGTCATCACATAGATAGAAATCTGAGGATGAATAAGTGGGTTGAGTCCATATTGACTAAAGAGTTCTTCGCTACCACCAAAGTTGATGCCCTCACGCTGGTAGTAAAAGGTTATAAGCACTCCCAGGAGGAGCCCCAAAAAAATTCCGCCGATCGTTAAAACGGATTCGATGTAAACCAGAAGGAACAATTGGACGGGTCGCATCCCAAGAGAAAGCAAGACGCCGAACTCATGAACCCGCTCAAGAAAAGCCATCAAAAATGTATTGGCAATACCAAAGCCAACAACCAACGCTAAGACCAGGTAAAGGATCACTCCCCCTATCCAATCGAGTCGTATACTCTGCTCAACCCCGGGCAATAACTCCGGCCACCCCAACACCACGGCTTGCTCCATATTTGCATCCTCAAGTTGCACTTTTATCTCCTCTATGACCTGAGGCCGATGTTTATCGTGGTCCAATAAAAGGGCTATTTCCGATACGGCGCCCTGCATTGAAAACGCTTCTTGAATAGTTGATATAGGTGCGACCACAGTGGTACGATCCATCTCATTTATACCCAAAGAAAACAAACCCCTCACGATCAGCTTGCCGGCCGCGATCGAACCATCGGCGCCTTGACCTAGAAAAACGATTTCGTCTCCAATGGTCGCTACCAAACTATCCGCTAATTTTTCGCCCAACAGCACCCCTCGTTTATCATCCGCTTTTAGATAGGCGCCATGGCTTATAACGTGTGAGAGGGTAGAAAGAGAAGCCTCTCGCTCAGGATCAACACCAAAGATTAGAGCTCCCGCAGACCGTTGCTCCTTGCTAATCAAGGCCGATGTATTGACACGTGGCGCCGCACCTAAGACATGGATCTATGCTCTACAAAAGCCAAAATGTCCTGTGCGTCATGCAGCCCTTTGCTTAAATCATGATCTTCGTGATAACCCGTTCGCTGAATTTGAAGATGACCGGTATGCGCATGAACCGTGTTATAGATCATATCCACATAGGAACCCTGCTGTAAGGCCATGGAAAAAACAAGGATCCCCACGGCAAACGCAACGGCTAATCCCGTAAGCACGGATCTTCGTCTATTACGCCCAATGTTGCGCCATGCTATACCGATGATTGTCATGTTTCATTCTCTATCAGAACGCGCTCGAGGGTAACGTATTTATCGTTCTAAATTTTTTAGAGTGAACGTATCCCGTCTCAACGTTGGTATAAAGGTCAAGTTCTCATACCGCAAGATCGTTTGGTATCCGAGTCGTGTCACATCGTGCATGGAAAAAGTAGTAGCCACCTCTTTCTCTTCAATGGTTTGCGTTTCTAATATTTTATAATACTTTGCCAGTCCCCCATCTTCGTCATAATACTCAACACGATCAGGTACAAAATTCGGCTTCCGTATGGTCAGCAAAATATGACCCCACACCACAGGCGCCTTTAGTTTCGGACGAGCCTCGATCAGCCAATAAGCCATACCCTTTTTTTCAGTCTCTTCTTTAATTACATGATCATAATCAACGACCAAACTATCGGCACGGACAAGATCGTCATTAGTAAAATCACTACCCATCCATGATTGCAACATCATCGAGGGAGGGATTTTGATGGTCCGATCAATAGACGGAATATAGTTCCATGCTTCGCGCCCTTTTTTTAGAAACGTAACGCCCTTTTCCTTCGCGGGGGCAAGGGTTCGAATCAATGTATTTTGCGTACCCTCCGTCCATGCTTCCATGACTACGGTACGCTTCCATTCCGGTCGAATAACTGACATGGTCACCCGCGCATAACTTGCTTTGTCTCGTAGCAGATCGTCAGAGCGCTGAACAATTTCTGTGGCCGTTAACGGTGCTTGAGAGAAAGCATGAATCGGTGTCAAGATCATACCACCACCGTATAGCACGCATTTCATTGCAGTCTTTATGGTCAGAAGAATATTCATGGTCTTTTCTTGCATCTTAAATAGCTTGATCTTTGTTGAACAGAAATAAACACGAACAAAACAAGGCTTGAATATTTTGAGGGTAGTAGTGACAACCGTATTACTAGAGGTTGGCGGACTGTGTGCGGGTGATGGGGAGGTTAGCACAAAGTGCAGACTTCCTGATTTCATGGATTTATCCTGACACCAATTCGTAGTGCACCCACAAATCTGTGTCTGGAAAAATTGTGCCAGTATGGATAGAATTCATTTGTTGACAAGATGGCCAGGAATAAGTTGAAACATCTGTTGAAGAATAGCAGCATGGCGTCGAGCGGGGTTTACAGATCTTTGATTCAGCTTATGGGATGACTGTGTACTTGAATGTATATTCTATAGATCTTCATGCCTTCCTATGCTATGAAATCTATCGCGCTCACAAACACAATTATAATTAGATTCGACATGAACTCCTATTTAGAAGAAGCAGAAAAGCATTGCCGTGCGTATAAAAGAATGGGAGCACATTGTTTGACCATAAAGGGTGTTCAAGGTGTACGTTTTTCTGTTTGGGCCCCCAACGCTGCTTCGGTGTATGTTGTTGGAGATTTTAATCATTGGGAAAGCCAGCATCATTCGATGGAGCGTCAAGGTAACTCAGGGATATGGGACTTTTTTATTCCCGGATTAAAACCCGGCGATCTTTATAAATTTGAAATCAAAGGTCTTAACGGATCTGCCTTTCAAAAAGCCGATCCATACGCCTTTGCTTCAGAAATGCGTCCTCAAACGGCATCTATGATTTGGGATTTTGAAAAATATCTATGGAACGACCTGTCATGGATGGAAACGCGCAGGGAAACAAATTGGCTCGAAAACCCTATCAGTATCTATGAAGTTCACCTTGGATCATGGCGGAGGAAGCCCGAAGCAAATAATGATTGGCTCACCTATAGAGAATTAGCAAAGGAACTGATCCCTTATATAAAGGAAATGGGGTTTACGCATATCGAATTATTGCCCTTGACCGAATACCCCTTAGATGAATCGTGGGGATATCAAACCATCGGCTATTTTTCTCCGACTTCACGTTTTGGAAACCCCGATGATTTAAAACTTTTTATCGATCAATGTCATCAGAATTATATCGGGGTGATTTTGGATTGGGTGCCTGCTCATTTCCCAAAAGATGACCATGGCCTGGCCCGTTTTGACGGCACATATTTGTACGAACACGCAGACCCTCGCAAAGGTGAGCACGTAGACTGGGGGACGTTGATTTTTAATTATGGCCGAGATGAAGCAAGAAATTTTTTGTTATCAAATGCCATGTATTGGGCTGACATCTACCACATCGATGGCATTCGTGTAGATGCGGTGGCCAGCATGCTTTACCTTGATTATTCTCGCGAAGAGAACAAATGGCTCCCGAACCCATTGGGGGGACGAGAAAATTTAGAGGCCATCGATTTTTTAAAAAAATTTAACGAAAGTATACATAGAGAATATCCAGGGTTCCTTACCTTTGCAGAAGAGTCCACGGCTTGGCCCATGGTTTCTCGCCCTACTTCTCTCGGCGGATTAGGCTTTGATTTTAAGTGGAACATGGGTTGGATGCACGATACGCTTCAGTATTTCTCTAAAGAGCCGATCCATCGCAAATACCATCATAATGATATTACGTTTTCGCTGATGTATGCCTTTACGGAAAATTTTACACTGCCTTTTTCACATGATGAAGTGGTTCACGGAAAAGGATCACTCCTCCGAAAAATGCCAGGAGATCTCTGGCAACAACATGCGCATTTACGTTTGCTGTATGCATACATGTATGCGCACCCCGGGAAAAAGCTTCTTTTTATGGGAGATGAATTTGGACAATTGGACGAGTGGAATTGTTATGAAGATTTAGATTGGCACTTGCTCCAATGGGAGGCTCATGAAAAATTGAGTTATTTTACCAAAGATTTGAACCGAATCTATACACAGACGCCTTGTTTATATGAGATAGATTTTTCACCTAAAGGGTTTGAGTGGATTGATCTTCATAATGCGGAGCAAAGTATTATCTCCTTTTTCCGAAAAAGACATGATCCTAAAGATAGGATTGTCTGTATTTTTAATTTTACGTCGACCCCTCGAGAAAACTATCGAGTTGGCGTGCCTTTACATGGTTCTTATGCAGAGGTGTTAAATAGTGATTCGGAACTCTATGGAGGAAGCAACATTGGAAATCAAGGGAACGTGGACTCTGTTCCTTTGAGGTGGCAAAATTATGATTATTCACTCTGCCTTACCTTGCCACCTTTGGGCGCGCTTTATCTGCGTTTAGAACTTAATGGTTAACCTTGACCCCAGGCCTAATCATGCTGATCCGTAGAGCATCAACATGGAATCTTCTCGATTGACGCTACGAATGCTTCAACGTCGGAAAGGCACCTCTGATAGAGCCCGCATGAAATAAGATTTGGTTCTGTTTTAACGATTTTTGTAATTCAATAGGACCATTTTGCAGTAGCTCCTGTTTTATATTCAGCACACACTCACCCATATGTTCGACAGGTAAAAGCTCAATGATTTGACTTGCTTCCTGAAGCATTCCTTTCCAAAGTTTAGAGAGCTTTTTTAAATCCGGGGAGGCTCCTTTAAAGGAGATCTCCGCCATATCCACTACTGTATAATGACTCGATCTCTTGGCCTCTTCCAGTATCAGAGCCGGGTTTAAACCGGGATCTTTGCCGCACGAAGCCCATATCAAATACCCCAATGGTTGAATGTCTTTGTGGCACTCTATTAAATCAGTCCAGTCGCGAATCTCCAGGCGACCTACTAACGCTAATACTTTATTTGTGGCTAAGTCAAACGGATGAAGAGTAAGCCCGAGTTCCTCATGTTCAATAAGGGGAAAAAAACGCTAGGTGCTGTCGCTTGTCCACTGCATAAGAACATGTTGATCATCCTTGCTGATAAGGGCCTCGATAAATGTTTGCCTCTCTCGAATGATCTCTATCCGATAGGCGTCCTCTTGCAGCAAAAATCGGTCCTTGTCCCATGCGGACTGCAATGCTTCTTGGGTATTATGAAATAGATCAATATCTCTGGAGACACGAGAGGCGCTTAACAAAACATTCAGCGCTACACCACCTGCTATATAACTCTCTCCGTTCTCTATCCGGTTTGAGGCGATACGCTGGCATACATTTCTTTGGATTGTTGTAAGAGCCATTTTTCGAGCTTTCGTGCACGTATGTAACCCGCTCTATCGCCATGCCGTTGAATCTGTTTCAATGCTTTCAAGGCCTGGGCGTCATTTTCTGGCAAAAAATTTTCTCGATAGAACCATAGATATTGATGTCTGTAGTCAGAAATCAACTGTTGAATAAGCTTCACTAGATCTCTGTATATGGGCCCATCATCTATATTTTTTGTAGTATCCATGCTTTTCCATCAGACATTATTAATTATATATCGAGAAAATTCTAGTATGTACAGAGAGAACTGTGTTTATACGAACCTCAATGATAGATCATCAACTCTATGCAGTAAAATTCGGGTCAGCGGTTTATGTTCCGTTGTGCCCATTCTTTTAAAAAACACGTATCCACAGATTCAGATTGTTGAATAAGCTGACGAGCTGCGTCCATAAGTCCTTCTGCATTCCAGGATAGAACACCGCGGACACGTTGGTTGTTTAAGTAGAAGACAACGCCTTTCTGGAAAGGCGTTTCCCATTCTGTTAACGTTTCCATCCGTGGATCCAACTCGCCAACCGCTTCATACATGTTGTCAAATAATTGAGAATAAAACGAGGGAAGATGGTGATATACGAGCGAAGAACCGGCCATGTTTTTACCGGCCGTTTCACCCATCATATAGGCATTATCCTCATGTTCAAGCCGTATGCGTTTGTCTAATGAGGGATTATAAAAGCGTGCCACGTCACCGGCCGCATAAATATGGGGATCCGTTGTGCAAAGATGTTTATCAACAACAATTCCGTGATCAACCTTCAACTCAGCTTCTACCGCCAATTCTACCCGAGCTTCCACCCCTATTCCGGCTACGGCGCCATCGACTTCAATGGCTCGGTCATCATCTAGTTTTAGGATCACCGCCTGATCCTCTACCAGACTACGAACAATCACACCGGTCATTACCTCTATGTTATGCTGCTTGTAGACTTGATTTAAATACAGAGATAATTCCTGGGGCAAAACGCGAGAAAGAATGCCTTCTTCAGGAAAAAGCATGATCACTTTTTTGCTCTTTTTCGCTAAAACAGCGGCCAGTTCAGAACCAATAAACCCTCCGCCAATAACCGCAAAACGATCTCTATTTTCTGTGCGTTGTTTGAGCTGGCGGTAATCCTCTAATGTTCGATAATAAATGATGGTGTCTGTATCTAACGGTAATTTTCGAACAGACCCACCTGTCGCCAATAAAAGCTTTTTATAGCTATAAACGGTATTTTGATCGTCTGTTATGGATTGGGTTTGCGGGTCGAGGTGTATGGCTTTTCGGTCTAGATGCAGGGTGACTCCTCGCTTCTCTGTACCTCGCCAAATGAATTTTAAAGGGAACCCGTCCCAAAGTCCTTTGGAAAGCGGAGGCCGATTATAGGGAGGATCAGATTCTTCACTAACAATCCCAATATCCGCATCTGGCATAATAGACTTAATGCCCGCGACCGCTGCATCAGCCGCTAATCCTCCACCGATAATAAGATAATCATGAAGTATCATTTTACTGTTTTTTTGTTTTCTACATAAGAGTGTACTCTGGTAACTTTATATTCTTTAACAGCCTAAACAAACGGAGGAAGCATCATGCCTAACTTAAAAGTAAATGTCAGTTATGATATACAAGAAGAACACAAAAATTGGCTAGAGTCGATGGCCACGCAGTATCACCTTCCAAACGCATCTAAAGCGTTACGTATTCTGCTCGATTACGCGATTGCTGAAGGGGATAAAGACGCGGTTTTTACCACGATACGTTGCCGGCATTGCGATTAAGATGAAAATCGCCACATTTAATGCAAACTCTATTCGATCCCGCTTAGATATTGTACTGGATTGGTTAAAACAATATCAACCCGACATCTTATGTGTTCAGGAAACAAAAGTTGTCGATGAACTTTTCCCTCGTGACCCCATTGAAGAGGCGGGTTACCACGTCCACTTTAAAGGTCAAAAAGCCTATAATGGAGTCGCCCTTTTTTCGCGTGAAACAGCTCGCAATATTCGATGCGGGTTTGATGATGGTGGACTTGCCGATGAGTCCCGGTTAATTCGCGCAACAATCGGGCCTATTACGGTCGTGAATACTTATATTCCTCAGGGCCGTGAGATCGATCACGAAATGTACACGTATAAACTTGAATGGTTTAAACGTCTTCGAGCGTATTTCGAACGTCATTTCACAGCGGAAGATGACCTAATATGGATGGGTGACATTAATGTGGCTGCTGAAGCGATTGACATCCATAATGCTGACCGACAAGAAAATCATGTTTGCTATCACAAGGATGTTAGAGCGGCCTTTTCCGATTGCCGAAAATGGGGGTTTGTCGATGTGTTTCGTGTCCATCATCCAGAAGCGGGACACTACACATATTATGACTACCGAACTCCGAACGCTGTAAAGCGAGGAATGGGATGGCGGATTGACTATATTTTGGCAAGCACACCGCTGGCGAATCGATGTAAAAATGCTTACATCGATTTAGAACCACGGTTGGCTGATCGGCCCTCTGATCATACTTTTCTTGTTGCTGATATAGACCTATAAAAACCCCTGAATCCGTCAGCTATCGCTTCGGAAGGCGTTTTGGGGCTCAAAAGTTGAAAAATTTTTTCCTTGAGATGCTCGCTTTTGGGCGGATTGGGACCGGCAAGTATCACCCTGATGAATTTTTTGAGCGTACAGGTCAGATTCACTCTGATTTGCCCATTTTGGGGCATAGGCCTCCTTGGGCAGTCGCCTTAGAGTATTGTTAAAGGTGCACGGAGGGCTATGCGAAGGAATGGGCAATATCTTGTATCACTTCAAACCAGCGACAACGCTTGCCAAAGTGAAGTTCAATTCGTCCGGCGTGGCGGACCAATCGAACCGCGCAATAAACGATATTTTTGAGAACCGTTTTGATTCGCCAGCGCGGGATGTTGATTTTTTGCGGGGCAAGCCCAGCCCGTTTGATGACCTCTTGGCCAAGACCGCGCAATAGGTTGAAGGCCACCATGGCGCATAACAGAATAATCTTATTGGCACAGAGTCTCCCCGAAGGCAATCGCTCAACATCAAGATCGCTTTTGAGTTCACTGTGGTACTGCTCGCTGGGGCCATGTCCATGATAGAGATCTAGCACCGTCTTGGCACGACAAGAGAGGTTCGTCCACCAGGTGTTCACCTCAAGTTCAGGAACCAGAAGTTTCTGACCATCGATATCGATGGTGCGTTCAATCACTTCGAAGGCCACCGGGACACAAGGGCGGTTTTGGTCATCACCGGGATGGAAATGACCGAAAAAGCCTGTGTAAACGTTCTTGCCTTCACGACTGTCTTGTTTGTCTCCAACTCGGCGTGCAAGGGCCAGCATTTGTTTAGGACATTCGCGGCGAGGATTTCGCTTTACGATAAGATAATGATCCCCAAAAGCGTCGAAGTTATCGGTCGCAGCGTTGCCACTATCAAGCCGAAGCAAATATTTTCCACCCAGGCCCAGGGTTTGGAGCGTTTCAACGCTGCGGGCAATAAACGCGGTCGTTCCCGACTGACAATGTTGTTTACCGGGTCGAAGTTCGCACTCAAGCATGTGGCCTTGAGTGCCCACATAGGCAAATATCAGGGCGTAACCATCATGGCCCTTATAGGTGTAGGAAACGCCTTCTTTCGAAGAGCCTGAGTGATCCAAAGGGCTCACATCGATATCGACGGGAACAAGATCAAGCCCTTCGACATCTACCTAGCCAAAGGGGCCCGAGGAAAGAAGTTCGGTGTTGAGTTTGCGTAGCCCCACATGGGTTCTGGCTGGGGGCAGGTCGTCGAAACGACGTCGGAACACCGGCTCAGAGGCTACCTTTTTAACTCCCCTTTTTAAGTCCAAAGGCATTCATAAAAATCTCATCACCCCGGTACAGGTCGATATCATTGAAATCGGTTCGACCGTTGCAAAGTAAGCCGATCTGGGTAAGGAGGATCTCCCGATCAGAGATTGCATCGGAGCGGCGTGGTTGAAAATTGGAGGGAAGAATCCGTTGAGCATGATCCTCAAGCAGCAGGTCGCAAAGATGATTTCCGCTTGTGCTGTTGAGTTCGCCCTTGCCAGTCTTTATTTTATATTGTTTCATATACACACCTGTTGGGGTGGGGTTGTTTGTTTGAATACGGGTATGCTCCCCGCTTTAGCCCAACAGGTAATGAAAAATCATCAGATTTTATCTGACGGATTCAGGAAACCGTAAGTTCTAATGGCTAAGGGAAACCATAGGGCGCCCCTTATCAAACATTGGAAGGAAATCCGAGATGTCTTCTTTAAAAAAATTTGTTGAATCTTCTATAGGAAAAAAGGTCGTTATGGCTATAACAGGCTTGGCACTCTTTTTCTTTCTGATTATACATCTGATTGGTAATCTGACGCTGTTTTCTTCCGATCCAGCCTTGTTCAACGGTTATGCGCACAAACTCCACACGCTAAAACCGTTAGTCATTACGGCAGAAATCTTCCTGCTTGCCTTTTTTATAATGCACATTGTTAGCGGTGTCTCAGTAGCGATTGGCAAAAGAAAAGCACGACCGATTAGCTATTACAAAACAGCTTCAGCGGGGGGGGCTAGCAAAAAGACGATCTCATCATCGACCATGATTATTACAGGAATCGTTATTCTCGTCTTTACGGTGATCCATATCAAAACGTTCAAATACGGGCCCAGCATTGCAGAAGGATATTCAATTGATTTTGAAGGAGAAACGGTACGAGATTTACATCGTTTGGTGGTCGAAAAGTTTAGTCAGCTTCCGTATGTATTGTTTTATGTTCTGTGTATGCTCTTTTTAGGGTTTCATTTACGTCATGCCTTTTGGAGTGCCTTCCAGTCGCTTGGCATCCATCACCCTCGATCTACACCGGTTCTGTATGGAATGGGTTTATTTTGTTCCATCTTGTTGGCAACCGGCTTTATCCTATTACCGCTTTGGATCTATTGTCGTGGGGCCGGTGGATAGGTGTGAAGCGAAGGGTCATGTGCGCAACTAATGACGAGAAACCTGTTAGAGCATTTAACGATTGAAATGCCTCTTTAGAAGGTCTATACTCCATGACATGAGTATAGCAACAGCAGAAATCCGGCGGCGTGCGATAGATGCCTACAAAATGGGCAAAGGCTCCCAGGCCGATATCGCATCTTCTTATCGTGTAGATCTTAGAACGTTTCAGCGTGGGCTCTCTCGTTTCAACGAAACCGGACAGACCGCTCCCCGACCGCGTGGGCATCGTCAGGCCCTCTACAGCGGAAAGCAGCTCAAGGCGTTGGCTCAACTGGGGGGCAAACATCCCGGCAACGCTTGAAGAACTCAAGAACATGAGCGGCGTGAAGGGGTCGATCATGGCCGTACAGCGGGCGTTGAATCGGTTGGGCTGCCGGTATAAAAGAAACGCTTCACGCCAGCGAGCAAGACCGGGCGGATGTAAATCTCTTGAGAAAGCAGTGGATCCAAGAGGTGGCCAAACTTGATCCAAGTCGCCTTGTCTTTATTGATGAATCCGGGGCGAAAACGAATATGACTCGTCTGCGGGGCCGGGCGTTGGGCGGGAACAGGCTTTTTGCCAAAACGCCTCATGGACATTGGTGTACCACCACCTTGATTTCTTCGGTCCGCCTGGACGGAACAACAGCGGCCATGGAGGGGGAGGGGGCGACAGACACGGCTGTTTTGGGAGAATATATTCGCCGGGTTTTTCTCCCGACTCTTTCACCTGAAGACATCGTCATCATGGACAATCTTTGCGTCCATCACAATCCCAAGGTCATTGAACTCATTGAGTCATGTGAGGCCCATGTAAGATTCCTTCCACCCTACAGCCCCGATTCCAACCCCATTGAAAAAATATGGGGCAAGATAAAGAATCGGTTGGGCAGCCTTGCAGCCCGCAGTCAGCAGGAGCTATCTGAAGCGATCACACAAGCGTTCGAAGAGGTTTCTCCCGACGAGGTAATCGGCTGGTTTTCTTCGTGCTACATCGCGACACTTCAATCGTGAAGCGCTCTAGATTAAAATATTCGTTCCGGCTGTAATATATTCATTCTTCACCACTTAATCGTGTTGAGTCCTTGTTTTTTGATTTACAATGACAGCTTGCCCTTTTAGAACCGTCCGATTGTTTTCTATCCGGACAACGATTTCACCTCCGCGAGACGAGGCTTGATAGGCCTTCATTTCTTTTTTGTGTAGTTTTTGACTCCAATAAGGACCCAAACAACAATGGGCGGATCCTGTAACAGGGTCTTCATCAATGCCTGCTGAAGGAGCAAAAAATCGAGAGACAAAATCGTATTGGGGCGTTGCTGATTGAGCAGTAACAATGACACTATGAATGGGAAGCTTGCGAAGTCGTTCCAAATCTGGGTGTATCGTACATATTTCTTTTTCAGAATCTATTTCGACAAGATAATCAAAACGATTTTTGCCTGTATAGATTAAAGAACAGCCAAGCGCTTTGATTAAATCAGATGGAGGATCCATCTCGGTCTCGGGTTCTGCTGGAAAGTCGAGCTCAATAAAATTTTGGACTTTTTTGGCTGTAAGCAAACCGCTTCGCGTGTTGAAATGTGCTTGCTCATTGGGGCTAAGCCGACCCGTTTCCCAAAGGACACGTGCACTAGCTAGGGTTGCATGACCACATAAGTCGACTTCGCAGATAGGTGTAAACCATCGCAGGTTATACATATCTTTCCCTTTTTGAAGAAAGGCGGTTTCGGAAAGACCCATTTTTTTGGCGAGACGTTGCATCCATATTGTATTCGACAAATCTATATCATGCGTAGAAGAAAAAGATGCTAGACAGATACCCGCAGGATTTCCCTTGCAAGGATGGTTGGTGAATGCGTTTACCTGAAAGAGGTCAGTTTTCATTGTGCTGTTAATCCTTTGGGGTTTACTCATTTTTTTGGAGCAAAAATCTCGCCCAGAATTTTAGTATACCATATACTTGGCTTACGCCATGAATTTTTCTGAAAAGATCAGCCATAAACTTCAACTTCTTCCGGATAAACCGGGTGTATATCTTATGCGCGATCGTTATGGCCGGATTATTTATATTGGCAAGGCGACGTCCCTGCGAAACCGAGTACGTTGGTACTTCCGTCAAGGCACACGGAAAAGTGCCGATCCGAAGTTGCGGGGCCTTATTCGAAGTATTCAAGATTTTGATTATATTGTCGTTCGGGATGAAGCCAGCGCTGTTTTGACGGAAGGTAAAATGATAAAAGAATATCGGCCTCGTTACAATGTCGCATTCCGTGATGACAAACGATTTTTGCTTTTACGGATTGATCCTAACGAACCGTATCCGCGCTTCAACGCGTGTCGCATCAAAAAGGATGATACGGCCCTTTATTTTGGTCCTTACGCCTCAACTGCAGCAGCCCGGGCTGCCATGGCCTTTTGTGAGCGACGATTTGGGCTTAGGCAATGCGTGGCACGTATTCCTGGGCCGGAACAATACAAACATTGTTTGAACGACATCATACGTTTTTGTTCTGCTCCGTGTATGAAAAAAATTCAACAGAGAGAATACCGTACACGTGTAGAACTAGCGTGTGCTTTTTTGCGAGGCGAAAAACAGGAATACCTGCAAGAAATTGAAGCAGAGATGGAACAAGAGGCCACGGCCATGAATTTTGAGAAAGCCGCCGCGCTCCGCGATACCCTGTGGCGATTACAGGAAGCGGTGAAACAACGTTCGCGTGGCACAAAAACACTTAAAACAAAAAGAGAAGATGCCAAGGCCGGTTTGGATGAATTAAAGGGTGTATTGGGGTTAGACGTTTTTCCCCGAATTATTGAGTGCTATGATATTTCGAATATTTCTGGGACCTATGCCGTAGGGAGTATGGTTTGTTCTGTAGATGGGTTGCCTCAGAAGAACCGCTATCGATTATTTCGCATTAAAACGGTTGAAGACATTGACGACCCCGGGATGATGGCTGAAGTCATTTGTCGTCGTTTCACCCGTCTACAGGAACAAAAGAAATCGTACCCTGATTTGGTCATCGTGGATGGCGGTATTACTCAATTACGCGCCGCCCAAGCGGAGCTCAACAGATTAAAGCTAACTGATTTACCCCTTATCGGACTTGCCAAGCGGTTTGAAGAAATTTATTTCGAGCGAAAAAGTGTGTCTAAACCGATTCGTTTGCCTCTTGATTCATTGGCGTTAAAAGTGGTGCAACATATCCGTGATGAAGCACATCGATTTGCCCTAACATATCATCGGAAGCTTCGGGGTAAAAGAATAAAGGAATCACTCCTCGATGAGGTTCCGGGTATTGGAGATAAACGCAAACAAGTTTTATTGAACCATTTTGGTTCTATAGCCCAACTAAAGAAAGCCTCGGCAGAACAAATCGCTGAAATTTCGGGTGTTGGGTTTTCTATGGCTGAGCGGATCAAAAAAAACATCGCACCATAAACATATACCACCTGGAGCGGCATCGTTCACGCGTGCTAAGATATGGCGGAATCCATTTGTCAGAGATGATATTGCCTGAACCAAAGGTGAGCCCTCCGATCCTATTGTGGGGCACATTATCAATATAGATGCCCGTTCGATTAGGAAGCGGGGATCACAATCGTCTTTTCTTATAAAAACTATTTTATTCTGAATGAACGTGAAAGGTTGACTTCTGTTCCTTGAGCACGTCTTTGGGTTGGAACGTTCCTGGTTGCTGATTTGCTGTTTCTTTTTCTCTTTCTTTTAGCGGTATTTTGATTTTAAACTCAGTAAATTTACCAGGTTCGCTTTCCACAGATATTTCGCCGTTGTGACTTTTGACAATCGTATGACTAATACTCAACCCCCGTCCCATTCCTTGCCCCACTTGTTTCGTCGTAAAAAAGGGATTAAAAATTTTTGGCTGTACATCTTTTTCTATCCCCGTCCCATTATCTCGAATCGACGTGAGATAATGTCCATTTTGAGGGTACATATGAATCTGGATCCTGCGCTCTTCTTTGGAGTCACTCTGCTGAGTTGCTTGGATTGCGTTTTGGAGAAGGTTTGTCATCAGTTGCACTAATTGGTTTTCGTTCCTCATGATGGAGGTCTCTGCATCAATTTGTTCTTCAAGCGTTACCTTGTTTATTTCGTGGGATAAGAGGCGCTTTGTTGTTCGCCATATTTGTTCAGGATCACATTCAGACTGTTTTTCGGTGGGATTCCCATATGCAAAACTCTTAAGATCGGCAATGATGTCGCGAACCCGTTTGAGTCCATCTTCAATATCAATTACTGTATCGACAATCTCTTCAGAACTATTTTGTAAAGAACCTTTTAGATAGTGAGTGGCGGTTACCATGAAATTGATCGGATTATTAATTTCATGCATGATCCCAGCGGACAAGCTACCTAGCCCCGACAACCGTTCGGATTGAATGAGTTGGGTTTCTGTATGGCGAAGCTGTTCTAACGTATTTTCTAATTCCATATTTTGTGTTTTTAATTCTTTTTCTAAGCGAGCGTTAACCAGCAGATTCCCAAGCCTCGTTTTTAGCTCAATGGTGCTAAAAGGTTTGGTTAAAAAATCATCGACCCCTGCTTGCAGGGCGGAAATTTTTGTCTGATCATCAGCGCGCGCTGTGAGTAAAATAATTTTTGAGGGGAGGAGTTCTGGGTTTGATTTGAGTTTCCGGCACAAGGTAATGCCATCCATTTTAGGCAACATCATATCCGTTAATATGAGGTCGGGTTCATGTTCTAAAGCCAGTTTAAAGCCCTGTTCCCCATCTCTTGCGGTGTGAATGTTGTATGCTTTTTCAAGCTCAGCTTTCAGGAATCGTTGCATGTCGGGTTCGTCTTCTACAATAAGGAGATGATGTTTTCGACCATCGTAGATTGCCTTTTCTTTGGGTTGGGTTTATTCAGCAAGAAGGTCACCCTGATATTGCTGAGCTTTTTGATAAAGGTCGGTTAGCCATGTATCTTCTTCTGGCGGCTCTGTAATCGTGGCAGCCTCCAGCTCTTGCTCTGATATTTTGGGAAGATGTACACTGAACGTTGTGCCTTCTCCTTTTTTACTTTGTACATGGACCGTTCCTTTGTGATGTTCCATGATTTCCTTAACAAGAGCTAACCCAATTCCTGTTCCCTGACGTTGTCTTGTTTCAGAACCATCTTCTTGCCAGAAACGGTCAAATACAGATACGAGTTTATCTTCACTAATCCCAATCCCAGTATCTTGCACATCAATGACAATGGTCTCATCTTCTTCTCGACCTAATAGACGAATGACTCCACCGGCGGGTGTAAATTTAATCGCGTTAAATAGAAGATTAAGAAATACCTTTTCAAGGCGACTTTTGTCAGCTCGGACAAGCAATGAAGCCGTTGGACTTAGTTCTGTTTCAACGCGAAGTTTGTTATGTTTAGCCGTGTGTTGTATAGAGCTTGTTAATCCTGGTAAGAGTTTCTTAAGATCTACAGGTTCTTTCCTTAATTCGAGTTTTCCTTCTTCTAAACGTACAAGATCGAGCAAATCGTTAATTAATGCTAATAACCGCATGGCATTTCCGTACATGATGTCTAGCATATTTTTTAGATCGGGATTGGTGCGGCCCAGGTTGTTTGTCAATTCCCCTAAGGGGGATATGATGAGGGTGAGCGGCGTTCGGAGTTCGTGGGAGATATTTGCAAAAAATTGGCTTTTTGCTTTATCCAGCTCCGATAGCTTTTCGTATGACTTTTCTACCTCTTGTTTGCTTTGGTCTAACTCAAATTGTAGTTGGAATTCACGAAAGCGTTGTTGTTCAGCAAAATGACTGCCTGTTATACAGGTAAGAGGAACGATGAGCATAAAGTATATGTTGTGTACAGCAAGACCTACCCAATTTTCGCTATGGATGCCGGTGAAAAAGTAGTTTATTACACACCCTGCTGCGTATAAAGTAAGGGCACAGAGACAGGGTGATAAGCATTCTGCAAGTGTCCAAGGAAGGAGAAGGCAGGATATCGAAATAGTAAGGGCAATCGCTATGTAATAAGGGGACGTGATCCCCTCTGACCATCCGATCATGACACATAAATGGAGTATCATAATCGTAACACATGAGAATTGGAGCGTATCGATATACTTTTTACAAGGAACCGTGAAAAGCAGACCCAAAATAGCAAGAATCAATCCTGCGCTCGTTATTCGAATGACTGAAAATACTTTTGCAAATTCTGGATACACAAAGAAATCTAAAGGCGCTCCCCCAAGGATTGCAACAACGCCCAGTATACACGCCAGCTTAGTGCGCCGAAGATAAAGTTCGCGTTTATAGTGACTGTAGGCGGTTAAAAGTCTGCTTTCTCTGCTGTTGTCCTCAGGGTTCATTTCTGTTTTCTTACGGTTATAAAAGCATTAACGCCTGTCTTATCTGCAAAGGTATCGATGACTCCTTCTGTTGTAACTAGCCGTTTAAGTTCCTGTTCACTGCGATGAACAACATTCCACTCTAATATGTATTCCATTAAACCTTTTGCGGGGTTGGATGTGTGAAGATTGGTGATCGCAACAAGCCCTCCTGGACGTACCCACTTATAAAATAGAGTGGTGAGGCGTTGGCACACAGAGCTGGTTAAATAGTCAAACAACCCTGCGCAGTATACATAATCGTACTTGTCGGGGACCACACTTTGACCGGGTGTTTGTCCAATCGATTCCCGGAGAAGTTGGTCTACCGACTTTTCGATGACATGTAGTTTCATTTTGCAATTACTGGCTTCTAAAACCTCTTTTGTACTGCGTTCCGCATAGTGAAGAGCTTCGGGACTAAAGTCCAGCAATGTCATTTCGCAGTCATCTGCACAGGGTGATAATTGAATAAAATCGCGGACTTCTTTAGCAGGACCACAGGCTACATTTAAAACTTTTAAGGGTCCGGAATGCTTATCAGAACGCCGTTTTATTTTTTTTTCTAATAGTTCTCGGAGTACTAGAATTCGGTTCTGATGTGCCACAGAAGGAGCGGCTTCTAAAAAGAGGGCATTGATTGTTTTTGCAAATAAAGATTTACCCTTGCGCGCATCACCCAGGATCATGTTAATCATTCCATAATCACCTGCATATCCGAGGGGTTTGGTATAGGTTCTATGAACAAAGGGTGAGCATAGTATCAGGGGGTGAATTTCTCTTCGTGTATAGGACTTATGAAGTCCTTCTAGTTCGGGCGTGATATCCGTGATGATGGTTTCAAGTTGTCCTAAAAATTCTTGTAGAATGGGGCGCACAGGTTCCGCTACTTCATATACAAGCTCAGAAATTGTTTTGTCTATGCTTGTTTTATCTAAACTTTTTACGCCGAGCTCTATTTGTTGAAGCCATATACTTAATTCGGCTAAAAAGTTGCGATAATCTCCAATAAGCACTTTAAAGTTAGGTAAAATATGGTGACTTGATTCCCAATCAGCTATGAAACGTTCCGTTTCTCGTCGTAGAATAGCCCTATCCTGAAGGATCGAGAAAGGATCGACTTCGGACCAAGGATCAAGCAGGGTGGTTTCAATGACAAGCATAATACCTGTATTGACTAAGCTACTTACAACGGCTTTTCCTGAGTACAGTTGACGATCTCCCATGATAATATTAAAGTCATTGAGGACTTCGCTCAACTGCAGGATGCTGAAAGGATTATAAGCCTCAAATACGGCCGTTTGGCCTGTCACATGCATTAATGTTCCGCGTACGTGTATCTTTTGGCTGTTGGTGTAGGTAATGAAGCTTTCCCTCGCCACCATTTTTTTCATGGTCTTTCCCCCGGTTATATAAAAGAAGTAATCCTGGATCCGTCAGCTATCGCTTCGGAAGGCGTTTTGGGGCTCAAAAGTTGAAAACTTTTTCCTTGAGATGCTCGCTTTTGGGCGGATTGGGACCGGCAAGTATCACCCTGATGAATTTTTTGAGCATACAGGTCAGATTCACTCTGATTTGGCCATTTTGGGGCGTAGGCCTCCTTGGGCAGTCGCCTTAGAGTATTGTTAAAGGTGCACGGAGGGCTATGCGAAGGAATGGGCAATATCTTGTATCACTTCAAACCAGCGACAACGCTTGCCAAAGTGAAGTTCAATTCGTCCGGCGTGGCGGACCAATCAAACCGCGCAATAAACGATATTTTTGAGAACCGTTTTGATTCGCCAGCGCATGATGTTGATTTTCTGCGGGGCAAGCCCAGCCCGTTTGATGACCTCTTGGCCAAGACCGCGCAATAGGTTGAAGGCCACCATGGCGCATAACAGAATAATCTTATTGGCACAGAGTCTCCCCGAAGGCAATCGCTCAACATCAAGATCGCTTTTGAGTTCACTGTGGTACTGCTCGCTGGGGCCATGTCTATGATAGAGATCTAGCACCGTCTTGGCACGACAAGAGAGGTTCGTCCACCAGGTGTTCACCTCAAGTTTAGGAACCAGAAGTTTCTGACCATCGATATCGATGGTGCGTTCAATCACTTCGAAGGCCACCGGGACACAAGGGCGGTTTTGGTCACCACCGGGATGGAAATGATCGAAAAGGCCTGTGTAAACGTTCTTGCCTTCACGACTGTCTTGTTTGTCTCCAACTCGGTGTGCAAGGGCCAGCATTTGTTCAGGACATTCGCGGTGAGGATTTCGCTTTACGATAAAATAATGATCCCCAAAAGCGTCGAAGTTATCGGCCGCAGCGTTGCCACTATCAAGCCGAAGCAGACATTTTCCACCCAGGCCCAGGGTTTGGGAGCGTTTCAACGCTGCGGGCAATAAACGCGGTCGTTCCCGACTGACAATGTTGTTTACCGGGTCGAAGTTCGCACTCAAGCATGTGGCCTTGAGTGCCCACATAGGCAAATATCGGGGCGTAACCATCATGGCCCTTATAGGTGTAGGAAACGCCTTCTTTCGAAGAGCCTGAGTGACCTAAAGGGCTCACATCGATATCGACGGGAACAAGATCAAGCCCTTCGACATCTATGTAGCCAAAGGGGCCCGAGGAAAGAAGTTCGGTGTTGAGTTTGCGTAGCCCCACATGGGTTCTGGCTGGGGGCAGGTCGTCGGAACGACATCGGAACACCGGCTCAGAGGCTACCTTTTTAACTCCCCTTTTTAAGTCCAAAGGCATTCATAAAAATCTCATCACCCCGGTACAGGTCGATATCATTGAAATCGGTTCGACCGTTGCAAAGTAAGCCGATCTGGGTAAGGAGGATCTCCCGATCAGAGATCGCATCGGAGCGGCGTGGTTAAAAATTGGAGGGAAGAATCCGTTGAGCATGATCCTCAAGCAGCAGGCCGCAAAGATGATTTCCGCTTGTGCTGTTGAGTTCGCCCTTGCCAGTCTTTATTTTATATTGTTTCATATACACACCTGTTGGGGTGGGGTTGTTTGTTTGAATACGGGTATGCTCCCCGCTTTAGAGCGCTTTACGATTGAGGTGTCGCGATGTAGCACGAAGAAAACCAGCCGATTACCTCGTCGGGAGAAACCTCTTCGAACGCTTGTGTGATCGCTTCAGATAGTTCCTGCTGACTGCGGGCTGCAAGGCTGCCCAACCGATTCTTTATCTTGCCCCGTATTTTTTCAATGGGGTTGGAATCGGGGCTGTAGGGTGGAAGGAATCTTACATGGGCCCCACATGACTCAATGAGTTCAATGACCTTGGGATTGTGATGGACGCGAAAATTGTCCATGATGACGATGTCTTCAGGTGAAAGAGTCGGGAGAAAAACCCGGCGAATATATTCTCCAAAAACAGCTGTGTCTGTCGCCCCCTCCCCCTCCATGGCCGCTGTTGTTCCGTCCAGGCGGACCGAAGAAATCAAGGTGGTGATACACCAATGTCCATGAGGCGTTTTGGCAAAAAGCCTGTTCCCGCCCAACGCCCGGCCCCGCAGACGAGTCATATTCGTTTTCGCCCCGGATTCATCAATAAAGACAAGGCGACTTGGATCAAGTTTGGCCACCTCTTGGATCCACTGCTTTCTCAAGAGACTTACATCCGCCCGGTCTTGCTCGCTGGC
Organism: Kiritimatiellia bacterium; assembly: GCA_012103575.1. GTDB lineage: Bacteria > Verrucomicrobiota > Kiritimatiellia > WLWN01 > WLWN01 > WLWN01. Next base: position 2,043,928 of record WLWN01000001.1, on the reverse strand, counting down.
GTGACCGGTTTCGTTGAAACGAGAGAGCCCACGCTGAAAACGTTCTAAGATCTACACGATAAGAAGATGCGATATCGGCCTGGGAACCTTTGCCCATTTTGTAGGCATCTATCGCACGCCGCCGGATTTCTGCTGTTGCTATACTCATGTCATGGAGTATAGATCTTCTAGAGAGGCATTTCGATCGTTAAATGCTCTAGCACGAATGGCGCTGGTGGGGCCCCGATGGCGATCGTCTGACCAATCTTGAGGAGTATCTCAACGGATCGGATGCCACTCTGCTCGATACCGACAGTGATGGGGTGACTGATTTCCATGAATGGGCCATCCGTTCCGATCCCAACCAAATCACCAGTCCCAACGTCTATTGGGTTTCCCTGTCCGGGAACGATGCGAATTCCGGAACAAGTATCCAGCCCTTCCGCACCATTCAGCATGGTGTTACATCGGCCGTAACCCCAGCCGTTGTTTATGTATCCACAGGACGTTATGAGGAAGTCATACATCTCGATAGTACCCGATCCGGGGTTGGCATTTTGGGTGTAGCAAATGGCGGTGATTTTGCGCGTGTTGGTCTGGCGGGTCAGGCAGCGTCTCTTTCCAACACATATTTCAATGACATCAACCTCGACGGGGTTTGGAATGATCCGATCGAAGGTATATGGATCGATGTAAATAATGATGAGGAATATACCCTCGGCACGGATACCATCGTGGAAAACGGATTCAATGTGGGCCGTTTAGACAGTCCGGCCACACAACCTACGGCATTGACGAACCTCTTCATGTCGGATGAAAACCTAAACGGGGTCCCGGACGCGGATGAAACGGCATGGCTGGATATCGGTTCTATGGTCGGCACGTACGATGAAGGGGATGATATTGTCCGAGAAGGGTTGTCGGTGACCCTCAGCGCGGTTGACGCCCAAAACGTATTCTTTGATGGCATCCATTTGACAGGTCCTAATCAAGCTTTAAGTCTAACGAATAATTTACGTTTGTTTGCTATGGACATCGGGTTTGACAGAGCGATCAACCATCTTGTGAACAACGATGATACAGAGCCGACTTTTATAAGCGTTTTACTCAGTTCCAGACAAGTTTTTCTTTGGCGCGGGGATAGCACAATCGAACTATGGGATGTGGAGGTGCGACCGTGAAAAAAGAAAGATTTAGCCCATAGATCTCCCAGATCCGTCGTAGTGGAACACAAATATACACAAATGGGGAAAAGAAAAAACAATCGATTTTCTTATCTGAATTCGTGAATATTCATGTTCCACCACGGCGGATCTTCGAGTTTCGTGGGCCAAAAATCTTTCTTTTCTTTGTTCTCTCTCTACTCTATATGGCTTTTCCTTCCTTCGTATCAGCTCAACAATGCGGGTTTTCCTCTTCCGATATCCTATCCGACTCCTCGTTCTACAGTCCTGCCCCATCCTATGGCGGCATCTTGCTGGATGTGGTTGCAGAACTGTTGGCCAACGACAACTATATCTTTACCGGTGGAACATTCGATCCGGCCAGTGGTCAAATCATCTTGTTCAGCACGAATTCGAGCATTACCCTGCCTAAATTGGATCCAGACGACCTGGTGGTTGCTATTCGTGCGATCTACGAGTACAACGAGCCCCCGGGCGTGAGTATCGGAACCGATGGCGTAGATAGCAATGGAAACTTTATCGTCCGCTATGACGGGTATACGCGGGATACAAAATTCGGTCAGATAATGTTCGAAGCCGATTTGCTCTTGAAATGGTTGACCATGGGAGTAGATAATGACACCGGCGATGGACTCAATTATGCCCCGCAAGCGGAAACCTTTGATCCCACCTATAAAACCGTGCTTGATTATTATATCGACAATCTATACAGCGGGCAAAGCGGCGAAAACCGAATCTGGTTTGTACCCAAACATGTAAAGCTTGTTCCAAGTGCCGATGGCGCTTCTTTTGTTTTCGATGACGTGGCCATTGAGATTCTGACCGAAAGTACCCATCAAGGAAATGTGGTCAGCAATCCTTGCCATGAAATGTTTGCGCAGCATCTCCGCGATAATTGGGACCTCTATACAAGCCAGAATACCGGTCTGTACAGACAGCTAAAACAGCTGGAACGATTGGCGCGTATTGCGGGGGTTGTTCAATGGCTTAAGGATAATGAGATTCCCGTTGATTTAAGCTTTGTCGAAGATTATGAAGTACAAGCCGTAACCAACGTAGCCGCAGTTAAGCCAACGACTGTTTCTGACTCTTTTTCTTATGTAACCAGCCAGGGGAATAATACAGTCACGCATACCAAAACTTGGACCATTACCGGAGGCGTCTCCTACAACACTCCCAACACCTACCAGGGGATTGATACACAGGCTGATACATTGAAAGACGCAACGCTTCTGGAGCGCCAATCCAATCTTGGATTGACGGATGATTCATTGAGCTGGGGTTTTTCTGAAAATGGGAAAAATTATAATGCCTCAGCACTTTCCCTGTCGCGAAGCGGCACGGCTGGCGCTTTCAAATTGGCCCAAACAGATCTGGCCTTTCCCGTCAATGGCGCTTCGCCACTCACCCTTACCAGATATTATGACACCTTTTTTCTCGAAGGTCATAATGGATTGGGTCGGGGATGGTGCTTTGTGCCTAATCGACTAGTCTTTCCAGAGGCCAAAGAGACCTACGTTGTAACCCTGTCAGGAAGCGGAACCATTATGAATCAATGGTATCCTGAGATCAAAAGTGCAGATGCAGCGTCGGGCAAGGTGACTCGATATATCCTCGACAGCATCGACAGTGTAACACAAGACCCGATCTATCAGGCCGATCAAGAAGCCGCCCTTTCAGAAAGCCGCCTCCGGATCTATCAGAATCCCGATGAAAGCTTTACCTTGCGCCATCCAGACAACACACCGCCCTTAGCGATTGACTGGAGCACTGACGGGTTCTTAACTCGTATGATAGATGATCGCGGCCATGAGATGTTCTACTTTTACGATAATACGAATTTCCCCTCTCACGTAACCCGGATTGAGTCCGGAGGCCGGGCCATCCATATCACACTCGATCCCCCAACGGGCCGTCCCATACAGGCCGAAGGACCCAGCGCAGTGGGAGCTACAAATAATATTTACGTCTACTATACGTATAATGATCCCGTATATGAAGGCCTGACCGATGTGGTTGATATTTTTGCTCATACGATTCGATTCTATTACAGCCAAGGCCTTCTTTTCAGAGGCGTAAAGATATTGGGGGGTCAGGAAGTGACCGTAGTAGAAAATGACTATCAAAATCCCGTTACATCGGAAACGGATAAATATCGGCGATCCCGTCAAATCGTGTCCTATCCGAATACAATCGATGCCTCCAGTAACAGCCTGGCGTTTGCATCGTCCAATACGTTTGACGCGACCTTGGGTGAAAGTGCTCGGGCCGATGTTGCAGGAGATACAGCCAGTCGGGTAGACGAGAAAAACCGATTTGAGAAAATTACCCATCCGGATGGCAGTCAGGTGACCCTCGACTATACCGGTCCCTATGGACCCGATACCATCACGGATCGTGGAGGCCACCAGACCCATTTCCAATACGATACAGACGGCATGGTTACAGGTGTAGAGGATCCACTGGGTCGTCAGGTAAATGCCTTTTATTATGTTGGTACAAAAAACATAGGTGTGAGCTATATCAGCACGGCCCAAGATCCTCTTCAATATGCCAAAGCATTTATCTACAATGAAAACAATCAGGTGACGAAAATGTATCATACAGTGACCGGAATTACCTCCTTTCCTCCCCAGTGGGAAATAACTCTAGATCCTGTTTACGTTACCGATTTCGACTTCGCGCAAATTCCACCAACTCACCTCTGGTCGCCTTCGATTATGATGAAGATGGAAACCTTGCTACAACGACTACGCCCAAAACCGACACCCAGGCCGTGAGTTTGGCCTATGTGTATACCGACCGCCGCGAGCTAGAAACCGTACAGGCCGCGTTCAGCAACCAAACCACCTATGCCTACGATTCCATTGGAACGCTCAGAACGGTTGAACTACCTGGAGAAAGCAAACGTTTATACGAGTATGACGTTCTCCAACGGGTCACCAATGTAACTTATTTCCGAGGCGAAGAAGGCGCTCCTCCGGCCCAGACACCTCGGGCCGCGATCACGCCAACCCAAATTGACTTTGCTCCAGTTCCCATTGGTTCCACTCAGCAGATGGACTTGACCCTCTATAATATGGGGTCCGCGTCCTTCGTCTCGTTCATAAGCAGCGATCAGCCTGCATTTACCCATGACAGCGTGGCACCTTTTACTCTGCTTCCCCAATCAAGCAGTCTCTTTCATGTTTTCTTTGCTCCATCATCCACCGGCCTTTTTTCGGGAACGTTAACCGTAGATTCCGACGATCCCAAAAGACCGCAAGTCAACGTGCCTTTGTCAGGTACAGCTGGTAACACTCATCTTGAGTCGCCTGAATCCGTAACCGGGTTGAACGGAGTGATTGGAGACAAAACCGTAACCGTCGAGTGGGATCTATATCCCAATCTTCAGCAAGATTTCAGTCATTTTCAATATCTATCGAAGCGATACGCCGATTACGACTGGCACGCTGACCGGTCTAGTGCCTGTTGTTTCTCTTTTCAATCCTTATGAAACAGCCTATACCGATACAGGTCTAACCAATGGCGAGAGCTACTATTATGCCGCCATTGCAGTCGACACCTATGCACTGGAAAGTGCCCTGCTTCTCAGTCAAAGCACGGCGGGCCCCTTTGTTCCAAACCCAGATGTGCCTGTGTCAGGAGTGAGTTCAAACGTGCTTGATTTCGGGTCCGTTGCGGTCGGGACTAGCACCGGGCCAGGCACTGACTTAACGCTTACGTTGAGTAAGGCACCGATTTACATGTAATCCGTTGGCTGCTTCGTCATCCTTCTTTTGAAGTGTTGAATCCGCCTGCGGAAAGTTTTACGCTTGCACCTGGGAATACGGTGGTCTTTGCCATTCGGTTTCATGCCCTCTTTCCCGGTCCTGTAGAAGCTCAATTCAGGGTCGTCAGCAACGATTCTATTCAACCCACCCGAGAGGTGCTCCTACGTGGCGTTGGGTTTGTAAGCGGAGCGATTCGTAACGTATCAAAAACCGGTGCCGCCGATTTTACCACGATTCAATCCGCCATTAACGCCGCCTCAGCCCAGGACACAATTCGCATACTTAATAACTCAGCCTATGATGAAGGAGTGAACGTAGGCCTTTCAGTAGCTAATCAGCACTACCTCACCATTGAAGCGGCGCCGGGTATGACGCCCACCCTGGTCGGCTCAAATTCGCCGAATGCTGTCCTACTGATCTATCAGACCTTGGGTGTCCGTGTGGAGGGGCTTAACATCATCTCCGGAATAAGAAATGTGTAGTGTTATGGTCCGGGGGGCACGGCGCTACTTGTAAGCAATACCATTTCGCAAGCGACTCAAATCGGGGCATTGGTCTATAATCAAGGCGAAGTGGTTCTCACAGAGAATGAAATCTTTTCAAACGGTATAGTCGGTGTCTACGTCCTGGATCCCAGCGCAAAGGCGTGGATCCTTGACAATTCCATCCACGACTATCTTGATCCGTTAGGATCCAGCAGAGGGATTTGGGCGGACACTCTTGCCGAAGTAGAAATACATGGGAACACCGTACAGGATAACAATTTAAATGTCTTGATTCATAGTAACGTAAGCGCCTCCATAAGTTTCAATACATTGCGTGATGCCCGTGTTGGCATAGGCGGCACGGGCAATGGTCTTCATGTTGTGGATTACAATACTCCAACGATCAACCTTACTTGCTGCCACAATACGTTTATCGATAATGAACGGTCTGGCGCTTACTTATCAGGCGCTACTGCCTTGATTGATCATAATGACTTTATCGATGAGTTAGTTTCGGGAAATTTAACGGTTCCTTATTCCATTCTAACCGTGGGAGGTAGTAGGGTCTCCATATTGAACAATCACCTGCTTCGCTCTAATATCGGTATCCGTTTCTCCGATGGAAGCGGAGGGCTGATCGCCAATAATCTTCTCATTGGACAGTCTGGTAATAGCATCTTTGGGAATATTATTGGGGGGGGCACTCTCACGATTACGATATCTGGTGTGCGAGGGATCTATGTTCAGGACACCGATCCGGGTAATTCCCTTAAGATTCTCAATAATTCCATCCTAGGAACACAAAACTATGGGATTGAATTCACCAATGCGCCGGACGCGCAGCTAATCAATAATATTCTAGCTTACAATACAACGGGAACAAACAGAACCGATTTGTCGGGTGTCTCGACTAATCAAGTCTTCCATTGCTACCTGGGACAGGGAGACACCAATTTCATAGGCAAGAATAACAATATCGACGGAGAGCTGAAGCTAGTCAACCTCCGTCTCTCGGATTACCGTTTACGCCCGACTTCTGTAGCCGAGACGATGGGAGTAACGACGTCGATCTGCTAACATAGGATTTTGACGGAAATGCTTGGCTGGTAGAAGGATTAGTGGACATCGGACCCTTTGAAGCGCTGTCTGTATCCAACATAGCTGATATCGAATTGGGGGGTGATGTCCAGTCTGTGTTAGGGACCATCGATGCGCTGAATTATGATTTTCAGTTTTTAATGAGTTTCGTTCGGGAAGGCGAGTCGGAAGATCGGACTATTACAGTACATAACGTAGGTGATAAAGATCTGGTCGTATATGATTTTGCCTTTGGTGATACCCAATGGGTTGCCTAGGCGACCTTCCCCTTTGTCGTGCCCCCTTCGGGAAGCAATGACGTTGTTATACGGTTCACTCCCACCGCAGAGGCGACCTCTTTGACGAACCTGATCATTACCAGCAGCAGCTTCTATAATGAACAACTTATCGGGCTTATCCGGGCCACCGGCGCCCGGCCGCCGGCACCCGTTACCGATCTGATCGCAACGCCAGGAGAAACGGACGTCACCCTCGATTGGGACTCCTTTGTGGATATAGACGGTGATTTCAGCCGATTCTCCATCTACCGTTCCACCAATACGTTCAGCGAGATTACCGCAACAGGTGTCGTGTCTATTGCCAACAGATATAATGTGTCAGACACCAATTACGTGGATACGGTGGATTGTAAAATTAAATGCCGCAAAAAATGGACCTGAGAGCTTCTGTTTATGCGGCGATCTCCAAATCGAAACACTCCTGTGCGGGTTTGTATTCTAGGATCTTGCGAGGATAGTTGTTAATCCATTTTTCAATCTCACCAATACGGTCGATGGTATATCTTCCGATGTTGTCTCCTTTGGCGACGAAACGACGAACCATACGGTTGGCATTTTCGTTGGAGCCTCGTTCCCAGGAAGAATACGGGTGAGCATAATAGAGTTTAACACATCTCTTTTTGCTAAATCCGGAACGTTCCATCTGCTCCACGTCGAGAAACTCGCTCCCGTTATCGGCTGTAATCGACTTGAACATCGATCTGAATGGGCCAACTCCCATCGATCTTTCGATCGCTTTGAGGGCCTGCAGAACCGATGCCTGTGTTTTATCCGAAAGTTTTCTCACCCTTAGCATTCGGGTCTTTCTTTCTACTAACGTCATTAAAACCGGTTTTGAAGTTCCTTTTCCGCCGACGATCAAATCCAATTCCCAGTGCCCAAATTCCTCGCGTTTTTCTACGGTCTTAGGTCGTTTTTCGATACTGGTCCTTCGGGCATGTTGCTTTTTAACCCGCTTAATAGCACGTCTTTTTCGTTTTATCCGTTTTCGTTTTTCCCATAGGGACTCGTTGCTCACCCCCGGGATGAGACCTTGGTCAATATAGGTATACAGCGTTTTTGTACTCACCGCTGCAGGTCTCTGCTCTTGTTTAAGCAAAGGAGCAACCACATCGGGTGAGCGTTTGTGAACAAGAATGTGCTCGCTGATAAACACAGCCGTTTCATGATGCTTTCCAAGCTTAAGCTCAGGTCCCTTGGCCGTCGCATTTAGATCATGAAGTTCCTGGGCTCGATCACTGCTGTATGCTTTCTTCTTTCGCAGCTCTGTATCGAAATGCTCTACCTCCCCACGTTTAATTTCGCGCTCTATGGTTCGACGATGCCTTCCCAGATACTGGCTATCTCCAAAGGACGTCCTGGGTTTTTGAGCATTGTTTCAATCATGATCCGTTCTTTCTGTGTCAAACGCTTGCCTTTTCGGGGATGAATACTACTCTTGATTTGTTCCATGTCTTTCTCCTTTTTTTGTCTTCTGTCGAGTTTCTAAATCTAGAAGATTTCGGCATGGAACACTCCTGTTTTACAATATCTTCTTTTGGGCATTTAATATTACAATTCTCAATACCCGCAATCGACTATTGTTATGCTGTCATTCCTTATGACCAAAAAAATTACGCTGCGATTAATCCCGGCGAATTTACAGTCGTTGGACCGGTTCAGGCGAACACTGTGCCCATACTAAGCAATGTCGCAGCTGCTCAAGGAACCAATGATGGGTTGGTCACCATCACCTATGACCTCAGTGACGTCGAATATACCGAAATGGATGTTTGGGTAGAATATTGGGACGGCGCAGTCTGGAATTCTGCTGGGACAGTCACCGGTGCCGCAGGCCGTGTCGATATCTCCTCTGGAGGTATCGGTTTAATCGCTACCTGGGATGCCCGGATAGATACCGCCATACATGTCACCAACAGTCGGATTCGTGTTTATGCCCGCGACGCCGTTCAACCCGTGGGGACAAATTATGGAGAAAGCGCCGACTTTGTCCTCGATACCTTGCCACCTAATGCTCCAATAGTCGACTCCGTGACTACTCCAACCGACTTGGTTAACCAGATGATTACGGGAAGCAAGGATGGCTCGAAAAGCACCGCGCTTCTGCTCAATGGGGTTAAGATCATTTCTCTGAACACCACAACGAACTGGCTCTATAACCTGATCCTGGTCGAAGGGAACAATGGCTTGGCCTTTTCAGCGCAGGACGCCTTTGGCAATATAAGTGAAGAAACCTCCATTAGAGCATTTAACGATTGAAATGCCTCTTTAGAAGATCTATACTCCATGACATGAGTATAGCAACAGCAGAAATCCGGCGGCGTGCGATAGATGCCTACAAAATGGGCAAAGGTTCCCAGGCCGATATCGCATCTTCTTATCGTGTAGATCTTAGAACATTTCAGCGTGGGCTCTCTCGTTTCAACGAAACCGGACAGACCGCTCCCCGACCGCGTGGGCATCGTCAGGCCCTCTACAGCGGAAAGCAGCTCAAGGCGTTGGTTCAACTGGTGGGCAAACATCCCGATGCAACGCTTGAAGAACTCAAGAACATGAGCGGCGTGAAGGGGTCGATCATGGCCGTACAGCGGGCGTTGAATCGGTTGGGCTGCCGGTATAAAAGAAACGCTTCACGCCAGCGAGCAAGACCGGGCGGATGTAAATCTCTTGAGAAAGCAGTGGACCCAAGAGGTGGCCAAACTTGATCCAAGTCGCCTTGTCTTTATTGATGAATCCGGGGCGAAAACGAATATGACTCGTCTGCGGGGCCGGGCGTTGGGCGGGAACAGGCTTTTTGCCAAAACGCCTCATGGACATTGGTGTACCACCACCTTGATTTCTTCGGTCCGCCTGGACGGAACAACAGCGGCCATGGAGGTAGAGGGGGCGACAGACACGGCTGTTTTTAGAGAATATATTCGCCGGGTTCTTCTCCCGACTCTTTCACCTGAAGACATCGTCATCATGGACAATCTTCGCGTCCATCACAATCCCAAGGTCATTGAATTCATTGAGTCATGTGGGGCCCATGTAAGATTCCTTCCACCCTACAGCCCCGATTCCAACCCCATTGAAAAAATATGGGGCAAGATAAAAAATCGGTTGGGCAGCCTTGCAGCCCGCAGTCAGCAGGAACTATCTGAAGCGCTCACACAAGCGTTCGAAGAGGTTTCTCCCGACGAGGTAATCGGCTGGTTTTCTTCGTGCTACATCGCGACACCTCAATCGTGAAGCGCTCTAATATCGAACTTGACACCACACCACCCTCAGCGCCAGTTGTAGATCCCGTAACATCGCCCACGGCCTTGAACCAGCAGAACATCACCGGCCGTAAAGACCTCGACACGGCCATTTGGTCTTATACATGGAACGTCAACTCGCAGATATGGAACGCCGCGCAACAGGTTTATCCGGATCCCTTGGCTGGCCTTGTTGACGGATCTAATTATTGGGGCATCTTGGTTGCAAGCATGCCCGAAGGGCTCAACCGTTTTCAATTTGTGGCGCGAGACGAAGTCGGTAACGAAAGCAGTGGGGTGATTGTTGATATTACGGTCGATACCACCGCTCCTACCCCGCCTGTGATCGACCCCTTAGCTTCACCCTACACCTCACCAGGGAATGATCGGACGATTGAAATTACGGGAACGCGAGATGCCGATACGGATATCTGGATCAATGGTGTCAGGGTCTTGACTCACGATCCTAATACCAGCTGGAATCTGTTCCGGGTCTTGATGGAAGGTAACAATCAGCTTGGTTTTGTCTCCACCGATCTAGCGGGCAATAGCAGCCCCACCGTGACGGTCAGCTATGTGCTGGATACTCAGGCTGAAATGATAAGCAGTCTTGTGGCTGTAGAAACCAATCGCCGGGTTGAATTGACCTGGCCTCCCATTACTGATTTTGCGGGTGATTTCGCTGCGTATACCTTGTATCGATCGGATACGCCTATCACGAACCTTTCGGGTCGAGCGCCCTATAGTGTGTTTACCTCCCTGGTGGATACCGTCTATATCGATGTCGACGTAGCACCTACAACCACTTATCACTACGCTGTCACGAGCGTAGACGTCCTCGGCAATATAAGCGATCTGACTACCACGCAGATCACCCTATCCGACTGGCAAGAGACCATCATCGGATGGATCGTCGGAAATCAGATCGTGCCTACGGGAGCGGTATATCAACTATATTTCAGCACGCAATCATTTGAGTCAACCAATGCCTTGCCGCCGGGCGTAAAAGTCTATCAAGGAAGTGTTATAGCCCAGATCCAACCCTGGTATTGGGTCATCCATTATACGCCTTCAATCCAGGCGCCTGCTGTGGACACTCTGTGGGGGCATTCTGTACGCGAACGCAGGGTGGACATCACACCTCTTGAAGAACTTCACCTCAGCAAAACTCCTGAGGGAACGGTCTTGAATATGGCCCTTCAACATGATGTGGGTGGTGACCGGTTGGACGCCTCTTTCCACTCAACTCATTTGGCGACCTATAGCCTGGACCGCTCAACCAATGGCGTTAATTGGAACCTGTTGCACGATAATGGATCAGGTAGCCTCGACACCTATTACACCGATAGCATACAGATCGATCCTTCTGTTCGTTATCGGGTCACCATAACCATAGGACCATAAAGAAAAGATTTTTTTTAAACAAAGAAAACAAAGAAAACAAAGAAAACAAAGAAAACAAAGAAGATTCTATTCTAATGCATACAGACTTTGACAGATCCGCTCGATGGAGCAAAAAGGCTATTGGCGCTGCGATGGAAGTGCATCGCAACAAAGGACCTGGGTTCATTGAAAGCATCTATGAAAAATGCATGATGCATGAATGTCAATTACAGGGGATCCCCGCAAAAAATCAAGTCGATGTTTCTATTGAATATAAAGGGTTGGTATTTTAAAAGCCCCTTAAGGTCGATGTTTATGTGGACGAATGCCTTATTCTAGAGCTCAAAGCTGTCCAAGCAATTTCACCTATACACCAAGCCCAGTTGATGAGTTATATGAAGTTGTTAAATGCGCCCATTGGGTTACTGATCAATTTCCATACGCTTATCCTTAAGCAAGGAATAAAAAGAATGATTTTACCAGGAGCCAATAATGATTAAGAATATCTTCTTTGTTACCTTCTGTTTAAAAAATCTTAGGAATTTCCAGCCTTTAAAATCTGGAATTCTGTCCGTTATAGTATTGCTCTCAAGCCTACTTCCTGTATCCGCACAAATCACTAATCAGATCTCCACCCGTTCCCTTTACGACGCCAACCATAACATGACCAATCGGATCGCTAACGACGGAACGAGCACTCTTTATACCTATGATGATATAAACCGCCCGACCCAGATCGACCATCCCGGCACGGCCTATGACGTAATCTTCAGCTATAATAACAACCATTCAGTTACCCAGATGGTGGATCAAAATGGGCTGACTGAATTCATTCACGACCCCGATTTTGACAGGCTCCTCGAAGCTCGCCATCCAGATGGCTCCATCGTCAATTACAGTTACGATCAGTTGGGGCAACTTCTTCAGGTCTCTGCCAACAACCTGCTGGGCGTCTCCATGACCTATGACAACGAAAACCGAGTGGTTAGCACAACCGATGAACTGAGCCTCTCAAGCATGAACTACAACCCTTTTACAGGTCAACTTCAGGAACGAGTCCTGAGCAATAGCATTCGTATTTCTTACGTCTACGATCCCGAAACCGGTGAATTGATCGGCATGACGCAACGCCGACCTGACTGGTCGATCATTGCCGATATCATCTACGAATACTATCCCAACGGTCTGTTGGAGATGGAAACAGATGGAACCCGAACGATCTATTATGAATACGATGACCTTCTTCGTTTGAAGCGCACAACCTACCAGCCGTCGGATCGAGTGGAAGAATATGAATACGACGCAGCCGGTTGCGCAAACAGGTCAGCATCCAGGGAACGGTGATAGAAGACACCCGTTACTACTACAACAATCTGAATCAACTGATCCAGGCCGGAGACGAAATCTTCTTTCATGACGCCCGTGGCAACATCATTAAACGAATCACGCCAGGTATGGAAATTAACTACGTATGGGATCTGGATAATCGGTTAATCCGGGTCGATAAAATAGAAAATGGGCAGACGAGCAAAACAGTGGACTACGCCTATAATGGATTGGACAAGAGGATATCGAGAACGGTTACGGAGGGGACCAACATAACCGAAACGACGCATGTCAATAACAACGCTTCAGTCTATGTTCCTCTGCTGGAATATGAAAACGGAAACCTGAAACGAAAATACCTGTCCGGCGCTTATCTTGAAGATGGCCAGTCGTATTATCTGCTTAAAGGCGTAGGAGAAAAAACACTATTATTTAACAACCAAGCCGAAGAAATCGCTTTTATTGAATACGATCCCTTTGGAAGCAAGATCAAGAGTGGAGGCAACTCCTCCTCGATGGATCTGTGGCAAGGCGAACATCTTGATCCAGATACTGGATTGGTTTATCTCCGAAATCGCTATTATGATCCCCGTCTTGGACGATTCCTTTCCCTCGATGCCCATCCAGGTTTTATGTATAGCCCTCAGACATTGAATCCTTACGTGTATTGTCACAATGATCCGATTAATTTTGCGGATCCGTTGGGTCTGGAAGAGTATCATATAACCATTATAACGGAGATTCGCGAACCGGATTTCCAAGCGGGTATGAAGTTGACCCACGAGATTATACTCGATACCGATGCGCAGCAGGTCGTCAGTTCCGATGTCTCTACAGGGATTACCACTGTTTTTGGTATACCCTTTAGTAGTCGCAGTGATGATTTTAACGTTTCAGAATTACGCAGCAGTGATAATGTTTCTGTTGTTACAGTAGATGGTACAACGGGAAGTAAACTTTTTCCTGCCAACATAGACTATAAATTTGATATTATTGTGAACGATGATACAGGCAATATAGCTGTTCCAGGAAGCCATGATGGTTACCCCTCCTACGCCATAGATGTTGGTGATAAACGTATTTATGATCATCAACAGAATGATGACTTAATTTATTTGGTGATGGAGATGACGTTACTGCTTTTCCTATTTGCCAATAGTTTATCCTGGATCCGTCAGTTAAACGCGGTTTTCTGCACGAACCATTTGGGCCAAAAGGAATTACAAAAAAGCCTCGACGCACCCAGCGGGTGCGCCTGCGTTTTTTTGCAACCTTTTGCCTCCAAAGCATTCGCACAGAAATCCTACGTTTAACTGACGGATCCAGGGAATAGTAATTCGTTCGTTCTTTCGGAATGTATTTCTAGCTGCTTGTATGGCCTCATTTAATTCTTTTTTTGAGGGTGGTTTCCCTTTCATCTTTCCCCTCCAATTCTATTGTATAATCTTTTGTTGCTTTTCGGTTTGGTATAATGGCTTTTAAGAAAAAGATGTTTTTTATTCTTTTATGAGGAACAAGATAAATGTAGCCATCCGCAATGACAAAAAACACGTTATCCTGGATGTTTTTTTTTGATTCGGATGATCATGTGTTTTCCGTATTTGTCCGTTTTCAATTTTGCTTTTACCGTTCACGATTTGGCCTTGGGAAAATTAGGAAGCCCACTTCATGGAAGGCGTCTTATGATGGACAACACAGTCTCGCAAGTACGAATTGATGAGATTCTGGTATGGAATCCCCGTTTCCTCTGCCAAGTTTTTAAAGTAGTCTAGAATATCAACACCCATTCGGATGGTTATCTGCTTCTTTAGCCTTTTGGCATAGGGATTCCTGCGCCATTCCATTTTATCGAGATCATATTCTTTTTTCATTGTTTGTTCCTTTGGTATTTTCTCCGCTCTTTTGCTGTAGCCTTTCGAGCCGAAATGATTCGAATGATATCGCCTTTTTCTCTGTAGCAATGACAAACCATCAGAGTGCGAAGGCTGAAACTTTGACCAAGGAGCAGGAATCTGTCCTCATCGCGAGAGTGTTCCAAATCGAAAAACTCCATGGCTGATTCGTCGAAAAACACGGTTTGCGCCTCTTCAAAATGAACCTCATGATTTTTTTTATTAGCCTTATTCTTGGCGTCATCCCATGTAAAATGCAACTCATTCATAACTACAATATAATTATATAAATGTGGGATCGCAAGCACGGAAAGCAAAGATTTTGTTTTAGCAGGTGTTCCAGACCAATCCTAGTCGAATAGAGACGCAAACCATTTTAGCTGCTCCTCCTCTTAAGCAGCAACCGATTCAGCCTCTATCGTTATTTTCAATCCTAAACTATGAAGCAAAGCATTGAGGCTTGCCCGTTGTGGATTTCCCGATTCGGACAAGATTCTGTATAGATGCTCTCTGTTCAATTTAGAATCTTGGGCTACTTGTGAAATGCCTTGCGCATGGGCAATATCACGCAGACAAATTAAGAATAGAGCTTGCTTGGCAGAGGATCTTTTTCGATCACGGTTCGTATGCTTGGGAATTGGAAACAAGAAGAAATTATCTTTGTTACCTTCTGTTCAAAAAATCTTCTGTATTGAAGGAGAGGAAATAGAAAATCGTTTGTTAGAAAAAGAACGGCTTAGCACCTATCAAATTGCAGTTATATGGTAGAGTAACAATACAAGTACAAAGGTCCGCAGCATAGTTCATTCTTTGGGTATCTGACCCCCCCCCAAAGGAGAACATAGAATGCCACGAACCTACGAACATTTAAACCGTTATGAACGAGAAGTGATAGCCCAGATGCTAAAAGAAAAATATAGCTTATCTCAAATTGGCCGTCACCTGGGCCGATCCCCCTCGACTATTTGGCGCGAATTTCGCCGTAATCGAGTCCGTGGCCGCTATTACCCAAGACCCGCAAATGGCCTGGCTCAAAGCCGATTACAGCTAGCTCGAAAGCCTCAAAAAGTGATGGGAGCTAGCAAAGAACAAGTGGAGACTCTCCTGGCGAAGTATTGGTCTCCAGAACAGATTGAAGGTCGAAGAAAGCTAGAAGGTGACACTATTCAGGGCCAAACGAGAAAAGAGGCCTGTGTAGTCACTCTAGTAGATCGAGCGACTCGATATCTCATCGCCGATCTTTTACCTCGATGCAATGCCGAATCGGTCAACTGTTCCGTACCTCAGTTCGCTGATTCAGGGCTCCCCTTTAAAACGGTGACTGTAGATAATGGCATGGAGTTTGCCAGCCATGCTAAACTACAGAAAAAAATAGCAACCCCCATTTTCTTTGCTGAAAGGAGAAACCCTTGGCAAAGAGGGAGCAACGAAAGCACGAATGGTTTGCTTCGCCAGTTTTTCCCGAAGAAAACCGACTTTGCTGCCCACAGCTCCGCTCAGTTGAGATGGGCTGTAGAGTTACTGAATAATAGACCGAGAAAATGCTTAGAATATAGAACGCCCAAAGAAATGATGGACAGCTTCGGTTTTGCACTTGTAAGTTGAGTCTGCAAGGCTTAGAGTATTGTTAAAGGTGCACGGAGGGCTATGCGAAGGAATGGGCAATATCTTGTATCACTTCAGACCAGCGACAACGCTTGCCAAAGTGAAGTTCAATTCGTCCGGCGTGGCGGACCAATCGAACCGCGCAATAAACGATATTTTTGAGAACCGTTTTGATTCGCCAGCGCGGGATGTTGATTTTCTGCGGGGCAAGCCCAGCCCGTTTGATGACCTCTTGGCCAAGACCGCGCAATAGGTTGAAGGCCACCATGGCGCATAACAGAATAATCTTATTGGCACAGAGTCTCCCCGAAGGCAATCGCTCAACATCAAGATCGCTTTTGAGTTCACTGTGGTACTGCTCGCTGGGGCCATGTCCATGATAGAGATCTAGCACCGTCTTGGCACGACAAGAGAGGTTCGTCCACCAGGTGTTTACCTCAAGTTTAGGAACCAGAAGTTTCTGACCATCGATATCGATGGTGCGTTCAATCACTTCGAAGGCCACCGGGACACAAGGGCGGTTTTGGTCGCCACCGGGATGGAAATGATCGAAAAAGCCTGTGTAAACGTTCTTGCCTTCACGACTGTCTTGTTTGTCTCCAACTCGGCGTGCAAGGGCCAGCATTTGTTCAGGACATTCGCGGCGAGGATTTCGCTTTACGATAAGATAATGATCCCCAAAAGCGTCGAAGTTATCGGCCGCAGCGTTGCCACTATCAAGCCGAAGCAAACATTTTCCACCCAGGCCCAGGGTTTGGAGCGTTTCAACGCTGCGGGCAATAAACGCGGTCGTTCCCGACTGACAATGTTGTTTACCGGGTCGAAGTTAGCACTCAAGCATGTGGCCTTGAGTGCCCACATAGGCAAATATCGGGGCGTAACCATCATGGCCCTTCTATAGGTGTAGGAAACGCCTTCTTTCGAAGAGCCTGAGTGATCCAAAGGGCTCACATCGATATCGACAGGAACAAGATCAAGCCCTTCGACATCTACCTAGCCAAAGGGGCCCGAGGAAAGAAGTTCGGTGTTGAGTTTGCGTAGCCCCACATGGGTTCTGGCTGGGGGCAGGTCGTCGAAACGACGTCGGAACACCGGCTCAGAGGCTACCTTTTTAACTCCCCTTTTTAAGTCCAAAGGCATTCATAAAAATCTCATCACCCCGGTACAGGTCGATATCATTGAAATCGGTTCGACCGTTGCAAAGTAAGCCGATCTGGGTAAGGAGGATCTCCCGATCAGAGATCGCATCGGAGCGGCGTGGTTAAAAATTGGAGGGAAGAATCCGTTGAGCATGATCCTCAAGCAGCAGGCCGCAAAGATGATTTCCGCTTGTGCTGTTGAGTTCGCCCTTGCCAGTCTTTATTTTATATTGTTTCATATACACACCTGTTGGGGTGGGGTTGTTTGTTTGAATACGGGTATCCTCCCCGCTTTAGCCCAACAGGTAATGAAAAATCGTCAGATTTTATCTGACGGATTCAGGAGGAAGTAAACATGAATAAGAAAGTTCAATGTAAGAAAGAATATAGTGTGCTCGTTTTGTTTTTTCTGACACTCGTCTACATAAACACTGCACAAGCCGCTCCCCGGGTATCCTCAGACGGAGTTTGGACGATTCTTGAAACGTTGCCGCCTCTAGCGCCTGGTAAAGAAGTTTGGATTCAACCCACTCAATATACAGCCGTGTCTTTAAATCGGATAACGCTACAGTCCATATTCGCTCAAGCGCCGATAGAATTTTCTAGAGATCCGGGTCAACTCATTAACATTCCCATGCCCGATGGGCGCTTTCAATCTTTTCGGATCCTTGAAACCTTTGTTATGGCTCCAGAATTAGCCGCTCAGTTTCCCGACATTAAAACCTATGTAGGCCAAAGTGATGATGGATCCACGATCCGTTTAGATTCAACGCCTGTTGGGTTTCATGCACAGATCTTTTCTCCTCAAAAAGGATGGATCTATATTGATCCCCACTGGAAAAATGATCCCAAAATCTATGTGAGTTATTTTAAAATCGATTATACACCTTCACGGAAAACGTTTTCATGTAGATTTCAGTCCCCTCTCATCCCCACACCCCCTTCCGGTCCTACGGTGCTTCTTAACGGAACACCGTTAAGTACCGGTGATACACTGCGAAAGTATCGACTTGCGATTGCCGCGCAAGGGGAATATACAGCCATTCATGGCGGAACGATTTCTGGCGCTCTGGCCGCTATGGTGACTACGGTCAATCGTGTAACGGGTATTTATGAGCTAGAGCATTTAACGATTGAAAATGCCTCTCTAGAAGATCTATACTCCATGACATGAGTATAGCAACAGCAGAAATCCGGCGGCGTGCGATAGATGCCTACAAAATGGGCAAAGGTTCCCAGGCCGATATCGCATCTTCTTATCGTGTAGATCTTAGAACGTTTCAGCGTGGGCTCTCTCGTTTCAACGAAACCGGACAGACCGCTCCCCGACCGCGTGGGCATCGTCAAGCCCTCTACAGCGGAAAGCAGCTCAAGGCGTTGGCTCAACTGGGGGGCAAACATCCCGGCAACGCTTGAAGAACTCAAGAACATGAGCGGCGTGAAGGGGTCGATCATGGCCGTACAGCGGGCGTTGAATCGGTTTCCCGGTATAAAAGAAACGCTTCACGCCAGCGAGCAAGACCGGGCGGATGTAAATCTCTTGAGAAAGCAGTGGATCCAAGAGGTGGCCAAACTTGATCCAAGTCGCCTTGTCTTTATTGATGAATCCGGGGCGAAAACGAATATGACTCGTCTGCGGGGCCGGGCGTTGGGCGGGAACAGGCTTTTTGCCAAAACGCCTTATGGACATTGGTGTACCACCACCTTGATTTCTTCGGTCCGCCTGGACGGAACAACAGCGGCCATGGAGGGGGAGGGGGCGACAGAGACGGCTGTTTTTGGAGAATATATTCGCCGGGTTCTTCTCCCGACTCTTTCACCTGAAGACATCGTCATCATGGACAATCTTCGCGTCCATCACAATCCCAAGGTCATTGAACTCATTGAGTCATGTGGGGCCCATGTAAGGTTCCTTCCACCCTACAGCCCCGATTCCAACCCCATTGAAAAAATGTGGGGCAAGATAGAGAATCGGTTGGGCAGCCTTGCAGCCCGCAGTCAGCAGGAACTATCTGAAGCGATCGCACAAGCGTTCGAAGAGGTTTCTCCCGACGAGGTAATCGGCTGGTTTTCTTCGTGCTACATCACGACACCTCAATCGTGAAGCGCTCTAGAATTCGCAATCCGCTTCGAATTGGTGGCGAACAACAATCTAATTATCTATACCAACGCCGCCACGGATCCATACCCCACCAATGATTCCACGAGTGAAAGCCTTGCCACTAATCAAGTCACTCTCGATTCAGTCATTGGGTCCAGCAACTACGATATTGGGCATTTGTTTAATACGGGTGGCGGCGGGTTAGCCGGTTTAGGCATCGTCTGTAACAGTGCTGCCAAAGCGGAAGGGGTAACAGGATCTCCCACGCCTCAAGGGGACCCTTTTGATATTGATTTTGTTGCCCACGAAATGGGGCATCAATTCGGAGGAACACATACCTTTAATGGAAATGCAGGCAGCTGTTGAGCCTGGAAGCGGATCGACCATTATGGCCTATACCGGAATTTGCGATACGGATAATATACAAGGCAATAGCGATGCCTATTTCCATTTTTCAAGCTATAACCAAATTGTTGACTATGTAATCAATCAAGGCGGAAACAGCTGTCCAACAACAACGGCGACTGGAAACAATCCGCCCACTGTAAACGCAGGAATCAATTACATCATCCCCTTGCAAACGCCCTTTGCCTTAACCGCCACCGGAATGGATATCAATGGCGATACATTGACGTATGCTTGGGAAGAAAGTGACCTCGGCCCATCCGCTGTTTTATCCGCGCCTGATAATGGGATGATTCCTTTATTTCGAAGTCGTCCTCCAACAACAAATAACACGCGCATTTTTCCGCAATTATCCGATATTCTTAACAACACCAATTCCTTATCAGAAAAATTGCCGGTTTTGGCGAGGACCCTAAACTTTCGTGTAACGGTTCAAGATAATAAAACAGGCGGAGGAGGCGTTTGTTTTGATGACACACAAATTACCGTAGTAACATCCGCCGGCCCTTTTCAGGTAACAGCTCCGAACACGGCTGTTACATGGTCTGGATCTCAAACCGTTACTTGGAATGTGGCAGGCAGTCAAACCAGCCCGGTGAATGCTGCAAATGTAAACATTTTGTTATCTACGGATGGGGGCCAGACTTTTACAACTGTTTTGTCTAGTAATACATCGAATGATGGAAGTCAGCTGATTACACTGCCTGTTTTGGCTACTACCAATGCCCGCATTAAGGTGGAAGCGGCACAAAACATATTTTTTGATATTTCAGATGCAAATTTTACGATTCAACCTCCTCCCGGAACCCACTTCTTTACAGCTACGGGTGTAAACACCATTAACGATTCAGCAGGGAATGGAAACGGAAATGGAAGCATCGATCCAGGAGAGAATAATATACAGCTCTTTGTCCAACTGATGAATAGTGGTACCACCCAGGCAACCGGTATAAATGGTGTCCTAACCAGTCTAATGTCTACGGCTACGATGATTGGAGATACATCTATCTATCCAAACCTCTCTACCAATGCAACGGGATCTAACAGCATAGCTTTTGTGATTTATGTCGACCCCACTCACCCTTGCGGCGCTGATATTAATCTTCAGCTTTTAGTTTCATCCAATGAAGGAAGCAATAGCATCAATCTTAGGTTTACGGCTATTCTAGGACCTTTCTCCGTTACCAACGCCTATACCGTTGCCTCAGCTATTCCTGATCCTGGCATTACAAATATTTCGTTTACCGTAAATCAAACAGGAAGCATGCAAGATCTTAACTTCAGCTTTGATGGCACTTCTTGTTCGACCGATAGTCAGTCAACGAGCGTGGGGATAAGCCACAGTTATGTAGGCGACCTTATTGTAACATT
This sequence comes from Kiritimatiellia bacterium, assembly GCA_012103575.1. Classification (GTDB taxonomy): domain Bacteria; phylum Verrucomicrobiota; class Kiritimatiellia; order WLWN01; family WLWN01; genus WLWN01. Next base: position 2,022,670 of record WLWN01000001.1, on the reverse strand, counting down.
AATCAGTCCGGATGCGACAGAGGTTATTATGATCAACACAGCGGCTGAGAATTGTAATATTAAATGCCCAAAAGAAGATATTGTAAAACAGGAGTGTTCCATGCCGAAATCTTCTAGATCTGAAAACTCGACAGAAGACAAAAAAAGGAGAAAGACATGGAACAAATCAAGAGTAGTATTCATCCCCGAAAAGGCAAGCATTTGACACAGAAAGAACGGATCATGATTGAAACAATGCTCAAAAACCGAGGACGTCCTTTGGAGATAGCCAGAGCTATCTGGGAAGGCATCGTCGAACCATAGAGCGCGAAATTAAACGTGGGGAGGTAGAGCATTTCGATACAGAGCTGCGAAAAAGGAAAGCATACAGCAGTGATCGAGCCCAGGAACTTCATGATCTAAATGCGACGGCCAAGGGACCTGAGCTTAAGCTTGGAAAGCATCATGAAACGGCTGTGTTTATCAGCGAGCACATTCTTGTTCACAAACGCTCACCCGATGTGGTTGCTCCTTTGCTTAAACAAGAGCAGAGACCTGCAGCGGTGAGTACAAAAACGCTGTATACCTATATTGACCAAGGTCTCATCCCGGGGGTGAGCAACGAGTCCCTATGGGAAAAACGAAAACGGATAAAACGAAAAAGACGTGCTATTAAGCGGGTTAAAAAGCAACATGCCCGAAGGACCAGTATCGAAAAACGACCTAAGACCGTAGAAAAACGCGAGGAATTGGGCACTGGGAATTGGATTTGATCGTCGGCGGAAAAGGAACTTCAAAACCGGTTTTAATGACGTTAGTAGAAAGAAAGACCCGAATGCTAAGGGTGAGAAAACTTTCGGATAAAACACAGGCATCGGTTCTGCAGGCCCTCAAAGCGATCGAAAGATCGATGGGAGTTGGCCCATTCAGATCGATGTTCAAGTCGATTACAGCCGATAACGGGAGCGAGTTTCTCGACGTGGAGCAGATGGAACGTTCCGGATTTAGCAAAAAGAGATGTGTTAAACTCTATTATGCTCACCCGTATTCTTCCTGGGAACGAGGCTCCAACGAAAATGCCAACCGTATGGTTCGTCGTTTCGTCGCCAAAGGAGACAACATCGGAAGATATACCATCGACCGTATTGGTGAGATTGAAAAATGGATTAACAACTATCCTCGCAAGATCCTAGAATACAAACCCGCACAGGAGTGTTTCGATTTGGAGATCGCCGCATGAACAGAAGCTCTCAGGTCCATTTTTTGCGGCATTTAATTTTACAATCCACCGCCCAGAGTGACGGGAATAATTTTTGTCAGACACAACTCGATGATGAAGGTTCCTTTCCTTCTATTCAAACCGTTCCAGCAAATGGAGTATGGATATTAAAAGTAGAAGACACCTTTGGGGGTGATGCTGGCACGGTACACGCTTTTTCCCTAATAACATCCTTTCTTCAAACGAATTGTTTGTCCCCTTCTACAAATAATGTTCATACACTTACCGCTTCCGTAAATGGGGTAGGAACCATAACGCCTACGGGTGCTGTTGTTGTAGCCGATGGAGCCAATATGACGTTCTTAATCCAGGCTCAAGCCTATTATCATATTGCAGACATTCAAACCAATGGTGTTTCCGTTGGTGGCTCTTTTCAATCAAATCTCTCCAAGTTGATCTATACGTTAAGTAATGTCACTGCCAATCTATCCTTACAGGCCCTCATCGAAGATAATCGTACGTCAAATAACGTCCCTGAAATATGGTTGGTTATGCATGGGTTAACGAACGGGAACTTTAATTCCACAGAATTATTAGATTCAGATAATGATGGCCTGCTGAACTGGAAAGAATTTGTGGCGGGCACAGATCCAACCAATGCCGCATCGGTTTTCAAGCTTACAGATACGCAAGAAAATCTTGTTCGCTGGTTCAGCGTAAGCGGAGAGACGTATTTTGTTAACGCTTCAACGAATTTGCTGGGAACCTTTTCAAGCCCATTAGGCAGCAATATCTTAGCCACGCCTCCGCAAAACACCTATACTGATAGTCCTGTTGGCTCCATAAAGTTTTATCAAGTAGGTGTCGACCCCTAGAAGAGTATGAGGATGGAGGTTGCAGATCTCTCCTGCTTCCAATTTTCTTCTTATTTCTGTTCCCGAAATCGGTTCTTGCTACTGGGATTGAGTTCCCAAATTTTTTATGAGAAAATACTAAGTGTCATAATTATTTCGGTTTAAACCAGGTATTCTTGACGGGGTAGGGGAGAATCGGCTAACTTTTCATTCCGTTGATCCTAGATCCGGGAGTTAAATGTGGGATTTTTGTGCGAATTCTTTGGAGCTAAAAGGGTACAAAAAAACGCAGGCGCACCCACTGGGTGCGTCGAGGTTTCTTTCTAATGCCTTTTGGCCCAAATAATTCGTGCAGAAATCCCACGCTTAACTCCCGGATCTAGGTTGATTAAAGGAATATAGATTTATGCTAGAAATACAAATTATGCCATCCATCTTAGCGGCTGATATCGGACGCCTAGAAGAAGCATGTAAACACGCTGAACGTTCAGGCGCCGATGCACTTCATATAGATGTAATGGACGGCCATTTTGTTCCAAATATTAGTTTAGGGCCTGAAGTAGTACGTATGGCCCGCGAATCGGTAAACATCCCTCTTAGTGTGCATTTAATGATTACACAACCTGATCGATACGCGGAAACCTTTATAGAAGCTGGAGCGGATACGGTGTTAATCCATATAGAAGCTTCATGCAATGTGGAAGAGATCTTACATAACATCCGTAAAGCAGGAGCGCGACCTGGGATTACCATCAATCCCGAAACCTCGGTTACAATGATTGAGGATATCCTGCAACAACAATTAGCCGACGAAGTGTTATTTATGACCGTTCATCCCGGATTTGGAGGTCAACGTTTCATAGAAAGTGTTTTATCGAAAATCAACGCTATCCGGGAGAAATATCCGGAGTTAGATCTTTCTGTGGATGGGGGGCTTAATCTGGAAACAGCTGTTCAATCCGCTCGGCACGGGGCAAATATTTTTATGGTGGGCACCACACTGTTTAAAGCGACGGATATGACTTCTGAAATAGCCCAAATGAGAAAGCAAACTCTTGTAGCTTTTCAGCCATTCTCCTTATCATCTAAGTGACCATGCCTGATCTATCCCATATACGTAACTTCTGTATCATTGCCCATATTGATCATGGCAAATCTACCTTGGCAGATCGTATGCTTGAGTTGACTAAAACCGTTCAGCAAAGAGATCTCCGCGAACAGCTGCTTGACGATATGGATTTAGAACGCGAACGCGGCATTACTATCAAAGCCCATCCTGTTACTATGGATTATAAAGCACAAGATGGAAAGACCTATCAATTTAACCTGATTGATACACCGGGCCATGTAGATTTTTCTTATGAAGTATCAAGAAGTTTATCGGCTTGTGAAGGTGTTCTATTGGTTGTAGATGCGGCTCAAGGGGTAGAAGCACAAACGGTTGCAAACACGTATTTAGCAGTCGACCAAGGACTTGAGGTGATTCCGGTGTTAAACAAAATTGATTTACCTAATGCAGATGTTAAAGGAGTTAGCAAACAAATCGAAGATATTCTCGCCATTCCTATGGGCGATTGCCTGAAAATTAGCGCTAAGACAGGGGAGGGGGTTCCTGCTGTTATGGAAGCCGTTGTTCAAAAAATTCCCCCTCCCACAGAGGGTGACTCAACATGTACACGTGCACTGATTTTTGATTCCATGTACAATGTTTATCAAGGGGCTGTTTCTTATATACGGGTGGTTGATGGTAAGATTAAAAAGGGAGAAACCGTCCGTTTGATGAGCATGAAACAAGACTATGAAGTCAAAGAAGTGGGAATCTTTACGCCCAAACCGACACCGGTATCTGAGTTGCAGATGGGAGAGGTTGGTTATTTGGCCGCGAATATTAAAGATGCTTCAGAGATTAAAATTGGGGATACCATAGCTAAGAGAGATCGATTACCTAAAGATCCTTTGCCTGGATTTAAAGAGATTCAGCCGATGGTGTTTAGCGGTATTTATCCGGTTAACACCGCTGATTTTGAGCGGTTAAAAATAAGCATGGAAAAATTAAGCTTAAATGATAGTTCTTTTCAGTATCAGGCAGAGAGTTCAGTAGCATTAGGGTTGGGATTTCGCTGTGGATTTTTAGGTCTTTTGCATATGGAAATCGTTCAAGAACGATTGCGTAGAGAATATGACGTGGATATTATTACAACCTATCCAGGTGTCATTTATCAGGTATTTTTGACGAATGGAGAGCGCCTTGAAATTGATAATCCCATTCATTTGCCCGAACCATCACGCATCGCTCATATGGAAGAACCTATGGTGCAGGCATTTATTATCTGTCATAACCAAAATATTGGAGATCTTCTCCAGCTCATACGGGATCGTCGCGGCGAGCTTGAAAAAACCGATTCATTAGACTCGCAGCGTGTCATGCTCACGTGCAAACTCCCTCTCAATGAAATTCTCATTGATTTTCATGATAAACTAAAAAGTATAAGTCGCGGATATGCATCTATGGATTATGACCATGTAGGGTATGAGCAAGCCGACTTAGTCAAATTAGACATTCTGGTGCACCATGAAACCGTCGATGCCTTTTCATCAGTGGTACATCGTTCCAAAGCCCTATTCAGAGGTCGTCAAATGTGCAAGTCCCTTAAAGAAGTGATCCCTTCTCAATTATTTGCCGTGCCTATTCAAGCGGCTATTCAAAGCAATGTGATTGCGCGAGAAACCATTCGAGCCATGCGCAAAGATGTCACTGCAAAATGTTATGGTGGAGATATTACACGTAAACGTAAACTCCTCGAACGTCAAAAAGAGGGGAAGAAACGTATGAAACAAATAGGAAAGGTTAGCATTCCCCAAGAAGCCTTTATTTCTGTTTTAAAATCTAGCTAAAGAAAGGAGGGTCAAAGGTCTAAAAGTCCAAAGTCGAAAGCATACGTGACTTTCGATTTTCAGACCTTTGACTCATTCATTATGAACTATTTTGAACGTCGTAGACTCAGACAAGCTGTACAGGAACTTTTACATGAAGCAAAGCGTGTGCGTCATATGAGATGTGATATAGCCGCTCCTGAAATTTTAAAAAAGTTGACTGAAGCAGAGGAGACCCTCCAAAACCTGTGGAGACAAAAGGCGTTCGAACAGATTGATGCAGCCGCAGAAGATCTAGCTCAATGTATGTCTGATTTTTATCCGAACGACAAACATCGGAAATGGAAAGATTGGGCAGAGTTTGTTGTTGTTGTTTTGGTGGTGGTTATGGCCATCAGGGCTTATTTTTTCCAACCGTTCAAAATCCCTACAGGCTCTATGCAGCCAACCCTGTACGGGATCACGTATGAACCACAAGCAGAGCAGATGGTCTCCGATCGATTTCCGCTCAATATTTTCAAATTTGTAATACTTGGGAAACGGTATGTCGACGTAAAAGCAAAAGAGGCCGGACCGGTAAGCTTATACAATACATACGATGGAAAGATTGCCGTCTATATTAATGGTCGTGTAGGCCCTCATATCATTGAACAGAATATGCATCTTCATGTTACCCAGGGTCAGTCTGTAAAAAAGGGGCACGTACTGGCTTCAGGAATCAAAAGAGCGGGCGATCATATTTTGGTGAATAAAATCGTGTATAATTTTTCAAAGCCTAAAAGAGGTAACATATTTGTTTTTAGCACAAAAGATATACCCGGAACACGAGAAAACACATTTTACATAAAACGTCTTGCGGGATTGCCCAGTGATACCGTCTCTATTCATCCTCCCTATCTCCTTATTAACGGGGAGAAGATGACAGAGCCATATCCCTTTACGCGTATTGTAGAAGAAGAAGGGTATCACGGCTACACGTTGCCAAGGTCTCAACCGCAAGACCCAGCCTTATTGAAGACGTCTAGTGCCCAGTTAACGCTTAGTGACTCAGAATATTTCCCATTAGGTGATAATTCACGGAATAGCAAGGACGGAAGGTTTTTTGGAGCGGTTCCTGAAAAAAATATTGTCGGAGAAGCATTTGCGATTTATTGGCCCTTTAAGAAAAGCTGGGGATGGGTTCAATAAGAAAAGGGTGTAAGACAAGAAAGTTGCAAGATATAAAAAAGCCTTTCCCTGTATATATTTTTTGACGTATACCTGAATCTGTCAGCTATCGCTTCGGAAGGCGTTTTGGGGCTCAAAAGTTGAAAACTTTTTCCTTGAGATGCTTGCTTTTGGGCAGATTGGGACCGGCAAGTATCACCCTGATGAATTTTTTGAGCGTACAGGTCAGATTCACTCTGATTTGGCCATTTTTGGGGTGTAGGCCTCCTTGGGCAGTCGCCTTAGAGTATTGTTAAAGGTGCACGGAGGGCTATGCGAAGGAATGGGCAATATCTTGTATCACTTCAAACCAGCGACAACGCTTGCCAAAGTGAAGTTCAATTCGTCCGGCGTGGCGGACCAATCGAACCGCGCAATAGGTTGAAGGCCACCATGGCGCATAACAGAATAATCTTATTGGCACAGAGTCTCCCCGAAGGCAATCGCTCAACATCAAGATCGCTTTTGAGTTCACTATGGTACTGCTCGCTGGGGCCATGTCCATGATAGAGATCTAGCACCGTCTTGGCACGACAAGAGAAGTTCGTCCACCAGGTGTTCATCTCAAGTTTAGGAACCAGAAGTTTCTGACCATCGATATCGATGGTGCGTTCAATCACTTCGAAGGCCACCGGGACACAAGGGTGGTTTTGGTCATCACCGGGATGGAAATGATCGAAAAAGCCTGTGTAAACGTTCTTGCCTTCACGACTGTCTTGTTTGTCTCCAACTCGGCGTGCAAGGGCCAGCATTTGTTCAGGACATTCGCGGCGAGGATTTCACTTTACGATAAAACAATGATCCCCAAAAGCGTCGAAGTTATCGGCCGCAGCGTTGCCACTATCAAGCCGAAGCAAACATTTTCCACCCAGGCCCAGGGTTTGGAGCGTTTCAACGCTGCGGGCAATAAACGCGGTCGTTCCCGACTGACAATGTTGTTTACCGGGTCGAAGTTCGCACTCAAGCATGTGGCCTTGAGTGCCCACATAGGCAAATATCGGGGCGTAACCATCATGGCCCTTCTAGGTGTAGGAAACGCCTTCTTTCGAAGAGCCTGAGTGATCCAAAGGGCTCACATCGATATCGACGGGAACAAGATCAAGCCCTTCGACATCTACCTAGCCAAAGGGGCCCGAGGAAAGAAGTTCGGTGTTGAGTTTGCGTAGCCCCACATGGGTTCTGGCTGAGGGCAGGTCGTCGGAACGACGTCGGAACATCGGCTCAGAGGCTACCTTTTTAACTCCCCTTTTTAAGTCCAAAGGCATTCATAAAAATCTCATCACCCCGGTACAGGTCGATATCATTGAAATCGGTTCGACCGTTGCAAAGTAAGCCGATCTGGGTAAGGAGGATCTCCCGATCAGAGATCGCATCGGAGCGGCGTGGTTGAAAATTGGAGGGAAGAATCCGTTGAGCATGATCCTCAAGCAGCAGGCTGCAAAGATGATTTCCGCTTGTGCTGTTGAGTTCGCCCTTGCCAGTCTTTATTTTATATTGTTTCATATACACACCTGTTGGGGTGGGGTTGTTTGTTTGAATACGGGTATCCTCCCCGCTTTAGCCCAACAGGTAATGAAAAATCGTCAGATTTTGTCTGACGGATTCAGGATGTAGTCCTTTTTTAAGTCCTATATGATTAGTTATTTCTTTATTTCCTATATACAATTTACTTCTGGAATCTGAGTTGAGATGAAAAGCATACATTCCGTCAGCAGGAACTTTTATGAATCCGGAGAATTTGAGCCCAAAATAATCCTTTTGATGTGTTACTTCTGTGCTGATATTTGAAACGGTTTTTACCGCAACGGGTTTTAATTTTTTAAAGTCGGGCAAGGTGTTCCATTTCCCGGTATACACATGAACACGTAAACCCGGTTTTATTTTGATATATATCGGTTCAGGTAGTTTTCTTTTGTATTTTGTATAGGTTTGGGTCGTGACAGGGCTAATTTTTTTTCGGTCTTTTGAAAAGACCCGTGTCTTTATGGTTCTTGTCTTGTTGATCGTGAAAGGGGTCGTATACAGAGGTGCATTTGTGGACGGATCGGTTCCGTCTAATGTATACCGAATCTCCTCGTCTTCCCATTTGGCAAAAGACTGAATTTTAATCTGGCATGTATGGATAAATACGTTGAGCTCAGGTAAAAAGCCCGGGCCTATCGGTTTCCAAGAATCGGCTATAGGTATATTTTTAATATCTCCTTCTTTAGTGATTCCAAATTGGTCACGGATCTTTCCTTTACGGTCAATCATACGGGCGATCAACCTGGGACCTTTTATATCTATAATGAGCGATCCGTATTCAACCAGTGTTTGTCTCATGATGGGCATGGTGCCAATACGGTACATCGCTGCCCCCCCATTGCCTAATACAACACATACGGTTCCGTGATGGGGATGGATTCCTTTACTCTTTTTGTAGGGATTGCCTGGACCATCATCGAGAATGACTCCTTCGACAATCGTGGGTGTGGAAGTCGCCCCATTGATTAGCATTGATCTTTCGTATATGTGAGAATGCCCTGTTAATACAAGGTCCACACCCCCTTGTTCAAGAATAGGCATGATATGCGTTCGCATCTCTGTCTGTCTTCGGTCCATGTCGCTGTTATAGGACCCTTTGGTGTAAGGAGGATGATGCCAATAGGCAATAATCCAATCCGTATCTATATGGTAAAGATCTTTTTCTAACCATTGAGCCATTTCTCCTGTGGGTGTTCGATCGAGTGCATAGGATTCCAGTACGATGAAATGTACACGACCATAATCAAAAGCATAATACGCTTCTGTCTCTGAGGCGATGCCTCCTGCTTCGCCTTGGGTCGGCAAAACAAAAGTGTCATAGTAAGGACCTATGCCCTTAAGACTATCGGAAGTATGTCCTTCATGATTTCCCAGGGTCAGCCAGACCGGGGTATTTTTCAGGATCTCCTGGTATACATTAAAGAACTTTGTTTGGAATTCTGGGTCTGTTCCGTCCTCATAGGCCATGTCACCGGTATGAATAAAAAGATCGGGGAGGCGTTGTTGCTTTGAGGTATATTTTTTCATGCCATTGAAAACGCGTCGCGCCTGTTTTTTGCCTGTTCCAGAATCGCCTAAAGCCCAAATGCGGAGGTCGGTCGTCGATTCTTTTGTGGGATGAGTTTTGAAATAATAGCTGGAATGATCACCCGCAAGGAGTTTGTTCCCATCGTAGATGGCGTAGTAATAGGTGGTATTGGGACTAAGACTCGTAATAGGCGCTTCATATTCCATAACGAAACGACTACCATCTTTTGGAGAGGGTCTTTGATGTGTTGGGGGGGGTGAGAAAAGTGTACGTATTGAAAAGTTCTCTTTACCAGCTATTTCTTTCATTGGCCCATTTGGGTCTATATAAAGAAGTTTAGGTTCGATGCGTTTTGAACTACGCCAGATAACAGTGACAGAACCCGTTGTTGTCATTTGGATGTATGGACCTCGGGTAATGTATTCGGAGGGAATTCTGCCTGCTAAAGCGTCTAGGGCAAAAATACACAGAAGTAGAGAAATAAGAAAAAACGTTTTTTTCATAAGAAGTCTGTTTAACAATGTTCCAACGTTAGACAGGGTATTCGGTCGTTGAATTGACACTAGTCTTATAAAAGAGCTAGGGTTCTCTCGCAAATGAGTCCTCCCATCTTCGACGTGTTCACATGTTGCAGTCCTTCTCTCCGCAGATCTCCAGTACGTACACCCGTTGCGAGGATTTCTTGCACGCTTGTTCGTATGGCTTGAGCTGCTTTTGATTCGCCTAGGTGATCAAGCATCATGGAAACGCTTAGGATCATGGCAATAGGATTCGCCTTTCCTTCTCCGGCAATATCAGGGGCGCTTCCATGTACGGGTTCAAAAAGACCAACGGGTCCACCAACACTAGCAGAAGGAAGAAGCCCCAAGGATCCCCCTAATGTCGCTGCGGCGTCTGACAGAATATCACCAAATAAGTTTCCGGTAACGATGACATCAAACTGCTTTGGATTCAGGACCAATTGCATGGCGACGTTATCAACATACATATGAGAAAGTTTGATATGGGGAAATTCTTCACGATGGACCTTTGTTGTAATATCTCGCCATAACTGTGAAACCACTAATACGTTTGCTTTATCAACGGAGGTTACCTCACCCCTTCGTTTTTTTGCCCATTCAAAAGCAATGCGGGTGACACGTTCTATTTCTTCAGCGGTATAACGCATCGTATTATAGCCTTCTTCTGATACCCCTGTTCCGGCGCGTCCTTTGGGTTCGCCAAAGTAAATCCCACCTGTAAGTTCTCGGACCACGAGGAGGTCTGTTCCTTGAGCTATTTCTGTTCGAAGTGGGGATGCTTCCGCTAAAGAGTCGGGGATGGATACTGGACGCAAATTGGCAAAAACACCTAGTGATTTTCTCAGTTTTAGCAATCCACTTTCCGGCCGAAGTTCGCCGGTTAAATGATCCCATTTCGGACCCCCAACAGCTCCAAGAAGCACGGCATGGGCTTTTTTGCATCTTTCAAGGATTTCATCCGGCAAAGGATGACCGTACTGGTCAATGGCGACTCCGCCCGCGGATTCTGTGGTGAGTTCAAGGTTGAACCCTTCTTTTGAACTGACTTGGCTAAGAAGGCGAACCGCCTGATCCATGACTTCTGGGCCGATACCATCACCGGGTAAAATAACGAGTTTATAGGTTTTCATCTTTTTTGTTTCCCTGAACGTTTTTTGGGCGGAGGCACATAAGTTCTCCAAATACCTTTTTTATTTTTTATAGCTTCTTTTTGAAAGAGTTCATAGGTTTTCCAACGAGGATGTTCCCATTCTGCGAGCATGGCATTTCCACCTAATAAAAGTCGTTCTCCGATGTCAACACCTTGTTGTTCTACATAGGCCAATAATCTACCAAACGAATTTCGTTTTACATCATCTGAAGGAAAGACAAGACGTACATTAAAATTAAATAACCAATTTTTGGAAGTTTTTTTAGCAATTTTTCCGTAGGTAATCAGTTCTATCTCTTTGATACCCATTTTTTTTAGTTGCTGTTTAAACCTTGAGTTCTTTTTTGTTTCAGGACAATCGATTCCGAGTATACGTACATTTTCGATGTTGCCGTTCCATTCTACTTTAATAGTGTCTCCGTCTAATACGCCAATGCATTTAGCTGTATTCGGGGCCTTTCCGCTAGCACTTGAGGTGGGATTAGGATCAATATAATACCCGGCAATTAATCCTAAAAAGAGCGTGAAAGTCGCAATCATGGACCATATAAAATGCAATTGTGGTTTGGAGAAACCCTTATCCTGTTTGTGTTGTGTACACGAGTATACGTTACCACCCTTTAAGTCATCGCGCAAACGGTTCGAATGACTCTAAAAAATTTTCTTAACTCAAGTTATGGTATCAACTCCCCATTGCATTCCTGCTGGATTATAAACGAAGACTCAGTCTGTATTTCTTGGCTTTTACTTCTGTTTTCGCGGTTGACAGTTGTTGCTCTCTTCTTATACTAGCGACCCTTATTTTGAGTTTATAGTTATGTAAATAGGAGTGTGAAGAAAGGAAAGCGAGATGGATTATAATCTTTTGTATATGGTGGTAAGTTGTGGAGCGGCGGCGTTAGTTTTCGCTTTTATAAAGTCAGCTTGGGTTAACAAACAAGATCCTGGCACAGAACGAATGCAAGAAATCGGTCTGGCGGTTCGGCAAGGGGCCATGGCTTTTCTTTCGCGTGAATATAGAGTGCTGGGCCTGTTTGTTGTCATTGTCGCGGCTTTATTAGCTGTAAAGAATGAAGGCGCTTTAAAACTAGTTGCTGTCTCTTTTGTTGGAGGGGCCTTTTGTTCTGCACTAGCAGGTTTTTTCGGTATGCGGGTCGCTACATCCGCTAATATGCGAACCACCCATGCGGCTCGTACAGGTCTTGCTCAAGCGCTTCAAGTCGCTTTTTCTGGCGGGACTGTGATGGGATTATGTGTCGTAGGCCTTGGGGTGATGGGGTTATCCACATTATTCATTATATACACCTGTACTATAGGTGACACAACAGAAGTCTTACGAACCCAAGTATTGCCCATTCTTTCAGGGTTTTCTTTAGGTGCTAGTTCCATTGCATTTTTTGCGCGTGTAGGAGGTGGAATCTATACAAAAGCAGCGGACGTGGGAGCTGATTTAGTGGGTAAAGTGGAAGCTGGGATTCCGGAAGATGATCCCAGGAATCCAGCAACCATCGCAGATAATGTGGGAGATAATGTAGGCGATGTAGCGGGTATGGGCGCTGATCTTTTTGAATCTTACGTAGGCTCGATTGTTGGTGCGATGGTATTAGGCGCGGCCGCGGGTTCAATCCAGCTGGTTCTCCTCCCTTTAGTCATCGCCGCGGTGGGCATTCTTATCTCGATTGGGGGCACCTTTTTGGTCAGAACCAAAGAAGGTGGAAATCCTCAAACCGCACTGAATATGGGAACGTTTGGCGCTGGATTGGTGATGGCGATACTGACCTATCCGCTTGTTATTAAATTCGCGCCTTCTAGTTTTATGTTGAGTGGAGAGACCTATCAGGCAATAGGCATATTCGGTGCAACGATTGCCGGTTTAATCGGGGGGATTGCGATTGGTGTATTGACGGAATATTACACGGCTGAAAATAAGGGTCCTGCCCATAAAATTGCTAAAGCCTCCGAAACAGGGGCAGCGACTAATATTATCTCAGGATTAGGAACAGGGATGCTTTCGACCGCATTACCTAGTATTGCATTGGTCATTGCTCTACTCGTCTCCTACAACTTTGCAGGCCTTTATGGCATTGCTATTGCAGCACTCGGAATGCTTGTTACAACGGGGATCCAGTTGGCAGTCGATGCGTATGGACCTATTGCCGATAATGCAGGAGGATTAGCTGAGATGGCGGAGCTCGAACCGGAAGTTCGGCAACGTACAGACAAGCTAGATGCCGTTGGGAATACAACCGCAGCCATTGGGAAAGGGTTTGCCATAGGTTCTGCAGCGCTTACAGCATTGGCCTTATTTGCTGCACTTCGCGAAACCGTCTATGCGACGCGTGTTGCCAGAGGTGTTTCAGAAGCAGAAGCAGTCATGCGCATTGATGTGACCAATCCCTATGTGATGGCCGGTCTTTTCGTGGGTGCGATGTTACCCTTTTTGTTTTCTTCGTTAGCGATGGCGGCTGTAGGAAGAGCCGCATTTGCTATGATCGAAGAAGTGCGGCGTCAGTTCCGAGAGATTGCAGGGCTATTAGAAGGAACAGGTAAACCAGAATATGCTAAGTGTGTAGATATCTCAACAGCGGCTGCGATTCGAGAAATGATCTTGCCTGGACTGTTAGCGATTTTAACGCCTGTACTAGTAGGGTTTTTTGTGGGTGCAGAGATGCTGGGAGGTGTGTTAGCCGGTGTAACCGTTTCTGGGGTAATGATGGCTCTGTTTATGTCCAACGCCGGTGGCGTGTGGGATAATGCCAAGAAACATATTGAAGGGGGAGCGTATGGCGGTAAAGGTTCAGAAGCACATAAAGCCGCTGTGATTGGTGATACCGTCGGAGACCCTTTCAAAGACACAGCGGGTCCTTCCATTAATATTCTCATTAAACTAATGAATGTTGTAGCGCTAGTGATTGCACCTTTATTGGTTTAGTCCGGATACTAGATGCTTCCATCAGCCTGCGGCCGAAGATGCTGGATCTTGTTAGGTTCATCGACGGGTTTTAGATATTACCAATATTAGGTGTCCAATATCCCATATCGAGAATAATCCATGAATAAATGGTTGCAATGTATATTCGTCCTCATAGGTGTTCTTCATTCCTCGTGGGTATTCCCTGATTCTAATCTTGTCATTGTTCTCGCTAACAAAAATATTCCTTCATCTCTTGAATTAGCAGATTATTACATGGCCGCTCGAGATCTTTCGTCCAACCAATTGTGCGTGCTCGACCTTCCCATTACCGAGGAGATGACTCGGTCAGAGTACGAAAACCGTTTAAGAGATCCTTTACTCAAATTTTTACGGGACAAAAAATGGATTAGACAAAAACGAATCAAATCAAAAGACCTCTAATCTCATGGGACGAGGTGGACGACAACACGTTCATCCGTTTCATATATCGTATCGGTGTATGGGGTCCCTTTACGAATTAAAGATACGAAATTCAAAATCATTGCGAAGTTAATTGATTATCTCAAAAGGCCTTTTCACAAAAATAGCGCTGCGGTTGATTCTGAGTTAGCCTTGTTGCTGGTACCTCTACAGTATGAAATAAATGGATTTTTCATAAATCCTCATTATAGGCAATTTGTTACGCCCAATAACCATACCATCGCTCCTTATATCGTTTATGCGACCCGATTAGATGCGCTAGACCCCATGATCGTAAAGCGTATGATAGATGATGCCGTTCGTGCAGAAAAATACGGATTGTTAGGGAACGCTTATTTTGATGCTCGGGGTCTCGGGTATGGAAATGATTTTATAGGTGATTTTTGGATCCAAAAAGCCTTTCAACAATTTAAACAGCAAGGATATGAATGTTTTTTGGATTATTCCAAAGATCTATTTGAGAGCTCAATGCCCATAGAAGACGTAGCTATATATATGGGGTGGTATCATTCAGAGTTATCTGGAAGTTTTGCCCGACCTGATTTTGAATTTAAGCCGGGCTCCGTTGTCTACCATATCCACTCCAGCAGCGCTGAAACGCTCCAATCCACATCTGAGCATTGGGTCGGTCCACTTTTAGCAAAAAGAGGCAGTGTATCCATCGGAGCTGTGGATGAACCTTACCTACAATATACGCCTAATCTCGATATATTTTCCGATCGATTGAGTAGAGGATATACCTTTGCTCAAAGTGCGTATATGGCTCAACCCGTATTATCATGGCAAATCACCATGGTAGGCGATCCGCTTTATGCCCCCTTTAAGTATTCTCTGGATGAGCAAATTCAACATTTGGAAGAAGATAACGACCCAGATGTAGAGTGGGCCTATATACGAAAGATTAATCTTTTCGTTCGAGAAGGGTTCTTTTCCATCGCTCTCAAGTATTGTCAGCAAAAAATACAGGAGACAGACAGTTTAATTCTTCGAGAAAAATTGGGAGAACTCTATGGGAAAAATCGTTTTTATAAAGAAGCGCTTGAACACTATACGCTCGTATCTCAACAGGCCGTAACACCCGCCACTTCGATCCGTATAGGCGCCAATTTATTATTTCTCTTACGTTTGTTAGATCGAAATGATGAAGCCGACAAAATAGAAAAAGACCTGCGTGAACAATGGAAAGGGTATCTGATGTTAGGTTGGCTTGATAAAGCGAGAAAAGGAATCTCGAATAAAGAAGGAAAAAAACCTAGCCGGCATACAAAAACACAATGATGCAAGATAGTATGTTTATAGATTCGCATTTGCACTTTGATACGTTTGAGGAAAGCGGAGAAGTCGCAGATATTGTGTATCGCGCTGAAGACAATGGCGTATCTCAGATGTTAGCTGTGGGGGGGTCTTTGCTCGCCAACCAAACAGCTGTTGAGTTGGCGAAAAAATATCCTCACAAAGTTTTTGCTTCGGTTGGTTATGATAGAGATGAAGCCGAATCGAATCCGGATTTTGATAGATTAAACATTCTGGTCACCGATCCAGGTGTCGTGGCCATCGGTGAAACTGGATTAGATTATCATTATACTCCTGATACAGCTCAGGTTCAGTTAAACCTGTTTCAAGCCATGTTAGACATCGCTTATGCTCATCGTTTGCCGGTCATTGTACATAGCCGAGAAGCTGACCAGGACACGCTGAATTTGTTAAACAATCAAACTGCACGCTGGAACGGTAAAGAAGATGAAATAGGGGTCCTTCATTGTTTTACCGGTTCTTTAGACTTTGCGAATGCGTTGCTTGGAATGGGGTTCATGATTAGTTTTAGCGGTCTTCTCACATTCAAAAATGCCGACTCAATACGTGCTGTTGCTCAAACGATTCCTGATGATCGTATCTTAATTGAAACCGATGCCCCTTATTTGGCACCTGTTCCTTATCGGGGAACACGCAATGAACCTGCACATGTGGTTGAGGTCGCTAAAGTGCTTGCCTTCATTCGAAATTGTTCATCGGAGCGTATCGCGGCGATAACCACTGACAATGCGCGTCGTCTTTTTCATCTTTAACCGGAGTTTCGATCTTGCATCCCTAAAAAAAGATAGCAATTTTTTATTGATCCCATCTGTTACCACTCTAATACTCCCAGAGATTATGAAACATCAACGAACCCAACTGATAATAGAATTACTCAAGGAACGAATTTTAATCCTTGATGGCGCCATGGGCACCATGATCCAAAACCATCAACTCGAAGAAAAAGACTATCGAGGAAAACAGTTTTCAGATCATCCCTGTGATGTAAAAGGAAATAACGACCTTCTTTCGTTAACTCAACCCAATATCATTCGCTCAATTCACAAGGCCTATCTTGAGGCAGGCGCCGATATCATCGAAACCAATACCTTTAATGCAACCTCCATTGCCATGGCGGATTATCAGATGGAAACGTTGGCCTATGAATTAAACCAACAAGGCGCGAAGATTGCCCGAGAGATAGCCGATGAGGTAGAAAAGCAGGATCAGAACAAACCTCGTTTTGTGGCCGGCGTATTGGGCCCAACCAATCGAACCGCATCTATTTCTCCGGACGTAAACGATCCCGGGTTTCGAAACATCTCATTCGACAAACTTGTTCAGGCTTATACCGAAGTAACCCAAGGATTAGTAGACGGGGGAAGCGACCTGCTTCTCATCGAAACGGCCTTTGATACGCTCAATGCAAAAGCGGCTATTTTTGCTGTTCTCCAGTATTTTCGAGAACAGGATATCCGTCTTCCTATTATGATTTCTGGAACCATTACCGATGCCAGTGGCCGGACACTAACCGGACAAACCACAGAAGCCTTTTGGAACTCCGTATCCCATGCTCAACCTATCAGCATTGGGCTTAACTGTGCGTTAGGCGCAAAAGACTTGCGGCCTTATATCCAAGAATTGTCTCGGATCGCCGGAACCTTTGTCAGCACACACCCAAACGCAGGTCTCCCGAACGAATTTGGGGGATACGATGAAACGCCAGAATCCATGGCCAACGTACTTAAAGAATTCGCCCGAAGCGGATTGCTAAATATAGTAGGAGGTTGTTGTGGAACAACACCGGATCACATCCAAGCCATTACTCAAGCCGTGCAAGAGGTATCCCCCCGAGAAATACCCGACCTGCTCCCTTATACACGCTTAAGTGGACTTGAACCGTTTACACTCACGCCCGAAACCAACTTTGTGAATATTGGAGAACGGACCAATGTAACTGGATCCAGAAAATTCCTTCGTCTCATAAAAGAACAAAAATACGAAGAAGCCTTAGATGTAGCCCGTCAACAAGTTGAAAACGGGGCACAAATAATCGACATAAACATGGACGAAGGACTCCTTGAGTCCGAAGACGTCATGACCACTTTTTTAAATCTTGCGATGACTGAACCCGATATTAGCAAAGTTCCAATTGTCCTTGATTCCTCTAAATGGTCCGTCCTTGAAGCGGGGCTTAAATGTGTACAAGGTAAATGTGTTGTAAATTCCATCAGCCTTAAAGAGGGCCAAGAAACCTTTATGAAACAAGCGCGCCTCGCGCGGATCTACGGCGCCGCTGTTCTCGTTATGGCGTTTGACGAAAAGGGTCAAGCCGATACTCAACAAAAACGCGTTGAAATATGTAAGCGGTCATATGATATCCTTACACAAAAGGTCGGATTCCTTCCACAAGACATCATCTTTGACCCCAATATATTTGCCATCGGAACAGGCCTTGAAGAGCATAACAACTACGCCATAGATTTTATTCACGCAACCCGTCAGATCAAAGAGCTCATGCCGCTTGTAAAAATTAGCGGGGGGGTCAGTAACATCTCCTTCTCGTTTCGGGGCAACGAACCTGTGCGAGAGGCCATTCACGCTGTTTTTCTTTATCATACGATTCAAGCGGGAATGGATATGGGAATTGTCAATGCAGGTCAGCTTGTGGTCTATGATGAAGTGGATTCAGCGCTAAAAGAACGCGTAGAAGATCTTGTCTTAAATCGCCGTTCAGATGCAACCGAGCGCCTTCTTGAAATCGCTCATACGGTTGGCGGCAAAGAGAAAAAAATAGAAAAAGGCCTTGCGTGGCGCACGCGGCCTGTAAACGAACGGTTAGCGCATGCCTTGGTTAAAGGAATCACCGACTTTATTATCGAAGACACAGAAGAAGCCCGTCAACAATCGGATCGCCCGTTAGATGTTATCGAGGGGCCTTTAATGGACGGGATGAATACCGTGGGCGATCTATTTGGCGCAGGAAAAATGTTTTTGCCACAAGTTGTCAAAAGCGCCCGTGTCATGAAAAAATCCGTAGCCTATCTCGAACCTTTCTTTGAGAAAGGAAAAGAAGGCGCTCAAAAAACAAAAGGGAAAATTTTAATGGCGACCGTCAAAGGCGATGTTCACGATATTGGCAAAAATATTGTCGGCGTTGTTTTACAATGTAACAATTATGAAGTGATTGATCTAGGCGTCATGGTTCCCTCTTCACGGATTCTTCAAACCGCCAAAGAAAAAGAGTGCACCATCATTGGTTTGAGTGGGCTGATTACCCCATCACTAGACGAAATGTGCCATGTAGGCGCTGAAATGGAGCGCGAAAGATTTTCTATACCTTTACTCATTGGTGGGGCCACCACCTCCAAAGTGCATACGGCCGTAAAAATTGATCCACAGTACAAAGAGCCGGTTATCTATGTAACCGACGCCTCCCGCGTTGTAGGGGTTGTGGGAAATCTATTGAGCGAAAAACACAGGGCGGGTTATGTCCAAGAAATCAAAGAAGAATATGATGCCGTTCGCGAACGACACCAAAATAAACAGGCTTCCCAGAAATGGCTTTCCCTAAAAGCTGCTCAAAAGAACAAATATGTCATTGATTGGAGCCAACTTACATCTCCGACCCCTTCATTCCTAGGAACCCGAACATTTCGTGACTATGCCTTCGAGGCTTTGGTTCCGTCCATTGATTGGTCTCCTTTTTTTAACGCCTGGGAACTTTCAGGTTCCTATCCAGACATTTTAGAAGACGAAAGAGTAGGAGCAGAGGCCACGCAGCTCTTTCAAGATGCTCAACAAATGCTTCAAGAAGTTTTAAAGAACAACACGCTAAAAGCCCATGCTCAGATCGGATTTTTTCCTGCAAACGCGCTGGGAAATGATATCGAAATTTATACCGATGAATCTCGTGAACATGTATTAACACGATTTCATTTTCTCCGACAACAAATGGTCAAAAGCACAGACCGCGCAAATTTTTGTCTGGCCGACTTTTTAGCGCCAAAAGAGACGGGCACAAAAGATTATATCGGCGCCTTCGTTGTTACAGCCGGGTTGGGGGTAGAAAAACAGACCGCAATTTATGAAGCGGCTCATGATGATTACAATTCCATTTTGTTGAAAGCGCTTGCGGATCGTTTGGCGGAAGCCTTTGCTGAACACATGCATCAACGGGTCCGAAAAGAATTTTGGGCGTACGCGCCTGACGAAAAATGGTCTAACGAAGAACTTATCAAAGAAACGTACCAAGGAATTCGTCCTGCGCCTGGATACCCCGCGTGCCCCGATCATACCGAAAAGGCCGCTTTATTTGAGCTGCTCAACATTCATGAGCAAGAGATGGGGATTCACTTAACAGAAAACTTTGCTGTATGGCCCGCATCGACGGTGAGCGGCTTTTATCTCTCTCATCCAGACGCCCAATACTTCGGTCTTGGCAAAATTAATAAAGATCAAGTGGAAGACTATGCGAATCGAAAAAAAATGACGGTCGAAAAAATACAACGTTGGCTCGCTCCGAATCTCGGTTATGATCCGTAGAAACGGAAGTTTGTCTATATGCACAGTAATGACGAAAGAACAAAGGTCTGCGACTGTCTATACGAGGAAAAATCATCCCCCGCGCCGCGGACCTCGAGTTTGGCCTTTTGAGCGCCGTTTTAGGCGTTCTTTGGAGTGCGACGGCTTGTTGAAAACCCGAAGAAATTCTCCCAGATACGTAATTGCAGTCTATTTTTATAACTTTTCTCTATCAGAAAGGACCAAACTCCAGGTTGAAGCAAAGCTTCAACGTGAAGACTACCCTGTGGCTCCGCCACAACCCAAAGCGGAAGCTATGCTTCCGCACTCCAAACTATGTAATATAAAAGTACCCCCTTCAAATACGACTACTCAAAATTCCCCTTAGCAATATAGGGAAGCTCGCGATAATAGCTCTGGTAATCCAGTCCATAACCAACAATAAACACATCATCAATCATAAACCCTGTATAATCTGCTTTACAAGGTATAACACGGCGACTTGGTTTATCTAGGAGCGTGCAGGTTTTCACCGATCCAGCGCCTTTATTTAAAAGGTGTCGTGTTGCAAAAGAAAGGGTGCCGCCTGTATCCAAAATGTCATCAATAAGTAACGTGTCAGCCCCTGTTACATCAACCTTAATATCCTTCGCAATATGAATATGGACCGTTCCCGTAGATTGTGTGCCACCATGATAGCTTTCCAACGTCATAAAGTCGATGCGAAGATGAATACCATGTTTGTGCAATTCTCGAACGAGATCGGCAAGAAATATAAAGCTTCCCCGAAGAATTCCAATCAACACAACATTATCACCTCGACACGCATCAACCATTTCGCCAACGAGTTCCGTGATTCGCTTTTGAATGGCTTCCTCTGTAAACAAAATTTCTTGTATAGGGTCTGTATTCATAGTGATTTAACGTGATTATTTTTTGCATTGAACAACAACCTTCTTTTAGTGTCTAATGAAACATTAAAGTATTTTTAAAGAAAAAAGACCCGTAACCCGGAAATGAAAAATAAATCTATGAAAAAAAGATCCATATTACCTCTTTCTCTCCTTGCCTTCCTTGCCATTTTCCTTGCTTGTATCCATGTTGGATGCTCGGGAAATTCTGGCGAAAGCATCATCCGAAGCGTTAGTATTCGGGTCTCAGGGTTTTATACGGGCAACCCCATTTCAAATCCGCTAGTCCGACAAAATACAGGAAACCCAATCTCTAACATGAACATTATACAAACCGGTGATAACTTGGAGGCCGTTGATAATAATGGAAACATTTTCAGGGGGACCATCAGTCAAGAAGACGGAACGATTGCTACATTTATGTTAAACGGAATGACAACCGCGGGAGCACAAGGAACCATCGCAGGAACCTTTACTATTAGTGGAACCACTTCAACCATGGAAGGAACCTGGACAGAACCGGCCCTTTTTTCCCCTGTTTTTGGAACCGCAACCGTACCTACTAATGCAGTTGTGACTGTGACAACAAATGCAACGGTAAGTTCTCTTAACATAGTGCCATCATTTGCCACCTTATCTGACACCACAAACTCAATTACATTTACTGCTTCGAGTGGAGTCCCTCCATATAGCTGGAGTCTCAGTTCATCATCCTTAGGGGCCTTCTTACTTATCACTGGAACGGATAATGAGCTCTCGACATATTCTGCATCGGTTACGGGAACATCAGCCTCCAATACGATTATACTAACAGATTCAGCAAATACCGTTGTAAATGCTATAGTAAGTCAAACGCCTCAAAGCAAAGCTGCCTGATAGAAGATAACGAGGGGAATAAAAGGAAGATTCTCCAGTGTTGAAACCAACAAGTAAATCTTCAACATAGTTTGGCAATATAGCGTCGATGCTACACGCAGAATAAATAGTTTTCCAAGAGCCAAAAATAAATGAACCTTTTACTTTTCAGGTTTTTATTTCTTTATTCTAAATTTACAATTCGGATCATGAGAAATTAAACATTGGAACTAGAAAGGGAGGCTCATGCTAAAACGAATAAGCGGACTTATTGTTGCCATTACTATAATAGGAGCGAGCCTTCTTGCCCAAACGATCACGTATACGTACGACAACAATCATAGGTTGAAAGCCGTAACTTATAATAACGGATCCATTCTATACCAGTATGACAACGCCCATAACCTAAAACGAGTTCGGTCGATTTTTGATGCTGACGCGGACAGCCTCGATGACAATTGGGAGGTCTCTAATTTTGGAAGTATAACAGCAGCTACAGCTACTTCTGACAGTGATCAGGATGGGGTCAATGATATCGACAAACAAGCCAGCGGCACAGATCCAGTCGACCCAAGTTCATCGCTAAAAATAATGACTGCCGCTGATCAAAGCATAGTCGGATACAAGACCTCATGGACCGGTGAAACCAATGTTTCCTATTTCGTGTAGCTTTCGACAAATTTGGTCACTGGAACCTTTACGGTTTTACAAAACGGTATTGCCGGCACTCCCCCCGTGAATGCGTATACAGATTCTACCGCCACCAATAAAGGCCCTTGGTTTTACCGAATCGTTGTTGAACAATCTCTCTATTAATAGAAAAGAAATAGGATCAGACCTTAGCGTTTAGTATTAGCATATGGTTTGCTATGACTATTTTAAATTCATTCTCAGATTATCTTTTCCTACTGAGAAGAATCGTACTTTAGCCATCCTGTTAATCCTGTCTAAATTCCTCTCATTCGATTCTTATCTTTATTTTTGGCCTGGCATCTGTATTAATTCTGACACCTCAAGTGAACCGCCAATATCAAGAAAAGGGCAACCCTTTGCAATCAACAGTGTCGCCTCCATAGAATCAGCTTCAATGATTGTGAAACCAGACATTAACGTTGTGCCTCCAGTGGTAGTAGTCCCATCAGAGTTTACTGTGCTCGTATTCTTAAGCGGATTAGCAGGACTAACTGCTGAATTGCCCAATGAGGAGAACCAAGCTCTATATTTCGACATATGTTGCTTGCCTTCCTCTGGGCTAGATGGCTTATCTCCGCCTAGATAAGTAATAATGTATTGATGCATTTATTTCCCTGGATCCGTCAGTTAAACGCGGTTTTCTGCACGAACCATTTGGGCCAAAAGGAATTACAAAAAAGCCTCGACGCACCCAGCGGGTGCGCCTGCGTTTTTTTGCAACCTTTTGCCTCCAAAGCCTTCGCACAGAAATCCCACGTTTAACTGACGGATCCAGGTATTTTAGTAACTAGAAACTTCTTTTATGATTTTCTTCATTTTACCCTCTCACATTCTTCATTTGATGGGGGGGCATTTAGTATGGCTTCTTGGATGACGATAGCCTGATTATGCTGAATGTCTTTTGCCGAATAGAGTAACATGAGCCTTGATTGTCTGGAAATGCCAGCGAGTCGCGAGAGTTGGATTCTGTGCAATATGATGAGTTCTTCGAGATATTGAGTTTTGAATGGCTTCCATTTCCCGGAATCATGTCCAAACCATTTACGCAGTTCGTTACTGGGGGCGATTTCTTTGAGCCATTCATCCAGATCTAGCTCCTTTTTCTTGATCCCTCTTGGCCAGATCCTGTCGACGAGCACGCGGTATTCATCCGCTTGCTTCTCCCCTACTTCGTAAACTCTTTCAATGTATGATGCCATAGGACTGTTTATTCTTTCTTCATCCGTGAAAATTCGTGTGATCTATGTGCAAAAATCTTTTTTTTCTTTCTTTTGGTTGCGGCCCGCTTCGTTAGATTATTTTTACGTTTTTCGTGGTCATCCTGTTTATAGGGTATAGACCCAATGGATTAAGATAAGCACGTTTGGGGAACTCGTTTTCCCGAAGATCTATATATTCTTCATCATACACTGACTCGTACACTTTATCGATTTAGTGTTCTCCCCGAGTTTACGAAAAGGAGGGTTCAATACCGGAAAATTTTACCGGCTCTCTAACCCATGCCGCAAAATTTTTTAACATCGCTAACCCCCATTTTTGACTTTTTTCAGGGTGAAATTGTGCGGCCATTATATGGTCTTTCCATATCACAGAAGTATATTCTAGACCATACTCAGTTGTTCCAGCAATCCAATTAGCCTCCGAACAATCAACATAATATGAATGGACAAAATAAAAGTACGTTTCGTCTGGAAGGCCCTTAAATAAAGGACATTTTTTCTGCACTTGACACACACTGTTCCATCCCATTTGGGGAACTTTCAAAACATTGTTTGGCCTAAACTTTTTTACGGTTCCAGGAAATATACTTAATCCTTTCACTTCCGGTGATTCTTCACTGGTTTCAAAAAGAACTTGTAGTCCTAAACAGATCCCTAAAAAAGGCTTCCCTTCATCGAGCCACGTTCGAATAGGTTCAACAAAACCATAGTCGCTAAGATGCCGCATACAATCGCCAAAAGCTCCTACACCAGGAAGAATGACTGCATCACATGCTTCTAATCGTTCTGGAGTTTGAATAATTTCTGCAGGAAGACCCAAAAAGGCGCATGCATTTTTCACGCTTCCCAAGTTTCCCATCCCATAATCAATGATGGCGATCATAGTGTTATTGGTTGTTGAGGATAAGTTAGGCCATCTTCGATGGCGACTTTGATACCATCCCCTCTCCCAGGGGGAGAGAAGACTAATCTTCGAAATTCCTACACTTTAAATGACACCTTTGCTAGATGGCACACCTTTTACGCGTGGGTCTGTTTCACATGCATACCGCAATGCTTTTGCTACCCCTTTGAATACTGATTCATAAACGTGATGGACATCCTCTCCGTACAACTGAGCAATGTGAAGATTCATTCCGGCTTTTTCAGAAAAAGATCGAAAGAAGTGCTTTAAAATCCCTGCATCAAAATCCCGAATTTTTCTCTTTCGAGATGCTATCGCATAAACAAGATAATGCCGTCCCCCTAAATCAATGGCTACGCGACTTAAGGCTTCATCCATAGGTAGAAGACTCCAGCCATAACGCACAATCCTTTTTCGATCCCCTAACGCTTTATTCAATGCTTCGCCTAAAACAAGGCCCACATCTTCTACTGTGTGATGATAATCTACCACTAAATCTCCTTTTGCTTTAATCGTTAGATCCATCAGAGAATGTTTTGAGAATAGTTCTAACATGTGGTCAAAAAAAGGGATACCGGTATCGATCTTCGACACACCGGTTCCATTGATATTCAGTTTAAGGAGAATATCCGTTTCTCGAGTGGTTCTTTTAATCTGTGATGCTCGTATCTTCATTTTCGTTCCAACGATATCAAAATCATATAATAAATAACTATTAAGCTTTGAAGTTCCTATATAGAACCAATAACTCCTTCCAAGAATACATCCACCTCTTGATCAGTCCCGATTGTGACGCGCAGAAACGCGCCGGTTTGTTCACCAGGAAAATGTCGGACGAGAATACGCTTATTTCGCAATGCTGTAAAAAGTTTTTGTGCTGAACTTTGAGGCGGTTTAACCCATAAAAAGTTTGTTTCCGATGGAAACACGTAAAAACCTTGATCTCGAAGGGCTCTCGCGACCCGTTTTCGTGTGCTTTTAATGGTCTCCACATTCGAACGCATATGATCTAAATCCGAGACCGCGGCTAATGCAATATCTTGCGTCAAGCCATTCACATTATATGAATCCTTGATTTTATACAGTGCTTGAATTAACGGCAGAGGACCCACTAAATAACCCAAGCGAATGTTGGCCAAGGAAAACGATTTTGACAAGGTTCTAGCAACAAGAACATTTTCTTTTGAACGCGCTAAATGCATGCAATCCTTTTCAGAAAAATCGACATACGCTTCATCCATCACAACGACCCCTGAAAATCTTTCGCAAAAGTCTTCAACCATTTCCTGCGGATACAAAATACTGGTCGGCGCATTGGGGTTGCACAGAAAAAAAAGGGATGAGACATAATCCTCTGGCATCTTCCACTGAAAATCAGCATCGAGTGGAACCGGATTTGCCGTTACACCTTCAATGTCAGCTAATACAAGATATAACGAATAGCTTGGCTCAAAAAATCCAACGGAACTCTCTCTCTCCACAAAGGCTCGAATACAAAGAGCCAATAACTCGTCAGATCCGTTTCCAACAATAATCTGGTCAGGC
Organism: Kiritimatiellia bacterium; assembly: GCA_012103575.1. Classification (GTDB taxonomy): domain Bacteria; phylum Verrucomicrobiota; class Kiritimatiellia; order WLWN01; family WLWN01; genus WLWN01. Next base: position 1,996,476 of record WLWN01000001.1, on the reverse strand, counting down.
AAACACGCATGAATATCCGCTAATCGATCTCGCAAACGTTTACAAACAGGATCCGGATAATACCGCAACGCATTCGTAGCCACTTGTTGCAATACCGCTTGAACGTGTGGAGAGGGTGGATATGGATTTTCATTCGTATTAAGCTTAACGATATCTTTATCTAAAGGTTGCTCGCCCGGGACATATCCAGTCATCCTGTCTACGGATTGTCGTATGTATTGATTCATCAGCCCCATTGGAGGATTGGAGTGATGGAGAATTGGAATATCGAAATACTGAGTCTTTCCATCACTCCATTACTCCATCACTCCGATTCATCTTCGCAAATCGTACTTCAGCAGAACGCCCATGGGCGTCCAACCCTTCAACACGACTGAACGCTTGTATAACAGGCAAGGTCTCTTTCAAATCTTTTTTACTAAAATCTATAACACTCATGCGCCTTTGAAAATCATCGATTGTGAGCCCAGAAAACATTATTGCTGCGCCTCCGGTAGGAAGAACATGACTAGGACCCGCCACAAAATCACCGGCTACCTCTGGTGTCCAAGGCCCCATAAACACAGCGCCTGCTACTTTAATCTTTTTGAGCCAAACTCGGGGACGTTTTACCTGTAGTTCAAAGTGTTCAGGCGCAAATCGATTACACAATTCAATACCCGCATCAAGGTTTTCGACCACAACTAACAGCATTCCCTTCTTTAAGACAACGGAAATAGAATCTTTACGTTTAAGCGCCTTTGTTTGACGGACCAATTCCCTGCGAACAGCCTCGGCCAGTTTGGTTGAAGTCGTAACGAATAATGCTTTCTCCGCCCCTGTTCCATGTTCTGCCTGAGATAAAAGATCTGCTGCACTATTTCTAGCGGATGCAGAAGAATCCGCGAGGATCGCGATTTCACTCGGGCCCGCCACCAAATCTAATCCCACATGACCGTATACCAAACGTTTCGCAGCGGTTACGTATTCATTTCCAGGACCCACAATTTTTTGGACTTTGGGAAGGGCTCGAGTCCCATACGCCATCGCTCCGATAGCTTGTACACCTCCGATTTTGTATATTTCGGTCGCCCCGGCCAAATCTAGAGCGTATAAAATATAAGGATCTACAGTCCCATCTACTCGAGTAGGCGTACACGCTATAATTTCTAAAACCCCCGCTTCCTTAGCCAACGTCACCGTCATCAACGCAGTCGAAGCAAGAGGGGCTTTTCCACCTGGAATATAAGCGCCCACACGGTCTAAAGGAACATACTGTTCACCAAGCTTACCCCCATGCGGACTTGCCATGTTCCATGATTTTTTTTTACCAGCTTTCGCAAAAGCCATTACTCTTTTATACGTTTCCGCCGCCGCCTTTTTAAAGGCTTGATCCACTGTTTTTTTAGCCTCTAAGATCTCCTTTGATTTAACGCGAAACTCAGTTGGGCTAAGTTGGACGTTGTCATATTTCTTCGTATATCGAACAATGCCTTGATCCCCTTCACGTTGAATGTCGGCGAGTATCTTCCTAGCCACTTCTTCCGTTTTTGTATCAAACGGTGGACGTGCTAAAAACCGGTCGACCCACTTCGATCGTGAAGAAGGTGACCATTTAACAAGTTTAATTTTATTTTCAGTGATTGTTTTCATCAAAACACAAAGCATTTGATTTCGGATTGACGATTGCGGATCGAGTATCAGGCAACTAAGGAGCATTGGTGATAACTTCTATCGTTAGACCCAAACTCGAATAGGTTACGCCCACGGCCTGATTCGTCAAGAGCCCATTTAGTTGGTTTCCACAAATTAGCCGCTCAATCCACTTTTCTGGTAGGTCCCGATGAGAGCTTCTCGAAGATGGGGTCGAGTTTATTGCGGACAAGTTTAATATGCAGGCGTAAACCTGAATCCGTCAGATAAAATCTGATAATTTTTCATTACCTGTTGGGCTAAAGCGGGGAGGATACCCGTATTCAAACAAACAACCCCACCCCAACAGGTGTGTATATGAAACAATATAAAATAAAGACTGGCAAGGGCGAACTCAACAGCACAAGCGGAAATCATCTTTGCGGCCTGCTGCTTGAGGATCATGCTCAACGGATTCTTCCCTCCAATTTTCAACCACACCACTCCGATGCGATCTCTGATCGGGAGATCCTCCTTACCCAGATCGGCTTACTTTGCAACGGTCGAACCGATTTCAATGATATCGACCTGTACCGGGGTGATGAGATTTTTATGAATGCCTTTGGACTTAAAAAGGGGAGTTAAAAAGGTAGCCTCTGAGCTGGTGTTCCGACGTCGTTTCGACGACCTGCCCCCAGCCAGAACCCATGTGGGGCTACGCAAACTCAACACCGAACTTTTTTCCTCGGGCCCCTTTGGCTAGGTAGATGTCGAAGGGCTTGATCTTGTTCCCGTCGATATCGATGTGAGCCCTTTGGATCACTCAGGCTCTTCGAAAGAAGGCGTTTCCTACACCTATAGAAGGGCCATGATGGTTACGCCCCGATATTTGCCTATGTGGGCACTCAAGGCCACATGCTTGAGTGCTAACTTCGACCCGGTAAACAACATTGTCAGTCGGGAACGACCGCGTTTATTGCCCGCAGCGTTGAAACGCTCCAAACCCTGGGCCTGGGTGGAAAATGTTTGCTTCGGCTTGATAGTGGCAACGCTGCGGCCGATAACTTCGACGCTTTTGGGGATCATTATCTTATCGTAAAGCGAAATCCTCGCCGCGAATGTCCTGAACAAATGCTGGCCCTTGCACGCCGAGTTGGAGACAAACAAGACAGTCGTGAAGGCAAGAACGTTTACACAGGCTTTTTCGATCATTTCCATCCCGGCGGCGACCAAAACCGCCCTTGTGTCCCGGTGGCCTTCGAAGTGATTGAACGCACCATCGATATCGATGGTCAGAAACTTCTGGTTCCTAAACTTGAGGTGAACACCTGGTGGACGAACCTCTCTTGTCGTGCCAAGACGGTGCTAGATCTCTATCATGGACATGGCCCCAGCGAGCAGTACCACAGTGAACTCAAAAGCGATCTTGATGTTGAGCGATTGCCTTCGGGGAGACTCTGTGCCAATAAGATTATTCTGTTATGCGCCATGGTGGCCTTCAACCTATTGCGCGGTCTTGGCCAAGAGGTCATCAAACGGGCTGGGCTTGCCCCGCAGAAAATCAACATCCCGCGCTGGCGAATCAAAACGGTTCTCAAAAATATCGTTTATTGCGCGGTTCGATTGGTCCGCCACGCCGGACGAATTGAACTTCACTTTGGCAAGCGTTGTCGCTGGTTTGAAGTGATACAAGATATTGCCCATTCCTTCGCATAGCCCTCCGTGCACCTTTAACAATACTCTAAGGCGACTGCCCAAGGAGGCCTACGCCCCAAAATGGTCAAATCAGAGTGAATCTGACCTGTACGCTCAAAAAATTCATCAGGGTGATACTTGCCGGTCCCAATCCGCCCAAAAGCGAGCATCTCAAGGAAAAAATTTTCAGCTTTTGAGCCCCAAAACGCCTTCCGAAGCGATAGCTGACGGATTCAGGTTAAAGTATATAATTGATCGACATACGAAATAGGAACAGATAATAGCGCTACTTCCCTTTCTATTTTATTAAGCCTGCGCTCACATAACTCGATATTTTCTGCATGGCTCTCTCTTTGCAGTTTCTCTTCGACATGCTGGAGCTCTTTATACCACCGGAAGATTCTGGAGCGAATCCGCCACCGATACGTGGGGGGGAAGATTTTAAACAGAGGAAATAAGAGGGTAATTAAAGGGATGATGATAAACTTTAACCGTTCAATTAGGCTGGCAGCCCAAAACGGTAGATAGCGCTGCAAGAATGGTGGGCCCGACTTTAAATATCTCCGAGCATCCTTGTTCAACGGAAATGATAGATAATGCATGGAAGGAAATTGTCCGGGTTCTGTCAATAAGTCTCCCCCGCCATGAATGTTCGAGGCGGTCTCCAAAAATAAATCGACTAAAGCAGGATGAAAATCTTTCTTCGCTATCAGATTCGCTACAGGCGCCAGAAGCATAGTCTCTTTCGGTGGGATATTTTCTTGAAAATCAATCACCCCTTCAGGCAAGACGATTTTCGACATAGAAGGGATATTTATGTATATATGCATCGACTCTATCCAGGCTCATTAACTTTATACCCGGTGTCATACACAATTCTTTCACAAGAATCGATTCGGACGAGGTCACAAAGAAAGCGGCGTCAATGTGTCGGTTTTGTAACGCCTCTTTAGCAGCTTTTCCGGAAATGGATGAGAGTCGTTCGCCAGAAGTTAGCAATCCATTATCAGATAGCAACAGGTGGGCCAGAGCTCGCGTCCCGCTGCCTTCGGGACCTACGGCGATGGTTTTACCGTTTAGCCCTTCAAGCCGTGATATAGTTTCTTCCCCTCTATAAAAGATCCATAAGGGCTCATAAAATAGACTTGGTAATGACTCAGAACCATCTATGTCTATCTCGTTGCCGACACCGCCCTGTACAAAAGCAATATCTACACCCCTCTCATCTTGAAGAAGTCTGATGTTCTCAATAGAACCCGATGTATTTTTTATCTCTAATACAATCTTAATCGTGGGCTAAAATTTCACGATATTGCTGGGCAAATGCATCGTAAGCCCCGTTTATTTCGCCTGCTCCCATCACGACATGTTTGGACGGAGCAGGTTTTGCAAACTGAAACGCTACAAAAACAAAGAATATAAGAAGAAGAATGGCGGGCCCAAGTATCTTTATGGCATCTTTCGGTCGCTTCTTTTTTTTGTATGTTGCCAATTCTCTAGACATGGTCAACATCCTTTAAAGTGCGCGTATATCTTTTCCAATAATCTCATCATATTAACTGAGTAGTCTAAATACGATCATTGCACAGAACTCAACCTTTTTTCGGGAGGCCCTCATTTTTTTCAAAAAAAAGGTAAGTAAGGTGTTGACAATAAATTTTATTCAAGTAGGTTGCCTCTCTAAATAAGGGGAAAGTGTAAATAAAGAACAGAGGATCGAAGGTTAATAGAGTTAATAAATAGGAGAAGTATAATGAAGAGTATATTCGCAAAAACTATCGTTTTACTAGTCATAGGGATGGGTTCTCTAATAACACCCGTTCAGGCTATTATCAATATGGAAGACCAGCGTATAGCTGAACCGGCAGACGGTGTATCTGGATACTTAAGGCCCAACATCTCAGGGATGCAAGGTAATGTCGAGCAGGAGGGCTGGGGTGTCAGCGCTAAATTAGACCTTTATAAGGACGGTATAACCTACTTCATCGTAACCGACGTACAAGACAACGAGACGTTCGGCAACAAAACGGCGGATAGCCTCACAACCCACTTAAGAAATATCAGACAGTGGACCCCGAAAGTAGCTTGGGAAGGTTTTGTTCAATATGAACGTGATAATGTAAAAAGATTGAATAAACGCGTGCTCGTCGGAACGGATGGCCGCTTTACATTAGCGAAAGAAGAAAATAAAATAGAATCCTATTTGGGGGTAGGGGCATTTTATTTCGACGAAAAACTGGATGGAGACGAAGATGATGATGGCGTTCGGATAAGTACCTATTTCACCTATAAACACAATATAAATGAAAATCTATCTGTAGCAAATACCTTATATTTCCAACCTAAAGTAGATGATATGGCCGACCTCCGAATACTCAACCATCTTACCATGCAGGTCAAAATGACGGCTTCTATGAGTCTTACGAGCGGCTTAGATTTTTTACATGAAAGTGAACCGGCCTTCGGCGTCGAAGAAACGGACTGGATATACCGCTCAGGGATTCAGTATAATTTTTAGAACTTAACTAACAAACAACTATTAGTCTTTTGAGAACCCCACCCAAGGTGGGGTTTTCTTTTGAACGGATGCTCAGTCCTAACCTTCGATCAGTAAATCACCATACGTTGAGGGTTGCTGAAGATTTTAAGAAGGGATATCCTCTACTCCATGATGATCTGGCGCAGGTTGGATATACATTTTCTTTTTCGTCCTTCTCAAAATCAAAATGGTGATAATTGACAAATTCATTTTTCCCAAATTCCCGAAGAACATAACTCTTCCCAACTTGGCGAGCCCCACGTAGAATCAATGGAGCACGTATACGTTTATTCTTCCAAGAGACTAAATCCTTGTAAATAGCTCGTTTCATAGAGATATCTAGTTATTTAATAGAACCTATTGCATAAGATTAATGCGTCGGATGAAGTGTATAGTGACATTCTTTGCGTCAAATTCTCAATGACTGAAGGGGATTCAGCAACAGACTTTATGTTAAAACCGTTATCACAAATCGTATATTGACCCATCGTCTTTGATTACCTTCAGCGTAAAATCACCTGCAGGTATCTTGACAGGTTTAATGACTCCGCCTTCTATTTTTTTAACGAAAATCTTTTTCCCTATAATGTCACCTTTATGCGTAAAGGAGTAGCTCTCCCCTAACAACCCCTTCAATTCATCAGTGACTCTGAGCGTTGAACTGACAACAACAGGCGTTGCCTGCCTGCTTTTTTCATAGACTTGCACCAGAATGTGAACTGCTTCATAGGCTTGGGAAGCCCAATAAGACGGTAGTCTCCCGTATTTTTTTTCAAATCTAGGTATAAAAGCATAGGCCTCCTGATCCGCCTGAGTAACGATAATAGAATCAAAAATAGATGTCATGTAGGTTCCATTCGCATCATCACCAGCGACCTCCATAAGCTGTGGATTATCTAACGCTTCGCTGCCGATAATCATTTTTTTGATCCCCATCTCTCGAATTTGCTTGATGAGATAAGCGGCACTCCTCGCGCCATCCACAATAAAAATGGCATCATAGTCAAGTTTAATAAACGAAAAAATAGCCTGCCTCAGATCCTGTTCACCAGACCAGTAGGATTTTTCAGACACAATATTCAGGTAGGTCTGTTTTTGATCCACGTTCGATTCCAGAAAAATATCTTCGACACTTTGTCTAAACAGCTCGGCAAAACTGATTGCGTATAAACTTCTTGCGTGCAAAAAAACAACGTTTTTCAACCCGAAAGAGAGGGCAAATTTTACAATCTCTCTGGAAAACTCTATATCCGTAGGAATCGTTCGGAATACATACGAGAACCCGTGCTCCGTAAAGTTGGGATGGGTAGCAACACAGGAAAGGTAGAGGATCCCATGATATTGGTAGGTGATTGAATCTCCTGCAGCCCTTAGTGAAGTGGAATTATCGATAACAGCAACAATATTCTCATTTTCGGCTACCCTGTGCGCCGCGTAAGGGTCGGCGTCATCAAACATATGGACTTGAACCTTTCTCTTAAATTTCTCATCCTCTTGATTCATCAGAATCCCTCCTGCCTCATTGATTTCTTCCACGGCCATTAAGATCCCTTCCTGGAAGTCAGTGTCTCCTGATCGGTAAACAGCCGCGATCTCAATCGGGACCTCCTGAGCCGAAGAGGCCACCGCCGTTCGATTTTCTTTTGATGCCTGGTATAAAGAACGATTCGCTTGGAACCAGACATAGCCACCCCAAAGAATCAAGGCTGCGACTAAAAGCTTCACTACCTTTATCATAACCGAAATAAGCTTTTTCATGACGTGCCGTTATTTTCTCTAACGGTTTCCGGCCCCTAAAATAAAAGGCAACCCTTCCGATCCATTTCTGATTACAACCATTTTTTTAATCGGGCCCACCTTTCACTGACTGTTTGTTTAATTTTTTCTATGTAAGGTAACGTATCTTCCGGTCTGCCATCCTTGATCCAAGCGTGTACGGCCTGACCGAGCCCATGCGTCAACGATCCCACGATTATAAATGGCTCCACAACACAAAGAGTGATAAGAAAACCTCGCCATTTGTCAATGTCTTTCGCTGTTAACGTAACGTCATAGACAAGTCCGATCTGTTTCATCATGTAAATGGCATTGGCAGGACGGCCCCAGGTAGCCGAGAACGGTATCCACCCCAGCGCTAAAACCCTTCGCGCTGCCCTTTTGCATATAGCTTCTACACATTCTTCTTGTTTGTTCATCGGCCGTGACCATATATATTCTAGCTTATTGTCGCCTGCAAAGGTTCAACTCACTGTATTTTTTTAGACTGAATTTAAAATCTCAAAAAAGATCTATTAAGAATTTGCCCACCGATTTTGTAAACTCTATAATTCCCCCATAAATTTAGAAAAACAGGACAAAATCCTGTTGACGGAACATACTTGGCTCAAAGATATGACCTATGTAACGATAAGGAGAACGTTTTATGAAAGAGGTCTTTTTCAGACCATTTCGAATAATGAAAGTAGGATTGGTGGTAGTTCTTTCCGGCCCTCTTTTCGGGATGATATACGCTGGAGAACTGCAGTCCGAAAAGACGGGTCCGGAAACACTTGGACTGCATGAATGGTCCAACCAAAAGCTTTTAGAAACCGGCCGTCATATTTTCGATAACACTATCAAGAAACTGGCAAAGCAACTACGAGCGGTTAAGGCCGGTGAGATTTTTGTAAACGAGGCTGGAACGCGTGTTTCATCGTTTTCGCTTCCTCAACCATGGACTCCGCTGCCCCCGCACGAACGTTTTTCTTTAGAGATTGCCGAAGCTTTGTTGGGGGAATCTGGAGACCATTTGGTGGTAGATCGGCGTAAGGTAGAACTCTTTCAGGAAGAGGGACTGTTGTTAAATCAGTGGATTCAGGATATGCAAGCGGTCCAATCAGCCGCTGGGGATTTGTCTAGCGCAGTCGAAAAAGCAAAGCCCCTTCTTTTGGAAATCCGTTTACGAACCGAAGACGGAACCCTTTCAGACAGAGACGTCCCATCATCCATTAAAGAGCACAGGCTCTCTATAGAAGAGATAACCCTGCGGCTGCAAAGATATCAATTGGGAAAAAAGATAGAAAGAGGTCGCCGAGAGTTGGAGCGCAACGCAACCGAGTTGGCCGAAGCGCAAACAGCGTTAAACAAAACTGAAGACCGCTATACGTCTGTACGCGATCACTATACCGAGCAGGTCGACTTGGAAGAACTAGCACAGGGCTTTGCCGGTACCCCTTCGGAGGGGATCCCAGATTTGGCAGCCGAAGCCCAGGAAGAGCGTATCTGGCTCGATGAAACGCTGACGCATTCTTCGTCTGAAGCGAATGATTTATACACGCAGATCCGAAAACTGGAAGGTAAACTGAACGCGCCGCCACCGGCAGTAGTCAAAAAAAAAGTGTTGGATATCCAGACCATGGATGCGTGGGTCGACTACCATATTCAACAAGTCAAAACCCTGAACGCACTCCAGTCGGCTTTAGAATCTTATCTGAAACACCACACAGTCTTGAACACCGATGCTGACGCGTTAGATACCCATCTTTTTAGGATGCGTGCCCTGGCACGTGTCATCGAACGACTTATCAGCAGGAAAGTCATCAAAACCAAATCGGTCCCAAAAAAAATCGTTCCCGGTGAGTTGATTGCGGATACACAAAGAATCTCTGCTTTGGTTACAGAAGCTGCGACGACCGCCAAACAAGCCAAAGAACGGCTCCAAAGGATAGGCGAAGACCTGGCGAACTCTACAAAAGCTCGTGAGACCGCCATGGCAAAACGTGCCCGACTAAAGCGAGAAAAAGATTTTGTTAAAAAAATCCTAGAAAGAGAAGCTTCCATCAAGAAATTTTCGACGGAAAAGCTTCTTCAACGATATGCTAAAAATACTCAGGATTTACAGGAACAAGAAAAACAGTTGGACGAACAGACAACGAAGCTTGAAACCGCTCAGACAGAAGTAAAAAAAGCGGAACGGAGGCTAAAATTACTCAAAGATCCATTTTTATTAGAGGATAGCACTAAGGACGAAACGGTCGAGGATATTGTCGATACCGAAAAGTATCAAAATCTTCTGTTGTCACGTTTACGCACCACCGAAAAGAAGCAAAGAGAGCGAAGGAACCTTTTGGAGGCGCTAGAGTTCTTGCACCAGCAGTTTCAGGAGTATGAAGCCGTCCTCCAGAAAACCCGAACGCTGGCTGTACAGCATTATGCAAACGCAAACGAGTTAAAGAAGCGGGTCGGACGACGTCAAGTCAAAAGCGTCGACATTCCAAAGGGAATCGCTAAGGCGCTGAAAAAAAATCGCATGGATGAGCTCGAATCGATGATGACCGACTTATGGTTATGGAGCGAATGGGAACGGGTTGGGGAACAGATCGCCCAACTGAAAAAGCTGGACGAAACACAGGCGGCTTTTTCGCCCCGTAGCGCCAGCAACCTTGAGGCCGTTATGAAAGGGGAACTCCAACCGACGCTGCAGGGTCAGGAAATGGGGGAACTAAACGAATGGTCCAATCAAGAGCTACTAGACAACGGCCAGGCCCTTCTGAATGAAGCACGGCTGAAGCTCAAAACCGACCTGCGAGCGGTTACCAAAAGCGAACTCCTGCTCAAAGAAGTCCAAAAGCAAAATGCATCGCCCTCTCTATCCCGCTGGAAGCCTCCCCGAACCCGCGCCAAGAAACTCCCTTGGAACGCGTCAAACGCTTTCTGGAATCGACTCAGACTCATGTTGGCTTGTGTCGGCGTAAACTGAAGCTTCTGCAGGACGAGCAGGCGCTTTCGACCAAACGAGTGGAGCAGCTGGATGCCGCGCAAACATCTGCTGAAGGCTTACAGAACGTATTGCAAGCGTTGAAAGGGTTTCTTCTGGAAACCCACTTGCGTATTGAGGATGGGACGTTATTAAAAAGTGAAGTCCCTCCTTTCATGGAAACGGAAAAGCTCTCTGCCGCCCAGGTAACGTTAGGACTTGATCGACAAGAACTCCAGCGTAAGGAAGAAGAGGCCGGACGGGAGCTGGAGCGTAACGCCGCGGAGCTGGCTGAAGCGCAAACGGTGTTGGTCGAAGCTGAAGAGAGCCATGCTTCTGCACGTAATCGCCATGCCGAGCAGATTAAGCTCGAGGAGCTCAAACAACTCTATCTACAACAATCACCTGAGGATATTCTGGCCTTGAACTCCGAATGGCAGGAAGAACGAATATGGCTTCAAGAAACTTTATCGCGTTCATTTGGAGTTATCAGCAACTTGCAGGTTACCCTCCAGCACAGGGAAGAGGAGTTGGGAACACGTCCACCGGTTCGGGACGAGCTTACAGAAGAGTCACTGAAGGCGCCGGATGTCGAAGCATTGATCAGATATTATACCCAGCGCATGGAAGCCCTCAAAACGTTTCAGGCAACTTTAGAATCATCTGTTGAGCACAGCGAAACCTGTAAGGCCAATGCCGACTTCTTCGCGGAACATCTGTTTAAGATGTGGGCAGTAGCCGGGGCTATCGAGCAATTTGTGGGTGAAGAAAAAATCGCAACTAACTCGATCTCCGAGCATACTCAATCCGAGGAACTGATGGAAGCTTTCCGAAGGGTCTCTACCGTCGCTACCGAAATGTTGCAGTCATCCAAAAGGGGAAAAGACCTAATCGAAGAAATAAAGGAGCGCGTGTTTCAGAATGCAAAAGCACGGAATGCCGCCGTTGAAAAACAGGCCCAATTAAAGAACGATGAAGAATTTGGACGGAATATCCTGGAGTGGGAAGCGGCCGTTAAAAGGCTTTCGACGGAAAAAATGCTGCAACGGTTTGAAAAAAATGCTCTGGCTTTACCGGAAGCTGAAGAGCGCTTGAATGAACAGTTGATGAAGCTTGAAGAAATGCGGGAAGTGGAAGAAACAGCCAAAAAAAAATTGGGTTCGATTACCGACCCTTTATTCCGGTCGGCTCAACCAGCGATCATGGCTAAAAGGAATAAATTACTCACTTATCTGTACAAGCTGGCAGGATTAAACGCGCCCACCTCTTTTACCTCCTCTGTGAGGATACAGCCAGGAGCATCGGTCCGAGAAACTGACGCCGACATAGCGGAAGAGAATGATCAAGAGACCTCCGACGTTAATCAATATCAAAACCTGTTGTTGTCCCGTATCCTTATGATCGAAGATCAGCAAAAAAAACAGACGGACATTTTAACGGAGTCAAAGATCCTAAAACAACGGTTCGAACAAACCATAGACGCACTCGCTGAAAATCGGAAACGGCTTCTGCAACATTATGCCAACGCCTTCGAGATAAAAAAACGGGTGGGTCGGGGAGAAATAAACAGCGCTCAAATTCCACCCGGGATTGCTGAGGCGTTGAAAAAGAATCGTATAGTAGCGCTTGAGACTATGAACGAAGAACTGCTGAGCGACCAAACCCGGATAGCGGAGGAGATCGAACAGCTTAAACAACTGACAGCAACCCCTGATAAACTTTTACCGCTATTGATCAATGTGCAACGTACAACCGGACAACGCGTGGACCAACGTTTGGCGATCGGAAAACTGAAACAGGATTTTCCCACCGACCTAAAGACGCTTCCTGAAGTGAAACAGAAAACGTTGAAACGCAAGGCAACGCGACGGGCCGATTCCGAAGATCGTTGGTACGATATCGTAACCGATTTTACCCGTTCCGACGAAAACACCAAAACCACGGGGGAACTATTAAAGGCCTACTACCTGGAACTAATCATGCTAGAGGCGCAGAAAGATAATTACCAGGATCAGATCAATACCATGGAGCTTTTCAAGAAAAATATAGAAGTTGAACAAACAGCTGTCGCCCACATTGTGCCGCTGCTCCAAAAACGCGTCAACAAATTCAAGCAAAAGGAAAAAGACGAGTTGGCCCATATTCAGACCGGGATCCAAGGGCTGGAGACCGAGTCCCCTCCCCTGTTTGACCTTGATGAAGCAGACCGGGCCGAGAGAATTTACGCTGCTGGCGAGCGGATCATAGACCATCACGCCAACATGTTGATAGCCGGGAAATGGCTGAGCCTGTTTAAGAAAAGACTGACTTCGACAATCCGGATGGAAGTCAATCTTTCTCAAGAAGAACTGGAGCGGTTGGCGGCCGAGAAGTCGACCGTAGAACGCCGGATCCTCACGTTGACCGGTCGGGCTTCAGCGAAAACCGGGACGTCAACGCAATCAACCGGGAAAATCGTTGTGTCAGGAATGGCTAGAAATTCTGTCGATCGCGGCGAAATTCATACTTTACGGAAAGAGCGTCTCAAGAACTCGCGTCAAGCAGCTATCCAGATGCTCATAAAAATAGCGAGCATTGTGTTGGTGGCCATTATTTTAATCTGGTTTATGAACCAAATCATTAATTATATTGAAAAATCTCGAAATATACAACACAACTCTCAGAAGAAGTATGGAACCACATTCTTAAGGACCTCTTTACAGATCGCCATTTCGGCAACGGCTATCATTATGGTACTCAACTTGTTCGGGTTCAATATCGTAACAATTATGGCTGGCTTGGGTATTGGCGGACTTGCCATCGCCATGGCGGCCAGAGAGACGATAGCGAACTTACTGGGAGGGCTGACAGTTTTTATTGAAAAGCCTTTTGAAATCGGCGACTGGATTAGAGTCGGCGATCGAGTCAGAATCGGCGAGCGAAAACCATCAAAAGTCATTGGGATGACTTGGCGAACCACTCGCATATTGACCCCTTTTGATACGGTGGTCAGTATTCCCAACCATGAAATTGCCGAATCGGTAGTAGAAAACTTCAGCTTGCCGAATGAAAGATATAAAACTGAGCTTACTTTAGATATCGATCCCTCTTATCCAGTCGAAAGGGTCAAAGGACTGCTAAGCGAATCGGCAGAAGAATCCGGGTTGGAAAACCCGCGGGTTGAATTTATAGGCACGGGAGAGTGGTCGGCTAAATACTCGGTCCAGGGTGGCGCAGATAATTATACCTCGAGCAACACCAAAAAGATTAAGCTCTGGAACAACGTCAAACGTAATCTTGATGAAGCCGGAATGCCGATGATTATACAACATAAACCTTGGCATCCAGTGATAACGGAGGCTTTGAAGCCGGAGCAGAATACTATTAACGCTTATCCGCTAAAAGAAAAATTTATCAAACTGCTCGATTTCCCAACGCAATACCCCTTCGAACATAAACCTCCGCGTCCAGTGATAACGGAGACTTTGAAGCCGGAGCAGAATGCTATTAACGCTTATCCGCTAAAAGAAAAGTTCACCAAACTGCTCGATTTCCCAACGCAATATCCCTTCGGCAGTAAAAAAACGGGCAAATAATCGTAAAAAAAGGAAGGAGACGTCGGAACCATTACTCAGAAAAAAAGCAAAAATCGAAAGGTGAATTCGAAGCAACTTGCGGCTGATAACATCGTAAAGAGTACGGTCTTATGGACCACCGGCGCGGGGTTGATGCCGATTCCGGTCTTTGATCTGATGACCGTAACCGGGTTGCAGCTAAATATGCTGCGAAGAATCTGCAAGATTTACGAAGTGAAATTTTTCAAAAATATAGGGAAAAATATTATCGGTGCTCTACTCGGTGGGCTTACTCGATCGACGTTATCCGGACCAGCGGCGAGTTTTATAAAAATGATTCCGCTCGTGGGACAGACGGTAGGAGCGGTGACCATGCCGATCTTTTCGGGGGCGTCCACCTATGGGGTAGGCAAAGTATTCATCAAACATTTTGAATCGGGTGGAACCTTGTTAAGTTTTAAGGCTAAAGAAGAGTTTATTGAAAAATTCAAAGAAGGCGCAGAGGTTGTCCGGGGGAGGAAAAGAAAAAAACCTGTCGTTTGAATGGGGTATCAGACGGGGATGAGTGAAGACAAACACTAATTGGGTGAAAATATTATTTCTGGGAATTGCGTTGACTTTAGATTATATAGGAAGAAGTAAACTATCGGCTTAAACTTCGTGCTAGCATAAATTAGACTGGAGAATAACACATGAAAAAAAAAGAAGAAATAAAAGAAACAACCCAAGAAAAAATAGATCGTCAAGATCTAAACCTAAATATGCTTACGGCAGATAAAGTGGTGAAGAATACGATGCTCTGGACGACGGGGGCGGGGCTCGTACCGATTCCGGTCCTTGACCTGGTCGCCGTAACTGGATTTCAACTAAATATGCTTCGCCAACTCTGCAATATCTACGAGGTAAAATTCTCAAAAAACGTAGGCAAGAATATCATTGCTTCATTGGTGGGTGGGTTGGCCCCATCCTCGTTATCTATGCCAGCGGCAGGCTTGATCAAAATGATTCCGCTCGTGGGGCAGACGGTAGGAGCGGTGACCATGCCGATCTTTTCGGGGGCGTTCACCTATGGGGTAGGCAAAGTATTCATCAAACATTTTGAATCGGGTGGAACCTTGTTGACCTTTAACTCTAAAAAAGAGAAAGAAGAATTTACCGAAATGTTCAAAGAGGGGAAAGAAGTAGTCAACTCTCTAAAGAGAAATAGGCCTCGAACCATGGAACTGAAGCAAAAGGAGAAGTGGACAGTCAAGGAAGTAGCGGATAAGTTTGGTGTCGATCGTAATGTCGTATATGACTGGATCGAACGCGGCGTTCTAAAGGCAGATAGAATCAACAAAGGATCACCATATACAATCCATATAGATGCGTACAAAGAACGGGAGCTTAAATACCGTCTTGTAAGATTGAGAAAAAACAAAAAGAGTTTATAACCTAATGCCTGCATAGGGTTTTAGAAACGATTTCTCACCGCTTTTAAATGCGACAAGAAGTCATATCTGGACGTAAAATTCATCAAATCAACAGGATCGAACCAAGCTTGACACAAGACTAGAGACGGCGTAGTTTTTAGCGTTTTAATTGCGGGAAAAGAAATAAACAGAAGAGTCCACACATAGAAGTAGCGTTGCCTCTGCTGTGAAAATTACGAGAAAATTTTATAAACAAACCCATAGATCATAATGAAAAAAACTAAACGCATATCCATTTTCAGAAGGTCTATCCCCCATTTTATTGTCACTTCATTGATTATTCTTTTAATTTTTCTATTTTTCGCTCCCAGCATTTTCATTTTTGTTAAACCCGGTGAAGCAGCGGTGTTGTGGCGAAGGTTTTTTGGCGGTACCATTGTAGACCATGTCTACGGAGAAGGCTTTCATATTATTCCGCCATGGGACAAGATGTATATCTATAATGTACGCATTCAGCAAATAAAACCTGAACTTAAAGTGCTTACGAAAAACGGACTTACCATCCACCTTAAACTCTCGATCCGTTATAGTCCAGAGTATGAATTGCTGGGTGTCCTGCACCAGAAAGTGGGGCCTGGTTATGTCAAAGCCATTGTGATTCCAGAAATAGAGAACATTTTGCGAACGACCATTGGTAACTATACCGCAGACGAACTCTACACGACAAAACGGGCTATTTTGTCTAAAATTATCAATAAGGCTCTAGAACAAGTGATCCAACGATATATTATTATTGACGATGTCATTATCCGTAAAGTCATATTGCCGGAATATATAACTACAGCCATTGAAGTCAAACTTAAGGAAGAACAAAAAGCAAAAGCCTATGTTTTCAGGATCATGCGTGCAAAACAAGAGGCCGAAAGAAAAAAAGTAGCAGCGAATGGAATTAAAAGATATAACGATATTGTAAACTCTTCTTTAACCGATTTAATCCTGCAATGGAAAGGCATAGAAGCGACCAGACAGCTAGCAGCATCCACCAATAGCAAAATGGTCGTGATCGGCAATGGACCGGAAGGAATGCCTATTATCTTAGGGGCCGGAAACCGTTAGAGAAAAAAACGACATATCATGAAAAAGCTTATTTCGGTTATGATAAAGGTAATGAAGCTTTTAGTCGCAGCCTTGATTCTTTGGGGTGGCTATGTCTGGTTCAAATCAAAGAGTTCTCTTCTATATGACGCATCACAAAAAAAACGAACGGCCTTGGCCTCTGCGGCTCAGGAAGCTCCGGTTGAAATCGCGGCTCTTACCTGGGAGGGGAGCACTGATTTCCAGGACGGAGTTTTAATGGCCGTGGAAGAAATCAATGAGGCCGGAGGGATCCTGATGCATCACGAGGGGAAAAAAAGTAGCAGGAAAATTAAAGTCCATATGTTTGATGATAGTGACCCTCATGCGGCGAAAAAGGTGGCCAAAAATGAGAATATTGTCGCTGTTTTCGATTATAAAGGTTCACAAAGAGCGATACGGGATTCGATCACCTATGAACGTCATGGGATCCTGTATTTTACCTGTGTTGCTACCCATCGCAATGTTACGGAACACGGGTTCTCATATGTATTCCGAACGATTCCTACGGATGTACAGTTTTCTAGAGAGATTGTAAAATTTGCCCTCTCTTTCGGGTTGAAAAATATCGTGTTTCTCCACGGAAGAAGTTTATACGCAACCGGTTTTGCCGAGCTGTTTAGACAAAATGTCGAAGATATTTTTCTGGAATGGAAATTCGATCAAAAACAAAACAGGCTGAATATTGTGTTTGAAAAATCCTACTGGTCTGGTGAACAGGATCTGCGGGAGGTTATTTCTGCGTTTATTAAACTTGACTACGATGCCATTGTTATTGCAGACTATGTGACGAGTGCCTCTTATCTCATTAAACAGATTCGAGAGATGGGGAGCAATAAAATGATTATCGGTAGTGAAACGTTAGATAATACAACGGTTCTCAAGGTGGCTGGCGATGATGCGAATGGAACCTACATGACATCTGTTTATGAGCCTCTTTTCATTACCGAGGCGAATCAGAAGGCCTATGCTTTTATACATAGATTCGAAAAAAGATACGGGAGACCACCGTCTTATTGGGTTTCCCAAGCCTATGAAGCAGTTCATATTCTGGCACAAGTTTATGAAAAAAGCGGACGTTCAACGCCTATTGTTGCGGTTTCCACCCTTAAAGTCTACGAGGGATGGAAAGGGTTGTTAGGGGACTACTCCTTTGATATTGACGGTGACATTATAGGGAAAAAGATTTTCGTTAAAAAAATAGAAGACGGAATCATTAAACCTGTCAAAATACCTGCAGGTGATTTTGCCTTGAAGATATCCAAAAATGATGGGACAATATATGATCTGTAATAACGTAGGAGGTAAAAGATGAATATAATAATTTTAGTGTCACTTTATTTGTTGTTGTGTCTGCTTATTGCGCTCATGGGAATGAATCGCAAGATGGGTTTCTGGGGCTATTTCTTCGGATCGATTGTATTGACACCTGTAATCGGCCTTCTTCTTTTATTAGTGTCTGGAAAGTAATCCCTACCCCAATTTTAATCTCAAAAGCACCCCCCTACAACAAGGTCAGACTTCCTGACCTCACGGATTTATCCTGACTCCAATTCGTAGCGCAACCGCAAATCTGTGCTGGGGTAAATCGTGTCGGTGTCATTGAGATGTTGGACCAGTTCCCGTGCCGATATTCGATTCGTTAGATGATGCAATCGCACCGTTAAGGTGCCTCTCTCTTCGTCGGGAATGATATCTGGCTTCCTGAGTGTAGATATCTTCAGTAAGCGTCCGAGCGGCGACCCCATAGACAGGTGGGGTTCTGGGTGCTAAACCGGGTGCATGAATATAAAAACTCGGGAAAAGCGAAGCGGTGTTTCTCGGCGACGATCTGGCCAGGAACGTGAAACTCTAATCCAACGTGGTTTAAACCCAGCATGCGCGCCTTCCAAAAAATCAAGTCTTCTGATTCATTGCAAACATTTATACGTGTCGATCTGCCTTTAGGCCCCAGTATGATCGCGCAGGTCAAGTTGCCCAATGGCATCACCCTCACCGTATATCAACTCGAGCCCCTGGAAAAATTGAGCGCCTTGATTGGGGAGGTCAGCTCATGCTCAACTTGACCGGATCGCTCAAAGTCTATGTGGCCACCGAGCGGGTTGATCTGCGAAAAAGTTCTTCAGGCCTCTATGCGCCCCTGGTCTCAGCGATCATTTTAACGTTTTTGCGTGATTAAGTTTCGCCTTGTCTGTCTAGGTTTGGTAGGGTTCTCCCTATGCAAGAGCCCCTGGAAGAATCACTCAGCCGCATAGCGGAATTAACCGACGAGCTTGAAGTTTTACGCGCTGAAAACAAGTTGCTTAACCAAGAAAAAAAAGCACTGCTCAAACGTTTGTTCGGCTCCAAAAGTGAAAAGCTTGATCCCAACCAGCTCAACCTCTTGTTGGGTTTGATCGGCGATGAAACCCAAGAGGCCCCCCCAGAAGTTAAGATCGATCCCCCCCAAAGCGAAGACCAAGCCCCGCAAAAGACATGCTTCTCTGCCCAAGGATTTACCCGTCGTTGTAGAAATCTACGTGGATCCTCCGGAGGTGGTGACCACTCCTGATGACTATGCTTGCATTGGACAAGAAATTACAGAAAAGCTCCAAGTGATTCCTCAGAGCTACCAACTTCATCGAACCATTCGTCGAAAGTACAAACATAAAACAGATCGAAGCCTGGCTCCTATCGTAGCTCCTGCGCCAGTTAGTTTAATTGATAATAGCTACGCAAGCGTCAGTTTGCTCACCGATATTATTCTGAAAAAATATGTAGATCACTTCCCCTTGTATCGTCAGGAACGAATTCTTCAAGAACGATTCAGGATTCACCTTTCGCGCAAAACGATATGCGATTGGGTTGGAATCGTATCGGATTGGCTTAAACCGATTTATAACCATATGCGGAGGACCTTACAAGCGGCGGAATATTTGCAAATAGATGAAACGCCGATTCAGTACTTATCCGAAGAAGCAAAAGGAACAAGCCAACAAAGTTATTTATGGGTGTATCATCATCCGGGCTCGGATGTATTCTATGAGTGGCATAGGTCTCGTTCAGCCGAGTGTCTCAAAACGATGTTGGAAGGGTTTAGCGGTCCGGTTCAGTGTGATGAAGCTTACCTCAAGCTATCCAAAGAGTGCCTCTGAGATTATTTTAGTGGGTTGTTGGGCCCCTGCGCGTCGGAAAATCTATGAAGCCAAAGAGGAATCGCTTCAGGCAGCGTATTGGTTGCTGGGGCAAATAGGTCACCTGTACCGGATCGAAACCGAGCTGCGCAAAACTAAATCCGGTGGGGCTTTACGTGAAGCTCGACGAGCGAGCTATAGTAAGATGATTGTGAATCGGCTTGAAAAAGTTTTAAGGAAGAAGCAGCCGGGGTATTTACCTCAAAGCCAAATGGGCAAGGCGCTTGGTGATGCCTTGGGTCAATAGAGCAAGCTGATTAAATACCTCGAAGTTTCGCCACCAGCATGGTCTTTTTGCTGGATCATTCAGGGCTGAAACTGGAGTCCGGTAAGGTGTAAATGTCATGAAAGCTACGGCAGTTAAGCCCCCTAAAGATATTGGTGCCTTGTGCCCCATACGAAGTTTGGGTCTGAGTTGGCCATCATTCATTGGCGAGCGCTCCAGGCGACTCCCCCAGGACAGAATCCATTGTATAGCCACCTCGGGCCGTAGCCTCCACAACTAACCACAACCCGGAGGATATCATGTCGGCATCAAAAACAAAGGTAAATAAACGATCCGTGCAAAGCTTACCCATACTCCAACCGAAGGTGGCTGGAATTGATTTGGGGGCTTGCGAGCATTACGTATGTGGTCCGGCCTTGATCAGCGGCGAACCCAACGTGCGTGTTTTTCGATCCACTACACCCCAATTAATCGGACTGATCGCTTGGCTCCAAGAGCAAGGAGTAAAGTCGGTGGCCATGGAAAGTACAGGGATTTACTGGATCCCTTTGTACGAACTGCTGGAGGCTTCTGGAATAGAGCCCATCTTGGTCAACGCCAGAGAACTGTGCCATGTCCCGGGTCGTAAAACCGATGTACAGGACTGTCAATGGATTCAGCTTCTACACAGCTGTGGCCTATTACATGGATCCTTTCGACCGAGTGAAGGCATTTGTAGATGCCGCGCATTGACTCGCCAATGTGCCAATCTGGTTGAGGAACGTTCCAAAACCGTCAACTGGATGCAAAAGGCTTTGGATCAAATGAATGTCCAAGTTCATCGAGCCCTAACAGATATTACCGGGAAAACAGGCTTAGCGATTGTACGTGGGATTGTTGAAGGTCAACGTGACCCCAAAGTCCTTGCGCGTTTGCGAGATTCTCGTTGCGGAAAAAACGAAGAAGAAATAGCTGAGCACCTCACCGGTACGTGGAAATCAGAGCATTTGTTTAACCTTAAAATGGCCCTAAAGCTCTATGACCAACTCCAAGCACAGATTACCGATTACGAGCAAGAACTGCACAAGGAGTTGTTAGCGATGACTCCGCAAGAACGGAAAAATAAAGAGGCCCCTGAGCATCCTAAAGCCGCTAAACGAAAAGCGATACGTAACCGAGGAGAGCAGGAAGACCAAAAAATATTGTGGCAATTTTCCGGAGTAGATTTAACGCGTATTGATGGGATAAGCGCTGGAGTTTCGCAAGTCATACTTACCGAGGTGGGATTTAATCTGAGTGATTTTTCTTCGAAAAAACATTTTGTGAGTTGGTTGAGGCTTTGTCCAAAGATGGGGATTTCTGGAGGAAAAGCTCTCAAGAAAAAGCCCCCTCGTGGTACGGGTTCAAATCGGGTGGCTGGAATCTTGCGAATGGCGGCGGTTTCTTTGAGTCGATCACACTCCTCTTTAGGGGCTGAATATCGTCGGGTAGCTCGGCGTAGGAGTGGAGCCGTGGCCGTATTTGCTCTTGCACGTAAACTGGCCATACTCATTTATCGAACGCTGCGTTACGGACAAGATTATGTAGACGAGGGGGAAAAAGTCTACCACCTGGATCCGTCAGTTAAACGTGGGATTTCTGTGCGAATGCTTTGGAGGCAAAAGGTTGCAAAAAAACGCAGGCGCACCCGCTGGGTGCGTCGAGGCTTTTTTGTAATTCCTTTTGGCCCAAATGGTTCGTGCAGAAAACCGCGTTTAACTGACGGATCCAGGTACCAAGAACATTTTAAAGCCAGACGGTTTTTTTCTATGGCGAAGACGGCAAAAGAATTGGGATATCAACTTGTTGAACTCCCTGCCAATAGGTGAGTTTCAGGACAGGCAATCGCTCAACATCAAGATCGCTTTTGAGTTCACTGTGGTACTGCTCGCTGGGGCCATGTCCATGATAGAGATCTAGCACCGTCTTGGCACGACAAGAGAGGTTCGTCCACCAGGTGTTCACCTCAAGTTTAGGAACCAGAAGTTTCTGACCATCGATATCGATGGTGCGTTCAATCACTTCGAAGGCCACCGGGACACAAGGGCGGTTTTGGTCACCACCGGGATGGAAATGATCGAAAAAGCCTGTGTAAACGTTCTTGCCTTCACGACTGTCTTGTTTGTCTCCAACTCGGCGTGCAAGGGCCAGCATTTGTTCAGGACATTCGCGGCGAGGATTTCGCTTTACGATAAAATAATGATCTCCAAAAGCGTCGAAGTTATCGGCCGCAGCGTTGCCACTATCAAGCCGAAGCAAACATTTTCCACCCAGGCCCAGGGTTTGGAGCGTTTCAACGCTGCGGGCAATAAACGCGGTCGTTCCCGACTGACAATGTTGTTTACCAGGTCGAAGTTCGCACTCAAGCATGTGGCCTTGAGTGCCCACATAGGCAAATATCGGGGCGTAACCATCATAGCCCTTATAGGTGTAGGAAACGCCTTCTTTCGAAGAGCCTGAGTGATCCAAAGGGCTCACATCGATATCGACGGGAACAAGATCAAGCCCTTCGACATCTACCTAACCAAAGGGGCCCGAGGAAAGAAGTTCGGTGTTGAGTTTGCGTAGCCCCACATGGGTTCTGGCTGGGGGCAGGTCGTCGAAACGACGTCGGAACACCGGCTCAGAGGCTACCTTTTTAACTCCCCTTTTTAAGTCCAAAGGCATTCATAAAAATCTCATCACCCCGGTACAGGTCGATATCATTGAAATCGGTTCGACCGTTGCAAAGTAAGCCGATCTGGGTAAGGAGGATCTCCCGATCAGAGATCGCATCGGAGCGGCGTGGTTGAAAATTGGAGGGAAGAATCTGTTGAGCATGATCCTCAAGCAGCAGGCCGCAAAGATGATTTCCGCTTGTGCTGTTGAGTTCGCCCTTGCCAGTCTTTATTTTATATTGTTTCATATACACACCTGTTGGGGTGGGGTTGTTTGTTTGAATACGGGTATCCTCCCCGCTTTAGCCCAACAGGTAATGAAAAATCGTCAGATTTTATCTGACGGATTCAGGTTATTGTATCCTTTTCATCTTTCTTCTTTTTTACACCTCTCCAAATGATCTATGCCCAATCACCAGGTGGTGTACCTGCCAATCTATCAGCTTGGTTTCAAGGCCAATCAAGGTGTCCAAGTATCCGATATGAGTGTAACCAATTGGATTGACCAGAATCCTAGTGGAGGGGGCGCTGAACAAGCAACAGCTAGTAGCCAACCTACCCTCCTCTCTAGTGATCTTAATTTTAATCCAGCAATAGACTTTGATGGGACAAACCATTTTCTGATCGACTCTAGCAGTAGTTTGGCAAGTGGCGATAATGTTTATGCCTATATTGTCATGAGAACAGATACTCAAGCAGGAAACGGGAATGGTGCTTTTTCCTCGTCAACAACCGGAGCCGATCAAAACAGGATCGCTTTTTTTCCTGGGTATGTGTTCGATGACAAAATTTACTGGGATTCTGGGGACATAGCAACAGGAGGACGAATGGCCAATCAAACCTTTGCGAGCACGGGTACGCAATATGGAGACTACTACGCCTGGACACTCATTTCACAATCTGCTGTAGGTCAAGAGATTAGGCGCAATGGTTTTCAGATTGATAGCGATAGTACCACCTCCTCATTCGGAGGAAGCCCAACCTTATGGGTTGGCAGGCATCCACCAGGCGGAGTCACCTGCCACTTAAATGGCGCAATCTCTGAGCTGGTGGTTTATGTAGGCGCCCAAACCGCAAACGAAGTTGAACAGATTCAGACCTACCTGGCGCTCAAATACGGGTTTACACTATCACATGATTATAAAGACTCAGAGGGTACAGTTGTCCGGTCTTTTTCGGGCGCGTACATCAACAACATAGCCGGCATTGCACGTGAGGACAGGAGTGATCTCAATCAAAAACGATCTTCTAGTGGAATCATAACAATCGGATTAGGCAGTATTGCATTAGACAATGCATCAAACACGAACACCTTTCCTTCCGATCAAAACTATACGATTTTCGGAGATGACAATGGCAGTGTCGCTTCTTTAAGTGCGGACTATCTAGGGACCAACAATAATGGAATCCCACGTGTTTGGTCTGTCCAACAAACAGGGACCGGCGAAAATGTTATGTTGCAAGCCCTCAAATCAGATCTACCATCAGGCATTATAACACTTATTGTTAGCAGTTCTAGCAGTTTTCCCACAGGAAGCACAACCAGTGAGAATTGTAATATTAAATGCCCAAAAGAAGATATTGTAAAACAGGAGTGTTCCATGCCGAAATCTTCTAGATTTGAAAACTCGACAGAAGACAAAAAAAGGAGAAAGACATGGAACAAATCAAGAGTAGTATTCATCCCCGAAAAGGCAAGCATTTGACACAGAAAGAACGGATCATGATTGAAACAATGCTCAAAAACCGAGGACGTCCTTTGGAGATAGCCAGCTATCTGGGAAGGCATCGTCGAACCATAGAGCGCGAAATTAAACGTGGGGAGGTAGAGCATTTCGATACAGAGCTGCGAAAGAAGAAAGCATACAGCAGTGATCGAGCCCAGGAACTTCATGATCTAAATGCGACGGCCAAGGGACCTGAGCTTAAGCTTGGAAAGCATCATGAAACGGCCGTGTTTATCAGCGAGCACATTCTTGTTCACAAACGCTCACCCGATGTGGTTGCTCCTTTGCTTAAACAAGAGCAGAGACCTGCAGCGGTGAGTACAAAAACGCTGTATACCTATATTGACCAAGGTCTCATCCCGGGGGTGAGCAACGAGTCCCTATGGGAAAAACGAAAACGGATAAAACGAAAAAGACGTGCTATTAAGCGGGTTAAAAAGCAACATGCCCGAAGGACCAGTATCGAAAAACGACCTAAGACCGTAGAAAAACGCGAGGAATTTGGGCACTGGGAATTGGATTTGATCGTCGGCGGAAAAGGAACTTCAAAACCGGTTTTAATGACGTTAGTAGAAAGAAAGACCCGAATGCTAAGGGTGAGAAAACTTTCGGATAAAACACAGGCATCGGTTCTGCAGGCCCTCAAAGCGATCGAAAGATCGATGGGAGTTGGCCCATTCAGATCGATGTTCAAGTCGATTACAGCCGATAACGGGAGCGAGTTTCTCGACGTGGAGCAGATGGAACGTTCCGGATTTAGCAAAAAGAGATGTGTTAAACTCTATTATGCTCACCCGTATTCTTCCTGGGAACGAGGCTCCAACGAAAATGCCAACCGTATGGTTCGTCGTTTCGTCGCCAAAGGAGACAACATCAGAAAATATACCATCGACCGTATTGGTGAGATTGAAAAATGGATTAACAACTATCCTCGCAAGATCCTAGAATACAAACCCGCACAGGAGTGTTTCGATTTGGAGATCGCCGCATGAACAGAAGCTCTCAGGTCCATTTTTTGCGGCATTTAATTTTACAATCCACCGCTTTAAACGATGACGGCACACATCTCTCCACCACCGTATCCTTCAACACGGGAACAGAGTTCTTCACATTTGTGAATAATGAAGTTATTGATCTCTCTTTAACTAAAACAGTCAATGGTAGCACCCCCAATCTAAACGACACCCTAGTATATACTATCACGCTCACCAATAGTGGACCTTACAGTGCAGAAAGAATTACCGTACAAGAGATGGCACCATCTGAGTTGACGCTTGTCATTAGCGTGCCTAGTCAAGGGATCTATGATGGAACCAATTGGAACGTCGGAATACTTAATAACGGAAGTGCTGCAAGCTTAGTCCTCACAGGGACTGTAAATAGCGTTGCCACCTCTACAAACATTTCTGAAGTAATGAGCGTCGACGAACTTGATATCGATTCGTTACCGAGCGATGGGATCGGCGATGACTTTGCCATGACGGTAGTCACACCCCTACAAGCGGATCTTGCTTTATCCAAAGGAGTGAATGATCCGACTCTGAACATCAACGACACGATCATCTACACCCTTAACCTAATCAATAATGGTCCAGGTCATGCAAATAACATAGTAATACAGGATAGCATACCTACCGTATTGACTAATGTAACCATAGACGTGGATCAAGGCACATTTATAGGTGGAACCTGGACAGTCGGAGACATCAATAATGGCAATACGGCGACTCTAATGATTACGGGAACCGTTCATAACAGCGTAACTTTTACAAATATAGCTGAAGTCATTTCCACAGATCAATTTGATCCGGATTCAACGCCCAGCAATAGTGTACCCGCTGAAGATGATCAAGATGAAGCGATTGTTACTTCTCAGCAAGCGGACCTCTCTCTTACAAAAACAGTGAACAATCCTGCTCCTAAAATCAACGACACGATTATATATACAGTGACAGTTTTGAATAGCGGACCCAATAGCGCAAATAGTGTCGCTGCACAAGAGAACCTTCCATCGGAGTTAATTAATGTCACAAGTGGAGTCAGCCAAGGTTCTTTTGCGGGTTCATCATGGATTATTGGAACCCTTAATAATGGGAGTAGCGCAACGTTAACGATTACCGGAACAGTGAATAGTGGCTCCGCATTTACCAATACGGCCCAAGTGGCACTGGTCACTCAATCGGATCCGGACTCCACGCCAAATAATAATGTAGCGGCTGAAGATGACCAAGATGAAGCGATTGTCGCTCCTTTACAAGCCGATTTGCCATTGACCAAAACGGTTAACAATTCGGCCCCGAACGTAAATGACACGATTGTCTATACGGTAACCATAACGAATAGTAGATCAGCTGATGTGGCCCAAGTCTTTGTAGAAGAGACTGTGCCATCAGAGTTAATAAACATCTCAAGTACCGTAAGCCAAGGTTTTTTTGTGAACCCCACATGGGAGGTAGGAACCATTACGAATGGAGGCAGTGCTATATTAACGTTAACAGGAACTGTAAACAGCGCTAACACCTTTACAAACATAGCTCAAGTCACTAGAGCAGACCAATTCGACCCAGACTCCACACCTAATGATGGGACCGGGGATGATTATACCTTCGTCAGTATTATGCCCCGACAAGCGGATCTCGCACTCACAAAGACAGTCAACAATTCATCTCCGAATATAAATGACACGATTGTATTTTCTCTTATTTTAACAAACAGTGGACCTAATACAGCAAATAACATTGTGGTAACAGATAATCTTCCTTTAGAATTAAGCAATACCACTTCATCAACCCTTCAAGGAAGTTTTGATGGTACGAACTGGAGTATACCTACCTTATCTACGAATGCGGCAGCTGCTTTAACGATTACAGGCATCGCTATAAGCGCTAATGCTTTTACGAATGCAGCAGAAGTAACCGCTGTAGATGAATTTGACCCAGATTCTACACCCGGTAACGAGATGGAAGATGATTACGATACTCAAGTCATTGTTTCAGATCAAACCGACTTACAAATCATTAAAACCATGAACCCAACCAATCCCGTCGTAGGAAACACAGTGACCTTTACCCTTACCGTGACAAATCTAGGCCCTGAAGCCTCGTTGAATGTCAGCGTAGTTGATATAATGCAAAGTCGATATGCCTATGTAAGTAACTCAATTAGCGGCGGCGACAGCAATACTCAAACAGACCCCACCGGTTCTGGGTTAACATGGACGCTAACCAATCTTTCCGCAGGCGCTTCAAGAACCCTCTCTTTCAATGCACTCGTTCAACCTAGCGGTAACGAAACCAATACGGCTACCCTGACCTCATCTACGTTTGATTTAAATACAGCGAACAACACAGATACTGTCCTCCCTAGCACCATTATAGCTGCAGCTGATTTACAGCTCTTCAGGAGTATGAGTCCAACTAATCCCATTGTCGGGTCCAACGTTACCTTCACCATTATAGTCAGTAATGCGGGACCTAATACCGCAACTACGCTTTCAATCGCTGACAATATACCCAATGAGTATACGTATATACCTGGAAGTATTACCGGAAGTGATAGCCCTGATGCAACATTCCCCCCAGCATTATCTTGGATGATCAACACATTGACCAATGGACAAGTTGAAGTATTAGGGTTTCAAGCGACCGTACAAGCCCAAGGAAATTATACCAACACCGTTACGGCCTCTTTACCTCTATCGATTATCGATCCAAATGCGAACGGAGCGCCAACCATTGTTCCCAGCGATGTGATTCCAGTAGCCGATGTAGCCGTATTAAAATCAATTAGTCCCGCCCAACCGATTGTGGGTAGTGATGCCACCTTTACCATTACAGTCACCAATGCCGATCTCAGTACTGCAGCAGGCATTCTTGTATCGGATATGGTACTTGATGGATATACCTATAACGTAGGAAGTATCATGGGAGGTGATACCCCTTTATTATGGACGCTTAACACCTTGCCAGCCAATATAAGCACACAGCTAACGTTTATGGCTACGATAAACCCCATAGGAAATTATACGAATACAACTACCGTAACTAGCCAAACATTAGACCTGAATACAACAAACAATTCATCCACGATTGATATATCCGATAATCTTGAAAAGGGGGTCATCGGTAACTTCGCTTGGAATGATCTTAACTTAAACGAGATACAGGACCCAGGTGAACCAGGGCTACAAAATGTATTGGTTCGTTTATACAAAATTAGCTCCGGTGTAACCAATGAAGTCGCCATACCTCTTGCGACTTCGGCATCCGGTTTATACACCTTTACCGGAGTGTCTCAAGGCAGCAATTATATGGTTGGGTTTGGTCTTTTACCACAGTTTCGTTTCTCGTCTGGAGATCAAGGTAGTGACGACACACTCGATAGCGATGTAATAGCCATTGACACAACTAACGCATTAGGATTCACCGCACCTTTCTCTAATTAGTATAGGAGAAACCAATTTAACCATCGATGTAGGGCTAACGCAATCGGCTTCGATTGGTGACTTTGTATGGAACGATCTTGATGCCGATGGCATTCAAGATGTGGGCGAGCCCGGATTAGCGAATGTACCCATCTATTTATATACTAATGAAGCGGCCGCGCCTATTAGCACAAATAGCACTGATACAAATGGAATCTAAAGATTTAATAATCTTGTATCTGGAGGTTATACCATTGTCGTAACACCACCGACAGGCTATCTACACTCTCCACAAGATACGGGAACAGATGATTCTCTGAGCGATATCGATACAAATAATAGCCGTTTCTCCATTGTATTAGGACTCGGCGCTCTAAATCAAAGTATCGATGCAGGATTTTATGTAAACACGAACCAGGATACCGACATTGATGGGGTACCTGATGCGCTAGATCTAGATGCGGATAATGACGGGATCCCCAATAACCTCGAAGGCGACAGCAACACAGATACGGATCAAGATGGGACACCGGACTTCCTCGATCTCGATAGCGATGGGGATGGGGTATTAAACGCACAGGAACCTACTGTCGATACCGACCTCGATGGACTCTTAAACCCTAACGATCCAGACGATGATGGGGATGGAACCCCAACGGCTGCAGAAGATAGTAATCTGGATGGGGACGGAAATCCAGCAACCCTTCCTGACGATACTGATGGCGATAATATTCCCAACTATTTAGAAAGCAATACGAGCAATCCCGATGGAGATACGACAAACAATAACAATGACCTTGATTCAGATGGCGATGGCATTCCAGATGCTGTCGAAGGCACCGTGGATACCGATAATGACGGAGTGCCAGACTATCTCGACCTAGATAGTGATGGAGATAGACTCTTTGATGTAACAGAAGCGGGTGTAACCGATACAAACAATGGCGGCATTTTGGATCTCACAACCGATAATGATTCCGACGGTCTTGATGATAGCGTGGATCCAGATCAAGGCGGCACAGCCTTAACGCTTCTCGATGCGGACAGCGATGGCATTGTGGATTATCTAGAATCCGCTATTGCAGACACGGATTTAGATGAATTGGTTAACCAACAAGATGATAATGATGATGGAGACAGTCAAAGTACAAGTGCCGAATGTCCCAAAGGGTTACCCGGAGCACCCTGTCCAGATACCAATAACGATGGAATT
Organism: Kiritimatiellia bacterium; assembly: GCA_012103575.1. Taxonomy (GTDB): domain Bacteria; phylum Verrucomicrobiota; class Kiritimatiellia; order WLWN01; family WLWN01; genus WLWN01. Next base: position 1,966,359 of record WLWN01000001.1, on the reverse strand, counting down.
CCCAATTACCTTGAAAGCGACACCAATGATCAGGATTTTGACGGCAAAACGGATTAAGAGGATGCAGATGCAGATACAGATGGGGATGGAATCCCTGATTTAGTAGAGAGATCTGTTGATACAGATCAGGATGGAGTTCCGGACTATCTCGATCTAGATAGTGATGGAGACGGCTTGTTTGATGTGCTTGAAGCAGGTGGAACCGATGCAAACTTTAATGGGCAAGCAGACATCGAAGGGGTAGACACCGATGCGGATGGGCTTGTCAACAGCGTCGACCCGAATAATGGTGGAACGTCTCTACCTTTAACGGATTCGGATAATGATGGTATTCCAGATTATTTAGAGTCTAATCAAACCGATACCGATCAAAATTTGACTCTTAATCATCTAGACAATAATGATAACGGAGACACTCTTAATACTAGAGTATTTAACGATTGAAATGCCTCGCTAGCAGAAATCCGGCGGCGTGCGATAGATGCCTACAAAATGGGCAAAGGTTCCCAGGCCGATATCGCATCTTCTTATCGTGTAGATCTTAGAACGTTTCAGCGTGGGCTCTCTCGTTTCAACGAAACCGGACAGACCGCTCCCCGACCGCGTGGGCATCGTCAGGCCCTCTACAGCGGAAAGCAGCTCAAGGCGTTGGCTCAACTGGGGGGCAAACATCCCGGCAACGCTTGAAGAACTCAAGAACATGAGCGGCGTGAAGGGGTCGATCATGGCCGTACAGCGGGCGTTGAATCGGTTGGGCTACCGGTATAAAAGAAACGCTTCACGCCAGCGAGCAAGACCGGGCGGATGTAAATCTCTTGAGAAAGCAGTGGATCCAAGAGGTGGCCAAACTTGATCCAAGTCGCCTTGTCTTTATTGATGAATCTGGGGCGAAAACGAATATGACTCGTCTGCGGGGCCGGGCGTTGGGCGGGAACAGGCTTTTTGCCAAAACACCTCATGGACATTGGTGTACCACCACCTTGATTTTTTCGGTCCGCCTGGACGGAACAACAGCGGCCATGGAGGGGGAGGGGGCGACAGAGACGGCTGTTTTTGGAGAATATATTCGCCGGGTTTTTCTCCCGACTCTTTCACCTGAAGACATCGTCATCATGGACAATCTTTGCGTCCATTACAATCCCAGGGTCATTGAACTCATTGAGTCATGTGGGGCCATGTAAGATTCCTTCCACCCTACAGCCCCGATTCCAACCCCATTGAAAAAATGTGGGACAAGATAAAGAATCGGTTGGGCAGCCTTGCAGCCCGCAGTCAGCAGGAACTATCTGAAGCGCTCACACAAGCGTTCGAAGAGGTTTCTCCCGACGAGGTAATCGGCTGGTTTTCTTCGTGCTACATCGCGACACCTCAATCGTGAAGCACTCTAGCAATGAATGCCCGTTAGGACTTCCAGGCATTGCCTGCCCTGATGATGATGGAGATGGGATTGCCAATTACTTAGAAAGCAATACGGATAGTGATGGAGACGGGATTCCTAACTACCTCGATCTTAACAGCGACGGGGACAGTATCTGCGACTTACATGAATCTGGTATCACCAACTCGATGGCATTGGATATGGATACCAATTGTGTGATTGATCCTACGAACACTTTTGGAGCAAACGGATTAATAGATGCCTTAGAAACATTCCCTGACTCTGGGACCATTACGTATACGCTTCAAGATAGCGATGGTGACGGCGTTCCAGATGCGCAAGAAAATAATGATGCAGACCTTGATGGAGATGGATTGACCAATAATAATGATACCGATGATGATGGAGATGGGATTCCGACTGTTCAAGAATCCAAGGGCGATACAGATGGAGATGGCGTTCCACAATATTTACAGAACATTAATCCATCCATACTCAACCTCACAGAAAATAATCAGACCATCATCTGGACCTTTAGCACCACTAATTTCAACTACTATGGCTGGCAATACACCACCAATTTAGTGGAAAGTCCATGGATCACAGGCGCTAACCGTCTATTAAACATTTTTGGAAACAGCTCGATAACGATAACCGACCAAAACGCAACAGCCACAGCCCCGATCAAGTTTTATCGTGTCATTTTGGAATAACGCGGACCTTAAGGAACCATAAGCCCTAATGATTAATGTCTACTAAAGGTCTTGGAAATCATTCGACTTCCTCTTATTTTGTCATTAGACATTATGGTTCTATTCCGCTTATCTTTTCACGGCTTCATTTAAGCAGCCGCATCGGGTACAACGCGCTAAAGGAACATCTCGGCTATCCAAATAGACGTGTATACAAACTTGGCAACGATAAACTTTTCCCGCCTGCGGTTTACTGGAAGCAAACCGGGTCATCTCGTAAAAACACCAGTACAAAAATAGCCCGACCAGGGCACAAGAGAGTGGCAGCAAAAAAAAGACCGAATAAGAAACTTCCATCACGTATTCTCCTGAGAAACCCGGCGATTATTTGGGTTCAAATCCCCCGTATATCGGATCAAGACACGTCCTTCACAGGGACAGATTTTTTTTCCCAGCCGCCACCGATAAAAGTAACGGGTGAGTAATATATTTACTTTAGCATCTACGGCAGGTTGCTCAATCATAACATGCTCGATAATCCCGCTATTCCCTGCTTGAAGGTATGCAATCATTTCCCAAGGAAACGCGCCCACTTTTTCTACAGGCGGGAGATCCTTTTCCAAAAAATCTGCTTCGGAAAAGCCATTAAGGTAGTCAATGATTAACGATGGGATAGACGTCTGATCCACAGCAAAATAAAAAGGGTCCTCAACCAAAGCAGGCGATACGGATAAATAGTTTTCAACTTCTAAAGAAACATTCGAGAAAGAGGGCATGTTTACCATTTTTTTATTATATACATAGTCATCTCTAGATGGAAACGAGCTTCTAGCTGCGGAGGGCACTGTTAACGAAGGTTGAATATTAATGTCCTTACTAAACAGAGGCTGACTAAACCCTATTGAAGAAGGTAACGCAAAAAGATCCGGAGACCATACGCGCCGGATATCAACCTGAGTCTCTGCTTGTTTATCGTTAGACCAAGGCATGTAAAACACTTTAGCTTCAGAGGGAATGGGGACATAATGCACGGTTGATTCCGGCTTTAAAAAAACCACCCACACCCCATGCCAAACCACACTAAAAGTGATAGCAATGACCCATACAAAAATTCTTCTATACACATCTTTTCTTTTAGACATCAATGATCAACAATCAATAAATAATAAACAATCATAGCAACGCGTTCTCACCGAGAACGCGTTGCTAGCACCACCTCTTTAATGCCCACTTCAATGGCCATGTTATAAATCCCCACAAGCGTGTCATGAGAAACACGACCGTCTGCTTCGATGATTAACGTCCCATCAGGGTCTTGATGATGAGCTTGAGAAAAGGCGGAGGCTAAACCGTTTAGCGTGGTTCGTTCGTCATTAAAAAAAACCATGTCTTCTTGAGATAGCGTTACAATCATGGTCCCATATTTTGTACCCGACAAAAAAGGTGTTGTGGGTAAATTGATCTTGATCCCCGGTTGTAAGACAAACGAGGAGTTCATGATAAAAAAAAGGAAGATGATCAATATGACATCTATAAAAGGTGCACTATCTATCAGATTACAGGCCAGTCTATGTTTAGGTGTATATTGCCCGCGAAAATAGTTAATACGATCATATATGGGCTGCTCTGTCGGGCTCACGTTTTTTGACCATGGGTGTTTTATGAAGAAGATTCGTTGTAAAAAAAGAAACAATATCAGATGCCGCTCGTTCCATGTCTAACACAATTGTCTCTATACGAGTTATCAGTAAATTGTATCCTGCATATGTAGGGATAGCCACCACCAACCCGGCCGCGGTTGAGATCAAAGCCTGCCATAATCCTGAAGCCAAATCCCCTGAATGAATTAACGGCGCTTTTTGATCAATGATTATTAATGAGCTGATCATACCGATAATCGTTCCTAAAAGACCGAGTAAAGGTGTTATTTTTCCAATGGTGGCCAACATCGCTAAATTACGTTCTAAGCGAGGAATCTCTTCTCGCCCTGACTCTACGACCATTCGCCGCATTTCCTCCCTACTTTTGTCATGGTACAAAACAGCGGTCCGCACAATATGGGCAACCGGCCCTGGCGTTTCTTCACAAATACTGATGGCCTCAACAAAGTTACCTTTTTTAAGGATATTGTATATGCCCTTTAAAAAGTCATCTGTTTTAATATGGGTACGATGGAGGGACAAAAACCGTTCAAAAAAAATGATGACGGCTATCAGGCTACCTGCCAGGATGAACCACATGATAGGCCCACCTCTTTCTATAAGTGCTAACATCGTTTCCCTTTAGTTAACGGTTCTGTCTAAAGATAATTCGTACATCATATTACATTCTATTGAAACGTCAACTCGGCAGATTAAAGGGTCGCACGTCAAAAGTCGAAAAGTCTCTACACACCTTCAAACCTTCAACTTTTGACTCTTCAATCTTTGACCTAAAACAAGACCCAATGCTCAAAACGTATCTTTTGAATCCGCTTCTGGGCTTCTCCTGCTGCAGGAACATTGGCTGACACTAGACGCTTATAAACATTAACGGCATCTCTCCATAAAGATTCCTTTTCTTTAATGCCTCCCGCGGCAAATACAGCCCGTGTAAACCATAATGAGTCTAGCGATTGACCTTGCTTGCGCAAAGCAAGGTACTCATAAACGACATTCATATAATGCTCAAAAGCTTTGTTTATGTCCTTCATTTTTTCATAACAACGTCCTGTCTTGTATTCAGTTTGTAACTTTAAATCCTGTGAAGCAGAAGGAGTCTCCAATACCGTCTGATAAGAAAGCAACGCTTCTTTATAACGACTTTGGTCTTTGACACCTAACGTAAATTGACAATCACCCTTCCGTCCCCACGCTCGGTTGATTAGATAGCTATCGGGATTCTTTTTTATAATTTCTTCAAAGATCAAAATAGCGCTGGAAAACTCGCCTAGTTCACTTAAGGCATCTCCATGTGCAAAACGTGCTTCTGGCAACTTAGAACTGTTTGGATACGTTTTAGCCAGTTTGTTATAGTAATCAATCGCACGAAGGTATTCTTTTTGAGCGGATGCAGATCGCCCCGCCCAAAATAGCGCTTCGTCTGCTAGATCATGTTCAGGGAATTGATCTGCTACTTCAGCAAATTTCTTTTCTGCTTCAGAATATTGGCTGGAATTATAGTAATACTCAGCCAGGGAAAAGAGGGCGTCGGACGCCCATTTAGATGTCGGGTATGTTTGCAGAAAATCTCGGAAGACGGTTAAGGCATTTTCGTTTTCGTTTAATAGATATAAACACCATCCTTTCATATAAAACGCATGATCTGCAAACTCACTTTCGGGAAATTGTTCTATAACCTGGTTGAAACGAAGAAGCGCCTCTTTAAATGCACCCAACCGATATCGAATCAGTCCGTTACTATGTAAGGAGAGGACATAAAAGGGTCCGTCGGGATACTCTTTCAGGATCTCTTCATACGTCATCAATGCATCATCCCAAAGGCCTTGGTCCTCTTTTAAGACAGCAAGACGAATAGCCGCTCGTTCAGAGAAGGAATCTGAAGAATGTGTATCTTTTACTGTTTCAAATGTTTTTTGGGCTAGATCTAGTTTCCCCATTTGCGCTAGACATACACCCCTGTTAAAGGTAACTCGTGATCGAGCAGGATCATCAGGAAACTGTTGCACAAATTTAGCATAGGTGTCATGTGCTTGCGCATACTGTCTATCGGTAAAATGCGCATCCGCTGCGCTTAACAGAGCTTCTGACTTTTCGGAAGGGGTATCGAGTAAATCATAGGCTTTTTCAAAGGCTGTAGCAGCTTCCGCATAACGAGTCAATTCCAAAAAACTCCATCCTTTACCTAGCAGTGCATAGGGTTCCCCTTCTTCAAAAGAAAACCCCTCCAAATAGTTTTGGAATTCTGTATTTGCCTGCTCATACGCTTTTAGGTTTAACAATAATTGAGCAAAGTCTAGTTGGGTTTGGGCGCCTATTTTTTCATCAGCCATGCCCTGTACGCCTTCATGTAATAGTTTAATACTCTTGTCTATGTCACCTGCTTTAACCATTAATCGGGCACGCGCTGCTTTACTCTGCGCGATGAATTCAGGATCGTTGGCAATCATCTCAGCAGATTCTAAAACGTCTATAGCATCTGTTGTGTTCGTCTGACTTTCATAAATACTGGCTAATACGAGTCCTGCATTTGCACGTATATTCGCCTCGACCTTACCTTCGTTTACCAATGTTTCTAACAACTGTTTGGCTTCTCTCATTCGAACTTGCTCTACAAAGATGCGAGCGATCCATAATTGAGCAGTATATGTTATCGCGTTATCTGGATATTCATTTGTAAGCATTTGCAGTATAGACAAGGATCTTTCTTGATCGTCTTGGCCCATCAAAACTACTGACCATTCTAGAAGATTTTCAGGGGCCTCACGATCATCGGGGTATTGTTTATAGAATTCTTCAAATATGGCTACCGCTTCTATAGCTCTTTTGGTAGCCACATAATTTTTGGCGAGTAAACGAAGGCTTTGTTTGTAATAGACCTTTGATTTGAATTTCTTTATTTTCCCCAGTGTTTTTTCAACATCATCATAATAGCCCAATTGATAGTGAGCCTTGGCCATCCATAAGAGAAACCCTGATCGCAATTTTGCTTTGGTTCCTAATTTGTGATGTTTCGTTAATAGATCAATCACATCTTCGAATCGTTTTTGCCCATAATACGCATGAGCTAAATGAAGAACCGCTTTTGCTTTTTTAGGTTTAGATAATTTTGTCTTTAGATACGTCTCAAAATATTTCTCAGCGAGGTCGTACAAACCATCGTCTAAAGCGGCTTGACCAGATGTCCATATCAGCTCCCGATCAGGTTTAGAGCTACGTGCTTCAAGGTAACCTGGCCATGAACCTATTCCCACGAGAAGAAGGCCCCATACGCCTATCGATTTTTTTTTCTTTTTCATAGCTCACCTTCGCATTAATGGGTTTCCAGCCAACGACGCATTGAAGATGCTGAAGCATCATCGGGAGCTAACTGAAGAAACTGTTGATAATGCTTTTTAGCCAATGGATAGGTGGATTTTTTTTTAGCATAGACGAGGCCGATCAAATGATGTGCCGGCCCATAACTCGGCGTTCTTTTAATGATTTCTTTTAAATGCTTTAGCGCGGCTGAATCTTGACGTAAATCGGAATAAATAAGGGCAAGATTGTAGCGTGCATTCGCCATATCAGGGCGTAGCTTTATTGCGTATAAATAGGCATCTTTCGATAAAGCAAAATCCCCTTTTGCACGATACGCCAGCCCTAAATTATAGAAAGCGGTTACAAAGGTATCATCATTTTCGATGGCACGTGTATAATAGTAGATAGCGCGATCCCAATCTTTTCGTTCTTGATAAACGGTCCCTCGATTATAGGCTTGAACCGCTGCGTTTTTGTTAATGGGTCTAGGGTTTCTAAACTTTAGTTTTCTTTGAAAGCCCTCTTTTTTAGAAAAGTCAAGACGATTTGTCGATAGGGTTCCTTGGGTAGGATTGAGGTCAGGATAAGGTTGCGCTTCTGCCGTTATCGGTCTTAGTTCTTGTAGCCTTTTACGTGCTTTTAAAACGCGGGGATCGCTTGGGAAAAGCCGCTCAAATTCATAATAGGTCTTAACCGCTTGCTGTTTTAATGCGAGGTACTGATCATATACAGTAGCAAGTGACCACAACAGGTCTGGCTTTATTTTATCGAGACGGACGGCTTTTCTTAACGCATATACGGCTGTATCATATTCCTCTATTTTGATCGCTGTTTGAGCTAAAGCAATATAAGCCTTGGGTAATGTAGGATCTAAGGTCACTGCTTGTTTAAAAGCATTTAGAGCCTCTTGAACCTTTCCTTCTTCTTCCAAAAATTGACCTACAGCCAGATAGGTCTTGGCTTGATCAAAGCAAAGCTTAACAGCTAGATTTAAGGATTTCTCCCGTAACGGTTTATTGTGGATTTTTTGGGCGAGGTTGTCGGCTTGCAAACAAAGCTCCAAGGCTTTTTTAACGCCTCCTGTTTTGTGCACTTTCCGAGCCTTTTTAAGGAGATCTTTGACAGTTACAGAAGAACCCTTTTTGGCTATATACACCTCATTTTTTGGGCGAGGTTGTGAATCCGCTTCGGATTTTAATAATTTATTTAATGCACCCTTTGCTTGCTCGATTTGAGAAACGTCAGCCGCATGGTCAAGATACTTTTGGTAAAAGGCCATTGCCTGCTCATTGTCTTTTAACCAATGCTCGTAAATGAGGGCCAAGTTAAACAAAGCGGGAGGATAGGTGGAGTCAACGCCCAGCGCTTCCATCAAATAGGATACAGCAGAAGGAGGTCCTTCGGCATAGAGTTCTGCCAAAGACAAGGCGGTTAAAACACGAGGAGACTGGGGGGCCCGCGCAAGGGCTTCATATAGCATACGCCGACTTTTTGGCCAGTTCGTTGCGACCGAATGAATGTGTCCTAGATACTCCAAAGGACGAGGATCACTACCATGTATTAACCCTGCTTCGCCTAATAGGGTCTCGGCCTCATGGGCATCTCCGCTCTGATACAAAAGAATACCCAAATTGTAATGAGGTTCCATTAAGTCAGGATTTAATGTCCTACTATTTTCAAAGGCATCAATAGCACGTTCTAGTTCACCCAATTTCCAATAAGATAACCCCAAATAATTGTAGCTGATACTATTTTTTTTATGTTCACCCAGGTGTTTATTAGTCGACTTTTCAAACGCGGCTTTGGCATGAACATATTTCCCTTGTCCAAAAGCGCGAAGTCCTTTTCTAAAATGCCGATCGTTGTTTCCTTGGCCACATCCTAATCCAAGTCCTATAAGGCTTATCCCAAAAACCATGATTACCCACATTAAATTTTCTTTCATAGGATAATCACTTTACGCTATAATTACTGTAGATCAAGAACGAGTTATGATAACCCTAATTTCACTACACGGCTTATGCCTTTTATGCCTTCTACTTCTCTCCGCTTTTTTTTCTAGTGCTGAAGTCGCTTACTTTTCCCTAACCTCATTAAAAGTAAGAGAATTAACACGCACGTCCCCTTCTAAAGCCCAACGGGTAGAATGGATCCTCTCCTCACCCACTCGCTTATTGTCTACTTTATTGATAGGCAACACGCTTGTTAATGTTGCGATATCGGCGGTTACCTACTTTTTAATTCGAACACTATTTATCGAGCATACAGAAGAAATAGCGATTGCTTCATCCCTATTTTTTCTAATTATTTTTGGCGAAATAGGGCCTAAACGCATTGCCGTTGTATATCCAGAAGTTTTAGCGACACGCTATGCGCCTTTGCTTCATTTTTTTATCTATGTATTCGGACCGTTCCGTTTAATCCTGGAACAGATAACCCAGGCTTCTTCTCACCTTTTTCTCCCTAAAGGACGGACCCTCTCGGATGATGAATTTTCAACGGTCGTCGATATAAGCGGCGAGACAGGCATTCTTGACTCCGAAGAACACCACATGGTCAAAGGAATCATTCGCTTGGAGAATTTACAGGCAAGGGATGTGATGACACCACGTGTCGACGTCACAGCGTTGGATCTTGACGACTCACAAAAAAACAGCACAGCGATTTTAGCCCAGACGTATGTTAGACACGTTCTTCTTTATCGAAAGCAATTAGACAATGTTATAGGTCTTCTCGATGTACGACATTATTTCCTGGATCCTGAGCTGCGTATTGAGCAAGCATGGTTACCTCCTTTTTATGTTCCTGAAGCGTGTCCTCTGGATCGCCTTTTAGACCAGTTTTTGCGAGAACAGAAACGAACAGCGATTGTTGTAGACGAATATGGAGGCACTGCAGGGGTTATTACACGAGGCGATATTCTTGAAGAAATTACAGGAGACATCGATGATGAACAAGCTGTGCACGAACTTTTTTTTGAAAAGATAGGACCCGATCAGTGGATCATGGATGGCCAAATAAGCCTAGAAAAACTCCGTGATGAATTAGAAATTGATGTTGAAGATAAAGGAGCGACTCGTATTTCAGGATGGATTATGGCTAAAATGGAACGGCTTCCCCGTCCTGGTGATATCCTGGAAACACCCCCCTTCAAAATCTCAATCAGAAAAATGCGCAAGAACCGCATTGACCTTATCGAAATGATAAAACTCAACGAAAAACCATGAACGACTTTGCACAATTTTTTATTGTTATACTTGGTATTATAGGCTCTGCCTTTTATTCCGGTCTAGAAACGGGAATTGTCGCCATCAATCCACTACGTCTACGTCATATGGTTCGAAAAAAGGTGCTCCACGCAAAAATACTGGAAACCTTTGCATTGCATCCTGACCATTTGTTGGGCACCACATTAGTAGGAAATAATCTTTGTAATGTTATTGCTTCGGTCGTAGCTATCAGTTTAGGCACTCAGTGGATGGGGACTGCGGGTTCTTCTATCGCCTATGTTGTTCTAACCATAGTCATGTTAGTCTTTGGAGAATACCTCCCAAAAGCATGGTTCCAAAGTTTACCGGCCGAAAGGACGCTTCCTTTTGCAAAAGCCCTTAAATTTAATACGGTTCTTTTTTACCCGATGAGTCGTGCTGCCCTTTTCCTTTCTAGATGTTTTATTCCTGTCCCCCCCCCAAAAGAGAGGATCAAAAAACCTTTTATTACGCTCGATGAGTTAAAACACCTAGCACATGAAAGTAAAAAGACCGGCACGCTATCCTCAAAAAAGCATCGCATGATTAACAGTGTACTTGAATTGACACAAAAAACGTGTGAAAAAATTATGATTCCACGTGATCGTATGGTTTTCGTTGATACGGAGACCTCTACATTCGACCTGTTGGAGTTAGCCCGCAAAAAACAAACGAGTCGACTCCCCGTTTATGATCTAGAAGCAAAACGATTTATTGGTATTGTACATATTCATGATGTCGTCATAGACAAAAAGCATGGTAACAAAGAGACAGAAGACTATATGCGTCCTCCACAATACATATCTTCAGAAACCCCTGCTGATGAAATTCTTCCTCGCATGCGAATCTCTCACAATCCCATGGCTCTTGTTCACAACCGACATTCACAAGTTATTGGCTTGGTTACGATAGAGGATATTCTTGAAGAGATCATTGGGGAATTATAAATGGGATTTTCGATTCAAGGTTCCGATAGGGATAGCTGCAGCTGGATATAGATAAATCCTTTCTTCGTGACAGCTTTCCGTCACGTTACACCCCTCTCCTGGGGTCGCATAACGGCCCAGGAGAACATCAAGTCTCTACGGGTGCAAAAATGCCCTATAAAATTTGATAGGTGCGTTTGTTGCCTCTTGGTCCATAACCGTTAATGAAAAGTTTCCTTGTATATTTAATAGATTCCCACCGCCGGGCAACGTATTCCACTCTGCTACACGTAAATCATTGGTAGTCCACTGCACACTGTAGGTGTTAAAATTCGTTGTCGTAAAGTCTACACGAACATCACTACCTAAATCTGCAGTCAATGTTATAATGGGCTGTAGATTTTCTAAGTACTGAGGCACTCCATTCCCATCGGTATCTTTTTTAGACTCTAGAATCGTTGGAATACCATCGTTGTCATCATCTGGATCATACTGATTCGCTATACCATCCCCATCGGTATCTACATGGCTTCCTTCTTGAAAGTCAGGAACTCCATCGCCATCACTATCCAAATCCAGATAATCAGGGGTACCGTCGCCATCGGTGTCTGTGTCTCCTTCTACAGCATCTGAAATATCATCACCATCGGAATCCAAATCGGCGCTGTCAGCAATTCCATCGCCATTCTCATCTGGACAGGCTGGACCAGGTAAACCGAAAGGGCACTCATTGCTGGTGCTTAAACTATCTCATCATCATTGGCATCGAATTCGTTCGCGATACTATTTTGATCGGTATCTACATCATCGGATTCAAGGTAATCAGGAATCTTATCATTATCCGTATCCGTCAAAGGTAAAGCCGTTCCCCCTTGATCCGAATCTATGCTGTCATCAAGGCCGTCTCCATCGGCGTCTGTCCCTCCATCTTGTTTCCCATCGTTATTCGCATCGGTACCTCCCGCTTCAGCGACATCAGACTCGCCATCATTATCGCTATCCAGATCTAGATAATCAGGCGTTCCATCATTGTCACTGTCTACAGTCCCTTCAACACCATCGGGGATGCCATCCCCATCGGAATCACTGTCCAGTTGATCGGGGATCATATCCCCATCCATATCATTTGTATTACTTTCAAGATAATCGGGAATGCCATCGCTATCCGCATCTGGACAGGATATGCCGGGTAAGCCCAAAGGACATTCATTGCTGGTACTTAAACTATCTCCGTCATCGTTGGGATCATTGTCGTTAGTCAATCCATCTTGATCGGTATCTACATTATCAGGTTCGAGATAATCGGGAATTCTGTCCATCGGTATCGGTTAACGGCAAAGGAGTCCCGATATCAAGATCTACACTATTTACTAACCCATCTCCGTCCGTATCAACCCCTTCAGTATCTGCCTGGCCATTGGCATTCGCATCGGTACCTCCGGTTTCAACCACATCAAATTCGCCATCGCCATCACTATCTAAATCCAGATAGTCAGGCATGCCGTCAGTATCAGTATCGACGTTCCCTTCTACGATATCGGGAATCCCATCCCCATCGGAATCGGTATCCGTACAAAAGGGTGGACTCGGCAAGCCTCCGGGACATTCGGTGCTGGTACTTATACCGTCTCCGTCGTCATCTGGGTCCAATTCATTGTTAATGCCATCTCCATCGGTATCAAGCGTCATAGAATCCAGATAGTCTGGAATTCCATCACTATCTGCATCTGGACAAGCAGTTATGTTTGCACACTCATTGGATGTTAAAATCAGGTCATTGTCATCATCTGGATCGTTATAGTTTGGAATCCCATCAGGATCGAAACGGTTAGGAAACCCATCCCCATCCGTATCGAGATTATTCGATTCCTGAGCATCTGGAATCCCGTCTCCATCTGTATCCGTTGGCGGAGAAGCAAGCACCCCTGAATCCGGAAAAGTTTCTAACGTATCGAGCAGACCATTGGGTCCTACATTACCTTCAACGACTCCATCCTGATTGGTATCAGCCCCATGCCCTGCCTCTATAGAGTCAGGGATACCGTCACCATCACTATCTAAGTCTTGTGAATCAGTGTTTCCATCACCATCGGTATCTGTTGTCGAACTCCCTTCAATGACATCAGGTATACCATCATTATCATCATCTACATCTGAGCTATCAAAAATTCTATCATTATCAAAGTCTATTACAGGAGTAATAATAACAAAGTCGCTATTATTTAGAAGATTCGTATCCTGTCCGCCTATAAACTCACTGATAGTCGCTGTGTTTGTAATACTTGTTAACCCTGCCCCATCATCTACAGTCACTGTAATTGTCAAACTGGTTGAAGAACCCGAAGGGAGAAGAACCCCACCAATATACCAAGACCCCAAACCTTCATTATAGCTAGGGTCATTTGTACTAACAAAGGTAACCCCCGACGGTAATGCATCCAAAACAAACAAGTCTGATATGGTAGCAGGCCCCGCATTTGTAACTTCAATCGTATAGGTAATCTAATCACCTTCTCCCGGCGTCGTATTATTCACAGTTTTGTTAGAGCATTTAACGATTGAAATGCCTCTTTAGAAGATCTATACTCCATGACATGAGTATAGCAACAGCAGAAATCCGGCGGCGTGCGATAGATGCCTACAAAATGGGCAAAGGTTCCCAGGCCGATATCGCATCTTCTTATCGTGTAGATCTTAGAACGTTTCAGCGTGGGCTCTCTCGTTTCAACGAAACCGGACAGACCGCTTCCCGACCGCGTGGGCATCGTCAGGCCCTCTACAGCGGAAAGCAGCTCAAGGCGTTGGCTCAACTGGTGGGCAAACATCCCGGCAACGCTTGAAGAACTCAAGAACATGAGCGGCGTGAAGGGGTCGATCATGGCCGTACAGCGGGCGTTGAATCGGTTGGGCGCCCGGTATAAAAGAAACGCTTCATGCCAGCGAGCAGGACCGGGCGGATGTAAATCTCTTGAGAAAGCAGTGGATCCAAGAGGTGGCCAAACTTGATCCAAGTCGCCTTGTCTTTATTGATGAATCCGGGGCGAAAACGAATATGACTCGTCTGCGGGGCCGGGCGTTGGGCGGGAACAGGCTTTTTGCCAAAACGCCTCATGGACATTGGTGTACCACCACCTTGATTTCTTCGGTCCGCCTGGACGGAACAACAGCGGCCATGGAGGGGGAGGGGGCGACAGACACGGCTGTTTTGGGAGAATATATTCGCCGGGTTTTTCTCCCGACCCTTTCACCTGAAGACATCGTCATCATGGACAATCTTCGCGTCCATCACAATCCCAAGGTCATTGAATTCATTGAGTCATGTGGGGCCCATGTAAGATTCCTTCCACCCTACAGCCCCGATTCCAACCCCATTGAAAAAATATGGGGCAAGATAAAGAATCGGTTGGGCAGCCTTGCAGCCCGCAGTCAGCAGGAACTATCTGAAGCGATCACACAAGCGTTCGAAGAGGTTTCTCCCGACGGCATAATCGGCTGGTTTTCTTCGTGCTACATCGCGACACCTCAATCGTGAAGCGCTCTAGCTCCAATAAAGGTTATCTGTGAGTTTAAAAGGTCATAGAGAATGACGGAGTCCGCAGACTCTGGACCATAATTAGTCACTGAATAGAGTATAGACGATTATCTCGCCCTGATTAGGCGTAGGGTTATTTACGCTTTGGCCTACTCCTAGATCCAAAGCATAGACACTAGAAATAGAACTAAAAGTAAAAAATGAACAGAACAACAAGGCCATAAAAAAAAATTTAGTTAGCTTCTTTATCATTTCAGAATTCCTCCGAGTTTAAACAAACATTTCGAAGTCACTTCTACTTTCGAAGTGATTACCTCTTATTCAACTAATTTCTATATTCTGTATAGGATAATACTAAAGACCTGAATCCGTCAGCTATAGCTTCGGAAGGCGTTTTGGGGCTCAAAAGTTGAAACTTTTTTCCTTGAGATGCTCGCTTTTGGGCGGATTGGGACCGGCAAGTATCACCCTGATGAATTTTTTGAGCGTACAGGTCAGATTCACTCTGATTTGGCCATTTTGGGGCGTAGGCCTCCTTGGGCAGTCGCCTTAGAGTATTGTTAAAGGTGCACGGAGGGCTATGCGAAGGAATGGGCAATATCTTGTATCACTTCAAACCAGCGACAACGCTTGCCAAAGTGAAGTTCAATTCGTCCGGCGTGGCGGACCAATCGAACCGCGCAATAAACGATATTTTTGAGAACCGTTTTGATTCGCCAGCGCGGGATGTTGATTTTCTGCGGGGCAAGCCCACCGTTTGATGACCTCTTGGCCAAGACCGCGCAATAGGTTGAAGGCCACCATGGCGCATAACAGAATAATCTTATTGGCACAGAGTCTCCCCGAAGGCAATCGCTCAACATCAAGATCGCTTTTGAGTTCACTGTGGTACTGCTCGCTGGGGCCATGTCCATGATAGAGATCTAGCACCGTCTTGGCACGACAAGAGAGGTTCGTCCACCAGGTGTTTACCTCAAGTTTAGGAACCAGAAGTTTCTGACCATCGATATCGATGGTGCGTTCAATCACTTCAAAGGCCACCGGGACACAAGGGCGGTTTTGGTCATCACCGGGATGGAAATGATCGAAAAAGCCTGTGTAAACGTTCTTGCCTTCACGACTGTCTTGTTTGTCTCCAACTCGGCGTGCAAGGGCCAGCATTTGTTCAGGACATTCGCGGCGAGGATTTCGCTTTACGATAAAATAATGATCTCCAAAAGCGTCGAAGTTATCGGCCGCAGCGTTGCCACTATCAAGCCGAAGCAAACATTTTCCACCCAGGCCCAGGGTTTGGAGCGTTTCAACGCTGCGGGCAACAAAGGCGGTCGTTCCCGACTGACAATGTTGTTTACCGGGTCGAAGTTCGCACTCAAGCATGTGGCCTTGAGTGCCCACATAGGCAAATATCGGGGCGTAACATCATGGCCCTTCTAGGTGTAGGAAACGCCTTCTTTCGAAGAGCCTGAGTGATCCAAAGGGCTCACATCGATATCGACGGGAACAAGATCAAGCCCTTCGACATCTACCTAGCCAAAGGGGCCCGAGGAAAGAAGTTCGGTGTTGAGTTTGCGTAGCCCCACATGGGTTCTGGGTGGGGGCAGGTCGTCGAAACGACGTCGGAACACCGGCTCAGAGGCTACCTTTTTAAGTCCAAAGGCATTCATAAAAATCTCATCACCCCGGTACAGGTCGATATCATTGAAATCGGTTCGACCGTTGCAAAGTAAGCCGATCTGGGTAAGGAGGATCTCCCGATCAGAGATCGCATCGGAGCGGCGTGGTTAAAAATTGGAGGGAAGAATCCGTTGAGCATGATCCTCAAGCAGCAGGCCGCAAAGATGATTTCCGCTTGTGCTGTTGAGTTCGCCCTTGCCAGTCTTTATTTTATATTGTTTCATATACACACCTGTTGGGGTGGGGTTGTTTGTTTGAATACGGGTATCCTCCCCGCTTTAGCCCAACAGGTAATGAAAAATTATCAGATTTTGTCTGACGGATTCAGGAACGTGTAAAAAAATATTTGTAGGTAAAATGATCGAACTTGAGATATCCCAATCTCCCCCACTAATAATGATCGTAGCGTTACTAGAACCGACCTGGCTCATGATGCTCTGAAGGGTCGCTGTTGTTCGTGGACCATGTCGTTTGGCCACGATCACGTCCGGGGCCCCAGTACTCATCAACGTATTCCTTGTTGGCGGCATCTTCCGGATCCGTAGGAGGAGCTACATTTACAATACGGTTACTGCTCATATCAATGGTTGCGCCTGCCCCCATAGTCAGTGTATTGCTCACAATGGCTCCTTCTATAGTCAAGGTTTGCTTCATAAGGGCATTACTGTTGACCGTTAAGTCAGCATCTACAATGATCTGACCCGCTAACGTTTCTGTGATCGGGATAGCCATCGCAAAGAAGAACATAAACGACCATAACAGAGCGGAATTTTCCACATAATTCTTCAACCGTTTGATTCAAAAATTTTCTTTTTTTATGATAAACATTTCTCCAACTCCTTCTTCAACTGCTCTTGTGCAGGTTTAGCTTGTTCATAGATTTTGTCAGCCTTATAAAATTCCAGCATTTCGACATTTGAGATCGTTGGTTTAATATAAATATCTGGAGGATGTTGTTTTAACTTTTCGGCAATAATAGAATTCTGCATGATTTGAAATGTCGCAAAAATAGCCTCTGCCACGCCGGGCACTTTATGCCTTCCTTCTTCTCGTGTCCCCATAATATCAATGGCAACCGTCACTTCACATTCATGTATAAGGTCATGCGGCAATGGGTTGACACCTCCCCCGTCAATTAAGATTCGATCATGCGTAGAGACCGGTGTAAAAATTCCGGGTAATCCCATACTTGCTTTAATCGCAGGAAGCAGTTCTCCGGAATCTAACACCACTTCTTCACATGTCCAAAAGTCGGTGGCCACGGCTTTGAAGGGAATCTGTAATCCCTCAAAAGTAGACGTCTTTAAATATCTATTTAAATAGTCAATGATTTTATCCCCTCGCAATAAGCCACCCCTCCGAAATTCTACGTCTAGGAAGTCAAACCATCTGAGGACATCTTTTTTTGTTAAAATACTTTTTAATGAATCTTGTTTTGAAACAATCAGTTTATCAAAAATACCTCGGATTTCAGATCCCGATAATCCAAAAGAATACAGCGCTCCCATAATGGAACCTATACTTGTGCCAGCAATACAAGAAGGTTTAATCCCCATTTCGTCAAAAGTTTCAAGCATAAGAATATGCGCTAATCCTTTAGCCCCTCCACCTCCTAAAGCTAATCCTACCTTTTTCATTGTCTTCGAACTATACACATTACTTCTCTCATTTTTACAGCTATTTCCTCACACTTTTTGGGATACGTGGCCCTCTTGAATGACGACTTTATTCCGCCTGTAGGGGCGCCTTTATATTCCTCCACTTTTATGACTGACACCCCCCTTAACGGAAAATAAGAAAGCACTTCAGTAGCGCCTGCAACAAGAACCTGAAGTTCGTTGTCTGTATGGATCTTCCAGGTTTTAGGAAAAACCAACTGTATGCCACGTTTACATGGCAAAACCGATAAAAACTTTTTCCAATGAGCAGAGGGCTTGGTATCGTTCAGTTTGACTTCAACCGGCAACTAAGGCTGTTTATCTTTGGCGATCAAAAAACAATTTCCTGTTTCTCTTTATTCCGCAAATAAAACAGTTCAAAAGATCAGAAGCCTGTATCGATCCAAAAATGACATGCTTTAAGAAGATGATTAGCGACAAGATTTTCGAAGCGTGAAGATTCAGCGTCGACTTCACCAAAGTCCCAGAAATAGATTTTTCCCTCTTTTTTCAGTGCGCGTGATATAGAGTGATCATGGTAGGGTTTGATTTCATAGAGGTAATACAATATCTTCTCGTAATGCATTCATGCTAAATAACGATCCCACACGTTCGGGCAACAGAGCAACCATCAGTTCAATGCGGCTTAATTCAGGAATCCGACTGATATCGCGAAGATCTTCACGAATAATAATTTCTCTACGCGATTCTCTCCACATTCTTGTTTTACGTATATTTTTCCCGAGAAACGGTTCTGAGAAAAGTCCGTACAACATGAGTTGGCTCAAGATTTGTTCGTGGCGAGGGTCCCCCTTATATGAACGCATAAAAATTTGATCCATCAATTGTTCTGGGGAACTTGTTCTCCTCCCATCTATTTCGCCCATGGTAAAAGGGGTAGAGTAACAATACAAGTGCAAAGGTCCGCAGCATAGTTCATTCTTTGGATATCTGACCCCCCCCAAAGGAGAACATAGAATGCCACGAACCTACGAACATTTAAACCGTTATGAACGAGAAGTGATAGCCCAGATGCTAAAAGAAAAATATAGCTTATCTCAAATTGGCCGTCACCTGGGCCGATCCCCCTCGACTATTTGGCGCGAATTTCGCCGTAATCGAGTCCGTGGCCGCTATTACCCAAGACCCGCAAATGGCCTGGCTCAAAGCCGATTACAGCTAGCTCGAAAGCCTCAAAAAGTGATGGGAGCTAGCAAAGAACAAGTGGAGACTCTCCTGGCGAAGTATTGGTCTCCAGAACAGATTGAAGGTCGAGGAAAGCTAGAAGGTGACCCTCCCATCAGCCGAATGACGATCTACCGCTACTTGTACAGTCCAAGAGGGGCTGGCTACCGAAAATACCTGCGTGGCCCCGGAAAGAAAAAACGAGCGACTCGATATCTCATCGCCGATCTTTTACCTCGATGCAATGCCGAATCGGTCAACCGTTCCGTACCTCAGTTCGCTGATTCAGGGCTCCCCTGTAAAACGGTGACTGTAGATAATGGCATGGAGTTTGCCAGCCATGCTAAACTACAGAAAAAAATAGCAACCCCCATTTTCTTTGCTGAAGGGAGAAACCCTTGGCAAAGAGGGACCAACGAAAATACGAATGGTTTGCTTCGCCAGTTTTTCCCGAAGAAAACCGACTTTGCTGCCCACAGCTCCGCTCAGTTGAGATGGGCTGTGGAGTTACTGAATAATAGACCGAGAAAATGCTTAGAATATAGAACGCCCAAAGAAATGATGGACAGCTTCGGTTTTGCACTTGTAAGTTGAGTCTGCAAAATGAATCTTCCCGATCTGGTCGTTGAAGAAGCTGTACTCGACTTGATGGAGAATGCGGAACATCGACGTTCCATACAAATTATCAATGGGTTAGTAAAAGGGAATCTAACCAAAGCCCTAAATGGAGAACAAGTAGGAACGATTATAACGGCGTAAAATTCGGAATTAGAAATACAAATTTTATTTTTTTGGCTATGAAAAAAAAGATAGATAAACGCCACCATATCGAATCCACTTTAATGCGCGAAAGTCTGCTCGACAAAGAGGTGATGGCCTCTACAGAAACGCCTGTGGTCCGTATGTTGCCCGATGTGCACGTGATTAAAGTGGGCGGACGTTCGATGATCGATCCCGGTCGTAAAACCCTTTACCCGGTTACTGAAGCATTAGGCAAAATACTTAAAAAAGGACGGTTGATATTAAGCGTGGGCGGCGGTGTACGGAGTCGACACGTTTTTTCGATTGGACTCGACCTAGGATTACCCACAGGTGTCCTTGCACAAATATCACTGGCGGATGCATTAGGAAACGCACATATTCTCGGCACACTACTCGCTCCTTATGGCGTGGTGGCCATCCCTCCCGAAATCTTTGGACACCTTCTCCCCTTATTTATCCAATCTGCCCCAGGTATTATCTTTAATGGCACCCCTCCTTATTCGTTATGGGAACATCCCCTATCCATAGGTCGGATCCCTCCCCATCGAACAGATGCAGGCTCTTTTATTTTAAGCGAATGTTTTGGGTGCAAAACCATGACGTTCGTCAAAGATGTAGATGGTTTATATGATACAGACCCCAAAGAGAACTCATCGGCGACTTTTATTAACGAAATCAGCGCCTCTGCACTCAAAAAACGGAACCTGTCTACCTTACCCTTCGATCGCGTTTTACTCGATTTGTTAAATACGTCACGTCTTGTTAAACAATTCCAAGTCATTAATGGATTAAAGCCCGAACTCCTTGAGGCAAGCATTAAGGGTGAACATGTAGGAACGATTGTTCATGCAGACACATGATAATGCCGGGTGGGCCAAAGCCATTGATAAAACCTATCCCGGAAATATACACGCTCTTCAAAACATCAGTCTCGAAATTCCCTTCGGACAGATTACAACCCTCATCGGTTCAAATGGATCCGGGAAAACAACATTACTACGCATTTTAGCCGGGGTGTTAAAACAAGATGCAGGTACGATTGAGGTCCTCGCTCAAAATCCATGGGATCAAACAAAGTCATTGCGGACTTCAATAGGATATATACCTCAACAAAAGGCTTTAGATCCCGAAATGACGGGTGAAGAAACGCTACATTTGTTTGCGACCCTTTACGACCAACCCAAAACGCGTATTAAAGAATTAGCGAATCAGTTCGGATTGACCGATTGCTTATCCCGCCGCATATCAACGTATTCAGAAGGCCTACGGCAACGAATCCACCTGGCTCTTGGAATCATCCACAAGCCCAAAACCTTATTCTTAGACGAACCCACCACAGGCCTTGATCCTCAGGGATCTGATTTTGTATGGAGGTTGCTGAATTCATATGCGGGACAAGGACACGCCATTTTACTTGTCACACATAATTTAGACAATGCTGCACGATACAGTACGCGTATAGCGTTATTGCATAAAGGGAAATTGTTAATGTGTATGAGTCCAAGGGCCATCGTATCTAAACACGGATCCCCACCCTATCAAAAGGAGTGTCCAGACTTATCGAGTGCATATTTTAATTTAACAGGTTGCGAGCTGGCTGACAGGAAGCGTCTAACGTCTGAACGTCAAAGGTCAAAAGTCGAAGATGGGATTTGAAATGAGCTATAACACATGAATAAAAAACATGGGAGAATTGTACACGCCATATATTGCCGAACATGGCTCACCGTTTTACGCCGACCCGTCGTGTTAACCTTTTCACTTGTTCAACCCATGATGTGGATGTTGTTTTTTGGATTCCTTTTTCATCGTTATTCCGTTGATGAATTCAAGGACCAACTTTCATATCTTGATTTCTTGGTGCCAGGCATCTGTGCAATGACGGTATTGTTTGGCGCGTCTCAATCAGGAATTAGCCTTATTCGGGATATGCAAACCCAATTTTTAAACCGTATCATCTTCTCCCCTGTTAGCCTTCAATGGATCCTTCCGGGGAAAATATTAGCTGATGTTTCACGCCTCATCATTCAAGCTATGATCGTGGGTATCATCGGCACGTTTCTTGGCGCACGTCTTCATTTTGATGTCTGTTCATTCCTTGCGACCCTTATTGCAGGAGGCTTATTTGCCACTGCTTTCTGCAGTCTATCTTGTTGGATTGCAGTGAAAACAAAGCCACGCAAAAGCATGGCCGTGTTTATCCATATAGTGAATATGCCCATGTTGTTTACCAGTACAGCGTTCGTACCCAACAAACATATGCCTTCATGGTTAGCGTCTATTGCTCAATGGAACCCTCTAACACAGGCGATTGAAGTATGCCGAAATGCTTTGCTTTTGGGAGAGACGACTTTGACCCCGCTCACATTGATCTATTTAGCACTTCCTGCTGTGCTCTTGTTTATGCTGACATCAAGGGCTTTAAGAAAAGCCCGAAACCATAATGTCTAATGACTAAAGAAGCGCCCGTCAATCAATGGACCAACAAAAACCGTCGATGGCTAGGGATTATAGCTTTTTGCGCCTTCTCTGCCTGTACCCCCCCTATAAACCAAGACAACAGCGACACTCCAGAGTTACTGATATTTGCTGCGGCAAGTCTCCGCGATGTGATTACTGAATTGGGGTCGATGTATGAGGAAAAGAATAAAGTTCGCTTGATCTACAATTTTGCGGGTTCAAACGTCTTGGCAGAACAAATTGCAGCGGCCCCAAAAGCAGATCTATATATAAGTGCCAATGAAAAGTGGATGGATACCTTAGAGGAAAAAGGGGCTATCGATATTTCCTCTCGGCGCGATTTTCTCTCCAATCGTCTCGTGATTATTGCACATAAAAATAGTCCTTTTAAAATAGAGGACCCGGCTCAACTCTGCACAGTCCCCTTCACATATTTATCCATAGCACACCCTCAGGCGGTTCCTGCGGGTCACTATGCTCGTTTTTGGCTAGAACGCTGTTTTTGCGAAAAAACAAATGTTTGGGAAAAGGTTCAAGATCGCCTTGTACCAAGTCCAGATGTCCGTGCGGCCATGAATCTCGTTGAAGCCAATCCACAGATATTGGGGATCGTATACAAAACAGATGCGACTTCATCAAAACGTGTACGTGTACTCTATGAGGTACCCGACCAAGAAAGTCCTGATATTCGTTATTCCGCAGCAGTACTCTCTCATCGACCTTTTATGGATAAGGCCAATGCCTTTCTCGAATTTTTAAATTCAAAAATAGCCAAAACTGTATTCGAAAAACAGGGATTCATTCCAATCATAAAAAATTGAAAAAAAATAGTATCGACAAAATTAATAGGGTTTTCAAGGGTGACGCCTAAAATCCCGTTAAATTGTAACTAGGTTCCTTCGGGGATCTGATTTTAAAAGCGGCAAAGATTCTTTTCTGAGTTTTCGAAATCTCAGTAATGATATGGGTCGAATCGCTAAGCGCGAATACCTTCAATTTTTTCAACTCCAAAAGAAGTTGATTGATGGTCATTTTTCTCAATAGCCCTGTCCTTGAAACCGCTTTCATACTAAAGAATTTAACGATTAAAATGCCTCTCTAGAAGATCTATACTCCATGACATGAGTATAGCAACAGCAGAAATCCGGCGGCGTGCGATAGATGCCTACAAAATGGGCAAAGGTTCCCAGGCCGATATCGCATCTTCTTATCGTGTAGATCTTAGAACGTTTCAGCGTGGGCTCTCTCGTTTCAACGAAACCGGACAGACCGCTCCCCGACCGCGTGGGCATCGTCAGGCCCTCTACAGCGGAAAGCAGCTCAAGGCGTTGGCTCAACTGGGGGGCAAACATCCCGATGCAACGCTTGAAGAACTCAAGAACATGAGCGGCGTGAAGGGGTCGATCATGGCCGTACAGCGGGCGTTGAATCGGTTGGGCTGCCGGTATAAAAGAAACGCTTCACGCCAGCGAGCAAGACCGGGCGGATGTAAATCTCTTGAGAAAGCAGTGGATCCAAGAGGTGGCCAAACTTGATCCAAGTCGCCTTGTCTTTATTGATGAATCCGGGGCGAAAACGAATATGACTCGTCTGCGGGGCCGGGCGTTGGGCGGGAACAGGCTTTTTGCCAAAACGCCTCATGGACATTGGTGTACCACCACCTTGATTTCTTCGGTCCGCCTGGACGGAACAACAGCGGCCATGGAGGGGGAGGGGGCGACAGACACGGCTGTTTTTGGAGAATATATTCGCCGGGTTCTTCTCCCGACTCTTTCACCTGAAGACATCGTCATCATGGACAATCTTCGCGTCCATCACAATCCCAAGGTCATTGAACTCATTGAGTCATGTGGGGCCCATGTAAGATTCCTTCCACCCTACAGCCCCGATTCCAACCCCATTGAAAAAATGTGGGGCAAGATAAAGAATCGGTTGGGCAGCCTTGCAGCCCGCAGTCAGCAGGAACTATCTGAAGCGCTCACACAAGCGTTCGAAGAGGTTTCTCCCGACGAGGTAATCGGCTGGTTTTCTTTGTGCTACATCGCGACACCTCAATCGTGAAGCGCTCTAAAACCGAAATGAGTATAATACGCTAAAGTCAGAACTCCTGACCTCGCGGATTTTT
This sequence comes from Kiritimatiellia bacterium, assembly GCA_012103575.1. Lineage (GTDB taxonomy): Bacteria > Verrucomicrobiota > Kiritimatiellia > WLWN01 > WLWN01 > WLWN01. The sequence goes on along the minus strand of WLWN01000001.1, from coordinate 1,941,761 downwards.
AGATGATACCCGAAAAGGATCGTATTGTAGAACTGGAGTGATGGAGTTTTGGAAAGAAACAGTCTCTTTTATCCATTACTCCACCACTCCAATATCCAGTATCAAACATTTAGCATCCATCACTGGCCTACGGGAAAGATGATCTTATTCTATAAAATGCTGCTTGTCCCGCTCCATTGGTCAAGGTCTCCAACCAATTTGTCGTATCGTTAGCAGACACAAAACTATACATAGGGACCCAATTCGTAGATAGTAAAGATGCGCTACATTCGATGGTCGACGTGCCTACAAAAAGATTACTAATATCCTGAATCCGTCAGCTATCGCTTCGGAAGGCGTTTTGGGGCTCAAAAGTTGAAAACTTTTTCCTTGAGATGCTCGCTTTTAGGCGGATTGGGACCGGCAAGTATCACCCTGATGAATTTTTTGAGCGTACAGGTCAGATTCACTCTGATTTGACCATTTTGGGGCGTAGGCCTCCTTGGGCAGTCGCCTTAGAGTATTGTTAAAGGTGCACGGAGGGCTATGCGAAGGAATGGGGCAATATCTTGTATCACTTCAAACCAGCGACAACGCTTGCCAAAGTGAAGTTCAATTCGTCCGGCGTGGCGGACCAATCGAACCGCGCAATAGGTTGAAGGCCACCATGGCGCATAACAGAATAATCTTATTGGCACAGAGTCTCCCCGAAGGCAATCGCTCAACATCAAGATCGCTTTTGAGTTCACTATGGTACTGCTCGCTGGGGCCATGTCCATGATAGAGATCTAGCACCGTCTTGGCACGACAAGAGAGGTTCGTCCACCAGGTGTTTACCTCAAGTTTAGGAACCAGAAGTTTCTGACCATCGATATCGATGGTGCGTTCAATCACTTCGAAGGCCACCGGGACACAAGGGCGGTTTTGGTCATCACCGGGATGGAAATGATCGAAAAAGCCTGTGTAAACGTTCTTGCCTTCACGACTGTCTTGTTTGTCTCCAACTCGGCGTGCAAGGGCCAGCATTTGTTCAGGACATTCGCGGCGAGGATTTCGCTTTACGATAAAATAATGATCCCCAAAAGCGTCGAAGTTATCGGCCGCAGCGTTGCCACTATCAAGCCGAAGCAAACATTTTCCACCTAGGCCCAGGGTCTGGAGCGTTTCAACGCTGCGGGCAATAAACGCGGTCGTTCCCGACTGACAATGTTGTTTACCGGGTCGAAGTTCGCACTCAAGCATGTGGCCTTGAGTGCCCACATAGGCAAATATCGGGGCGTAACCATCATGGCCCTTCTAGGTGTAGGAAACGCCTTCTTTCGAAGAGCCTGAGTAATCCAAAGGGCTCACATCGATATCGACGGGAACAAGATCAAGCCCTTCGACATCTACGTAGCCAAAGGGGCCCGAGGAAAGAAGTTCGGTGTTGAGTTTGCGTAGCCCCACATGGGTTCTGGCTGGGGGCAGGTCGTCGAAACGACGTCGGAACACCGGCTCAGAGGCTACCTTTTTAACTCCCCTTTTTAAGTCCAAAGGCATTCATAAAAATCTCATCACCCCGGTACAGGTCGATATCATTGAAATCGGTTCGACCGTTGCAAAGTAAGCCGATCTGGGTAAGGAGGATCTCCCGATCAGAGATCGCATCGGAGCGGCGTGGTTGAAAATTGGAGGGAAGAATCCGTTGAGCATGATCCTCAAGCAGCAGGTCGCAAAGATGATTTCCGCTTGTGCTGTTGAGTTCGCCCTTGCCAGTCTTTATTTTATATTGTTTCATATACACACCTGTTGGGGTGGGGTTGTTTGTTTGAATACGGGTATGCTCCCCGCTTTAGCCCAGCAGGTAATGAAAGATCGTCAGATTTTATCTGACGGATTCAGGGTCTTATGAGTAGATGAAAAAAGGTGTAGAAAAAACGTTTTTTTACTGGACAAGTAAATCTAAATGGGTGTAAAAGAGGAAGAAAGATAGGAGTAGAAGTTATGAAAAGTATCATTACAGTATTAGTCGTAGTATTGATTTCGTCGTCAGTAGCAGTTGCACAATCCAATGTTTTGAGTGCAAATGCAGTTGGATACGTAAGGGGAGCAATCCCTAGTAACACGGGATCTGGCTTTAATCTCTTCAGTTGGCCATTTGAGAACATTGATGGTTCAACCTCTACAATGAAGACAATAACCGGTGATGCCCAATTGCCTGTTGGTTCTATTGCTCACATTTGGAATCCCGCTAGTAAGACCTATTCAAGTGAAACTAAAAGTACTCGTGGAGGGTGGCCATTGGGAGGTAATCCTATAATGAGAGGAACAACCTTTTGGATTGAAATTCCAGATACAGCTGCCACAAGTGCTCAACATACAATTGTCTTTCAGGGAGAGGTTCCAAGTACTGCAAATGGTGCAGCAAGTACGACGCAATCAAATATAGTTCTAGATGCTGTTGCTTATCCATATCCTGTCGACCAGCTTTGGACAGGGACTACAGCTGCGGCAGCTGCACCTAATAACAGTATAATACATATCTGGGATGAAGGTTCACAGGGGTATACTAGTTTTACAAAGAGTACTAGAGGTGGCTGGAGTTCAGCGGCTGGAGTGGTTATCGCTGCTGGAAAGGGATTTTGGCTTGAGTTGCCAAGTAGCAGTATTGATTGGACGGAAACGAAACCTTATTCGTATCCTCAATAATTTTCCAAATAGTAAAGAAATAAACAGGAGGAAATTATAGTTATGATTAAAAAGAAGATATCGATAGTTTTGTGTGGTTTAGCTTTGAGCGCGAGTATGTCTTACGGGAATGTTGTAATTGCCTGGATAGCGGCGGAAGGTTTCTTTATTACACCTCCAGGTCTTAAAGGGCTTCTAATAGAGAATGGGGTCGGTTCGACATTGGCTCAATTGATTTGGGCAGGTACAGATAATGTTGTAAATGGTCCTGCGCTTGTTGGTGGTGGAGTGCAAGGTGATGACTTGGTCTTAGACACATTCACAATTACATTTCCAGGAAACTCTGCTTCAGGTTATGCAGATGGGTGGGCAGCTAATGCAGACGTGCCGTATCCTGCGGATGGAGGATCTATGGTTTACGCACGTGTTTTTCAAGATCCCACTATTGATAACGGGGACCTTTACTATGATGCCCCTCTGTTTGCTGCAAGGGACACTGGACCTCCTGCACCTCCGCAGTCGTATCAGTTGAACACTACACCTGCTATCTTTGATGGCGACCAATTAACACTAGTAGTAGTGCCGGAGCCGACGTCATTGGCGTTTATGCTTATTGGATTTTTGTCCTTTGGGTACGCTCGAGTAAGGAAAAAGCTTCGAGGCTAAAAGATATTTTTATATTTAGCAAGATGTGAACCCCATTTTATGCGGGGTTCATTTTTTTGGTCATTTAAAGTTCTATCGTGCTCCTGGATCCGTCAGTTAAACGCGGTTTTCTGCACGAACCATTTGGGCCAAAAGGAGTTACAAAAAAGCCTCGACGCACCCAGCGGGTGCGCCTGCGTTTTTTTGTAACCTTTTGCCTCCAAAGCATTCGCACAGAAATCCCACATTTAACTGACGGGTCCAGGGTGCTTTTAATTTCTGTATTTTATTGATGGGAGGTCAAATTTATTAGCTTCTATTCTCTCTTCTTTTTTTCGGGATTTGCAGCGTTGGTCTACCAATTACTTTGGTTTCGACAACTAGGACTGATTTTTGGAAATACAGTTTATGCGGCTACGACTATGCTAACTGCCTTTATGGGCGGATTGGCATTGGGTTCTCATTTCCTTGCTAGTCGAGCAGGGCGTATTAGATCTCCTGCGCGTGTTTTTGGATGGATTGAGATAGGGATCGGGTTATATGCCCTATGCATACCCGGGCTATTTTCTTTTTTAAAGATTATCTATCAATATGTTTCGCAAAATATATCGGACTCCTTATTTGTTCTCACATCCACACGGTTTATTTTTGCTGCATTATTACTCTTAATACCTACAGCATTTATGGGGGCAACATTGCCTGTCCTGTCACAAGGAGTTTTACGCCAACGGGACCGGTTTAGTACGCGGCTTGGTTTTTTATAAGGCTACTGAAGCCGAAAAAAAAGCAAAACAGTTAAACTTATAGGAGAACCTGGATCCGTCAGTTAAACGTGGGATTTCTGTGCGAATGCTTTGGAGGCAAAAGGTTGCAAAAAAACGCAGGCGCACCCGCTGGGTGCGTCGAGGCTTTTTTGTAATTCCTTTTGGCCCAAATGGTTCGTGCAGAAAACCGCGTTTAACTGACGGATCCAGAGAGAAATGTTATGAAAAAGATATTGTTAATTGGAGTTTGTTTCTGGGCCTTTAGTCTATTTCCATTTTTAGAAGTTTACAGTGACGATGAAAAGATATTTGCATTGGTGAACCTAAGTTCCCTAGATAATAAGGTCGTAGATCATGCTCGAAAATTTGCTGAGCTTAACCTTTCAGTGCCTGTACATATGCTGGAATTAGATGAACCGGTTTCAGGGGGATTGGATAAACAGGCTCAAGCAGTTTCCACGTTATTTTCTTCAAACCACTTGGCTGTAGTTGCGTTAGTTGAGCCTAGTGAAAAAACTAAACATCACGGTCTGATTGTGTATTCAAATAAAGTTGCCGTTATTAATGTTCCGTCTTTAAAGGATGGCACCGAAGATCACCAGCAGTATCAATGGCGATTGGATCGTCAAGTCATTCGTAGTTTTGGATTTCTTGCTGGACGGGAATATTGTTCAAATCCCTCATGCGTTTTGAAACAGTATAGAACATTGAAAGAGTTAGACCAAGTAGGCCGAAACTTTTGTCCTCCCGATGCTCAAAAATTTAGAAAAGAGGCAAAAGTGCAAGGAGCTCAATTTCTCCCCCGTCAATGAAGATGTAGCCATCATTGATGGTAGCTTAACTTAAAAAAAGAGGAAAAAATTGTCAAAAGTCTATAACTATAAATGGATAGGGCCACTTTTATTTGTCTTCTCGATGGGTGTTTATTGTTTCACTCTATTCCCGGGACCTTTCCCGGGTGAATCAGCAAAGTTGATTGTACAGCATCTTGGATTAGATCCGTTTACACCTTTATCCCACCCGGTGTGGGGTATACTTGTTAAATGCATATCGAACATTCCGATCTTTTCGGTGGCCCATGCTATAAATTTATTCAGCGCTGCTTGTGCGGCTGGATCCATATGGTTGGTTTTTAGTATTGTCTCTCAAATTCAGCATACACGAACACTTGAGGAGGTGCGTTTAGATTTTTCTGAAGAAAAATCTCAGCTTATTTCTGGAGTGGTTGCCGCGTTATATTTACTGGTTAGTGTTCCGTTTTGGGTTGTGGGAACACGTGCGCACACATTATCTTTTGACACTCTTTTCCTCCTGGTGGTCGTCTACCTTTTATTAAGAGCATATCGAACAAAAAGAGTATCCCTCTTGTATATCATTGTCTTTCTGTGCGGGTTGGGGGCAACAGAGTTTGCTACGTTTATTATTTTAGCTCCTTTTTTTGCGACTGCTATATTGGTATATCTGTGGACAAATAACCTGCTACAAATCAAAAAATTTGTAGGCCTAAGTATCTGTTATATACTAGGCCTATCTTTCTGTTTTTATGCAGCATATAATTTCTATCAATCGGATACATTTGCATGGGGATCGTTCTCAAGCTTCTTTCAGGTCTTGCGCATTTTTTGGCGCGACCAGTATTATGCTGTAACAACAAGTGTTCCTCACATCGGATGGTTACTTGTTGGGGTTTCCACGATCATTCCTTGGCTATTTGTGATTCCTTTGATCCGAAAAAAAGATCCTACTGACACGAAATCAGTTTGGGGTTCCTATATGCTTCACGGAGTTTTGACGATACTGGCTGTTTGGCTGCTGCTAGACACATACTTCGAACACAAATTTTCACCATGGGGTTTATTTGGGTGGAGTTCTCTTTTGATAACACCCTATGTATTTGTGGCGATGTGGGCGGGGTATCTAGCCGGATATTGGTATGTTGTATTTTTTGGTCGCGTTCGACAGAACGATCAACGGAACCGTCCTTTGCTCGAGATGATAAAACGAGTCTTTCGATTGGCTTTATTTCCGGCATTAATCGGAATCTTTATCGTTGCCCTGTTTTTAAACGGACGAGTTGTTTATGGGAAATCTGGGAGATATTTAGATGTTGTTGCCCAGGAAGTGGTTAAAAATTTAGAAGGACGATTGTGGCTTATTTCTAATGGGGTTCTAGATAATTTAATTCTTCTAAAAGCACATGAGAGGGACCAGGCTCTCAATATTCTAAATCCCGCAAAGGGACGGTCATCAGCCTATCTTAACTATGTTTCATCATTATTTGGGGGCAATAATCGTTTGAAAGGATTGGCAAAGATAGGGTTGGTCCCTCTTTTAAATGAGTGGATCTCTTCATCTTCAGGGATCCAAACAAATTTAGCTGTATTGAGCGTTACAGATATATGGACGGCAAACGCGTATCACGCAATCCCTCAGACCGTTTTATTTTCAGGTGTTGATGATAAGAAAAAAATAGATCCTGACCTATTAATGAAACAGCACAGAACGTTTTGGGAACACTGCCAGCGCATGAAATCCGGAGAAATTTTCGAGAAAAATATTGGAAAACCTGTCGACACTTTTTTGTCCAGGCATCTCAGCAAGGTCGCAAATAATTTGGGGGTGTTCTTTGAAGATATGGGCCGAACGAATTTGGCTTTTGAGGCGTATACACAGGCTAGAAAGTTTGATGAAAAAAACGTTAGCACATTACTTAACCAAGCAAGTCTATCCACCCGTATATCGCATCCCGAAGAAGAAGCTCTACAGGCTGAGTTAGAAATTTTTTTACGCAAGTTAAGAGGCAAATATCAAATATGGTCTTTGAGTTATCATTATGGGTATGTACGTAACGCACAAGCCTATGCGCAAACAGGCTTGGCCTGGGCCTTATCGGGAAGACCAAAAGTAGCTATAGAACAAATCAAACGAGCCATCGAGGTCGGAAAAGGCTCAGAGTCTTTTCAGTTAACCTTGGCCTCTCTTTATCTTTCTACAGCGGAAGATGAATCTAGCGAAAAAATATATCTATCACTGTTAAAGAAAAATCCAAACCATACATCAGCTTTATTCGGTCTTTTTCGTCTTTCCATGCGTAAAACAGATTTTGATTCTGCCAGGGCTTATTTGGGACGGCTCAAGGAATTAGGCATGTCGACAACAGCGCTTCAATTTAATGAAGCTCTTTTAGAATCACTCCTTGGTAATTATATCGAAGCAAAAACTATATTCGAAAACATAGTAAAACGAGAACCTCAAAATTTAAATGCGTGGACCGCTCTTGCTGTCGTTGCATCAGAAATGGGTGATGAAAAGATTGTCGATACGGCCTTAGAAAAGGTGGCGACTGCCAATTCCTCAAATGCAGGGATTCTTTTGGCTCTAGCCGAATTACAGAGCAAGCGGAAAAAACCGAAAGAGGCAAGAGGCCTGTTGGATAAGATTTTGAAGGTTCAGCCGAATCATCTTCGGACACTCGACATGCTATTGCGATTAGATGTGTATGAAGCTAGACGAGATTCAGCGGAAAAACATATTGAAGAAATATTAAGTATAGATTTTCGACATGCCTTTGCAAATTATGTTCTCGGCACCCTTCAAGTCACTCGAGGTGAATTGGCATTAGCTGAAGCATCCTTTCGTACAAGTCTAGAAAAAGATCGTGCGTTCCATACATTAAATGATCTTGCATGGGTGCTTCAAAAGAGACAAGCCTATGACAAAGGGTTAAAATTAGCAGAAGAATCATTGGCTTTAAACAATAAAAGTGCTGTGGTATGGGATACCTATGGTGTCATTCTCTTTAAAAAAAATAAATTGAAAGAAGCCGAAGATGCGATTTTGAAGGCACTTGAGCTGGCTCCAAACTACCCTCTGTTTAGCTTGCATATAGCGCAAGTGTACGAACGTAAAGGGTTAACCCAAAAGGCATTGGAGTTGGTCGATCTTATCTTGGCTCGGCCGGCGGCGTTAGGTCCAGAATCTTATGATGAGGCCCAAGCTCTTCGATTAAGGTTAAAAAAGTAAAGCAAAAGAGGGGAAAGCATAGTTATGATTAAAAAGAAGATGTCGATAGTTTTGTGTGGTTTAGCGTTGAGCGCGAGTATGTCTTACGGGAATGTTTTGATTGCCTGGACAGCGGGTGAGGGTTTCTTTATTACCCCGCCAGGTCTTACAGGGCTTCTAACAGAGAATGGGGTCGGATCGACATTGGCTCAATTGATTTGGGCGGGTACAGATAATCAGGAAACGCCGCTTCAGATTATGGAGATGGGTGGACAGCTAATACCGACGCCCCCTACCCTTTAGATGGCGGATCTATGGTTTATGCACGTGTTTTTCAAGATCCCACTTTTGATTTCGGTGACCTTTACTATGATGCACCTCTGTTTACTGCAAATGACATTGCACCTCCTGCATCGCCCCAATCATATCAGTTAAATACGACACCTTTGATATTTGATGGGGATCAACTACCCCCCCTACTCCCGGAGCCTACATCATTAGCTTTTATGCTCATTGGAGTGTTATCTTTTGGGTACAGTCGGGTAAGGAAAAAGCTTCGAGGTTAAATAAAAGGAAAATATCACATGGCTATAACTTGTCATTTTCATGGACATGCAACATTGAGTTTTGATACGGGGAAAGATCGTATTCTTGTTGACCCGTTTTTTACAAGTAATCCCGTATCGGATATTTCTGCTGACGATGTGCAAGCAGACTTTATTCTCATTACTCACGGACATTTTGATCACGTTGAAGATCTCGTAAGTGTGGCTAAACGTACGGGTGCCAAGCTGATTGCGAACTATGAAATTGCAGCGTGGCTAAAACAACAGGAAGTACCAGAAGATCAGGTTCATGCACAGCATATTGGCGATGGACTTCAGCACGATTTTGGCCATGTAAAACTTGTGATGGCTCAGCATGGATCCGGCTTGCCAGATGGTAGCGATGGGGGCGTGGCGGCGGGTCTAATTTTGACTCTAGAGAGCAAGAAAGTTTATATAGCGGGTTGATACAGGCCTTTTTTCAGATATGAAGCTATACGGGGAGGAGGGCATTGATCTGTTCATTGTTCCGATCGGTGATAATTTTACGATGGGTCCCGATGATGCTTTTCGAGCGATCAAGTTTGTAAATCCCAAACTAGCGATTCCTTATCACTACAATACGTGGCCTCTAATTGAGCAGAATGTCGAAGCGTGGGCAAAGCGTGTTGAAACCAATACAGATACAAAGACCAAGCTCTTGTCCCCGGGAGAATCCTTAACCTTATAATTAATTTCAATATGTCAGGACTCCAGGAAGACTTTGTAGCCAACAGGGCATCCTTGGTGATTGATAACAGTCCAATGACCACTTATTAACGACCTTTTTCACTCACCAAAATCTATATTTTTCAGGAAATAAGCTCATAACAGGCCAAAATTGCTTATGGTGAAGGCCTCCCCTATCGCCATTGAAAACAGCCTAATAGGTTTATACCAGATGGCCAACAAACCTGTCTTACACCCATGGAGTAGTTGCACTTGGTGTCATTCTTTGCTATGAGTCAGAGAGGATATTCGTTCGAAATGAAACAATAGTGTTCCAACAACAGCTAGAGCATTTAACGATTGAAATGCCTCGCTAGAAGATCCATACTCCATGACATGAGTATAGCAACAGCAGAAATCCGGCGGCGTGCGATAGATGCCTGCAAAATGGGCAAAGGCTCCCAGGCCGATATCGCATCTTCTTATCGTGTAGATCTTAGAACGTTTCAGCGTGGGCTCTCTTGTTTCAACGAAACCGGACAGACCGCTCCCCGACCGCGTGGGCATCGTCAGGCCCTCTACAGCGGAAAGCAGCTCAAGGCGTTGGCTCAACTGGTGGGCAAACATCCCGATGCAACGCTTGAAGAACTCAAGAACATGAGCGGCGTGAAGGGGTCGATCATGGCCGTACAGCGGGCGTTGAATCGGTTGGGCTGCCGGTATAAAAGAAACGCTTCACGCCAGCGAGCAAGACCGGGCGGATGTAAATCTCTTGAGAAAGCAGTGGATCCAAGAGGTGGCCAAACTTGATCCAAGTCGCCTTGCCTTTATTCATGAATCCGGGGCGAAAACGAATATGACTCGTCTGCGGGGCCGGGCGTTGGGCGGGAACAGGCTTTTTGCCAAAACGCCTCATGGACATTGGTGTACCACCACCTTGATTTCTTCGGTCCGCCTGGACGGAACAACAGCGGCCATGGAGGGGGAGGGGGCGACAGAGACGGCTGTTTTTGGAGAATATATTCGCCGGGTTCTTCTCCCGACTCTTTCACCTGAAGACATCGTCATCATGGACAATCTTCGCGTCCATCACAATCCCAAGGTCATTAAACTCATTGAGTCATGTGGGGCCCATGTAAGATTCCTTCCACCCTACAGCCCCGATTCCAACCCCATTGAAAAAATATGGGGCAAGATAAAGAATCGGTTGGGCAGCCTTGCAGCCCGCAGTCAGCAGGAACTATCTGAAGCGATCACACAAGCGTTCGAAGAGGTTTCTCCCGACGAGGTAATCGGCTGGTTTTCTTCGTGCTACATCGCGACACCTCAATCGTGAAGCGCTCTAATAACTATTATCCAATAACTAAGCCGTCCGTTATGTTAAAAGTCCTATCAAGCGTTGCTTTATGTTCGGCTTTTATATTCTTGTTCCTAACACCTTTTTCATCGTGTGCCGATGAGCTTGACCAAGAGTTTAGATTCGTTTCTGGTTTAGTTGAGTGGGGCTTTCCAGATTTTGCGGATAAGGTCATGGAACAGCTCCAAAAACAGTATCCAGGTCAAAAAGATCGGATGACCGTTGTTCAAGCTCAAGTACTAATTAGACGACGCAAATTTTCCGAGGCCGAAGCGCTCATAAAGCGGATGCCATCAGATAGTCTGAAAGTGGACGCCATTAACATTGCATTGGCAAATGCCTATTATGGAATTGGCGAAACGGAAAAGGCTGGAATGCTTTACAAGACCTTTTTTAACAAGTACAAAACCGACCTTCCTACCGATCCGGATCTCCTTCGCCTTTTTCAAGAAACCGCCTATGAAGTTGTGCAACGATTAAAGTTGGCGGGAGATTTAGCCGGCGCTGCTCAGTCTTATGAGATGTTTAATAGCGGCAAATCCTGAAAAAAGCGCGCTGCGGCGCATACAAACAGAACTCGCTGAACTTTATATTCAAGTGGCTGAAAAAACGTCGGATATATCATATCTCGATAAAGCGTGGGACATATGTGAGAAAGTTCAATGGGAATACGATCTATGGTTTGGTCGATCCATTCCCATTATGGCCCATATCAAAAAGTTCAACGAGGTGATAAAAAAGGGGCACAGGCCTTGATCAAGGACTATAACCTGGATCCGTCAGTTAAACGCGGTTTTCTGCACGAACCGTTTGGGCCAAAAGGAATTACAAAAAAGCCTCGACGCACCCAGTGGGTGCGCCTGCGTTTTTTTGCAACCTTTTGCCTCCAAAGCATTCGCACAGAAGTCCCATGTTTAACTGACGGATCCAGGTATAAGAAAGATTTAAAAGCCATTGATAAACTTTTGAAAAAACAAGGATACCCTCTCTCTATTAGTCCTATGGCCAGTGCCCGCTTCTTATCAGGAAAATTATACCTTAACAGCGCTGAAAAACTCGCTAAAGCAAAAGATCGAAAACAGGCTAAACAGGCTTATGCAAAGGCCCTAACAGAATTTGGAAATGTGTTTAGAAAATATGGTGATAGCGATTGGGGACCTGAAGCCGGCATCAAATCTTCAGAGGTTAAAGAAATTCTAATCGAACAATATGGTGCGAAAATCAAAGTGGATGTACGTAAAGCGGGCGGAACCGGGAAAAAAGCCGGCGCTAAGGTTTTCAAAGCTGCGGATGTCCTCTTTTTTCAGAAGAAATATGACCAAGCCATTACAGAATATACATGGCCTATCAAGCTCTATCCAGATTCAGAGGTCCTCGCAAAGGTCTTAGGAAATTTAGCCATGTCTTACGCAAATGTCGGTGATCCATTATATGCAAAGGTGGTTATTGAACATCTCAAGGAAAGGTATACGGCAATAAAAAAGCCGCTATGGGATTGTTAAGAGTGGCCAAATACTATTTCGATAAAAGCGACACAAACATGTACTTCTATGCCTATGAATCTTTTATTGATTATTTCCCTCAACATGGCAAAGCGCCCCAAATTACCTTTATACTAGAGCGCTTCACGATTGAGGTGTCGCGATGTAGCACGAAGAAAGCCAGCCGATTACCTCGTCGGGAGAAACCTCTTCGAACGCTTGTGTGAGCGCTTCAGATAGTTCCTGCTGACTGCGGGCTGCAAGGCTGCCCAACCGATTCTTTATCTTGCCCCACATTTTTTCAATGGGGTTGGAATCGGGGCTGTAGGGTGGAAGGAATCTTACATGGGCCCCACATGACTCAATGAGTTCAATGACCTTGGGATTGTGATGGACGCGAAGATTGTCCATGATGACGATATCTTCAGGTGAAAGAGTCGGGAGAAAAACCCGGCGAATATATTCTCCAAAAACAGCCGTCTCTGTCGCCCCCTCCCTCTCCATGGCCGCTGTTGTTCCGTCCAGGCGGACCGAAGAAATCAAGGTGGTGGTACACCAATGTCCATGAGGCGTTTTGGCAAAAAGCCTGTTCCCGCCCAACGCCCGGCCCCGCAGACGAGTCATATTCGTTTTCGCCCCGGATTCATCAATAAAGACAAGGCGACTTGGATCAAGTTTGGCCACCTCTTGGATCCACTGCTTTCTCAAGAGATTTACATCCGCCCGGTCTTGCTCGCTGGCGTGAAGCGTTTCTTTTATACCGGCAGCCCAACCGATTCAACGCCCGCTGTACGGCCATGATCGACCCCTTCACGCCGCTCATGTTCTTGAGTTCTTCAAGCGTTGCATCGGGATGTTTGCCCACCAGTTGAGCCAACGCCTTGAGCTGCTTTCCGCTGTAGAAGGCCTGACGATGCCCACGCGGTCGGGGAGCGGTCTGTCCGGTTTCGTTGAAACAAGAGAGCCCACGCTGAAGCGTTCTAAGATCTACACGATAAGAAGATGCGATATCGGCCTGGGAACCTTTGCCCATTTTGTAGGCATCTATCGCACGCCACCGGATTTCTGTTAGCGAGGCATTTTCAATCGTTAAATGCTCTAGCAAGTTTAAGCGCCAAACAGGGGAATAAAGAAAAAGAACTGAACTACCTTGATCGAATTATCGAAAGATATCCCGGCGACAAATACTATGTAAAAACGATTAGCAAAACCGCATGGACTTATTACAAGGAAAGAAACTATAGCAAAGCGCTCAAATCTTTTGTGCCTTATATTGAAATGGAGCAACCTAGTCTAATTAGGGCTAAAGCCCAATATAGTTTGGCTGATTCTTATTACAAACTAAAGCAGCACCGTGAATCCTTAGTGGAATTTAAGAAGCTTTTGTCTTGGATACGTAAAAAAGAAAATAGTCCTTATCGTACAGGAAAAAGTGAAAAAGAGGTTTTGAGTCTCTTGGAAAAGGCCATGTTTTTTCTTGGCGTATGTTATAGCCAGATTACGCCTCCTGAAGAGAAAGTGCCTGTCTATTGCGAACAAGACATAAAAGCCTATGATTTTTTTGTGGACCACTTTTCTCAATCCGCTCTGGCGCCTAAAGCGATCCGACGAAAAGGAGCCATTCAATTGGCCAAAGGCGATTTTGAGACAGCGGCCGCGACGTTTAATACCTTGGCTCAAACCCATCCCGATTCTAAAGAAGGAAAAAACTCTTTTTACTTTTTAGTGAGTAGCGCCATCGAAGTGAAGCAATTTGATTTGGCCCGAACGTCATTCACGAGCATGTTGCAAAACGCAACGTCATATACACCCCTACAGTTTGCTAAAATAGGTCAGCTCATGCTAAACGCAGCGTTTTATACAGAGGCTGAGCAAGCGTTTAGTAAAGTCGTCGACCATATAGAGAACCCGGATGTACTTCAAATCGCTCTTTTCTCGTTGGGCAAATCTCGGTATGAGCTCAAAGAGTATGAACAGGCGATTTTGCCGCTTGAAGAGCTTCTTGAAAAATTCCCTAACGCCGCTAAATTTTACGATACAAAATTTATATTGGCTACGGTTTATCGTGAAACCGAACAGCACAACAAGGCGATTACAGCGCTTAGCGATATTTTCAGATATAGTTCAGACAAGGTTCTTATCAACCAAGCCAGCTATGATCTGGGGACGATTCAACAGTTGCAAGGGGATCTGTCGGGTGCGTTAGCCTCTTTTATGCGGGTGGCTTTACTCGCGGACCCTGCCGATCCGAACCTCCGGGATCTTGTAGAGCAGTGTGTTTGGTCTGCGATTCAGCTCGCTGAAGAATTAGGGAAATATCAAGATGCCGTAGATCTTTGTGACCAATATATAAAAGATTTTTCAGAAAATCGCGATTAAAGTAGGCACGCTTAAGAAACGAAGATCCAATGCACGAGCCCAAGCAAATAATCCTCCTCCCGAAATAACTCAAGAGCATTCAAATTAAAAATGAAAAGAGGTCAGCAATGAACACATGGATGTCAAAGGTCTGAAGGTTGCAAGTGTACCCTGCAACAGTAACGGTCGAAGAGCGGCTTGGATCGAACGTTACCCATTGCAGTGGCGAGGCACGCATTGGACGTTCCGCGTCCGACGTTTGCCCAGAGACCTATACCGGGGCATGATCGTTCTCTGTGTATGTTCATTCATGGTAAACGTGGTTGCGGCCTCTCCTTATATTATACTCAAAAACGGCAAAAAAATTTCAGGGACCGATATTCGAGCCAAATCCAATGGAGATATCCTTTTAACCACATCCGTGGGCGTACAGACCTTTGTAAAAGGACAGTATGCAAAGGCCGTAGCTGACAAACCTAAGACCTATGAACAAGCTAAAAAGCTATTCGCTCAAAAACAATATGATAAAGCTATTCCCCTTCTTGATAAAATAGCGAAAGACTATCGGAATTTGGGGTGGGATCAACAGGCCTTAAAACTATTGGGAGAAGCCTATTTAGGCAAAGAGGACTCCAAATCAGCGATATCAACCTATGAAAAACTTTTTAGACAGACGCCCCAAGCCGAACAGGGTGAGGCAAAATGGGGTTATTTCCAAGCCTTGCTAAAGGGTAAAGAATCCGCCAAACTCGAGCGCAAACTAGGTAAAGTGATCCGTGACGGAACATCCGACGAAACCCCTCAAGCGCTTGTCATTCGGGGTGATGTCAGAGCTTCGGAAGGAAATTCAGAGGGTTCTTTCCTCGATTATATGCGTGCGATATTGTTTGGGAAGGGAAAGAAACATCGACCCGAAGCTCTTTACAAAGCAGGTACGAGTTTAGAAAAACTACGGGATAAACGGGCGAAAAATTTGTTTCAACGTCTTGTCAAAGAGTATCCGAGTAGTTCCTGGGCCTCGAAAGCTCAGTCCAAGATTTAAAGCGTCAAGACCCACTAAAAAAATATGAAAAGGCAGAAAAAAATGATTAAGAAATTAAGTTTTATACTCGTTCTATTAGGTGCTTTGTATCTTGTATCTCCTCCGCAAGTGGCTATAGGCCAAGAAATGGAATTACAAGGCGAAGTAAAAGAAGGGACGAAAGAGGTCCCCCAATCAGGGTTTGTAGCCATTGTTACGGGGGGTGGTTTTGTGGGGATTCTTTTGTGGTTAGCTTTGTTCGGTAGTTCTATTGCGGGTGTTTCTTTAATCGTTGATTCGTTTATTAATATTAGTGAAAAAAAAATTGTTTCCGAAACCCTAGTCAATAATGTCCGTGAATCCATGGAACAAGGTGACGTGATGAAGGCCATAGGACATTGTGAGTCAGAGCCAGGCTCTTTGGCGAATATCTTATCCGCAGGCTTCTCCAACGTAGAGAAGGGTTTGAAGCGATTCAGGATTCCATTGCCGTCGCTGCAGATATGGAAAGTGAAAAATTGTTACAGCGAGTTAACTATCTGAATGTGGTAGGGAATTTGGCGCCTATGTTAGGTTTGCTCGGTACGGTGCAAGGAATAATCGCTGCGTTTGCTACATTAGGAACCCAGGCGCAAGGGGCTAATCAACAAGCCTTGTTAGCTTTAAACATTTCTATGGCGCTATGGACAACAGCCGTTGGACTGATTGTAGCGGTTCCTGCGGTTGCTTTTTTTTACTTCTTCAGAAATCGGGCTACCAACATTATATTGGGCATGGAAGCCATGACCATTGAATTGATTAAAGGGCTCCGTAGTGTTGAGGTATACGAAGAAGAAAATGGATAAATCCAGTATATTGAATCGCAGTGATGTCTCGTTCAGTCAAAAAAGTTTATTTGTAAGGGGACTGCCAGCATGAGTAGGCGTAGAAAAAGAAACAACGTTAGTGACGATGTGAATCTAACACCGATGATCGATGTAGTTTTTCAAATGATCATTTCTTTTGTCTGTACCGTTGAGCTGGAAAAGTTGTCTTTAAACGAAAGTATTCGATTGGCTTTATCGCCTCATGGTCCTGCTGTAGAAAAAAAAGATCCTAGAACAGTTACGGTTGATGTCGATCAAAACGGAAAAATTTATTTCGGTTCAACACGTCTGTCCCCAGAATTATTTCTTCAGATTATGCGAAAAACCGTTTCAGATTATGGCCAAGATGTCCCTGTCGTGATTCGGGGAGATGGCAAAACAAAACATGATGATATTCGTAAAGTGATGGATGCATGTAAAGGCGCCGGATTGTGGCGAGTCAAATTTGCGGCGATTAAAGATAAGGTGTAGGTTCGGGAAGGCGGAGAAAATAGAAATTTTAAAATTCGTTTCCTCTCCCTCTGGGAGAGGGAATCATGATGGAAAAAGCGCAGTGGAAAGTTAACTAAAACAAATAACCAATCAACAACATCCCCTATAAACGACAAAAGAAGAGCAAAGGTGCACCTATTTCGGAAGAGGTGCCCATGACGCCAATGATCGATGGGTCTTTCAGCTTTTGATCTATTTCCTAGTCACCTTTGAACCCGTTGATGTGATGGCGCATTTGGATGTATTCACCCCATCTGAAGAGGCCCAAGCACAAAAGCCTGAAAAGCCGCCGAATATGCTCCGCGTTGGTGTCTTTCAACACTACTTTACCATTAATGATAGACGTTTAGATGTAAATGGATTAGAACGAATGTTAATCAAATTAGCTCTATTAGATAAAGAGCAGAGCGTGATGATTAACGTATCGGCTCAATCCCCACATGAAAGCTTAGTCAAAGCGCTTGATTTATGTACACAAGCGGAATTACGCAACTTATCCGTTTTTAGCGCTCACTAGCCACGACATACGAATAACGAATACCCATAACCCGCTTCACCGAATGAACAAAAACCAAATAATCGAATACCTAAAAAAACATTTCTGGGGGCCCGTAGGCTCGGTTCTTTTGCATGTAATCGTTATTTTTTTACTTCTTGTTTTTGTCCAATTTGCAACCAAAGAACAGGCTCCAGAAGTAGAAGTAGAAATCGCAGAGCCTGAACAGGTTGAATTAGAAGAACCCGAAGAGATCGAAAAGGAGATAGAAGAAGTCGAGCTTACAGATGTAGACATTGAAATGCCCGATGTGGAAAGCTACACCGATACGCCAACACCAGAAAATCTAGAGGTGGACGCGACCTTAGATTCAATTGAGACCGATGCCGCAGATTTTGATGCTGTAGATATTGTCAGCGATATGAAAAGCCCTTTAGTGATGAAAGGATTATTTTCCGGACGATCAGCCAGTGGGCGAGCTCAGGGACTTAGACAGTATGGGGGTCGTTATGGTCAAGCCATTGAGGCGGCTGTGATCAAAGCACTTGAATGGTTAAGAGACCATCAGTTGCCTGATGGTTCGTGGGAAAAAAACATGTTCCTATGACAGGGTTAGCTTTGTTGACGTTTCTTGCTCATGGCGAAACACCTGCGTCGGAAGAATTTGGGGAAACCGTCGAAAAAGCGATCAGCTATTTGTTGGATCATCAAAAAGAAGACGGGCGATTCTATCCAGGTAAGGCACCTCCGCCTGCTGTAAGCAACCGTGGATATGGTGGTGGGGGTAGGGATTATTATGGCGGGCCTTACATTCAAGCCGTAGTGACGTATGCTTTAGCTGAAGCCTATGGAATGACACGGGTCCCGCGACTGAGAACCGCCATGGAAAAAGGGATACAGGTCGTGTTAGATCACCAACAAGACGGAGGCGGATACGATTATTACTATCGGAAATCTTATCGGGCCGATGTTTCTGCCACGGGTTGGCAATTACAAGCTATGAAAGCGGCTTATATTGCAGGAGCTAGAAATGAAGGTCTGAAAGAAGCCATGGAAAAAGGAATTGGGTTTGTGAAAAAAGTGCAGGACCCTGAGTCAGGTGTTTTTAGTTATAGACTTTTAAGGGGCACAGAAGTAAAGCCTCTCAAAAGCGAACGGCTTACCGGTGTCGCTGTTTTATGTCTCCAACTTTTAGGGTATGGCAGAGATCAAGCTGTAAAAGCAGGATTAGCTTCGCTTAAAGGAACCACGTGTGATTGGAAGGATCCGCCTCCATGGCCGATGTATGGATGGTACTACATTACACAGGCAAAGTTTCATGCTGGAGGCCAAACCTGGAAGGGGTGGAATGCCCAATTTGCGAAGGCGTATTTAAGCCATCAAAACAAAGATGGCAGTTGGACTTCGCCCACTGGAAAGGCGGACAACTTTGAAGTTTCCAAAGGGCTCGTGTATAGCACCACATTCGCCGCGTTAACATTAATGGTCTATTATCATCATTTGCCTACCTATCAACATACGGCTGTAGAAAATGAAGCCGAAGAATTCGAAGAGGATGATGACGTTGAGGTGATCGTTATTTAACCCCAACAAGGGAACAGGCCGTGAAAAGATGGAAGACCATTGAGATTGATGAACATGCCGTATCTGATCTTGCTGATCGTTTAAAGATCCCTCATCCGATTGCTGCTGCATATGTGAGTCGAGGATATACAGAAGACATTCGCTCCTTTTTACAACCTCGTTTAAGTGAATTGTCTGACCCCTTTCTTCTTCCGGATATGTTAACAGCGGTTGAATGTATCTGGCATGCCATCGATACTCATCAGACTATTATTGTTTATGGAGACTATGATGTGGATGGGATCACCAGTACGGCCTTGCTCATAAACGTTCTTCAGCAATTAGGCGCTTCTGTTAACTATTTCTTGCCACACAGAGTTGATGATGGGTATGGATTAAGAATCGACACCCTTAAACGCTGCGTAGAACAATTAAATCCGCAGCTTATTATAACTGTAGATTGCGGAACAAACTCTATAGAAGCCGTAGAACATGCAAAAACATTAAACATTGATGTTATAATAACGGATCATCATGAACCGGATCAAGAGGTGGCTAAAGCCTTGGCCCTCGTTAATCCAAAATTAGGGACCTGTGAAGAAACAAAGATGTTGGCGGGTGTTGGGGTTGCTTTTAAACTTTGCCATGCTCTGCTTAAACAGGCTCGGATACAAGATCGTCCACAAGCTCATGAGATTGACTTGCGCAACCATTTAGATCTCGTAGCAACAGGAACCATAACGGATATCGTTCCCTTAGTAGGGGAAAACAGGATTCTTGTTAAACATGGGTTAGAGCGATTAACCCAAACCACATCAGTAGGATTCAAAGAGCTAATAGAGGTCGCAGGTATTTCCGGTGAAATAGATACGTATCATGTGGGGTTCATGCTTGGACCTAGGCTCAACGCCGCGGGGAGATTGGGGACCGCCGAAGTCAGCCTAGCATTGCTTCTCACAGATGATGCAGATAAGGCTCTCTCATTAGCAAAACAGCTGGATGCAACGAATCGGGAACGTAAAGAAACGGAGCTTAAAACATTTGAGGAAGCCATGAATGACGTAGAAATGTGTTTTGATCCTGATACACAGTATTGTCTTGTTTCCGTCGGTGAAAATTGGCATCCGGGTGTCATTGGAATTGTTGCTTCGAGAATTTGCCAGCGTTTTAACCGGCCCTCTATCGTAATTGCAATGGATTCCACAGGGATTGGAAAAGGATCGTGTCGCAGCATTTCGGCCTTTAATATGGCAGCAGGATTGGGAGCATGTGCTGAGCACTTAAAAACATTTGGCGGTCATAGTATGGCTGCAGGACTAGAAATAACTACAGAACATGTAGCATCATTTAAACAGCAAATCAATCAAGTAGCCGCGGATACACTAAGATCTAAAGATCTTCGACCTGTTCAGCGAATTGATGCATGGATTGATTTAAGCGAAGTAAATGATTCTTTATTAACGGCATTGAATACCTTCCGTCCATTTGGCCAAGGGAATTCCAGACCCATATGGGCCACACGCCGTGTCAATATGATGGGGCAACCTCGAGTTGTAGGAAAGAATCACCTCAAGATGACGGTTGTTTCAGGGGGTACAGAAATAGATACTATTGGGTTTGGTTTAGGGGAAAGAGAAATTCCAGATGGACCTATAGACATTGCTTTTTATCCTCAAATTAACTTATTTCAAGGCCGAGATAGATTGCAATTAAATCTTCAAGATTTTCGACCTGCAACCGAATGATAACGTGAAACGTGGGTGATACAATTACGACTTGCAAGATTTTCGGCTTTTGACTTTTTTCCCCTTTAGGCTAGAGTGTCTCCCCGTGAAATCAGTTGTTTTTAAAGATCGCGTTAAAGTATATGTAAACGCAGGAAACGGAGGGGATGGGTGTGCCTCTTTTCGGCGGGAAAAATATGTACCATGCGGTGGACCATCGGGTGGTGATGGAGGAAAAGGTGGGCATGTTTATTTTCAAGCAGATAAAAATATAGATTCGTTATTAGATCTCTACTTTAAGCCTCACCAAAATGCAGCACATGGAGGGAAAGGACAATCAAAGGATTGTCATGGGCGCAATGGGAAAGATTTATATATAAAGGTACCCTGTGGTCTGGTCATTTTCCATGCAGAAACGGATGAAGGTTTTGCTGAAATTCTTGAAGACGGAGAGACATGTCTCGTCGCAAAAGGTGGTTGTGGCGGAAAAGGAAACTGTCACTTTGTAACATCCGACAATCGAGCGCCCACAGATTGGACTCCCGGAGAACAAGGTGAAAGCAAGACGTTATGCCTAGAACTTAAAATAATCGCGGATGTAGGACTCGTGGGGTTTCCTAATGCCGGAAAATCAACCTTGTTAAACCAACTGAGTGATGCACACCCCAAAACAGCACCTTATCCCTTTACAACACTGAACCCGGTGATCGGCACGGTAATTTTTGATGACTATCAACGACTCCGCGTGGCGGATATTCCTGGGCTCATTGACGGCGCCCATCAAGGCGTTGGGTTAGGGCATGATTTTCTTCGCCATATAGAACGAACCAAACTTCTTTTTTTTGTTATTGATATGGCGGGTGTAGATGGAAGAGATCCCGTCGACGACTATTTTCATCTACGCGATGAGCTTAAACACTATAAAGAAAGTTTGGAGCAACGTCCTTTTTTGGTCGTCGCCAACAAAACAGATCTCCCAGAAGCTCAGACACATCTCGCTGACTTTCAAAAGCGTACGGAGGAAACCCCGCTAGCCATATCCGCTGATCAAGGGTTAGGCATTGAAAAAGTTCAAGGAGCCTTATACCACCATTTTTTCCCAAAGGACATGACATGTCAAGATTACCTGTAATTCTAGCCCATCTTTTGCTATTCAAGAGGTAGAAACTCAAATTCCTTCTACCTAAGCTGAGCTACGCCATAATTTTCGGGGTATGCACCCAATACCCATTATAATAGACTGGGTGACAACAAATGTCGCTAACCCAACAAAAGCCTTATCAATAAAGCCGTAGGAATGAAGCCCAACACCCAACATATTCACACCAAACCATGACCAACTGGTAACCACATTTCCAAAAATAGCCATGATCATGAGTCCTTGTTGTCTTATAAAACCACCTAATCGCGCATGTAAAATAATAGCATTCCACAGGACAATAAGCAGCGCTCCATTCTCTTTGGCGTCCCACCCCCAAAAACGCCCCCATGACTGATCGGCCCATATGCCCCCTAACATCGTGCCAACAAAGCTGAATAACATCGCAAAACAGATGATTCCAAAGACCATTTGATCTAATGCGCACGCCGTGGTTTCCGAAAAACTGCGCGTAAAAATACCGCGCAAGATGTAGAGGATGGCCAGAAATCCTGCCACGAATGTTGACGAATAGCCTAAGGTAATTACCACAACATGGGTTGCCAACCAAATATTGGTATCCAGTACCGCACGCAGCATTTCTAAGGTATCACCATTCCCCGATAAATGATGCGCAATCAACAAAGTGATAAACCCAATACAAGCCGCACAAGCGCTGCCGATCCCATCTCGAAAAATTTTCTCTAAAACCAAGCCAAGGACCACCGAACCCCACCCAATAAATATAGCCGACGAATATAAATTGGTAACAGGCGGTCGCCCTTGAATAACCATACGGGCTACTAACCCCAAGCTATGAACAACGCATGCAAGGAGGAGCAAAAGAAAAGCGGAACGATTTAAAACCTGTCTGCCCCATCCCCAAGACATACAGGCTAGAATAAAAATCAGCACATAAAAAATCATGCATTTATAGAAGGGCTGATAGCGATTAAACCCATATTCAAATCTGGTATTATTCACCGCGGATGAATCGTTTGTACTCAACCATTTTTGAACTTGATGAAGATGTTCGTTAAACGTGAATGAATCGCCTGATCGATAGGCCTGTGCCATTACGGCATAATTTTGAATCAAGGGATGAATGTCTCCGGTATGAATGGAATGAAATAAACTTTCCCCTATAGGGATCCAATCCAATGCAGGGGTCTGATGTTCTGGAGGAATGGGATTCAAATAAGCGCGTTCCTCTAAAAATTGATGGATCGATGCGAACTCAGAAAAAATTTCATAGGCATGTTCATCAAAGGTTTTACCAGCCATCTGTTGGCGAACGGCTTGTAGGCCCGATTCCAGATGCGCTTGATACTGTCGAAATGAAGGTAAAAAATCATTGGCTCCGTCCATATAAAGGCTATGTTTTAATCGGCCATAAAAGGTTAACCCATTATGAAGTTTTAATATATTGGACTGAAACGGTGAACGGATCTGAGCCTCTGTTTGCGAGGCGAGCTGTGCTTGTCGTTCTATTTCTTGAAGATAGGGTTTTAGTTGATTGAAGGAGAAATATTTTTCTTTGGATTGGTGCCACCCAAACAATCCCAACACGTCTGAATAAGGTATATAAAAGACGAGGGCGTCATCAGCCACTTCCGGGTTCATAAGTACGTCCATCAGCCATGTTACAGCAGAACGTTTAGCCCCGTCTTGGGTTCTTAACGTTTGTTTGCCACGCATGATCAGTAAAGCGTTCCGAGCCACAGAATCAATGGGTTGGATACGGCCTCCCGCCAAAACGGGAAGAGCGCCAAAATCAGATTCATTAAACCCCTCAGACTGAACCCGCGGTTTTAATGTGAACAACAGATAGCCCAGACAACACCCCAATAAGACCCATGGGACAAAACGTTTCATATCCTCCTTTTTAAAAAGACCATCAAGTGAATCATAAACTGAAACAACATGCCGATACCAATTATTCCAGACGAAATGTAGGGTAGCAACCAACTTGGGTTACGTACTACTTGTAGAATTGAGGTCGTATCATCATTATCAAAACTTGCCTGATAATAGGTTTCTCCTTCGTACCGTAAAGGGTGATTCATATAAATAAGGACGTCACGATCCTCGTTTCGGGCGGGATGGGATAAGTGAATTCGACTTGAAAAGTTCTTGGGAATATCTGTGCCAGCATATCGATCGTGTGTGAAATCGAGTAATTGCATCCTATAAGGCTTGTAATAGCGTACTTGTCGGAGAGCGATCTGATACGACCTGTTTTGATAGGTAACGCGTTGAGGCGCATCCAATTGATTTGAGACAAGCCACGTGCCTTGTGTTTGGTTATTCCCGCTTATTTCGATACGTACAGCAGGAAGATTTCGTTCATCCGTTTTTGCTGTCATAGGAACCTGTGCGACAACAAGGTCTTTTCCTATGCCCTGTGTTGATGCGGGCGGCAACTCTTTCTCTGCAGGCAACCGCATCTTTAATCGTGAATTAGGGTAAAATTTTTTAATCTTCAGTAAAAAAGGGAGTTTGGCATGTTCAATGATCTGTTTTCGATACAGAACAGATTCAGGAATGCTAATGACTTCGTCATAGGCTGGATCCGTAATGTCAATGATCACAAGTTCTGTTTTCCGTGAACTTTCTGAATGGTTCTTTGTTTCGCCTTCATCCAGTCGCATGTAAGACTCTACTGCAAAAAAATCTGTGAGAAACTCGCCAGCCAGAAGAATGATGAACCCTATATGAATGAGGATAATCCCCGTTTTTTTCCAACGCCATTGCACGATCCAAATCAAAGAAGTCACTAAATTGATGAGCAATACGCTCCCGATTAAATAACCGCCTGGGAAGATCGGAATCATCCAATTCGCACCGAAGGGTCTCCAATACACAAAAAAACTTTCAAAATACTGTAGCTGAACCGCATAGATTCCTAAGTTGACTTGGGCCAGTGTCCCCCAAAAAATGAGAACCATGCTCAGGGCCAAGCAGGTAATAGCAATTTTAAGTGAAGAGAGCCGTAGAAGTATTTTTTTAAGGTACATCAGAAAAACGCAGTGATTTGAGAAAATCAATAAAGGTCGAGTTTTGGGGCGATACAAACGTTTGATGGCCAGTCATCTTAAAAAACCAAGTCTTTCCTTGATGGTGAAGAATCGCAGCCAGAATCTGTCTATCCTCATTGAGGATATCAACCATCATGATCTGCTTTCCTGGTAGATCTAATATTTTGCTTTCTTTTTCTAGTGTGTCTCGGTCGAAAGGTCCTAAACCAATCTGGCCTCGCCAACGATTGACATTAGCCAAGGTACTTCCAGCCGAGCCCGGCAAAGAAACAACAGAAATATCTAGCACTTCTTTCTTGATATCTTGAACTGTAAAACTAGCCATACGCATGCCTGAAACAGGTTGTGCTTCCCACATTTCAGGAAGCGTCCATTGTATGCCGTCTATATGTGTTGGTTCCTTTTGAGGGATGCGTGGCTCTGTCTTTTCAGAAAAGCTAATGGTTTTAAGGAAACTCAGATAGGTTGATTTTTCTTTTTCGACGAGTTTCGTTTCTCCCGCTATTTTAATGAACCATGTCATATCACTTTGAGGGATAATAGAAGCCATGATCCGGCCTTGGTGGGTCTCCTTAATGATATTCTTTTCACTTGTTAAATCGACCATAACGGATTCTTCTCCCCCCACATTGATTCCTGAAATAATAGCCGGAAGGTTACTCTTTGCAATCGGTGAGAGATGGAGTTGTTGTCTCCAAAGATTAACATTGGCTAAAACGCCTCCGGCATCCCCTTTTAGACCAATAATGGAAACATCGCCCTCATACCCGCTCGTACCTTGAACGCGAAAACTTCCCTGACGCAAGCCTACTAAGGGTTGTTCGATCCAATGTTCAGGAGGTACCCACCGAATATTAGACTCTTTCAGAACATCGTGAGTAGAGGTTAGAGGCAAGAAAGGCTGTTCTTTTGGTACTCTATAGACATGGACATCACGATCTTGGCACCCCAAAAGGAATAGAGCGAGTCCAAAAATTCGAATATTGGATGTCGAAATCCGTCGAAGATCTGCCGTGGTGGAAAACACATTCAAAGTATGAATGTTCAAAAAATGAAAACGTTTCTGTTTCCTCTTTGTTTCTAACATTTTAATTTTGATCATTCGGGTTTGTTTCGAATTTCGAATTTCGTGCTTCGTATTTTGTTTGAATCAGCTATAAAGGACCTTTATGAAAAAACATACATGTCTATATCTATTGTTACATATATGCTTGACCCTAGTCTTGTCAACCCATACACACGCTGAGGGAGCCCAAGAAACAGTTTACGTGATTCCCATTCGGGGGCAAATTGAATCCGCATTAACCTATGTGATTCGGCGCGGCGTCCAAGAAGCTACTAAGGAAAAGGCAAAGGGTCTGATCTTTATTATGGATACACCCGGAGGTCGAGTCGACTCCACAGAGGACATTTGTTATATCCTCAAGAACATCGAAATACCCACCTACACGTTTGTGGAAAAAAACGCGATTTCCGCAGGTGCAATCATTGCATTAACCACCAAGCAGATCTACATGGCTCCCGGCAGTAAAATTGGGGATGCCATGCCGATTGTTATGGGTAAATCGCTAGAAGAGGCCGAACGGGAAAAAGCGGAGTCGTATGTCGCTAGCCTTATGCGATCGAATGCAGAACACGCGGGTCATAACAAGGATTTGGCTTTGGCCATGGTTCGCCGCAATTTTGAGTTTAAAATCGGAGATGAAATCATTTCACCCGAAGGCGAAATATTAACGCTCACCAACCTTGAAGCGGAAAAGATGGTTGGAGCAGCAGACGATAGAAAGCCTTTATTGTCGAGTGGAACGGTCAAGGACCTTGACGCCCTTCTTGCAGCTATCTCTTTACCCGATGCAACCGTCAAGGAACTAAAAGTTTCTTCTCTGGAAGAACTCGCGCGTATCATTGCCTCACTGGCCCCTATTCTTATGATGATCGGTATGGCCGCTATTTATATGGAACTAAAAACGCCCGGCCTTGGACTGCCAGGCATGGTGGCCGCGCTTTGTTTTGTCCTTTTCTTTTTTGGACATCATCTTGCAGGACTAGCAGGTATGGAAGAGATTCTTATCTTTATTCTGGGTGTGGGCCTCCTTGGTTTTGAGATTTTTGCCCTCCCTGGATTTGGTATAGCAGGCGTCCTTGGCATTACCATCATGCTCTTTGGGCTATTCATCTCGATGTTTGAACAGCTACCCTTAGAACCAACCCTGCCGACGTGGCCTAAAGTCGAAGTCCCTTTTCTCAAACTATCACTGTCGGTCATCCTGAGTGGTATTGCCATGGGTTTAATAGGCAAGATTCTGCCTTCTAACCCTCTTTTTAACCGTCTCATTTTATCATCCGCGGCAAAACGCGAAGACGGATATCAGCCCCTAGACGAAGATACGTCTAAGCTTATTGGCTTAACGGGAAAAACACATTCCCCCCTTCATCCCGCGGGTTCCGCGATGGTGGGGGATCGAAAACTAGATGTCGTTACTCAAGGTGAATTTCTTGAAGTAAATACAGATATACATATTATTGAAACGTATGGGAATCGGATTATTGTCAAAGCCATTCCTTCGTCTGAACAGAAAGGGTAGCATTGATCATGGACCCATCTATACAATGGTTTATCATTTTTATTGTGGCTGGCATTTTCTTGTTAGGCGCTGAAATCTTCATCCCGGGAGGCATTCTCGGCATCTTTGGGGCAGGGGCTTTATTTGCAGCCATTATTCTCGGATATACAACTTTCGGCGGTGAAATAGGAACTCTTGTTGCTGTAGCTATCATTTTTATGGCCGCCATTGGCCTTTGTATATGGATCAAATTTTTCCCCCAAACACCCATAGGGAAAAGACTAACTTTATCTAAAAATGCACGGCGATTTAAAGCCACAGACGATCTTCATATACTCCGAGGGAAAGAAGGAATAGCGATTACGACATTAAGACCGTCAGGCATCGCTACGATTGAGGGAAAACGAGTCGATGTTGTAGCGGACGGAAGTTGGATTGAGAAAAAAACGCCCATTCGAGTGATCGCTGTTGAAGGTCCTATTGTCACCGTTCGAGAAAACACCCCCTCTCAGACAGAATAAAAAATTAAAAATTTTATTTACAGACCCTTTTGTTTAGTCTTACCTGAATCTGTCAGACAAAATCTGATAATTTTTCATTACCTGTTGGGCTAAAGCGGGGAGGATACCCGTATTCAAACAAACAACCCCACCCCAACAAGTGTGTATATGAAACAATATAAAATAAAGACTGGCAAGGGCGAACTCAACAGCACAAGCGGAAATCATCTTTGCGGCCTGCTGCTTGAGGATCATGCTCAACGGATTCTTCCCTCCAATTTTCAACCACGCCGCTCCGATGCGATCTCTGATCGGGAGATCCTCCTTACCCAGATCGGCTTACTTTGCAACGGTCGAACCGATTTCAATGATATCGACCTGTACCGGGGTGATGAGATTTTTATGAATGCCTTTGGACTTAAAAAGGGGAGTTAAAAAGGTAGCCTCTGAGCCGGTGTTCCGACGTCGTTTCGACGACCTGCCCCCAGCCAGAACCCATGTGGGGCTACGCAAACTCAACACCGAACTTCTTTCCTCGGGCCCCTTTGGCTAGGTAGATGTCGAAGGGCTTGATCTTGTTCCCGTCGATATCGATGTGAGCCCTTTGGATCACTCAGGCTCTTCGAAAGAAGGCGTTTCCTACACCTATAAGGGCCATGATGGTTACGCCCTGATATTTGCCTATGTGGGCACTCAAGGCCACATGCTTGAGTGCGAACTTCGACCCGGTAAACAACATTGTCAGTCGGGAACGACCGCGTTTATTGCCCGCAGCGTTGAAACGCTCCAAACCCTGGGCCTGGGTGGAAAATGTTTGCTTCGGCTTGATAGTGGCAACGCTGCGGCCGATAACTTCGACGCTTTTGGGGATCATTATTTTATCGTAAAGCGAAATCCTCGCCGCGAATGTCCTAAACAAATGCTGGCCCTTGCACGCCGAGTTGGAGACAAACAAGACAGTCGTGAAGGCAAGAACGTTTACACAGGCTTTTTCGATCATTTCCATCCCGGTGATGACCAAAACCGCCCTTGTGTCCCGGTGGCCTTCGAAGTGATTGAACGCACCATCGATATCGATGGTCAGAAACTTCTGGTTCCTGAACTTGAGGTGAACACCTGGTGGACGAACCTCTCTTGTCGTGCCAAGACGGTGCTAGATCTCTATCATGGACATGGCCCCAGCGAGCAGTACCACAGTGAACTCAAAAGCGATCTTGATGTTGAGCGATTGCCTTCGGGGAGACTCTGTGCCAATAAGATTATTCTGTTATGCGCCATGGTGGCCTTCAACCTATTGCGCGGTCTTGGCCAAGAGGTCATCAAACGGGCTGGGCTTGCCCCGCAGAAAATCAACATCCCGCGCTGGCGAATCAAAACGGTTCTCAAAAATATCGTTTATTGCGCGGTTCGATTGGTCCGCCACGCCGGACGAATTGAACTTCACTTTGGCAAGCGTTGTCGCTGGTTTGAAGTGATACAAGATATTGCCCATTCCTTCGCATAGCCCTCCGTGCACCTTTAACAATACTCTAAGGCGACTGCCCAAGGAGGCCTACGCCCCAAAATGGTCAAATCAGAGTGAATCTGACCTGTACGCTCAAAAAATTCATCAGGGTGATACTTGCCGGTCCCAATCCGCCTAAAAGCGAGCATCTCAAGGAAAAAGTTTTCAACTTTTGAGCCCCAAAACGCCTTCCGAAGCGATAGCTGACGGATTCAGGTTTCTGTTTTTTTGTTGCCTTTCCCTATAGGAAGATACCTTTCCAGCATTTAAAAACGATAATACCTATTCTTTAAATTTGGTCAATGATCTCAACTGGAGGCATGTAGGTTTAAAAAAGCGAGTGATTTCTCCACCCACGCGAAGCAATAATATTGCCAGGTCAGACAATACCTTATTTAGCGCTCTTCTCGGGTTTGTTGAACAAAACCAAGCTGGGGATACCTTTGACGCTTATTTCCAAATTCACCCCAATCAGTATAACTTTCCCATGTGGACAAAAACGAACTTGTTTCATGTTCTTGATGTTGGGAAAATTGTCAACGGTCAGCTCCGGTGGATTCATCAGGCTGATAATGGGTACCTTTCATGGTATATAGATCCCACCAATGATTATGT
Organism: Kiritimatiellia bacterium; assembly: GCA_012103575.1. Classification (GTDB taxonomy): domain Bacteria; phylum Verrucomicrobiota; class Kiritimatiellia; order WLWN01; family WLWN01; genus WLWN01. The sequence goes on along the minus strand of WLWN01000001.1, from coordinate 1,911,734 downwards.
GTCGGAGGATTTCTTCTGGTTCATGGGCTGATCATAGCCGATGCGGTTGAAACCAACTTATATCCATTGGTGGACCGAACTTTTGAACTGAGCACGTTTTAACTCAGGCGAGATCAGTTCACAATAATAATGCTCGGATCATAATCGGAAGGCGGCTGATACCCCATTAAGGTGATGCATGTTGCGGCTAGACTACTAATCCCCAGATCGTTATGCGGAGACAATCTTATTTTAGCCGTTCCAGCAGGATCATAAATGTGTACGGGCACGGGATTCAAGGTGTGACTTGTCTTAGACTTTGGTTTGCCTGTTTCTGGATCGATACCAACGGTTCCTGTCTTTTTATCAATCTGATACATCTCATCTGCGTTCCCGTGATCAGCTGAAGCGATCAGGATGCCTCCCACCTTTTTAACGGCTTGTATAAGTCGTCCAATTCCCAGATCTACGGCTTCCACGGATATTTCGGTGGCTAAACAATTTCCTGTATGACCCACCATATCGCCATTTGGATAGTTTAATCGTATAAAGGCGTATTCGTTTTTTAAAATAGCGTCGATCACCACGTCTGTAATTTCAGCGGCTTTCATCCACGGTCTTTGCTCAAAGGGCACGTTGTCAGAGGGGACTTCAATATACGTTTCTAGTTCTTCGTTAAATTTCCCCGAACGATTCCCATTAAAAAAATAGGTTACATGACCATATTTCTGGGTCTCGCTAATAGCCAGCTGTCGAAGATGTGTGGCGGCTACATATTCGCCCATGGTGTCATTAATGGCAGGCGGGGTAACCAGATATTTATTGGGTATGTCTAAGTCACCGTCGTATTGCATCATGGCTGCATATTTAGCGTTGGGACGTGGACCGCGATCAAATGCCGTAAAGTTTTCTTCATCAAACGCTCTTGAAATTTCAATGGCCCGATCGCCCCGGAAATGGGTTAGAATTAAACTGTCATGTTCTTTGACCGGTCCAAGAGGGGTTCCATGCTCGGCAATCACAAATCCCGGTAGATCTTGGTCAATAACACCCGGAATTTCTTGGCGAAAGGTTTCAATGGCCTGGCGTGCTGATTCGAATAAACGCCCTATTCCTTTAACATGAATATCCCATCCCCGTTTAACCATATCCCAATCGGCTTCATAACGGTCCATGGTGAACTTCATGCGTCCACCTCCGGATGCAATCGTGTAATCAAACTTTTGGGGTTCGTTTAATCGGTCTAATGTTTTCTCAAGTCGATCTACATATTCTAAAGCTGAAGTTGGTGGGACGTCGCGTCCATCTAATAGAATATGGATGCGTACTGTTTTTAGACCAGCTGTTTTGGCTTCTTTGAGCATGGCTTCTAGGTGGTTGATATGGCTGTGGACATTACCGTCAGAGAGAAGTCCTAAAAAATGGAGGGTAGAATCATGAGCCATGCAGTTGCCAACAAGTTCCTTCCAGACATCACCGTTGAATAGGTTCCGATTTTCGATGGATTGATTCACTAAGCTCGCGCCTTGTTGAAAAACACGGCCACATCCAATGGCATTATGTCCAACTTCGCTATTACCCATATCATCGTCCGTAGGCATCCCTACAGCTGACCCGTGAGCCTTTAATTGAGAGGTTTCAACGTTTGATTGTAACCAGTCTAAGTGGGGCGTGTTCGCTTGACGAACCATATTGCCTTGTTCAGAGGGTCCGATGGCTACGCCATCCATGATGGCAAGAACAACAGGGCCTTGAGGCCCCTGAAATGATTTTAAAGGAGTTAATGCTTTCATTTATATATTTCTCAACGATGTTGGTTCCAGATGAAGATAACACTACGCTTTGCTGTGACATTATGCAAGAACCCGATTTTTTGCACTAGACGACTTTATTTCATTGATGCAGTATGCTCCCCATGAATTCCATTCACAGAGAAAACTACCCTGACCCTATAAACGATTATTTAGAAGAAGTGCGCACATTAATGGTGTCATCTCTAGAGGAAACTTCCCTCCGCTTTTTGTTGAATGACTCTAAAAACATTATTGGCCAAGGGAAAATGCTGCGCTCACGTTTGATTTTTAGAGTCGGAAAAAGGTCCGGCGTTGCTCGTGACCTTTTGGTGCATGCAGGGGCGGCGGTGGACATGATTCATGCAGCGAGCCTTTTGCATGATGATGTGATTGATGGGGGTCTTTTGCGTAGACAGGAGCCCACGTTTTGGGTCAAGCGAGGAATCCCCGGCGCGATTCTCGTAGGAGATTTTCTTCTTTTTAAAGCCATTGAGATTATGTGCAGGGTCGAAGACGTCCGATTCGTTCATTCGTTTGTAAAATATACCGGAGAAGTTTGCCAGGGGGAATCGGAACAAGAATTGCTGTTTAGAGGGCAATCCGCTGATTGGAGTACATGTGTTCGTATAGCCCGTAAAAAAACAGGGGCCTTATTTGCCTTTTCCGGAGGTATTTGCGGTGGAACGGATGAAAGTCTTGTTAACGTGCTGACAGAATCCGGGTATTTAGTGGGGACAGCCTATCAATTAGCCGATGACATTCTCGATGCAAAGGGAGATCCTGGATTATCCGACAAAACGTTAGGCACAGATGAGGTTCATGCAAAAATGACGGCGATGTGTTCTTTTCCTTTGGATATAGATTCTGTTAAAGAGATTCATAAACTGTGTAGTACGGCCAAAAAATCATTAGAATCATGGCCTAAAATTCAGGAAGGGTGGAAAGAGTATATGGCAAAAGATATGGGTCCGGTTTTACAAAAAAATGTGGCTGCTCTTGAACACAAAACCTAATTTCGTTTCTTCACACATACTCCTGAATCCGTCAGCTATCGCTTCGGAAGGCGTTTTGGGGCTCAAAAGTTGAAAACTTTTTCCTTGAGATGCTCGCTTTTGGGCGGATTGGGACCGGCAAGTATCACCCTGATGAATTTTTTGAGCGTACAGGTCAGATTCACTCTGATTTGACCATTTTGGGGCGTAGGCCTCCTTGGGCAGTCGCCTTAGAGTATTGTTAAAGGTGCACGGAGGGCTATGCGAAGGAATGGGCAATATCTTGTATCACTTCAAACCAGCGACAACGCTTGCCAAAGTGAAGTTCAATTCGTCCGGAGTGGCGGACCAATCGAACCGCGCAATAAACGATATTTTTGAGAACCGTTTTGATTCGCCAGCGCGGGATGTTGATTTTCTGCGGGGCAAGCCCAGCCCGTTTGATGACCTCTTGGCCAAGACCGCGCAATAGGTTGAAGGCCACCATGGCGCATAACAGAATAATCTTATTGGCACAGAGTCTCCCCGAAGGCAATCGCTCAACATCAAGATCGCTTTTGAGTTCACTGTGGTACTGCTCGCTGGGGCCATGTCCATGATAGAGATCTAGCACCGTCTTGGCACGACAAGAGAGGTTCGTCCACCAGGTGTTTACCTCAAGTTTAGGAACCAGAAGTTTCTGACCATCGATATCGATGGTGCGTTCAATCACTTCGAAGGCCACCGGGACACAAGGGCGGTTTTGGTCGCCACCGGGATGGAAATGATCGAAAAAGCCTGTGTAAACGTTCTTGCCTTCACGACTGTCTTGTTTGTCTCCAACTCGGCGTGCAAGGGCCAGCATTTGTTCAGGACATTCGCGGCGAGGATTTCGCTTTACGATGAAATAATGATCCCCAAAAGCGTCGAAGTTATCGGCCGCAGCGTTGCCACTATCAAGCCGAAGCAAACATTTTCCACCCAGGCCCAGGGTTTGGAGCGTTTCAACGCTGCGGGCAATAAACGCGGTCGTTCCCGACTGACAATGTTGTTTACCGGGTCGAAGTTCGCACTCAAGCATGTGGCCTTGAGTGCCCACATAGGCAAATATCGGGGCGTAACCATCATGGCCCTTCTAGGTGTAGGAAACGCCTTCTTTCGAAGAGCCTGAGTGACCTAAAGGGCTCACATCGATATCGACGGGAACAAGATCAAGCCCTTCGACATCTACCTAGCCAAAGGGGCCCGAGGAAAGAAGTTCGGTGTTGAGTTTGCGTAGCCCCACATGGGTTCTGGCTGGGGGCAGGTCGTCGAGACGACGTCAGAACACCGGCTCAGAGGCTACCTTTTTAACTCCCCTTTTTAAGTCTAAAGGCATTCATAAAAATCTCATCGACCGTAGAAAAACGCGAGGAATTTGGGCACTGGGAATTGGATTTGATCGTCGGCGGAAAAGGAACTTCAAAACCGGTTTTAATGACGTTAGTAGAAAGAAAGACCCGAATGCTAAGGGTGAGAAAACTTTCGGATAAAACACAGGCATCGGTTCTGCAGGCCCTCAAAGCGATCGAAAGATCGATGGGAGTTGGCCCATTCAGATCGATGTTCAAGTCGATTACAGCCGATAACGGGAGCGAGTTTCTCGACGTGGAGCAGATGGAACGTTCCGGATTTAGCAAAAAGAGACGTGTTAAACTCTATTATGCTCACCCGTATTCTTCCTGGGAACGAGGCTCCAACGAAAATGCCAACCGTATGGTTCGTCGTTTCGTCGCCAAAGGAGACAACATCGGAAAATATACCATCGACCGTATTGGTGAGATTGAAAAAGCGGATTAACAACTATCCTCGCAAGATCCTAGAATACAAACCCGCACAGGAGTGTTTCGATTTGGAGATCGCCGCATGAACAGAAGCTCTCAGGTCCATTTTTTGCGGCATTTAATTTTACAATCCACCGTTTTTCGATACTGGTCCTTCGGGCATGTTGCTTTTTAACCCGCTTAATAGCACGTCTTTTTCGTTTTATCCGTTTTCGTTTTTCCCATAGGGACTCGTTGCTCACCCCCGGGATGAGACCTTGGTCAATATAGGTATACAGCGTTTTTGTACTCACCGCTGCAGGTCTCTGCTCTTGTTTAAGCAAAGGAGCAACCACATCGGGTGAGCGTTTGTGAACAAGAATGTGCTCGCTGATAAACACAGCCGTTTCATGATGCTTTCCAAGCTTAAGCTCAGGCCCCTTGGCCGTCGCATTTAGATCATGAAGTTCCTGGGCTCGATCACTGCTGTATGCTTTCTTCTTTCGCAGTTCTGTATCGAAATGCTCTACCTCCCCACGTTTAATTTCGCGCTCTATGGTTCGACGATGCCTTCCCAGATAGCTAGTAGCTATCTCCAAAGGACGTCCTGGGTTTTTGAGCATTGTTTCAATCATGATCCGTTCTTTCTGTGTCAAATGCTTGCCTTTTCGGGGATGAATACTACTCTTGATTTGTTCCATGTCTTTCTCCTTTTTTTGTCTTCTGTCGAGTTTCTAAATCTAGAAGATTTCGGCATGGAACACTCCTGTTTTACAATATCTTCTTTTGGGCATTTAATATTATAATTCTCACAGGTCGATATCATTGAAATCGGTTCGACCGTTGCAAAGTAAGCCGATCTGGGTAAGGAGGATCTCCCGATCAGAGATCGCATCGGAGCGGCGTGGTTGAAAATTGGAGGGAAGAATCCGTTGAGCATGATCCTCAAGCAGCAGGCCGCAAAGATGATTTCCGCTTGTGCTGTTGAGTTCGCCCTTGCCAGTCTTTATTTTCATATTGTTTCATATACACACCTGTTGGGGTGGGGTTGTTTGTTTGAATACGGGTATGCTCCCCGCTTTAGCCCAACAGGTAATGAAAAATCGTCAGATTTTATCTGACGGATTCAGGAATACTGTTTGACAATAGATTTTTCATCGGTAGAGTACAGGGTCTTTGTATTAAATGTTAGACGAGACGCAAGTTTTGACGAGGTAAAAAAAAATTCGATGGCCGTTATTAAAATCAAAAAAGGACTCGATATCAAGTTAGAGGGCCTCCCAGCCCCTGACATCCGAGAAGCCCTTCAAACGGATACCATTACCATTTGTCCCCAAGAATTTAAAGGCATTCAGCCGCGCCTAAAAATTCAAGAAGGCGATAGGGTAAAAAGGGGTTCCGTTCTCTTTTTTGATAAAAAAAATGAAGCGTTCCAGTTTCGATCCCCTGCGGCAGGAATCATCCAATCGATTGTTTTAGGGCCTAGACGTTCGATTGAACAGATTATCATTGATCTAGCTCGGGATGAAGAAATTGAGCCTTTAAAGAAGTATGGGGTTCAAGAAATCCCTTCCCTTTCTCGTGACGAAGTTCTTTCTCATTTGTTTGACACCGGTTATATGGCTCTTATTAAAGAACGCCCTTTTTCAAAGCTTCCTAACAGGGAGAGGGCGCCTAAATCTATTTTTGTTAATGGCATGAACACCGCCCCCTTTCAGCCTGACGTGAATGTTGTGTTAGGCGAACAGGAACGGTTTTTTCAAGCGGGATTAGATCTTCTCTCTAAACTAACAAAGGGCGATGTACATCTTTGTGTTGGTGAAACTGCTTCTCTAAAATTGAAACAGACTCAGAACGTTAAACGGCATACCTTTTCTGGACCTCATCCTTCAGGCAATGCTAGCGTGCATATTCATTTTGTTGATCCGATCAGTCCTGGGGATACGGTATGGGTGATAAAAGCAGTTGATACGATATTGCTTGGTCAACTGTTCTTGGAAGGCGCGATCCCTTCAAGCAAAATTATTTCCGTGGGGGGCGGCGGCATTCATGAGTCGGCTCGAGCGCACTATCGTGTTCGACAAGGTGGTTCCCTTCGGCCGATACTCGAGCATCAATTGGCCGGCGGGTTTCAACGAATTCTTTCCGGAGATGTGTTATCGGGGCGCGCCGTTCCTTTAGATCGTCCCGTTCCATTTCTGGATGCATGTATCAACGTGATTCCTGAGAGCGAAGAGCGATTTTTTATGGGATGGTTAATGCCCGGTCTTAACCGGTTTAGTCATTCCAGCCTTTTTCTTTCACGGTGGTTTAGAAAAAAAGCAACCTGGTCTTTGAACACCAACCAAAATGGAAGTATACGCGCGATGGTTATGACGGGTTGGTATGACAAGTTCATGCCTATGAATATTAAAGTCGATTTTTTAGTTCGAGCTGTTCTTGCGCATGATACGGATGAAGCTATAAAACTGGGCATATTAGAGACCGATCCCGAAGATTTTGCTCTATGCTCATTTGTTTGCCCTTCAAAAATGGATTTCTATACAATTATCAAAAATGGATTAGAAGAAATAGAACGAGAAGGTCTTTAGCACATTATGAAGTTTCTTTTAAAACAATTAGAAAAATCAAAACACCTTTTTGAGCCCGATGGAAAGCTAGACAAGCTTTATCCTTTATATGAAGCTAACGATACCTTTTTGTTTACGCCTTCGGATGTTACAGATGGACCCTCGCATATCCGCGATTCTGTAGACATGAAACGCACGATGATTACGGTCATCTTGGCCCTGATTCCCTGTATACTTTTTGGGATATGGAAAGCGGGTCATCAATACAACCTTGTAAATTTAGTTGCGAATCCGACCTGGTGGACGGATATGATGCAGGGAGCTACGATTGTTTTACCGATTATTTTAGTCTCTTACGCAGTCGGTGGAATATGGGAGGTGTTGTTTTCCGTTATCCGAAAACATGAAATTAATGAAGGATTTCTTGTAACAGGAATGTTGTTCCCTTTAACATTGCCGCCTACGGTGCCTCTATGGCAGGTGGCCATAGGGATCTCTTTTGGGGTAGTGATTGGTAAAGAGATTTTTGGAGGCACGGGATTTAACGTATTAAATCCCGCGTTAACCGCCCGTGCCTTTTTGTTCTTTGCATATCCTGTACAGATGTCAGGTGATAACGTTTGGACCGTGGTGCATGACAAAGCCAATGTGATGGAAGGTTTTACCGGCGCAACACCCTTAGCCATTGCTGCGTTATCTCCTACAGGGGGGCATGTCGTACAAACGTTAACCGAAGCGGGTTTTTCATGGAAAACCTTAGCGTTAGGAACCTTGGGGGGAAGCATTGGCGAAAGTTCTTTCATTGCGTGTGCACTAGGCGCTTTGATTCTTATTCTTGCGGGTATTGGATCGTGGCAGATTATGCTTTCCTGTGTCATTGGTCTATTTGCAGGAAGCTCCGTTTTAAATTGGTTACCCGCCGATCAATTTTCGGGATATACACAACTCCCTTTCCATTATCATGTTGTTATGGGCGGGTTTGCTTTTGGAGCGGTATACATGGCCACCGATCCTGTCTCTGCCGCAGCGACTCGATTCGGAAAATGGATCTATGGTTTTTTAATCGGGTTTCTTGTTATTTTGATTCGCGTAACCAATCCTGCCTATCCGGAGGGGGTCATGGTCGCTATTCTATTTATGAATGTGATGGCACCTTTAATTGACCATTATGTGTTGCAATTTCATATTAAACAAAGAGCCGCTTACTTAAGGAAATTTTCTCATGCGTAAAGAGGACCTGCGGACTATATTATTTGCTGGTATTGTGTGTATTATCTGTAGCTTGTTGTTGTCAGCAACGGCGGCATCACTCAAGGCGAAACAAAACTTTAATCGTGAGAATGACCGTAAGCTAAATGTCCTGAAAGCATTTGGGACTCCGACGGTTGATCAACATGACAAAAAAATATCAGGCGAAAAAATTACAGCTCTTTTTAAAGAATATATTCATGAAATCGTCATTGATCCAGCAACGGGGAAAGAGATCCAAGGATTGACGATTGAAGCGCTAACCGAGGAAGATATAAAACAAAAAATAAGACTACCACTCTATATGTGGGAAGAAAATAACAACATCACGAAGTATGCCTTTCCCGCTTCGGGGATGGGATTATGGTCTACGGTGTATAGTTATATTGCTCTAAACGAAGATGTAAGTTCCATTGTGGGTGTTACCTTTTTTGGCCATAAAGAAACCCCGGGGCTAGGTGGCGAATGTTCAACCGATTGGTTTCAAGATCAATTTAAGGATAAAAAAGTGTGGGAAAATGGTAAACCTCTTTCTTTTGAAGTCGTTAAGGGAGGGGTTCTTTCCAAACACCCTCAAGGCAATGATCATGCGGTTGATGCCATCAGTGGCGCAACCATGACAGGTGTAGGCATTGAACAATTTATTAATCAAGCCCTTGAAAGTTACGGGAGATATTTCGATAACGTAAGAAGGGGCGCCGGAACGAGTTCTTAGTTATTTGTTATCCATTGTTGGTAGGGTTTTCTCTCCTAATAACCAATCACTATTCTGAGCTAAACTATGACTAATAAATATAGACAAGTTATAACAGATCCGTTATCGGACAATAATCCGATTACGATTCAGGTTTTGGGAATATGTTCTGCCTTAGCCGTTACCGTAAAAATGGAAACGTCGGCGGTTATGTGTCTTTCGGTTCTAGCCGTTCTGTGCTGCTCAAATGTTATCGTTTCCATATTGCGGAATATCACTCCGAGTAAAATTCGTATGATTGTAGAGATGACGGTCATCGCAACGTTAGTTATATTGTGCGATCAAATTTTACAGGCCTATTTTTTTGATATCAGTAAGCAACTCAGTGTTTTTGTGGGACTTATTATTACTAACTGTATTGTAATGGGACGAGCGGAGGCCTTTGCCATGCAAAATCCTCCAAGCGCCTCCTTATTAGATGGGTTGGGTAATGCCTTAGGATATAGCATGATTCTCCTTTTAGTGGCTTCCGCCAGAGAAATACTCGGATCGGGAGCGTGGTTTGGCATACACATTATGCCTAAGGCATATATTGGCAATGGTCTAGCGCTTCTTGCACCAGGAGCGTTTATTATCATTGGTCTGATTATATGGGTGCAGCGAACCATGATTAAGAAATTTGAGGAAGATTAATAGGAGCAGAAATCTTATAATAAACCAACAACCCATAACTTATAACGAATAACCCTTCTTACGCCCTATGGAACTCATTAATTTAGCTGTAAAATCGATTTTTATTGAAAACATTGTATTGGCCTTTTTCCTGGGTATGTGTTCTTTTTTGGCGCTCTCCAAAAAAGTAGAAACCGCTAGCGGATTAGGATTAGCCGTTGTCTTTGTCTTAACGATTACAGCGCCTTTAAATTGGGCGATTCATCACTATCTTTTACGTGCAGGAGCCTTGGTGTGGACCGGCCATCCAGAAATGGCTAAGATGGATTTGTCCTTTCTTAACTTTATTTGTTTTATTGCCGTTATTGCGTCTGTAGTTCAGTTCGTTGAAATGACGTTAGGCCGTTTTTTCCCACCTTTATATAATTCGCTTGGGATTTTCTTGCCGCTTATTACTGTCAACTGTTCTATTTTGGGCGCATCGCTCTTTTTAGTCGAACGGAAATATAACCTAGCTCGGTCAACCGTTTATGGATTTGGTTCTGGGATTGGATTCTTCTTAGCCATTACCGCTCTGGCCGCGATTCGAAAAAAGCTGCGCTATTCCAATATACCGGATGGCCTTAAAGGGCTTGGCATCACCTTTATTGTGACAGGGCTTATGGCCATTGGTTTCCTATGTTTCTCAGGTATTCGCTTGTGAAGCAGAACCCAATACGAAAGTTGAATGGATAGCGATATGGATTATCTATACGTATTAACAAGTGTCATTGTCTTTACAGGCGTTATTCTTTTTCTGGTCACAGGCTTAATGATGGCCTCAAAGAAATTTTCCCCAGAAGGTCTGGTTACCATTGATATTAATGATAGAAACAAAACAATCGAAGTCGAACCGGGGTCTTCTCTTTTATCTTCACTAGCAGACTCCTCCATATTTTTGCCTTCGGCATGTGGAGGGGGCGGAACCTGTGCCATGTGCAAATGCAATATTCTGGAAGGGGGCGGAAGCTTGCTGCCTACCGAAGCTGGATATATTTCCAAACAAGAAGCCAAAACAGGGTTAAGGCTTGGATGTCAGGTTAAAGTAAAAAATGATTTAAAAATTCAAGTTCCCGACGAAGTACTTGAAATTAAAAAATTCGAAGCCGTCGTTCGATCTAATCATAATGTGGCAACGTTTATCAAAGAACTCGTGCTTGAACTGCCTCCAGGCGTTGACTTAAATTTTAAGGCGGGTGGATATATCCAAATCGATATTCCCGAATATAATATTCCCTATACAAACTTTGACATTGAAGAAGAATACCGACAAGATTGGGATGCCCTAAAGTTATGGGACTTTAAATTAAAAAACGATGAACCGTGTTTTCGGGCTTATTCCATGGCGAACCATCCTGCTGAAGGAAACATCGTCATGTTAAACGTACGTGTGGCTACACCTCCTCCAAATACCCAAGCGCCTCCCGGTATCTCCTCAACCTATATTTTTGATTTGAAACCCGATGATAAAGTAATGCTTAGCGGCCCGTTCGGAGAGTTTTTCATCAAAGACACCGATCGCGAAATGGTATACATTGGTGGAGGGGCAGGGATGGCGCCTCTACGAAGTCATTGTTTCCATCTGTTCCACACGCTTAAATCCGCTCGAAAAGTCAGTTATTGGTATGGAGCCCGTTCTTCTCGAGAGATGTTTTATGAAGACGATTTTAGAAAAATTGAAGAACAATTTCCAAACTTTACTTTTAACATAGCGCTGAGTGAGCCCTTACCCGAAGACAACTGGACGGGATATACTGGCTTCATCCACAGCGTATTATTAGAAAATTACCTAAAAGACCATGATGACCCATCTGAGATTGAATATTACCTTTGCGGTCCCCCTCCCATGATTGCTGCTGTACAAAAGATGCTCTACGATCTGGGTGTCGAAAAAGAGATGATTGCTTTTGACGAATTTTGAGGGGGCAAACTTATTCTCTAGCTTTTTAGCTGTCTTCTGCGTAGGGCTATAACCACATTGGTGTGACCCCATATTTTTTGACTAAAAAGATGACCTATCAGACTTGACAATATCAAACATTTATTTTGTAGATATAGCCTAAAAGAGGTAAAAAAGATGAGATATGGTGCGACTCAATTCTAATAGATTTGGATTTATTGGGGGAATTCTTATTAGAGCATTTAACGATTAAAATGCCTCTCTAGAAGATCTATACTCCATGACATGAGTATAGCAACAGCAGAAATCCGGCGGCGTGCGATAGATGCCTACAAAATGGGCAAAGGTTCCCAGGCCGATATCGCATCTTCTTATCGTGTAGATCTTAGAACGTTTCAGCGTGGGCTCTCTCGTTTCAACGAAACCGGACAGACCGCTCCCCGACCGCGTGGGCATCGTCAGGCCCTCTACAGCGGAAAGCAGCTCAAGGCGTTGGCTCAACTGGTGGGCAAACATCCCGATGCAACGCTTGAAGAACTCAAGAACATGAGCGGCGTGAAGGGGTCGATCATGGCCGTACAGCGGGCGTTGAATCGGTTTCCCGGTATAAAAGAAACGCTTCACGCCAGCGAGCAAGACCGGGCGGATGTAAATCTCTTGAGAAAGCAGTGGATCCAAGAGGTGGCCAAACTTGATCCAAGTCGCCTTGTCTTTATTGATGAATCCGGGGCGAAAACTAATATGACTTGTCTGCGGGGCCGGGCGTTGGGCGGGAACAGGCTTTTTGCCAAAACGCCTCATGGACATTGGTGTACCACCACCTTGATTTCTTCGGTCCGCCTGGACGGAACAACAGCGGCCATGGAGGGGGAGGGGGCGACAGAGACGGCTGTTTTTGGAGAATATATTCGCCGGGTTCTTCTCCCGACTCTTTCACCTGAAGACATCGTCATCATGGACAATCTTCGCGTCCATCACAATCCCAAGGTCATTAAACTCATTGAGTCATGTGGGGCCCATGTAAGATTCCTTCCACCCTACAGCCCCGATTCCAACCCCATTGAAAAAATATGGGGCAAGATAAAGAATCGGTTGGGCAGCCTTGCAGCCCGCAGTCAGCAGGAACTATCTGAAGCGCTCACACAAGCGTTCGAAGAGGTTTCTCTCGACGAGGTAATCGGCTAGTTTTCTTCGTGCTACATCGCAACACCTCAATCGTGAAGCGTTCTAGTTTGATGGCCATCTCCTTTCTGCAAGCCCACATTTGGGCAGACTCACCGATCTTAACGAAGCAGGACGGAGTGAATTTGGCAAACGAAAATAGCTTGGATCATCAAAAGCAAATGCCGGTTTTTATGGTGGTGTCTTCTAATTCTGCAGCAAACGCGCCCACCAATGAGGTTCCCGACAGGTTACAAAAACCGGGGAAACAACCACATCTTCGCATTGATAGCGATCAGCAGTTGCAGGAGCTGATTCGCCTTACGAACGACCGGGGTCTCCATGAAGAAGAAATGGAGTTTATCAACAAGCTTTGGATTCAGCGAAATGATGAACTGAACCGAGCAACCCAGGAATTGAGAAGGCCTTTTGGTGTCCGAAATGGAGAAAGCTATACCACCACCATGACGATACATCGCTTGCTTTCGGACGCTGAAAAAGAACAGCCGCATGAACTCAAAGACGATATGTTATCTCAGACGGAAGAGTCGTCTTCAGGGAAAGTTCTCCATCGAGTCTTGACGAATCTGCAAGATCAGAAGGCATTTCTAGAACTTGTGGACACCCAACAAATATCGATTCGCGAGATGGCCATATTAAGACGTTTGCTTACGGAAAAGGAAGTGGCGTTGGATCGTGTCAAAGAAACCTTACAAGAGAAATTCGCTTTATCGCCAGACAAAAAGTATGAATACAATATGGATGAAAGAATCCTTTACGAAACAATCCCAGTGGAGGATATTCCTAATCACAAAGAAGAAGGGGCTTTTCTTATCAGAGAAGTGAAGGTCGAGGGTGATGTCGATTTGTTTGAAGAAACAGGGATTCTGCAAGCTATAGAAAATGAGTTCGAGTACCGTATGTTAACTACAAACGAAATAATTTCTTTGGTGGAATCTTGCAAAAAAGAGCTTGTTGACATAGGCTATTCCTTGGCGGATGTCCGCATCTTGAATTCGGAATATGGGGACGGGGTGCTACGCCTTGAAGTAGATAAGTGACGCGCAGGGAAAACTACTTTTTACCAAAAAGAAGGAGATGAGCTGATCCCCTACAAGGGAAGATATTACAGCGAAAAGCAACTTCGTCGTCGTCTCAAACGCGTGAGAGAGGGAGACGTGTTTGATTATAACCGATTCTATGAAGATTTGTATAAGGTCGTAACCCATCCGGATGCCGAAATGGATACCGAGCTGCGGGTCCGTAAAGAAATCGTGGATGGGCGGGAGCATCGGGTTGTAGATATGGATTTTACTGTGGAGGAGCGTGTGCCTTTGCATGCCGTATTGACCCTCAAAAATACCGGGACTAAGGCCACCGACGAATTGCGCGGGGGGCTTACTCTGCAACATTTTAACCTGACAAAACATGATGATGTTTTGACTTTAACCATTCCCGTATCCGTTGATCTGGAAACCGTACGTTCCGTGGTTGGGAGTTACTATTTGCCCTACGATTACGGGAATGGAGGAGCTTTTAGTCTGTATGGAGGCTACACAAAGTTGGATACGGAAGATTTTGTTCCGGGCATAGATTTGCATGGAGAGGGGGGATTTGTTGGATTACAAGGGGCCTACAAGTTGATAGATAACGACGATCATGAACTTCACCTTATCTTTAGGCTACTCTTATTCATATACGGAGAATACAATTGTTGTCGGAGAGAGTTCGGATATACCCCGCGATGCGACCTTAGCCCCTATTTCCTTGGGTCTTAGCTATGCTTCCGCACGTCTTGATCAGTTGGGAGGACGTAATTTCCTAACCAGCCATACATCCGTCAACTTTGGAGATGCCCTGGGGGCCTCCGGAGATGACGAGATTCAACTCCAGCGTGGAACAGCCGAAGCGGATTATTGGGTTGAGCGACTTCAGTTGGCTCGCATTCAGCCGTTATCTTTAGATTCACAGGGTGTTGATTCAGATCAGTGGCTGATCTTCACGAAATTAGATGGCCAGGTTAGCAAGTGGGCCCCTCATTCCAGGAGAGCAGAAGGGGGTGGGAGGGTTGAATACAGTCCGCGGATATGAAAACAGGGTCGTACTTGGAGATGCGGGTGTATTGGGAACGATTGAGCTGCGATCTCCCATTTTGAAAGGTTCTTTGTGGCGCATAATCCGTAATATTTCAGAAGAGGAAGCTCTTGATGAAGACCGGTTACAATTTATAGCATTTGCAGATGGAGCACGGATGTTTCTCAAAGACCCGTTACCAGAGGAGGAAGATGATTTTTCTTTGTTGAGTTTAGGTGTTGGTGTGAGGACGCGCTTCACCAAATACAGTCAAGTGAAACTGGATTGGGGGTATCCTTTGGAGGAAACCGGGTTACAGGACTCCAACAGCAGTCGAATTGATTTTAGTTTTGAATTACAGCTTTGAACGGCGGTTGACAACATGAAAATTGTACATACAAAAATAATGTGGCGACGAATGAGCCTTGTGGCGGGGATGGCTCTATCCTGAATCCGTCAGCTATCGCTTCGGAAGGCGTTTTGGGGCTCAAAAGCTGAAAATTTTTTCCTTGAGATGCTCGCTTTTGGGCGGATTGGGACCGGCAAGTATCACCCTGATGAATTTTTTGAGCGTACAGGTCAGATTCACTCTGGTTTGACCATTTTGGGGCGTAGGCCTCCTTGGGCAGTCGCCTTAGAGTATTGTTAAAGGTGCACGGAGGGCTATGCGAAGGAATGGGCAATATCTTGTATCACTTCAAACCAGCGACAACGCTTGCCAAAGTGAAGTTCAATTCGTCCGGCGTGGCGGACCAATCGAACCGCGCAATAAACGATATTTTTGAGAACCGTTTTGATTCGCCAGCGCGGGATGTTGATTTTCTGCGGGGCAAGCCCAGCCCGTTTGATGACCTCTTGGCCAAGACCGCGCAATAGGTTGAAGGCCACCATGGCGCATAACAGAATAATCTTATTGGCACAGAGTCTCCCCGAAGGCAATCGCTCAACATCAAGATCGCTTTTGAGTTCACTGTAGTACTGCTTGCTGGTGCCATGTCCATGATAGAGATCTAGCACCGTCTTGGCACGACAAGAGAGGTTCGTCTACCAGGTGTTCACCTCAAGTTTAGGAACCAGAAGTTTCTGACCATCGATATCGATGGTGCGTTCAATCACTTCGAAGGCCACCGGGACACAAGGGCGGTTTTGGTCACCACCGGGATGGAAATGATCGAAAAAGCCTGTGTAAACGTTCTTGCCTTCACGACTGCCTTGTTTGTCTCCAACTCGGCGTGCAAGGGCCAGCATTTGTTCAGGACATTCGCGGCGAGGATTTCGCTTTACGATGAAATAATGATCCCCAAAAGCGTCGAAGTTATCGGCCGCATCGTTGCCACTATCAAGCCGAAGCAAACATTTTCCACCCAGGCCCAGGGTTTGGAGCGTTTCAACGCTGCGGGCAATAAACGCGGTCGTTCCCGACTGACAATGTTGTTTACCGGGTCGAAGTTCGCACTCAAGCATGTGGCCTTGAGTGCCCACATAGGCAAATATCGGGGCGTAACCATCATGGCCCTTCTAGGTGTAGGAAACGCCTTCTTTCGAAGAGCCTGAGTGATCCAAAGGGCTCACATCGATATCGATGGGAACAAGATCAAGCCCTTCGACATCTACCTAGCCAAAGGGGCCCGAGGAAAGAAGTTCGGTGTTGAGTTTGCGTAGCCCCACATGGGTTCTGGCTGGGGGCAGGTCGTCGAAACGACGTCGGAACACCGGCTCAGAGGCTACCTTTTTAATTCCCCTTTTTAAGTCCAAAGGCATTCATAAAAATCTCATCACCCCGGTACAGGTCGATATCATTGAAATTGGTTCGACCGTTGCAAAGTAAGCCGATCTGGGTAAGGAGGATCTCCCGATCAGAGGTCGCATCGGAGCGGCGTGGTTAAAAATTGGAGGGAAGAATCCGTTGAGCATGATCCTCAAGCAGCAGGCCGCAAAGATGATTTCCGCTTGTGCTGTTGAGTTCGCCCTTGCCAGTCTTTATTTTATATTGTTTCATATACACACCTGTTGGGGTGGGGTTGTTTGTTTGAATACGGGTATGCTCCCCGCTTTAGCCCAACAGGTAATGAAAAATCATCAGATTTTATCTGACGGATTCAGGTATGTATGATGTTTCATTTACTGATGATGAAGGCGTTCTTTTTACCACAACAGATATTGATTGGGGAATCGAAGGTTCGGTGCCTGAAATGCAAAGTGGAAAGTCAGAGACACAAGAAGAGTCCTCTCAATAAGAAAGATTAAATGGCCAATGGCTAACTTGCTCTCTATAATTTAGGTTTTTATGAAATATTTGTTTTCTTTGTCTGTGCTTAATATACCTTTAGAAGAAATGAAACAAAAACTGACAGAAGTTATCTCTGTCTCTCTTAATGAATCCAATAATCGAGATATAATTGCTAGAGATATCCACTCTTTTCTAAATAATCTGTTGGAATCAAGAATAGATGACGTAGTACACCATAAACTTATTATGGATGGATGGGGATCGGTGCATTTTCAGGCTATAAAATGCCTATCTGGAAGATTTCCCGAGTTTGTTTATAGCTGTTGGGGTAAGGGTCAGTGTGTTAAATCGTTAAAAAATCTTGCAGCGCAGGAAAAAATTGATAAGATGTCTGAATGCCACGAAGACCGTGAATAGAATATGGAGGTGCTTGTTATCATGTAATGTGCCGAGGAAACCGTCGAGAGGACATTGTTCGTGATGATTTCGATAGAGGAACTTTTCTGGATACATTGAGTGAAGCCTGTGATCAGACAGGATAGATCATTCACAGTTTTGTATTGATGAGCAACCATTACCATTGGCTGTTAGAGGCCCCCGAGGCAAATTTATGTGATGGGATGAGATGGTTCCAAGGGACCTATGCTCAACGTTTGAGTAAACGTCATGGGTTGGTGGGTCACGTTTTTCAAGGCCGATACAAGGCTTTGATTATAGAAAGCGATGCTCCCCGGTATTTTAAGCAGGTTAGTGAATATATTCACTTAAACCCTGCACGTGGAGGGTTGTTGAATGAAAGTAGTCCTGTATTAGCAGATTACAAGTGGAGCAGTTATCCCTATTTTATCGGACACCGAAGAACTTGTCCGAAATGGTTAGAATTTTCCAGGGTTGCTGAAGGTTTAGGATTACAACGAGATGATGCAAAAAATCGCCGAAAGTATAACCAATATCTGGAAGGGCAAGCTTTTCAAATTCTAAAAACCCTGGCTGACGAAAACGAAGAGGGAAAAGATAACTGGAAATCGATCCGGAGAGGTTGGTATTTAGGTTCCGAAGATTTCAAAAATGAACTACTGGACTATTTAGAAAAGACCTTGAAAGGGAAGAGGGTGACAAGTTTGGGGGGGGGCGAGTCGTCCAAGCCCACAATGAGAAATAGGCCAAAAACCTGATCAAAAAAGGGTGTGAATATTTAGAACTAAGCTATGACGAACTTTGTCAACTAAAGAAAAATGAAATTAGAAAACAAGGAATTACATGGTTGATTAAACCCTGGATCCGTCAGTTAAACGCGGTTTTCTGCACGAACCATTTGGACCAAAAGGAATTACAAAAAAGCCTCGACGCACCCAGTGGGTGCGCCTGCGTTTTTTTTGCAACCTTTTGCCTCCAAAGCATTCGCACAGAGAGCCCACGTTTAACTGACGGATCCAGGTAAAACAAAAACATCGATGCGAAACGAATGGATAAGTAAGCAAACAGGGATGGGAACCCGGACTAATATTTTTTACGCGGTTAAAAGGTTTAAAAAAGGGAATGAACCGGAAGTCAAACGATTGAGGCGGAGTTTTGAAAAATTAACCGTTTAAACCTCTGCCCCCTGACCCTCGATTCCGGAGCTTGAATAAATAGAGGTTACAGGATATATTTATATGATGATGAACTTAGTTCTGGAAATAGAATCAGCTATTGCAAAGTTAGACTCGTACGAATTCAAAGAGTTGACCAACTGGTTCGCTCGGTATGCGTTGGGGATCAAGAACAAGTGCGATGCCAAATTGAAAGCCATTCGTTCAACTGCTGGTTGTCTCGCTGGACCAGATGGGAAAGACTTCAAAGTAGCCGTAGATGAGGTCGCCAACCAGATCGATGCCGATGACTGGTAAAGCTGTTTTGCTTGATACCAATATCGTAGTCAGCCACTTCCGAGATAAAGGTGTGTTTGATCAACTTTTCACCGAAAATGAGCTGTATCTTCCCCAAGTAGCCCTTGCAAAACTTTATGCGGGAGCTGCCAAAAGCGACCGTCCAGAACATCATAGAAAACTCATTGCGGCTTTCTTACCATCGGTTACTGTGCTGGCAAGCGATCAGGATACCGCGAAACTTTATGGAGACCTGTGGGCTCATCTCTCAAAAGCTGGAACCATGATCCCTCAGAATGATATATGGATCGCTGGGTTGGCCGTGCAGTATCTCTTGCTGCTTGTCAGTCAAGATGAACACTTTGAGCTCATTGATAATCTTGACCTACTGAGTTGGTGATCTTGACGATAAAGCATAAAGTTTTGTTTTTTCCTCTGAGATTCAGGCTATTTGAAGCCGAAACCGCTTGTTGTTGATGCTTTGAATAGGTTGAAGAAGATGGCGAGGGCTCAGAGTCTTCTAGGTCTTCTCCGTGCCCTCCGTGGTTAAATAAAATCAAGATGAAGATGGGAACCACGGAGTACACGGAGGCACGGAGAAGAATGAAATGAAAAAGAGGAGAGGAGGAATTATTTTTCATTTGTAAGCATCCGGGCGGAGCCCCCTTGACCTGTATCCGACGTGAAAAAGATAAAGAGAGAGGCTTGAGGTAATGGCCTCAAAGATGTATCTTCGCTTTATTATGAGTATGACCTGAAAAATAGTGCATATGGACCCCGAAGGCGGCTACTGGGCTGAGGTTCCAGTTTTGCCTGGATGTATTATGTCTCAGGGTGAAATCATTGAGAAGTTAAAAGAAAATATCAACGAAGCCATAGAGGGTTATCTTGAAGTGCTTCGGGAAGAAGGCCGTAAACTGGAGTCGGATGTGGAGATCCTTGAGGTAGGCTGTGTGAGGAAAAGCTACACGGGCAAAGAAATCAGTCGTCTTAAAAAAAAAGGGTGGACGCTTCGGCGAATCAAAGGTAGCCACCATATTTACGCCAAGGCGTTCACAAATCGTTCGAGTTTACTCAGGGCAGAGATTCGATCTTAACATATATATTTTATAGTATATATTTCTAGCATGAAAACAGCAAAACTATTTAAAAATGGCCAAAGCCAGGCAGTTAGACTTCCCAAGGAGTTTCGCTTTGAGGGAAATTCGGTCTTTATTAACCGCATTGGAAACTACGTTGTTTTAGTTCCCCAGAATGATTCATGGAAATCTATGTTTGATGCAACAAAAGAATTTTCTAACGACTTTATGGCCGATCGCGATCAAGGCAAACAAGCTGAGCGAGAGGGTTTTGATTGATGCGTTATCTATTAGACACCAATGCGTGCATCTACCTTATTAAGAAATCCCCCGTATCAGTTTTCAAACGATTTT
The DNA here is from genome assembly GCA_012103575.1 of Kiritimatiellia bacterium. Taxonomy (GTDB): domain Bacteria; phylum Verrucomicrobiota; class Kiritimatiellia; order WLWN01; family WLWN01; genus WLWN01. The sequence goes on along the minus strand of WLWN01000001.1, from coordinate 1,891,301 downwards.
CTAAACTTCATGTAGGTGACATTGGGATTTCAGCAATAACTCTTTGTGAATTGCAGTCCGGTGTTTCAAACAGTTGCAAGCCAGAGCAAAATCAGTCTGCTTTGAATGAATTTCTCGGTCCGATTGAGATTTTAGATTTCCCTTCCTCTGCGAGCATATTATATGGGCGAATCAGATATCACTTACAGAAGTCAGGGACACCCATTGGACACTATGATTTATTGATCGCGTCTCATTGCCTGTTTGAAGGCTTAACTTTAGTTACAAACAACGCAAAAGAGTTCCCTAGAGTTCCCGACCTTGAATACGAAAACTGGGTCGAACAAAATAAGGATTCGTTCCAAAAGAAGGGGAAGATTTGAAGGAAGCCAATGAGCTACATTGGGAGTTGTTGCTGGAAAAATGTTTGACTATTTTGAAACTAGAGAGAGAAGATTTACTACGGGTACCCCTTGACGGTATGTTTTATGAAGATGCTGAAGGCTAAGAATCTGCCAAATCTTTTCCGTGTCTCCGTGCCCTCCGTGGAGCCCATCTTCATCTTGATTTTGTTTAACCATGGAGTATACGGAGGTACAGAAGAGAAAAGAATTTGTAGTTCAAGAGATAGAGAATGTATTTATGTGAAAATTCATACCGAAAAAAAAGGAACAGACTATATTTCCTTTTTATTTCAGAGACATTGTTTTCCAGGTGCTAAAAAATGAAAATTGAATCGTTAAAGATAGAGAACTTTAAGGCGCTTAAAGAAGTGTCCCTGGAGGTTGTGCCGGAATACGCTGTATTTGTGGGCGCAAACGGGACAGGAAAAAGTACCTTGTTTGATGTTTTTGGCTTTCTCCGTGATTGCCTTATAGGAAATGTGCGCCAGGCCCTACAGGCGAGAGGTTCTTTTAAGGAGGTCGTGAGTCGCGGCTGTTTAGATGAAGATATACTCATTGAACTGAAATTCCGGATGCCTATTGCCAATGTAGAACGTTTAGTAACCTATAAACTGTGTATTGGTCTGCTCAAAGGTCAACCGATGGTAAAAAGAGAAGTATTGTCCTACAAACGGGGGCGCTATGGATCCCCATTTCATTTTCTGGATTTTGCACATGGCAAAGGTTATGCCATCTCCAATGAAGAGGATTTCAATAAACCTGATGAAGACTTAACGCGTGAAGATCAAAAATTGGATGCAGGAGATATTCTTGCGATCAAAGGATTGGGTCAGTTCGAACGATTCAAAGCGGCCAATGCTTTTCGTCAACTTATCGAAAATTGGCACGTATCCGATTTCCATATTCATGCTGCGCGGGGTGATAAGAGCGCAGGATATGCGGAACATCTTTCGGTCACCGGAGATAATCTTCCTTTGGTTGCTCACTTCCTCTTTGAACAACATCGAGAGGTGTTTGACCGCATCCTGGAGACCATGAAACGCCGGGTTCCGGGTATTTCTGATATCCAGGCGAAATCCACAGAAGATGGCCGGCTTGTTCTTCGCTATCAAGACGGAGCTTTCAAAGATCCGTTTATAGATCGTTACGTATCAGATGGGACCATCAAAATGTTTGCCTACCTTGTCCTTCTTTACGATCCTCAACCTCATCCTCTATTATGTGTTGAGGAGCCGGAGAATCAGCTTTATCCCCAACTGATGTTGGAGCTTGCTGAGGAATTTGGTAATTATACGGATCATGGAGGGCAAGTATTTGTATCTACCCATTCGCCTGATTTCCTTAATGGGGTGAAACTGGGAAAAATTTTTTGGCTTAGGAAGGAAGATGGTTTCACGACAATACATCGTGCTCAAGATAAGGAGCTTTTATGTGATCTGGTTAAAGAAGGCGACTTGCCGGGTGCTTTGTTGAACCAAGAGTTTTTCGAGGCAGTGACTTTGTAATGGCCAGGATCGTTTTTCTCGTCGAAGAGTTTTCTATGAAAGAAATGCTTCGCGGTTTTTTGCCTCGGCTTTTCCCTGAATGGAAAGAAGGACCTCAATGGCTATGTATTCGGCATGAAGGTAAGAATGACTTACTCAAATCCATTCCCCGCAAATTGAAAACCTGGAAGGAGCCCGGTATTAGATTTGTAATTTTGCATGATCAAGACCAAGAAGACTGCAAAAAGTTAAAAGCAAAGCTTCAGCAGCTATGTACGGAAAGCGGACGTTCAGACACCCTTATTCGGATACCTTGTCGTGAGCTTGAATCATGGTATCTTGGCGACCTGGCTGCGGTGGAAAAAGGTTTAAAGGTTTCGGGATTAGTTGGGCTTCAGTATAATAAAAAATTCAGGGCGCCCGATGCCTTAAACGAGCCTGATGAAGAGCTGGCCCGGGTGGTGAAACATTATACAAAAAAAAGTTATTCGAAAACAGCAGGATCGCGTGCGATAAGCCCACAACTTCATCCAGAACGGAACCAATCGCATAGCTTTAGAGTTTTTGTTAAGGGGTTAAAAAATTTGAACAAAAGATCGCAAAAGCCGTAAAGATATTTTGTTTTTAAGTTCAGAAAAGCGTATCAGAAGAAAAGGAGTGTATATCATGAAAGCGAGTATGATCAAAATTTTGATGGGTTTGGTTGTTGTGACGGTTGTATGGTTTGGAGCTACAGCGAGCAACGCGGGCGTCCCTGAGCCTGGTTTGGAGATGTATGGGGTGATCAGAAACAATCTCGGTGGGGCGCATGTGAGAATGACGTCCGGAACCTTGACTTGGACGGTGACATCGTCTTCCGGCGTACCCGTTACTGTGCAGGCGGATCTGAAAAATATCAACGATCAATTCTCCTACCTGATTCAGATTCCGTTCGAGACCCCCTTGCAGGGTTTTCTGCCGGACCCCAATGCCCTGAAATTGACCGCTCAACCTACAATCTATAACCGAGAACAAGTCCGGATTGATGGTGCGTTAGCAACGATTAAGTCACCGGCTACAACGACATTCAATTTTTCCGAGTTGGACCGAGGCAAAATGGTCCGGGTGGATTTGGAGGTGGCGGTGAGTCTGCCGGATAGCGACGGCGATGGTTTACCCGATGCCTGGGAAGTCATTCATTTCGGGAGTCATGCCGGGCTTCCGAACGCTGATGACGATGGGGATGGCGTTACCAATATCGACGAGTTTAAAGCGGGTACTGATCCTAATGATCCTGAATCGTTGTTTCAATTCATTGAGGTGGAATTAGTATTAGTACAGGGTGTGGCAGGCGCACAAGGCCGTATGATTCGTTGGTCAAGCATGCCGGACCGAACCTATGCCGTATTGAGATCCTCTAATTTGATGAGCGGTTTCGTTCCTATTGTTACCGGAATTGATACAACACCACCGGCAAACTCCTATACAGACGAGACGGTTATTGGGGCCGGGCCTTACTTCTATACAATTATGCTGGAGTAAGAGGAGGGGAGTAGTCAAACCGTATGTGCTGTATTTTATATGTCTCTTTGAGGCGCAAGTTTCCTGTGGGAAAGTAATTTTGGACAGATTTTTTCCCTCACCCTTCCGCCACATTACATAATTTAGTTCGAAAGGCGGATCCGCAGGGGCGGAAACCCTCTCCCAGAGGGAGAGGGGATTGTGTTCCTTCAGTGTTGCCGGAGTGTTAGCAATATTTACAGCGTCAAAAGGAAATAAAAAACCGGTGATAATAGCTATCCAAAGTTTATTCAATCAAATCTATAACAAGTTCATTTAAACGCAGAAAAACATGGCAAACAGCATTATAGTCACAGGCGGCGCAGGTTTTATTGGAAGTAATCTGGTAGCTGAACTCAATCGAAGAGGAGAAGATAATATCCTTATCGTAGATGATTTAGCTCAAACCGAGAAATGGAAAAATCTTGTTGGACTATCATTCGCAGATTACATAGACAAAGACTCGTTCAGGACGTTGATCGAAAAGGGGGGGCTTGAACTGACAAATGCCGTTTTTCACATGGGTGCATGTAGTTCAACAACAGAACCCAATGCGTCCTATTTAATGGATAATAATTATCGATATACGCGCGAACTATGTACATGGTGTTTAGAAAAAAATATACGGTTTATATATGCCTCCAGCGCTGCAACATATGGAGATGGTTCGCTGGGTTATTCTGATGCCGATGAGCGAACCCCTCACTTAGAGCCTTTGAACATGTATGGGTATTCAAAGCATCTGTTTGATGTGTGGGCTATTAAACAAAGGTTGCATAACCAGATTGTGGGGCTCAAATATTTTAATGTATTTGGCCCGTGCGAAGATCATAAAGAAGATATGAGATCTGTTGTCCACAAAGCATATGGGCAAATCTTGGATTCAGGTGAAGTCCATCTTTTTAAATCCTACAAACCTGAATACAAAGATGGGGAACAGGTACGCGATTTTATCTATGTGAAAGATGCCGTGGATGTAACCCTTTATTTCTATGAACACCCGGATGAGTCAGGGCTCTTTAATTGTGGTACGGGCCAAGCAAGGACCTGGGTGGATCTTGTTCGCGGTGTTTTTTCAGCCATGGATCGAACCCCAAACATTCGTTTTATGGATATGCCCAGATCCCTAAAGGGAAAGTATCAGTACCATACAGAGGCAGAAATCTCTAAACTTCGTCAGGCGGGATACCAAAAGGAATTTACACGTCTTGAAGAAGGCATCCGAGATTACGTGCAGAGTTCTCTAACTTGATTCCTCTGAAGAGTTTAACAGCCGATCAATGACTACAAAGGCGAGGGCCGCCCGTTCATTGCGGCTGAGGCTATCTTCCAATTCTTTGAGTTTGGATTGGATTTTTCCCGAGGTATCCGCATTTTCATAAGCGAGTTTATGGGCAGACTTTAGCTGGCCTTCGTTAATGCAGTATATGGATTCGCCGCCTAATAATTCAATGGGTTTGCGGGTCATAGTTCTTAGGTTTTAAGGTTCTCGGTTCACAGTCTTTGGGCGGGGTTTTTCAGCTAACCAATAGCACTTCTTAGAGGCTACATTTTAAAGCTGGATCCGCATCCGCACGCTTTAGTCGCTTTCGGGTTTTTAAATCTGAATCCAGAAGTCACAAGATCGTCAGAATAGCCGATTTCAAGCCCGTCAAGAAACATGGTGCTCCCCTCATCGGCAACAGCTCTTAACCCCTCTTCTTCGTATATGGTTATGTCATTTTCGGATAAGGTAGAATCGATTGAAGCATCGTAGGTCATTCCTGAGCATCCCCCTTGAATAACGGAGACTCTTAAGAAGTTCATGCCACCTACTTCCAATTTTACCAGTTCTTGTTTAGCTCGTTCGGATATAGATATATTCATAAGGGTTATTCATATGTGTTTTTTTGATCGTTGTCAATCGATTGTTCAGCTGCTCATAGGGTGTTGGAAAGTCGAAGATAAAGGAATGTCCAGCATCTAGTATCGAGGATCCAGTATCTAGCTATTGTGTGATGCGACAAAAAGAAACGTATTTATGTCGGTGTTTGGTGAGTGGACTGCTTACGGTAACTGTATCGAGGGTGTTGTGGTTTCCATCTCTGTATACCATTTTGTAATCCGATAAATTGTCGGGGCAGGGTACGCGTACCACTTGCAGTAAGTGAGGCAACGTCTCCCATCGGCGAATGTCTGGTCTTTCGAGCATACCGACTAAAACGAGTCGTACCACATCTCCTAACGCGCTGTTGCCAGATTGTTTTTCGACGACATCGGCAATGGTTTCTTTAACCGCAACGCGACTGACTGTTTTTAGGGTCTTATGAATGGCGGTTTGTACGTCGGTAGCCATGGAAAGTTCATAGGTATTGGCTAAGTTGTAACTCCGCCCCAAATAGATGCCTTGATGGTAAACGTCAACATAGTTGACCGGGCTTGTCGATCTATATGAGTTTTCTAAATTTGTATGACCGCGTGGTGAACGTCCTATTAGAATGAAGGAGATTAATTCGTTTTTAAAGGAACGCTTCGATGTTCGAGCTGGTTTCTGATCTGGAACAGAGATGAACCCTGTATGTTCATCGATCTGGACGCTCGACAGTTCAGCTGCTTTTCGGTATTGGAGCGCTGCGTTAGAGGGGTCATCAATGAGTTCTAATGAAAAACCAGCAACATATCGTGAAAAGGCATCGTCCGGGTAATCTTTTTTTATTTCGGGGTCCAACGTTTGAATAATACGTCTGGCTTCAACCCCTGCATCATTCCATCGGGCTACGGCTAGGTGGTTTAATGCTGTTAGGGTGTGTAGCAGTGTTCGCTCAAAAGGAGCCCCTTTAAAAGGTTGTACAGAGTCATTAATGACCATGCTCGCTGATCCTTTGGATACACTGTATGTTTCGAGATCACTGAGAAGATTTGAAGCTTCTATAAAGTCTTGAGAACTCTTTTTATAATCTTGCGAAGCCTGATAGATGGCGCCTCGTTCCATGAGATAGAGAACGCGATCTTTTTCGGCGTACTGGTTATCACGTAGTTCTTCTTTTGCTTGAAGAGTATCGCCTTGATAAAAACAACGTCGCGCGGAGTTTAGTCCGGTTGTTGTGCAACCGCATAATGCGATTGCTATGATGACAAGGATGACTCCCGGAGGTTTCCAGGAGCTTTGTAGTTTGGATTTTGAACCGCAGATTAACAGAACAAGGAATCGCAGAATATCAAAATTACTGACTATTGTTTTTTGCTGTTTTTTCGCTTTTGACAAAAATAGAAATGAGTTCATCATTCTCTTGAAATAATGGATTTAAGCGTGTGTTTCCGCTTAGGAGTTGTGAGGGAACGATCATTTTTAGCCAGACTTTGGTTTCTCTAAGTTCTTTAAGGACTACTTTGATTTTATGAACAAAATCGGCTTTGGATTCTGCACTTTGTGCCTCTGCATAATTTGCTGCTGGCGAAGTTCCTGATCGGAGAAGTTGAGTTGAAATATGTTTTCCCGTCTTTTTGTCTGGCAAGGCTTCTGTTACCTGAATAATGCGTACCGAAAAATCGATAAGACGATTTTCTAGGTCAAGCTTCTTTGCATTGGACATTCTGCAGTTCCTTGTTCTGTTAATCTACGGTTTTTCTTTTCCCAAGAAGTAGAAAACGGGTCTATGACTTTAACGTTACCATCCAATAAGCGGTTTGCTGGCTTGTCGTGCAAATTCTTCTTCAGTCGTCCAAACGAGCTCACCACTTGTTAGATCGGTGACTTCCATGGTGAGTTTATAATAGTTTAACTCTTTTCTGGACATGCGAACTTGTCGCCCCGATCTATTTTTCATCTCGGCTAAAGCACCGCTTAGCATATAGTTAGCGCCTAGCTGTCTACCGACTTCTGCTTGGCTTTCAGGAGTGGCATGGGCGGCTTGATATCCTTGCTCTTTCAGGAGGTCAGTTCGGCGAGCTGCGTTCACGAATCGAACGGTTTTGGTCTTAAATAAAAGGGTCCGGATACGATCACTAAGAGATTTCGTATCAACATATTCGCTGGTACGGTTTTGAACACCGGCAATCATCATAATGGGAGCCTCGTCTGCTTTGGCTAAAAATACACTCGCGGCTAATTCATTAGCGATGCCTTGGGTAATTTTTCGAAGATCGCTATAATCAAATTCAGCATCGAAATGTCTTTCTTCATTAACATTAACATTAACATTCTCTGTGTTAACGCGAAAGGCTTGGCATCCCGCAAGATACATGAGGGTCGATGCGAATGTAAGAACGGTTATAGGGCGTAGCACTTTATTCATAATCATCTCCTTGTATTAAATTCATTTTGGGTCATATACATTGGACAACATAGCGGGTTAGACGTGGATAGAACAATATTTATTCAGAAGTTTTTCTTAAAAAACGTGGCATTTTAATTAGAAATGAATATTCTCCTCATGAATGCCGTCTAATCAAAACAAGCTTAGTATGACGACCTAAATGTGAGGAGGCCGTATGAAAAAAATAATCTCTTTCGCTTTTTTATGTGTATCTTTATCCACGGGTACGGCTCAAGAACCTATTCGGGTCGCCTTGTATGATTTTGAGGATCAAACCGCATCAAGTCCTGATCGTAATCTTGTCGATATGAACACAGATAGCCTTGCTGAAAAAGGAATCTATCTTATGGGGAAACATTTGTTAGATAGGGGTGATGGATACGTGCTGATTGATCGACGCGATTTTATAAGCCAAATGAAACGCCTTCAACTGAAGGATAACGATATAGAGACCCCGACTCAGCCTTCTTTTATTCATGCCGCCCAAGCCCTGAATGCAAATGTTGTCTTGCGCGGTACGTTGGCGAGTTTGTCGACTCGAAAGAAAGAGATTAATCAAGGAGGCTATCAAACCGATTTCATGACGTTATCAGCTCGTGTAGTTCTTGAAGCGTTGGATGCCGTAGACGGGACCGTGATCAGTATGGCTGATGGTGTGGCCTCACAAAAACATCGTCAAACAGTTGAGGTACGGACGCAATTGAGCGAAGAAGATGTTCTGCAACTTGTAGAGAAAGCATTGCAGCCTGCGGTACAGGAAGTGCGTGAGGCATTGCGAAACCGAATAGCCACAGAAAAAGAACGCCCAAAAATAAAGTTGACGGTTAACGTTTCTGGAGATGAGGGGCCTGCTTTGGTTTCAATTGACGGAATATTGGTCGGAACAACCCCGCTAGAAAACTTTGAAGTTTATCAAGGCGATCATGTGTTGACGATTGGTAAGGCGGGTTATCGCGATATAACCAAGCGGATTCTTCTTCAAAAGGATACTGAGATTGAGGCGCCATTGTTTAGAAAAGAACTTACCGCCGAAGAATTAAAGGATATTTTACAACAAGCAAGAATTCATGGATTTATAGGCGTTGAACCCGCTATTGAAGAACGTCAAAATGCGGTAAGCAAACAAATAGAACGATAAAAAATAGAGATACGTTCTTAGCACAATCCGGGTACGTTTGAAATGAAAAAAGCGGTTGTTCTTTTATCCGGGGGGCTTGATTCAACCACGGTTTTGGGTATTGCACATGCTCAAGGGTATATCTGTTATGGGTTGAGTTTTAGATATGGTCAACGTCATGTTGTCGAATTAGAAGCGGCGCAGCGTGTAGCTGAGTCTTTTGAGGTTCAAGACCATTTGATTTTGGACGTTGACTTGCGAAGATTAGGGGGTTCTTCCCTTACCGACAATATACAGGTTCCAAAAGACCGTGATCATTTCCCTGATGAGATACCGAATACGTATGTTCCAGGTCGAAATATAATTTTTTTGTCCCTTGCACTCGCTTGGGCTGAAACGCTAGGAGCGCAGGATATATTTATTGGGGCTAACGCCGTTGACTTTTCCGGTTATCCAGATTGTCGTCCTGAATTTATAAGCGCTTTTCAACACATGGCCAGAGTGGGAACGAAGGCAGGAGTCCAGGGAAATGTGCCTTATGTTCACGCGCCCCTAATGGATCTATCAAAATCTCAAATCATCAAAAAAGGTTTGGAATTAGGGATAGATTATCGCCTTACACATAGTTGTTATGATCCTGAACCTAACGGATCTCCTTGCTGTAGATGTGACAGTTGTATTTTACGTATTAAGGGTTTCAGGAAATTGGGAATGAAAGATCCGGGTGTCACAAATAACCAATAAAGTCGAATTCTTTAGTTTTGTGTATAAACTGTGTATACCCTGAATCCGTCAGCTATCGCTTCGGAAGGCGTTTTGGGGCTCAAAAGTTGAAAACTTTTTCCTTGAGATGCTCGCTTTTGGGCGGATTGGGACCGGCAAGTATCACCCTGATGAATTTTTTGAGCGTACAGGTCAGATTCACTCTGATTTGGCCATTTTGGGGCGTAGGCCTCCTTGGGCAGTCGCCTTAGAGTATTGTTAAAGGTGCACGGAGGGCTATGCGAAGGAATGGGCAATATCTTGTATCACTTCAAACCAGCGACAACGCTTGCCAAAGTGAAGTTCAATTCGTCCGGCGTGGCGGACCAATCGAACCGCGCAATAAACGATATTTTTGAGAACCGTTTTGATTCGCCAGCGCGGGATGTTGATTTTCTGCGGGGCAAGCCCAGCCCGTTTGATGACCTCTTGGCCAAGACCGCGCAATAGGTTGAAGACCACCATGGCGCATAACAGAATAATCTTATTGGCACAGAGTCTCCCCGAAGGCAATCGCTCAACATCAAGATCGCTTTTGAGTTCACTATGGTACTGCTCGCTGGGGCCATGTCCATGATAGAGATCTAGCACCGTCTTGGCACGACAAGAGAGGTTCGTCCACCAGGTGTTCACCTCAAGTTTAGGAACCAGAAGTTTCTGACCATCGATATCGATGGTGCGTTCAATCACTTCGAAGGCCACCGGGACACAAGGGCGGTTTTGGTCACCACCGGGATGGAAATGATCGAAAAAGCCTGTGTAAACGTTCTTGCCTTCACGACTGTCTTATTTGTCTCCAACTCGGCGTGCAAGGGCCAGCATTTGTTTAGGACATTCGCGGCGAGGATTTCGCTTTACGATAAAATAATGATCCCCAAAAGCGTCGAAGTTATCGGCCGCAGCGTTGCCACTATCAAGCCGAAGCAAACATTTTCCACCCAGGCCCAGGGTTTGGAGCGTTTCAACGCTGCGGGCAATAAACGCGGTCGTTCCCGACTGACAATGTTGTTTACCGGGTCGAAGTTCGCACTCAAGCATGTGGCCTTGAGTGCCCACATAGGCAAATATCAGGGCGTAACCATCATGGCCCTTATAGGTGTAGGAAACGCCTTCTTTCGAAGAGCCTGAGTAATCCAAAGGGCTCACATCGATATCGACGGGAACAAGATCAAGCCCTTCGACATCTACGTAGCCAAAGGGGCCCGAGGAAAGAAGTTCGGTGTTGAGTTTGCGTAGCCCCACATGGGTTCTGGCTGGGGGCAGGTCGTCGAAACGACGTCGGAACACCGGCTCAGAGGCTACCTTTTTAACTCCCCTTTTTAAGTCCAAAGGCATTCATAAAAATCTCATCACTCCGGTACAGGTCGATATCATTGAAATCGGTTCGACCGTTGCAAAGTAAGCCGATCTGGGTAAGGAGGATCTCCCGATCAGAGATCGCATCGGAGCGGCATGGTTGAAAATTGGAGGGAAGAATCCGTTGAGCATGATCCTCAAGCAGCAGGCCGCAAAGATGATTTCCGCTTGTGCTGTTGAGTTCGCCCTTGCCAGTCTTTATTTTATATTGTTTCATATACACACCTGTTGGGGTGGGGTTGTTTGTTTGAATACGGGTATGCTCCCCGCTTTAGCCCAACAGGTAATGAAAAATCGTCAGATTTTATCTGACGGATTCAGGTAATGAGCTAAATTTTACTATTCGAGCCTATTCGTTTTCAAATTTCCAGCATTCAAATGGGCGGATGATGCGAGTCTTCTGCACATTTCCAATAATAAGAGGGTCCTTGCCACCGGTTACTATACATATATGATGGTATACTTATTGAAAATCCCTTGATTTGACTCTCCGTAAGTTTATTTCATACTCGTTTCACTCCTGGATCCGTCAGTTAAACGCGGTTTTCTGCACGAACCATTTGGGCCAAAAGGAATTACAAAAAAGCCTCGACGCACCCAGCGGGTGCGCCTGCGTTTTTTTGCAACCTTTTGCCTCCAAAGCATTCGCACAGAAATCCCACGTTTAACTGACGGATCCAGGTAAATAATATCATCGAAAACAATTATATTGGTCTTTCATCGAATGGGATGAGCGCGATCCCCAACCTTAACGGCATTTCCTTTGCCGCTTCTTCCGGATCCAATAGCATTGTAGGTGGAACCTCAGCTGGAGCCGGAAATCTCATCTCTGGAAACGATTTTGATGGTATCCAAATTTTGGCTGATGGGCAATTGATTCAGGGTAACATTATTGGGCTCGATTCATTGGGTTCAGATCCGATTCCAAATGGGTCCGATGGGATTGAAATAAGAGGCGGGATAAATAGTATGATCGGTGGATCTGCGTCAGGGGCCAGAAATGTTATTTCTGGAAATACAAGAAATGGTATAGAAATTAGAGATGACTCCAATTTTGTCCAAGGAAATTATATTGGTCTGGATTCTAGTGGGACTAGGGCTGTGAGCAATGGTCTCAGCTGGATCCTTGTAATCAGCAGTAGCAACACAATCGGTGGAACCGTGGTTGGCGCTCGAAACTTTATATCCGGGAACGGTTTAGCGGGGATAGAGATTGTGGGTATAGGGTCAAATACCATTATATTCGCGAATCGTTGCGAAGGGAACATTATTGGGTTAAGTGCCTCTGCGAGTACGATCGTAGCAAATCGATTTGGTATTCTTATTACCAATTCAGCGAACAATACGATTGGTGGAGATACGGAGGAGAGTTGGAACATCATATCAGCTAATGCCAGCAATGCCATAACCATTGGAAAAAGTTTAAACGAGAGTAATTCAGTTGGAAACGCAGTTTTGGGGAACGCTATTTGGAATAATGGGGCATTAGGGGCTGATCTTGCGAATGATGGGGTTACAGCAAATGATAATCCAGATGAAGATCCAGGTCCTAATAACCTTCAAAACTATCCTTTCAATATAACAGCCACGTGTGATGGGACTAATACATTTGTTGACTGTAGGCTTCGAGGTGAAGCAGATAGTCCCTATTTGTTTCAATATTATGGAAATACTCTGGGGCGTGAAGAAGGGCAAATGTTTTTAGGATCAACGAATATGAATTCACCACCAGGAGATGGTAACATCCCTTCATTTACAATATCGTTGCCACCTGTAGTCGATGGCGTAGCCATCGCAATAACCGCAACGCAAACGAATCTAAATGATACATCTGAGCTTTCCAGTCCTGAACTTGTTGTCTTTACCGTTCCAATAGATACCGACAATGATGGGGTCCCTGATTCAATCGATGAAGATATTGATAATGATGGTATTCCCAATATCCTTGAAGGGTCAGGAGAGAATGGCACTAACTTAAGCCCCTTTTGCATGATAAAAACCCTGAAAATACGGGATGAAAATGCCATAATGGCACATGCAAAAAACAACACCGATATTCCTAGGGTTTCACGTACATACACTACGTCGGAAACCCCGTTCAAAGCAACAGAAACTTGCCGATGAGGTAAGGATTCTCAAGCAAAAAAGGTTCACCCAACTTGGGGAAGCTTTTGGGACTTTTATTCCCGAGTCCCTTCTCGCCCCGGCAGTGTCCGGTACCCACAGTCGTCGCCGGATCTTCAGCAAAAGCAATACGTCTTGGGCCTTCCTTGCTCAAGTGCTTAGCGACGATGGAAGCTGTCAAAAAATTGTTCAAAAACTTAAGGCTTATGCAGCACTACGTGGCCTACAGCTGCCTTCTTCAGCCACCTCTGCCTACTGCAAAGCCAGAAATAATTTAACGATAGAGGATCTCCAAGACGATTCATTCTCATGGGGTTGATTCGATAGAGAGCATGGGTGCTAGCGATAACTGGCGTGGTCATCGGATCGTGGTGGTTGACAGCACCGGTGTATCGATGCCAGATACAAAGCCCAATCAAGATCAATGGCCTCAACAACATCATCAGAAGCCAGGATGCGGGTTGCCTTCAGCACGAATAACGGCCTGTTTTTCTCTGCATACCGGAGCCCTGCTTAGTTACCGAACCAGCAACAAACATGTCAGCGAGATCATCCGTCTTCGACAACAAATCGATGCCTTTCGAAAGGGCGATATCCTGTTGGGAGATAAGGCCTTCTGTGGTTATCGCGATATATGCGAACGTTCAGAACGAGGCATTGATAGCATCATAAGTCTCTGTCGAAGACCTCCTGTTAAAGCCGTTAATGCGGTAAAGAATTTAGGAAAGGGTGATCTTCTTATTCGATGGGTTCGACCGTTAAAAGTAAGCGGTCTGAGTGCTGAAAATCTTCAAGCCCTTCCCCCTAGCTTGCTGCTACGCCAAGTTAAAATAACGATCAATCAGCCCGGCTTTCGATCTAAAGTGATCTATCTGGTCACCACATTATTAGATGCAGAAAAGTACCCTGCCAAAGATTTAGCCGATGTGTATTTTCGGCGTTGGGATGTTGAACTCTTTTTCCGTGATATAAAAACAACGCTGGGTATGGATATCTTACGATGCAAGAGCCCGGAAATGATCCGAAAAGAGATGGTGATGTATTTTATTGCCTACAACTGCATGCGCCGGATCATGTATGAGGCGGCTGAAGAGGCTGGTTTGCCCGTTCGGCAAATTAGCTTCAAAACTTCGCTTCAAGCCTTGCGCAGTTGGGAGCCGAATCTAAATCAAGCGAGAATGAGTCGGAAGGAACGTTTCGGTTTGATTTCTATGCTCTATGAAAGCATGACCCAAAGACCCTTGCGGCAACGCCCTGGCAGAAGTGAACCTCGAGCTGTAAAGAGACGACGAAAAAACTATCATTTGCTGACTAAACCAAGGCACGAAATGATTGTGCCTGCTCACAGAAATCGCCATTGGTTAAACGAAAGGAAATCATGCTTAAGTTAGTGCCATTCGGTACTGACCATGCAAGGGTTGACGGTATCTTGGGCGGGGGAAGCGAGGGAGAGAAAAAAGAAAGAGAGGAGAAATAGCAATCCGAAACCATTCAGCCACAGACTGATCCGACGGGGCGGAAAGTCATAATGTCTGATGACTAAATAAAATGGAAAAGGGGAACGGAACGTGAGGCATGCACGTTTTAAAAGAGGTAAAATTCTATTATTGTTTCTTTTCATCGATCGATCTTGCTGTCTATGGCTACAGACGGATGACCGATGAAAATCTTCCCCTCTTTTTTATTTTTCTTTTCAATCGCTAATCAGGACCTGTCCAAAAATAACTTATACATTTGAGATAAAAATATACTACTCATAGTACATGTTAGACGACAAAGCAAAATAGCTTCGGCTCAAACTGGCTGAGTTGCTTCCATTGCTGGATGAGAGACAGCGTCGTATTCTAGTGGCAACAGAGGCCAAGGCGTATGGTCGTGTGAGCAAAGTCGGAGGGGGGACATAAAAAGCTAACAGACAAGACCCCTGCACTTGAAGTCTTAAGATAGCGGTAAAAGCCCTAATTCTATTGGTTACTATCGATGTCTTTCTCGCTTTTCAAGGAGTAACATCCGTCTAAGGCAGGTCCATCAATCAGCTCCGGTGTAGCCAGAAGACCCCGAGGACGAATGGAACAAAAAACGCCTGTATCGAAAAAATTAAACTTAAAATGTGTAACCATTCTCCGTTTACTCATTTTCCTAGATCCGTCAGTTAAACGTGGGATTTCTGTGCGAATGCTTTGGAGGCAAAAGGTTGCAAAAAAAACGCAGGCGCACCCGCTGGGTGCGTCGAGGCTTTTTTGTAATTCCTTTTGACCCAAATGGTTCGTGCAGAAAATCGCGTTTAACTGACGGATCTAGGATTTTGGTAAATACCGGAGTGAAGTAAGCGATGATGAGATCTTTGAGAATTCCAAAGTAGCTTTCCGCTGCTTTTCGATTGATAGCACATTCTCTTGCTACCGAGGATATGTTTAAGGGTTGCCCTTGGGAAAAACTTGCTGTTTCTAAAAAATGGGTGAAATGGCTTAGATTTCTGGTAAGGCCCTCTTGCAAAATTTCTTCTCGCAGGTATGTATCGGTATAACTATCTAGATATTTGTCCAGTTCAGTTTGCTTGTCTTTATCCCAAATAGAAAACGGCATTCCATACTGTAACGCTTTTTTTAGATCAAAACTATTTCCCAGCTCTAGAGCGGTGAATGGGTAAAAACGGCAAGTTATTGCGTGGCCGGCCAGTAGGTTACTTGATTCTTTGCGAAGTTTTCGTTTCGTGCACTAGAACCTGTTAAAAAGAAGGAGTATCTCTTGTGTTCAATAAGTCGATGTACTTCGTTAAGGAGTTCAGGTATCCGAAGACCCTCCATCAGGCCTATTTTCACCATCCAAATCTCTGCCCACAACAAAGGTGCCTGCACCGATACAGGGAGAGTTCGGCGAAAGATGATAGTCATTGCTTGCCACATATCCATAAAGGATCTTGGTTAATATTCCCGTGTAGCCCTGCATATGTTCCATCAGAGATATCACATGAATAGACCTGGTTAGAAGCAACCCCTAACAAATCATCGGTGTTAGACCAAAGGATACTGTTCATCAACAAAAGATCTTCTTCCGTCCCCGTCATGTTGTTCACACCTATATTGTTGTTATAAGCAATGATACTGTGTAATATGTGTAACTCTCCTCCTTGACCCGTAAGACGTATGCCCTCGTCGTTTCCTGTCACTACACTGTTCTCAACATAGAGAAGATTATTTGGGAACTGGATCTCAATACCCGGACCGGTATTATTCTCTATGATCGATGAAAATAATCGGATCTTTGAATCGATCGAACCATAAATACCGCCATACCCGCCACTTCTATTGGACGTAACCCGGCTATTGAACATGGTCAGAATGCTGCTATCTACGACAAAAATTCCGCCCAAATAGTTTCCCGATACCGTACTCTCCAAGAGACTTACTTCACTGGATGCAATCATATGCAATCCCACATGAGAGACGCTGGACAAAAGTTCAACATGATCGAGGACAATGTTAGTGCTATTGCTCACATAAACATTTTGTTGATCACTTCCATCTACTTTTACGGATTTAAGAAGCACATTTTCACTGCTCCATATATTGAGACCCGCTTGAGCAGGAGAATTGACCGTCACATTCTCTAAAGCACTTCCATCAGCTTGAAGGAAAAAAACCACGCTGTTTATAAGAGTAAATTGCGAGCTATATCCTTGAACATAAACTCCATCTTTAATGAAGAGAACTTGATCTGTGCCATAACCTACTATATTGGGATCTATATCTACATAGGTGCCCGGACCCACAATAACAGTTCCCCCACCATTACTCGATGCCACATCAACCCCATACTGAATCGTAGCAAAGGGTCCGCCAATACTTCCATCGCTTGCATTGTTTCCGTCTACAGACACATAATAAGTTGAGGTAGCTCCTATTCCTGTATCCGCAACACAAGGATTGCGGCCAAATAATAATTCCAAGCGACTATCTACTGAATCTCCATCTGGGTCACTATTTGCATCCTCTTGTGTTTGGGCGTCGAGACAAGGAAATTGGAGCTCATCACCATCGGCAATGCCGTCGAAATCTGAGTCTGACACAGCTACGCTCGTCCCTAGTTGGGCCTCCTGCAAATTACTGACACCATCGCCATCTAAATCAAAAGAGGCATCATCGGCATTGATTGCATCGAGTCCATGAGAGAGCTCAAAAAGGTCATCCATCCCATCGCCATCGATGTCGTCCACGAGATTCATCTTACGTAGCCTATAAAACCGAGGAAGGTTACTACTGGGAAATACGGGGTCGGTCCACGTTTGCGTTTCGTCATAGCTCCATTCAATACCGAGTGGTAGCCAAGGCTCTAGAAGAGAGTTTGCGCCCCATACCTGAACATAGAAGGAGTTGGTTGCGTTGAATTCGAGCCTAAAACCAGAGGCGTCCATGTCCGCATCAATATGAAAATCCTCCGCAGTAACATGAAAACACACGCTATTAAGGTAAGAGAGAGTAAAAGAGTTGATGTGTGAGCTTTACGGGTAACTCGTGCAGCGAAAACACTCTTTACCCACAAACTAAATTTTCCTGAAAGTATACCCATTTATACTTTTGACCTCAATTTTTTTTTCGATATTCCTGTTGTCTCTAACTGATTGAACCGTCACTTATACACCAATAGCTCAAGAAGTAGCGTGATATTTTCATGCTTTTACGACGATGGTTTAAGGAGGGTGTCACAAATGTCTAAACTAAAGACGGGAGCACAAACCTCCACATACCTAATTCACCATCAACCCATTAGCACGGGGTAACAAGCGAAGCAGGGGTTTCGGCAGCACTCCCTAAAAGGAGCGCTCGATCCCGCCTTTGCTTCACTCGTTAAAATTAGAAATCCCTAGAGATTTCTATGTGCTAATTTTTGATGGTAAATAATTGCGTTTACGAAGCAAGTAAACGTATTCCTGGATCCGTCAGTTAAACGTGGGATTTCTGTGCGAATGCTTTGGAGGCAAAAGGTTGCAAAAAAACGCAGGCGCACCCGCTGGGTGCGTCGAGGATTTTTTGTAATTCCTTTTGGCACAAATGGTTCGTGCAGAAAACCGCGTTTAACTGACGGATCCAGGGTATTTAATTGTTCGTCTTGTTTACCCGTATCATCATTTTGATGCAATGATAAAGTTTGGGAATGGTGAAAAATGATGAAAAAGCAAGTGGAAAAATCCCTCTTAAAAGGGTATATTAAAGCTAATATGAAAACAGAAATACCAGCCTTATTTAACCGTGAAATTGCTTTTAGACTTCGTCTTGAAGGAAAGACGCTCAAGAAGATTTCCGAGGAACTTGATGTACCGTTTGGGACTGTCAATCGATGGCATTATGGAGACACTTGGAAGAAGAAAGCTGATAAAATTCGAGCGAGGATTCATAAGCAAACCGAACTAGAAATAGAACGGCTTTTGAGAGAGAACCACCCAAAATTCGTCGAGACCCAAATTGGGTTAGCCCAGCAACTTGCTGACAAGGCATTACGGCACGTTCAAAGCGAGCTTGCAGACAGTAAAACGGGCTACCTCAAGGAGGCCGCACAGTCCGCTAAAATCAGTTCGGATCTAGGCGCAAAACTTTATGGAGATAACCATCACGAGAGACCCCAATCCACAATGGTTGTGAGTGCTGAACGCATGAACATGGAGATTCGACCGATAAAATCCACTCCTGAACCTATTGACGTAACCCCTGAAGACTAATCTTGTTTTGCCCTTCCCCCTGCTATGCTTAACGCATCTCTCAAAATCACTAAAAAAACCATCGATAAATAATCTTATTAATAACTACATATATCATTCCTGAATCCGTCAGCTATCGCTTCGGAAGGCGCTTTGGGGCTCAAAAGTTGAAAAATTTTTTCCTTGAGATGCTCGCTTTTGGGCGGATTGGGACCGGCAAGTATCACCCTGATGAATTTTTTGAGCGTACAGGTCAGATTCACTCTGATTTGACCATTTTGGGGCGTAGGCCTCCTTGGGCAGTCGCCTTAGAGTATTGTTAAAGGTGCACGGAGGGCTATGCGAAGGAATGGGGCAATATCTTGTATCACTTCAAACCAGCGACAACGCTTGCCAAAGTGAAGTTCAATTCGTCCGGCGTGGCGGACCAATCGAACCGCGCAATAGGTTGAAGGCCACCATGGCGCATAACAGAATAATCTTATTGGCACAGAGTCTCCCCGAAGGCAATCGCTCAACATCAAGATCGCTTTTGAGTTCACTGTGGTACTGCTCGCTGGGGCCATGTCCATGATAGAGATCTAGCACGGTCTTGGCACGACAAGAGAGGTTCGTCCACCAGGTGTTCACCTCAAGTTTAGGAACCAGAAGTTTCTGACCATCGATATCGATGGTGCGTTCAATCACTTCGAAGGCCACCGGGACACAAGGGCGGTTTTGGTCACCACCGGGATGGAAATGATCGAAAAAGCCTGTGTAAACGTTCTTGCCTTCACGACTGTCTTGTTTGTCTCCAACTCGGCGTGCAAGGGCCAGCATTTGTTCAGGACATTCGCGGCGAGGATTTCGCTTTACGATAAAATAATGATCCCCAAAAGCGTCGAAGTTATCGGCCGCAGCGTTGCCACTATCAAGCCGAAGCAAACATTTTCCACCCAGGCCCAGGGTTTGGAGCGTTTCAACGCTGCGGGCAATAAACGCGGTCGTTCCCGACTGACAATGTTGTTTACCGGGTCGAAGTTCGCACTCAAGCATGTGGCCTTGAGTGCCCACATAGGCAAATATCGGGGCGTAACCATCATGGCCCTTCTAGGTGTAGGAAACGCCTTCTTTCGAAGAGCCTGAGTGATCCAAAGGGCTCACATCGATATCGACGGGAACAAGATCAAGCCCTTCGACATCTACCTAGCCAAAGGGGCCCGAGGAAAGAAGTTCGGTGTTGAGTTTGCGTAGCCCCACATGGGTTCTGGCTGGGGGCAGGTCGTCGAAACGACGTCGGAACACCGGCTCAGAGGCTACCTTTTTAACTCCCCTTTTTAAGTCCAAAGGCATTCATAAAAATCTCATCACCCCGGTACAGGTCGATATCATTGAAATCGGTTCGACCGTTGCAAAGTAAGCCGATCTGGGTAAGGAGGATCTCCCGATCAGAGATCGCATCGGAGCGGCGTGGTTGAAAATTGGAGGGAAGAATCCGTTGAGCATGATCCTCAAGCAGCAGGCCGCAAAGATGATTTCCGCTTGTGCTGTTGAGTTCGCTCTTGCCAGTCTTTATTTTATATTGTTTCATATACACACCTGTTGGGGTGGGGTTGTTTGTTTGAATACGGGTATCCTCCCCGCTTTAGCCCAACAGGTAATGAAAAATCGTCAGATTTTATCTGACGGATTCAGGTTTAAGGTAAGCTCTGTACTCGGGGTGCCTGCACAAAGGTAGACAGGTCCGATATTCCCTGGTTCTTGATAAACTTCAATTCTATCTATCGGAGTGGTGTCAACTTCAGATACAACGGTCATATGTTCTCGATGGAGAACGTTGGTTTTGGTTACAACATTATTGATATCTGTTTCGTAATATTCCCAGACGACATTGACATTACCTGTCTTGCTTCCTGAGAGAACCCGTATTTCGAGATCTATACTATTTTTGGCCTTTTTGAATTCTGCTTCTTGTATGATGAGATTGGCTCCAGAATTAAGAAGATATTCGTTTATTTGAGAAAATTCATCAGGATTATAATCTTCATCCTGAATCCGTCAGATAAAATCTGACGATTTTTCATTACCTGTTGGGCTAAAGCGGGGAGGATACCCGTATTCAAACAAACAACCCCACCCCAACAGGTGTGTATATGAAACAATATAAAATAAAGACTGGCAAGAGCGAACTCAACAGCACAAGCGGAAATCATCTTTGCGGCCTGCTGCTTGAGGATCATGCTTAACGGATTCTTCCCTCCAATTTTCAACCACGCCGCTCCGATGCGATCTCTGATCGGGAGATCCTCCTTACCCAGATCGGCTTACTTTGCAACGGTCGAACCGATTTCAATGATATCGACCTGTACCGGGGTGATGAGATTTTTATGAATGCCTTTGGACTTAAAAAGGGGAGTTAAAAAGGTAGCCTCTGAGCCGGTGTTCCGATGTCGTTCCGACGACCTGCCCCCAGCCAGAACCCATGTGGGGCTACGCAAACTCAACACCGAACTTCTTTCCTCGGGCCCCTTTGGCTAGGTAGATGTCGAAGGGCTTGATCTTGTTCCCGTCGATATCGATGTGAGCCCTTTGGATCACTCAGGCTCTTCGAAAGAAGGCGTTTCCTACACCTAGAAGGGCCATGATGGTTACGCCCCGATATTTGCCTATGTGGGCACTCAAGGTCACATACTTGAGTGCGAACTTCGACCCGGTAAACAACATTGTCAGTCGGGAACGACCGCGTTTATTGCCCGCAGCGTTGAAACGCTCCAAACCCTGGGCCTGGGTGGAAAATGTTTGCTTCGGCTTGATAGTGGCAACGCTGCGGCCGATAACTTCGACGCTTTTGGGGATCATTATTTTATCGTAAAGCGAAATCCTCACCGCGAATGTCCTGAACAAATGCTGGCCCTTGCACGCCGAGTTGGAGACAAACAAGACAGTCGTGAAGGCAAGAACGTTTACACAGGCTTTTTCGATCATTTCCATCCCGGTGGTGACCAAAACCGCCCTTGTGTCCCGGTGGCCTTCGAAGTGATTGAACGCACTATCGATATCGATGGTCAGAAACTTCTGGTTCCTAAACTTGAGGTGAACACCTGGTGGACGAACCTCTCTTGTCGTGCCAAGACCGTGCTAGATCTCTATCATGGACATGGCCCCAGCGAGCAGTACCACAGTGAACTCAAAAGCGATCTTGATGTTGAGCGATTGCCTTCGGGGAGACTCTGTGCCAATAAGATTATTCTGTTATGCGCCATGGTGGCCTTCAACCTATTGCGCGGTCTTGGCCAAGAGGTCATCAAACGGGCTGGGCTTGCCCCGCAGAAAATCAACATCCCGCGCTGGCGAATCAAAACGGTTCTCAAAAATATCGTTTATTGCGCGGTTCGATTGGTCCGCCACGCCGGACGAATTGAACTTCACTTTGGCAAGCGTTGTCGCTGGTTTGAAGTGATACAAGATATTGCCCATTCCTTCGCATAGCCCTCCGTGCACCTTTAACAATACTCTAAGGCGACTGCCCAAGGAGGCTTACGCCCCAAAATGGTCAAATCAGAGTGAATCTGACCTGTACGCTCAAAAAATTCATCAGGGTGATACTTGCCGGTCCCAATCCGCCCAAAAGCGAGCATCTCAAGGAAAAAATTTTTCAACTTTTGAGCCCCAAAACGCCTTCCGAAGCGATAGCTGACGGATTCAGGTTAAAGGCTGTTCCTAACTCAGGAACTACATTCCCCGGAAATTTTCCTCATTGGACCGTACAAAATATGTCGCCTGGTGGCCTTCCTGTATCCCAACCCAAAGATGGAACGAATATTGTAACGATCGTTTTCAATGGGCCTGGTCAGTATCTTGTTAAAGCCAAGACGCTTAATTCTGAAAAAACTTTTACGGTATACGTCATTAAAGTCGACATCAAGATGAACGGGAATGTGATTTCAGATACGACTACAGATGTCATTGTGGGTGAAGCTATTGATCTTGAAAGTGAAGTTAAGCCTACAGGGCTAGCTTTTGAGAGTAAACAGTGTAGGATCCCGGGAGTACGCGTAAAGGATTGGGTCGCATCTTTATCATCAGCGACACTAATATCCGTACAGCCACCTGATCTCCAGGCGTCTACCATTAAATACTACTGGGTGGATGGTGGTGACGGCCGTGTTGTAGAATACGAGGTAATAGTTGGTGGTATTTATTGCAAGAGTGAAGTGACCTTTGAGGTTAAGAGTCCGGCATCAACAGTGACAGTAGTAACGGGCAGTGTCGCTGCTGACTCTTCGCGGTTGCATTATGGTAATACGGCTATACCCGGCATCTCTTTCTCGCATACAATCACGGTGCCAGCTGGCTTCTCGGGCTCAACTCAGTGGGTTCAATTAGTTAATCTGTTAAGGCGTCGCAAACTGAACAATGGGACCTGGCAAAGATGGGCTGCCATTGGGTTGGACAGTAGCTATCCATACGATACTAGTATATCGACTGTGGATGTGCCTGGTACACTGTTGTTGAGTATTTACTTAGAAAAAACTGTGAATGAGAGCTTTGAGATGTACCTTATGTTCAAGCCTTCAGGTACAGACACGATATGGGTTCCTCTTAAGCGGACGGGCTGGAGTTGGTCTGGATCTGCATCTCGAAATGGAAGTGTTTGGACTCTAGACTCAAGCAGTAACCCTGCACCAACTACTAGTGACACCACAAGCCATCCGGTTTGGACCCGAAACGTTTCTGGCCAGAATCCCGAGTGGGTGGATGAATAGACTTCCACGTTGATAACGCCTTTGAACCTGATAGGAGGAACCCATGCAATTGAATGATCCCGCGATAGAGGCCGTCCGAAAAATCCGTCACAAAATATCAGCTACCGATGGTCATGATATACGAAAACCGGGGAAACACTACAAGAAATATCAAGAGCAACTGAAAGCAACAGGAGAATATCGTTTCAGGGTAGGTAGGGGGTAGGTAGGGGGTAGGTAGGGGGTAGGTAGGGTCGGACATTAAGTTATAAGTTAGTAACGGGGCCCCGTTCACCAGGATGGACCCAAGCACCCTGATTGATCTAATTGAAGGAATGAGTCGCTATTACGATTCAATTTGACCAAGGTAGCAAACAATATTAAAATTTACGTTATAGATGAAAGAAAAAGTATACCTAGATGCAACCATACCGAGTTTCTACTATGATGATCGAGATCGTAGAAGGTGGCTGGAACATTTAGAAGAAAGTGTCGAATTGTACCGGATCCGTCTCTATCTATTTTGCCTTATGAAAAATCATTTTCACCTGGTTTGCGAAACGCCTGAAGCGAATCTGTCGCAATTTATGCAAAGCCTCCAAACAGGTTATAACTTGTATTTTAATAAACGGCATGGGCATGGGCATGGGCAGACAGGAATAATTCGTCCGACAAATTATCGGAAACTCCGCAGCCATTGGCTTTCCCGGGGAGTAGGTTGCAAAGATTGGTAAAAGAAAGAGTTGGGAGACTGGACTGAAAAGAGGCGGAAAGTGATAGAAGGAGTGACCCGATTCTTCCCGAAGGCGCCTGTTGTGATCCACCCGTTGTGGCCGATAAGCATTACCTGTGTTAAAGAAAATTCCTGCCTTGTTCAAACTAGACTAACAAAAAAATTCCATATAGTATTCGCCTATGAAAACCAGTGTTCAATATGTCACCGATCAAGCGGGAAAAAAGACAGGTGTTTTGCTAAAACTCGCTGACTACGAACAGCTCATTGAAGATTTACGCGACCTAGCGACTATAGCAGCGCGCCGTGACGAACCAACAATTCCTCATAAAAAATTTCTAGAAGAACTTAGAAAAGATGGAATGCTACAAGATTGAATGGCGCAAATCTACGAAAAAAGATTTGCGCAAGATCTCTTCCATTGACATCCTGAGAATCATTTCTGCGGTTGAAGTTCTATCTAAAAACCCTTATCCCCAAGGGGTTAGAAAACTAAGCGGAAGCGAGAGTACGTATCGGATAAGGATAGGCAATTACCGTGTAATCTACGAAGTTTTTGAACATACGATTGTTATAGAAATCCAGCGAGTTCGTCATAGAAAAGATGTATACCAATAACAAATTTTGGTTTAGCACGCAGACCTCACACTCTTTGTCAAAAATCCCTGCGCCCTGCTTAAGACACGGGTTATGAGGTGGTTCCGGCGGTAGGACACGAGAATGGGAGATATTCGGGTTAGCGTTTGGTTATCGTCTTAAGAACAAAGCTGATGACTTAAGTCTATGTTAACGAAAGATGAATAGACGTCTGTTTTTCGAGTTAGAGCATTTAATGATTGAGATGCCTCTTTAGAAGATCTATACTCCATGACATGAGTATAGCAACAGCAGAAATCCGGCGGCGTGCGATAGATGCCTACAAAATGGGCAAAGGTTCCCAGGCCGATATCACATCTTCTTATCGTGTAGATCTTAGAACGTTTCAGCGTGGGCTCTCTCGTTTCAACGAAACCGGACAGACCGCTCCCCGACCGCGTGGGCATCGTCAGGCCCTCTACAGCGGAAAGCAGCTCAAGGCGTTGGCTCAACTGGGGGGCAAACATCCCGATGCAACGCTTGAAGAACTCAAGAACATGAGCGGCGTGAAGGGGTCGATCATGGCCGTACAGCGGGCGTTGAATCGGTTGGGCTGCCGGTATAAAAGAAACGCTTCACGCCAGCGAGCAAGACCGGGCGGATGTAAATCTCTTGAGAAAGCAGTGGATCCAAGAGGTGGCCAAACTTGATCCAAGTCGCCTTGTCTTTATTGATGAATCCGGGGCGAAAATGAATATGACTCGTCTGCGGGGCCGGGCGTTGGGCGGGAACAGGCTTTTTGCCAAAACGCCTCATGGACATTGGTGTACCACCACCTTGATTTCTTCGGTCCGCCTGGACGGAACAACAGCGGCCATGGAGGGGGAGGGGGCGACAGATACGGCTGTTTTTAGAGAATATATTCGCCGGGTTTTTCTCCCGACTCTTTTACCTGAAGACATCGTCATCATGGACAATCTTCGCGTCCATCACAATCCCAAGGTCATTGAACTCATTGAGTCATGTGGGGCCCATGTAAGATTCCTTCCACCCTACAGCCCCGATTCCAACCCCATTGAAAAAATATGGGGCAAGATAAAGAATCGGTTGGGCAGCCTTGCAGCCCGCAGTCAGCAGGAACTATCTGAAGCGATCACACAAGCGTTCGAAGAGGTTTCTCCCGACGAGGTAATCGGCTGGTTTTCTTCGTGCTACATCGCGACACCTCAATCGTGAAGCGCTCTAATCATAGAGTTCCGAATATACCCGTGATACGTACCTCCCCCCCAATTGGCAACGTTGCTGTATAATACACAATTCTCAGCAATAGCTGAAAACGTCGCGCCACCATTATCCGCCTGATTACCAACAAGGCTACAGTGTTTCAATATTCCTGCATGAACACCACCACCAAGAGTACCAGCTCTATTGCCAGCAATAAAGCAGTTGGAAACCACGGCATTCGGGCTACACCAAACGCCTCCACCTCTACTTTCTACATCCGTAGAAGTTTGGGTAAACCCATTTGTCAGGGTGAATCCGATCAATTTTTGCCCCGCTCACCATATAGGCACAGCGTACGGCATTGGAACCAAGAAGACCTTGCCCCTCGATCACAGTAAATGTTGGTCCATTCACGCTCCGAACGGTTATCGGTTTGTTAATGGCGATCCGATTTGTTCCAAAAACGGAAACACCCCCGGTTGAGTAGGTTCCGTTAGTAACCAACACCGTATCCCCATTAGAAGCCACATCAATAGCTGATTGAATATCGGTAGCGGCAATGGCCCAGCTTGTAAAAGGAGGCGTGTGACTTCCAGAGAAGGAAACATAGTTCCTCGCTCCCCAGATCACTGGCGTTAGGCCCAAAAAAAAGATCACGGAAGAATGGCCACAAAAAACGCAAAAAGGCACAACAAACTTCTTATATGTGTTCGTCTTTTTCGTGAATTCTTGTGTTCCACCACGGCGGATCTCCGATTTTTGTGGCGATAAAAAATCGACCTCTTTCTTCCAAGTGATTATCATTCCTGAACCTCAATCTCGAGCCGATAGTTTTGGTTAAAAGGAATCTCGTTGGTATCCGTCCCATCTCAGTCGTGTTGACAGTGCCCGTCCAAGGACCCACGCTGTGGGGCCAGAGACCAGAAGCTTGCCAAACCAAAGGCATGGTCAGACGGTCACCACATCGGATGCGGTAAACACGTCCAGGAGCAGTATCCCATGCCATGCTGACGTTTCCATTTGAGGATGAAATCGTTTTGAAGGCACAAACACTGGTACTCACCAGGGGATCGGTCCCGGCAATATATTCTTCCCAATGACTCGATCCGTCTCCATCGGTATCGGCAGTTGGGTTGAAGTTTGAGACGTTCCAAAAATAGATATTTTCCCAGCTATCAGCGATGTTGTTTCCATTTAGATCCAAAGGGTGTAGGGTTAAGGTTCCGACATCAACAAGGCTTCTTGGGATCGGATTCATAAGGATATTCGTAAATACAAAAGGTTCATAACCACTTACGTTGAGCGGCAAATCATAATTCAACGTTAATAAAGAAGTATTGGAAGGAAACCCACCGTCTAGATCTGTGAACCAGGGATTCGCCCACGTGGCATGATAAGGATGTCGAGTCATGGGGTGAGCCATAAACTGGGTATGACCACTGATGGCTTGCCAGGGTAATCCCACGTTTTGGCAAGGAGTGCCCACCCAGGCATCTACTAGTCTCCCGGTAAACGTAAAGTAGGGTTCAAAGTAAAAATCAAGAAAGGTGGTTTGATTCGAGACAATGTTGATTAACCGAGGGTTCCCAATGACGAGGTTATACATGTTTTGGACCTGACCCGACATATCAGAATCTTCATACGACTCATAGCCTGTGGGGGCCTGTACTTCAAATTGATGCACACCTGGCGGTAAATTCGTTGCCCATTGAATAGATTGGTTAAACGTATAAATGACATTGCTATCCATCAACAACGTGGTTCCACTTGGCATATTCGTGAAGGTCAGCCAATTCACAGCCCGTATAAAGTCTAGATCAATCGGGCTGTTCTGCTCGGAGATGTTCAAGGAATACACCTGGTTTAAAGGCGCATTCGTAACGCTTTGGGTGACCCGCGTATAATGAATATTGTTCGTCAATACATGTACCTGAGCTACTTCACCTGACTCCACCCCAAAGGCATTTGTTTGACTGATAAAGGTCGGAAAAGCGCCGTCCCGATTCTCGCGATAAATTTCTAACACGGTATCAATGTTCGTGCTTTGATGAGTAAGTTGTACGTTGTAAGTATGATTAGACGTACCAAAAATTGGATCCAATCTTCATCGCCGGGGACATAAAACGTGTGTGTCTGGCGTTGTTGATAGGCATTGGCTTGAGCGGGTGTATCATTCACTTCATAGGTATATTCGTAGGCTCCCATATCGACACGATCTATAATTCGAGGCAGGCCTTCAATATCGAAGGAATGGATCATCCACGTTTGATTGATGCCCCTATCAATACAGGGCGAAGTAAATAACAGGCGATAGTCTCCAGCAGCCCAATCCATGAATTGTGGAGGGGTTGTTATATTGTTGCCACCAGGGTTTGGGGTACAGGAATTGTGGTACGTGGGTCCAGTTTGATCCGTGGAATTATAATAGACAATAGAATTGCTAACGGAACTCTTATACGTTCCGCCGCGGGTCGTCGCGCTATTTCTGGTAATGGTACAGTTCTCAGCTGAACCATCGGAGATGCCTCCACCAAAATTGGCATTATTGTCGCTGATGATAGAGTTCCGAATAGATCCCGAATACGCACCTCCACCTGAAGCAGTAGCGGTGTTACTGTAGACCAGGCAATGCTCAACAGAAGCTGCAAATGTTGCCCCGTTCGTCATATAGGCACAGCGTACAGCATTCGAACCCAGAGGTCCTTGCCCTTCGATTACGGTAAATGCAGGTCCATTCACACTACGAACGGTTATCGGTTTGTGAATGGCAATCCGGTTGTCTCTCGTGGTGCCATACACGGCCACCCCCCCCGGTTGAGTAGGTTCCGTTGGTGACCAAAACCGTATCCCCATTGGCAGCCATATCAATGGCCGATTGAATGTTGGTAGCCGCTGTGGCCCAACTGGTGAATGGAGTCGTGTGACTCCCTGAAGAGGAAACACAGTTCGTCGCTCCCCAGATCACTGAGGTCAGGCAAAAGAGAAGGATGAGAACGATTGTTATGGGAGTGATGGAATGTGAGTAACAGCCCCTTAGAATGTGGGAGGCGGCTCCGTCCAGCGAGCTTTTGTTCAAATAAAGCTCGCCGGACGGAGCCGCCTCCCACATTAGATTTTTGAGGACCAGGCTCTTATCTGGAATGTGTCCGATCACTGCTGCACCTCCACCTCTAGCCGATAATTTTGGTTAAAAGGAATCCCGTTCGTATCAGTCCATTCCATCTCGGTCGTGTTGACTGCACTCGTCCAAGGACCCATGCTGTGGGACCAGTCATTAGAGGTCTCCGCCACAGGCGGATCCGCCTGTAGCGGAAGATTCTCAGGACATCCGATTCGATAAATGCAGCCAGGGGCGGTATCCCATGTCATCCTCACGTTTCCGTTTGAGGACGAAATGCTTTTGAGAGCACAAACGCTCGTGGATATAAGCGGATGGGTCCCAGCAATATATTCTTCCCAATTGCTCGATCCGTCCCCATCCGCATCGGCGGTTGGGTTCACATTTAAGCCTGGCCCGAAATAAAAGTCTTCCCAGCTACCAGCGATGTTGTTGGTATTCAGATCCAAAGGTCGCAGGGTCAAGGTGCCCATATCGACAAAGCTTCCGGGAATGGGATTCATGAGAATATTCGTAATCATACGATGTTCATAGCCGAGTACGTTGAGCGGCAGATCATAATTCAACGTCAACAAAGAGACATTAAAAAGGAAACCCGCCATCTAGACCTGTCACCCACGGATTTGTCGCCCAAGCGGTATGATAGGGGTAACGGGTCATGGGACCGGTCGTAAACTGGGAATGACCACTGGTGGCTTGCCAGGATAGCCCGACGTTTGTGGAAAGGCCTCCGACCCAGGTATTTTTTACGCGGCCGGTAACCGTAAAGTACGGTTCAAAATAGAAATCAATAAAGGTGGTCTGATTAGAGGCGACGTTTATACGCCTTGGGTTCCCGTTGGCTAGATTATGGATGTTTTGTACCTGCCCGGGCACATCAGAATCTTCATACGACTCATACCCTGTGGGCGCCTGTATTTCAAATATTGGTTTCCAACTCGCTGAATGGGTTAAAGGTATAGATGACGTTGCTATCCATCAACAACGTGGTCCCCGCTGGCATATTTGTCGTGAAGGTTAACCAATTAATAGCTCGTATAAAATCTAAATCCGGGTTATTTGTCTCGGATATTTCGCAAAAATAAACCGGTTGGGAAGGAGCGTTCGTAGCTCTTTGCGTGACCCGCGCATAATGAATATTATTGGTCAATACCTCTACATAGGCCACCTCTCCGGACTCCACCCCAAAGGCATCTGATTGACTAATAAGCGTGGGGAAAGCACCATCCCGATTCTCGCAATAAATTTCTAATATTGTATCAATGTTCGTGCTCTGATGAGTCAGTTATACCTTATAGGTATGATTCGAGGTGCCAAAAAACTGGATCCAATCTTGATCGTTGGTGACATAAAACGTATGTGTCTGGAGTTGTTGATAGGCATTGGCCTGAGGCGGTGTATCATTTACTTCGAGGGTATATTCGTGAGCTCCCATATCGACACCTATGATTCGAGGGGCCCCTTCAATATCTAGTGCATTAACCATCCATGTTTGATTGCTCCCCGTATCAATACAGAGAGAGGTAGAGTTCAGTCGATAGTCTCCAGCAGACCAGTTCATGAATTGGGGAGGATTTGTTATATTATTGCCTCCATCATTAGCACCAGACGGTTCCGGAATGGTACAAGAATTTTGGTAAAGACCATAAGACCATTGATTGGAAGAGTTATAATAGACGATAGAATTATTAACGGTGGTATTGTATGTGCCACCGCCGGTAGGCGCGCTATTTTTAGTAATGGTACAACTCTCAGCTAAACCTGATTTTATCCCTCCACCCGCATTAACCGCCGTATTATCGCTAATGATACAGTTCTCAACTAAACCCGCCGCAAACCGGTCAATTCCTCCGCCATTAGTGGCTATGTTACCGCTAATGATAGAGTCCCGGACATCGCTGTTATACGCACCTCCACCACTATGGGCAGTGTTGCTGTATACTACACAATTCTCAGCAATCACTAAAGAAGCCCCACCACCATATATCGATTGATTACCAATAAGACTAGAGTCTTCCAATACTCCTTGGTGTACGCCACCACCAAAAAAACCACTTCTATTGTCAATAATAAAGCAGTTGGAGACCACAGCACTTGGTTCACACAAAACCCCTCCTCCGCTAAAGCGATCGGAATTATTAGCAGCATAACAGTTCGAAACTATACGATCCGCTAGACACGCAATGCCTGGAAAGTCATTTGCACCCACGGTTTGCGTAAACCCATTTGTCAGGGTGAATCCAGTCAATGTTGCCCCATTCGTCACATAGGCACATCGTACAGCATTTGAGCCAAGAGGGCCTTGCCCCTCAATCACGGTAAAGACGGGTCCATTCACACTGCGAACGGTAATGGGTTGGTGTATAGAAATCTGGCTTATTCCATATGAAAAGACCCCATATCCAAAGGTGTTCCCATAATCGGCTACCCCACCCGCTGAGTAAGTGCCGTTAGTAACTAAAACCGTGTCCCCATTGGAAGCCACATCAATAGCTGATTGAATGTTAGTCGCCGCGGTGATCCAATTGGTAAAAGGTGGTGTATGACTTCCAGAGAATGAAACATAGTTCGTTGCGCCCCAGATCACTGAGGTCAGGCAAAAAAATATGAGAACCGCAGAATGTCGAATGTCCAATGCTGAATGTTCAAGGGAAGAAAAAAACATGGAAATTGAACATTGAAAATTCAACTTTCGATATTTCTTGAGTGTCATCACTGCTGTACCTCAATCTCGAGTCGATAGTTTTGGTTAAAAGGAGTCCCGTTTGTATCGGTCCATTCCATCTCCGTTGTGTTGACAGCACCCGTCCAAGGACCCACGCTGTAGGGCCAGTCATTAGAGGTATCCGCCACAGGCGGATCCGCCTGTGGCGGAAGATTCTCAGCACATCCGATTCGATAAACGCGGCCAGGAGCGGTTTCCCATGTCATCCTTACGTTCCCGTTTGAGGACGAAATGCTTTTGAAGGAACAAACACTCGTGCTCATCAGCGGATCGGTCCCAGCAATATATTCCTCCCAATTGCTCGATCCCTCTCCATCGGTATCGGCGGTTGGACTCACATTTGAGCCTACCGGAAAATAAGTGTCTTCCCAGCTGTCAGCAATATTGTTTGTATTCAGATCCAAAGGACACAGGGTTAAAGTACCCACATCGACAGAACTTCCTGGGGTCGGATTCATCAGGATGTTCGTGAATACAACAGGTTTATAACCACTTACGTTGAGCGGCAGATCGTAATCCAACGTCAATAGAGAAGTATTGGAAGGAAATCCACTGTCCAGGTCTGTTAACCAGTGATTCGTCGCCCAAGTGGCATGATACGGATAATGGGTCATGGTTTGATTGGTGAACTGAGGATGACCACTGGTGGCTTGCCAGGATAATCCAACGTTTTGGCAAGGAGTGCCCACCCAGGCATCTACTATTTTTCCAGTAACGGTAAAGTACGGTTCAAAAAAGAAATGAAGAAACGTTTGTTCATTAGGGGCGATGTTTATCAACCTTGGGTTCCCGAGGCATGGATTATCAATGTTTCGAACCTGACCCACTACATCAGAATTTTCATACGACTCACACCCTGTTGGTGCCCGTACTTCAAATACATGCCAACCTGGTGATAAATTGGTTTCCAAGTGAATGGATTGGTTAAAGTTTGTATAGAGTCTCTCGCCATCCATCAATAACGTAGTCTCGGGTGGCATATTCGAGAAGGTTAACCAATTCATAGCCCGTATAAAGTCTACATCAGCCGGCCTGTTCGTCACGGATATTTTGCAGGAATAAACCTGGTGTACAGAAGCGTTCGTAACGCTTTGTGTGACATGCGCATAACAAATCCTGTTGGTCAACACATGCACCTGGGCCACCTCTCCTGTTGTTTGACTGATAAGGGTAAGAGGGCCGTCCCGATTATCGCAATAAATCGTTAACACGGTATCAATGTTGGTGCTTTGAAGGGTAAGTTGTACATTATAAACATGACCCGGTGTACCCAAAAACTGGATCCAATCTTGATCGTTGGTGACATAAAACGTGTGTGTCTGGGGTTGTTGATAAGGATTGGCCTGAGCCGGTGTATCATTTACTTCGAGGGTATATTCGTGGGCTCCCATATCGACGCAGTCTATGATTCGAGGTGCACCTTCAATATCAAAGGCATTGGTCATCCACGTTTGATTGGTGCCCGTATCAATACAGGGTGAAATAGAGTTCAGTCGATAATCTCCAGCAGCCCAATCCATGAATTGTGGAGGGGTTGTTATATTGTCGGCGCCAGGAGGATCTGGAGTGGTACAAGAATTCTAGTAAAGGCCTCCAAATCCTTGAGTAGCCCATTGATTAGAAGAGTTATAATAGACAATAGAGCTACTAATGATACTACCGCACGTGCCGCCGCCGGTAGGCGCAACATTTTTAGTAATGGTACAATTCTCAGCTGAACCCCAGAACATTCCTCCACCAAAAACAGAAGCAATATTGTCGCTAATGATAGAGTTTCGAATAGATCCGGAATACATCCCTCCACCCCAACCGGCGCTGTTGCTGTATAATACACAACTCTCAATAACAGCGTTCCATGTCGCGCCACCAGGCGTCGCTTGATTACCAACAAGGCTAGTGTGTCAATATTCCTCCACGAACACCACCCCCATTGAGCAGCTCTATTACCAACAATAAATCAGTTGGAAACCGTGGCATTCGGTTCACACCAAAGGCCTCCACCGCGACCATTTTCACCAGTCCACCCAGAAGCTTGGGAAAAACCATTTGTCAGAGTAAATCCGATCAATGTTGCTCCGTTCGTCATATAGGCACAGCGTACGGCATTCGAACCAAGAGGTCCTTGCCCTTCGATCACAGTAAAGGCGGATCCATTCACACTGCGAACGGTAATCGGTTTGGTAATGGCAATCCGGTTTGTTACATAAAAGGAAACGGCTACGCCCCCTGTTGAGTAGGTTCCGTTAGTGACCAACACCGTATCCCCATTGGAAGCGACATCAATGGCCGATTGAATGTTGGTAGCCGCACTGGCCCAACTGGTAAAAGGAGGCGTGTGACTTCCAGAAAAGGAAACATAGTTCGTCACTCCCCAGATCGTTGAGGTTAGGCAAAAGAAAAGAATCGGAAATAAATGCTGTGGTTTCTTTTGTTTCTTCTGTGTCATTCTGTCTCCTAGTTTAGTCTCTTTGCTAAAATTTGTATCCTATTTCTTCCGTGAAGACGTAGAATTTATAGGAAGGATAGTGATAATGACCAAAAATCCAGATCCAGTATCTAGAAACGTTTGATACAAGAAACAAAAACCTGATGTTCGGTGACATCTGAATGCAATCCAGATTGTTCGGGAACAATCCCCTGAATATCACTCGCGTGGGTTAAGATATAAGCGATATCAACAATCGTTTTACCGGGTCCTTTACCCACGGAAAATCCTGACCCAGCACTCAAACTATAATAATCGTCCGGATTTCCCACGGCCGGCCGCTGTTCCCAAGCCAGACCGCCTCGCAAAGGAATCTCTGTTTTGGAAAAAACAAAGAGATATTCCATTCCCGCGCACACTGCCCAGGTATCCTTTAATGGATTATCGGCATGCAATGAACCGTCCAAGGGGTTAATTCGATTTTCCCTCTCCGCTTTAAATGAAAAGTCGGACCACCATGTCTGGCTTACATCCAAGGTCGTATAGAACTCAGGCACCCATCTCTACACTAACCCTACGGCCCAATATAAGGGGAACTCAAATTCAATGTCCTTTGTGATATTGGTTTGAAGGTTTAACTGGTCCAAGACTTGGGTTCGCGTTTGGTTGAAAATGGTTTCTTCTGTCTGAACAGATTTTGTTTGTGTGGCTTCCGCAGTCCAGGCAAGTCAACCGTAGCGCCAAGACTTAGATGGCGCGACAATGTCCATAACATCCCCAAGGTAGCGTTATACTCATGAAGATCATCAATTCTATTATTCTCTTCACGCACCCCATCTACTTGAACAGGGTCTGTTCTCGTTGACGTTTCACGATTTGTAAATGAAGGAAAAGGTTGAGGTGTTGAG
Source organism: Kiritimatiellia bacterium (assembly GCA_012103575.1). GTDB lineage: Bacteria > Verrucomicrobiota > Kiritimatiellia > WLWN01 > WLWN01 > WLWN01. The sequence continues at coordinate 1,856,113 of WLWN01000001.1, read as the reverse complement.
TTACCGAAGGTGAACTGTCTGGTTGAATCATCGGGGAAATTGGTGTCATAGGTAATCCCCTCATAGGTAAATGAACCTTCGGTGGCCCGCAGGGTCCGACTGTTTACAAAACTATCAGAACGTCCGGAGTACACGGAAATGTTTTTAGAACGGACCCCTCTTCCTGACCATGGACTGTCTTGATATATATTTCAGGTATATGAACAACTCTAATCAACAAAATAAAAAATTGTGGGCCTATACCCATCATGAGATGAGTTCTGAAGAGCTCAGGGATTTTGAATACATCCTAACCCAGAATGATCAACTTTAAAACGAGTTGAAGCAAATCCAGGATTGGGACAAGGGATTGAAGTCTGCGGCGCCTCTGATGAAACGTACAGGCGATCGACTTGCGAAAGAAACGCTTGAAGCTTTTGGTGTTTATAAAGAGAACCAAGCTTCATCTGACACCGTTTCAAAACCCCGAAAACGTATCATTATTCCTTTCTCTTCAGGGCTGGCGATCGCGGCTTCTCTCGTATTCATGCTAGGCCTGTTTTCTGTCATGCAGAGTCCCATTGCATGGATGGAGACAACACATCGGGGCTCAGCGACAGAAGTTTTTTCTTCGTATACGAATACAGAGCTGAAGATCTATGAAAAAACACTTAAAAAAGTAATCCTTGAAAATTATCGGGAACGAACATCCCCATTTGATTGGAAAAAGTGGTTTAGCTTTAAAAAGGAATGGACCCTAAGTATTACCTTTTTAGAAAAAAACGAAGGCGAGTTGGATTTAGAAATTAATATTTTTGATCCCGCTACCGGGAACGTTCGAGAGACGCGTTCCGAATCTTTTAAAGATATCGTAGATCTTGATGGGCGAATTTGTAGAATAGGGAAAGAAATAGCTCAAAGGCTTGAGGAAATAAACTCAAAGCAAGATTTTTAAACCACGAATGGACACGAGTATCTTTTTACTCATACGCACGCGTTTTTCCCAAATGCTTCGCGTCCATTCGTGGTTTATTCTTTTCTTGTTATAGGGTCTATAGCTTTTTGCACGAGTTGCCAACTTTTCCTCCAATTTGAAGAGACCGATGATCCTACGTGGTGGAATTTCTATACCAAAGGAGTCCGTCACTTTTCCGAGGGCCAGTATCAGCTTGCCAAGGAGGGCTTTGAACGGTGCTTAGGAGTTCGACCAGGTGCAATCTTTGGATATGATATAGATGGATGGCGTGTACGAACTCACGGCCTTCATTTTATTGAAAAGTTATTTCCCCAATCGTGAACTAGGCATTTGCCTGTATCAGCTTGGAGAACTTGATCCGGCCATTGATTTTTTAGAACAGTCCTTGGATCAAGAACCCACCGGCCGAACAAAACTTTATCTGAACCGTGTTCGAAAAGAAAAATTTGCAGACATGAGGGTGGCACCACCCCGTATTGATCTGTCTGTAACCGAAAATACCGTGTGGACGCGGAAACGGAAACAAAGGGTTGCAGGCACAGCTTATGGTACAGGATATATTGAAAAAAATTACCATTCAGGGTGATGCTCAATATATGGAATTGGCCGAAAAGAAAGTTCCGTTTGAAACGCTCCTTTCTTTACCAGAGGGATCTAATCAAGTCACCATTATAGCCACAGATTTAAAAGGGGCACACGCAACAAAAACCATGCTGTTGGCAGTTGATTTACACCCCCCAGATCTATTGATCGAAAAAGTTGAAAAACAAGGAAATCAATGGATCATTGACGGAAGATGTATAGATAATTTTGCGTTGGCTTCTATAAAGTACGGCACGGTTTTTGATCAATGGTCAAAGGGAACCAGTCAACCTGTACACCTCGAGATCTACCCTCAGCAACCCCTTTTTTTTGAGGCCAAAGATCAGGCTGGCAGTCTTTTTAAAACCACGTTTTCTGCAAACGATTTGGAACAGCGATATGCCGAAAGGGGTAGGCCTTATCAGTTTGCCTCCAATCCTATTCAGGGAGTGATAGACAGTCCACCTCCGCGCTTGCCTAAACCTCCGAAAGAGGCCCTTTTATCCCAAGATCATATCAAACCGAACTTGGATCTAAATATAAGTTCGGTTATGTCCACTTTTGATGAAGAAGTTGATATGCACGGAAGGGCGAGTGATGCCAATGGATTGGGAAGTATTATTCTCAACGGTCAAGAAATTCTAAAAAAAAAGGGCTTGTCGAGCAGCGCTTCACGCAAAGGCTCGCTCTAGAAATGGGCACAAATTATTTTTCGATTCTTGCCCAGGATGTGGCAGGAAATAAAAATGAGCGGAACATTAAAGTAATCCGAAGACTCGCTGAATACTTGCATCACGAACATCGACTCACCATGGGCTTGATTCCTGGATCGTACACTTCGAATTTGTATAATGAAACCCGTCAGCAGTTTAAATCTGAACTTTTAGTAGAGCCGATGCGTTTTCAAATTAGGCCCCTCAATCAGAACCCTGAATACTGGGTAGATCTTAAGTTCAATGTGGATCATCCGCCGGGAATAACAATTCGGGCCGATGTATCTGATACAGAATCAGAAACGTTGGTCGTTTGAAAAAATGTGTATTATGAACCTGTCAACGATGACCTTGATCAACAAGTCAAGCTACTAACAGAAAAAATTGAGCGAACCTTTCCTTTATTAAAAGGGACCATTAGCGAACTATCACGATTCTGGCGCAAATATGATGTTAAAATAGACAGAGGAAAACGTCAGGGGGTTAAACCGTGGTCTCGATTTATAGTTTCGGAAGCCCCTACAAGTCCTGTCCAAACGTTTAAGAAAGAACTCATACAGGTTGTCGTGCACGGTTCGGCACTAGATGAAAGTACCGCGCGACTTATTTCTCGAAAAGGGAAAGAAGAGATACGGGTAGGAGATTTTATCTATACCCTGGATCCGTCAGTTAAACGTGGGATTTCTGTGCGAATGCTTTGGAGGCAAAAGGTTGCAAAAAAACGCAGGCGCACCCGCTGGGTGTGTCGAGGCTTTTTTGTAATTCCTTTTGGCCCAAATGGTTCGTGCAGAAAACCGCGTTTAACTGACGGATCCAGGTATACGAGATAGGAAGAAGTCATTAGGATATCGTGGCTATTGACCCAAATCCAAATATCAAAAACAAGTAGGCAAAGAAAAAGAATGAAAAGATTGAAGATTTATAGCTCGGATCTGTTTCGGGCTCTCCTATCCTGCTGCTTGCTCGGAGGTTTAGGGTCCGGCTGCAGTCAAGAACAGGAAGCCCATTTCCCATCCGAAATTCCCACCCTTCAAAAGGGGCCTTTTGGCCTTTCTTATCATGCACTTGTCATTGGCATAAGCGACTATGCACAGCGGGATAAGAACGGATGGACGCCCCTTCCTGTGGCACGACACGATGCAGAAGCCGTCGCTAACATTTTAGAACAGAAGTATCATTTTCATGTACAGCGATTGTTCGACAAAGAAGCTACACGCGATGCTATTTTTTTCGCCCTGCAGAAACTTCAAGCGTTGAATTATATGGACGCTGTGCTTATCTACTTTTCGGGTCATGGCGATTATAACCAACTATTGGACGAAGGGTTCTGGATCCCTTCTGACGCGAGAAAAAAAAGCGATTCATTTCAAGTGATCGGAAACTGGATATGGAATACTGAAATCACCCGGTTGGTTCAGACATCTGGAGCCCGACACATTCTTACCTTATCAGACGCATGTTTTAGCGGTTCATTAATTAATCCTGGATCCGTCAGTTAAACGTGGGATTTCTGTGCGAATGCTTTGGAGGCAAAAGGTTGCAAAAAAACGCAGGCGCACCCGCTGGGTGCGTCGAGGCTTTTTTGTAATTCCTTTTGGCCCAAATGGTTCGTGCAGAAAACCGCGTTTAACTGACGGATCCAGGTTAATGGGAAAGGACCCCTTTCTTCGCCGAATCTTCCCCTTTCCGAATATGCCGAACAGGTGACTATTCCATCTCGGTATATTATTACCAGTGGAGGATTAGAACCCGTGATCGATAATGCGGGTAAACATAGCATTTTTACGGGGGCACTTTTACATTACTTAAAAGACGGCCCGCCTGTGTTTTCAGCCGTGGACCTGGGCCAAGCGCTCCGGGAAAAAGTCGGCATATTCACAGATCGTATCGTTCGGATGGGGTCGTTGACAGACTTCTCCCGTCAAGATGGCGCGTTTGTCTTTTTGCGGGAAAATACAGATTAATCCCAATAGACCTGAATCCGTCAGATAAAATCTGACGATTTTTCATTACCTGTTGGGCTAAAGCGGGGAGCATACCCGTATTCAAACAAACAACCCCACCCCAACAGGTGTGTATACGAAACAATATAAAATAAAGACTGGCAAGGGCGAACTCAACAGCACAAGCGGAAATCATCTTTGCGGCCTGCTGCTTGAGGATCATGCTCAACGGATTCTTCCCTCCAATTTTTAACCACGCCGCTCCGATGCGATCTCTGATCGGGAGATCCTCCTTACCCAGATCGGCTTACTTTGCAACGGTCGAACCAATTTCAATGATATCGACCTGTACCGGGGTGATGAGATTTTTATGAATGCCTTTGGACTTAAAAAGGGGAGTTAAAAAGGTAGCCTCTGAGCCGGTGTTCCGACGTCGTTTCGACGACCTGCCCCCACCCAGAACCCATGTGGGGCTACGCAAACTCAACACCGAACTTCTTTCCTCGGGCCCCTTTGGCTAGGTAGATGTCGAAGGACTTGATCTTGTTCCCGTCGATATCGATGTGAGCCCTTTAGGTCACTCAGGCTCTTCGGAAGAAGGCGTTTCCTACACCTAGAAGGGCCATGATGGTTACGCCCTGATATTTGCCTATGTGGGCACTCAAGGCCACATGCTTGAGTGCGAACTTCGACCCGGTAAACAACATTGTCAGTCGGGAACGACCGCGTTTATTGCCCGCAGCGTTGAAACGCTCCAAACCCTGGGCCTGGGTGGAAAATGTTTGCTTCGGCTTGATAGTGGCAACGCTGCGGCCGATAACTTCAACGCTTTTGGGGATCATTATTTCATCGTAAAGCGAAATCCTCGCCGCGAATGTCCTGAACAAATGCTGGCCCTTGCACGCCGAGTTGGAGACAAAGCAAGACAGTCGTGAAGGCAAGAACGTTTACACAGGCTTTTTCGATCATTTCCATCCCGGTGGTGACCAAAACCGCCCTTGTGTCCCGGTGGCCTTCGAAGTGATTGAACGCACCATCGATATCGATGGTCAGAAACTTCTGGTTCCTAAACTTGAGGTGAACACCTGGTAGACGAACCTCTCTTGTCGTGCCAAGACGGTGCTAGATCTCTATCATGGACATGGCCCCAGCGAGCAGTACCACAGTGAACTCAAAAGCGATCTTGATGTTGAGCGATTGCCTTCGGGGAGACTCTGTGCCAATAAGATTATTCTGTTATGCGCCATGGTGGCCTTCAACCTATTGCGCGGTCTTGGCCAAGAGGTCATCAAACGGGCTGGGCTTGCCCCGCAGAAAATCAACATCCCGCGCTGGCGAATCAAAACGGTTCTCAAAAATATCGTTTATTGCGCGGTTCGATTGGTCCGCCACGCCGGACGAATTGAACTTCACTTTGGCAAGCGTTGTCGCTGGTTTGAAGTGATACAAGATATTGCCCATTCCTTCGCATAACCCTCCGTGCACCTTTAACAATACTCTAAGGCGACTGCCCAAGGAGGCCTACGCCCCAAAATGGCCAAATCAGAGTGAATCTGACCTGTACGCTCAAAAAATTCATCAGGGTGATACTTGCCGGTCCCAATCCGCCCAAAAGCGAGCATCTCAAGGAAAAAGTTTTCAACTTTTGAGCCCCAAAACGCCTTCCGAAGCGATAGCTGACGGATTCAGGAATAGATAATGCCATTGGGGGACACATTGCAATCTCTCGGTAAAAAGGTATAATGATTCTTTGCAAATTAAGGAATAACTCATCATCCCATGCTTATTGCTGATACACATGTGCATCTATACGATTGTTATGACCTGTCAGAGGTATTTGATATGGCATGTAACAATCTAGAAGAGCTGTATCAACGTAATCACGGCTATTCAGAATCTGCTGGCACCGATCCTGTAATGATGCTTTTCCTAACAGAACGACATGGCACTTTCTTTTTTAGGAAATTGAAAGAAGGACAACTTCTGGAAAGCACAGATTATCAACTCGAATCCTGTCCAGATGAGAGCTCCATTTTGTTGCGCAGCCCAAAAGGAAAGGCTCTTTACCTGATCGCTGGGCGGCAAATTGTTACCCAAGAAAATATAGAGGTTCTTGCACTAACCACTGATATCAACGACCTGGAAGGGAAACCCATCCACAATGTGATCAACGCTATTCGCGACGCTAACGGGATCCCTGTACTTAGTTGGTCACTTGGCAAATGGTTTTTCAAAAGGGGCCGGATTGTGAAAAATATCCTCAAACAATATGAACTCGGAGAAGTAATAGTGGGGGATATACCCTTAAGACCGAACATATGGCCGGAACCTCGAGTCATGCGCTGGGCTAGCCATAAAGGGTTTATGGTTGCAGGTTCCGATCCATTACCTTTCGAGGGGGAAGAAAGACAGATTGGGACATACGGGATTATCGTTTCTTCTACGTTTAATATTCAGAGTCCCACGACTTCGGTTCGTCAGATTTTTAGGAATCCACAAAAACGTGTACGCATAGAAGGGTCCCGCAATTCTATTTGGCATGCCTTTCAACGGGTCCATGCTATGGCAAGAAAATAAATCCTACCTAATACGCCAGAACTTGCCCTTGCTCTTTCAATGCAGACTGAAGTGCGGCAATGTCAACATCCTGAACAGCTCGGTTGGAATGTAAAGCGTGAGCCGCTGCAACTCCTGCACTATGGCCTAAGATCATGTATTGAGGTTCCATACGAAGAGAGCAATAGGCTATATGCGAAGCTGAAAGACAGACGGGAACCAGAAGATTAGCACATTCGGTCTTTTGAGGTGTAATGCTTCTATAAGGAATTTGGTAGGGCCTGACTTTCCCGCGTGTACGCACCAGTCCTCGATTTTGGACATAGCCATCAGGCGACATAAAACGTTGAATATGATGACTTTCAATATAATGGCTGCCCATGCCGATATTGTCTGCTTTCTCTAACCTTTTGATAACATCCTGTTCGGTTAAAATAAAAGCGCCCTTCATACGACGCCCTTCGCGCACATAAAGTTGGTAAGGCCAATGATGATTATCTTTAAATTCATCTTTGGCATATCCATATCGCTTCATGTCTTTACGAATGTGCGAGGGAACCCGCTTATCATGACCTAAAAAATAGAAGAGCCCCTGTGTGTAACGTTGGTGATCTATCCAAATTTTTTTGCGAAGTTCATAATCTGCATCAGGATAGTCCCAGCTTCCACCGAGATAATCTGTTGAAAAAGGACCATTGCTATTGATGTCATACTTTTGGTTGGGAAGCTGAAAGAGTTTTATTAAATCATGGAGTTGAAGGGTGGGGTGGGTTTCTAAATGGTGGGCTAATAACGTATACCGTTTGGATCGATAGCCTCGCGGTTTTTTTATTTTGATCTGGTTCTTTTTTGTATCTGTTAGGCATACACGAAAATTATACGCTTGTACTTTGCGATCTCCCCCTCCCGGTTTACTCATGGGAACGTCTTGTATTTCTGGGAAAAGACGGCCTTTTTTATCGCGTGCAGAAATAGATCCAGCCCATTGATTTTCCTCCGATAGCTCTTGAACCCCCCCATAGGTTTCATCTGATTCTCGCCCGATCGTATATGAAATGCCCGCACGAGCCATAAGGTCTCCTTCGTACGTGGCATCGATGTACATGGATGCGTCCACGGTTAAACCTCGGGTAAAAAGAACCGTCGTGATTTGTTGTTCTTCTTTAATCACCTTTTCGACACGTTGACGATGAACGACAGTGATGTTAGGATGAACGATCATTTCATCAAATATTTTTTTAGCGACATGTGGCTCGAACTTCCATGCCAGATCGTCCCTATAATGGTTTCCAATTCGCTGAAAGACCTGTAACCCCAATCCGCCAATCACCCGGTGGTTTGCTTTGTCAGAATTACATAACCCACTACTCATCATACCGCCCAGATGCCCGGTAGGTTCGACCACCACTACGGAGAGTCCCTGTTCTTCCGCCGCTCTTGCAGCGCAAACACCTGCAGGCGTTCCTCCATAAACCAATAAATCACACCTGATCGTTTCGCTTTTTTTGGGGTCGGGAGATGAACATCCCTGTAACAAAATGAATCCTATCAATAGGAACATGGTTATTCTACACGTACTGTTCTTTTGCATAAATTTTGCACAAATAGGAAGCACGAATAAGGGAAAAGTCATTCGTTCAGTTATTCCAATGGACTCATCTGATCGGGACGTTATTTGTTTTTTAGATGGGTCTCAAAGATAAAAACTTGAATGCACCACTAGAAGATGTATGTTTCCCACATGGAAATAATGAATACATCGGATTGTGGCCGATCCGATTAAAAATTAGTGCATGATAGGATCCTTTTCCCTTAGGCTGACGCAGATTGGCAATGAATAATTCCCACACAATAACCCATGCTTCCCTCCCTATGCAGTCCGTGGGGCCGGTAAAAATAATCGGTCCAGAAGTTAACGATGAGGTTATGGTTCCTTTAGCCACTTACGAACAACCGTTATGGCCTTCAACCCATCGAGGGGCTCGCGTGACGGCTGTATCCGGAGGTATTCATGGAGTGGTTATCGATGATCGTATGACTCGATCTGTTCTCTTGGAAGCATCGGATGCGTCAGAGGCGCTTCGCCTTGTTTCGGAGTTGAAGCGTAAAAAAGACGAAATGGAAAATGTTGTTGGGAGGCATAGTCGTTTTACTCACCTCCTTGACTTTCATGCCCAGTTCGTTGGCAACCTGCTGTACTTGCGTTTTGAATTTAAAACGGGCGATGCCGCTGGACATAACATGGTAACGGCCGCCGCCGATCAACTGATTACATGGATTCAACAAGCGTATCCTGAGGTAAAGTATATTTCTATATCGGGCAACTATTGCACAGACAAAAAAGCTTCTGCGGTGAACGGAATTTTGGGCCGAGGAAAAAATGTTATTGCCGAAGTGACCATTCCTCAAAAATGGGTGGCAAGATATTTAAAAAGCACCCCTGAAAGAATTGTAGAACTCCATATTAAAAAAAATCTGATAGGAACGATGTTGGCAGGTGGTATTCGTACGGCGAATGCACATTTTGCCAATGTGTTACTCGCTTTTTATGTAGCAACCGGACAGGATGGAGCCAACATAGTCGAAGGCTCACAGGGATTTGTGCATGCCGAAATACGCGACGTAGATCTCTACTTTTCGGTCACTATTCCCAATATTATTGTAGGCACCGTGGGCAATGGTAAAGAAATCCCTTTTGTTCAAGACAATTTAAAAACCTTGGGGTGCTTTGAAAAACGCGAGCCTGGCCAAAATGCGCGTAGACTGGCGGTGATAGCAGCGGCTTCTGTTTTATGTGGCGAACTATCACTGTTAGCGGCTCAAACCCATCAAGGCGAACTCATGGCCGCACACGTTAAAATGGAACGATCATGAACGATCAAACCAACGACAGAAAAATACGCCACCTGCAAATTATTGAACAAGATCAGCGTGTAGATCGAAGAAAATCGTATTTCGATACGATTCATTTGAAGCATCGAGCCTTACCCGAATTAGACCTTGCCCAGGTAGACCCATCTACTTCTTTTATGGGTAAAAAACTCTCTTTTCCCTTGCTGATTTCTTCTATGACGGGTGGCCAGAATGAATTAATCGACACCATTAATAAAAATTTAGCCTTAGCGGCAGAACACTGCGGCATCGCCATGGGAGTAGGCTCTCAGCGCGTTATGTTTACACATCCTGAATCGCGTAAAAGTTTTGAACTCAGAAAATACGCACCAACCACCTTATTGTTTTCAAATCTTGGGGCCATACAGCTGAATTATGGGTTCGCGGTAGAACATATTCGTGAAGCGATAGAGGTCGTGGGTGCCGATGGTTTATTTTTACATTTAAATCCCCTTCAAGAAGCTATTCAGCCTGAAGGCAACACGAATTTTTCAGGCCTTGCAGAAAAAATAGGTCAGCTGGCTTCATCACTAGATGTGCCCATTGTTCTCAAAGAAGTGGGCGCAGGTATCTCAGATGAAGATGTAAAGGTGTTGGTTCGTAAAGGGATTCACTGCATCGATGTGGCGGGGACAGGAGGAACTTCATGGAGTCGCATTGAACACCATCGGCAATCAGATAATCAAGATGCGCTGGGCTTACAATTTCAAGACTGGGGGATCCCAACGCCTATGGCACTTCAGATGCTGGCTCCATATAGGGATAAAATTACTTTAATCGCATCGGGAGGGATTCGTTCAGGCGTTGACATGGTCAAGGCCATGGTCCTCGGAGCTTCCTTGTGTGGGTTGGCCTCTCCATTTCTTCAGCCCGCCATGGAATCTCATGAAAAGGTAATAAACGTTATTGAACGACTAAAACAAGAATTTACCACGGCCATGTTTCTATTGGGCCTTCAGGATGTCAATCAGATGAGAGGCTGTGATAGACTTGTTTTGTCGTGATATGAATATATTACTACTTGCTCCCCATCCTTTTTTTCAGCATCGAGGGACCCCGATTGCGGTTGATCTTGTGCTTCGCGTATTGAGTGAGCGGGATGATCACATAGAGGTGCTAACATATCATGAAGGCACAGACATCAATTACCCAAATGTGAAACTCCATCGTATTCCTGCGCCCCTTTTTATAAAAGACCTATCCCCCGGCTTTTCTTTCAAAAAGCTGGTTTGTGATAGTTATATGTTTTTCAAAGCCATGGGAATGGTTCTTCGCAAAAAGCCGGATATCATTCATGCGGTAGAAGAGTCTGTTTTCATGGCGATGATGTTTAAAGGCCTCTTTCAGATCGCTTACATTTATGACATGGATTCGTCTATGCCACAGCAAATGGTGGAAAAAAAAACATGGCTTTCTTTTCTATTACCCTTTTTGAGACTGTTTGAGCGGGCGGCCATACGCGGCGCAGAGGTGGTGATTCCCGTATGCGAAGCGCTAGGCGATATTGCTCAAAAAAATGATGCAAAAAAAGCAGTTATTCTTCGCGACATTTCGTTACTCGAAATCAGAGAAGGAGGCGAAGATGAAGATGTCTTAGGCCCTTTATCTCTTAAAGGGACGTGCTTCATGTATATCGGTAATCTTGAACCCTATCAGGGGATTGATCTCTTAATAGATAGTTTCGAGCGACTACTCGGAAAGACGGAAGACGTTGAACTTGTTATTGTGGGCGGTTCAACATCGAGCATTAAAGCCTATGAAAAAAAAGTGCCCTGCCGAGCCATCAACAAGGTACATTTTATAGGTCCACGTCCCCTTCAATTAATGAACGCCCTTTTCCAAAAGGCAGATGTTCTTGTGTCACCAAGAATCCAAGGCCTCAATACGCCTATGAAAGTCTATTCGTATCTTCATTCCGGCAGGCCTGTTCTTGCAACAGATCTTCCTACACATACGCAAGTGTTAACCTCGGAGATCTCGTTCCTTGCAAAACCGCAGATAGAAGACTTTTCAGAGGCCATGTGGACACTAGCCAATAATGAGACGCTACGGGAAAAATTGGGTAAATGCGCGAAAAGATTTATAGAAGAACATAATAGCTTTTCTAGTTTTAAGGGGACTCTTTCCGAGCTATACGATTCGCTATAAGCGTGTTTCAAAAGGCCTATGATTCGACATGAAACGAGATTTACAAACGCTGTATAATCAAGAATACGATATCGTCATCATTGGAGGCGGTGTACATGGCCTTTGTACGGCTTGGGATGCGAGCTTAAGAGGGTTCCGAGTCGCTCTCGTTGAGAAGAGTGACTTTGGTCACGCTACTTCATCAGGATCGTTCAAAATTATTCATGGAGGATTGCGGTATCTTCAACACCTTGGCTTTCGGCGTATGCGCATCTCTATTCTGGAGAGAAGGCGTATGATGCATATGGCACCTCATCTTGTTCACCCTCTCAAATTTATTCTTCCTTGCTATGGGCATGGAATGAAGGGACCTGAAATAATGCGGTTCGCGCTCTTGCTCAATGATATCATTTCGTGTGACAGAAACACATTGGCTGATTCACAAAAACAGATTCCAAAAGGCAAAATCCTTTCTCGAGAAGCATGTATAGAACAAGCTCCTTATATATCTCCGGAAGGCCTCACCGGCGGCGCTGTTTTTTACGATGCACAAATGTTTAATTCCGAACGGCTCACGCTTTCTTTTGCCTTAAGTGCCGTCGCCGAAGGCGCTCAATTAGCTAATTATGTCGAAGCTACAGGGTTGTTACGGAAAAGGGAGAAAGTCGTAGGGGTCAAAGTCAAAGATCAGCGAACAGACGAAACCTTTGAGCTTCGCAGTAAGCTGGTCGTTAATATGAGCGGACCCTGGTCAAACACGATGATCCAACGATTGAATCCACACGTGTCAAGACAGCCCACAAAGCTTTCAAAGGGGATCCAAATTCTTACACGGCCGTTGACAGACAACACAGCCTTTACGGTCAATAGCCCTCAAAAAGATGCTTCGACAACGGTATCAAGAGGCAACCGACTTTATTTTGTTACGCCTTGGCATGATCATTCATTCATTGGGACCACTGACGAACTTTATGAAAGTGATCCGGACCATTTCGTTATTACAGAAAAGGATCTAGAACTATTTCTCCAAGCACTCAACCGGGCGTTGCCTTCTATCCAGCTAAAACGCGAGGATGTTCTATATTGGTCCGGAGGCCTTAGACCTGCAGGTGAAAGTGACATACTGAATACAAGTACAGCCGACCATACATATAGAATTATTGATCATCAAAAAGTGGATGGTATAGAAGGATTTCTTAGCGCGGTGGGCGTTAAATATACGACCTGCCGATTTTTGGCTGAACAAGTGGTCAACCTTATATCCAAAAAACTTAAAGGGTCTGTTCGGTTCTGTAAAACCGCTGAGCGTCGCTTAGAAGGAGGAAACATTGATGATTTTAATGGATTCATGAATCAGACGCTTCAAGAAACGGAACTGGACCTAAAACATACGCGCCGACTTGTGTATCATTATGGAAGCAAGTTCTCAGAGGTCAGTAAATATTGTCAGGAAATCAAGGGTGCACAGGCAGAGACGTTAAACCTACCTTCTGATCTTGAGGAAAAACAGATGACCGTATTACCTGCAGAAATTATTTATGCCGTTCGAAAAGAAATGGCGCTAACGCTTGCTGACGTTGTTCTTCGCCGGACGGGACTGGGCGCGCTCGGCCATCCAGGGCAGGCGCTCCTGGAGTTCTGCGGATCGATTATGGGTCAAGAATTAGGGTGGGATGAAGAGAAAATACAGTCGGAAATTGCTGAGACAGAAAAGCGGTTTCACCTGCCATCCTCATAAACCTAGATCCCGCGTTTAACGGCCGGATCTAGGACGAAAAGAATTGTCATTCGTTGTTCCATACAGCCCAAGACATATTTGTTTTTTCTCGTGCAGGTTCTTGTGATTTTCCGAATGCCTGTTTTTCTCTAGAAACATCTGCAGATAAAAAGACCTTTAACTCGGGACGATTTTTTAATGCGTATAATTGATCTGGACGAGCAGGTAATATACCATGAATCTCCAGCGCTGTTAAGTATGAGTAAATGCCTTGTGGTTCTTCTTCACGGTTTCTGGACCATAGGTACCAAATCATGAGTTCAGGACGATTCGGTGCTGGGTACCGACTTAAGCGGTAAATTCCACGTTGTATTCGGACCCAATCTTTATTTCTAACGTGATAGGGGTGAACAGCATCAGGATAACCTGCTTGAATAGCCTGCTTAGTGGTAAAAAACCCCTGCTGGGAAGATACGGGTTCGTATAACCTAAAAACTGACTCTTTTGATGATCTTTTCAAAACTTAATTCCTTAATTAATTTTAGTATATATGAAGAAGAACGCTTTTCAAGTGTTTTTTTTCCTGCGAATTCAGGAATTATGAAAAAAAGAGCGTTTTCAAAAATAGACAAATCATCTTAATTTGTATTAAATACCACCGAACATGACAGCAGACTTCGATATATTACATAACATAAGCATTTGGGCAGCACTTTCTGCATGGATGTTTGCGCAATTTCTGAAGCTTTTATTTAGTACGATCAAAACAAAAAAAATTGATTTTCATGTGTTTGTTCGTCTTGGGGGGATGCCAAGTTCACACTCGGCCATGGCTAGTGCTTTAGCTACTTCGGTAGGGTTGTGTGTAGGATTTAGTACGCCTCTTTTTGCGCTAACCCTTGCATTTTCAGGAATTATTATGTTTGATGCCCAAAGTGTTAGGCGGGCAGCTGGAACACAAGCCCGATTGTTGAACCAAATTGTGGAAGAATTTTTCAAGGAAAAACATGTCTCAGAGAAAAAACTCGTTGAGTTCTTGGGCCACACTCCTCTTGAAGTTTTTTTAGGTATGGCTCTGGGCATTGCAATGGCTCTTATTATCCATACGTATTGGCCGTTATAAATGAATATGAAATGTACATGGATATATTCGATTATGTCTCTTTTAACGACATTTAATTTTTTCTTCATGTCTACTGGGTGCATGACGTTGCCCCAAGAGACCAAACGACAGACGATGGCAAAACGAGAGAATGTATTAATTATACAAGAAAACCTAAAAAAAATCTCTGGGCGTTTAGAAAACGTAGAATTCGAAATTGAACGCCTCCAACGCGAACAGGGGCGTATCCAAACCGATCAAACTCAATCGACGGATGCAAAACACCTAAAAATGGAAAGACACATAGAGGACTTAGAGAAGCAAGTAGAAGAACTCCACAAAAACCGTGAACAGGATAAGCAAGAAGTCGTCGATGTCCTGAGTAAAAAAATGGCCCAATTGTTAGCCCCCCCCAAAAAAAGATATTCAAAGAAAAAACAGCGTTCTACAAACGAATATGGATATGAACATGAAGTGCAGCCCGGTGAAAGTCTCTCGGAAATTGCAAAGGCTTACCAAGCAAAAATAAAAGTCATTATCGACGCGAATGACCTCGAAAACCCTGACCGTTTAAGAGTTGGACAAAAACTTTTTATTCCCGAATAGGATCCTGATCGGTCAACGATAACGCGTCTTGCGACGCTGCTACAAACACGTGTAAACATAGGTCCAATCTATTTGATGATTTAGCTGTGCAAGCGGTGTTGTTTTCCGGGTCAGTCTCTGCGTAAGAGCCCTGAGCGCATGAGATAATATAACAACGTGAGTATAGCTGTAACAGCTGCTGCGACATAGGTGAGAAAAGCTGCGTTTAAAACTTTCCCTGCATACATCTGTTCGCGTTCATTAACGATACCCGCATGCACCATGCACTTTTTTGCTTGCACACTCGCATCCCATTCAACCGGCAACGTCACAATAGAAAAAACGACGGCCACGGCAAAAAGTATGCACCCGACAATCATAAGGCCCTGGAAATTCATAATCATGCCAAGTAAAAGAAAAACATAGGCCGCATTGCTCCCAAACTGTGTGGCGGGAACAAGCGCTGAACGCAGCGCTAATGGGGCATACTGTTGAGCATGTTGAAGGGCATGGCCCGCCTCGTGACACGCGACGCCTATAGCCGCAAGGGAGTTGGACTCATATACTTTGGGGGAGAGTCTTAAGGTTTTTGTTCGTGGATCGTAATGATCATTTAAAAACCCCTGTGTCATTTCGATGTTTACGTCATAAAGTTCCTGCTGATTCAACATTTTCCGTGCTGCTTCAGCGCCGGTCACCCCACTCGCTGCCGCGATTTTGGAATATTTGTGAAAGGTGGTCTTTGTAATCCATGTAGCAATACCCCCCAAGATAAGTCCAGGGAGAAAAACCATAATGATGTAATCCATATCTATAAAAAACATACGTACTCCATAATTTCCAAGTTTATGATCCTAAAACATGCAGCGAAAACGGCTCTGCTTCAATCTTTTTCTGTGTTCTTTTATAGACAGGCTTTTTCTCTTGTGTGTTCAAAATAATATTCCATTCGCCACCTTTGGATTGAGGGAGATCATATTCTGCCGTGCTGAAATCCGCATTAAATATGATATATAATTCGTTATGATCCGTGCCGTTTTGTGCTTTTAGGGGCTCGTTGATCAAACAGGCAATAGTTTTTCCATGGTCCCAATCGGGATCTTGATTATTAGGTCCAAACCATTGGATCGAGGGCCATAGGTCATTTTTTGCAGCCGATTCTAAAAAATGACCCTGATGGAGTGCTGGGGACCTTTTTCTTAGCTTAATAGCCTGGCGGGTAAACGCGTATAGATCTTTGTGTTCCTTTAGCAAGGACCAATCAACCCATGATATTTCATTGTCCTGACAGTAGGCATTATTGTTTCCTTGTTGGGTACGAGAAAATTCATCACCCCCCAAAAGCATGGGGACACCTCTAGAAAGGAGCAGCGTTGCTATAAAGTTTTTCTGCTGACGTTTTCGCAGGGTCTGAATATGATGATCTAAAGTAGGTCCTTCGTGACCATAATTAAAGCTATGATTCTGAGAGGCCCCATCGTGGTTGTTTTCTCTGTTTGCCATGTTGTGTTTGTCTTTATAGCTGACAAGATCATATAGAGTAAACCCATCGTGGCACGTAACGAAATTAATACTTTTAAGCGGTGTTTGCTGAGCTTTATCGTACAGGTCTGGACTCCCGACCAATCGTGTGGCCAGGGGCCGTAACATATGGGGGTCACCTCGCCAAAATTTGCGTATGTCATCTCGATATCGACCATTCCATTCTGACCAGCGTGGATGGGGGAAAGCGCCCACTTGATAGATGCCGGTTGCGTCCCAAGCTTCAGCGATCAATTTTGTGTTGCATAAAACAGGATCTTCAGCGATGTGGTCAATAATGGATGCCCCTTCTAAAACCTCGCCATTTTGTCCGCGAGTGAATATAGATGCCTGGTCAAATCGAAACCCATCGATATGCATATCGCTGACCCAATATCGCAAACAGTCTAAAATCAAATCACGAACAACCGGGTGGTTACAGTTAACAGTATTTCCGCATCCAGAGTCGTTCCGATATTTTTTCCCATTATCTTTTTTAAGTAATACACACCGTCATCAATACCTCGAAAAGAGGAGGTCGGCCCCTTGTGGCCTCCTTCGGCTGTATGGTTGAAAACGACATCTAGAATCACTTCAAGACCTGCTTGATGGAGGGCTTTTATGAGCGCTTTACATTCTTGTATCTGTTGACCATAAACCGCCGCATAACGACCGTTTGGGGCAAAAAAGGCCAGGGTACTGTATCCCCAAAAGTTGAGCAGGGGGGTACGGTTCGTGTGCTCGAGATAAAATTCCATCTCATTGAATTCTTGGATCGGAAGGAGTTCAATGGTGGTAACGCCTAAATTCTTGAGATACGGTATCTTTTCGATAAACCCTTTATAGGTGCCAGGATGCTCTACGTTTGCAGAGGGGTCAATCGTGTATCCGCGAAGATGTGTTTCGTAAATAATCATTTTTTCAAATGGAATGTTGGGGCGTTGCACGTTTTCCCAGTTAAAGGTATTTTCTATAATAGTATTTTTAGGAAATACGGAGCCTTGGAGGGGGTGTTGGCCCGGTTGAAGATTAAAAGGATCGCCCCATGTAGAGGCCCCTGAAATTGATAAGGTATAAGGATCCAACAACCATTGTTTTGGATTGAAACTAGGGGTTGGACCATCCATCCGATACAGATAATAGTGTCCCAATTTTGCTGGGCTAATATGGATGTGCCAAATATAACCTGTGCGATTTTTTTCGGGGGTGAGTTCATATTCTCTATGAGGGGTCACTGCGTTAGGCGTGTCAAAAATCATTAGCCAGACCCGGGTCGCGTATTGGCTAAAAACCGCAAGCTGAACACCGTTATCTATAGCGTGTGCGCCCAAGGGAAGAATGCGCCGACTCGTTTTTTTGATGATGTGGACAAGGTCCTCGTTGAGCGGATGGGCTCTGAGCGTTTCCTTGATTTCTTGAATCGTGTTTTGCATGGTTTGCTTTTGAGCCTTTATTAAGGCCGGACTGTTGGCGATACGTTTTAGATGCTGAATCAACTTTTTGCAGTAGGTTCGCATTTCCTGGTGACTGGCGGTTTCGAATACGGGGAGTGGGGGAGGATCTACGGCTTTGTTTTTCATAACATTACAAATAATTAATCGTGTTAAGACATTACAAATAATTAATCGTGTTAAGTGTAATATCACGACGCGTTAATGACATGTCGAGATGATATGCCAAGAAAAGCCTCAATACTTGATTGATCACATCACGCTGTTGAGGTCTCACTTTTCTTCGCGTAATTTGAGGAGATTGAGCACGTTGCCATGCGATTAAAGTAGCGAGTACATCCGGTGTAAGAGGTAACCCTTGAGGATTTTTTGAGGTACACTTCTTGCAAAAAATGCCCCCTTGCGCATAGGCAAACTGAGTGTGTGCTATGCCCGGAGCAAAGGGTTCGTTACAGGTTAAACAATGCTGTAGTCGTGGAGCTAATCCGAGCAATGTGAAGAGTTTGAGTTCAAACCAAAAAACAAAAGAATCAGAGACCCCATACTCTTCTGCCTGGTCAAGACCCGCATCCATGAAACGGAACAGTTCAGATGTAGGGGTATCGGGGATGATAATACGCGAGATGAGATCTGTCATATAGGATGCAATGGCCGAGGCTTTCCATTTGTGGCGAAATTGCGCGCGAGGTTTTAAGGGCATACACTCTTTCGCAATGGGTAAACGATGAGGTTGACGTGAATAAAAAACGAGTTCACAGGTGTAAAATAAGTCGTACTGGCCAATGAATGCACTTTTAGGTCTTTGCGACCCTTTGATAAGCGTTGTGATTTTTCCATAATCTAGGGTTAGCCACGTAACCATCCGAGAAGAATTTGATATCGGCGAAAAGCGAAGAACGATGCCGTGAGTTTTTTTAATCAATGCTTTTTCCTTTCCCTTGAATGATTTGTGTTGTCAAAACTTTTTTTTACCTTGCACATTGAATCTATGCCAGGCATAGTCGCCGCCATTTTTTACGTTAAGAACTAAGAACTTAATAAACGATATTCAGTCGTTTTTAAAGGAACTAACATGGCAAAAATAAATTTATCAAAAATACGAAACATTGGAATTATGGCACACATTGATGCCGGGAAAACCACGGTGAGCGAACGGATCCTTTTTTATTCAGGAAAAACCCATAAAATTGGTGAAGTTCATGATGGCGAGGCACAAATGGATTGGATGGCGCAAGAACGTGAGCGGGGCATTACCATTACTTCTGCAGCGACCTCGGCTGAATGGCAAGATCACCAGATTGCATTGATTGATACACCCGGACACGTTGATTTTACCGTTGAAGTGGAACGTAGCCTGCGCGTTTTAGACGGGGCCATTGCCTTGTTTTGTGCCGTAGGGGGCGTGCAGCCTCAATCCGAAAAAGTATGGCATCAAAGCGAAAAATATAATGTCCCCAAAATCGCTTTTGTCAATAAAATGGACCGAGTGGGCGCCGATTTTTTGGGGGTGGTAGATCAAATTGAAAAAGTCCTCGGTGCAAACGTGGTTCCGGTCGTTGTCCCTATAGGGAAAGAAGATTCCTTTTCAGGCGTTATAGATCTTGTCATCATGAAAGCCGTTTATTATGACGATGAGACGATGGGACAAGAGTATCATGAAGAAGAAATTCCTGCCGACCTGCAAGAAGAAGCTAAAAAATGGCGTGCGAACCTGGTAGAAAAATGTGCAGAACAAGACGATGAACTCCTGGAAAAGTTCCTTGAAGAGGGCGATTTTTCTGAAAGTGAGATTTGGTCTATCCTCCGTAAAGCCACGATTGATAGACGTGTTGTTTCCGTTTATTGTGGGTCCGCATTTAAAAATAAGGGCATCCAACGTCTACTCGATGGTGTGGTGAAATGTTTGCCTTCTCCCGACGAAATTGCACCGATTATCTGTGAAAAAGGAGGGGGCGAATTAAAACCAAACGACGATGCTCCGTTATCCGCATTAGCCTTCAAAATTATGTCCGATAAACACATGGGAAAATTAACCTATGTTCGAATCTACTCAGGCGTTCTCAAGTCTGGCGCAACCGTCTATAATAGCACCCGGGAAAAAAATCAACGCGTTGGGCGCATGCTGCGTATGCATGCGAATCGACAAGAAAACTTAGACGAAGCGCATAGCGGAGATATTGTGGCCGTTATCGGCCTCTCGGAAACAAAAACCGGAGATACATTATGCCTAAAAGATAACCCTGTTTATCTAGAGGCTATTGAATTCCCGGCCCCGGTCATATCCATTAGCATTGCTCCTGACACCCAAGCCGATAGCGAAAAATTGAGTGAAGCGCTGAATCGTCTAGCGGATGAAGATCCGACCTTTATGGTTTCCTATGACCACGAAACCAATGAAACCATTATCTCGGGGATGGGCGAATTACACCTCGAGATTATTGTTGACCGATTAAAACGTGAATTTCGTGTCGCCGCCCAGGTCGGAAGACCCGAGGTGGCTTATCGCGAGACCGCGACCAGAACCATTGAAGGAGAGTATAAACATGTCAAACAGTCCGGCGGTCGCGGACAATATGGACATGTTGTTCTAATATTAGAGCCTCTTGACCCAGGACAAGGCTTCGATTTTGTCAACAAAATTAAAGGAGGTCGTATTCCCGCCGAGTTTATACCGTCGGTTCAAAAGGGTATTGTTAAGGCGATGCAAACGGGTCCATACGCAGGGTACCCCGTGGTTGACATGCGGGTAACCCTTGAAGATGGATCTTATCATGATGTTGATTCCAGCGATTTTGCGTTTCAAGAAGCAGGACGCGCGGGGTTTAAAGAGCTTTTTATGAAATCTAACCCACAACTCCTTGAACCTCTCATGTCTGTTGAAGCGGTCACTCCTGAAGATTATATGGGTCCTGTATCCAGTTCCATTTGTCAACGAAGAGGCCGTATTGAGTCCATGGATAGCCAAGGTGAAAACAAGGTTGTTCGCGGGATGGTGCCTCTGAGCGAAATGTTTGGATATTCCAACACATTAAGAACGTTCACTCAAGGACGAGCGACCTTTTCCATGCATTTCGAACACTACGAAGCCGTTCCCTTTTCTATTGCTGAAGAGATTGTAACCAAACGTAGAGAAGAGAACAAAATCCGTTAGACGATGATCAGACCCATCACCCATAAATATGGTATCCGCTCACTCAGGCTGGTAGCGAGGCCAACAAACGGGCGTATACGTCAACCGTCTCACGTTTTTTTAACAACCGTTCTTTTTTCCATACTGGTCGCCTCTTCCCTGATGGCCGAACGCATCCCCATTGATGGTTATGCGGCTATTGTCAATGATCGGGTTATCACATTAAGCGAAGTGCTTGCCTTTGTTCAACCCGTAGAAAAAAAACTTCGAATGGTATACAACGGTCGAATCCTTAAAGACAAACTCGATGAAGCTTTTCAAGATGCCATAAATGCCTTAATCGAAAATAAACTTATCTTAGAAGAGTTCGAAACCGAAGAAATCGGAATTCCAGACCAGCTAATCGATAGTCATATAACGCAAATCGTTCAAGAACGGTTTGACAACAATAAAAGCGAGTTCACAAAAGCGCTAAAAGAAGATCGCATCAGCTTGTCGCAATGGCGTGAACAAGTAAGAGATCGGCTCATCATTATGTTATTACGCCGCCGGGAAATACTTGATAAAATAGATGTATCCCCCACCTCCTCACGACAAACCTACGAAACCAATAAGGAAAAGTATCAAATTCCAGAAAAAGCACACGTACGTATGATCGTAGTCCAGAAAGGGAAAAACAAAGAAGAGATTGAAGTAAAACGTAAAGAGGCCAAACGCATCCGCAGACAACTGGCTGAAGGCAAGGATTTTGGCACACTGGCTAAGTCCGTTTCTGAAGGAAGCAAAGCTTCTTCAGGAGGCGATTGGGGGTGGATCAACCCCATGAATTTGCGCAAAAAGCTTGCTCAAGCGATTACCACGGTTCCGATATCTCAAATCAGTGATATCATTGATATGGGAAACGAGTTTTATATTATTAAGGTAGAGGCGAGAAAAAGCGCAGGCATCACGCCCTTTGAAGACGTCAGAGATGCCATCGAACAAACCTTAAAAAGCGGACAAGAAGATCACTTGTATCGAGACTGGATTGATGGGTTAAAAAAGAAGCATTATGTTAAGGTTTTTTAAATGGCTCTCATCAAAATTGGTATTACACTCGGTGATGTTAATGGCATTGGCCCAGAAGTGGCCCTTAAAGCAACATTGCAACACCGTTGGTCTCCCCATATTCGTTTCGTTTTAATTGGGTCATATGCCATTGCTTCACAACAAGCAAAAGTCTTTGGCCTAAAAAATCCACCGATTTGCCAAACACCCACCCTTATCACACCCACACATAAAGTGGTTCTATGGGATCCGTCCCCCAAACAAGCCCTTAAATGGGTTCCGGGAAAAATTCATAAAGCCGCATCAAAAGCTGCTTATCAGTGGATACAAACAGGCGTACAAGCCTGCATCGACCAACGGTTAGATGCTCTCGTCACAGCGCCTATCTGCAAAGAGGGTTTCCACAAATCAGACATATGTTTTCCCGGTCATACCGAACTTTTGGCGAAATTGACGAGGACCCCTAAATATGTGATGATGTTGATCGGAGATTCCCTCCGAGTCACCTTGGTGACCCGCCATATTCCTCTTCGAAAGGTTCCGTCTCAACTGAATAAAGAAAAGATTATAGACACACTCTCCATAACCGCCAAAGGGCTAAAATGGCTGGGGTGCAAGCAGCAAAAGATTGCTTTATGTGGGTTAAATCCTCATGCAGGAGATGGTGGCGCCATAGGAGAAGAAGAGTTAGGGTTCATCCGGGAAGCGGTACGCATAACACAAAAAGAAGGGATTCACGTAGATGGACCTGTATCCGCAGACACCATCTTTCATAAAGCGCTTCAAGGTGAATATAATGCGGTTGTGGCTTTATATCATGACCAAGGATTGATCCCTTTAAAAACAGTAGCTTTTGATCGAGGTGTAAATATAACACTAGGTTTACCCATTCTCAGAACCTCACCAGATCATGGAACAGCCTTTCAAATAGCAGGGCAAAACAAGGCCAATCCATCGAGCATGAAAGAAGCCATCAAATTAGCTTGTCGATTGGCTAAACGTGAGAATCCGTTTACATAAATCGAACGTGTGGATCAAAATCATGTCGAAACAAAAAAACGGTGTTTACAGGGTATCGGTTTCTCGACGCCTGATCTGACCGTCACCTATCTCGTCCAGGCATGGACATGGGTTATTATATTAAGGGGAACAACAACATTGACGGTTGAAGTCGCTACATTACCCCCCGTCATATCGATATCTACATCGAAAAAGCTCGGTGCACCTTTATTAGGGGACAGCGCCACGCGCACAGGCGCATTGGTATCCGAAAAGTCTTTGGCCTGAATGAGTATCGTCTGATTGGAACTTGCTCCATAGGGCAACATAAAGTTGTAGGCCGAACTCGCCCCTTCGGGAATCGTTTGTTCGGCCACTTCAAGAATGTTTATCTCAGGTATGACAGGAGGGAACACCATCATAATTGCGCCTGTATATAACGATGAAGCAGGGCTAAAAGTAATCCCAAGAAGTTGACTGGGATCGAGTTGGTCAGCTCGTATATAACCATCTCCAACTTGATCGACATTACATCCTCCTTCACCAGTAACAACCGGAGCCACCAATCGTATAGCGCCGCCACTACACTGGATTATAACCCCCCCCCTCCTGTTCCTCCTCGCGCAAGTATATTGCCATTCAGCTCAATTTTTGTGTTGGAAGCTAACAAAATGGCGCCCCCCTCCACCCCCTCCTCCTATACCAGGACTGCCATTAATGCCTCCACCGCCAGATCCTCCAGCTAGAGGGATCAACAATTCAGAACCATATATGGCGCCATCATTGCTATATGATCCTCTAGTTCTGTACGAACCAGCTCCCGCTTTACCCGGAGCAGAAGTACAGTTTCCTGGTAAACCACCACCAGGACCATACCCTACCCCCCCTGATTCTCCTACAAAACCCGACATCCCGCCATCAAAACCACCAGGTCCACCTTCCCCTATAGAGGCGAGTCCTGATGCCTGACCGGACACATCAATTGTTCCATTAACCGTGATATCACCCTGAGCCAAGAAATAAACGGGCGTGTTAAGGGCATTCCGATTAAACTTAAGCGTAACGCCATTAGAGATATAAATTGTCGTACAATGGAACACCCCATCCCGTGGCATATTCAGCGTTACAGTGCCGTTTGTTACATTAAGCGGCCCATAACTTCCGTCACTACCTGAATAATTGTGGTTTGTTTGGGTCCCATCGACTTCATATCCAATCAGACCAATTATTACCTGAATCCGTCAGATAAAATCTGACGATTTTTCATTACCTGTTGGGCTAAAGCGGGGAGGATACCCGTATTCAAACAAACAACCCCACCCCAACAGGTGTGTATATGAAACAATATAAAATAAAGACTGGCAAGGGCGAACTCAACAGCACAAGCGGAAATCATCTTTGCGGCCTGCTGCTTGAGGATCATGCTCAACGGATTCTTCCCTCCAATTTTCAACCACGCCGCTCCGATGCGATCTCTGATCGGGAGATCCTCCTTACCCAGATCGGCTTACTTTGCAACGGTCGAACCGATTTCAATGATATCGACCTGTACCGGGGTGATGAGATTTTTATGAATGCCTTTGGACTTAAAAAGGGGAGTTAAAAAGGTAGCCTCTGAGCCGGTGTTCCGACGTCGTTTCGACGACCTGCCCCCAGCCAGAACCCATGTGGGGCTACGCAAACTCAACACCGAACTTCTTTCCTCGGGCCCCTTTGGCTAGGTAGATGTCGAAGGGCTTGATCTTGTTCCCGTCGATATCGATGTGAGCCCTTTAAGTCACTCAGGCTCTTCGAAAGAAGGCGTTTCCTACACCTAGAAGGGCCATGATGGTTACGCCCCGATATTTGCCTATGTGGGCACTCAAGGCCACATGCTTGAGTGCGAACTTCGACCCGGTAAACAACATTGTCAGTCGGGAACGACCGCGTTTATTGCCCGCAGCGTTGAAACGCTCCAAACCCTGGGCCTGGGTGGAAAATGTTTGCTTCGGCTTGATAGTGGCAACGCTGCGGCCGATAACTTCGACGCTTTTGGGGATCATTATTTTATCGTAAAGCGAAATCCTCGCCGCGAATGTCCTGAACAAATGCTGGCCCTTGCACGCCGAGTTGGAGACAAACAAGACAGTCGTGAAGGCAAGAACGTTTACACAGGCTTTTTCGATCATTTCCATCCCGGTAGTGACCAAAACCGCCCTTGTGTCCCGGTGGCCTTCGAAGTGATTGAACGCACCATCGATATCGATGGTCAGAAACTTCTGGTTCCTAAACTTGAGGTGAACACCTGGTGGACGAACCTCTCTTGTCGTGCCAAGACGGTGCTAGATCTCTATCATGGACATGGCCCCAGCGAGCAGTACCACAGTGAACTCAAAAGCGATCTTGATGTTGAGCGATTGCCTTCGGGGAGACTCTGTGCCAATAAGATTATTCTGTTATGCACCATGGTGGCCTTCAACCTATTGCGCGGTCTTGGCCAAGAGGTCATCAAACGGGCTGGGCTTGCCCCGCAGAAAATCAACATCCCGCGCTGGCGAATCAAAACGGTTCTCAAAAATATCGTTTATTGCGCGGTTCAATTGGTCCGCCACGCCGGACGAATTGAACTTCACTTTGGCAAGCGTTGTCGCTGGTTTGAAGTGATACAAGATATTGCCCATTCCTTCGCATAGCCCTCCGTGCACCTTTAACAATACTCTAAGGCGACTGCCCAAGGAGGCCTACGCCCCAAAATGGTCAAATCAGAGTGAATCTGACCTGTACGCTCAAAAAATTCATCAGGGTGATACTTGCCGGTCCCAATCCGCCCAAAAGCGAGCATCTCAAGGAAAAAATTTTCAGCTTTTGAGCCCCAAAACGCCTTCCGAAGCGATAGCTGACGGATTCAGGTTGTTCAACATTTCCCAACGGTGAGAGGAGACTAAACATAAGTATTTTTCTTTAGAGTAAAAAGAGGAGGAGACCATGAATATAAAAATAATAGGGCGTATCACTTTTCTTATAAGCGCAATAGCCGTATTCGCTCAAGTCCCCGACACGATCGATTATCAAGGACGCCTGATTGATACCAACGGGACACCCGCAAATGGAAATGTCAATGTCAATGTGGCTGTCTATACCAATATTAGTGGGGGCGCGGGCGTTTATTTCGAACAGGTCGGTCAGCTTTCTGTCCAACAGGGCATTTACTCCTTTGGGTGGGGATCGTCTGGGACCTCGATTTGGACAACCACCGAAACCTTGGGCATCAGCGATGCGGCCACGGTGTCCTATCCCTACACCATAGCAAACCCACCGATCTCACCGGGAACACTTGAAGTCGATGACGGGACCTATACCTGGGACGAGGATGCGGGATCCTCAAATCCGACCGAGTTTGATGTAACTTCATTTGACTACACTACGGGATTTGTACGGGCAAACTATTTCAGTTCGAACTTTGTTCCATTAGCAGGAACAGCGATTAACGTAACATACCAATATCCACGCACCGGTATTTCCGACGTCTTGCCTAATTATCCTGGCCTATATCAGGAAATCAGTATCGATGGCGTCCCCCTCACCCCTCGCCATCAATTAATTGCGGTGCCCTATGCCGTATACCAATAGCTGGCAAACTTTTGACCCAGGTCTCAATGGCGTAGGCACCGACCCCGATGAGTATACTGGTGGCGTGTATGATGGGCGGTATATTTATTTTGTCCCTCTTTTTCAGGGGACCTTTCATGGTGAAGTCATGCGCTATGATACCCAAGGTACTTTTACCGATACGAATAGCTGGCAAACCTTTGACCCAGGTTCCAATGGCCTAGGGACTGATCCTGATGGTTTTGGGGGGGGGCGTGTATGATGGGCGATATATCTATTTTGTTCCTCACCGTGACGGGACGGGTCGTCACGGGGAAGTGCTGCGTTATGATACACGTCGTTTCCCCTATCAAAAGGTTCCTTCCACGATCTATGGCGGGTCGTTCTTTTAGAAACCGTTTGGCAAAAAAAGCGACTTTAACACAATCCCCTCCCTTCTAGAAGAGGGCGAGGGTTTTTGGTCAGAATCCCAAAGGGAGGGGAAACTAGTTGTAATGCTTCTCCTATCAACAAATTGCTCCTTAGTTTGACACGTATACCTGTAAGGGCACTGTTTTTGCATACAGTTACTCATCATCAACCGTATCTTTTCAGGGTAGATGCGTTGTAAGTATAAGAGACAGAACTATTCTATCCAACCGCCGATATTTTTTTGTCTTCTTGCTGCTGACAGAGTCCTAGATCGTCAGCAAAATTTATTTTACGGAATTTGGTATTCACCCTCCTCCTCGTCTGCTAGATTTGCCGAGGTTACTTGGCGTAACGAATGGGCACACATAGAATCATCGCAAATCTATTGCATGGATCCATAAGCATTTAAAGGCCCCCAAAAAGGAGAAATCATGAAAACTAAAAAGAGTCGTGAGTTAACATTAAAACCTGAATCCGTCAGCTATCGCTTCGGAAGGTGTTTTGGGGCTCAAAAGTTGAAAATTTTTTCCTTGAGATGCTCGCTTTTAGGCGGATTGGGACCGGCAAGTATCACCCTGATGAATTTTTTGAGCGTACAGGTCAGATTCACTCTGATTTGACCATTTTGGGGCGTAGGCCTCCTTGGGCAGTCGCCTTAGAGTATTGTTAAAGGTGCACGGAGGGCTATGCGAAGGAATGGGCAATATCTTGTATCACTTCAAACCAGCGACAACGCTTGCCAAAGTGAAGTTCAATTCGTCCGGCGTGGCGGACCTAATCGAACCGCGCAATAAACGATATTTTTGAGAACCGTTTTGATTCGCCAGCGCGGGATGTTGATTTTCTGCGGGGCAAGCCCAGCCCGTTTGATGACCTCTTGGCCAAGACCGCGCAATAGGTTGAAGGCTACCATGGCGCATAACAGAATAATCTTATTGGCACAGAGTCTCCCCGAAGGCAATCGCTCAACATCAAGATCGCTTTTGAGTTCACTGTGGTACTGCTCGCTGGGGCCATGTCCATGATAGAGATCTAGCACCGTCTTGGCACGACAAGAGAGGTTCGTCCACCAGGTGTTCACCTCAAGTTTAGGAACCAGAAGTTTCTGACCATCGATATCGATGGTGCGTTCAATCACTTCGAAGGCCACCGGGACACAAGGGCGGTTTTGGTCACCACCGGGATGGAAATGATCGAAAAAGCCTGTGTAAACGTTCTTGCCTTCACGACTGTCTTGTTTGTCTCCAACTCGGCGTGCAAGGGCCAGCATTTGTTCAGGACATTCGCGGTGAGGATTTCGCTTTACGATGAAATAATGATCCCCAAAAGCGTCGAAGTTATCGGCCGCAGCGTTGCCACTATCAAGCCGAAGCAAACATTTTCCACCCAGGCCCAGGGTTTGGAGCGTTTCAACGCTGCGGGCAATAAACGCGGTCGTTCCCGACTGACAATGTTGTTTACCGGGTCGAAGTTCGCACTCAAGCATGTGGCCTTGAGTGCCCACATAGGCAAATATCAGGGCGTAACCATCATGGCCCTTCTAGGTGTAGGAAACGCCTTCTTTTGAAGAGCCTGAGTGACTTAAAGGGCTCACATCGATATCGACGGGAACAAGATCAAGCCCTTCGACATCTACCTAGCCAAAGGGGCCCGAGGAAAGAAGTTCGGTGTTGAGTTTGCGTAGCCCCACATGGGTTCTGGCTGGGGGCAGGTCGTCGAAACGACGTCGGAACACCGGCTCAGAGGCTACCTTTTTAACTCCCCTTTTTAAGTCCAAAGGCATTCATAAAAATCTCATCACCCCGGTACAGGTCGATATCATTGAAATCGGTTCGACCGTTGCAAAGTAAGCCGATCTGGGTAAGGAGGATCTCCCGATCAGAGATCGCATCGGAGCGGCGTGGTTGAAAATTGGAGGGAAGAATCCGTTGAGCATGATCCTCAAGCAGCAGGCCGCAAAGATGATTTCCGCTTGTGCTGTTGAGTTCGCCCTTGCCAGTCTTTATTTTATATTGTTTCATATACACACCTGTTGGGGTGGGGTTGTTTGTTTGAATACGGGTATCCTCCCCGCTTTAGCCCAACAGGTAATGAAAAATCGTCAGATTTTATCTGACGGATTCAGGAACAAGATAGACTTTCGCGTTTATCCTATACACAGGCATGTAAACTTCTTGGCTCCGCAAGGAGAGCGATTGATTTATAATGGACTGCTCGGCCGGTTGTCAGAAAAAAAGATCGAAAAATTTTAGATAACCTGACCCATTCTCTAGCTCATTTGGTGGCTTAACCATGAACAAAAAAGAAAGAACAGGATGATGATATTATGAATGATGGTGTAAAAAGCGCATTAGAGCTCGCCATGGAGCGGTTAGACGCACAGGTCGGGAAAGTCCCTCCTTTAAGCGAGGAACAGAAAGAAGCAATTGCTCAAATCGAAAACGAAACAAAGGCAAAGGTTGCTGAAGTTGAACTAGTCATGGACCCGAAAATTGGCGAAGCGCGAAAGGTCGGAGCACAAGACAATGTTCAAGAATTAGAAGCAAGCCGACTCGAACAGATCACTAAAGCACGTGCTGAAGGGGAGAAAAAAAAGTCCGATGTCAGAGGTCAGAGATCTGTGAACATACGTTAAGTGTTCTTTCCGATTGGTCGATTGATCAGGCAGCTGAAATGTATGGGATCCATAAATGGGGGAAGGGTTATTTTGATGTTTCCGAAACGGGTGAAGTCGTTTTGTCGATTGAAAATACTGATCCTCCATGTTCTGTCAATATGATGGATATCGTCGCCGGTTTCCAAGATCGAGGATTGGACATGCCCGTTTTGCTGCGATGTAGTAATATCCTTGCCTCCCGGATTGAACTGATTCATACCCGTTTTAAAAAAGCAATAGATAAGGCAGGATACAAGGGGACGTATCAAGGCGTATATCCGATCAAAGTAAACCAACAACAGCACGTAGTGGAGGAAATCATTCAATGTGGCGCTCGCTTTCATCACGGGCTCGAAGCCGGGAGTAAGGGCGAGCTCATTGCAACCCTTGCTTATGTAACCGACCCTAAGGCGTTGATCATTTGTAACGGGTATAAGGATGGAGAATTTGTCGACCTTGCTCTTTACGGACAAAAAATGGGATTACAAACAGTTCTGGTCCTTGAGATGCCAAGCGAGCTGCCTTTGATTTTAGAGCGGGCGAAGAAAATGGAGGTGCAACCTCTCTTGGGGATACGCGCAAAAGCTGACGACGCAGGCCGAAGGGTATTGGGCAAACTCGGGCAGTGACCGAAGCATGTTTGGTTTAAATGTTTCTCAGATTATTGATGTCATTGATCGGCTAAGAAGAGAAAAGGTGTTGGGGAGCTTGAGAATGCTTCACTATCATCTTGGTTCCCAAATTCCGAATATCCGTAATATTAGAACCGCGGTGTCTGAGGTCTGTAGAATGTATGTGAATCTGGTTCAGGAAGGCGCCAAAATGGGCATCTTGAATGTTGGAGGGGATTTAGCGGTTGACTATGATGGCTCTCACTCTAACTCGTCAAGCAGCGCAAATTATACCGTAGACGAATATGCCGTTGATATTGTTGAAGTCATTATGGATCAGGTTAGTTTGAGGGTATAGCACCTTAACGGAATGTCAATATTTCCGCCTAAATGTTTGCTTTCGTAATCCCTCTTATCTGTGTTTTACTTCGTTTATATGAGAACGATCAATTGTGATTTTTTAGTGATTGGCAATGGGCTGGCCGGTTTGATGTCAGCCTTACATTTGAGTACGCATGGCCAGGTCCTTGTTGCTGCAAAAAAGAAGCCTTCAGATAGTAATACGAACTGGGCGCAGGGCGGTATTGCAAGCGTGACAGACCCTCAAGATACTTTGGAGGCACACATTCAAGATACCCTTAAAACGGGCCGGGGGTTATGCGATGAAGATGTCGTTCGGTCCATTATCCAAGCCGGGCCTGACCGCGTTCGGGAGCTGGAAAAGTTAGGCGTTGAATTTGCGCGAAAGAATGATGGAAGTCATCAGTATGACCTGGGTCAAGAAGCGGGGCACTCTTGCCGACGCATATTGCATGCCGGAGACATTACCGGACGAGAAGTGATCGATGCGTTGCTAAAAAAAATTGATGCGCATCAACAGATTATGCTCCAATCAGATCTCATGGCGATTGACCTTGTTACAACAGGGTGGTTAGACGTTTTGGGCCCAAACCGCTGTGTCGGGGCTTACTTTTTGGATCGAAGTAAAAATGAGATTATTGCGATTCGCGCTCCGCATACGGTGTTAGCGACAGGGGGTGCGGGAAAAGTATATCTCTATACGAGCAATCCTGATACAGCAACCGGAGATGGTTTGGCCATGGCGTGGCGGGCCGGGCTCCCCATTAAGAACATGGAGTTTGTCCAGTTTCATCCTACGTGCCTCTTCCATTCTGAAGCCAAATCTTTTTTAATCAGTGAGGCGGTTCGAGGAGAAGGTGGACGCCTTGTCAATGCGGCGGGCGAGCCTTTTATGGAACGTTATGATAAAAGAGGAGAGCTGGCGCCTCGCGATGTTGTGGCTCGCGCCATTGATTATGAAATCAAAAAGCGAGGCGACCCGTGTGTATATCTTGACACCACCCACAAACGGTCTGAATTTTTAGAGGAACGGTTCCCCAATATCTTTTCAACATGTCTAAGTTATGGGTATAACATATCCAAGGAACCGATCCCCGTTGTACCTGCTGCGCATTACTTTTGCGGGGGTGTAGAAACAGATATCCATGGGGCCACAGCCCTAGAAGGGTTACACGCGTGTGGGGAAGTGGCCTGTACAGGCCTCCATGGAGCAAATCGGTTGGCGAGTAATTCCTTATTAGAAGCTTTAGTCGGCGCCTATAGCACCGCCCAGTCTGTTATACAACACAACGATCAGACTCCCCGCCAACAGATTGACGTTCCGCCATGGCAGGACGGAGATGCCGTGCCTAGCGATGAGGCCGTTGTCCTCGAACACAATTGGAACGAAGTACGGACATGTATGTGGGATTATGTAGGCATTGTTCGAACAAATAAACGCCTTGAACGAGCTCAACATCGGATCGACAATCTTTCAAAAGAGATCCGTCAATATTACCTAGAATACGAAGTCACTGCAGACGTTCTTGAATTACGAAATACTACAGCGGTCGCTGCATTAATTATTCGTTCGGCCCAATTGAGAAAAGAAAGCAGAGGGTTACATTATACATTGGATTATCCTGAACTGGGCGAACCCGCCTCTCTCCACAGTACGCTCATTGAAGATAGACCAGGCGGATTTCCATAAGGGCGATACAGGTATTCAAAGAATCACGCCTATTTTTTCTAGATCGTCTATAACGATATTCGGTTCGACCCCCAAACACCGCGAGTCATTTTCTCGAAGACGCAAGGATCTGTTATCCCCTGCAAAAAGCACGGTCTTGAACCCCAATTGAGAAGCAGGCCACATATCGTTGAGCATATCATTGCCAACATAAAGACATGCTGCGGGGGCAATATCCTTCTCCCTTAAGGCTTCACATACATCGGCAAATAGCCGTGTAGATGGTTTTGCTTCCAGACATTCATACGACCAGCTACATAACGCGCGATCAAAACCAGCTTCTTCATACGAAGCACCGAGAAACGCTTCAAATAAAAGCGGGGTGAAGAACTGAGAATTGGACACAATACCGAGTTGAATACCCGCCTCTTTTAATCTCAGCAAAACCTTCTTGAGGCCCGGCATCGGCCAAACCGGATTGACTCTACATTCATACTCAACAGCCAGGAGTAATATTGTTTCCTCTGAAACAGGTCCTTCCAAAAGTTGATTCGATTTTAATTCTTCTAAAACTTCTTTCCATATTACACGTATATCCACTTCGGGATATTCGAGGCCTTCATGTTTTCGTTTGCCATGATGTATGGAAACTCGTTCTCTCAAAGACATGTGTCCCTGCACACCTGCATCGGCTTTTGCAGATAAGCCAACAGCCATGAGCGATGCGAATAAAGCTTCTGAATGATCCATGGCCCCGGCAACACTGATATCACCTGAACCTGAAATGAAGAGGGTCCCATAGATATCAAAAAGAACAGCCTGGACCCCATCTAGCTGAACAATTTGATTGGGCTGACCTGTAGGAATAGGATCTAGCGGGTTGCTTAGATCTAGAATACGTTGGCTGAGCTTATCTTTCATCAGTTGTCTGCTTTATCCGCGAATTTCGTTGAGTGTGACATATCCACCACCTTTTCTAATTTTTTATCTGGCCTTTGCCACGCCTTAAGAAATTTTTCATTCTATACTAGTCTATATCAAACCCGCCATCTTCATTTTTTCTGTTTTCCGAATTTGATGGTTGCATTGCTGGAAGAATATAGCCAGAGACAAACTCGGTGTATGCAGAGCCTTGATGGCATGTTTTAACACGTTTATATAGAGATGATTACGACTAAAGGTTACAGAGCAACCGGGCTGCGCCGAATTAAAAAACGGGGGGAGTGAACAGAATTATATCTGGAGGTATGGCCCCATCTTTTCTAAATAATCCTGCCCCATAATTTGTTAGCCCGGTCAACGCATTGTGCTCGAACTTCAGTTTCATCCAGACCCTGTAATTTTTCGTTCTCTACAAGTACTTTTCCGCGAGCAATGGCTGTCCTTATCCGTGCAAAACTGAGTCCAAACAGCAGGTGCCCGTAAAAGGTATTGCTGTTTAGGGGGGAGTAAAAGGCACGTATTCCGGGATGATAATATCTGCAAGGTATCCTCGTTCTAATAGACCTCGCGGTTCTTTAAAAACTCGGTTGCAAATCTTCCGATTATTTTTAAGGAGGATCTCAGCTGACTCGACAAACGCCACTCGAGGATCTCGGCGATAGGTTCGTTGTAATAAATACATGGCTCGAGCCTGGGAAATCATATGCGAAGACATCCCATCTGTTCCTAGTCCGACCGTGACCCCTCTTTGCAGCATTTCTAAAATCGGCGTCACGCTGAGCCCGTTATTCATGTTCGATTCGGGGTTGTTGACAAGCATGCTATCACTTGACTTGAGCAAATCCATCTCTCTTGCCTCAAAATGGATGCCGTGTACAAAGATCGGCTTTTCGCCCAACAGTCCAAACTCAAGGAAGCGATCCATCACCCTCCTTTGATATTTTTTAAATGTGACCTGTAGATCATCCTCTGATTCGGCTACATGCACATGAAACCCAATCCCAAGGCCATGTCCAACATCTGCGCAACGTTCTAATGTTTCTGTGCCAAGAGTCATCAACGCATGCATTCCAAACAAGGCGCTCATTTGGTGGTCGTCAGACGCCTCACATTTTTTGGCAAATCGTTCGTTTTCTTCGATCCTTTCGCCTTTTTTGTTTCGATCAGAGACTTCATAGCAAAGACAACCGCTAAGTCCCACTTCTCGGAACACTTCTTCAATAAGATCTAAACTGCCGTCAGCACAAGAAGGAGACGCATGATGATCAATGATCGTAGTGCATCCCGCGCGAGCAGCGTGCATAATAGCAATGAGTGCCGAGTAGTAAACGTCCTCTTCATTTAAGGCAAGATCGAGTTTCCACCAAAGTTTCTCCAGTATTTCTTGGAAGTTTGTGGCGGGTTCCCCCGGTGGGCTAAACCCGCGCGCAAAGGTTGAGTAAAGGTGGTGATGGGCGTTAATAAGTCCTGGCATAACGACGTTGCCGTTGGCATCGATGGTTTTGTCGGCTGTGTATTTGCCTTCCGGGATTTTGCCGACATCCACAATCTTTTCGTCTTTGATATAGAGGCTTCCGTCTTCAATAAAGTCATCGTTTTCATTTAACGTAACGAGAAAGCCGTTTTTGATTAGCAGAGTACTTATATCTGCATGACTCTTAATTGACCCTGGATCCGTCAGTTAAACGCGGTTTTCTGCACGAACCATTTGGGCCAAAAGGAATTACAAAAAAGCCTCGACGCACCCAGCGGGTGCGCCTGCGTTTTTTTGCAACCTTTTGCCTCCAAAGCATTCGCACAGAAATCCCACGTTTAACTGACGGATCCAGGGTTATCTCTAATCGGATATGAAGATATGTTTATAGCCAATATTGTTTTGAATCCTACCCCTGGAGCCACGATTGATTTGGGAACCCTCGATTTGACGCCCGTTGACCAGAATGGGAATAACATTTCTGATAGTTGGGAAGATACCCATTTGGTGGGCAGCATTAATGTGGGTGGAGCCGATGATCCCGATCATGACCAATTCAGTAATTGGGACCAGTATATAGCGGGAACGGATCCCTTGGATGAGGAAAGTGTGTTAGCCTTCCAATCCATATCGCCTACAAATGGGGTTCCCCGCATGACCTGGTCTGGGGTTTCTGGACGTAGATATCGTATATGGGAAACCGATAATTTGGCTAGGGGTATCTGGGTTCCCGCCTTTGATCCATTAACCGCTTCTGCAACTCAAAGTGATATGCAATGGACAGATATCAATGCGACGTCCAACCACCAAATCTATCGGCTTGAAGTGGACGTGCCGCAATGATGACGAATGAAGAAGATCTTTAGAGCATTTAACGATTAAAATGCCTCTTTAGAAGATCTATACTCCATGACATGAGTATAGCAACAGCAGAAATCTGGCGGCGTGCGATAGATGCCTACAAAATGGGCAAAGGTTCCCAGGCCGATATCGCATCTTCTTATCGTGTAGATCTTAGAACGTTTCAGCGTGGGCTCTCTCGTTTCAACGAAACCGGACAGACCGCTCCCCGACCGCGTGGGCATCGTCAGGCCCTCTACAGCGGAAAGCAGCTCAAGGCGTTGGCTCAACTGGGGGGCAAACATCCCGATGCAACGCTTGAAGAACTCAAGGACATGAGCGGCGTGAAGGGGTCGATCATGGCCGTACAGCGGGCGTTGAATCGGTTGGGCTGCCGGTATAAAAGAAACGCTTCACGCCAGCGAGCAAGACCGGGCGGATGTAAATCTCTTGAGAAAGCAGTGGATCCAAGAGGTGGCCAAACTTGATCCAAGTCGCCTTGTCTTTATTGATGAATCCGGGGCGAAAACGAATATGACTCGTCTGCGGGGCCGGGCGTTGGGCGGGAACAGGCTTTTTACCAAAACGCCTCATGGACATTGGTGTACCACCACCTTGATTTCTTCGGTCCGCCTGGACGGAACAACAGCGGCCATGGAGGGGGAGGGGGCGACAGACACGGCTGTTTTTGGAGAATATATTCGTCGGGTTTTTCTCCCAACTCTTTCACCTGAAGACATCGTCATCATGGACAATCTTCGCGTCCATCACAATCCCAAGGTCATTGAACTCATTGAGTCATGTGGGGCCCATGTAAGATTCCTTCTACCCTACAGCCCCGATTCCAACCCCATTGAAAAAATGTGGAGCAAGATAAAGAATCGGTTGGGCAGCCTTGCAGCCCGCAGTCAGCAGGAACTATCTGAAACGCTCACACAAGCGTTCGAAGAGGTTTCTCCCGACGAGGTAATCAGCTGGTTTTCTTCGTGCTACATCGCGACACCTCTATCGTAAAGCGCTCTAGCCCGCGAAAGACGCGAAAAAAAAAGCAAGAGCATTTAATCTCGTACTCTTCAAAACTCAAATTCTTCAATTTAACTGACGGATCCAGGTTGACGTTTTTCTTTCATCTTTCTACTTTCTTCTGCTTGTTATTTGAAGTGCGGCAAAACATGCTCAGCATATTGTTCGACGATATATTCCTCTTCTTCGCACATGAGATAAATCGTAAACTGAGTCACGCCAACTTCTTCGAGTTGTTTTATGCGTTCAACATGTGCTTCTGGAGGACCCAAAATGGAGAAACTATCAATGATGTCGTTGGTAATAAACCCAAGATGTCCGGCATCTTTATTGGCATGATCCTTGTAGTCGTATCCTTTTCTTTTCTCAATATAGTCGGTAAAACTTTGAGGCACCTCTTTGGAATCTTTTCCATACTTTTCAACAATATCAGCGACATGGTTCCCGACCATAGCGGGGAACCAACGCGCTTGTTCTCGCCCCTTTTGGATATCTCCGACCCATACGGGGGCGGCAGAAACAATCCTGAATGTTGACATATCTCGACCTGCACTTTTCCCGGCTTGTGTTGATTGGGATAAAAACCACTTGCAGAGTTGAGGGTCGCCTAGTTGGATGACTAAACCATCACCCACTGCTCCGGCGACTGCCAACGCTTTGGGGCCATAAGCGGCAACCCATACCGGTAACTCATACCCTTCTGCCCATGGAATCTGAACTTCGGCGGGCGACTCATCATACTGAATGGCGTCTCCCCGGACCATGCCTTTAACGTCGTGCACGAACTTTTTCATGCGAGCAACGGTATTGGGCTTTTTTCCCATTACACGTCTCGAACTGTCGCCACGGCCAACACCCATGTCGACACGGCCTCCACTTTGGATGGCCAACGTGGCAAAGATACTTGCCGTTACTGACCAGTCACGAACGCCTGGATTCGTGACACAGGGAGAAAAGCGCAATCGGTCCGTGTGCTCAATGCACATCGCCATGGTTACATATGCTTCACGCCATAAAATATGAGAATCAAAAAACCAGGCATAATCAAAACCTGCTGCTTCGGCTTGTTTGCACAATGAAACCGTACGTTTGGGATGAATATCACCTTTAAAACAAATTCCAAATTCCATCATCAGTCTCCTTTTGTACGTTTAGGGAAAGATTTTATGTTAATATAGTTAAGGGGTACATGCAAGAAACCGATTCATGTTGGCTCAAATGATTCGTACAGAAAACGGTGTTTAACTGGCAGATCTAGGATAAGCGATTTTTGTAATCATGGTAATCAAACGTTTTGACCAGAGTAACCCTCTCGGTTTGGGGGTCGTACGTGGCTATCGAAGGAAGCCCGATGCCATTAAACATCGTGTTCTTGACCATGGTATAATGAGCCATATCCATAAAAACAATTTTTTGCCCGATACAGAGGGGTTTATCAAAAGAATAGTCGCCGATAACATCACCGGCTAAACACGTCTGCCCGCCTAAACGGTAGGTATATTTCTTTTCGTGTGGCTGGCCTGCATCAAATACATCGGGCCTATACGGCATCTCTAAAACATCCGGCATATGGGCTGTTGTTGATGTGTCCAGTATCGCTATATGGGCGTCATTCTCGGCGATGTCGAGAACCGATGATAGGAGCACTCCTGCTTCGAGGGCCACGGCTTCGTCGGGTTCGAGATAGACGTGCACGCCATACGTCTCTTGGACGTGCACGATGGCATCACACAGTTTATCCAGATCGTAATCCGAACGCGTAATATGATGACCACCCCCAAAATTTATCCACACTAAGTCGGTAAAAAAATGACCGAATTTTTTTTCGACCACCTGCAATGTTCGCTCAAGTGCATCTGCGTTGTGCCCGCATAACGTATGGAAGTGCAACCCCGAAAATACCGTCCAGCGACTCGCCCTCAAAGACCTTTATCGTCGAGCCTAGACGGGAGGCTTCTACGCAGGGGTCATAGAGTGCTACGTCCCCCTCCGAATGTTCAGGGTTGATTCTAATGCCCACTCCAACACGTCGTTTGCAGAGGTTTACTTCTTTACGATAGCGACGCCATTGTTGAAAATTGTTAAAGATGATATGATCGACAAGGGGAAGCAAGCCCGCCATATCCTGTTCTGAGTAGGCTGGTGAATACACGTGAACTTCTCCTCCAAATTCTTCTCGGCCCAATCGCGCTTCGTATAGAGAACTCGCACAAGTTCCGTGCAACACGTTGCGGAGTAAAGGAAACGTACAAAATGCAGCAAAACCCTTTAACGCTAAGAAAATTTTGCAGTGAGTTCGATCTTGTACTTCTTTGAGTATGTCGAGGTTTTTACGCAACACGCCTTCATGAATGACATAACAGGGAGTGGGCGTCTGGTCAGCAATAGCAAGTAGATCACTTCTTTCCATGGCAAACTATATTGATATTGACTCGAATTTTCTATAAAAACGTAGGTGACATCCACAAGGAACGCTGCAAATTAAGGATAGCGATTATACCTCCATCTATCTTTTTTTCAACAACCCAATCCTCAGACCAGGGTTGTAAGAAAAGAGGTAGCATGTGCAACATGAATGTTCTCTTTTGTTATATAGTTGCGGGTTCCTGTTGCTGATAGTTGCCATACCTCACAGGCGGGGAATTTGTTTCTAGAATATTTCAAGCTTTTGCTTACTGCCATATCGCTCCATTTGCATTCAATGGCCCATAAAGGCTTCTCGTTTTCTACGGCAACAAAATCCACCAAAAACCCATAGCGGGACATCAGGAAATTCTTGTTTGAGAATTTGTTCTCGGTGTTGAGCATAATCCCAGTTTAAATAACCCTGAAGGTTTTTTCCAAGGAGATATTTGGCCAGTGTTGTTTTCCCTACTTGCCTGGGCCCTCCGACAAAAACCATTTTTCGCGGCAAATCTGTCGAAATATAGCTAGCCAGTTTTCGTTTTTGGTATTTCATATGATGCCTTTTAATCTAAAAAAAGAGAGTTTTTTTACCTGCTATCAAAAATATAATATTTGGGGTCTTTTTGTCCGGGGTTCAATCATCTTTTACCCGTGCCTTGACATCGTTGAAGATCGAACAATACTAGTAAGATTATGGATCGGAGATCATACCTTTTATCGCTAGAAAACATCGAAGGAAAAGCCCTCAACGTTTTGTTGAGGAAAGCTTCTGAGATTCGCGATAGCCATTGGGGATCGACGATTACCTATTCACGAAAGGTATTTGTTCCCCTTACAAATATGTGTCGAGATGATTGCGGGTACTGTGCCTTTGTCCAAAAGCCAGGAACGCCTCGTGCCAAAATCATGACTCCGGAAGCCGTCTTAAGGGTGGTCAAAAATGGGAAGGAATTAGGCTGTAAAGAGGTCCTCTTTAGTTTGGGAGAGAAACCTGAACAGCGATACCAAGAGGCCCGTGATGCCTTAGATAAGCTTGGTTATAAACGCTTAACGGATTATCTTCGTGATATGTGCGAACAGGTCTTAGAGTATACAGGTCTGTTGCCCCATGCCAATGCCGGGACATTATCCGAAGAAGAGATCCACATGCTTAAACCCGTAACCGCGAGCATGGGTATGATGCTTGAAAATGTTAGCAAACGTTTAACCCATAAAGGAAACGCGCACTATGCGTGTCCTGACAAAGTCCCGATCCAACGATTAAGAACATTAAAACGCGCAGGAAAATATGATGTTCCCTTTACAACGGGTATTCTTATTGGTATTGGAGAAACATGGGAAGAACGGATTGATTCGTTACTTTCTATTAACAAGTCGCATCTAAAATATGGGCATATTCAAGAGGTCATTATACAAAACTTCCGAGCTAAACCTGGGATCAGCATGCAAGATCATCCAGAACCATCTCTGGAAGATATGATGCGGACCATAGGCGTTGCGCGCCTCATCCTCGACCCTTCGATTAGTCTACAAGCGCCCCCTAATTTAGAAAACCGTTATGTCGATTATATTCGGGCCGGATTAAATGATTGGGGCGGCATTTCGCCGTTGACGGTTGACTTTATCAATCCTGAACGTGCTTGGCCACACATAACGGCCTTAGCCCAGGCCACAGAACGGGCCAGCTATTATTTACAAGAACGGCTAACAATATATCCTACGTATATAAAAAAGAGAAAACAGTACGTAGACAAAAATATCGGGGACCCTATTGAAAAACTTGTCCGTAAAGACGGGCTCGCTGCTGTTTAGTGCTTATCATGATCCATACAAACATAGATATAGATGTTCTTTATAACTCAACGAGTCCTGTTATACGGACTATTCTTGAAAAAGCATTGCGTGGAGAAGAACTCTCTGTACAAGAGGGTACGGCTTTGTTCCATACCGATGGCAAAGAGCTCGAAGCGCTGTTAAAAACAGCCGACATCATCCGCAAGGGAAAGGTGGGCGATACCGTTTCCTTTGTCATTACCCGCAATATCAATTTTACAAACGTTTGTTATATGGGTTGTAAATTTTGTGCGTTTAGCAAGAGAATGGAAGATTCTGACGCAACGTTTTTGACCTTTGACAAAATCGCTAGACGTTCACAAGAAGCATGGGACAGAGGCGCGACCGAAGTCTGTATTCAAGGTGGATTACACCCAAAAATAAAAGGAGATCATTATCGGAACATTTTAAAGACCATAAAAGATCAAGTTCCAGATATGCATATTCACGCCTTTTCGCCTTTTGAGATTTGGTATGGGTCAAAATTGTCCAACACCACCCCTGAAGCATTTCTAAAAGACCTTAAAGATCATGGCCTGGGATCTATGCCCGGGACAGCTGCCGAGATTTTAGATATTGAAGTTCGCGAACAGTTGACACAAGACAAGTTGTCGGCAGACGAATGGGCTCACATTATTAAAACGGCACATAACGTAGGATTGCGTTCCACGTCAACAATCATGTATGGCCATGTTGACGAACCAAGACACTGGGCGGCTCACATCGGACGGATTCGTGATATTCAAAAAGAAACCGGTGGGTTTACAGAATTTGTGCCCCTTGGCTTTATTCATTATGATGCTCCTATTTATCTAGAGGGTAAAGCTCGGGCCGGACCTACGTATAAAGAGAATTTACAGATGCACGCGGTTGCTCGTGTAATGTTAAATGGTTGGATTAACAACATTCAGGTTTCTTGGGTGAAAATGGGGCCTGAGGTTGCTCAAAAACTTTTACAAGGTGGTGGAAATGATTTAGGGGGCACGTTAATGAATGAAAGTATTTCCCGTGCAGCAGGCGCTCCGCACGGTCAGGAGATTACCCCCGCAGAAATGGTTCGTATCATTCGTGGTGCGGGAAGAACACCCGTTCAGCGAAACACCATCTATGAGGTTGTTGAGAAGTATGATGATCATAATCCGTTATATCATCAGCCTCTTGTAAAGAGGTGTTCTGAACAGGCCGAACGAATCACAAACATTTGTTAATAAAAAAGTAGATAAAGAATATGGCACAAAACCATTCCCGGGTTGCCCTATATTTGCAGGATAAACATTCACTACAAGAAGGTATTCAGTACGTTAAGTATGCCGAAGAAAAAGGCTTTGAAGCTGTCTGGCAGGCTGAATCCCGTTTGGTGCGGGACGCCATTGTTCCTATGGCGGCTTTTGCGGCTGTTACGAAAAAAATTAAAATTGGTTCAGGGGTTATTAATAATTGGACACGGAATATTGGACTACTCGCTTCTACTTTTCTCACACTAGATGATTTAGCGCCTGATCGAGTTATTTGTGGGATCGGCACCTGGTGGGATCCTTTGGCGACCCACGTAGGGATTCATCGCCGAAAACATTCAAAAGCCATGCGTGAAACTATTGAAATCATGCGCAAACTGCTTAACATGGAAACAGTTACCTATGATGGCGAGTTTCATCATGTTAAAGATATTAAACTCGACGTGGTTCATGGAAATACGAACCCCCGAAATGTACCTCTGATGATTGGGGGCTACGGGACCTAAGATGTTAGAACTCTCTGGAAAGATTTCCGATGGTGTAGTCCTAAACTACTGTGTATCGCCAGATTATAACGACATGGCATTGGAACAAATTGAAAAAGGGGCCAAAGAAGCGGGAAGGACACTTGACGAAATAGATCTTCTGCAATTAGTTGTGTGCTCCGTTGACCCTGATGAAGACAAGGCGCGACATGCTGCAAAATGGCTGTTAACCCAATACCTCGCGCAGCAACCTCATATTGCAAAAGCAAGTAATACCCCACAATCCATTGTAGAAAAAATTCAGTCTATTCTCGGTTGGCCAGCGACCAAAGAACAAGTTGAAGAAGCGATGCAGCATGTGCCTGACGAGTTAGTCGATCGAATCTCTGCGAGTGGAACCCCTGAACAAGCCAAAGCCAAAGTACAAAAATACATCAATCATGGATGTACCTGTCCTATTCTTTATCCGATGGCAGACAATGTGCAGTTAATGATTGATACGTTTTCAGGGTCTGGGGTCCAAGGTGAGAAGCTTTCGATTAAAACATGATACCCCCCCTGAACCGAGAACCCTGAATATTGAACCCGCCAAAAAACATTACCATTCTAGCAGGAGGCATTGGTGGGTCAAAAATTGTAGAAGGATTTGCCCGATTACATGATCAACATACATTAACTGTGATTGGGAATACCGGCGACGATATCGAACGACATGGGCTCTGGGTTTCTCCGGACATGGATATCATCACGTATTCTTTGGCCCATGTAGTGGACCGTGAAAAGGGGTGGGGTTTTAAAAATGAAACATTTCAGGCGCTTCGTGCCCTTGGCGAGCTCGGCGAAGAAGTATGGATGAATTTGGGGGATCAAGATCTTGCAACCCATATCTATCGTACACACCTAAGAAGACAAGGATTACGTCCAACAGACATTGCATTAAAAATTGCTGAAAAGTTAGGGGTCACCACCCCCATTTTGGTGCCTACTGATGATGTGATTCAGACCATGATTTTGACGGAAAAAGGATGGTTAAACTTTCAAGAATTTTATGTTCGGGAAAAATGTGAACGTGAAGTTTTAGACATTGATTATCATGGGGCCCAACAAGCCAAACCAACACCTGAAGTGTTAGATGTGTTGAGTCGGTCTGATCTCATGATCATCGCACCGAGTAATCCATTGGGAAGTATTGGACCCATTTTGGCTATACCTGGAATACGCGAAGCTTTAATCCAAGCGCCCGCCCTAAAAATCGCCGTATCACCCATTGTGGGAGGTCTTTCCCTAAAGGGGCCTGCTCATAAAATGTTGAGTGCAAAGGGTTATACCGTTGATCCATTAGGCGTGGCGGGATATTACAGCCCGTTAATCCAAGGCATCGTCATTGACACTCAAGATAAAAAATATAAAGACGCTTTAGAAGATGCAGGATTAGAAGTATATATCACCGATACGATCATGAAGACCCAGGAAGATAAAGAACGAGTGGCAGGTTCTATCTTGCCATAAAATAGAAACGACCTCGAACCACTTTGTGTATTATATAGCGCCTAGAAACCATTTTTACATTACCATGAAAGATCTAAATATTGTTATCCCTGTAAAAAATCCTGGTGATGCTAAAGAGCGACTCAGCGAAGTTCTTACTTCAGAACAGCGAATAGTGCTTGCGATTTCTCTTTTTCAGCGTGTTCTAGCCTTTTTTCAGGAATGGAATAGTGCCTATCATATTTTG
This sequence comes from Kiritimatiellia bacterium, assembly GCA_012103575.1. GTDB lineage: Bacteria > Verrucomicrobiota > Kiritimatiellia > WLWN01 > WLWN01 > WLWN01. The sequence goes on along the minus strand of WLWN01000001.1, from coordinate 1,811,525 downwards.
GTGGTTACAGATTCCGATAGGATCGAAGAACTCGCAAATAAAATGAATGCAACCGTGCTAAAAGAGGAAAAAGCCACGGGCGAAACCGATGCTATAGAAAGAGCCATTATCTGGAGTATGAATCATGGGTTTAATGCTCAGCTCGTTATTCCTGGTGACATGGCTGAACTTAATTCAACAGAAATGGAAATATTGTTAAAACACCCGAGATCTGACCCATCCGTTATCCTCTGCCCGGCAACAGGAGATGATGGGACGAATGCCGTTTTATCAACACCCCCCAATGCCATTCCTTTTCGTTTTGGCCTCGACTCCTTCCCAGACTATCAAGAAAGGGCTCAAGAAAATAAGGTTCGATGCCAAATCCTTCGACTCCAAAGTTTCATACTAGATCTTGATACGCCTGCGGATTTAAAAGTGTTCCTTAAGGAATATTCTGGTCACCCCATACACACCCTATTAACCAAATGGAAGATTCACGAAAAGTTATAATACAAGATATTCCAGGAATACCGGAAATCAGACCCGGAGATCTTTTAGCTGAAATTTTGATCCATGCTGTAGAACAATCAAAACAGACCTTTGAAGGTTATGATATTTTGGTTCTGGCCCATAAAATTGTTTCTAAAGCAGAAGGTCGAATCGTAGATTTAAGAGATGTTATTCCCTCCCCAGAGGCGTTCCAACTCGCCGAACAAGTCAACAAAGACCCGAGGAAAGTAGAAGTGATTTTATGTGAGAGTCAACGTATCATTCGAGCTGAACGGCATCCTCATAAGCCTGAAGGGGTCTTGATTTGTGAGCATAAACTAGGGTTTGTATCTGCCAATGCAGCTGTTGACGAATCGAACGTTTTTAGCGAAGAAATCGTTGTTCTCTTACCTATCGATCCCGATGCCAGTGCCCGTGAGCTGCGAGATACGATTCAAAAAAAAATAGGTGTAAACGTAGGTGTGATCATTACGGATACGTTTGGAAGGCCTTGGCGTTTAGGGTTGGTGAATATAGCGGTTGGTTTGGCGGGTGTTCCCGCGCGTATTGATCTGCGTGGAGAACGGGATCTCTCAGGTCATATGTTACGCGCGACGATGCCGGCCTTTGCGGATGAGATAGCGGCAAGTGCAGGGTTGCTTATGGAAAAAAGGGGGGGGAAACCGGCTATATTGATCAAAGGATTACAGTGGGAAATAACAAACAGTTCAGCTAAAGAACTTATCAGACCAAAGGACGAAGACTTGTTTCTATCCTAGATCCGGCAGTTAAACGTGGGTTTTCTGTGCGAATGCTTTGTAGACAAAAGGTTAGAAAAAAGCACTGCCAAGCCTACCGACCAAAGGGTCGTTACCCTTTGGTCGGTAATTTAACTCAATCGGATGAAGTTTCATGTTCTTTGAATGAAAAATGCTTTTTCACATCAGGATACACTTTGTTGTCAACTTCAACGTGTGGATAAATAGAATAGTTAACCGGTCCGGCATTGGATAAAGGCACTGATATATCGCGCCCGATTGTGAAGAGAATCCGATGGGCATCTAGTCCCCCAAAAAAACATCTCTTTTTTTTCAGGAAATTTGAAAGCTTCAGAAGCATCAATTGGAACCCAGCCTATTTTTTGTACGTAAAATTCCGCCCAGCAGTGATACCCCCTAATGGGACCACTTTTTCCCATTTCTGGTAAAGGGAATCCAATAGCAAACCGTGAAGGGATGCCTAGATGGCGCGCTTCACCAATGAATAAAGAATGAAAGTCCGTACAGTTTCCTTTGCGGATATCACACGCATACACCGCATTACCTTGTCCCCAGCCTTTGCCGCTTTTATCATAAACGAGGGTGTTGACGATATGATCATACAGTTTGCGGGCACGGGGCAAAGGATCTTTAATATTGCCAACGATCCGATCTGCTTCTTTTCCAATTTCTCCATCAATAGGGACCAAACGGTCTGGCGCTAAAAACCGGTCATACAGCTTGCGGGAAAGAAGGGGGGGATCTGCTTCCTTTCCAAAAACGCGATAGGCTAACCGATGGATATCAAATTTAACCTCGACTTTTATATTTCTATTGCTAGGCAGTACATTAGAGAAATCAAAGCAAAGATATCGGTTCCCGTATAAGGGATCCCTCAGTTGCTTATATGGCCTAGCTCCTTCAACGCGTATACTCAGTAGCTGCTAGTACTCGTCAATGTAAGGAATGGGAACCCAGGCTATAATTTTCTGTGCATCAACAGGGATATTCTGAATCGTAAATCCATATGTAAATTCAACCGTTCGCTCCGAAGGACTGATCTCAGCGGAAAGACTTGTGTAAGCAAGGGTCATAACTAAAACAGTTATGACCCTCATATAAACGCTTAATCTTAACACGAGTATCGATCCTCTACTCTGGGTGTTCGGGGTGCTCGGGGTGTTCCGGATGCTCGCTCTCGCTCGCTGTGGTCTCCACCGGTTTTTGCTCCCAAACACCAGCCTTTTCATGCCATGTATACCGTGCAACGCCGGCTTTTTTATGAATCGATGTTTTATTCGGAAGGACCTTTAAAGTATCCTTGCTTACACCCAAGACAAAAAAGTCTAAATCATAAACAGTTCCGTCACTATGGCTAAAGTCTGCACAGACAAAATAGGTGGCATCGGCAATTTTTGACAACCGCTCTCGATGCACCTTATCGAGTGTTAATGCAAGAACTGTATTTTCTTCATCATCTCGCATGGGGTAAACACCATTGCTGGAATTTTTTTCAACATACATCTCAATATACTGAGCTACATCCTCTAAACTCACAGATGGAGTGAGTTCAGGCTTTGGAATTTTAAGCCCTTTTTTAAGTCCAAAACCCTGTGCATAAGATCCTATAGATGTCATACATACAATCATACCTGGATCCGTCAGTTAAACGTGGGATTTCTGTGCGAATGCTTTGGAGGCAAAAGGTTGCAAAAAAACGCAGGCGCACCCGCTGGGTGCGTCGAGGCTTTTTTGTAATTCCTTTTGGCCCAAATGGTTCGTGCAGAAAACCGCGTTTAACTGACGGATCCAGGTCATAGTAACAACACATGACCACTGAATCATTCTTCGCATTATCGTTTCTCCTTATTATTTGTTCCTGCCCGCACTAACGGGCTATCTCTCTTTACATGGAGTAGCTCTACCCCTTATCCTTTGGGAGGTCAAGAGGTAGAATAGTAATCGAACACCCCCCAGCAACCATACAGGGCATTTTACAGCTCAGACTGACTTACATTTTTTAGCCTCGTTTACCACTTTTCGGTAGTGCGATCAAGATGCGCACCTCAAAAGGCAAGATTTCTTGGAACCGTGTAAAAAATGATATTTTCATTGTTGCGACGGTGGATTTCAATAAAGTTTGCAATCCTTTTAAGAATGGTCAATCCACGTCCCCTTTCTGACTCTTGGCGAGGAAAGCTTGCTTGGGCAAGCCGCCGTTCATGACCCCATTTTCTCCCTTTGTCCACAAAAAGAAGCTTGCAAATGTTTTCTGATACCCGTAGTTGCATATTAATGAACGAATTTTCTGGAGGAGCCCCATGATCCAACACGTTGGTACAATGTTCGATAATTAATAGTTCTACCAACGTTACAACTTTTTCAGGCCATGCTCGCCCACCAAGTTTTTGGCTGGCTTTCATAGCAATGTCCGGAATGGCAGAGAGTATACACGGGATTTTTTCACTTGCGACTACGCTTTCGGGATCAACAAGTTGTATAAAAACACCTGTACAATCATCATCCAGTCTGTATCCAGCGCGTTTGATCATTTCAAATACTTCGGAAGACGGATCTGTAATTGTATCATCTTTGCAGACCTCTTCGGAAAATTTTATTAATTTTTCTTTCCCGCACTCCCGGTTCGTATCTTTATGTCGAGCTTCGGTAAGTCCGTCGGTATAAATGAACAGCGAAGAACCCTGAACCATTTCCCAGTCCACTTTATCTTCTTCTGAGCAAGGGGAATCATCGGCTACCGCCAACCCAATGGGAAACCCTCCTTTTTCATTAAAGATATCTTTTTGTACTTCATGATCGGGCCCTAACCGTATAGGGGAAGGATGCCCACAGTTTAGACACTGGGCCTGATTGGTGGCAGGATCCAAAATACATATAAAAACGGTTGCATAAAGAGAAGGATCTTCGATTTGCTCTCTAAATCGCCTATGAAGTTGAGCACAAATCGCGCTGACACCTGCATGAGCTAGATTTGGAATAAGCTCCGCCAACGTTGCTTTTACCATGGAGGAGAGCATAGCCTGGGCAACGCCATGTCCACAGATATCACTTGCATAGACACATATCCGCCCATCCGATAATGGTATAATATCAAAAACATCTCCACCCACATCTAATGAAGGACGATATGCAATTCGCACTTCTATTTCTTGAGTCAAAAATGGGGCCGTTGACATAAGTGTGCGTTGAAAAGATCCCGCCAATTCTAATTCACGTGACATTTTACGTGTCCAACGGTGTAGCGCATCACTGCTATGTTTTAGCTCGAGCGCGGTTCGGACCCTAACAATCAGCTCCCGGGGGTCAAACGGCTTGCGTATATAATCCATAGCGCCTATATCAAACGCGCGCTCAACATCTTCTATCTCGTTTTTGGCGGTGACCATAATAATAGGAATATCTTGTGTAAGGGGATCGGTCTTAACGTTTTCGCATACCTCGTAGCCATTCATGGTCGGCATGGCAACATCCACAAGCATCAACTCAGGTAAATAGGCTCGAACCATAGCACAGGCTTCCTCACCATTTTTAGCCAGAAACACTTCATATCCATGCTTCCTTAAAAATTTTTTCCATGAACAATCTGTTCAGTCGTTTATCATCGACAACTAATATACGACCCTGTGTCTCTGGTGATAAAATCGAGGTGCCGTTTGACACGTCTGGAACGTCCCTTTTTGATATCATAACAGTCCCCATGCCTCCTTTATCTTTACCCTGGATCGGGCCGTTAAACGCGGTTTTTTACACGAATCATTTAGACTAAAAGGAACTCCAAAAAAGACCTCGACGCACCCTGTGGGTATGCCTACATTTTTTTTAACCTTTTGCCTCCAAAGCATTCGGACAGAACTCCCGTGTTTAACGGCCGGATCTAGGTTTACCTGTCTTCCATTTATTCTGGAAAGATTTATATTCCATGACCCAAACGTTTGAACAAGCTCCACACAACGATCTAATCCGGCTTCTTTAGATGCTAATTCTAACTTTTCAGCTAAAACAGAAATTTCAGGAAATCCCATAGCGCCTCCGATCCCCCTAATCGAATGAGCATCCTCCGCGATTTGATTTAGATTCCGCGACACCATCGCACTGTTAAGGCTTTCAGCCTTTAGTTCTGCTTCAGATGCAAACACTTCAAACAACTCGTCATCGATTAGGTCTAAGGAGCCAACTTGATATGCATCCATCGCGGGATTCTAAATCAGGTATTATTATTTTAAGTCGAGGATACCATTCAAGGGATAGCGACGCGACATCAAAACTCGAAAATTTTGGAGCAGAACTTGAATCTATCATAAACGCCCCTTTTAAGGGGTTCAACTTTTACACAATTGTCCTTTTCTAGACTTGTTTGTTAATACAGAGTATCATGTTTAAATTCTGCCAACTAGCCAGTATTTTAAATTTTTTTGATGGCCTGCAATACTTCCCGCCGCATTACGATCTAAGCCCATCTTGTCAAAAGGAAAACTCATGGCCCTTGGTCAGCACGCCATCTACTTTAAACGGCTCTATCTCTGTTGGGCTTGACGAGGCCCGGACAGTTTGTAGCAAGGCTTGTGACGTCTAAACCCTGAAGACGTTGAACTTCTTTAGGAGAATCTACGGTCCAAGCAAACAGATGCACCCTTGAATCTTTGATGGCTTTGATCGTATATGGATCGATTTTAGTCCGAGCGTCGAGGCCAAGGCCATCGAGTCCTGCTTGCACAGCCTGAGAGATCCAATGATCAATGGTTGCTGCCCAGATGGGTCTTTTTCCATTTTTACGATGAGAAACACTATATAAAACACGATACAAAGAACACGACTTCTTTAATGCTTGTATGATTGTTAAATCTTTTCCAACAAAGACAACGTTGTCTCTAGGCAGACTCGTTTTCTCTAAGATGTGTTTTAATGCAGGAGCAATTTCTTCACCGCACTTAATATCTAGAAAAAGATGTTTGTTTTTAGGCACGAAATTTAGCGTCTCTTCCAGTGAAGGAATCTTTTCCTTTTTCCACCTGTCACTCCACCAGCTTCCCGCGTCAAGTTTCTGCAATTGTTCAAAATCCTGATCAGCTATGTGAACGTCTTCACACGCTGTTCTCTGAGTGCTGGCATCGTGTATCACCACGATCTTTCCGTCCTTCGTCAAACGAAGGTCTAGCTCTACACCATCAGCGGCTTGGTCCCAAGCTAGACGAATGGCTGCTATTGTGTTTTCAGGGGCACCCTGTGATGCGCCGCGATGTGCAATGATGTGCATATAATCCGATTATCTTTTATTCAAACCAAACTTTTGATATTCTTCAATCGCATACCGATCTGTCATCCCAGAGACATAATCACACGCCGTACGCCAACGTCCTTCCTTTTTTAGCCGCGCTTGTGCTTTATGCCCCATGTCTTGAGGGTCATACACGTAATGCTGGAAAAGCCTTTTCATCATGTGGACAGCTTCCTGGTGGGCCTTATCTACAGAAAAATGATGATATACGTTTTTAAACAGAAAGGTTCTGTATACCCTGGATCCGTCAGTTAAACGTGGGATTTCTATGCGAATGCTTTGGAGGCAAAAGGTTGCAAAAAAACGCAGGCACACCCGCTGGGTGCGTCGAGGCTTTTTTGTAATTCCTTTTGGCCCAAATGGTTCGTGCAGAAAACCGCGTTTAACTGACGAATCCAGGTATACATCAATCATTCCCATCATTTCTTGGCTAAACGTGACTACGCGTTGAGAACATTGCATGATGGCTTCAGGAGACTCTGGTTTATATGTATCTAATCGTTGCAAGCTTGTTTGAATCACATCTTCTACTAACATATCCAGCAAAGACCGAATGATGGTATGCGCTTCATAGGCCTCGGGAATACTCGTAAATTGGGCTCGAGCTCGTTGCTAAGCCTTCTTCCATATTTCGAGCTCTGGGAGTTGGCGCCTGGAAACAATGCCTGATTCAAGGGCGTCTTCAATATCATGTGCATAGTATGCAATGTCGTCAGCCACATCCGCGATTTGGGCCTCGGCGTATTGAAAGGGGCCAATCGGGTGATCATCGAGGGTCTCTTGGGGCCTCGCCGCTAAATGTTTTCGGAGTCCTGCCCGAACCTCCCATGTAAGATTTAATCCTGAGAAATGAGGGTAGCGTTCTTCCAATTGTTCGACCCAACGGAGACTTTGAATGTTATGGTCAAATCCACCATGTGCGTGCATGAGATGATCCAGCTCTCTCTCGCCTACATGACCAAAAGGACTATGCCCAATGTCGTGTGCAAGTGCGATTGCTTCTGTAACATCCTCATGAACGCGCAAAGCACGTGCAAGAGTACGACCAATGGCCGGCAGTTCAAAGGTATGGGTGAGACGGGTTCTGTAATGGTCCGCTGTTCCATTAATGAAAACTTGGGTTTTGTACTCGAGTCGACGAAACGATCGACTGTAAATAATCCGATCGCGGTCACGTTGAAACTCCGTGCGGTAATCATGTTGGGTTTCAGCGTAGACCCGTCCTCGAGTTTGAGTATTACGCGCGGCATACGGTGCCAGATAACTTTCTTCCGGATTTTCTCTTTCTTTTCTCGAGTGAAACATGATCTTTATATACCTTATATGAAAATCCGAAATCCGAATATCGAAATCTAAAAAAAGTTCGAACTATACATTTTCAGATGTACGAAAAAACACTTCATATACGTCAAATATACAAAGGTCGGGTTGTAACACTCCAAGAATTGGATGTAGAACTTGAAAACGGTGTTTGCTCTAAACGAGAAATCATTCGTCATCATGGGGCCGTAGCGGTTTTGGCAAAGCTTCCTGATGGGCCTTTTATTTTTGTTAAACAGTTTCGGAAACCCGTAGAGCAAGAGAGGATAGAGGTCGTAGCCGGCACCCTTGAAAAAGGAGAGCATCCAGAAGACTGTGCGCGACGTGAGTTAAGCGAAGAAACGGGGTATGAAGCCGTATCGATGGTTCATCTCGGAGCCGTTTATCCTTCGCCGGGCTATGTGGATGAGCGTATTGAAGTATTTTATGCGGCATTGAACAACGAACCGCATGCGGTTCGTTTAGATCATGACGAGCATGTACAACCTCAGATATTCACCCACGAAAAAATTATTGAAATGATCCGACAAGGTATTATTCGTGACTCAAAAACGTTAGCGACATGGTTGCTTTATGAAAAAAAAATCGAAGCCTAAAATCAAAGACAACCGAAAAACAGGGTGGAGGCGGATACGAGAATTTGTTGTTCATGATGTTTGGGACATTGATCTGCCTTCTGCTCCCCGTTTAAAACGGTTATGGGTACGTGGCATACGGGTTGGGCATTTGGTCGTGAGAGGCTTTCTTGAAGACGAGTTGTCACTACAAGCGGCGGCCTTAACCTTTACAACGCTCATGTCGCTGGTTCCCTTTCTCGCTTTTGTATTTTCTATTTGGAAGGGACTGGGTTCGGAAGATAAAGCGATCACGTGGCTTCATGAAAAAATGACCGTGATGCCCGAACAATTTCAGGCGTTTGTGGAAGATATCTTGAGGATTGTCGAAAATGCTAATTACTTGGCATTAGGCGGATCTGCTTTCTTCCTTTTGCTGTCAACGGTCATCGTTATGATTGGAAGTGTCGAAGCGTCCTTTAATCGTGTTTGGGCGGTTGCCACGCCCAGAAATTTTATTCGAAAAGTAAAAGATTATATCAGCACCGTTGTGGTGGTCTCTTTTTTCATCATGGCAGCCACTTCGTTTTCTATCGATACGTTTACAGGGAAATTGGCCATCTCGCAGATTATCTCCACCTCTTTTTTAAAGATAGCCCCTCTTCTTTCTGCGTGGCTCGCCTTTAGCTTTTTATATGCCTTTATGCCCAACACACGCGTTCGTTTCATCCCGACAATGATAAGTGGTTTGGTCGGCGGATTACTTTGGTTAGGATGGCAAAAATTTTATGTATCCACGCAAATAGGCGTTTTTAAATACAACCAATTATTTGGAACCTTTGCAACGATTCCCATCTTTTTATTTTGGCTGTATACGTGCTGGATCATTGTTTTGTTTGGCGTTGAGGTTGCGTTTGCGGTTCAGAATGCTTCGACGTTTGAAGTGGAAAGCGGAGCGGCCAGAGCCAGCGCTCGCACAAAGTTAAAACTAGCACTCGCGATCATGACGCAAGTAGGAGAGAGCATGGCATATGGGACGGATCGTTTCAATGGAGACCAGTACGCAAAACAGAAATGTATTTCTATTCGCTTGCTCAATCAAGTCGTCGACATTCTTAAACGAGCAGGATTCATTGTTGGAACCTCCGATAAAACGAATTCATATGTCCTGACGCGTACACCCGATGCCATTCAAGCAAAAGAAATCTTCGACGTTATTATTCACGATGGGGTAAAACCCGAAACGTTGGGGATTCACATACTCGCCGAACCGGTTGAAGAAGCCTTGACACGTATCGATGAAGGGTTAGAAAAGGCGCTAGAACAGTCCTCTCTACAAGACTTGATTAAACGCAAACACGATCCTGCACTGAGCATAACACCTGAAAAGGGTTCAACACGTTGAACCAACAAAAAGCATCGCGCAGCAGAACCCCACTTGTACTTTATGATGACATCTATCGACTTTGAAAAGGACCTAAACACCGAACAACAAGCGGCGGTTCAGGCTTCGGATGGACCTGTCTTAATTTTAGCCGCCGCCGGTACAGGGAAAACACGTACATTGACCTATCGCGTAGCCTCTCTTGCTCACCAAGGTATATCGTCCGATCGAATTTTACTGCTTACGTTCACCAATCGTGCGGCACAAGAAATGTTGGATCGCGCACGGGCTCTTGCAGGGGAATCCGTTAGTGGGTTATGGGGGGGAACGTTTCACCACATGGCTAACCGGCTTTTGCGTCGACATGCAGACGCTCTTGATTATGGGAACGACTATACGATTCTAGACCAAGATGATGCGCGTAGCCTCGTTCGTTCTGGTGCAGAAGAACTGGGTGTCCTTGGCAAACAGTTTCCCAAACCCGATGTCCTCTTAAGTCTGTTTAGTCTTGCCTCAGGCCGAGATGCCTCGGTCGAACAGATAGCAACAGAGCAATTTGAACATCATCCCGTGAATGTTGAGGACATCATCCAAGTCCATCGCGTTTACAGTAAGAAAAAGCGTGAGATAAACGCCATGGATTTTGATGACTTACTGAGCAATGGTCTTACCCTTTTCAATGAACACCCAGACATCCTTGCGCGGTATCAGGATCGTTTCTTATATGTACTCGTTGATGAATACCAAGACACCAACAAAATTCAGGCGAAATGGATTGATTTGATAGCCGCCCAGCATCGCAATTTATTGGTGGTCGGCGACGACTTTCAAAGCATCTATTCTTGGCGAGGCGCCGATTATAAAAACATCATTTCCTTTCCTGAACGGTATCCCGACACACAGATTTACAAGCTAGAAACCAATTATCGGAGTGTCCCAGAAATTCTTGAAGTGGCCAATGCATGTATTGCGGGAAACCCGAACCAATTTCAAAAACAACTTAGAGCCGTGCGTGAAGGCCACAAAAAACCCTTTCTTTCAAAACTATACGATGGCCATGAACAAGCCCAGTTTGTTATTAATCAAATTATGTGTTTGCGCGTTGCGGGGTATGCCATGCACGATATAGCCATTCTTTATCGGTCCCATTATCAAGCCATGGAACTTCAGCTTGAATGTACGCAACAACGGATTCCATATCAAATCACGTCCGGCGTACGTTTCTTCGAACAAGCCCATATTAAAGATGTGTGCAGCATTCTCCGGATACTTGAACAACCAAGTGATGAATTGGCCTTTGTTCGTTTATTAACGTTATTGCCACGGGTGGGAAAAAAGACAGCTGGTAAAATTTGGAACAAACTGGAGAATCGTTTTGAAGCACATAACAATGACCATCGGGATCTTCTTCGCCAAGGATTGCCAGCCGCTTCGCAAGGTGCCTGGAAGCCCATCGAGCCTATCTTGGAGGCGTATTATAAAGAAAATCTCTCTGAAGATCCCGGTGAAATTATTTGTCGGTATATCAAAACTTTTTATGACCGATACGCCGTCGAAACATTTGATAACTATCATCGTCGAATGGAAGATATTGAGGAATTAATTACCTATACAACGGATTTTGAAAATAACGAACACTTTTTAAGCGAGATGGCCCTGATGACAAATATAGATACAGAGCTTCAAAAAGACGGCGATGATAATGCCATACGATTGAGCACCATTCATCAAGCTAAAGGATTGGAATGGAAGGTTGTATTTATCTTGTGGTTAGCCGACGGGATGTTTCCTTCAGTCCGATCATTAGAAGATGGCGGTGGCGAGGCAGAAGAACGCAGATTATTTTATGTAGCATCAACTCGAGCCAAAGATGAGCTTTACTTATGTGTTCCCGAATCGCGCCGAGCGCGAGACGGGGGTGTTATCTATTATTCCCCATCTCGGTTTGTAAAAGAAATTCCCATCGACCTTTTAGCCACCGAAAAAAATTAGGAACCGATAGAGGTCAGATTGCAGGAAAGCCTAAATTTTATACAAGAGGTAACCACACCGAACCGTGACTGGCTTGCTCTTCACTGGGAAACAGCACGTCACTTAGGCGATAGCGAGTAAAGCAATAAGCCGTTTTTTATAAAACTCGGTTCGGTATATCTTTTCCAGGTACCATATTTGATCTCCGCCTGTAGGGCGGAATCATACCGCCCCGTCCATCAGGCGGGGCTGTGGGCAACTTCGTCGATAATACCTTATCTTTACTTTCCTTTCTTTTTCCGTTACTTATTATACATAGATTTTTTGGAGAACCAAAAAAATTAATCGGTTAAGAGCATTATAATGGAACAGCAAGGCAAACCCATTCCTATAGCAAACCGGGTAAAGGCCCTTCTCGCAGGGGCCTCTCCCCTTTTGTTTGCGATCATTTTATCCGCTCTGTGTCCAATTCATCTATTGAAATTCTCGCGCGATCATGCCGGAGGCACCGATTGTTCTGTAGACAAACGTTTGATGGGGATGTTTACCAGTAAAGAATTTGTTGTTACTGATGTGGCAGATATCTTTCAGGCTACTGAGTCTCCCACATCTGTGGGTGCACGCAATCGTGCTACTGAAAAAGAAGGGTTCCTCATATTGGAAACTCAAAGCAAAGAAACAATTCGCATTGAAACCGCCCCGGCAGATCTGAACAAGACGGTTCAGCGTATAAAAAGATTTTTACAGAACGAAAAGGAACCCACGTTACAGGTATAGACCGTGAGCAGTTGGCCCTTTGCGGTGTATGGACCGGGCTTTGCGGCTTTTGCAGGGATCGTTTTTGCTGGATTAGTACTCAGCAGTGGGTTCTGGGTCTATGACAATTGGCTGATTAGCTGCCTTACGAGCGCTCGCAATATCCTTGAGGCCATTTCCTGTAATTAAACAAACAATCCGCTCTTCCGGATCAACTTTCTTTTCTTCAACCATTTTTTTGAGGGCCGCGTACGTGGCGGCGCTAGAAGGCTCAGAGAATATACCTGCTCGTTGGGCTAATTCGGGAATGGTTGTAAGAAGTTCCTCATCAGAAACCGAGACGGCTTCAATAACAGCACGCATAGCGGCTAGTCCGTCACGCGGAATATCTACAGAAATAGAGTCAGCAAGGGTTGTCGCTTGAACCGGTTCAATACGAATCTTCCTCCACCCTCCTGAAAGAGGTTCTCCCTGTTTTTTTCGAAAAAGATCTATGGCCTGTGTAATCGCTGAACTACCTGTTGCCTGTGCGCAATCGACCTTGGGTAAGCGATCAATTAACCCAACCGCATAGAGATCCTTTAATCCTTTCCATATACCGCTAATAATGTTTTCGTCGCCTACTGGAACGACAATACGGTCCGGGACTCGCCAGCCAAGCTGTTCGCAGACCTCAAAACTACACGTTTTTTTTCCTTCACGTGTAAAGGGATTGTATCCTGTATTTCGATTGTACCATCCCTTTTCTTCACATACCTGCTCACATAAATCATAGGCATCATCATACGCTCCTCGCACAGCAAGAACCTGGGCACCAAAAACTAATAGCTGTGCCATTTTAGCTTCTGGCGCTTTTTCGGGAATAAAGACAATGCAAGACGCCCCCACACTAGAGCGCTTCACGATTGAGGTGTCGCGATGTAGCACGAAGAAAACCAACCGATTACCTCGTCGGGAGAAACCTCTTCGAACGCTTGTGTGATCGCTTCAGATAGTTCCTGCTGACTGCGGGCTGTAAGGCTGCCCAACCGATTCTTTATCTTGCCCCATATTTTTTCAATGGGGTTGGAATCGGGGCTATAGGGTGGAAGGAATCTTACATGGGCCCCACATGACTCAATGAATTCAATGACCTTGGGATTGTGATGGACGCGAAGATTGTCCATGATGACGATGTCTTCAGGTGAAAGAGTCGGGAGAAAAACCCGGCGAATATATTCTCCAAAAACAGCCGTCTCTGTCGCCCCCTCCCCCTCCCCCTCCATGGCCGCTGTTGTTCTGTCCAGGCGGACCGAAGAAATCAAGGTGGTGGTACACCAATGTCCATAAGGCGTTTTGGCAAAAAGCCTGTTCCCGCCCAACGCCCGGCCCCCCAGACGAGTCATATTCGTTTTCGCCCCGGATTCATCAATAAAGACAAGGCGACTTGGATCAAGTTTGGCCACCTCTTGGATCCACTGCTTTCTCAAGAGATTTACATCCGCCTGGTCTTGCTCGCTGGCGTGAAGCGTTTCTTTTATACCGGCAGCCCAACCGATTCAACGCCCGCTGTACGGCCATGATCGACCCCTTCACGCCGCTCATGTTCTTGAGTTCTTCAAGCGTTGCATCGGGATGTTTGCCCCCCAGTTGAGCCAACGCCTTGAGCTGCTTTCCGCTGTAGAGGGCCTGACGATGCCCACGCGGTCGGGGAGCGGTCTGTCCGGTTTCGTTGAAACGAGAGAGCCCACGCTGAAACGTTCTAAGATCTACACGATAAGAAGATGCGATATCGGTCTGGGAACCTTTGCCCATTTTGTAGGCATCTATCGCACGCCGCCGGATTTCTGCTGTTGCTATACTCATGTCATGGAGTATAGATCTTCTAGAGAGGCATTTTAATCGTTAAATGCTCTAGCCGCCATACAAGCCATTGAGCTCCCTGCGTTGCCTGTGCCTGCACTGGCCAATAACACCCACACCTATTTCAAGCGCTCGGCTAAGAACAATAGCGCTTGCACGATCTTTAAAAGAACCACTGGGGTTAAGTCCGTCATCCTTGAGGTATACATGTTTTAATCCAATCGGTTCAGCGAGTCGTTTTACTTTGTACAATGGTGTGTTGCCAACGCATAACGGGGTTATCTTTTGGGGATCATTGATCGGCAATAAATCGAGATAGCGAAAGATTCCTTTTTGCGTATTCACAAACAGCTTTTCTAGCCCTCGATCTTTTTTTAGACGCGCGTAATCATACGTAACATCTAAATTTCCACCGCAGGACGTGCACGTATAGCCTTTAAGGTCCACAGGAAAGGTTTGTTCACACACAACACATGTATAGCCGTCCATGTACATCATATGCTCCTCTCATAAAATTTTGAACACCTATTCCCTCACGGCGAACAAGCGTATTATCTAACGACAGGAAGGCAACGGAAGGCACCCTCTCAGAATTTTTGCCAGTCGGGCTTTCCGTCGTAGGTCGTTTGATAATAGGCGGCTCGGCTTAGGTGTGTCGCCGCATCTTTATCCAAAATGATTTTAGCATGAGGATGAAGTTGCAAGATAGAAGCAGGGACCATCGCCGTTAAAGGACCCTCGACGGTTTGGGCAATGGAATGCGCTTTTCCCGTTCCAAATGCAAGCAGGAGGATGCTTCCGCTTTCCATGACGGTTCCAATACCCATGGTAATAACATGATGAGGAATGTGGTCTTCTCTCTCAAAGAAAGTTTCATTATCTTTGAGGGTTTGTTCCATCAACGTTTTGATACGCGTTCGAGAGGAAAGAGAGGAGACCGGTTCATTAAACCCAATATGCCCATCTCTGCCTATTCCTAAAAGTTGAAGATCGATCCCTCCGGCATCTTTAATCGCCTGTTCATAGGCCAGACAAAAAGCAGGTATATCTTCGACCGCTCCGTCAGGTATGTGTATTTGGTTTTTAGGAATATTCACGTGCTTAAAGAAATTCTCATACATAAAATAGTTATAAGAGGCCGGATGGTCACAGGGCAACCCGACATATTCATCTAGATTAAAAGTCGTCACGCGTGAAAAATCGATCTCGCCCCTTTTGTACATATCGATCAGTTCTTTGTATAGCCGAAGCGGGGTATTCCCGGTGGCGAGTCCCAAGACAGCATTGGGTTTTCTTTTGAGAAGATTGGATATAATTTGAGCCGCCAAGACGCTACCAGAACCAGGATCAGGTTGTATAATGACTTCCATAATAATCTATCCGTATTATGTTAAACTCGGCCTAGTTGGGTATTTAGCTTTTGGTTAACATCGTCTACAAACTTTTGAAGATAGCGGGTTATATATTCTGTGATATCTAGTGTATCATCGTGGGCTAATGGCGATAAATCCATAGCAAACCAAAGTTGTTCAGCTTCGTCAGTAGCATGGGATGAGAAAAAGGTAGCGTTTGCTCGTCTTCGGCCCAGCGTGGCTAGATCGTAGCGTTTTCCTCCAGCAATCTGAGAGTCAAAAAGACCGTTTAATGACATGGCCAGGTTGTCGTTTCCCCCAACATCAAGAAGGATTTTGTGCTCATCGGGCATCCAATCTAAACTACGCCATACCTCGCAACCGTATACGGTTTGAGGTCTCTGATCCGGCGACAAGGAACGGATGGCTCGAATAGCGGCAACCAAGACGCCTATATGCGTGTCATGCTTATCAGCGGGATTATGGGTGTATACGATAGACGGTTGTGTGGCTAATAATATTTTTTGAAGGTCTTCTTGGAGCGTAGTGTTGTTGGAGTCTTTTATTGCTGAGCTTGAGTGATCCAATTGTACCATCATTCCGTAACGACCGACATAAGCGGCTTGTTCTTGCTCGTGTCGGCGTATTCCTATCATGTCCTTGTCGGTATATGAGGCATAGGCTCCAGACCGGGCACTACCGCCTCCGTTGGTACAAGTAACGCCACCAAACCACAGGTCATTTTTGTAAAAACACGACAAGATTCCATGAAAAGCCATGAATTCTAGGTCATCTTGATGGGCTCCTATGCCCAAATGCGTTATACGTTCAAAGGCTTCTTCAATCGGTTTGTTATCGGCAATAAACGTTGATGCTGTTGAATGATAAAAGTTCACAGTTTTTTCTCGCTTTTAGCCATCTACACGACTGGCAAACTTGCCGCTGCTACGGCTTGTCCCACTCTACGACTTTTTTCGTCGGGAACGTGTAATACCACGTCTTGGGCCCATTCAGGAAATTCTTCTTTAAGAATGTCTCGCGCTTTATCCACAATAATTTCGCCCCCTCGTCCAGATGTCACACGGCCGAGAATAAGCAGATTGTCGTATTCATAAAACATGGCATAATAGGGGAGCGTATATCCCAAGTAAACACCAATGGTTTCAAAAATTTTTTCCGCCGTTTCATCTCCTTGGTTGGCTTTTTCTTGGACGCTCTTAAGCCGTTCCGGGAGTTCCATGTCTGAAGGGAACGTTAGGCCTGCGGCTAAAGCTAATTTGTTGACGGCTTGTTGTGAAAAATACATCACACCGACACCTGCGTCGCCGGACCATTCATCGGCAACGGCTTGGGGGTTAAAGTCAACAGGTGCAAAGGCCAATTCGTTTAGCCATCCGGTAATATCTCCTGCTCGATTTAGAAAGCCAGCTGCTTGACTAGACCCCATCGCAATACCCAGCATCCCATTTTTATTTAAGGATAAGGCTCCCGCTAAAGCAGTTACTTCACCATCATTAATGATATCAAAGGGAACGTTCCATTTTTCCTGAAGGCGAACAAATATGGGTTTCACTTTTTCTTCGAAGTCCTCTTCGGGCACAGACCGAAACAGAGAAGCAACCATAGGTTTATTTTTGACATAGACGCCTGCAGCGCTTCCTCCAATCGCATCTACGTGAGGAAGATACGACGCAGCTTTTTCGAGGCCTGACTGAATGTGATTGTAATGGTATGCGGGATCCGGTTCGTCTTTAGGATTCCAAGGTATTTCATCGCTATAAAGAAGCTCCCCGTCTTTAACGGCAGCTAATTTATAGTCACTGGCGCCCAAATCAAAACCGATACGGCATCCTTTTTGGTGTCCTCCTAAGGGCATCTCACTTTCGTTGGAGCCCGGCACGTTGTCGGGTGTGGTTACAACGACCTCTAAAGGCTTATTATAGATACGATTCATTAACTGGCTATCAAAAAAGCGGTCGCCACGCTCCGCATAGCAATCGCGAATGTATTCACCAATCCGAGGAGGACCTCCTATATAAATCTTCCAGCCTCCACGAGCCCACAACAGAAATTTAACAAGCCGTTCAACATAACGCAATGTGTCTGCGTCATGTCCTGTGCCAAGAGCAAGGATGTCTTCTTCCCAACGGCTTATATGTCCGTTAGATGATTCAAGCGCAATAATTAAGGGTACTTTCTCTGAGTTTAAAACAGCTTTTTGATAGGCCCTTACAGCTAAAATAGCCGGACAAAAGTCCGGATCTAATGGTGCTACTATATTTGCTTTAACATCGAGTAATGAGAGCATTTAGTGTGTCATACCTTTACTTTACTTCATCAAACACGACTTTATCCCAGATACGAATAAAGTCTTCTAAAACAATTAGGGGGTAAGTTTACAGATGGTCTTTTGCTTGGCAACATAAAATCATGAGGAAATCGAAGAAATTCTGGATACTTGATTCTCGATACAAAAAAACGAAAAAAAGGAATAAATAGGGAGAAAGAGCATCTAACCAGCATCCTATTTTTTTGTGGTTACAGGTTTTTTTCGGCGTGGAAAGCAAGCTCGACAAATATTACAAACCGTTCCGTCACAGCCACGAGCAGTACAATACTCACGACCATAAAGGATTATTTGTATATGGAGGTTATTCCACGTTTCTTGATCAAAAAGAACTTTTAGATCTCTTTCTGTTTGTTCTACAGATTTTCCATTCGTTAATTTCCAGCGTTGGGCGAGGCGATGAATATGGGTGTCTACTGGAAAAGCTGGAACCCCGAAAGCTTGAGCCATGACAACAGATGCCGTTTTATGCCCTACACCCGGCAATGCCTCAAGGTCTTCAAAGGTTGCAGGGACTTTCCCACTGTGTTTCTCAACCAGTATACGGGAAAGCGCCTGTATGGCTTTAGATTTTGTGGGGGACAATCCGCAGGGCTTAATAATCTCTCGAATATCATTCACGTTTAATGCGGCCATGGCTACGGGTGTTTGTGCTTTTGTGAAAAGGCTCGGTGTAACTTGATTGACTCGCGCATCCGTGCATTGAGCTGAAAGCAGAACGGCAACAAGCAGGGTATATGGATCAGAATGTCCCAAAGGTGGAGCAACGTTCGGATATAATTCATTCAAACGTTGCAGAATATATACAGCTCGCTCTTTTTTAATCATAAGCGACCTGATTTCTCCATCTCAATCGACCTTCGACTTTAAGACATTTGACGTTGAGCGTCCTCTATTGTTCCCCAATATGCATCAGTGGAAGGGGGTTGGGACTATCGCCGTTCAAAAAATAAATTTTTGAAGCGGGATCTTTGGAGATTTCTGTGAGAGCCTCAATGGCTCTAAGCTTTAGATAGGCGGAGCTATTGGCAATCGCTTTATTAAGCTTTTCGATTTCGTAGGCCTGGGCATTTGCCAACACTCTCTTTTTTTCAGCTTCTTCTTCTGCCGCTTTACGTTCCGCAGCGGCCTGAGCAATTTTTTGTTCCTGCTCAGTCCGATATCGTTCAAGCTCAGCTTTTTGTCGTTGCACAGCTTGTTCACGCTCTTTTTTCGCTTCAATGGCTTTTGTGATAAAGGGAGGAAGATCAATGTTGCGGATGAGGACGGCTTGAATTTCGATGCCTTTAGGCTTCAAAAATTTTACGAGGCTTTGTTTAAGGGCGGTCTGAAGTTTTTTCTGTGTTGCTTGCAGGAAAAAATCTTCTGCGCGTTGAATCGTTTTTCCTTGTTCCCGGAGTACGGAACGAAGTTTAGGCACTAAATGAACATCAATCGCCTGTTGAGCCACCCCTGTTTCTTTGAGCATAACAGGCGTCTGACTTCCCAAAATCCGATATTGTACACTTACATCCACTCTGGTTTGGAGCTGATCTTGGGTGGGAATGTTCGTGGTTTCCTGATGTGTTTTTTCTCGCGCGTCAAAGAGATGCCATGAATATAAAGGACTAACCGGAAAATGAAGCCCTTCTTTATAGGGTTGCTCTTTTACCTTGCCGAACAAGGTAGCCACCGCCACATGCCCTTGGGGCACGGTTTGGAAGAACCGCAACCCAAACACTAAAAGAGGGGCAACGATGATGATAACAACAATTAAAGGCCAACGTATTTGCATAATTTTTTCTCCTGTATGATTAAACAATGATTAATGGCGAAAACGGGACGATTATTCAAGCCTAAACTTTTTACGGTTTGATAGTTTGATCGGGTAATGATTGTATAAGTGACTTTTACCCCGCTACAGATCAAGATCCATCTTTAATGAATATGAAAGATAGAAGATTTATTTTTTCCCTCCCTGGACTGATTTTTTTATCAGCTTGATCGTCGGCTTTTACCCTCAACCCGGCATCCGATTTTCCCAGAACAAGAAGACTAAATCCGCGCTGTCATGGGACGAAAAGACGATTACCTCTTTGATGCAAAAAACAGACCAAACCCTCAACCAGGTGGAAAGACATATATGGAAACAGGATTATAAAAGGGCCTGGAAACTCTACGAAGTTTTGCCACCAGCATGGTCTCTTTGCTGGATCATTCAGGGTTGAAACTGGAGTCCGGTAAGATGTAAATGTCATGAAAGCTACGGCAGTTAAGCCCCCCTAAAGATATTGGTGCCTTGTGCCCCATACGAAGTTTGGGTCTGAGTTGGCCATCATTCATTGGCGAGCGCTCCAGGCGACTCCCCCAGGACAGAATCCATTGTATAGCCACCTCGGGCCGTAGCCTCCACAACTAACCACAACCCGGAGGATATCATGTCGGCATCAAAAACAAAGGTAAATAAACGATCCGTGCAAAGCTTACCCATACTCCAACCGAAGGTGGCTGGAATTGATTTGGGGGCTTGCGAGCATTACGTATGTGGTCCGGCCTTGATCAGCGGCGAACCCAACGTGCGTGTTTTTCAATCCACTACACCCCAATTAATCGGACTGATCGCTTGGCTCCAAGAGCAAGGAGTAAAGTCGGTGGCCATGGAAAGTACAGGGATTTACTGGATCCCTTTGTACGAACTGCTGGAGGCTTCTGGAATAGAGCCCATCTTGGTCAACGCCAGAGAACTGTGCCATGTCCCGGGTCGTAAAACCGATGTACAGGACTGTCAATGGATTCAGCTTCTACACAGCTGTGGCCTATTACATGGATCCTTTCGACCGAGTGAAGGCATTTGTAGATGCCGCGCATTGACTCGCCAATGTGCCAATCTGGTTGAGGAACGTTCCAAAACCGTCAACTGGATGCAAAAGGCTTTGGATCAAATGAATGTCCAAGTTCATCGAGCCCTAACAGATATTACCGGAAAAACAGGCTTAGCGATTGTACGTGGGATTGTTGAAGGTCAACGTGACCCCAAAGTCCTTGCGTGTTTGCGAGATTCTCGTTGCGGAAAAAACGAAGAAGAAATAGCTGAGCACCTCACCGGTACGTGGAAATCAGAGCATTTGTTTAACCTTAAAATGGCCCTAAAGCTCTATGACCAACTCCAAGCACAGATTACCGATTACGAGCAAGAACTGCACAAGGAGTTGTTAGCGATGACTCCGCAAGAACGGAAAAATAAAGAGGCCCCTGAGCATCCTAAAGCCGCTAAACGAAAAGCGATACGTAACCGAGGAGAGCAGGAAGACCAAAAAATATTGTGGCAATTTTCCGGAGTAGATTTAACGCGTATTGACGGGATAAGCGCTGGAGTTTCGCAAGTCATACTTACCGAGGTGGGATTTAATCTGAGTGATTTTTCTTCGAAAAAACATTTTGTGAGTTGGTTGAGGCTTTGTCCAAAGATGGGGATTTCTGGAGGAAAAGCTCTCAAGAAAAAGCCCCCTCGTGGTACGGGTTCAAATCGGGTGGCTGGAATCTTGCGAATGGCGGTGGTTTCTTTGAGTCGATCACACTCCTCTTTGGGGGCTGAATATCGTCGGGTAGCTCGGCGTAGGAGTGGAGCCGTGGCCGTATTTGCTCTTGCACATAAACTGGCCATACTCATTTATCGAATGCTGCGTTACGGACAAGATTATGTAGACGAGGGGGAAAAAGTCTACCACCTGGATCCGTCAGTTAAACGTGGGATTTCTGTGCGAATGCTTTGGAGGCAAAAGGTTGCAAAAAAACGCAGGCGCACCCGCTGGGTGCGTCGAGGCTTTTTTGTAATTCCTTTTGGCCCAAATGGTTCGTGCAGAAAACCGCGTTTAACTGACGGATCCAGGTATCAGGAACCCGGCAGTGTTCAAACGTAATCTACCCTGCCTGTGCTGCATGAAGTCCCGCCTTGCCGAATGCATCTCCTAAAACCATACCTGCTGTATCCTTTTCAACAATAAAACCACTTATTCCGAGATACCCCATCTTCCGATTTGTAAACGCATAAGCCACGACGATATCCGCGATCGGCCCGTTGGTTACAAATGATTTTTTCCCATTTAATAGATACCCATCTCCTTTTCTGTCTGCTTCAGATTGTAGCGAGAACAGGTCTGACCCCGCATCAGGCTCGGTAATAGCGTTCGCGCCAATCCATTTCCCGCTTGCCAAATGAGGTAAGACGTATTGTTTGAGCTTCGGGGTGCCAAATTCCACAATGGGCATGGCCACCGCGAACAGATGGGCCGCGGCCGCAAACAATAACCCTCGGTCAGGACAACTCTTTCCAAATGCTTCAAAAATATGCGCAGAAGTGAGGGCGTCTAACCCCATCCCTCCATATTCTTGGGGAATGGAAAGTCCCATCAACCCAAACTGACCGCATGCTTTCCACTTTTGTAGCGGGAAGGGGCTAACAGGACCTTCATGCACGACCTGTTCTCCCAGTTCCTTTTGAGCAAAATCATAAGTTTGGCTATACAGCTCACGTTGCTTTTTATCCCAGTTAAAATCCATAATACCTCATTGATGACAGTCTACAGTGCTATGGCCAAACCTTCTCTGTATTGGCTCTGTGCATGAGAGTCCAAAAAATAGAGTAACTTGAAGTATGACAAGTAATCTTTTTTTTATCTCTAAAATAGCATTGAACCATTCAGCTTTCAGCTCATTGCCCAGCAAATACAAGCACCTAAAGCGGCTATTGCTAAAGTTATTATTTTCATGAAAGATAACAGAACAATTTTGACGATATAACCAAGCCACTGGAATCAAGTCTAGATAATTTCTCAAAAAGCTTAACAGCATCTTAAATGGTGTTTGCTGGTCCTAATGCAAGAACCTGTTTGGTTAAAAGCGGACTAAAGTCCGTCATAATATAGAGTACAATCCCCGCCTTAGCTTGACGCGTATGCCCTGGAGGGCAAAACCGATCCCACTACTTTTTTCCAACAATAAACGAAAGCCATCCTTTTTCATTTTTAAAGAATGTGCGGCATCTATAAACCTCATCGCATTCACCCTCTTTTGTCCACCCATGCATATAGGTGTCTACTGATGAAAAACCTGCTTCTAACAGGGTTTCTCGGATCTCTGGAATGGTCCATAATCGCCAGTCATAGGTATATGCTTTTTTGATCATGGACCCGTCGGGTAATTTGAAATGAATATAACAAAGAATCTCATGGGTTATGGCGTTAAAACTCTTTTGTTCCCACATATATTTAAATCGAGGGATTCGTTGTCCATGTGCATCTCGCATCGATGAAATCATTCTTTTTTCTGTATACGTCTGCATAGCATTGAACCCCCCAAAAAGATCTAATACGAAAATGCCTCCCGGCTTTAATGAGCGGGTTACGTTTTTAAAATACTCTTTTAGCACGGTCCGCTGCTTAAACACCCAATAGGAAAAATTGAATGCAACGGTAACGTCGACGTGGGGTGTATCGACAGATAGCACATTGTCATGAATAAGTTGAACTCGCTTGGCCTTGGCTCCAAAGTCCGCTAGATGATGAGCAGAACCCCATTCAAGGGTTGGTTTGTCCACGTCTATTCCCCACGCTCTATTTTTACTGTGACGCAAGACCCATTCACAGGCAAGTTTTGCGGTCCCACAGAAATCTTCTCGAAGCCGTTGCGGCCGGTGGCCATGACTTTTTTTATAGACCCGTTCAACAAAATCAAGATGGGTGTCAACCGACTGAACAGACGCTTCATACAAACGATGGCGGTCGATAGGTTCTATTTTTTTCATGGCAGATAGACTTGTATCTATGAGTCAAGCTAACCCTTTAAGATCAAGCTGGTGGGATACCTTTTTTGAGGATTTTATTTTATGGCCGCTGTTGCTTCGTTCGAACAGCCGATCTTCAATATCTCGTAAAAAAGGTAATGGACGCATCTTTTGGAGGGCTCCTCGCCAAAAACGTTGACGGGCATGTGTAAGAAAGAGTTTTTTTGTGCTCGAGTCATCCCGACAAAAAAAAGACGCCGTTCTTCGTCGAGGTCAACGTCAGAATCATCTCCCCATTTTAACGGCAGCATTCGGTCTTCACACCCCACAACAAATACAATTTTAAATTCAAGGCCTTTAGACGCATGGATTGTTAATAAGGAAACACAAGATGCTCTTGGATCCCACACATCTATATCAATGCCCATGGCGATCATGGAAAAAAAATGATCTAGATCTTGTCTACAGGTTTGGGCTAAAGGATCCAAGGTGTCGCGGATCAAAATGAGGTTTGTATCGTGGATTTCGGTCTGTAGTTGGTCAACAGCAGCATGAAGTTTTTCCGCAACATTTTTATCTATCGGGTCTTTTTTCATTGTCCTGGATCCGTCAGTTAAACGTGGGATTTCTGTGCGAATGCTTTGGAGGCAAAAGGTTGCAAAAAAACGCAGGCGCACCCGCTGGGTGCGTCGAGGCTTTTTTGTAATTCCTTTTGGCCCAAATGGTTCGTGCAGAAAACCGCGTTTAACTGACGGATCCAGGATTGTATCAAGAACGGTCTGTGCACGCACATTTTCAGTTAATGAGTGATGGGATCGTTTTTGAAAAGGGATTCCTGAGCGGTTTAGCGTTTCACATAAAATTTTTGACTGGGCGTCGGTCCGATAAAGAATCGCAAAATCAGAGAACGCCAAGGCCTCTTCTTCATCGGTTTGAACCTGACCGCTATCTATTGAATAGAACGAGGATCCGCCCATGAGCTGTTCGATAGTATCGACAACATATTTGGCTTCTGACCGATCATGCGAGGATTGATGGATGGTAATCTTGTGAGGATCTTCTAAAAAAGATTCTAGGACACGATTTTCAACAAGACTGGTCGACGAGATGACCTGAAGAGAGGCATCCACGATGGAGGGGATAGAGCGATAGTTTTTGGTAAGCTCAACGGTTTGTGCGGAAGGGAAATCGGTTCTGAACTGCTGAAAAATGGTGGGGTCGCTACCTCGGAACCCGTAAATGGATTGGTCCGGGTCACCGATGGCGCAAAGGTTGCCTTCGGCTGGTGTTAATAGCTTTATCAGCTGGTACTGATTCCGGTCGATGTCTTGGTATTCATCAACTGAAATCCATGGATACTGTTTCCGATAATGAACGACGAGGTCTAGATGTGCTTCTAATAGCTTAATGGGTAAGAGAATCAAGTCCTCAAAATCAACAAGCCCTCGGGACCTCATTTCTTGTTGGTATAAGATACGATTCTGACTTGAGGCTTCTTCCCTGTCTGGTGTCGCCGAGGACACCGCGTCACTTGTAAATGATTGGCTGATTCCTGGAGCGTTCAAGTTTGAAAATTCTTTTAGCATCTGTTTCGCTTTGCGCTCTGACACGGAATGTATTTGGCACAGTAAATCTACCCGCTCTTTTTCCGCAGCAACCTGAATCGGCGTTTCAAGCCCTATTAATTCACTATGTGCTCTGAGGATCTTTAACCCAAGGGCATGAAGTGTCATGACGGGTGTGGATACTCTATTAGGGAGGAGTTGCTGAAGGCGATCTGACATTTCAGCGGCCGCTCGATTGGTAAAGGTAATGGCCAAACAGTGTTTGGGTGGCACATGATGATCATTCACAAGATGGGCGATACGATGGGTAAGCGTCCGCGTTTTTCCGGTTCCGGGCCCAGCAATAATAAGGAGGGGCCCCGCTACCATTTGAGCGGCGGTATGCTGTTCCAAATCTAGTGATTTCGGATTTTGGACTTCAGATTTCGGAACGATGGACTGCATGGATTTCGGATTGGGGGTTTGGGATGGCGGATTTTTCTTTTTTGCTGGGTTGGATTGTTTCCGAGGCAAATCGAATAGCATGCCAACGGATTTTTCTTGTTTTAGCTCTTTTTTTCTGAACAGACTAATAACTCCATATTCACCATCATATCCGGACTCTCGAATGACGTCACTGTTTCGCATCCTTTTTACGGCCTCCGCCAGAAGAGGTGATCCGAGTCGTTCAAGGTCTTCGAAAGGTGCTTTTTCGAGAATATAAAGTTCTGAACCTAACCGAGAGATAACTTGTTCGTAGTCTTTTTGTACCCGTTTACTTTTAGGGCCAACACCTTGAATTTCAGAAATAACTTCGGGGAGAGGGACCAAATTTCGGAATGGAATCTTCTTTTGTGCGTGTTCGGTGTCTTCAGGACGATCGGCGAGTTTAGAAATCCGATTCAGAACATCAACGGTTAGGGGTTTTTCACATACCGGACACAGGTTTTTATAATGTTCGGTTTCGCTTGGTGTTAGGCGAACTTCGCATTTACGGTGACCGTCCAGATGATATTTTCCTTCTTCCGGAAAAAACTCTACGGTTCCTTGATACCCTTCGCCTGTTTCTAGTGCGTGACGAATGGAAAAATAATCCATTTCCGTATCAAAGACAGAGGCTTCACGCCCTATTTTAGGCGGGGAATGGGCATCTGAATTGGAAACGAGCTGGTATCGATCCAAACTCGATACACGCCAGTTCATGGGTGGGTCGGATGAGAGACCGGTTTCTACGGCAAAGATATGAGAGGCTAAATCTCCATAACAGTCTTCAATGGCATCAAACCCTGATTTAGATCCTAAGGCAGAAAACCAAGGGGTCCAAATATGTGCAGGTACTAAGTAAGAACCTTTGCCAGCTTCTAAGGTAATTTCTAACAGATCGCGCGAATCTAAACCAAGAATCGGACGCCCGTCCGCGTTTAGGTTTCCAATGCGACCCAATTTTTGAATAAGTCGTTCTGCGGATTCGAGGTCAGGCACATAAATTAAATGATGTACTTTGCGGGTTTTATCCCCTTTTTTGTAAATGGTTGATATTTCGACCTCGAGCATAAACCGCATCCGTCCACGCGTTGACTCATCTAGCTGTTGGTTCATGTCGTTTTCGATGTCTTTGCGAAGACGAAAGATTCCGGGTTCGGCAGGAATCAGCTTATTTTTTATTTCGGCGAGCCAAGCGGGATGGGTAAAGTCACCCGTTCCCAGTAAAGAGACCCCTTTTTTTTGAGCCCATAAATACAAATGCTCAAGGTCACAGTCCCGACTAGTAGCACGAGCATATTTAGAATGGATATGAAGATCTGCGTAAAAGGACATGCTCTTTATTACCACACATCTGTAAGAAAGAACAAATACAGAACTCTTGATCTCACAGACCGGTTGACAAAGTTTCCTAATAAATTTTGATTTTAAAGCTTTTAAAAACGACGCTCCAGAACCAGGCCGGATGTTCCATCCTCCTGGATCAACCCTTTCCCATCCTCTGCAAAAATCAGCTCGTCATTTTTGCAGGATCTGGATTAACCCAATCAAAAAGTTTCCATCCTTGCAGACTCAACTTACAAGTGCAAAACCGAAGCTGTCCATCATTTCTTTGGGCGTTCTATATTCTAAGCATTTTCTCGGTCTATTATTCAGTAACTCCACAGCCCAGCTCAACTGAGCGGAGCTGTGGGCAGCAAAGTCGGTTTTCTTCGGGAAAAACTGGCGAAGCAAACCATTCGTATTTTCGTTGGTCCCTCTTTGCCAAGGGTTTTTCCCTTCAGCAAAGAAAATGGGGGTTGCTATTTTTTTCTGTAGTTTAGCATGGCTGGCAAACTCCATGCCATTATCTACAGTCACCGTTTTACAGGGGAGCCCTGAATCAGCGAACTGAGGTACGGAACGGTTGACCGATTCGGCATTGCATCGAGGTAAAAGATCGGCGATGAGATATCGAGTCGCTCGTTTTTTCTTTCCGGGGCCACGCAGGTATTTTTGGTAGCCAGCCCCTCTTGGACTGTACAAGTAGCGGTAGATCGTCATTCGACTGATGGGAGGGTCACCTTCTAGCTTTCTTCGACCTTCAATCTGTTCTGGAGACCAATACTTCGCCAGGAGAGTCTCCACTTGTTCTTTGCTAGCTCCCATCACTTTTTGAGGCTTTCGAGCTAGCTGTAATCGGCTTTGAGCCAGGCCATTTGCGGGTCTTGGGTAATAGCGGCCACGGACTCGATTACGGCGAAACTCGCGCCAAATAGTCGAGGGGGATCGGCCCAGGTGACGGCCAATTTGAGATAAGCTATATTTTTCTTTTAGCATCTGGGCTATCACTTCTCGTTCATAACTGTTTGAATGTTCGTAGGTTCGTGGCATTCTATGTTCTCCTTTGGGGGGGGTCAGATACCCAAAGAATGAACTATGCTGCGGACCTTTGCACTTGTATTGTTACTCTACCATATATGGAGAACAGACATGAGCTGAAGCCAATAAATTACAGTTCCGTTAACGTTCCATAGGTTTCCGGCCGTCGGTCCCTGAAAAATTGCCAGGTATTCCGGACCTCTTGTATTTTGTCAAGATCGAGGTCTGCGACGACTAACTCATCTTCTTCACGACTGCCCGTCACCAAAAATTCGCCACGTGGATCACAAAAATACGATTGGCCATAGAATTGACCAATCTCCCAGGGTTTTTCTATGCCGACGCGATTAATGGCACCGATATAAACCGCATTAGCAACAGCATGGGCGGGTTGTTCAAGTTTCCAAAGGTATTCACTCAGGCCTGCTACGGTGGCTGAAGGGTTGAAGATAATCTCAGCTCCATTTAGAGCCAAGGCGCGCGCGCCTTCAGGAAAATGACGGTCATAGCAAATATAAACGCCGATCTTTCCAATCGCTGTTTCAAAGACAGGGTACCCTAAATTACCAGGTCTAAAATAGAATTTTTCCCAGAACCCAGGAGAACAATGGGGGATATGATTTTTCCGGTATTTGCCCAGATAGGATCCGTCGGCATCGATAATCGCTGCACTGTTGTAATAAACACCGGGCAAATCCATTTCATAGAGCGGGAGAATAATCACCATGCCTAGTCGCTTAGCCGTTTCACACATCAGCTGGGTGGTTGGGCCGTCAGGAATGGGTTCGGTAATATCATACCATCGCGTTTCTTGTTCAGCGCAGAAATAAGGCCCATTATACAGTTCTTGTAGACACAAGACCTGTACACCTTGTTGGCTAGCCTTTTCGATAAACCCCATCGTTTTTTCGGTCATCGCTTGCGCAATCGTTTTGGGATGCTCTGTTCCGTCATGCGTTGTGCTGCATTGTATCAAACTACCTTTAACGATTCTTGGCATGTTGGTACCCTCCTTTTCGTGCGACGTTATACCCGTGTGTTAAAATTCTTGTTTTTTAGGTGATATTAAAGAAAACTCGAATGCGAATCTCCCGGATGAAAAATCATCTCATCCTTTTTAAACAAATTTTTAAGGAAAGGAAGTTCAAACATGAGAATAGAGAAAGATTCTTTAGGAGAAAAAGAAGTTCCTGAAGAGGTCTATTATGGCATTCATACCTTGCGTTCCATGGATAATTTTGGAGCGGCCGGCGATCGACTTCCGCTAGACATCATCTATGCGATGGCCCAATTGAAATGGGCCTGCGCTCAAGCCAACAAAGAAATAGGGTTGCTTGATACCCAAAAATGTGACGCGATTTCGGCGGCCTGTCTTCGTGTTATTCGAGGCGAAGTTGAGGATCAGTTTCCCCTCGATGCTTTTCAAGCGGGATCTGGGACTTCATCCAATATGAATGTAAATGAAGTGATTTCAAATTTAGCGTGTGAAGAACTCGGCGGTAAAAAGGGAGAACGAAATCTTGTCCATCCCAATGACGATGTCAATAAAGGTCAGTCTACCAATAATGTCTTTCCCTCGGCTATCCGTGTCGCGTGTGTAGAACAATCTAACCTGCTTTTAAACGAGTTGCAAAAATTGATCGAAGCGCTTTCCGAAAGAGCTTTAGCGTTTGAAGAGGTGATTAAGAGTGGGAGAACGCATTTGCAGGATGCCGTTCCATTGACCTTGGGACAAGAATTCGGGGCCTATGCGCGTGCGTTAAATAAGGATGTGGTCAGAATTCAACAAGCCCAGGAAAAACTTCTTGAACTCGGGGTCGGTGGAAATGCGGTGGGAACAGGCGTAAACACCAAACCGGTTTTCCGCGAAACGATTATTTGTTATCTGAATAAGCTGACACAAGAGAAATACAGGACACCTGAAGATGGTATTGAAATTACACAATTTCTCACAGATATGGCAGAGGCTTCTTCGGCACTGCGTGCAACGGCATTGGATATTCTAAAAATAGGGAATGACCTTCGCTTGTTAACCTCTGGCCCTAACACGGGGTTTCAAGAAATTGTGCTTCCACCGGTCGAACCGGGATCCTCTATTATGCCTGGGAAAATTAATCCGAGTATTGTGGAAGCCTCTAACATGGCTTGTCTGCAAGTGCTGGGGAACGATCATTCGGTATCTGTAGCATGTGGACTTGGTCAGTTAGAATTAAATACACACATGCCGTTAGTGGGTTATAACCTTATAAAATCTTTTCGTATTCTTGAACGTTGTTGCCGAATGCTGACCCAAAAATGCATTCCTGGTATTAAAGCAAATGTGGAAACGTGTACCCACAATCTTCAAATAAGCGCTGGATTACCTACGATCCTTAACCCCATATTAGGATACGATCGTGTTGCAGAGTTAGTGAAAGAATCGTTGGCCACAAAAAAAACACTTAAAGACTTGGTGTTGGAAAAAAATATTTTATCGGCGGACGAGTTTGGCGAGCTTATGAAAACATGTACAGGACCCAATCTCTAAGGGAGAAGATCGGCGCAGTGTGATCGCCCTATCGGAAAGGGGGAAACAAGGCTAAGATAAAATAAGGAGAAAAAAATGAACACCCTGACCCGAATGGCACTAACTTAAGCATAATTTCCTTTTGTTTAACCAATGGCGATTTCTGTGAGCAGGCACAATCATTTCGTGCCTTGGTTTAGTCAGCAAATGATAGTTTTTTCGTCGTCTCTTTACAGCTCGAGGTTTACTTCTGCCAGGGCGTTGCCGCAAGGGTCTTTGGGTCATGCTTTCATAGAGCATAGAAATCAAACCGAAACGTTCCTTCCGACTCATTCTCGCTTGATTTAGATTCGGCTCCCAACTGCGCAAGGCTTGAAGCGAAGTTTTGAAGCTAATTTGCCGAACGGGCAAACCAGCCTCTTCAGCCGCCTCATACATGATCCGGCGCATGCAGTTGTAGGCAATAAAATACATCACCATCTCTTTTCGGATCATTTCCGGGCTCTTGCATCGTAAGATATCCATACCCAGCGTTGTTTTTATATCACGGAAAAAGAGTTCAACATCCCAACGCCGAAAATACACATCGGCTAAATCTTTGGCAGGGTACTTTTCTGCATCTAATAATGTGGTGACCAGATAGATCACTTTAGATCGAAAGCCGGGCTGATTGATCGTTATTTTAACTTGGCGTAGCAGCAAGCTAGGGGGAAGGGCTTGAAGATTTTCAGCACTCAGACCGCTTACTTTTAACGGTCGAACCCATCGAATAAGAAGATCACCCTTTCCTAAATTCTTTACCGCATTAACGGCTTTAACAGGAGGTCTTCGACAGAGACTTATGATGCTATCAATGCCTCGTTCTGAACGTTCGCATATATCGCGATAACCACAGAAGGCCTTATCTCCCAACAGGATATCGCTCTTTCGAAAGGCATCGATTTGTTGTCGAAGACGGATGATCTCGCTGACATGTTTGTTGCTGGTTCGGTAACTAAGCAGGGCTCCGGTATGCAGAGAAAAACAGGCCGTTATTCGTGCTGAAGGCAACCCGCATCCTGGCTTCTGATGATGTTGTTGAGGCCATTGATCTTGATTGGGCTTTGTATCTGGCATCGATACACCGGTGCTGTCAACCACCACGATCCGATGACCACGCCAGTTATCGCTAGCACCCATGCTCTCTATCGAATCAACCCCATGAGAATGAATCGTCTTGGAGATCCTCTATCGTTAAATTATTTCTGGCTTTGCAGTAGGCAGAGGTGGCTGAAGAAGGCAGCTGTAGGCCACGTAGTGCTGCATAAGCCTTAAGTTTTTGAACAATTTCTTGACAGCTTCCATCGTCGCTAAGCACTTGAGCAAGGAAGGCCCAAGACGTATTGCTTTTGCTGAAGATCCGGCGACGACTGTGGGTACCGGACACTGCCGGGGCGAGAAGGGACTCGGGAATAAGAGCCCCAAAAGCTTCCCCAAGTTGGGTGAACCTTTTTTGCTTGAGAATCCTTACCTCATCGGCAAGTTTCTGTTGCTTTGAACGGGGTTTCCGACGTAGTGTATGTACGTGAAACCCTGGGAATATCGGTGTTGTTTTTTGCATGTGCCATTATGGCATTTTCATCCCGTATTTTCAGGGTTTTTATCATGCAAAAGGGGCTTAAGTTAGTGCCATTCAGACCTGACCCTTTCTACCCAAGTAAAATACAAAAAAAGAGCCAAGGCCCATATAACCACAGACTATATAAACGATCCGAATTATCCGAACTATAACTGTGATGCCGAAGAACGTACAAAGCGGATTAAACCCACGGTGCTCATTAGCAATACGTTAACGTTAGTCGGGTCTACCAATTATACGAGCGCAGGGGAGGTTACGACGATAATGGCTCCGCCCACAAACGGTACCTATACGCTTGTCGCTGCATCTACCGCTCAAGAGGCGGCAATGTATTGAAGGGGGTCTCATATCCACGACAAAGACCTTTAACTTAACCGTTCAAGAAGGTGTATTATCAAGTATAGTTGCGGTGAAAGCTGAAGATGCCAATGTCATCGTTGAATCAGATTCGTACTTAAGCCGAAACCAAGCTCAAGGACTGATCTTAACGGCGACTCTAACACCGCCTCTGTCCATGCAGCCGTTTGATGAAGATCAAATGATCTGGCAGTTAAGTCCGCCAGAAGCAGGGACCTTTGTTTCTTCAGGAAGCGCAGGAAATGTAGGAGAAGTGGTCCGCTGGAAACAAGCGACCGATTATGTGTCAGAAGAGGTCGATGATGTTGTCATGACCCTTTCGGTCCCCGGCGCTCTACCCGAAGAATTTAAATTAACCATCTTTAATATAAATAGTACCTCCGGAATTTTAACACCCAACACAACCAATACATTTATGGTTGAGTATGATAAAATAGAACCGAAGAATGCAAATATTGATAAAGTACTTGATATTCTAAATCATGATATACAGCTGACTTTTATCAGAGCTCATTCTCCCATTCCTAATGACTCTATAAGAAAACTACGAACACGCGGTTATACGCATGAGTATAATCAGATTCTGTATCAAGATTACGATCCTGACGAATCGATACAAACGAGTTTCTCTCAAGACAATATCATAAAAGAAGCAGCATTTCAAAAGGCCGCAAACGGTGTTGACCTTGAAGTTCGGGTTGTCTCAGGAAACACTGTAGGGGATGTCAATATCGTCTGGGAAAGCCATAAAGCCGACGGTAGCAGCATCAACACTATGCACCGTGAACATATCGGTTATACCTGAAGGAAGTATTACTGAGGTCGGTTGGATTGAAGAAGTCTTTCCCCATTTAGGAAATATAGGACCTGAGTCCCTTTGTGTAGGTTATCCAAGCGCAGAGATTACCTTAAAAGCTATTCCTGATTCAGGAACTACATTTCCTGATGGTCTTCCTCATTGGGCTATACAGAATATGTTACCTGGTGGCCTTCCAGTCTCCCAACCACAAGATGGAGCTAATAGTATAACGATTCTTTTTAATGGACTGGGTCAATATCGTGTCGAAGCTAAAACGTTGAGTTCGGCGAAGACCTTTATGGTAAATATTGTCGATCTAGATCTAGATATAGATGCTGATTATGACAATACCATTGCTACGGCTGATGAGAGTATAGAAGAGAGCGCTGGGGGACTTGTTGATTTGAGTACAAATCCTACCCGTTTTGAAAAAATTGAGCTAGATTTAGATCCCACTACGCTTGCTAATGGGGCGCTGGTTTTGTCGGCCGTATCCGGAGGTAATAAGATTAGAATATGGAATGAGACCAAGGGTACCGAAATGAGCTTGCCGTGGACATGGGATGTAGGGACTGATGTTATACCATCCACGCTATACGTAGAAGGCATTGAGGCCAGTGCATCTCATAGAGATGTTGAGTTGAGATTGCGTTACCAACAAAGGGCCAACGCCATGTGATGACACGATTAAACTTACCGTACTTACCATCGAGTTGGATGCGATGTTCAGGATCGTCGCAAACGAGACAGCCATAGACGAAGTAATGGTTGCAGGCGATATATTCTACCGGATTCTTGGTGGAGTACGGTTGCATTTGTACGCAACGATCTCCGGAATGATGCCGATCGAGTACGAATGGTCTACAACAGGCGACGGTAAGTACTACAGCAGCTACGATCAAAATACCGTTGAACTTACAGGACCAAACCTGAGAGGCGTAGCATTGAATGAGATCTACTGGGAAGGAGATCCGGAAGTGGATCTGGATGAAACACTGACGCTTAAGCTTACATTTTCCGATTGGGGACCCGTCACGAAGACATGGAGAGTCAAGAGCCGAGTCCTTAAAGCGAAGATACCCAACATGACCGGTGATGATGTAACGATGTTGCAGTCAATATTGTATGTCCTCGGCTTGTCGGATAAGGTCGCATACGGTTATGCTGGCAATCTAACTATAAATGGTGCTTTTACGGGCAATGCGGGGACTAAAAGAGCAGTGAGGAGGTTTCAGGATCATGCCGACCTTACCGATGATGGTGTGGTGGGTCTCAGCGCATTAGAAAAGATAAACGAACAATTCGGTGATTACCTAAAAGCCTTTGATTTTGTAACGACGACCTATCCAGGCAATAGTAAAAGGGTTGATCATTTACACCCCAACTATAATGATTGGTTGGTGAAAGGAGCGAATACATTACAGGCTACGTATACGGATTTTATCCGGGATAGCGTCGATACGGGTACATCCCGGGAAGAAATCTTAGGGGGTTGGGCCAGAAAGGAAGTGGGTAACTTGGGTCACTGGGGCCATGCGGGAAGACATTACCGTGTTACGCTTGGTGGCGCCGACGATTTTGGCAGTATCGGGTTTTCGCAGATTTTAAATAAACATATCTATGGCTCCGCGAGCTATGCCGAGTTTGCCGGAATCAACCCTTATCTTCCCCAAGATGCGATTGATATCTTTGCGATTTTCTCAAATGCTAATCTTCCCAGTGCCTATGGTGGAGGCAACTTTACCAGGGCCTTTGTAAATGGCGCCTATACTGGCACCACAAGTTATCCGGCGGGAACCTATCCTCGAATTAACCTTCGTGACGGGCAGGCCGTAGGGAATAGTTATACCGATGACAACAAAGATTTATTATCCAAAGGAGTACAGGGCTATAATCGTGGAGCCGGGCTAACTCCCTTTTTGCGCAATAACCCGTGGCCTGAAGTGTTGCGACAACAGGAGCCGTGGCAGGGGACCAATTTTGGTAATCGATCTTCGACCTATTACACGCTTCAGGTTCAGCATTATGCTGGCCTCGCGCCCAGAGTATGGCGGTGGAGAGTTGAAGTCATTCGCACGGGCGCCAATGGAAAAACCTTAACCGCTGCCCAAGGCGACGATGTTCAAATTATACCGGTATGGACAACAGGTATGCCCCTAAATCCTAATAACATTTGTATCTCGCCGGGGCCTAATGGGGTCTTGGATACCGTGCCGGTTACGGTCCCTGCGCCAGAAGCGGATGTTTTTAGTACGTTCGATTTTGATTATAGTGAAGACGATTGGAGAGCGGGTACAGGCAATGGGCTGCAACATGGGTCGCGAGATGCCTGGTGGACGATCATGGATCGTGCGATCGATGGAGCTCAGTAAATAATAGAAAGAGGTTTAGATGATGCAAACAACGACACGAGGACGCATGTCTATTAGTGCGCTAATGGTTATTAGTAGTGCCTTTATCACTTTTGGATGGGTGGACAGCTCGGATGCGGATGTGATTTACAGTAGACTGTTTTCTTCTAACGAAGCAATAATCGCTAAGAAAACGTTGGAGAAATCGGGTTATGATAAAATTAAACATTACGCGCAAGTCACTTCTGATGCTGTCTGCGTTATAGCTCATACAAAAAAAGGGGGTGTTCATCTCTCCTTTCTCTATTTGTCAGGTTGTAAGCCAAATGTGATTATGGACTATACTCCGAAACAGGTTGATAGCTTTACAGCCACTGGATTCGCAATCCATGGGTCTCATCTTGTTCTACTGTATACGATGGGCAATCATAGTGTAAAGGCCGATGAGCGTATTACGCATGTTGATATACTCCAAGTTGGTAAAGAAGGCCTATATAGACTCCTTGCACATGAGATGGTTGCTCAGACAGATATAGCTTGGGATAACAGTTCTGCTGCGAATAAACCTTATGCATATTTGGCTGTCGATAACTCTCGTGTTGGTCCGGGCGACATCAAGCCGGCCTTCAAGTCAGCGGCGAGTATATTTTTTAACGATGTGAACGGTGATGGTTTGACCGATATATTGGTCTGGCAACGGACCTACCGATCCCCAGCTATAGACGAGCCCGATTCTTTTGGTTTTGTATTAGAGGACCAGCAGCTGTCTGCGCTCTATTTTGAGCCCGAAAAGGATACGTATTCCAAGTTGACATCTTTAGCGGGAAGCGAGCAATTGCATCTGCGGAACCTTCTACGCATACCTGCCGTTCAGTTTGGGAATAGATCGGAATCATACTACTAACTTCTAAACTTTATCGTACACTAAAATCGAGACGAGTTTATGCTAAAATAGCGATAGGCTCTCTTTTCTACCTGGAACTGCCAGTGAAACGTGGGATTTCTGTGCGAGTGCTTTGGAGGAAAAAGGTCGAAAAAAATGTAGGCGCACCCATAAGGTGCATAGAGAATTTTTTGTAACTCTTTTTAATAAATGATTAATGCATAAAACTTCGTTTATCTGACGGATTCAGGTCTAAGGCAACTGGATTTCGATGCAGTAATATTGTTGGGTGAGCGTGCCGATTATGGGGACTGTAAGCTGCATTTGCATCTGGTCGGTTTGGGTGGTCCACGGTCCTTTTGAGAGGGTCCAGTTTGTAGACATTAGATTGTCGCTACTCATGAGGCTATAAATATGACTAGAAGCTGCCGACCATGTGAAGATGGTGTTAGTTGAGGTGGAGAGGAAATTAACAAATTGGTTTGTGGTAGATGAGTGTGGTGCAAAAATTAATTCGAGATTTAAGCCAGCGGCTGGATTAGTGGGGTTCTGTAATGGTGCCATGACCAATAGCTCGAAATCATTTGTGCCTCCAGGAAGCGGATTGTTTATAATGTTCGTGAAGATTGTATCGGTATATCCTGTGTGACTGAGTGTGAGATCATAGTAAGAAGATACGGGGACCCAGCTATTACTTGGGAAATTTCCCGTACTATCTGTTTCCCAAGGGGTCGCATAACTTGCGTAATGGGGGTATTTGTTAATCACTTCTCCGATCAAATTTGTCGTAGTAAAAACCAGGTTTATTCCTTGAATAGGGTCTCCTGTTGGACTTTGTACGATTCCTGTTATGAGGAAGTAAGGCTCAAAAACAAAATAGGCAGAGATTAGAGCATTTGTTGGGGGCAGAATGACGGGTCTTGGATTCGCATAGGTTTCATTCGTGCGTGATGCTCTGTACTTGTCCTGGGATATCCGGATCCTCATGTGGGAAATATCCGGCTGATATTATTTGGACGCCTACGGTGTAGGTTCCTGAAGATAGGTTGTCTATATGGATATTAATGGCTGGTGGAATAAAAGTAGCTCGTTTATTCCCGTTTACCAGGACATCGGTACCCAATGGCATGGGTTGTGCAAATTCCGTAAAAGCGGCTACGGTTAAAACGGGACCTAAAACTGGAATCCCATTAATACTACTCACACTCAAAGCAAGGCCGTAGTTGCCTGGAACGAATATTAGAGTGGGAGCAGGAGCGATTCTGATGTAATAAAAACCACTCTTAGGAATGTTGATGTTGATTGTTTCTCCTATCCCTGGGCCGAACTGGTTAGCTTGAGCGACTAGAATAACGCTTCCGGCAGGTGTTTCCGTAATGTAATTCCAGTGTCGTGTCGATATTTACCGAATTAGACGTGGAAATTTCATAAGTCCAATTAGAGGTGGCCTAAAACTTTACCCAGTCAACGTCATTGGATGTCAGCAACGTATGGTTCTGGACTCTTTGATAAAAACGAGACGCTAGCCATAGATCATGGGCGGCAGTACCCTATACTTTAACAGATATAGAGATCATTACACATAATACATGAATTTCCCCGATAATTCAAACCTTTTAGGGGGAACTATTTTTTCTTCTAAGTATGTGTCGGATGAGTCCCGGAAATCTTCCCTAAAAAATGTTCATGTCCATCCGTGGTTCTTTCTTTCTTTGGTAGCGGCTGTTCTTCGTTAGCAGATCTTGACATGAGTCCAACTGGTTTGAGCGGACTTTGCCTGAAGAATCCTATTATCTTTATGTGATGAGCCGAGTGGGGATCAGCGGTTTATTCTAGGCGAAGAGGAAAAGGAGTATCTCTGTCGCCTAATCCATCCGCTCAAACAAACCTTTTCCGTGGAGCAATTGCTGTTGCCGCTAATGGTTTCCCATTTTTAACCCCATTAAGAATGACGGTATGACGGATACTTTTAACTCGATAATTTCGGAGGACACTGTGGTCAAGCCGATGATTATGCGCCTTGGCACCTTCAATCATGCGTGGGCTTTACCTCACCCATTGCTTTTGCTCTCGATGGTTTTTTTATTTATGGGAATCAAGAACCTGACGGGGCGTTCATTAATACCAATGTCCTTGATAGTTTCAATGGCCATAAATATAGCAATAGTTACCATTATCATGCCTCCACAAATTATCTTTATATTAATGGAGGTATTTATCTCAACCCCCGTTTGTTACAATAAGCAGCGGGGGTGGTGGCGACCCGAATCAACAAATAGAACCACAACCTAGGACCATGCCCTTACGTACCTCTCTGCCTCCACTTGATGGCGCTGTCATTACTAGTACTCCTCCAAAATTAAATTGGCGAATTGGGGGTGAATGATTTACTGACCCTATGGATTGTCCCAAAGGGACAAAGGCATAGAGCCTGGGGTTTCAACCCCAGGAACGAAACAGGAACACATCTGATTGCGCCCTGAAGGGGCGCGGTTGATGAGGACTAACTCAATGAATAGACAGTGCCCCTACAGGGCACAAGGTTTTTTTGATGATGTCTTCCTGGGGTTGAAACCCCAGGCTCTATGCCTACACAGCGTTGCTGTGATAGTGGAAGGTCCCTGTCGTCATTGGGAACATTCTAATTTGACCCTAACTCACTAATTTAATTTTGGAGGAGTACTAGAGCATTTAACGATTGAAATGCCTCGCTAGAAGATCTATACTCCATGACATGAGTATAGCAACAGCAGAAATCCGGCGGCGTGCGATAGATGCCTACAAAATGGGCAAAGGTTCCCAGGCCGATATCGCATCTTCTTATCGTGTAGATCTTAGAACGTTTCAGCGTGGGCTCTCTCGTTTCAACGAAACCGGACAGACCGCTCCCCGACCGCGTGGGCATCGTCAGGCCCTCTACAGCGGAAAGCAGCTCAAGGCGTTGGCTCAACTGGGGGGCAAACATCCCGATGCAACGCTTGAAGAACTCAAGAACATGAGCGGCGTGAAGGGGTCGATCATGGCCGTACAGCGGGCGTTGAATCGGTTGGGCTGCCGGTATAAAAGAAACGCTTCACGCCAGCGAGCAAGACCGGGCGGATGTAAATCTCTTGAGAAAGCAGTGGATCCAAGAGGTAGCCAAACTTGATCCAAGTCGCCTTGTCTTTATTGATGAATCCGGGGCGAAAACGAATATGACTCGTCTGCGGGGCCGGGCGTTGGGCGGGAACAGGCTTTTTGCCAAAACGCCTCATGGACATTGGTGTACCACCACCTTGATTTCTTCGGTCCGCCTGGACGGAACAACAGCGGCCATGGAGGGGGAGGGGGCGACAGAGACGGCTGTTTTTGGAGAATATATTCGCCGGGTTCTTCTCCCGACTCTTTCACCTGAAGACATCGTCATCATGGACAATCTTCGCGTCCATCACAATCCCAAGGTCATTGAACTCATTGAGTCATGTGGGGCCCATGTAAGATTCCTTCCACCCTACAGCCCCGATTCCAACCCCATTGAAAAAATATGGGGCAAGATAAAGAATCGGTTGGGCAGCCTTGCAGCCCGCAGTCAGCAGGAACTATCTGAAGCGATCACACAAGCGTTCGAAGAGGTTTCTCCCGACGACGTAATCGGCTGGTTTTCTTCGTGCTACATCGCGACACCTCAATCGTGAAGCGCTCTAGCTTCAACCAAACAAATGGATATGACTATGCCATGACCTATACACGTAACGGTCAGACATATATGGTAGATGTAGTATTTGCCCCAACAACAAGCACTATACAGATAATCTATGATGACCCTGCGTATAGGCGAAAATAACAGTCCGGAAATATACGCGAACTGGACACCTGCGCCCAACACAGAAAAATTTGCCATCCAAGATTTAGAGCTAACCAATGGAAATTTTCTATTCACGATAATAGGAGAACCGAACCGCGGTTCAGCAATCTATACGTCAGATGACCTGGTTACATGGACACCGTTTGGGTTTCGCTTATTCGATTTGACAGGAACCAATACGTTTGAGTTAACAAGCAACACGAATACAACTCTTGGATTTTTAAGTGTCGGATCCAGGCTGATCTCTAAATAGTAGAAAGGTCCTATTCTTGATCAGTGGAATTTTGATTACCTGGGCGAATATAAATCTCTGTGCGCCGATTTTTTTGCATGTTTTCTTCAGTATCGTTAGGCGCTAGGGGTCGATCAAAGCCATAGCCCTCATAGGTTAATCGAGAAGCATCAATACCACCCACATCGATTAGATAGCCTACAATGGCTTTGGCCCTACGTTTAGATAATTTCAGATTATATTTTCGAGATGACTTCTTTCTTTTATCCGCATGGCCTTCGACCCGAGCGGTTGCTTCTGGATCCCGCGTAAGGACCTTTACAATGATGTCTAATTCATCGTAATCCTTCGAACGGATATGCGATTTATTGTAATCAAATTCAATATTGAGGGTGTATAGTTTAAGATCGTCAGAAGGATCTAAGGGATCGGTATAATCCTCAATGACCTCATGTCCATCGGCGACTCCGCCCTCATCGGTATCTCGATCAAGGGGATCGGTCTGATAGGTGAAGACTTCTGCCCCATCTTTTAAGGCATCCAAATCGGTGTCAGGGTTGAGAGGATTGGTATTGTATTCTAAGACTTCCTGGCCGTCGGTTAGCCCATCATCATCCGTATCCGGATCAAATGGGTCCGTACCAATATCCGCTTCGTGCGAATCGGGAAGTCCGTCTTGATCACTATCGATTTCTCCTCCGGACACTGAATAGGAAGCGGGAACATCCGCACCCCAACGCCAATTGATGCCTGCTGTTACCATGACATTTACTTCTGTATCAGCCCCGGCAATAATCCATCGCGCATCCGATCGAATGGCCCATTCATCATTAAAATGATAAAAGAGGCCGCCACCCGCTGTGACAAAAACTTCATCTTGACCTGAATCAACGGCATCCCCAAAATGAATCAGTCCAATACCGCCTGAAAGGTAGGGGTCCCAATGCAAATCGTCTACCGATTTACGTAGATGAAAAAGTAAATCTCCGGCCAAACGAATGGCCCACGTATCATCGGTCAATGCAAAACGTTCGGGTTCATTTGGAAACTCTCGATTATTTAGAACGGGCATATAACTTAGATCATATTCAATCGTCCATCTTGGATTAAAGTCGTACCCTAGTTTTAGAAAGGCGAACTCTCCATCCTCAACCTCTTCATCTCCTTCAAAAAAGATCTTTCCCAGTCCCCCGCTCAACGTCCATGGCGCCTCTTCAAATAGGTCTTGACCCATAGCAGATATAGTCATTAAACAGATCGATACATATAAACAAATAACTCTGGCACAATTCATTGTTCGGTTCATCATTCTATACTCCATTCATAAGTTCAAATTTTCTTAGGGAAACTTCGGTAACGTATCATGAAATAGGAGAAAAACAATAGAAATTTGTTTGTACTACTTCCGCTGAGAATTGTAATATTAAATGCCCAAAAGAAGATATTGTAAAACAGGAGTGTTCCATGCCGAAATCTTCTAGATT
Source organism: Kiritimatiellia bacterium (assembly GCA_012103575.1). GTDB lineage: Bacteria > Verrucomicrobiota > Kiritimatiellia > WLWN01 > WLWN01 > WLWN01. The sequence continues at coordinate 1,769,251 of WLWN01000001.1, read as the reverse complement.
TAAAAACTCGACAGAAGACAAAAAAAGGAGAAAGACATGGAACAAATCAAGAGCAGTATTCATCCCCGAAAAGGCAAGCATTTGACACAGAAAGAACGGATCATGATTGAAACAATGCTCAAAAACCCAGGACGTCCTTTGGAGATAGCCAGTATCTGGGAAGGCATCGTCGAACCATAGAGCGCGAAATTAAACGTGGGGAGGTAGAGCATTTCGATACAGAGCTGCGAAAGAAGAAAGCATACAGCAGTGATCGAGCCCAGGAACTTCATGATCTAAATGCGACGGCCAAGGGACCTGAGCTTAAGCTTGGAAAGCATCATGAAACGGCCGTGTTTATCAGCGAGCACATTCTTGTTCACAAACGCTCACCCGATGTGGTTACTCCTTTGCTTAAACAAGAGCAGAGACCTGCAGCGGTGAGTACAAAAACGCTGTATACCTATATTGACCAAGGTCTCATCCCGGGGGTGAGCAACGAGTCCCTATGGGAAAAACGAAAACGGATAAAACGAAAAAGACGTGCTATTAAGCGGGTTAAAAAGCAACATGCCCGAAGGACCAGTATCGAAAAACGACCTAAGACCGTAGAAAAACGCGAGGAATTTGGGCACTGGGAATTGGATTTGATCGTCGGCGGAAAAGGAACTTCAAAACCGGTTTTAATGACGTTAGTAGAAAGAAAGACCCGAATGCTAAGGGTGAGAAAACTTTCGGGTAAAACACAGGCATCGGTTCTGCAGGCCCTCAAAGCGATCGAAAGATCGATGGGAGTTGGCCCATTCAGATCGATGTTCAAGTCGATTACAGCCGATAACGGGAGCGAGCTTCTCGACGTGGAGCAGATGGAACGTTCCGGATTTAGCAAAAAGAGACGTGTTAAACTCTATTATGCTCACCCGTATTCTTCCTGGGAACCAGGCTCCAACGAAAATGCCAACCGTATGGTTCGTCGTTTCGTCGCCAAAGGAGACAACATCGGAAAATATACCATCGACCGTATTGGTGAGATTGAAAAATGGATTAACAACTATCCTCGCAAGATCCTAGAATACAAACCCGCACAGGAGTGTTTCGATTTGGAGATCGCCGCATGAACAGAAGCTCTCAGGTCCATTTTTTGCGGCATTTAATTTTACAATCCACCAGAAAGTTACAAGATCTCAAAAAGCCCTTGCCAGCATATATTTTTTGACGTATATGTTGTATTTTGATAAATACAATATATACAAAGGAGGCCTATCATGAGCTTAGACCCAAGAAAACGAAGAAAGACTATTCTCAAAGAAATAGAGCAGATTCACTCTATGAGGCGTGGACAATTTAGCCAACAGTACTACGAAAAAACCCTGGCCGATGGAACGGTCAAAAAACAAGGGCCTTACTATGTCCTTCAGCGGTATGAAGGACAAAAAAAGTGTTCCCAACGCATTCCTCCTCAAGAGGCTCAAAAGGTGCGTGAAGAGCTTGGAGCTTATACTCAATTTCGAAGGCTATGTGATGAATTTACTCGGCTTACCGAAGAGATTTCTTCTCAAGGTTCTTCTGAAGAATCTAAAAAAAAGATGAGTTCGAAACCAGTCGGTATCAAGAAACCGAAGCGTTGATCAAGACCGTTCAAGATCAGTATGCCCAAACAGGCACCTGGAACATGGCCCAACTCGAACAGTCCCTTAAGGTCGCACTCATCAAAGACGGGTGCAACATCCTGGAATGGTTACTCAATCAAAAAGCCCAACCCGATCAAGATAAAGCCCTTGGGATCAATGAACGATGCTACACAAAGCGCAAAAAGAAAGTACACAGTGTGCTCGGTTCGTTCGAGGTAGAACGTGATTATTATCACGGGCCACAAGGAACGTGTGTCCCTTTGGATGAACGCTTAGGGTTGATTGATGGCTATACGCCCGGATTACAACGGCTCATGTGCCGTTGTGGAGCTATGGATTCATCCTATCAAGAGGCTTCGATGAGCTTGCAGGTCTATGGGGGCATTCACGTTTCGGGTCGACAAATTCAACGGGTCGTGAACAAAGTTGGGCCGGATATCGTATCGTTCTCACAGCATCGAGACCCTCAAAAAACCGGAGCCATACCGGTTATGTATATCTCTTACGATGGGACAGGAGTCCCGATGAAATCAACCGAAACCCAAGGCCGAAAAGGCAAAAGAGAGGAGCAGGCCAAAACGCGAGAAGTGAAGCTGGGCTGCGTATTCACTCAACACGTAAGAGATGAAGAGGGGTATCCTTTGCGAGATACACAGAGCACAACCTATGTGGCGAGCTTTAACCGTGCAGGAGAATTTGGGACCCTGATACGTGACGAGGCTCGCTTGAGGGGACTGGGCCAAGCCGAGCAAGTCGTAGTCCTCGGTGATGGGGCCGAATGGATTTGGAATGTTGCACGCGTTAATTTTGCAGGGGCCACTCAAATCTTAGACTTTTATCATGGGTGTGAACACCTCTATGATCTAAGCCGCATCCTGTTCACGGATGCTGAAACGATAAAAAACAAGGCGGAAAGATGGAAGAAAGTCATGAAAAAAAATGGGATTAAAAAGATTATAACCGAAGCACGCAAGCAGCTTGAAATAGATCCTGGAGTGGATGAATAAGAAGCCAACAAAAGGTTGAATTACTTTGAAAACAATGCCAAACACATGCAGTATAAAACGTTCCGTGAGACCGGCTATTTTATAGGTTCGGGAGTCGTAGAGGCGGGGTGCAAAACGGTGGTGGGCCAACGGGCAAAACAGTCGGGTATGTTTTGGAGTGTTCAAGGAGCTCAATGTGTATTGTCTCTACGCTGTTGTATTGCCGGAGATACATTTGATAAGCATTGGGAACAACAAAAAGTAGCTTAATCGCTAACTTTGTAACTTTCTTGTCCTACACCCCGTCGTGTTAGACGCTAAGAAGTAGTCTTGACTTATAAATATAGGACACTTAATCTTTGACCCTTTCTGGACGTATAGAGATTTCAATCATACTCCTTTATGGATTGCCCGATGGTGTAATGGTAGCACAGCGGCCTTTGACGCCGTTAGTCTAGGTTCGAGTCCTAGTTGGGCAACCAGCCACCCATTGATTGCAGATGGTGGATTTGAGATTCTGAAGGATATTAACGATCGGAGATAGATGTGTTTATTTTTACAGGTAATGCGCATAGAAAGTTAGCCGAAGAGATTGCCAAAAGTGTTGGTATTCCCTTGGGCAAGGTAGAAATTAAACGTTTCCCGGATGGCGAAATTTTTGTTCAAATTATGGAAAACATTCGAGGTCGCGACGTTTTTATTGTGCAGCCAACCTGCTATCCATCGAATGAGAATATCATGGAACTCTTGATTATGATCGATGCGGCTCGTCGTGCGTCGCCATCCCGGATTACAGCGGTTCTTCCCTATTATGGGTATGCAAGACAGGATCGTAAAGATCAGCCCCGGGTTCCTATTAGCGCAAAATTGGTTGCGAATCTGTTAGTCGCAGCAGGGACCCATCGTTTGTTGACGATGGATTTGCATGCCCAGCAAATTCAAGGGTTTTTTGATATACCAGTTGATCATCTTTATGCAGCGCCTATTCTTGTAAAATATTTACGGGCTCAACAGTTGTCAGATGTTAGTATCGTGGCCCCTGATCCCGGTGGACTTAAAATGGCCCACGCGTATTCAACCCTGTTAGGTGCCGGGTTAGCTATCGTGGCGAAACAACGTAAAAGCGCCACAGAAGTAGAGGCTTTAAATTTGGTCGGAGATGTGAAAGGATGTAATTGTGTTATTGTCGATGATTTGACTTCCACGGCAGGGACCCTCTGTGAAGCCGCTCGGATCCTTGAGGAACACGGCGCGAAAAAAATTTATGCGGCGGTGACTCACGCATTGATCAGTGATTCAGGGATTGAACGGTTAAAAGCATCGCCGATTGAAAAATTGGTTACTACCAACAGTGTTCCAAGAAATGATTGGCATGATGGCCCCGTCGAAGTTTTGTCCGTGGCTAAATTGCTTGGCAAGGCGATTATGCGTATTCGCAACAATCAATCCGTGTCATCCTTATTTAAAATATAACCTGAATCCGTCAGCTATCGCTTCGGAAGGCGTTTTGGGGCTCAAAAGTTGAAAACTTTTTCCTTGAGATGCTCGCTTTTGGGCGGATTGGGACCGGCAAGTATCACCCTGATGAATTTTTTGAGCGCACAGGTTAGATTCACTCTGATTTGACTATTTTGGGGCGTAGGCCTCCTTGGGCAGTCGCCTTAGAGTATTGTTAAAGGTGCACGGAGGGCTATGCGAAGGCCACCATGGCGCATAACAGAATAATCTTATTGGCACAGAGTCTCCCCGAAGGCAATCGCTCAACATCAAGATCGCTTTTGAGTTCACTGTGGTACTGCTCGCTGGGGCCATGTCCATGATAGAGATCTAGCACCGTCTTGGCACGACAAGAGAGGTCCGTCCACCAGGTGTTCACCTCAAGTTTAGGAACCAGAAATTTCTGACCATCGATATCGATGGTGCGTTCAATCACTTCGAAGGCCACCGGGACACAAGGGCGGTTTTGGTCGCCACCGGGATGGAAATGATCGAAAAAGCCTGTGTAAACGTTCTTGCCTTCACGACTGTCTTGTTTGTCTCCAACTCGGCGTGCAAGGGCCAGCATTTGTTCAGGACATTCGCGGCGAGGATTTCGCTTTACGATAAAATAATGATCCCCAAAAGCGTCGAAGTTATCGGCCGCAGCGTTGCCACTATCAAGCCGAAGCAAACATTTTCCACCCAGGCCCAGGGTTTGGAGCGTTTCAACGCTGCGGGCAATAAACGCGGTCGTTCCCGACTGACAATGTTGTTTACCGGGTCGAAGTTCGCACTCAAGCATGTGGCCTTGAGTGCCCACATAGGCAAATATCAGGGCGTAACCATCATGGCCCTTCTAGGTGTAGGAAACGCCTTCTTTCGAAGAGCCTGAGTGATCCAAAGGGCTCACATCGATATCGACGGGAACAAGATCAAGCCCTTCGACATCTACCTAGCCAAAGGGGCCCGAGGAAAGAAGTTCGGTGTTGAGTTTGCGTAGCCCCACATGGGTTCTGGCTGGGGGCAGGTCGTCGAAACGACGTCGGAACACCAGCTCAGAGGCTACCTTTTTAACTCCCCTTTTTAAGTCCAAAGGCATTCATAAAAATCTCATCACCCCGGTACAGGTCGATATCATTGAAATCGGTTCGACCGTTGCAAAGTAAGCCGATCTGGGTAAGGAGGATCTCCCGATCAGAGATCGCATCGGAGCGGCGTGGTTGAAAATTGGAGGGAAGAATCCGTTGAGCATGATCCTCAAGCAGCAGGCCGCAAAGATGATTTCCGCTTGTGCTGTTGAGTTCGCCCTTGCCAGTCTTTATTTTATATTGTTTCATATACACACCTGTTGGGGTGGGCAGGTATAAATGTAATTGGAATTAAACGGGAGAAAAAAAGATGGAAAAACAGATAAAAATTGCCGCTTGTATTCGTGAAAGATTTGGAACCGCTGAATCGAAGAGAATGCGGCATGAAGGGTGGTTGCCAGGTGTGATTTATAGCGAAGGGCAACCTACAAAAAGTATACAAGTAAAAGAGCACGATTTTGCAACAGCCATTCGGCATCATACCAGTGAAAGTGTAATTGTGGATTTAGATGTGGCAGGTGAAGCATCTCGTACGGCATTACTTCGCGATGTACAACATCATCCTATTTCAGGGGATATTCTCCATGTTGATTTTCATGAAACTTCTATGACTAAAAAACTAAAGGTCGCGGTTCCTGTTATGTTGGTTGGTGAACCCCTCGGGGTATCCCAACAGGGCGGTGTGTTAGAGCATTTGATCCAAACCGTAGACGTTGAATTTCTTCCTGCGGATCTTATCGAACACATCGACGTGGATGTGAGCGAGCTTGAAGTCGGTCAGCGTTTAAGGGTTTCGGATATACAACTTGATCCTGAAAAATATACCGTGCTTACAGCTGGTGATATTGCGCTTGCTTCTGTTTCTGCTCCCCGTGTAGAGGAAGCCTCTGAAAGTACGGAAACAGACGCTAAGCAAAGTGCAGAACCTGAAGTGATCGGAGAAAATAGAGAGGAATCAGCTGAAAAAGCTTCGTAGGGGCCCGAATCCGTGAAGATGATTGTGGGACTTGGTAATCCTGGAAAAGATTACCGCTATACACGTCATAATATTGGGTTTAATGCCTTGGATCGGTTTGCTGAAAAAGAAAAAATGCGGTTTAAAAAATGCTGGCGATTTCCAGCAAGAACAGGCAGAATATTCAAATGGGGCCAGGACCTTCTCTTGGTTAAACCCCAGACGTTTATGAATCGGAGTGGATATGCGGTAGGCCTGTTCATGGATAAAGAGGCTTTATCTACTTCAGATGTGATTGTGATTGTAGATGATGCCGATCTTCCTTGCGGGAAAATAAGGGTTCGGGAACAAGGAAGCGCAGGCGGACATAATGGTTTGAAATCTATTATACAAGCGGTGGGTACAGATGCATTCGTTCGCGTTAGAATGGGTGTTGGTCCTAGACCTTCTGGAGAAGCGTTGGTAAACTATGTGTTATCAAATTTTTTAAAGGACGAAGAAGAAATGGTGAACAGGGCACTCGATCAAGTTATCGATGTTTTAGAAATCATTGTTAAGGAAGGCCCTGAACAGGCTATGAGTCGATTTAATTAGAAATTAAAAATCAGGAGGAAAGATTGAATACATACGAAGCCTTGTTTATATTCTCGGAGAGCATTAAAGAGGATGATATCGATGAAGCGATAAAGCGAGTGAAAAAGGAGGTCACGCTATTAAACGGAACGGTTTCCGGTGTGACGCGTTTAGGAAAAAAAACGTTTGCTCGTCCGCTCCGAAAACAAAGAGCCGGAACATATAGTGTGATGAATCTAGAACTGGAACCTGATAAAGTTCAGGTTCTTCATGATAAATGTAAATTAAATGAAGATGTTTTTAGGGTTCAATGTGTTCATCCCAAGAGTCCTATACAGTCTGAAACAAAGGAGGTTGAGCATGGCATCACTTAATCGTGTCTTTTTGGCAGGAAACTTAACCCGAGATCCAGAAGTTCGCTACACGCCGTCTGGAACGGCAGTCGCCGATTTACATATGGCGATTAATCGGGTTTATACAACGGGCGGAGAACAAAAAGAGGAAACGTGTTTTGTTGGAGTCGTTGCGTGGGGTCGTCAAGCTGAGACAAGTGGAGAGTATTTATTCAAAGGGTCGCCACTTCTCGTAGAAGGGATTTTGCAGTATGATCAATGGGAAACCGAATCGGGTGAGAAGAGAAACCGATTGCGTGTTCGAGCAGACCGCATCCAATTTTTAGGGCAACCCAAACGGAGCGACGATACGCACTCCAGTAAAAAAGTGCACGAATCAAGCCTTTCGTCACAACACCCAATCTCTTCTGCCGGAGAAGACGATAGCGACAACTTGCCTTTTTAGTGTGAACGGTAAAGGATACGATAAACAAACAGGTGAAATCTATGTATAAAAATTCAAGATCATCAACAACAAGTTTTTCAAACCAACAAGATCCTTATGGGAAGCTAACAGGACCTGTTATAAAGAAAACGTGTAAGTATTTAGAAGGGATCCATTTTGTGGATTACAAAGATCATGAACTGTTACAAAAATTTATGACGGAAAAGGGAAAAATTTTACCAGGTCGAACAACCGGCGCTTCAGCCAAACAACAACGCCAAGTCAAACAAGCGATCCGTCGAGCTCGAGTTATGGGTTTGGTCCCCTAAACAGAAAAAAGGAAGATATATAATATGCCTGAAGTTATTTTAATCGAAGATGTGAAGGGACTTGGTTCAGAAGGGGCGGTATTAAAGGTAGCCCGTGGATATGCAAGAAATTTTCTTTTCCCGAGGAAGTTAGCAGCGCCTGTTACGGAAATGAACCATCGACAATTGAAGAAAAAGCAAGCCGACCGAGCGCTTCATGACAAGCAGACCTTAGAAAACACGAAAGTGCTAGCTGAAAAAATTGAGAAGGTATCATGCACCCTTCCGGTGAAGACGGGTGAGCAAGGAAAGATGTATGGGTCTGTATCCGGGACCGATATTCTTAAAGCCCTTAAGGGCCAAGGCATTGATCTAGAGAAGAACCAACTGATTTTAGCCGAACCCATCCGCGAATTAGGTGTTTTCAAAATTCCTATAAAACTATACGAAGACGTTCAGTCAACCTTAAACGTTTGGATTGTTGAGGAATAAAAAAATGGCAACAACACAAGCCGCCCCTTCCTTCTCCCATCCACCACGCAGTGACCGTCTCCCCCCCTATAGCGAAGAAGCAGAACGGGGTGTTTTAGGATCGGCTCTACTGGATGCTGAACGCGTCATCGATCTGGCTGTTGAACGGAAAACGATACCTGAATCCTTTTATATCCACGCGCATCAAGTCCTTTTTGGAACTCTTGTCAATATGAACCACGAAAATCGGCCGGTTGATCTGCTTACGGTTGGAGAACGACTTCGCGATTTAGGGCTCATCGATCAAGTGGGAGGCGAACCCTATCTTGAATCGCTTGTTGATAGCACACCTACAGCCGCCCATGCGGAATATTATATAGATCTTGTTCATCAAAAATATCTGTTCAGGACCATTATTCAGCGTTCGATGGAAGCCATTGAATCCTGTTATGGAACCGATCAAGAGGCCGAATTTCTCTTGGGGAAAACCGAACAATCTTTCTTTGAAATTTCAGACATACAACATGGCCATATACAACCATGGCCCGACTTAGTCAAAGAGACGATGGAAGATTTTGAGGCGATTTATCAACAAAAAAAAGGGGTCACAGGCATCCCTACTGGATATAAAGATTTAGACAAAAAACTACTCGGATTTCAACCCGGTGATATGATTGTTCTTGCCGCCAGGCCTTCCATGGGGAAAACCTCACTAGCCCTTAATTTTACAGAACATATTGCCTTAGGAACCCATGAAGATCGGACCCCCCGTTCCGTGGCCCTCTTTAGTTTGGAAATGTCTAAAGAACAGCTGGTCCGACGCATGATCTGTTCTCGTGCCCATGTATCCGGGCATCAACTTGCCAGTGGCATTCTAACGACCGTTAATCATGGTCGTTTAATGCACGCCGCAGATGCCCTCATGAAAGGGAAAATTATCATTGACGATACAGCCGGTCTTTCAGCCTTTGAACTTCGTTCCCGCGCACGTCGGCTCCAGAGAAAATATGACGTTGAGTTGATTATTGTTGATTACTTACAGCTCATGCATTACTCGCACTATGCGCAAGATCGTCAACGCGAGGTCGCCGCTATTTCAGGCGCTTTAAAAGCCATGGCCAAAGAATTAAGAGTCCCGGTTCTTGTATTAAGCCAGCTCAGTCGTGCCCCAGAAACTCGAGATCGATTAGCCAAACCCAAACTTTCTGATCTTCGTGATTCAGGGGCGATTGAACAAGATGCGGATGTCGTTTGTTTATTAAGACGTCCTTGTAAATATCCTGATGACCCTGATCATGACGATATCCGTTTAGCGATTGTTGATGTGGCCAAGCATCGAAATGGACCGACTGGAGAAGTGTACCTTAATTTTGAAGAAGATTTCATGAGTTTCGAAACACGTGCTCATGGAGTTGATGACAGCTATGAATTTTCATCCAATACCATGGAGAAAGAATTATGATTCGCAGGCATTATCCCTTAATCTTTATAATATTATTCTCCTGCTGTTTGTGGTCCGTTGAAGCCGTCAACATCGAAGAGATACACGTCGAGCAAAGGGGCATAACCAGCATTAGCAAAGCATCGATTTTAGCCCATATTAGTGTCAAGGTGAACGACACTTTTTCCCGTGCAGCGATTTCCCGTGATATAAAAACCTTAGATAAAACGGGTCGTTTTTCCTATGTAGGGGCAGAAGTGGAAGAAATAGGAAATGGTATTGCCATTACGTATATTGTCGAGAGCAAATTTCGGGTCAATCAGATAAATATTGTCGGTGGAAAAGAATTTAAAAATAAGAAAGCCCTTGAAACGCTTGAAATCAAAAAGGGGGCCCTCATCGATGAAGCGACCATAGCTGTTGCTGTACAAAAGCTGAAAGCAGTCTATCAAGAAAAATATTTCCCTGATGTGGAGATATCCTGGTTTTTTGATGAAGGTCCGTCTGAGGGTTCTGTTGACGTACTCATTAATGTAACCGAAGGAACGCGGGCAAGTGTCCGACACATTACATTTGGGGGAAAGCAACCTATCTCAAGTCACACATTACGTAACGCCATGCAACAACGTAAATGGGGGCTCTGGTCATGGATCACCAAAGCCGGTGTATACAAACCAGATGTTCTTAAAGACGATGCGTATATCCTTCAAACCCTTTATAAAAACAAAGGGCATCTTGATGTTAAGGTTGGCAAGCCACGCATTGAACAAGTCCGAAAAAATAAGTTAGATATTATCATGCCGATCAAACCCGGTCCGGTATATCATATCAGAGATATTGATATAAAAGGTGCCACCCTATTTCCTATTAAAGACGTTTCAAACAATATCGGCATAAAATCCGGAAACCTTGCCTCGCTAGAACAAATTTATCGCGCAGTCCAAACCATTCGTGATTTCTACGGACGCCGAGGTTATATTCAGACACGCGTAAAACCCGATTTTGGTGTAGACCTCAAACAGTCAAAAATCGATATTACATTCAATATTAAAGAAGGAAAGCTGGCCTATATTCGCGATATCCATATCCGTGGAAATTCAGTGACAAAGGATAAAGTGATACGGCGCGAATTAGCGGTAGGCCCGGGTGATATTTTTAATGAAGTAAAAGTGCGTCGGAGTGAGCGAAGAGTGAAAGGACTGGGATATTTTTCATCGGTCATCAATAAACCTGAACTGACATCCGATCCTGACACATACGATCTTGCCGTAGAAGTAGAAGAGCAAGGAACGGGTCAATTTAGTGTTGGGTTTGGGTTTTCTAGTATTGATGACTTAATTGGGTATACCGAAATTAGCCAGGGAAATTTTGACATTGCCAGTGGATGGCCTTTTCGGGGAGGGGGACAAAAATTAAAATTACGACTCCAAGTAGGGACTAAAAGCCGGGATATAGATCTTACGTTTGTTGAACCCTGGTTTTTAGATCGGAAACTCTCCTTTGAAGTAAACGTATTCCAACGGGATAGAAGATTTTTGAGTGATGACTACGACCAACAAAATACTGGAGGCCGTATCAGTATAGGAAGACCAGTCGGCCGATATAATCGTCTAAAGACCAAATACAGTTTAGAGGAAATCGATGTGTTAAATGTAGATGATAATGCATCTGACCTTATTAAAGCAGAAGCCGGTTCACGCATTAAAAGTGCTGGAACGCTCCAATTTATCCACGATTCGCGGGATCATGTTTTTATTTCAACCCGAGGCAATCGAACCACATTAACCGGGCAATTAGCAGGAGGCCCCTTTGGTGGAGAAACAGATCTCTACCGATTAGAAGCTCGCTCTTCACACTATTGGCCGTTATGGTTTGATCATGTTTTTAACATCCGCGGTTGGACCGCGGTTGTTGATGAATATGGCAGTTCTGGTCGTGTGCCGATTTTTGATCGTTTCTTCTTAGGGGGCTATAGAACATTACGTGGTTTTAAATTCCGTGATGTGAGTCCTAAAGATGAAAGAGGTGAACCGATTGGAGGAAAGACCGCTGGCTATTTAACGGCTGAATATATCATTCCCGTTGCCAAACGTATACGAGCCCTTACCTATTATGATGTGGGTCTGGTCCAAGAAAAGGCCTATGATATAAATCTGAATAATATCAATTCCGATTACGGGATCGGTATTCGTTTAGACATTCCTGGCTATCCGATAGGCCTTGACTATGCTTGGCCAATAGAAACGGATCTCTTCAATGATAGATCATCAGGACGATTTAATTTTCATTTAGGATATGCGTATTAAACCAAAACCTGGATCCGTCAGTTAAACGCGGTTTTCTGCACGAACCATTTGGGCCAAAAGGAATTACAAAAAAGCCTCGACGCACCCAGCGGGTGCGCCTGCGTTTTTTTGCAATTCCTTTTGCCTCCAAAGCATTCGCACAGAAATCCTACGTTTAACTGACGGATCCAGGCCAAATAGAATATTTGGGTTTTTCTATTTGTTATCGGGTACTAGTTGTTAGACAAAAAACCATGAATCAGTCAAAAATAGGAGAGAAAATAGAATGAACATTTTTAAAAAATATGGTGCATGTATAGCCATACTTATGGCAACCATCACAACGAGCTATGCCTTAGATGCGAACATAGCCGTTGTTGACTTAGATCGTATCTTTACCGATTATGAAAAAACAAAGTCAGCTGATCAAAACCTTCAAGAGAAGGCGGATGAATTTAACAAAGACCGAAAAGAACTCATTCAAGCGTACGGGGGTCTTGAAGAGACATTGAACCAAATGAGAGAAGATGCTCGAAACCCTGCTTATAACGAGGAAACAAAAGAAAAGAGAAGAGATGAGGCAGAAGAAAAGCTTATTGAATTAAGAGATTTTGAAAAAAAAATTCGAGAATTTGATAGATCACGCAAGAAAGAGCTGCAAAGTCAAAGTGAACGTATTCGTAACCGTATTGTTAAGGAAATTAAGAGCACCATACACGACTATGCAAAAACACAAAACTTTTCATTGGTTATAGATTCGTCAGGACAAAGTTTAAATGCCGTGTCAATCATGCTGTATGTAGAGAAAGATTTAGATATTACAGATATCATTTTAGAAAAGCTCAATAAAAGCGAACCTGAATAAATCAAATTTTCAAAGCTAAAATCCGTTCTCTATTCGAAGAATAGCTTCGACCCTCTGAACATCTTCTGGCGTATCAACACCCAGACTAACCTCTTCTGTTTTAATCATTCGAATGTGAGCACCGATATGAAGGGCTCTCAACTGTTCAAGTTTTTCGATTTTTTCAGTCGTACAGGGAGGTATTTTGACCAGTTTCTCCAAGAAACTTCGCTTATATCCGTAGATGCCAATATGGCGCCAATACATAGAAGATACGGATAGACTGAGCTCTTTCTCTCTTGAAAAAGGAATGGGAGCTCGGGAAAAATACAAAACCCGAAGATCTTGGTCACACACTACTTTTACAACAGAAGGGTCATGTAAATCTTGTTCACGATCGATGGGGGCCGTTGCTGTCGCCATATCCCAGGAGTGATTCTCGCTTATAACGGCAGCAACCTGATCAATCAGGTTAGGATTTATTAACGGTTCGTCCCCCTGAATATTGACAACAATCTCTGCATCGTATTCAGATATCGCTTCAGCAATCCGGTCCGTACCAGAAGGATGATCGCTCCGTGTCAAAACAACATCTACACCTAAGTCTTCTACAACGGTTTTGATCCGTTCGTCGTCCGTGGCAACCAATAGTTGATCAAGAAATGTTGCTTGCTGGACTCGCTCTACGACCCACTGAATCAAAGGTTTTTTACATAAGGGTGTTAGTATCTTCCCAGGAAAACGAGTAGACGCCCATCGTGTAGGTATAACGCCTATACTCTTCTTTTTTATAGGAGTCTCTTTCAATACCATTCTCATGTGTGTATAGAAAAAAATTATCTAAAACAATCTAATAACTCTTCTTTTGAACAGGTGGCTGTACCTAGTTTCCCTACGACCACACCGGCTGCGGCATTTGCACATTCGGCGGCTTCGTAAAAGGAAGCACCAGCGCTCAAGGCCAAAAGACACATCGCCATTACTGTATCACCAGCCCCACTTACATCAAATACCTCCCGTGCTCTGGTAGGCACATGCTGACTTTTATGCCCCTGTGTTAAAAGACACATACCTAGAGGACCTAAGGTCATCAATAAATGTTCCGGCTTCCATTTTTTCAAGAGAATCTTGCCGACAATCTGAAGTGAAGGATCGTCCTCCGTAATAGAGTTTGGCTCTCTGATTCCAGCCGCTAAAAAGGCCTCATGCAGATTGGGTGTAGCTAATGTCACGCCTGACACGTTCAATGCATGATTATCTTTTGGATCGAACCCTACTGGGATGTCTGTTTCTTTAGCGGTTTTCAAGACACAATCAACAACATCTTGTTCCACAAGACCCTTCCCGTAATCTTCGATAATAATGCCTGTCGCTTGTTTGGCCACATTTTCAAGACGCTTACAAAATATTTGAAGAAGGTCTTTAGGATAATAACTTCCTTCACGATCCCGATCAATTCGGACCACTTGCTGACGCTCCGCAACAACTCGTGTTTTCACGGTTGTGGCCATTTCTTCATCACAGATAACAGGTTCAATCGAGACCCCTTCTTGGAGCAATAGACGCTTTAAGGTTTCTGCATCTTGATCTTTCCCTAAAATGCCGGCTACCGTCACGGTCCCCCCAAGAGACTTGATGTTCCATGCCACGTTACTCGCTCCGCCAGGCACATTTTCCTCGTGAGTTACACGGACAACGGGAACAGGCGCTTCAGGCGATATCCGATCGACTTTTCCGTGAATATACTGGTCAAGCATTAAGTCTCCTACGACCAAAATTTGTTGATCGCGAAAGGATGCTACTATTTCTTGTATCCGTGCCATTTTAACGCCCATGTCTGCGTTGCCTTTTTTTTGATTTTTTCTTCGGGGTTGTCTGCACCCAAAAATCATCACCCGGCCCATGGACTTCGGCTAATTTAATGTTCACATCTGCAAAAGGGGTTTTCGCAACGATTTTTGTCATCAGATGTCTGTCATCTTCAGAAATCCATATCTGCATCTTTCCTTTCCGTACGAAAAGGCCTTTAAAAGAAGCCGTTGGTTCAATTTTTAAGCTGGGTATTTTCCCGTACCGTTTCAAACGAATCTTCTCCACTTGAGGTGCTTTAATAAATAGACTATAGAGTTTTTCATCAGCCATAACCTGAAACACAGTATCGTTTCCTACCTGGAAACCTTTAGATCGCATGTAATACATAAATGAAACAAGATCCCGTGTATCTGAATGGATCGGATACTCTTTTTCTTGATCTTTTACGCGCGATATCCAATGGGCTTTTAGCACCTCAAAGTCAAACGTTGTTGTTTCGTCACACCGATAACGACCTTCTTTCAATCGTTTAGTAAACCGGATAGGAAGAAAGGTTTCAGGATCAATAATACTCTCTATTAAATCATCAACCGGATAAACGCTTGCGATCACTCGGTTGCTTTTTGTCCGAAACCGGATGGCTAATAACTGACGGTCATCTTCGGTAACCCACGCGGTTGTTACACGTGTCTTTCCAACGGGTATAAACCCCCAATAAAGGTCATAAACTAACTCTTCACCAACGGGAAACCAGAGGTCAGGTTCAGCGGAATAAACATTGCCAACAGATCCTGGTACACAAAGAGTCGTATACAAAAATCCTAATACGAAGAAGCGTTGGAGGCCGGTAACCTTATATGCCACGCAACAAAAAAGATTTAAAAATTGTTCTGTACGATTCATTTTCTAAAAATTCCCTTTAACATAGAAAAAATCGGAATGCTTGAGGATTCTTTGCTTCCCACTTTTAACGCATAACGCAACATCCCAATACATGCAGCATATTCAGCGCCCTCTGTGACAACGGCAAGACCACTTAGATTTCGAGGCACCCCCTTGTGACAAGGCAATTGAAAAACTTTTTGAACGAGTTCCTCGATCCGTTTTAACTTACATCCGCTACCGGTTAGGATCACACCTGCTCCAATTAGATGAAGAAAATCTTTTTCTTTCAGTTGATTTCTCACCAAACTCAACGTTTCATATACGCGCGCATGAATAATGGTTTGAATATCAACAAGTTTAACATTTCGTCCTGTAAACCCGCCTTCTGCAGGTAAAGAAATGTTTTGACCACGGACAGAAAGGTCAACCATAGCGCTTCCATGTTCGACTTTAACCCTTTCGGCCTGCACCGTGGGAATACCCAACCCTAACCCTAGGTCATTGGTAATATGATCTCCGCCGACAGCTATTGTACCTGCCATGGCTACTGCTTTTTCAGCATAGACGAAGTAATCCGTTGTCCCACCTCCTAAATCAATAACGATCGCACCGCTTTCTTTTTGTTCAGGTGTAAGGACCGCTAAAGCAGAGCACAAACCACTAAAAGCAACATCCTGTACTTCTACATGAGCGCTTCGGACTACTTTTATGGTGTTACGTAAACGGTTTCGAACACCATGAACAATGAGCATATCAACCGATAGCTTAGAGCCTTCCATCCCCTTGGGATCAATAACAGGCTGCTGATCATCTACATAAAAATACTGCTGGATAGAATGTAAAATTTCACGATCTGTTGCTAAGCTAATTGCTTTGGACGTATCAAGAACATGCTGAATATCATCGGGAAGAATTTCTTGTTCAGGCCCTACCAGCGGTACACTTCCTTTATTGGTTCCCGCTTGAATATCTGCTCCCGAAAGCAAGACATATACGGCATTGATCGTGACTTGACTCTGCATCTCAGCTTCATCGAATGCCGTTCGCACACAGGAAAGAGCATTATCAAAGTGAACAATTTCGCCTTTGCGAACACCTCGAGAAGGTTGATCTCTAACACCCGTAATCATAAGGTGTTCATCCTCTCTAACTTCAGCGACCAATACTCGGACTTTGGTCGTTCCGATTTCAATAGCTACAATAGGTGGAAGTGATGCCATCGCGTTCCTTAAAAACCAAAAGTCTTGAGCCTTTTGCAAAATAACGCCGCTTGCGCGGCCACTACAAACCATCAAATAGGTTTACCCTCATCTGTATTTTACAGGGAAGTTTTTACTAACTGTTAAATCTGCATATTCAATCTGTCGTCCCTTTTTCCGTGCGTCTTGCAGGATAGGCGCAAGATTTTTGAGTTTGGCTTCAATGTTATGTCTCGACATATAGATAAGTTCTTCGTTTTCTAATCTTATTTCCAATGCTTCAGGATTGCCTATACCAATCGTGCTAACTTTAAAGATCTGTGTTAACCGTGCCGAGTCACAATACTCTAAGACCTTCAATGCATCATGAAAAAAATCGTTTTGGATATAATCTCCAGGGCCCAACCCGGCTTGCCGATACCCCTGAATGATAGGAAGATAATGAGATTGGGACCCTGGGCCTAAGACATAGCCTTCGCGATCAATAGCTAGATAGAATCCTTTTACGCGATGGCTAAGACGTGCTACAGGCGTTCGTTCAATAATATTGATAATCAGTGTGTCTGGAACTCTTCGTTGAACCGTAACGCTCTTAATGAGAGGCACACTTTCTAAGTCTTTTCGTACTTGACGAATATCGACATCGAATAGGTTTAGATCATCGATCAGGTTTGTATATTCTTTAATATGGCGTTGCTTTAATTTACCGCCGGGATTATGAATTTCAACATGTTTAAGAATGAATTTCTCGTTTTCTGAAAAAAGCAATGCGCCCAAAGACTGAACCCCTGCTACAATTAACCACGATGTTCCTCCGATAGCCGCAGTCATAACCAGCAAAGTTTTCCAACGACGTGTACGCGCTTTTTTCTTATCCACCACACGGGCATTGACCCTAAGTATAGGCTGTCGGGCAGGCTTCCTTCGGTTTTTCTTTCGGTTTTTAGTTGTTACAGACGCGTCGTTAAACCACATGGGGTCTTGGAAGAGTTATTGGTTATTCGTTGTTCGTGTTGGTCCTAGGTCCTCAGTTTGTTATCGAAAAAGCTGTTAGCATTTGGCAAAAACTGTAAGTGGTCCTCTTTGATTAGTAAAGATGAAAGCTGTATGTTATGTGGCATTCAGTATTTTCTCACAAAGATCAGGAAACGGAATCCCCGCAGCAAGAGCCGATTTAGGGAGTAAACTGGTTTCTGTAAAACCCGGAATCGTGTTTACCTCTAAAACAAAAAGTGTTCCTTCTTCATTCATACGAAAGTCGACTCGGCCTACCCCAGAGCACCCTAACGTTTTAAAGGCCTTCATCGCTAAATCTTGACACGTTTTAGATAATTCATGCGGCAAAGGCGCTGGAACAAGATATTCTGTTATACCTTTTGAATATTTGGCGTGATAGTTATAGTTTCCTTTAGGGGCTCTGATTTCTAAAACGGGCAAAATTTGCTCTCCAGCAATACCCACTGTTAACTCTCGTCCCGGAATAAAACGTTCTACAAGAAGGGGCTGATTATATTTTAAGGCACGTTTAAAAGCAGGCGCCCATTCTTCTTCTTTAAAGACATGTTCAATGCCTATACTTGATCCTTGTAAAGGCGGTTTAATCAAGACCGGTAGTGCCAGGTTTAAAGGGTAATCTGCCTGTAAAATTTGATACGGAGGTGTCGATATTTGATGTTTAACAAAGACGGCTTTGCTTAGGCACTTATCAAATGCTTGTAGACTAGCTTCGGGCCCTGAACCGGTATAATGAATCTTTTTCTTCTCTAATATTTTTTGGATGGAACCATCCTCACCAAAAGCTCCGTGCAAGGCAATAAAAGCGACGTCTACATCATCAGGGACTTCGACATCATGCGTTGTAAGATCAATCCATAGGACTTGATATCCTGCCACCTTTAACCCATTAGCGACCGCTTTACCTGATGCTAGAGAGATCTCCCTCTCGGAAGAAAGTCCCCCCATAAATATAGCTACTTTTTTAAATCTTTTTTGGTGCATACCATTTTTCTGGTTTCGGATTTTTTATTTTCAGTAAAGTAAACCTATTCCAATACAACCGTTACGAGAAATGAAACACTATCATGAAGACTCCAGAATAATCAAATCTTGACCATTTTTTATCACGTATTACTATGTAGAAACATGAATGACCCACGCATAAAAAGTTTAGCAAAAACACTCGTTAAATACTGTGTACGAGCTCAACCTCAAGAAATTATCTCGATTACCAGTAGCTTAGAAGCTGAACCCCTAGTCACTTCTACCTATGAAGAACTCATCCGATCCGGTGCATCCCCTCTTCTTCAACTCTCTCCTGCTAAAACCACAGAGCTATTTTATACATACGGGAAGCCTCATCACTTTGATAAAGTCACATCGGTCCAACGCTCTTATGCACGCCATATACACGGATCGATTCGTATTGAAGCCAGTCCGAATACCCGAGCATTGTCAAATGCCGACCCGAAAAAACAGGTGCGTGTTTCAAAAGCATTAAAGCCACTTCGTGAAATCCTCATTAAGAAGAAATGGGTTATCACTCTGTTTCCGACCCAAGCACATGCGCAAGATGCGGATATGAGCCTGAGTCACTTTGAAGATTTTGTATATAACGCTACGTTTTCCGATCGGAAAAATCCTATAGCGGCCTGGAATGCATTAGCCCGAAAGCAAGATCGTCTGATCAAACGATTAAAAGGAGCTGATCAAATACGGATTGTGGGTCCGGGCACCGATTTGAAAATGTCCGTTAAAAAGCGAACCTTTATCAACTCTCCCGGCATTTACAATATGCCTAGCGGTGAAATCTTTACCGGCCCGATTGAAGACTCAGCAGAAGGCACGATCCAATATGACTTTCCAGTCTGTCATGCAGGCCGCGAAATAGATGGGATCCGACTTGTGTTTAAACAAGGGAAAGTCGTCGAAGCATCCGCCACAAAAAATGAAAAGTTTCTACTCTCGATGCTCGATATGGATCCTGGGGCAAGACGTTTAGGTGAACTGGGTATTGGAACAAACTATGCGATTCAACGCTTCATCAAAAATATTTTGTTTGACGAAAAAATAGGAGGTACCATTCATTTAGCGCTTGGGCAATCGTATGAAGAGACCGGGGGAAAAAACAACTCTGCTCTTCATTGGGATATGATCAAAGATCTTCGAAAAGGCGGATCGTTATACGTCGATGGAAAACTTTTTCAGAAAAATGGAAAATTTGTCGATGGGTTTTAACCCGCATATCTCCCACTCTCGTGTCCTATCGCTGGAACCATCTCATAAGCAGAGCGCGGGGAGCTTTGATCAAGATCATGTGTTTTCGGGGTAAGCCATATCATTGCATACGTCGTCCCCGAAAATACACGGTCTTCGGCAAAAATCACCCGCTTTGCGGCGCGAGAGTGGAAGATATGCGGGTTAAAGGGACTCAAGGCCATACGTGTGTCAAGATCATGTTAAGGAAAACCCTTTAGTGTGTGTTATTACGGATACACTCCCGGATGGTCAAGTCCCATTGTTTGCGGAAACCCAAAGAGAATATTCATATTTTGAAGGGCATTCCCCGCCTGGCCTTTCATTAAATTATCGATACAGGAGATCACCCTTAGCGTATTCGTTCGTTCATCTATATCCACAACAAGATTACAAAAATTTGATCCCCGGACATGCGCCGTCCCAAGTACTCTATGCCTATCAAAAATCCTGACAAAATAATGGTCTCTATAAAATGTTTCATATATATCCATTAATTTTTTATAGGACAGATCACTTAATAAAGGAGCATACAGACAAGACAAGATACCTCGATTGGCTGGAACTACTT
Source organism: Kiritimatiellia bacterium (assembly GCA_012103575.1). GTDB lineage: Bacteria > Verrucomicrobiota > Kiritimatiellia > WLWN01 > WLWN01 > WLWN01. Next base: position 1,748,715 of record WLWN01000001.1, on the reverse strand, counting down.
GAGTCGTAAAGGTTACTTTAACAGGCTTACCTGCCAGGGCGCTTAGTTCTTGTTCAATCTCACAGACATGTTGATGTCCCGTAAGTCGATACGCATTCATATGATCTTGCCGGTTCGAAAAATGAAAGGATTCATGGGCCTTTTTCCCGGCCCCAGAAACACCACTTTTACAATCACAAATAATATGATTTAAGTCCACCAAATGGTCCGCCACAACAGGGGCCAAACCAAGAATGGTCCCGATGGCAAAGCAACCAACGTTTCCAACGAGAGAGGCTGCAGCAATTTCTGCCTCGTGAAGTTCTGGCAAGCCATATACGGTTTGTGCCATTAAGTCTACCGCCTGATGATCACTTGCTCTCCCCCATCGTTGTGCGTACTCCGAATATATATTTTCTGCTCGGAAGCGAAAATCTCCGCTATAGTCGATCACTTTAGCCCCTTGATCTAATTCGGCACGTGCACTCTTCATGGCGATCCCATCAGGTGTAGCAAAAAACACGATATCAGCGGGTTTCTGTGCTTCGGAGTCCTCTGGGAATAAAATAGGCATCTCACAATAGCCGGCTAAATGTGGATAGATCTCACTCATTCTTTTTTCAGCATCGGTCTTGGCCACTAAACAGCTTATCTCAACTTCAGAGTGGTTAAGAAGAAGTTCCGTTATACCCACTCCACCATACCCTGTTGCACCTATAATCTTTGCTTGTATCATTTCTATGAATCAAAAAAATTTTATTTGACTAGTCATGGACAGGAACAGACCTGGAATGGCATAGGTACAAGAAAATTCGAAAATCGAAACAAATTCGAAATATAGATATTCAAAGGTTCGAAACTTTTTTTATTCTGACGAAGCAACGGTCTTTTCAGGTGGTGTGAAGTCAACCCACTCGAGAATAGCCATTTCAGAGCTATCACTGTAGCGTTGCCCTAATTTGAGGATCCGCGTATACCCTCCCGACCGTTCAGAAAAAGCAGGAGATATGGTGCTAAATAAGGTCGCTACATGCTTTTTTTTATGGAGCTTGGCAATGGCATGTCTCCGCGCACCTAACGTCCCCTTCTTCCCTAATGTCACCATTTTTTCTGCAAGACTTCGGGCTGCTTTCGCCTTTGCTAATGTCGTCTTTATGCGTTTAGCCTGAATGAGATTACAGACCAAGCCCGCCAGAAGAGCATCCCGATGCGCTGACGTTCGTCCTAATTTTATGGTTTTTTTTCTGTGGCGCATGAAAGAATACCTTTTTTGATTAGATCACTTCTGCAGGTTCACTCACTGGAGACGTTAACGGCGTTAATAAATCTGAATCAATGGTCATGCCTAATGAAAGCTCTAGTTCTACTAGTTTTTCTTTTATTTCGTTTAAAGATTTTTTTCCGAAGTTTCTATATTTAAGCATTTCGGCTTCGGTTTTTTGCGCTAACTGACCAACCGTCGTTATGTTGGCATTGTTTAAACAATTGGCTGCACGTACACTCAATTCAATTTCGTTTACGCTCACATTAAGCTTTTTACGAAGTTCTTCTTTGGCTTCATCAATCTGCTTTTCGTTCTGTTCAAACTCAACAAGATCCTTGTCGTAGCTTACGAAAACATCTAGGTGATGCCGCAATATAGCCGCTGAAACCGTTAAGGCATCATCGGGCGTAACACGTCCATCGGTCCATACCTCAAGAACAAGCTTATCATAGTCTGTTCGACGTCCAACACGCGTGTTTTCAATATCATATTTAACTCTGCGGACAGGTGAAAATAGAGAATCAATAGCAATAACACCAATTTCTTGTTCCTCGACTTTGTTCCACTCAGCAGGACAATAGCCACGTCCAATTCGGACTTCGAGTTCCATCTCCACGGCGCCGTCTACATCTAAGGTGGCTATGTGATGATCTGGATTGAGGATCTCTACTTTATCATCTGTTTTAATGTCGCCGGCCGTTAGTTCACCAGCGCCTTTCATACTAATATGTAATTTGCGTGGTTCACGCGTGTACATTTTCAGCAGGACTTGTTTGAGATTTAAGATGATGTCTGTAACATCTTCTAAAACCCCTGGCAATGTACAGAATTCATGTTGGGCTCCTTTAATCTTGATTGAAGATATAGCGGCCCCTTCAAGCGATGAGAGCAAAACGCGACGGAGTGAGTTCCCAATAGTCCGTCCATATCCTGCTTCAAAAGGTTCAGCTATAAATTTCCCGTAGGTTTCTGTAATTTCTGATTCGTCTTTGGTCACCCGTTTGGGCATTTCGAAACGACCGAGTCGTATAGGCATTGTATCTTCCTCCCAGAACCGGGCATGAACCGGGTCATATGGTGTTATTTTTTCTTTTTACTTAGAGTATAACTCTACAATTAACTGTTCATTAACGATCGGATTGATCTCTTCACGCGTAGGAACATGAAGAATTTTGCCTGTAAAATCTTGTTTGCTCAACGAAAGCCAAGGTTGAATCCCACGACTTTCAGCGGCTTCCATATATTGAGAAACATAATCACGGCTTTCTTTTTTATCAAGGACTCGAATGGTATCGCCCGGTTTTAGGACCATAGATGGGATGGAGGCTTTATCCCCATTCACTTCAATATGACCATGGGTAATAAACATACGCGCCCCTTTTCTGGAGGAAGAAAAACCTAGACGATAGACTAAGTTATCTAACCGCATTTCAAGACGTTGCAGAAGAAGTTCGCCCGTGACCCCTCTTTTTTGTGCAACCCGATCAAAGAAAAGTCTGAATTGACTTTCTTGAATTCCATACATACGGCGTAATCGTTGTTTTTCTCTTAGCTGAATTCCATAGTCGGAAAGTTTTGAACGACGTTGTCCATGCATACCCGGAGCAGGCCGTCCGGTCTCGATCGGACATTTGGCCATATAACAACGATCGCCTTTAAGGAAGAGTTTCATCCCTTCCCGTCTACAAAGTTTACATGATGGTCCTGTATATCTACCCATAACTTTCTACTTTTTAATTGGTTCGTGGTTAGACTCTTCTCCGCTTTGGCGGTCTACATCCATTATGTGGAATCGGGGTTACATCTCGAATCGCTGTGATAGTAAGTCCTGCAGACTGCAGGGCCCGTATAGCCGACTCTCTGCCCGAACCCGGACCTTGTACACGGATCTCAACTTCTTGTAATCCATAAGAAATAGCGGTTCGAGCGGCTTCCTGGGCAACAAGTGTCGCCGCATACGCCGTGCTCTTCCGAGAGCCTTTAAATCCACAACGGCCAGCCGTACTCCAAGAAATGACATCCCCTTTTTTATCAGAGATGGTTACACTGGTATTGTTAAAAGTTGAAGTAATATGAGCAATACCTAAAGGAACATATTTACCTCCTTTGCTCTTTGGTTTCCTTGGAGGGACCTTTGCAGGTTCTTGTCCTTCTTTGTCAGAAACGGTTCCCGTGTCCGGGCTCCGTTCCTCCACCTTGTTTTCTGTGGGAGGTGCGGAGGGTTCATCAACATTTTTAGCAGCCTCTACATCTGTCTCGATCGGCATTTCTTTTTCTTCTGTCATAATGGGTTCAATCTTAAAACTATTTTTCGGATTTAAAGGCAGACCGAGCGGCTTTTCCTCGTATCGCTCCAATGGTTTTTTTCGCCCCTTTACGGGTCCTTGCATTGGTGCTGGTTCGTTGACCACGTACCGGCAAGCTACGCCGATGCCGCAATCCTCTGTAACTTCCTGTGCTTACCAAACGACGTATATTCTGTGATACTTCCCGATGAAGATCTCCCTCGATTCTATATTCTGCCTGTAAAATGTTCGCCAATGATGTAATTTCTTCGTCAACTAAATCGTTTGCTTGTTTGCTGGGATCTAGCTTTGCTTTTTCTATAACTTCCGAAGCCAAAGTGGGTCCCAGCCCATAAATATAGGTTAAAGCGATTTCTAGACGTTTTTTTCCTGGAATATCTATACCCATGATTCTCGGCATACGTTTTCTCCTTATCCTTGCCGTTGTTTGTGACGAGGATTTGTGCAAATCACACGTACAATGCCTTTACGACATATGACTTTACATCGTTCGCACATTCGTTTAACAGAAGCTCTGACTTTCATGTTTTATACTCGTTGCTTGTAGAACAATACACCCTTTTGACATATCATAGGGTGTCATTTCTACAGATACCCGATCTCCCATGTTATACAATTTTTGTGTTAAATCGTTATCTGACCTTTTCGTGTAGGCTATAATTCTATGCCCGTTATCTAATTCTGCACAGAAAGCCGAGTAATCTATCACGTTGATAAGTTTTGTGTCCAGAAGAATATTCTCTTTTTTTTTCATTTTTTTTTCCGAGTCAAAACCTCGGCTTTTCCGTTCTGTATAGCAACAGTATGTTCAAAATGAGCCGAATACTTTCGGTCTTTTGTTAATACCGTCCACCCGTCCGACATCACTTCAACGTCGGCTTGCCCTACGTTGACCATAGGTTCTAACGCTAGCGTCATTCCATTTTTTAGTTTAGGGCCACGGCCTGGAGGTCCAAAGTTTGGAATTTGTGGGTCTTCGTGCATATCTTTTCCAATACCATGCCCTACAAAATCGCGCACCACAGAAAATCCTGCCTCGATCGCAACTTGTTCAACGGCATGAGAAATGTCCGATACGCGCCCCCCTGCTACAGCCTTGCTTATAGCCGTTTCTAATGCGATTTCTGTAACGTTAAGTAGTCGCAAAATTTTTGGATCGGTAACACCCACGGCAACCGTCGTTGCATTATCTCCTACGTACCCATTATAAATGACGCCTGCATCTATACTAACAATATCCCCTATCTCAATTTTTCGTTTTCCGGGTATTCCGTGTACCACTTCATCGTTAACAGATGTGCATATGTTGGCGGGGTACCCGCGATATCCCTGAAAAGCGCTCTTCGCGCCTAACGCATGTATACGTTCGTAGGCATAGTCATCTAGCTCTCCGGTGCTTACGCCCGGAGCGATTTTTTGTTTAACCGCATGAAGCACGGTTGATGCGACCTGAGCGCTTTCACGCATATGATCTAATTCTTTGGTTTTTTTAATCTTTATCATGGATATCTAGGGCTTCCAAAATAATGGCTTTTATAACCTCGGGATCTTGTCTGGCATCGATACGAATGACTAAGTCTCTATTTTTATAATAGTCAATTAATCCCTCCGTCTGCTTTCTGAATATTGCTAGCCGATTTAAGATGGTCTTTTCTTTATCATCAATCCGTTGATAGACCTCTCCCTGGCAATGATCACAAATCCCTTCCTGTTTAGGAGGCTTTCTTTTTACATGATATACCGCGCCACAATTTTTACAAATACGCCTTCCCGCTAAGCGCTCCAGCAGAATTTCTCGTGTTGCATCTAAGATAAAAACTTTGGTGAGTTGAGTTTGTTTTGAAACGAGCAGTGCATCAAAAAGCCGCGCTTGTTCGAGCGTGCGAGGAAATCCATCAAACATATACTTTGCAGCGGATAAACCTTGATTGAGCCGTTTCTGTACAATCTCCATAATGACTTCGTCAGGCACAAGCTCGCCTTTATCCATGTACGCTTTAGCGATTTTTCCTAGTGAAGTTCCCGACTTAATGGCTTCTCTTAGCATGTCCCCTGTTGAAACATGCGTAAAGTCAGCTGAACGCATCAACCCTTGAGCCGCCGTACCTTTCCCTACTCCAGGGGGTCCTAACAATATAATCGTCTGCATATCTTTTATGATTTGAATAGACTCGAACGACCTCTGATCAAAGTCGGTCTCATGTCAGCGAGGAATGGCTGACTTACTACTTCGGCAAGAACCTTGCACATTAACAAATAGCAACGACTACCTCCTTGAACGCAGCTTACCTTTTTTCAGGAAACCATCATAGTGACGCGTCAAAAGATGAGACTCGATTTGGCGCATAGTATCCAACATAACACCTACGATAATGAGTAGACTCGTTCCACCAAAAAAAGAGGCGACAATCCATGGAATACCCAATCGCTGCGCCATCACCGAAGGAATCACAGCAATAATGGTTAAAAAGACCGCGCCCGCCAATGTAATCCGCGTCATAGTTTTGTCGAGGTATTCCGCCGTAGGCCGTCCAGGTCGAATGCCTGGAACATATCCCCCATGCTTTTTTAGATCATCGGCGATTTGTATAGGATTAAATTGTGTCGCAACCCAAAAATAAGAAAAAAACAGGATCATGAGCGCATAAATAAGATTATATAAATCGGTCCCATAGGCTAGCGCCGCGCCTACTCTTTTGAAGAATCCAATGTCCACCATACTTAACAGTTTGGTGGGAAACATAAGAATAGCCTGGGCAAAAATAATGGGCATCACACCTGAATAGTTTACACGCAAAGGCATATAGGTGCTCTGTCCTCCATACACCTTTCGCCCCACTACACGTTTAGCATATTGAACAGGGATTTTTCGTTGCGCTTGGGTTACGGCTACAACGCCTGCAATAACAAGAAACAAAGTAACCAACAACCCCACCAGATGAAATATAGAGAATTGGGCTATACCATCTACAGGCGTGAACATATTCACCGTAGCCTGTACGGCACCTGGGAGGAGACTGATGATACCTACGGTAATGACAAGCGAGACCCCATTTCCAATACCCCGTTCGGTTATTTGCTCTCCAAACCACATCAGTAACATACTGCCGGTCGTCATGGTCAGGACTGCCATAATACGAAAGCCCCAGCCTGGGAATAAAACAACGCGCTGGTTAATATCAAGTTGTCCTGGATTTTCAAGCATAACCGCCATTCCAAATCCTTGGACGACACACAATATAATAGTTAAATAGCGAGTATATTCTGTTATTTTTTCTCGTCCTGTTTCACCCTCTCTCGCCAATCGCTCAAGCGCAGGAACAACAGCTGTCATGAGCTGCAAGATAATAGACGCACTGATATAAGGCATGATGCCTAACGAACCCACGGCAAATCGTTGAAGGGCGCCACCGCTAAACAGATTGTACAGCCCGAGAAAACTTCCGCCGGCCGTGTTTTGGATCTGTTCAATGAGTTGCTTTAACGCAATGGCATCAACGCCTGGGATTGGAATAGCCGCCACTAACCGACAAATAAATACCAAACCAAGGGTGAAAAATATACGCTGCCGTAGTTCAGGTATTTTTAAGCTATTGGGAAAAGCAGATAACATATTTAAATTTTATGATGATACATCAACTTTTTGTTTTGGGGTTGAAATCCACTTCAGGAAATGACGTTAAAGGTCCCACCCACGGCTGTGATTTTGGAGATGGCGCTCGCGCTAAAGGCATGAGCATGGACGGTTAATTTTTTATTTAACTCACCAACACCTAGGATTTTCACGCGTTCAAGGGTGCCGGTTGCTAAGCCGACTTTCCTTAACGTATCTACCGTAACCTCGCTTCCATCTTCAAAACGGTCTAGCCTTTCTACATTGACGAGCACATACACTTTTCGGTTTCTGTTCTTAAACCCACGTTTTGGAATCCGTCGAACCAACGGCATTTGTCCCCCCTCAAAAGTAGGTTTCCGACGGCTCCCAGAACGAGACATTTGCCCTTTTGTTCCTCGTCCACAGGTCTTGCCTTTAGAACCGTTCCCGCGACCCACACGTGTTTTCGACTTCCGAGCCCCTGTCACGTTTTTTAACGAATGTAAATTCATTACTGATAACCCTCTTTTTAACAGTTAAGGCTGCCGACCCGCGAGAACTTCTTCTCGGGAACGCAGCTTTTTCAAAGCCACGATTGTGGCTTTACAGACATTGAGCTGATTGTTACTACCCAATGATTTGGCAAGCACATCGCGAACGCCTGCTAATTCAAGTACAGCTCGAACAGATCCCCCTGCGATGACACCGGTACCCGGTGAAGCGGGCCGCAATAGAACTTTTGCGCCTGTAAATTGTGCTAAAACGTCATGAGGGATTGTTTTATCAACCATAGTGACGAAGATCATGTCACGTTTGGCAATTTCTGTGCCTTTTCGAATCGCATCAGCCACTTCATTCGCTTTGCCAAGTCCATACCCAACATGCCCATTACGATCACCAGCGACAACTAAGGCGCTAAAACTAAAACGTCGTCCCCCTTTGACAACTTTTGAACAACGATTGACATGTACAACCCGTTCTTCGAATTGAGATTTTTCTTTTAACCCTTTTTTTTGTACAGTTGCCATATATATGTTCCTTCACAGCCTTTCAGCTGGATTAAAATTTTAGACCGGCCTCACGGGAGGCTTCAGCCAACGCTTTAATTTTCCCTGTATACTTAAACCCTCCACGATCAAATACAACATGTTCGATCCCTTTGCTTTTAGCTGCTTCTGCCGCCAACGTTCCTAATTGACCCGCGCTTTCTATATTTAGTTTTGAAATCATAGGCTTTACGTGCGAATCTAATGTCGAAGCAGACGCCAGTGTACATGCACTCTCATCATCAATGAACTGCACATATAAATGTTGATTCGACTTAAATACGCTCATGCGGGGACATTGAGCCGTGCCCGTTATTTTGTGCCGAAGACGTAAATGGCGACGCACTCTATAGTCTGATTTAGTTTCTACTTTCATGATTAAGCAACCGTTTTCCCTGCTTTACGACGTACATGCTCCCCTTTGTATCGTATGCCCTTGCCTTTATAAGGTTCTGCAACGTTAAATGAACGGATCCGAGCCGCTACTTGCCCGACGAGTTGTTTGCCGGCACCACTCACAACAATCCGTGTTTCATTAGGGACCTGCAACGTAATCCCTTCAGGCGCTTGAAATTCGATGTTATGCGAAAATCCAATCTGCAATGTTAATTTTTGTCCTTGGAGTTGTGCCCGAAAACCAGTGCCTTGTATTTCCAATTCTTTGGTAAATCCTTTATGAACACCTTCCACCATACTCGCGATTAAACTCCGTGCTGTGCCATGCATAGATTTTGCTTGTTTATCTTCGCTTATACGCGAAATCGAAACCGCACTGTTCTCAGTGGCTACACGAATAAACGAAGGCAGCTTCCACGAGAGAGAGCCTTGAGGCCCTTTGACCATAACATTTGAGTCTTGAAACTCTACTGTCACACCATTGGGTATGGGTATCGGTTGTATTCCTATTCTAGACATAATCCTTTTTTCACCTTCTATGGCCTACTTTCTGGCATCTATATTTCTCTCTTATCTCTACCAGACATGGCAAAGAACTTCACCGCCAATCCCTTTCTTCCGCGCATCATGATCTGTAAGTATTCCATAGGAAGTCGTCAAAATGGCGACTCCCATCCCTCTCAATACATAAGGGACTTTATCCGCTGAAACATAATGTCTAAGTCCAGATTTACTAATTCTTTTCAGCCCTTGTATAACGGGCTCTTGTTCGAAGTTATACTTAAGAAACAATCGTATGACTTTTTTATCATCGTGTGCTTCAGACACATAATCGGTAATAAATCCTTCACGTTTCAAAATTCGTGCGAGATGACTTTTCAATATTGAGTGAGTAACTTCTACTACCTCTTTTTTGGCCATAGTGGCGTTGCGAATGGAGGTTAACATATTCGCAATAGGATCTGATAAACTCATTTTTCTATTCTTTCTCTTTTAATTACCAACTGGCCTTGGTCACTCCAGGAATCTTTCCTTCAGAAGCTAATTCTCGAAAACAGATGCGACATAATTGAAATTTTCTCATATACCCACGAGACCGACCGCATTGACGACATCGACTGTATGTCCTCGCTCTAAATTTAGGGGTTCGATTTGATTTAACAATTAATGATGTTTTTGCCAAGGGTTCTCTACTCCATGTTAGTTATGCGCAAAGGGCATGCCGAGGAGCGTTAATAGCTCACGCGCATGCTCATCTTCTTTTTCAGTGGTTACAATCGTAATGTCCATGCCCTGAGATTTTTTAATATGATCCGGGTTAATCTCAGGAAACACAGATTGCTCTTTGATGCCCAACGAATAATTGCCTTGACCATCAAAAGATTTTAGAGGAACACCCCGAAAGTCTCGAATACGGGGTAGAATAACATGAATTAAACGTTCTAAAAAATCAAACATACGGACTCCGCGCAGAGTCACTTTTGCCCCCACAGGCATGCCTTCGCGCAATTTAAAGTTTGAGATACTCTTATGGGCTTTTGTAATAATCGGTTTCTGTCCAGTCAGTTTGGCTAAATCTTCCGTAACAGCTTTAAAGGTATCTTTATCAACACCTGTATCAATGCCCATATTCACAACAACCTTACGAAGACGCGGCGCTTGCAGTCTATTCTTAAAACCTCTCGTTTCACAAAGTTTGGGAACGATCTCGTTTATATATGTTGACTTAAGGGTAGAGGTCATTCTTTATCCTTACTTTATCGGGATTCGCAACGGCGTTTTGGGTCTGGTCATATTGTTTCAAGTTGGATAGAGCAATCGGCGCTTCTTTTTCAATAATACCGCCCTGCGGATTGTCTTGGGTTGGTTTCATATGTTTTTTCACATAGTTTAGACCTTCGACAACCGCCACCTTTAAACGAGGTATAATTTGAAGGACTTTACCTGTTTTTTTAATCGCCGCATCATCACCTGTAATGGCAACGACGATATCACCTTTTTTGATATGAGCTTTTGACATGTTACTCCAAATTGTTTCTAAAGCACTTCAGGTGCCAATGATATTAGTTTCATAAAATTTTTATCGCGTAATTCACGCGCAACAGGCCCAAAGATACGAGTGCCCTGCGGATTTTTTTGTTCATCAATGAGGACCACCGCATTATGATCGAACCGAAGTACAGATCCATCATATCTTCGAATCGCGTTTTTAGTCCGAACAATGATAGCATCGTGAACCTCCCCTTTTTTCACCATACTCCCTGGCTGAGCATCTTTAACAGATATCTTAATAATATCCCCAACACAAGCGCACCGTTTACGTTGTCCTAAAATACGTATACATTGTACACTGCGTGCACCGGTGTTATCTGCTACTCGTAATTTTGTTTCTTCTATAATCATGTTTCGTTAGGTGTTCAGCCGGTGGCCAATCCACTCGATAAAATTTCAACAAATCGCCACCGTTTAAGTTTACTTAGCGGACGTGTTTCCATAATACGAACCTTATCTCCACGTTTCGCTTCATTTTTTTCATCATGAACATAAAACTTCTTAAAACGACGCATCTCTTTTCCGTAGAGGGGATGACGAATACGCCTCTCGACTAAAACAATAATGGTTTTATCCATCCGCGCACTAACCACGAGCCCTTCTCTTGTCTTCCGCAAACCTCTTTTTAAATCACTTACTTCATTCATCAGACGGCTGATCCTCTCCGTTCATTGAGAACCGTTTTAATACGAGCGACATCACGTCTAACACCCCGTAAACGCAAAGGGTTTTCTAATTGTCCAGTTGCTTTTTGCATCCGCAAATTAAAGATCTCTTTACGCGTATCCCGGTAAAGCTGATCGAGTTCTTCGTCTGTCATTTCTCGTATTTTACTTGTTTTCATAATCGTTATCGATGACGTTGAACAAATTTTGCTCGTATCGGCAATTTTGCCGCTGCAATTCTAAACGCCTCTCTCGCAATCAACTCCGAAGTTCCATCCACTTCAAAGAGAACGCGACCGGGTTTCACAACAGCCACCCAATATTCAACGCCCCCTTTTCCTTTACCCATCCTTGTTTCCAGGGGCTTCTGCGTATACGGTTTATCGGGGAAAATCCGTATCCAAAGCTTTCCCTTACGCTTCATCGTTCGATTGACAGCCACACGACAGGCTTCAATCTGAATATTGGTGATCCACGCACGCCCTAATGCTTGGAGCCCATACTCGCCAAAAGCAATCGTGTTCCCTCGACTCGCGTGACCTTTATAATTGCCCCGTTGCACCTTTCGGTGCTTAACGCGTTTAGGCATAAGAGGCATAAGATTTCTCCTTTTCCTCGACTTTTTCTTCTTTCTTACAAATCCAAACTTTTATCCCAATTTTCCCTGCCGTGGTATTGGATTTAGCAAAGCCATATTCGATATTTTCCCGTAATGTGTGTAAAGGCACCTTCCCTTCTTTATAGCCCTCACGCCGTGCTAATTCTGATCCCCATAAACGACCTGAAGCCTCTACTTTAATGCCTAAAACCCCCATATCCATAGCAATCTGAACAGCCCGTTTCAACGCACGACGAAACGATACACGCCGCTCCAGTTGAAGCCCAATGACTTCAGCCACTAATTGGGCATTTGTATCCGCTTCTTTAATTTCACGAATTTCAATATAAATTTCTTTTCCTGTTTGCACGGCTAACTCTTCGCGTAACCGTTCAATATCCTGTCCCTTTCGCCCAATAACAATACCCGGTCGTGCTGTATATACCGTTACCCTCGCTCGACTCGCATAGCGCTCAATAATCACCTCAGGTACAGCTGCATCCTTCAGCCGCTGCTTAACCAGTTTACGGATTTGGATGTCTTCATGAAGAAGATCACCATACTCTTTCTTTTCGGCATACCACCGAGACCGCCAATTTTTTGTAACGGCTACGCGTAACCCTATAGGATTAACTTTTTGGCCCAAAATGGTCTCCTTTCACACATCTATGCTTTTTTTGCTTTCACGTGATTGCTTAACACGATTTTGATATGACTCGTTTTCTTTTGTAGCGGCTTTGCCGAACCCCGCGCACCCGCACGAAACCGTTTATGGATCGGCCCTTGATCGACCACGGCCATCTTCACAACAAGATTCTCGGCGGATATCTTTGCATTATTCTCAGCATTGGCAATCGCGGCTTTCAACGTTTTACCCACCAAAAATCCAGCTTTTCTAGGGCTATTTTGAGTAATGGTAAGAGCATCAGGCGCCTTGCGCCCTTGTATAGCTCGAGCTAAATCTCTAGCTTTAGAAGCCGATATATGCACAAATTTCGTTATAGCCTGTACTTCCATTTTATTTAGTCTTTACTCCGTTTATCCAAGGCAGAACTCGGTCTCCTGGTTCAAGCGATATTCTTCGTTCTATTTCTTCTATCTGTGTCCCGGCAATGCGGTCTCTCACATCAATCACACGAAGACGTGCGATCGGTTTATCATCTCTAACAACGTCAAAAAACATACCGACCTTAAGGGCGTCGAATTTACCTGCATCGAGGACGGCCAAACCCAACGACTCATTGACATCTAATATATATAGACTCTTTTGAGTAAGGAAATCTTGCCGCATGTTTCCTGATATCTCGCGGAGTTTTATCCGCTGCTGCTGAGTCTGCAGTTCGTCTAGTTTCGCCTTTTCTACGGCGAGAGAACGGGTAAGCCTACGGATTTGTTTTTTAAAATCAAGTCTTTCTTTTCGCAAAAGTTCATTTTTTTTACCAGCCCCATAAGAACTAATCGCGCCTCATCTTTTTCATATTCATAAGGAGCCTTCTCTTTGGGAGATGTATCACACATCAACAAGCATCCAGCGATACCTGTTATAAGTGCTATCAAAAAAAAAGTTTTTACGTGTCTAGCCATCTTTGACACTATCCTGGATCCGTCAGTTAAACGTGGGATTTCTGTGCGAATGCTTTGGAGGCAAAAGGTTGCAAAAAAATGCAGGCGCACCCGCTGGGTGCGTCGAGGCTTTTTTGTAATTCCTTTTGGCCCAAATGGTTCGTGCAGAAAACCGCGTTTAACTGACGGATCCAGGACTATAACAAGAATTTAAGAGCCTCTCACGAGAGTGTCGCAATCAGCTCTTTTTGAATAAGCGTATTCGAACACATATAATTGACTCGGTAATCACCTAAGGGTTCGGTTTTTGTATAGGCGCCAGCCCGTTCAGCAATAAGTCCAGCGGCCGCGGCATCCCAAAGATAAATACCGCTGTCCACATAGGCCTCTGCTCTGCCGCAGGCAACCTGACAAATATCTACAGCAGCCGCGCCAATAATCCGGATTTTTTGGGTTTTACGCGTTAAAGCCTCATGCCCTTTAAAGGGCTCTGATTCATCATGCGCGTTTTTGGAGAGTCCTGTCAAAATCAGCAAGTCAGCAAGCAAAGAGATCGAGGACGTTTGAATCGGTTTCTCATTGCATAACGCAGGACTTTCAAGGGTGGCGGTATACATTTCCTCGTATGGAGGAATATATACGGCGCCCGCCAGAACTTGATTTTCAACCTGTACAGCGACAGAAGAACACCAAGGAGAAATGCCATATGAAAAATTTACGGTGCCATCAATCGGATCAATAATCCAACTAGGTCGTGATGGATCTAAGAGGGATTAACCTTCTTCGCCTATAATATTGTGATCCGGGAAAAAGGCGCGGATGGATTCCTCCGCTTGATCCTGCGCTTCTCGATCCAGCACGAGTTTCACATCATGCTGCGTTCTTTGAATCACTTCTGTTCGACGATCAAATTCTTTGACAGCATGATTCCCGGCAGCATATGCAGCCGCCATTGCACATTCTAATAAACTATTTATATCTAATCTGAATCCGTCAGCTATCGCTTCGGAAGGCGTTTTGGGGCTCAAAAGTTGAAAATTTTTTCCTTGAGATGCTCGCTTTTGGGCGGATTGGGACCGGCAAGTATCACCCTGATGAATTTTTTGAGCGTACAGGTCAGATTCACTCTGATTTGACCATTTTGGGGCGTAAGCCTCCTTGGGCAGTCGCCTTAGAGTATTGTTAAAGGTGCACGGAGGGCTATGCGAAGGAATGGGCAATATCTTGTATCACTTCAAACCAGCGACAACGCTTGCCAAAGTGAAGTTCAATTCGTCCGGCGTGGCGGACCAATCGAACCGCGCAATAAACGATATTTTTGAGAACCGTTTTGATTCGCCAGCGCGGGATGTTGATTTTCTGCGGGGCAAGCCCAGCCCGTTTGATGACCTCTTGGCCAAGACCGCGCAATAGGTTGAAGGCCACCATGGCGCATAACAGAATAATCTTATTGGCACAGAGTCTCCCCGAAGGCAATCGCTCAACATCAAGATCGCTTTTGAGTTCACTGTGGTACTGCTCGCTGGGGCCATGTCCATGATAGAGATCTAGCACCGTCTTGGCACGACAAGAGAGGTTCGTCCACCAGGTGTTCACCTCAAGTTTAGGAACCAGAAGTTTCTGACCATCGATATCGATAGTGCGTTCAATCACTTCGAAGGCCACCGGGACACAAGGGCGGTTTTGGTCACCACCGGGATGGAAATGACCGAAAAAGCCTGTGTAAACGTTCTTGCCTTCACGACTGTCTTGTTTGTCTCCAACTCGGCGTGCAAGGGCCAGCATTTGTTCAGGGTATTCGCGGCGAGGATTTCGCTTTACGATAAAATAATGATCCCCAAAAGCGTCGAAGTTATCGGCCGCAGCGTTGCCACTATCAAGCCGAAGCAAACATTTTCCACCCAGGCCCAGGGTTTGGAGCGTTTCAACGCTGCGGGCAATAAACGCGGTCGTTCCCGACTGACAATGTTGTTTACCGGGTCGAAGTTCGCACTCAAGCATGTGGCCTTGAGTGCCCACATAGGCAAATATCAGGGCGTAACCATCATGGCCCTTCTAGGTGTAGGAAACGCCTTCTTTCGAAGAGCCTGAGTGATCCAAAGGGCTCACATCGATATCGACGGGAACAAGATCAAGCCCTTCGACATCTACCTAGCCAAAGGGGCCCGAGGAAAGAAGTTCGGTGTTGAGTTTGCGTAGCCCCACATGGGTTCTGGGTGGGGGCAGGTCGTCGAAACGACGTCGGAACATCGGCTCAGAGGCTACCTTTTTAACTCCCCTTTTTAAGTCCAAAGGCATTCATAAAAATCTCATCACCCCGGTACAGGTCGATATCATTGAAATCGGTTCGACCGTTGCAAAGTAAGCCGATCTGGGTAAGGAGGATCTCCCGATCAGAGATCGCATCGGAGCGGCGTGGTTGAAAATTGGAGGGAAGAATCCGTTGAGCATGATCCTCAAGCAGCAGGTCGCAAAGATGATTTCCGCTTGTGCTGTTGAGTTCGCCCTTGCCAGTCTTTATTTTATATTGTTTCATATACACACCTGTTGGGGTGGGGTTGTTTGTTTGAATACGGGTATGCTCCCCGCTTTAGCCCAACAGGTAATGAAAAATCATCAGATTTTATCTGACGGATTCAGGTCTAATTCTTTCATCAATCAAAAACCTCATTTGTAATAATATTCTTCCGTAAATATACAAGAATCATCAATGTTTCTTTCGCGAAGAACACGATGTGCGTCAATAATCATTTCATAGGAACCGCAAAGATAAAAGTGTGTTTTGGGGTTAAGGTCCAATTCATGGATCACGTCAAGTACGTGGCTTGGGGGTTCCGAACCCAGTGGTTGAGATAAACAAGGAACATAGGTATACCCATTAAACTCTTCCCGATAAAAAAGGTCTTCTGCTTGGCTTACACCATGTATTAATGTCAGCGATAAGTGTGGATATGTCCGAATATAAGATCGGCACGGAGCCATACCGGTCCCTGTCGCAATAAAGACAAGTGAGCATTGTGTGTTGCGCAGAACAAATGCCCCGTAAGGACCGGAAAAATCAATAGCGTCTCCCGCCTTTAAATGTACCAGCTTCGGTGTTAATTGACCTGTTGGAATCAAACGATACAGCACTTCAATATACCGGTCTTGTTCTCCGCTAGCGATTGTATAACTGCGGTCTTGGGTAATATCCTCTCCGTGCAGGGTAATGAGGCGCCCGGCCTGAAAAGACATATTTCCCCTTTCAAGAATTAATGCATAGCCTGTTGACGAGAGTTGCTTATTTTCTAATACGCGCGCGGTATATCGTTTTGCTATATGAACCATCCGTTCATTCTCTTGTTCATAATGGTTTTTGCTTAGCGGTTCCCACAGAGCGTGGATACATACCGGGTGTCTCTTTAACGGGCATCAGTTCTACTACACACGTTTCGTTTTCAGTCTCTACAAAAAATAAATGTTTTTTCACAAAATTGACTTTAAGCATTTTCATCGCACGTTTGGATTGCGCTATTTCCGCATCCGCCTTTTGGCCTTTCATCGCTAATAGTCTGCCCGTGGGATGTGTAAAGGGAGCCATGTATTCAAGCGCAATGGGTAAAGGGGATAGGGCTCGGGAAAGCATGGTGTTATACCTCTTCCTGTGCAGAGGATCGTGACCTAAAACTTCAGCTCGGGTCGAAATCACCTGAACGCGTCTGAGGTTCAGTGTGTTTATAATTGTTTCAAGAAATTCAGCTTTTTTTTCGTAGCTTCAAGCAGTGTCATTGTTAAATCAGGTCGTACAATGGCCAAGGGGATACCTGGAAGCCCTCCACCACTCCCTATATCTATAACCTTCTCCCCATCACCTAGAAATCGGACGAGTATTAAGCTATTTAATATATGGCGTTGCCACGCTTCATTCGGTTCCTTGGTTGCGGTAAGATTAAACTTTTTATTGGTTTCCAGCAGCAAACATAAGTAATGATTAAGTTGGTTAAGCGAGTGGTCCGAAAGGGAAATATCCAGTGTTTGTATTCCTTCAAAAAATGTATTTGGTATCTTAGAGCAAATCATTGAGTTATTCGTTCATGGTTATAAGAGACCATTGAATATACGTTTACTTGTTTCATAAACGCAAAACTCAAATACCATAATATTTTTTTACAAAAAAAATTTTCTATCCAGTTGACTTCACATACAAACGTGATATGTTAGATACTAACTGGTTGGTATTTACAGATATGAAAACGCAAGACCCTGAAAAAAAAATACGTTTGATGGATTCCGCGGAAGATCAAGATGCTCGACAAAGGCTATAAGGCTACCACCGTTGATGAAGTATGCAACGATGCGGGTGTCACCAAGGGAGGGTTCTTCTATTTCTTTAAAAATAAAGAAGATTTAGGGCAACAACTCATAACCCGATTTTCGCATAAAAATAACGAATACCTCATGTCCAAAGTCCTGGTTGCTGGATCCACTCCTCTGGACCGTGTATACGCTTACATAGATGCCACGATCAAAATATCCAAAAATCCGGAGAACAGGGGTTGCCTCATAGGCACCTTTGCCCAGGAGCTACATGACTCCTATCCAGAAATTCAGGCCACATGCGGCGCAATCTTTCGGGAATTTATCTCCGCCTTTAAAAAAGATCTTCAGGCCGCTAAAAAAGTCCATGCGAGCAACAAAAAAATTGATACCGAAGGCCTAGCCAGCATTTTGTATCCACGATTCAAGGATCTGCAATTCTTATGAAAGCAACAAAGGACGAGAACGTGATGGCAAAATCCTTGAAACATTACAGAAACTACCTGGAGCTGGTATTTGACACGTGAAATATTTTTTACCCGATACATACCAACTGACGGGTATTTAAGAGGGAGGTGAGAAAAAGAATAGAGCATAGTTGAATATTGACAGTATACAGATCGAAAAAAACAAAAACATAAGGAGTAGACAATGAGTGAATGTAACACAAATACTTGTACTGAAAAAAAATCATGCGGCTCGACGGATAAACCCAGAAGCGACAAGGCGTGCCCCATCGAGTGCGCTGTCGATAGGTGGAGCGCATCTTTCTGCGAAGCGATGCGTCAAACCCAAGTTGAGATCCTAAAGGAAAAGATAAAAGCAACCTGGGGTCCCACATTCGACAAGGAAGCAGATGCTGTTATTGCCACCATGGGTGTCTGTTGGGAAAGCACGCTTAAAAAAGCAAAGTCAGAGTGCGAACTACGGGAGGCTTTCAAGAATATCTATTCGGAAACCCTCTCTTAAATGTTGCTAAGGGGGAGCTCTCAGGACGCTCCCCCTTCCTCATATGGACAAGATGATTCTTTTGAGATGATTCCATATCACCAATGAAGGAATAAGTCTAGATCCGACATTTTGTTCGCTGAATGGCAGGGGTTCGAGACTAAGCCCTTCCAAACTTCTTATCTAACTCTGGAAAGCTCATCAATATCAGAGTAGGCCGACCATGAGGACACGTATACGGCATCTCAGCTCGAGCCAAGTCAACGACAAGTTGCTCAATTTCTTCTAAGGTTAGTTTATCCCGCGCTTTGACGGCAGCCCGACAAGCGGCTCGAGCCACTTTTTCTTCCGCCCATTTTTCGGTCCCTCCCCGTGCGCCTCCTCGCTCAAAACTATGGGCCACATCCGCTAATACAGATAGCGCTGAAACATTGCCTAAACAATTAGGTATCGCATCAACAATAAAGGTATCACCCCCAAATTCTGAAATTCCAAACCCCATTTTTTCAAATAACGTCATGTTTTTTCTTACGCGTAACGCATCTTGAGGACCCAGCTCTACTGTTTCTGGAACAAGAAGACCTTGCCCTTTCACTTTATGACCAAGAACTTCGTTCATAAACCGTTCAAAGAGTATGCGTTCATGAGCTGCATGAGGATCCATTAAAACCAACCCTCCTTCTGTTTCCAAAATCACATAAAGGCCCCCAACTTGTCCTAAAACACGACAGGAAGTCCACGGTCCGTTCTTTGAAGAGATGTCCTGCTCATCGTTTAGAGGTAAAGGCAAAGAAGAAGAAGAGGGTTCTCTAGTGTCTACTTGAGCCGTTTCTTCGGAAATTAAGGGCATACGCGGATATTGGAATGTGCGGGTGGTGGGCATATTTTCTATTTTTAAAATCGGTTTGGTGAAGCGGGATTCTTCTTGTACAGGCATAGTAGGTAGCGCTGAATCGCTCCCTGCCGATGCCGTCGTCAAAGCGGAACGAATGCTTTCAATGAGTATATCCCGCACCAAACCCGGACGCCGAAATCTCACCTCTTTTTTCGTCGGATGCACATTTATGTCGACCATGGATGGATCTAATTCAATGAAAAGAAAAACCAGGGGATACCGTCCTTTAGGAATAAGGGTCTGATACGCTTCGTTGATGGCAGCGCCCAATATGGGGGCACTAGCCGGACGTCCATTAATAAAGATATACTGCTCCGATCGATCTCCTCGGTGCGTTTGAGGCAACCCCACACACCCCGTTATTTTTACGCCATCTTGCTCATACGAAACGACTCGCAATGTTTCTACAAAAGCCGCACTATATAAATCACGTAATCTTTCTTCTAATGTCGCCCCTCCGGCTAAACGATAGAGTTCGCGAGAATCCACCGTGAGCTTTAAATCAACGGCCGGATACGATAATCCATAAACAAGGAACACCTGGCGGACATGGGACTGCTCTGTTTGTTCTGTACGAAGAAATTTGCGACGAGCCGGCACATTAAAAAACAGGTTACGGACCTGCATTTTAGTCCCAGGCGGACATCCTCTTTCTTGTACATCTTGGATTTTGCCTCCGGAAACAGTTATTTCCGTCCCGCATAACGCTTCCGCCGTTCGGGTTGTGAGGGAAAAACGTGATACGGAAGCAATGGCAGCAAGCGCTTCACCTCTAAACCCTAACGTGTCTACGCGTTCTATATCATCCACATCTTTGATTTTACTGGTGGCATGTCGTTCCAGAGAAAGCAAGGCATTATCACGATCCATTCCGTGACCATTATCGGATACAGAGATGAGTTTACGACCTCCAGATACGATTTCTACATCAATGTGTGTCGCCCCTGCATCTAAGGCGTTTTCCATCAGTTCTTTCACGACAGAAGCAGGACGATCAACCACTTCGCCCGCAGCAATTTTGTTGGCGACTTGATCACTTAAGACATGTATAGGAGTGACCATCATGGGGGTATCTGTACATTCCTATTGATTATCCTAGATCCGGCGGTTAAGCGCGGTTTTCTGCACGAATCATTTGGGCCAAAAGGAATTAGAGAAAAGCCTCGACGCACCCCGTGGGTGCGCCTACGTTTTTTTGCAATCTTTTGTCTCCAAGGCATTCGCACAGAAACCCCACGTTTAGCTGCCGGATCTAGGATTATTTGTCTCCCCATCAAAAAGGAAGGTCCATTCCGGGCGGTAAACCAAGACTAGAAGTAACTTTTTCCATTTCTTGAGCAGCCATATCTCGTGCCTGTTTAAGCGCACCATCAACAGCGGCTTTCACCATATCTTCCAACATATCTACATCTTCAGGATCAACCACTTTAGGATCAATTTTTATGCTTTCAATCGACATATCACCCTTTGCAATAACCGTTACCATCCCTCCCCCACTTGAAAACTCTACGGACTGTTCAGCAAGTTTAGATTGAAGGGTTTTCATGTCTTTTTGCATAGAAGTAGCTTGCTTCATTAACTTCATCATGTTGACCATAGTTCTCTCCTAAATAACCAATAATTAATAACGAATAGCGAATTCTTATCACTCCCTTATATCTGCGATATCTCCATTGAAAGCTTCTAAGGTTTTTCGTACAGATGGATCCTTTAACCATTCGCGCTTACTTTTCGAAACTTCCTTTCTCTCAAGCTCCTCTAAAGGAACCAATTTTTTAGAAACAGACTTCACTGTTTCAACAATAGAGTCACCCGGAAGCGTTGTTTTGGAATCAAGCACACAAAACTCAATACTCACGGATCGACCTAAGATCTTGCCCATTACATTTTGTATTGCTTTTAGGTTACGCGGAAAACTAATTTTTCCCTTATTCGAAGCAAATTCAGGATCAAATCCAATCGTTACTTTATCTCCAACAACGCTAAGAGGCTTTCCATCTAAAAGATAATTTTTCGCTAAAGGCGCTATATGCCCGACTTCATCAACAAGTTTATGCCATTTATCACTTAGAAAGGCAGTTTCCTCACCTGTAGATATAGGCTCCGGCTCAGAGGGTATAGCAGAAACAGTCTTGCTTGTAAGAGATTCGTTCGTTGGAACAGCTTGACTCGCCTGAATGTCTTCCTGTTTATACTCAGACGGCATGGAAATAGGCATCGCCGAAAAATTAATTTTTAACGTATTCAGTTGTTCTAAAATCTGATCGATACTCACCACAACAGAGACACGCGCACAACGGATAAGAGACGTTTCAACCAGTATACGTTTTGATAACGTATATCTTAAACGACCTTCTGTTTCGGTCAAAACCTCGACCATTTGAAGAACACGAGGAGGTTCTGACAATGTTCCCTGCTGTTTCAGAACATCTATTTGTGTCTTGGTTAGATCCTGCAGAGCCCCCACTCCATCGGTATAGATAACCACCAAAAGGTTTCTGAAATATTCTAATAGTTCTAAAATAAGCCGTTGCAGATCCTTCCCTCTTTCATCGAGCTGGGCAATCAGCTTAATCACTTCGGAAATGTCCCCTTTCAACACAGAATCCACAAGATCTTCAAGCGTACTCCAAGCAACCAATCCAAAGACGGATAAGACATCCTCTTCGGTAATTTTATCCCCTCGAAAAGCTATTAATTGGTCTAACGCAGACTCAGCATCTCGTAATCCTCCCTCCGCTCCACGCGCAATAGCTAACAAGGCAGTCTCTTCAATCGTGATCTTTTCAGCATTAGCTACTTCTTGAAGACGTTGCACCATTTGTCCAGCAGCAATTCTACGCAAATCAAATCGTTGGCATCGTGAAATAATGGTTGCAGGTAATTTTTGGGGTTCCGTGGTCGCAAATATAAATTTTACATGCGTGGGCGGTTCTTCTAATGTTTTAAGCAGCGCGTTAAAAGCCGACATACTCAACATATGTACTTCATCGATAATATAAATCTTAAAACGGCTACGTGCGGGAGCGTAGCGAACACTTTCACGAAGATCACGAATCTGATCTACGCTATTATTGGAAGCCCCATCGATCTCCAACACATCTAGGTTATTACCGGCAATAATTTCCTTACAGATATCACAGGCATCACAAGGTGATGCGGTAAGCTTTTTTTCACAGTTCAAAGCCTTGGCAAAAATTCGAGCCATAGACGTTTTCCCTGTACCCCGTGGACCGACAAAAAGGTATGCATGCGCAATACGCTCTGTTTCAATGGCATTACGCAACGTTCTAACGACATGATCTTGCCCAACGACGTCGTCAAACTGTTGAGGTCGCCATTTTCGGGCTAATACTTCATAGGACACATGAACCCTCTCTGTTGAAATTCGAATATCGAATATTTGTTAAAAAAGCTGTGCACCTTTGTTCGACACCAACGATCGGCGTACAACCACTATTTCAAGACTCTAGCCAGAACACACTACGGTACCCGAACAACATGACTTACCGCTGCTATCTTCCGATCCTGACGGGGTTCACCCGTATTCGCCACATAGGGTCTAGCTATCAACACCTATCTATAGCATGTATCATCCTAGGTTGATATCTTACTCAGGAATTAAACCCTGCTACAGCGGATTGCAGGTCATCCCGCTTACGCGGGAGTCAGGGCACCGCTACCTCCCCGTCTAGCACAGCTAGAAAAATACGCTAACAATCATTATCTTGCGGTGCAAACCAAAATTTGAAATTTGGAGCCTCTCGAATTGCCTCACAAAAAATGACACCGTAGCGAAAAACGGTTAGGAGCCGTAAAGATTCGTTGACTCATAAAAGATGACACCCAAAAAGGGGGGCATGAAAAGTATGAGTTACGAATCGAGAAAAGAATATATACATCGAATGGGTCACCGGTATAAACGGGCCAGCAAACGATATAAAACACGCCTCATTGATGAAGTATGCCAAGTCTGTGGCTATGAGCGTAAATACGCCATTAAACTGCTCGGCGGAAAAATCCGTCGTTCGGCCAAGCAGCGTGGCCGAAAAAGCTATTATGCCAACCCTGAATTTTTAGCCGCTTTGAAAACGATCTGGCACCAAACAGGGCGCCTGTTCGGCAAACGTTTGCAACAAGCTTTACCGATCTGGCTCAGAGATTATAGCAAACACTATAGCGCTTTATCGGCCCCCATTCGTTCTAAATTGCTCGATATAAGTCCAGCGACTATTGACCGATTATTAGCCTCAGAAAGGAGCCGGTATAGACGCTATCGAAACAGCGCAACGAAGCCAGGATCTACCCTGAAAAATCAAATCCCTGTGCGGATCGACAACCAGGATATTCAACAACCGGGCTATTTGGAAGCTGACACCGTCGCCCATTGTGGGGGATCGATGAGCGGAAACTTCATCTGGTCGATTACCTATACCGATATTGTAACGGGTTGAACGGCCCAACGTGCCGTTTGGAACAAAGGATATGGAGGGATTCAAAAGCAAACCCAAGACGTAGAGGAAAAACTCCCTTTTTCTCTTTTGGGATTCGATACCGACAACGGTTCGGAGTTCTTAAATTGGCACCTGGTTCGTTATTTTAGCAACCGTCAAAAGCCGGTAGGCTATACGCGGTCACGGAGCTACCATAAAAATGATAATGCCCATGTAGAACAAAAGAACTGGACCCATGTTCGTCAACGTTTGGGGTATGATCGACTCGAACACCCTGATCTGGTTGATGTCATCAACCACCTCTATGTTGTCTGGGAAAAGTATAACAATTTTTTTTGTCCATCGATGAAGCTGAAGTCCAAAAAGCGGATCCAAAGCCGGTATATCAAAAAATATGACAAAGCCAAGACCCCTTATGAGCGACTGGTTCAGAGCCAACTGCTTGGTCTTGAACAAGTCAAGGCCCTCGAAGGTCAATATGAAGTTTTGGACCCCTACAAGCTCAAAAAGCAGATCGAGGAGCATCTCCGAAAGATTGAACGGTTAAAAAAACACCCTCCTGACTTGAAAGGATCTCCAGAAGTTTCGTGGGGTAATGCTCTCTTATAAAAGAAGACAAAGCCTTCTGAGAGATCGTTGGATACAGGGCATCTGGGGCGGTCGTTTTTTGAGGCGAAGTCAAAAACATGGCGAAAAAGGCAAAGGTGAAAGTCAACCACGGAGTTACCCACAGATCCGTCCCGCCTCCGACGAGCGAATGGGGCCCATTCTCGCCGGGACGGATCTGTGGATAACTCCTGGAAGGTAAAAGAATGAACAGAAAGGCATCCACCCGACCCATTTCTTGACAGAAATGGGTCCAACAAGTATTGGTGATAAGTGTCAACGAGTTTTAATATGCTACGGTGTCATTTTTTAATGAGGCAACAGGCTCTTGCAAAACAAATAACTAGCCATTCTAATGTAGAATTGCTTATATCTCCTCATGAATATTCTTGTTTGTAATGATGACGGTATACATGCCCCAGGCATTCGAGTCTTATATGATGCGGTAAAAGATTTAGGCCACGTCCATGTTGTTGCGCCAAATGAAGAACAAAGTGCGGTCGGCCATTCGATTACACTATTTGACCCCATAAAAACCAGTAAAGTTTATGACAAAGACACGTTTTTTGGTCATGCCGTAGGTGGGACACCTACGGATTGCGTTAAGTTAGCCAGTTGCGCATTGTTGAATCAACCTCCAGACGTTGTCTTCAGCGGGATTAATCTAGGGGCCAATACAGGAATTAATATTATTTATTCTGGCACCGTATCGGCGGCTACGGAAGCGGCTATTTTAAAAATTCCCAGCATGGCCTTTTCCCTGCAAACATTTACCGATCCGCACTGGGATACCGCAGGTCATGTTGCGCGTCAACTGGCCAAAAAGTTTTTGCCATACCAGCTACCTGAAAAAACATTACTGAATGTAAATATTCCTAATATACCTACAGATCAAATACAAGGATATGCCGTAACGCCTATGGCGCATTCACGTTTCAAGGAGGTCTTTCATAAACGAACAGATCCGCGGGGTAATATCTACTACTGGTTAGACGGCGAAATGGAGCTTTTAGGCGATAAAAAAGGAACAGACATAGAAGCGATTGAAAATGGACTTGTTTCGATCACTCCGATCGGACTCGATCTTACACATTACCAGGTTATCGATCAGATTAAAAAATTTATTGAAGACGAATAATCATGCAGCAAGCTGCGTGAAAGAAAAACGGTGGTCCTGACTTCTGACCAAAGACCCTCACCTTAGAACCTGTTTGATTAAAATATCTGCTCCCACTCGAATATATTCATTCTTCATCACTTAACCGTAAACTTTATCGTGCACTAGTACTCCTCCAAAATTAAATTGGCGAATTGGGGGTGAATGATTTACTGACCCTATGGATTGTCCCAAAGGGACAAAGGCATAGAGCCTGGGGTTTCAACCCCAGGAATGAAACAGGAACACATCTGATTGCGCCCTGAAGAATAGACAGTGCCCCTACAGGGCACAAGTCTTCCTGGGGTTGAAACCCCAGGCTCTATGCCTACACAGCGTTGCTGTGATGGTGGAAGGCCCCTGTCGTCATTGGGAACAGTCTAATTTGACCCTAACTCGCCAATTTAATTTTGGAGGAGTACTAGAGCATTTAACGATTGAAAATGCCTCGCTAGAAAATCTATACTTCATGACATGAGTATAGCAACAGCAGAAATCCGGCGGCGTGCGATAGATGCCTACAAAATGGGCAAAGGTTCCCAGGCCGATATCGCATCTTCTTATCGTGTAGATCTTAGAACGTTTCAGCGTGGGCTCTCTCGTTTCAACGAAACCGGACAGACCGCTCCTCGACCGCGTGGGCATCGTCAGGCCCTCTACAGCAGAAAGCAGCTCAAGGCGTTGGCTCAACTGGGGGGCAAACATCCCGATGCAACGCTTGAAAAACTCAAGAACATGAGCGGCGTGAAGGGGTCGATCATGGCCGTACAGCGGGCGTTGAATCGGTTTCCCGGTATAAAAGAAACGCTTCACGCCAGCGAGCAAGACCGGGCGGATGTAAATCTCTTGAGAAAGCAGTGGATCCAAGAGGTGGCCAAACTTGATCCAAGTCGCCTTGTCTTTATTGATGAATCCGGGGCGAAAACGAATATGACTCGTCTGCGGGGCCGGGCGTTGGGCGGGAACAGGCTTTTTGCCAAAACGCCTTATGGACATTGGTGTACCACCACCTTGATTTCTTCGGTCCGCCTGGACGGAACAACTTTTTCTCCCGACTCTTTCACCTGAAGATATCGTCATCATGGACAATCTTCGCGTCCATCACAATCCCAAGGTCATTGAACTCATTGAGTCATGTGGGGCCCATGTAAGATTCCTTCCACCCTACAGCCCCGATTCCAACCCCATTGAAAAAATGTGGGGCAAGATAAAGAATCGGTTGGGCAGCCTTGCAGCCCGCAGTCAGCAGGAACTATCTGAAGCGATCACACAAGCGTTCGAAGAGGTTTCTCCCGACGAGGTAATCGGCTGGTTTTCTTCGTGCTACATCGCAACACCTCAATCGTGAAGCGCTCTAAGTTATTGAAAACGATGATCCAGTTGATTAACTATCTCAAGCCTGCTTATGAAGGCATACCGGTTCACAGTTTTCGCACGCTTTTAAAGGACTTGTGCGATAATTACGAGAGACCAAATTCAACCGGACCTTCCTAACTTGCCAATATTTATGCGGATCACACAACCTACGCCTAGGCGAAGGCGCTTGATCTGAGAGAAGGATGAAATATGTTTAAGCCATGTTTCATTTCAGAAGTTGGAGGGGGTCAACAGAAAATCTCCACGAACCCTCTCGCCCTCTGTGCCAATGAAAGTCAGACAGAGGGCGTTTGGAGTAGGTTCTATTTCGAGCCCTACGGTCGGATTCAGTTTTTGTACACAAAAACCTGGATCCGTCAGTTAAACGCGGTTTTCTGCACGAACCATTTGGGCCAAAAGGAATTACAAAAAAGCCTCGACGTACCCAGCGGGTGCGCCTGCGTTTTTTTGCAACCTTTTGCCTCCAAACCATTCGCACAGAAATCCCACGTTTAACTGACGGATCCAGGAAAAAGACAGAGCCCTCTTGTTATCTTTCAAATTTTCAAATTTCTTTAGACTCCTCATAAAGAACTTCCCCATTTTCATCGAAGACCATACTGGCCACCTCTGGCAAATAGAGATCATCATCTTCTTCTGATCTAGGACGAATTGAAAAACGCCATATGGGAAAACATTTTTTAAACCGTAGAGGATGGCCTTGAATATCTGGAAGTAAGCGAACATGCCCACATTCGTGTAAGCCCGTCGTCTCATCCGCCCCATTTATAGAAGGATTTAAGGCACATCGAACGAGGAATCTGTAACCACCGCTCTGCTGGCCTAAATACTGTGTATACCCGCCTACTTTTACATGATTAAACGGTTCTTTAAACCAGTGCCCGAAGTCATTAGAGAACCCTTCAGCTGGGACAAGGTCATAATCCATAAAATCTTTTCTAAAGTTAAAATTTCTAGCGCCTTCGGCACAAGGCACCCTCAACCATCGCTCAACGCGCCCTTTTTCCTGTCCAGGACCTTTAAACCATTCATGTTTTCTCCCAAATAAACGCATTAAAAAATCGATAATCTTTCTCATGGCTCTTCCTCCTTACACTTTTTGTCGACCCTGTATGGCCCGTGTTAAAGTAACGGGATCCGAATATGCAATACCACTCCCCGCAGGGAGCCCAAACGCAATTCGAGATACAGTTACAGACTCTGAAGAAAGTATATCGCTAAGAAAACTAGCGGTAGCATCACTTTCCACATCGGTATTCAGCGCTAAAATGACTTCTTTTATGCCCTCTTTTTTTATACGTTTAATGAGCTCTTGAATTCTCAAGTTATGAATCCCTTCCCCACGCAAGGGAGAAATTTTTCCCATTAATGCATGATAACGTCCACGATACCCCCTTGCGCTCTCAATAATGATAATGTCAGACGAATCTTCTACTACACAAAGAAGCAAATGATCGCGACGGACATCAGTACATAGTTTACACGGATTTAAATCTTTTGTCGTCAAACTTCCACATAAAGAACAGGTTGAGATTTTATCGGAAACTTCCCGCAAAGCCGTGATCAAATCCTGTACGAGCGGAGCTTGATCGCGAGCAATCTTTAGAGCCATACGCTCTGCGGACCGACGTCCAATTGTAGGTAGACGGCTTAATGTGGAGATCAACTTCTCAATGGGTTTTAAATTATTCATAAGTTGGTGGATTGTAAAATTAAATGCCGCAAAAAATGGACCTGAGAGCTTCTGTTCATGCGGCGATCTCCAAATCGAAACACTCCTGTGCGGGTTTGTATTCTAGGATCTTGCGAGGATAGTTATTAATCCATTTTTCAATCTCACCAATACGGTCGATGGTATATTTTCTGATGTTGTCTCCTTTGGCGACGAAACGACGAACCATACGGTTGGCATTTTCGTTGGAGCCTCGTTCCCAGGAAGAATACGGGTGAGCATAATAGAGTTTAACACGTCTCTTTTTGCTAAATCCGGAACGTTCCATCTGCTCCACGTCGAGAAACTCGCTCCCGTTATCGGCTATAATCGACTTGAACATCGATCTGAATGGGCCAACTCCCATCGATCTTTCGATCGCTTTGAGGGCCTGCAGAACCGATGCCTGTGTTTTATCCGAAAGTTTTCTCACCCTTAGCATTCGGGTCTTTCTTTCTACTAACGTCATTAAAACCGGTTTTGAAGTTCCTTTTCCGCCGACGATCAAATCCAATTCCCAGTGCCCAGATTCCTCGCGTTTTTCTACGGTCTTAGGTCGTTTTTCGATGCTGGTCCTTCGGGCATGTTGCTTTTTAACCCGCTTAATAGCACGTCTTTTTCGTTTTTCCCATAGGGACTCGTTGCTCACCCCCGGGATGAGACCTTGGTCAATATAGGTATACAGCGTTTTTGTACTCACCGCTGCAGGTCTCTGCTCTTGTTTAAGCAAAGGAGCAACCACATCGGGTGAGCGTTTGTGAACAAGAATGTGCTCGCTGATAAACACGGCCGTTTCATGATGCTTTCCAAGCTTAAGCTCAGGTCCCTTGGCCGTCGCATTTAGATCATGAAGTTCCTGGGCTCGATCACTGCTGTATGCTTTCTTCTTTCGCAGCTCTGTATCGAAATGCTCTACCTCTCCACGTCTAATTTCGCGCTCTATGGTTCGACGATGCCTTCCCAGATAGCTAGCTATCTCCAAAGGACGTCCTGGGTTTTTGAGCATTGTTTCAATCATGATCCGTTCTTTCTGTGTCAAATGCTTGCCTTTTCGGGGATGAATACTACTCTTGATTTGTTCCATGTCTTTCTCCTTTTTTTGTCTTCTGTCGAGTTTCTAAATCTAGAAGATTTCGGCATGGAACACTCCTGTTTTACAATATCTTCTTTTGGGCATTTAATATTACAATTCTCAGATTTTTTTGAAACAAAAAATTGACTTTTTGAAAAATAGCAATATCCTGAATCCGTCAGCTATCGCTTCGGAAGGCGTTTTGGGGCTCAAAAGTTGAAAATTTTTTCCTTGAGATGCTCGCTTTTGGGCGGATTCGGACCGGCAAGTATCACCCTGATGAATTTTTTGAGCGTACAGGTCAGATTCACTCTGATTTGGCCATTTTGGGGCGTAGGCCTCCTTGGGCAGTCGCCTTAGAGTATTGTTAAAGGTGCACGGAGGGCTATGCGAAGGAATGGGCAATATCTTGTATCACTTCAAACCAGCGACAACGCTTGCCAAAGTGAAGTTCAATTCGTCCGGCGTGGCGGACCAATCGAACCGCGCAATAAACGATATTTTTGAGAACCGTTTTGATTCGCCAGCGCGGGATGTTGATTTTCTGCGGGGCAAGCCCAGCCCGTTTGATGACCTCTTGGCCAAGACCGCGCAATAGGTTGAAGGCCACCATGGCGCATAACAGAATAATCTTATTGGCACAGAGTCTCCCCGAAGTTTCGCCACCAGCATGGTCTCTTTGCTGGATCATTCAGGGTTGAAACTGGAGTCCGGTAAGGTGTAAATGTCATGAAAGCTACGGCAGTTAAGCCCCCCTAAAGATATTGGTGCCTTGTGCCCCATACGAAGTTTGGGTCTGAGTTGGCCATCATTCATTGGCGAGCGCTCCAGGCGACTCCCCCAGGACAGAATCCATTGTATAGCCACCTCGGGCCGTAGCCTCCACAACTAACCACAACCCGGAGGATATCATGTCGGCATCAAAAACAAAGGTAAATAAACGATCCGTGCAAAGCTTACCCATACTCCAACCGAAGGTGGCTGGAATTGATTTGGGGGCTTGCGAGCATTACGTATGTGGTCCGGCCTTGATCAGCGGCGAACCCAACGTGCGTGTTTTTCAATCCACTACACCCCAATTAATCGGACTGATCGCTTGGCTCCAAGAGCAAGGAGTAAAGTCGGTGGCCATGGAAAGTACAGGGATTTACTGGATCCCTTTGTACGAACTGCTGGAGGCTTCTGGAATAGAGCCCATCTTGGTCAACGCCAGAGAACTGTGCCATGTCCCGGGTCGTAAAACCGATGTACAGGACTGTCAATGGATTCAGCTTCTACACAGCTGTGGCCTATTACATGGATCCTTTCGACCGAGTGAAGGCATTTGTAGATGCCGCGCATTGACTCGCCAATGTGCCAATCTGGTTAAGGAACGTTCCAAAACCGTCAACTGGATGCAAAAGGCTTTGGATCAAATGAATGTCCAAGTTCATCGAGCCCTAACAGATATTACCGGGAAAACAGGCTTAGCGATTGTACGTGGGATTGTTGAAGGTCAACGTGACCCCAAAGTCCTTGCGTGTTTGCGAGATTCTCGTTGCGGAAAAAACGAAAAAGAAATAGCTGAGCACCTCACCGGTACGTGGAAATCAGAGCATTTGTTTAACCTTAAAATGGCCCTAAAGCTCTATGACCAACTCCAAGCACAGATTACCGATTACGAGCAAGAACTGCACAAGGAGTTGTTAGCGATGACTCCGCAAGAACGGAAAAATAAAGAGGCCCCTGAGCATCCTAAAGCCGCTAAACGAAAAGCGATACGTAACCGAGGAGAGCAGGAAGACCAAAAAATATTGTGGCAATTTTCCGGAGTAGATTTAACGCGTATTGACGGGATAAGCGCTGGAGTTTCGCAAGTCATACTTACCGAGGTGGGATTTAATCTGAGTGATTTTTCTTCGAAAAAACATTTTGTGAGTTGGTTGAGGCTTTGTCCAAAGATGGGGATTTCTGGAGGAAAAGCTCTCAAGAAAAAGCCCCCTCGTGGTACGGGTTCAAATCGGGTGGCTGGAATCTTGCGAATGGCGGTGGTTTCTTTGAGTCGATCACACTCCTCTTTGGGGGCTGAATATCGTCGGGTAGCTCGGCGTAGGAGTGGAGCCGTGGCCGTATTTGCTCTTGCACGTAAACTGGCCATACTCATTTATCGAACGCTGCATTACGGACAAGATTATGTAGACGAGGGGGAAAAAGTCTACCAAGAACGTTTTAAGGCCAGACGGTTTTTTTCTATGGCAAAGACGGCAAAAGAATTGGGATATCAACTTGTTGAACTCCCCGCCAATAGGTGAGTTTCAGGACAGAACCTAGTTAAACGCTTTCCAATTCTTGAAGTATGGGTTCCAACCGAGCAATAAACCTACCGACTACCGCGTCTATATGTATTAACGCGGCCCAGCGCCATAGTATTTTTGGATGCGCTCTATAATGTCGCTAGACGAATGTCCTTTAACCATGGGCGCAAGAACTACACACCCCCCATTTGCTTCGACAACACCTCGCCCGCTTACATAATGGGCCCAATCTTCCCCTTTAACAAGGACATCAGGGAGTAATAGCTCGATTAGTGATGCCGGCTCTTCTTCATTAAAGATAATGACATAATCTACAGATTCGAGCGCCAAGAGAACGGATGCACGATCCTTTTCAGAGACAACGGGACGATAGACCCCTTTTATACGTTTAATAGATTGATCAGAATTTAGGCCGACAATCAGAATATCCCCTTGCTGTTTTGCAAAGGAGAGATAGGAAACATGGCCCACATGCAGGATATCGAAACAGCCATTCGTGAATACAACGGTTTTATTCTGAGCTCGTAGATTTTCCCTTTCCTCCTGCATGGCATCTGGGGAGAAAAAAGGGCTATCGGATTTTTTTTCCATATCCAATGTTATGTCTTTATTCCTTTGAAGCACCCTAATAACCGATAACGAATAGACCTAGATTCCAAATTTGGGATTATTCCATGTTATCGACAATCGCTTGACCAAATTCACTGCATTTGAGCAACGTAGCTCCCTCCATCAATCGTTCGAAATCGTATGTTACGGTCTTATTACTAATGGTCTTTTCGATCCCGGTGATAGTAAGATCCGCCGCCTCTTGCCACCTCATATAACGAAACATCATAGCCCCGGATAAAATAAGGGAACCAGGATTGACTTTATCTTGCCCGGCATATTTGGGCGCCGTACCATGAGTTGCTTCAAAGATTGACACCCCTGTTTCATAGTTAATGTTTGCGCCTGGCGCAATTCCTATCCCTCCAACACAAGCGGCTAGCGCATCAGAAATATAGTCTCCGTTTAGGTTCATGGTAGCGATCACATCATATTCAGCTGGGCGAGTAAGAATTTGCTGCAAAAAGGCATCTGCAATAACGTCTTTAATTATAATGTTCTCACCTGTGCTTGGGTTTTTAATGACTTGCCAAGGACCGCCATCAAGGTCTTGAGCTCCAAAATGGGTTTTAGCGGTTTCATATCCCCAGTCGCAAAAAGCGCCCTCGGTAAACTTCATAATATTCCCTTTATGAACAAGCGTCACGGATTTACGATTGTTATCAATGGCATATTGAATAGCGGCTTTATTTAAACGAGTCGTTCCTTCTTTAGAAACCGGTTTTATGCCAATCCCTGAAGTTTCAGGGAAACGAATTTTTTTAACACCCATTTCTTGTTGTAAAAAGTCAATAACTTTTCTAACTTCTGACGTTCCTTCTTCCCACTCTACACCCGCATAAATGTCCTCAGAGTTTTCACGAAAAATAACCATGTCCGTACGTTCAGGATTTTTGACAGGGGAGGGAACCCCTTTGAACCAACGTACAGGACGTAAACATACATAAAGATCAAGTTCTTGGCGTAAGGCCACATTTAGACTTTGTATCCCACCACCTACGGGTGTGGTTAAAGGCCCTTTAATGGCTACAAGAAATTCTTTGACCGCTTCTAATGTTTCGGGAGGTAACCAGATGGGTTCACCATAGACTTCGTTTGCTTTTTCCCCGGCATAGACTTCCATCCATTGAACCTGACGGGTCCCTCCGTATGCTTTTTCAACGGCCGCATTCCATACAAGCATGGCTGCATGAGTGAGATCTTTCCCCGTACCATCCCCTTCAATAAAAGGGATAATGGGATGATGGGGGACCTGAAGATACGTATCATCTCCCATGGCAATCTTTTCGCCGTTTTCAGGAACTTCAATTTTGTTGTAACTCATTAATCTATAACCTTTCTTCTGGAGTATAAGGGTTGCACCAAAACGTAGCGTTGTGGCCAGTCTGGCTTTGCTCACACGACACGCTACGCCGTGACAGGCTTCTTATTATTACGATGTTCGACACGAAACCTGGTGGGCGGTACAGGATTCGAACCTGTGACCTACTGGGTGTAAACCAGCCGCTCTCCCGCTGAGCTAACCGCCCGAAAAATAAGAGGGGTAGCTTAACGGTCTGCTTTACGAAGTCAAGTCACAGCCATTTGAAATTTGAAATCAAAATTAGAACGGCTAGTTATTTGAGGCGCATCTGGGTCATACTACCAAATATCATCCCCGTCATGATTCTGCCGTGCTAATTCCAGAGCGATTAAGTGATGCTTTCTAGGAGGTATCCAAAATTGACCGGTTCGTTTGAATCGGGTTTGGAATTGGGCACAGGTCGATTCCATGGCTCCAGACCCTTTAGGGCAACCCCCTCATTTAGCAGCCTGATAATCTATAGGGTCGCGGTGCGCCTTAAAGTAATTCACCTCGCCTTCAAGACCTTGGGCTTTATCTTTCTCCAGATTTTACAATCCCGACTGCCTTATATATCTTGTTTGATTTGACGTGCTTCTTCGTAGATCATTTGGGGATGTTTTTGTAAATCCCATATGAGACCCAGCTTGGAAAGCAGGACGAGGATGTAGTAGGTCATATCAATTTCCCACCAATAAAGCCCCTGTCGAGTGGCCATAGGATATCGATGATGGTTGTTATGCCACCCTTCTCCCATGGTTAAAAAAGCAAGTAAAAAACTGTTTCGACTATCGTCTTTAATGCGAAATCGTTTTTTCCCCATCATATGAGTGACGGAGTTAATACAAAAAGTTGCGTGGTAGACCAGTACCGTACTCACAAAGAATCCCCATACCACCATTTGCCAAGGGGACGTATTCAAATGAGGATAATGAGTCTGAAAAAAGTATCCGAGCCCGTACATGATGAGACCTAAGGTTAAGGGAGGAATAATATGGAAACGATTCAGGAACCGTAATTCAGGATAGCGAGCAAAGTCCCCTATGTGTTCGAGTTGTGTCTCCGAATAACGGTCACATAACACCCATCCAATATGCGCGAAAAAGAAGCCCCGGCGGTGTGGAGAGTGGATATCTTTCTTGGTGTCAGAATGTTCATGATGATGCCGATGATGGGCCGCCCACCAAAGGGCACCTAATTGTGCTGCTGAGCCACCTAGAAACGCAAGTATAAATTGAAAAACACGACTTGTTTTATAGGACCGGTGTGAAAAATATCTGTGATACCCTCCTGTAAGCGAAAATACACGTAATGCATATGCCGCAAAACAAGCGATCACCGCCGTCACGCTAAACCCGACCCATGGGATGGTCAGGCATACTAAATGGACAAACGCAATTGGACAACCGTCGATCAACGTAATATTCTCTTCTTCGGAAAATATTTTTCGGTAAATATTGTATATTTTTTTTAATGGATTCATATATCTCGATGTTCTATACTATTCGGCATGTAAACGCATATACGGGTATGGGTATAGCCGAGGAAAATGCCCGACTTGCCTGGAAAGTGCAAACTTATTCTCTACATACTTAAAAAGGAATCTTTCATGCAGATCAAAAACTGGATATATCCAATCATCGGTCTATTATTTTTAAATGCTTGCTCTACACCGATAAAGAATAGGATAAATCGAAATCAGCTCTATCAAAACGCATTAAAAACAACGGATGCTGGCCAAGTACAGCTTATGGAGCCGGATTCCGCGACCGTAAAAAGAGCGATGGCTCAATTTATTGAATTCTACCAAGACTATTCGCATGAAAAGATCCAAAAGAATGTTCGCAATCTCTATGCTGAAAACGCTTTTTTTGCCGACCCTTTTAAAACCGTTGAAGGTATTGATGAAATTGAAAACTATTTTTTGGAGTCAACAGATACGATCGAGTCTTGTACCTTTGATATTCAGGATGTAGCCAACCATAAAGGCAACTATTATTTTCGGTGGTGGATGGATCTTACCCTCAAACGGTATAAAGATCGTCCGATGAACGCAACGGGAATGTCCCATGTCCGCTATAATAAGGAAGGAAAGATCATTTTTCAACAAGACTATTGGGATGTAGCGGGAACCGTATATGAAAAAATCCCCATTCTGGGAAGCGTATTAAAAAAGATTAGGAACAGAATTTGAAAATAGGTCAAAAAAACTTTCTTCAACTTCATCGCGAATATACACAGGAAACGTTAAACGAAGAGAGCCTTTTGGCGAACCCTTTCGAGCAATTTCAGCAATGGTTCAAATCGGCCTTAAACGCAAAATTGATTGATTTTAATGCCATGACCTTGGCAACAGCCGATGGCGTTGGAAGGCCTTCTATTCGCACCGTGTTGCTTAAAGAATATGACGAAAGCGGTTTTGTTTTTTATACGAATTATGAAAGTCGAAAAGCAAAAGAGCTCAATGAAAATCCTAATGGCGCATTGCTTTTTTATTGGCCGACCTTGGAAAGACAAATCAAAATTGAGGGAACCGTGAAAAAAACCTCCGTCAAAAAATCAGAAGCGTACTTCCAAAGCCGACCCACAGAAAGCCAAATTGGAGCTTGGGTCTCTCCCCAAAGTAAACCCATCGCAAACCGTCAGATATTGGAAGAGAAATGTAACGATTACAAAGCTAGATACAATACGGATAAAATTCCTGCTCCCCCTGCATGGGGCGGCTATCGACTGAAGCCCACCCTTTTTGAATTTTGGCAGGGTCGCCCGTGTCGCCTTCATGATCGCTTCCAATATACTTTCACCCATCAAGAATGGAAGATTCAACGGCTAGCTCCTTGAGCTCAAGAGATCATGTATTAAGCGTAGGATAACATCTGAGGCCATCGAAAACTTTTCTTCTCACGTTTAGATCACGGACCGCCTACCTTTGTCATCCCCTCTTACCCGGCTTTACGCTTAGCCCACCCTTTTGCGTTACGCCGTTCCTGATCTCCATGTTTATACGGACTGCGGTTGATGGCCACATAAATAGAATCTTCCCCGATACAATGCTCTAATTCATGGACAAGCTTTTCCCGCGCGGACACCTTTAATCTGCGATCTGTTTTAATAAAGACTTTTTCACCTCCTGGAAATTGCAAACAGACGGTTACAGGAATGTTCCCCGGATGTCGTCGAAGTATGCTCTTAATCCTCTCCAACCGATCGTCTTGGAGGTTGGCGGCTGAAAGATGAATGCTGATATTTTGCGTAAAATGGTCATGTACTCTTTCAAGCGGATACATCTCTCCCGCAATCATTTTTAATCGGTCATCTTGTGAAATCTCACCACAGATCATAATCGGCACATCTTCTTGAAGATAAACCCCATACTCTCTAAACGCGTCCGGAAAAGCAACGACCTCTACCCATCCTTGAAGCCCTGCAAGTCGAAAGATAGCCATCGGCTCTTGAGTTCGTTTTGTAAACTTTTTTTGATAATGCGAAACAAGCCCTCCGATTCGAGTCGACGTTCCTGCTTCAATAGAGCTGAGTTCCTTCATATTCGCCAGGTTGTAATGGGTTAATGTCCATTCAAAGGCTGTTAGTGGATGACCGGAAATATAAAAACCAAGCAACTCTTTTTCTGCAGAAAGCATCTGGCTAGCCGGCCAAGGTTCTGCTGGGGGTAATTCATCCTTCCTAAATTCTTCACTTTTGTCTTCCAAGATATCGAACAAAGAACCTTGTCCAGACTGACGATCTTTGTTCGCTTCTGAGGCCCGATTGATGGCAAATTCAATCCCATTAAAAAGGCGTCCACGAGACTGTTTTGTGTAATCAAACGCACCACATTTAACCAAACTTTCCAGCACCTTCTTATTATTCGCCTTCGAATCGAGTCGACTGCAAAATTCAACCAACCCGTCTTTAAAGGGCCCATCCATTTCTCGCTCTTTAATAATCGATTCGACGACACCCACGCCAATGTTTTTAACACCGGCCAATCCAAACCGCATGCCGTTAATAACGGGACGAAACCGCACTTCGCTTTCGTTAACATCTGGGGGAAACATTTCAATTTCCATTTCCTGTGCTTCTGCAATAAGCATAGGAAGCTTATCCGCATTCCCCATTTCTGAAGAAAGCAAAGCGGCCATAAATTCTGAAGGATAATGGGCTTTAAAAAAAGCGGTTTGGTAAGAAAGAATAGCGTATGCCGCGCTATGTGATTTATTAAAACCGTACCCGGCAAATCGTTCTATATTGTTAAAGATTTTTTCTGCAGTTTTTGCATTAATTTTATTATGTTGAGCGCAGCCCTTCACAAATTTATCTCGTTGCTGCGTCATTTCTTCCATAGTTTTTTTACCCATGGCACGACGCAAAATATCTCCTTCACCCAACGAATAACCGGCTAACACATTGGCAGCCCGCTGAACCTGCTCCTGATAGAGCATCACGCCATATGTTTCCTTAAGAATCGGTTCAAGGAGAGAGTGGTCATATTTGATTTTCACCTTTCCGTGTTTACGGTTTACATAATCATCCAACATATTCATAGGTCCGGGTCTGAACAAGGCGATCATCGCAATAATCTCCTCAAAACAGGTGAGCCCTATTCTTCTGAGCAAATCGCGCATCCCCTGACTTTCAATTTGGAACACCCCAATGGTATCGCCCCGATTTAATAAGGCGAAAGTAGGCTCATCATTCATGGGCAAGGTTTCCATATCAAGGTCGATATCTTTTGTTTTTTTAACGTGGTCAATGGTTTCTTGAATAACGGTTAACGTTTTAAGACCCAAGAAATCCATTTTTAAAAGACCCGTTTGCTCCAACGGTTTCATCTCAAATTGTGTGACTACTTCTTTGTCTTTATCACGCGCAAGAGGAAGAATTTCTACTAATGGTTTTTCTCCAATAACAACGCCTGCGGCATGCGTTCCAGGATTGCGAGGCAGCCCTTCAAGAACACGTGCATGTTGCATGATACGTTTTGCATGTTCTTCGGTTTCGGTCGCTTTCTTAAAGTCAGGACTCTGTTGAAGCGCTTTTTCCAGGGTCATACCAGGTTCTTCAGGTATCAATTTGGCGAGGCGATCACATTCATTGAAGGGTATTTCCAATACACGACCCACATCACGAATAACCGTTTTTGCCCCTAGTGTCCCGAAAGTAATGATTTGAGCCACGCTATCGCGTCCATATTTTTCTTTAACGTAATCAATAACCTCATCCCGTCGAGATTGGCAGAAATCAATATCAAAATCAGGGGGTGAAACACGATCAGGATTCAAAAAACGTTCAAAAATTAAATCGTATTGTAATGGATCAATACCCGTAATGCCTAATACATAGGCCATAATGCTTCCCGCTCCTGATCCACGACCTGGCCCAACAGGAATGTGGCGTTCCCGGGCAAAACGCACAAAATCCCAGACCACGAGGAAATAATTGATGAACCCTGTTTTTTCGATCACGTTTAGTTCATGGTAAAATCGATCTGCAATCTTCTTTTCTTCTTCATTTTTTGGATGATCAACATCCTCAACACCATACCGATACTTCAACCCTTCTTTGGCAACCTGGGCTAAATAATGTTTCTGATTTTCACCTTCCGGGAGTTGATAAAGAGGAAAATGGAATTCTTTGTCGAGCTGAAGTTCAACGTTACAGCGCTCTGCAATCGCCAATGTATTCTTTAATGCATCAGGATATTCCCTAAAAAGGTCCCACATTTCTTCAGGCGTTTTCATGTAAAACTGATCGGACTGGTATTTCATCCGATTTGGGTCACTCATAACGGATTGGGTTTGCAAACAAATCATCACGTCGTGGGCGGTGTGATGTTCAGGCGCTATATAATGGACATCGTTGGTAGCCACAAGAGGAAGACCTGTACGTTTAGCCACTTCAAGCAATCCCTCATTGGCAATACGCTGTTCTTGAATACCGTGATCCTGAAGTTCTATGTAGAAATTGTCTTTGCCTAAGATATCAGTAAATTCTTCGGTTTTTTGGACCGCCCCATCGACATCGCCACGCACGCAGTGCTCGGGAATCTCGCCTTTTAAACAAGCGGATAACCCGATAAGCCCTTCGTTATATTCTCTAAGAAGGGCTTTATCGATCCTAGGTTTATAATAAAATCCGTCTAAATGTGCTCTGGATACAAGTTGTACCAAGTTCTGATAACCTACTTCGTTTTCAGCAAGCAGAACAAGATGATTGGATTGGCTGCCATCGCGACCGGTTTTTCGTTCTGTCATACCGGTATTTTCAGGCGTCGTATACACTTCACACCCCAAGATCGGCTTCACCCCGTAACTTTTAGCCGTCTTATAAAAATCAACAGCCCCATACAATACACCGTGATCGGTAATCGCGACCGCAGACATACCCTGGGCTTGTGCCGTTTCCATGGCGCTTTTGACACGACACGCTCCATCCAAAAGGCTGTACTGAGTATGAAAATGTAAATGGACAAAAGGTTGTTTGCTCACCCGTACTCCTTGTAACACGTTGGTATTTTAAAGATGTGACCGGTCCATAAGACCACTCTCCACGAAAACAAGATGCCAGTTCAACATTTATCGAAATGTGTTTATACCCTAAGTCGATTATAAGATGCAATTATTCGTTGCGTTGTTGAACCCAGATAATCCAGTTGAGCGCAGAGGTATGCCCCGGGATAAGAGGGATGTCCGGGGGAGGGTCATACTGAAGATTTTATGGTTCCCTTTTTATTTGTTGAAAATCGTGTGTGCTCGACAGTAACGTTAACTATTGCAAAAGGTTTCTTTTTACTGCTTGTTCCTTTTGTGTTGTCGCCCGGGATACACGTAAAAATATCGCCAGTAACACCTTGATCGTTTACATACCATTTCTTTGAACAAGAGCAGCACAAACTCAAGACCAGAACAAGGGTACAGCTTGTAGCTTTCGTAATCATTTTTTAATCCTATCAATTTTTCAATCAGGTAGCCTGAAGCAACATACTTAACGGGCTTTTGATCTGATGAAAGTCTCTTTTCATAACATGAGTATAGATCTGTGTTGTTTTTACATCTTTATGACCCAAAAGCTCTTGTACCATGCAAATATTGGTCCCTGCTTCGAGTAGATGAGTAGCAAAAGAATGGCGTAAGGTCTGACAGGTAACTTTCTTGGGGGATCTATACCAAACAAGCAGCATGCACCACCGATTTTTGAATACTGCTTTCATCCATATGGTGACGACGCCTTACACCTGCTCGAGGGTCAACAGAGAGGCTTTTGGACGCGAATACATATTGCCAGTTCCATGCGCGGGGCCCCCCTCGATACTTTTGTGCAAGGGCATGAGGAAGATATACATTGCAAGTACCATTCTCTACATCTTGTTCATACAGTTTTCTGACAAAGATTACGTGATCCTTCAGAGGCACATGTAATTCGGGCAGCAAGATAGTAGAGCGATCTTTATCGCCCTTACCGCGACGAACCAGAAGCAGCCCCTGATCAAAATCTAGCTCCTGTACCCGTAAACGTAATACTTCCATAACCCGAAGCCCACAGCCATACATCAATTGTGCCATAAGCTCATGGACGCCAGACATAGCCTTTAAAAGGCGGCTAACTTCCTCTTTACTTAGAACAACCGGTAATCGCTGTTTCTTCCGCGCTCGAACCGCATTGATCTTTTCACCCAAAGGTTTTCTCAACACTTTTTTGTAGAGGAAAACAAGGGCATTTAACGCCTAGTTTTGGGTTCCTGAAGCCAAATTTTTATTGACAGCAAGATGGGTCAAAAACCGTTCGACTTCAGGAATTCCCATTTCTTGAGGATGTTTCTTCCCGTTAAAAAAAATATAATCCTTGACCCATTTTACATAAGACTGCTCCGTTCGAATGGAATAATGATGGATTCGCAAGATTTCTCGAACCTGATCAAGCAATTTTTTAGGTTTTGAAGTTGCCTTCATAGATCGTTCTTTTCAATTTGACAAAATCTTAAAATTCGTTAATATTCTCTATTAAAGTCAAATAGACTGAATAATCATTATGTCTATGTCAAAAAGATATACCGAATTAATTCCAGATAACTCTATCCTGGATCCGTCAGTTAAACGCGGTTTTCTGCACGAACCATTTGGGCTAAAAGGAATTACAAAAGGGTGAGCAGCGCCTTAGCAAAGCGGACTACTATTTTTCCGAGCTCCTCTTTAGGGGCCATAAATGTGCTTCGTGGAAACTTGAATCGACACTTGAAAGACGAAACGATGAACTACTTGCAATCATAGAATACAACACAAAGATCCTTAAGCCGACAATCGCGGCATTTGAATCGCTAACAGATCAAAACTGGGAAACAGTATTTGAGAATAGAGATGAACCTTCATCTCCTGAGAATTACGGATTTATGGTTTATATTCGGCATCATGGTTTTCCGACGCCTTTACTAGATTGGACTCGGTCGCCATACGTAGCTGCATTTTTTGCATACCAAGAGAGCAGTAAAGAAAGTACTGTTGCTATATACAAATTTCGTGAGCTCAATGGCCAAGGCAAAGCTAGAGCATTTAACGATTGAAATGCCTCTTTAGAAGATCTATGCTCCATGACATGAGTATAGCAACAGCAGAAATCCGGCGGCGTGCGATAGATGCCTACAAAATGGGCAAAGGTTCCCAGGCCGATATCGTATCTTCTTATCGTGTAGATCTTAGAACGTTTCAGCGTGGGCTCTCTCGTTTCAACGAAACCGGACAGACCGCTCCCCGACCGCGTGGGCATCGTCAGGCCCTCTACAGCGAGCAGCTCAAGGCGTTGGCTCAACTGGGGGGCAAACATCCCGATGCAACGCTTGAAGAACTCAAGAACATGAGCGGCGTGAAGGGGTCGATCATGGCCGTACAGCGGGCGTTGAATCGGTTGGGCTGCCGGTATAAAAGAAACGCTTCACGCCAGCGAGCAAGACCGGGCGGATGTAAATCTCTTGAGAAAGCAGTGGATCCAAGAGGTAGCCAAACTTGATCCAAGTCGCCTTGTCTTTATTGATGAATCCGGGGCGAAAACGAATATGACTTGTCTGCGGGGCCGGGCGTTGGGCGGGAACAGGCTTTTTGCCAAAACGCCTCATGGACATTGGTGTACCACCACCTTGATTTTTTCAGTCCGCCTGG
Source organism: Kiritimatiellia bacterium (assembly GCA_012103575.1). GTDB lineage: Bacteria > Verrucomicrobiota > Kiritimatiellia > WLWN01 > WLWN01 > WLWN01. The sequence goes on along the minus strand of WLWN01000001.1, from coordinate 1,705,342 downwards.
ACGGAACAACAGCGGCCATGGAGAGGGAGGGGGCGACAGACACGGCTGTTTTTGGAGAATATATTCGCCGGGTTTTTCTCCCGACTCTTTCACCTGAAGACATCGTCATCATGGACAATCTTCGCGTCCATCACAATCCCAAGGTCATTAAACTCATTGAGTCATGTGGGGCCCATGTAAGATTCCTTCCACCCTACAGCCCCGATTCCAACCCCATTGAAAAAATGTGGGGCAAGATAAAGAATCGGTTGGGCAGCCTTGCAGCCCGCAGGAACTATCTGAAGCGCTCACACAAGCGTTCGAAGAGGTTTCTCCCGACGAGGTAATCGGCTGGTTTTCTTCGTGCTACATCGCGACACCTCAATCGTGAAGCGCTCTAATAATAGACCCAGAAAAACCCGTGGATACAAAACTCCTAACCAAATGTTCAATAAAGTTTTCATTTCTCTTATCTCAAAGAATATTGCACTTACTACTTGAATTCGCGCTTTTGACGAAGGTCCAAGTAGCGTTTTCAGAAAACCTGAACTTCTTCTAAAAAACAATGCCTAACTTTGCTCCCACAACGTAAACATCAGTCCATTCGTCGCTTTTTTCTGAAGTCTGCCACAACCCATATACATCGGCTTTAAGATGTTCATGAGGCTTTGCTTTTAACCCCACATACAAACGGTTTCGATTAAGCTCTCCTTTGTCGGAATCGATGAAAATTTCGTCAGCGATATATTTTTGAATGTTGAATTTTGTCCAGGTCTTTGGGCATGTAACGGTTATTTTATTCCTATACCGTACAATATCGTTTTTATTTTCTTTAATCCTAAGTTCAACACGACTACGATCTGAAAAGGAGATGTCGTTCCACTTCCATTTAATGGTCCCGTTTAGGTGAGGACGGTTTTCTTCTAACCAATCGGCTCCCTTTTTTTCATATTGTTGTCGATAGAAAAGGGCCAGGTCAAACCAACTACTCAGCTTTGTCGTTAAACCAAGCTCAACGTTATATTCAACCAGTTCTCCCGCATGGTCACCCCACTTTAATTGCTGATTCATCTTTGTTTTTAACGATGAAGAAAGCTTACCCTCCATGCTTTGATCAAACCATATTTGCCAATCGCCATCATCAGCAGACAAACCGTTTGTGGTTAAAGAAACAAAAAAAGTCAGGGCAAGTATTCTTTTAAGATATATCTTCAATGTGTTAACTTTTCTCCTTGTTATTGAACACTAAACGAAAACTCTCGAGTTATATTTCGGCGGACTATAAATCATTTGTTTTACATGTCAAACATAATTTCCTCATGAAATTAACAGACCGTATTAAGTATAAAGCCATAGAGCTTGGTTTTGATTTTGTAGGCGTATCTCCAGCCCACCAATCACCTCGAGCCCATGATTATTATAAATGGCTCAAACAAGGTTTCCACGGGAACATGAAATGGCTCGCGAATGACCCAGAGCGTCGATCTAACCCAACAAAAGTGCTCCCTCAAGCCCAGTCTGTTATTTCTGTTGGATTGAGTTATTTTATTAAGAACCCCCAACCTGAAATTTGGAATGATCCCTCACGAGGACGTATTGCACGATATGCATGGGGACAAGATTACCATGATGTCATAGAGCCGATGCTCAAGACGCTAAGTGTTTTTATCCAGCACGAAGCAGGCGAGGAGATAAAGACGCGTTATTATGTAGATACCGGACCTGTTCTTGAACGGGACATCGCCTCACAAGCCGGTTTGGGGTTTGTAGGAAAGAACACCTTGTTGATTCATCCGGATCTTGGTTCCTATGTATTCCTTGGAGAAATCATTACGGATCTAGAACTTGATTTTGACGAACCACCATCCTCTACAGAATCGGACCATAAAGCGCAGATTGGAACCTGTGGGAACTGCCGACGGTGCCTTGACGTCTGTCCCACACATGCCTTTCCTGTACCCTATATTTTAAATAGCAAATTATGTATTTCCTACCTAACGATCGAGTTAAAAGGTTCCATTCCCCTAAAGCTTCGACCTCTTATGAAAAACTGGATTTATGGGTGCGATGCGTGCCAAGAGATGTGTCCTTGGGTGCGACGCTATTCTAAACCAGGCCAAACACGATTCTTAGAATATGATCCTGATTTTGCGGCACCTCGCCTGATGGATCTTATCAAATTCGATAATGATGATTTCAAGAAACGGTTTAAAGGCAGTCCCATCACACGAACAAAGCGCAGAGGATTGCTCCGTAACGCCGCCGTTGCACTCGGAAACTGGGGGAATACAGAGGCCATACCCGTTTTAAAGAAAGCCGCCGAAGATCCCGAACCCCTCATTCGTGAGCATGCCGCCTGGGCCATAGAACAGATTGAGACGTCCGGGGAACAGAGGTCAGAGGTACTTAAGGGATCTCTGCTCCCTGCCCCCTGACCTCTGTCTTCTGATTGATCGGGCATCCATAAGGGGACGGATACGTTATAACCTTTTCGTGGACTCGTACCTGCACACGTGAACCGGGGATCAGGCCCCCATTAGAGCCTACAAAACGACTTTTGAGGCGTGTCCCGGAATCAAGCTGGACATGGAGAAGTTGATCATGACCAAAATATTCGATGTCAACAACCTCTCCAGGGCCCTGGGCATCAACGATCAATTCCAAATCCTCCGGACGAAACATGACTTCTACCTCATGGGAACAAGAGTTTTGGGTAGCAAAAGAACCCAGCTCACATTCAACCTCTTGACCTCTACCTCTTCCTGGCAAGAAATTTGCATCGCCCAAAAACGTCGCTACTTGATGAGAAGCAGGGTACCGATATAAGTTTTGAGGCGTGTCGGTTTGAATAATTTTACCGTTCATCATAACCGCCATTTCATCGGCAAGACTCAGCGCCTCTTCTTGATCGTGTGTAACAAAGAGGGTCGTTACTTTTGTTTGACGCAAAATATGCCTGACATCGGTCCGAACACGATTACGCAATGCCGCATCCAAATTAGAAAAAGGTTCATCTAAAAGAAGGACGTCTGGTTTAGGCGCCAACGCACGGGCCAGCGCCACGCGTTGTTGCTGTCCTCCTGACAACTCATGAGGCATACGTGTTTCAACTCCTTCTAACCCCACTAAATGCAAAACTTCTTGGGAACGCATTTTTTTATCATCGCAACGGCCAAGACCATACTGGACATTCTCAGCAACGGTCATATGAGGAAAAAGAGCATACTCTTGAAAAACCATCCCCACTTTACGTTTTTCAGGAGAAACATTCCTGTTGTGAGAAGCGACGACACGTTGTCCCACTTTGATTTCACCCCCATCGGGAATCTCTAGCCCTGCGATCATACGCAATACCGTTGTTTTCCCGCATCCACTAGGCCCTAATAAAGCAAAAAAGGTGCCGGGGTTCACGTCAAGATGAGCTCCACAAACAGCGGGAACCTCTCCGAAGATTCTACAGAGATTCTCACAACAAATCGCTGTTTTTGTCTTTCTGTGTTCAGTATTCAGCATTCTACCTTCTTCCTCGCCTTTATCTTTCATCTTCCTTTTTCACTCTCTTCCTGTGAAAAAATAATCCAAATGGACATGGCTGAAACAAGCACAAGAATCAGAGCCGGTCCAGCGGCTTTTGCAAAAAAAGCATCTTCTGTTGCATTCCAGATCTTTGTAGCTAACGTTTGAAATTCTATCGGCCCCAACAATAATGTTGCTGGCAATTCTTTCATACACGATAAAAAGACTAATGCAAAACCTGAAAGCAATCCGGGTTTAAGTAAAGGGAGGGTAAGCGAAGAAAAAACGTGGAACGGTTTTTTCCCTAAGTTCCGTGCCGCATCTTCTAGGCGAGGGCTTATTTGCAACATAGAAGAACGAATACTTCCAACCGCGTGCGGCAAAAAATGTACAACATAAGCAAAAATCAACATAAAAAGCGTTTGGTAAAGAAAAGGTACATACCGGACTCCAAAGAACACTAATGAAAAGGCAATCACGATACCCGGCAATGCATGTCCTATATACGTACTCCGTTCCAACCATTGTGTAGAACGTCGCGCATGCCGGACCGCCAATATCACAATAGGAAGCGCAGCAATCACAGCCACCAACGCCGCTAGGCCCGAAGCCGATACAGAGTTCCAAACAATCTCTGCGCCAAATAAAACGGATTGATGGTGGATCCAACCACGAATAAGCCAATAGCTGATAACCATTACAGGGAGACCTAGTGCAAAGATACCAATACTTCCGCAGAAAAAAAGAGCGGGATAACGCCATTTTCCCAAAGACACACACGGTACACGTCGCAGGGCCCCCGCGCTGCTTCTGTAATAGCGCGATCGTCCTCCAATTCTAAACTGAAATAGTAAAATCAAAAGCGTCAAAAGAACTAAGACGCATGCTAAAACAGCAGCTACACCGCGGTTAAACGACCCGATATACTGGCTATATATAGCTTGCGTAAACGAATTGAATTGAAGAAGGGACACCGCACCAAAATCACTGAGTGTATATAACGCAATGAGCAACGCACCTGCGTGAATGGCTGGCCATAGTTGCGGAAACAAAATCTCGCGAAAGACCTGAAAAGAATTTTTCCCAAGACTCCGTGCCACATCTTCCAACGAAGCATCAATCCCGCGGAATCCAGCACGAACCGTCAATAAAACATAGGGGTATGAAAACAAAGAAAGAATAATCCAAGCGCCCCAAAAGCCATAAAGCGAAGGAAGCCGTTCTACCCCAAACGGTTCGAGCCATCCTTGCAATAGGCCGCGAGGGCCTAAAGCGGCCACCCAAGCAAAGGCGCCCACATAAGAGGGCAAGACAAGCGGTAATGACAATATAATGGTCCAAAATTTTTTGGCCGGCAAATCCGTACGCGTGGTTAACCAGGCAAGAAAGAAACCCAACATGCAACCGCTTACCGTCACCGCCAAGGCCAAGCCAACACTATTGAGAAGAACCTCGAATACGCGAGGACGTAAGAGCGTGTCAAGGAGCTGAGAGTCCACCCCTATTGTTCGAATGATCAAATAGACCAGAGGAAGAAAAGAAGCACAAAGAACCAGTATAGGAGGAATCCAAAGGTATAGAGGAAGACAAGGTCTCTTTATCCATAAACAATTATTGAATGTAGATTTTTTTTTCATTGAGCAATATAAAGATTGAAAATTATTTGCCGGCCCGTATCCTCATCTTTTTTTAACAGTCACATGCCTTACGAATAGGATATAATATATGCCACATATTATTACAGAACCATGTTATGGATGCAAAAATACCATTTGTGTGACGGTTTGCCCTGTGGACTGTTTCCATGAAGATGAGAAAACACTTTGGATTGATCCAGATGAATGTATTGATTGCGGGGCCTGTATCCCTGAATGTCCCGTTGACGCCATTTTTGAGGTCGGAAGCGTACCTTCTAAATGGAAACACTATATTTCGTTAAATGCAGAAAAATCAAAAGAACTCCCCGTTATTATTGAGCAAAAAGAGCCTTTAAGTTAACCCGAGCGAATGCATTGGGCCTCGGCGTAGAATCTTTAACCCCCATTGTATTACATCAAAGCCTCTTCCCAAACCTTACATTTAAACAAGCGATCGCTGAATTAAGTGTAAAATTCTTAAGGTTCTAGATTTTGATTGACCTATAAAACAAATGGTTTATAACACAAAATATGATTCGGCATATAATGTCAAATATTAGATGATAAAAAATTTGTCAAAAGGATCGTTTATGTCTACAGCCGTATGGAAATCGTTTGAAGAAAACTCGTTAACACATAGTGCCGCGCACTATTTAATGACTATCCATGAACTTTTGGATACACAGGGGTACGCACGCGTAACCGACATTGCCAAGCGGTTAAACACTACTCGTGGGAGCTGTTCTATTAGTCTAAAACCCTTGAAGAAAAGAGGGGTTATAAAAGAAGACGAAAACAAATTCCTTTCCCTTTCTAAGGAAGGAAAACGCCTTGCAGAAATCGTGGAACATAACGGTGAACTTCTCGAAACTTTGTTCAAAAATGTATTAGGTGTAAGCCCCGAACAAGCTGAAATTGATGCGTGTAAAATTGAGCATCTACTGAGCTTAGAAAACAGTATGGCTCTTCAAAATTTGATCCGTTTTATTTCGTCGGACAAAAAAGTGGCCAAAGATTTTCTGAAAGCGCTCCGAAAAGAAAATAACATATCGTGTACACATAATGCGGAAGCATGCGAAGTGTGCCAGACGATTTGCTTCCTTGAAACACCTAAAACAAAAACAGGATAACATGAAAAGTAGACTCTCTTTTTTACGACCTCTCATCTATACAACCTGCGGGCTCCTATGCTCTTTGGCGGCTTCACAAGCAGAAAGAGATAAAGCACTGATTCTTTATTGTGGGCGAAGCGAAACTCTTGTAGGCCCCTTAATCAAGAAGTTTGAAGAAGAAACCCAAATAGATGTCCGTGTACGATACGGGAAAACAGCGGAGCTTACTGCCACCCTTCTTGAAGAAGGAACCCGTTCCCCCGCTGACCTGTTTTTTGCTCAAGATGCCGGTGCACTGGGAGCGTTAGCAAAGGAAAATCGGCTTACCCCCCTCCCTCATGATCTTCTGGAGCGTGTTGACAAACGTTTTCGCTCTAAACACGGAAATTGGATCGGTGTTTCTGGACGAGCCCGCGTGATCGTCTATAACACCGATCGTTTAAAAAAGGAGGATTTACCCCAAACGATTTTCGGATTCTGTGATCCCACATGGAAAAAACGAATCGGGTGGGCGCCTGCAAACGGGTCTTTCCAGGCCTTTGTTACCGCCCTCCGCGTTACTCAAGGAAACAAAAAAGCCCGACAATGGTTGACGTGCATACAGGCGAACGAACCCAACGTGTATCCCAAAAACACACCGATTGTGGCCGCTGTTGGGGCTGGAGAAATTGATGTAGGTTTTGTAAATCATTATTACCTTTTTAGATTCATCGCTGAACATGGAAAACAGTTTCCTGCAAAAAATTATGTTTTACACAGCGGTGATCCAGGTGCCCTGGTAAACGTGGCAGGCATTTCGATTCTTGATTCATCAAAAAGAAAAGAATCCGCCAATCGTTTTATAACGTTTTTGCTCTCTAAAAGATCCCAAACCTATTTTGCAGAAGAAACCCATGAATACCCTTTGGTTTCGGGTGTACCTGCTAGCCCCAATCTTATTCCTCTCGCTAGCATTCAAGCACCCAATATTGATCTCAGCGATTTAGAAGATTTAGAAGGTACTTTGCAACTGCTTCAAGAGTTGGGGATCTTGTAACGAGTGGATATCGCACAAGAACTTGCTCGATGTATAGGAAGCCCATCTCATTGCGTTGTGTTGTTCTTCACCACCCCAAGGATTTGGGCGGTGGAGTTTACGGGTGGGTTGAATATGGCCGAGATAGAGTTGAGTCATTTATCGCGTCAATGTTTGGACAGACGCCTTGCTCATAGAGAGACCTTAAGCCGAGAGGCGATTGCTTGGACACAGAGGCGAAATGAGAAAAGCCAACCGCGGGATTGGCATTCTATCACTGAAGATGCACGGATCAGACTCAAAAGGCTCTATCCCTTAATTTTAAATTAAGCATGAAGGCTGGGGTTATGCCTGCTTGAGCATTTCACGTGCATGTTGAAGGGTTACATCCGTCATCTTCTTTCCTCCCAACATCCGTGCAATTTCTTCAACACGACCCTCTTTTTCTATGGTTTCAATATTCGTAAACGTACGGTTTCCTTTTACGTCTTTGCTGACCGCAAAGTGTGTATTTCCAAAAACGGCCACTTGTGGCAAATGCGTAATGACAATCACCTGATGATACGTTGAAATCTCTGACAATTTACACCCAACAGCAGTACCCATTTCGCCCCCGATATGCGCATCGACTTCATCAAAGACCAACAAAGGGATTTTATCGTGTTTTGCCAAAACGGCTTTTGTAGCCAACATCACACGAGAAATTTCGCCACTAGAAGCAATCGCACGTAAAGGATAATGAGACTCCCCTGCATTGGGCGCAAATTCAAATTCAATCTCATCCATGCCCGACGTTTGCGGAGTCGTTGCGCTTAAGCGGATACGAAAGGCTCTATGTGAAAATCCTAATTCTTTTAGCTCTTTTGTAATGTTCTTTGAAAGCCCCCCGGATACCTGCTGGCGCTTATCTCTCAATATGTTCCCTGTCTGTTCAAGCTGAGAATAAATATGCTCCATATTTTTTTCTATATCAGCCAACTGCTCGCTACGAGTTTTCAAATCTTTCAAGCGTTTTTTTGAGGCTTCTAAGGTTTCGAATATTTCAGAGACAGTGTTCCCGTGTTTACGTTTCATTTTTTGATACAAGGCTAATCGTTCATCTAACCAGTGTAACCGTGCAGGATCGCTTTCTATGCCACTTACAAAGCTCTGAATGGTTGTCCCCAACTCCTGCACCGTTAAACCATGAAGCTCCTGTTTCCAATCCTCTGCGTCGGGGACCAGTCGGCTTAACTCATCTAGCATTCGTTGCGTATGGGTTAACGTATTAAATACAGAATCTTCGTTTTCTGTTAGCATCGTGAGCGCTGTATTCGATAATTCAAGAATACGTTGCGCATGACCCATTATCGTATGTTCTTGCCGAATTTTTTCTTCTTCATTTTCTGCTAAAGCCGCGTCTTCAATTTCCTTTACGCGATAGGATAGTAAATCGATCTGCGCTTCCACATCTTCATGGTTTTGCAAAAGTTCTTGTTTGCGTTTCTCAAGCGCCCAAAAATCGCGATATTTTTTTTCATACGCTTTGCGTTCTTTGTCGATACAGCCAAAGGCATCGAGTATATCAAGTTGTGTATCGGTATGTAAGAGAGATTGATGGTCATAGACACCGTACATATCCACTAATAGGGCCCCGAGTCGTTTAAGCAATTGTAAGGTAACAGGACAATCATTCACCATGTTTTGGCTCGTACCCGAGGCTTTAATAATGCGACGGATAACCAATTGCATTCCTTCACACATATCCACCCCATTTTCTGCAAGAAGAGCATCGAATGATGTGGTGGACGGAAATTCAAACACCGCGTCGACCAGGCAAGCATCTTCCCCCGAACGAATCGCCGATTTATCGGCCCGCTCACCCAGTAACAATTTCAAAGCGCCCATCAGGATAGATTTACCGGCGCCCGTTTCTCCTGTAATGACATTAAGACCCGATTGAAACGGAATACGAAGATCTTGGACAAGAGCAAGGTTTTTTATACGCAAAGAGGTTAGCATGTTGGGAATAGTTATTAGTTATCTATTAGTGGGTCAAGATTCTTTACCTAATGCTAGGCGGATCAAGGGATGGGTACGACGGGCTGTTCCTTATCGCTGAATGTAGGTTATATATGTTCATGATCATATTTGATCTGTACTAAAAAAATAACTTCCCATTAAAGAAGAACCAACAACAAAGAACGAGCCATTCTAATTTTGAAATCAAAATTAGAATGGCTGAGTATTGACAAAGCCTATTATACTTCCTTACGGTTATATGTTTTTTGTGGCGAAGTAGCTCAGTCGGTTAGAGCAGTGGCTTCATAAGCCATGTGTCGTGGGTTCGAGTCCCACCTTCGCCACCAATCCCTATTCTGTTTCGAGATTTTTTTCGTTCTTGCGGAATGTTTCCTTCCAAAAAAATTTTAGCTAAACGTTGAGTATAACTAAGGTAAAATAGACCCCATAAAAAGATCAAGTTGGGATTTTAAGAAAAATTTTGAGCTTACCGAACCTTATAGTCAATCCTGAATCCGTCAGATAAAATCTGACGATTTTTCATTACCTGTTGGGCTAAAGCGGGGAGCATACCCGTATTCAAACAAACAACCCCACCCCAACAGGTGTGTATATGAAACAATATAAAATAAAGACTGGCAAGAGCGAACTCAACAGCACAAGCGGAAATCATCTTTGCGGCCTGCTGCTTGAGGATCATGCTCAACGGATTCTTCCCTCCAATTTTCAACCACGCCGCTCCGATGCGATCTCTGATCGGGAGATCCTCCTTACCCAGATCGGCTTACTTTGCAACGGTCGAACCGATTTCAATGATATCGACCTGTACCGGGGTGATGAGATTTTTATGAATGCCTTTAGACTTAAAAAGGGGAGTTAAAAAAGTAGCCTCTGAGCCGGTGTTCCGACGTCGTTTCGACGACCTGCCCCCAGCCAGAACCCATGTGGGGCTACGCAAACTCAACACCGAACTTCTTTCCTCGGGCCCCTTTGGCTAGGTAGATGTCGAAGGGCTTGATCTTGTTCCCGTCGATATCGATGTGAGCCCTTTGGATCACTCAGGCTCTTCGAAAGAAGGCGTTTCCTACACCTATAAGGGCCATGATGGTTACGCCCCGATATTTGCCTATGTGGGCACTCAAGGCCACATGCTTGAGTGCGAACTTCGACCCGGCAAACAACATTGTCAGTCGGGAACGACCGCGTTTATTGCCCGCAGCGTTGAAACGCTCCAAACCCTGGGCCTGGGTGGAAAATGTTTGCTTCGGCTTGATAGTGGCAACGCTGCGGCCGATAACTTCGACGCTTTTGGGGATCATTATTTTATCGTAAAGCGAAATCCTCGCCGCGAATGTCCTGAACAAATGCTGGCCCTTGCACGCCGAGTTGGAGACAAACAAGACAGTCGTGAAGGCAAGAACGTTTACACAGGCTTTTTCGATCATTTCCATCCCGGTGGTGACCAAAACCACCCTTGTGTCCCGGTGGCCTTCGAAGTGATTGAACGCACCATCGATATCGATGGTCAGAAACTTTTGGTTCCTAAACTTGAGGTGAACACCTGGTGGACGAACCTCTCTTGTCGTGCCAAGACGGTGCTAGATCTCTATCATGGACATGGCCCCAGCGAGCAGTACCACAGTGAACTCAAAAGCGATCTTGATGTTGAGCGATTGCCTTCGGGGAGACCCTGTGCCAATAAGATTATTCTGTTATGCGCCATGGTGGCCTTCAACCTATTGCGCGGTCTTGGCCAAGAGGTCATCAAACGGGCTGGGCTTGCCCCGCAGAAAATCAACATCCCGCGCTGGCGAATCAAAACGGTTCTCAAAAATATCGTTTATTGCGCGGTTCGATTGGTCCGCCACGCCGGACGAATTGAACTTCACTTTGGCAAGCGTTGTCGCTGGTTTGAAGTGATACAAGATATTGCCCATTCCTTCGCATAGCCCTCCGTGCACCTTTAACAATACTCTAAGGCGACTGCCCAAGGAGGCCTACGCCCCAAAATGGCCAAATCAGAGTGAATCTGACCTGTACGCTCAAAAAATTCATCAGGGTGATACTTGCCGGTCCCAATCCGCCCAAAAGCGAGCATCTCAAGGAAAAAATTTTCAGCTTTTGAGCCCCAAAACGCCTTCCGAAGCGATAGCTAACGGATTCAGGTCAATATATGCTTCAATGACATGAATATTTTTGATGCGACTTTTATGCACTATTTGGGACCGATATAGCCTAGGAACCTCTGCGTCTCAATAAATTTGTCCTACACCCTCCACAAAGGGTGCGTATAGGTCTGCACCCGTTCTGCTACATTCCAGGTTACCCCATAGCCATGGATAAGATTCTCAACTGTTCAAAACATACACCACGATATTGTTTCAGCCATTCGTTTTTCTGATCCCTCCAACGGATAATCTTCATGCCTCCAAATATATGACGCCGTCTGCCTTTTGTCATCAGATTGTTCTACAGATGTGGAGGAGGTGAAGTTTGTGTTGAAAAATCCGGGTGAAGATCGTATAGGTAAGGAAGAATCGCGGATGACTATTGGTCAGAACAGTAACAGGAAGATATCTGCGAGTAATTTATGTGCCTGATCCTAACAGTGTTTTTGTCATTACAGCATATGAATTAAAGGGAAAACCATTGATAGGGTATCGACGATGACGTCGAAGAATGAGATGAGTGCAGAAAAAAATAATGAAGCGATCGCCGAAGATGAAGCGGTTTATGAAGATATGTCTCAGGACGGGGCTATACATTAAGTTATGTAAACACAAACAATCAAATACCAAATCAGGCATTTACGCTTATTGAATTATTGGTGGTTGTAGCCATTATTGCGCTGTTGTCGGCCTTGTTAATCCCTCTTGCTACTTCGGCCAGGGAGAAAGCCCGGAAAGCCTAATGTTTGAATAATGTCCGACAAATAGCAGCCGCAGCCAATCTTATGTTTGGGGATCAGAATTCTTTTGTATTCCCTCTTCGCTCAGGACCTTTTGCTTTTGGAGGAGGGGCCGAACAACTTCTTCCTTATGTAGGAGATCATTATAAAGTCTTTGATTGTCCCTCTAATCGGGGAAACGATGGGAACGCTGATTATTACATGTCGAATGCTAATTTCTATACGGAATACGAATTGAACGGCTATCTCTGTTCCTATCCAGGCACAACGCGTAGTTTGGGGAAGGTAACAGATCATGCACAAGCGGCCTATGTGTATGACCTGCCTTATACGCCGGGCCAAGCTGGACGTGCGCATGAGGGCGGAATTAATTGTGGCTATTTGGACGGCCATGCTGCCTGGACTTCGGATCAAGACTTAGGTCCTCTTGGTACAACGGATAACACTACGTTTTTGGTAGAGTAACAATACAAGTGCAAAGGTCCGCAGCATAGTTCATTCTTTGGGTATCTGACCCTCCCCAAAGGAGAACATAGAATGCCACGAACCTACGAACATTTAAACCGTTATGAACGAGAAGTGATAGCCCAGATGCTAAAAGAAAAATATAGCTTATCTCAAATTGGCCGTCACCTGGGCCGATCCCCCTCGACTATTTGGCGCGAATTTCGCCGTAATCGAGTCCGTGGCCGCTATTACCCAAGACCCGCAAATGGCCTGGCTCAAAGCCGATTACAGCTAGCTCGAAAGCCTCAAAAAGTGATGGGAGCTAGCAAAGAACAAGTGGAGACTCTCCTGGCGAAGTATTGGTCTCCAGAACAGGTTGAAGGTCGAAGAAAGCTAGAAGGTGACCCTCCCATCAGTCGAATGACGATCTACCGCTACTTGTACAGTCCAAGAGGGGCTGGCTACCGAAAATACCTGCGTGGCCCCGGAAAGAAAAAACGAGCGACTCGGAAAAGCCATTCACGTATACACAACCAAACGATGATTGACCAACGCCCCGAAGAGGGTGAAAGTCGCAAGGTGGCAGGCCATTGGGAAGGTGACACTATTCAGGGCCAAACGAGAAAAGAGGCCTGTGTAGTCACTCTAGTAGATCGAGCGACTCGATATCTCATCGCCGATCTTTTACCTCGATGCAATGCCGAATCGGTCAACCGTTCCGTACCTCAGTTCGCTGATTCAGGGCTCCCCTGTAAAACGGTGACTGTAGATAATGGCATGGAGTTTGCCAGCCATGCTAAACTACAGAAAAAAATAGCAACCCCCATTTTCTTTGCTGAAGGGAGAAACCCTTGGCAAAGAGGGAGCAACGAAAACACGAATGGTTTGCTTCGCCAGTTTTTCCCGAAGAAAACCGACTTTGCTGCCCGCAGCTCCGCTCAGTTGAGATGGCTGTGGAGTTACTGAATAATAGACCGAGAAAATGCTTAGAATATAGAACGCCCAAAGAAATGATGGACAGCTTCGGTTTTGCACTTGTAAGTTGAGTCTGCAGGATGGAACCTTTTTGATCAATTTTTCCAAATGATGATTGGAGATTTTTGTGATTCAAATTTAAAAGGAACCTCCGTTTTTTAGCAAATCACCAAGGTGGATTGTAAAATTAAATGCCGCAAAAAATGGACCTGAGAGCTTCTGTTCATGCGGCGATCTCCAAATCGAAACACTCCTGTGCGGGTTTGTATTCTAGGATCTTGCGAGGATAGTTGTTAATCCATTTTTCAATCTCACCAATACGGTCGATGGTATATTTTCCGATGTTGTCTCCTTTGGCGACGAAACGACAAACCATACGGTTGGCATTTTCGTTGGAGCCTCGTTCCCAGGAAGAATACGGGTGAGCATAATAGAGTTTAACACGTCTCTTTTTGCTAAATCCGGAACGTTCCATCTGCTCCACGTCGAGAAACTCGCTCCCGTTATCGGCTGTAATCGACTTGAACATCGATCTGAATGGGCCAACTCCCATCGATCTTTCGATCGCTTTGAGGGCCTGCAGAACCGATGCCTGTGTTTTATCCGAAAGTTTTCTCACCCTTAGCATTCGGGTCTTTCTTTCTACTAACGTCATTAAAACCGGTTTTGAAGTTCCTTTTCCGCCGACGATCAAATCCAATTCCCAGTGCCCAGATTCCTCGCGTTTTTCTACGGTCTTAGGTCGTTTTTCGATACTGGTCCTTCGGGCATGTTGCTTTTTAACCCGCTTAATAGCACGTCTTTTTCGTTTTATCCGTTTTCGTTTTTCCCATAGGGACTCGTTGCTCACCCCCGGGATGAGACCTTGGTCAATATAGGTATACAGCGTTTTTGTACTCACCGCTGCAGGTCTCTGCTCTTGTTTAAGCAAAGGAGCAACCACATCGGGTGAGCGTTTGTGAACAAGAATGTGCTCGCTGATAAACACGGCCGTTTCATGATGCTTTCCAAGCTTAAGCTCAGGTCCCTTGGCCGTCGCATTTAGATCATGAAGTTCCTGGGCTCGATCACTGCTGTATGCTTTCTTCTTTCGCAGCTCTGTATCGAAATGCTCTACCTCCCCACGTTTAATTTCGCGCTCTATGGTTCGACGATGCCTTCCCAGATAGCTGGCTATCTCCAAAGGACGTCCTCGGTTTTTGAGCATTGTTTCAATCATGATCCGTTCTTTCTGTGTCAAATGCTTGCCTTTTCGGGGATGAATACTACTCTTGATTTGTTCCATGTCTTTCTCTTTTTTTTGTCTTCTATAGGCGTGTCATATTAGAAAGTCCACCGTTATCTAATGAAATTAAATGTATCATATAAGGTTATCCATTGACTCAAGAAGAGACATCTAAAGCCATCCCCTTGTGTATAGATTTGGATGGGACACTACTCAAGACAGATATGCTTTGGGAGTCTTTGCTTTTACTAATCAAGAAAAAAATTTTCTACGTGTTGTTTCTTCCTTTTTGGCTGGCAAAAGGTAGAGCGTCTTTTAAACACGAAGTGGCGAAGCGAGTAACGATAGAGCCCCAAACCCTTCCTTATCGTTTAGAAGTTTTGTCCTATTTAGAGACGCAAAAAAAAAAGGGCCGGACTTTGATTTTGGTGACTGCTTCAGATGTGCAAATTGCTGGGTCGATTGCAGATGAAGTGGGCCTTTTTTCCGATGTGCTAGCGAGTGATCAAACGATTAATTTAAAGGGTGTTAAAAAGCAAAAAGTGCTGGATGATCGGTTTGGAAGAGGGGGGTATGATTATATAGGAAATGCTAAATCTGATGTGCCCATTTGGCGACATGCCCATTCGGCTATTGTCGTAGGATCTTCGCATTTCCAACGTCAGGTGAGCAAAATAGTGTCTGTGACGGATGTTTTCGAAACCAAATCTGTTACGCTAAAAACATTGATTCGTGTGCTTCGGCTTCAACAATGGGTCAAAAATCTTTTACTTTTTGTTCCTATTATTGCTGCTCATCTGATTACAGACTTCAATAAACTTTTGAATGCTTTTTTTGGTTTTTTTGCTTTTGGGCTGTGTGCATCGAGTGTGTACATTGTAAACGATTTGTTAGATCTTACAGCGGATCGTGTTCATCCTGAAAAACGGAAGAGACCATTGGCCGCTAGTGATGTACCGATTGCTTGGGGATTTTGTTTATTCATCTTTCTTTTAATGGCTGGCTTGTCTGTTGCGTTTTCTGTTTCACTCTTTTTGGGGCTAGCTGTATTCATCTATCTTATCTTGGCAAATGGATATTCGATCTATCTGAAGCGCATTGCATTAATCGATATTATTATGTTGAGTTTTTTTTATACGATTCGTATGTATTCGGGAGGGCTTGCGGCGGAAGTGCCTGTTTCTTTTTGGCTGTTAGCCTTTTCTGTTTTTCTATTTTTTAGTCTGGGGATTGCGAAACGATATGTCGCTCTTCATTATAAGACAAATAAAGGTGTAGATACTACCAAGGGCCGTGGCTATGATCCCCATGATTTGCAGATGTTATCGCATTTTGGTGTTATAAGCGGTTTTTTATCTGTATTAATCTTAGCTTTGTATATTAACAGTATGACGGGTGGGGGAGGGGACTTGTATCGCCGTCCTCAATACTTGTGGTTGATGTGTCTGGTCCTTTTATATTGGATCTGTCGAATCTGGTTGTTAGTTGGGCGAGAGAAAATGATAGAAGATCCCGTGGAATTTGCCGTAAAAGATAAGCAAAGCTATATCATCGCAGTATTGGTTGTCATCACCATGTTTTTCGCTATTTGATAAAAATTTTGTAGCCATTTATCCGTGGCTTTCTCATATTCCCGCTAAAAGATGGCAAGGTCTATAAAAACCTATTTACGGTTTCACGGATCGCACCCCGTTTTTCTTGCAAGAGCCGAGCTGCATTTTCCCCATATTTTGAGCGCAGATCTGAATTTTGGAGCAAAGATCTGACAGCCTCTTGAAGATCCTTTTTAGTTTTTATTTGCCAAATAGCATCAGCATCATGAAAGTCTTGCATCACTACAGGAAAATTCTCCATGTTCGGACCTACCAAAATCGGTTTTCCATATAATGCCGGTTCAATAATATTCTGTCCTCCATGCTGGGTGAGACTTTTACCCACAAAAATAATATCAGCACACGCATAAAAATGTTTCAGTTCGCCGGTTGTATCAACCAATAAAACATCCGGCTTCTCTTCAGAAACAGAATCTAACCGCACCAAATCAGTCCGACGCATCCCTCGTAATCCTCCAATCTGAATCGTTTTCATCACTTCCTCCGACCGTTCAGCATGACGTGGAACTAGTATAAGGGTTAACAAAGGGTAATCTTCCTTTAGTCGTTTATAGATGTGCACGAGGGCCTCTTCTTCCCCTTCCCACGTAGATCCTCCTAACAAAATAACCGCATCGTCAGAAATACAGGCAGTGTGCAACACTTCTTTTGCCTTTTCTTCGCCAGCTATTTCTTGCTCGGGCACATCATATTTAGCGCTGCCTATCACATGAATCTGTTCTTCTGGAGCCCCCAGATTTATAAGCTTCTTTTTATCTCCCGGACTCTGCACGAAGATAGGGTTTATTAATCCTAAAATGTTTTTGGTAAATATGCGTAATTTAGAATATCCTCGATAAGAGGAATCTGAGATCCGACCATTTACTAAAACAAGAGGTATGTCTTTTTCTTTAGCCTTTCGTATTAAATTAGGCCAAAATTCTGCTTCAACCAAAATGATCATTTCAGGGTGAAGGAAATTCAGAACCCTTTTAATGATAAAAGGAAAATCAAGCGGAAAGTAGACTAAGTCATCTGCATCAGATAACTGTTTTCTGGCAATTGCATGCCCGGTAGAGGTTGTAACACTAAGAACAAACCGTTTATTCGGAACGCGGGCGCGTATCTCTTGCATTAAACGTAACCCAGCAAAAACTTCCCCCACGCTGACTGCATGTACCCAAATCCTTTTATTCTGTTTAAACCGGGTAAGTAGATCCGCATCATAAAGACCCAAACGTTGTCCAAAATCCTTGAAATACCCTCCACGCTTACACATTCGGTATAAGAAATGGGGAAGCATAAGCGTAAAACCGATTACAAAGAGGGTATTATAGAGAAACCATTGCATAGTTAGTTATCAGTTGTTGGTTGTCAGGAAATGGTATCATAAAAAACCGATAACCAGTAACCAATCTAAAATCACGCCCGTGGGTGTGATTTTGAATACACTTCCTTTAAATGCTGAACCGATATATGCGTATATATCTGTGTTGTTGAGAGACTACTATGGCCCAACAATTCCTGTACACTACGCAAGTCTGCACCTGCATCTAACATATGGGTGGCAAAACTATGACGCAGTGAATGAGGAGAATAATGGATGTTCAAACTCGCTTTGGCTAGATACTTTTTCATTACTCTTTCAATCGATCGTACCGTTAGGCCACCCGCATTTTTATTGAGAAAAAGTGCTGGAGGAGGCCCTGTCTTACCAACGGTACTCCAGAACAGATCGCGTTGATCTAACGCTTCTTGGAATGCACGAATCGCGGGCTCTCCCAAAGGACACAATCTTTCTTTTTTACCTTTTCCTCGTACTTTAACCACACCAGAGAGGATATCAACTTGTCCTGCCGTTAAGGTAGCTAATTCGTTAATACGCATACCCGTGCTGTATAGCATCTCTAATAGCGCCGCATCTCGGAGCGCGGCATAGGTATCCCAAATGCTTTTAGATAATTTTTTAGTTTTTTCATCTTTCGATATCAAGCGTTTCGGTGTTGCCAATAAGCGATCTACTTCATCCACAGAAAGTACCTGCGGCAATCGACTTTCTTTTTTGGGCAAAGGAGCATGGGTAAAAGGATTGGTCGTTACGTACTCTTCGCGTAATAAAAATTTGTAAAACGACCTTAAACTCGAAAGTTTACGAGAGGTTGTTGTAGGAGCACTGTCTAATTTTTGGAAGAAAACAAGAAATTTTCTAGCTGTGAAACGGTCCGTTTCTTTCCAGGGAAAAGGGGCTTTTTTCTCCTCACCCCAACTCTGAGAGACAAATTGACGAATGTCTAAAAGATAGTTATGAACCGTATGTTCCGAAGCATTTTTTCCCGTTTCGAGATAACGGATAAAATGGGCGATACAAGGGTCTTTTTCTATATCCACTGTAACTTATTCAGCTTTCGTCTCTTCAGGTTTTTTCTCTTTTGGCTTGCCTCGTTCAGGCAATCCGTACTGTTCCCGAATTTCATCAAAATTAGGGATTTGATCCGCATACCGTTTTGCCATTTTTCTCAAGGCCGATAACTGTCGAGGGCTTAATGTTTTTTTAGCCTTAAACTGTTGCTTAAGTGATTCGAAGAATTCTTTATCATCCCATGTTCGTTTCCCTCGCTGAAGAGGAGGAAACCATTTTTCCACATAATTAAAAAGATCAAGAACGGGTCCATTTTTTTTATCTTCTTCCGCTGGCTCAGTATTCAAGCAAAGCTCTTTGGATACCGTCTCAAAGTTTTCAATCTGACCCGCATATTTCATAAATAATTGATCGAGGTATCGAATCTGATTCACCGATAAACGTTTCCCTGATTCTACTTGTTGTCTTAAAGACTCAGAAAAAGCTTTGTCGTCATAGGTCCTTTTGCCGACTTTTTTCGGTTCCGCAAAATGGATATCCTTGAGTAGATCTAACTTTCTTACGGTTTCGTCGCGGGGGGGGTCTTTTGGAATACTGGCTTCTCTTAACTCTTCGGTGATACCTAATTCTTCAGCCCGTTGTTCTAGTTCGGGCAATTGGCCTTTGTACTGACATATCATTTTCTTCAACGCATCCAGCTGACGCATAGAAATTTCTTTTTCTTCTTTCAATCGTTTTTCGATCGACTGAGCAAACGTTTCATCGCTATAGGTCCGTTTCCCTCGTTTTGTAGGAGGCGACCATTCTTTAATCTCTTCCGATATCGTCAAGATTTTTTGGACGGTCTCAGGATCCGCTGGAAGGCCTTTCGCTTTATCTACCCATCCCGAAAAATCAGCATAAAAGTCTTTCAACATCTGAGTCCAATTGATCGTCCCCTTTTCAATCCCGTCCAGGGCTTCTTCCATCCCTGCGGTAAAACCAACATTAAATAATGCATCAAGATTTTTTACTAAAAACTCGTTAACCTGTTTGCCCGATTCAGTGGGTTTTAACGCTCTTTTTTCTCGCTCGACATATTCTCTTTGGTTCAATGTCGCGATGGTCTGGGCATACGTACTGGGTCGTCCTACCCTGTTTTCTTCGAGGGTCCGAACCAATGAGGCCTCCGTATATCGTGGCGGCGGTTGAGTGAATTTTTGCTCTTTTAGCCATTCAAGGCAATCGAGCGTCTCTCCTTCCGTAAGAGGAGGGATTTTGTCGGTTTGATGCCCCTCTTCATCGATGTTTCCATCTTCGGATTTTTTACTTTTACTTTTTTCAACCCCTGCAACTTTCATATACCCGGGAAACAAAATATCTGATGTTGAAACCCTGAACAGGTAAGAGGTTTTGTCCTTCTTTTCTTCTGTGGAAATGGCATCAATATCTACGGATCGTTGAGCAATGCGGGCCGGTGCCATTTGACTTGCCACAAAACGTTCCCAAATAATTTTGTATAACTTAAGTTCCTCAGGTTGTAACACCGACTTTAATGCTTCAGGCGTGCGCCCTACATCCGTAGGTCGAATCGCTTCGTGAGCTTCTTGGGCGCTGGACTTACTTTTGAAAAAATTGGGTTTCCCGGGAACATACTCGTTGCCAAATGTTTCTTCCACAAACTTTAAACAGGCCCCTTGCGCTTCTTTTGCAATCGAAACCGAGTCCGTTCGCATATACGTTATTAAACCCACCCCATCCAATCCTTCATAGAGCCGTTGAGCAATGCTCATGGTCCGAGAAGGATTATATCCTAACAGGGTTGAAGCCGCCTGTTGCAAGGTACTGGTAATATAAGGGGCTCGTGCTTTTTTGGAAATTTCACGTAACTTAATCTCGGAGACTTTAAGGGTGCGTCCTTCGAGGTCTTTTTCTATGTGTTCAGCCTGTTCAGCGCTACCGATCTCAGGGTTTTCCCCATCAATCTTTACTAACCGAATTTCAAAAGGATCCCGATGGTCTACTTGTTTGCAGGTGTTCGCGCCTAGTAACCAGTATTCTTTAGGCACAAAGCTCTCGATCTCTTGCTCTCGCTCGCACACCAACCGTAAAGCCACAGATTGAACCCGCCCGGCGCTTGACCCTCCCTTGATACGTCGCCATAAAAGCGGGCTGACCTTATAGCCTACGATTCGGTCCAAGACTCGTCTAGCTTGTTGTGCATCGACTTTTTTATTGTCAATTTCAGAAGGATTTGAAAAAGCATGTCGAATGGCCGGTGCGGTAATTTCATTATACGTAACCCGAAAGAATTGATCGGGTGAAAGTTTTTTCTTTAAAGCCTCTACAAGATGCCAAGCAATCGCTTCTCCTTCTCGGTCAGGATCAGGAGCGAGATAGACTCCATCCACACCTTTCGCGGCTTGGGTCAGTTCTTGAACGATTTTCTGACGGCCTTTAAGGGTGACATATTCCGGTGTAAAATCGTTCTCAATATCTACCCCGAGCTTCTTTTGAGGCAAATCACGAACATGGCCCATAGACGCTTTTACAATAAAATCCTTTCCCAAGATTTTATTAATAGTCTTTGCCTTGGCCGGCGATTCTACAATAACAAGATTTTTTCCCATACCTATATTCTCCTTCGGAGTATGTCATTTTTTGTCATTGATCTTTTGTACGGTAAATGGCGCCTCGCAAAGCGAGGCCAATGACCTAATGACATCCCGACCGCGTTAGCGCATCGGGATAACTAATGACTCGCTCCATCTGATAATCTTTCTAACTTTATATCCATCGCTAAAGCTACTATCCGACCCGGTAGCATCCGGATAATTCGTTTCATTTCAAGCCCAATTAACAATGAACTGATTTTAGATACATTCAGCTGAGTGCGTTGCGCTAATGTATCCACATCACATTCACCCTCACAGAGGACCTCAATAATCGCCTCCTCATCTTCTGTAAACTTAATAGAGAGAGACTCTGAACAGGACGCTTGGGCCTCTTCGGTGATCAAAAACTCAAACTCGTGGATAATGTCTTCTATATCATCAACAAGTCGAGCTCCATTTTTAATTAATCGATGAGTTCCGCGTGATGAAGGCGTGTCAATGCGTCCGGGGACAGCGAAAACACTTCGTCCTTGCTCTAAAGCCATGTCGGCTGTGATCAACGCTCCACTTTTAAATGGCGCTTCTACGACAAGGACACCCATCGACAATCCACTTACGATACGGTTCCGATATGGGAAAGTCGTTCGATCGGGCTCTCTTCCCAACGGATATTCAGAGATGACAGCACCGTGCTTAGCAATTTGATCTGCTAACTCAGCATTTTCAGCCGGATACAAACAGTCCAATGCGCTACCCAACACAGCGAATGTCCGTCCTTTCCCTTTTAAAGTGCCTCGATGTCCTGCCGTATCAATACCTCGAGCTAATCCGCTCACCACTGTAAACCCCGTCTGAGCAAGCTGATAGGCAATGCGATCAGCGACCTTGTTGCCCATAATGCGTACTTCTTCGCGAGCCCACAATCGCGATAGAACGGCGATCTTCCTTTTCAAGGGTTCCCTTAACATAAAGAGCAAGGGGTGGATCATATATTGTTTTTAAGAGCTCAGGATATTCATCATCAAATAATGTTATGATCCGGGCACCCCACTTTTTCGCTTTTTTAATCTCATCAAGTGGATCAATTTCAGCTCGTCTTTCTGTAATCGTACGAGAAAGCTCAATACCTACGCCATGCGCTTTCATCAATTCATCGGGTGTTGCATCAAAGATTGCTTCAGCAGCGCCCAACGTCTCGATCAAAGATCTCACACGTACAGGGTCGAGTCCTTCGATCATGTTTAACGCAATATATGCTTCCTGTTTAGTCATTTTTTTTCAAATTCTTTGTTCTTTATGATGACCAAGCTTGCTCAAGAACGTCTTCAGCCACCTCGCAGCCATAAGCGACCTTACCCATCTCTTCGGCCAGAACAAAGTAAGGGGTCGCATTGACTGTTTTTTTGTCCGCGCCAATCGCTTTCCGTAAGTCAGCCCACGCCAAATCAGACACTTTGATAGGTAAATTGAACGATTCGAGCAATGCAACAAGGTGATCGCATGCGATTGACGGAAATTCTTTTTGGTGGACAGACAGCTTTGCCGCAAAAACCATACCCAAAGCAATGGCTTCTCCATGAAGATATCGTTTATAGCCTGAAGCTTGTTCAATGGCATGTCCAACCGTATGCCCAAAATTCAAGATCGATCGGAGCCCCCCTTCACGTTCATCGAGCTGAACAACTTCAGCTTTGATTTGACAGGACCGGGCAATAATCGGTTCCAAAACTTCAGGGACAACTTGAAGTAGCTCGGCGGTCTGATTTTCTAAAGTCTGAAACAAACTCAGATCTCGAATCACACCATATTTAATGATTTCAGCCATTCCCGACATATATTCCCTTTTGGGCAACGTTTTGAGGGTATTAAGATCCGCCAAAACAAATGTCGGTTGATGAAACGCACCAATCAGATTCTTCCCTTGCGGAAGGTTCACCCCGGTTTTACCTCCTACCGCACTATCCACCATCGCTAATAAACTGGTAGGCATTTGAACACAGGGTATACCTCGAAGAAAACTCGCTGCTGCATAACCCGCTAAATCACCAACCACACCGCCTCCTAATGCAACAATGAAGGAGGAACGGTCTAGTTGATGGTCTATCGCGATATCATAAATAGTCGATAATTCCTGTAAACTTTTAGACTTTTCACCCGCGGGAACAACGACTCGACATGGCAAGAAACCAGCCTTCTTTAAATAATATTCACACGAATCACCATAATGCGTATCTACATTGGAGTCAGATACAATCATACACCGTTGACCGAATGACTGCTCAATGCACAAGTTACCCAGTTGGTTCAACAGTCCGGAAGCAATATGAATGCGATAAGAACGTTCACCTAAATCGACTGTTATTTGTTGAGGCATGACCAAGAGTCTAAGGTCAAAAGCCAAAAGTCAAGAGTCAAAAATCGAAGAAAAGATGGTGCCGACACATTCTTAACATCTCCTTCCTCTCCTTCGACTTTCGACCTTCAGACCTTTGAGTCTTGGTCTTCTAGAACCCTCCCTGAACCCGATGAAACCGTTGATCGAATGAACCCGTATCGGGGTCAGAAAGCGTCTGCGTACCGTCAATTCCCTGCACAGCTTGAATGGTCAATGGATGCCACCCCGTTTGCATTGGTTAGACTTGTATTGGCTTCTAATTGGAAGAAACGGGTTGAAGAGGAAGGGAAAGAAACCATGACGTTTCCAGGTCCGTTAGAAACCGATGTAATCTGTGGAAAACTATTCACATCACCTGCATCTGTATCCCATACATATTCTTCATAGGTAGTAAATGAATCGCCATCTGTATCAATCCCTGAATCATCGAGACTTGAATTAGCGCCACTAGCATTCTACCACTGATCTGGAATGCCGTCGTTATCGCCATCACTAAATAAGACTACGGGCACACAAGGTGACATTTCTGAAGTGTCATTATGACTCTCCGGAAAGAAAATGCCTGAACTTATTTTGGTTGCTGTTGCGGAAACAAAACCGCCTTCAGGAACATGTGGTAAAGTTACAGAAAAACTGTTACCAAAAAAACTATCTAAATTTTCGGTCCCAAGAAACCTCTCGCCCTCTCCCGTACCAATCAAACAAGGAGAACTGTTGGCAAAGAATTCCAAGCGATAGGTCGTCAGCGAGCTCGCATCCAATGTCTCACTTGCAAGCGTATTAAACCCGTTATTAATGACGCTCGTAATAACAGGATTCGTTTGTGACTCATTCGCACCGCTTGCCAAGCTGATTGAGTCAGAGCCCATTCCAGCACCATCATTGTCATATATCAAATTTCCCAACACTCCATTGTCAATAGAAGAACTTCCTTGGATGAAGACCCCCTCTGTATCATTTCCGGCTATCAGATTCCCTTCTCCACTAATTAGTCCCGCCGACCGTATTGTTGCTACTCGAACCTTCGATAAATACACCTACTTGATTTGGAATCGTGTTTCCTGCCAATGACCGCCCAATGCGATTTCCCGTAACCCTGTTCGAACTGGAGCTCGTAATGGCCACCCCTACAGATGTACTGCCTACGATTAGATTCCCTTCAGCAACATTGGGTCCCCCTATCTGATTATTATTTGCAGAGGACACAATCCGTATTCCGAAGCTATGTCCAAAGCCTTTCGCTTCAGATATACCCGTTCCAATATAATTGCCGATCACGGCATTATTGAAGGCGTTGCTTTCCAGCATATAGACTCCAAAGCCTATGTTCCCACCGATAAAATTTCGGTCTACGGTGTTAGACCCGCCCACAACATTCCCACTACTTTCCATTTGGATTCCGTTACCTAGATTAGAAATCGAAAAGGTAGTCCCCGTCACTGTGTGAATTCCAATTTGATTGCCAATAATTTTATTATTAGGCCCCGTGTTACTTATTAAAATTCCCTCTTCTACATTTCCGCCGATCACATCTTCTGGTCCGATGACATGACTAGGAGAAAAGATACCTATTCCCTGGGTGTTCGGGACCGCCGTTAATCCATCTTTATCGGTTCCGATGTAATTACCGCAGACAAGATGGTTAGAACCTGCTATGCTCTAATACCTATACTATTCCCCGAAATAATATTGCGCATCCACTCAGACGTTCCTCCAATGGTGTTATGCGATGATAGACTAGATAATCCTATACCTGCGGCTTGGCTGCCCCCACTAGTAGTCCCTGTTATATCTGTTCCAATATAGTTCCCCAAAACATCATTTGAACTAGAAATTAGCTCTATACCCGTATTTGGATTTCCAGAAACGATATTTCCGTTCGTGCCACCTATAACATTGACATTGCCAAGAACAGAGATACCTGTTCCGTTGCTGAAAATATGACATCCCTCTACGACACAGTTATCAGCATTAAGGGAAATCCCGCAACAAACAAAAGAATCTTCAAAGTCAGCAATCTGTAACCCTTGCACAATACTGCCGTTTCCTTGTATCTTCAACCCTTCTTCGCCAGCACCAGGAAGGTATTGCAGCACAACCACCGGAGATCTGGCATAATCCGGTTCACTATATCCATCAATAAGCACTTGATTTGTAATCGCTGGCCATCCATCAATACTGGTTTGAAAAATGACATGGGGTGTAGCCCCTGGAATGTCGAAGTTGGTCACATTAGAGGCATCACTACTCGCATTGATCTGCTGAATGGCATCTCGGAATGACCCCACACCACTGTCACTCGTATTCGCAACGGTTCCGGTTATCCCTTGCGCAACCCAAGTACTCATTCCCATCATCCAAACAAAACTAAAGATTATTCGTATTCGTTTCATTTTTTTAAAAGAGTCTAAGGTCTAAAAGTCAAAAGTCTTTAGCCATAGGCTGATCCGTCGCGGCGGAAAAGTCGAAGACACGACCACGCAACTTTCTGCGTGGAAGAAAAGCGGTAGCCAGCTACCGCATTCCATATCCTAACCAAAAAACCGGTTTCTAACACACTCTTTTCCCAACCTTCGACCTTCAGACCTTTGACTCTTCGTCTCCTAAAACCCTCCTGTTATCCGGTAAGACCGTTGACCAAAGGAATCAGCATCTGGATCATCAATCGTCTGCGTACCGCCAATCTCCTGCACGGCGTTAATGCTTAAGGATTGCCAGCCGTTTGTATCCGTTAAATTCTCGTTGGCTTGTAGTTTGAAGAAACGGTTTGAAGAAGAAGGAAAAGAGACCATAACATCGTCGGAAGTATTGGAAACCGAAGTGATCTGTGGGAAACTATTCGAATTATTTGCAACGGTATCCCATACATATTCTTCATATGTAGTGAACGAATCCCCATCCAGATCATCCCCTGAATCATTGATGTTCGTATCGGAACCATGAGCGACCTCCCACTGATCAGGAACCCCGTCCATATCGGCATCGTCTAATAATGCTATAGGAACACAGAGAGAGATTTCCGAAGTGTCATTATGGCTTACTTGAATGAAAAATCCTGAACTTGTTTTAGTGGCTATTGCTGAGACCCAGTCACCGGCAGGAACAAGCGGTAATACTGCGCTGAAATTTGTTACCCTTGAGAAAAAGCCACCAGAATGAATTTCAGCTCCAAGAAATCTCTCCGCCTCTCCGCCGCCGGAACAAGAACTGTTGGCAAAAAACTCCAAGCGATAGGTCGTCTGTAAGCTTGCATCAAATGTCCCAGTCACAATTGTATTCGTTCCATCGTTTATAGCATTCGTGATGACTGGGGCAACCTGTGATTCATTGCCTCCAGATGATAAAGAGATAGAACCCGATGGATTGTCATAGATCACATTCCCTACTATTCCATTGTCATCTCCCGTTGTAATATTTACTCCAAGAAAAGTATTCTGAACGATCAAATTACCTTCCTCGCGGGTTAATCCTCCTACAACATTACTTGACGATCCACTTATAAAAACGCCTGTTATGTTAGGAATAGTTCGACCCCCTAAAGTTGAGCCGATCTGATTACCCAACACTTTATTATTACCACTGCCTGCCAAAATTTCGACGCCTACAAAACTTCCTCCAATCACATTTCCCGCAGCCAAAGTATCAGCACCCACTGTATTCCCATGGGCCCCATTTTCGAGAAATATCCCTTTGCTCGTATTCCCCATAACGATCGTCCCAGAAGAATCTGTACCGATATAATTTCCAATAATCGTATTACCAGTAGCACTTACATTCGTAAGATGAATGCCATAGAGGTTTCTTGATATGATATTTCTGTCAAGGGCGTTAGACCCCCCAATGGTTGAATCACGCCCTTCGATCCTGACACCTGCACTTGCATTAGGTGCAGAAAAGGGGTAGAGTAACAATACAAGTGCAAAGGTCCGCAGCATAGTTCATTCTTTGGGTATCTGACCCCCCCCCAAAGGAGAACATAGAATGCCACGAACCTACGAACATTTAAACCGTTATGAACGAGAAGTGATAGCCCAGATGCTAAAAGAAAAATATAGCTTATCTCAAATTGGCCGTCGCCTGGGCCGATCCCCCTCGACTATTTGGCGCGAATTTCGCCGTAATCGAGTCCGTGGCCGCTATTACCCAAGACCCGCAAATGGCCTGGCTCAAAGCCGATTACAGCTAGCTCGAAAGCCTCAAAAAGTGATGGGAGCTAGCAAAGAACAAGTGGAGACTCTCCTGGCGAAGTATTGGTCTCCAGAACAGATTGAAGGTCGAAGAAAGCTAGAAGGTGACCCTCCCATCAGTCGAATGACGATCTACCGCTACTTGTACAGTCCAAGAGGGGCTGGCTACCGAAAATACCTGCGTGGCCCCGGAAAGAAAAAACGAGCGACTCGGAAAAGCCATTCACGTATACACAACCAAACGATGATTGACCAACGCCCCGAAGAGGGTGAAAGTCGCAAGGTGGCAGGCCATTGGGAAGGTGACACTATTCAGGGCCAAACGAGAAAAGAGGCCTGTGTAGTCACTCTAGTAGATCGAGCGACTCGATATCTCATCGCCGATCTTTTACCTCGATGCAATGCCGAATCGGTCAACCGTTCCGTACCTCAGTTCGCTGATTCAGGGCTCCCCTGTAAAACGGTGACTGTAGATAATGGCATGGAGTTTGCCAGCCATGCTAAACTACAGAAAAAAATAGCAACCCCCATTTTCTTTGCTGAAGGGAGAAACCCTTGGCAAAGAGGGACCAACGAAAATACGAATGGTTTGCTTCGCCAGTTTTTCCCGAAGAAAACCGACTTTGCTGCCCACAGCTCCGCTCAGTTGAGCTGGGCTGTGGAGTTACTGAATAATAGACCGAGAAAATGCTTAGAATATAGAACGCCCAAAGAAATGATGGACAGCTTCGGTTTTGCACTTGTAAGTTGAGTCTGCAGATCTGGAAAAGAGCAATCCAGTAAACACCGGTCGCTTTCATGGCTACGGTTTTGACCCGACACTGTTCGAGCCAGTCGGCCAAAGCGTGAAGGTCCGAAGTAAAGCAGCCGAAATGGCGTACGGGTTGTTGGTCACGATCTTCAGGTACGGCGACATAATGTTCTTCAGAGCCTACATCAATACCCGCTGTATCGGGGTGGGTGATTGAGGGTGAAGAGGTCGGAGACATTTTAGAAGTCTTTTTCATGATCAATTCCTTTGGGTTGGCGTTAGGTTCTCTTTGGGTTTTCAGCCTGAGTGTCTTAAGTTCTTCGATTCTCCTAAACGGGGTCCTTTAACCATAAACGTCTTGATTAAAAGCCACCAATGTAATCGCCTGCGATACTCAGAACCATGCTAAAAACAGGTACGAAAACACCACTGCTTAGTCGGTCTTAGCTGCTGAAAACCAAGTAGATCCTAGCCTATTCAAGCTTGGGTTTCTAGCATGAATAGCCCAGCAGCGAAGCGAACCGGGTGGGTTGCTAAAAACGTCAGTTCGATTTTAGATGAGTACTGAGATTATAGGTCTTTTGAAATGATGAACATGAACACCGCAACGGAAAAAGAAGAGGCAATAATCTCTGAAGTCGTTACTGTCGTTAAAGAACAGTTTCAGCTCGACAAAATTATTCTATTCGGATCGCGGGAAAAGGGCCACGCCTCCCGTAGCTCCGATATTGACTTGGCCATAGACCACGATGAGCCGAGTGTTTCAGAGCTCCGCGCTGTGCGCGAAAAAATCGAAGAGGTTTGTGGAATGTATTACGTGGATTTAGTCTTCTTGCCGTCCGTCGATTCACGCTTTAAAGATATTATCATTGATACTGGATACTGGACAGGTCATCTATGAATGAAAAAGAGTATGCTCTTGAACAATTTGAACAGGCGCTAAACAAGCTGAAAGAGGGGATTGAAAGCGCCAACGATGAGCTCGGCAAAGATGGAGTCATTAAACGGTTTGAGTTCACTTTTGAATAACTATGTAGAACCGCCAAAATATTTCTTGAATTCAAAGGCATTCAGGTGAAAAACACCAAGAGATAGTTTGAAAAGAGGTCTTTCGTATAGGCCTCATTAAAGACGACACGTTGTTTTTGGACATGTTGGATGATCGTAACAAGACAAGCCGTACTTATAGTCAAAAAAACCTCGATAGAATTTTTGACCGTATCACAAAAGATTATACGGCAGGTATGGACCAGTTCTTAACAGCATTGATAAACGATGATTAGTTTTTCTAAAGGGGGCATAAGGGGCGGACATTATGGGGCGAGTCTTTAATTTACAGAAGGTAACGACGAAAACAGAGAAGACTTTTTGCTGTTCGCATAAGCCGTTGATAAATCTCTGCCCGTATCTATTACGATGCCACCCATAAAATGACTAAGCCTGCCAATGACACACAGATCATAAAAATCTACGCTCTGCTATCTCTGTTTCCTCCTGTTCAAAAAAGAACATTTCTAGGGTATAACAGATTGCTTTATTCATAGGAAAATTCTATAAACTTTGGCTTGTGTGGGAGGCGTAGAGATAACAGGGAGAGGTGTTCCAAAGATGTCCCCAAGTAGAAAAAAAATCATTCGAGCAACAAGAGGGGTAGAAAATGAATAACCAGAGTTTTCCCATAGCAATACTTGCGGCTCTATTTATTATGGCTAGCGGGTGTTCCAGAAAAGAAGAGAGAATAGAAACTTCATCCCTCGAGAAGAAAAGGACGGATATTAGTAAGCCTATTGTAACATCTACTACTAAGCCTGATCCGTTGGTAACCATTAATGATCAGTCCATTCCCCGGGCCATATATGAAGATTAGGCATTCTACTATTCCCTGTACTCTGATTGGCAAATGAACGATCATGATGAACGTTTGCAGGCACTGATCGGGTCCGAGCTACTCTATCGAAAGGCCCAAGAGTTAAACATCGACCAAAAGCCTCATATTCGTCGTCAGATTCAGCAGGTTGTCATTAACGACTATCTCGAGAGCCTATCCCTAGAACAAGCAGAAAATCCCATTACCCAGGAGGAAATTAAAGCCTACTATGAAGAGCACTACAGGACCTTCAACGAACCCAGTAAAGTCCGTCTGAGCCACATTCTCATTGCCCCGCAAGAAGAGGGTAGTAAAGAGGGAGCCCGAGAAAAGGCTGAAACCGTACCTGCTGAAGTGAAGGGAGCAAATCCTCTTACCTTTCACGCGCGTGTACGGAAGTATTCCTAGGATAAAGAAACCGCTATACGAAATGGTGACCTGGGCTACATGGAAATTCCTGATCCGCTCTTGGATCAAGCCCATGAACCTTGGGAGAAAAAGCTGATTGAAACGGCTTTGGCCTTAAAAAGCATAGGGAAACTGAGTCCTGAAGTCATTGAGACGGAGAGGGGTTTTCATATTTTGAAGTATAATGGTATCCGCAAGGGTCGAAGCTACCCTTTGTCAACCGTCAAAGAAAAAATCCGTCGTACCCTGGCCGCAGGCACCAAACGTAAGATATATAGGGAGACCGTAGCCAGGCTTAAAGAGGACAGCCTAGTTGTTGTTAATGGGGCGTTGTTCAATACTATAAAGAACCCGGCCTCTTTGGGTGTAGGCAAGGAGGAAGTGATCGATAAACTCAAATCCGAGTCGTTGGCCTATCATGAAAAAGAGGCGGAGATTCGGAATAAAACAGCAGACATTTCGGTTTCGTCATTGCCCGAAAGCGGCGAACTTACGATTGAAGCGATACCTATGGATAAACAATCAAGGCGTCAGCTAAACAGGGACAAAGCTAGGGCTGCTCGTCCAGTATCTGTTGTCGATACTTCTCGTAAGCCAGGAAGGGGGAAGTTTATTACCACGATGACAGAAAAGCAGACGGTGACAGAGAGGCCGGAATCGAGGACTGAGGGATTGAAGGGGTCGATTGAAGGAGGGACCCCTTAAGATAAAAGAAAAAAAATGAAACTACTCATCGCGACTCGAAATAGGGGTAAGTTAGAAGAGATTCGTTTTCTTTTTGACCTTTCCAAGCTCAAAACAATCAGTGTGTTGGATCTGCCTGTTATGCCCGAGGAAGTTGAAGAGGATGGGCAAACGTTTGAGGAAAATGCGCGTAAAAAAGCCCTTGAATTAGCGTTGGAAACGGGTTTGTGGACCTTGGCAGATGATTCAGGTCTTGAAGTGGATGCGCTAAACGGAGCGCCAGGTGTTTATTCGGCAAGGTATGCAGGTGACGATGCTACCGATGAAGGAAATAATATAAAACTTCTTGAACAGGTAGGTGAGAATAAAAATCGGCAAGCGCGGTTTTGTTGTGTGATTGCTCTCTGCTCTCCAGCAGGCCACGCGCGAGTTGTCGAGGGAGCGTGTAAGGGGGCCATTGCAGAACGTTCGCGTGGAAATTGTGGCTTTGGCTACGATCCTTTATTTGTTCCTTGGGGAGAAACAAAGACCTTTGCAGAGTTAACGCCCGAGAAAAAACACGCTCTTTCTCATCGCGGAGTGGCCCTGAAAAAAGCGAAAAAAGCGTGGAAAACAGTTTTATCCCAAGAACATTTTGATGGGGAAGGTTGATTGACGAGACGTGTTGACCTTTCAATCGCGCACCCTTGATCAGGAAAGGCTCCCCGGGTGGATGGCATAGGTGGTGTTAGCATGAGTCCATAATCCTAGATCCGGCATTTATTTAACATTATGTTTTGACAAGACCGGACAATATAACCCTTTCCGCTTTCGTTTCCACCACGCTCCGTTCTTACGGCGTTCTTTAATGTTTGTAAAATGATAATCATACACGACTGCGCGTATATATTTGGGCGATTCGTTTGGAAAAGGATTCTGTTCAAGTAAATTCAAGACTTGGGGTGTTCCATCTAAGAGCTGACTTAAGAAGTGAATAAACCATGGATTGTGTTTGTAAGTCTGCAGAGCGGCAAACCACATTTGCCAGTCTAATCTCGGTTGATGAGGAGCTGCAAATCGAGGTGGTTTTTTCACATCGCCTGCTTTCTATTTAAACTCATAGGTACGCCATACTTTTCCGTCTTGGCTGCCTTCTATAGTAATCTCCGGACGTGTTGTGGTCATGCTAGCAAACAGGCCATACCCGTTAACCGTTCGAAAAGGAGCGATGACTCGATACAGACGAATAACCGTTTTAGGGAATTTTATATTTGTCCGGAAAGCGTTTACCATTTGGACTGTGGAGATGGTCAAAAAGACGAAAGCAATCGGGAAGATTAGGGCAAAAGACCACGGCCTTCTTTTTTGTCCAGGTTCGTCATGAATCGGTGTTTTCCTTTTGTTTTTCAACCCCTTCAGCCAAACGTGATCATCCAAGAGGGTTATGCATAAGACCATGGCTAAAAGATTGAAATAGGCATAATTGCCAGTACCTGCAATAAGTGCTTGAAGTATGAGAAGGATCCAGAACCCTATGTGTCTTAATCGACGAGGTGCAAAAATAAAAAATGGAGCAACTAATTCTCCAAAGAACATGATGAGGGTAGACACTTTTTGAAACCATTCGGGGGCTTGATGAAAATACCAGCTTGTCCACGTGGCGATTGGTGTGGTTTCGTAATGATGATTTAGAGCGGTTAATGTTTTCCACGTTTCATCCCCACTAGAGAGTTTAACGATGCCTGAAGAAAACATTAGTTTAAACAAAAGGATGCGGATTAACCACAAGGCTCCGAGAGAGATTCCCGAGAGGGGCTGGCCTTTTAATCGCACGCTGAATGGAGTTAGAAAAATCGATAAAAAACCTGCTTCTAGCAATAGATTCTGCCACTGATATCCCATGAATAGTTGCCCTGCCACGGTTAAAGAAAGGTAGATTACCCAAAGAAAGAAGAGTGAGAGTGCGGGAAGAACTCCGATGATTACTAAACAAGAAAAGATAACTCCGGTCGCACATAAGAAATGGAGAAAGGAATCATCTGTATTCATCCAGCACAAGGTGGGGACTTTCTAAAAACGGTCAGAGCCTTCTAGTTGCTGAGCAATGGACTCGAGGTAGTGTTTAATGGGCAATATGCCTTCACTGCCAATCAGCGCATCTATCTGAACCCAGAGAGACAGGTGCGCGACAAGAAAAACTAATCCCATTAACCGGATAAAAATTGAGCGCGTAAATGTGTATGGTGCTGGTTGTGAAATAAGCTGTTGGAGTTTTTGTTTTATCATCTGACCTGAGACCCAAACAGTCTTCTCTCTGCTGCTCCATCCCTCCGGCTCATCTTCGGGTTGACCTTGTTTAATACGGAATCGGGTAGCTTTTGGTTTGCCCGCCAGCGATGATCCATAAACCGCTGCCTTTTGCTGTGTTGAGTGAAATGTTGGTTATGGTCTGCTGAGCCGCCAAGGTAATGTTATGTGTGGATTGTCCGGCACGCGCATAAATATTTATAGGGGTTTTCTCTAAATTCTCTGCTGAAAAGCTAGCTTCATACGCATACTGGTTTACGGTTTCTTTTTCCCATTTTGTTATTGTTTTAATATTCCCATATTCATCGCGATATGTTTCATCGGTTTCAACAGGTCGATGTCTTACATGTGTTCCTGTGACTTTCTTTTTGCCGACAATATTAAATACGTATTGGAAAGGGGTGGGGGTGAGGAGGGGTAGAAGAAATGTATGCGGGTGTTTGTTTTTGAGTGTACTGTTTCTGCAGTTTTCGTGAATACGCTTTCTCTTTTTGGAGCATATCTTCAAGCATAGTAATGCGTTGCACTTTGAGTTCAAATCGTTGTGCATAGTCTTTAATACTGGCTTTATGCTCTTCTTGGTTTCTCTTTAAATCTTCTTTAAGAACCTCCGTTTGACGACTATGTTTTTCTTCTTGTTTGGATAAAGCCTGTTTTAATTTGTTAATCGTACTATTTTTTTTGGCAAGTTGTTCTTGAAAGTTTTCCTGTTCGGAAGAACATCCGAATAAAAACAAGAATGAGGTTGGTAAAATTATTTTCACTGTGTTTCCCAGGAATCTTTTATCAAAAATTATTGTACATTTGTTTTACCCTGTAATCCCGCTGAAAAGATGGTGGTGGGGGTAGGATTCGAACCTACGAAGTCGAAGACAACAGATTTACAGTCTGCCCCGGTTGACCACTTCGGTACCCCACCATAATTTATTTTAAAAGCTATGTAAAACGATGAAGAATCCTACCTCATTTCACGTTTTTGTCTAGTTGGATTTTAAAGCTAGTATTTTTCCTGGTTGTCCAAGACGCAGATGTAGGTCTTGATTTTATTTTTTGAAATTCATATACTCCGCCGCATGATTTTTTCGATTTTAGCTCTTCTTTTTATAGGTCTGCCTCTTTTGGAGTTAACGCTCCTATTAGAGCTGGGAAGACATCTAGGGCTTGCTTTTACCATGGCCGTTGTTATTTTGACCGGTGTTTTAGGAGCGGCTTTGGCACGGTATGAGGGGTTAAAAATTTTGTTTCATATACGGAATGATTTGTCTAAAGGACAGATCCCGGCGCCTTATTTGTTAGATGGGTTGATGATCCTTGTAGCTGGAGCGGTCCTTCTTACACCGGGCCTGATAACCGATGTTGGAGGGTTTCTTCTTTTGATCCCGGCTGTACGCACGGTGGTTAAAGGGTGGGTGCGAAAGAAAATAGAGAAAAAAGTTCGTCAGAAAGCGGTTCGGGTTACATATTGGGATGAGTAAAGGTATAAATGATGAAACGTGTTTACAATTTTAGTGCTGGTCCAGCTGTCTTGCCTCAAGAAGTATTAGAAGAGGCACAAGAGCATCTATTGAGTTATAAAGATTCAGGCATGTCTATTCTTGAATCCAGCCATCGGGGCAAGGAATATAGTGCTATACATGAAGAGGGCATCGCAAATATAACTCAACTTTTAGATGTGCCAGATGATTATGCGGTGCTTTTTCTTCAAGGTGGAGCAACCACTCAATTCTCGATGGTCCCGATGAACCTGCTCGGAGATAGACGCGTTGCTGACTATACGAATTCCGGAGCTTGGGCCTCTAAAGCTATTCATGGCGCTCAATCTATCGGTCGTGTAAACGTTTGTGCTGACACGTCTAAAGACCGTCCCGCACGTGTTCCAGAGATTTCAGAACTGAATCTTACCCCGCAAGCGACCTATTTGCATATTACGTCGAATGAAACCATCTCAGGCGCACAGTGGAAATATTTTCCGGAACCAAGCGTGCCGTTAGTGGCAGATATGTCGTCAGATATTTTATCAAAGCCGATCGACGTTACATCGTTTGGGCTTATTTATGCCGGCGCCCAAAAAAATTTAGGTCCAGCAGGGGTCACATTGGTTATCATTCGTAAAGACCTCGCAAGGCGTGTAGGTGATGAGGTTCCGGAGATCTTTCGCTACAAGACACATATTGACAACAATTCGCTTTATAATACGCCTCCTTGTTTCAGTATCTATTTGGTGACACTCGTTACGCGTTGGTTATTAAAACAGGGCGGTTTAGAGGAGGTCCAAAAACGAAACGAAGATAAAGCCCTTCGCCTTTATAGGGCCATTGATAAATCGTCTTTTTTTGAAGGAACCGCTTTGAAGGACTATCGTTCAGATATGAATGTGACGTTTAACCTTTCTACTGAAGATCTAGAACAAACGTTTGTACAGGAAGCGAGTCAACATGACTTAAAAGGGCTCAAAGGACACCGTTCTGTTGGAGGGGTCCGTGCATCCATTTATAATGCATTTCCGTTGGAAGGGGTTGAAACGCTGACCCATTTCATGAAAGAATTTGAGGCAACCTAGCGTGTTTAAGTTATTTGTTATTGATTAAAAGATCATCTATACCTAGAAACAACCTTCATTAGAAAATAATTCATTATGAGTAAACTAGAGGAAACCGTTAATAGCTCTTATTTATATGCGGGAAGTGCTCCATTTATTGAGGGTCTCTACGAGCAGTATCTTTCCGATCCATACTCTGTGGCTCCCGAGTGGAAACATGAATTTGATCGATTTAAAACAGATGTTTCTGCACCTCCCGTTACGTTTCATTCAGAAATCCGGCGAACGCTTATTGAGCATGCAAAAAGACCTTTTCGTCCGTCAAGAGGACCTGAACGAGGGTCACAAACAGGGACTTCTGAAAAGCAAGCGGCTGTTCTACAATTGATTCAGTCCTGTCGATTGATGGGGCATTTAAAAGCTGATCTCGATCCGATAGCCTTGCGCGAAAAAACATTGCCTCCCGATTTGGATCCTTTTTTGGGGGGATTAACTGAAGCAGATTTAGATACCCTCTTTGCAACCGAGACATTGGCCGGCCCTAAAGAAGCTTCTTTACGGGAAATCCTTGAAATTCTTAGCCAGAGCTACGAAAGCCATATTGGCACCGAATATATGCATATTCATGATTCGTCCCAAAAACAGTGGATTCAAGAGCGGCTTGAAACAACAAGGGCCCAACCTCATTTTAATGCAGGTGAAAAACGTCAGCTATTAGAACGACTGACTGCTGCGGAAGGATTAGAGCGGTATTTACACACGAAATATGCAGGTCAAAAACGTTTCTCCCTTGAAGGGGGTGAAAGTTTGATTCCGTTGTTGAGCACATTGATTGATCACGGAGGATCGCGGGTCGTTAAAGAAGTCGTAATCGGAATGGCTCATCGCGGACGGTTGAATGTATTGGTCAATATTATGGGAAAACTGCCGCGCGAATTGTTCCTTGA
This sequence comes from Kiritimatiellia bacterium, assembly GCA_012103575.1. Lineage (GTDB taxonomy): Bacteria > Verrucomicrobiota > Kiritimatiellia > WLWN01 > WLWN01 > WLWN01. The sequence continues at coordinate 1,667,918 of WLWN01000001.1, read as the reverse complement.
TTTTGAAGGAAAGAATGCCGACGAACTTAATGATGTCAACACGGGTGATGTTAAATATCACCAAGGGTTTTCAGCAGATATCGAAACGTCACATGGATATATGCATTTAGCGCTCGCGTTCAATCCTTCTCATTTAGAAATTATTGATCCTGTTGTAGAGGGTTCTGTGCGTGCAAGACAAGATCGTAGACATGACGATGAACGCAGCAAAGTCATGGCCGTTTTAATTCATGGCGATGCCTCTATCGCTGGGCAAGGTGTCGTCTATGAAACGTTTAGCTTAGCCCAAACCCGTGGATTTACTACCGGAGGAACCATCCATATTGTGGTGAATAATCGTATTGGGTTTACCACGAGCGATCCATCAGACGCTCGTTCAACATTCTATTGTACAGATATTGGGAAAGTGGTTCAGGCCCCGATTTTTCACGTGAATGGAGATGACCCAGAAGCCGTTGCTTATGTAGCTCAAATGGCGCTTGATTTTCGAATGACCTTTAAACGGGACGTTATTATCGATCTTGTTTGTTACCGCGAACATGGACATAACGAAGCTGACGAACCTGTAGCTACCCAACCTGTCATGTACAAAAAGATTCGTCAACATCCTGGCGTTCAAAAGTTGTATGCCAATCAGTTGATTAAAGAAAAAGTGCTTACAGAGAAACAAGTAGATAAAACGGTTGAAGATTACCGGGCGGCCTTGGATTCAGGTCAACGAGTCAATAAGTTTAAGAAGTCAAAACGTCGCTATCCTTATATTGTAGATTGGCGTAGATATTTAGAAGGAAAATGGGCAGATCAAGCTGTTACCGTGGTTTCAGCGTCTGATCTCAAACAGCTTGGCGATCGTATTACGAGTATTCCGGAGGATTTTGAACTTCATCCGCGTGTTTCCAAAGTGCTGCAAGATCGCAAAAAAATGACAGCCGGCGCTTTACCGGTTGACTGGGGATGTGCCGAAATGTTGGCATACGCAAGTTTGATCAAAGAAGGATATCCAGTCCGTTTAAGTGGTCAAGATAGTGGGCGTGGTACGTTCTTTCATCGTCATGCCGTGCTCCATAATCAACGTAATGGAGAACGGTATGTTCCTCTCCAATACCTTTATGATGACCAACCGCGTTTTAAAATCATTGATTCTATTTTATCGGAGGAGGCGGTGCTGGGATTTGAATATGGATACAGCTTTACCGACCCGAAAACCCTGTCTATTTGGGAGGCTCAATACGGAGACTTTGCAAATGTAGCGCAAGTTGTCATTGATCAATTTATCAGTTCTTCCGAAGCAAAATGGGGTCGCTTATGCGGCTTGACCTTACTATTACCTCACGGATGGGAAGGACAAGGACCCGAGCATTCATCCGCGCGTCTTGAACGTTTTATGCAACTGTGTGCGACAGAAAATATTCAAGTATGCATGCCGACAAGTCCTGCTCAACACTTTCACCTATTAAGACGACAGATGCTGCGTCCTTACCGGAAACCGCTGGTGATTATGAGTCCTAAAAGTATGTTACGGCGCAAACTGTCTTTTTCATCGTTGGAAGACTTAACCGTCGGTGGATTTCACACGGTACTTGGCGAAGTCGACGCCCTGGATGCCAAGGAGGTCGAACGGATTATTTTGTGTTCAGGAAAAGTCTATTATGAGTTATTGGAGGCGCGCAGGAAGAACCAGCAAAAGGATGTGGCCATTGTTCGAGTAGAACAACTCTATCCCTTTCCTTCAGATGCTTTGACCAGTGAACTCAGATGTTACCCGAATGCACATGAGATTGTCTGGACCCAAGAAGAACCTATGAATCAAGGGGCCTGGTATTCGATCCAACATCATATCCGCGCACGTATACGTTCTGATCAATCCTTGAGTTATGCCGGAAGGTTATCAAGCGCAGCGCCTGCGGGAGGTAGCCATAACAAACACATAGAAAGGCAACAGCGGTTGGTAAAAGCGGCTCTCAATACGAAATGGACAGCGCCATGCCCCGTTATTGTTTATCAACCTCAACGTACAACAACCCTTCAAGTTTCAAAATAAGGAGGCCAAACCAAAAGATGTCTATCGAAGTAAAATTGAATAGTCTTCCCGAGTCCGTAGAAGAGGCGACCCTGATGACATGGTACAAAAATGAAGGAGAACCTGTTGAGCGCGACGAAAAGATAGCTGACATAGAAACGGATAAAGTCGTGCTTGAAGTTGCGGCTCAAGAAGCGGGTATTCTCACAAAAATCAACAAAAAACAGGGGGACACGCTCGTCCAAGGAGAGGTCTTGGGTATGATAGACCCTCAGGGGGAGGCTATTTCGAAAAAGGATAGTCACGTGAAGTCAAAAGCAGAAATAGCGCCTATTCCAGAAAAAATATCACCGAAATCCATTGAAGAAAAATTTCCTCAAAATGACTCGCGCGAAAAGCCGGAGACCTTAAGTCCAGCCGCTAAAAAACTTGCTGAAGAACATGGCCTAGACCTGTCCTCCATCGAAGGGACGGGAAAAGATGGACGCATTACCAAAGCGGATATCACAGGCCATATCGCATCATCTTCTTCCATGTCTCCTGTACCCCAAAGCTCATTGTCTCCACAGCCTCCTGAACCTAGCGTACACACCATCATGCCTTTTGATATACCAGGAGATCGACCTGACAAACGCTTGCCCATGACCCGCTTACGTGCTCGTGTGGCAGAACGCCTTGTACAGGTCCAACAAACGGCGGCGTTATTAACAACGTTTAACGAAGTCAATATGCAACCTGTCATCGAGCTAAGAAAACGATACCGAGATGTCTTCGAAAAAGCACATGGGGTCAAACTGGGTTTCATGTCGTTTTTTGTCAAAGCGACAGTAGAAGCCCTAAAACAGTTTCCTGTTATCAATGCCTCTATCGATGGCCAAGATATTGTATATCACGGTTATTATGATATTGGTATAGCGGTCAGTCCGCCTCGGGGACTCGTTGTTCCTGTTCTTCGAAACGTAGATCAATTGACCTATGCTGAAATCGAACAGCATATAAAAACATTTGGACATCGTGCGAAGGAAGGACAACTCACTATTGAAGAATTAACGGGGGGTACATTTACTATAACAAACGGTGGCATATTTGGATCATTTCTTTCTACCCCCATATTAAATCCTCCACAAAGCGGTATCCTTGGCATGCATAAAATTGAGGAACGACCTGTAGCGGAAAATGGGGAAGTGGTGATTCGACCTATCATGTATCTTGCCTTATCTTATGATCATCGCCTTGTCGATGGACGTGAAGCAGTGTCCTTCTTAGTCATGATAAAAGAACGGCTAGAAGACCCGTCTAGAATGCTTTTGAACATTTAAGAAGGATAAAACACATGAGTAAATTTGATGTTGTTGTCATCGGCGCAGGACCTGCAGGTTATGTCGCGGCTATACGTGCTGCTCAGTTGGGCCTAAAAACCGCTTGCATAGAACAATGGATCAATAAAGAAAATAAACCTGTGTTAGGTGGAACCTGCCTAAATGTTGGGTGTATCCCCTCCAAGGCCTTATTGGATTCTTCTGAACATTATTACCAAGCCCAACACGATCTTAGCGCCCATGGCATCCATATAAAAGAGTGTACGCTCGAACTCGATGCTATGGTTAAACGTAAAGACGGCATTGTCCAAAAACTTACACAGGGCATAGAAATGCTCTTTAAAAAAAATGAAGTCACGTGGCTCAAAGGACACGGGAGATTAATATCCAATAAACAAGTAAAGATCCAATCTCGTCATGAAAGTCATGGGCCGATGATCGTGGAAGCAGATCACATCATTATTGCCACCGGTTCCGTACCCCGACCTCTTCCCACGATTCCGATTGATCGCAACATGATCGTTGACTCAACAGGCGCTTTAGAATTCCGAGAAGTTCCCAACCGCTTGGGCATTGTCGGAGGTGGGGTCATTGGACTTGAAATGGGGTCTGTGTGGAGTCGTTTAGGGTCTGAAGTGACGATTCTTGAAGCCATGGAAGATTTCCTTTTCTTTGTCGATGAACAAATTTCTCGAGAATCTTTAAGAACATTTAAAAAACAGGGACTTGATATAAAATTGGGAGCATTAGTCCGTTCCGTAGAGGAAAACAAAAAAGATTTAACCATAGAATACGAAGACAAAGAAGGAAGCCACACCCTAACCGTAGATCGTTTGGTTGTGGCGGTAGGCCGTAAACCAAATACGGAAGGGCTTATAGCGGATGAAGTGGATCTCTATATGGATGAAAGTGGATACATTCATGTAGATGAATATTGTTCTACCAGTATACCCAACATTTATGCCGTAGGAGATGTTGTACGAGGTCCTATGCTTGCCCATAAAGGGTCTGAAGAAGGCACGATGGTTGCCGAACGCATTGCTGGACATAAAGCACAGATTAACTATGAAACAATCCCTTGGGTTGTTTATACCTGGCCTGAGATTGCATGGGTCGGAAAAACAGAGAAGGAACTCAAAGCCGCTGCCAAGGAATATCGAGTTGGGGTTTTTCCGTTAAAAGCAAATGGTCGTGCATTAGCCATGGAGGAACAGACCGGACTTGTTAAAGTCATTTCTGAGGTTCACACCGATGAAATTTTGGGCGTACATATATTTGGTCCTTTCGCGTCGGAACTCATTACTGAAGGGGTTTTCGCGATGGAATATAAGGCGAGCGCAGAGGATATCGCGCGTATTGTTCATGCACATCCCACAATTTCTGAAGCGATCCACGAAGCGGCTCTTGCTGTAGATGACCGAGCCTTACATATGTAGCCCACCTTATTGTCAAAGATTAAGAGAGGCGCGATCAAAACGCACATCGGTATTATGAATGCTTTTTCCTACAAGAACAAAGAGTTACACGCTGAACAAATACCGGTTCGTGTCTTAGTTGAGACACATGGCACTCCTCTATACATATATAGCCATACACATCTCGTAGACCAGTATCGGGCGCTGTCTGAGGCCATGGCTGCCATCAATCCTTTTATTTTCTATGCGGTAAAAGCCAATACAAATATGGCGGTTATCCAAGCGTTTGCCCAACAAGGGGCCGGCGCCGATGTTGTGTCGGGTGGTGAGCTTTATCGAGCACGTCGCGCGGGTGTCGATGCATCAAAAATTGTATTTGCCGGTGTCGGAAAATCAGTCGCGGAAATTGAATATGCGCTTCAGGAAGATATTCTCTATTTTACGGTTGAGTCAGAACCTGAATTAGAACGAATCTCCGCTAGTGCGCAGCGTTTAGGGAAAATCGGGCGTATCGCCATTCGGGTCAATCCGGATGTCGATCCTAAAACACATAAATACACCAGTACGGGGAAAAAAGAGAATAAGTTTGGCGTTGATCTTGAGCGGGCTGTGAAAGCGTATGAGCATGCGGCTTCCCTGCCCGGATTGGAGATCACTGGGGTTCATATGCATTTAGGGTCGCCCCTTATGACAACGGCTCCCTACGTCGAAGCACTCGAAAAGGTCCGTCCATTATGCGATACTCTCAAAACCCGTTATCCTTCCTTTAAACATATTGATATAGGTGGGGGGCTAGGTATTAATTACAGGTCAAATCAAAATGCGCCGACACCCACAGAATTTGCTGAAGCGGTTGTGCCTCCTCTCAAAAAATTGGGATTAACCGTTGGCATAGAACCAGGACGGTTTTTGACAGGAAACGGAGGGATCCTCGTTACGCGCATAGAATATGTAAAACAAAACGCATTCAAAAAATTTATAGTGGCCGATGCCGCCATGAATGATCTGATTCGGCCTTCATTGTACGAGGCCTACCACGAAGTGCTTCCTGTTCAACAGAGTCCAGAAATGGTATTTGGTGACCTTGTGGGGCCGATATGTGAATCCGGCGACTTTTTTGCCGTGGATCGAGAGTTACCTGATGTGTGTCAAGGTGATCTCGTAGCGATTATGAGTGCGGGCGCCTATGGTTTTGTCATGGCTTCTAACTATAACAGTCGGCCGCATGCCGCTGAAGTAATGGTAAATGGCACGCAAAGCGAGTGTGTGCGGAAACGTCAAACGCGGGAAGATTTGGTAAAGGGCGAAACGCTCCCGGAATGGATGTAAAACGTCCACGGCTAGGAAATCGGCGCAGAAAAAAGTTCCATTGGTAGAGTAACAATACAAGTGCAAAGGTCCGCAGCATAGTTCATTCTTTGGGTATCTGACCCTCCCCAAAGGAGAACATAGAATGCCACGAACCTACGAACATTTAAACCGTTATGAACGAGAAGTGATAGCCCAGATGCTAAAAGAAAAATATAGCTTATCTCAAATTGGCCGTCACCTGGGCCGATCCCCCTCGACTATTTGGCGCGAATTTCGCCGTAATCGAGTCCGTGGCCGCTATTACCCAAGACCCGCAAATGGCCTGGCTCAAAGCCGATTACAGCTAGCTCGAAAGCCTCAAAAAGTGATGGGAGCTAGCAAAGAACAAGTGGAGACTCTCCTGGCGAAGTATTGGTCTCCAGAACAGATTGAAGGTCGAAGAAAGCTAGAAGGTGACCCTCCCATCAGTCGAATGACGATCTACCGCTACTTGTACAGTCCAAGAGGGGCTGGCTACCGAAAATACCTGCGTGGCCCCGGAAAGAAAAAACGAGCGACTCGGAAAAGCCATTCACGTATACACAACCAAACGATGATTGACCAACGCCCCGAAGAGGGTGAAAGTCGCAAGGTGGCAGGCCATTGGGAAGGTGACACTATTCAGGGCCAAACGAGAAAAGAGGCCTGTGTAGTCACTCTAGTAGATCGAGCGACTCGATATCTCATCGCCGATCTTTTACCTCGATGCAATGCCGAATCGGTCAACCGTTCCGTACCTCAGTTCGCTGATTCAGGGCTCCCCTGTAAAACGGTGACTGTAGATAATGGCATGGAGTTTGCCAGCCATGCTAAACTACAGAAAAAAATAGCAACCCCCATTTTCTTTGCTGAAGGGAGAAACCCTTGGCAAAGAGGGACCAACGAAAATACGAATGGTTTGCTTCGCCAGTTTTTCCCGAAGAAAACCGACTTTGCTGCCCACAGCTCCGCTCAGTTGAGATGGGCTGTGGAGTTACTGAATAATAGACCGAGAAAATGCTTAGAATATAGAACGCCCAAAGAAATGATGGACAGCTTCGGTTTTGCACTTGTAAGTTGAGTCTGCATCTTTGGGAAACACCTATAAAAACAGGTCCATACATTGGAATGTTTAAACGAGAGGACAGATTATGTTTACAGGCGTATATACAGCATTAGTTACACCTTTTAATACAGCAGGCAACGTTGATTACGACACGCTTCAACAGCTTGTCGAGTCTCAGATTGCGGGTCACGTGGACGGACTAGTTCCCGTTGGGACTACGGGTGAATCGCCCACGCTTGAGTTTGACGAACATAAAAAGGTGATTGAAAGGGTGGTCGAATTTTCAAAGGGCCATCTAAAGATTATAGCGGGAACAGGAGGCAACTCAACAGCTGAAGCGGTTGAGTTAACTCAACACGCAAAAGAAGTAGGTGCCCATGGAACCTTACAAATCACCCCTTATTATAATAAACCGAGCCGAGAGGGACTTATACAACATTTTAGAACCGTAGCGGAAATCGGTCTTCCCGTTGTTCTCTATAACATACCTGGACGGACGGGCCGTGAACTTTCGTTGGATCTAGTAGTGGAATTGGCGCAAGATCCAAATATTGTAGCGATTAAAGAAGCAGCCGGAGATGTCGACCGAGTTAGCCAATATGTTCAGGCCTGCGATCTGACGGTTCTTTCAGGGGACGATGCCTTGACACTCCCCATGATGGTTGTTGGGAGTGTGGGCGTTATTAGTGTCGTCTCTAATATAGCACCACAAGAGGTAACAGATATGGTTCACCATGCATTGAAAGGACGTTGGGAACAGGCCCAAAGATCACATGCACAGCTGTATCGTTTATTTACAGATCTTTTTATTGAAACGAATCCTGTTCCTGTAAAGGCGGCGTTAGCGATGGTGGGTAAAATTGAGGAGATTTACCGTTTACCTCTTTGTGAAATGGGTCGTGAAAAGAAAGCTGTGCTGAAGGAAGCTATAACGGACTTTGGCATTAAAGGTATAAGCTAATATAGTATAATGAGTGATATCGTTTAAGTCCACATCTACATCCCGGCATCTGCGGTTTCCACGTTCATGATTAAAAAACTGTCGAACCCCATAGGCATAGAAACGAAGGAGTTTTGCTGTAGCTCCGGATTCTTCCAAAACTTCAAAATAACCACTGGGCCATTACATCATCTGTACGTTAAAGATCTAAGGAATAAAGATGTTTTTTTGATTGAGAGATTTCACACCTTTTAGCATAAGAGCTAAAAATATGACGTTTACCTAGATCCGTCAGTTAAACGCAGTTTTCTGCACGAACCATTTGGGCCAAAAGGAATTACAAAAAAGCCTCGACGCACCCAGCGGGTGCGTCTGCGTTTTTTTGCAACCTTTTGCCTCCAAAGCATTCGCACAGAAATCCCACGTTTAACTGACGGATCCAGGTATATGTATCAAGAATATTCTAGAAATGGAAAGAGCGGAAATTCTGAAAAGTCTACAATCGTTTCATGCTAACCAACAATTAGAACACACAAACGTCACTATCTACAACAAGCTGAATATACTTTCTGTAAAAAAAAGTTTAAGTGAATGGTATTATTCAAACCATGACGATGCCTTTTCAGCCTCTGATGATGGTCAAGACGAACTCACTAAATACGTATTGATTGCTATCATCCATTAGAGAGGAAGCACTAGAGCATTTAACGATTAAAATGCCTCTCTAGAAGATCTATACTCCATGACACGAGTATAGCAACAGCAGAAATCCGGCGGCGTGCGATAGATGCCTACAAAATGGGCAAAGGTTCCCAGGCCGATATCGCATCTTCTTATCGTGTAGATCTTAGAACGTTTCAGCGTGGGCTCTCTCGTTTCAACGAAACCGGACAGACCGCTCCCCGATCGCGTGGGCATCGTCAGGCCCTCTACAGCGGAAAGCAGCTCAAGGCGTTGGCTCAACTGGTGGGCAAACATCCCGGCAACGCTTGAAGAACTCAAGAACATGAGCGGCGTGAAAGGGTCGATCATGGCCGTACAGCGGGCGTTGAATCGGTTGGGCTCCCGATATAAAAGAAACGCTTCATGCCAGCGAGCAGGACCGGGCGGATGTAAATCTCTTGAGAAAGCAGTGGATCCAAGAGGTGGCCAAACTTGATCCAAGTCGCCTTGTCTTTATTGATGAATCCGGGGCGAAAACGAATATGACTCGTCTGCGGGGCCGGGCGTTGGGCGGGAACAGGCTTTTTGCCAAAACGTCTCATGGACATTGGTGTACCACCACCTTGATTTCTTCGGTCCGCCTGGACGGAACAACAGCGGCCATGGAGGGAGAGGGAGAGGGGGCGACAGACACGGCTGTTTTTGGAGAATATATTCGCCGGGTTCTTCTCCCGACTCTTTCACCTGAAGACATCGTCATCATGGACAATCTTCGCGTCCATCACAATCCCAAGGTCATTGAACTCATTGAGTCATGTGGGGCCCATGTAAGATTCCTTCCACCCTACAGCCCCGATTCCAACCCCATTGAAAAAATATGGGGCAAGATAAAGAATCGGTTGGGCAGCCTTGCAGCCCGCAGTCAGCAGGAACTATCTGAAGCGATCACACAAGCGTTCGAAGAGGTTTCTCCCGACGGTGGATTGTAAAATTAAATGCCGCAAAAAATGGACCTGAGAGCTTCTGTTCATGCGGCGATCTCCAAATCGAAACACTCCTGTGCGGGTTTGTATTCTAGGATCTTGCGAGGATAGTTGTTAATCCATTTTTCAATCTCACCAATACGGTCGATGGTATATTTTCCGATGTTGTCTCCTTTGGCGACGAAACGACGAACCATACGGTTGGCATTTTCGTTGGAGCCTCGTTCCCAGGAAGAATACGGGTGAGCATAATAGAGTTTAACACGTCTCTTTTTGCTAAATCCGGAACGTTCCATCTGCTCCACGTCGAGAAACTCGCTCCCGTTATCGGCTGTAATCGACTTGAACATCGATCTGAATGGGCCAACTCCCATCGATCTTTCGATCGCTTTGAGGGCCTGCAGAACCGATGCCTGTGTTTTATCCGAAAGTTTTCTCACCCTTAGCATTCGGGTCTTTCTTTCTACTAACGTCATTAAAACCGGTTTTGAAGTTCCTTTTCCGCCGACGATCAAATCCAATTCCCAGTGCCCAGATTCCTCGCGTTTTTCTACGGTCTTAGGTCGTTTTTCGATACTGGTCCTTCGGGCATGTTGCTTTTTAACCCGCTTAATAGCACGTCTTTTTCGTTTTATCCGTTTTCGTTTTTCCCATAGGGACTCGTTGCTCACCCCCGGGATGAGACCTTGGTCAATATAGGTATACAGCGTTTTTGTACTCACCGCTGCAGGTCTCTGCTCTTGTTTAAGCAAAGGAGCAACCACATCGGGTGAGCGTTTGTGAACAAGAATGTGCTCGCTGATAAACACAGCCGTTTCATGATGCTTTCCAAGCTTAAGCTCAGGTCCCTTGGCCGTCGCATTTAGATCATGAAATTCCTGGGCTCGATCACTGCTGTATGCTTTCTTCTTTCGCAGCTCTGTATCGAAATGCTCTACCTCCCCACGTTTGATTTCGCGCTCTATGGTTCGACGATGCCTTCTCAGATAGCTGGCTATCTCTAAAGGACGTCCTCGGTTTTTGAGCATTGTTTCAATCACGATCCGTTCTTTCTGTGTCAAATGCTTGCCTTTTCGGGGATGAATACTACTCTTGATTTGTTCCATGTCTTTCTCCTTTTTTTGTCTTCTGTCGAGTTTTCAAATCTAGAAGATTTCGGCATGGAACACTCCTGTTTTACAATATCTTCTTTTGGGCATTTGATATTACAATTCTCATCGGCTGGTTTTCTTCGTGCTACATCGCGACACCTCAATCGTGAAGCGCTCTAGCTGACCTAGACGCAATGAACATTAATGCTTATTCACTTTATGACTCTGAAGACTCACTAGCAGAAATGCTGGCAAACAGAACGTATAGATATAAGGCCTAACAATGTCGTCGAATTTATCGCGTCTAACGTTCTTGCTTAAGAATAAGACATCACGCGGAAATTCAAGGCGGGCGTTCTCTTAACAATCAAAAATTAGGAACTTAAATTTAAATGTGGGAAGCAAAAGTATTCGTACCGTTATTGTCGGGTTTAATTGGTGCTTTAATCGGTGGGGCGGTCTCGATAATCACAATCGTCGTACAAACACGCTCACAAAATAAGCGTGACCGAATGCGAATGGTGACAGAGCTTGCACTTGAGGATTATCGACAACATCTCGATCTGGCTTTGAAAACCAATAATTTGGGTGGGTTCCCTCCGTTAGTTACGTACCTTCACTATCATCTCGAAATTATGGAACTTGCAGAAAATGGAAATCTCACACCCGATGAATTGCGTCGAGTTTCAGCCAAGAATAAACGTTTGTGTGACAGCCTCAAAGCACAAACTAAAAGAGAACAAGACGATTGAGGACAACGGTTAATACCACGCGGTGTGCCCAGCATGATGATTAGCTAGCTGGTGGAAGTCCAGCCATAGCCTAGACAGGAGGGAATATGTAGAGAAAAGGTGTCCAAAGAAACCACGACAGAGTTGCCCATAGATGGGACACAGGCTTGTTGTGGCCAATAAGGTGTAATCAAACCTGCTGCTTAAGCTTGGTGCGAATCTCTGGTAGGCCAGATATTGAGGGCGAGGTTGCCGCAATAACCAAAGCCCGAAGCAGGGACTCTTCGAGCAGATCACGTCCTTGGACCAACTGCGCCAAGCGCATAAACCTAGATCCGGCAGTTAAACGCGTTTTTCGCGTCAAACATTCACGCAATGTCGCATAGAATACCATTGTGATTAATGGTACTCTGTTCAATTTATTTATGCGCGATTCCTTAGCTGAACATCATGCTGGGCACACCGCTAACGCGCCGACCCTCAGAAATATCGTTCTACAGAAAGAAAGAACTTGCACTACACGATTATGTACAGGATAGTGTCCATATGAAAACAATAACCTACACAGCAGCTCGTGAGAGCTTAGCGACGACTATGCAACGTGTTTGTGATGATCATGACCCCATTGTTGTCACCCGAAGGCGAGATCAGGCCGTTGTGATGATGTCCTTGGAGGACTACGTTTCCATGGAGGAAACGGCATATCTCCTGCGAAGCCCAAAGAACGCAAGGCGTTTGCGTAAAGCGGTTGATCAGCTACGCTCTGGCAAAGGCAGTGAACACGAACTTCCAGAATTATAATGAAGATTGTCTTCGCTGATCAAGGGCGGGATGACTTCACGTACTGGATCAATCACGACCGAAAAATTGCCAAACGCATTATTCGACTCATCAAGGAGATTGAACGAGAACCGTTTCAGGGCGTCGGAAAACCTGAACCGCTGAAGTATGATTTGGCTAGTTTCTGGTCTCGACGTATTACAGATGAACACAGATTGGTATACTCCATTGAGAACAGCCAGGTACTCATTGCTCAAGCGCGATACCACTATTAGCCGAACAAATTCGGCTTACTGAGAATAGCCGTTTCGGTTTAAGTCAGAGAGGTTATTGACCAGGAAGTTCACGGCGGGCGTTATCCCTCAAATTTGGCGGTATAACGACAATAAATATAGGTTGCAGATTTTGAGGCATTCAAAAAAAACAATAGAAGAATTAGCATATATAATTAAAACCTGAATTCGTCAGCTATCGCTTCGGAAGGCGTTTTGGGGCTCAAAAGTTGAAAATTTTTTCCTTGAGATGCTCGCTTTTGGGCGGATTGGGACCGGCAAGTATTACCCTGATGAATTTTTTGAGCGTACAGGTCAGATTCACTCTGATTTGGCCATTTTGGGGCGTAGGCCTCCTTGGGCAGTCGCCTTAGAGTATTGTTAAAGGTGCACGGAAGGCTATGCGAAGGAATGGGCAATATCTTGTATCACTTCAAACCAGCGACAACGCTTGCCAAAGTGAAGTTCAATTCGTCCGGCGTGGCGGACCAATCGAACCGCGCAATAAACGATATTTTTGAGAACCGTTTTGATTCGCCAGCGCGGGATGTTGATTTTCTGCGGGGCAAGCCCAGCCCGTTTGATGACCTCTTGGCCAAGACCGCGCAATAGGTTGAAGGCCACCATGGCGCATAACAGAATAATCTTATTGGCACAGAGTCTCCCCGAAGGCAATCGCTCAACATCAAGATCGCTTTTGAGTTCACTGTGGTATTGCTCGCTGGGGCCATGTCCATGATAGAGATCTAGCACCGTCTTGGCACGACAAGAGAGGTCCGTCCACCAGGTGTTCACCTCAAGTTTAGGAACCAGAAGTTTCTGACCATCGATATCGATGGTGCGTTCAATCACTTCGAAGGCCACCGGGACACAAGGGCGGTTTTGGTCACCACCGGGATGGAAATGATCGAAAAAGCCTGTGTAAACGTTCTTGCCTTCACGACTGTCTTGTTTGTCTCCAACTCGGCGTACAAGGGCCAGCATTTGTTCAGGACATTCGCGGCGAGGATTTCGCTTTACGATAAAATAATGATCCCCGAAAGCGTTGAAGTTATCGGCCGCAGCGTTGCCACTATCAAGCCGAAGCAAACATTTTCCACCCAGGCCCAGGGTTTGGAGCGTTTCAACGCTGCGGGCAATAAACGCGGTCGTTCCCGACTGACAATGTTGTTTACCGGGTCGAAGTTCGCACTCAAGCATGTGGCCTTGAGTGCCCACATAGGCAAATATCGGGGCGTAACCATCATGGCCCTTCTAGGTGTAGGAAACGCCTTCTTTCGAAGAGCCTGAGTGACTTAAAGGGCTCACATCGATATCGACGGGAACAAGATCAAGCCCTTCAACATCTACCTAGCCAAAGGGGCCCGAAGAAAGAAGTTCGGTGTTGAGTTTGCGTAGCCCCACATGGGTTCTGGCTGGGGGCAGGTCGTCGGAACGACATCGGAACACCGGCTCAGAGGCTACCTTTTTAACTCCCCTTTTTAAGTCCAAAGGCATTCATAAAAATCTCATCACCCCGGTACAGGTCGATATCATTGAAATCGGTTCGACCGTTGCAAAGTAAGCCGATCTGGGTAAGGAGGATCTCCCGATCAGAGATCGCATCGGAGCGGCGTGGTTGAAAATTGGAGGGAAGAATCCGTTGAGCATGATCCTCAAGCAGTAGGCCGCAAAGATGATTTCCGCTTGTGCTGTTGAGTTCGCCCTTGCCAGTCTTTATTTTATATTGTTTCATATACATACCTGTTGGGGTGGGGTTGTTTGTTTGAATACGGGTATCCTCCCCGCTTTAGCCCAACAGGTAATGAAAAATCGTCAGATTTTATCTGACGGATTCAGGTTAAAGAGTAAAAAATAATAATCAGAAAAATCCTATTTTTTTTAGGTAAATGGACTTCATTTCCCTTGATCCATATTCATTGGGATGAAATGGGAGCCAGGATTTGGTAGCATAGCCAAGATGTGCCCTAAACCTTGACCCATTCTACAATGTGCTTGCTGGAGTTAAGAACCCGAGGTATAGTGGGTAAATAAACGCTCAAGAATAAAGAAACTTCAGAATACATCTCAGTCCGACTATTGAACAAAAATTCATAATGGAAATAGAATCAGTGGGGGGTGTAGGATAGGGAAATTATGCAGGCAGCGATTATATCGCGAGGAAGTTACATAAACCGTCGCAACTTTTTTTACACTCATCTATACATATAGAAGATGGGAACCATTCATATCATGAAACGTGTTGTTATTATTGGTGGTGCAGGACGCATGGGTAAAGCCATAGTCCGTTGTCTTCAAGAAAAAGGGGTTGAAGGTCTTGAGTTGGCTGGGGCCGTTGACTTGTGGGATGCTCCTGGACTAGGCGAAGATATAGGACGGTTGTCGAATACCGGAGAAACAGGCATTACTCTTTCCTCCGATCTCTCTGCCCTTGCCTCAGTCGCAGATGTGTTCATTGACTTCAGCTTTCATACAGGTACAGCGGGCAATGCTGAACGTATCGCTGAATGGGGAATTCCATGGGTTATTGGAACGACGGGTCTTACACAAGAAGAAACAGAAACAATCAAGGAAGCTTCATCCAAGATTCCCGTGCTTATTGCTCCAAATATGAGTTTAGGCATAAATTTGCTTTTTTCTTTAGCCGAGAAAGCCGCGGAAGTTTTAAACGAAAAAGAATATGATATCGAAATTATTGAGCGTCATCATCGTCTAAAAAGAGATGCGCCAAGCGGAACGGCGTTAGGGTTAGGAGACGCTGTTGCAAAGGGAAGAAAATGGAATCTTGAGGAGGTTGCTACGCACGGACGAGAAAGGGTTGCTGAACATGAACGATCCGATCAAGAGATTGGATTTCATGCGGTGCGAGGGGGCGATTTTGTGGGAGACCATACCGTTCTTTTTGCGGCGACAGGAGAAAGCGTTGAGCTTTCTCATCGGGCAACAAACCGGGATACCTTTGCTGTGGGCGCCCTTAAAGCAGGGGGGTGGATTGTTCATCAAACCCCGGGTCTTTACTCTATGAAAGATGTGTTGGGCCTGTAAAACCGACCCGCGCGTAAACGGCGTTTCTTTGAGTAAGGACGTTATTAAAATAAGCATGACTACTCTCTATTAACTAATAACTAACAACAGATCACACCATGACCGAAATCGGAATGAGTCTAGGGTCAAATACAGGGGATCGCTTTGCGACCCTTTGCCATGCCAAAAAGTGTATCTTAAACCTGAAAAAAACACATCTTTTAGCACAATCCAAAATTTATGAAACAGAGGCGGTAGGGGTTAACCCGGAACATAAAGACTTAGATTTTCTGAATGCCGTACTTATTGTAAACGCTTCTATAAAGGCTGAAGACTGGCTTACTGCTTTGCACCAAATCGAATACGACCTGGGGCGGCGACGTGGGAAAGATTGGTATGCGCCAAGGCCCATTGATATCGATATCCTTTATTTTGGAAATCAATGTATTGACGATGGGGGTCTTATTGTTCCCCATCCACAATGGATGGAGCGAAGATTTGTCGTTAAACCTTTAGTGGATGCTCGGCCTGAACTCGTTCTTCCGGGCACCGATCGCAGTGTCAAAGAGGTTTTAGATGCGCTCCCAATTCGCGAGAAAGTCGTCTTGTGGAAGGAGACCTGGTAACGTAACATACGAAAAGGTCATTAAGTCCGTTGTCCCGCTACACGAAACGTCATGGGTGGTTATAATAACGTTCTTCGCAGGAGAACGATTGACGTGAGCAAATGACTATTAAATGACAGCACGCAGTGCTGCCTGACGCGGTAGGCTAAAATGAGCAAAACCAAGTGGACTACAACAAAAATCAAAGCGTGTAAAGGGCGAGAAAAAATTGTTTCCCTCACGGCCTATGATTATTCCACAGCACGTATCATGGATGAAGTGGGGATTCATATTGTTTTGGTGGGTGATTCTTTGGGAATGACCGTGTTGGGTTACGACGACACATTGCCTGTAACGTTGGAAGACATGTTACATCATACTGCTGCGGTGGTTCGTGGCGTAAAGCAAGCCATGGTAGTGGGGGATATGCCATTTTTGTCTTATCAAGTTTCTATCGATCAGGCCATTGACAATGCAGGCCGGTTTTTGAAAGAAGCAAGGGCTGATGTCGTTAAAATTGAGGGGGGCGCTTTTCGTTCGAAGACGATTACAGCCTTAGTAGAGAATGGAATTCCGGTCATGGGACATATCGGATTAACCCCTCAAAGTGTCCGGGCCATGGGAGGGTATAAAGTTCAAGGAAAAACGGATGATTCGATCTCTCGTTTAAAAGACGATGCCCAAGCATTAGAAGATGCCGGTGTCTTTTCCCTTGTGTTAGAAGGCATGCCTGTTGGGGTAGCTCAAGCCATTACGAAGATGCTAGAAATTCCCACCATTGGTATTGGTGCGGGTCCCCATTGCGACGGACAGGTTCTTGTCGTACAAGATATGTTGGGTATATTTTCAAATCTAAAACCTAAATTTATCAAACAGTATGCGGCGCTAGGAGAAGAAATGAGCAACGCTTTTAGGGCCTTTAAAAAAGAAGTGCATGAAGGCGTCTTTCCAGGAACGGAACACGGCTATTAACATCATTAACCAATGAGTATACGTGCTGCGATGCGGCTATTTTTATCATTTTATTTTTGTGCGTAATTTTTACTGAAGCACGAAGCACGAATGACGCATAGCAAATGACCATGCAACTTGTCTGTTCTATAGAAGAAATGAGAAAGGTTTCTCATACGTTGAAGCAGGCGTATCAACGGATTGGATTGGTTCCGACCATGGGTGCTCTGCACGAAGGGCACCTATCTCTGATTCGTTTGGCTAAGCAACATGCAGATATCGTTATTGCTAGTATTTATGTGAATCCAACCCAGTTTGGTCCTCACGAAGATTTTGATCAGTATCCTCGCGATTTTGAACGTGACAAAAATCTTTGTCAGCAAGAAGGTGTTGACATCGTTTTTTCCCCTGACTCCCGCGAAGTATATAAAGACCTGCATACGGTTTATGTAATCGAAACTTGTATTACAGAGATTTTAGAAGGCGCGGTAAGACCTGACTTTTTTCAAGGGGTGCTGACCGTGGTCACAAAATTGTTTAATATGGTTGGCCCTGACATAGCGGTTTTTGGCCAAAAAGATGCACAACAACTTTGTGCCATTAAACAGTTGGTTGAAAATCTAAACTTTCCAATAAAAATTATAGAAGGCCCCATCATTCGCGAACCTGATGGGTTGGCGTTAAGTTCCCGAAACGTTTATTTGTCAGAACAAGAAAGAAAAGATGCGTTATGTTTGTGTCAGTCACTTGATTTAGCAAAACGTCTTTATGTGGACAACGAGCGGAGTGCAAAAGGAATAAAACAGGCTGTAAGCGATTTTGTCGGACTTGTGCCTTCAGCAAAATTGGACTATGTGGAAATTGTTGATGGCGAGACTTTTCAATCCGCTCACGAAGTGGGGAGTACTGCTATGATCGTTTTAGCTGTCTATATCGGATCGACACGACTTATTGATAATGCTTTTTTTCGAAGATAAAGGACAAACTATGATGAAATATACCATTAGTCTCCATTCCGAAGATGGCGAATATCGTGCTGAATGTTCGGAACTTAGTGTGTCGAGCAGAGGGTTATCTTCTAGCAACGCCCTTGACTAAATTCGAGACGCCATTCGATATAACATTCAGTTGTGTCCTTGTTCGACCGTAGATCTGGGCGATCTTGAACTCAAAGTTAAGAGTTCTTCATAAGATTCGTTGGATTATGGAGGGGTATGGAATTTCCCGAATATGGAAATTTGGAGGGAGTTGAAAACAAAACCATTTGAAAGTTAGTGTGGAATAACCAAGAAAACGCCCTAATTCGTGGATAAAGCGATCCACACAAAGCAACACCCGAAAAGGAGAACAACAACATATATAAGCCTAATCATCCCGGAAGATCTTTTGAGCACGCATGTATTCGCGAACGTCTTAATCGCCTGAGGTCGAAACCAAAGAAATCCTTTGGCTATCAAAAGAAAGGCAAGAATCGTAAGAACCCAATGTGAAAAAGGTTCCCCTAAAATAACAAGGACCCAGAAAAAAAGGCCAACAGCAATAAATATAATCCCCATACAAGAATATAAACGTTTACTTGCACGGGTGAACCATTCAACAACTGATTGGAAATTTGTGGGCGCGGCTAAAGCCCAAATCGCTTCGAGAAGGAACAAGACTCCTATAACAAGAATGGCAATATGTATTCGATCTAGATCCATGATTTGAAAAAGATAACATATGCTTCTAATTGTGCAAGTAGAATTTCCATTATTTTTGACAATAAATAATGGGACCTTTTCATGGCCCCGAAAAAATTTACTAGCCATCAGACGAATTTCTTTTATATTGGGTCGAAAAACAAACGGCGCGGTAGCCAAGTGGTAAGGCACGGGTCTGCAAAACCTGTATTCACCGGTTCGAATCCGGTCCGCGCCTCCACTTTGATGAGAGGAGTATGATGTCAGTACCAAATGAACTACGATATACAAAAACACATGAATGGGTTCGGGTTGAAGAGCGGGAGGCCGCGGTTGGGATAACCGATTTTGCACAGTCACAGCTTTCTGATATTACCTATGTCGAATTGCCCGGTATCGGTGACAAGGTCACCGCTGGCAACGAAGTGGCTGTTCTAGAGTCGGTTAAAGCGGCTTCTGATATTTATGCCCCGATAAACGGCACGATTACGGCCATCAACAAAGAATTAGAAGATCACCCCGAATTAATCAATTCGAATCCGTATAGAGAGGGGTGGCTTTTTATAATAGAACCTGAAAACGAAAAGGATCTCGATCAACTTCTAGATGCGGATGAATATAGCAAGCTTTTGCCTGAAGATTGATGTGTAGTTCGCGGGGAAAAAATGATCCTTTCTATTTCCCGGCTTTCCGATTTGGGACTTTCGATTTCAGGTCTCTTATGAGCGCTCAGGTTTTTTTCTTTGACGATCCATTGGCTTACCAAGAAGGATTGGCCATTCAGCATAAACTACATGCCGCTAGAGTGGCTGATGAAATTCCCGACACCGTATTATTTCTTCAGCACCTTCCTGTGATTACGTTGGGAAATCGTGGTCGTGAACATTTTTTACAGGTTTCAAAGGAAGAACTTTCTAGACAAGGCATTGACGTGATTCGAGCGTCTCGGGGTGGAGATATTACATATCATGCTCCGGGTCAACTTATCATATATCCGATCATAAAACTTGGAAGTCATGAGGCGGATGCGCATGGATACCTTTATAATCTCGAAGAAATAGCCATTCGTACCGCAAACGATTTTGGGGTACAGGCGTTTCGCAGAGAAGGCATGAACGGTGCTTGGTCCCGTGCCGGGAAATTGGCGGCTATTGGATTTAGACTAAAAAAATGGGTTTCGTTGCATGGGATGAGTTTCAATGTGAATGTGGATCTTGCCGGTTTTAATGTTATTATACCGTGTGGCTTAAAAGGTGAATCTGTTGCTTCCTTAAAGTCCATCCTTGGAAAAGATTGTCCACGTGTGGACGAGGTTAGAAGCAGCATGTCTACCCATTTTGAAGATGTGTGTGGGCGCAAACTAAAATCTGATGATCCAATCGTTACAAAAGCTTTAGGTCCCCTTCAACCGCTTCCATCTGAACGGGTATAATCCATTCATCACTACCTCTAATCCGGACGTTTCGTTTGGATAACCAGGTAACCAATGAGTCTTGATCAGGTGCTTCCCATTCGCAAAGCATGCGGCCTGCTACGGTGTCGCATAAGACGCGAATACTTTGGATTTGCTCATCGGATTCTCGAATGAATCGTTTGACAAGTTTATCTACATCTTGTCGTGTCATGCAGGTTGTTATATGCGCAGATACAAATTTAGACATTTAAGATCTCCTTGGCCCTGCCGAAAGTCGAAAAGTCTAAGGCCGAAAGATAAAAATCCAGAAAACGTTGACCTTTAGACCTGCGGCCTTTGACTCTTTATGTCTTCTCGATCGGGGCGCCTACTAAGTTACCCCATTCGGTCCAACTTCCATCATAATTTTCTACGTTTTGGATGCCGAGTAGATACTTTAAGACAAACCACGTATGAGAAGATCGTTCCCCAATACGGCAGTAAGCTATAGCATCTGTTTCTAGATCGACCCCTTTTCTTTCATAGAGCTGTTTGAGTTCATCATAGGATTTGAAGGATCCATCGTCTTGAACGGCTTGAGCCCAGGGAATACTGGTTGCACTAGGAATATGCCCACCTCGCTGTGCGGTTTCGTTCATGCCTGGAGGGGCAATCACTTCTCCGCTAAATTCAGCGGGTGACCGGACGTCTACAAGGTTTATATCATTCTTGTCGAGGTGAGGAAAAATTTCCTGGGCCATTGCGCGAACATTTGCGTCAGGTTCCTGTGCATTATAGGATGTGCTGGGATACGACGGAATTTCTTTGGCCAGGGCACGACCTTCTGCGAACCATTTCGATCGACCTCCGTTCATGACTTTAAGGTTGTCTTCGGTATGCCCATAATATCGGAACTGCCAGAGCGCATAGCATGCAAACCAATTGTTGTTGTCACCGTAAAAAACGACGGTCGTATCATTGGAAATACCCGCATTACTACAAAGCGTTTCAAAATCTTTTTTGCTAAGAACGTCTCGACGGACTTGATCGCAAAGTTGGCTCGTCCAATCAAGGCCAGCAGACCCTTCAATATGGCCTTCCTCATAGGCGCCGGTATCTACATCCACTTCCAGTAAGCGAATGCCCTCATCGCTTCTGTGTTCAGCGACCCAGTCGGTGCTAACTAACATCTCGGGATGTGCATAATTTCCCATGATTCTATTCCTCCCTCTTCATTGAAGTTTAATATTGCTTTTAGGAAAGCCTGCTACTTTAGGAAAAGTCTCTTTTAAAACAAGCCTTTTATGTGATAAATTCAGCGGTCTAATATTTCGGCATGGTCGAGTCGACTTGGTTCGCCCATGATACAATCCCACCGGTTAGGTTTTTTACGCTTTTGAATCCGGCTTCGCGAAGAAATTTTACGGCGCGCGCACTGCGTTGACCCGAACGGCAGTAGGCCACAATATTCCAATCTCGGTCTAATTCATGGACACGAGTTTCTACTTCACCTAAAGGAATGAGGTGGGAATGTTCTAATTTGCATATTTCATATTCGTGAGGTTCTCGAACATCAAGAAGATATATGGTATCCGTATCTAACGTTTCTTTTAAATCGGGTGCAGAGATGATTGCCTCTGCATCCAAAACAATTTGATCTTCTTCGGTGCCAATACCACAAAAATGTTCATAATCGATGAGCTCTGTAACCGTCGGATTTTCACCACAGAGCGGACAGGTAGGATCTTTTTTTAATTTCATCTCCCTAAATTTCATCCCCAGTGCGTCATATAATAAGAGTCGGCCGATAAGGGGATCTCCTTGCCCAATGATAAGTTTCACCGCTTCATTTGCTTGGATAACACCAATCATGCCGGGGAGAATGCCTAAGACGCCCCCTTCTGCACAGCTCGGGACAAGTCCTGGAGGAGGAGGTTCAGGGTATAAGCACCGGTAACAGGGCCCTTTTCCTGCCCAGAAAACTGAGGCCTGTCCTTCAAAACGAAATATGCTTCCATAAACGTTCGGTTTGCCCAGCAATACACACGCATCATTAACAAGATAACGGGTAGGAAAATTATCGGTACCGTCAATTATCATATCGTATGGTTCAAGTATCTTTAGCGCATTATCTGAGGAAAGCATGGTGGGATGTAGATCGACCTGGACATGGGGATTAATATCCTGAATCGACTCTTTGGCCGATTCCAATTTAGATCTGCCCACATCTTTAGTGCCATGAATAATTTGTCGTTGCAGGTTGGTGTAATCGACAATATCAAAGTCAACCAACCCAATACGGCCAACACCTGCAGCGGCCAGATACATGGCTACTGGAGATCCCAGCCCCCCTGTTCCAATACATAGGACCTTCGCCTGTTTAAGCTTTTTTTGCCCGCGAACAGCAACTTTAGGAATGATAAGGTGTCGGCTATATCTTTCGATTTCTTCCTTTGAAAGTTCTGTTTCCTGGGTTTCTAGAACGTTACTTCCGCCAGCCACAGCAGGGACAATGGTGACCACGTCCCCATCCTGCAAGGCTGTATTTTCTTTGCTAAGATATCGAATATCTTCATCATTTACATACACATTAACAAAATTTCTTAACGTTCCGTCGTCTGAAAACAAATGGGGCTTTAGGTCCGGTAGGGCCTGAGCTAAGTGTTCAAGGGCTTCACTGATTTTTTGTCCTTCTACTATAATGCTATCTTTGTTCCCGGCATAGCGTCTAAGCGCGGTTGGGATTAAAACGTTTATGGCCATTCTTTACCTCGACTATTTTTAATAATTTTCTCTACGCAAACTTCAATAAAATACGAAACTAACTCTGACCTGGATCCGTCAGTTAAACGTGGGATTTCTGTGCGAATGCTTTGGAGGCAAAAGGTTGCAAAAAAACGCAGGCGCACCCGCTGGGTGCGTCGAGGCTTTTTTGTAATTCCTTTTGGCCCAAATGGTTCGTGCAGAAAACCGCGTTTAACTGACGGATCCAGGTCAGAGTGTTTCGGATCTCGATATTTGTATTTCGTAATTCCTTCATTCCTCTACACTAATTTCTTTTTCATTAAATTTTGATCGATCGTCTTGGAGAATCCAAGATGTTGTTTCATTTATCTCTCTATTCATGATAGATGTAATGACATATGAATACCATGGCCAAGCATGCTCCGTGTCATAATCCGACGGTCTGGCGGGGGCATTCGGGTGCGAATGGTAGAATCCAATAATATCTAGAGATTTTTCGCGAGCATATTTTTCAGTTTTCATCACATTTTCTGGTGTGATCAGAAATCGTCGGTGTTGTGCCTCCTCTTCTCGATTATTTGTCGCGGGGACAATCTGAATAACAGATCGGTTTCCTTTTTCGGTTTCTTCCCCGATTAAAAATCCACAACACTCGTTGGGAAAAGCTTCTATGCCTTGCCTTGTGATTGCATCGAGATCAAGTTTTTTAATTGTAAGGGCCATCTTTGTATAAACCATGCATCATACATTCTTCAAACACAGGCTGATTCGCTGTGGCTAAAAAACGGAAACTTGAAGAGTAGGGGATAAAGGGTTGAGAATCAAGCATCGAAGATCGAGCATCTTTTAACGGTGGATAATATATCCAAAAAACACTTTGACTAAGACAATGTGACAATGTATGGTCTCATAGGTTTTTACGGAAGCACTACGAACTAAGTTGGAGGCAAAAAAATGTCAGATCACCTGGAAAAAGTAAAAAATTACTTATTTGAGTTGGGATACGAAATAAACGTCGAAGATTCGGATAGTGAACTCGTCGTCATTACGGACGAATCTAGGGGTATAAAAAATTTGGTTATTGATTGTGAAGCGCCCATCTTAATATTTGAGCAGCTCATTTTTGAACTCAAGAATGATGACCCTACGGTATTGAAAAAGTTAATGCAATGGAATCGAGAGGTCGTTCATGGCGCTTTTGTCTTAGATGATTCAGGAAAAAAGGTCTTGTTTAGGGATACACTGCAGTTAGAGAATCTTGACTTAAACGAATTAGAGGCTTCGATTGATTCTTTGGGTGTTGCAATGGCGGAGTACTCAGAAGATATAATAAAATTCGCGAAGTCATAATTTGCGAACGAAGTAAAAATATGAAGGGAGTTTATCATGGCAAGTATATTTAGAAGAATGTTTAAATGGGGTCAATCCGAGGCCCATTCAGCATTAGATCGTTTTGAGGATCCTATTAAAATGACCGAACAAGGTATTCGGGATTTGAAAAAAGATTTAGAAGCCAGTTTGAAAAGCTTAGCCGAAGTAAAAGCGTTGGCGATTCGAGGAAAACGTGAAGCGGCCGAAAAAAAGGAAATAGCTTCAGACTACGAAAAGAAAGCCATGCTTCTTTTGAAAAAAGGCGAAAGTGGTAACCTTGATAATGTGGAGGCGGATCGATTGGCTATGGAAGCTCTTAACAAAAAAGAGGAAGTTTTTAAACGAGCTACATCTTTATTGAAAGATACGCAACATCAAGAAGGGCACATTGCTAAGTTGGAGTCTAACATTCAGCATTTAAAGGGGCAGATCAGTAAGTGGGAAAATGAAACAGCGTCTCTTAAAGCGAGAGCAAAAGTCAGCGTTGCTACAAAGAAACTTAATGCTCAAATGGCTAAAGTAGACTCCAATGGAACGGTGGCTATGTTGGAAAAGATGAAAGATAAGGTTGCTGAAGAAGAGGCGTTGGCTGAATCTTATGGCGAGATCGCTCAAATCGACAAGAGCATTGATAACGAAATAGAGAGCGCTCTGAAGGGGGAGACACCCACGGCATCAGATTCTCTTGCCGCCTTAAAAGCTAAAATGGGCATCAACAAATAACAGAGGCCTCTGGCGCAAAACAACACCGCTTGCGCGGCTGCTCCAAACCATCAAATAGCTTTCACCTATATGTTTATAAGCGTTTGTAGTAGCGCCACAAGACGCGTTATCGTTTATCAATTCGTTTTGCAGGAGAACTCAGTAGGAGTATAATTTAAATAATGTGGTTTATTCTTATCATACTTATTGGAGTAGGTGGGTTTTACATGTTCAAGATGTGGAAATCTTTGCAGGAACCAAAGGACGTAAAAGATGAAAAATTTACGCCCTATTCAAAGGAAGAATTAAGAATTGAAAATGTAGGACCTGGTGGCGTTATTCAGCTTAACACCGTCGGACCTGATATGGAAGATTTTGATGTCAATATCATGGCTAAACACGTTTATCGTGAAGGGGGGGATACCTGGCACGAATTGGAGGGTGAGAGTGGCACTAGAAAGGTTTGGATTGAACTTGAAGAAGGTGACGAGTTAGACGTTTCAATTACGTTGAGAAAATTAAAACTTTCCGATATCAGTCTGAATAAAAAAGAGTTGCAACGAATCGATGATGACAAGGAGGGCGAATTTACTTTTGAGGGCCAAAAGTATAGCTATGATGATTCTGGAGAGGCGACCTTCTTGCGACACAGTGAACAAAGTAATGCGGAAAAAGTCTACTACTGGGATTTTGAGAGTGATGATGAAGAACATATGATTAGCGTCGAAAAGTGGGAAGATGCCAGCTACGACGTTTCCTATAGTGAGTATATAAAGTCTTCGCAGATAAAAGTGTATAGCCTCAAAACATAGGAAAAAATGGATACCTTGGGTTATCAAATAGTATACGATGGTAGTCTGATCCTTTTGTTCATGGGCCTCATGCTTTTTTCTAAAATGGTCAATGATTGGGTGACCCCTTTTAGTGTCGATGATGAGCTTACCCAAAAAGATAATATTGCGTTTTCCGTTAGTATCGGCGGTTATTTTGTAGCGACGACGATTGTTTATGTAGGAGCCCTTGTAGGCCCTTCTAAAGGTCTCTTTCAAGATGTGGTTACGGTGGGGGGATATTCAATTTTAGGCATACTTCTTCTGAATGGTTCCCGATGGATCAATGACAAATTCATTCTTTACAAATTTTCAAATGTAAAAGAAATCATTACAGATAGAAATGTGGGAACAGGGGCCGTTCAATTTGCTTCCTATATCGCCTCTGGATTAATTGTTGCAGGCGCTATTAGTGGTTTGGGAGGCGGCCTTGTAACGGCTTTAGCGTTTTTTCTTCTAGGCCAATTTGCATTAATTCTGTTTACATGGATGTATAACGTCATCACTCCTTTTGATGTGCATACTGAACTTGAAAAGGATAATGTAGCCGCAGGTGTAGCATTTGGCGGCGCTTTGATTTCATTAGGAGTCATTTTAATGAAGGGAGCCTCAGGTGATTTTGTCAGTTGGTCACATAACCTAAAGACTTTTGGGTTAGACGCCTTATTGATATTTATTCTGTTCCCAATTGTCCGACTCTTTTTTGACAAAGTGATTATTCCTAAGTCTGATCTTAATCGTGAGATTACACATGATCAAAACTTGGGAGCAGGGATCCTTGAGGCGCTTGTGATGATTGGATTTTCCGTTATTTTGTTTTTCGTGGTGTCATAAACTGAGTTTTAGATAAGGTGCATAGTGGATAAAAAAGAACAGACAAGAAATGCAGTGATTTTGGTTGGATTTGGTCTTTTATGTCTTGTCATGTCATTTTTTTTCAATATAGGTCGAGGGAAAGAAATCAGCAAAACGTTGCCTGCTAAAGGGGGTATAATAGGTCCTCTGAAAGTTGCCAAAGACAGATCCGTTTATCTCATTAAAGTGAAACAGGACGTGCGAGATAGAGAGTGGAGTTCTGTCACGGGTGAATTATTGGATGAACAAAAAAAATATTTATTTGGCTTTGGAAAACAACTTTGGACAGAGTCGGGTCGTGATGCTGAAGGGTATTGGAAAGAAAGTGTAACGAGCTTTGATCTAAAACTTACAGTCCCTAAAGAAGGAACTTATTTTCTAAACTTTGAGGTTGAAAAGTCGCCTGGTGTAAGCAGTCCTCTCTATGTGACCGTTAATAAAAAGGCGGGGAGTGCGCTTCCATTCTTCTGGGGAAGTATTATTTCTTTAATTTTAGGAATCATTTTTTATCAACGAGCGAAGCATTCTTCTTTAGGGAGTTAATACAAAATCATGAATAATAAAAGCGGAAGTATGGTTATAGGGTTGTTCATCGTGTTGCCGATCATCTTTTTTTTGCTCTTATCGTTGAGTTTTCGAGGATGGGGCTATGCGGGTTATCGCGGTTATCATCGTGGCCCATCTCTTTGGTATTGGGGGTCAGGTCCCCGATATTATCCTTCAGGTCCTTCTGTAAGAAAAGGTAGTACAAGTGGTCCTACTCACCAGGGAGGCGGGATACATGGGGGTAAATAGTGCCCGATCTGTCTTATTCTATCGAACTTCCCAAAAAGACTTCCAGTAAAGAATCTTTTATTCTTATTGTTTCGACCTTTATAGCGGGTCTTTGCTCAATCATCTATGAGTTATTAATCAGCACCGTCTCTTCTTATTTCCTCGGAGATAGCATTCGGCAGTTTTCTATAACCATTGGCCTTTATATGGCGGCTATGGGATTCGGTTCATACATTTCTCGCCTGATTAACAAAAATCTTCTATCGAAGTTTATCGGGTTAGAAATTTTCTTAGGATTCCTGGGCGGCATGAGTGTGCCCATCCTCTATTTTGCCTATGCTTTTACCCATGCCTACTATCTTGTCATGGTGTTTCTGATTTTAAGCATTGGTGTTTTAATTGGCTTGGAAATTCCTCTTTTAACAAGAATCATGGAGAAACATTATTTGCTGAAATTCAATATTTCAAACGTTTTATCTGTCGATTATTTGGGGGCATTAGTAGCGACGCTGATCTTTCCGTTTATTTTGCTGCCTCTATTGGGGACGTTTAGAAGTGCGCTATTTTTTGGTATTATAAATATGGGAATAGGTGTGCTTAATGTGTGGTGTTTTTCGAATCAGCTAAAAGGGCGAGATTTTAAAAAGTATGTTGGCGGGTTGATTTTCGTTTGCACCCTTTTATGTTCGTTCTTTTTTGCGGCCCACTATTTCCTGAAACATTGGAGTAATCGCCTTTACGAAGATCAAATTATATTCTCCCGTCAAAGTAAGTTTCAAAAAATTGTTATGACAAGAAATAAGAAAGATCTCCGCCTCTTTCTGGATGGCAATCTTCAGTTTTCAAGTATTGATGAATATCGATATCATGAACCCTTGGTCCATATCCCTCTAGGACTTACTTCCCACAAGAAAAATATCCTTATTCTAGGAGGTGGGGATGGCTTGGTTGCCAGAGAAGTCCTCAAATATCCTGAAGTTGAAAAGATAGATTTAGTCGATCTAGATCCTGAAATAACCAGAATAGGGCGAACCGATCATCATTTAAAGGTTCTCAATAATAGGAGTCTAGAGGATCCACGAGTTCAGGTTACTCATGAAGATGCTTTTGTTTATTTAGGCAAAATATATCGCCTTTTTGATATTATTATTGCGGATCTGCCTGACCCCAATAATGTTTCTTTAGCGAGGCTCTATAGCAAGGAATTTTTTCAGCTCGTTAAATCCAGATTATCAAAAACCGGCGTTTTTGTTACACAAGCCACCAGTCCATTTTTTGCGAAAGAAGCTTTTTGGTGCATTAAAAATACCGTTAAAGAGGCGGGGTTTTTAAACGTGTATCCATATCATGTGAACGTTCCTTCATTTGGAGATTGGGGATTTGTTATGGCATCCAATATTAAGTATCGACCCCATGAAGCGCCTCTTTCTGTTCAGACAAAATATTTAGAAAAAGATATCATTCAGTCCTTGTTTATCTTTGAAAAGGACCTCTTGGAGGAAAACAAAAATTTCAGTACCTTAGATGATCCTATTGTCTTAAACTATTATTTAAAAGGGTGGCGGAACTGGAAATAGAGGAAAAAGAATGACGTTAAATGAGATGATTGAAATCGCGGGGAATAATCCGGCTATTCTATTGCTAATCTTTGCCCTGTTTCCAGGCACAGTGCTTGTATTACCCATGCTTCATCGCCGTACGATTATGGCTGTGTCACCTTGGCGGTATGTGTATACCGTTATCATTTATCTAGTGGCTTTTCCGGGAATGCTGTCGATCGTTCTGATTGCGTATGCCCTATTTTTCACAAAATCAAACTTAATGAATGTGAATATGCTCGTCTATTTTCTACCGATCCTTTCAATGGTCGTGACATTGGTTCTTATGAAAAAAAATATCTCTTTCGATCATATTCCAGGATTTGATCGGATTTACGGATTAGCCACAATCATTGCGATGACGTTTGTTTTTGTTTTAATCATTGAAAAAACACGCATTTGGTTGTTTTTTGGAGGTTCAATCTTCTTTTTAGTTACAATCATTATTTTTCTTTTCGGTTTGTTGAAATGGGGTTCTCATATGTTGTTTCGA
Organism: Kiritimatiellia bacterium; assembly: GCA_012103575.1. GTDB lineage: Bacteria > Verrucomicrobiota > Kiritimatiellia > WLWN01 > WLWN01 > WLWN01. The sequence continues at coordinate 1,638,289 of WLWN01000001.1, read as the reverse complement.
GGAAAAAATGAATCCAAAAGAAACCCACCTTCATTTCCTTACCAGTAAGAGATACGAGGACAAGATATGTTTATACGATGGATGTTAATAAAGATTCGAGGAAAAGATGATCCTGGATCCGTCAGTTAAACGCGGTTTTCTGCACGAACCATTTGGGCCAAAAGGAATTACAAAAAAGCCTCGACGCACCCAGCGGGTGCGCCTGCGTTTTTTTGCAACCTTTTGCCTCCAAAGCATTCGCACAGAAATCCCACGTTTAACTGACGGATCCAGGATGATATACCTATGGTGGTTGCGAACCTTCTTGAATTTGTATTATATCTTATGATGGGTACCGCGGTTTTCACGGTAGGGCTTAAGTTTGTGGAGAATATCGCCTGGAATGAGGCAGTTTGGCAGGTTTGGCAGACGGCAACGACGATCGGTTATGGAAATAGTCCCGCTGTGACTTTTGCAGGACGAAACATCACCATGTTCTTAGGGATTCTCGCTGTAGCCATCTTGGGTGTTGTCATATCGTCGTCAATAGATCTAAAACAACTTTTATCAGATAGAAGGAGGCAGGGCATGATGAATAACCCGTATAAAGACGGATATGTTATATTTACCTGAATCCGTCAGCTATCGCTTCGGAAGGCATTTTGGGGCTCAAAAGTTGAAAATTTTTTCCTTGAGATGCTCGCTTTTGGGCGGATTCGGACCGGCAAGTATCACCCTGATGAATTTTTTGAGCGTACAGGTTAGATTCACTCTGATTTGACCATTTTGGGGCGTAGGCCTCCTTGGGCAGTCGCCTTAGAGTATTGTTAAAGGTGCACGGAGGGCTATGCGAAGGAATGGGCAATATCTTGTATCACTTCAGACCAGCGACAACGCTTGCCAAAGTGAAGTTCAATTCGTCCGGCGTGGCGGACCAATCGAACCGCGCAATAAACGATATTTTTGAGAACCGTTTTGATTCGCCAGCGCGGGATGTTGATTTTCTGCGGGGCAAGCCCAGCCCGTTTGATGACCTCTTGGCCAAGACCGCGCAATAGGTTGAAGGCCACCATGGCGCATAACAGAATAATCTTATTGGCACAGAGTCTCCCCGAAGGCAATCGCTCAACATCAAGATCGCTTTTGAGTTCACTGTGGTACTGCTCGCTGGGGCCATGTCCATGATAGAGATCTAGCACCGTCTTGGCACGACAAGAGAGGTTCGTCCACCAGGTGTTCACCTCAAGTTTAGGAACCAGAAGTTTCTGACCATCGATATCGATAGTGCGTTCAATCACTTCGAAGGCCACCGGGACACAAGGGCGGTTTTGGTCACCACCGGGATGGAAATGATCGAAAAGGCCTGTGTAAACGTTCTTGCCTTCACGACTGTCTTGTTTGTCTCCAACTCGGCGTGCAAGGGCCAGCATTTGTTCAGGACATTCGCGGCGAGGATTTCGCTTTACGATAAAATAATGATCCCCAAAAGCGTCGAAGTTATCGGCCGCAGCGTTGCCACTATCAAGCCGAAGCAAACATTTTCCACCCAGGCCCAGGGTTTGGAGCGTTTCAACGCTGCGGGCAATAAACGCGGTCGTTCCCGACTGACAATGTTGTTTACCGGGTCGAAGTTCGCACTCAAGCATGTGGCCTTGAGTGCCCACATAGGCAAATATCGGGGCGTAACCATCATGGCCCTTCTAGGTGTAGGAAACGCCTTCTTTCGAAGAGCCTGAGTGATCCAAAGGGCTCACATCGATATCGACGGGAACAAGACCAAGCCCTTCGACATCTACGTAGCCAAAGGGGCCCGAGGAAAGAAGTTCGGTGTTGAGTTTGCGTAGCCCCACATGGGTTCTAGCTGGGGGCAAGTCGTCGGAACGACATCGGAACACCGGCTCAGAGGCTACCTTTTTAACTCCCCTTTTTAAGTCCAAAGGCATTCATAAAAATCTCATCACCCCGGTGCAGGTCGATATCATTGAAATCGGTTCGACCGTTGCAAAGTAAGCCGATCTGGGTAAGGAGGATCTCCCGATCAGAGATCGCATCGGAGCGGCGTGGTTGAAAATTGGAGGGAAGAATCCGTTGAGCATGATCCTCAAGCAGCAGGCCGCAAAGATGATTTCCGCTTGTGCTGTTGAGTTCGCCCTTGCCAGTCTTTATTTTATATTGTTTCATATACACACCTGTTGGGGTGGGGTTGTTTGTTTGAATACGGGTATCCTCCCCGCTTTAGCCCAACAGGTAATGAAAAATCATCAGATTTTATCTGACGGATTCAGGTCCTAGATCATTTTTTGTCTTACTATTAAAGGCTCTTGCAAAAAGGTTTTTGCGATATCTTAGTCTCTTCAAAAGCCTTCGTAAGTCAGGCAAGAATGCCTGACTTACTATCAGCAGCCACCACTCTTAATGGAGAACATTTCATCATAACAGGATTTCAGGATAATAAGGCCCCCCTTGGGAAAAGTTCCATTTTCTGTCCAGGTTGATGGACTATTGTAGTGTAGTTACAATCGCATACTGAGCCCCTATGCAATTTCGAGGTCCATTACTGAGCACCTCGAACATGGTAAACGGCTTATAGCCAAATATTTCCAGCGCTATTCCCAAGGACTGGGTTACTGTTCTAGGAAAGCCAAGATTGATAACTTTCATCCTCTCTCGTTTCTGTTCATACTTTTCATCACATTCACTGGCATGCGAGTTGTCCTCTATCTTTATCAATGCAAACACGTTCGTTACTTAGAGGAGGATTAAAGGTGATGACTTGGGGGTCCATTTCTCCAGAAGGCCAATACACTTTTATGTTCTTGAGATCTTCATCGCCCAATCCGATATGAAGATCTGCCATCACGCCACTAAATATATGTCCCCCAATCGTTAGGCGTCGCATAATCTTGTCATTAACAATAATCTTAGCTCCCACCACATAACGGTTAAAGCCACTCTCATCAAACAAACGAATGTTTACCCAGTGCGGCTCTTTCTCCTCAGGAGGTCCCCCGTTAATATAGACAAAGGTTGGGCCTTCCTCAAACTGAGTAGGTGGTTTATTTAGTTTGTTAGGCGCGGGAATAGCCAAGGCCTTGCCCATAAATTTAACCTTTAGATTACGGGCGGAGGAAAGATTCGAATTATAACCGCCCATATGCGTAACCACTAAATCTTCGTAGCCATCCTGATTCAAATCACCCGCTACCATGCCGCTGGCGGCTTCGTGCATACGTAGGATGTCGACGATTTTGCTTTTTTGGGAAGCTTCCAATCCTGTTTCCGAATAGGAATCGGTATCGGTAACATAGATACTGTCTCGTTTATGCCAATTGGTCCCTGGCGCTTTCCTTCGGGGAGGATTCGCATCGTAATCAATTTCACTTACATCGAGCAACCGATAGGTTAAGGTCAGATCCCTAAACTGAAGGGCACCTGTTCTGCTTTCATTCACTAAAAGGCGTCCTGGGCTACCTGACCAATCTCCTATAAAGCCATCGTTCCCTCTCGAAAAAGATCCGGCCATATAGACATCCAAATCGCTATCATTATCGATATCGAAGAGGGCGGAACCCCATGCAAATTCTATCCCACTCAAGGTTTCGGAGTAGTTATATTTTTCGAAAAGAGCCAAGGCCTCTTTCCCTATATTCTCTTTACGCGTACTGTCTGGAGGAATAACAGGGCTATGAATAACCCTGCATGCCGTGGGGATGGAAGAAAGCCTCTGTTCACGCTCATCGTATCTTAATACAGCATGATTAAACGGATTGCTTATACCCTTGATGGCATTTAATGTAGACATGGCCTGAACACCCTGGCCCTGTTCTTTTTCCATAAACATCGCGTTGTTTCGAACTGTAAATACTTGGCTCCCACAGTTGCTAAGCAGCACCTCGTCCTTTAAGTCACCATCCAGGTCCCCAGTAACCATGCCCATCCAACATCCGTCCCAAAAGGGATCATCAAATGCCGTGATTCGTTTAAAGCCTTTGCCCTGCGTATTTTCATAAACGCGTAGCCTATTTCCGATATCGCTCGTCACGATCAAATCGGGCTAGCCATCATCATTCCAATCCAAAAACTGGGCTGCCCATGAATGATCCGCAACCTCTCCTACGGGCTTCCCTGCATAGGTCTGATACGCTACACTTTTAAATCGTTGTTCGGCGGAAATCCAGATCTCAGCGGCAAGCCCTTCTTCTTCATGCAGACCCGCAACACCATACGTCTTTGCGCTTTCCTTAAAATGTAGGATGCCGGTCTCCGCCAACTGGTTCATATAAAATTCGTTGCGGTTCCCTGCAAACTGATCGACCCCAAATCCAAAAAAATCAGGATCGAGAAAGTTAACTACATAAATGTCGAGATCTCCATCACGATCGATATCGGCTACGGCGAATCCTTGTGTAGCCCACCGCCCACCAAATCCAACGTCTTCAGTAACGTCTTCCCATTCAGGAAGACCATCGTTATCTTTATCTCCCTTGTTTAAAAATAAGCTATTTCGCCCTTCGGGCTCTGCTCGGCCGCTAAAGTCAACCATGACATCTTTACCGTCTTCAATCTTGCCCGACAAAAAAGGGGGGGTTCTATTGAGGAAAACTTTTCTGATCTCATTTCTCCCTATATTTTCACGCGCCGGATAACTGGGCATAGCTAACGCTTCAGTTTGAAAGGGGATGCCATCATGCGTATTCCCGACAATAAGGTCTTGCAACCCATCTCCATTCACGTCGGCAGCCACGACCGAGGTGGCAATTCTACCGATCCTAAATTCATCTTCTTGTATGCTGGAACGGGGTTTATATTTGTTTTCAATGAGCAACTCATCTCGGACATAGAGCGTATTTCCTTTTTCTTGCAACGCTTGCACACTGGCATACATGAGATCTCCGTTGGGGGCTGTTCCTTGATTCAAGTATAGCGCACAGGGTTTGGCCGGCACGTTGCGATCCAACAAAAGGCCGTTTTCATCGGTTGCTTTGGCTCGAGGTCGCCCGTTTTGTGGAAAGAATAAATCTAACCGATTATCATTATTGGCATCAAAGATGACGACCCCTCTAAATTGAAATAAACTATTTGCTTTGGCTCGCCCACCCAGTTGGGCCCCTATTTCTTTAAAGGGGCGTATCTTATGGTCAACCTGAGTGAGTGGAACCGGGGTCTTTTCAGAAGGGGACCCGGAAGATGCAGGCGCGTTGGGTTTTGCTGTGTTTAATCCTAAACGCTGTTTTAAAAGCTCTTTCCCAACATGTAATCCAGACGTGCCGAACCGCTCGATAAGATACTGTTTGATAGGGAAATAGATCGCCAAAAGAATAACGATGCATGCCGCGATTCTGACTATTATTTTTTTTCGTTTCATAATCATAAATTTGTCCGTGTATCTGGCCCTTCTCATTTTTTGCGATCACCTTTCTTAACTTATTCAGGAAATTCACAAATACGAAGGAGCCTCTTGCAAAAGTCGTAAAAAAGTGAATATTTCATAAGCTATGGTGCTGATTTAGTTTGCCCAAAGTGCTATTCTTCGGCCTTAGAGTTCACCAAAACAAAAAGGAGAAAAGAGATGAGCACATTGGGCAGTATTCTGGGTACCATACAACGGCAGCTATTTCCAGCCTTAGAAGAAGAAATCGGCCCGCTTTCTCAACACGAAGAGAAGTTTGTCAAAGTCGTTGAGGTTGCCGAGGTAGAACGGTCGATCGTTCCGTATCTATAGACCTTTCGGGGATGGAAACCTAAGCAGCGCACTGCGTTGGTTAAGGCCTTTATCGCCAAAGCGATATGGAACCTTACCACGATACGAGCTTTGATAGATTACCTCAACAGCAGTGCTTCGTTACGTCGGTTATGTGGCTGGAATAGCCGCGGGGAAGCTTCCTTCAGAGGCTACCTTTTCGCGGGCATTTTCCGAATTTTCCCAAGGGCAGCTTCCCCAAAAGATTCATGAAGCGATCGTCAAAAAATATATAAAACAAAAATTGATGGGACATATCAGTCGTGATTCGACTCCGATCCAAGGCCAAGAAAAACCAATCCAAAAAGAGGAAGAAACAAGGCCGTCCTCGCAAAAATGGGCCTCCCCGAAAAGAGGAACCCCGGCGTATCAGTACGATTCTGACTAGTGCCTCGGCCCACGATTCCCAGGCAGCCATCCCCTTAGCACAAATGAGTTCAGATCGGGTTACTAACTGCTACGATCTAATGGATGCGGTCTATGACGCACCGGAGATACACGAATTTTCAAAAAAGCTAGTCACGTGCCGACCATAGACGATAACCCCCATCCTGTTGCCCCATTAAAAAATGACACCGTCGCATATTAAAACTCGTTGACACTTGTCACCAATACTTGTTGGACCCATTTCTGTCAAGAAATGGGTCGGGTGGATGCCTTTCTGTTCATTCTTTTACCTTCCAGGAGTTATCCACAGATCCGTCCCGGCGAGAATGGGCCCCATTCGCTCGTCGGAGGCGGGACGGATTTGTGGGTAACTCCGTGGTTGACTTTCACCTTTGCCTTTTTTGCCATGTTTTTGATTTCGCCTCAAAAAACGACCGCCCCAGATGCCCTGTATCCAACGATCTCTCAGAAGGCTTTGTCTTCTTTTATAAGAGAGCATTACCCCACGAAACTTCTGGAGATCCTTTCAAGTCAGGAGGGTGTTTTTTTAACCGTTCAATCTTTCGGAGATGCTCCTCGATCTGCTTTTTGAGCTTGTAGGGGTCCAAAACTTCATATTGACCTTCGAGGGCCTTGACTTGTTCAAGACCAAGCAGTTGGCTCTGAACCAGTCGCTCATAAGGGGTCTTGGCTTTGTCATATTTTTTGATATACCGGCTTTGGATCCGCTTTTTGGACTTCAGCTTCATCGATGGACAAAAAAAATTGTTATACTTTTCCCAGACAACATAGAGGTGGTTGATGACATCAACCAGATCAGGGTGTTCGAGTCGATCATACCCCAAACGTTGACGAACATGGGTCCAGTTCTTTTGTTCTACATGGGCATTATCATTTTTATGGTAGCTCCGTGACCGCGTATAGCCTACCGGCTTTTGACGGTTGCTAAAATAACGAACCAGGTGCCAATTTAAGAACTCCGAACCGTTGTCGGTATCGAATCCCAAAAGAGAAAAAGGGAGTTTTTCTTCTACGTCTTGGGTTTGCTTTTGAATCCCTCCATATCCTTTGTTCCAAACGGCACGTTGGGCCGTTCAACCCGTTACAATATCGGTATAGGTAATCGACCAGATGAAGTTTCCGCTCATCGATCCCCCACAATGGGCGACGGTGTCAGCTTCCAAATAGCCCGGTTGTTGAATATCCTGGTTGTCGATCCGCACAGGGATTTGATTTTTCAGGGTAGATCCTGGCTTCGTTGCGCTGTTTCGATAGCGTCTATACCGGCTCCTTTCTGAGGCTAATAATCGGTCAATAGTCGCTGGACTTATATCGAGCAATTTAGAACGAATGGGGGCCGATAAAGCGCTATAGTGTTTGCTATAATCTCTGAGCCAGATCGGTAAAGCTTGTTGCAAACGTTTGCCGAACAGGCGCCCTGTTTGGTGCCAGATCGTTTTCAAAGCGGCTAAAAGTTCGGGGTTGGCATAATAGCTTTTTCGGCCACGCTGCTTGGCCGAACGACGGATTTTTCCGCCGAGCAGTTTAATGGCGTATTTACGCTCATAGCCACAGACTTGGCATACTTCATCAATGAGGCGTGTTTTATATCGTTTGCTGGCCCGTTTATACCGGTGACCCATTCGATGTATATATTCTTTTCTCGATTCGTAACTCATACTTTTCATGCCCCTTTTTTGGGTGTCATCTTTTATGAGTTAACGAATCTTTACGGCCTCTAACCGTTTTTCGCTACGGTGTCATTTTTTGTGAGGCAATTCGCCATCGCACTGGAGAAAAAAAGCAGATGGATCCGGCTAAAACGGTGCGTTATAATGAGCGGTCGAGCATAGAACGAGTGAAATAATTATGGGGGCCGTTTTATAGGAGTCAGAGGTCCCCTAAAAGTCATGTGTCACCTTATGTTTGGGGTGCTAGAGCATTAACAACTACTCAATTATTTGGACTATTGGAATGAGAAGAGCAAGTCGTAAGGATAAAATGATCACAGTCATCCCATAAGGTGTAAAACTCAGCCTTTTTATGGCTAAAATATAGACAATTTCCCGCTTTTCGTAATACCTAATTTTTAATTTTTTTTGTTATGGCCTCCTTTTCTGGTTATTTTTTGACCGTGTGCTGTCCCATAAAAATTAACCAAATCCGGGCAAATAGGCTTGTCGAGGTGCGCAAAGCATCCGATAGGAGCCACCTGCTGTCCCATAACTTTTCAATAAAGTGTACAGCTGATATCGGCTCCACAATACCGAGCGCAACACCGTAAAAATGCGCACAAAACTGTGGCGCCATTGACTCAAAAAGCTCAGGTAGCGCAGTAAAACATAGGCTAGAGCGCTTCACGATTGAGGTGTCGCGATGTAGCACGAAGAAAACCAGCCGATTACGTCGTCGGGAGAAACCTCTTCGAACACTTGTGTGATCGCTTCAGATAGTTCCTGCTGACTGCGGGCTGCAAGGCTGCCCAACCGATTCTTTATCTTGCCCCACATTTTTTCAATGGGGTTGGAATCGGGGCTGTAGGGTGGAAGGAATCTTACATGGGCCCCACATGACTCAATGAGTTTAATGACCTTGGGATTGTGATGGACGCGAAGATTGTCCATGATGACGATGTCTTCAGGTGAAAGAGTCGGGAGAAAAACCCGGCGAATATATTCTCCAAAAACAGCCGTGTCTGTCGCCCCCTCCCCCTCCATGGCCGCTGTTGTTCCGTCCAGGCGGACCGAAGAAATCAAGGCGGTGGTACACCAATGTCCATGAGGCGTTTTGGCAAAAGGCCTGTTCCCGCCCAACGCCCGGCCCCGCAGACGAGTCATATTCGTTTTCGCCCCGGATTCATCAATAAAGACAAGGCGACTTGGATCAAGTTTGGCCACCTCTTGGATCCACTGCTTTCTCAAGAGATTTACATCCGCCCGGTCTTGCTCGCTGGCGTGAAGCGTTTCTTTTATACCGGGAGCCCAACCGATTCAACGCCCGCTGTACGGCCATGATCGATCCCTTCACGCCGCTCATGTTCTTGAGTTCTTCAAGCATTGCATCGGGATGTTTGCCCCCCAGTTGAGCCAACGCCTTGAGCTGCTTTCCGCTGTAGAGGGCCTGACGATGCCCACGCGGTCGGGGAGCGGTCTGTCCGGTTTCGTTGAAACGTTCTAAGATCTACACGATAAGAAGATGCGATATCGGCCTGGGAACCTTTGCCCATTTTGTAGGCATCTATCGCACGCCGCCGGATTTCTGCTGTTGCTATACTCATGTCATGGAGTATGGATCTTCTAGCGAGGCATTTCAATCGTTAAATGCTCTAGCTTTGTCTATGATAACAAAACTAGGCCGCCAGTTTTGTAAATTTAAACGCAGATGCAACTTCGCTGCGGCTTTACGACGGCGGTGCTTGGCTCAATCCATGCAATGAGCGATGAGCTGGATCGTACTGGCATCGACCACGTGAATGGCTCGTTTAAACCGACGAGGAAACCCCTGATAGGTTTTGCCTCCAAATCCCGGAGATTGACGTTGTAGGTGATCGAGCATTTCCCAGAACAGTTCTTGGGCCATCTTCGCCGGTCGTGTTTTATTCGCATGGCTTAACCCATTTCGACTCGGGGCTGTAGCGGCGCGAATCGCCGCTAACTTCGGTGAGTGAGCTCCCAGAGCGTCGCAGACATCGTTGAGCCCAACCGCACGTATAAGTTGGCCAAAAAGGATGCTCCCCACATGACTCCATGGCGTAAATGATCTTGCTTGGACCCCATATTTTTTGGCGAGTTTATTGACGAGGTGGCCAGGAATAAGTTGGCACATTTATTGAAGAATAGTAGCCTGGCTTCGAGCTGGGGTTGCAGATCTTTTCATAAGCGCTCCTCGGGGTTAATTTTTTAACTACGGTTTCAAGGAGAGTTTACTCTGTAGCCCGGCTCACTTACAGAATACTGATCCGCTTATGGGATGACTGTGTAAAATGATAATGAATCAAAGAGGAAAAGGGTATCCTATCAGTGCGACTATGCCCCAGATTACGAATACAGCGACTGTTAGAATGAAAAGGTCTTGAATGACATAGCGTATCATGGTTCTATTTACTCGTTTTTGCTTTTTATTACTATGTGGAAATGGAACCTCTGGGATGTCTGTCTCCAAAAAATTACAAAGGGGTTCCCACCCCTCTTTGGCATCAAAAAGTAACAGGTGTTCCTCGGGAATCAAGTTGATGATTTTCTGCTTTTCTTCTTCAAATATTTTAAGCCACACCGACTTATCGGTGGACCCCTTGAGGACTCCATCAAATATAACTGTTTTTGCCATTTTTACAAGCAGGTAAAATCGGGGTAGAAAAAACAATCGTCTTTCAACCTTTTGTATGGTTTTCTTTATGCTACCTGAATCCGTCAGATAAAATCTGATGATTTTTCATTACCTGTTGGGCTAAAGCGGGGAGGATACCCGTATTCAAACAAACAACCCCACCCCAACAGGTGTGTATATGAAACAATATAAAATAAAGACTGGCAAGGGCGAACTCAACAGCACAAGCGGAAATCATCTTTGCGGCCTGCTGCTTGAGGATCATGCTCAACGGATTCTTCCCTCCAATTTTCAACCACGCCGCTCCGATGCGATCTCTGATCGGGAGATCCTCCTTACCCAGATCGGCTTACTTTGCAACGGTCGAACCGATTTCAATGATATCGACCTGTACCGGGGTGATGAGATTTTTATGAATGCCTTTGGACTTAAAAAGGGGAGTTAAAAAGGTAGCCTCTGAGCCGGTGTTCCGATGTCGTTTCGACGACCTGCCCCCAGCCAGAACCCATGTGGGGCTACGCAAACTCAACACCGAACTTCTTTCCTCGGGCCCCTTTGGCTACGTAGATGTCGAAGGGCTTGATCTTGTTCCCGTCGATATCGATGTGAGCCCTTTGGATCACTCAGGCTCTTCGAAAGAAGGCGTTTCCTACACCTATAAGGGCCATGATGGTTACGCCCCGATATTTGCCTATGTGGGCACTCAAGGCCACATGCTTGAGTGCGAACTTCGACCCGGTAAACAACATTGTCAGTCGGGAACGACCGCGTTTATTGCCCGCAGCGTTGAAACGCTCCAAACCCTGGGCCTGGGTGGAAAATGTTTGCTTCGGCTTGATAGTGGCAACGCTGCGGCCGATAACTTCGACGCTTTTGGGGATCATTATTTTATCGTAAAGCGAAATCCTCGCCGCGAATGTCCTGAACAAATGCTGGCCCTTGCACGCCGAGTTGGAGACAAACAAGACAGTCGTGAAGGCAAGAACGTTTACACAGGCTTTTTCGATCATTTCCATCCCGGTGGTGACCAAAACCGCCCTTGTGTCCCGGTGGCCTTTGAAGTGATTGAACGCACCATCGATATCGATGGTCAGAAACTTCTAGTTCCTAAACTTGAGGTGAACACCTGGTGGACGGACCTCTCTTGTCGTGCCAAGACCGTGCTAGATCTCTATCATGGACATGGCCCCAGCGAGCAGTACCACAGTGAACTCAAAAGCGATCTTGATGTTGAGCGATTGCCTTCGGGGAGACTCTGTGCCAATAAGATTATTCTGTTATGCGCCATGGTGGCCTTCAACCTATTGCGCGGTTCGATTGGTCCGCCACGCCGGACGAATTGAACTTCACTTTGGCAAGCGTTGTCGCTGGTTTGAAGTGATACAAGATATTGCCCATTCCTTCGCATAGCCCTCCGTGCACCTTTAACAATACTCTAAGGCGACTGCCCAAGGAGGCCTACGCCCCAAAATGGTCAAATCAGAGTGAATCTGACCTGTACGCTCAAAAAATTCATCAGGGTGATACTTGCCGGTCCCAATCCGCCCAAAAGCGAGCATCTCAAGGAAAAAGTTTTCAACTTTTGAGCCCCAAAACGCCTTCCGAAGCGATAGCTGACGGATTCAGGTGCTAGACTAGACATGCTTTTGTACCAGGCCTCTGGATCTCGGAGTAACACGATATATTTGGCATGAGAAAACTCTTTATAGAGGGACTCTTGTTGGAAGCATAGAGGCATTCCTATCATAGCATCGTAGCCTTTAATGACTTTGGAGCAAGGCGTATCTAAACGTCCGGAATATTTTTTCTGAAGGAAAATAAGATAGCTGCATTTACTAAGGGCCTCGGACATGGTAAACGGCTTATAATCCAATATTTTCAGCGCGGCTCCCAGGGACTGAGTTCCTGTTCTAGGAAAACCAAGATTGATAACGTTCATGCTATCTCCTTCCTATTTAAAATATTTCATCAACAAAGTATCATTGGCACGCGAGTTGTCCTCTAATTTTGTCAATACAAACACGTTTATTGCTTAAAGGAGGGTCAAAGGTGATGACTTGGGGGTCCATTTCTCCAGAAGGCCAATACACTTTTATGTTCTTGAGATCTTCATCGCCCAATCCGATATGAAGATCTGCCATCACGCCACTAAATATATGTCCCCCAATCGTTAGGCGTCGCATAATCTTGTCATTGATAATAATCTTGGCTCCGACCCCATAGCGATTAAACCCACTCTCATCAAGCAAACGAATGTTTACCCAGCGCGGCTCTTTCCCCTCAGGAGGTCCGCCGTTAATGTACACAAATGTTGGGCCTTCCTCAAACTGAATAGGCGGTTTATTGAGTTTGTTAGGTGCAGGAACGGCCAATACCTTCCCCATAAATTTGACCTTTAGATTCCGGGCGGAGGAAAGATTTGAATTATAACCCGCTGAATGCGTAACCACTAAATCTTCATAGCCATCCTGGTTCAAATCACCTGCCACCATGCCGTTGGCGGCTTCGTGCATACGCAGGATGTCGACGATTTTGCTTTTTTGGGAAGCTTCCAATCCTGTCTCGGAATAGGAATCGGTATCGGTAACATAGATACTATCTCGTTTATGCCAATTGGTCCCTGGCGCTTTCCTCCGGGGAGGATTCGCATCGTAATCGATTTCACTTACATCGAGCAACCGATAGGTTAAGGTCAGATCCCTAAACTGAAGGGCACCTGTTCTGCTTTCATTCACTAAAAGGCGTCCTGGGCTACCTGACCAATCTCCTATAAGGCCATCGTTCCCTCTACCTAAAGATCCAGCCATATAGATATCTAAATCGCTATCATTATCGATATCGAAGAGGGCGAAACCCCACGCAAATTCCATCCCACTCAAGGTTTCGGAGTAGTTATATTTTTCGAAAAGAGTCAAGGCCTCTTTCCCTATATTCTCTTTACGCGTGCTATCTGGAGGAATCACAGGGCTGTGAATAACCCTGCATGCCGTGGGGATCGAAGAAAGTCTTTGTTCGCGGTGATCGTATTTCAATACAGTATGATTGAGTGGACTGCTTATACCATTGATGGCATTTAATGCAAACAGACCCTGTATACTCTCGGCCTGTTCTTCTTCCATAAACATCGCGTTGTTTCGAGCTGTAAATCCTTGACTTCCACAGTTGCTAAGAAGGATTTCGTCCTTTAAGTCCCCATCTAGATCTCCACTGGCCATGCCCATCCAGCATCCGTCCCAATACGGCTCATCAAATACTGTGATTCGTTTAAAACTTTTGCCTTGCTCGTTTTTATAGACGCGCAGTCTATTCCCAATATCGTTGGCTACGATCAAATCAGGCCAACCATCATAATTCCAATCTAAAAACTGAGCCGCCCATGAATGATCTGCCGCCTCTCCCACGGCCTTCCCTGCATGGGTCTGATGCGCAATATTTTTAAATCGTTGTTTGGCGGGAATCCACATCTCAGCGGCGAGCTCTTCTTCTTTATGCAAACCCGCAACCCCATAGGCTTTTGCGCTCTCTTCAAACTGTAGAACGCCGGTTTCTACCAACTGGTTGATATAAAATTCGTTGCGATTTCCCGAAAACTGCATAGTCCCAAACCCCCAAAAGTCAGGATCAAGAAAGTTAGCCACATAGATGTCGAGATCTCCATCCCGGTCAATATCGGCCACGGCAAATCCTTGTGTAGCCCACCTCCCGCCAAACCCAACGTCTTCAGTCACATCTTCCCATTCCGGAAGCCCATCGTTATCTTGATCTCCCTTGTTTAGAAACAAGCTATTTCGCCCTTCAGGCTCTGCTCGACCGCTAAAGTCAACCATGGCATCTTTACCGTCCTCGATCTTGCCTCGCAAAAAAGGGGAGGTCCTATTTAGAAAAACTTTTCTGATTTCATCTCTCCCTATATTTTCACGTGCCGGATAGCTAGGTAGGGCTAACGCTTCGGTTTGAAAAGGGATTCCATTATGTGTATTCCCGACAATAAGATCCTGTAAACTGTCTCCATTCACGTCGGCGGCTACGGCCGAGAGGGCAATTCTACCAATCCTAAATTCATCTTCGTGTATGCTAGCACGAGGTTTATATTTATTTTCGATCAACAGCTCTTCTCGGACATAAAGCGCATTTCCTTTCTCTTGCAACTCTTGCACGCTGGCATACACAGGATCTCCGTTGGGAGCCGTTCCTCGATTCAAGTATAGCACGCAGGGTTTGGCCGGCACCTTGGTATCTAGCAGAATATCGTTTTTATCGGTCGCATAGGCTCGAGGCCGCCCATTGTGTGGAAAGAATAAATCTAACCGATTATCATTATTGGCATCAAAGATGACGACGCCTCTAAAGTGAAATGAACTATTTTCTTTGGCTCGCTCGCCCAGTTGGGACCCTATTTCCTTAAAGGGGCGTATCTTATCGTCGATCTGAGTGAGTGGAACCGGGGGTTTGTCAGAAGGGAACCCGGAAGATACAGGCGCGTTGGGTTTTGCCGTATTTAATCCTAAGCGCTGTTTTAGGAGTTCTTTCCCAACATGTAATCCAGAGGTGCCGAATCGTTCGACCAGATACTTTTTGATAGGGAAATAGACCGCCAAAAGAATAACGATACATCCCACGGTTTTGACTATTATTTTTTTTCGTTTCATAAACTCCTAAGCCACTTCTTCTCTTTCTTTTCAGTTGACACCATCGGTATCAAATAAACCATCTCCATGCCAAGATTAGGGTGCCCGCAGGAATACCAGTATTACTAGTTATTCCACGACAAATGACTTGATTGGCCGCTAACCAATAACGAACTAACCCCTTCCATGGTTGCAGACTCAACTTACAAGTGCAAAACCGAAGCTGTCCATCATTTCTTTGGGCGTTCTATATTCTAAGCATTTTCTCGGTCTATTATTCAGTAACTCCACAGCCCAGCTCAACTGAGCGAAGCTGTGGGCAGCAAAGTCGGTTTTCTTCGGGAAAAACTGGCGAAGCAAACCATTCGTATTTTCATTGGTCCCTCTTTGCCAAGGGTTTCTCCCTTCAGCAAAGAAAATGGGGGTTGCTATTTTTTTCTGTAGTTTAGCATGGCTGGCAAACTCCATGCCATTATCTACAGTCACCGTTTTACAGGGGAGCCCTGAATCAGCGAACTGAGGTACGGAACGGTTGACCGATTCGGCATTGCATCGAGGTAAAAGATCGGCGATGAGATATCGAGTCGCTCGATCTACTAGAGTGACTACACAGGCCTCTTTTCTCGTTTGGCCCTGAATAGTGTCACCTTCCCAATGGCCTGCCACCTTGCGACTTTCACCCTCTTCGGGGCGTTGGTCAATCATTGTTTGGTTGTGTATACGTGAATGGCTTTTCCGAGTCGCTCGTTTTTTCTTTCCGGGGCCACGCAGGTATTTTCGGTAGCCAACCCCTCTTGGACTGTACAAGTAGCGGTAGATCGTCATTCGACTGACGGGAGGGTCACCTTCTAGCTTTCTTCGACCTTCAATCTGTTCTGGAGACCAATACTTCGCCAGGAGAGTCTCCACTTGTTCTTTGCTAGCTCCCATCACTTTTTGAGGCTTTCGAGCTAGCTGTAATCGGCTTTGAGCCAGGCCATTTGCGGGTCTTGGGTAATAGCGGCCACGGACTCGATTACGGCGAAACTCGCGCCAAATAGTCGAGGGGGATCGGCCCAGGTGACGGCCAATTTGAGATAAGCTATATTTTTCTTTTAGCATCTGGGCTATCACTTCTCGTTCATAACGGTTTAAATGTTCGTAGGTTCGTGGCATTCTATGTTCTCCTTTAGGGGGGGTCAGATACCCAAAGAATGAACTATGCTGCGGACCTTTGCACTTGTATTGTTACTCTACCAGTCAGCAGGAACTATCTGAAGCGATCACACAAGCGTTCGAAGAGGTTTCTTCCGACGACGTAATCGGCTGGTTTTCTTCGTGCTATATCGCGACACCTCAATCGTGAAACGCTCTAAACCATTACGCTTGCTGAGAGTATCTTCTATACGTTGACAGGAATTCCGATGATAGACCTTAGAAAAATAGTATCTAAATGTTCGGAAATATGGAGTGCTGTAGCTCGCTACAGCTTTTCTTCCTATCGGCTTGTCGATAGCCAGAAGAAGGGAGTAGAAAGGAATAAAGATCAAGTATCCAGTAAACAGATTCATGTTAATTCTTGGGGTCATAAGCCTATCAGATTTATGGGTTGAAGCGAAGGTTTTTACCGTGTCAACTCCTGGAGGAAACGTAGACATTGATATAAGCCATGTAGGCCCTCAAGGCGACCTAATCATACCCTCCCCCCCCCTCATCCACGGTTTTTAGTCCTCCATCCATTTTTTCCGCGCCCTTGCCAAGTGGTTCGGGAGCGTGCGCATTGGGTTTATCTGGCGCCTTCACCGCGATTGCTGATGATGCGACCGCTGCCTCGTGGAATCCTGCTGGATTGATTCAACTCCAACGTGCTGAAGTATCTGTGGTCTTGCGATATGCGCGTGAAAAAGACCGGCATCATTCTAGCGATAGAAACGTGACGGTCAGTGAAAATGAATTTGATCATGCAAACGTGAATTACTTTAGTGCGGTGTATCCTTTCTACGCTGAATGGCTAAAGAAAAACATGGTGATTTCATTAAATGTTCAGGAAGCCTATGATTTTACACAATCTTTCTCATCGGATGTTATAGAGAAATCCTCCGATCAGGACCGCGTGTCCTCTTCCGCAGCATTTCGTGGTATACAAACTGATATCGTACAAGATGCAAACGCAACCACGATGCGGAATTTAGTTTTTGTGAGCGATCTGGAAACAAAGACCATAACTACGTTTCAACAGCTTTTATCTTCTGACCTGATCACTTCATTGGCCTTTGAACAACAAGGAGGAATTGATGCGATCACTCCGGCCTGGGCCATCAAAATAACCCCGGCATTGTCTTTCGGGACCGCTATCAATCTTTATCAGGATCGTCCTGGAGAATCCATTCGTTCGAGAACGATTGCGACCTATGCGGGAAATTCTGACAGTGACGTTGGCATTATTTCATCAAAAACAACAAGCGGCACATACGCCTTTAACGGAACTGTAACGTTTACCATTCCAGGATTTCCGCCTGTAACAACGAATATTTCAGGGGAGGGGACGTATGATCCTTTCTCCAATGTGGATACATCGTAGAAAAAGGATCGGATTGAGTTGGAAGGTACGTTTGAAGAAGTCAACGAATTCAGTAATTTATATGGAGCAAATGCAACGTTGGGGCTTTTATGGACGCCTTCCCGTCATCTAAGTTTAGGGGTCACAGTAGATTTGCCTTGGACCGCAAAGGCGGAACAGGAAAAGACCGTAAAAAATGAGATCACCACATTTGATAGTACGCGTACCCGAATCTTAGATATCACAGAGACCGTAACCAAAGAGAACAAAGATGTTGAATTTAATTTTCCTTTCTATTGGGCGGTGGGCATGGTTTGGCGTTGGAGTCACAAATTTTATACATCCTTGGATGTAAGCCAAACCAGGTGGTCGGATTTTTCGTTTAAAGCCGAAGGCGAAGAACGTATTAATCCGTTGGATAGTTCTTTGTATCAGGAGAACCCACTCGACGATACATAGTCAGTACGAACCGGAACAGAGTATTTATTCATTTTAGAAAATACTGAAATTCCGTTGAGAATGGGTGCTGCTTGGGAGCAACGACCCGCGTTACCGAGCGCGGATGATTATTATAGTCTTAACCTGGGTTCAGGGTTTTCTTGGGGTAAAGATGCGGAGAAACTAATTTTTGATTTCGTGTATATCTATACCTTTGCAAAGGATGTGGCAGGTATTGCTCCCGAGCAAACAGAATTAAGGTCAGATGTGAGTGAACATCAAGCATTTGTTTCTGTTATTCGCCACTTCTGATATGCTCCTGCTTCAAGATCCTCCGATTTCTTTTCCTTCGATTTTTTTACCATAAGTATACAGTTGAAAAATGTTTTCTTTAGCACGCAGGTCAAAGCTTTGTGCATGGCGATGTTGAATAATCTCCTTGAATTCGACAGGACTAGAGCTCCAATCTAATGTGACAGGTTCAATGGGAAGAGGATATGTGGACAGTCCATTCGATGTAGATGTGAGAAACCTGATTCGTTTGCCTTTTTGATTGAGTCGTTCAAAAAGTTTTAGGCCGATCTTCATGTTTTCTTTGGTTTTATCTATCCATAATCGTTTCCCATCTAAAACTTTTTTCCCATATATGATGGCGAGAGGCGTTCCCCACCATGGATGGTCTGTGACTATAATGTCGTCTTCGTCAATCTGGTGGGCGATTTGTTTAATGAGGGTTGTGATTCCATTATATTCTGTATGATTCCAGGCATGGTAACCTTTTTGTAGGGTGGGCAATAAGATGATGGTTAAGAGAGATAAGGCTATAATGCCTCCTTTTTTAGGGAACATCTTCCACACTAAAAAGAGAGGATAGCCTGCAAGAATGGCCAGGAGGGGCACCGTAAAAGAAAGATACCGCCTTGTTGCCCACGGATACCAATCATGGATATTTTTATGTATGAGTAAAAGAAGGGTGATTCCTGTTAAAAACAAGATAAAGAATCGTATTGATTTTGATAGACGTTGTTTGTTGGTGCAAAATAATAACCACCCTCCCATACACGCTGTTAAAAAGAGAAGTGGGCCCGTATAAAATATTAATTTATATAGATTTTCAGCATGTTCGTTCCCTGGAAAATATTTTTTTCGGAACCAGAGAGCAATTAAAAGCAAAAAGGTCATGATAACAAACAGGGGGTTGATCCAGCTTGGCCAGTGACAGAATCGTTCCCGATATGTTGGGCGAAAAGCTACGGTATCTATGGCGATAGAGAGGCCTAAACATAGACCTGTAATGGCCAACATAATCGGAAGTACGTCCCATGTTTTAAGTGAGGTGGGTGCTATCCAAATACCTATAAGCGCTGCGCTTATAATGAATATCCATAAAGCGAGATGTTCTTGTACGGCCTGTGCCCGATTATTGCGTTCTATATCTAACCAGGTCACTATGCATACAAGGATGCCTGCAAAAGGGAGGAAACTAAAACGATTTAGGATAAGTAGAAATACAACAAGACCTAAAAATAGGGTGGGTAAGGATTTTTCGTCCCTCCAGGGCAGTACGATGCCTATACCTATAATGAATAGAAGTTCAAGAGG
Source organism: Kiritimatiellia bacterium (assembly GCA_012103575.1). GTDB lineage: Bacteria > Verrucomicrobiota > Kiritimatiellia > WLWN01 > WLWN01 > WLWN01. Next base: position 1,618,650 of record WLWN01000001.1, on the reverse strand, counting down.
TTCAGAAAGGGGCGTATAGGTATGATAAAGCCATATAGGTTGTGCAATCAGAAAGAGGGCGGAACATAATGCATGTCGGTAATCTGTAACGTTCAAGAGTAATGCCAGAAAACAGATGATCATCAAAAGCCCAATAATCGTATGGGTGTGTACTATTCCGTGCATTCCGCCGCTACGATAAAAGATAGCTAACAGAGAAGGGGTTAGCCGGAAAAACTCAAACTGAAACGTTTGTTTTTCTGAATCGGTTACAACGCCTGGAAACCGTTCTTCACGTCCTTGTAGGCTTCGTATAAAGACGGCTTGCTCTTTTGATGTAAGGTCTGTATAGAAAAAGGTGTCATCCGGTTGAACCCCTCCTGTTCTTTCCAGAGCAATACCTTCATTGACATAGATTCCTGAGTCCCAACCGCCTAGAATCCATTCTCCTCTATTAGGTATCATAAGTCCTAAAAAGATGATGAGCCATATAGGGCCTACCATAAAGAATCCAGACTTGAATGTGTCTGATGCATGGGCGTGTTTTAAGCGGTGTCCAATGAAAAGCCCTGCCATGCTTATAAGCGCAAGTATACTTAGTTCCCATATAGGAGTATACCGTTCTGCTATTCCCAGTAATAAGGTTGTGAGGGTACTAATAGAGATACTCAGAAGAATAGCGACTCCTGCTATGATTATTTTTTGTGAAGTCCTATTGGGGGATCTAAAAATGTATCTTTCAAAAAGCCACACCCAACAAAAGCCAACGCCATAAAACCGAGCGGTTAATGCTAGAGCAATTATAATAGCTAAAAAAAGTTCATATAGAGTGGCTCGTTATTTGTCACAGGTTGTTAGGACCCTGAATCCGTCAGATAAAATCTGACGATTTTTCATTACCTGTTGGGCTAAAGCGGGGAGGATACCCGTATTCAAACAAACAACCCCACCCCAACAGGTGTGTATATGAAACAATATAAAATAAAGACTGGCAAGAGCGAACTCAACAGCACAAGCGGAAATCATCTTTGCGGCCTGCTGCTTGAGGATCATGCTCAACGGATTCTTCCCTCCAATTTTTAACCACGCCGCTCCGATGCGATCTCTGATCGGGAGATCCTCCTTACCCAGATCGGCTTACTTTGCAACGGTCGAACCGATTTCAATGATATCGACCTGTACCGGGGTGATGAGATTTTTACGAATGCCTTTGGACTTAAAAAGGGGAGTTAAAAAGGTAGCCTCTGAGCCGGTGTTCCGATGTCGTTCCGACGACCTGCCCCCAGCCAGAACCCATGTGGGGCTACGCAAACTCAACACCGAACTTCTTTCCTCGGGCCCCTTTGGCTAGGTAGATGTCGAAGGGCTTGATCTTGTTCCCGTCGATATCGATGTGAGCCCTTTGGATCACTCAGGCTCTTCGAAAGAAGGCGTTTCCTACACCTAGAAGGGCCATGATGGTTACGCCCCGATATTTGCCTATGTGGGCACTCAAGGTCACATACTTGAGTGCGAACTTCGACCCGGTAAACAACATTGTCAGTCGGGAACGACCGCGTTTATTGTCCGCAGCGTTGAAACGCTCCAAACCCTGGGCCTGGGGTGGAAAATGTCTGCTTCGGCTTGATAGTGGCAACGCTGCGGCCGATAACTTCGACGCTTTTGGGGATCATTATTTCATCGTAAAGCGAAATCCTCGCCGCGAATGTCCTGAACAAATGCTGGCCCTTGCACGCCGAGTTGGAGACAAACAAGACAGTCGTGAAGGCAAGAACGTTTACACAGGCTTTTTCGATCATTTTCATCCCGGTGGTGACCAAAACCACCCTTGTGTCCCGGTGGCCTTCGAAGTGATTGAACGCACCATCGATATCGATGGTCAGAAACTTCTGGTTCCTAAACTTGAGGTAAACACCTGGTGGACGGACCTCTCTTGTCGTGCCAAGACGGTGCTAGATCTCTATCATGGACATGGCCCCAGCGAGCAGTACCATAGTGAACTCAAAAGCGATCTTGATGTTGAGCGATTGCCTTTGGGGAGACTCTGTGCCAATAAGATTATTCTGTTATGCGCCATGGTGGCCTTCAACCTATTGCGCGGTCTTGGCCAAGAGGTCATCAAACGGGCTGGGCTTGCCCCGCAGAAAATCAACATCCCGCGCTGGCGAATCAAAACGGTTCTCAAAAATATCGTTTATTGCGCGGTTCGATTGGTCCGCCACGCCGGACGAATTGAACTTCACTTTGGCAAGCGTTGTCGCTGGTTTGAAGTGATGCAAGATATTGCCCATTCCTTCGCATAGCCTTCCGTGCACCTTTAACAATACTCTAAGGCGACTGCCCAAGGAGGCTTACGCCCCAAAATGGTCAAATCAGAGTGAATCTGACCTGTACGCTCAAAAAATTCATCAGGGTGATACTTGCCGGTCCGAATCCGCCCAAAAGCGAGCATCTCAAGGAAAAAGTTTTCAACCTTTGAGCCCCAAAACGCCTTCCGAAGCGATAGCTGACGGATTCAGGAGGAAGATTATCTCTAACGTTGGAGCCGAACAACTGATAACAAATAATCCATAACTATCAATTCTAATTTTGCTTTCAAAATTAGAATTAATGACCCTATATTTAGTGATGAGTCCAGTATCCCGCACATTCGTTTTGATTCAATTAGCGATTATATCAGTTGTTTTAACCGTTTATTTAATAGGCGCTCACTATGTTAAGGCCTATTCCGATCCTGTTGGTTTTCTTTTTTTGGCTGAAGCCATGCAGGAGGGGCACCCTGTAACAAGTCGAGCATTTGTATATCCAGCTTTTCTTGTCATGGCGCTTCAGTTGTTAGGTCCTATCTATATTTTTTTATCTAATTTACTCTTCATTCTTTTGTTGGTTTACTTGATCTATATCGTGTCAACACAGCTAGCCGTAGGCTCTAATCATAACGAGACCTTCGCCAGTGATAAAAAGGGCTTAGTTGGATTATTCGCCGTATGTATGTTTATTATAGCCAATCGCCGTTTCCTTGTAGAAATCTTAAATCCTTTTAGAGAACCGCTCGCTTTTTCGTTATTAGTGGGAAGTATGGCTCTGCTTTTAGCGTATGACTCCAATCGTGGTCTTTTAAAGGGAGTGTTTGCAGGTATGCTGGTTGGATTAGCCATAAGCACGCGTGAAACATGTATGCTCATCCTCCCATCTATTGGTCTTTGGTGGTTATGCTGTTATATCCGTGACAAAAGTCATGCTTGGTTACGGGTTATACCCATCATCGTGATTGGGTTAATGATAGGATTGATACCCTTTTTTGTGCAAAATTATATGCATTCGGGAAATGTGGCTGTGCCTTCGTATGCCGCGGGAAAGTTTGAGGATATAACAAGTAAAAACTGGGATATTCCTGTTCTAGGGATGAGTCTTCGCCATTTTTCCTCGACAGGAAGACAATCACTTATCTTTCTATATGAAAAGTATAGATGGATAGGATGGTTCTTATTTGGGATCGGGGTCATTCGGTCTATGTGTAGGAAGAGTTGGCCTGTACTATTACTGTTTCTGTCGGCCGCATTCTTACATCTTTTGTTCTATTGTTTCTATTGGTATATGAAAGAACGCTACCTGTTTGTGGTCGAATTATTCGTTGTCCCCTTGATGGCTATTGGATTCGTCACGCTTTTAGAAATTATATGTAACTGGGGGCCAAGATTTTTCAAACAAAGTTTTCCGTGGATATGTAAAGGGTTTGCCATGGGGTTTATCGTTTTACTGGGGATAACACTATCTGAAGCGTATCAAAGTCGCAGAGGCAATGCCCTCAAAGTGTGGAATATCAAGACGTTTCAATCACATGCTATTCCAACATTAAAGGCTCCATATACTTTTTTAGGGAGTAGACATTTCAATCATTTGTTCACGTGGCTCCTTAGAGGAGAGTCTAATGAGCTCATTCGATCTTTTGATAAAGAAAAAGTTAAAGAAGTGGGTTTGGATAAGGCGCTGGAACTATTTGGTGCTTCGGCCATCGATTATATAGGTAAAGGGAATTATTATATCTATGGCGACCATTCGCCTCCATTATTCCAAAATTGGTTTGATATAAGAGAGGTCTTATCATTGCAAGATATTCCCGTGCCCATTGATCATTACGGAAAACCTTTGGACAAGGGGCTCTATAAGGTTGAAACATGGAAGAATACCTCCATTAACAAAAATATAGAAATACCCGTAGATGCTGATGCCTATCTGTTAAAATTAGACGCTTATCGGTTATGGGACTATCCGAGCCGTTCTTATTGTAACCTCTCTATAAATGGGCGTCTGGTTAAGCGATCCATTACGAATGGGTTGCAGTTTATGAATGTACCCGTTGACTTTGTTAAACAGCATTCAACGATAAACGTTCAAATTACATCAGATGGGCCACTTCCCGAACGGCCTGTATTGGAAATTATCCCTATAAATGCGGAGATGCAGATTCCATTGGGGGCTTTGGGTGAAGTTTGGTATTATCCTTACTTGTCGCCTGAATTAGTGTATCCCATTCCTTTAAAGGACGATTCTTGTCTTTTGTTTAAAAAGGGTACGATTCAACTTCCTCTATTTGCTGACACAAATTATCAGGTCTTCGCAAGTTTTCGTGTGGAACTTTTTCAAAGGGACTCTTATTTCCAAAAGGCCAAGCATACCTTAATCGTACAAGCCAGTGATCACCGTTCGAGTATTCCACTGCCTGGGCAGCAGCAGGCCACGGTTGTGGTTGATATGGGGCGTGGGTGTGAGCGATTAGGTTTTGTAGACGTTAGACTCACGTCAACATTGCCGGGCCTTGAAGATCAAACGGCCCTGATGAAACAGGGCCAGATTGAGGAATGGGAGTTTATTAAATTATTTGATGTTAGACTATTTGCAGTACCCATTGAATTAAAATCATCGTTGTCTATTGATATAGGAGGTCAAGATGACGGACGATTTCTTTCAGAAGGTTTTTATCCGCGAGAAAAATATTTAGATCAAGGATCCATTCGCTGGACAATGCCCCACGCTAAAATAGGACTGCCGTTAGCGACTTCCGATCAAGGGCTGAATGTCCGTATACGAGCTAGAAAAGCTCGTCCGGATCCTTTTAAAGCAAACCCCGTATTTCGTGTGAATGGATTAAGCATTCTTCCAGAAAACGTTTCTATGCAGATTGATTCAAATAACGTTATTGAGTATAGTTTTCTTATGAAAAACGAGCTCGATCATCTATCAAAAAAAACAGTTATTGAGATAAACTCAGAAGGGTGGAATCCTAAAAAAACGATTGGACTACCTGATAGCAGAGATCTTGGCCTAATGATTGACCATGTGGAAGTTGAGCTTGCGGGGGAATGAAGTGTAGGGCCAGCGTTCAAGTTCTTGGTTCAGGGTTAGAGGGATTCCAGACTCTTCTCTTTCAACCGAGAACTATGAACTTAGAACCTTCTTCAGTATCCATTAAGTTTTTTCCAATATTACCGAATCAATGTAATCCATAGCCCATTGGGTCGTATCCACTTTATCCTTTAACAGTCTTTCTCTCAACTGTTGAAAGTGCTCCATGGGTATATTTAAGAGTTCATCAACTTTGGTAAGTATTTCTTGGGGCTGATTCCTTTTATAATTAAAAACTAAACCGTATTCGTTCTCTTCTTCATGGGTATACCCTCGACCCGTATCACTTATAAAAATAGCGGGTATGCCTAGTACGGCCGCTTCACTGGCCATGGTTGCGCTTTCTCCCACAAGCATGTTCGAAAAGGCTATTACATGGTGCATGTGCTCGGGTTTTAAAGAAAACTGGTATGCTTGCAAATCCTCTGGAAGAGGTTCTTCGCTCGTAATGAGTACGCGGCCCTGTTCAGCTAGTTGAGCGATGAGCGTTCGTTTGAAATCAAGGTTCAAACCTGTCTCTCCTAAGTCATGCGATGCTTGCCAGGATACAAAACGGACGACGAAATAGATTTCATCAGGATCTAAACCTAGTTTCTTGAGAACAGATGGATCAGGCGTAAATCGGGTTGGATGAAGATAGGCTAGTTCATGGTATCCTGGATACGTTAGGTGGTGTCCTTTAACGCGTTCCTCATAACACGTAGGGGTGCAGATCGAGTGGGCGAGGGGATATACGACTCGATTTGTCAAAGAGGCATTTTCTGTATCATAAAAGACGATAGCGGGTTTTCTAATTAGTTTTCCAACTTGAACAATGGTTACGCCCATGATCCCCACTAAAACTTCGGGATTAAATCTTCGTGCGGCTATCCACATGCGCCAATTTCGGATAAGCATTTCTACCAGAAGATAGCATGTGCCTTTTCGTAAAGTGCTGATGGAGGTATAAGAAATATCATAGGCCTTCAGGAGGTCATTTGCACATTCTTTTTCGCGACTTAAAACAAGCACTTGATCTCCACGTTTTTTCCAGCTTGATATAGCATGCTTGAAAAAATGGACGTGGGCGGGATGAAGGATCTCAACTAAAATTTTCATGTGATTAGATATGTATACATTCCCACTGATTTAATGTATAGGAATTTTCAGTCTCGCTATGGTTAGGCGAGATAATGGATAAACTTATTGGAAAGAACAAAGCTTAATAAAGTGAATACTTATGTTTAATGTCGTTAGTAACAAAACAAACTTTCCGCACATGGAAAAAGAGATTCTTCAGCTGTGGGAAAAAGAAGATATATTTAAAAAATCTTTAGAAAACCGTCGCGAAAGTAGGGAGTACGTCTTTTATGACGGCCCTCCATTTGCTACTGGACTGCCTCACTACGGTCATCTTTTGGCAGGTACCATTAAAGATATTGTGCCACGCTACCATACCATGCGTGGCCATTATGTAGAACGACGGTTTGGATGGGATTGTCATGGTCTTCCTATTGAAGCGTTAGCTCAAGAATCGCTAGGTCTTGCTGGTCCAGCAGCTATCCAGGAAACAGGAATCGATATCTTTAATGAAAAATGTCGGTCGATGGTTCTCACCTATGTGGAGGAATGGAAAAAAACCATTACCCGTATGGGACGATGGGTTGATTTCGATGATGACTACAAAACTATGGACGTCAATTTTATGGAAACTATTTGGTGGGTGTTTAAACAGCTTTGGGATCAGGGGCGTGTTTATAAAGCACACCGGATTATGCCATATAGTTGGAAGTTAACGACCCCATTATCCAACTTTGAAGCGGGTAATAATTATAAAGAAATACAAGACCCAGCGATTACGGTCCGTATTCGTACCTCAGAACATGTCGATGGTGATCCTATCTATGCATTAGCATGGACAACAACGCCTTGGACGCTCCCGGGAAACCTTGCATTATGCGTAGGACCTCACATTGATTATGTGACGGTAAGAGATAAAAGGAGTCGTGATCTGTATCTATTAGCTAAAGCACGCCTAGAACAGTACTATAAAAAGTCCCAAGAATACGAAATCGTAGCACACTATAAAGGAAATGAGATTTCAACGTGGACGTATGATGCCTTGTTTCCTTATTTTGCCGATCAGCCTCATGCGTTTTGTTTTTTAATGGATGATTTTGTAAGTACAGACGAAGGGACCGGTATTGTTCATCTAGCGCCTGCCTATGGTGAAGATGATTATCGCGTTTGTCGTGAGGCAAAGATCGATATCGTCGATCCTCTCAACGAAGAATGTCAGTTTACCGATGTGACCCCAGAATATGCAGGGCAATTCTGTAAAGATGCTGATAAAGCCATTATCAAGCGACTCAAAAGAGAAGGTAAACTTGTTCATCAGTCTACGATCAATCATAGCTATCCGTTCTGTGAACGTACCGATACCCCTCTAATCTATCGGGCCATCAATGCGTGGTACGTACGGGTCGAAGATCTGCGTGATTTATTAGTCGAAAACAATGAATCAATTCATTGGGTTCCCGATTACGTGGGGGATAAACGATTTGGTAACTGGTTGCGTGATGCAAAAGACTGGAATATTAGCAGGAATCGTTATTGGGGGTCTTGTATTCCTGTTTGGGTAGCTCAGGATGGTTCCGATATGATTTGTGTAGGTTCTATAAGCGAATTAGAAGAGTTATCCAGCGTACGACCAACTGACCTACACAAGCACATACTTGATCAAATCACCTTTGAGAAAGATGGAAAGGTTTACCAACGTACACCTGAAGTATTAGATTGTTGGTTTGAATCAGGGTCTATGCCCTATGCCCAAGTCCATTATCCCTTTGAAAATAAAGAGCGGTTTGAGCGTCATTTTCCCGCTGATTTTATTGCCGAAGGATTAGACCAAACGCGTGGTTGGTTTTATACCTTAATGGTGTTATCCACCGCTTTATTTAAATGTTCTGCGTTCCAGAACGTTGTGGTAAATGGGTTAGTCCTAGCCGAAGACGGGCGGAAAATGAGTAAGCGACTCAAAAATTATCCTGACCCAACCCACGTCCTGGATACCTATGGGGCCGATGCACTGCGCTTATACATGATCTATTCTCCGATTGTGAAAGCCGAAGATCTCTGTTTTTCTGAAGAGGGTGTAAAACATGCGCTTCGCCATTTACTCATTCCCTGGTGGAATGCCTATAGTTTCTTTGTGACCTATGCGTGCATTGATAAATGGAGTCCGAGCAAAGATGTTGATAAATCCTGTACCCATTTGTTAGATCGTTGGATTCTTAGTTCCCTTGAGCGACTCACAACCGACGTTGTATCCGCGATGGATGAATATGGTTTACAATCCGCTGTACGCCCGTTTATTCGATTTATAGAAGATTTAACCAATTGGTATATTCGGAGAAGTCGAAGACGGTTTTGGAAAAGTGCAAACGATGAAGATAAAAACCAAGCGTATGCAACCTTATATGAGGTATTACTACGTCTTTCCAAAATCGCTGCACCCTTTGTTCCCTTTATAAGCGAAGCCATTTATCAAAATCTGCGTATGAAAAATATGCCCGATTCCGTGCATCTGTGTGATTTCCCGATAGGGGATCAAGACCGTCGTGAACCTGAGTTAGAACACCAAATGGAAACCGTCATATCCGTGGTGAGCATGGGGCGACAGCTTAGAACAGATCATAACTTAAAAGTTAGGCAGCCTCTTAAAGGGGTTCATATTGTGAGTCATGTCGATCAAAAAATAGAACACTTGGATGAACTCAAAACCGTTATTTCTGATGAGTTAAATATTCGTGAGGTTTGGCTAAATCAATGTGAAATACAGTTGGCCACCTTTCAAGCCAAACCCAATTTTAAAGAATTAGGACCGCGTTTAGGGCCATCCGTTAAAAAAGCAGCACAACAGATTCAAGCATTGGATCGGTCAGTTCTTGAACGCATTCTTCAAGGTCAATCCGTGTCCATTTCCCTGGATGACAAAATGATTGAGTTAACCGAAAAAGATTTAGTCATCGAACGTATTCCATTGGAAGGCCTTGCTGTGGCGTCGGACGGTGACTTGATGGTTGCATTAGAAACAGAATTAACGCCTGAATTGATTCGAGAGGGATTAGCACGAGAGTTTGTGAATAAAGTTCAACAGATGCGCAAGAAAGAAGATTTAGAAGTCGTCCAACGGATCAATGTCTTCTATTCAGCTGATAATCCTGTTGTCGAGGCCGTTGAAAGTCATCGAGATTATATCCAGACTGAGACACTGGCAGCCGATTTGGCATTTATAGAAAAGATAGATGCTGAAGGTGTAACGTGGGACTTAAATGGCCATACCTGTTCAATTAAAATTCAGCCGGTTTAATTCCCGACCTAAGAAGCTGTTTTGGCTAGAGCATTTAACGATTGAAATGCCTCTTTAGAAGATCTATACTCCATGACATGAGTATAGCAACAGCAGAAATCCGGCGGCGTGTGATAGATGCCTACAAAATGGGCAAAGGTTCCCAGGCCGATATCGCATCTTCTTATCGTGTAGATCTTAGAACATTTCAGCGTGGGCTCTCTCGTTTCAACGAAACCGGACAGACCGCTCCCCGACCGCGTGGGCATCGTCAGGCCCTCTACAGCGGAAAGCAGCTCAAGGCGTTGGCTCAACTGGTGGGCAAACATCCCGGCAACGCTTGAAGAACTCAAGAACATGAGCGGCGTGAAGGGGTCGATCATGGCCGTACAGCGGGCGTTGAATCGGTTGGGCTGCCGGTATAAAAGAAACGCTTCACGCCAGCGAGCAAGACCGGGCGGATGTAAATCTCTTGAGAAAGCAGTGGATCCAAGAGGTGGCCAAACTTGATCCAAGTCGCCTTGTCCTTATTGATGAATCCGGGGCGAAAACGAATATGACTCGTCTGCGGGGCCGGGCGTTGGGCGGGAACAGGCTTTTTGCCAAAACGCCTCATGGACATTGGTGTACTACCACCTTGATTTCTTCGGTCCACCTGGACGGAACAACAGCGGCCATGGAGGGGGAGGGGGCGATAGAGACGGCTGTTTTTGGAGAATATATTCGCCGGGTTCTTCTCCCAACTCTTTCACCTGAAGACATCGTCATCATGGACAATCTTCGCGTCCATCACAATCCCAAGGTCATTGAACTCATTGAGTCATGTGGGGCCCATGTAAGATTCCTTCCACCCTACAGCCCCGATTCCAACCCCATTGAAAAAATGTGGGGCAAGATAAAGAATCGGTTGGGCAGCCTTGCAGCCCGCAGTCAGCAGGAACTATCTGAAGCGATCACACAAACGTTCGAAGAGGTTTCTCCCGACGAGGTAATCGGCTGGTTTTCTTCGTGCTACATCGCGACACCTCAATCGTGAAGCGCTCTAGGCTCTGAAGAATAGTTGTTTTTATCTTCAATTACCCTCCATCTAAATTAAGGCTGCAGTTTTTTGTCTCACTTCGCGGACAATAGAAGAAGAGGTTTTAGTGATGAATTTGACTTTTCTTGCCCTCCAATCCAAACGATGTCATCCCTATCAGGAATCCAGTACTGAGTAATTGAGTGTCACTGTGCCGTCGATAGGTTTGTGAATAGGTTCAAATCTTTCAATCTTATTTTGCGACGGTCTGAATTAAGCATCGTGAAACTATAGATCATAAAGATACTTGTAGTGACCACCACGATTCATCAATTCTTCATGCGTCCCTTCTTCAACAATAGAGCCTTCGGACAAGATCATAATTCTATTTGCTTTTTTAATGGTCGAAAGACGGTGTGCAATCATAATAACGGTTCGATTTTTCATCAACTCATCCAATGCCGCTTGGACACATCTTTCAGAATGTGTGTCGAGTGCGCTTGTGGCTTCATCAAGCAAGAGGACCGGGCGATCTGCCAGGATGGCCCGAGCGATGCTAAGCCGTTGTCGTTGCCCGCCTGACAAGCGAAGACCCCGGTCACCAATTTTTGTGTCATAGCCATCGGGCATGTCCATGATAAATTCATGGGCTTGAGCCATTTTTGCAGCCTCGATGATTTTTTCGTGAGTCACATCCGGTTTTGCATAAGCGATCGTGTTAGCGACCGTATCGTTGAAAAGGATGGTTTCCTGGGTCACGAGCCCTATTTGTTGTCGTAGTGATTGAATGGAAAGAGAGGTTATGTCTTTTCCATTAATGAGAAGTTGTCCCGTATTCAAATCGTAAAATCGTGGAATTAAATTCATCAAGGTTGTTTTTCCTGCCCCTGAAGAACCTACCAAAGCGATGCAATCTCCTGCACGTACGGTGAGATTAATATTCTTTAATACGGGCGTGTCATCATACTGAAAACAAATGTTTTTGAGCATGATTTCCCTAATGGGGTCTGCTAGTTCAATTGCATTCACCGTGTCCTTTTCGCAAACTCCGGCATCCAATATCTCAAAAATGCGATCAGCCGAAGAAGAGCATTGTTGGATTTGAAGATGGATGCGACTTAACTTTTTTACGGGTTGATACATCACAAATAACATCGCTGCAAAAGCAATGAGCTCGTCAATGGCCATCCCTACTTTCCACGCATATAGAAAAACGATCGAAAGGGAACCCATGGCAATCAACACCACAATCGGTTCAAGCATGTTTTGTGCAATCGATATCTTAACCGCGCGTCTGAAAACGCTTTGAGCCCGATTTAGAAAACGATCGCGCTCCCGGTCTTCTGTACAAAATGCTTTCACTATACGAATCCCCATGATGTTCTCTTGAATAATCGAGACCAACTCAGCCAACTTTTCTTGTCCTTCCTTGGATAATCGTCTAACTCTTCTCCCAAAGATGGCGGCGGGAAGTATGCATATCGGAAAGGCGATTAAGCTAATCATCGCTAAACGTGGATTCGTCCAAATAATGTAAAAAACCATCGCAACAAGCGTAAAAGGTTCACGTACAAGATCGACTAGGACATTAGAAACAGCTCGTTGTACCATCATGGTATCGTTCGTTGTGCGGGAGATCAGTTCACCAATTTTGTGATGGGTAAAATAGTCCAGAGAAAACCGTTGTATCTGGGAAAAGGTTTGTATGCGGAGGTCCATGACCACACGTTCACCAACCCAACCCACTAAATATTTACTGAAAAATCCTCCTAACCCCCAGATGAATCCAAAGAGGGGTAGCATCGCAGCAATGACAAGCGCTCCGTGAAGCGTTAAATCTGTGTTGTTAAAAAAATTACTAATAATACTGCGAAAAGATTGAATTAATCCAATGTGGGAAGCGCCGAATACGATTCCAAAAATCGTGCCTGCCAGAAGGTGAACCCTGTAGGGATAAACATAATGTAACAATCGACGATACGTTTGTTTCGAACTTTGGATTGGACTACGATCTTTCATGGTTTTTTTGTAGAAACAATGAAGAAATAAAAAGTCAGTTAATAGCTGAGGCTCTTGAAAAAAGATTTTCGCGAGATATCAGTCATTCCTGGATCCGTCAGTTAAACGTGGGATTTCTGTGCGAATGCTTTGAAGGCAAAAGGTTGCAAAAAAACGCAGGCGCACCCGCTGGGTGCGTTGAGGCTTTTTTGTAATTCCTTTTGGCCCAAATGGTTCGTGCAGAAAACCGCGTTTAACTGACGGATCCAGGTCATTTTGAAATCCTTAGTAAATCGGGCATTCTTGCCTAACACATTACTATTTTTGCAAGAGACTCAGCTGTTTCAGTCATGTGTCTTGAATCATGGCATTAGATGAACTGAATGTCGAGGTTCGGAAGATATTTGCAGGTGGTTAAGGGTCGTTCGAAAGATTCTTAATCGGAGAGGGAGGGAATAATTTTGTAAATAGCGCCACGATGATCGACGATATACAAGGCTCCCTTTTCATCCTCTCCAAAAGACGATATGGACATAGATGTTTTTTGGAGTAGCCGGTGGTCTACAGTCCGTTTTCCATCATATCGAAGGCCCCATACGTTACCACTTCCATAATCAGCATATAGGTATACGCCTTGAAGGGCTGGAAAATCCTGTCCGCGGTACACATATCCACCGGTAACCGAGACACCTTGTTTTCGTGTATAATCGATAATGGGGAGGATGAATGGGTCTTGATTACAGGTTTGACCAATCGCCGGGGTACATATGAATCCCTCCATGATTCTCCACCCATAGTTTCCGCCTTTTTCAATGATATCGATTTCTTCTCGACGCCGTTGTCCTACGTCCCCCACAAATAGGTTTCCAGTCACTGGATCAAAACTAAATCGCCATGGATTTCGAATGCCATATGCATAAATCTCTGGTCGAATATTTTTCTCTTCTGCAAAAGGATTGTCTGTTGGTATTTGGTAATGATGGAATCGGTTTGTAGGGTCAATATCGATGCGTAATATTTTTCCCAACAATGTATCAAGTCGTTGTCCGTGATTATGAGGGTCGTTTCTGGATCCACCATCTCTGGTTCCAATGTATAAATATCCGTCCGGCCCAAACGCGATCATTCCTCCATTATGATTCCCATACGGTTGTTGAAATTTGAGAAGAATCTTTTCTGAGTTAGGATCAGCACGATCCTTTTTGTCATGCCCTTGAAGTTCAGAGATATACGTCCAGAGTTTTTTGTCTTTACGTGTTGTATAATTAACAAAAAACCTTTTGTTTGATGCGTAATCAGGATGAAACGCTAGGCCAAGTAGTCCCATCTCACCTCGAAATTTAACGCGTTTTCTGATGTCTAAAAATATAGGTCCTGGACCTGTATCTTTTTTCTCTAAAGTTCGTATAATCCCCGGTTGTTCAACTACAAAAAGAAGGCTGTCTTTATCCCCTGAGCTTGTCACGTAAACGGGTGATGAAAAATTTTCTGCAACCTTTTCGAATGCAATGTTGGGGATACGTGATGAAGAATCTTTTACGGCCTTGTCCGCTAAACAAAAAGGACAGCCGATAAGATATACTAAGCTTAATATATATAGTTTAGAGTAGACTTTCATGAATCGATTAGGTTAATTTATATGCGTTTGTGTTTAACTGCCGGATCTAGGTTCAATAATCTAAAAAAACTTTTGTCGAATATAGGAGAAAAAATATGTTTTCAATGACTACCATCTCTGCTTTGAAAAATAACTACATGTATCTTGTTCAAATAGGTCAAAAGGCCGTTGTGATTGATCCTGCTGAATCTCAACCTATTTTAAATGCGTTAAAGAAAAAAAATCTTACGCTTTCAATGATTCTAAACACCCATCATCATTTTGACCATGTAAATGGGAATATAGAACTCAAAAAAGAAACCGGTTGTCAGATTGTCGGTCCGAAAGATGAACGGATTCCGGGTCTAGATCACGGCGTGGGGGAGGGGGATGCATTAGACATGGATGGATCCTTGCGTGTGATTGAAACACCTGGGCATGGAAGTACAGATCTTTCCTTTTATCGGTCTCCTAGCGAAAATGATCAAGGGTGCGTGTGGACAGGCGATAGCCTGTTTGTGGGTGGGTGTGGACGGCTCTTTGAAGGGAGTCCAGAAATGATGTGGAACTCATTAAGTAAACTCGTAAAATTGCCGGATGAAACACGGGTCTATTGTGGGCACGAGTATACCCAGCAGAATTATGAATTTGCGGTTGAGATAGAACCTAAAAATGTGCTTGTTGAAGATAGGTTACAGGAAGTAAAAGCGATGCGTTCTGAAGGTCATTCTACGGTGCCATCTACCATTGGCCAAGAGAAATTGACCAATCCTTTTTTGCGTGCAGGTTCTTCTGAAATGAAAAAAGCGCTGAGTTTATCTGAGGATACTTCACCGGTAGAGGTGTTTGCAGCATTGAGACATCGCAAAGATTCATTTTAAATGTCTTGAAATAATTTTCTAGATATCTAAAGTTTCCATTAGTTTAAATGGGAAAGGGTAGGGGCCTCACCGTGTTAGGGGTAAGTAAAGCAAGGGTGGGTTGTAAAATTAAATGCCGCAAAAGATGGACCTGAGAGCTTCTGTTCATGCGGCGATCTCCAAATCGAAACACTCCTGTGCGGGTTTGTATTCTAGGATCTTGCGAGGATAGTTGTTAATCCATTTTTCAATCTCACCAATACGGTCGATGGTATATTTCCCGATGTTATCTCCTTTGGCAACGAAACGACGAACCATACGGTTGGCATTTTCGTTGGAGCCTGGTTCCCAGGAAGAATACGGGTGAGCATAATAGAGTTTAACACGTCTCTTTTTGCTAAATCCGGAACGTTCTATCTGCTCCACGTCGAGAAACTCGCTCCCGTTATCGGCTGTAATCGACTTGAACATCGATCTGAATGGGCCAACTCCCATCGATCTTTCGATCGCTTTGAGGGCCTGCAGAACCGATGCCTGTGTTTTATCCGAAAGTTTTCTCACCCTTAGCATTCGGGTCTTTCTTTCTACTAACGTCATTAAAACCGGTTTTGAAGTTCCTTTTCCGCCGACGATCAAATCCAATTCCCAGTGCCCAAATTCCTCGCGTTTTTCTACGGTCTTAGGTCGTTTTTCGATACTGGTCCTTCGGGCATGTTGCTTTTTAACCCGCTTAATAGCACGTCTTTTTCGTTTTATCCGTTTTCGTTTTTCCCATAGGGACTCGTTGCTCACCCCCGGGATGAGACCTTGGTCAATATAGGTATACAGCGTTTTTGTACTCACCGCTGCAGGTCTCTGCTCTTGTTTAAGCAAAGGAGCAACCACATCGGGTGAGCGTTTGTGAACAAGAATGTGCTCGCTGATAAACACGGCCGTTTCATGATGCTTTCCAAGCTTAAGCTCAGGTCCCTTGGCCGTCGCATTTAGATCATGAAGTTCCTGGGCTCGATCACTGCTGTATGCTTTCTTCTTTCGCAGCTCTGTATCGAAATGCTCTACCTCCCCACGTTTAATTTCGCGCTCTATGGTTCGACGATGCCTTCCCAGATAGCTCTGGCTATCTCCAAAGGACGTCCTGGGTTTTTGAGCATTGTTTCAATCATGATCCGTTCTTTCTGTGTCAAATGCTTGCCTTTTCGGGGATGAATACTATTCTTGATTTGTTCCATGTCTTTCTCCTTTTTTTGTCTTCTGTCGAGTTTCTAAATCTAGAAGATTTCGGCATGGAACACTCCTGTTTTACAATATCTTCTTTTGGGCATTTAATATTACAATTCTCACAACATTCCCTGCACTCATATCAATGTCTGCATCATAAGAACTTGGGGACCCGCTTTCAGGGGTTAAGACCACACGTATAGGCAGATTCGTTCCCGTAAAATCTTTGGCTTGAACCAGTACAGTCTGATTACTATTGGCGCCAAAAGGTAACAATATGTTCTGCGCTGCTGCTGTTCCTTCAGGGATAGGATCTCCTGCGACTTCAATAAGATCTAAACGTGGTAACGGATTAGGAAATACCATCATAACACCCCCAACACTTGATGATCCTGAAGGGTTAAACAGACTCAATGAAAGTTGACTACGGTCAATGGCATCGACCCGGACACGGCCATTTCCTGCATGACTACCAACTGCATCTTCTACGTCACATTCTCCGGAGCCAGCAACGATCGGTGCAACTAATCGTATAGCACCACCACTACCCCCATTCCAATAAAGCGTACTCTGATTAAACCCGCCTTGACCTCCTTTTGCTAATATAAAACCATTAACATCAATTCGAGTGTCAGAGGCTAAAAGGATGGCTCCGCCGCCACCTCCTTCACCTTTCCCAGGATTACCGGTTGTACCGCCACCTCCAGAACTACCAATGATAGGTATCAACAATGAGCTTCCGTATGTATTTCCATCGTTAGAATCTACAGAAGACGCCGCGCGGCTTTGATAAGAACCTGACCCAACAGGAGACGAACCATTATAAGCAGCCTCCCCTCCGAGTCCAGCGCCTGGCCCTTGGCCTGCACCCGGAGTTCCATCATCAAATGCCGGCACACCCCCATCAAAACCACCCGGGCCACCATCTCCAGGAAAACCAGTGGATCCAGCTTGACCTGACACATCAATAGTTCCATCAACCAAAATGTCACCTGTAGCCAAAAGATACACCGGTGTATTCAATGCGTTACGAGTAAATTTCAGGGTAGCCCCGTTAGAAATCGTGATGGTCGTGCAATGAAATATGCCATCAGCAGGCATGTTTAATGTCACAACTCCTGATGTGATATTAAGCGCTCCATAGCTTCCATCGCTACCGGCACTAAAGTTGGTCGCGGCATGAACCATGGATACACTCATGATCGATATTATGATTCCAATCGTCCTTGTTATTTTTGCTTTCATCTTTGTCTCCTTTTTTTTGAGTATGCCTTTTTTCTGCTCTTAATTTTCATAATAAATCCAATTCGACTCATGTCTAAAGTCTAAGGTCTAAAGGTCGCAAGTCGCTAGATCCTATTCTTCTCTCTTCCAATCTCTTTTTGAATTTTTAGACTTTTTCCGCCACGGGCGGATCCGCCTGTGGCGGAGACTTTCGACCTTGGACTCTTCGTCTTCTTACGGTGTATTCGTCGTAACTACTGCTACCGGAGGATAGGCCATTGTTGTACTATGATCTACAGAGGTCACACTAACGGGAGGCTTCGCCATCGTCATGCTCGCCCCCACTACACCTCCCAAACCACCATTTAATAATGTTACTTTTGCCGCAGGTTTTGCCACCGCTATATTGACGGTTGTTCCACCCGTATCCCCTATTTTAAGGTTAACAACCGAAGCCAACGGACATGCCACTGTTACATCTCCCCCTCCCGTAACATTATCTGGAAGCACAAGATGGACGGGGGGACTTCCCACACTTGTATTCAAATTTATACTATCATGTGGACGAACAACACCACTGCGGGGCGTTGAAATCATAAATAATTGGGGTGTGATCAATGGATCAAGTGGATCCCCATTATACTGTAATTCCACCTCATCGTTCCACCCATCATTATCACTATCATCATCTAACGGATCTGTGCCCACGGACATTTCTTGGCCATCGGATAAACCATCGAAATCCGTGTCTTCATCCCCGTCAGAAATCTCATCGTTATCCGTATCAATATTCGTGGGATCAGCCCCGACTAATATTTCGCCTGCGTTAAACAGTCCATCTGCATCAAAGTCCTCTGCTCCATCTGGAATCCCATTGGTATCGCTATCCGGATTATTTGGATCCAGCATGAGAAGAATGTTTTCAACATCATCAGGCATACCATCATTGTCCGTGTCAACAGACGCATCATAAACACGCGCAAACCACGTATAATCTCCTGATAATGGATTCCCCGCAACATCGGTTAACGACGAACTCAAAACAGCTCGATAATAGCCAGGTCCAAGATTTGTGCTAAAACTTTGCACCGTTAGATTAAAATCACTTTCATAGGTAATCACACCTCCTGTCACAACCACATCATCGGCATTATTATGAATCCCATCCGGGCCTGCCTCAAAGACTGAAAAAGAATTTCCATCTAATGTTAAGGGCTCAATGGGCTCACTGAATGTGGCTGAAAAGGCAGAAAAGCTCCTAAGCAACGACCCGTCCGGAGGCGTCACCGCTTTTACCTGGGGCCCCGCTGCATCAAGTAGAAGTGTCACAACAATATTACTGCTCCACGTTGCATTTCCACCTGTATCATTGGTACGCGTTTGAATCGAAAACGTGGATTGCTCGGTTAATCCAGGGGTTATGAAATGATGTTCAAAGGGGAAATTTCCATCCGTGGCCGCTTTAATTCCATCTCTATAAAATTCTACGTTACGGACCTGTACATCATCATTCACATTTGCGGTTACCCGTACCCATTTCCCTTCTTCGGCCTCGGGAGGATTCAAAGGGAAACTTGCTGACAAACTGATGGAAGGCGCATTGCTACCCGTGTCATAGGCTAAATAATTGATGACCTGTAACCCGGCATTGTTGTCGGCTACATAGGCTAAGCCGTTATAAAATGAGACCGCCTGTGCGACGCCTGGTGTTTGAAACTCTGTAATAAAACTGTTCACATTATTGGAATCACTCACATCATAAAGCGAAACATGATCAGCGCCACCAGAGGGGTTAGGACTAATCGCAGCAAGACCCCAGCCGGAACCATTCAAAACAATATGTTTCCAGCCATTTTGGGGTGTAGGTTGATAGGCAATTAAAGCCGGTTGGGTCGGATCTGTTACATCGATGGTGTTATAGCCTTGCCGATGGATCGGATAAGCAATGCCTCCCCCAACAAATAGTCGCATTCGACCATTGATCGAATTGGGACTTCCGTGCGAAGAGATCGACCCTACCGCCTGCATAAGTCCATTCCCATATGAAATAACTTCTAACCGGCCCAATATGAGCACATAAAGATAATCACCTTCTAGGAAAAGATCGTGCACATCATAGAGGAACGAAATTCGATCCACGATCTGGCCTGTAGCAAGATCGATTTGTACTACTTCACTGTTTGGACCGTTAAAGGTCCCGACAAAAGCCATCCCTCCGGCTGCGGCTACGGCCTTGACTAAACCGACTAAATTGATTTGGTTTATTATAGTTGCTGATGGCGGATCGGTAATGTCGATAATTGTTAACCCAGCTGCCCCATCGGCTACGGCTACATAATTTTCCGTAAGCGCTACGGCGGACGCATTGCCAGGGGTATTAACCTGGCCCATGATGATTGGACTCATCTGATTAAAGACATTCAAGATCGAGACCCCGTTAGCGCCATCGGCCAGAATGGCTACATCATTAAAAGCACAGACATCCAAAGCAGTGCCAGGTGTATCGACCGAGCTGATCAAACCAATCGCCCCTGGAAGACCGTCAAACGGATCTAATCCTTGTTCAATCTCAGCACCATCATTTACACCATCATTGTCCGTGTCACCATTACTAGGACTGGTTCCGATCACAAGCTCTGCATCGTCATATAGCCCGTCACCATCTGAATCAGGTGTCTGCGGGATCTTCAAATTTACAGTAGGAATCGTGAACCGGCTCCCGCTGGAAGGAGTCGTAAAATCGATGGTACCCAGATAGGTTGAACTCACTTCGTAGAGCCAATAGCGAAAGAGAGTATTCGAGGCTAAAATAAGCGAACCCCGGAGCAGACCGGTATCCCCTGTCGTTCCACGCCGGATGATCTGACCATTGCTCAAATTTTCGACAGCGTAGTGGTATTGAGCATAGGTGGAAGACGAGAGGAGAAAGAGGATAGAGAATTGAAGATAGAGGATGGAAGATCGAGGATGGAAGATCGAGGATAGGAAATCCTGGATCCAGCATCCAGCCCAAGCCTTCCATCCTTGCAGACTCAACTTACAAGTGCAAAACCGAAGCTGTCCATCATTTCTTTGGGCGTTCTATATTCTAAGCATTTTCTCGGTCTATTATTCAGTAACTCCACAGCCCAGCTCAACTGAGCGGAGCTGTGGGCAGCAAAGTCGGTTTTCTTCGGGAAAAACTGGCGAAGCAAACCATTCGTGTTTTCGTTGGTCTCTCTTTGCCAAGGGTTTCTCCCTTCAGCAAAGAAAATGGGGGTTGCCATTTTTTTCTGTAGTTTAGCATGGCTGGCAAACTCCATGCCATTATCTACAGTCACCGTTTTAAAGGGGAGCCCTGAATCAGCGAACTGAGGTACGGAACGGTTGACCGATTCGGCATTGCATCGAGGTAAAAGATCGGCGATGAGATATCGAGTCGCTCGATCTACTAGAGTGACTACACAGGCCTCTTTTCTCGTTTGGCCCTGAATGTTGTGTATACGTGAATGGCTTTTCCGAGTCGCTCGTTTTTTCTTTCCGGGGCCACGCAGGTATTTTCGGTAGCCAGCCCCTCTTGGACTGTACAAGTAGCGGTAGATCGTCATTCGACTGATGGGAGGGTCACCTTCTAGCTTTCTTCGACCTTCAATCTGTTCTGGAGACCAATACTTCGCCAGGAGAGTCTCCATTTGTTCTTTGCTAGCTCCCATCACTTTTTGAGGCTTTCGAGCTAGCTGTAATCGGCTTTGAGCCAGGCCATTTGCGGGTCTTGGGTAATAGCGGCCACGGACTCGATTACGGCGAAATTCGCGCCAAATAGTCGAGGGGGATCGGCCCAGGCGACGGCCAATTTGAGATAAGCTATATTTTTCTTTTAGCATCTGGGCTATCACTTCTCGTTCATAACGGTTTAAATGTTCGTAGGTTCGTGGCATTCTATGTTCTCCTTTGGGGGGGGTCAGATACCCAAAGAATGAACTTATGCTACGGACCTTTGCACTTGTATTGTTACTCTACCAATCTCCAAAGGCATCGGTCACTGCACGCATGGTGCTTTCCATCCCATCTACCGTAATGGTCACACCTTCCAAAGGAACGTTGACAAACTGATTGGTACCTCCACCGAGATCTTTTAGTTCGGATGCAAAAATACGACCACAAATGATAGTATTAGAAATAGCCGTCAGACTCAGCGTATCAAAATCGATGATCGCATTCCCTCCCGGAGTCCCATCGCCATCTGCGTCGATTTCCCGTCCGGCAAAGTCCTCTATTCCATCCCCCATCAAAGCCA
The DNA here is from genome assembly GCA_012103575.1 of Kiritimatiellia bacterium. Taxonomy (GTDB): domain Bacteria; phylum Verrucomicrobiota; class Kiritimatiellia; order WLWN01; family WLWN01; genus WLWN01. The sequence continues at coordinate 1,596,744 of WLWN01000001.1, read as the reverse complement.
CGCGGATACGCGCACTCGCCGGCAGAGAATTACTGTAAAAAAGTGTGGCAACTTTCCGGTTAGGATCCATGTGAATGCGACCAGGAATTGGTTGATCTACAAATTCAGCAAAGAAGACATTAGTATCGATAACGGCTGTTTGCGACAAAGGGTAAGAAAAATAGATAACGGTTTCACGTGAAATGGCCGCCCCTTCTTCACCATGTAGTGGAGACGTTTCAATGGTCGTGAGGGGATCTAGGGTATTGGGATCGGTGCCGTATTGATATTCGAGTAGGTTGGTGATGCTATCCCCATCAAAATCCTGAGCTGCATCACCGGCGTTTAATGGATTCAAAGGATTATTTAGCAACTCAAAGAGGTCGTCTATACCGTCGATATCAGTGTCCAACGGATTTGTAATGTCAACGCGCTGCACGCAATAAAAGCTAAGCTGAGTACTCTGAATACCTTGCAGTTGACCGCTGCTCTCTTGACCCAACACCATATTAACGGGGGTTGTAATATTGGTGACAACTTGTCCATGACAAAGAATGTAGTAGGCGTTTATATCTGATTCATAGGTGACTTGTTGATTGGTAAAATCAAATTGAGTAATCTCAAAGCTGTAGGCGTCTGTAAGGAATACAGAAACCTGAATCCGTCAGTTAAACGTGGTTTTCTGCACGAACCATTTGGGTCAAAAGAAAATCCCAAAAGGCCTCGACGCACCCTATGGGTGCACCTACATTTCTTTGTACACTTTTGCCGCCAAAGCGTTCGCACAGAAATCCCACGTTTAACTGACGGATCTAGATTCAATGTTCAGTTTGACCCCATTTTTCGATTTCAAGGTTCGCCCGTGTTTTTCGGTAATGAATCCTCTTCTCCAAAAAGAAAACGAATTTACCATATTATGTCTTTTCGTCAAGGGGTTTTTTAGGACAAAAATGGGTCATTATTTTGCCGCCAATTCCAAAGCATCATGAACCCAGGCATTAAGACTTTTGTGCTCCAATTTGGCTTGAATGGCAACCGCCTTGTGGAGTTCAGGCTCAATACGAACCATGAACTTACCAGAGTAGGGTTTTTCAGGAAACTCGCCACGCTCCGCACAGAATTCAAGGTAGTCATCCACTGAATCCCGAAAGGCTTTCCGCAGCTGTTTGACCGTTTCAGCTTGAAAGGTAACAACATCACGCAAATTGATAACCTCACCATGAAAGATGTTGGCCTCATCATCAAATTCAACATTGCCGATATACCCTTTGTGTTCCATCATGATCTCACCTCCGCTTCTTTCAAGAATTTTTGTATTGATTTGACCGCCCCCTTCTCGGTCACACACTTGGGATGTGGCCTATGAAACACCGCCCGTATCCCGTTCAAAAAGATTTGCACTCGAGATCCGCGACCTTCCGATATTTTACCCCCCAAGGCAAAGATGAGTGCTTCAATATCCTTTCAAGCAATATCAGAGCGTTCTGGTTTTTCAAAAATCTTATCCAGGGTCTTCTTGTTCACAAAAGTATAGTATCATATATTGATATCAACCTGGATCCGTCAGTTAAACGCGGTTTCCTGCACGAACCATTTGGGCCAAAAGGAATTACAAAAAAGCCTCGACGCACCCAGCGGGTGCGCCTGCGTTTTTTTGCAACCTTTTGCCTCCAAAGCATTCGCACAGAAATCCCACGTTTAACTGACGGATCCAGGATCAAGTCAAGTGCGTCTGCAACCTTTCAATTTTGAGGTTTATTTTCTTCCGCCTAAAGGGGATGATAATTCCATAATAAATCTCTGCTTTCTCAGCGATCTCCTGTTCAAATTTCTCTAAAGAGTTTACCCATAAACTTTTTGGAAGACCCGAAAAGAAAAACGCCTATAAACTCGTTTGCCCACTACAAAGTCCCTGCCATATCTGCCATATAGGCTTCATGATTCCTCTGGACCATACTTCTAAGAAGGGAAAATCAAACCCCTCATCAAAAATCTTGACCCAAACACCGTCATGCAACGTATCTTTGATGATCCCAATAACGATCAGGTCTTGTTCTTCAGCCCATATGACTAACTTTGAAATTCCTATGCATTGAAGTTAAATGGAGTGATAGTCCTTCAACAAGAGACGCAAAACACCTGAATATCTTTCTGAAAGAATATAAAAATGCTACACACGGGTATATGGTTTGTCAAACGCCTCGTCGTTTAAAACTTGGCACACACATTACAGCGATCCCTTGGCAAGAATTGTATAACCTTTTCTTGTAACACATCTAATAAATTTTTGCGTTTTCTCATAATGCATGTAGTATTTCCTGATGTGCGCTCATATGGAAATAAGTTTTGTTTACGTCACTACAAAAGATAGAGAAGAGGCTCAATGTATTGGGAAAGCTTTACTGGAGCGCAAGCTGGCTGCATGCATTAATATTCTCGAATCTGTAGAGTCTATGTATTGGTGGGATGGGGCTATTCAACATGAGACAGAAGCTGTGATGATCGCCAAGACGCGATCCGAACTTGTAGAGGCGGTTACCCAAACGATCAAAGAAGTGCATAGTTATACCTGTCCATGTATTGTTGCTTGGCCTATTACTCAGGGCAACCCCGATTTTTTGAAGTGGGCTAGCGAAGAGACGAAACCATTATCTGTTCAGTCAGTTCGGGTTCCTTAAACAATTAATTCTTATGATACAACGATGGAGAATGTTCTCAAACATGTAGGAAATACACCTTTAATCGAGCTGGTCTCTCTGTCTAAAGAAGTGGCTCCGGTAAAGATTTATGGGAAAGCAGAATGGGCTAATCCGGGCGGTTCAGTGAAAGATCGACCTGCTCTAAATATGGTTTTAGATGGAGAAAAGACCGGGAAGCTAACCAAAGATAAAATCATCCTAGATGCGACCTCGGGAAATACAGGTATTGCTTATGCCATGATCGGCGCCGCATTGAATTATAAAGTCAAACTCGCTGTCCCCAAGAATATCGGCCGGATACGGCAACAGATTTTAGAGGTATACGGAGCTGAACTCGTGCTTACCGATCTGCAACTCGGATCTGATGGAGCTATCGAAGAAGCCATTCGAATTTATGAACAAAGCTCCGACCTGTACTTTTATCCGGATCAATATAATAACCCTGCAAACTGGCAAGCCCATTATAAAGGTGACATCACACATTTTATAGCCGGCCTAGGAACCAGCGGGACATTTACAGGAACCGGTCGCAGGCTAAAGGAACACAACGCAGACATCCAACTTATATCCCTTCAACCCGATTCTCCGATGCATGGGTTGGAAGGTTTAAAACATATGCCGACTTCTATTGTACCCGGCATTCTCGATGAAAATCTAGCCGACGAAAACAGATGGATACGTACAGAAGACGCACAAACCATGGCCAAACGTTTGGCTAGAGACGAAGGATTGCTTATAGGCCCTTCAGCAGGAGCGGCGGCGGTCGCGGCATTGCAAATAGCTCGTGAGATTGACAGGGGCATCGTTGTGGCCATCTTAGCGGATGGGGGACACAAATATCTCGACATGTCTTTCTGGGGAGAGGGAAATCCATAACACCGGTGTGTTGCTATTCTCTATAAACTTTTTTCTTGCACAACCGTATGAAACCTTTTGGACACCAAATTGTTGCGGAATTTGTCGATTGTTCACAAAATATTTTAAATGATCCGTCAGCTCTTGAGGAAATCATAGGGCAAGGGGCAAAAAAGTCTAACGTGGGCATCCTAAAAACTAGTTCACATCAATTTGACCCCATTGGTGTAACGATAACAGCGATTGTGAGTGAATCTCATATAGCGGTTCATACATATCCCGAAGCACGTCACGTCTCCCTCGATATATTTACCTGTTCGCCCGATCCAACCAAAGCACATACAATGCTTACCTATTTGAAATCTGAACTAGAAGCAAAAACGATTCGAACCCTGGTTCTTGCTAGAGGAATCCCTCTGGAAATTAAAGAACAAAACTGGATAACCACATCTTCCGGGTATGGCTTCGAAACAAGATACCACGTTAAGGAAAATGTTCTTAGCCAAAAACTAAAATATCAACAAATCGATATCATAGAGAATGAGAATTTTGGAAGGATGCTCTTTTTAGATAAGGAGCTTCAGATTGCAGAGAAGGATGCATCTCTTTACCATACTCATGTTGTTAATCCGATCATTAACCAAAGGAAAACATTAGAACATGTTGTGATTCTCGGAGGAGGAGATGGGGGTCTGCTACATGAAATCCTCAAGCATCAACCTAAAAGAGTGACAGTGGTCGAAATTGAAGAAAAAATGCCTGAACTATCTCAGAAATATTTGCGTTGTATTTGTCAAAACGCTTTTAGTGAGCCTCAGGTAAATATCGTTTATTATGACGCTAATCATTATTTGAAAATGAATACGGGCTTTGACGTGATCATGTATGACCTCACGATGCATCCCGCCTCTTTTACCTACCTCGAAAGAAAAACCTTTTTAAATCAAATCTTTGAAAATAGTAGACAGGGTTTGAACAAGGACGGGATTTTGAGTTTGCAATGTTGTCCAGAGTTTGATGAAGAGACTTTCAATATGCTCAAACCTATTTTGTTAAGAAATTTTTCAAATGTATGTTTCGAAAAGGCATTTATTCCTTCGTTTAGCGAGAATCTAATTTTTTGCACAGCTCAGAAATGATTCAAAGCTGACATAGTTCTTTTTCAAAATGGTCCCAATCAAAGTTATGATGGGCAATGATTGATATTTTGTCCCCCACTTCAATCTTCTTCGCGTATTCTGGACAAGGATTAATTTCCTCCTCATGAACCAACGCCAACGGGTTAAAAGCTACCTTAAGTGTTTCGGATGCTCGAATCGCATTTAAGACAAAGTGGCCCCACGTCTGACCCACTAACCGTTTTGGTTGTATGGTTTGAGTATTTCCTCCTTCTGTATTCATAAGAATGGTTTGTACTACTGTAGAAGAATGTGTATCCTGACACTCTTGTACGGTTGCCAACATTTCAAGATTTTGAAATACGGATATCGCTTTATTATTGAACATCCACTTATTATTCGGATCAATAAGAAGATAAATGACTTGTGTTCTATCACCGGCGAAACGTAGGACCAGATCCACCAATCTCGATGTGGCCAGATCAGATTCAGGGGAAGAGGGGTCAGCGGGGAAAAATGATTACTTTTTTGTTCTCTTTAATCGCTGCTTTTTCATAGATAGACTTTTCATAACTATACCCTTTAACGAAGTGAATTTTATTATGGGTCGATGTTATCATGGTCGGTAACTGCTCTACCCGACGGTCAACAATACAAATCCCAACATCAGGCTCTTTTGAAATAATCTCCTGAATAAATAAAGCCAGATTTTCTCCAGGATAATTAAATTCTGAATCCGTCAGATAAAATCTGACGATTTTTCATTACCTGTTGGGCTAAAGCGGGGAGCATACCCGTATTCAAACAAACAACCCCACCCCAACAGGTGTGTATATGAAACAATATAAAATAAAGACTGGCAAGGGCGAACTCAACAGCACAAGCGGAAATCATCTTTGCGGCCTACTGCTTGAGGATCATGCTCAACGGATTCTTCCCTCCAATTTTCAACCACGCCGCTCCGATGCGATCTCTGATCGGGAGATCCTCCTTACCCAGATCGGCTTACTTTGCAACGGTCGAACCGATTTCAATGATATCGACCTGTACCGGGGTGATGAGATTTTTATGAATGCCTTTGGACTTAAAAAGGGGAGTTAAAAAGGGTAGCCTCTGAGCCGGTGTTCCGACGTCGTTTCGACGACCTGCCCCCAGCCAGAACCCATGTGGGGCTACGCAAACTCAACACCGAACTTCTTTCCTCGGGCCCCTTTGGCTAGGTAGATGTCGAAGGGCTTGATCTTGTTCCCGTCGATATCGATGTGAGCCCTTTAGGTCACTCAGGCTCTTCGGAAGAAGGCGTTTCCTACAACCTAGAAGGGCCATGATGGTTACGCCCCGATATTTGCCTATGTGGGCACTCAAGGCCACATGCTTGAGTGCGAACTTCGACCCGGTAAACAACATTGTCAGTCGGGAACGACCGCGTTTATTGCCCGCAGCGTTGAAACGCTCCAAACCCTGGGCCTGGGTGGAAAATGTTTGCTTCGGCTTGATAGTGGCAACGCTGCGGCCGATAACTTCGACGCTTTTGGAGATCATTATTTTATCGTAAAGCGAAATCCTCGCCGCGAATGTCCTGAACAAATGCTGGCCCTTGCACGCCGAGTTGGAGACAAACAAGACAGTCGTGAAGGCAAGAACGTTTACACAGGCTTTTTCGATCATTTCCATCCCGGTGGTGACCAAAACCGCCCTTGTGTCCCGGTGGCCTTCGAAGTGATTGAACGCACCATCGATATCGATGGTCAGAAACTTCTGGTTCCTAAACTTGAGGTAAACACCTGGTGGACGAACCTCTCTTGTCGTGCCAAGACGGTGCTAGATCTCTATCATGGACATGGCCCCAGCGAGCAGTACCACAGTGAACTCAAAAGCGATCTTGATGTTGAGCGATTGCCTTCGGGGAGACCCTGTGCCAATAAGATTATTCTGTTATGCGCCATGGTGGCCTTCAACCTATTGCGCGGTCTTGGCCAAGAGGTCATCAAACGGGCTGGGCTTGCCCCGCAGAAAATCAACATCCCGCGCTGGCGAATCAAAACGGTTCTCAAAAATATCGTTTATTGCGCGGTTCGATTGGTCCGCCACGCCGGACGAATTGAACTTCACTTTGGCAAGCGTTGTCGCTGGTTCGAAGTGATACAAGATATTGCCCATTCCTTCGCATAGCCCTCCGTGCACCTTTAACAATACTCTAAGGCGACTGCCCAAGGAGGCCTACGCCCCAAAATGGCCAAATCAGAGTGAATCTGACCTGTACGCTCAAAAAATTCATCAGGGTGATACTTGCCGGTCCCAATCCGCCCAAAAGCGAGCATCTCAAGGAAAAAGTTTTCAGCTTTTGAGCCCCAAAACACCTTCCGAAGCGATAGCTGACGGATTCAGGTAGGAGTATATGGAGTTTATGGAACAAAAAAAAATGATAGTGAAAATCGTGGCATGTCTTGCCATTGTTTTAGCTTCGTATTTCCCCATCAAAAAATATCTCGTTAGACGATTTGGCGTGTCTGAATTACATGTGGCAAAAGAACTCCTCAAACAACGTTTAGGGCTAACCCCTACAAAAACGAATGCACCTCCAATGTCTTTACTTTTTCCTGAAAAAGCCCTCGTTCCACTAACTCACGTCAACCACGAGATCCGCCCCTTTAAGGAAATAGGCATCCGCCTCGGCGAACGAGCTAAAGGAAACAGTCTATTTCAATTCAGAGGCGCCGTCATTTTTGATGCGAATAATGATGATCGTTTAGATTTGTTCTTTCCTCAGAACGGTCGACCGCGAGCAAGAGCAACGGATGAAAAAGGAATCATGTCAGATAAAAAAATGCCTGCCAGGCCTTGTGCATTGTATTTAAATCAGGGCAATACACCCGATGGAGATCCTATTTTTACTAGCGTCCAAGAATTGCAAGAGAAGGGAAATAGGCTTTATGTGCAAGAAGAGCTGCTTTTCGAAAACAAATACAAGCCACGTAAACGTATTGAGGACGACGAATTTCAACCTGGCCGGATCGCGAATGCAGCCATTGCCGTCGACCTCAATGGGGATGGATTGCAGGACCTGATCGTGAGGAGTGCACATGATGGGGTCCCTTTTCAAACCGAAGATTTAGGCATGCCCGTCTTTCCAGCCCATCGAAATATTAGACGAAACCAAAAAAGAGAACCCTTTATAAACAGAATGCCTTCTTTTTTGTGGGGGGGAACTAAAAGAAGGTAAAGATGTCCTTGTTGACTTTGGGGGTCGACTTGAACCCGAGGGACGGAATACCCTCTTCCTCAATAAAAGAGACCAAGACCACGATGGCATTCCAGAGTGGGAAGATGTAACTGAGCAAGTAGGATTTGGCGGGAGATGGTCAACATCCGGATTTACCGTAGCGGATATCGATCGGGATGGTGATCTTGATATCTATGTCACTAATTTTCTAGACGTCGATTTCTGGGGATTTGGATCCCAGTATTTTCCCGGAAACCGTAATGAACTCTATATCCTGGATCCGTCAGTTAAAAGAAACTGGAACGTTGTATTTCAAAGAATCCGCCCTGGCCTACGGCGTAGCCGGGTTACACAAAGAAGAACAACTCCCTTCTGGTTTTTGGTTCCCCGCCGAACAACGTTATAAAGATATTTCAACTTATACGCGGGAGGGCATCGTTGTGGGAGAAGCCGCCGACCATTCTTGGGCTGCTCAATTTGTGGACTGGAATGATGATGGATGGCCCGACTTGATCGTGGCCAATGATGTAGGCAACAGGTTACGGGTGTACAAAAACCTATCCGGCAAACGATTTAAACGCATGGAAAAATTTGACGATGCCTTTTGGGATGGATGCTGGATGGGGATTGCGAGTGGAGATCTGGATGGGGATCTATGAGATGAGATTCTTGTGAGTAACTGTGGCAGCCAAGTGTTTGTTTCTAGAAACACCGCCATGTTTACAGGGCCGCATCAACTAAATAGTTTGAGCCCGCTTGCTATTGTCAACACCATCAACGAAATCAGTCATTCCCTCACTCATGGGCTATTAACCTATGTGGATAAGGGGCTCTTCTCCGTAGCGACAGCCTGCAAAATCATTCACTCTAAAGTGATTCCTCCTAATGCTATACGCCCACAAAATATAGCAAAAGAAGCGTTGAAAATCTTCAAAAAATACAAGTTTAGCGAAACTCTTAATGGGTTGGAGTTTTGCTGGGCACCCGTCTTTTTCGACACCGATAATGATGGTGATTTAGATATCTACATGGCAGGAGCGTTGGGAAGAGGAAACGATGGGTCTATCGGCGACTGTGGTCCTCCAGTCCAGGCCGTTTTTTGGTCAATGAAAGCCGTATAGGCGCCTTGCAGTTTAGGGATTTGACCTTAGCGTACCGGCTGCTCGATATTAGTGAGATTGATTATGATGCGAATCCGCCTCGAAGGAAAGCGCCCGGCACCAATTGGCATAAACGCGATACCATCTATGTTACAGATACGGATTCCTATTCAGAAACCGGATTAGCCGCATCCGAAAAAAGCGAAGTCATGGACATCCTCCGCATGAACGAATCTGCAAACGGCATCATCGCGAGTGATTTGAATAATGATGGATTCCCCGATCTTGTGGTGACTCATATGGGTGGTTATAATTCAAATCTTTCTTCTGCTCGTAACATAAAAGTCGAATTTATGGGTAAAGTATTATCCGTCCCTGCTCCGAACAAACTTATGAAACCCCCGACCGCTTTTGAGGACGGTCCTACCTTTATATATATCAATGGAGGCGCTTCGCAGGAAAAAAATTCTCATTGGATGAAAGTCCGTCTGCTGGATGAACAAGGGTTTAATCGTTTTGGGATTGGAGCTAAAGTCTTGGTAAACGGGAAAATTATGAGGCCGAAAACATTAGGTGGGGAATCGTTTAGTGGTGTAATGTTGGATCTTCATATTGGGCTTGGAGAAGAAGATCTTCAAGAAATTAAAGTGTATTGGCCTTCTGGGGATATGGGCGCCCAAATCATAAACCTTGATAGGCCTTTGAGAAATCAACTCGTATGTATTGATAAGGTTCATGGAGAAGTTCTATGTGACTAGTGAAAAATAGTAAGTCAGCTATTCCTGGTTGACCTGTGTTAGGCAAGAATGCCCAATTTATTATAAGAGAAAAAAAATGATCAAACCAGAAAAACGAAAATCTCGTGTATGTATCACGCTCGCCGTTGTCCTTTTATTACTGATAGGCTCGCTCGCTGCGTTTTTTGTTTACCAGGATACTTCTGTTCGTCGATCTGTTGGATTAGCCGCCAGGGTGGCGTTCCATGGTTCTATAGCCGAGCTGTGCTCATATATAGATTTTGGTATATATCTCAACAAATTTGGAACCCTGCGGGCCTGGGATCCTATAAAAAAGTTAAGAACTTTAGACGGGGTTGTGACGGCCCATGAAAAAAAAGAGCGTTACCGAATTTCGACCCGCTGATGATGGGAAAGCTCTACTGGCACGTGGGAAAGTTTGAAGAAGCCATTCGGGAGATAGAAGCCTATCACACAAACCACGCAATCAACCGTGACAGTCAATTCTGGCTGGCCATCTCTTACATGCGAGCTGCAGAGAACCAGAATTGCCTAAGTAAATTGGTTGAGATGTCAGAAACCCTGTCCTCTCATAAAACACCAACCACAAACACACCCTCACCCTTTCCACGCACATCACCATAACCACACCCTGATGTGCTCACTACCCCTGACTATGCATCACGACCACAAAACCTATTCCAGAAAAGCGGCCGAACTCTTTGAGCGACTGTTAGATACCTATGGATGGGATCCAACGCTTGTCTGGCTCCTCAACTTTTCCTATATGACGACCGGAGAATTTCCCGACAATGTCCCAACACGTTACCTGATCCCAGACACCACCCCTTTTTACAGCCATTTTTTAGGGGATGATAAGGAACGACTTACGAAAAAATATCACGATCTACACTTAGTGGAATCGTCGCAAGAATATGGGTTGGATGGACCGTTAGACGCTGGACGTGGCACAGCCGTGGCCGACTTTGATCAAGATGGCTACCTCGACCTAGTGTGGGGTGGAGCCTTTCAATCGATGCAGATGAGATGCTTTAATGGAGAAACATTTGTCGATCGCACAGATGAATGGAATCTATCACATATCTCAGGGACCCATATCATAACCGCCGCTGATTATAATGGAGATAGCTGGATGGATCTGTTCATCTCACGCCCGTTGGGTACCCGTAAAGGTGACTTTCTTTTACTGCGCAATGAGGAGGGGCAGACCTTTAGAGATGTTACACAAGAGGTCAATCTGTTTCCTTCCGGAGATGAACACCCGCAACTTTTCGTGTGGTCCTCGGTATGGGGCGATATAGATGGAGATGGGGACTTAGATTTACTGGTAACTACGTTTGGCTTATATAATCCAGAAGGGGATAACCGATCTGCCTCTCCTTTAGAAGCGATTAGAGACAATTTCCCTTTACGGCTGTATCGCAACGATATGGACTCCAACGGAAACGTTACTTTTACCGACGTGACAGATGCATATGGTTTAGGGAAAGGGTCACTTTTAGATCGGCAAAATGTATGGGGCGCAGCCTTTGGGGACTATGACCGAGATGGAGACTTGGATCTTGTATTTGGGTTATGGCACGTGCCCGGTATTATTCTGTATGAAAACAAAGATCGACGATTTACTCGAACAAACCTTTTGTCTTCTGATGCGATTCATTTCCAAACCGCACTTGTAGATATAAACCATGACGGTTTGCTTGATGTATATGGAGCTGGAGCCGGATTCTCTCCTGGCGGTATTCTACAAGGCATGTTTGGACAAGGGAAAGATCGTTATCATACGGGAAGTAAGATTTGGGTCCAAACTCCAGCAGGCACATTTCAGCGGCATGATGAATACTTTTCAGGAGGCATGCCCTTTGTGGCCATGGGCGCCAATTTTGGCGACCTTAATAACGATGGGGCCATTGATTGGTATCAAGGGACAGGAAATCCAGAAGGATGGATGGTCATTCCCAATCTTTTGTACATGGGGAAGATGCAAGATGGCCAGCCTGTTTTGGAAACCGATAATATCTCGGGTTTGTTTGGTGTAGGCACCATTCAAAAGGGGCACGGCATTGTCTTTTTTGACTTTGATGATGACGGAGATCAAGATATCTACTCCAATCTGGGAGGGATGTGGAGTGGAGATCCTTGGCCCAATCAATTTTTCAAAAATGAAAGCAAATTAACCAACAGCTGGATAAAAATTCGCCTTCAAGGAAGCAAAGAAAATCGAAACGTTTATGGTCTGGGGGCGATGATCAAAGTAATCGCAGAAAATGGACAGGGCCAGACACGCGAACGGACGTATCACATGGACAATGGAACAGGCTTTGGTTCTCAATCCTATCTGGCTCATATAGGGTTATTTGATGCGCAGAAAATCATTCGTGTTGAGGTAACTTGGTTGGGTGATACAACGCCAAAAACCTATCCGGCACACATCAACACGTTGAATATATTAAAGCAAGACGAAGGAACATGAATAAAAAAAAGATCTTTAAAGGGTTCCCCCTTTTTATCACCATGCCCTTTGCTGTAGTACAGCATGAGTCTGTTCGAGCCCTTACACAAGTAGCCAGTTGGGTTTACTATGTGCATACGTATGTTCGGCAACTACGCTGGAATGATGAAGTGGGCCATCTTGATTTTAGACAGGCGGATCTCAAAATCACTCCCTCTAAGGACCTGTCTAAAATTTTTTCTCAAAAAGCAGCCCGCGCCTTCGAAAAATTACTCGATGAGTACGACCCTCATAATCGCGTGTATCAGTGGCTGCTGAACTTCTCTCATATGACCATCAATACATTCCCAGATGAAGTGCTGGAACGCTACCTCGTTAAGGGTCCCTTCATCGACTATTTTTATGGCCAACAAAAAGATGCCATGATCAATAGCGTAGGCAGCATACAGAAAAGCCATGGAATCGTGTTTTTCGATTTTGATAAGGATGGCGATCAAGATATCTATTCCAGCCTTGGCGGACTATGGCCAAGAGACGCATGGCCCGGTCAGTTCTTTGTCAATGAAAGCAAAATCACCAACAACTGGATGCGTATACGCCTGGGCGGAAGGCAAAGCAACCGATTTGGTCTTGGCGCAAAGATCACGGTTATGGCCCGTGATGCAAACGGCGAAACAGAAACCTATACCTACCATAGGGATAACAAAACCACTTTTGGAAGCGTTCCTTATCTAGCCCATATGGGACTTGGAGATGCCGTGGGGGTAGAGCATGTTCACGTTCGTTGGCCAGGTCAAAACACAACGCAAACCTATGCCGCACAGATAAACACTGAACATCTACTAGATGAAAATGGAACACACACAGCGTTAAAATAACAGATGGAGTTGATCTTTATGAAACCACTTAAATTGCAGCGACTGGAAGAACGTTCAACCGATTTCCTGTCTGCTATGAACGAACGGAAAATCATGCGTTTTCCTAAAAAGACGTATCCTCCTATTGTCGATCCCATTTCGATTGCCGCCAAAGACGCCTTTTTTATGAGACCGTCGGATTGGATCATAGGTGTGCGTATCGGAGACCAGACACGATGTTATCCTGCCTGGATCCTAGATAACTATCACGTGGTAAATGACAAGTTAGCTGAAGCCTATATTGCTCCCATGCACTGTGAGGTTTGTTGTACTAATTCCGTCTATATAGCTGGAGACACAGAACAAGAGAGAATCCTTTTTGGTTCAGATGCCCTCTATAACGCCACTATGTGTGTATACGATTTCAAGACTTCGAGCAGCTGGGTTCACACTATGGGGGTTGCGATTGACGGTAAAAAAAAGGGCTGTGTTTTACCCTTCATCGAAAGTTTTCAGGCCACGTATGAAGAATGGGTCTCCCTTTATCCTGAAACAAGTGTGATGCAGTGGACAAGACCTGCCCATCATCCTGGCGAACGCCATGGCCATGGCACCAGGGATACCTTTGCTCGCTCGGGTCTTGAAAAATCCATGACGTTTTCTATGCCTTGTGCCTATGATGATCATCGGTTGCCCGAACACGAAATAGGAATTTTTATTAATACACGGGAAGCTCAAGCCCTTTTGCCTCTACGGGAACTTGAAAAAGGAAACGGTGTCTTTGAACTAACCGTTGGATCATTAAACTTGGTCAGTCTGGGTTCAGAAATGGGTAGCGCCATGGTCGGAACCTTCTACCGTCATCATCCCGATGATCCGTCTCGGTTGTTACATTTCGAACGGCAAGGCACACATGTCGTTGATACGGAAACAAAATCTGTTTGGCGAGTAGACGGTCTGGCCATAGAAGGGCCTTTCCAGGGCAAACAATTAACGCCTTTACCAACGACGTTAAGCAAATGGCACTCTGTTCCAGGTTTAATACCCAACATCCCTGTGTTAGAACATGAAGGCGTTGCCTGCCCGATTCCCTTAGATGAACTAAAGGGGATTGTCGATTTACTTCAGCGCGAAAATTTTCGCGTTGAAGTAAAAGAAAAGATCTACACCTTGGCGTTACCGGATGGAGCTATAAAAGGCTTTCACCTCACCGTTAACAACGACCCTTTTGACCTGATCCTTTTTGAGGACGAATCCGTTGCTGAAGATTACGCGATGTGTTGTTCCCATGAAGTACAAGTAGGCCCCATCGTCATGATATCTGCACCGAACCAATATAAAGATGCGTTACATACATCTCGTTTAGTGGATAACAAGATTGAGTGGTCTACACTTCTTGAAGAAGCCCATTTTGTAACATCGTTAAAAAAATCAACCGAACAGATCGAGCCACCTGCCAAGTACCCTGCTGAAAATATAAAGGCCTTATGTGGGGCATTAACCTCGGAAGGATATGCAATAGGAATCGTGGAATGTTTACCTAGAGACGCCATTCCCTCACATGCCATTATCGGCATCCGCCTCAAGATAGGTACAGATCCCTTTATCGTCTATCGGTTTACTTCGGAGCAGGCCGCTGATGTATTTGATATGGAAAAAGCGCATAGTCTTACCGCCGGTCCCTTTGTGTTACGATCCGACCCCGATAATATATATCGAGTGCCTTATCCTGTCGCGAGTTTCCGCAGAAAAGATGAAAAAATTAACTGGTCAAAGCTTCTTGAAAGCGAAGATTTCAAAGAAACGTTGAACGAAACCGTGGCAACCCTAAAGCGCTTACCATCTCCAATAAAAAAGATCTGCAAATTGAGAGAAAATAAACTCTCTATATTCAGCAGATACTTTAGGATTATTTTCTTTATGATCGCCGAACCTCAAAAATTGATCATACGTCGCTATTTGGAACATAGGAAGAATAAGAAATAGACTGATCATCTCTATGCCACACTTACTACTAAGTTTGACCTATATTAGTAGATATTAGTTTTCACCATGCCTATGCCTTGTTGTATAAAAACCCGTTGATTCCTAATAGGCGGATCGAATTCAATCTGCTCTGAATCTTTATGGGTTCCCGCGGGCCAAAAGATCTCTAAGGAGCGCAGCTTCTCTTTTCCTAGCCCCACGAGTAAATCGCCGGTATGCATGCTAAAAGCCGCTCCACCAATAATCATACGACGCATGATCCTATCGTTGAGTATAATCTTGGCCCCCACCGCATATCGATTTTTTGATTGAGGATCGAGTAGTCTTAAACGAATCCAGTTGGATTGATCTTCTTGGGCCCCCCCATTGATATAAACAAACGTTTTTCCGGGCTCAAAGTTCGTGGGCGCTTTGATCAACTTGTTGGGAGCAGGAACCGCTTGCACCTTATTTTGTATCTGTACCTTCAGATTTTCAGCATTCGGTGAAACCGAGTTGTAGCCTCCCGCATGGGTGACGACCAGATCGGGGAACCCGTCATTATTCAAATCACCTGAGATCATTCCAACCGCTGCTTCGTGCATACGGAAGATATCATGAATCGAACTTTCCTGAGATGCTGCCAACCCCATCTCCGAATAAGAATCGGTATCATTCAAATAAATATAATCGCGTTTATGCCAACCCGTGCCTGGAGCACGTCGTTGGGGGGTGCGTTGTATATTCCATATCGGTGACATCCAATAAGCGATATTCAAGCGTTTTGTCAGCAAATAGAAAAGATCCAGGTTGACTTTCATTGATAAGCATACGCCCTGGACTTCCACTCCAATCGCCTAGAAAATTGTCGTTGCCTCGAGAGATGGAGCCTGCCAAATAGATGTCGAGATCTCCATCATTCTCTACGTCAAATACCGCGGGCCCCCAAGAAAACTCAAGACCGTTCAAACTGTTTTTGAAGTTCGACTTTTTATGCAATTCCTTATAATGGGGTGAAAAGTTTTTCTCATAGACCATGTCCGGAGGAATGATAGAGGAATGGTGTATTGTTGTTTGTGAAGTCACGTTTTCTAACCCGCGACCCGGTTTAAAACTCAATAGTGCGTGGTGAATGTTGCTTTTTTCCAGTGGATAATTAATAACCACGAGTGCTTGAACATGGTTTTCTTTTCCGTTATCAACCAAAAGAGCTGTATTTCGAATGGACATGACCTGGCTTCCTAAATTAGCAACGAGCACTTCATCATATCTGTCGCCATCTAGATCTCCTGATTGAATACCCATCCAGCCTCCTTCCCAGAGGTGCTCATCATAGGTTGTAACTCGTTTAAAGGAGCGCCCTTCCATATTCTCATAAACACGTAAGCGTCCCCCTCCAATATCATTTGCGACAATCAGATCCGGCCACCCATCGTCGTTCCAATCCAAGAACTGGCTGGCCCAACTGTGATCCGCTTTTTCACCGACTTGTTTTCCCTCATGTATATGTTCTGAGACAGGTAGCGCCCGACCTAAGGCCGGGCGGGAAGTAGCTTGTATGGGGCAACTGTTCTTCATCGTGTAATCCTGCCACTTTTTTTTCCAATGCCATTTCTTTAAAGGTGAGCGTTCCGGTTTCTACAAGTTGATTCACATAAAGTTGATTACGATTACCCGCAAATCGGCTAATGCCAAAACCGTAAAAGTCTGGATCGATAAAATTGCACACATAGAGATCAAGATCCCCATCGCGATCGATATCGGCCACCGTAGCCCCTACGGAGGCCCACTTACCTCCCACACCCGCTTGTTCGGTGATGTCTTTCCACTCAGGGATACCATCTCCATCGCGATCGCCTAAGTTGAGATAAAGCGAATTACGGCCTTCGGGCTCGGGCTTCTCTCCAAAGTCAACGGTTATGTTCAAGCCGTCTTCAAGTTTCTCCTGTAGAAAAGGAGGCATGGTGGCAATGAGAACATCATTAGAGGATCGGGTGGCCCTACCAATATTTTCCTGTGCGGGATAAACGGGGACACCCAATTTTTCATTGCTGTGAAGAAGTCCATAATGGGAATTGCAGACATAAAGATCGATCTTCCCGTCTCCATTAAAGTCAGCCGGGGCAGCGGCACTCCCAATGCGGCCCGGCAAAAATTCATCCTCGTCAATACGCGTTCTTGGACGATACTTGTTCTCAATGAGTAATTCTTCCTTTACATGCTCGCGATTTCCATCGGCCATGAGTTCTTCCACACTTTTAAAAATCGGGTTTCCTTTCGCATCGTTTCCTCTATTTAAAAATAATGCACAAGGAATGGGTGGAACGGTTTGACGACTGAGAACCCCATTCGGTGTGGTCTTAGGTCTAGGTCGACCACTATGAGGGATATACAGATCAAGCCGTCCATCTCCATTTGCATCAAAGAGAGTAGGACCCATGAGGTGCATAACGCTGTGATTTTCTCCTCGAAAACCAAGGGAAGCCCCTATTTCTTCAAAGGGTTGAATGGATGAGTCGCCAGATGACGGATCGCCCTGAAAAACATGACAAGAGACCACGGCCATCCCGATACATAAGAGTAGAAAAGTGCGTAGTATTTCAAAGAAATGATATTTTTTTCGAAGGCTTTTATTTTTTTGCTGGTGATCAGAATACTTCAATCTCATTTTTTATCCCCCCATGAATATATTTTGTTAAATTTCCTTTCCCGTAGGACTTCTCGTGTTCCACCTTTATTTTACATACCAGGACAGGCCTTATGCGAAGCCCATAGATTTTTTATCGTCACTTAAGACACAAAAATTACGAAAAGAGTTATTTGCTCTCGCTATCAACTTCTGCGTGTAGCGTTTGTAATAGAGTAAAAACCCCTAGTTCCTTTGCCTGTTCAATGAGGTATTTTTCGTCGATGGGTGTTGACTCCAATAACATACCGATGATATCCGTTCGACTCTTGTGACTTCCTGACTTTGCCCATAGCAGCTTAGAAAGTATAGCATCTTCTTTCGAAGCAATAGGAATAAGGAGATGTTCAAAAGCTCTACCATAATACTTCTCTTCAACTCGCCGGGAATATCTTCGCCAACATAAAAATCGATTTTTATAAATGTTTCTTTATCAAGAAACTGAAAAAAACTGTTTTGATGAATGGCTTCCTTTTAGCCGCTACTCGACGCCTGAGGTCTTCATTCGTTAAGGGTGGAGACAATTTTTTGTGTTTATATAAAAGCATTTCATATAATTCGTCGAAGAGAGCAAAAGATCGCTGTAAACGGGTCTTACTATCCATTTGATTAAGGGCCGCTCGATATAAGGTGTTTATGTTTTGCATAAACTCAATGTAGTGAATAACGGTTTGTTTTACAAGTATCATGAATTTTAAAGTTCCATTCTTAGGAAAGCCGTTTTAAAACCCCTTCCATGGCTGCAGACTCAACTTACAAGTGCAAAACCGAAGCTGTCCATCATTTCTTTGGGCGTTCTATATTCTAAGCATTTTCTCGGTCTATTATTCAGTAACTCCACAGCCCATCTCAACTGAGCGAAGCTGTGGGCAGCAAAGTCGGTTTTCTTCGGGAAAAACTGGCGAAGCAAACCGTTCGTATTTTCGCTGCTCCCTCTTTGCCAAGGGTTTCTCCCTTCAGCAAAGAAAATGGGGGTTGCTATTTTTTTCTGTAGTTTAGCATGGCTGGCAAACTCCATGCCATTATCTACAGTCACCGTTTTACAGGGGAGCCCTGAATCAGCGAACTGAGGTACGGAACGGTTGACCGATTCGGCATTGCATCAAGGTAAAAGATCGGCGATGAGATATCGAGTCGCTCGATCTACTAGAGTGACTACACAGGCCTCTTTTCTCGTTTGGCCCTGAATAGTGTCACCTTCCCAATGGCCTGCCACCTTGCGACTTTCACCCTCTTCGGGGCGTTGGTCAATCATCGTTTGGTTGTGTATACGTGAATGGCTTTTCCGAGTCGCTCGTTTTTTCTTTCCGGGGCCACGCAGGTATTTTCGGTAGCCAGCCCCTCTTGGACTGTACAAGTAGCGGTAGATCGTCATTCGACTGATGGGAGGGTCACCTTCTAGCTTTCTTCGACCTTCAATCTGTTCTGGAGACCAATACTTCGCCAGGAGAGTCTCCACTTGTTCTTTGCTAGCTCCCATCACTTTTTGAGGCTTTCGAGCTAGCTGTAATCGGCCTTGAGCCAGGCCATTTGCGTGTCTTGGGTAATAGCGGCCACGGACTCGATTACGGCAAAATTCGCGCTAAATAGTCGAGGGGGATCGGCCCAGGTGACGGCCAATTTGAGATAAGCTATATTTTTCTTTTAGCATCTGGGCTATCACTTCTCGTTCATAACGGTTTAAATGTTCGCAGGTTCGTGGCATTCTATGTTCTCCTTTGGGGGGGTCAGATACCCAAAGAATGAACTATGCTGCGGACCTTTGCACTTGTATTGTTACTCTACCCGGGTGTATTGCCCCTGTTTAAATACAATGCACAAGGTTTGGCAGGCACTTTTTCATCGAGCAAAAGACCCTCTTTGCTGGTTGCTTTAGCTCGGGGGCGACCACTATGAACAAAAAACAGGCGCTTTTTGTTGTTCGGGTGATGAACGAAGAAAACGCTGTTTGAGCAGATAAAAGCCGATCTTCAGTTCGGATTCGCCATATTTTTTGATGAGCCAGTTCTTGATCGGTACATAGCTGCCCCCGGTCACAAGAATGACGAATATACATCCTAAAAACAAACGAAGATGTTTTGTTTTTTTAGATGTTTTTCAAGTTTATGGGCAACCCTCTTGGTTCTTCGTTTTGTTAATGCAGACACGTTGGTTATAGATAGGCGGTTCAAAGGTGATAACATGGGCACGCTGTTCTCCAGAGGGCCAAATAATTTCTATTTTTTTTAGTTTTTCTTGTCCCAAACCAACATGGATATCCGCCATGACCCCACTAAACGACTCCCCTCCCACGGTATGTCTTCTCATAATGTTGCCATTTACGATAATTTTGGCTCCGACCCCATACCGGTTAAAACTTTTTTCATCGAACAAACGTATCTTGATCCAGCGGGAACGCTTCTCATCAAGATGTCCTCCATTTATATGGACAAAGGTAGGACCTTCTTCAAAATTGGTGGGGGGCTTATTCAGTTTGTTCGGGGCTGGGACGGCTAAGACTTTGCCCATAAATTTAACTTTGAGATTACGCACGGAAGACAGGTTGGAATTGTACCCCCCCCCGCATGGGTAACGACAAGATCCTGGAAACCATCATTATTCAAATCACCCGCCGCCATGCCCTGAGCAGCTTCATGTACACGCAATATATCGGAGACTTTACTTTTTTGGGAAGCGGCTAAACCGGTTTCCGAATAGGAATCGGTGTCGGTGACATAGATCCTATCTCTTTTGTGCCAGTTGGTTCCAGGGGCTTTTCTTTTGGGCGGGTTGGCCTCGTAATCTACCTCGCTAATATCGAAGAGTCGGTAGGCTAAGGTAAGGTCTCTAAACTGGAGATTCCCTACGCTGCTTTCATTGACTAAAAAGCGTCCAGGACTGGCTGACCAATCACCGATAAACCCGTCGTTTCCTCGCGCGAGCGCACCCGCTATATAGACATCTAAATCGGTATCATTATCCGCATCGAAAATAAGGGGACCCTAACAAAATTCCAGTCCGCTAATCGTCCCGCTAAAATTATATTTTTTAAAGAGTTGGTGGGCTGTTTTTCCTATATTTTGTGCGCGCGCAGCATCGGGCGGAACTTCCTTAGAGTGGATCACGTTACAAGCCTTTACAACGGAAACAAGCCCTGTCTGTGTATAGGATAATAGACCATGCGTGAGTGGATGACTAGTGCCATTGAGTGCATTGAATACAGCAATTGCTCCCAGGCTCTCCACCTGGTCTTCTCCAATAAAAATAGCGTTGTTTCTAGCCGCAAACACTTGACTTCCACAACCGCTTATAATGATTTCGTCGGACAGATCGCCATCCAAATCGCCACTTCCAACGCCCATCCCAGGATGGATCGTCAAATTTCTTCACCCGGTCAAAGCGTTTGCCGTACTGGTTTTCATAGACTCGGAGTCTATTTCCTCCATCATTAGCAACGATTAAATCAAGCCATCCATCATCATTCCAATCCAAAAATTGAGCGGCCCATGAATGATCTGCGGCTTCCCCTACAACGGTTCCTTCTCGCCTATGAACTGAAATCGGTTTAAACCTTTGTTCGGCTGGAAACCAGACATCGGAAGGGTGCTGTCCCTCCTGGTGCAGTCCGGCTACACCATAGGCTAAAGCGCGTTCTTCAAAGTAAAACTTACCGGTTTCGGCTAACTGATTGATATAAAGCTCGTTTTGATTCCCAGCAAACTTTTTCGCCCCAAATCCCCAAAAATCGAGGTCAACAAAATTAGAAACATAAACATCGAGATCGCCATCACGATCGATATCTGCAATCGTAAATCCTATGGTGGCCCACTTTCCACCAAAGCCCACTTCTTGGGTTACATCTTCCCACTCTGGAATACCATCCTGGTCTTGGTCACCTTTGTTGATCAAGGGAGTGTTTCTCCCTTCGGGCTCGGGTTGATCTCCAAAATGAACCAAGACATCTTTCCCGTCGACCATGTCGCCCCAGAGAAAAGAAGGGGTTCTGTTCACCAAAATTTCCCGTCTTTCATGGTGTCCTACATTATCCTTTGACGGATAAACACGCAGGCCTAAGTCATGCGTTTGAAAAGGGATGCCATCATGACTATTCCCAATCAGCAGATCTTGTAATCCATCTCCATTGAGATCAGCGGCCATTGCCGACGTGGCAATTCGGCCAGGACCAAATTCGTCTTCTTGTATACTCGTACGCGGGATATATTTGTTTTCAGCAAGCAATTCATCTCGGACATAGAGCATGTTCCCTTTTTCTTGCAAATCTTCCACGCTAGCATATACCGGATCTCCGTTAGGGGCATTTCCTTGATTGAGGTAGAGGACACAGGGTTTGGCCGGAACTTTTTCCTCCTGCATAATACTGTTTTCATCGGTGGCCCTCGCCCGGGGACGACCGCTATGAACAAAAAAAAGATCTAACCGATTGTCCTCATTCGCATCGAAGATAACCACACCTCTGGATTGGAACATATTATTTCCTTTGGCTCTGCGCCCCAAATGGGTTCCGATTTCATGAAAAGGTTTAATGGTTGAGTTCTTGAGCAAGGGGGGTTGTTGAACCGCTGTTTCTTTAGCACGCGGAGGGGAGAGGGTCTCTTCAGAGGATCTTAAAGAGAACCCTTGTTTGAGTAATTCATAAGCGATGGTTAATTCGGACACGCCAAACTTCCGAAGTGCCCATTTCTTTATAGACACATAACTTAATGTGCCAAGGATCGCTATAACCACAGACACGATGAGCCAACGATAGAGTCTTTTCTTTTTCATTTTATTATCCACGCTTTACAGAATATTTGAGTCCGAATACACTTTAAACAAAGGGGGCTTATACTGTGCAGAAGCTGCACGTATACGATCCGCCAAATTTCCCTGAATAGGCACTTCAACTTCTAATAAGTCAACAATACGTTCATATGAGTTGATGGTAATTCGAAGAAATATTTCATCTTTTTCGTTGATAAAGGGTCGTAGATAGACTTGTTCATACCCTGTTTCATGATTATTAATGAACCGATAGTCGTTGCCTTCACAGTGGGCTAAAAAAGCATAGTGCGGTTTCGGGCCTTCTTTGAACCGGAAATAACGCCGTTCTACTAGCTCAGAGGTTGAAAGGACACCGACGCCAAATCCAGGTATGCGATAATCGTCCTGAAAGACCAGCAAGTCGATTGGAATGTTTCCAATGACAAATGCCTGTCGCTTATCCGATGATTGAATGATAATCTCAATGCTGCCAAAGGCCGCTTCAGGATGTTGGGCGCCCGGATAAGCGGTTAACGGTTCGACTTCAAAAATTTTAACACCGGTCCAATCGGGTTCAAAAGGAATGACCCGCGCTTCTTTTTTGGTATAGATCCCTGGAGGAACAAAGGAGAGTAGTTTGAATAGATCGCCGGGCATCAGTGAAGCAAACGTTTCAACCTGCAAAGGAGCCTCTTTTCGTTCAAGCCAAAAGAAACCGCGCTGCACTTTACGTCTGGAATCTTGGTTGGAATACCCTCCGATCGTTTTATTTCCAGCGAGTTGGGCTTTTGTCGTATGAAGCGTACGTCCCTTCTTCCGTAATCGGTCTAGGTCGAGTGCTATGGAAGGATACACTTTTTGGTAAGCCAACGCTTTTTCTAAAGCCTGGTCAGACATCTCAAAATCGTTTACGGATCGAAGGAGAGCAAAGTAGGCGGCCACAGGCATTTTAAACCAGGCATGATACATTTCTCCGACTGAATCGGTGGCGCTGAGTTCCCATAAACCTGGAGCAAGACAGTTGTTGATCAGTTGCATTCGTGTCGGTCGGATGTTTGGATTAGGCGCTAACTGACCTTCTTTAAAAAAGTATTCCGCATCATTTTTAAGGAGAGTTTCGGGCGCGGAGAAAAAACCTACTTGATCATTATCTTCATGATAGCTCATGCTAATGCCGTTGCGTGAATACTCCGCAAGCATGATCATCGCCTTGTCAAACGCATCGAGTATTTTTTTATGAGGATAAGGGAGTAAAGGAACGAGAAACCGAGCATCGATATTTTTAAAATCGATTCGATCTGCTCGACTTGTGCTCGAAAGGTTTAATAGCAGGTCACCCTCTTGACTCGCATAGCGGCCCTCGATAGCTTGGTATTCACGTAAGACGGAGAAATACCTATTGAGAGATTGAGTCCTGGGGACAAGCGGAGACCCATCCTTCGTTTTTTCTTCACAATCTAAGCGTAACTCAACCGGGGGGATCCGTATTTCTTCTTTCTTTTCCTGTGCAGCCCAGAGATCTCCCTGTCCTATTATGATCCCCACGATAAAGAAAAAAATGATGTGTTTACTTGTTTTCATAGATTTCCTTTCTGGTTGCTTACAGGGATAGACATCCCTGCTTCCAACGCTTTTTCACTATATTCATGGGCCATCTTTTGGGCGACCTCAATGATTGATCGTTTTGTTTGTTTAGTCCGATGGACTACGTCTCGAAGGGTTTCTCCAATCATATCAATTTTCTTCATAACCTCACTCCGATCGTATCCCGTCAATTGGGCATATACATTAATAATTCCGCCTGCACTAGCAATAAAGTCCGGACAGTATAAAATATCTCTTTGGTGTAAAGAACGTGCATCTCTCACTTCATTTTCTAGTTGATTGTTAGCAGACCCGACAATGATCGAGGCTTTCATGAGCGGAATCGTTTGGTTATTGATCGTACCACCTATGGCACAGGGAGAGAGAACATCCACATCGAGTCTACACCATTGATCGGGCCCCACGATCGTCATCTCAACCTCCTTTAAGGCCTGTTGAACGCGAAAAACATCTATATCCGTGCCATACACCTGGCACCCTGCTTGGGCTAGATGTTTCGCCAAGTGAAGACCTACCGAACCCAGTCCCTGGATGGCAACTTTTAGGCTTTTAAGGTCATTTTTCTGCAGCTTGCTGTTTACCGCCGACTTTAGAGCGCTAACGACCCCTAATGCGGTCGCCTTGGCGGGCATTCCATATCTTGATTGCTGCTTGCTCGCCCCCAAAAAGTAGGGAGAGAACTCTAGCAGCATGTCCACGTCCGACGGGGACATATTGATGTCTTCCCCCGTGTAAAACTTCCCTTCTAAAGAATGGACGCAGGTTGCGTACGCCTCTAAAAATTCTCTGTTTTTATATTTGGGATCACATAGAATGACCCCTTTAGCACCGCCTATAGGCAATTTTGCACAAGCGGCTTTTAGGGACATAGACTTACTCAATCTCGTGGCATCTGTATACGCCTCTTCTTTGGAAGCGTACGAGTATATACGGGATCCACCAAGGGATATGGGAAACGCGAGATTATCGATGGAAATGATAGCACTAAAACTCAAAGGCTTAGAGATCGTAAAGCGATACACAGCTCCTTGCTTCAGGCATACTTTTTCCACCGATATATTGTTTCGAAGATTAATCTTTACCCCCTATTGCTACATAAAGATGATAATGAACACTACTATTGTTTTCAATACATTGAGTCAAGCGGTTACCTGAATCCGTCAGATAAAATCTGACGATTTTTCATTACCTGTTGGGCTAAAGCGGGGAGCATACCCGTATTCAAACAAACAACCCCACCCCAACAGGTGTGTATATGAAACAATATAAAATAAAGACTGGCTGAGAATTGTAATATTAAATGCCCAAAAGAAGATATTGTAAAACAGGAGTGTTCCATGCCGAAATCTTCTAGATTTGAAAACTCGACAGAAGACAAAAAAAGGAGAAAGACATGGAACAAATCAAGAGTAGTATTCATCCCCGAAAAGGCAAGCATTTGACACAGAAAGAACGGATCATGATTGAAACAATGCTCAAAAACCGAGGACGTCCTTTGGAGATAGCCAGTATCTGAGAAGGCATCGTCGAACCATAGAGCGCGAAATTAAACGTGGGGAGGTAGAGCATTTCGATACAGAACCGCGAAAGAAGAAAGCATACAGCAGTGATCGAGCCCAGGAACTTCATGATCTAAATGCGACGGCCAAGGGACCTGAGCTTAAGCTTGGAAAGCATCATGAAACGGCCGTGTTTATCAGCGAGCACATTCTTGTTCACAAACGCTCACCCGATGTGGTTGCTCCTTTGCTTAAACAAGAGCAGAGACCTGCAGCGGTGAGTACAAAAACGCTGTATACCTATATTGACCAAGGTCTCATCCCGGGGGTGAGCAACGAGTCCCTATGGGAAAAACGAAAACGGATAAAACGAAAAAGACGTGCTATTAAGCGGGTTAAAAAGCAACATGCCCGAAGGACCAGTATCGAAAAACGACCTAAGACCGTAGAAAAACGCGAGGAATTTGGGCACTGGGAATTGGATTTGATCGTCGGCGGAAAAGGAACTTCAAAACCGGTTTTAATGACGTTAGTAGAAAGAAAGACCCGAATGCTAAGGGTGAGAAAACTTTCGGATAAAACACAGGCATCGGTTCTGCAGGCCCTCAAAGCGATCGAAAGATCGATGGGAGTTGGCCCATTCAGATCGATGTTCAAGTCGATTACAGCCGATAACGGGAGCGAGTTTCTCGACGTGGAGCAGATGGAACGTTCCGGATTTAGCAAAAAGAGACGTGTTAAACTCTATTATGCTCACCCGTATTCTTCCTGGGAACGAGGCTCCAACGAAAATGCCAACCGTATGGTTCGTCGTTTCGTCGCCAAAGGAGACAACATCGGAAAATATACCATCGACCGTATTGGTGAGATTGAAAAATGGATTAACAACTATCCTCGCAAGATCCTAGAATACAAACCCGCACAGGAGTGTTTCGATTTGGAGATCGCCGCATGAACAGAAGCTCTCAGGTCCATTTTTTGCGGCATTTAATTTTACAATCCACCGTCTATGCCTTGGCCCCTGACGGCCGGCGGACCGGCGTGGTAGAAACAACCCTGAACCCTCTGGGAACCCTGAACACAAACCACATAAGCTATACCTATGACAGCCTCAATCGCTTAACGCAAGAGTCTGTAACCAATGAAACCACAGGTGATTATACCACAGATTACACCTATGACCTGGTGGGAAATCGTCTAAGCCGCACAGTAAATGCGAACGGGCAAATTCTCCAGACGACCTATACCTATAATAACAATGATCAACTTCTGGCCGAAAGCAACTCCACCACCATAGCCTCTATACCGGTACGCTATCATTACAATGGGTATGCGGGTATCTATTGGTCACTAAGACCACCAAAGTGGAACTATTTTACCTTTTCATGTCCTTACCCATCCTTTTCCTCTTAGCCTTCTTTCTCCCGATGATTTGCTGCAGGAGAGAATATGGGAAATGTGGGAGGGGGTTCCATCCCGCGATAATCTTAGGGCTCTTGCCGGCCCAAAAATCTTATCTTTGTGGTTTTTTGTGCCTTTTTGTGGCTAAAAAATCTTCACATTCTTCTGAAAAAAATTCTTGTAGTCGCGAAACCATAGTCGTGAAACCGTGGTCGCGAAGCCGTAGTTCTTTACTCCTCCGTTGCACCGCCTCTCTCTTGGCCGCCCTAATGCTCATCAGCCCCATGACCTTCAATCTCCTTGCCAACCAAGCCCAACTAGTGAGAAAGCAGTGGATCTAAGAGGTGGCCAGACTTGATCCAAGTCGCCTTGTCTTTATTGATGAATAGTAGAGTAACAATACAAGTGCAAAGGTCCGCAGCATAGTTCATTCTTTGGGTATCTGACCCCCCCCAAAGGAGAACATAGAATGCCACGAACCTACGAACATTTAAACCGTTATGAACGAGAAGTGATAGCCCAGATGCTAAAAGAAAAATATAGCTTATCTCAAATTGGCCGTCGCCTGGGCCGATCCCCCTCGACTATTTGGCGCGAATTTCGCCGTAATCGAGTCCGTGGCCGCTATTACCCAAGACCCGCAAATGGCCTGGCTCAAAGCCGATTACAGCTAGCTCGAAAGCCTCAAAAAGTGATGGGAGCTAGCAAAGAACAAGTGGAGACTCTCCTGGCGAAGTATTGGTCTCCAGAACAGGTTGAAGGTCGAAGAAAGCTAGAAGGTGACCCTCCCATCAGTCGAATGACGATCTACCGCTACTTGTACAGTCCAAGAGGGGCTGGCTACTGAAAATACCTGCGTGGCCCCGGAAAGAAAAAACGAGCGACTCGGAAAAGCCATTCACGTATACACAACCAAACGATGATTGACCAACGCCCCGAAGAGGGTGAAAGTCGCAAGGTGGCAGGCCATTGGGAAGGTGACACTATTCAGGGCCAAACGAGAAAAGAGGCCTGTGTAGTCACTCTAGTAGATCGAGCGACTCGATATCTCATCGCCGATCTTTTACCTCGATGCAATGCCGAATCGGTCAACCGTTCCGTACCTCAGTTCGCTGATTCAGGGCTCCCCTGTAAAACGGTGACTGTAGATAATGGCATGGAGTTTGCCAGCCATGCTAAACTACAGAAAAAAATAGCAACCCCCATTTTCTTTGCTGAAGGGAGAAACCCTTGGCAAAGAGGGAGCAGCGAAAATACGAACGGTTTGCTTCGCCAGTTTTTCCCGAAGAAAACCGGCTTTGCTGCCCACAGCTCCGCTCAGTTGAGATAGGCTGTGGAGTTACTGAATAATAGACCGAGAAAATGCTTAGAATATAGAACGCGCAAAGAAATGATGGACAGCTTCGGTTTTGCACTTGTAAGTTGAGTCTGCAACCATGGAGTCGTGGCGTATATGCTAATGAAGTTTGGTTTCTTTTCTGGGCGAGAGTTGATTATACTCACCAGCTCGTTTCAGAAGAAAAGCCAGAAAACTCCACCCTAAGAAATCAAGCTTGCGGAGAAGCGTAAACGTGATTACTCGAATAGGAGATGAAAGACTATGGATGATCTGGATAAGTATATTGAGCAGAGAAAAAAGGAGAGCCCAATGTTTGTAAAGAACTTTGACAAGGGATACGAGCAATTCAAGATTGGTGTCCTTTTCAAACAAGCCCGTGAAGAGGCCGGGCTCACTCAAGAACAAGTAGCAAAAAAGTTATGTACCCAAAAATCTGCCATCTCTAGAATTGAGAATCATGCAGAAGATATTCGGCTCTCAACGCTAGAAAGTTTTGGAGAAGCAGTCGGTAAACATCTTTCCTGGATCCGTCAGTTAAACGCGGTCTTCTGCACGAACCATTTGGGCCAAAAGGAATTACAAAAAAGCCTCGACGCACTCAGCGGGTGCGCCTGCGTTTTTTTGCAACCTTTTGCCTCCAAAGCATTCGCACAGAAATCCCACGTTTAACTGACGGATCCAGGTCTTTGTCTAGAAGTTGCCTAATAGCGGGGAAGGGCTCCAAGAGACTGCCGATTACAAAAGAGATCTACTCTATCACTCCAGTTCTCCAATATTATCCTTTCTCAAAATCAATGCGCGGATCGATCAAAACATAACAGAAATCTGATAAGATCCGCCCGATCAATCCTAGGATAGAAGTAAGGGCGAGGATTCCCATAAAGACCATATAATCTCTGTCGATAATGGCGTCTAAACTCAACAGTCCCATTCCGTGGATATCAAACACTTTTTCGATTAATACCGATCCGGAAAACATAAATGTCATAATACTACCAAACCCTGTAGCAATCGGGATGAGTGCATTGCGAAAAGCGTGTCTCCATATAGCCCTCTTTAGCGTACCCCCTTTAGCGAGTACTGTACGGATATAATCTTGGTTTATTTGTTCCAAAAGAGAATTTTTCATTAATAGAGTTAGTACGGCGAAATTGCCGATTACATAGCACAGGACTGGGAGAAACATATGCATAAATTGGTCCTGGATCTTTTGGGTTACCGAAAGCGATGCAAAGTTCTCAGACCGAAACCCGCCAAGCGGGAAAATATCGAAAAACTGTTCTGACGTTCCACAAAAAACCATCTTCAGTAGCATGCCAAAAGCAAAGGCAGGTATGGCATATCCCATAAACACAATAATACTGGAGACGACATCAAAAGGTTTCCCGTTTCGCAATGCTTTCGCAATACCCAGAGGAATACAAATGAGGTACGTTAATAAAAAACCTGCCAACCCAAAGGTGAGTGAGATGGGGAAGCGTTCCTTGATCAATTCCCATACCGTTTTATGGGTATACTTATAAGAATCAACCATCATGCCCATCCGATCTCGTACCAACCAATTCCAATATCGGATAAGGATCGGTTTATCGAACCCAAAATGCTTCTCTAATGCTTCTCGTTGTTTCTCTGAAATAGATTCTGAGGGGAGTCGACTTCCTGCTTCAGCGCTGCCGATACCTCGCATGTTCATCATAAATTGTTCGACAGGTCCACCTGGAACAAATTGACAGATGACAAAACAACTAATCGTAATGCCGAAAAAGGTGGGAATAACAAGTAGTAATCGTCGTATAAAATAACTGATTCTATCCATACTGCTTATTCTTCAAACTCATTATCAAAAACCACTTTGTAAGGTTTGGAAGGGAGGGGTGCATCCGTTTTCATCGCTTCTTTTAAATCAGCCTCTGAATCGGGGTCGAACCACCAGTAGGTGTATGCACTGCCTTCATTTCCATATTTACTGAGTACTGTGTCGGGGGTCCCAAACTTATCCCAAGACAATAGCCGAGTGTAATTAATACCCCAGAGCAGAATATAAGGGACTTGTTTTGTAAGGAGGTGATCGATTTTTCGAACAATGGCATGCCGTTGTTCAATATCAAATAGCTCCTTTTGTTTTTCGATGAGCTGGTCGATACGTGGATCCTGAAATCCTGTAATATTACTACCCGAAGGGCGATTGGCTTCTTTAGAGTGCCACATGCTTTCAGGGTCTTTCCACAGGCTAGCCCCCCAAGCGGCCCAGGTCATGTCGTAGTTGAATTCGTCCATATCCCGTGCCCAAGCTGCCCAATCCTTTTTATCGATTTCAAGTTGGATGCCTACGTCTTTTAAGTCTTCTTTATAGATGACCAAGAATTTCTCTGCGGTAGCGCTCCTGGTTAGGAATGTGATGGTAAATGGTCTTTTACCTTTTTCCAAAATCCCGGTTTTAGGATTTGCTTCCCATCCGGCTTTCTTTAAAAGTTGGCGTGCCTTATCTTTGTCAAAATTAAATATTGGATTTGGGCAAGAAATCTTTTTCCCATAAAGATCCTCGTAATAGGATCGGTGTAAAAAATATTGGTTATGCATGATCGTTTCATTCATCTTTTCCCGATCAAGAAGATGCGCAAGGGCTTTACGAATGTTGATGTCGTCGAAAGGTTTGCGCCGTAGATTCATGGCAAAACCCTGAAAACCAATCGGATCGTAGTTATATATGGCCTGTTTAACGATCCAGTTCTTATCAAACTTTTCCCCTTGGGTCTGTTGTACCCAACGATGTGAAGTATAAACAGTAAGGAGATCAATATTTCCTTTTTTGAATGCTTCATATGCGCTTTCGCGTTCTGCATAAAATCGAAAATCAAGCGTTGCAAAGTTCCCCGTCCCTTTAAATCGCTCTGCTGTCCGATTCCACCAACCATCTCGTCGTTTTAACTGCACGGATTGACCCTCTTGGATGGACTGAATTTGGTAAAGGCCGGAAACAACGGGAAATTCAAAATTGATTTTATTAAAATCAATTTTTTCAAAGGCGTGTTTAGGTAAAATATAGAACGACCCCAATGCCAGTAAGTTTTTCCAATGAACTTCTTTAGCCGTAAAGCTAATTTTATTGCTGGCTACGAGTTCCGGGGTTTCAAATCGTTCGAGTGAGACTTTGTGAGGTCCTGTTAAATTTTTAGGGTCCATAATCGTTTTATAGGTCCACAAAACATCTTCTGGAGTAACCGCTTTTCCATCACTCCATGTAGCGCGGTTGTCTAGTTCAAAAATGAACGTTCGTTTATTATCCGAGATCGTCCACTGTTTGGCTAATCCGGGTTCGTTTTCTAGCGAGAGGGGGTGAATGGTAAGAAGAGTCGAAAACATTAAGCTAAACAACTGATAAGCAAACACGTTGTTTTCTAGGTAGTAATTAAAACTTTTTGGGTATTGCGCTACAAAAATAGAAATTTCCCCTCCGATTTCTGCGTCTGGACTAGCCAGCGGATTCGGTTGGTCCTTCCATGTAGGGGGCGGGAAGACTTGTTCGGCATGGGTCAGAAATGTGTTTGTTAATAACACAAACAGAAAAATCGATCGGATACGTTTCATAGATTCTGGATCCTATAATACTTTCAGGGGGAAATCAACCTGGCTTCTGATGAAAGACCCTCACTTTCTACCGCGGCGGACTCAGAAGTAATCCTCTCCCAAAGGGCCAAACTCCAGACCCAGGATTCTCCGAACCTTGGGTCATGCATAATAAAAAGAAAGAGAATCCTGATAGGGTCTAAACGTTTCAAGGAAAGCCGTTTATATGTCTAACGATACCTCTATTTTTTTGTCTGTTTTCCAGATCCATTTTTGATCGTTAATGTGGATATGTAGCGTTTGATCTTTGGCCTCTATCCTAATGGTTGCATCCGGATTTCGGTTTTTCCATATGGTTGCGAGGCATATAGCCCTTTCAAGTCCATCTCCACGTTGGAAATTCCATACTTCATCTGGTTGAGCAAGACGTGAGCCTTCATAAATAGACTCATTTGGTATGGCCTCCAGCTGTTCAATTATTTCATGGTCGGTATATTTTTTGGTGGCTTCCAGGATAACAGGGTTCCGTTCTATCGCTGCTTTCATGAACGGAGCCCATTCTGTTCGTGAGAGATCTCGGTAAGCATAAAAGGAAAGGTTCGCCACGGGGTGGTCAGAACGCAGTTGTTCTAAGTAAGATATAATTTCGTCCCTTTTCATTTCTGTATTTATTTCTATGGGTTGAGTGGAGAGAAACTTTTTTTCTTGGCCTGGCAGTTTTGGTTCTATGCGTGTAAATGTGATTAAATCTTGAAGAATATCCCATGCGCGGGCATTAAAGCAGTTAAACTCTTCCATGAGCTTGCGTTGATGTCGTTCGGTATTCAGATCGATTTTATTCAGTTTGAAAAATTCATCAAATTTGTTGAGCGGTATTCGTCCTTCAATAGATTCATAGAAGAATTCGTATTCATCGATTTCTTCTAGGAGTTTTTTGCGTGTTCCGTCATTCATTCGATAAGGGCTGATATGTTCATAGGCATACGCCTTTTCTGCGGGTATGAAACGTGATTTTCCATGATAATCATGACGAACCTGAAAGCAGGTTTGCAAGTGGCTGTGTTGACGCAGAAAGTTGGCCAGGATTTCAGAATCAATTTCGATGGTTAAATAGTCTTGTAGTTTTTGCTTAAACTGCGTGTAATCGTCCTGATCAATGGTCGCATCCGGATAAAGCACATGAATATAGCCGGTATTATGAGTGACAATAGTTACTTGTTCGTTCCGTAGCGCACGTTGTGCTTTAGCTGTTAGTTCTGTCCCATTAAACCACATCCGTTGGGTCACAATGCGTCGATTATTGCTTAATACACCAATGTCCACATCAATAAAATTTTGAGAATGTAATGGCGTGGCCATGAGATAAATGTTTTCCAGGGGAATTTTGCATACTACAAACAAGGCGGCCGCATAGAGGGTAGACAAGGATACACATTCACCCGCGCTATGTGGGTACCCCTCTTTAAGTTGAAAAGCATCCATGGCTTCTATGGTTTCAGTTTTCCAATAGGGGATGACGTTACTTGTATATTTATCCAGACCGAAATGTTTTCGGATATCAAGGTCGAAGTAATATTGATCCCCTTGATAACCGAATAAAGCATTACTGCGACCAAGCATTTCTTTATCGATCCATGGTTTAAAGCGCTCTAGTTCCTTTTCTTGGGTGGTGAGGCCCCAGGTATCGAGGTCTAGGTTGAATGCATAGTGATCAATAATATATTGTTTCAGTCGTAGAACCCTACGGTAAGGGGTCATGGAGTCGATCTTTTTAAACCAAGGATCATCGCGCCATCGCCATAAACGAGGCGACATAATGTTGGCTAACACGAGACTGTATAAAAGCTCCGGGAAAATGAAAATTTCCATATCCGATAATGTAACCGCCGAAGAATACTTTTCGAGTTGTTCTGCGGTTAATGCCGTTTGAGATGTTTCGCTTTGCCTTGCCTTTTTCATGATTTTATCTAAGCATCTTACTATGGATTTACCTGAAAATAGAACAAATACTTCAGAAGATCGTTCAATAAAAGAACAAAGTGCGGATCGTGACCAAATTTTGGAGCTTAATTTTGTGCCCATGTGGGCTCGCAAAGAGCCAACGGCTAATCCCTATGTGAGTGTTAAAAAAGAAACCCGTCCCCGCCAAAAGTCTAGAGCGCTTCACGATTGAGGTGTCGTGATATAGCACGGTGGATTGTAAAATTAAATGCCGCAAAAAATGGACCTGAGAGCTTCTGTTCATGCGGCGATCTCCAAATCGAAACACTCCTGTGCGGGTTTGTATTCTAGGATCCTGCGAGGATAGTTGTTAATCCATTTTTCAATCTCACCAATACGGTCGATGGTATATTTTCCGATGTTGTCTCCTTTGGCGACGAAACGACGAACCATACGGTTGGCATTTTCGTTGGAGCCTGGTTCCCAGGAAGAATACGGGTGAGCATAATAGAGTTTAACACGTCTCTTTTTGCTAAATCCGGAACGTTCCATCTGCTCCACGTCGAGAAACTCGCTCCCGTTATCGGCTGTAATCGACTTGAACATCGATCTGAATGGGCCAACTCCCATCGATCTTTCGATCGCTTTGAGGGCCTGCAGAACCGATGCCTGTGTTTTATCCGAAAGTTTTCTCACCCTTAGCATTCGGGTCTTTCTTTCTACTAACGTCATTAAAACCGGTTTTGAAGTTCCTTTTCCGCCGACGATCAAATCCAATTCCCAGTGCCCAAATTCCTCGCGTTTTTCTACGGTCTTAGGTCGTTTTTCGATACTGGTCCTTCGGGCATGTTGCTTTTTAACCCGCTTAATAGCACGTCTTTTTCGTTTTATCCGTTTTCGTTTTTCCCATAGGGACTCGTTGCTCACCCCCGGGATGAGACCTTGGTCAATATAGGTATACAGCGTTTTTGTACTCACCGCTGCAGGTCTCTGCTCTTGTTTAAGCAAAGGAGCAACCACATCGGGTGAGCGTTTGTGAACAAGAATGTGCTCGCTGATAAACACAGCCGTTTCATGATGCTTTCCAAGCTTAAGCTCAGGTCCCTTGGCCGTCGCATTTAGATCATGAAATTCCTGGGCTCGATCACTGCTGTATGCTTTCTTCTTTCGCGGCTCTGTATCAAAATGCTCTACCTCCCCACGTTTAATTTCGCGCTCTATGGTTCGACGATGCCTTCCCAGATAGCTGGCTATCTCCAAAGGACGTCCTCGGTTTTTGAGCATTGTTTCAATCATGATCCGTTCTTTCTGTGTCAAATGCTTGCCTTTTCGGAGATGAATACTACTCTTGATTTGTTCCATGTCTTTCTCCTTTTTTTGTCTTCTGTCGAGTTTCTAAATCTAGAAGATTTCGGCATGGAACACTCCTGTTTTACAATATCTTCTTTTGGGCATTTAATATTACAATTCTCAACCAGCCGATTACGTCGTCGGGAGAAACCTCTTCGAACGCTTGTGTGATCGCTTCAGATAGTTCCTGCTGACTGCGGGCTGCAAGGCTGCCCAACCGATTCTTTATCTTGCCCCACATTTTTTCAATGGGGTTGGAATCGGGGCTGTAGGGTGGAAGGAATCTTACATGGGCCCCACATGACTCAATGAGTTCAATGACCTTGGGATTGTGATGGACGCGAAGATTGTCCATGATGACGATATCTTCAGGTGAAAGAGTCGGGAGAAGAATCCGGCGAATATATTCTCCAAAAACAGCCGTGTCTGTCGCCCCCTCCCCCTCCATGGCCGCTGTTGTTCCGTCCAGGCGGACCGAAGAAATCAAGGTGGTGGTACACCAATGTCCATGAGGCGTTTTGGTAAAAAGCCTGTTCCCGCCCAACGCCCGGCCCCGCAGACAAGTCATATTCGTTTTCGCCCCGGATTCATCAATAAAGACAAGGCGACTTGGATCAAGTTTGGCCACTTCTTGGATCCACTGCTTTCTCAAGAGATTTACATCCGCCCGGTCTTGCTCGCTGGCGTGAAGCGTTTCTTTTATACCGGCAGCCCAACCGATTCAACGCCCGCTGTACGGCCATGATCGACCCCTTCACGCCGCTCATGTTCTTGAGTTCTTCAAGCGTTGCATCGGGATGTTTGCCCACCAGTTGAGCCAACGCCTTGAGCTGCTTTCCGCTGTAAAGGGCCTGACGATGCCCACGCGGTCGGGGAGCGGTCTGTCCGGTTTCGTTGAAACGAGAGAGCCCACGCTGAAACGTTCTAAGATCTACACGATAAGAAGATGCGATATCGGCCTGGGAACCTTTGCCCATTTTGTAGGCATCTATCGCACGCCGCCGGATTTCTGCTGTTGCTATACTCATGTCATGGAGTATAGATCTTCTAGCGAGGCATTTCAATCGTTAAATGTTCTAGTTTTGCGAAAAAACAAAGAGCGGGGCGGAGACATTTGGAAAAGCCTCTCCGAGATCGTTCAAAAAAAGCGAAGGAACAATTTCCTCCTGAAGCTGAATTTCCGCATGATTTTTCCGGTCGAATTGAAGTTTCTTTTATTCCTGAAAAAAATAGCCTCCATCTTCTTGTTCGTAAGTTGCATGCAAGTGTCAAAGCTCATCCTTTATCAAAACTCGCTTTAATTTTTCTTGCTAGACCTAAAACCTGTCGGGTTAAAATAGAAGTCTTTCCTGTTGGCTCTAATCAGGAATCATCGCCCTTCTATCAATGCAAAACGTGTAAAACACTATTTCTAACGGAGCAAAAATGCGAAGATCATATTCTCAATACTCATATGGAAGAATATTATGAGAGAAAAGAAAAAGAAGCCGAGCCTCCAAAAGGAAACTTTGTTTGTATTGCTCGATGTAAGCTGAGCGGGACCTTGTTGGGTCCTCCAAATTACCATGGATATGCTGAAAAAAGTCCGAGACGTATGGCGACAAAAATTTTCACATATGTCTTTAGAAAATTACCGGGAGCAGACAGAAACGATCCATGATGCTGAGCGTATAGAGGAATGGAAACAGTCTGTTACCAGACAGGTTGTCTATCTTCTTAAAGGAAAAAAGGGTTTAGAGGAGATGACCTGGAGTGCTGCAGAGTCTTATTTTAAAGAAAAGATAGCTCCTGCCGTCCTGCAGAAGGTTCGCCGAGTTATTATTCCATCTGCTACAGCCAGGCAGCTTGATGATGAGTGGATAAACGAGAAAATTAGACGTTGATGGATGGCAGAGAATAGACGCCCTGCATCCATGTGTCAGGCTTTGCTGCCTGCATTACGTCATGCAGGATTGCATATTTTTAGAACCAATGCCGGTATCTTTGTTACGCCTGTCCAACCAAAATCGATGGCTCCTGATCAGTTTGTGGAGCCCATCCGCAATGTGCTTGAATATTTGAATGGCCATCCGGGGTGTATACGTCAAGATTTGATAAACGATTTAAGTCCACGTATAGATTCAGAACCCTCTAAAGCCGCAGAAATCTTAAATCCCTTGAGGTGGCTGATTGAGCGAGGTCATGTTGTTGAGTTTTTTGATGGAAGTTTAGCCGTACTCTGTTTGAAGAAGGAAAAGGGGCATAGGTAATGTGATCATCTTGGAAGATTACGTGCGTATTAAGTAGTTCGACAACTTATGGGACCGTTGATGTAATTATCGGTCGTACCGATGCATGTACATGAGCACCCCCTTTTTTAGGCGATTCATAATAGACCCAATCAAAACCCGCGGCCCAAGATAATTTTGCCAGTTTTTCTAATGACATGTTTTTGGCGGTTATATCGAGCGCGCGACCTTGTTTATGTAAAGAGGCTCTAGAGTGAATACCTTTATCCCGATAGGCATCTTGCACTTTTAATTGTCCTCCGGCCAGATCTACAAGTTCTATTAACCGTTTCATAGGTTCTTCCATTGCTCGATGAATAACATGGTCATCTTCGGTATCGTTTTTGTCATGTTCGCTTTCCCACCAAACCCTGTCATCATAAATCTGGGTTAGGTGCTGTTTTGGATCAAAGGCATAATCCTTGATAGAAACAGAGGCTTTTCCTTCACGGATGTTAGGTCGATGCGTTTTAGGGGGGAACCTGGATGGTTCGTCTCGTACGGGTTGGGTATAATCAATAGGAGGCGTAACAGGACTTGTTTTGATTAATGGTCTAATGAATTGAGGTTGAATAAACAAAAGGTTTAGTAAGACGATGCAAAGAATAACAACAGCGATTAATATACCGAATCTAAATACCCTGTGTTCCGCAGAACCTCTTCCCAGCTTTATATATAGGGTTTGATAAATATGGTGTGTGACTTCAAAGACTTCTTTGAAAATTTCAATGGACCAAGATTTCATTTAGTCATATTTTTTCTGGAACTTAGGTTCTTTTTCTGAAGATCTTTCCGCGGCTATCTCGGGTTCTGCACACGCTTCATCTGTAGAAGGAGTGGGATCTGTTGGTGGGGCCTCTTCTGCCTGAGGGGGGGAGGAAGACTCTTGGGTGCTTGAGGGCGGATCTGCTTGAATGGCTTGCACATAGTTAAGTCGCAAAGAGGTTAGCGTGTCACCCATCATTTTCTCTTCATCCGCATCTAGATTCCCTTTTGTTTTTTGACTTAACATATCCAGAATATCGATCGTTGCTTGAGCGTTTTCCAGGCTGGTTTCAAGCTTTCCCGTAGCCGGGTCCGGCATGCGTCCCATTTGCTGAAGCGCAGAGGTTGCTAGCATGATAATCAGTTGACTAAATAGTGAGGGGGGTGGGCTGACGGCTTGGTTTTGTTGATTCATGGGGTTGCTCCTTTTTTAGTTGTTTCGGGTGTAACGATTGAAATGGCCCGTCTATTTTTTGAAAATACAGAGGCCGCTATTTTTTGGATATCTTTTTTTGTGTAAGAACGAATTCGTTCTTCGGTAGAAAAGATGTGGTTGTATCCGAGTCCATACAGTTCATGTAACGCACATGTTTGAGCTAAACTTCCATTGTTTTGCAACTGATTATAATAATTCCCTATGATTTGTTCTTTTGCTCGGTCAAGCTCTTCCTCTGTTAGTCCCGTTTCAAAGATTCGTTCTACTTCTTCTTGAATAAGCGTATCTACTTCTGGAATCGATTCTTCTTGTGTGCCTGCATAAAAAACAAACATCCCTGGATCTAATCCTATATGTTGATAAGCGCCGACATAATAAACTAACCCCCGTTTTTCTCGAATTTCGATGCCTAATGAAGAAGATAGACCACTTAAAGCCGTTTGTATAATTTCGAGACCATCAGCGCGTGGATCGTTGACTGTAACGCTTGGATATCCGGCTAGAAAAATGGCTTGTTCTTTAGGCGCATGCTGTTCCATTTTTGTGGGTAAGGTCGGTTGTTTTTGCAACGTTCTTTTTAGCGTAGGGGCAGGGCCTGTTGGAACTTGGGTTACAATCCTTTCGCCCAGCATTTTTGCTTTTGCTTCAGAAAGATCACCAAAAATAGAGATGACCATGTTTTTAGACGTCAATAGCCTTTTGTAATGATCAATGATATTTTTTTGTGTGATCTCTTGAAGAGTTTTTGCCGTCCCAAGTGGGGTCCATTGATAAGGGTGATCGGGGAATAGTGTATTTCTTAGCTTTTGCTGAGCCAAAAACATGGGGCGTTCTTTTTGTTGTTGAATCGCACTGGATTGAACACGTTTTTGTTTTTTGATTTCTTCATCAGAAAAAGAGGGGTTGATGAGGCAATCTGTTAATAGGTTGGCTAACAGTTCCTTATCTTGAGATAAACATTTTCCAGCGACCCCAAAACTATTCGGGCCTGCAAAAGAGGAGATGGACGCGCCTACTGATTCTACCTTTTCTGCGATTTCTTCGGATGACTGAGTCCTGGTCCCACGTATAAGCAATTCGGTCATTAGCTGAGTGATGCCTTGGTTCTCTTTATTTTCTGAGAGGAGACC
This sequence comes from Kiritimatiellia bacterium, assembly GCA_012103575.1. Lineage (GTDB taxonomy): Bacteria > Verrucomicrobiota > Kiritimatiellia > WLWN01 > WLWN01 > WLWN01. Next base: position 1,557,012 of record WLWN01000001.1, on the reverse strand, counting down.
TCCACGTAATGCGATGGAAAAATAAACAAAAGGCAAGCGATGACTTTCTCGTACAAGCAGGGGTATCTGGTTGGGTAATTCAATCTTTTTCGCCGTAGGGATGGAAGTTTCTGTTGCGGTTTTTGGCGGTTTTTCTGTGTTCGTATCAGGTGACAGGATTACGAGTGTGCGGTTGTCTTTATAAAAATAATGCCGGATCACTTTTTCAAGATCCTGAGCGGTGACTTGATTTATTTTTTCAAGGTAGCGGATAGAAAAGTTAGGATCACCCGCATAAAATTCGTCGGATGCAAGACTACTAGCTTGTCCGCGTATGGTTTGTAGCTCAGATAGTCCGCCAACCAAAAAAGCACGTTTAGCCTTTTCGATTTCTGCAGCCGTAAACGGTTCTTCTTTCCATTGATGAATCAATTGTTGAATCGATGCGATGACTTCTTTCTCTTTATCCGGCTCAAACGTGGCGCTTATGCCAAACAAGCCAGGCTCTTTAGGCGTAGAGGACCAGGCATCGATATGGTAAACGATTTTTTGACCTTCTTTCATGTGTTGTACAAGTCGAGCGCTACGTCCTTGTCCCAAGATAACCGCCAATACGTCGAGGGCCGGCGCATCGGGGTGATCGAGTGAAACTGTATGATAGGCCCAATGAAGTCGTGAAACATGGTAGGCGCCTGTTTTGCGTTCAAAACGAGGGGTGAGTTGAGGGGGTTCTTCAGGAAGTACCACAGGGGGTCTTGCTCGACGGTGAAATGATGTGAAAGTTTTGCGAATGGTGTTTTCTACTTCTTCTGAGTCAAAATCACCCGTCATGGCCAAAATCATATTATTAGGCTCATAATGCCGCTCGAAAAAACCTAAAAGATCTTCATGGGTGATCGTGTTTAACACATCTTCATATCCAATAACAGGATGTTTCAGAGGATGGACACGATATGCGTTGCGATAGAGGAGTTTGCTTGAAACGCGGTAAGGGTCATCACGTCCCATGCTCATCTCCCGGGTGACAACATCTTTTTCTCGTTCCCATTCTTTTTTCGGGAATGTAGCGTTCATCATGGCATCGGAAATAACATCAAATCCCACTCGCCATCGGGCCGAAGGGATCACGGTGTAAAAAACCGTTCGGTCATGTGTGGTATACGCGTTAATCATGCCGCCTGCATCATTGATGTCTCGCGTGATGTCGTTGGCCTTTCTAGTTGAGGTGCCTTTAAAAATCATGTGTTCAACATAATGAGAAAGTCCGGCGCCTAGGTATTCATCTTCGTGTATAGAGCCTGTACCCACCCAACACTGAATCGCGGCTAAAGGCGCGCTATGATCTTCTTTAATAAGGCAGACCATCCCATTTTTAAGGACGAAACGTCGCATATTCACATTGGCTTCTTGAAGGGGCGCTAATAGGTTTTCTGAGGTAGGCATAGAGATACTTGTTTGCAGGGTCAACATAATGATTGGGATGAGTAAGATGCGGACAGATCGTGTTCTCATATATTTATATCCTCATCAAAAACGTGTTAGTGGACGCTATGAGGGCGGAAGGGTTCTGAGAAAGCCTCGTTGAAATCATAGCCTTGCATAAAATCTTCTTTTCGATCTTTTTCTGTTTTTCCAAGAATTCCTTTTGCCACTAAATTAAAAACGATTTCCCCAAAATCTTCTGATGAATATATGCCCCATTCATTGAGGATCGTTTTTGTCATCGGCCCGTATTCTTGGAGTACAAACTGCCGAATCCCTTCCATCAGTTCAGTTGCTGAGATGTGGCGTGCATCCCCCTCAACGGGTTTATTAAGGGTTTTAATCGTGAAGTCCAAGGCTTCCCGGATCAAGATATAGGCTTGTTCGGGATACCTTGGATCTAGCTCAAGAAGTTGGTGTAAGGCCTCTTCAAATTTTTTTGTATTCATGGTATTTTTTCTATGCCCATGGGCTCATAGATTTCTGTATGTTCTGTTTTTAAATGGTGGTATCTTACCGTTAAGCCTATTAACGCAATAAGTAAAATACTACCTATAATGATTCTTTCTTGGAGGGTCAACCCGAACCAAGCCCTAATGAGCAGCCCCTTCTTTTTATCTTTTTTTGTTTTTTCATGCACTAAGGAATTTACAAAAAAGGAAAAAATAATGTAAACAAATCCTGGTCAATATGCAATGCATGAAATTAAAAAACGAATAAGGAACATGTACCCCTTTCATAAAATAGAAAAAAAGTGGCAAGCTTACTGGGAAGATCAAAAGACCTTTTGTACCCCTGAACAGCCCCATCCGAACAAAGAAAAGTTCTATGTGCTTGATATGTTTCCTTATCCCAGTGGGGCGGGGCTGCATGTAGGGCATCCCGAAGGATATACGGCTACAGACATTATGGCCCGGTATAAACGGATGAAAGGATTCAATGTCTTACATCCCATGGGATGGGATTCTTTCGGGTTGCCCGCTGAACAATATGCCTTAGAAACAGGGACCCATCCTCGAGAAACAACCTTGAAAAACATTGACCGTTTTCGAGCCCAATTAAAAGCCCTTGGTTTTTCGTATGATTGGGACCGAGAAATTGCAACAACCGATCCCGCTTATTTCAAATGGACCCAATGGATTTTTCTTAAGCTCTACGAACAAGGACTTGCGTATCAAGCTGAAGTTCCCGTGAACTGGTGTCCGGCGCTTGGCACCGTGTTAGCTAATGAAGAAGTCATTGACGGGAAAAGTGAGCGGGGTGGGTATCCTGTCGTCCGTAAGCCGATGCGTCAATGGATGTTGAAAATTACTCATTTTGCCGAACGCTTATTAGAAGGTTTAGAAGCGTTGGATTGGTCGCATAGCATCAAAGAAATGCAGCGTAACTGGATTGGTCGATCCGAAGGCGCTGAAGTCAATTTCCAAATCAAGGATCATCCCGGAAAAGAAATACGTGTGTTTACCACTCGGCCCGACACCTTGTTTGGAGCAACCTACATGGTCTTAGCACCTGAACATTCCTTGGTTGATATGCTGACAACCACCGAACAGCAACAAGCCGTTCAACGCTACCAGAAACAAGCAGCTACTAAAAACGATTTAGAACGCACCGAACTGCAAAAGCAAAAAACCGGTGTGCCGACCGGCTCTTACGCCGTCAATCCTGTGAATCAAGAAAATATCCCCATTTGGATTGCTGATTACGTTTTAAGCACATACGGCACAGGCGCGATTATGGCTGTACCCGCTCATGATCAACGCGATTATGAATTTGCAAAAACCTTTGATTTACCTATTTGCGAAGTGATTTCTGGAGGGGCCCTCCAAAAAGAAGCGCATCAAGGTGACGGTCGGCTTATGAACTCCTCTAGCTCATTTATTTCTATTGATGGGCTCCACGTAGAAGGCGCGAAACAGAAAATGACTGATCACCTCGAAAGAGAAAAGGTAGGGGTCCGAAAAATTAATTACAAATTACGGGATTGGTTATTCAGCCGTCAACGTTATTGGGGCGAGCCGTTTCCTATTATCTTTGTCGATGGTGAACCCAAACCTTTACCGGAAACAGATTTACCCATTGAGTTGCCCGATGTTGAATCTTATAAGCCCAGTGGAACTGGTCAAAGTCCCTTAACAACAATGGAGGACTGGGTCAATACGGTCGATGTTGAAACGGGGAAACCGGCTCGCCGAGAAACCAATACCATGCCTCAATGGGCCGGTTCTTGTTGGTACTATCTTCGCTACTTGGATCCATATAATGACAAGCAATTAGTCGATCCAGAAAAAGAGAAATATTGGATGCCAGTTGATCTGTATGTGGGGGGAGCCGAGCATGCAGTTCTTCATTTATTGTATGCACGTTTTTGGCATAAAGTGCTTTATGATGCAGGTGTTGTTTCCACCAAAGAACCCTTCCAACGCCTTATAAACCAGGGCATGATATTAGGCGAAATGGAATACACAGCCTATCGCAATGCCAAAGGAGCGTGGATTTCCGCAGAAGATGTTGGAGAAGAAGAAACCTGTCACCCTGAGCATGTAGACGAGTTTCAAGTCCAAAAACAAGACGAGTTTTTTGTCCTCAAAGAACATCCCGGAATCCGTGTCAATGCGCGTGCTCATAAAATGAGTAAAAGCCGTGGTAACGTTGTTAACCCCGATGATGTTATACGTGATTACGGCGCCGATTCCCTGCGCCTTTATGAGATGTTTATGGGGCCTCTGGATCAGGTAAAACCCTGGAGTATGAAAGGGGTTGAAGGGGTCTATCGTTTTCTAAACCGTGTATGGCGACTCATCATCCACGAAAAAACAGGAACATTAAATTCGGCGGCCGATGAAGAACCTTCTTCCAAACAACTACGGGCATTACACAAGGTAATAAAGCGAGTCACTGAAGATCTTGATAGTATGGATTTCAATACGGCTATTGCCGCTATGATGGAGTTTTTAAATGCGGCTCAGAAGTGGGGGCAGATACCTCGATCTGTGATTGAACCCTTTATCCTGATTCTCAGTCCATTTGCCCCGCATATGGCTGAAGAATTATGGAAAAAATTGGGTCATGCACAAACCCTTGCATACGAATCATGGCCTGTATTTAGTCCGGATTATTTAAAAGAAGATGAGGTTGAAATGATTATCCAAATCAATGGTAAATTGCGGGGGAAAATAATGGTACCCGTTGGCTACCCCCAAGCAGAAGTTCTTAATAGGGTTCGTTCAGATACATCCATTTCCAAGTATTTAGAAAATAAATCAATCCAGAAAGAAATCTATGTGCCAGGTAAATTGGTCAATTTTGTTGTGAGCGCATCCTAATGAACCAAGAGGGATTATGAAGCCCTCCTTTAACCTATTGCGTGTGGCCTATTCGTATAGTGGGCCCCAATAACAATGATTGCTTCAGGTTTTTTAACACCCCAGTGAATAACGAAATAACAATGTACGCCTAATACCTTTTATGAGCCGGCTTAACTATTCCGCTCCATATGGTGCTTGAAAAGCTGTTTTAGAGAATTTAACGATTGAAGTGCCTCTCTAGAAGATCTATACTCCATGACATGAGTATAGCAACAGCAGAAATCCGGCGGCGTGCGATAGATGCCTACAAAATGGGCAAAGGTTCCCAGGCCGATATCGCATCTTCTTATCGTGTAGATCTTAGAACGTTTCAGCGTGGGCTCTCTCGTTTCAACGAAACCGGAGAGACTGCTCCTCGACCGCGTGGGCATCGTCAGGCCCTCTACAGCGGAAAGCAGCTCAAGGCGTTGGCTCAACTGGGGGGCAAACATCCCGATGCAACGCTTGAAGAACTCAAGAACATGAGCGGCGTGAAGGGGTCGATCATGGCCGTACAGCGGGCGTTGAATCGGTTGGGCTGCCGGTATAAAAGAAACGCTTCACGCCAGCGAGCAAGACCGGGCGGATGTAAATCTCTTAAGAAAGCAGTGGATCCAAGAGGTGGCCAAACTTGATCCAAGTCGCCTTGTCTTTATTGATGAATCCGGGGCGAAAACGAATATGACTTGTCTGCGGGGCCGGGCGTTGGGCGGGAACAGGCTTTTTGCCAAAACGCCTCATGGACATTGGTGTACCACCACCTTGATTTCTTCGGTCCGCCTGGACGGAACAACAGCGGCCATGGAGGGGGAGGGGGCGACAGAGACGGCTGTTTTTGGAGAATATATTCGCCGGGTTTTTCTCCCGACTCTTTCACCTGAAGACATTGTCATCATGGACAATCTTCGCGTCCATCACAATCCCAAGGTCATTGAACTCATTGAGTCATGTGGGGCCCATGTAAGATTCTTTCCACCCTACAGCCCCGATTCCAACCCCATTGAAAAAATGTGGGGCAAGATAAAGAATCGGTTGGGCAGCCTTGCAGCCCGCAGTCAGCAGGAACTATCTGAAGCGCTCACACAAGCGTTCGAAGAGGTTTCTCCCGACGAGGTAATCGGCTGGTTTTCTTTGTGCTACATCGCGACACCTCAATCGTGAAGCGCTCTAATGTCCATGGATCTTTTTTCGCTCTTTTTTTCCACTGTTTGGAAGGCTTTTTAAAGCTCGTTTTCAATGGTTGGATTTTTTTGAAAACGGGGCTTCCAGACTATGTAAACTCTATTCTGAAAGATTTCTGATCCTAGAAGTGTTTCAGCCCTGCATCTGTGCCCTATAAGGACACTTTATTGTTTTCACATTTCTACATGTTTATAGTAAGTGGAGATAATGAAAAAAATGTTCCAATCTTTGAACATTTTTGTACTGTGTAATGACTAAATAAACGGAAATGATACTCTATCCGTATAGAAATTTCCAGTCATGTCTGGTCTGCCTGTAGTACGATCGGCCTTTCCATTTGAATCTTGAACGTGGCGGAAGGGTGAGGGTGAAGAAAGATTCTAAGAAGTCAGCCCCTCACCTTCATCCTCTCCCAGAGGGAGAGAGGGGAGACTCACTTTGTTAGCCACAGGCTGGTCCACCCGTGGCGGAAAGTATATATACGTTAGGCAGGTACGGGTACGGGTTCTTTATATTAATTGAGAAGGAGAAACAATGAAAAAAAATGTAATCATAGCGCTTCTTATTCTTGCTACGTTAGGGTTAGCGGGGTTGAGTCTCTATCAATGTTGTGCCCTAAAAAAATATTGTACTTTGAAAAAGAATCAAGGAGAAGCACCCGTTGAGGTACGTTCAAAATCTGAAGCTTCAACAGAACCTATACCCCCTGCAAAACTTACAGAAAGACCTTCATCTCTGTTAGATGATGAGCGTTTAAGTTATCAAAGGAAGATCGAGGAACTAAGGGATAAACTGGCTGAATCCAAAGCTGAGGTTGAAGCCCTTTCTTCCGCATCGTCCAAGGCTGTTCCGCCTGATAAGCCGAACCCGATTGAGATTCTACGGGACCCTGAAATGAGAGAGATGATTCGGAATCAGCAAAAAGAGACCTTAGATGATATGTATGGCTCTCTGTTTAGCTATTTAGCTCTTGAAGCTGAAGCGTTAGAATCCTTAAAAAAATTTTTAGTTGATAAAACCATGGTTTCTATTGAAATGGGGATGGTAATTATGAATCTATCTCTTACGGAAGAAGAAAAGGTGGCCGCAAGACAAGAAAATGTCGTGTCCATACAAGAAATTGATCAAGAAATAAAAGCGTTTTTAGGTGAAGAGAAGTACGGGATATACGAAGAGTTTGAAGAGACACAGCCTGAACGGATGCAGGTAAATCATTATAAGCAATCGCTTGGTTCATCTCTTCCGTTAAACGAAGAAAAAGAGCATCAGCTAGTGCGGGCGATGTATGAAGAGCGTAGTGTTTTCCCGTTCTCAACGGATTTTTACAGCCCAGCGAATATGGACGCTATGTCTTTTACGCCTGAACGGATCAATCAACATCTGGAAGAAACAGCCCAATTAGAAGAACGATACCTTTTGCGCGCTAAAACGATTTTATCTCCCGAGCAATTGGGCTTATTTAATGTAAGTCTTAAACAGCAAAGAGCTATGCAGAAAGATGCTATGAAACAGGCTGTTGAGTTGTATGGTCCTTGATCCACCTGTGAGGTCCGATCTCTACCGCGGAAATTTTGATGCCAAATAGAATGGATAATAATGGACGTGTGTATCTATCTTTAGATTCTTTGCATTCATAATGGTCCGATAAGGCGGATGATATTTGTCTGCAAAAACTTTTAAGCTTTTTGCCTGTGTAATCCATCCTGATTTTATTTCAATAGGGAAGACGTCCCCAGCATATTCACATAAAAATTCTACTTCAGCCGTTCGCTCTGTCCAACTGACAACGTTTTCAACATCTGAGCAAAGGAATTCTTGGGCTGCAAAATTTTTAGCAACATATCCTTGATAGGATGCGTAGTTATAATCGAGGATTGTTTTAGGAGATAGACGACTCATCGCACCCAATAACCCTGTATCAAAAAAATATAGTTTGAATCTGTTTTCTGCGGTATACGTAGAAAGGGGAATGGCGGCTCGGTTTACAATGAACCCGAATCACTAAACCCGCTGACTCTAACCAATCAATGGTCGTTGCCAAACGGCTATACCCCTGTACACGGGGGATCACTCCTTTAAATTTAAACTTTGGAGCTGATCCATCTTGTATTCTGGCTAACTGAAATTTAACGGGGCATTTAAGGATTACAAAGGACTATGGTTCAAGATTTATAGAGTTGAGCCACGTATTCTCCGTATCCATTGTACGGTAACGTAGGGACTCTTTTCCCTGTATCAATGATTCGCTCTGAGGCTTGAGACCAGCGAGGGTGAGGGACTTTTGGATTTATATTGGCTGTGAAACTATATTCGGCGGGCGCCAACTTATTCCAAAATGTCGGTGGCTGTTTTTCAACAAATTCAATGCGGACAATCGACTTGATACTCTTAAACCCATATTTCCATGGAGTAATCAAACGAATCGGCGCTCCATGTTGTTTGGGGAGTGGGTGTCCATAAATACCTGTTGCAAGTAAAGTGAGTTCGTTCGTTGCTTCTGCCATGGTCAACCCTTCGAAGTATGGCCAAGGATACCAAGAAGCGCTGTATTGTCCGGGCGCTTCAGTGGGTCGCATAAAGGTAATAAAGCGAAGATATTTAGCGGAGGATTTAGGTTTCACTTTGTCGATTAAAGCTTTTAAGGGGAATCCCGTCCAGGGAACGGTCATGGCCCAGGCTTCAACACAACGAAACCGGTAAATGCGCTCTTCTAGAGGCATCATGCGAATGAGTTTATCGATATCACATTTTTGGGGTCTATCAACAAGACCTGTGATTTCTATTTCCCAAGGTTTGATATTTAATTTTTGGGCGAGAGGCCATACGCCTTCTTTGTCGGTTGTAAACTCATAAAAGTTGTTATATCCAGCTGCTATATCCTCGGGTGTTAAGGATCGATTCGCGGTGAAGGATAGATTGCGTTTGACGGGATATAAATCACGAGCGGGTGCATCTAGAGGGTTGCGAATCGTTGGGCTCATGACTTCTTTCGTAGAAGTCTCACCTGCTTCACACCCTGTCGCTAAAGAGAGGGCTCCAATACTGCCCAATCCCATTGCCTTGATAAAACGTCGCCGATTCCAGTAGATATCTTCTGAAGTTACGCTTCGTTCAGGGATTTCCCAGCCTTTACGTTTTCGGATATAACTCATAGTCACGCCTATTCTTAGTGCCGTTGGCATATATGTTTACTATTGATAAGACTTATATTATCTTCCTCATACCTATACGTCAATAGACACAAAGATGAAAAATAAGATACATGCAGATAACATCGCTGAGGATTTCGTTTTGAGTAAGGTGATCGAACCCTTAACCCTCACCATTTTTGGGGCGTCAGGGGATTTGACTCGCCGCAAACTTATTCCCGCTTTATATGCGATGTATCTCCAGGGACTCATTCCTGAAACGCTGGCTATTATTGGATTTGCCCGTCGTGATTATACAGATGCTATTTTTCGCGAGCATGTGATTGAATCGATATTTGCAGAATTGGAGATGCTCAGGTGTTCCCTTTTATCTTCGGACGGGTAAACGATTACCTGAACGGGTGGCCGAAATTGTGGTGCAATTTAAAACGCCTCCACTGGAATTTTTTCGAACGGTTGAATGTGATGGGGATGTTTGTGATTTAACAAAAACACAGCCTAATGTGATCGTGTTTTGCATTCAGCCCGAAGAAGGGATCTCATTAAAATTTTCTGCTAAACGACCGGCTTTACAAGTACAAGTGGAAAGTGTAGACATGGATTTCACCTATGCGGATACCTGGCAACATACCTTGCCCGAAGCCTATGAACGTCTTTTAGTGGATGTCATGCGTGGTGATTCTACGCTCTTTATGAGGTCGGATGAGGTTCAAACTGCTTGGAAGATTGTAGACCCTGTTCTAAGGGCTTGGGAAAAAGATAACACGATCCCTATACATCAATACGATGCCGGGTCCTGGGGACCGAAAGAGGCCGATGCTCTTTTTGAAAGCACAGATACGGTTTGGTGGGATAGGTAGTGTGTGAAGCCATAAATGTATGATCATGAATTCTTGGTACTAGATGCTGAACGTTTGTTTATAAGGAGGGTTGGATGAAAAAGAATGTGCAACCGATTACAGGCTGTGGAGAAGGCGATATTGCCCCTTACGTATTCCTTTGTGGAGATCCTGAACGCGTACCAAAAATTTCACAACAATGGGATGAAGCGAATGAGGTGTGTCGCGTTCGTGAATTTGTTGTTCATACCGGCAAAAAAGGAGAGGTGCCTTTAACAGCCGCGTCTACAGGGGTCGGTGGACCCTCTACGGCTGTTTTGTTTGAAGAACTCGCCAAGCTAGGTGCTCATACATTTATTCGCATCGGCAACAGCGGCGCTTTGGCTGAAGACGTTGCTTTAGGCGACTACGTTATTACAACTGCATCGATTCGAGATGAAGGAACATCAACGTCTTATATCTGTCCTGCATATCCTGCTTCTGCTCATTACGAGATTGTATCAGCGTTAGTCGATACCGTAAAAATGACGGATCATTCTTTTCACATAGGAATCACGTGGTCTGTGGATGGGTTCTATGCTCGGAATAAAGTCATCGGTAAAGATGAAAAGCTATTGCCCATGTCATTTCAAGGATACCAGCAGAGTTGGATGAATCCTCTTGTAGAGGATATGAAACAGGCGAAAGTGCTTAACGTTGAAATGGAATCCTCAACGATTTTGACTTTGGCCAATCTGTTTGGTTTGCGTGCAGGCTGTATTTGTACGGTCTCAGATCGTACACCTTGGTCAGGACCAGGCCAAGATGTGATTAAGCTTGATCAAAATATTCAAGGGGCCATTGAAGTTGCTACTACCGCGATGATGAAATTATACAAGGAAAACCCTGATAACGAATAACCAATAACCCTCTTGCCAACCGAATGGATAAACGCTGATGTGTCTTGTGACGCAAACACGTGTAAACATAGGGTCAAGCTATTTGATGGTTTGTAGTAGCCGCGCAAGCGGCTCCAATAGCTAATCACTGTCTCTACCTCTCATCACGTCTCTTAATACGTATTGAAGGATTCCACCATGTTGATAGTATTCTACTTCAATCGGGGTATCGATCCTGCATTTAGCGTTGAAGAAAATTTCGTTGCCATCTGAACCTTTAGCTATAACTTCCATTAATTTTACGGGTTGAAGATTATCAGCAATGCCCGTAATGGTTATCTGTTCTTTGCCGGTTAATTTTAGGGTCTCTGCATTTTGGTTCTCTACAAATTCTAAGGGGAGTACGCCCATTTCCACTAAATTGCTTCGATGTATACGCTCAAAACTTTCAGCCAATACAGCTTTGACACCAAGTAGAAAAGTGCCTTTTGCGGCCCAATCTCGTGATGAGCCTGCGCCATACAGTTTGCCTGCAACGACAACCAGAGGCGTTTTTGTTTCTTTATATTTCATCGCTGCATCGTATATGGAGGTTTCTTCACTCGTAGGATGGTAAACGGTCCATCCGCCTTCCTTGTCAACGAGCTTGTTACGAATACGGATATTCGCAAAGGTTCCTCTCATCATTACTTCATGGTTTCCACGTCGAGAGCCAAAGGAGTTAAATGCTTCTGGCTGGACATCTTCCTTTATAAGATATTTTGCTGCAGGGCCATCTAATGCAATAGCGCCCGCAGGAGAGATATGATCGGTTGTGACAAAGTCCCCGTAATATCCTAAAATGGATGCGTTTGTAATATCTTCGAGCGCTTGAGGTGTTTCTTCTAAGTCCTCAAAAAAAGAGGGTTCCTGAATGTAGGTAGATGTTGGTTCCCATGGGTATACAGCATTTTTGGCGCTCGATATTTCGTTCCAGGTAGGAGATGCGTTCATAACATCTTCATATAACGTACGATACATTGTAGGGTCAAAAGCTATATCGAGTAAGGACTCTATTTCTTCCCGGGTTGGCCAGATATCTTTTAAATAAACAGGTTGCCCATTGGTGTCTGCTCCGAGTGGATCATTTAATAAGTCACCTTCTACAGAACCTTTTAGGGCATAGGCTACCACTAAAGGGGGTGAGCATAAATAGTTTGCTTTGGTTAAGGGATGGATTCGACCTTCGAAATTTCTGTTTCCGCTTAATGCCGCAGCGACTACAAGATCATTCTCTTTAATGGCTGTCTCGATTTCGGGTCGCAAGGGGCCGCTATTACCAATACAGGTTGTGCACCCGTATGCAACAACATGAAATCCAAGTGTTTCGAGATACGGCAATAGTGCAGCTCGTTTGAGATATTCTGTTACAACACGTGAACCAGGTGCCAAACTTGTTTTGACATAAGCTGGAACAGCAAGACCTCGTTCTGTGGCCTTTTTTGCTACAAGACCTGCACCGATAAGTAACGATGGATTTGAAGTATTGGTACAACTCGTAATGGCCGCGATCACAACAGACCCGTGTGTCAATGTACCATAGGGATTAGCAGATCCCGTTTTATCTACTTGATCGTCAGCAAGACCAAATCCACGCTCAGCCACAGGTGCGGTTAATCCTTTGTTGAATGAGGTGTGCAGGTTTTTTACTAAGACACGATCTTGAGGCCGTTTAGGGCCTGCGACGCTGGACTCTACTGTGGAAAGATCTAACTCAACAACTTGGTCATACTCAGGCTCGCTAGCATTTGAAGTACGGAATAGACCCTGTTCTTTGCAGTAACGTTCCACCAATTCTATTTGTTTCTCAGACCGGCTCGTTGTACGTAAATACTTTAGAGTGTTATCATCGATCGGAAAATATCCCATGGTGGCCCCGTATTCAGGGGACATATTGGCTATTGGGGCACGGTCAGCCAAACTTAAATGGTCGAGGCCCGATCCAAAAAATTCTACAAAATGGCCAACGACTCCTTTTTCACGTAGCATTTGGGTAATCGCTAATGCAATATCTGTAGGCGTAACACCTGATTGCATCTCTCCTGCAATCCGCACCCCTATCACAATAGGTGTGAGCAGAGGAATCGGTTGGCCTAGCATAGCGGCTTCTGCTTCAATGCCCCCAACACCCCAACCGAGGATACCCATACTATTGATCATGGTCGTATGTGAATCTGTCCCAACAAGGGTATCTGGAAAGGCGATAGATTGTCCTTGATCATCGGTATCACTAGTAATGCAAGAACCCAGATATTCCATATTCACTTGATGACAGATACCAAGGCCTGGTGGTAATACATTGAGTTTTTTAAACGCGTTTTGGCCCCAATGTAGAAAACTATATCTTTCTTTATTGCGCTCAAATTCTTTTTCGAGGTTATAGTCAAACGCAGGTTTCTTTCCGTAGTCATCAATCTGCACAGAATGATCGATGACTAGATCAACGGGAATCTGAGGTTCGATAAGGCTTGGGTCTTGTCCGGCTCTTTCGAGAGTACTTCTCAGCGCCGCCAAATCGACGACACAGGGTACGCCCGTAAAATCTTGCAATAACACTCTGGCAGGCATATACGGAAATTCTCTGCGCGTTTCTTTGCCCGGTTGCCATTCACAAAATTCAGTCACATGTTCTTCGGTATAGGCGGGATGGCTTTGCATTCTTAAAAGAGATTCAAGCAGTATTTTCAGGGAAAAAGGAAACTTTGATATAGCGCCTAACCCTTTATTTTCGAGTGTGTGTAGATCATAATAAAAATAGGATGTCCCCGTCGATAGGGTTAGTTTTTTTAAACTGTACTCAAATGGTTTCATAATCTTTTTCCTTTGCTTTAATGTAGAAGTCACAGGAGATTATTTACAGAAGGAAACAAAGGCAACAAAGAAGTTTAAATTTGACGCTTTTGAAAAAGATGGGGATATAAGGTGACGGGTTGTCTAACTCTGCAATTTTTCTTAAAATCGCAGCGCCCCTCCAGCATCTTTGTAGACTTTACTTAGCCTTTTCGTTTTAATCCCTTTTTCAAAAATGAGAGCTACGGCAATGGAATCGGCTAATGCACGATGATTAGGATCTTCCCCAATTTTTGCATAATCCGCTAAGGCAGAGAGTGAATGAGGCTTTGATTTGGGAAACCACTTTCTAAAAAGTCTTAGACTATCTAACACGTCATTATTGGGTAGTTCCTGTTTGTTTCTTTTGATCTCCTCTCCTACAAAAGAAACATCGAAGCGCGCATTATGAGCGAGTAAGACAGAGCCTTTGATAAACGCTTTGAATTCAGGATAGATATCTACAAATGACGGACTATCTTTAACCATTTCATGAGTGATCCCGTGAACTTTTTGGACGCGATGAGGAATTTTTCGTTTAGGGTTAATTAACCAACTCTTTTCCTCAATAATTATCCCAGAACGAAATTTTACGGCACCGACTTCTACAATTCGGTCTTTTTTCGGATTAATACCCGTCGTTTCAGTGTCAAAAGCTACAAAAGTTATGTCGGAGACGAGCGAAGATTTTTTAATCGTAGTTTTCTTATTGGCCGTTGATAAAGTAGGTGCGATTAATATGATAATCACTAACCCAAGAGAAAGCTTATAAGAACCTGGATCCGTCAGTTAAACGCGGTTTTCTGCACGAACCATTTGGGTCAAAAGGAATTACAAAAAAGCCTCGACGCACCCAGCGGGTGCGCCTGCGTTTTTTTGCAACCTTTTGCCTCCAAAGCATTTGCACAGAAATCCCACGTTTAACTGACGGATCCAAGAAGAAGTCTTCAACGGACTCTTCTTGCTTTTTCTGTTAATAACCCTGTTAATAAGACACGCTATATGGGTTAAAATTTTTAACATGATAAAAATGTACATCAACTTTCGGAAAAGTCGAGGACATTCGATCGCCAAATACCGTTAATGAATATAAAAAGAACTCAGTTAAGCTCTTCCGCGATTTGGATTATAGCATGTAGACCTAAGACGCTCTGGGCGGCTTTTTCCCCAGTTTTGATCGGAACGGCGATCGCCTATTCCGATGGTTTTGTACATCTTTTATCTGCTAGTGTGGCATTGTTATTTGCGGTTTTCATCCAAATAGGCACAAATTTTTGTAATGATGTTGCCGATTTTAAAAAAGGAGCGGATACCAAAGAACGGAAAGGTCCTCTTAGAGCCACACAAGCTGGTCTTGTGAGCCCGCAGACGATGATATGGGCCACATCTCTTGCCTTTGGCATCGCTTTCCTTTTTTGTCTTTATTTAATATATAGAGCTGGTTGGCCTATTGCTATAATAGGAATTTTTTCTATCCTGTTCGGTATCTTGTATACAGCAGGTCCGTTTCCATTGGGATATCACGGTCTGGGCGACCTATTTGTATTAGTGTTTTTTGGTCCGGTAGCGGTGGTAACGACCTATTATGTCCAAGCTTTAGAAATAAATTGGATCGTTATTTTGGCTGGGTTTCCCCCTGGTTTTTTGTCTGTGGCTATATTAGTTGTAAACAATCTTAGGGATAGAGAAGAGGACGCTAAAGTAGGAAAAAAAACATGGGCCGTGCGTTTTGGAAAAACGTTTGCTCGGTTAGAATATGTCACGTGTATTGGCGGAGCAGTCATCATACCTGTCTTTCTAGTTTTCCGGTTGAGCGAACGTATGTACGCTTTAACGACAATCCTTATTTTAATTTTAGCGCTACCCGCTATCCGTAAAATGTTTAATGCAACAAGTGGAACAGTATTGAATCCCCTCTTAGGCTACACGGCCAAGCTGCTTTTGCTATATAGCGTCCTTTTTGCAATGGGTTGGAATCTATGAGAATTGTCGCGTGTGAAGTGTGGGGGTATACACTTCCATTGATCAACCCTCTTTCTCTAAAGGGATTATCCATCCATTTTCGGTCAGGGTTTCTCATCAAATGTATCGCTGAGTCAGGAGGTGTAGGGTGGGGGGATATTGCACCGATCCCCCAATTTAGTTCAGAAACATGGGAAACCATCAAAGAACAGGTACCCGAATTTACCCAAAACATGATAGGCGTAACTATCGACAAAACCACCGTGTCTTTAGAACGTCTATTAGAACCTCTCTCAACCATGACCCTTTACCCTTCTGTACGTTTCGGTCTTGAGACAGCGATGTGTAATCTCGCTGCTGAAGAATGGGCAACATCTGTTTCTTCGATCCTATCGACCCGAATAAATGATTTTGTATTCATTAATGCTTTATTAACGGGAGGTATGGATACTATCTGTGAATCTGCAGAACAAGCGAAGCACAATGGGTATAAAACTTTGAAAGTTAAAGTAGGGCAGGGGGCTCTCGTTGACGATATAGAGTGTATAAATAAAGTATGTGACATTGCCAATAAAGATATGACGATACGATTGGATGCAAACCAAGCATGGACATTAGATGAAGCTTTAACCTTTAGCCGTACCATTCAATCAGACAAGGTCGAGTATATTGAGGAACCTCTCAAAGCATCTGAAGATTTAGCCGTCTTCATGGCAGAGAGTTCATTACCCGTTGCTTTAGATGAAAGCCTTATAAACAGATCCAATATAGAGGATTGGCAAGGGATAAAAGCCGTCATTATAAAACCCACTCTTTTGGGAGGGATTTTACAGGCTTTGAATCTTTCGAATAAAGCCCGATCATTAGGAATTAGATCGGTTATCAGTTCTACTTTTGAATCCGGCGTTGGAATCTGTGCCCTCGTGCAACTGGCTGCTGCCATCGGTGACAGAGTTACTTCTGCGGGTCTAGATACTTATCGATGGCTTAAAAAAGATGTTTTATCTATGCCAATCCCTTTTAGGGGTGGATGTATTAAGTTGGATGAGTTAGAAAAATCCCCCCCTGAAATACGATGTGAGGAGCTACAGGATTTAACCTATGACTAAGATAAAATGTCCCTTAAGGGAAACAGCAAATATCTCAGGTGAAGCAACGGCTATTATAAGTGGAGAGGTCAAACTTTTGTACAATCAACTTGATCTAATAGTTACGTCAACGACGAGACGATTGCGTGAGAGACATTGTAAACCGGGTGATCGCATTGCTATTTTTATGAATAACGATTGGCAAACTATTGTTTTGACGTTGAGTTTGTTGCGTATAGGAGCCATTGCCTGTCATATGAGTACAAGGCTGCCTGCACAAACTTTAAGAAATCAATTAGACGCGATTGACTATAAAAAGTTAATAGCCTATGTAGAGGGAAAGGGCCTTAAGCTTCTTGCAGGTGTGGAGAGATGGAGTCCGGATGACCTTATTATAAAAACCTTAACCCAAAAGAAATCTATCGAAGATGATATGATTTCGTTATCACAACCCACAACGATCGTTTTTACTTCAGGCTCTTCTTCAGCTCCTAAACCTGTTTTGCTAACCTACGGAAATCATTATTATAGTGCACAGGGAAGTAATTTGATCCTTCGTTTACGTTCAAAACATCGATGGCTTATATCCCTGCCCCTTTATCATGTGGGAGGATTGGCGATACTTTTTCGTTGTCTTATTACCGGCGCCACTATGGTTATCCCTGAAAGAAAAAGAGCCATTGATACCTCTTTAAAAGAAGAGGGTATCACGCATTGTTCTCTTGTTCCTGCACAATTATACCGTTTATCAAAAAGCAAATTCAAACAAGCCGATTTTCAAAACCTTCAGGTTATTCTTTTAGGGGGGAGTTCTGTATCCTCTACATTATTAAAAGAGGCCTATAAAAAGAAACTCCCCGTTTATATAACCTATGGACTTACGGAAATGGCTTCACAAGTAACCAGTATGCGTCCTGATTCTCCGCCTGTAAAAAGGATAACCTCGGGTCAACTTTTAAAACACCGAGAGCTTAAAATTGAAAAAGACGGAGAAATCTGGGTGAGAGGAAAGACTTTATTTGCCGGATATGTCGACGGTCAAGATGCTCATTGTCCTGTTAATCATGAAGGATGGTTTGCCACGGGTGATAGGGGGTATCTAGACGAAGAAGGTTATTTAATTGTGTTAGGTCGTAAAGACAATATGTTTATTTCAGGCGGTGAAAATATCCAACCCGAAGAAATCGAACGGGCTATCTGCATGTTAGAAGATGTTGATCAAGCCATTGTTGTCCCTGTTTCTGATGAAGAATTCGGGTCTAGACCGGTGGCTTTTATTCAGGGAAAAAATGGGGATATAGATATACAAAAAATAGTTTACTGTTTGGAACAGGTTTTGCCTCGATTCAAAATTCCGGTCGTTTTCTATCCCTGGCCAGAAGAAATGGAACCGGATAGGATGAAAGTAGATCGTAAACGTCTATCTGGCTACATATCATAATAAGTGACTTTAACGAACGTCCACTAACACATCATCAATGATTATTTGACTCAGATGTCGAGTTTTCATAGTCCGAAAAATTATCAGTTGTGTAATAAAAAGTCGGAATCGGATGCTTCTGCAGAGTTTTTGTTATATGTGTTTTACCTGGATCCGTCAGTTAAACGCGGTGTTCTGCACGAACCATTTGGGCCAAAAGGAATTACAAAAAAGCCTCGACGCACCCAGCGGGTGCGCCTGCGTTTTTTTGCAACCTTTTGCCTCCAAAGCATTCGCACAGAAATCCTACGTTTAACTTACGGATCCAGGTTTTATTCTACTTAGTAGGTGGATGGCTATTCAACCGATAAATATTTCAGATAGAGTGTACGGATATGGGTGAGTCGGGCTTCAAGATGATCAATAAACTTTTTAGCATTGTATTCTGTGCCTAACACGCGTTTAGCGAGGACCTCTAATTCATTTTCGTCTTCAGGGATTGAATGGCTTTGTTGGTCGTGGAGAATTTGAAGGGTATGTTCTATACGGCGTAAGAAGATATAATCATCCTGAAGTTCTTTGGTGATATGGGGTTCTAAAATCTTTGACGTGGCTAATGCATGCAGTCCATTCAGCGTATTTCCACCTAGAAGGTCAGGGTTGTTGTGCCCATGAAAAAATTGTAGTCCTTGTACGAGAAATTCGATGTCTCGTATCCCTCCGATTCCGGTTTTAACATCGAGAAGTCCCCCTTTTTTTATGGACTGTTGTTGAATAGCCATTTCGCGCATATGGTGAATCGATTGAAAAATCTCTTGGGCGGTACGCTGTTGACAGAGTAAAGGGTGGAGTCCTTTTTTTAAAGCGTGCCCCATAGATAGGTTCCCTGCAATCGCCCGTAGTTTTAGTAACGCCTGTATTTCCCATAAAGAAGCCTTTTCTATATAATAGGTTTTAACTTCGGAAAAGGTGCAGGCGATTAGACCTGCGCTCCCATAGGGGCGCAGTCGGTAATCTACTCGATAAGCATGTCCTTGGAGCATGGGGGTGGCTAAATCAGCACGTAGTTTTTCCATTACTTTAGCGTAATACTCTGCAAGGGTCAGAGAACTGTTTACTGGTTGAGCCGTATTATCGTAAAGACCGAGTAGATCGATGTCTGAGCTATAGTTCAATTCTTGGCCACCTAACTTCCCAAAGGCCATGATGCAAAAATGATCTGCGAGGATATGGATGGTCTCTTTCGAGAGTTTATATTCCTTTTGAAGGTTAAGCCAAACACGATCAAGAGCGATTTGTGTGATTGTTTCAGCTAAACCACTTAAGTCGGCCATAATATCTTGTATAGGTATGCAAAGGCACATATCGCGAACGCCGATACGCAGCATTTCTCTTTTCCGATACCCTCTTAGTCTATTAAGCCACTCTTCATCTTGTTCAATCGCTGGAGTCAAATCGTTCCATTCTTTTCCCCATTCTTCTTTGGAGAGTTCTTTATGGAGGATTTCAGGGTTGGTGACCCATTCGAGGTATTCGGGATGGCATATTAGTGAATCGGCCAAAAATTGGCTGCGCGAAAAAATTGAAAGCATAAGCTCTAGATGTTTGGGTTGCGCTAGAAATTTTCGATATACTTTTTCTACATCGCGAACCCTGTTTATAAAGCGTTCCCAATTATTTAATGCCATATCTGGATCAGGCTCATGTTGTAGGACGTCACACGCTAAAATCGCAAGCTTCACAAATAGCTCTTGGCGTTTTCCTGTGCCCGCGAGACTACGTAGATTTTTGGTTGCTTTATGTAGATCTTTGAATCCAGAAGCCCTTAAAACTTTGTCTCTTTTTCCCACATCATCAGTGTGGGAAAGGATTAGATCCGCGACATTGCCCATGGTCGGAGCGGGTAAGGATTTGGAACCAAGATGTGTTTGAACAAAAGTACGTATGATAGCTGTATGGGTTTGAAAATCTACATGTAATTGTTGAGCCGGTTCGAGTTCTTCTTGACGCTCATAGCCCATACGCCTAGCAAGATGGACAAATTCGTAGGACTCTACAAAAGGGAGGAAGAGATCTTGAGCGGAACCACGAAGCATCCGTAGTCCATTGATGAGATGCCTGAAAAACTGATAGGCCGCGATAAGGCGTTCACATTCTTTTTGTTGTAAGACCCCTGCATGCTTTAGACCTTCGAGGGCTTGATGAATCTGGGGTGTTCGTAACGTGGGTATCTCTTTTCCATGTTTTACCTGAAGAATCTGTACGGTATATTCTAAATCGACTAAGGCCCCTGGACTAAACTTTGCGTTATAGCTCCCCGATTTTCTTTTTTCTTTAAATTGTTTGATTCGCAGGGTTTGTAATTCTTCTAGTTTGATACTTGATGTAGCATATATGAATTCATTTCTAAGACGCTCCAATCGGCCTCCTAATTCCATATGTCCCCCAATCGCGCGCATACGCACCAACGCCAGTCTTTCGTAGGAATGGGCTTCTTCGCCTCCCGGACCGTAGTAACTTATAAAACTTTCAAGGCTGCATGCCATCGGTCCGCTGTGTCCATGAGGGCGAAGACGTAGGTCGATATGAAAAATACCTTCCCGTTTTGTTTCAATGAATTGCGAAAGTTCCCGGGCCATATCAGAGAAGAATTTTTGGTTGCCTAGAGGGGTATGACCATCGGTCTCTCCATTATCACTATAGACGAAGAGTAGTTCGATATCGGATGCGTAGCCGAGAGCTCTTCCACCGAGTTTACCTAATCCTAGTATAGAATACGTTGCCTCTAAACCTCCTATAGTCTTCGGGCTCCCGTATTTTTCAGCAAGGTCGTTATAAACGACCGATGTTGCGGTATTGACAATGTTTTCGGCTAATCGCGTTAGGTGACTAGCCAAGCGTTTAAGATTTTTTTCAGGGTCGAGAATATAGGCTAAATCAATCAGAAATATTTCTTGATTCTTAAATTGATTCAGCGTCCTCCGTTTATCTTCATAGGTTTCAGCAAAGCCTAGCGCTTGATCGAGTCGTTCGGGAAGTGTATCCATGTTTTTTACATGGAACGAAGTCTCATTTACGTGTGAAGAGAAAAGGGGAATCAACGTTTCGTATTGGAGCCGGATAAAGTCTTCCCACAGATAGTCGCTGGCGCCTAATACGCGGGCAAGCTTTTGCATGGCGTACGGATCAGAAAGAGACGCGATCCATTGCTGACTATCCGGAAGTTGAACAACTTCTTCGACGAGCTGTTCAAATCGGGCAAGTGCTGAATAGGGATCAGGCGCTCTATCCAAAAAATAGGTGAACTGTTTGGTGAGTAGGACGGCCAGCTTAATTTTGTTTAACGAATGTATATCGCGAATAGATTCTCCCCGTGTTGTGACGATATCTACTATATCTTCGATTTGGTTTTCTTGCGTATGGATCTCTACATGTTCGATGGAAAGATTGTGAAGTGATAACACCGTTGTTAATGTATAGAGAAAAGCGGGCGTATCTTGAGAAACAACACGTAGTCTTGTAAAGGGTCCACACTCATTATTAATTTCGATATCTACGGGATACAAAACAGGGTTGTCGCTCGATTGCAGTACAGCCAATTTTTGTGTGACGTGTTCGTTGACACGATGTTCAGCTTTTTGTATGGATGGTTTATCTCCTTTTTCGAGTAATGTAATAATTTCCACAAGCCATTTTTGGATCTCTCGGTTCCAGTATTTGTAAGTTTGTTTTGGGGTGATTCGACATCGAAAATGATCGATGATTTTACGCCGCTGCTCAGGGTCTACGTGTGATCGGGAACGATACATTTTTTGTCGATGACTGTGAGAGGGTGTCTTTGTTCGTTTATAGGTAAAAACTTCGCCTGATTGTATACTGGTTTCCATGCCAGCAAGAATGCCGGTAATTAAAGAGAATTCTGAGAGATAGTCGAAAGCGAGCAGGGTGCAGTTTGCCGTATGATTTTTAGGGTCAAAGGATGTGATGATATGGACCGGATACGTTGGAGAAAGTTGAGCCAGTCCTTTAATATGCTGGGCAATGGCAGAGGGTTCAAAGTGCTGAAAATAGGACAGATCAAGTCGATCCAAGTGTTGCTGAAGGACAGGCTCGCTAATATCTGGGCAAAGGGATTTTAACTTTTCTATTGAAGGCTTCATGGGTTGAATTCCTATCTTTAAACAATTTAAACATTTAATAGATGCATATGGAGGAAGGTTGAGTCAGGATTTGTGAAGTGTTTTCCTTTTTATGGCTAAACGCAGAATCCGGTCAATGAGTTGGCTGTAATGAATACCTGCCTTTTCGGCGGCTTCGGCAACTTTATCACCCATGGACAAATCGGGGTTTGGATTGGCTTCTAAGAAATAGATCTCTTTTTCAGGCGTCACACGCAGATCAATACGGCCATAATCTTTAAGCTGTAACAGGCGATAAATCCGTTTTCCGATTTTAGCGACTCGTTTTTCTAGTACTGGGTCAAGTTCGGCATGCCGGTACGTGATCTTCCATTTTTTCCGATAGGCTTCATCGCGCTTCACTTTAGATGTAGCAATGATGGGACCTGAGACATCATGGTGGTCAAAAGCAATTTCTCGTGGAGGCAAAACGTGAAGTCTCTTATTGCCGAGAATGCCGACATACAACTCTTGACCTTCAATGAATTCTTCACAGATGGTTGCTTGTTTCATGCGTTCATGCACTTGTATGATGCGTTCTTTGAGCTCCTGTTCGTTATGGACTAAGGAGGATAATGAAATGCCATCGGATCCATCTTCCATAACGGGTTTTACGATGATGGGGTAGCGCAGCCGTTTAGTCACTCTTGCTTTTCCAAGGGGGACTGTAACGAAGGTAGGAATTTTGACTCTGTGATGGCCGAGAATGCGTTTGCAGATTCCTTTATGTCGGCACAGCATGAGTCCGGTAGGCGATGTACTTGTATAGGGAAGATGCAGCATATCTAAAAGAGCGACAATATGTAAGTCCATCTGTCTATTCCCTGAGTAATGTTCTGTTAAATTGAAAATAAGTTGAGGTGCAGAAGCCTTGATTTCATGGATCGTCGTCAGAATATTCGGGTCAAACGGCAGCACAGAAACTTCATGACCTAAATGGCGGAGGGCTTCGGGCACATGATATTCTACCTCGGTGAGGGTTGATTCATGACCGTTTTCGAATTGAGGGTCTTCGGGATGTATGGATTCGGGGTCTACGAGGACGAGGACTTTCATGCGTACTAGCTATGGATTGTGTTGAGCTTTCACATCTCTTTGTTCACATATTAAGGTTGTTAAATAAACGCCAATGTGTAGAAGCGTCTCTTTCTCTTCCCCTTTAATGTAGAGCGATAGTTCTTTGGATCGGTTTGCTAAGCGACGTACTAAATGGTCAATAGCATATTTTCTTGCATGCGCCCATTGGGCAACGGTATCGGTGAGAATACGTTGGTGCTGGCGGAGAAAACGGTCAGCCTTTACGTGTGTTTCTTTAGGTTCAGGGGCGAATATTTTGAGTAGATCGGGATCATAGTACCCTGCGTAGGTTTCGGCAAATTCCTCTCGTTTCTTTTTATAATAGGTAGCCAGTGTGGATCGTAGTCGATGAATAGCCCATAATTTCTGTCCTCGGGTGACCAGAGGTGATGTTGAACCTATCTGTTTCATGAGATGGTTGACGTATTCTAGCTTTTTTATCGCGCCCCATCCTTTATATTTTTTTGCCAATCAAGATTCGGTGTAAGCCATACAGAAAACGTTTCGGCAAAATCTTCATCGGGATGAGCTTGGGCATAGTTATCGGGTAAATGAAGGACATACTGTTTGCTATACGGCCTTGAGTAATAGTTATGTTCATTGTATTCAGTTGAAAAAGGGCCAAATAATTCCCGCCAACGTGTACGCCGATAGAGTCGATATGCATAGTTTATAGCGTGGCCCATTTCATGGCGCAAAAGTTGGATGCAGGTTGTTTCGGTTCCCCCCTCAACTTCAAGCATCATATTTCTTTCGAGTTGTTTTAATCGTGGATGGGCCAGGCAAAATGGAATACCAATCATGGGGATCTTATCTGGGCATAACCATTCCGTTGTCAGGTAACAGGTAGGTTTGAAAAAGATCCCTTTTGATTCAAGTTCTTTATATAATTTGTCGATACGGGGCGCTAGTTCGGATCCTTCAATCTCAAGGTTAAAATCGCATATTCGTATCTTGAGCAGTTCTTCGTCGGATCGGTTTGCCCACAGGGAATCTGATGAATTTTGCGTTACCATAGCTGGATGCCGGATCTAGGTTGATAATGTAATTTAAATCATTATAGTTCTCTTCATGAATAAAGACAACTTTATACACGATCCGAAAGCAAAGCAGTTTCGATCTTTTTCAAAGCCCCGCAGAGCAGAAACGAAAGAATCCTCACGGGTTTCTGAATCGGTTTCAGTGAACCCGTCTGTTCCCCCTTTAAAAGTGGAGCCTGTCCCCCGACAAAGAGCTTCGGTGAAAAGAAAGGTGCCCGCAAAGAGGAAGTTTCTATTGTTTCTTAGCTTCTTTGTGGTGGTGATGGTTTGGTTCTTTATGGCCCGGTCGATGTTGTTAAAGGTGATCCATGCAGAAGAAGGATTGTTACATGAAGAAGGTTCTCCAGAGGTTCCTCTTTATGACCCACGAATACCAGACAGCCGATAACTACCTTCCTCCAAAGAGGTCATTAAAAAGGTTCCGTCGGATACGCGTTGCTTTCTTAGATCTTGGTTCATTGTCTTTGCGTTCGTACGGAGGCGGGCTGACAGTAACTTCATCGTTATCCTCTTTTGAAAACCGGGTCGTATGGAACGGTGAGGAAGTATATGGGGTATACGTTTCTTGAGCGCGGACTGTTCGATATTCCGATTGAGCGGTATAATAAATAAAGAGGGCTATCGCACCTAAAATAAAATTGAATTGAAAGAGCGCTATAAGACCAAACCCAATCGCTATGATTCGACCTATTTTACTAGCGATCCGTGTGGCCTCTAGTCTACCCACGCGGGGGGTCATCCATGCACGAAAAATACGGCCGCCATCCATGGGAAAGGAAGGGATCAAGTTGAATAGTGCGAGCGCTGCATTGGTCGTAGATAAAACCAATAAAAAAAGTACGGGGGCGTCAGGAAATCCTAGCATAAAAGCTCCATTGGCTAAAAGATAGGCTCCTAGCGCGAGCACAAAGCTGACGGCTGGACCTGCGATCGCGATCTGAAATTCATCTTTCGGTTGTATTGGCATGCCTTCGAGTTGTGCGATGCCTCCTATGGGCAGCAGCAGAATTTGACGAACTCTTAACCGTTTTCGAATCGCTACATAGGCATGGCCTAACTCGTGTAATGTGATGCTAGCAAAAAGTCCTATCACGGAGAGAAAAGACCAGAAAAGAGTCAATGCTTCACTGACCTCGGTGATTCGCAATACAAAAAAAGGGAATAGAACCAGCAAGGTGATATGCACCTTAATGGGTATACCTATAACTTTTCCAATGTGAAATGAAGGGAACACAGCTATTCTATTGTCCATATAACCGTTTCATCTAACGCTTGTTCTGTCATCTTCTTTGTATCGAGAGAAGATTCTGCTTCGAGTACTTTTTCCTGTTTAGGTTTCGTATGTGGATGTTTGGTCACCAGTGAGCAACAATCTTTATAGGGGGTCGTTGATTGTTCATAGGTGTCAATGCGTTTGGTTAGTTGGATGATTTCAGGCTTGTTATAGGTTAGCAAAGGTCGAAATACGGGCCGTGTAAAGGTGCCTTCAAGTGCCGTTAGATTTTCAATGGTTTGAGAAGCGACTTGAGATAAATTGTCTCCAGTGATGAGTGCACTAAGCTTTTCTCTTTCGGCTAACGCATCAGCGGTTCGCATCATAAAACGTCGAAAAAAGGCTAGTTCAAGACGTTCAGGGATGTGTGTCTTCAAACATTCGAATGAAAATGGATGATAGGGAACGAGGAATAATTTTGCGGTTAATCTATGAGGATTCAGCACCTTCCTTATGAGCGCAGGTATTTTGGTTTCGCGAACAGATTCAGCGTTGGAAAATACATGAAAGTGGACAAAGTGCGTTATGCACCCACGTCGCATAATGAGCCAAGCAGCAGCAGGTGAATCAATGCCGCCGGAAAAGAGCGTGAGCACGCTTCCGGCTGTGCCGACAGGGAGTCCACCGGGTCCGAGACATCGTGGGCCTTCGAGATAAACATAATCCTTATACATGCGAAAAAAGAGCGTTATGTCTGGTTGATGTAAATCAACCGGAGCGTGTGTTGCTTGTTGGAGATCATGACCTATTTGTTGCTGTATTTCTGTTGAGGTCATGGGAAATTTTTTATGCACTCTTTTTACGGTGACCCGAAATGAATCATTAGGTTTTGCGAGAGTTTTATATAGTTTGACGCCGGCCTGACTCATAGCTTCGATAGACAGTTCGAGTCTTTTGATGGGGATGGTGTAGGCTACGCCAAATAGTTGGGCGGTGGCTGTCAGGATAGGTGAAATATGGTCTGGTGAAGCCGGGACGATGACTAAGCGATCATGAAATTTATCAAATTTGGGGGCAAAAGGAGTTAAAGCGAGTGTAATGTTTTTCCAAAGCCGATATGTAAACGGTTGTCGATTGCCACCTTTTAAAGCGATCTCATCAAAGTGGACAACGATATGAGACCAGAAAAGACTATTCCCGAGCCTAGCTATATTATCTGGGTTTAAGAAATGCATATAAGTTGAGTAGAGGCAACCATATGACTGGTTGCTTGAGTGCCTCTAAAAGTCCCTTGAACGGGGAGTGTCTCGGCGGGTTCAGGGGTTGCGGTTAAGGTGATGTGCCGATCTGCAACGACTAAGCCTTGTGTGGGGTCATACCCCCGCCAACCTCCACCCGGTATATAGACTTCAGCCCATGCATGAAGATAGCGAAGGGTTTGATTGGAGTCTCTTTCTTGGTAGCCGCTAACGTATCGAGCAGGAATACCTAAAGATCGACAGGCATCTATAAATAAAACGGTTAAATCCCGACACGCACCTTCTCGAGATTCGAGGGTTTTGGAGGGAGGGTGGGGCGCTCCTTCTTCACGTACAATGACTTTCGTAGTGTCATATAAGTGTCTATTGAGCACATCTAAGAATATAAGCGTTTCGTGTTCCACTTTGATGGCGAGTCTTTCAGCCAACGCTTCGACGGGATCTAAATCAGAGGTCACAGGCCTTTTTAAAAAAGGGTTCAGGTGATCTAATTCGTCATGCTCAAACTGGATGGGGATGATGCTTGCATACGGTTCAGGCAGGTAGTCGAAAGGATTGTTTCGACTTGTCTCAACCATGACAGATGTGCTGAGTTCCAGTGTTTCGTGAAACTCATCAAACCAAATTTTTGTAAAATCGTTCCCGCTCGGATCGTCTCCTTCAGACATACCGGCCGGCGAGGGTATCACGTCGAGGGTGTAATCAACACGTTGTTGAGATCCATTGGAGGGGGGCTTTAACCGCACGATATGAGGTTCAAGGAATACAGGTTTACTGTAGGTATAATGGGTTTGATGGTGGATTTGATATTTCATGGTTGACGGCCCGGAAGCTTTTCGTAGAGTGGATTGATCCAACTCGAGGGCAAATTCCCAATGCCATCTCGTAAATGTTCTTGCCACCATGTTAATATTTCTTGGAGGTCTGATTTTTCATATCGATGCTCAACAATATAATTGGAATCCTTCAGATACATAATCGTGTCGATCGGGAAGTCGACGTCGGCTGCACTAATCTGTGTTGAGTCAAAGGCTAGGCTTCCGACTTTAAACGCGTGATGCATAGGGTCGTCAAATTTCAGGGTGCGGTCTAGTACAGGTTTCCCATACTGCCCTGAACCAATGATGCCGTAAGGGGTTCCAGGCCCGATCTCTACCCAGTTTGCTTCCAGACAAATGAGGTAGAGCTTTGTGTTCTTTATCTCCGGATAATTGTCCGCCTACAAGCGCGTGTGTATTAAAATGCATCCCACTTTCTTCAAGTATTTTTTTGTCTTCTTCAGCAACGCGACGAATTTGATTCGCCCATGTATTGACCACTTTGAAAAGACGATCAAAAGGTTGGTCAGGCTCTTCAACGACTTCGGAAAAGTAGGTTAATGTTTTATCACGTACCGATCTCAATCCTGAAGACATCACAAAAAACGCGCCTTCATCAATATGATATGAGATGGCCTTTCGAGCTGTGATACATTCGCTGCCGGAAACAACGCGTGTATCTGCAATCCTCACTAATCCTTCTTTTACCCGAATGCCTAAACAAAATGTCATTCATTTGCTCCTGTTGATCTAGATGTTGGTTATGCGAAGAAGGTATCAAAAATAGCGTTATTTGCCAAATTGATCTTTGCTTGAAGGCCAATAACAAATTCATGGACACCGATTTCAAAGATTTGGCTCACGTCCGTATACATTAATTCTGAGCATAATTGCCCTAAGTGTTGTTCGGCTTCATTTTGGAACGTTCCTATAGGCGTGCTTGATATAACCCGTAGAGAATTTTCCGTGGCGATCAGACAGTTCTGAGCGGAACGGGGGAACGTTCGATCTAAAAGAAGCATTTGTACAATGCGATCTGGAGCAATGCGTCCGTATCGTTGCCGATAACTTTCTAGACCACTTACAGATTGGAGGGGCGGCCCATTGTACATCATCGTAGGGGGTTCCTACGTAGTCTATACTGGGAAGAAGGATAAAGTATTTTACATCGAGCATCCGCGACGTTTTATCCGCGCGTTCGAGCTGTCGTCTTAATCGAAAGAAGTGCCATCCTTCATCATGGTTCATGGTGTCATGAGCAATGCCGCCCATCAACATGCCCGCTATCTTAATCTGGTTATAAAATTCGGGGTTTTCGTTATGCCTATAGGCATTTTTTGATGCATCCGTGAGAAGATGATAAAGAGCGTTCATATGCTCCCACATTTCAGGTGAAATTCTGTCACGTACAGCCAATGCATTTTCTCGAGCGGATTGAATACATGAAATAACGGAGTGTGCATATGAGGTCTCAAAGGTGAGAAAAGAGATGACATGTTCGCGGGTCGGTGTTTTGTATTTTTCTTTAAATACATCTCCATCGCCCGTGACGTCGACAAGCGGTTTCCATTGTTCTCGGGTTTCCGTGGGTAAATCTAGCATCAGGTACCAATTTACTTCAATGAAGCGTGCGATGTTGGCGGCCCGCTCAACATATCGGCTCATCCAGTATATAGCATTTGCAACTCGACTTAGCATGGGGGAGCTTTTTGGTCGAAGGTCTGAAAGTCGAAAGTCCAAGGCCGATAAGAGAAAGAATTTTCTCCTTCCTTCGACTTTAGACCTTTCGACTTTTGACTCTCTGTCTTCAAGGTCTGAGATGATGGGTTAATGATGCCACTCCTCTCGCGATTTGTTTCGCTTTATCACGTCGTTGATGTGCAATATCGGTTGTAATATATCCCAGATCTTCTGCCGGGTAGTACATGCTTCGAACCTCTCCACATGACCCCTTTGAAATATCAAGAGATCTAGAAAATCAGCATCAGATGACCGTTCGAAACCTTCAGCGATATTGTTCATGATAGAGATGCCGGCTCGTTGAATTTGGCTTATAAATCCATAATCAGTACCAGCAGGTGTGCCTCTTCCAACGTCTGAATATATTTCTTTTACTAGACCCCGAGCCTCTTGCCAAATTCTTAAATCTTCAAATGTTTCAACGTTAGACACAACATCTTTCCTTTCTTTTGTTGGTCGAAAGTCGAAGGTCGTTAAGGCCAAGACTGTTCTTTCTCTTTATGACTTTCGACTTTACGACTTTCGACCTTTGACTCTTCTCTTCTCACACCACCCATGTATCTTTGCTGCCTCCCCCTTGCGAAGAGTTTACAACGAGTGAATCTTTGGGTAAAGCGACTCGGGTTAGTCCCCCCGGCAGGACATAAATATCTTTTCCGTACAGAATCAAAGGTCGGAGATCCACATGACGACCTTCAAAATGATCGTCGACAATAACAGGGGCTCGGGAAAGCGCGATCGTGGGTTGGGCAATATAATTTCGAGGATTCTTTTTAATTTTATCCGCGAACTTTTCTTGTTCTTTTTTCGAAGAAGGGGGCCCTACTAACATCCCATACCCTCCTGCTTCGCTAGCGGGTTTAACGACCAGTGTATCTAAATTCGAAAGGGTATATGCCAAGCTCTTTTCATCGGCACATATATACGTTGGGACATTGGGTATAAGCGATTCTTGATCGAGATAATACTTAATCATTTGAGGAACAAACGCATATATGACTTTATCATCAGCAACACCTGTTCCAGGGGCATTGGCGATGGCTACACGGCCTGCTCGGTAGGCGTCCATTAATCCGGCCGCGCCTAATGTTGAATGTTTGTGGAACACGTTAGGATCTAAAAATAAATCATCAATACGACGATAAATCATATCCACACGTTGGAGTCCGTGTGTTGTACGCATAGATACATACCCATCCGAAACTACAAGATCACGGCCTTCTACGAGTTCAGCTCCTATCTGCTGTGCTAAAAACGTGTGTTCGAAATAGGCGGAGTTGTGGATGCCGGGTGTTAAAAGAGCCACTTGTGGATTATCATGATGGGGTGGGGCGATACCGGATAGCATGTCAAGTAAGTGAGTTGGATAATCATTAATACGTTTCACGTTTAAGGTGTTGAACACTTCTGGAAACGTACGCTTCATCAGATTGCGATTGGCGAGTACATAGGAGACTCCCGATGGAACGCGCATATTGTCTTCTAGCACATACAGTTGACCCTCTTGATCCCGAATTAAGTCTGTTCCAGTAATATGCGGCCAGATTCCGTGGGGCGGTTTTAGACCGATGCATGCTTCTAGAAAACCTGAAGAGGATCGGATGATCTCTTCTGGAATAACCTTGTCCTTTATTATTTTTTGATCGTTATAAACATCATCAAGGAAAAGGTTTAAAGTTTGTATCCTTTGTTTCAAACCTTTTTCAATCCGATTCCACTCAGTGGATTCAATGACGTGGGGTATGACATCAAAAGGCCATATTTTTTCCCGCTCTGCTTCTTCTCCATATACATTAAACGTAATGCCCATGCTGTATAGAGAACGTTCTGCGGCGGCTTGCCGTCGTTTAAGTTCGCCCGGCGGTAATGATTCAATTTTCTTCGTCAGAAGTTGAGCGCACGTGCGTGCCGTTTGATTAGACTCAAACATCTCATCATAAAAATTTCCGACTTCATAATCTTTAAAATTCATTTCACTAAACTATACGCATTTGCGAGCGATAACATATCTATTTATCCATGAAATGTGAAACTGAATTTTAGGTGTTTACAAGCGTTGGTAGTAGCGGTGTGAGGTGCGTTAGAGCTTTATCCTCCTAAGAAACCTTTTTAGGGAACAGCCAGTTTAGTGATTAACCTGAATCCGTCAGATAAAATCTGATAATTTTTCATTACCTGTTGGGCTAAAGCGGGGAGCATACCCGTATTCAAACAAACAACCCCACCCCAACAGGTGTGTATATGAAACAATATAAAATAAAGACTGGCAAGGGCGAACTCAACAGCACAAGCGGAAATCATCTTTGCGGCCTGCTGCTTGAGGATCATGCTCAACGGATTCTTCCCTCCAATTTTCAACCACGCCGCTCCGATGCGATCTCTGATCGGGAGATCCTCCTTACCCAGATCGGCTTACTTTGCAACGGTCGAACCGATTTCAATGATATCGACCTGTACCGGGGTGATGAGATTTTTATGAATGCCTTTGGACTTAAAAAGGGGAGTTAAAAAGGGTAGCCTCTGAGCCGGTGTTCCGACGTCGTTTCGACGACCTGCCCCCAGCCAGAACCCATGTGGGGCTACGCAAACTCAACACCGAACTTCTTTCCTTGGGCCCCTTTGGCTAGGTAGATGTCGAAGGGCTTGATCTTGTTCCCGTCGATATCGATGTGAGCCCTTTGGATCACTCAGGCTCTTCGAAAGAAGGCGTTTCCTACACCTAGAAGGGCCATGATGGTTACGCCCCGATATTTGCCTATGTGGGCACTCAAGGCCACATGCTTGAGTGCGAACTTCGACCCGGTAAACAACATTGTCAGTCGGGAACGACCGCGTTTATTGCCCGCAGCGTTGAAACGCTCCAAACCCTGGGCCTAGGTGGAAAATGTTTGCTTCGGCTTGATAGTGGCAACGCTGCGGCCGATAACTTCGACGCTTTTGGGGATCATTATTTTATCGTAAAGCGAAATCCTCGCCGCGAATGTCCTGAACAAATGCTGGCCCTTGCACGCCGAGTTGGAGACAAACAAGACAGTCGTGAAGGCAAGAACGTTTACACAGGCTTTTTCGATCATTTCCATCCCGGTGGTGACCAAAACCGCCCTTGTGTCCCGGTGGCCTTCGAAGTGATTGAACGCACCATCGATATCGATGGTCAGAAACTTCTGGTTCCTAAACTTGAGGTGAACACCTGGTGGACGAACCTCTCTTGTCGTGCCAAGACGGTGCTAGATCTCTATCATGGACATGGCCCCAGCGAGCAGTACCACAGTGAACTCAAAAGCGATCTTGATGTTGAGCGATTGCCTTCGGGGAGACCCTGTGCCAATAAGATTATTCTGTTATGCGCCATGGTGGCCTTCAACCTATTGCGCGGTCTTGGCCAAGAGGTCATCAAACGGGCTGGGCTTGCCCCGCAGAAAATCAACATCCCGTGCTGGCGAATCAAAACGGTTCTCAAAAATATCGTTTATTGCGCGGTTCGATTGGTCCGCCACGCCGGACGAATTGAACTTCACTTTGGCAAGCGTTATCGCTGGTTTGAAGTGATACAAGATATTGCCCATTCCTTCGCATAGCCCTCCGTGCACCTTTAACAATACTCTAAGGCGACTGCCCAAGGAGGCCTACGCCCCAAAATGGCCAAATCAGAGTGAGTCTGACCTGTACGCTCAAAAAATTCATCAGGGTGATACTTGCCGGTCCCAATCCGCCCAAAAGCGAGCATCTCAAGGAAAAAGTTTTCAACTTTTGAGCCCCAAAACGCCTTCCGAAGCGATAGCTGACGGATTCAGGATTAACTCAAACCCTAAGTCATAAGCCTTTTTTCGAACATAGGTTTCAGTTCGCGTACGAGCTTTCTGTTTGAGCTGCTCAAAAAGAGTAGGGTCAAAATCTTGACTTTCATTCCATATTTTATAGAAAATCCGAGCCAATTTGTGAGCTGTAGCGGTAATCGCTTTAGGGGCGCCTAAGCGGGCTTTCATTTTTCGATAATAGACGTCCAAATAGCTTGGACTACAGCTTAGGGATTGAGCGGCTAACCGAGAGGTTTATTCATTACCCCGTAATCATTTTTCTAAAGTGGGAGGCGGCTCCGCCCCCCACTTTAAATTTTTGAGAACACGAACTGTTACCTGGAATTTTTTCGATCACTGCTAGACCACAACCTCGATCCGATAGTTTTGGTTAACGATCCCCAGGACATCTTCATGAATGCCCCAAGGGAGGACTTTACTCCTAGTCTTCTTACATGGTAACTCTAAATCCATTCTCTTGTTTTCCCGCAATCCACAATCGGCTAATCCGAAATCTGAAATCCTCAATCGGTTACCTGGTCCATGCGTGTACATGCGTGAGGATGTTGACAGGGAACACAGCATTAACCGTTCCGGTCGCCGTACCCCCAGTTATATCAATATCGGCATCATAAGAAAGAGGATCTCCACTTTCAGGCGTTAATGTAACCCGTATGGGTAGATTTGTCCCGGAAAAATCTTTTGCTTGAACCAAAACAGTCTGATTACTTGGCGAACCAGAGGGTAAATGGACATGATAAGCTGTACTGGCTCCCTCCGGAATTGTTTGCCCAGCGGCTTCAATAACATCTAAACGAGGGAGAGGATTTTGAAATACGGCCATAAAGCTTCCCACACTCGGTGTAGGATTAAATGTTATTCCGCTCATTCCACTACGATCAATGGCGTCAACACGTATATACCCATTCCCTGCCCGCGTGCTATACCCATTAGCATGACATCCTGCAGTTCCTGTAACAATCGGGGCAACTAAACATATGGCACCACCACTTCCTTCGTTATAAGAACAACCTACTGCTTGTGCTCCTTTCGCATATATATTCGCACTAGTGAACTCAATTCTTGTATTCGAAGCTAACAGAATAGCGTCGCCACCACCTCCACCTCCAAGCCCAGGTGTGCCCGTTGACCCCCCTCCTCCAGATCCTCCCACCAAGGGAACCAGTAAAGGACTCCCGTATATACTTCCATCTCTACCGTCTTGAAAAGAAGAGGTGGGAACACTTTGGTATGACCCAGCGCCAACGGTGTTTGTACCCGAAGAAACACACGCACCTCCAAGACCACCACCAGATCCCTGCCCAGCACCTGGCAGGGTGTTCAAAAACCCTAACATCCCCCCATCAAACTCCCGGACCCCCTGCGCCAACTCCACCAGGGGGTGAATTTTGTCCTGATACATCAATATCTCCATCAATGGTAATGTCGCCCTGTGCTAATAGATAAACGGGGGTATTTAAGGTATTTCGATTGAAGGTAACTGTAACATTTTGAGCAATATTGATGGTTGTAAAGTGGAATATACCATCTGGAGGTAAATCAATATTTGTGTTTACCGTAACATTCAGCGCTCCATCTGAGCCCGTACTGCCTGAATTAAAATTAGTGAATTGCTCATAGGCAAAAGGAACACTGATTATCCATGATATGAACCCAGCTATAATCATCTCTTTTCTTTTCATCTTTTTCTCCTTTTTTTGGTTCGTCTTTCTAATCAAATTTAGCTTTTATGATAGGCAGTGATAAGTCATCGCACTCCATATAATGTTCCTGATTCCTCATACCTGACCAAAAGACCCTCACCTCAATCCTTTCCCAGGAGAGGATTCTCTATTTCTCGGACTTATGACCTTTGACTTCTGATTTCTGACATTTGACTTCTTCTCTTCTCATGGCGCATTCGTTGAAACGGTCACAGGGGGCTGACCCACTGTTAAACCCAATTCTACCCCATTCCCTGTTACATCAGAAACAAAGGTAGAGACCGGAGGTTGACCCACTGTTAAACTTAGGTCCACCCCGGTTCCTGTTGTGTCGGAAACAAATGTCTCTACAAGGGGCGTTGCTACAACTAATGCATCAGGAGTCACTGTAGGATCTAATGGATCACTATTAAATTGATTCTCCACTTCATCGTTCCACCAATCGTTATCCGTATCTGGATCTAAGGGATCGGTGCCAAGAGAGAGTTCCTGGCCATCCAGGAGTCCATCAAAATCACTATCTTCGTCTCCATCCAGAATGCTGTCATTATCCGTATCCATATTGGTGGGATCAGCGCCGACTAATGCTTCGCCTGTGTTAGAAAGGCCATCTGCATCATAATTCTCTGCCCCATCAAGAACACCGTTTGTATCAGAGTCAACGCTATTGGCATTGTATCCCAAGGCAACCTCCAACGTATCAGAAAGACCATCGCTATCGGTATCCACACAGTTTATTGGAGACACATCACATAAGCTATCAATGGTCATGATTCCAACATCTGTAAATCCTCCGGACACCAGGGGCACTGAAACAGGGACTCCAAAAAGCGTATTGTTTGTTGTAAAGACCTGAACGATGACCTCAAAAATGTTAGAGGAGACCGCTAGTCCCGGAAGGGTAAAACGCCCTTGAGAATCCGTTGTTGTTGAACCCACTACACCAAGCAAATTGATTGTTGAGTTAGCCACAGGAGCCCCATTCTGATCTTGGACAAAACCAGTTAATGTCGTTAAAGTCGCCCCTGGAAGAACGTCTATTCGCGTAACCGACGTAGCGCCATCATTCACCACCGTCACCACGGCCGTACCCTCCTTAAGAGCTGTAACAAGACCGTTGCTACTGACCGTAGCAATGCTTAGATTACTGATGCGATAAATCGATCCTTGGGCTCGGGGCGTTACATCACTGGAACCACCATTTGCATAGAGGGCGGTTACGTGAACTTGAGTTTGAGTCGTCAACGTCGGATCGTCAACAACAGCCCGAATCGACACCGGAAGGGGAGGGGGCGTATTCGTAAAGGTCAAGTTCGTTACGCCATAGGTCCCGGCCTGTTTGATCTGAAAGTAATCACTATACACATAGGTGGTTTGACCGCTCACGGTCGTGTATCCGGTGAGGCGGACCAAGTCATCGCCTAAAAAACCGGGCGGAGATCCCGGTCCCGCATTGCCAAATTGGTCAGGGGTCAAGATATTAGGGATACGAAAGGTTCCATTGGGATTGACTTACACAATTTGGCCGGCCACCGTTACCGTCCAACTTTCATTGAGGTTCTGGGCAAAGATGGTTATGTTTAACAGGGAGAGCGCAAAGAGCATGGAGCAGCAGAGCTGCAACCAAAGGAAACAGAAAAATTTCTGCCCACGAAACACACGAATCAGCACAAATTTAAGACAAGGAATTAATGACTCTTTTTTTCGTGAACATTCGTGTGTTTCGTGGGCCAGAAATCTTGCCAAAAGATTCATTCTGCATCTTACTGCTTTGAACAACGAGTGGATACATTTGGCTGCTTGTCTATACTGAATAACTAAGGCACAATCTTTTATTGGTATCCTCTTCATTTTACCCCTTCAATTTCAAGCTTTTACTAATCTCTCTGACTCTTCCGTCCCTAAAACTTATCTCTCTGGTTAAATTGTAATTTATATTTAACCGCTACCTGCTTTTCTCTACTTATTCTGCCCTTTCACAAAAGCTAACGCTTTACATATTAACTGGCTCCGAATCCTCGAAAATCTCCCTATCCAACTCATGGTTGGCGAATGGTTCTAATTGGTCCAAGTAACAACGAAATTCGTATCTAGATAACCGTTGGTTTGGTAAAACCCCAAGTACCCCGTGGATCTATTGATTACAATCGGAGAACCAAACTCTATTTTCGCCATGTCTATCTCCTGCACAGTATCCCAATCAATACCCTGTGGTATCACTAAGCACTGGCTCATGTCCACGGTATTCGTTTCTGTTTCGGTGATGATATGGAGTTCATTGCCATTCACATTGTACAGACCGAGTTGTGTTTCGGAGCTAGTCGAGGCTCTCCACATCCCATTAGACTGTAGAGTAATATTAATGGGGGTATCGGCAAGTGTCATCTCGTAATCTTCTACCCCATCGAGCAATGTCTTCGCGGAAAGAAAAACGATTATCAGCAAAAGGGTTCTCATTAATTATCTCCTGATTTTGTTCATGGGTTACTATTATTCAAGGCAATGTGTACGCAGGTATTCTTGCAGAGGCGGCTGGCGGTAAAGACGCGTTTCCACATCTACCTCCTGGTGTAACCCCTCCAAGTCCGGTACAAGGAACTGTTCCAAAATTGGCTGCTGGTGTAGGCGCTTGTGGCATCGTAATGACATGCCTTCCATTGCGATATTCAAAGTAGGTTGGGTAAGGTTGAAGGGTGACGGTTGGTGTTGGCCCGCCGTTGAAAATAAATTTGATGCGCGATCCAATGTTTTCCCAAAAAACGGGCGTGACACCTGCAGGCAGACCTTTCCCTTTTAACGTGTTAAACACCCTGATGCCGGCTGCATCTGAACTCCCATCATTTATAAGGGAAACACGCGAAGGTGACGAACTTAGTATAGAGGGTGGCCCATTTGCAGGGCCCATTACTCCCGGCAGGATGCTGCCAAAACCACCGAATAGTCCTCCCAGAGGATTTATTATAGTAGACCCAACCCCGTACTTGCTTTCAAGATAAC
Source organism: Kiritimatiellia bacterium (assembly GCA_012103575.1). Classification (GTDB taxonomy): domain Bacteria; phylum Verrucomicrobiota; class Kiritimatiellia; order WLWN01; family WLWN01; genus WLWN01. Next base: position 1,518,975 of record WLWN01000001.1, on the reverse strand, counting down.
GGGTAAACCAACAAAGCCTACAGAATTAGCTCGGTATTTGATTTGGAGGCGGTTAAACAACTTATAATTTGTCAGAAAGGCTTTGAAAGTTAAGACCTCCTGTTCATCTATGTGTGTGTTGGTGCTACCTCTAAAGTTACCACCGGGAATAACTCCTGCCGGATTTGGGTCGCCTGAATATTTGAACATCCATTTTAGGATGTAGTCGCGGTCTGCCAAGGTGAGCGTCTGAAAGTTAGGAGTGGTGGAGTTCTCACTAAGGTCTAACAAGAAAAGAGAAGACCATAATGGACTAGGAACAGGAGGGCCTGCAGGCGGGAACTTTGTTGTGAGCCACACTGCTGCGCCTCCCGGCAATGTCACTAGGTTCGGGTCTATCCAACCGATGACGATAGTATCATCGGTACGTATACCTACCTCAAACTCTTTAGTTGTTTTGCAGGTAGTACCACCTTGGAATTCGAGCACCACAGTAAAGGTAACTCGCCCTGCAAAAGATGCAATAACATCCCCAACATCCCACTTACTTATCGCTGATGAAGGAGATGGTGGAGTTGGGTTGAATCCAGTTTCAACGATATTTGAGAAGGACCATGTATAGCTAACAGGCACAGGGCCTAAAGGAACGATCATTGCGGTCAGTTCAAGATTCTCGGCCGTTGAATTTTCTGAACCGCCATAAACAACTGTTGGATTTATAAGGTCAAACGTAGCGTTTATAGGATCATACTGATTTATCGCGTCCGATGCAATATCGACTTTAAATACGGTTAATTTAACGGTATCTCGACACTCAATATCATCGTTTTCATAAAATAACTCTAAGGTCACATCCCGTGGAGAGCTACTGGGTAAAATCACTTTTACAAAAAGGGCCGGAAAGGTTGACGGCAAGTTCCAGGTCAGATTGGATACTTCGTTGGTTTGATCATCTACGATTTTAATCTTATCGTTTCCGGAGAGGACACTCATGGTAACGGTTCCTGTGGTATAACTTGGATCAACAGAAAGAGATAAAGGCACCGTATTGTTTAAACATATAAATGCGCCTACACTTGTTTCGTCGCTTTCAGAAACACCATCTATCTCCAGATCGACTTTTGACGCGTCCCCGGAGGCTGAATAAGGAGGGCAGTTGCACCCCCAACCCGCCACGCTTATGCCCATGCCCGAATCGGTGACGATGCAGGACCCGTCAGGCACCACACTCCCAGTGGCAACGATATTAAACTGTTCGGTGTCGTGATTAAAGCTTAAGAAGTAGGCAATGGCCCCGGCGGGTAAACCTGATATATTAGGATATTGGATTTGAACGGGCGGATCAAACATCGCTCCGCCCGGTTGTAAGGTCCACGCAAAAGGCGGGGATGCGCCGTCGGGGATTGGCATGGGGATTTCGTCGTGATGAACCTGGTTAATGGAAAGATAGGCCGGGTTGGCTGGATTGGGAATGGAGCCATCCTTATTCCTCATGGAACCTGCTTTGACAATCATCTTTAATTCATCAATCCCTTCACAGGTTAAGATCACGTCTTGTGTGCCGTCGTACAGCACGGCGTTCGTCGGGTTGAGGGGAGGGATGAAGACGGGCGTTGGCAACTGGTTTTGTGCGTTAGGGATCACCATTAAATCATAGCCTAATGCTGGAAAGGTACCCGCAGGAATCGCATTGCTGTTTAATAAGGTCGCCACACTGCCGTCCACCTTTAAATGAGCTGGGCCGGAGTTAGTCATGGCCGTGAATGTGAATTGGCCCTGGGCATCATCGCTATACACATTGGACAGGGTTTCGCTGCCCATGGTCAACATGCAATGGGCGCCCCCCACAGAACAACTGGCATCGTCCATAACAATACCCTTAAAGGTGGTGGGTTGAGTGATGTTGCGCGTTACACCATACAGGATGAAAATAACTGGATATTTGTTGGTGTTGCCTGGGAAGGTGGCTTCAACCATATTTTTCCCAGCGGCGGGACCGAGGGTAAAATCGACTTGAGCGTGGCCGGTTATGGAGGTGTTGATCGTGATGCTGTTGGCCCCATTGAATTGGCCTCCGCCGTAAATGCTCGTAAAGGTAACTAGAACGTTCGTTACCCCGTTACACCCATCACTGACCCATACCCGTAATTTTTCCGGGGCGACGGTCCCGGCTTCAACCCGCTGATTGTTCCCCGAACCGATATTGATTTGTCCGGCTGGCCCTGGCATGGCTGAGGCACAGAAGAAGGCGTTCCCTGAAATACTCTGGCTGGTCACAGCAATACGATTATTCCCGCATCCGGCATCCATTCCTAAACGCCAATAAGCCTGAGCTAACCCGTTTGTATCCGTAAAGACCTGTAGACTCATGGTCCCGGCATTGGTCGATACCGCGTTTATAAATAAGCGACCGTTACTGCGGGTAACGTCAAAGGTAACCAGCTTGTTGGCAAAGGGGGCGCCATTTGCTTTTTTAACCTCAACAACAATAGGCTCTGCCAATTGTTGTAAAATATTGGTGATTTGGCCATCTCCGGAAACAGCCACCATGTTGGCGCCTGTGATAGCCGCCCGAAAAACATTCACTTGTTGCGTCACGCTATTCCCATGGACATCAGAGGCTACAGCCGTAATCAGATTTGACCCCATGACCAAGGGCACGTTACCGCGCTCATAGGTCCCGTTCTGACCGATACCCACGATAACATTAGCCGCCTGGGTATTAACCATAACGTTAAGCCCCATATACCCGCTGAGCATGTCTCCTACTCGTCCAGCGATAACGGTATTGCTCACGGTTAACACGGCGTTGTTGATGGGGAAATCAATGAAAAGGAACGGGGGCTCTGAATCCTGCATGACATAGATTGGGACTTATGAGCTGACATTGCCCTGGTCATCAGAACTGCTAACAAAAAGACGGTTGATCCGATTGGATTGTAATGGGAGATTGACGGAATAAATGCCGTTAGAATCGGCTGTGGCTGTTATATTTGAGGCCCCACCAACAATCGTGATTTGCGCGTTGGGAAGGGTGGCACCGGTCAGGTTGATGAAAGAGGCCGACGTGGATGAAGGCGGAGGGATGACCGTAGGGGGGCGCGATGTTGACCGCTATATTTACAGGTGTGGAGGTAACGGTTGTTCCAAAATTGTCGGTGGCTTCTGCGGTAAATAGATAGCCACCGGGCAACACGTTACTCCAGGTAAGTTCATAAGGACTCGTGATATCGTTCCCGATATAGTTTGTTCCCTGATAAAAGCGAACATCATTTAATGATCCGTCTTCATCTGATGCTGTAACGTTTAGTACGATGGAGGTCGGTCCAACAAATGTGGAGTTGTTAAGGGGGTGTGAGAACGTAATCGATGGGGGCAAATTTGGAGAAGAGGGATCCGTGCCAATCTGGTATTCCTCTAGACTTGATCTGCCATCATTATCAAAATCTTGACTCCCATCATTGCCGTCTAAGGGGTCCAGGGGACTTTGAATCAATTCGTATACGTCATCAATACCGTCCCCATCGGTGTCCATCGCATTGGTAGTAGGGATTCTCATAATGTTGAAGGAAGTGGAGTTGTTTGTCGGTGTTTGGCGTGGTTCCATAGTCCCTGCTTGATCCAGGGTTATTTCCATGGCGCTAGACACATACCCGTAACAGCCTGGCCCCTTTCGAGGATATAATAAAAATTGGTATCGGTCTCATAGACCACATGGACTTCATTGGATGAATCGATGAAGAAATCAGTGATCCGAAATTCTTGAGCGAAGAGAAAGTTCAGAGACAAAACCAGCGTCCCGATGAACACAAGGAATAGCAGTATCCCCAATCTACATTGACCCAGCATGGACCTCAATTTTTTCATGGTAGCCTTTGATAGTTATTTTTTTTGCCCGCGAAACTCAAAGATCTGCTGTGGTGGAACAGCAAAAATAATGTTATTATATCTGTTTTTGTCTGTGCTGTCAAGCTAGTTTATATATTTTTATTGTCACCGAATTGCCTCACAAAAGATGACACCCAAAAAAGGGGGATGAAAAGGATGAGTTACGAATCAAGAAAAGAATATGTACAGCGAATGCGACGCCGGTATAAACGGGCTAGCAAACGGTATTAAACAAACCTGCTTGATGAAGTGTGCCAAGTCTGTGGCGATGAGCGCAAATACGCAACGAAGCTGCTTGGCCGTAAAATTCATCGTTCAAGCAAGCCACGAGGACGCAAAAGCTATTATGGCGATCCAGAACTTTTAGGGGCCTTGAAAACGATCAGGAAAATAGAAGCGTTGCGCCAAATCATTTTATATTTTTTATTAAAATTTAAGTGAATTTTCCTTTTTTGCGCGAGATCAATAAGAAAAAATTTACGATTTTTTGAGGCTCTATTCCACCACGGCGGATCTTCGATTTGCCAAGGGTTGGAAGGGTTTTTAAAGCTCATTTACAGAGAATGGAACCTTTTTGATCTATGTCTCACAATGATTGGAGGTTTTTGTGATTCAACATTTCAATATCTGGAAGCGTGCCGGGTCAGAGATCCGGCCTACAAGGAAAATCCGTTTTCAGTCAACTTCTGAGAAATGAAGAGGAATGTATTTGAGGGAAGAAAAAAAATTTAACCAACAGGTTTTTACACTCGCCAATAACCGATAATTCACCGAAGCAAATCTTTGGGACGCAGATGGATATGTATTATCTGAAAAAAAATAAAATAAATCTGTTGACATAAAGTGGGGCGATGTGGTTTAAAGTGTCATGGAGATACGGAAAAGTGGACCAAAAAGATATGCATATGGATAGTGGGATAAGTTCGCAAGGTGTTTTTGTAAATACCTATGTTCACAATTTGGATCCGAAGAAGAGATTAACGGTTCCTTCAGATTGGAGAGAGTTGGCGGGAGCACCAAAGCGGTTGTTTGTACTGCCTGGGGTAAACGACAAGTGCCTGTGTGTTTACCCTGCCCGTGAAATGACCCGAAGGCTTGAAAGACTGCGAAACCTTTCAATTGCAGATGCCAAAGGCCGACAGCTTGCTCGTACGCTCGCCTCTCGCTCTGATTTAGTGCCCTGGGATAGTCAAGGACGAATTCGCGTAAAAGACGAACTACTCGAATTTGCTAGTCTGGTCAATCAAGTTGTTTTAGTCGGAACTTTTGATGGGTTTGAATTGTGGAACCCTGATCAGTGGAATGAAGTGGAGGGTTCTATAAATCAGTCTGGGCTGGGCGAAGCAGCGAGGTATGTTGGATTTTAAGAGGGTCGAAAGTCAAATGTCTAATATGAAGAATCAGTGTCAATAAAAGTCAAAAGTTCGAGGATGTGTCTTTCAACCTTCGACTTTTGACTAAAAAAAAGGAACTACAATGAGTATGTTTAAAATTGCAAAATTTTTGAAAGTTAACCGGGGGTTATATGGTGTTCAGAAAGATGAAAATCGGTATTTGATGCTGCCAAATGGACGTGACCGGTTGTGTTTTCAGCTATGGGGAGGGCCGGCTATGGCTGAAGGGGAGTGGATTATGATGAATAAACCTTTGGCAGCGAGGACGACAAGACCTAAAAAGGCTACATAGGAGCCTTGTTTTGAAAGAGGCTCACAGATTTCTTAGCCCCTCTAAACGAGTAAGGCGTTAAATGATGAATGGGTTCGGATGCATAAACCGGTCATGCTCATACAGATGATGGAGCTTTTAAGCGTAAAGAAAGAGGGTGTCTATATAGATGCAACAGTCGGGAGTGGTGGACATGCAAAGGCCCTTTTAGAGCGGTTAGGCGTTGACGGCCGATTATTAGGTATTGATCGTGATGAGGATGCTATTAAACGGACCGAAAAACGGTTGTTAGACCGGGAAGGTCAATGTCAACTTTTGTTAGGTAACTTTTCAGATATTAAAGGGTTGGCGCAGAAAGCACGTGTAAAAGAAGTCGATGGAATTGTGATGGATTTGGGCATGAGTTCAGAGCAAATTGACCAGGGAGATAGAGGGTTCAGTTTTATGCATGAAGGGTTATTGGATATGCGAATGGATCGAACACAGGCTGTAACCGCGGAAAAAATTGTGAATACATATGATCGCGGTGAAATCGCAGATATTTTATGGAATTTCGGCGAGGAAAAAGCCTCTTCGCGTGTTGCTAATAGGATCGTTTTAGCCAGACAGAAAGGTCGGATTAAGACGACAAAGGAGCTTGCTCAGATTGTTTCGGATGCAAAAGGGGGAAGGCGGGGGCGGATTCATCCAGCGACCAAAACTTTTCAGGCATTACGAATAGCGGTCAATAGAGAGCTCGAATCTTTGTCTAAAGGGTTGGAAGAAGCTGTGGGATTGTTGAGAGAGGGAGGCCGATTGGCTGTTATTTCTTATCATAGTTTGGAAGATAGAAACGTTAAACAGTGCTTTTCCCAGCATGTTGGCCGCTGGGAGTCGTTGAACGAAGGAGGAAGTCGTTGGAAAGGTTCAATGCCGGTCGCACAATGGATAACGCATACATTCGTTGTACCTGATCAGGAGGAGGTTCAGCAAAATCCTCGTGCTAGATCCTCTAAATTAAGAGTCATTGAAAGGATTAAAAATGCCGAAGAGAAAAAAACAAAAACAAAATAGGAAGAAACAAGAAGGGGGATTTGCATTTCCCGCTCCATTAGCATCTATTCTTTTATTAGCGGCGATATTGTCATTATCCTATTTGTGGGTACATGGTCGATGTGAAGCATTAGGGGTTTATATACAGGACTTAGAGGCTCAAAAGGAGAAGATTTATAATCAGTTTCTAAATGAAGAGTATAAATGGTCTAATATGAAAACATTGCCGAATATTAAAGCCGCTTTGTTGCGGAATGGGAGTGTGATGTCATGGCCAAACGAAGATCAAATTGTTCGTGTCTTTTCTTCGAGAGAAGAAGACTCCATCTCGGCAAAAAATCAGTATGCACAGTATTCCGGATCCGTTATGAATGATTGATTTGGGTCATAGATGGCGTATATGGGTGATAGCATCTATTGCCATAACGGCTCTGTCAGGGCTAGGCGTCCGCCTAGCCTTTTTACATTTTGGTTCATCACATGATGCACTTAGAACCCGTATCCTAAAGAGTAGGCATTCAGAAGAAGAAATTTTAGTAGGGAGAGGGCGTATTTTAGATCGAAACGGAAATATCTTGGCGCTTGATCTGCCGGTCAAAGATATATTTGCTGATCCGAAAGTGATTATTGATAAAGGGCATCTACAGTTTGTTGTTTCCCACCTTGCCCGACTCCTTAACCTTAATGGGAAAATACTCTTCGATCGTTTAAATCGCCCCGGTAAGCGTTTTGTTTATGTGAAACGCTTTGTCAAGAATGATTTGGCAGATGAGATTGCCCGTTTGCAACTTACAGGTATTCATTTTGAGGACCATACAGCTCGTCATTATCCACAGGGGGCATTGATGTGTCATGCGATTGGGTTTTCAAATTGGGAAGGTGTTGGGAGTGCAGGTATTGAACAAAAAATGAATCGTTATTTAAAGGGCCGGTCTGGATTACGTGTGAGCGAACGCGATGGTCGTCGTCGTGAATTATACAGTCGGCGAACGTTAGAAATTAAAGGGCAAACAGGTTCTGACATTTATTTGACACTGGATCAAAATATACAATTTATGGTTGAGGAAGCGCTGGATAGAGCCATGGAAACGCATCAGCCAAAAGGGGCTTGGGCGATTGTTCAAAGAGTAAGAACGGGTGAGATTTTAGCCATGGTCTCAAGACCTTGCTATGACTTAAACGGTTTCCGAAACACTTCTGCAGAGGTCCGCCGAAATCGTTCTATTAGTTATGTGTACGAACCAGGTTCTACATTTAAAGCGATTGTGATTGCTTCGGCTTTAAATGAAGGTGTTGCACGGTCCGACCAACTCATAGATTGTGAACATGGGCGTTGGATCTATCAACGAAGACCTTTAAGGGATTTTCATCCGTATGGCAGCCTTTCTGTGGCAGATGTTTTAAAAAAATCAAGTAATATTGGTGCTGCAAAAATAGCCTTATCTCTAGGTAAAAGACGTTTGGAGAACTACATCAGAGCATTTGGTTTTGGTAAACCCAACCGACTTAATTTGCCCGGTGAAGAAGCAGGTATTTTCCACCGTTATTCTAGCTGGTCAGCGATTAGCTCTACGCGTATTGCGATGGGACATGAAATAGCGGTGACGGCCTTACAAATGCTCAATGCCGTATGTGCGATTGCCAATGATGGATTTTTAATGCGTCCGATTGTCATTGAAAAAGTGGTTGATGTTCACGGACGTACTGTTTTTGACCCTGACCCCGAAGTGATCGCCCGACCTATACGTAGAGATACAGCAAAAGAAATGCGTTATTTGATGCATCGGATTACCGAAAGAGGGGGCACAGGAACCCGCGCCTGTATAGATGGATATGATGTTGCTGGCAAAACGGGCACGGCTCAAAAGCCGGTTCCCGGTGGATACTCAGATACAGCAAATATTGCATCTTTTGTTGGGTTTGCCCCCGTAGAAAACCCGGAGATCGGTATTATTGTTGTTGTGGACGAGCCTCAGCCTTTACACACAGGGGGGCGGGTGTCCGCGCCTGTATTTAAGGAGATAGCTGAAGAGGTTTTGCGTTATCTGGATGTACCACCTGGAGAAGTCAAACCCTATTTGCAATTTGTGAACTATGAAAATAGAAACACTGATCAAAAGAATAGAGCCTATTAACGTCCGGGGCTCTCAGTCTCATAAAATAAAAGCGGTCGCTTTTGATTCGAGGCAGGTCCGTACGGATTCATTATTTGTGGCTTGTCAGGGGCATCAGCACCATGGGACCGAATTTGTTGAGGAAGCTATCTCGCGGGGTGCAGTAGCCGTTATGTCCGAATCCGATCAATGTCCGGCGGGTGATGTGACCCATATTCAAGTTGAAGATGCACGGTTGGCTTTAGCCAAAGTGTCCTGTCATTTTTATGGGAATCCATCGAAAGACTTACAACTCATTGGGATTACAGGGACGAATGGAAAGACAACTACATCATATATTGCTCACGCTATACTTGAAAGAGCCGGTCGATCACCTGGTTTAATAGGAACGGTTCAGTATCAAATAGGAGATCGCGTGATTGTGTCGAATCGAACAACACCTGAAGCGCCCGAGTTACAAGCGCTGTTATTTGATATGGTCCAATCAAACTGTCAGTCAGGTGTGTTGGAGGTTTCGTCTCATGGCCTTGACCAGAAAAGAGTTGTGGGGACGGATTTTGATGTAATGGTTTTCACAAATTTAACCCACGATCATTTAGATTATCATGGAACGATCGAAAAATATTTTGAATCTAAAACGTCTATATTTCGATCGATAGGAACAATGGATAAATCCGCTACAGCTATTATTAACACGGACGACCCGTGGGGAGAGAAGCTTTTCCGGATGAATGACATAGAGAGTGCGATCATTACCTGTGGGACGCGTCAATATGCACAGGTTCGTGCGGAAGATGTTCAGTTAAGTGAGCGGGGGTGTACGTTTAATTTCCAAAGCCCGTGGGGCCATGCGCCTGTGCATCTTAATCTCTTAGGGTCATTTAATATAAGGAATACCATTCTTGCGATGGCCTCTTGTGGCGCTTTAGGCATACCGGTTTCGGAAATGGTCGAAGGCGTGGCAGGTCTAGATTCTGTTCCTGGCCGTCTAGAGCGTTTACGTAATGACAGAGGATTTAATATCTTTATAGACTATGCTCATACCCATGATGCTTTGAAAAAGACGCTAACGATTGTGCGCCGAATTACGTCGGGGAAAATCCTATTAGTATTTGGTTGCGGCGGGAATCGGGACCCGAAAAAACGTCCCTTAATGGGGGAGATCGCTGATCGTTTTGCCGACTATTCCATTATTACGAGTGATAATCCACGCGATGAAGATCCCACCGAAATCGCACAACAAATTATCACAGGATTTAATGTTTCTAATCACTATGAGATTGAATTGGATCGAGAAAAAGCCATTTCAAAAGCCCTAAACTTTGGACGTTCAGGAGACAGTATTATCATTGCAGGAAAAGGTCATGAAACCTATCAAGAACTCAACCACACCATCATTCCCTTTGATGATAAAGAATTCGTAAAACAATGGTTAAGGACCTGTTAAGGAAGTAGAATGTCTACATTTTTTCCAAACGATTTAGAAAGATGGAGTAGGGGAACATGGCTCCAATCGCCGCTTGATCGTATTGAGGGGGTGTGTCATGATACGCGTTCCATTACCTCGGGAAATTTATACGTAGCGATTAGAGGAGACCGTTTGGATGGACACGAATTCGTTGAGGAAGCCTTTAGGAAAGGCGCCTCATGTGCGTTGGTTGATCGTGATTTTTCTTCCACTTCATCTTTGCACGTTCCCCTGTTAACTGTTGACGATACCTGTGAGGCGTTGACAAACCTTGCGCAAGGGTATCGATCTACATGGCCTGGGAAAATTTTCGGGATAACGGGTAGTGTTGGGAAGACAACCGTGAAAGAACTCGTTGCTTGTGTACTTGCTCAAAAAGGGAAAACCACTCGAACGCCTGGCAATTGGAACAATCATATTGGGGTTCCTCTCAGCCTTTTGTCTATATCTCCAGAAGATCAATTTGGTGTGTTCGAAATCGGTATGAGCGAACCGGGCGAATTAGAGCCTTTGTGTGATTTATTGGAACCATCGTGGGGGATTATCACAACGATTGGACTGGCCCATATGGTTCACTTTGACTCTGTTAAAGATGTGGCTAAAGAAAAAGCAACACTCCTAAACGCTTTGCCGGAAGGTGGAAGAGCGGTTTTAAGTAAGGATGAGCCCTGGTATTCTTTTTTCCAAGAGATGATGCCATGTCCTGTAATAACCATTTCACTTGCCGGGCAAGCTGATTACAGCGGAAAATTATTAGAAGGCCATCGATTAGAGGTAACCGAAGTTCGTACGGGAGATACCTTTATTTACCAAATGCCATTACCCGGCGAATACATCATGCGCGATGCCTTAATAGCGATTGCTGTGGGTCGTGAACATGATTTGGGTGCGGATTCCATTGGTCAAGGCCTTAAACAGTATACTCCTTTATCCATGCGATGGAATACAACGATTATACAGGGTGTTCAATGGATTAATGATGCGTACAATGCAAATCCGGTAAGCATGAGAGCTGCTCTCGAAACATTTAAGGATTTTCACGTAGAAGGAAATAAGTGGCTTGTTTTAGGGGGGATGAATGAACTGGGTGCTTTAGAGAAGGATGCCCATATTGCTTTAGGTCATGAAGTGGCTCATGGAGATTGGGCAGGTTTAATTACGGTTGGGAAATTAGGTTCGCTGATTGCCCAGGGAGCTATGGGAGAAAAATTTGAATTGGTACAAGAATGTTTGACTCCTTCGGAAGCGGGTGTTGTTTTGAAGGGTCTAATTCGCCCTGGTGATGCTGTTTTGTTGAAAGCATCCAGGGCAGAGCAGTTGGAATTAGTTATAGGGCAGGAACCAGGTCTTCCCGTTGCTAATGAAATGTAAAATAACTGAGCGTAGAAAACAAAATGCTATACTACCTACACTATCTAACAGATTTATATTCACCGCTACGGGTGTTCCAATATATTACCGTCCGAGCTTTTGCCGCTGCGGGTACTGCCTTTATCATCACGTTAATCCTTGGCCCATGGATCATAGGCGTTTTGCAACGTTTAAAAGTTGGACAACAAGTTAGAAAAGAGGAAGCCATACATTTATATGAGTTTCATGGCAAAAAACAGGGGACGCCTACCATGGGCGGACTTCTGATCATTTTTTCAGTAGTGGTTTCTACATGGTTATGGGCTGTACCCAGTAATATTCACGTATGGTTTGTTGTTATGACGTTTCTTTATATGGGAGGAATCGGGTTTTGGGATGACTATCTTAAAATTACACAAAAACAGTCTAAAGGTCTTCGCGCGCGTTCAAAGCTATACCTGCAAGGAGCGTGGGTGTGTATTGTTATTTGTTTTCTTTGGATGTGGCCAGGAACACGGGAGACCGTAGGCCATTTAATGGCTCCGTTTTTAAAAGAGCCCATGATTGAAAACATCGGGCTTATAGGGAGCTTTCTCTTTGTCAGCATGGTCATCTTGGGTTCAACCAATGCCGTAAACCTTACCGATGGATTAGATGGGTTGGCGATTGGGTGTACGAATTCAGTAGCTTTCGCCTATTTGATTATGTCCTATCTTGCGGGTCATGCTCTGTTTGCAGATTATCTTCACATTCCTTATATATCGGGTAGTGGTGAGTTAGCTGTTTTTACAGGTGGATTACTCGGGGCGGGATTGGGGTTTCTTTGGTTTAATTGCCATCCTGCTAAACTCTTTATGGGAGATACGGGGAGTATGGCGATTGGTGGAGCTATTGCCATGATTGCAATTCTTATCAAACAAGAGCTTGTACTGGTGATTGTAGGGGGCGTTTTTGTTATAGAAGCCCTGAGTGTCGTATTACAAGTAGCTTCTTTTAAGATAACAGGGAAACGTATCTTTAGATGTTCTCCTCTCCATCATCACTTTGAACTATTAGAAAAAGAACGCGCGGGTCGTGAAGGGCGTGATATAGAAGTGGTCGAAACTATGATTACAATCCGGTTTTGGATTTTATCAATTATTTTTGCCTTAATTGGCGTAGCCATTTTAAAAATCAGATAATTTGAACGAGTACCGATGAAAACATACGAACATGCATTAATTTTAGGTGCAGGTCTCAGTGGTGAAGCTGCAGCACATTTACTGTTAAACGAAGGTTCTAAAGTGACTCTTTTAGATGCGGGCAAAGGTTCCATTTCTTTAGAATGCCTAGAAGCCTTAAAAAAACGTGGAGCCAAACTGGTCTTAAACGCCCCCGATATTCCTCCAGAACCATACGACATTTGTATTGTAAGTCCAGGTGTATCCATTGATTCTCCGTGGCTGCACGAAGTAAAAAAACGCAGGATCTATTATGTTTCTGAAATCGAATTGGCATGGACTCGAAGTCATTCGAAGATCTTTGCTATAACGGGAACAAACGGTAAAAGTACAACGGCTAAAGGGTGTTATGAAACGTTTGCTCTAGCCGGTCAGCGCGTGTCTCTTGCAGGGAATTATGGTCCTCCTTTGTCCCGGGTTGTTTGTGAGCAGCCTCATCTAGATTGGACCGTTTTAGAAGTCAGCTCGTTTCAATTGGAAACCATACAATCGTTTCGGCCGGACATTGGGATCCTTTTAAATATATACCCGAATCATTTAGATCGACATGGAACAATACAGGCCTATACGAAAACCAAAGCCACTTTTTTTGCTCACACCCAAAAAACCGATTTTTGTATTGTGCCTGAAGAAATAAGCAAATCGCTGGCTGAAGGGTCAGATGGACAGGGACAGTGGAGAACATTTGGTCGAACCGATAAAGCAGACTATGTATGGGACTGCGGTCGCATTATTCATAAGGGACAAGAAATAGCCGTTCTGAAGGAAAGCATTTTTGATAATGATGTCATGGGGCCTACAGCCGCAGCCATCATGGCAGCAATGGATGTTTGCTCTATAAAACGTGAGGTTGTTGAGCAATCGCTTTGCCACATAGAACCATTGTCTCATCGCATGGAGGAGGTCGCCGATATAAACGGTGTTCGTTTTATAAACGATTCTAAATCAACCAACATGGCTGCTTTAAGAGCGGGGTTAAAGATGGCGGGGAAAAACATACGATTAATAGCAGGAGGCAGAGCTAAAGAAAAAAATTTCGAAAGGGTAAAAGAAATGTTGGCTGAGCACGCAATCCGTGTATATCTTATAGGAGAAACCTCAAAGGAAATGACCTCTACTTGGTCTGACATAATATCATGTGCACAGGGTACTACATTAGAGAATGCTGTACGGATGGCATGGGAAGATGCGAAGGAAGGAGAACTCATCTTGCTTTCTCCTGGCTGTGCCAGTTTTGACCAGTTTTCGGATTACCAAGAGCGTGGTCACCATTTTCAGACCATTGTTAATCAGTTAGAAAACGTGGAGATAAAATGAATAAACAAATAATATCGAAACATATTTTGAACACTCAAACCATCCTGGATCCGTCAGTTAAACGCGGTTTTCTGCACGAACCATTTGGGCCAAAAGGAATTACAAAAAAGCCTCGACGCACCCAGCGGGTGCGCCTGCGTTTTTTTGCAACCTTTTGCCTCCAAAGCATTCGCACAGAAATCCCACGTTTAACTGACAGATCCAGGACCATGGGAGAAAAAAGATGAAAGCACCGGTACTTATAACAATTGTTGTCGCTTTGCACATGATGGCTTTAGCGGCCTTTGTGTTTATTCAGGGGTGTGGCACACAAAGAGGCCCCATTATTGTGGAATCACCTCCCTCTCCTGTTATGCCTCCTAAACGTCATCCGCGTCGTTCTATACCTCCTGTGTCGTCCCGTCTCATTCCTCCCGGGGAAAGACCGGTCCGACCTATAGAGGTCCCTCCTGAATTTAATCCTAAAACCTACATTATAAAAAAGGGCGATTCGTTATCTCGAATCGCAAAGCGTCATAATATTTCAACACAGGAATTGATTGATCTAAACCAGCTTAAAAATCCTGATAACATATGGGTAGGCCAAAAACTTCTTCTCCCCCCTTATGCGACGGGTGTAACGGTTCCCCAAGCGCCTGTGAAAAGAGCTTCTACACCTCGACGACCGGTTATTATTTCGGGTTCAGAGAGTACCTATGTTGTGCAATCGGGTGATAGCCTTTCTAAAATTGCATTTCGGAATGGAACAACCGTTCCTGCTTTGCGCGAAGCCAATCAGATAAAAGGTGACAGAATCTTAATTGGCCAAAAACTTCTTATTCCGGGGACCAAGAAAAAATCAGCGCCATTAAAGCAACCTGCACCCTCAACAGAGAGAGCCATAGTCAAAGAAATTATTCAGCTGGAGGACGTCATAGAAGAACGCCGGGTTTTACCTGAGGCGCCTGCAGAGCCTCCCGTCTCTCCTGTAGAACAAATCTTTGAACATACCGTGAGAGAGGGTGAAACACCCGATAGTATTGCCAAAGACTTTGCAGTGCTCAAAGAAGAGATCCTTCAGCTAAATAACATAGAGGATGAAGTCAGTATCAAACCTGGCCAAAAACTTAAAATTCCTCCGATGGATTATTAAAAAGGTTCCTGGTTCAGGGTTTGCGGCTCGGGGTTCATACCCGCCTAAACTGTTTTAACGAACCGGGAACTGTGAACTGAAAATGATGTGGAAAGCCAGAAGTATACTCGTTGGGATTGTTCTGATTTTAATAACCCTTGGCATTGTGATGCTAGCGAGTACCAGCGCTGTTCAAGGTCAAATTCGATACGACGATCCCCATTACTTTCTTAAGCATCAACTAATATGGCTTGCTTTAGCGACCCTTGCTAGTGTTGTAGTGTCTCGAATAGATTATTCTATTTTGCGAAAACTAGCTGTTCCATTACTCATCTTTTCCTTTGTGCTATTGGTTTTAGTCCTTATCCCAGGAGTGGGCCATAAAGTGAAAGGCAGCAGTCGTTGGTTAAAATTAGGGCCTCTGAATTTTCAACCGTCTGAACTAGCTAAAATAACGACCCTCATTTGGTTAGCGGGGTGGATGTCCCATATTCGACGTAAAGCGCAGGATTTTAAAAAAGGGCTGCTTATTCCATTAGCTGGATTAGGGGTTACGTTAATCTTAATCTTTGTGGAACCTGATTTTGGAACAACCATGCTCATCGCCGTCGTGGGGATGGCCATTATGTTTATAGGGGGTACTCAAATTGGGTATCTTTTTATATCCGCGCTATTAGGAAGTATCTGTTTTATAGCCGCTATTCTGGAGAGCCCTGAACGATTACGACGCATCATTGCCTTTTTAAATCCTGAAAAATATGCGCAGAATGAGGCCTTCCAATTACTAAATGCGATCAAAGCTTTTGTCATCGGTGGGTCTAAAGGCGTTGGATTGGGACAGAGTATGCAAAAACGTTTTTATTTGCCCGAAGCGCATACTGATTTTATATTTGCGATTATTGGCGAAGAATTAGGACCGATAGCCTCCATGATTGTGGTGGCCTTATTTTTAGGGTTTTTTATATGTGGTTTATATATTAGCACACATACCTCTGACCTGTTTGCCCGGTTATTAGGGATGGGCATTACCATGATTATTACATTTCAGGCTGCAATCAATATAGGTGTTGTGACGGGCAGTTTGCCCACAAAAGGGTTGGCATTACCCTTTATCAGTTTTGGAGGGTCGAGTCTGGTTATGACCATGGTGATGGTCGGTATTCTTATCAATATTTCAATGCGTGAAACCCAAACTTTGGGTAATAAAAAACTTTGATTAAACGGGATGCTTTCCGAGAAGGGCCAACAAAAAATCATTTTTTGATTGATACGGTTTCAATCATGATATAAGTCTCTAAACAAATTTGAGGA
This sequence comes from Kiritimatiellia bacterium, assembly GCA_012103575.1. Classification (GTDB taxonomy): domain Bacteria; phylum Verrucomicrobiota; class Kiritimatiellia; order WLWN01; family WLWN01; genus WLWN01. The sequence continues at coordinate 1,502,520 of WLWN01000001.1, read as the reverse complement.
ATCTGCGAATGGAATAAGCAGGATAAGAAGGTAATATTAACATCAGAAAAGGAGGGTCACCATGCCTAAAAAGCCAACAGTAGAAGAAGTGGAAAAAAGCGAAAATCAAGAGGTGAATGCCAAGAAACTTGAGGCGGATAATATCGTAAAGAATACGATTTTGTGGACGACTGGCGTTGGATTGGTGCCAATTCCGGTAGTTGATCTAGTAGCCGTAACCGGGTTCCAGCTCAATATGCTGCGAAGAATCTGCAAGGTTTACGAAGTGAAATTTTTCAGAAATACAGCGAAAAATATTATCGGTTCTCTACTGGGCGGACTTTTTCCATCGACGTTGTCCAGGCCAGCGGCGGGTTTGATCAAAATGATCCCCCTCGTTGGGCCGACGATAGGAGCAGTGACCATGCCGATTTTTTCCGGCGCGTCTACCTATGCGGTGGGTCGGGTCTTTATCAAGCACTTTGAATCAGGCGGAACCTTATTAAGTTTTTGCAAAAAGAAAGCAAAAAAAGAATTTGATGAAGCTGTAAAAAAAAGTGAAGAGGTAGTCAGTTCCTCGAAAAAAGAGCCACAACCAGCATGAGGCAGGTTTGGGTATAGAAAGTAGGCGTAAGGATATCAAAATCGAAAAGAAAAGACTTTCTGAAGATAAAGAGAGCCAACATGAAGAAGTAAGGGTGTTTGGAATCTATTCTTGGGTTTTAGAACGCTTGTTCTCTTTTGGAGATTCATTTTGTTTTATTGGTAATGACGAAACTTATACCTATGACTGCCTGCAACGTGAAGTTTATCAATGGCAAAGAAAACTCGATGAATTAGATATTCAACCGGGTCAGGTGATTGGCGTTGTGGTTCGGGAGGATTTTTCTTGTTTGGTACTTTTTTTGGTATTGCTTTTAAATCGGAACATCCTGGTGCCTTTGTCTGAAGATGTTGCTGAGTATGAAGAAAAATGGAGCATTTCCGGAGTGGAGGGTTATTTTGACACTCCAAACTGTAAATGGGTTAAACGTTCTCCCTCTGTTTGTCCGAGTTTGATTACTGAATTACAAAAAGAAAACGATGGAGGCGTGGTCATTTTTACTTCTGGAACAACAGGTACAAGCAAGGCCGCGTTATTACAGACCAAGCATATTTTAAGAAAATTTGAAGAGATGAGGAGGCCGTGGAGGAGTCTAATCTTTCTCAAACTAGATCACATTGGCGGTATTCATACCCTACTTTCAATCTGGTTAAATGGAGGGTGCATGGTCTGTTCAAAGGAACGTTCGGTTGAAGCGGTTTGTCAAGCTATTGAAAAGCATAAAATCGAGCTTCTACCAGCGACCCCTAGCTTCTTAAACATGCTTCTATTATCCTCCCTGTATCGCAAACATGATCTTTCTAGTCTAAAAATGATTACATATGGCACCGAACCAATGCCCCATTCTACCTTAAAGGCCTTACATGCCCTCTTTCCTGAGGTTAAACTCAAACAAACCTATGGTCTTACAGAGCTGGATATTTTTAATACGCAGTCGAAAAATTCGGATTCTAATTGGATGAAAATTGCAGGAGAAGGCGTTTCTTTGCAAGTGCGTGACGGAGAGCTTTGGATTCGTAGTCAGGGCGCTATGCGTGGGTACCTCAATGCCCCTTCACCTTTTGATAATCTAGGTTGGTATAATACGGGTGATCGTGTGGAAAAAAAGGGCGAGTATTACCGTATTTTAGGTCGGGTCAGTGACATGATTAATGTGGGAGGAGAGAAGGTGTATCCCGTGGAGGTCGAAAGCGTATTATTGAAGATGCCTTATGTGCAAGATGTTAAGGTGGAGGGTAAGTCCAATCCTATAATGGGGCAGGTGGTTTGCGCCACGTTTGTTTTGGAACGAGAAGAAAGTGTGATAGATTTGCGAAAGCGTATGAAGGCCTTTTGTTTAGATTGTGTAGAGCCTTTTAAAATTCCTGTTGTCGTTCAGATCAGTAAAGACTCTCTTATGGGCTATCGTTTTAAAAAACAAAGGATCAAAAGTCAAGAAGCTCATTATTGCTCAACGCAGGGTTAAGATAATAGGAGGGATCCAAAGACTATGAAGGTTATATGTGTGAGTGGCGGTAGCAAAGGTCTGGGTAAAGGGGTCGTCGAAGATTTATTAAGACATGGCTATAGTGTAGCAACGTACAGCAGGAGCAAAACAGAATTTATCGAAAAAACGCAGGAGGCTGAAAGTTCAGAGCGATTCTATTGGGAATCTATAGAGGGTACAGATCTTGAAGCGTTGAAGCTCTTTGCGCAGAAAGTTTTTAGAAAGTATGGCCAAATCGATGGGTTGATAAATAACGTGGGGATGGCCTCAGATGGAATACTAACCTTAATGAATTCAGGTGATATTGATCAGCTGATATCTTTAAACCTAAAGAGTCCGCTTCATCTGACCCAAACGTGTGCAAAATATATGTTACAACAGGGAAGGGGTATAATCATTAACATATCTTCCATTGTGGGTATTCGAGGACATTCAGGAGTGGCGGTCTACAGTGCGACCAAATCTGCTTTAGACGGGTTTACTCGGTCTTTGGCCCGAGAGCTCGGTGGCCGAAATATTTGTGTGAACGCCATTGCACCAGGGTATATGGATACAGAGATGGGCGCTATGCTTGGAGAGGCAAAAAGAAAGCAGATTATCCGTCGGACCCCTTTAAATAGGCTGGGGAAAGTTGAAGACATCGTTGGGATGGTGCGCTTTCTGTTGTCTAAAGATGCAGAATTTATAACGGGTCAAACGTTAATTATAGATGGTGGTCTTACGTGTTAAATTAAAGGAGAAAATAAATTGGACTATAAAGAAATTAATCAAACGGTTAAAGATTTCATTATGCAAATAAACGAAGAACAAGAGCTAGGTATTTCTGAAGTCCAGGATGACGATAGTCTGGTTGAAGATCTGGGTTTTTCTTCATTATATGTGGCGAGTCTAGTTGCCTTTCTTGAGAATAAATTGGAGGTGGACCCTTTTAGTACAAATCGTGCCGTCATCACTGAAATGAGAACAGTAGAAGATATAGCAAAGGCCTATGAAAAAAGTCTGAACACAAGTTGAGTGATAAGATGTGGATGCACATGCTAAAGAAGAAAAAAGAGGTCCTGAGTGAAGATATTGCCATCATTGGGATGAGCGGACGCTTTCCCGGCGCCTCATCCATTCCTGAATTTTTTGAAAACCTTAAAGAAGGTAAAGAAAGCATTACCTTTTTTAGAGATGAAGAGTTGAGAGAAGCCGGTGTAGAAGAATCTTTTATCCAAGCGGCCCATTACATTAAGGCCGCTCCTGTTTTAGATGATATAGACAAGTTTGATGCCTCTTTTTTTAATATACCTCCAGTTGAAGCCAAAGTACTAGATCCTCAACAACGCTTGTTACTCGAATGTGCGTGGGCCACGTTCGAGGATGCCGGTTATGTGCCAGAGAAGCTGGTGCCTATGGTTGGAGTCTTTAGCGGTTCGGGTGGAGCTGTGAGCAATTATTTGCTGGAATGCCTGAGATATGATTCCACGATCCGTGGTGCAACAGGCGGCATAGAGCACCTGGGCAATGATAAAGATTTTGTCAGTACAAGGGTTTCTTATAAATTGAACATCAAAGGCCCAAGCATCAACGTGCAGACGGCCTGTTCGACCTCTTTGGTGGCGGTTCATCTGGCGTGTCAAAGTATTCTGCATCAGGAATGCGATATGGCCTTGGCCGGAGGCGTGAATATCCGAATCCCCCATCGAGTGGGCTATGCTTTAAAGAAAGACAGCATCTTCTCCCATGATGGTCACGTTCGTGCGTTTGACGCCGATGCCCAAGGGATCGTTTTTGGGAGTGGCTTAGGGTTAGTTTTGTTAAAGCCCCTGGAACAGGCCATGAGGGATCATGACCAAATCTATGCAGTGATCAAAGGGTCTGCTTTCAATAATGACGGTGGCCAGAAGATGAGCTACATGGCCACAACGGCTACCGGACAAGTGCGTTGTATGCGCAAAGCCTTTGAGAAGGCCAAGGTTTCTCCCAAGACCGTGAATTATGTTGAGGCGCATGGTACAGGCACCGCTATGGGCGATCCGGTGGAAGTGACAGCCTTAACACGCATGTTTGATTCTCCTGCCACGCATAAAGGGGACTATTGTGCGTTGGGTTCTGTTAAAAACAATATAGGTCATCTAGATATCGCAGCGGGAGTTGCTAGTTTGATAAAAACAGCGATGTGTCTAAAACACAAAACCTTAGTCCCTTGTATAAACTATAAGACGGCCAACCCTAAGATTGATTTTAACGAAACACCTTTTTATGTAAACACAAAGCTTAAACCATGGACCGTGAAAGACCAAAGCCCCAGGCGAGCGTGTATAAATTCTTTAGGTATAGGCGGAACCAATTCTTTTTTAATCTTGGAGGAAGCTCCGGAACAGGGGAGGCGTGAGGGAAAAGAAAAGGCACCATGTTATTTAATCCCTCTATCCGCTAAAACAGAAGGGTCTCTTAACCAAAAAATCAATGATTTATCAGATTGGTTCGAAGCGGTTGGAGAACAGCCTTCAATTCGTGATATCGCTTATACCTTGCAGGTCGGGCGCAAGCATTTTAAGTATCGTTTTGCTTGCGTTGTAAAAGATGCACAAGATTTGCGAAACAAAATTCTGCGTATTTTAACGGGAAAAACATGCCGGGACTCAGTCATGTATAGTTCAAGGTCTTCTAAAGCCTCAACAGAGACCAAAGAAAAATGTGATCAAATTTTAGCGAAACTTGAAAATAAACGGACAAAAGATGAGTCGAACTATCACAAAGATTTATTCACACTAGCAGAAGCTTTTGTTCAGGGCTATAAGGTGAATTGGTCGAACCTTGCCAATCCAAAAATTAGTTACAGGGTATCCCTTCCTACGTACCCCTTTGAAAGAGAGCGATATTGGGTAGAACGGACAGAGGGCAGAAGACAGAAGTCAGAGGCTTACCAAGTTTGCCAAGCCAACGGCATGGCCGAAGATATGGTCAGTAAGAGGCTGCATCCGTTCGTTCATGAGAATACCTCGACATTGGAAGAGCAGCGATTCAGCTCTATGTTTACCGGTAAGGAGTTCTTTTTGGAAGATCATCAGGTAAAGGGAGAAAAGGTTTTACCTGGAGTCGCTTACCTGGAGATGGCGCGCGCGGCAGTAGAGCAGGCTTCTGGAGAATTTCCTAAAGAGAATCAAATAATAGAGCTCAAAAATGTGGTGTGGGCGTGGCCGTTTGCTGTGGACGATCAACCTCAGGATGTCCATATTGGGCTTTACCCTGAAGATAATGGAGAAATCGCCTATGAAATCTACACGGCCCCTCCGGTGGATGGGAAATTCGAACTTCGAGATTCGAAACACGAAAAAAGTTCAAAAGATGAAATCGTCGTGCACAGTCAAGGGGTGGCGGTGTTCGCCTCAGCGGACCAACACCCTAAGCTCGATCTGAAAGCCCTTCAGGAAACGTGTACTCAACGTGTTTTAAGCGCCGAGGAATGCTATACGGTCTTTAAAAAAATAGGCATTGAATATGGTCCCGCTCACCAAGGAATAGAAAAACTCTATGTTGGCGATGATGAAGTGTTGGCCCAATTAAAGATCCCTTCTTGCGTGTTGGAGACCAAAGACCAATTCACCCTTCATCCCAGCCTTTTGGATTCAGCTCTTCAAGCTGCTATCGGCTCAGGCTTTACGAACCAAAAATCTGCCTCCGCTGACTTGTTCACTAAAGGCTTGGCGGAGGAGAAAGCTATGGAGGACAACCCAACAACCAAGCCTGTCCTTCGCAGCTCTTTGAGCAAAGAAGGAAACCAAGAACCCTTCTTAGCCTCCTTGAACCGCCTTGAAATCATAGATTACTGCTCAGAAAAAATGTGGGCTCATGTACACCGTTCCGGTAGCAGCGGAACAACGGCCCGTGTCCAGAAGTTGGACATTGATCTGTGTGATGAGAATGGGAAGGTGTGTGTGAAGCTGAGAGATTTCTTTTCCCAAACCCCGGAAGGAGTCTTAGAAAAATCGGAAACGACAGGGACTTTGATGTTCCAGCCGGTTTGGCGAGAAAGAGCGGTTGATCCAAAGCAAAACATCCCCGAATATGCGGACCATCAAGTGTTCTTGTGCGGTTTAACTCAAAGGAATGAATCCGTAGGTCATAGAGCCTCTGAACGATCTTTTATAGAACTGAAGCCGGATCAAAAAAGGCTTGGAAAACGCTTTGAAGAGTTTGCCTTGGACCTGTTTAAACGCACTCAGAAGATAGTGGAGGGCAAACCTGAAGGTCCTGTTTTGCTCCAGGTATTGGTTCCCGCTGAAGGGTTCGAACAAACTTTTTCAGGGGTTTCAGGGTTGTTAAAGACCGCTCATTTGGAAAACCCTAAACTCATGGGTCAGGTGATTGCAGTGGGCGAAGAAGAACCACCCAAAGAAATCATCTCTAGACTCCAAGAGAATGTAAAATGTCCGGAAGATCAGTGTATTCGCTATGAAGGAACCAAACGTCTAGTGCAGGTTTTTGAAGAAAGGTCAACGGCTCATGCTCAGAAAGAGATTCCCTGGAAAGAAGGAGGTGTCTATTTAATCACCGGTGGCGCTGGAGGACTGGGCCTGATCTTTGCCAAAGAGATTGCGGAAAGAACGAAAAGCGCAAGACTGATCCTCACGGGTCGTTCAGAGCTCAGCGAACCGATCAAAGAAAAGCTCAAAGAATTAGAAAGCCTGGGAGCAAACGTTGAATACCATACTGTGGATGTTTCCGATCAACAAGCGGTTGAAAGGCTCATTGAAGAGACTCGAAACGATTTTGGGGGAATCAATGGCATTCTTCATAGCGCGGGATTGATTCGGGACAATTTTATTTTGAAGAAACCCCGGGAAGAGTTTGAAGAGACGCTAAAGCCGAAGGTGGAGGGAGTCATTTATCTGGATGAAGCCACGCAGGATCTGTCTTTAGACTTTTTTGTTTTGTTTTCCTCCGTATCCGGAGCTATCGGCAACGTGGGTCAAGCGGACTACGCCACGGCCAATGCGTTTATGGATACTTTTGCCAGGTATCGCAATGTTCGAATAGACTCAGAGAGAAGCGGCCAAACGCTTTCGATGAATTGGCCGTTATGGAAAGAAGGGGGAATGAGCGTGGATGAAGCCACCGAGCAGATGATCACAGAGAGAACGGGCATGGTGGCGATGCAAACATCCACCGGGATCGAAGCGTTTTATCAGGGCTTATCTTCGGGAACCTCTCAAGTGATGGTCATGGAGGGGGATGTAGAGAAGATAAGAAACGTTTTCCTTGCCGATCAAACCGTAGTGCCTGTCAAAGAATCACCCGTACCGGCCATGGACCCTCACCTTTTGCAAGAAAAAACCTTGTATGAATTCAAAAAACTGTTTGGAGAAATGATCAAGCTATCTATCTCGAAAATCGATTCGGAAGAGCCCTTGGAGCGTTATGGGATCGACTCGATATTGATCACGCAGCTGAATCAGAAACTGGAAGGCGTGTTTGGAGAGATTTCCAAAACCTTGTTTTTTGAATATCAAACATTAAAAGCATTAACAGACTATTTTATAGCTGATTATCCGCAAGCTTGTGCTCAATGGGCGGGTCTTCAAGAGCAAGCGTACCTGCTTCCGAATCGATCGGTACTGTCTATAGCCGAAGAGTTTCCCGTTCTGAGGGCTCTAAAATCAACGCAAGGTTGCGGGCGTGGACTTTCCGTGAGCATGAGCAGAACCGGAACTCAAGATCCGATGGCTATTATCGGGATGAGCGGCCGTTATCCCCAAGCCAACACGATAGAAGAATATTGGGAGCATTTAAAGTCCGGCAAAGACTGTATTACCGAGATTCCTCCGGAACGTTGGTCGTTGAATGGCTTTTTCCATGAGGATCCCCAGGAAGCAGTGGCTCAAGGAAAGAGTTACAGCAAATGGGGGAGTTTTTTGGAAGGCTTTGCGGACTTTGATCCGCTCTTTTTTAATATTTCACCCCGGGAAGCGATGAATATAGATCCGCAGGAACGGCTGTTTCTTCAGTCCTGCTGGGAAGCCTTAGAAGACGCGGGCTGCACCAGAGAGCATCTCGCAACACAGTTTAACCAACGTGTTGGTGTTTTTGCAGGCATTACCAAAACTGGGTTTAATTTGTATGGGCCTGAACTGAAGAAACAGAGGGGGGGTATCTCTCCGCATACATCATTCAGTTCGGTGGCCAACCGTGTCTCCTATCTCCTGAATATACAAGGCCCCAGTATGCCGATTGATACGATGTGTTCCTCCTCGTTAACCGCGATTCATGAAGCGTGTGAGCACTTGCGCCACGGAGCATGCGAATTGGCGATAGCGGGTGGAGTGAATTTATATCTTCATCCTTCGACGTATATAGAGCTATGCGCACAACAGATGCTCTCGAAAGATGGACAGTGCAAAAGTTTTGGGAAAGGGGGGAATGGGTTTGTTCCTGGAGAAGGTGTTGGAGTCGTGTTGCTGAAAAGATTATCGAAAGCGATTGAAGATCAGGACCACATTTACGCTGTGATCCGCGCAACCAGTGTGAATCATGGTGGTAAAACCAATGGCTATACGGTTCCCAGCCCCAAAGCCCAGGGTGCGCTGATTCGAGAGACATTGGAAAAAGCCGGGATTGACGCTCGGAGCGTTAGTTATATGGAGGCGCATGGAACCGGGACGGAGTTAGGCGATCCGATTGAAGTGACAGGACTGACACAGGCTTTTCAAAAGGATACGTTGGATACCGGCTTCTGTGCGTTGGGTTCGGCAAAATCCAATGTGGGTCACCTGGAAGCGGCGGCGGGGATTGCGGGGCTTACTAAGATTGTGCTCCAAATGAAGTATGGGCAGCTTGCTCCCAGCCTGCATGCCATGGAATTGAATCCGAACATTCATTTTAGCAAAACGCCGTTTATTGTCCAACAACAACTTGAGGACTGGAAGCGACCCACCCTTACGATCAAGGGGGAAACAAAAGAATACCCTCGGATTGCCGGAGTCTCTTCGTTTGGAGCGGGAGGGGTGAATGCGCATGCGGTCATCGAGGAATACCTCGATGAGTCAAAGGTTGAAGGTCCAAAGTCACAAAGTAAAGAAGGTCCCTATTTGATCGTGCTGTCGGCGAAAGATGAAGACCGGCTCAAAGCCTATGTCCAACATCTTATTGATTATCTCCAACCTTTGACGCCATGTCTTCAAGATGTGGCCTACACCCTCCAGGTCGGTCGCGAAGCCATGGAAGAGCGGTTGGGTTTGATAGTTCATTCCATGGAAGAACTTAAAGAAAAGCTCCAACGTTTTATGGATGGTAAAGAAGATGTGGAGGATCTTTATTTGGGCCAAGTGAAACGAAATAAAGAGACATTGGACGTCTTCACGGCCGATGAGGACATGGCCAAAATCATTGATATGTGGGTTCGTAAAGGGAAATACTCCAAACTCTTAGATCTATGGGTTAAGGGTCTGATTCTTGACTGGAACAAGTTGTATGGCGATACCCCACTTCGTCGCATCAGTCTTCCCTCCTATCCGTTTGCGAGGGTACGATATTGGATCAAAGGAAATGCGGAGTCCGGAGTTCGGAATGCGGAAACGGGGAAAGAACTCCATCCGTTGTTGCATGAAAATACCTCGGACGTATCCGAGCTGCGTTTCAGTTCAACCTTTACGGGCAAAGAGTTTTTCTTTGCCGATCACCAGGTGAGAGGCGAAAAAGTTCTCCCTGGCGCGGCTTATCTGGAAATGGCCCGAGAAGCCGTCAAACAAGCCTGTGGAGAGTGGGCCAAAGATCCTCAGAGAATTGAGCTTAAAAATGTTGTTTGGGCCATGCCGATTGCGGTGAATGGCCACCCCAGGCAGGTGAATATTGGGCTCTTCCCCGAAGAGAATGGGGAGATTCAGTACGAAATCTATAGCGAGCTAGAGAAGGACAACGGTTCCGTAACTACGGTTCCACAACAACAGCTTCGCGACGGCATGGATACCAGAGTTGTACATAGTCAAGGGGTGGTGGAAGTGTGTGGAGTCGAGACCTCTGAGGGGGCTCCAACCGCTGAACCCATCGATGTCCAAGGTCTACAGGAAACATGTACTCAACGTGTTTTAAGCGCTGATGAGTGCTATGCAGCCTTTAAAAGGATGGGTATTGAGTATGGGCCTGCTCATAAAGGGATCGAAAAACTTTATGTTGGTGAGAATAAAGTGTTGGCCAAGCTGACGCTGCCTTCCTCAATAGCAGATACGAAGGACCCGTTCACCCTGCACCCCAGCCTGTTGGACTCGGCTCTTCAGGCCTCTATCGGCTTAAACTTTGCTAACCAACAATCCTCCTCGGCTGACTTGTTCACCGACTTTTCCTCCGCCGCGCGCTGCGCGAAGGGGGAAGCTATGGAGGACAAGCCAATAACCAAGCCTGTCTTTCGCAGCTCTTTGAGCGAAGGAGGAGACCAAGAACCCTTCTTAGCCTCCTTGGAACGCCTTGAAATCCTTGATCGTTGTACCGAGTCGATGTGGGCGTGGGTGCAATCCTGCCAGGGCAGCCCATCATCGAAACAGGCGCTGAAATTGGATATAGATCTATGCGATGATCTCGGCCATGTTTGTGTGCGCATGAAGGCCATGGAAATGCAGACATATCTGGAACCCTTTACCGAAGATTCCACCCAAGAGCAAGAAGCCCGCGCCGGTAATCAGACGGATAAAGAAGTCCAAGGAAAAAATGAGCTCTCCAACGTCGATGCAAGGTCTTATGCGCTGAATAAGTTGACATCTATCGTTACTGAAATCACACAAATTCCCAAGGAAAAAATCAATGTAGAAGCCGATCTGGAAGAATTGGGCTTAGATTCGATTATGATTACGACGTTGAATCAACAAGTAGAAAAGTGGTTGGGTAAATTAGATGCCACCCTCTTTTTTAAATACAAAACCTTGTCTTCTCTGGCGAAGTTTTTAAGCGAGGCTTATGCTGCAGATATGATGATCGCAGAGCAGCCCCGGAAAATAGGTGCGCGCTCATTGAATGGCAAGGTCAAGGTACAACACTCCAAGGATCTGACCTCCTTTGGGCATGCGCGTTTCTCCGCGAGGTTCTCCGGAAAACAGGTTTCCAATGAGGATATCGCGATTATTGGGATGAGTGGACGATATCCACAGGCCCCTGATCTGATGGCATTTTGGGATAATTTGAGTCAGGGGAAGGATTGTATTACCGAGATTCCACGAGACAGATTTGATTATCGTTCATATTTTAATACCGAAAAAGGCCGGACGGATTCCCTCTATTGCAAATGGGGAGGGTTTCTTGATGGGGTGGATCAATTTGACCCGCTCTTTTTTAATATTTCGCCTCAAGACGCACGTTTTATGGATCCCCAGGAGCGGCTTTTCCTGGAAATGGCTTGGGGATGTCTGGAAACAGCCGGCTTTATCCATCCTCATTGGCAAAGGGAAGCCCGAAACATCGGGGTGTTTGCCGGTGTCACCTTTAATAATTACCAATTGTTGATGGCCGAGGCCGCTGGCCCTGGCCCCAGTTATCCGGCGAATTCACAAACCTTTTCGATTGCCAATCGGGTTTCTTATTTTTTTAATTTCACCGGACCGAGTTTTACCCTGGATACGGCCTGTGCCTCCTCTTTATTTGCGATTCATGAAGCCTGTGAAAACTTGAAGCGAGGAGCGTGTAGTCTGGCCTTGGCGGGGGGCGTTAATTTAACGCTTCATCCGAGTAAATATGCGACCCTTTGCTCCGGTGGTTTTGCTTCCAGTGATGGCCGTTGTCATGCGTTTGCAGCTGATGGGGATGGCTATGTTCCCAGTGAAGGAGTTGGGGTGGTATTGTTGAAGCCTTATCAACGGGCCAAAGCGGATGGGGATTCTATTTTAGCGGTGATTAAAGGAACGGGCGTGAGCCATGACGGCAAAACTCAGAGTTATACAGTACCTAATCCTGTATCTCAATCAAAAGCGATTGGAGCTGCGCTGGCCCAAGCCCGTATTTCTCCTGAGAGTATTAGCTATGTTGAGGCGCACGGAACCGGGACGGCTTTAGGTGATCCGATCGAAATTCAAGGGCTTATGGACGTTTATACACAGCATACAGACAAAAAACAATTCTGCGCGATCGGATCGGTGAAATCGAACATCGGCCATGGGGAAGCGGCTGCCGGGATTGGGCAATTGACAAAAACGGTTTTGCAAATGCAGCACCAAACTTTGGTCCCTTCTTTATTACATGGCCCGTTGAATCCGAATATAGATTTCAAAAATTCTTCCTTTTATGTTCAGGAAAAAAAGACGACTTGGGAACAACCTCGGCTAGAGGGGAAAGCATGGCCTCGACGTGCGGGAATCAGTTCTTTTGGAGCCGGTGGCGTGAATGTGCATGTAATTATCGAGGAATACCTCGATGAGTCAAAAAGTCAAAAAGGTGAAAGGTCGAAAGGTGAACCGGTAGACGGTCGAACAATGGACGGGGCGGTATCTTCTGTGGTTATCCCGCTTTCGGCTCATGTGCGGTCCCAACTGCTTGAACTGGCCAGAAATCTTCATGGGTATTTAAAATCAAATATCCAGCGTCCAGTATCCAGTATCCAGCATCTAGCCTTTACCCTGCAAACCAAACGGGCCTTGTTTCGCCATCGTTTAGCCTTTGTTGTCAATGATACACCGGATTTGATCGAGCAATTGAAGGGCTATGTCAATCAGGACCGGAATGGTGGTCGAGAGACGAAATATTATGAAGCGGATACGGAAAAAGTGGGAGCTGCGCTCAAGTTGAACGGTGTGAAAGAGGATCAGGACTATTTGGCTAGCTTACTGAAAAAAAGAAAGATGGAACGATTAGCCCAGCTGTGGGTGCAGGGGACGCTGATCCCCTGGGAAAGGCTATATGAAGATAATGGGGGGAGTGTATGTTTGCCTCTGCCTAACTATCCGTTTTTGAAGAGACGGTATTGGATGACAGAAATTGTCGAGAAAAACAAAGCCAAAAAAGAAGAAGGCGGGGGTCAAAATGGCAGGCTAAGCAACCCCCTTGCCGGCCCCATAATATCCGTATCAGATCAGGCAAAAGAGGACACCTCTTTTCTTAAACAGGCTAATGGGGTTGAAAGGGTCCCCCCTCCATCGAGGTCAGAGACCTCTACTTTTGTAGCAGCATTGCTCGATCTATCGGACATGGATAGAAAAGAAGAAGTAGAAGAATGGATCGTAGAACAAGTCAAGGCGCTCTTAGGATTTGCATCGACCGAAGACGTTGATCTGGAAACGGGATTTTTTAATATGGGCATGGAGTCGATTCAAGCAGAAAAACTGATACAGGATTGTCGCAGACAGTTCGGACTGACCACCTTGTCCGATACAGTATTGTTCGACTATCCAACGGCGCCTCGATTAACAGATCACGTTTTAGAGATCATCCCCTGGGAGGACTTATATCAGCAAACAGTGCCCTCACAGGATAGGCTGATGGAGCCAACCGAAGAAATAGATACAGAAACGGAGATTGCGTTGATCGAATTATTCGATGGGGATTTGTTTGATGTTTCCGTATATAGAGATATTGACGCATTATCTGATGAAGATGTTAAACGCGATTTACTCAATGAACTTCAAGGAAAGCGTTATGATTGAACAGACTCAACCCATGTTATTAAGAAAGTCCTTGGCCCATATCAGGAGCTTGAAACAAGCGTTAAAGAGGGAAAAGGTTCGTGAACCTCTGGCCGTTATTAGTATGGCCTGTCGCTTTCCCGGGGGGTGCAATACGCCTGAAAAGTTTTGGAACCTTCTCAAAGCTGGCCAAGAGGGCCTATCTGATGTGCCCTCCAAGCGTTGGGATAACCGGGCCTTTTATGATGAAGAGGTTAAACCGAATAAACTCTACATTCAACAAGGCAACTTTTTAACCGAAGATGTCTCTTTGTTTGATCCTAAGTTATTTAATATTTCTCCGCGGGAAGCCGAGGAAATGGATCCGCAGCAACGCCTGTTATTAGAACTGACCTGGGAAGCGATGGAGCGGGCCGGACAGGCGCCGGGTGAATTAGAAGGGAAGTCGGCAGGTACGTTTATTGGTATCATTGGTTCGGAATATGCCATGCTGCCTCGAGATCCGGAAAAGACCAGCCCCTATTCCATAACAGGTGTCACGTCTCATATGGCGTCGGGACGCATTGCCCATGTCTTTGGCTTCCACGGCCCAGCCCTGTCTTTTGATATCGCCTGTTCGTCATCATTGGTCGCGATTCATCAGGCCTGTGAAAGTTTGTACAACGATGAGTGTGAACTTGCGGTGGCCGGCGGTGTGGGCTTAATGCTGAGGCCTCAATCGTTTGTAGGACTTTGCCAAATGCAGGCCCTTTCCCGGGATGGACGTTGTAAGCCTTTCTCGGCCAATGGAGATGGTTATGGTCGCGGGGAGGGAGCCGGTCTGATTGTCCTCAAACGTTTGAGCGCGGCACAGCGTGCCCAGGATCCTATCTTAGCGCTCATACAAGGATCGGCGGTGAATCATGATGGAGCGAGCAGTGGGTTAACCGTTCCCAACGGTCAGGCGCAGAAAGCGCTTCTTAAACAGGCGATTCAACGAGCCGGCATAGAACCCGAAGATATCAGTTATCTGGAGGCGCATGGGACGGGAACGGCCCTTGGCGATCCGATTGAATTCGAATCTTTAAAACAAGTCTTCGGGCAAAACCGAAGGCAAGACAACCCCTTGATGATGGGCACATGCAAAGCCAATATAGGTCACTTGGAAGCGGCCGCGGGTATTGCCGGAGTGATCAAAACGGTGTTGTGCTTACAGCACAAGGCTATCCCACCGCATATTAACTGTCCTGAACTCAACCCGAGGGTAAAACTGGAGGCTATACCCGCCCTGTTACCCTCATCATACCGGGATTGGGAAACGCCGGAGGGGGCGCCTCGTCTGGCGGGAGTCAGTTCTTTCGGTTTTAGCGGTACCAATGCACATGTGATCGTCAAAGAAGCGCCAGAGACGTGTTCGGAGAGCCCGGCCGGAAAAACCGATAGGCCCCTGCATATCCTGACGCTATCAGCCCAAAACCCCGAGGCATTATCCGAGTTAACCGAAGCGTATAGGCATTTTTTAACAAATTCGCCCTCAATGGATATAGGGTCTTTAGCCTTTACGGCGAATGCGGGACGTTCTCATTTTGCCCATCGCATGGCCTGTGTGGGGTCGGATCAAGACGAATTGTTGTCGGGGCTGGTGAGGTTTCAAGAGACTCAAAAACCCTCTACATGTGTCTATTATGATGATGCGCCTTCGGGTAAAGCCGCCAAAATCACCGTTTTCTTTCCGGGTGAGATGATCGAAGAGATAAAAAGGTTGCCAGCTTTTCTGGACACCACGCCTTATTTTCGGAAAACGTGGGAAAAGTGTGAAGAGTTGTTTGAACCCCACATCCATAAAAGTTTAGTGGAAGTGAACTCGAATCTCGAGGACCCGTCGGTGAAGAACACCTTGAGCCATGCAGCTTTAACCTTCAGTTTTGCCTACGCTAGCTTCCGGTTATTGGAACATTGGGGCATCCAAATACATAGCGTATATGCTCAAAAAGATGGGTTGTATTCCATGACAGCTGCCAGTGGTCTATTACCTTTGGAAGAGGCCGTGCCACATCTTGTGCATCGTTATGCCCCCGAGTCCTTCGCAGAGCTGCCCCGACATTCCTTGACCATGCCAAGAGTTCGGGTCATATGGCCCGGGAAAAAGAAAGCGCTGAACAGAAGCGATCTAACCGATGAAGGCTTGATCGAGCAGGCCTACGATCAAACATCGCAGCCTCAGGATGTGAAGAAGCTGCTGCCCACAGAAAATGCGATCCTGTGTGAGCTGCATACAACCCCTTGTTTACTGAAACAATTATATGGAGAGGCCTTAACGTCCATGCCCTATAAGATGTTGTATGATATCGCTTCAATAGAGAACGGATTCGTTCACGCGGCAGCGCAATTTTATAGTTTAGGCCATGGAGTGGATTGGAAAGGATATGATGAAGGAAGTTGCCGAAGAAAAGTGCCGGCTCCGACCTATCCGTTTCGAAAACGATCGTATTGGATCCCGCGACTGGAGGAAGGCTATGAAGTACGGGTTCCCCAGCCCATTTCCTCGAAGACGCGGGCCCCTCATCCCTTTATCGGTCAGCTTCAAGTAAGCCCGTCCAAAGTAAAACAGGTACACTATAAACTGAGTTTATCCCAAACGCCCGAGCTGAAAGATACGCATGGAGTGGTTCATATCGGATATCTTTTAGAGATGTTGCAATCCGGGATGGAAAAAAGTGGAACCCGAGACTTTCGGATTCGAGAGATGGCTTTTGAGGTGGCGTTGATGATTCCTGATACCGAAGAGGTCGAGGTTCAACTCCTGCTTGAACCGGCTGAAGTCGGCCTGAATTTTTCGTTTCATAGTCGGAATCAAAAATCAGAGCAATGGACGAAACATGTGCATGGGGCCGTGGACTTTATCGATCAGTCCGAACAAAAGCGCTCCTTGACGGCGTTCCAGGAAGAACTCAAGAAAGGTCAATCGGGTCTGGTTTTCTATCAAAGCATGGAAGAACGAGGCATTAAACTAGGCCGATCGGTGCAATGGATAGAATACGTATGGAGTAAAGCAGGAGAGGCCTTAGCCCAATTTCGAATGGCCACAGACCCAGAGCAAAGCTCAGCGTACCAAAACCCTTTTCACCCAGGTATATGGGATGCATGCGCCCAGCTATTTCACGCGACGTTGGCTGAGACGGTGGCGGGCGATTCCAGTTTTATGGTCACCCAACTTGGAGAACTGACCTTCGAACAAGCCGAGTTAACAACGCCTCTATGGTGCCATGCCTGTTCGAGCGGAATGCCCAATGAAAAAGGGCTATTGCAAGGAAGTCTTACGCTCTACACCGATAAAGGCGGAGTGCTCGCCAGGAGTAAAAACTATCAGATGAAGGAGCTGACCGTAGCTCATAAAGAAGCTTTGAGAAAAGCCAGTGGTCCCTCTTTAGGGCAACGCAACGAAGAGTTCCTCGCTGTGATGCGGGGAACGGCCTCCGAAGTAGAGCAAATTGATCACATCGAAAACTATCTTCGAACAAACCTGTCCGGTCTGTTGAAATTACCGTCCGGAGAACTTAGTGTGACCGAATCCCTGCTCGATATGGGTATGGACTCTTTAATGGGCTTGGAATTTAAAAACAAACTGGATCAAGGATTAGGCTTGGATATTTCTGTGGGCATGTTAATTCAAGGACCGAGTATTACCGAATTGAGTGAAGAACTACGTAAGCAGCTTGTCTGTGCAGGATTACAAGAAAGAGCTGCCAAAGGAAAAGGGCCTACAGACTCTTTGTTCAGAACCTTAACAGAGTATTCGCTCGATAAAAAGAAATGGATACGAAGTCCTAAGAGAAAACAGGCCGAACTGCGACTGTACTGTTTTCCTTATGGCGGCGGAGCCGCTTCGATCTATCGTGATTGGCAGGGGCAAATGTCCGATAAGATTGAAGTCGTTCCGGTTCATTTGCCCGGGCGTGAAGATCGTCTTCTTGAGACGCCTATTGAAGAGATTGAAGAGTATTCAAGAGTGCTGACCGAAGTATTAGCCTCTGAGCTAGATCACCCTTATGCCCTGTATGGGCACAGCGTAGGGGCTCTGATAGCTTATGGGTGGGCGTTACACCTGCAAGAATGTAAATTACCTTTGCCATGTCAACTATTTGCCGGAGCATTTACGTCCCCGTACCTGCCGAATTCGTACTTACGGGTTATCCGAAAGAACTATCAACAGGCAGGATGCGATCACATACCGAGCTTAAAAGATCTGTTCGATAGCGTGGAGGAAAAGCGCCTGGAAGCTTTATATCCGCTCTTAGAGCATGCTGAGGAAATCGCGTTTCTGGAACCTGATAATAAGGTCATGGACGTTTTCTTGCCGATGATGATAGCGGATGGACGGTTGGTGGACACGTATAGGTTCCCCAAAAAAAACCACCAACTGTCGGTGCCGATCACCGCTTTACATGGCTCAAAAGATGACCGGGTTACCTTATCAGAAAGCAAGCACTGGGAACGATTAACCAATCGAGCCTTTAGCCTGCAGGTCTTCGAAGGCGACCATTTCTTTATCCACCAGGATCAGGCCGGCGAGAACGTGACGGCGTTGATCGCCGATAAACTCATGATTGATCCTTTGCCAAAAGGTTGATCAATCCGTATAGCGAGCATCCCAAAAGGAGACAAAGTTATGACAGGGAGTATATCCTCATGGCCGGAAGAGAAATTAAAAGTGTTAGCGGCCCATATCGATAAACAAGAAATAACCGAGATTATATCGGCTTGGTCTTACGCGCGAGATCAGCAGCAATGGGAACAATTCCGGGCCTGTTTTCATGAAGGAGCGACCATTTCAGTCAGCTTTTATTCCGGAGCTATAGAAGGCTTTATTAAACGTGTGGCGAAGATGGGCGCATCAAAACATGTGATGGCCAATACGCGCATTGAACTGAAAGAGGACCGAGCCGTAACGGAAACCAACGTGTTGCTCTCCAGTCGTGGAGCAGAAAAGGAGATAGATTTAAGTGCTTGGTTACGTTTTGTTGATTTATTCGAAAAAAGGGAGGGGAGCTGGAGGATCGTGAAACGGGTAGCGATCTATGAAAAAGATCGCATAGATCCGGTGATACCTTCAGGTTTAATGCGGTTATTTTATCCCCGCCAGAAATTGGAAAGCTACCCCCGAGAAGCCAAGCATCTATTTTATGAATTAGAGCAATTAGGGTTTCCATGTTCAGAAGACCATATTGTTACCTCCAACAGTGAAAAAGAAAAAAGAATGCGTCAGGAAAATACCGCCTGGCTGTCGCGACAGGATATGAACCCCCATCCACTCGAATGAGTATGAGTAACCCCATAGACCCACCAGAGGAACCCTCTGAATCACCCCATCGGTCGATCGAGCCGCCAGCGGATTTTCCCGTACAATGGGACGATCCCGCCGAGGATAAATCATATTGGACTCGAATGGATAGCAATTTCCCCGACCCAATAACGCCGCTGGATTTCACGTTTTTGGTGAAAGCGACTGAAATAGGGGGTAAACAATCTTTCGCATTTTACGAGTTGCCTGATTTCTGGAAGTACAAGCATATCAACAGCTACGTGTATTTTTCCACACAATACCCCCCTGATTCTCCCGAAGTGAGAGCTCAACGAGAGGAGTCGGTACATCATGTAGAAGAGGCTATGAAGGACTTAGATGCTCGGTGGTTGACGAGCTGGTTACCGGAAGTTAAAGAACATCTGGAATACTGGGACGGGTATGATCTACAAGGAGCTTCAATCGATGATCTACACAGCCATCTGCAAGAAACCGAATGTCGTTTACATCGTGTGTGGGAACTTCATTTTCTCCTCTTAACCCCTGTGATCTTGTCGCTGCAGCTTTTCGAGGAAATACATAAAGACCTTTGGCCAGAAGCGTCCTTGTTAAAGGCCCATCAACTCTTATTGGGTTTTAAAAATAAGACCGTTGAAGGCAACCAACATATATGGATGTTGGGTCAAGAAGCCCGTTCTAATAGAGCAATAAGCCAAGCCCTGATGAGGGATGATCCCGAAGAAGTTTTTAAGCAGTTAGATGCTTTTCCCGAAGGGCAAACATTTCGGTCAAAATTGCAGGACTACTTGAAGAAATATGGACAACGGAGCGATAGTCAAACCCTTAGCCGACCCTCTTGGTTGGAGAACCCTCGTCCTGTGATTCAGTCCCTGCGGGCGAGTCTTTCTTCAAAAGAGACAAAAGCAGCAACTATTGAAACCTTAGCGGCTCAACGCGGGAAACGATTAGCGGAGGTGCGAGCGAACTTGTTGGTGCACCCGCCCCTGGTGGCGCAAAAATTCGAAGAAATCCTGAGGAGCGCTCAAACCAGTCAGGTGCTTAGCGAAGATCACAATTATTGGATAGATATTCAAACGACTTTTCGAGTCCGCCATGTGTGTTTGGAGATCGGCCGTCGATTTGTGGGGAAAGGACACTTGGATCAAGTAGAGGATATTTTCTATTTGACCTTGGCCGAATTGAAAGAAGCATCGGGTACATCCACCGGGTCTACTTTACAGGAAGTCATAAAAACGCGCAGAGCCATCGAACATGAATATAAAGGGCGAAGACCACCACCGTTTCTGGGGACATTGCTATCGGAGAAAGAGATGAAAGCATACGACAATGCCCTAACCGAAGCCTTTGCAAAAATGGGTGGCCACTCAGAGCCTTTGCCTGAGGATACAGAGAAAGAAGTTGTAGGGTCGAATGTATTGAAAGGCCATGGCGTCTCATCAGGGACTGCCATCGGGCCGGTAAAAGTTCTGCATACCTTAGAGGAAGCGGATCAATTAAAGCCGGGTGATGTTTTAGTGACCGATATGATCACGTCCTATTGGGTTCCTTTATTTCCGCGGCTAGCGGCGTTGGTTACGGGTAGAGGAGGAATGCTCAGCCATGGTGCAGTAGTCGCTCGCGAGCATGGGATACCCACGGTGAGCGGCGTGGAAAAAGCCATGGAGCGGCTTTGCGATGGACAGCTTATAGAAGTCAATGGGGATAAGGGCATGATTCGGGTGCTTCACGAAAAGAGTCCGGTCAAAAGGCCTTATGACTGCAAACAAGAAAACACCGTTATCCCTGCCTCCCGGACGTCCTGGGCTTCCTATTTTCGGAGAGACATTAGCTAGCGTTCCTGAAAAACGGATTTGAGTTTGTTGACAGCAGGTATAGATAGCATGGTCCTGTTTTTCGAACCAAGTCGTTAGGTGCGCCTACGGTAGTGATCTCAGGTTCGGATGTGGCCCTATGGATAGACCAAGAAAGAATTATTCGTAAAGACGCCACACCTTTCTTCACAAGGCTTTAGCTGGTCGCATCTTGATGGAGAAGAGGGGCGCATCTTGGCTAGAGCGCTTTACGATTGAGGTGTCGCGATGTAGCACGGAGAAAACCAGCCGATTACGTCGTCGGGAGAAATCTCTTCGAACGCTTGTGTGATCGCTTCAGATAGTTCCTGCTGACTGCGGGCTGCAAGGCTGCCCAACCGATTCTTTATCTTGCCCCACATTTCTTCAATGGGGTTGGAATCGGGGCTGTAGGGTGGAAGGAATCTTACATGGGCCCACATGACTCAATGAGTTCAATGACCTTGGGATTGTGATGGACGCGAAGATTGTCCATGATGACGATATCTTCAGGTGAAAGAGTCGGGAGAAAAACCCGGCGAATATATTCTTCAAAAACAGCCGTGTCTGTCGCCCCCTCCCCCTCCATGGCCGCTGTTGTTCCGTCCAGGCGGACCGAAGAAATCAAGGTAGTGGTACACCAATGTCCATAAGGCGTTTTGGCAAAAAGCCTGTTCCCGCCCAACGCCCGGCCCCGCAGACGAGTCATATTCGTTTTCGCCCCGGATTCATCAATAAAGACAAGGCGACTTGGATCAAGTTTGGCCACCTCTTGGATCCACTGCTTTCTCAAGAGATTTACATCCGCCCGGTCTTGCTCGCTGGCGTGAAGCGTTTCTTTTATACCGGCAGCCCAACCGATTCAACGCCCGCTGTACGGCCATGATCGATCCCTTCACGCCGCTCATGTTCTTGAGTTCTTCAAGCGTTGCATCGGGATGTTTGCCCCCCAGTTGAGCCAACGCCTTGAGCTGCTTTCCGCTGTAGAGGGCCTGACGATGCCCACGCGGTCGGGGAGCGGTCTGTCCGGTTTCGTTGAAACGAGAGAGCCCACGCTGAAACGTTCTAAGATCTACACGATAAGAAGATGCGATATCGGCCTGGGAACCTTTGCCCATTTTGTAGGCATCTATCGCACGCCGCCGGATTTCTGCTGTTGCTATACTCATGTCATGGAGTATAGATCTTCTAGCGAGGCATCTCAATCGTTAAATGCTCTAGCACCGACAGAAGAGGAATGGCCAAACAACCATCCAAGAAGTGACACATCCATGTTTCTGCACCATCCCAACCTTTCAGGGATCTCCCAAGTAATACATGCCAAGGATGAAGAGGCTCTTGCTTGAAAGATAGGGAATCTATTTCAAGTGAATAGAGGGATTCAATGTCATTGGGAATGTGTTCTATTAGATACGCGTCTTCGGTTAACGTGTAGAGATCATTTTCATGATGCTCTAACCAACCAAGAGATTCAAAGATCCGCAAAGCAATTGCTAAATAGCCTGAGTTGGCATGTAATTCTCTTGCTAAATGATGGTTGGTGAATCCATCTTTGTTTTTTTGAAGTAACGCAAAAAAACCTTTCTGACGACACGTTTAAGACGGAGCAAAAAAGTTTGACGACTGATCCGTCTTTGATAACTCGCGCCACAGAGGCTGATTTAAAGCAGACAGCGAAGAATCGTCATTCGACGAATGGGCGTAAGGGCGCTGCTCATATTCAATCATACGATCGTAAGACGAGCGATGATGCGATTGCTGTTATTGGATTATCTTGTCGCTGCGCTGGGGCCCATGGACAGGATGAGCTTTGGGAACTAGTAAGCCAGGGTCGCGATGGAATCCGAGAGGTTGAAAGGAAAGACTGGCTTAACTTTTTCGAAAAGAATTCTTCACCGAGGGTTCCTATTCATTATGGAGCGATGGAAGAACTCGAATACTTCGATTCTTTATTTTTTAATATTTCTCCTCATGAAGCTGAGTGCATGGATTCAGCACAATGCATTCTTTTGGAAGAATCTTATAAAGCACTAGAAGATGCGGGATGTTTTCGGTTTCGGTTAAAGGAACAATCAGTAGGGACATTCATCGGGGCCATGGGAGGGGCTTCCGGAGGAGAAGACGTATCCCATTTTTCCATGTTGGGTAATGACACCAGTATCTTATCTGCTCGTATTGCATACTACCTTGATTTGAAAGGACCTGCGTTGGCCATTAATACAGCATGCTCTTCTTCTTTGGTCGCGATTGATTTGGCTTGTCAAAGTTTGCAGAACCGAAAAATTGATATGGCTATTGCAGGGGGAGTTACGGTGTATACGAATCCTGGAGGTTTTGTTGCCATGAACAATGCAGGGATGCTGTCACCAACGGGAAGCTGCCGTCCGTTTGACAATGCGGCCGATGGGATTGTAGTGGGAGATGGTGTAGGGATTGTGATTTTAAAAAGATTAGAAGAAGCGGAACGGGATAATGATCGCATGTATGGAGTCATACGTGGAAGTGGAACCAATCAAGATGGTCAGACCTCTGGGATTACGGTACCGAGTTTTTTGTCGCAGCGGCAATTAGAAGAATCTGTGTATAAAAAAAGTAAAATATGCGTGGAAGATATTCAATATATAGAAGCGCATGGCACGGCTACAAAATTAGGAGATCCAATAGAGATCCATGCATTGAACGACAGCTTCCGAAAATTCACAAAAAAGAAAAAGTTTTGTGCGATTGGATCTTTAAAAGCGAATATAGGACACACTGCAGCCGCAGCAGGAGTGTTAAGTTTGATCAAGATTTTGCTAAGCCTTAAAAATAAGCAAATGGCTCCATCGATCAATTTTGATACACCGAATCAGCATATTGATTTTGAGAACAGCCCGTTTTTTGTAAACCAATCCTTACGCGATTGGCCGGTGAATTCTAAAGCATCTCGTTTGGCAGCTGTTAGTTCGCTCGGTTTTAGCGGTACCAATGCACACCTAGTCATCGAAGAATACCTCGATGAGTCCAAGGTCGAAGGTCGAAAAGTCGAAGGTACCTCTTGACCGCCCCGCTTTGATCGTTTTGTCAGCGAAAAATGAAGATCGTCTCAGAGCGTATGCCCAACATCTTATTGATTACGTCCATCCTTCGGCGTTGGACCCTCGACCTTGGACGCCATGTCTTCAAGACATGGCCTACACCCTTCAAGTAGGTCGTGAAGCCATGGAGGAACGGTTGGGAATGATTGTAACGTCTGTGGATGAACTTATAGAAAAATTAAAAACGTTTTTAGAAAATAAACATGAAGGTGATGGGATTTTTCGCGGACAGGTAAAACGGAACAAAGACACATTAGCTGTATTTACGGCCGATGAAGAATTACAGGAAGCGGTAGAGAAGTGGATTCAACGCAAGAAATTCTCTAAGTTGCTAGACCTGTGGGTTAAAGGATTAGCTTTTGATTGGAATAGGCTCTATGAGAAGAACCATCGTGCTCATATTATCAGTTTACCGACTTACCCGTTTGCTAAGAAACGCTATGGAAGGGCTTTTGGATCGAAACATCGATTAGCTCCGCCTTCTGTGGATCAGGCTATGGAAGAGGTTCCGGTTAAGGAATTGAAAGAGACGTATCCGGAAACGATTCCTTCCTGTATTGGAAATGTAAAGAAGCATTCCCTAGAAGCAGTACCCGTGGAGGTTAAAAAGTCCGAAAAGGATTTGAAAAACGGACAGCTAGAACACGAGCTTCTTATTAAACTGCTTTGGGCAAGTTTAGCATCATTAGGATTATTCAAGGAAACACATTTTAAGTTTTCCGATTTTAAAACGAAAACAAAACCGTTGAACCTGGATGAACGATGGTTTGAAGAGAGTTTAAGGATTTTAATTAAAGAGGGGTATATTCAAGAGGATGATGGAAATACCTATCGTGTAAAAGGCCCTTCTGTTGATCTTCAATTACTCTGGAATCAATGGGGCGAAGCGAAACTTGTTTGGATGCAAAATACCAGTGAAGAATCGCAAATTACTTTAGTTGAAGCCACGGTACGTGCGTTGCCAGATATTCTCAGCGGAAAGAAACACGCTACAGATGTTATGTTCCCGAACTCTTCTATGGATCTAGTAGAGGGTGTTTATAAAGGAAACCTCCTTGCCGATTATTTTAATGATGTGCTAGGCAATGCCCTTGTAGCTTATGTCCAAGAACGTCTTGCCCAAGACCCCTCAGCGCGTATTCGGCTCCTTGAAATAGGTGCAGGGACCGGAGGCACAACAGCTGGGATCTTATTAAAACTTCGTCCTTTCCAGCAGCATATTGAAGTGTATTGCTATACAGACCTTTCCAAGGCGTTTTTGATGCATGCCGAAGAAAACTATGCGCCTGAAAATTCCTATATAACAACCCAAATCTTTGATGTAGAAAAGGCCATTTGTGAACAAAACATTCGGGCTAATTATTATGATCTGGTCATTGCAACGAATGTTTTGCATGCAACAAAGAAGATCCGAAAGACAGTACGCAATGCTAAGGCCCTTTTACGGAATAAAGGGCTCATATTACTGAACGAAGTGAGTGACAAAGCCCTCTACGGTCATTTGACTTTTGCTTTACTTGAAGGATGGTGGTTGTATGAAGACGTAGAAACACGTGTACCCGGATCACCCGCTTTATATCCTCAAATGTGGAAACAAGTATTGGAGGAAGAAGGATTTCGATCCGTTTATTTCCCTGCCGAAAAAACTCATGAATTCGGCCAGCAAACGGGATCCACAAAAAATAAACACCCTCAACCCCATATAAATGAAGAGGATTTAAATGCCGATGATGCAAAAAGAAACACAGAAAACAACGACGTAACCCAACAGGCATCTTATGATTATGTAAAAGCGACCATTATAGAGAAGCTTGCCATGCTGCTAAAAATGGAAACGGCCGAAATCGATGTCGAAGACTCTTTTTCGAGTTATGGAGTCGATTCAATTCTTGGCGTCAAATTTGTTGAGACAATCAGTCAAACGTTGAAAGTGGAAATGCAAACAATCATTTTGTTTGATTATAACTCTGTTAATGAACTGACTAAATATATTTTATCTTCTTTCGAAGGAACTATTTCAGTTCCATACAACGAGAAGGATCGCGTTTATGTAAAAGACAAAGATAATCCTTTTCGGAATGCTCGTCCAAAGCCTTTGTCTAGCAAGAGCGATAATCTGGGGGCCGGCATTCAATCTGTAGAAACGAATAAGGAGGATATTAAGCGTGAACCGATTGCCATTATTGGGATGAGCGGGCGTTTTGCAAAGTCTAAGAATGTCGCTGAATTTTGGGAGCATTTAGCGCAAGGCCACGATCTAGTTGAAAAGGCTTCGCGATGGGATCTTTCAAGTCATATAGATGGAGAAAACGCTAAGGGTTTTTGTAATTATGGAAGTTTTCTTGATGATATCGACAAGTTTGATCCTTTGTTTTTCAAGATTTCAGGGGTGGAAGCAACCTATATGGATCCCCAACAAAGATTCTTTTTAGAGGAATGCTGGAAGGCATTAGAAGATGCTGGTTATGCGGGGGAAAATATTCAAGAAAAACGGTGTGGAGTTTACGTAGGGTGCGTTACAGGAGATTACTCAAGGCTGTTTTCAGAGAATCTTCCGGCTCAAGCACTTTGGAATAATTCGGATTCTCTTGTCCCAGCTCGGATTGCCTATTGCTTAAACCTAAAAGGGCCTGCTGTAGCGCTCGACACCGCTTGTTCAAGTTCTCTAGTCGCTATTCATTTGGCGTGTCAGGCATTATGGACTCGAGAAACTGAAGTCGCTTTAGCCGGAGGTGTTTTTGTTCAGTTTACCCCTGATTTTTTCATTATGGCAAACAGGGCCGGAATGCTATCACCTTCGGGGCGTTGTTATACGTTTGACGATCGAGCGGATGGGTTTATTCCGGGAGAAGGAGTAGGCGTGGTAATGCTGAAACGGCTTGATGAAGCGATTTCCGATGGAGATCACATTTATGGAGTCATACGTGGAAGTGGGATCAATCAGGACGGAAATACCAACGGAATTACGGCTCCCAGCGCTAAATCCCAGGAACGCCTGGAGCGAGAAGTTTATGAACGCTTTAAGATTCATCCTGAAACGATTCAAATGGTGGAAGCACATGGCACGGGTACCTCTCTCGGAGATCCGATTGAGTATGAAGCGCTTCGTAGAGCATTTCGTCATCACACCCAAAAAGAATCGTATTGTGCCCTTGGATCCGTGAAAACAAATATAGGACATGCTGCTCCGGCTGCTGGTATTGCCGGTGTACTCAAAGTTCTATTATCGCTTCAAAATAAGGCGATTCCACCTTCACTGAATTATAAAGACGGTAATCCCGCCATTAATCTCGATAAAAGCCCTTTCTACGTCAACACGAGGCTAAGAGATTGGACGGTGGAAGATAATGCAGTTCGTCGCGCAACAATCAGTGGGTTTGGATGGAGTGGTACCAATGCCCATATAGTGATTGAAGAGGCCCCTGAAATAGAACGACGACATTCAGAAAAACCGGGGTACTTGATCGTGACTTCAGCAAAAACAGCAGAACAATTACGTTGTCAAGTAGAAAATGTTTTAAGCTTCTTCAAACAAGCGGAGAAAATCGATCTTGGAAACGTAAGTTATACTCTTTTAATGGGCAGAAGTCATTTGGATCATCGACTTGCTTGTGTCGCGCACAATCAAAAGGAATTGATCGAATGGCTTCAAAAATGGTTGAAAAAAGGAAAACACCCATCCATCTATGTCTCAGAGTTTAATGCCAAAGAGCACAGAGAACAAGTTTCTTTGAAGCGTTATGGCAATCAATGCATTGAGGAATGTCAAACCACAGACGATCATGTTCTGTACTTAGAACATCTATCGACCCTGGCCGATTTATATATTCAGGGCTATCGTTTGAAATTCGATAAATTGTTCGGTGAAGGGTATTCAAGGGTTTCGATGCCTACTTACCCATTTGCTAAAGAACGGTATTGGGGCGCTGAAAAGGAAAACGAAACTAACGGTCAAACGAATTCAGCGATTGTCAGTAACCTTCATCCGCTTTTACATCAAAATACATCTGATTTCTCTGAACAACGTTTCAGTTCTATCTTTACAGGAACAGAATTTTTCTTAGCCGATCATGTGGTGCAAGGCCAGAAAGTGTTGCCAGGAGTGGCTTATCTCGAAATGGCAAGGGTTGCTGTAGAAGAGACGATCGGTTCCTCTGAAAAAGATCAACCGGGGGTTCAACTCAGAAACATTGTGTGGGCACAACCCATTGCAGTCAATGACCATGCCAAAGAGATCCATATTGGGCTTTTCCTCGAAGAGAACGGACAGATTCAGTATAAAGTCTACACGACCCATCCGTCGGATGGGAAATCCGCAATCCACAATCCAGAATCCGCAATCAATTCAATCGTACACAGTCAAGGGGTGGCATTGTTCGGCTCGGTAGACCAATCTCCGAAGCTCAATCTAAAAGCCTTGCAGGAAGCCTGTAATCAAAACGTTCTAGGCGTAAAGAAATGCTATAAGGTCTTTAAGACGATGGGCGTTGAGTATGGTCCGAGCCATCAGGGGATCGAGAATGTGTATATAGGAGAAGGTCAGGTCCTGGCCCGACTTTCTTTGCCGGCCTGCGTTGTTGGCACCGAAGATCAATTCGTCCTGCATCCGAGTTTGCTAGATTCAGCCCTTCAGGCTTCTATAGGATTAGCTTATGCCAACCGTGAACCGGGAACCCTAAACCCTGAACCCTTATTACCCTTTGCGCTGAAGGAACTTCAGATTTATAGACCTTGCACATCAAGCATGTGGGCCTTGATTCGATATGCGAATGAAAGTGCACCAGAATCTAAAATGCAGAAACTCGACATGGATCTGTGCGATGATCAAGGAAACGTTTGTGTGCGGATGAAGGAGTTTTCTTTTCGGGTGTTAGCAGGGGAGCTTGAATTGGGGTCTCGACAAGAGGCTGTCTCTTCTGAAAAATCTATCGAACCTGCAGTTGGTTTGACGATGATAAGTTCGGTGTGGAATCCTATTTCCATGCCAGAACAAAAGTCCTTCTTTCCAGCGCAAACCGAGCAGGTATTGATTGTAGGAGGAACCAAAAAACAAAAAAATGCTATTCAGGAAGTTTATCTGGATGCGCAACCTTTGGAGATTGATGCCGAAGAAGACGTCGAACAAATAGCGAGCCGCCTCAGCGCATTGGACCCTATAGATCATATCGTTTGGATTGCTCCCGATCGACCTTTAAACGCTTTGACAGAAGAGTCTCTTATCAAAGATCAATCCCAAGGGGTTTATCAGGTTTTCCGACTGGTGAAAGCATTGCTTGTTTCGGATTATGGGGCCAAGGAATTAGGGTGGACGGTGATCACTAGCCAGACCCAAGCCGTCTGCAAGAAGGATGTCGTGAATCCTGTACATGCGGGTATTCACGGTATCATGGGCTCTTTGGCAAAGGAATATCCCAACTGGAAGATACGTCTTCTAGATGTAGAAACCGATGCGGATTGGCCTGTTCAAGAAATGTTTATGTTGCCTGTTGATGCTCAAGGAGACGCGTTAGCTTATCGAGGGAATGAATGGTTTCATCAAGCCCTGGTTCCTGTTCGAGAATTCTCAGTAGACCAACACCCGTATCGTTCGCAAGGCGTCTATGTCGTGATCGGAGGAGCTGGAGGAATCAGCGAGGTTTGGAGCAGGTACATGATCGAAAACTACCAGGCCCAGATTATTTGGATTGGCAGACGCAAAAAGAAAAAAACGATTCAAGCCAAACTGGATGCGTTAGCCAAAATAGGCCGTGCTCCTACGTATATTCAGGCCGACGTCACGAAACTCGAATCCTTACAAAAAGCGTATGAAGAAATCAAGCAGACCCATTCTCAAATCCATGGTGTGATTCATGCGGCCATTGTCCTCTTGGACAAAAGCCTGACGAACATGGATGAAGAACGTTTCCATGCGGGGTTCTCGGCTAAGGTTGATGTGAGTGTGCGATTAGCTCAAGTATTCCAAAAAGAAGCGTTAGATTTTGTTCTATTTTTCTCTTCAATACAATCCTTTACCAAATCGCCAGGGCAAAGTAATTATGCTTCTGGGTGTACGTTTAAAGATGCTTTTGCCCACCAACTGGCTAACGAGTGGTCCTGTGCAGTGAAGGTCATAAACTGGGGATATTGGGGAAGTGTGGGAATTGTGACCGATCCTGCTTACCAAAGTCGTATGGAAAAAGCCGGTATAGGTTCCATTGAGCCTGAAGACGGAATGGACGCGTTAGTGAACCTCATTCAAGGTCCCCTCGATCAATTTGTTCTCATCAAAACCTTGCGGCCTGGAGCGATGGGGGACCTGCTTACGAAAGAATGGGTATCATTATATCCAGAAGCGATCTCCTCCTACATTGGAAGTTTAGATAAACAGTTTACAAAACAAGGAATAGCGACCCATCAGTCAGCAGCAGGAGAGCTGCACATGGGGGTGATGAAGGACCTTCTCCCTAAACTACTTTGTGGCAGCCTACAGTGCATGAGCGTATTAAAAGAAAAGAAATTTAAACGTTCAGATTTCAGAGCAAAAACAAAACTCTTGAGTCTTTATGACCGATGGCTTGAAGAAAGCCTCCAGGTTTTGAGAAGAAAGGGGTATCTTCATGATGATGGAAGTTTTGCTTCTTTCTTTGATCTTAAAGAACTATGGAAGCAATGGGATGAGGCAAAGCTTCCGTTGATGGAAGATGTTAGTCAAAAAGCACAGGTCGTTTTACTAGAGGCTTGCTTGCGTGCCCTGCCTGACATTCTTGTTGGGAAAAAACTGGCCACGGATGTCATGTTCTCAAATTCCTCTATGGAATTGGTAGGGGAGGTCTATAAAGGGAACGTTGTAGCTGATTATTATAATGAAGTGTTGTGTCATACCGTCCTAGTATATCTTCAAAAGCGGTTTGCTGATGATCCTTCTACACCCGTAAAGATTCTTGAAATAGGCGCCGGGACCGGAGGAACGACTGCTGGACTCTTGCCTCAACTTCGTCCGTTTCAGGATCAGATCCAAGAATACTGTTACACGGATCTTTCGAAAGCCTTTTTGATACACGCCGAAGAACAGTACGCACCTGGAAACCCTTATCTGACCACCCACATTTTTGATGTCAGTAAACCGCTTTCCGGACAGGGAATTCAGGGCGACCACTATGATCTGGTGATCGCGACCAATGTCTTGCACGCCACAAGAAATATACGCCAGACGCTTCGAAATGCAAAAGCAGCATTGCGGAAACATGGCTTACTTCTGATGAATGAGCTGAGCATGAGTACGCTGTTTAACCATCTGACATTTGGTTTATTGGAAGGGTGGTGGCTCTATGATGATGAGGCGCTACGCATTCCCGGCTGTCCCGGGTTAACACCAGAAACGTGGGCTAATGTGTTGGAAGAAGAAGGCTTTCATTCCACTTTTTTCCCAGCCCAAAAAGCTCATAAATGGGGACAACAGGTTATCGTGACTGAAAGCGATGGGCTCATCAGGCAACAACAAGCACTTGCATCCACAAGAAAAAGAAAAGCCCCTCAGATATCAAAAGTGTCTTCCGAATCTATTGCAACGGTTGAAATACCAACGAAAGGAAAAGTTCCAACCTCATTACGAGAAAAAAGTGTAGCCTATCTCAAAAAACTGGTTGCCTCGAGCATCAAAATATCGAGTCACCAGCTCGATCCATCGAAGCCTTTGGAAGAGTATGGACTGGATTCGATTTTAGTGGTCCAACTTACCAATACGCTGGGGAAAGTGTTTGAAGATATCAGTAGTACTTTGTTTTTCGAAGTCCAAACTTTAGATGCTTTGGTTGACCATTTAATCGAAACTCAAAAAGATATACTTATTCAGCAGGTAGGGGGTGGAGCTAATGAGGTTGAAGAACAAATAGCTCTCTCTGATGCTCCTCCTGCGTTTAAATCTATAAGTATAAAGTCTCGACGTTTTACCTCCTTGCCAGCGTCAAAAATCAAGCCTTCGACTTTACCTCAGCTAGCAATAAAACCTTCGGCTTCTCAAACGTTTAACGTTCAAGACGTGGCTATTATCGGGTTAAGCGGTCGGTATCCTCAAGCCAAGGATGTAAACGAATTTTGGAAACATTTAAAATCAGGTAAGAACTGTATTACAGAGATTCCTCAAGATCGTTGGGACTGGAAACGCTATTTTAATGAAGAAAAGGGAAAACAGGGAAGCTACTATACTCGTTGGGGCGGGTTTCTGGAAGATATCGATAAATTTGATCCTTTATTTTTTCGATTATCTCCAAGGGAAGCAGAACGGATGGATCCTCAAGCGCGTTTATTTTTAGAAGAGGCTTATGCGAGTATAGAAGATGCAGGTTACACCGGCGCTACGCTTTGTGAGAGTCGAAAAGTTGGAGTATTTGTGGGCGTGATGAACAGTACGTATGCGTCTCACCCCGGTTATTGGTCGATTGCAAATCGGATCTCCTACTTAATGAATTTTCAGGGGCCAAGCATTGCCGTGGATACCGCCTGCTCGGCTTCACTGACGGCCATTCATCTAGCTCTCGAAAGTTTGTATAGCGGCATGAGCGAATGCGCGATCGCTGGAGGGGTGAACTTAATTCTGCATCCGGTTCATTACGTAGCGCTGAGCGAAATGACAATGCTTTCTTCAGGCGATCAATGTAAGACTTTTGGTGATCAGGCCGACGGTTTTGTCGATGCAGAAGGCGTAGGCGCCATCGTTTTAAAACCGTTGCCTAAAGCCGTTGCAGATCAGGATCATATCTACGGAATTATTAAAGGAAGCATGCTAAATGCGGGTGGAAAAACCAATGGGTATACCGTGCCAAACCCGAATGCTCAATGTAGCTTGATTGCCGGAGCGTTAGAACGAGCCGGTGTTCATCCTAGAACGCTCAGTTATATAGAGGCTCACGGGACAGGCACCGTTCTTGGGGATCCCATTGAAATTTCCGGATTAACACGTGCGTTTGAGAATGTTTCAAAAGACACATCTTTCGAGGGCGAAGGAGTATCGGATAAGCAGTATTGTGCAATTGGCTCGATAAAATCGAATATGGGGCATGCGGAGAGCGCTGCGGGAATTGCGGGCTTGACGAAAGTCGTCCTTCAAATGAAATACGGACAATTGGTGCCTTCTCTGCATTCAGAGGTGCTGAATCCGAACATAAATTTTGAGAAAACTCCTTTTGTGGTTCAACAAAAGCTTGAAGACTGGAAATGCCCCATTTTTCGATTCAATGGAGAAACAAAGGAATACCCTCGAATTGCCGGGGTGTCTTCCTTTGGTGCAGGAGGAGCGAATGCGCATGTAATCATCGAGGAGCACCTCGATGAGTCCAAGGTCCAAGGTCTAAGGTCGAAGGGTCCTGTTGACCGCCTCGCTTTGATCGTTTTGTCAGCGAAGAATGAAGATCGTCTCAGAGCGTATGCCCAAAATCTTATTGATTACCTCCATCCTTCGACGTTGGACCTTCGACCGTTGACGCCACGTCTTGAAGACGTGGCCTACACTCTTCAGGTCGGTCGAGAGGCGATGGAAGAACGGTTGGGGCTAATCGTAGGATCCGCAGAGGAATTGGTAGAAAACCTCAAAGGGTTTTTAGAAGATAGAGATGATGTGGAAGACCTTTATCGTGGACAGGTCAAACGGAGTGATGACGCCCTTGCTGTTTTTACGGCTGATGAAGACTTGCAAAAAGCCATAGATGCTTGGGTTTGTAAAGGCAAATACTCTAAACTCTTGGACCTATGGGTTAAGGGAATGCTATTTGACTGGAGCAAGCTGCATGGCGAAGAAAAGCCTCGTCGAATCAGTTTGCCAACATATCCTTTTGCGAGGGAACGATATTGGATAGAACAGACAGAGGTCGGAAGTCAGAAATCATTGAAACTGCAATCTGAGAAGCAGAACTTATCTAGGATAGATTCCAATTCCGAAAAACAATGGCTTTTTATCAAAGAAGATTGGCTCCCTGAATCTATACCTGACGATGTTGATTGGAACGGTCGTTTAAAAGAATACGCGGGGAAAATGATCTATGTTTTGTCCGCTGATGAAAAAGATCAAAAAGGTCTTTGTAGTTTACTAAAGCAGTTGGAAGAATCTGCCAATCTATCAGAGCCTTTTAAAATTCAGATATTGAATCCACATAAAATGGATGAGCATTCATTTAAACAAACGCCAGATGTTGTTTTCTTTTTGGGGCCTAAGCGTAGAGAAGATCAAGAGGATCCCTCTGCTGAATCTAATGTGTCCGATGTATTTCGCTTAAGCCAATACTTAATGAAAAGTGCATGGAATGAACCCATAAAGATTTATTACATCTATGAGGGAACTCCTTCACACCCTCACTTGAACAGTGAAGCGCTTTCCGGGTTTTTGAAATCCGCCATGATGGAAAACAACCAACATGTTTGGAGATGTATCGGGATGTACGATAAAGATATTCCTGCAGCAAGGCATGAGCGCCTTCTAAAAGAGTGGCTCTTTGATCAAATGGAGATCAAGAGTCCTGTTCCATTTTTTGAGGCTCGTTATGAAGGCTCAGACCGTCTCGTCCCTCAACTCGTAGAAACGAACCTAGAACCATCATTACCCGCTACGTTTCGTCCTGATGGGACCTATATTATTACGGGGGGATTAGGTCCTGTGGGAGAATTAGTGTGTGAAGAATTAGCTAAACAACGTCAATCAACGTTGGTTATTCTATCACGGGGGGGGTGGGATAAAACCAAGCAGACAACATGTCAAAAACTCGAATCTTTAGGCTCAAAGGTTATTTATCATTCTGTAGACATTACCGATCAGGCAGCCCTTCAAAAAGTCTATACTAAAATCAAAAAAGAAGTGGGCCCCATTCATGGTGTGATTCATCTCGCTCGGTTGGTTGAAGACGAATTGATTGTGTCAAAGCCATGGGAATCTTTTGAAAGGGTGATCCAAGCGAAAGTACAGGGAACACGCTATTTGGATGAATTAACGGCGGATGAACCTTTGGACTTTTTTATGCTCTTTTCTTCAATGGCGGCATTTGGAATTCGGGGTTCTTCTGACTATGGATATTCTGCTACATTTCAAAACGTCTTTGCGCGTTGGAGGAATCAATTGCGGACTAAGGGAACACGCTCAGGATTTACCATTGCTCAATGTTGGGGCGCTTGGACGGTGGATACGTATAGCCCTAAAAATAGGGATAAAAACATCAAATCTGCTGGTCTCGATTTTATCGGTATAGAGTCTGCTTTTCCATTCATAGAGGCCTGTTGTGCTTACGATCTAGGGGGAACGAATGCGCATGTGGTTATGAGTAATCATATCGATAAACAGCAGTGCAAAACTTTGGAGGAAGATATAGATGCGTTCCCCATAATTCTTTCTGCGAAGACAAAAGAAATACTGATGGCGTATGTTCAAGACATCTATATTCACTTGAATGTCCCTTCCCATCAAACACGCTATAGATCTTTGTGTTCAGGGGATAAACAACTCCTTAAAGCCTTATCACTGACTCTCATCGGAAGAGAGCGATACCTTGATTGCAGGACCATTTTTTTGGCCAATTCATATATCTCTTTATTGGAATGTTGTAAGGACTTCTTGAGCGGGAAGAAAAATAAACATATCATTTCTAAAGATGATGTCTTCGCTCCTGAAAAGACCAATGAGTTGTTAGAGAGTTATCTTGAGAAAAGAATTGTTCGGGATCTATCTGTGTGTTGGGTGCATGGCATGGATATACCTTGGATACGTCTTTACCATGATTCAACGTATCCTAAACTCCCTCTACCCCCCGTTCCTTTTATAGGGAAGATCCATCAATTAAAGCAAAAAACAGAGCGAACTTCATTAGCACAAAGATCTGCCTCTTTACCTCCTATTGAAGAGAGAATGGTCGTAGTACAAGAGGGGGAGCTCACGTGCGTGGAATGTACGATCTATCACGGTGACTATTTTATGAATCAACATGTTGTCGAAGGGCTGCCTATTATGCCAGGAGTTGGATACTTAGCGCTTCTTACCCATATTGCTCAACGTGTTTTTAAACGCGATACGTTCACCGTTAAAAATGTGGCTTGGGTAATGCCATTTGATTTAAGCCATGAATCATCAACCATGCTTTTTGAGTTTACGGGTTCTGGGCATTTTCGCCTTCTTCAAAAAGAGCAGAAAAAGTTATGCTGTAAAGGGCAGCTTCAGTTGGATCAGCAACTAAAGACAGTCGATCTTTCCTCGCAGATAGACCGTTTGGCGATTGAAGGCCTTAGGCCTATTATTGAAAAAGAGGCGTATTGGAATTTGGCGGGTTCTTCTGGCTCAAAGCAGAGGCATGGATCCGATTTTCAGCGTTTGTCAGAAATCTATCGTGTCGACCAGACAATGCTCGGTGTTTTAGAACCGAATTTATCATCATTGCCATTGCCTGAAATTCCATTCTACGATTCTTCTTTGGGCGTTTGTAATGGGTTTGCTATTGAAAAAGCGTCTGAGTCATCGCCAGCCGTTCCATTTGCGATGGATCAATTTCATTTTTTGCATCCGATCGCTCCTGAAAAAAAAGTCTATGCCATGGCCAGAGAACGAACAGGCAAGCTGCCTCGATATGATATCTCGATTGAGGATGGAGAAGGTACTATCTATGCATTGTTTAATGGTTATTTTTGTAAGTCATTTCAAAACCTCCCCACTACGAGTTCCAGTTTAGCGGCTAAAACAAAAGAAAAACCGCAGGAACCCATTAACGCCAGAAACAATCAGCCTGAATCCGTTTCACAAAACGAGGCACATGCAAGCGGGACACCCGATCATCCTGAATCAGCAGATATAGAGACGGGAGACATAAAAGAGCTATTCACAGCTGAACTCCAAAAAAATATAGCTGATTTTTTAAAGGTTGACGTTGAAGAAGTACCCTTAGATGAAAGTTTAGAACCGCTGGGGTTGGATTCTATTGCAGTCAATGAGTTAACCGATCAGATGAGTCATCGAATGAAGATGGATATACCCCCGACAACGATGTTTGAGTATACCAATATTGAGGATATCGTTGAGTTCCTTGTGGATGAGTTTGAAGAAGAGATCTGTGCTTATATGCAGCTTAAACCCTCTTCAGGGAGTCCTTCACAAAGTACGCATGAAGTAGCCCCGGCGTTACCGACCGTGACCGTAAATGTCAAGGCGGGTGACAGCCATGGCGCAGCATCCGGAGGATCTACACCCTATCTAGAAAATAGAGGAATCAGCCCATTCCCTTCTTCCACACCTCATACTCTTTCCTCGAATTCATCTGATATAGATACGGGTGTTGCGATTGTTGGAATAGGTGGACTTTTTCCGGGGGCGAATAATGTTCGTGAGTTTTGGGACAAAATCAGAGCAGGGGATGATTTAATCACGGAATTACCTGAACCACGTCGAACATCTATATACCGTGTTTACGATCAAGAAATTAAACATTTAAAAGGACTTTATGCAGGCTTTATTGAAGATGCCGATAAATTTGATGCTGCATTTTTCAATTTGTCAGAAGAAGAAATGATGGCCATGGACCCCCAACAGCGTTTATTTTTGGAAGCCACATGGCATGCGATTGAAGATGCCGGGTATTATCCACTTTCCTTTTCCGGTCGAAAGGTAGGGGTTTATGTTGGGGCTGTGGGTAGTGAATACAGCTATTTTTTGACCGATGCTAAATCTGCGGTGTCATTGGCTTATGTGGGGACGGGCAATGCTTTATCCAGTATTGCGAACCGCACCTCATACTTTTTTGATCTGAATGGACCCAGTCAAGCAATTGAAACGGCATGTTGTAGTTCTTTATACGCCATAGACCAAGCCGTTAAAGATCTTCAGTACGGCGTTTGTGAGGCAGCGATTGCCGGTGGTGTTAATTTTATCTGTCATGCCAACGCGTTTTACATGTACCAATCCATGGATTATTTAGCGAAAGATTGGCGGTGCAAAGCATTTGCCGATGGAGGTGACGGTTGGAGTAAAGGCGAATTGTTCGCGGCCATATTTTTAAAGAAGTATGACCAAGCAGTAAAAGATAAAGATCACATTTATGGAGTGATTAAGTCTTCGGGAACCAACCATGGGGGAAAGTCTTATTTTTACGTCCAACCCAACAGCCCTAAACATGTGGAATTGATTACCGAGGTTTATAAAAGGGCCGAGGTCGATCCACGACAGGTGGTTCATGTGGAAGCCCATGGCACGGGAACAGAAATGGGCGATGCGCTTGAATTTAATGTCATTGCTAAAGCCCTGAAGCAGTTGGCAAAGGAACAGGGAATTACGTTGCCGACAAATTATTGTGGGTTAGGGTCCATTAAATCAAATATTGGTCATACCGAAGCCGGTAGTGGAATTGCGGGATTAATCAAGTCCGTCATGCTTCTCTATGATAAAACGATTCCGCCCACCTTACATATTGAAAAGGTTAATAAAAACATCCGGTTAGAGAAATCCCCTTTGTTTTTAGTAAACAAACAACACCCGTTTCCTATACTGGAAAACCAAGAAAAAAATCAGGTGCGCTATGCGAGTGTTCATTCCTTTAATTTCTCCGGCTCAACAGCGCATGCATTGCTAGAAGAACACATCCCACGGGATGAAGAAGACACGCCATTAAAGATTTCTCATTATCCCATTTGCTTATCTGCAAAATCACCAAAATCCCTGTATGCATACTGTGAAGTGTTTATTCACTTTTTAGAATCAAATTCCAAGTTAGCAAATCAGCTAGAACGAATTGTATACACAACAAATAGTTCTAAATCATTTCTTGAGTATCGCCTATCCATAAAAATAAGTTCTTTTGATGATTTAATAGAGAGACTAAAGGCCATATTAAAGGATTTCGACACCGATAGCATTCACGGTATCGCAGATGTTAAGTATGGGCGTACTAAAAAAAGATCATCTTCGAAAATACAATATCCTCCCCTCGAAGATCAAACCATTGATTCATTGGTTGAGTTATGGATAACGCAAGAAGAGTTTGATTGGTCCGTTGTTTTAAAACCTTTTTCAATACAAAAGATAAGCTTGCCACTTTACTCTTTTGAGCATGATATCTCTTATTTCCCTCAGGTCAATGCGTCGGTCATAAAGAAGGAAATCAGTGCAGATGAGGAGGGTCCCACCGTAGAAGTTGACTTGCAAAACTCACAGAGTGCTGAAGAAGAGAAAGTAGAAAAGAATGATCCAAAAATTCCCGTTGATTCGAGCTCAATCAAGGACGAAATGCAAAATATGATTGCGGCTATCCTCTCGGTATCACCAACAGAAATTGATGTAAACAACAGCGTTAGTGAATATTCGTTTAATTCGATGACCATTGCCGCATTGTCAGATTCTGTGAATGAAAGGTTTTCGGTAGATACAAAGCCACCTGATTTCTTTGAGTTTTCGACCATAAACGAAATCATCCACTGTATTGAAGAGATGACGCAGGAAAAAGACAGACAAGCAAATGATTTCGGCCGCAGCGCTATACAAGCAGATCCTCAACAACAATCTTTTTCAGAAGCATTATATGGCAAATTTCTAAATAACGAAATCAACGCTTCAGAATTACTCAATGAATTGGAATAAGATGGTCTATAGATACACTTCAGCAAAAATTGTTTTCTAAAGTGACACAAGATTACAAGACGGGAAAAATCTCCCGACAGGTTGCTGAAAATATGATGAATCGCTTAAGGGAAAATATCCACAAGCCCAATGGCACTCATCGTAAACCTTTCAAAAAGATCCCAGAAAGAAAAGAGCGAGGCAAACTGGACGTTGCCATCATTGGGATGAGCGGTCGTTTCCCGATGGCGAACACGATTGATGAATTCTGGAAGAACCTAAAAGATGAAAAAGATTGTATTATAGAGATACCCAAAGATCGGTGGGATTGGGAAGAGTTATATGGGGACCCTCAGAAAGAGCCTAATAAAACCAATGTCAAATGGGGAGGTTTTATTGATGGGGTAGGGGATTTTGATCCGCTATTTTTTGGAATATCTCCTCGTGAAGCCGAGTTGATGGACCCTCAACAAAGACTGTTGATGACCTATATTTGGTTGGCTTTGGAGGATGCGGGTTATTCAGCTTCCAGTCTTTCAGGAACCAATACAGGTATCTTTGTTGGAACCGGAAGTACCGGTTATGTGGATGTGATGGGAAGCTCAAACACGGCCGTTGAAGGGTATAGTTCCACGGGTATGCTCCCTTCTGTAGGTCCAAACCGGATGAGTTATTTTTTAAACCTACATGGCCCGAGTGAACCGATCGAAACGGCCTGTTCCTCGTCGTTGGTCGCTGTCCATAGAGGTATTTTGGCTATGGAAGCGGAAGGGTGTGATCAAGCGTTTGTCGGGGGGGTGAACACCATTACCATACCGGCTGGGCATATAAGTTTTAGCAATGCAGGTATGCTTTGCCTGGATGGTCGATGCAAAACATTTTCCAATAAAGCCAATGGGTACGTTCGTGGCGAAGGGGTTGGAATGCTGTTTCTCAAAAAACGTGAAGCGGCAGAAGCAGACGGTGACCATATATATGCAGTGATTCGAGGAAGTTCAGAAAATCATGGAGGACGAGCGAATTCTTTAACAGCGCCAAACCCTAAAGCTCAATCGGAACTTCTCATTCGTGCATACAGAAAAGCGGGTGTCGATCCTAGAACGATCAGTTACATCGAAGCTCATGGAACAGGAACGGCATTGGGAGATCCAATTGAGATCAATGGATTAAAAACTGCATTTAGAACATTGTATCGAGAGAAAGAGGCTCAGGTTCAAGAGGCTCATTGTGGCTTAGGTTCCGTAAAAACCAATATTGGTCATTTGGAATTAGCAGCGGGTATCGCCGGTTTGATAAAAGTCATTTTGCAGCTGAAACATAAGCGACTAGTCAAAAGCCTTCATTGCGATGAGATCAATCCGTATATTGATTTAAAAGGCAGTCCATTTTATGTCGTGCAGCAATCTCAAGCGTGGAAAGCATTGCAAGATCCCAATGGAAATACAGTGCCTCGTCGAGCCGGAGTGAGTTCGTTTGGATTTGGAGGAGCAAACGCACACCTTGTCATCGAGGAATACCTCGATGAGTCCAAGGTCCAAGGTCGAAGGTCGAAGGTTCCTGTTGACCGCCCCGTTTTGATCGTTTTGTCAGCGAAAAATGAAGATCGGCTCAGAGCGTATGCCCAACATCTTATTGATTACCTCCATCCTTTGGCGTTGGACCTTCGACCTTTGACGCCACGTCTTCAAGACGTGGCCTATACCCTTCAGGTGGGGCGGGAAGCGATGGAAGAACGACTGGGATTTATCGTGAGCTCAATCAACGAACTTAAGGAAACGCTGCAAACCTTTATTCAGGGCAAAGAAGATACAAAAAATGTGTATAGAGGAAATATTAGACGGGACAGAAAGGCCTTATCGATTTTTGCTGCAGATAAGGATATGGCCAAAATTATCGATGTATGGGTGCATAAAGGCAAATACTCAAAGCTGTTAGACCTGTGGGTTAAGGGGGTAGAGTTTGATTGGAATACCTTGCATACCGAAAAGAAACCGCAGCGAATCAGTTTGTCGACATATCCGTTTGAGAAAGAGCGCTATTGGATTGAAGGAAATGCGGATTGCGAAATGCGGATTGCGGAAAGGGGAAAAGAACTACATCCGTTGGTGCATGAGAACACGTCAGATTTTGAAGAGCAACGCTTCAGTTCGACTTTTACTGGGGATGAATTTTTCTTCGCGGATCATGTGATACAAGGCCGGAGGGTCCTTCCTGGAATGGCCTATCTTGAGATGGCGAAGAGCGGCCGTAGAAAAGACGGTTGGAGTCTCCGAAGAGAGTATTCAGCTTAAAGACATTGTCTGGGAAAAACAGTTTCCTGCCAACAGCCATGTCGAAGAAATTCATATCGGGCTCTTCCCCGAAGAAAACGGAGAGATCGCCTACGAAATCTACACCGCCCATCCGACGGATGAAAAATCCGCAATCCACAATCCGGAATCCGCAATCAATTCGATTGTCCATAACCAAGGCCTAGCGACTTTCAGTTCTTCGGGTCAAGTACCCCCTCTCGATCTGACATCTTTGCAGAAAATGTGTGCTCAAAATGTTTTAAGCGCTGACGAATGCTATGCGACCTTTAAAAGGATGGGGATTGAGTATGGGCCTGCTTATCAGGGAATAGAGAAGAGATCTATATTGGAGAGAACCAAGCGTTGGCTGAATTGACCCTGCCTTCCTCTATCCTCAGTACAAAAGATCACTTCACCCTTCATCCGAGCCTGTTGGACTCGGTTCTTCAGGTTTCTATTGGCTTAGCGTTTATTAACCAAAAACCGAGAACCCTGAACCCTGAACCGTTATTGCCTTTTGCTTTAGAATCTATGGAAGTCTTTGGGCGTTGCCCTTCCAATCCTTGGGTGCTGATTCAAAGCCGTAAGGGCACACCGGGGCAGGTGTCGCAGAAGCTCGATGTTGATCTGTGCGATGAAAACGGAAACATTTGCGTTCGGATGAGAGGATTAGAAAGACGTAATTATATAGAGACGATGCCTGAAAATTTTGGCGAATCAAATATAAGCCAAAGGGCTATTCCGTCTAATCAAGACAGGTATGAACAGATGACTTTTGAAGAAGTGTGGCAAAAACAAGCTTTGCCAAAAGCTTCTCCCGTTCAGATTAAAACCTTGATTTGTTTTCTTTCCAGCACAAAAAATCAACGAACCTTTCGTAAAGAAATAAAAGCCCTGGATCCTCAAACAAAAGTAATCTTCATCTCACAAAACAGTCACTACGAAAAACATTCAAGATGCCATTACAGCATTTCAGAGACAGATAAAGATACGTATGAAAAGGCCTTTAAGTGTATTCGGAAAGATCACGATGAGATAGATGCGATCCTCTATCTCTGGGCTCTAGAAGACTCTCGTTGTATTCAAGATCCTTCTTCTATCATTTACATCCTTCAAACGATGGCTATGGCTAAACTGAATTCAAAACGTTTTTTATTAGCAGGTCCGTTTGAGAATACACTAGAGCGTTGTTACGTGGAATCTTGGATAGGGTTCGAACGATCTTTGGGGTTGGCTTTTCCGAAGACCAACGTGGCTGTGGTCTTTTATGAAACGGGTATGCACAGTTGGGTGAAGAAACTTTGGGGAGAACTCCAGGCTGACAACGTTCGAAGTGTTTTGTATCAAAGCGGCAAGCGACATATATGTCAGGTAAAGCCGACTTCTTTAAAAGAAGGTGAGAAATGTCCATTCAAGCAAGGGGATACTTATTTAATAACAGGTGGCTGTGGCGGACTTGGGTTGCTGTTTGCAGAACACCTTTCAAAAAAATATGCTGCAAATCTTATTTTGACAGGTCGATCAGCGCTTACCCCCGAAAAGCAATCTCGCATTCAAGCGGTGGAAAAAACGGGCAGTTCCGTTTTTTATCTCCAAGCAGATGTTTGTGACTCAAACAGTATGAAAAAGGGGTTAAAGATCGCAAAAAAACGTTTTGGTCCCATTCATGGAGTGCTTCACGCAGCGGGAATTGAAGGAACCCGAGTCATCTTTGAAAAGGATATTGAGAGCTTTCGGAACGTATTGGATCCTAAGATAAAAGGGACGCTTACACTCGATGAAGTCTTGAGTGAAGAACCCTTAGATTTTATCTGCTACTTTTCTTCGAGTTCCGCCATGCTGGGAGATTTTGGGTCTTGTGATTATGCTATCGGAAACCGTTTTCAAATGGCATATACGGATTATCGGAATGAGTTGCAAACCCAAGGAAAACGTTTGGGCAAGGCGATCGTGATCAACTGGCCACTCTGGAAGGATGGTGGAATAGGGCGTGACCATGGTGAACAAATTCAGTTGTATCTTAAATCCAGTGGTCAGCGCTTTTTAGAATCACAGGAAGGGTTAGCTCTCTTTGGTGATCTTCTATCTCAAGAGAAGACACAGCATTTGGTGTTAGTCGGAAAACCGGATCGTGTGCATCAGTTTCTGGGTCTATCACAAGAGTCCTCTGTCCCCTACACGTCGATGACAGCTAGCGTTGTGAGCAAAGGCAGGCGCTACGAGATGAGAAGGTTGAGCGTGGAGGAATGCGTGATCTGGGATTTAAAAGAGTTAGTGAGTCAGCTTGTTAAAATCAATCGAGACAAACTAGATGTTTTAGCCAACTTAGCTGACTTTGGATTTGATTCGCTGAGTTTAGCCGCATTCGCACGTACACTTACAGAACATTATGGGGTTGAGATTACACCGGCATTGTTTTTTGGTCATTCAACGTTGGAGCGGCTTACCGGTCATTTTTTAACCCAACACGAAACCCTCATTCAGATGTTTTACCAAGAAGATGAAACGCCTCCTGTTAAAGTTGCTTCAGTTTCGTCTGCGCCGGTAAAGCCCAAGCGAACACGTCCTGTTCATCCGCGATTTTCATTACGTGTAGGAAGAACCCAGTTGGACGAGCCGATTGCGATTATAGGGATGAGTGGACGATTTCCAAAGGCGCGTGATATCGAATCCATGTGGAAGATTTTATCTGAAGGACAAGATGCCGTTGAAGAAATTCCCGACGATCGTTTTGATTGGCAAAAGATGTACGGGGACCCTAATCAAGACCCTTATAAAACGAACTGCAAATGGAGTGGTTGTATTCCGGGTGTAGCTGAATTTGATCCCTTATTTTTTGAGCTTTCTCCTCGTGAAGCCAAAATGATGGACCCTCGGCAACGACACTTGCTTCAGGAATCCTGGAAAGCGTTAGAAGACGCCAGCTATGGAGCGA
This sequence comes from Kiritimatiellia bacterium, assembly GCA_012103575.1. Taxonomy (GTDB): domain Bacteria; phylum Verrucomicrobiota; class Kiritimatiellia; order WLWN01; family WLWN01; genus WLWN01. The sequence goes on along the minus strand of WLWN01000001.1, from coordinate 1,457,885 downwards.
AACATGTTAAAACCCACAAAATTGGGATGTTTGTAGGAGTGGAAGAGGGGGATTATGATCGCTTGGCAAACGAAGGCGAAGTGACGTTGAATCATAATGGGATCCTCGCATCTCGTCTCGCTTACTTCTTAAATCTAGAAGGACCCGTTATGGCTATTAATACGGCTTGTTCTTCTTCGTTGGTAGCTGCGCATCAAGCTTGTCTGAGTTTGCGAAATCAGGAATGTGACACCGCACTTGCTGCCGGGGTTAGCCTCACATTAAGTCCGGGTAGCTTTATTGGTATGAGCCAAGCAGGGATGTTATCCTCTAACGGTAAATGTTACACGTTTGATAAACGTGCGAATGGGATGGTGCCTGGAGAAGCGGTTGCGGTGGTTGTGCTCAAGCGTTTATCTCAAGCGGAAGCAGATGGAGATTCCGTCCATGCAGTTATTCGTGGGAGCGGAATTAACTATGATGGAAAAGCGAATGGAATCACGGCGCCGAATGGTGTCGCGCAAACTGAACTGCTTAAAAATGTCTACGAACAGGCGAAAATTAATCCGGAAGACATTAGCTATATTGTGACTCATGGCACGGGTACGAAACTAGGAGATCCCGTAGAGATTAATGCGCTCTATGATACGTTTAAGGGTGCAACAAAAAAACAAAACTATTGTGCTTTAACTTCAACAAAAACAAATTTTGGGCACACGTTTGCAGCTTCCGGTTTGGTCAGTATGATCAGCCTGGTAGAGTCCCTTCGTCATGAAATCATTCCCGCCAGTCTGCACTGTGAAGAAGAAAACGATTACATCCACTGGAAGGAAAGCCCTTTTTACGTAAACAGGCACAACCAGCCATGGCCTAAGCGTTCGGGTAAAGGTCGGATTGGTGCCGTTAGCGCTTTTGGAATGAGCGGGACCAATGCCCATGTGGTTCTGCAAGAATACGACCTTGCTGCAGAGATACTCTCCAGCTTGCCTCCTTATTTTGTTTTGGCTCTTTCAGCAAAGACAGAAGAGGTCTTGCAGGAACAAGTCAATAACATGGCTACATTCCTGGAAAAAAGAGAGGGTCAAAAAGAAGATTTGTATCGGATGAGTTATACGCTGCTTGAAGGGCGCCACCATTTTCAATATCGCTGTGCGATCGTTATAGAAGATAAAGAAGACGCGATCTATACATGGAAGCAGATGGAAAAAGAAGATCGTCCGAACTTTTTTCAAGGAAAAGTGACTCGAGAATTTAGAAGCCAGAAGGCTATGGAAAAGATTATTGGAGACCTATTGAAGGAAAGTGCTTCTTTAGAGAACCCTCAGAGATATCAGGAAACCCTCTACGTGCTAGCGGATTTGTATTGCCAAGGCTATACCATTGACTGGAGACGTTTATATGGCAATACGGCTCCTCGTCGAATGAGTCTGCCAGCATATCCGTTTGTGAAGGAACGGTATTGGATCCAAAGAAATGCGGATCGCGGATTGGGGATTGCGGAAAAGGGGAAAGAGCTCCATCCGTTGGTGCATGAGAATACGTCGGATTTCGAAGAGCAACGTTTTAGTTCCACGTTTACGGGTGAGGAGTTCTTCTTAGCAGACCATGTGATTCAAGACCAGAAGCTGTTGCCGGGAGTTGGTTATCTTGAAATGGCTAGAGCCGCTGTAGAAGAGGTGGTGGGTCCAACTGAAAAAGATGAGAAAGTAGTTCAGCTTAAAAACATTGTTTGGACACGATCGCTTGCGGTCAATCAGGGTCGCAAAGAAGTTCATATTGGGCTCTTTCCGGAAGATAATGGGGAGATTCAGTATGAAATCTACACCACCCATCCCGGGGATGGGAAATCCAAAATCCGAAATCTGAAGTCCGAAATCAAATCGATTGTACATAGTCAGGGCGCAGTTACTTTTGCTTCATTAGAAAAGATCTCCCCTCTGGACATAAAGGCCTTGCAGAAGAATTGCCAGAAAAACCGGTTGAATGCTGAGCAGTGCTATGAAGTTTATAAAGCGATGGGCTTTGATTATGGGCCGAGCTTTCAGGGTATAAACGAAATGTATGTGGGAGAAGGAGAAGTTTTAGCTCAGTTGTCGTTGCCTTTCTCTGTAGCCGATACCCATGATCAATTCGTGCTGCATCCGAGTATGATAGATTCTGCGCTACAGGCTTCGATGGGTTTAGCTTTTTCTCATCAAGAATCAGGAACCCATAAAAAAGAATATTTACCTTTCGCGTTACAATCTTTGGAAATTTTTAGACCTTGTCCTTCCAATGCTTGGGCTTTTGTTCGAAACAGTGAGGAGCCATCGGTGCAGGGGATCCAGAAGCTCGACGTTGATCTGTGCGATGAGAGTGGAAACATCTGCATTCAGATGAAGGGGTTCTCCTCTAGAGTGTTCGAGGGAGAGATGAGTTTGGGGACGTTGATGTATCAACCGGTTTGGAAGGAAAAGACCCTTCCAACAGAAGGTCCTTCTCTTAAATATACTGAGCATCTTGTCGTGTTATGTGAGCCAGGAATGCTTTCCCAAAAAACTCTTGAAACGAAAATGAACGGGGAGCGTTGTCTCACGTTGCAGTCGAAACAGAAGGGCATCGAAAAACGGTTCCAGATGTATGCTTCCCAGGTCTTTAAACAAATCAAAACAATTCTCCACGGAAGACCCAAGGGAAAGGTGTTGATCCAGTTTGTGTTTTCCTCTAAAAAAGAACGGAAACTTTTCTCGAGTCTTTCCGGCCTGCTTAAAACCGCACACCTGGAAAACCCAAAGATCTTGGGACAGCTCATCGAAATCGATTCGGGAGAAACGGAGGAAGGACTGCTTAACAAACTCAAAGTAAATAGCCGAAGCCCTGAAGATATTCACATTCGCTATCGAGAGGGCAGACGGATGGTCAGTTCTTGCGAAGAAATTCCAGCGTCTCAAGAAGAAGTGAACCTTCCTTGGAAAGAAGGGGGCGTCTACCTGATTACCGGAGGTGTGGGGGGATTGGGTCTGATCTTTGCCAAAGAAATCACAGGAAATACCGAAAACACTACACTGATTCTGACGGGGCGTTCTGATTTAAGTCAGGAGAGACAAGATGAGTTGAATGAAGTGGAGTCCCTGGGCGCTAAGGTTGAATACAAGCAGGTCGATGTGACCGAGAAAAGGGCGATCGCCAGTTTGATACAGAGCATCCAAAAGAATGCGGGGAGACTCGATGGGATTATTCATAGCGCCGGTGTAATTCAAGATAACTTTATCCTGAAAAAAACGGTGGCGGAGTTTGAAAATGTTCTGGCGCCTAAAGTTGCGGGCACGGTGAATCTAGATCAGGCCAGTCGGGATCTGCCTCTGGACTTCTTCATTCTTTTTTCTTCGGGTGCGGGAGCGATAGGTAACCCGGGGCAAGCGGACTATTCAACCGCCAACGCCTTTTTGGATGCCTATGCGGGCTATCGGAATGGGTTGTTCACGTCGAAAGAACGCCAAGGCCAAACCCTCTCGATCAATTGGCCTCTTTGGAAAGAAGGAGTGATGGGGGTGGATGAGGCCACGGAGATCATGATGAGGGAAAACACGGGAATGGTTCCTATGGAGACCCTCACCGGAATACAGATGTTGTATCAAGCATTAGCCTCTAGACAGCCGCAGGTGATAGTCGTGGCAAGAGACCTGGAGCGTATGCAAACTTTTCTTGTTCAGGAATCGTTTGAGGCAGAAACATCGTTAGAAAAAATAACGGAAAGCCAACCTTCATCGGTGAACATAGACCGAGAAGTGTTCGAAGAAAAAGCACTGGATTATTTTAAAGAAATGCTTTCTTCTTTCCTGAAACTATCGCCTCATCATATCGAGGCCGAGGAGCCTCTGGAAGAATACGGTATTGATTCGATCATGGTTACACAACTGACCAATCAATTGGAAGAGAGCTTTGGTTCGCTATCCAAGACCCTGTTTTTTCAATATCAAACGATAAAAGAACTAACCGGTTATTTCCTGGAATCACATAAAGAGAAGCTTATAGATATCCTAAATATTAACGAGACAACCGTCCGTATTGAACCTCTTGCGGTTGGAAGGGCTAGTACAAAGGAAAAGGAAATTACTAAAAGAAAACCTCCTCGTTCACGGTTTAGGTCGGTAGTGATTGGCTCTCAGGAGCAACACGTTTCGGGAGCTTTAGATATCGCTATTATTGGCCTGTCCGGTCGTTATCCCCAGGCCCGAGATCTTCAAACCTACTGGAGAAATTTGCAAGAGGGGAGAGATTGCATTACGGAAGTCCCCCTAATAAATACTTGGGGTTAAGCTTGGGGCAGTTTATTTCGAGCAGAGGGCATTGTGAGAGCTTTGGGGAAGGGGGTGATGGGTATATTCCGGCAGAGGGAGTTGGAGTTGCTTTCTTGAAACGCCTGTCTGATGCCGAACGGGATGGGGATCATATTTACGGGGTAATCAAAGGCAGTACATTGAATCATGGCGGTAAGACAAACGGGTATAGCGTCCCGAACCCAAATGCTCAGCAGATGACGATTGCGCGGGCTTTGAAGGAAGCCCGAATCAATCCAGAATCGATTAGTTATATAGAAGCACACGGCACAGGGACAAAACTAGGAGACCCCATTGAAATTACGGGTTTAACTAAAGCGTTCGAGAACGTTTCCGGGGGAATACAGGATAAGCAACGTTGCTGGATAGGATCGGCCAAATCAAATATCGGACACTGTGAATCAGCCGCGGGGATTGCTGGAGTGACCAAGGTTCTTTTGCAAATGAAGCATCGTCAAATCGTCCCGTCTTTGCATTCAAAGGTGCTCAATCCCAATATTGATTTTTCTTCGACCCCGTTTGTGGTGAATCAGGAATTACGCGATTGGGATTGCCCGGTGATCGATGGGAACGTCTTTCCCCGAGTAGCTGGGATTTCTTCGTTTGGCGCCGGCGGCTCGAATGCGCATATGGTCATCGAGGAGTACTTCAATGAGTCCAAGGTCCAAGGTCGAAGGTACCTGTTGACCGCTCCGCTTTGATCGTTTTGTCAGCGAAAAATAAAGATCGTCTCAAAGCGTATGCCCAAAATCTATTTGTTTTTTTTAAAGAGCATACCTCCAGCGATCTATAATCCTCGATCCTCGATCTTCGGTCTGTAGCGTTTACCTTACAAACGGGCCGTGAAGCCATGGAAGAACGTTTGGGCCTGCTGGTCGTCTCGCTTGAGGACCTCAAGGAAAAACTTTTGGGTTTTCTAGATGGACGGGATGATGTCCAAGATCTTTACCAGGGGAGGGTAAACCGAAATGAGCAGAACCTATCGATCTTTTCTACGGATGAAGATATGGCTGAAACTATAAGTGTATGGGTTAGCAAGGGTAAATATGAAAAGCTTCTGGATGTGTGGACTCAAGGGTTTCCATTGGATTGGAACAGGTTCTATGAAAAAGATAGACCTAGCCGAATCAGTTTACCTTCCTATCCATTTGCAGAGGATCGGTATTGGATTCCAGAATTCGAGAAAAAAAATCCTCAGGCTTTGGCCTCGCTAGATCTCCAGGGAAGATCATTCCCTCTTGGAACATTCTGCTAAACCGGCTGGCATTGCACTAAGACCATTATCCGACAGTAGGGTTTTGGGCCAATCTTCCGTGGCACAATCGGAACAGTCTCAACCTATCTCATTATCGCTTGTGTCAGATCTTAAAAGCCCTAGACCCATGGCAACGCCTCCTCCAGAGCCTACACCAACATTAGATTCTGAGCCAAAAATAGCGGTCCCGGATCAGGCCGTTCTTTCTCTCGGCTTTCTGGAGGGAGAATTGGCTGCCAGTCTGGCTAAAGTCTTATATATGAACCGAAGCGATATTGATATGGGTAAACCCTTTGTCGAAATCGGGCTCGATTCGATTATTGGTGTAGAATGGATTAATGGAGTGAATACTCAATACGGGCTTAACATTGTGTCTGCAAAGGTTTATGACTATCCTAACCTTCACGCATTTGCTGGCTTTCTCAAAAAGGAACTCGATAAACAGGGAAAAGGACGTATGCAGGCTTCTCCGGAGTTATCCACTCCTGTTTCGCCCCCAAGCTCTCCACCCATTCAAATACGAAAAATGGAACCTATTGCTGTAGAGCATGTGTTAGATAAAGAAAAAAGCCATCGAGTAAATCAAGAAACGGATATTGCTATCATCGGGTTAAGCGGTCGTTATCCATTGGCAAAGGATATCGATGAATTTTGGGCTAACCTAAAGAATGGGAAAGATTGCATTACCGAAATTCCAGAAGATCGCTGGGATCACAGCCCATATTTCGATGAAGACAAAACAAAGCTGGATAAAACCTACTGCAAGTGGGGAGGGTTTCTTGATGGAGTAGATCGTTTCGATCCCTTGTTTTTTAATATCCCACCCCGTGAAGCTCTGTTTATCGAACCAAACGAGCGTCTGTTTCTGGAAACGGTTTGGACCTTGCTTGAAAAAGCGGGCTATACACGTGAACATCTACACGAGTGCTGTCAATCCCGGGTTGGCGTTTATGTCGGTGCTATGTATCAACACTATATTGCCATGGGCTCTTCTTCCGGCTTCATTGCCAATCGCGTATCACATTTTTTTGATTTTCAAGGACCCAGTATTGCCATTGATACGATGTGTTCTTCTTCCAGTATCGCAATCCATATGGCCTGCGAAAGCCTGAAGAGAGGTGAGTGTGAATTAGCCATCGCCGGTGGGGTTAATCTTTCAATTCGACCCGAAAAATATATAGGATTGAGCCAGCGACAAATGGTGGGAAGCCATGTGAATAGTCGGAGTTTCAGTAATGGCGATGGCATGTTACCCGCTGAAGCCGTTGGTGCGGCTTTGTTGAAACCGCTTTCGAAAGCAGTAGAGGACCAGGATACTATTTTCGCGGTTATCAAATCGACTGCAACAAATCATAGCGGGCATGCAAATGGGTTCTTTGTTCCCAATCCGAATATTCAGGCGCGTTTGATCGAAGGTAGTTTTGCGCAATCTTATATTGATCCCCGGACAATTAGTTATGTAGAATCAGCAGCAAATGGATCCTCCCTAGGGGATGCGATTGAAGTTAATGCGTTAACCAATGCGTTCCAAAAGTATACTTCGGATCAACACTTCTGTGCGATGGGATCCGTCAAATCGAACATCGGTCATGCCGAGGCGGCTTCAGGAATATCGCAACTGACGAAAGTCGTTCTTCAGATACAACACCAACAGCTTGTCCCATCCATCAAAGCAACGCCTCTAAACCCGAATATAAATTTTGATGGCACGCCTTTTTACCTGCAACATGAACTTCAAGAATGGAAACGCCCCTTACTAAAAATAGATGGAGAAGATCAGGAGATTCCACGGCGCGCTACTGTTAGCTCTTTTGGAGCGGGAGGATCCAATGCCCATGTCATCATCGAGGAGTACCTCGATGAGTCCAAGGTCGAAGGTCGAAGGTCGAAAGTACCTGTTGACCGCCCCGCTTTGATCGTTTTGTCAGCGAAGAATGAGGAACGGCTCAAAGCGTATGCCCAAAATCTTATTGATTACCTCCATCCTTTGACTTTGGACTTTTCCGCCACAGCGGATCAGCCTGTGGCTGAAGACCTTCGACTTTTGACGCCACGCCTCGAAGACGTGGCCTACACCCTCCAGATGGGACGCGAAGCCATGGAATATCGGGCGGTATTAGTTGTGAAAACAGAAAAGGAACTAATTCAAGGTTTAACCGACCTGATATCGTCAACGCAAAACCAGGATATTAAAACGGTCATCCCTATTTTTACCAGAAACCTCGAAGGGGATCATTCAGAGATGAAAAATTTCCTTTCTGGAAAAGTTGGCGAAGCTGTGATTCGAGTACTCTTGGAGGAAAAAAATCTCGAAAAGCTCGCTATGCATTGGGCACAGGGAGGGCACGTTCCCTGGGCAACGTTACACAAAGGGAACCCACTTCGAAAAATTTCCTTGCCGACCTATCCCTTTGAACGAAAACGATATTGGATTGAACATCAACCCCATCCGGAATCTATCGTAACATCACAGGAAACGTTGGACGAATCGATGCATTTTGATGATAGAGTGACCGAAGCATCTGTAAAGGACACGGTCATCGATATCATTTCTACCCTGTTGGGAATGGGAGCAACAGAAATCAAGCTGAACAGACCCCTAGACCAATATGGAATGGATTCTATTCTGAGCATGCAATTGTTTCGTCAACTGAAAAGTCAAGTGGATGCCTCAATCGAGTTAACGACAATGCAGGCCTGCAAAACAGTGAGAGACATCATCACGATGTTGCCGGAGAAAGTCGTGTCACAAAAGCCCCGCAAACCATTTTTCCAGGATCAGTCTGTGCAAAATTCTTCGAAAGTTCTGATGCGTTTCCCCGAACTCATTCATCTTAACCAAGCCACTAAGGGACGTCCTGTATTTTGGTTTCATGGAGGGTTCGGTGGCATTGAATCTTATAAAGGGCTTGCTCAAAAAAGCCAGCGACTATTTTATGGGATTCAATCTCGCGGTTGGATGACGGATCGATCTCCTTTGCATGGCGTGCAAGCTATGGCTTCTTACTATGTCCATATCATCCAATCCGTGCAGCCTGAAGGACCTTATGACCTGGGGGGATATTCCTTTGGAGGCATGTTAGCCTATGAAGTGACCAGGCAATTGCAGGAACTGGGAGAAAGAGTTTCTAGTATTGTGATGTTGGATAGTTTTGATGCGTCGGGGGTCCAAACAGAGGAACCCTCTAAAAAAGGTCAACGATTAGCTTTAATAAATGTTGCCCTGCAATCTTTAGTTATGGACTCACCACAAAATTTTTCTGAGATATTAATTAACCAAGACGAACTGGATCTTGACCAAGAAGACGACCCATTTTTAGAACAACTTGTTATTTTAGCAAAACAACGCGGAATGAAAAAAACAACAGCTCAGTTGCGAACAATGATTAAACAAATGGAAAAGGTCCAACAGGCCTATGAAATGAATCGTTTTTCTATTTTGCCTCTACCCGATCCAAAAGGGGTGACTTGTTATTATTTCCGTAACAAAAATGGATTGTTTATGGGAGAACTAAAACCCTACTTTACCATCTCGGAAGACAAAGCGTCAGTCGATCACATAAACTATTGGAATGAGTGGGAGCAACAACTCCGTCAGCTTCATATGATGGATATAGATTCCTCTAATCACATAAGGCTATTGTCAGAACCTAAAGTCTACAAAACCATTTTTGAATTTTGTGAAACCCTCTATTCTAAAGAAGGGCTTTCAGAGAAATTCCTCAAATCTTTTAAAAAGAAAACGAAAAAGAAGCATGGTAGTCTAACTTCCAGGGGATCGGTTCCATAAGATTAAGTTGAATTCTGCTGAAAGGAATGATATACGGATAACGAATGCGGGTAAATAAGGAAAAATACCGATGAATGAAACACTAAAAATGCCGGATATCCTTCCCTTTGGCAGGATATACAGATCCGGATACTAACTTGTTAGCCTGATAGAAGGTATCCTTCGCATACTTTGAATATGAGTGAAACCGGCAGAAATGACCCGTGCCCCTGCGGTAGCGGAAAGAAGTTCAAGAAGTGCTGTGGCTTAGAGCGGGCTACTACCCACCCTCCTGTCTCCCCCGATATCCTCAAACAGATGAAAGTCACGCCTCGATGCACAAGAGGAGCAGCGAGAGCAGCAGGGCAAGGGCAAAGCCTGTCATCTCGGCGGAGATGAATGGGATCCGATTTGTTGTTGTCGGCAATCAGTTACATTACTCAGACAAATGGAAGACATTCCATGATTTCCTTTTTGCATATCTCAGTTCCGTGCTTGGTCAACAGCTCGGGAACGAGGAACTGAGGAACCCTCTGCCGGAGCAGCACCCGATTGCACAATGGTATCATCACGTATGTATGTACCAACGACAGACAATCAAGGTGCCGGGCCTGGTGTCAACAGCGCCCGCAACCGGTGTTGTTTCCGCCTACCTTGAGCTGGCATACAACCTGTATCTTCTGGCACATAACGAGGAGATTCAGACTGCGCTTATCAAGCGACTGTTGCACAAAGAACAGTTTCATGGAGCTCATTATGAGACTTATGTCGCCGCCCCCCTCATCAAGGCGGGCTGCGAACTTGAATTCGAGAATGAATCAGACGGCTCGCAAAGCCATTGCGAATTCACCGCCACTTTCACAACAACTGGCAACCTCTACTCTGTTGAAGCAAAGGCGCGGCAGCCCGGCAAGCCCGCAGGCAAAATCGGCAATCAACTCTACAATGCCCTGCGCAAGAAAGTAGACTGGCCCAGGGTAGTCTTCATCGACATCAATGCCCCTGACACCTCAACTGATTCGGAGAAGACACAATGGATGGACGAAGCAATGAAGCAATGCAGACACTGCGCGAGAAGGAAGATACGATGACGATCGCGGGACAGCCAGTGCCACCAGCCTACATATTTGTGAGCAACTATCCCTACGAGTACTGCCTTCATAGTCCTGATTATCGGTGCGCGGTCTTTGCCAAAGGATTCAAGGGCGACACCCTTTTCCCAAGTATTCGTGCTGTCCTACGCGAGCGAGAATTGCACGCAGATATGATTGTGCTTATACAGTCTTTGGCAGTACATCACAGCATTCCCTCGACATTTGATGCCGAGATTCCTGCGTTCGCGTTCGGCACATCTGTCACGAGACTCCTCGTCGGGGACAAGTACCGACTACCGGGGGATGACGGCACAGACGTCATCGGTCAACTTGTGGATGCCGTAGTCGCGGAGGACTCCGGCCTCGTCTATGGTTTCTACAAGACCGCAGCTGGCAAGAACGTTCTCTATACTTGCCCACTAACGGCAGACGAACTGGCGGCATATAAGCAATTCCCGGACACCTTTTTCGGAGTAGACCGGCCCCAAGGCAAGACTTTGCATGGTCGTGTTGAACTATTCGACTGGTTCTTTCCCATATTCTTGCCGGAGCAGGGCAATTACATCACCGTGAACCAAACAATACACAGTGGGACTTACAAAGAGAAGGCTAACAAGGGCGTGCACCACTACGTTTCACCCGGCGTGCACGCTAGGTGAAACGAGGGTCACGCTCGTTGTTAGGCGCCATGAGAGTCATCAATATGCAATATACAAAAAAATAGATTGAAAGGTTTGATGATAAATATTGCAAAGTGTGCCAAGGTCTTCAGAAGCTTATGTTGCAAACTGTTCAAGCAGGCCAAGAATCATCGCATACTGAGGTCAAAGAACACTTGTTACATGGTGTAGCTCGTAGGTTAAATGTTCTCAAAAGAACTATTGAAAACATATTTGAAGATTTTCCACTTACCACCACACAACCAGTCGACCATGAAGTCTTGTATGATGTTCAGATTAATCTCCATGCTTTTGTAATGAACCTATATGGTATCTATGATAACTGGGCCTGGGCTTATATCTATCAACACAACCTCTTTAACAAAATTGATGGCAAACATGAAGTCAGCCTTTTTAAACAAAGCACAACTAAACATTTACCAAAAATATTAAAAGAATATTTAGTGTCAAAGACAATGTGTGAATGGCATGAGCAATATCTAAAATCATATCGTGATGCACTAGCTCATCGTATTCCTCTTTATATTCCCCCAGCTGAATAATCAGCTTGAAAACGAAAAGATTGATTTAATTAGACCTGGATCCGTCAGTTAAACGTGGGATTTCTGTGCGAATGCTTTGGAGGCAAAAGGTTGCAAAAAAACGCAGGCGCACCCGCTGGGTGCGTCGAGGCTTTTTTGTAATTCCTTTTGGCCCAAACGGTTCGTGCAGAAAACCGGGTTTAACTGACGGATCCAGGTTAGAGATTCAAACTGGGAAAAACTCGAAGAAGTCAGCAAGGAACAGAAAAATATTGGTAGGCCATCCTTTATGTTTTTACACTCATATGAAGAAGAGCCAGCTAAATCCATATTATTCCATCCCTAAATTTTATATGATGCAATGGCTGTAATAGAGTTTAGAATATTATTTATTAAAAATTAGTAAGAAGTTGCCTAATCGGGGAAGAGGGACTCACGTCTAAACATTCAACACTTAGGCAAGTCTTCTTTAGATTTTATGGTTCTTCATCTTTTCTACTCTTCACTCAGAACGTTGAATATTGAAGGTGGTGCTTATTCCAGCACTGAAATCTAAAATAGGCTGGACTTTTTAAAGACGGGAGTAACAACTTAACAGCAATGGTTCATAACTGATAGGGAAGAGAAAGAAGCCCTCCCGAGTAAGGACTAGCCCTCATTTCTCACAATAGAAAGAAAAAATAGTGAAGCCCGCAGCATAAGCTGCTAAGGTTTAGCTAGTTATAAAAAAAACCAAGAAAGGACTTCACTATGACAGACTGTACCCAAAGCTCGTTTGAATTTCAAGGCTTAGGAAAGAAAAAAGTAACGGTTGATTTCTCGGGGGGCTATTTGAGTAGCGATGGAGGGGGACTCTTCCTGCGCGAAGCCGAGCAGAAGCTCGGGGTAATCGGAAAACTGGCTAAGTATTTTAAGGATAGACGCAACTTCGGCTTTATCGAGCATCGGGTTGAAGAGCTGCTGAGGCAACGGATTTTCGGATTGGCGTTGGGTTACGAGGATCTCAACGACCATGATCGGCTTCGGTTTGACCCTTTGTATGCGCTCTTGGCAGGCAAAAAAGACATAACCGGAGAACATCGAAATACGAAACGGGACGAAAGTAAGGCCTTAGCCGCTCATTGAACACTCAACCGACTGGAGCTTGAGGCCGATCATCTGGATGGACGCTATAAGAAAATCGTAGCAGACCCTGATAAGATCGAAGCCCTGCTGATCGGGGAGGGAGTCAAGGCGATCCCTCGTCGTTCGCGGGAAATCGTGCTGGATTTTGGTGCGACCGATGACCCCCTTCACGGCCAACAAGAAGGAGCTTATTTCCACGGATGCTATCGGAAATATTGTTATCTGCCCCTCTACTGTTTTTGCGGGACCGTGCCGCTGTGGGCTGAGTTGCGCGATGGCAAACGCGATGCGAGTAAAGGAACCGTAGAAGCCCTTAAGAAAATCATTGCTGCGCTTCGTAAACGCTTTGGGCGGAAGGTTCGAATAATCGTGCGAGGCGATAGCGGATTTGCACGCGAGGAGATTATGAGTTGGTGTGAGCAACATAACATCTATTACTGCTTTGGGCTGGCCGGTAACGACCGATTGGTCTGCCATCTTGAAAAAAGTTTTTCCGGGTTGCACGAAGCCATTGACTCAGCTACCCAAGAAATTCCCTGTCGCGGCTTCGAAGATTTTGAGTACCGCACCCTGAAGAGTTGGACTCAGACACGCAGAGTGGTCGGCAAAGCAGAGGTCTTGAATAAGGGAGATAATCCGCGTTTTATAGTCACCAACTTGCCCGCGGCAAGTTTTCAAGAAGATAGGCCGGGGCGTTTTGAGGCGGCAAAGTTATATGAACAATTTTATTGCGCCCGTGGAGATATGGAGAACCGGATCAAAGAGGAGCAACTAGATCTTTTTGCAGATCGAACCAGTACCCATTGGATGGCTAGTAATCAGTTACGTTTATGGTTCAGCGCTTTTGCCCACTTGATCCTCTCCGTGTTGAGAGCGGAGGTGCTTAAAAAGGTACAGCCTTAGCGAATGCGACGGTAGGACAAATTCGCTTGAAACTTTTTAAGCTCGGAGCGCGATCAAAATCAGTTGCCGCCGGATCCATCTTGAATTGGTAAGCGCCTACCCTTGGCAGGGGCTCTTTGCCAAGGTGCACAAACAAATCATAGAGCTCTTGCCATAGATCGCAGATCGAATGCCCCTATTCAAGAGAGGTGCCCACGATACTTTTCCAGCTACGAGATGCTGCGTTCAACGACACACCGTTTTGGAGTGACCGCAAAGGTGTGAAGCCCGTTTCTTTTCGCCACTTCTACTTCGGCGCCCAGTTGCTCCTTTACAACCTTTGAAAAGGGGGCTCCAGTATAACCGCCGTCTACGAGAACTTTTTCTACCTTTGAGCCATCAGAGTCATTGTAGCTATTTGCTTTCTTCGAAATCATTTCTCGGGCTCTGGCTTTGTCACTGATGTTGGCGGTTGTAACGTGGAGTTGATGGGGACGCCCCCAACTATCAGCGGCCAGATGTCGTTTGATCTCCGACATTTTTTTGCCTCCATCGTACCCTTTCTTCTCAGCAGGATCGGTATTTTTCCCGCTTTGGGCGTCAATGATGAGCATGGTTGTCTCCTCCTCTCGGCCATCTTCTGCATGTGTTCGATGAAGAGACGATTGAATTTCGTTGCATAACCAAGTCCCTTCTCTTTCACCACTATAACAAAATAAGGATTAGCTCCGACTGCGAAGCGGTTGGAGCTAATCCTTATTTTGTTATTTGAGATTTGAGCCAGTTAGTAAACTGAGATCTATCAAGATTTCCAGCAGCCATGGTGAGGATGGTTTCTTCTTGTTCGTCGGTTGATGCTTTTAATTCATGGCCGTTAAGTATGAGAAATATCTCCATGGCTGCATGCCCGATCCGTTTATTCCCATCGATAAATAGATGATTCATTATGAGGGAGAAACATAATGCGGATGCTTTTGAAATAATGTCTGGATGAAGGTCTTTTCCATCAAATACTGCATGAGCTTGAGAGAGGGCTGATTCCAAGGCATCGAGATCGCGAACACCTGGCGTTCCACCTGATGAGCTAATGATTTTATCATGCAGGTCAAGAACTTCGGACAGAGAGAGGTACCGCATTATGCCAACCGTTTATATAATTCGAAATTCTTTTCGAGCACACGCCTAGCGGCCTCATCAAAATCTGTATCGGGCTGAGAAATCAAGTCATCTATGGATGCAGAGACAAACTGAGAAGGTGCAAGACCATAACGCTCAGCTTTTTCCCGCAACATGGCAGCTTTATTATCTTCAAGTTTAACTGTGATTGAGGTCATTATAAGCTTCCATTGATCTTTAGCATGATAAGGTACATCTCAGTTAATCTCAACATAATAAGTCACTGGACCAACTTTTCTCTGGCTCGCAACAAGCTTGCTTGTGGAGAGCCAGAGAAAAGTTGGTCAGCTCCGCATTCACAACGGGATCTAAAAAAGGAGAGATCCCGGCAGGTTCCCCAAGCAAGTGATGTAAATTTATTGATTATGTCTAGACCTTACCGGTTGAATAACAAGATTTTCCAAAGATAGAAAAAAAGGAAAGGGGTCCTTGGATTTTTGTATTGATGTGACAGAAAAAAAAAGTCTTTCAAGGAGGTTTTGTTGGCCTCTCTGTTCAGGTGTGCATAAGGGGCTGCATGCAGTTCGATTCCGAGTACCTGGACTACTTTGAGGATCGTATCGAATCCAGGCGTATGTTCACCCGAGAGGGCCTTGTGCAGACTTTCTCGTGAATAGGCTGGCACTTGTGTCATGCCTTTGGCTTGGGCAATATCACCGAGTGCTTTGGCGACAAATGATGCATCTCCTTTTGACTCTTCAAAACTTGCTTCCAGATAGGCTGCGATTTCTTCGGGCGTCCGGAGATGTTCTACTATATCGTATCGAGTCGTTTTTGTCTTGCTCATCGTTTTTCTCCTGTTAGGCTGCGCGCGAGGCTCAATGCTGTTTTAATGTCCTGATTTTGGGTCCGTTTATCACCCCCGGCCAGTAGTATTATCACAGCTCAGCCTCGTTTTTTGAAGTAGACTCGGTATCCAGGGCCATGGTCAATCCGCAACTTTCAAACCCCTGCTCCCACCGGCTTGGCATCTCCCGCATGCCCGACTTGCAAGTCGTTCGATCCTCGCTTGGATGCGGGCACGTGCACGTATGTCACGCAGATCGTCAATCAACTTGGGAAAGGTTGCTGTTTTGCGAATCTCAATCATTATTTATACTGTAGCCGAAAGGATATACGTCGTTCAGGATTGAATTGCAGGGCTTTTTGTTTTGAAGTCATAATTTCTTAAAAACAAGCGACAAGGCAAACTGAAGGGATTGGGGTCAGAGAGGGATTGGAGGCCCTTCTCTCTTGATTCGCCGGTCTTGACTGTTGAAAAATCAGGCGGATCTTAGCCTATCGAGACCTTCGTTTCTATCATCAATAGCCCAGAAGAGAAGCGCACCCGGGAGGATGCTAAAAAGAGAATTTATCTTGTAGGGAACAGCAACCTTTCTAGCCAAGAGGAAGGGAAACAACATTGTTCAGAATATATGGATTGGTTATCTTTATTGGACGACTCAGTTGTTAGCTCTGATAATCCTTAAAAACACGGATATCGGGTTTTCACTTTTTCCTTTGTTGTTTGGCTGATACATGAGTTAAACAGTTAGGAGTCCATGTCTTATCAACCCAAAGCCCTATGACTTGGGAACCCGCATATGCTTGCTGTATGCATTTTACACCATTCACGATTTGTTGTTGTTGCTTAGAGTCAGATGATGGGTTTCCTGCACAGTCATGATGTCCAATTAAGGCGATCCCAACGGAGTGATGTTGACCTACAGAAATGTCTACTCTATTGTATATTGATTGGAGCAAATTAGGGTCTGTTTTATTTGCTAAAATCGCATTTGGACCTGCTTCTGAAATAATGTCTACATAGTCTGCTTTAAAAAACTCTTGCAGATAATCAATAGCTGGAATCTGAATTCTTCCATCCATACAAGTTATTGCAGTACAAAATTTCATTTTTTAAAATCGGCCAGTACATTGCGTGTGAGTTTATATTTCTCACGCATCCCACCCTTAATTTGTATTTTCGTGTTTTCCGTAAATGACGAATCCCAAATATGAAGAACCAAGAGAAGAATAACAATGTTCATTGGATGCTACTATCTATTATGCGATCATATGAGGGACATGCAAGATGATAGATTGTCGCATTCTGTGTCTAGTACTTCGTCAATTTAATAATGACGGGTATAATCTCTTTAGTTTTATTCGGTATCCTTAATTCTAAACTGCCAGTCCACTTTACCCATTTGATTATTCCTATCTTCATTCCACGAACGAACCTCTGTTTTCAAAATTGGCTGATCTGGTATCCGTCGATCTAAGCATTGTTGCGATAAAATGCCAAACTCTATTTCCGCCATATTTAACCAACTCCTATGCTTTGGTGTGTAATGAAACTCCAACCGACCCAGAAGTCTCTTCGCTTTCTCTGGCTCAAATGTTTCATACATCGATGACTTTTTATGCGTGTTTAAATTATCCATTATCACGATGATCTTATCCGCCTGAGGATAATGATTTTCTGCCAGTTCTTTCATCGCAACGGCCCAGTCCTTTTTCGTTCTCCGATCCGTTACTTTAACTTGACGCCATCCCCGAAGAGGTTCACAAAACATAAACGAATTACTAACCCATTGGGGGGATTGGGGGCAACCCCTTTTCTGTGACCTCTTCCCTTCCAAGGCCTCCTGTAACTTTCTGGGGATCGGTTCGATAAGATTAAGTTGAATTCTGCTGAAAGGAATGATATACGGGCAAACAAGGAAAGATACCGATCAATGAAACACTAAAAACCTAAAACTAAAAATACCGTACATCCTTCCCTTTGGCAGGATATACAGATCTGTATACTAACTTGTTCCGAGCAAATTTAAACAATAAAAAAGGAGACAATCACTATGATAAAATTCGTTATGTGCTGCACTCATCACCCATACATGACCCGTGAACAGTTTCAGGACTATTGGCTGAATAAACATGCTCCTTTCTTCATGAAGAATGCGAGTACTTTGAGAGCAAAAAAGTATATTCAATCCCATACAGTTGACACCCCCTTAAATGAAGGGTTAAGAGAGTCGAGGGGCATGCGGACTGAATATGATGGTGTGGCAGAGATTTGGTTCGAGTCAGAGCAAGGTTTAATGGAGGCAATGAGTTCGCCTGAAGGGCTAGAACTAAGCGCCGCACTGTTAGAGGATGAAGGGACCTTCATCGATCACTCGAAATCCTCGGCATTCATAGTTAGGGAGCATGAGCTTTAAGTGGCTAACAAAATAAGGATTAGTTCCGACTACGAAGCGGTCGGCGGCTAATCCCTGGTTCAAGAAGCTGTGGGGTATTATCACATTTGTGAGTAGATAACCGGGCCGGGGAAAAGAGGTCAGCTGTGAACGATTTTTCAAGTTTTGGACTATTGACACTATTGGCTCTCAGCGTTACATTGTATCACAAAATAATACAGGAGATGACAAATGACTACAGTATCAATTAGATTACCTGATAAGCTAGCCCACAAACTTGATGGTGTTGCGAAGGACTCAGAACGACCTAAATCATACCTTATTCAGAAAGCGATTGAAGCCTATCTTGATGAACGAGTGGACCTGTAGGTAGCCTTGGACCGGTTGCGTGACCCCTCGGATAAGGTTATAGATGGCAAAGAGTTGAGGTCTTCTGGCCTATAAAGTCACTTACAAAAACTCGGTTGGCAGAAACCTTAAACGACTCGGCAAGCAAAAAACTAAGCAGCTGCTCAATAGAATCGAGAAAGATTTGCCCAGAGAAGCTAACAAATGCTCTGATTGAAAGGCCAGTTTACGGGTATGAAGAAGTTCCGTATCGGAAACTACCGAGTTGTATTTACAATCATTGAGAATGATATTCTCGTGCTTCGAATCGGCAGCAGAAAAGATGTGTACAGATGAAACTCCGGCTTGGGAATGGGGTTTAAACATTCAACACTTTGGCAAGTTTATGGTTCTTTGTCTTTTCTGCTCTTTACTCAGAATGTTGAATACTTAGCGGTTCCAACACTGAAGTTCAGTCAAGATAAGGGTTGGATGAAGTAACCCCAATAGAGGTTTGTCTCGATCCCTTTATTACCTAAATCGTACAACGTCTTTACTGATCACAAAGCAGAAACATGTGGAGCTAGGATCCTCTTTACGTTCCGATAAAAAAATATGCGTGTCTCCTTTCCTGTTACGAATTGTTTGATCGAACATCCTGCGGAATGCCATCGAAGCAGTTGGTAAAAATGTGGAGAAAATTGATATCAGATCGCGGGTCAAAAAAAATAAAGTGTGTATTGCAACAATGTGGAGGGAACAAAAGTCAGGCCGAGAGAATATTAGGCAGTACACGGGGACGCCTTTATTCCCGAATGAAGGTCTTGGATATGGCGGACGGTTAGTTTTTCGGTAATCGAGACATTTTTTATTGTGCTTGATGGGTGCTTAGATCAACCTTTTGGTTTGGGAAAATACCGCGTCAAACATCGGTTTTGTTAACCTGCCTGTAAAGGTATTTTGCTGACTCGGATGGTAGCTCCCTACTAAAGTATAGGGGCCTACTTGTGATTGAGCTCCGTGTGAAAATGTGGGTTTTGGGCGGACGGAATGACCTATTTTTGATAGTACTTGTAAGGTTCCGTCCCACACAAAGGAGCCTAGTAAAAGAAGGATCTTTGCTCTTTTTAGTAAACGTAGTTCCTGGATCATATATTCCATACAGATATCTCTTTCCTCCGGAGTGGGTTTATTTGCAGGGGGAGCGCATCGGACAATGGTCGTGATATATGCGTTTGTAAGTTTTAGACCATCGTTCTTTGACCTCGCATGAGGCTGATTGCCAAAGCCTGCTTTATGTAAAGCACGATAAAGCCATTCTCCCGAACGATCACCTGTAAACATTCTGCCTGTACGATTGGCGCCATGCGCTGCGGGTGCTAGTCCAATAATCACCAGTTTGGCATGAGGATCGCCAAATCCGGGGAGGGGACGCCCCCAATACATTTCTTCTGCAAAAGCTTTTCGTTTAGTCTGAGCAATAGATTCTCGCCATTCAACCAAACGAGGACACTGGCGGCATGAAGTAATACGAGAATTAAGATCGGAAATATTTTTGAAATGCATATACAGCCCCCAAATAACCATTAACCTGGATCCGTCAGTTAAACGCGGTTTTCTGCACGAACCATTTGGGCCAAAAGGAATTACAAAAAAGCCTCGACGCACCCAGCGGGTGCGCCTGCGTTTTTTTGCAACCTTTTGCCTCCAAAGCATTCGCACAGAAATCCCACGTTTAACTGACGGATCCAGGATTAACAAATAACTAACTTCTTATTTATGAAATGTCGCCCCCGTTTATCTATATTAAGAGTGCCTCCATAGATCTCTGGATCATGAGAAAAAAAAGAAGCACGTTTTCTTGGGCAATGCGAGGTAACCATTCTTGCTTCCAGCTCCGGGTATCTAAGGGATATGTATCGTATGCAGTTTGGAAAACTAGACGAAGATGGTGTTGAGTCGGGCAAACATCACCGGCAAAAATCGCTTGTTGAGGGGAACCTAGTTTATCTGCATCCGGGTGATTTACGATGATAGGGGCGCCATCGAACAATACCATGCTATGTCCACGTGTATGACCTCCGGTTCGGATAAGTTTAATCCCCGGAAGAATCTCAGGGTGAGTATCAGTTATCAAATGAAACTTGTTTTGATCTATGTGCTTAAATGGGGAGAGAATAGAAGGAGGGTATGATTTATAAAGCAGCGTATTTCCTGAAGTAGCATCTTCCCATTCAAGTGTATGGACATAATGGTCGGCATTCGGAAAATTAAGTTGGTGGCCAGGGGATTGTGTGCCCCCCACATGATCCCAGTGAAGATGAGTCAAAATAACAAAATCAATGGATTCAAAAGAAATCATGAGCTTTTGAAGTCTTTCTTTCAAAGGCCATACCTTGTCAAGTCCATGCAAGACCTGTTCTTTTTCTGTGAATAGGGTGGAGGAACCGCAACCTGTTTCTACAAGTCCCTTGCGACCATCATCGAGTTCAATGAGTAAGCTCGTCGCATTCTGTGGAATTCCATTTTCATCATTAGGAATAATCAACGTTGACCAGATGGGTTTCGGGACTAGGCCAAACATAGCTCCGCCATCTGAAATAAATCGAGATGCTGTAATAGGTGCTATTCTCATAGACTGTCTTCCTAGGATGGTTTCATGTTATGTTATTCAACAATACTTTTCTCATTTATCCATGTTGTAAAGACCGCCAGCAATTTTGGAATCATATCTGCCTTAAACTGCAGTAGTGCCTCTGTATGTCTTCCTGCTTGAAGGGTCCACAATTGTTTTGGTTCATTAGCGGCTTTGAACAGTGTTTGAGCATGCTTATAGGAAACCACTTCGTCGCTTGTCCCGTGAATAATTAGTAAGGGAATGGGGCTTATTTTTTGGACAACATCTTTGGGGCTAAATTGATTTCCAATCGCGAGAAATGCAATAGGCTTCAGGAAGATTCCTGCATGATCCATCGCTATTTCTTTATAGGACGAAAATGCTGAGTCCGTAACAAGGCCTTGTACCCCATCAAAATGGTTGTTCACCAAAACAGAAATGGCATTGGCGCCTCCTAAACTTTGTCCGAAAAGAATAATTTTATTTTGGTCAATATCTTTTCTAGTCTTTATATATTTAACGGCCGCCACAGAATCTTCATAGACTCCTTTTCGTGATGGCGTTCCTCGAGATTTTCCGTATCCTCTATAATCAAAAACAAAAAGGTTGAACCCCTTTGAAGGAAGCCAGGAAACAAAAGAGTAATGAGAACTCATATTCTGTGCATTCCCATGAAAATGGATCACGGTTCCTTTTGGATCTTTTTGAGCAGGAACAAACCATCCTGACAGTTTAGTTCCATCTTTGCTGGGAAATGACACTTCTTCATAGAAAAAGCCGTCTTTGTCTGGTGTCGTATAAACGTGTTGATCGGGGTAATAAAATAAATGATCCATGCCTGCCTCAGAAATCGATGCCATGGAAGTTACTATAAGAAGTAAGAACCAGCGCTTGAAGTTCCAGATACACGTATTATTTCTGCGTTGCATATGCTAGATAATGATGATATCTCGTAATGGTACTAAACAAAATAACATAATGGAAAAAATTGTTATGAGAAAAGAAAGATGCTCACATTTATTTTTTTGGATTACGATCTCCTTTTTGGTAGTGATTCTAATAATTAGTTTAGCGATGAACGGAGGGTTTCTTTTATCTCTTGCCGTAAAAAGGTCGACTATACACCTTAGCCAACGCGCAGAAGATGAGTTTCCTCGTTTTACCGAAAAATGGTCATATGGTTCAGGGGCCGCCAAAGTGGTGCGGATACCTGTAAAAGGAATTATTGTTCGAGAAGCGGGCGATGGTCTATTTTTTCCTCAATATGACAAAATAGAGCTCATTTTAAGCAAAATACGTGCCGCCAAAAATGATTCGACCGTTAAAGGGCTCATCGTAGAAGTCGATTCACCCGGTGGTGCTATTACGCCGAGTGACGAAATTTATCATGCCTTACAATCCTTTAAAGAAAGCGATCCAAATCGAAAAATTGTCGTATTTACCAAAGATCTAGCTGCATCAGGAGGTTATTATGTGGCCATGGCCGCTGATGGGATCATTGCAGCGCCTACCGCTATTGTGGGGTCGATTGGAGTCATTATGCAAACATTAAACTGGCGTGAACTTAGCGAAAAAGTTGGTATCTCTGATACGACTATAAAATCAGGAAAAAATAAGGATCTCTTAAATCCTTTTCGCGAAGTATCTTCGAATCAAGTGGCCCTTTTACAGTCATTGGTCGACTCGATGCATAAGCGGTTCTCAACGATTGTTGGAACCCAACGAGGATTTGATCAGGCTCAATTAACTGAATTAGCTGATGGACGTATATTTTCAGCTGAAGAAGCTCTTGATCAAGGATTGATTGATCAGATCGGGTATTGGGATGAGGTCGTGAAGCACTTGACTGATCTATTGGATGAGGTTTCTGTAAAAATCGTCCGTTATGAGCGGAAAGTCGATCTCTTTGATTGGGTTACAGAGATGCGTTCTCCTTTACAACTATCTTCTTGGATAGGAAAAGAAACGCCACGGCTAATGTATCTCTGGAAACCCTAATGATTGGGGATTGCGGATTTTGGATTTTTAGAGGAGTACGTATTGAATGAAGGACACAACAATAGAGAATAATGATGACCTTTCAAATTATCAAAAATCCCCAATCCGCAATCCCCAATCCGAAATTATTGGTATTGTTGGGCTTGGATATGTGGGGTTACCTTTAGCAGCGGCTTTTGCATCCGTTCTTCCTGTTATAGGTTATGATACAAAACCCTCTCGTATCGAAGCATTGAATCAGGGATTTGATGAGACCGGTGAAGTCGAATTCGATCAACTTGCTCAACCCCATTTGTCATTTGTTTCCAATCCCAACGACCTAAAGAAGTGTACGTTTATTATTGTTACTGTTCCCACCCCGATCACAGAAAATCGTGAACCCAATTTATCGTGTCTGAAAAATGCTTCGGAAATAGTTGGCCGTATTCTTCGCAAAAATACGATGGTAGTCTATGAAAGCACTGTTTATCCCGGTGTGACTGAAGAGGTCTGCCTTCCTATCCTTGAACGTGAATCAGGACTCAAATTAGGAGATTTTGCATTAGGGTACTCTCCTGAACGAGTGAACCCTGGTGATAAAGAGCATACAATCCCTAACATTGTAAAAGTGGTGAGCGGTCATGATGAAGATGCTTTAAACAGAGCCGTGATGGTTTATGGGAAGATTATAAAAGCCGGAATTCATAAAGCCCCAACACTGAAAACAGCCGAGGCTGCAAAAGTTATTGAAAACGTACAACGTGATTTAAACATTGCTTTAATGAACGAGCTCTCAAAAATATTTTCCCGGATGCAGATTACTACACGTGATGTATTAGAAGCCGCAGGCACAAAATGGAATTTCCATCCTTATCATCCTGGCTTAGTGGGGGGCCATTGTATTGGGGTGGATCCCTATTATTTGACACATCGAGCCGTCGAGATGGGGTATACCCCCGAGGTCATTTTAGCGGGGCGCCGTATTAATGATGATATGGGTGCCCATTTTGCGGGGCTGATAGAGCAAGCTCTTCATGAAGCAGGTGTTTTACTAAAGGATGCCCATGTTTGGGTGTTGGGTCTTACCTTTAAAGAAAATGTGCCCGATTTACGTAATACACGCGCTGTAGATGCTATCAAACATCTACAAAAACATGGAATACGTGTCTCCGTGTGGGAACCTCTGGTAAAAGTAGAGGAGCTGAAGGATCGATATGAGATGGAATTTTTAAGTGATCAAGAAATTGAAAATCTAGACGCTGTTATGCTGATCAATGGTCATGATCATTTTAAAAGCATTAAACTTCAGGAATTAAGGACGAAGATGCGTACACCGATTCTACTAGATTTAAAGAACTTTTTTTCTAAACGTAAAGCTATAGAATCAGGGTTTAACTATATCACAACCTAGCGATTTCGGATTGGGGATTGCGGATTGAAAACGGAGGATTAAGAAGTGCGGAGTTTGGATTGTAGAGAAAAAAGAAGTTGAGGGTGGATAAAGAAGCGTTTAAGCAGAGAACTAAACAGTTTCCTGGATCCGTCAGTTAAACGTGGGATTTCTGTGCGAATGCTTTGGAGGCAAAAGGTTGCAAAAAAATGCAGGCGCACCCGCTGGGTGCGTCGAGGCTTTTTTGTAATTCCTTTTGGCCCAAATGGTTCGTGCAGAAAACCGCGTTTAACTGACGGATCCAGGAGTTTGGCTTAGAAGTTATCAAATTTGTCGTATCCTTGCCTAAAGGACGTACTAAAGAGATCATCGCTCGCCAATTAACTCGATCGGCTACTTCTGTTGGCGCCAATTATCGTGCAGCATGTAGAGCAAAATCATTAGCAGACTTTATTTCAAAAATGGGGACCGTTGAAGAAGAGGCAGATGAGTCTATGTATTGGATGGAACTAATTGTGGAAAGTGGTATGGTAAAGTCAGAAACCCTTCACTACTTAATAACAGAAGCTGATGAGCTTACCGCTCTTACTGTATCTTCTATCAACACCGCCAAGAAAAACAGGTAACAGTAATTTGATTGCGGATTTCGGATTATGCGCAGAAAGGCACTGCTATTGTATCTGTTCCCTTATCTTACGCAAAATATACATCCTCTAAAATCTTCAGTCCCCAATCCGCAATCCCCAATCAGTAGTCCGCAATCAAATAGGCGATCCAGCCTAACTCATTGGTATATTTTTTCCGGGCTCTAAAAATATCATCGGAATCTCCATCCTGATCAAATCCGTGAATATAAGAGGTTGCAGACTTGAATCCAGCTTCAAGAAGACAATCTTGAAGTTCGGGTAGGGTCCAAAGTCGCCAATCGTATGTAAACGCATTTTTCAATATGGGACCACGAGATTGTTCAAAATGGATATGACACATGATTTCATGTGTGATGACGTTAAAGTCTTTTTGTCCCCAGATATAGGTAAATTTAGGATATCGCTTTCCATCAAGACTTGTAAATGCAGGGATGACACGTTTATCTTTTTTATTGGACATAGACTCTATCCCTCCAAAAACATCGAGAAGAAAGATTCCTTCTCTGCGCAATGACTTTCGGGTGGCTCTGAAATATCGAATCAGTTGATCCCTGTCTTTGAAAATAGAGTAGGAAAAATTAAAGGCCACAGTCACATCTGTTTGAGGTGTATCCACAGATGAAACATCATCACATATTAACTGAAGGCGTTTGGCATTTTCCCCTAATTTCTGCACGCGATGTTTATAGCCCCAATCGAGTGTCTCTTGGTCAAGATCGACTCCCCAGGCAAAATATTTTTTAGACCGTCGGACCCAATCACACGCAAACGCAGCTGTTCCGCAGAAATCTTCTCGGAGCAGATGAAAACGGTGGCCATATTTTTTTTGTATATCCGTTGTATGAGATCAAGTTCAGTTTCTGTTGACTGAACCGCCTCTTCGTAAAGGATATGTTTATCTATTTTCAACACGGCTCTTTCTAACGTAACGGCCCGAGATACACTCCGCTGGTTTGATGTTACTCCTCACCAACGAGCTACGAAAACTTTTTGGGCGTGAGTATTGGAATCGATCTGAATTTTTTTTAGGACGAGGAGGTCCTTGTCTCCTGTTACAATCGCATCCGCTTGTGCGGCCATGGCCACACCGAGGACTTTCACATCGTTTGGGTCTCGGCATGAGTCTATTCGGAGAGGTATTGGTTTTACAAGTGTGCTATTTCCACAGAGCAGCGCAACAATTTGATCAGCCCTCTTTGGGGGGAGTTTGACTTTCTTTAGGAGGGTTTTATGGATTTCGTGAAGCAAGTGCTCTGATAAAATAATATTATGACTGTCGAGGCAAAGCTCGAGTATTGACTCACATAGCCTCCGTGAGGCAAAAGCAGCGATAACAACATTCGCATCCAAAACGACTCTCATGAAATTGACTTAAAAACATCTTCGTCTGTGACAAACCCTTGGGCCTTCCCAAAGGTGAGAACCTTTTTTCTGAGGGCTCTAAACTTCTCGATAACAACATATCGCCGAACCGAGCCGCGAACGACATCACTCACGGGTTTATTCTGCTGACGACTGATTTTACGCAGATCAGCCTTCAACTTGTCTAGTATTCTGACAGTTAGTGTATTCATAGTGTAACAGTAATGTAAAACGCATGGGGGACTCGAGTCAAAAACATATTTTTCATCTCTTTATACACTATACACATTGTTTCGCGGCCCAAAAAGACTGTCATCACTGCTGGACCTCAATCTCGATCCGATAGTTCTGGTTTAAAGGAATCTGATTAGTATCGGTCCATTCCATCTCCGTTATGTTGACTGAATCTGTCCAGGGACCCACGGACAGAGGCCAGAGATCGGCCTGCCTCGCTGCTCCTTGCGGGGAGGACAGATTGTCAGCGCATTTGATCCAATACACGCGACCAGGGGTGGTGTCCCACGTCATACTCACGTTTCCGTTTGAGGATGAAATCGTTTTAAAGGCACAGATGCTTGTGCTGTTCAGCGGATGGGTTCCGGCAATGCAATGCATTCTTCCCAATGACTCGATCTGTCTCCATCAGCATCAGCGGTTGGATTCACGTTTGAGCCTGTCCCGAAATAAAAGTCTTCCCAGCTATCAGCGATGTTGTTTCCATTCAGATCCAAAGGACGCAGTGTTAAGGTTCCCACATCGACAGTACTTCCCGGGGTCGAATTCATAAGGATATTGGTAAATACAACAGGCTCATAACCACCTACGCTGAGCGGCAGATCATAATTCAACGTCAATAAAGACAGATTGAAAGGAAACGAACCGTCAAGATCTGTTAACCAGGGATCTGCCCAATTTACATGATAGGGATAACGGGTCATGAAATTGCTGGTAAACTGAGAATGACCATTGGTGGCTTGCCAGGATAATCCAACGTTTGTGGAAAGGGCGCCTACCCAGGCATCTTTGATTTTTCCGGTAACGGTGAAGTACGGTTCAAAGTAAAAGTCAAGAAACGTGGTTTGATTAGGGGCGATGTTGATCGATCTTGGGTTCCCGAGGGCTAGATTATAGATGTTTTGGACCTGACCCGGCACATTAGGATCTTTGAGCGATTCATACCCTGTTGGACCCTGTACTTCAAATTGATGTACCCCCGGCGGTAAATTGGTTGCCAGGTCAATGGATTGGTTAAAGGTATATATGACATTGCTATCCATCAACAACGTGGTCCCCGTCGGCATATTCGTAAAGGTCAACCAATTCACAGCCCGTATAAAGTCGAGATCAGCCGGGCTGTTCTGCTCAGATATATTTAAAGAATACACCTGGTTTAAAGGCGCGTTCGTCACGCTCTGCGTAACATGGGCATAATGAATATTGTTAGTCAACACATACACCTGGGCCACCTCGCCCGACTCCACACCAAAGGCATTTGTTTGACTTACAAGCGTCGGAAAACTCCCGTCCCGATTTTCACGATAAATCTCTAACACGGTATCAATATTGGTGCTTTGGTGGGTAAGTTGTACGTTGTAAGTATGATTAGATGTGCCAAAGAATTTGATCCAATCTTCATCGCCAGGGACATAAAAGGTGTGGGTCTGATTTTGTTGATAGGCATTGGCTTGGGGCGGTGTATCATTTACTTCGTAGGCATATTCGTAGGCGCCCATATCAACAAAACCGTTTATGATACGAGGCGTCCCTTCAACATCCGCTGCATTGATCATCCACGTTTGATTGCTACCCGTATCAATACAGGGCGAAGTAGATAACAAGCGATAATCCCCAGCAAGGCTATCAAAAAATTGTGGAGGGTTTGTTGTATTGTTGCCTCCATTGTTGGCACCAGACGGTTCTGGAGTGGTACAAGAATTTTGGTAAGTTCCAGACCCAGCCCATTGATTGGGAGAATTATAATAGACGATAGAGTTGATAACGGTGCTACTGTACGTGCCGCCGCCGTTAGGCGCAGTATTTTTAGTAATACTACAATTCTCAGCTGAACTCCCGTACATTCCTCCACCAAAAATACTGGCACTGTTGTCGCTGATTATAGAGTTTCGAATAGAACCGGCATACGTACCTCCACCATAGGTGGCGAGGTTGCTGTATACTATACAATTCTCAACAACAGCTAAAAACATCGCGCCATCCTGCAACGCCTGATTACCAACAAGGCTACAGTGTTTCAAGATTCCTTGAAAAACACCACGACCAGAATCAAAAGCTCTATTGCCAACAATAAAGCAGTTAGAAATTACGGCATTCTGTCCACACCAAACGCCTCCACCAAGATATTCGGGAGAAACATAAACATTTTTTGTAAACCCATTTGTCAGGGTAAATCCGATCAATTCTGCTCCACTCATCACATAGGCACAGCGTACAGCATTGGAACCCAGAGGTCCTTGCCCCTCGATCACAGTAAATGCTGATCCATTCACACTGCGAACAGTAATCGGTTTGTTAATGGCAATCCGGTTTATTCCATGAACGGCAACACCCCCGGTTGAGTAGGTTCCGTTGGTGACCAACACCGTATCCCCATTGGAAGCCACATCAATGGCCGATTGGATGTCGGTCGCTGCAGTGGCCCAACTGGTAAAAGGAGGCGTGTGACTTCCTGAAAAGGAAACATAGTTCGTCGCTCCCCAGACCGCTGACGTTAGGCAAAAAAAAAGAATCGGAAATAAACGCTCTATTTTATACATCATGACATCCCTACCTGGATCCGTCAGTTAAACGCGGTTTTCTGCACGAACCATTTGGGCCAAAAGGAATTACAAAAAAGCCTCGACGCACCCAACGGGTGCGCCTGCGTTTTTTTGCAACCTTTTGCCTCCAAAGCATTCGCACAGAAATCCCACGTTTAACTGACGGATCCAGGATCCCTAGTGTAGTTTTTTATGCGAAAACTTATATTCTATTTTTACTTCTATTTATTACTATCGAGAGGGAGATCGATTTTCTTCCATGGTAGGGGAATTTTTTTAGGAGTGTTGGAGTAATGAATCCCTAAAATCTAAGCAACGACTCCTTGATTATTATAATAATTTCCTAATGTGGGAGCGAGTTATACCCTGCGATTAGATCACGGCTGAACCCCATCGGGGTATAATTTTTTGGATACCAACGTAGTGTCTGGCTTGTTTGCAGGTCATCCAAAATTGGAATCTATATTGGCTGACTCGTCTCGTCATCATATACCTGTTATTGTACTTGGTGAATACTGTTTTGGATTCAGGACGAGTCGGCTTGCAAAAACGTTAAAAGTTCTATTGAAACGTTTAGAGGGGGAATCCTTTATTTTATCTCCTGACGGCAATACAGCAGAGCGTTATGCAGATATTCGCTATCAGCTAAAATCTGATGGGAATCCGATTCCTGAAAACGATATTCGGATTGCTGCATTAGCTCAGCAATATAAATTAGAGATTGTGAGTTGTGACAAACATTTCGACTATGTTAAGGGTGTCAAACGCATTGCTTGATAGATAGGATCTATTTTGAGACCTTAGCAAAAGCCCGGGTGGTGGAATGGCAGACACAACGGACTTAAAATCCGTTGCCCTTTTAGGCGTGGGGGTTCGAATCCCCCCCCGGGTACCAGGCTTTTCCAACAATGCGACTTTGCGCACCAGGGAGAAATATTAATTTTATGAAACGAGCCCTATTTAAAAGAGTAACTTTTATCCTATGTATAATGGGGGTTACATTATCTCTTTCCGGTTGTGTTTATCTTCGCCTGAATACACTAAAGAATCAACTGGCGCAATTTCCTGAATATTTTAGTGTCAAGCAACGTAAAGCTCCCACGTTAGTCTATAAAAACCCGGTGTTGTATTCTGATGATATGCAGTGGTTGACCGGACTAAAACCTTCATCCATCCAAACAACTTTGCGAGGTACCCTACAACGCTATGTGTTCAGGAAGTTGAATGCGCCTCAAAAAGAGAATAAAGATATTGTTTCGACCCTGTTATTTCGTGATGACAAATTATCGGAAGTGGTTTTCCCGAAACGGTTCAAGAATTTTATTACCATGAAAAATTTTGTGGAGATGTTTAGCCCGATCAAAGACGCTCGCATTACTAAACGTTCCAAAAAAACTGAATGGAAATGGCGTGAGATGTATATAAAGTTGCCGACGATCAAGAAGCTTTCGGAATATTTAGGGAAACCTACACGGCGCGAGGAAAAGCCTGGCCGGATTACGTTAACCTATGATTATCAGTTGGAGAGATCCGATGGTCCACACACGTATATCCCGGAGTTTCAGATGGTTTTTACCTTTTGGGAATACAATGCAAAAGTAAAAGAAACAGAGGTCAATTTAGGACGTTTATGGATGTTTATAGATGTGTCTAAAGAAGAAAAGCTAGTCAAAGTTAAACGGAATTAGTCGCATCTATGGCAAAGAAAAAATCGCCCCAAAAGAGTGAAACTGCAGAATCTCTTGCTCGGAAACAGCGCGATATTTCCGTGTCCGAGTTTTTCCTCAAAAATCGGCATCTCCTTGGTTTTGATAGTCCTCGAAGATTGCTTATGACCGCGGTTAAGGAGGCCGTTGATAACAGTTTGGACGCCTGTGAAGAAGGGGGTATTGTACCCGAAATTAGTATAGAGCTTGAACAGACAGCTTCGGATCGGTTTAGGGTCTGTGTGACGGATAATGGTCCTGGAATTGTAAAGTCTCAAATCCCAAAGATCTTTGCAAAACTGCTTTATGGATCTAAACTTCATCGATTGCGTATGTCGCGTGGTCAGCAAGGCATTGGGATTAGTGCGGCAGGCATGTACTGCCAATTAACACCGGTACGTCAACGATCATTCTTTCCAAAACTAAAGGACAAAAATTAGCCCATGCTATGAAGGTTCAAGTGGATACGCGTCATAACAAACCCGCGATTCTTGCGGATGAACAAATAGAGTGGAAACCTACTTTTTATCCAACAGATGCCGAGGGTTCAGTGGGAAAAGAGATCGTTTTTTCTCATAGAACCTCTGTTCATATTGAAATGGAAGCGGCCTATGTCCGAGGAAAACTTTCGGTGGATGAGTTTCTCAAACAGTGTGCGATTGTTAATCCCCACCTTCAACTTCACTATCGGGTCCAAATCATCAAAAAGAAAAATCCAGAAGAATCTGTCGAAAAATCATCTGTACCATGGAGAACGTTTCAACGTGTTTCAAAAAAGTTACCTGACCCAACCGTCGAAATTAAACCTCATCCTCATGGTATTGAATTAGGTCTTCTTATGCAGATGTTAAAAGATACTCAAGCACGTACATTGCGTGCTGCGTTAAACCAAGACTTTTCCAGGGTCAGTTCTCGTGCCGCCCTTGAAATCTGTGAAACGGCAAAATTAAATCCGCAAGCTCGACCCACACGAGTTGCTCACCAAGAAAAGTGAAGCGCTTTTTAAGGCGATCAAAGAAACGAAATTAATGCGCCCTGCGACGGATTGTTTAGCGCCGATTGGCGAAGAGCAAATGATTGCTGGACTCAAAAAAGAAATTGAAGCCGATTTCTATACAGCCGCCACTCGAAACCCAACGATATATAGGGGGCATCTTTTTCAGATAGAGGTAGGCCTCGCTTATGCTAAACCCGGTGAAAATAAAGACTTGGAGGCAGAGGATCCTGTGCGAATGATGCGTTTTGCGAATCGTGTTCCATTACTTTATATGACTGGCGCCTGTGCTATGTCTCGTGCTGTAACAGGTGTTAATTGGAAATCGTATGGGATCTCGCAACCCAAGGGGGCTATACCGGTCGGGCCGCTTGTCGTTATGTTGCACATGGCGAGTGTATGGGTTCCTTTTACGAGTGAGAGTAAAGAAGCCATTGCCCATTATACAGAGATCATCAAAGAGACTACGTTTGCCATACAAGAATGTGGTCGACGTTTATCTGTATACATAAACCGTAGACGGCGAGAGGCCGAAGCGGAGCGAAAACGTAGTTATATTGAAGAGTATATTCCGCATTTAGCGATTGGATTAAAAGACGTGCTTGATTTAAGCGAACGCCAGGAAACAACCGTTGTGAAAAAACTAAACACCATGCTAGAGCGGACACATTTGGAAGTGTGATTTTGAAGAGAAAGATTTTTTTTAGACAGGATTACAGGATGGACAGGATTCTGTTTAGATGTCGAGTACATCATAAAAAAAATCACAACCTGATAAAGGAAGAGAAGAGTTATGGGATATAGAGAAGTAACGGAAAAAATTATTGGCTGTGCCTATCGTGTGTATAACAAAATGAATTATGGATTTCTTGAGTCCATATACGAAAAATGTATGTTGATTGAACTTCAGAAAGCTGGAATGGTAGCCGAAGCTCAAAAAGAAATTATTGTCTATTATGACGGAGAGGTCGTAGGTGAATTTAAGGCCGACATAATCGTAAATGATACCATTATTCTTGAGCTAAAATCAGTAAAGCGGATTATACAGGCTCATGAAGTACAGCTAGTAAATTATTTAAAGGCAACAGAAAAAGAAGTCGGCTTGTTATTGAATTTTGGGGAAAGAAAGGTCGAAGTTAAACGAAAACTTAAAGAACTTACCTTCTCATAAAAAATCATCATATGAAATCCTGTTCATCCTGTAATCCTGTCTAAAAAAAATCTGTCTTATGGTCACGAAAAAATCATCGGCCCCAGAAGTTGTCTCGAAAAAAGCTGCCTCCAGAAAAATTTTAGAGGTGGCGCAAGGCGTTTATCAAGACATCACGAAAAAGACGAAAAAACCTACGATGCGTTTTCCCATACGTTTTTTATCGAACGTAAAGTATGACACGAAACGTGGGCATTTTGAGATTTTAGGGAAAATCGTTACCCGAACCCTCTCTTATAACACGATCAAAACCTTTGCACAATCCATGCGTCTATTGGCCACAACAAAAAATGATTTATTAGATAAAGACGATATCGCGAGGAAACGTGAGGTCTATTATAATAGTAAAAGTTGGGGGCCTGTCGTTTTGACCAACAACCGGAGAGTGATACACTCTTAGACGATATGGAAGCTATGCTCGGGATTAACCAGGAACAGCTTGGATATATACCAGAGGAACGTGGTGGTGATGTTTGCGGACCCGTAGTTGTTATTGATAAAAACCCGGGGACCGGGCAGCAGGTAAAGATTGATTGCGGAAAGCTGGGAACCGGTGCATGGAGTGTACCTTCACGAGTAGAGCATTTAGGGTTTCAAACAAAAGCCAAGTTTATCTTAGTGGTAGAAACAGCATCTTTATCCTGGATCCGTCAGTTAAACGCGGTTTTCTGCACGAACCATTTGGGCCAAAAGGAATTACAAAAAAGCCTCGACGCACCCAGCGGGTGCGCCTGCGTTTTTTTGCAACCTTTTGCCTCCAAAGCATTCGCACAGAAATCCCACGTTTAACTGACGGATCCAGGTTTATTTCAACGTTTAGTTCATCATCGTTTTTATGAAAACAAAAACTGTATTTTGGTTTCTATGAGTGGTGTGCCAACGCGTGCGTGTCGTCGGTTTATTCGTCGCTTAGCCGATGATCAAAAAATTCCCGTTTTAGCGTTTACCGATGGTGATCCCTATGGGTATTGCAATATTTATCGGACCTTAAAAGTGGGTTCTGGTCAGGCGGCCCACATCAATCGTTTCTTTTGCGTTCCTCAAGTCAAATTCTTGGGCGTAACGCCTCAAGACATCATTGATTACAGATTAGAAGATGCGACCCATCCTCTTGAAGATGTGGACATCAAACATGCAAAAGACGCGTTAAAGAACGATCCTTTTATTAAACACCATAAAGACTGGCAGAAGACGCTTGAACAGTTATTGAAAATGGGTGTGCGTATTGAGCAACAGGCCTTTGCCAAACATGGCTTGAATTTTGTATTGGAAACCTATCTTCCAGAAAAACTCAAGAAAGCAAAGTCTTTACCTTAACATAACACTTTTTCTATCATGAAAGATTCTATCAGCCTTTCAGCCGATGTGTTATTTTTCTTCCCAATGCTTTTAAATCTCAGAACTCGGTAGATGGGGCTAAAAGGGGTCCAAACAAACGCACTGTCGTCATGGCTGCTTTGTTATTCCTGGAATCAAACCAAGCAAGAATTACGTTCGATTCGATAAAATGGCTTCCTTCCATGCTTCAGATCGCTCGAGGTGAAGGGCTTGCCGAGGTTCTTTGCGGGCTTCAAAACGAATAATCGTTCTATTCCCTATTTCACAGGATCCAAAGAGCTTTTTTCACAACTTTTTTAAAACCTGGATCCGTCAGTTAAAAGAGTATTTTGTAGATTGACAGCTTTTCCCCTATGTGTTAAACACCCGCGTCTTTTTTTTGAACAAAAAGAAGTAATTTGGAATAATATAAAAGTTGAGGGAAATATGGCAAAAAAAAGTTCAACCAAAAAAAAATTCGCATCTAAAAAGACGGTAAAAAGAACAGCAAGCAAAACTCAGCAAAAGAAAGCCGTAAAAAAAGCAGCCGTTTCTAAAACGAAGAAAAAAATCGTTGCATTGTCCAAAAAAATTCTTGCATCTCAATCTTTAAAAAAAACAAAAAAGCAGAAGAAAACGAATTTGACGGTCAAGGAATTAAGAGAATTTAAGCAGCTGTTGCTGAACTTACGTGACCGGATTGTTGATGAAATATCCTTTCTTGCAGGTGATAATCTAAATCGTTCCCAGCGTGATGCTTCGGGTGATCTTTCCAGTTATAGCTTTCATATGGCTGATCAGGGCACGGATAACTTTGATCGTGAACTAGCGTTGAATTTGGTAAGTAGCGAAAAAGATATCATCTATGAAATTGACGAAGCGTTAGAGCGTATAGAAATGAAGACCTATGGTATCTGTGAAATGACAGAGGAACCGATTGAAAAGGAGCGCTTAAAAGTTCTTCCACACGTCCGTCTTTCTGTAAAAGCTCAATCAGAAATTGAACGCGGCAAAACAAAATATCGTCCTTTTGGTCCCACAATTAATGCTTCAGATTAACTTTGTTATCCGTTATCTTTTTTAGGGCCATTCAGCAGATTAACTCAACTAGGTAACCAGCAATTATTTTAAAGTGACGAATAACTATGACCCCCCTTATCATTGCTATAATCATTACGTTTTTTGATCAGCTCACCAAACAATGGATTCGGCTTGATTTTGCATTGGGTGAAACGAGACCTGTTATTGAAGGTTTTTTGAATCTTAATTATCTGCGTAATACGGGTGCTGCTTGGGGTATGCTTACGGGACAAAACACGGCGCTCATTATCATCTCCGTTTTTATGTTATGTCTTATGATTATTTTTCGAAAGTCTTTCGTAACCGATCGCTGGGATCAGCGCATAGCATTTGGGCTTATGTTCGGTGGAATTATAGGGAATCTCATGGATCGTATCCGGTTAGGTTGGGTGACCGATTTTCTTGATTTTCATATAGCTGGTTATCATTGGCCTTCATTTAATATTGCAGACTCAGCGATTTGTATAGGGGTGGGCATGTATATGGTGTCTTCAGGCTTGACCATGCGTGACACGATGAATAATTCAACAGGTCCTATTCAGGAAAAAGATGCCGGCTAGTCACCAACCGAGATTTCAAACGCAAGAAAACCCCGAAGCGTTTTTTCTGGTAGGGCCTACGGCCATAGGAAAAACAAACGTTGCCCAGTGTATTGCTGAATCAAATGGATACTATCTTCTTTCTGCAGACGCTATGCTAGTGTATAAGTGTATGGATATTGGTACGGCCAAACCTCCTGAAAGCTACCGTTCCGAAGTAACCTACTGGGGGGTTGATGTCGTAGAGCCTGATCAGTCTTTTAATGTGGGAGACTATTTGCGCTATGTTTTAGAAGAGAGGCAACGTTTATTTTATTCAGGCCAACGTGTTGTTATTGTAGGGGGGACAGGGCTTTATGTGAAATGTCTGGCGCAAGGGCTAGATCCTCTTCCTCGTTCCAACGAAGGATTGCGTAATTCCTATCAAAACGTCTTAGAGAAAAAAGGAGTGGTAGGCATTCAACAAGCACTAAGAGCGATCAGTCCTGAACGATTGAAAGCGATTGAAGATCCTCAGAATCCACGTCGTTTAATAAGAGCTCTTGAATTGGCTGATCAAGATGTTGTTTCAGCTGAAAAAAAATGGGACGTTACATCCACAGGGACTTTGATGGGGTTGAGGATGCCGTCTCGATGGTTATATCCTGTTATTGAAGAACGTATTATAAGCATGTATAAACAGGGTCTTCTGGATGAGGTGAAAGCTTTGAAGAATAGATATAGAGAATTATCAGAAACCGCTGTACAGGCTATTGGGTATAAAGAAGCTCTATTGGTGTTAGCGAATAAATGTAGTCTGGATGAAGCGAAACAACAAACTATTCGCCGAACGAAGCAGTTGGCTAAACGCCAAATGACGTGGTTTCGAAATCAAATGAATGTGCACTGGATAGAAATCTCTCCCGATATGCCGGTTGAAATAATCGCACAGGAGGTTATGAAAGGGTGGGAGATATACGGTCCAAGCTCAGTTGTAATCTAAACCTATTTCGTGCTTCGCGTTTTATTAAAATGTGTGCAAAAAACAAAATTATGGAAGATCGTGGTATAGAGACGGCTTTGCTTGTCGGTGTTCTCAAGCATGAAAAACAGCGTTGTGATACAGAAGATTCACTTGACGAGTTAGCTCATCTTGCGGTCACAGCCGGCGCTCAGGTTTTAGATCGGAAAATTTTCAAGCAAAGCAAACCGTCCCCTGCGTATTTCATTGGAAAAGGGCAGGCCGCCGAGATGGCTGCTTGGGTTAAGGATCGTCAACTATCTCTGGTCGTATTTGATGATGATCTATCTCCCGTGCAAGTCGTAATTTAGAAAGGGGGATAAATGTTCGCATCATTGATCGATCCCAATTGATCTTAGACATTTTTGCTCAGCATGCACAAACGAAGGAAGGTCGGCTTCAAATTGAGTTGGCACAACTCGAATATATGATGCCTCGGTTACGCAGAATGTGGACCCATTTAGAACGTCAAAAGGGAGGGATTGGATTAAGAGGTCCGGGTGAAAAGCAATTGGAAGTGGATCGTCGCCGTATTGGGGAGCGGATTCATAAGATTAAAAACGATTTGAAAAAAGTGAGACGGCATCGCAATGAACTCAGAAGAGGTCGTCGTCGACATGGTTGGACTTTGTTTTCTATGGTGGGATATACCAATGCAGGAAAATCGACATTATTAAATAGTCTTGCAGGATCGGCTATCAAAGCGATTGATCAACTGTTTGCTACATTAGACCCAACCACTCGACAAATTGATTTGCCCGATCATCAATCGGCCTTGCTCACTGATACAGTAGGGTTCATTCGCAAATTGCCTCATCATCTTGTTGAATCCTTCAAAGCAACACTCGAGGAAGTGATCGAAGCGGATGTGCTCCTTCATGTGATTGATACTTCTCATCCTCAAGTAGGGCAACAGATAGAGGCTGTTATGAAGGTTTTAGGCGAATTGGGGGTGGCTGATAAACCTATCCTATCGGTGTTTAATAAATTAGATAGATCCGAAGCTAAGGATCAATACCATTTTATGACTTCAAACGGTGAGCGATCTGTTTGCATTTCAGCGCATACGGGGGAGGGGTTGTCAGTGTTAAGGGCCGAAATAGCTGACTTTTTAAAGGACCAAAGCCGTACGGTTCGTCTTCGAATTCCGTTAGCAAAAGGGAATCTAATTGCCTCTCTTAAAGGAACGGCACATATCTTTGAAGAGAAATACGATCATGAAAACGCACAATTAGAAGTCCGTATGCCCAAAAAAATGATGCGTGCATATGGTGATTATGTTTGTTAGAGCCTTTGGGAAACGTATGAATGTACATTCAACAATCTATCAAATAGTGCCCGGTCGACGTCGAATGAGGGATGTGCCTCTTCGTCAACGACCGCGCGAATTATTTGAGAGAATAGGCGCTGAAAACATTCCTGATGACGTATTGCTTGCTTTGCTCCTTCGCAGTGGAACGCGAGGGGTTAACGTGAGCGATTTGGCTCAGCAGCTTTTAAAAGAATATGGATCGCTTACTATGTTAGCACAGGTCTCGACCGATGAATTATCGAGCTATCGTGGGATGGGGAAGGCCAAAGCTCAGGTGCTGAAAGCATCCTTGGAGTTAGCTAAGCGTTTAGCCGAAGAGCAGATGCCTGAACAGCCTTCTGTCCATACGCCTAAAGATGTAGCAGATATTTTACGTGAACGAATAAGAACGCGCGAAGAAGAAGCGTTTCGGATTTTACTGCTCGATACCAAAAACAGATTGAAAGGGGCTCCTAAAGAAATGAGTAAAGGGACCTTGAATGCTAGTCTTGTTCATCCTCGGGAAGTTTTCAGAGGACATCCAAACAACAAAACAACTCATTCAGGCAGGAAAGATTATTGAAATAGAAACGTGCTCGATCATATTATTATGGGTTCTCAAAAAGGCCATCAAGCTGACTATTATAGTTTCCGCGAAACGGGTTTTATCGAATTTGAGTGAATCATTATGTCCGTGAATACAGAGATACATCCAAGCGCTATCGTATCGAAGCATGCGGATATAGGTGTTGGTGTTCAGATAGGACCTTTTTCAGTTATTGAAGAGGGAGTCCAGATAGGGGACCATAGTATCATAAAATCCCATGCCGTAATTTATCGAGGGACAACATTGGGTTCAGGATGTCACGTGCATCCCCAAGCCGTTATTGGTGATACGCCTCAAGACCTTACCTTTCAAGAATCTGAAACGTATGTGAAAATAGGGTCCCATTGTGTTTTTCGTGAGTGTGTTACTGTACATAGAGGAACAAAAGAAGGGTCTTCTACGGTTGTGGGAGATGACTGTTTTATTATGGCGTGTAGCCATGTAGCGCACAACGTCAAATTGGGTAATCAAGTTGTACTCGCGAACGGAGCTTTACTGGGGGGGTATGTAGAAATAGGGGATCAGGTTTTTGTTGCGGGGGTGGAGGGTATTCATCAGTTTGTTCGTGTGGGTCGGTTGGCCATGGTTGGAGGGGGTGGGGGGGTTAGTAAAGACGTTCCCCCATTTTGTACGGTTCATAGCGTTCGTCTAAATGAAGTTTCAGGGCTAAATAGTATAGGGTTGAAACGTGCTGGCCTTAATCCCGATGAACGAAAAGAAGTGAAACGTGCGTTTGATTTTTTGTATAATTCAAGTCTCAACGTTACACAAGCTGTTGAACACATCAAAGAACAATGTTCAGGCCCTTTTGTTGAAGAATTTGTTCAGTTTATAGAATCTTCCAAACGAGGGATTTGTCAGAGGAATCGAACGTCCAGGGTCGAATGTTAACATTTAATTTAACCTGTCTCTTTGACTTGTGCTTTGACTTTCGGCTTAATTTACTGCTTGCGTAACAAAAAACCTTCGCCTACATTATTCACACAATTAAATAGATGAGTTAATCTTCGGGACAAGGTGATCCGCCCACGGCGGAAATTCCTGACCGGCGGTAAAAGCCCGCGAATCTCTTTTGCGAGAGATTGATACGGTAATCTTCGTTGTGTATCAGGATACCCGTAGCCGACAGTAAAGTCTGGATGGGAGAAGATGGTACAGAAGTTCTGTACGCGCTACCCGTGTAACCTGAAGAGTTAAACTTCGGGATTTTTTTATGGGAAAAGTAAATCAAATACAACGCGATCAGCCTTTTGACAACATTGACGATGTCATTGACGCATTACGTCGGGGCGAACTAGTGATTGTAACCGATGACGAAAAACGTGAAAACGAGGGTGACTTAATCTGTGCGGCTGAAAAGGTAACCTCTGAAACGATTAATTTTATGGTCACACATGGACGAGGTTTAATTTGTGTTTCCATGGAACAAGATCAGTTAATCCAGTTAGGTCTTTCCCGTATGGTTTCTCGGGGGGATGATGCTTTTAGAACCGCCTTTATGGAATCTGTTGATGCGAACGATGGTGTTACAACAGGTATCAGCGCTTTTGACCGTGCACAAACAATTAAGGTGTTAATCGATGAAAAAAGCACGCCTCATGATATTACTAGTCCAGGACACATTTTCCCTCTAGAGGCAAAAAAAGGAGGGGTTTTGCGTCGGGCAGGTCACACCGAAGCCGCTACGGATTTAGCTCGGTTAGCCGGGTTTAAGTCCGCGGGTGTTATTTGTGAAATTATTCGGGACGATGGAAATATGGCCCGTTTACCCGATCTGATTTCTTTTGCCCAAAAACATAATCTAAAAATTACATCCGTAGCCGATCTAGTGGCTTATCGACAACAGCATGAAAAACTTATCAAGTTAGAAGGAACGACCCAGCTCCCGACAGATTTTGGGACCTTTGACTTGAAGATGTACCATTCTTTTCTAGATCAAACTCATCATTTGGTTCTAACTATGGGAGATCCAGTACATCAAGATGCACCCCTGGTACGCGTTCACAGTGAATGTTTGACGGGCGATGTTTTTGGGTCGTTACGTTGTGATTGTGGTTCTCAGCTTCAAGCAGCTCTTGGGCGTATTTCCCAAGAAGGTCATGGGGTCATTGTTTATATGAAGCAGGAAGGACGAGGTATTGGTTTGGCCAATAAAATACATGCCTATGCGCTCCAAGATAAAGGGTTCGATACCGTAGAAGCCAATAAACAGTTAGGGCTAGATGCTGATCTAAGAGATTATGGGATTAGCGCGCAAATCTTAAATGATTTGGGCCTAAAACGAATTCAGCTCATCACCAATAATCCACAAAAAATCGCAGGATTAGAACGGTATGGAATAGAAGTAACAAAACGGATTCCGATTAAACTGCCCAATACACCTCATAACGAACGCTATCTGGAAACCAAAAAAAGTAAAATGGGCCATCTTTTATAAAAACAGAAGGCTGATGTCATGTCCAAAAAAGGGTTGCACGAACAAATAGATTTTACCGGTGTAGATATCGATGGCATCAGGTTTTTTTCTGGAAGTTTAAACGCTATGGGTTTTTCATATGGTATTGTAGTCAGTAGATTCAATGAGGTCTTCACCAAAGCACTCTTACATAACACCATCCAAACACTCCTTGAGTCGGGTGCAACGAGAAAAGATGTGACAGTGGTTTGGGTCCCGGGAGCTTATGAAATTCCTTTACTGGTTAAACAGTTTGCTGAACAAGGCCGATTTTCTGCTGTTATTGCATTGGGTGCGGTTCTTCAGGGAGAGACGCCCCATGCCAAGCTGATTAATACAACCATTGCTCAAGCCTTCTCTTCCATCTCCCAAAAAGAGAATATTCCTGTGATTGATGGAGTTGTTACCGCGTATAACGAAGAACAAATGCAGATAAGGTGTTCAGCCGATCAAAAAAACCGAGGGCGGTACGCCGCCTTGGCAGCGATTGAAATGGCACGTGTATGTGCTGAGGTGAAGAGAGAAGTGTGCTGGAGGCATCTACTACCTCTTAGCAGGGTCAAGGGTAGAGATGATATAAGATGAAGGGCAAAAGATGAATACGCGCCATGAAGCCCGAGAATGGGCCTTTCAATTTCTTTTTCAAAGAGATTTTAATACAGAGCCATTAGAGATTTCCCTCCCTGAGTTTTGGGACCAGAAAAAAGCGCAAACCGATTCTAAAACATTTGCAGAAGAAATGATTTGGGGGGTAGAAGCCCATATTAGCGAGTTGGATGAAAAGATTCAGGAGTATGCCCAACATTGGGATATAAAACGCATGGGGGCGGTTGACCGAAGTGTCATGCGCATTGCTTTATATGAAATGTACCATCGATCTGATATTCCTCCGGTCGTATCGATCAACGAAGCGGTCGAGATTGCTAAAGTATATAGCGGGCATGAATCCGGAAAATTTGTAAATGGGATTTTAGATAGAGCCCTAAAAGATATCGATAGACCCGTAAGAACGACTTAGGGGTGTGGTCGGATCAAATTTTTAGGCACACAGCAAGGATGCTATACAGTGGAGCATCACTTTGTCGAATTTCTTTTATAAAAGCTCTAAATAAATGCTTTGGAATATGTGGACTGAATAAAAAGAGAAGATAAATATGGTGACGTGGGTAGATGCTTTATCTCGGGCGCGAAAAAATATTTCTACTAGTATTTCTAGAGTATTTGATCGCGCCGAAACGTTAGACGAAGAAACCTTCGAAGAACTCGAAGAAGCTCTTCTTTCCGTTGACATTTCTGTTGATCTGGTTCAAACGCTGATACAAAAGCTAGATGAAAGCTATAGTGGTCTGAAGGTTTCTAAACGGGAAATGCTTCGAAATATTCTTTTACAGTCTTTTCGTCAACCCGAAGTTTTTACATGGTCGATATCCAAAAAACCTTTAACGATCCTAATAGTAGGTATTAATGGGGCCGGGAAAACAACGACATGTGCCAAGTTAGCCCATTTAGCTATACAGGCAGCCTTAAAACCATTACTTGCGGCAACAGATACCTTTAGGGCTGCTGGGGCCTATCAATTAAAACTTTGGTCTGATCAAATAGGCTGTGATATTGTTGCAGGGACCATGGGCGCTGATGCAGCGGCTGTCGCGTATGATGCCTTAAATGCGACAATATCTAGAAACCTTGATGCTCTAATTGTAGATACAGCAGGCCGTATACATACCAAAGAACCGCTTATGAAGGAGCTAGATAAAATTCAAAGGTCACTCAAGAAACGCATAGAACATGCTCCGAATGAGATCTGGATTACGTTAGATGCATCTATAGGGAAAAATGCCATTACGCAGGCTAAGGCCTTCCACCAAATCGTTCCTCTTACGGGAGTCATTATAACAAAACTAGATGGAACGTCCAAAGCAGGCTTTATTTGTTCTATTGCAAAAGAGCTCAACATCCCCATTCGCTTTGTAGGATTGGGGGAATCATTAGATGATTTGGTGCCATTTGAACCTGATACATTTGTAGACGCATTGCTGGAGAGAAGCCCTTGACCGCTCACGAAAGATATATGAAAGTTGCTTTTGAATTAGCCCGCAAAGGTGAAGGGCTAACACGTCCGAATCCTCCTGTAGGTGCTGTCCTCGTCAAAAATAAAAAAATCGTTGGAGCAGGATATCATAAAAAAGCAGGAGGTCATCACGCCGAAATTTATGCCCTGAAACAAGCTGGATTAAAGGTAAACGGTGCCACCTTATATGTAACGTTAGAACCCTGTTCAACGTTTGGTAAAACACCTCCATGTACACAAGCGGTTCTTTCGGCTGGCATTGCCCGAGTCGTTGTTTCTACGAACGATCCCAATCCCCTTCATGCGGGGAAGGGGCTCACACAATTGCGAAAACATGGGGTGGAAGTAATCGAACACTGTTGCCGAGAAGAAGGCGATGCACTGTTAGTTCCATTTAAAAAGTGGATAACGACAGGGCTTCCTTATATAACCTTAAAATTAGCGCTAACCATTGATGGGAAAATAGCAGATTCTAAAGGTGCTTCAAAATGGATTACGGGTTCTGAAGCTCGTGCTGCAGTACAAGCATTGAGGCGTCGAGCCGATGCAATCCTCATTGGTAGCCAGACAGCGGTAACAGATAATCCGTCTTTGCTTCCCCGTCCACGTTATCGTCGAAAACCCTATCGTATTGTGGTGGATAGCCGCGCACGTATTCCCTTAACATCGACACTATTGAATGATGCGGATGTAGAAAATACGATTATAGCAACTACAAAATATAGTTCTGAAACATCGCGAAAAAGAGTCCTAAATAAAGGGGCTAAAATTTGGGTGTTACCCTTTTCTTCTTCGCGCATTTCTCTATCTACATTGTTTCGCAAAATAGGGGGGAAGGGTTTGCTCCATATTCTATGTGAAGGAGGCGGTCAGCTAGCGGCGAGTCTCATTCAAGGGGGATGGGTCGATGAATATAACCTTTTTATTGCTCCCCGTGTATTCGGGAAAGGGGTCGTTGGAGTCGAAGCCTCTGAAGGCTGGCTCCTTGATGTAGCACCAAAACTAAACTTTGTAGAGGTAAAAAAAATGGGTGAAGACGTGTATATTCGAGCTCGGCCACAACCTTAGACTCAGACCTGAATCCGTCAGTTAAACGCGGTTTTCTGTACGAATCATTTGGGCCAAAAGGAAAACCAAAAAAGCCTCGATGTACCCTATAGGTGCACCGATGTTTTTTTGTAATCTTTTGCCTCCAAAGCATTCGCACAGAAATCCCACGTTTAACTGACGGATTCAGGCCAGATAATGAATATTCATGATACCAAACTTGACAGTTTAGCATGTATCTCTAAGCTAGGCGTATGAATCAAAAAGAAACACAACAAACGGATTCTCTTCCTGTTGTCCTTACGATTGCTAGTTCTGATAGTGGAGGTGGAACAGGCATTCAAGCTGATCTAAAAACTTTTTCAGCTTTGAATGTATATGGCACTTCCGCTATTACATGTGTAACCGCACAAAACCCAGAAGCTATTATGGCCGTTACATCTTTAGATACAGAAATTGTGACTCAACAGATTCAAGCGGTATGTGATAGCTTTCCTGTGCGAGCTGCAAAAACAGGCATGTTATATTC
Organism: Kiritimatiellia bacterium; assembly: GCA_012103575.1. Lineage (GTDB taxonomy): Bacteria > Verrucomicrobiota > Kiritimatiellia > WLWN01 > WLWN01 > WLWN01. The sequence goes on along the minus strand of WLWN01000001.1, from coordinate 1,412,963 downwards.
AGCGGATATAATACATGCTGTTGCCCAAGAAGATGTACACGAAGGCATTCCTATTCTTGTAGTAGATCCTGTGATGGTAGAAGCTTCTGGAAAGCTGATGTTTCAGGAAGATACCCTGGCCGCTTTGTGTGATCATCTTTTGCCTCTTGCACGTGTAGTAACCCCGAATATATGGGAAGCAGAGCTTCTATCAGGTTACTCTATTTCCTCAGAAGAAGACCAAAAAAAGGCGGCTTGTAAAATTGGAGGTCATTATGGCGTCGCTTGTGTGCTTACAGGAGGTCATTTGCCCGAAGATAACGTCGTTGACGTTGTCTATGATGAAGGCGAGGAATTATATCTTTACAGCACCTCGTGTAGAGGCTCTTGAAACCCATGGCGTGGGGAGTACATTTTCGGCGGCTTTAACAGCTTTTTTGGCTCGTCGGGACTTGATGAAAGATGCTGTGGGTCAAGCAAAAGAATTTGTTCGTCAGAGTCTATTACAAGCGTCTGAAGTCGGAACCCATCGTCCTCTAAACGTTTCTTTGAACAAAACTATTTCATAAAAAGAGTAGAACCTGGATCCGTCAGTTAAACGCGGTTTTCTGCACGAACCATTTAAGCCAAAAGGAAAACCAAAAAAGCCTCGACGCACCCAGCGGGTGCGCCTGCGTTTTTTTGCAACCTTTTGCCTCCAAAGCATTCGCACAGAAATCCCACGTTTAACTGACGGATCCAGGTAGAATATTTGGGTTCTACAAATTTCTTGTGACTTCCTCCGCCCATATCGGATCTTCTTCTACACGGTCTGTGATGCCTCGCCCGATGATGGGATCTGTTGTCAGTAGTATTGTCGGAACCTTCTGTGGCCTACATTTTCCACTTCACGTTCCGCTCTTATTTATTCTTGCTTGGACGTGTATATTATTCGTACTTCTTTTGTTCCGTCATCCTTTGTCCTGTATTTTATTGCATGTTGGATTAATCCTCTTAACAGGCTTATGGGCCCAACTACACGTCACGAATGTATCCAGCCGTGAATTAGGCATTCTTATCAATAGGCCCAGAGAATACGTAGAACTGGTGGGGATGATAAACCTTTCTCCTACGGTTAAAGAAAGGGGGGAACTAGAGCGCTTCACGATTGAGGTGTCGCGATGTAGCACGAAGAAAACCAGCCGATTACGTCGTCGGGAGAAACCTCTTCGAACGCTTGTGTAAGCGCTTCAGATAGTTCCTGCTGACTGCGGGCTGCAAGGCTGCCCAACCGATTCTTTATCTTGCCCCACATTTTTTCAATGGGGTTGGAATCGGGGCTGTAGGGTGGAAGGAATCTTACATGGGCCCCACATGACTCAATGAGTTCAATGACCTTGGGATTGTGATGGACGCGAAGATTGTCCATGATGACGATGTCTTCAGGTGAAAGAGTCGGGAGAAGAACCCGGGCGAATATATTCTCCAAAAACAGCCGTGTCTGTCGCCCCCTCCCCCTCCATGGCCGCTGTTGTTCCGTCCAGGTAGACCGAAGAAATCAAGGTGGTGGTACACCAATGTCCATGAGGCGTTTTGGCAAAAAACCTGTTCCCGCCCAACGCCCGGCCCCGCAGACAAGTCATATTCGTTTTCGCCCCGGATTCATCAATAAAGACAAGGCGACTTGGATCAAGTTTGGCCACCTCTTGGATCCACTGCTTTCTCAAGAGATTTACATCCGCCCGGTCTTGCTCGCTGGCGTGAAGCGTTTCTTTTATACCGGCAGCCCAACCGATTCAACGCCCGCTGTACGGCCATGATCGACCCTTTCACGCCGCTCATGTTCTTGAGTTCTTCAAGCGTTGCATCGGGATGTTTGCCCCCCAGTTGAGCCAACGCCTTGAGCTGCTTTCCGCTGTAGAGGGCCTGACGATGCCCACGCGGTCGGGGAGCGGTCTGTCCGGTTTCGTTGAAACGAGAGAGCCCATGCTGAAACGTTCTAAGATCTACACGATAAGAAGATGCGATATCGGCCTGGGAACCTTTGCCCATTTTGTAGGCATCTATCGCACGCCGCCGGATTTCTGCTGTTGCTATACTCATGTCATGGAGTATAGATCTTCTAAAGAGGCATTTCAATCGTTAAATGCTCTAAAAAAAAAGCAATGGGAATTTTCCATTCAGGTTGAAGGCGTACAGCGAGATGGACACTGGCAAAAAGCGCGGGGAATCATAACCGGGAAATGGTGGTCAAACAAAAAGGTGGATCTCATAGAATATGGTGATCGATATCTTTTTAGTGGACTCTTAAAAAAAAATCTCTCTGCCAGAAACATCGGAACCCCTTCTTTGAGCATAGACGTCCATTCTGAAAATACGTATCGATTATCGGGGGGGCATGGATCATGGATTGTATCGTGGGGTCTTCGAAGACGTCGAGTTTGTGCAAACATTTTAGCCAAAGGGCTCGAATCGTATCCTGAACATATAGGTCTTTTACAAGCTCTATTGTTGGGATATCGCAACGAATTGCCTCGATACTTACATGAAAAATTCGCGGCAACAGGAACCATGCATATCTTTGCGATTAGCGGACTTCATGTTGGAATTATGGCTATACTCTTCATGGCTGTTTTTAAGGCCGCAGGGGTTTCGCGTTATCAATGGGTTTTATACCTTGCGCCTATATTAATCTTCTATGTTCTCCTTACAGGAATGAAAGCGAGTGCCATACGTGCATGTGTGATGGCGCTTGTATACTGGTCTGCCTATTTATTCAAAAGAAGATCAGATGCTTATTCGTCACTCGCTTTAGCAGCTGTATTCATAATTCTCGTAAGTCCTAAGGAGCTTATCGCACCAGGATTTATCTTTTCGTTTGTTGTCGTGACCGGTTTACTTTTTTTATATCGTCCACTTACCTAGTTTTTCCCTAAATTCTTTAAGCCCGATCCATGGTCGTTACCTACACCGGTAAAAGGAGAGACCTTCGTTTTCCAAAAAATAATCACTTGGTTTAATGGACTGATGGTTACCTCAATAGCCGCCTAGTTAAGCGCTACTCCTTTAACCGCTCAGTATTTTAATTTATTTTCGCCGATTGCCTTAATCGGAAACATTTTGGTGATACCGATGGCCTTTTTAATTGTCTTTACCGGATGTCTTAGTTTGTTGTCTGGATTCATGATAGGGGTTTGGGGTGAGGTCTTTAATCATGCGAATCAAGTTTTTATTTCTATGTTGATTAAATGGATCGAAATGATTTCAGAAATTCCCGGGGGGCACAGTTTTGTGCAGTCACCTTCTTAGGGATGGGTGCTCTGCTGGTATGGGAGGTCTTATTTTGATTATTTCAACTCGAGGAATGATCCGTAGATGTGTGTGCGTTTTGATTGTATTGGGTTTAGCCAGCGGGATGGTTCAGCATATAATCGATGACGACACGTCTGTAGATGTGTTAGATGTAGGTCGTGGACAAGCTTCTTTTTTGAATGTTCTGGGATCAGGTGACGTGTTAGTTGATGCTGGACCACGATTTACAGCCTGGAAAGTACTGCGGCATTTAAGACGGCAAGGGGTAGATCAGCTGCACGCTTTAGTTTTAACGCATCCAGGTAGTCAACATTATGGAGGTGCATTCAAACTGCTTGAGGCTATGCCTATTAAAGAGTTGTGGTGTCCCTCTTTTAAAGGTAGATCCAAGACCTATCGTGCTCTTCTTGAGAAAGCTAAGAAATATGGACTTGAGATTAGAACGTTTCATGCGGGAGATCGGGTTGAACTGGGAGGCGATATTGCCTGCGAATTTTTATATCCACACAAAGGTCGCGATTATAAAAAAGCAGATGATGCCTCCCTTGCCATACGTGTTGCGCGTGAAGGGGGCTCGATCCTTATTATGGGAGGTGCTGGAGAAACCGTAGAGTTAGATATCCTGGAGCATAGAATAGAACCTGCAGCTTCTGTCCTTGTGGTCGGGAACAATCCCAATACCTGTTCTGAAACATGGATAAACATGGTCATGCCTACATATGCAGTAATAAATAAAGGACTGATCCCCGAGGGACTCAAAGAGCGAGATATCCCCATTTGGAGAATCGATCGGCAGGGATCGGTTCGTGTAGAATGTATACGCAGTCGTTCACGAGGGTCTATTAGATCGGGTGTTAGAATCATTCAACTAGACAAAGATTGATTTCTGGCATGCTTTGAATCGAGCCCGACCATCCCTTGCTCAATTTCTTCAGCCGTATATCGCGGTGTTATATGTTGAGGGCAGTTCCAGTCATATGCCTGAATTTCGAAAAGAATTAAGCGCTCAATGACTGCTTTGTAGCCGGGCACACTTAATTTTGCTAATAACGCCTGATTTTGATGTGCATCAATTACTTCGGATGTTGCCCAAATCTTAAGCCGTCGTTGCGATGGGTAGTCAATAAGGAAAAGGGATGTTTTCTGAGTCGAATTAATATTGCCGACACTGATGTATTGTCGATTTTCCACGAAAATCAGCCATGCTGAGTGTCGTGTCATCGATAATCTTGAGAAAGCCCTTTGGCCCGCCACGAAACTGTATATAAGGCCACCCATTCTCTCCTCTTGTAGCCATAAAAAAACTGTCCCTAGATTCAATGAACTGAGTCTCTATTTTAGTCAAAACATAGCGGTCGCCCGACTTTTCCGTGCGGGAATATGATATTCGAGAACCATAGTGTTCCTGGGCTTTTTTCACACTATCTGTGAAAGCCAATTTAGTAAAATTCTGATCCATAGTTTTTCCTCCGATTTCTCGCTTCGCCGGACATCGGATCTCAGCGACAGTCAGTCCCGCTTGTTCTGAATTTTTTTGTTGGACCTCTTTTTTATTCTTTATTGCTGGGTGTTCTTGAACAAGCTTTGCCAAGGCGTTTGGTGTCGATGCTGCAAACTTGTCTGTCAGATAGACCATTTTGACCTCGTCGATAGTAACAGAGACGCCAAGCTTCATCAGCTTGGTGTATGCCTCGATCAGTAACATCGGTGGAGACTCCCGGAATCGCATTCCTATTATGAATGCAAGCGGAACGGGCGCTCCGGAGAAGAAAGCGTGTCGCCAGGGCTTTAGGAGGAGGAAAGCGCAGTGGAGGAGGGCAAGAATACCTGTTCCAGCTATGACTCCGAGTACGAACGAGTACTTATCGATATTTATCATGACGTAGGTTCAACGGTTAGGATAAGTATAATATATTGCGCGCTTTATGTCAAGCGGCCCTCTCATCTCAGTTTGACGTATCAGGTAAAGATAAATCCTCAGCCTAGCTGTCCAAGCGTTTCATCCGTTGCGCATACCAGGTTGCCTCCCTTTCCAGAGGCTGTTCGCGGTAGAAACGTTCGAGATCCCGGTACCAATCCAATGCATCCCATCCCCGGTTCCAGACCAGATCGATAGTGGAGACAATGTTCTATGCTGAAAATATCTCCGATCTTGTGTGCGAGGACCTCTTCCATGGTCGTCTTCGTGTGGTGCTGGACCCGCTTCTTCTCGAACGACCCCTGATTTTGAATCCGTTCCCGGCGTCTCGAAGCCGGTAGGGGGAGGACTTTAGCTAGATTGATCGGACAAACAAAAAAAAGCGATGCGAACCCACGGAACGACTCGAGGAGTTCCTGATCTCCTGGATTGAATTGGCCCAGTGGCTGTAGAACGACCCGCCGCCATTGTGTCGAGGCGCGAACCGGATTACCAGTGACGTAGTCTGTAGAGGTCTGAGGACGCTCGTCCCGGCCCGGTCCGAGTAGCCAGTCCTCCGGACGGGGATCCGCAAGGGGCTCGAAGTCAGTCTTGTCGGCGAAGACTGGAAAAACCTTCGGGCCCTCTACTCTATGGCCAGCTCGTGCCAGTTCGTCGAGCTCGATATCTTTGCTCCCACAACCGCAGAGAAGAACGAGGCTCAGGAGCCTGAGTCGACTAAGACATGGCGTGGGTTTTTTCTTCACTGAATCTTTTTGTTGACCCTGTTTGCACTAGATGTCGCTTGCTGGTCGAATTGAAAACTCATGATTCAGGATGCCTTCTAAGTTTTCCATACTCACGTAAATGCGTTCCCGAAATTCAAGTATTTTCTTGGCGAATCGCATGGGTTGATATGGCAGCCCTTCTCTTGTCGTTATACTCACTTGGTTTTCTGGTACATAAATCTTGATCCTTCTCCCTTTTGAAGATTGGCCGTATGTGGTATTGCCATCGGGATTACCCTATCCGACGTATAGCAGATATATTTCATTATCTGAATGTATAATCCGCAACTTCAACATCTTTTTGCCAATGGTTTGCCAACCTGAAAATTTGCTGTTCATCACCTCAAAGTATACGAGAGCGATAGCCTATTATAAGTACCTGAATCCGTCAGACAAAATCTGACGATTTTTCATTACCTGTTGGGCTAAAGCGGGTAGCATACCCGTATTCAAACAAACAACCCCACCCCAACAGGTATGTATATGAAACAATATAAAATAAAGACTGGCAAGGGCGAACTCAACAGCACAAGCGGAAATCATCTTTGCGGCCTACTGCTTGAGGATCATGCTCAACGGATTCTTCCCTCCAATTTTCAACCACGCCGCTCCGATGCGATCTCTGATCGGGAGATCCTCCTTACCCAGATCGGCTTACTTTGCAACGGTCGAACCGATTTCAATGATATCGACCTGTACCGGGGTGATGAGATTTTTATGAATGCCTTTGGACTTAAAAAGGTAGCCTCTGAGCCGGTGTTCCGATGTCGTTCCGACGACCTGCCCCCAGCCAGAACCCATGTGGGGCTACGCAAACTCAACACCGAACTTCTTTCCTCGGGCCCCTTTGGCTAGGTAGATGTCGAAGGGCTTGATCTTGTTCCCGTCGATATCGATGTGAGCCCTTTGGATCACTCAGGCTCTTCGAAAGAAGGCGTTTCCTACACCTAGAAGGGCCATGATGGTTACGCCCCGATATTTGCCTATGTGGGCACTCAAGGCCACATGCTTGAGTGCGAACTTCGACCCGGTAAACAACATTGTCAGTCGGGAACGACCGCGTTTATTGCCCGCAGCGTTGAAACGCTCCAAACCCTGGGCCTGGGTGGAAAATGTTTGCTTCGGCTTGATAGTGGCAACGCTGCGGCCGATAACTTCGACGCTTTTGGGGATCATTATTTTATCGTAAAGCGAAATCCTCGCCGCGAATGTCCTGAACAAATGCTGGCCCTTGCACGCCGAGTTGAAGACAAACAAGACAGTCGTGAAGGCAAGAACGTTTACACAGGCTTTTTCGATCATTTCCATCCCGGTGGCGACCAAAACCGCCCTTGTGTCCCGGTGGCCTTCGAAGTGATTGAACGCACCATCGATATCGATGGTCAGAAACTTCTGGTTCCTAAACTTGAGGTAAACACCTGGTGGACGGACCTCTCTTGTCGTGCCAAGACGGTGCTAGATCTCTATCATGGACATGGCCCCAGCGAGCAGTACCACAGTGAACTCAAAAGCGATCTTGATGTTGAGCGATTGCCTTCGGGGAGACTCTGTGCCAATAAGATTATTCTGTTATGCGCCATGGTGGCCTTCAACCTATTGCGCCATCTTGGCCAAGAGGTCATCAAACGGGCTGGGCTTGCCCCGCAGAAAATCAACATCCCGCGCTGGCGAATCAAAACGGTTCTCAAAAATATCGTTTATTGCGCGGTTCGATTGGTCCGCCACGCCGGACGAATTGAACTTCACTTTGGCAAGCGTTGTCGCTGGTCTGAAGTGATACAAGATATTGCCCATTCCTTCGCATAGCCCTCCGTGCACCTTTAACAATACTCTAAGGCGACTGCCCAAGGAGGCCTACGCCCCAAAATGGTCAAATCAGAGTGAATCTGACCTGTACGCTCAAAAAATTCATCAGGGTGATACTTGCCGGTCCGAATCCGCCCAAAAGCGAGCATCTCAAGGAAAAAGTTTTCAACTTTTGAGCCCCAAAACGCCTTCCGAAACGATAGCTGACGGATTCAGGACATTGTTAAAGGTTCAAAATTTGTGGGGCCCTCCATTTAAAACCTAATACGAATGGACAGACACTTGTTCCTTTCACCCGGTATGATAGTGCACCTAATGGACGGAGTATAAAAATTATTGGAGATAATGCCAGAGTATTTTCGTATCCAACCTATGATGGGATTGGGTCATATATTGCTTTTATAGATTTTGCACACGGGTATGAAGAAGTGATTGTTGATGATCTAACCTTCGAGTTAATTGATCCTATTGCCAGCATAGACACAAACGGTACGCCTACTTATGCATTAGGTCCTCTAGGTACAGCGCTGTCTTCTCCAACAGATTCTACCAGAGCGCTGTCTTTTGCTCTGAAAAAATCATTGAATCCTCGGGCTGTTATAAAAAGCTGTGAGTTTAGAAATCTCAATAGAGATATAGAGCTTAGAGGATCACTGAGTTGCTTGATCGAAAATAACAGATTTTTAGCCCAGCATGGAAATCTTTCGATCCGAGGTACGGGCGCTGGTGGCCTTCCTAATGTTGGCATATGGTCTTTCATCAATGCGTCTGGGCTTGCTGGTGGACTGATCGAAGGCGTTACCGAAAATACGCAGGTTATTGGTAACTATTTTAACGGATATGTAGATTTACCAGAAGATGATGTTCAATACACCCCAAGCGCTAAAGACGGTTTCGTCTTTGGGCATTCTGCGGGTTGGCTAATTGCTGACAATGTCGTTAAAAATTTTACGTTTGAAGGTATTATTTTCCCTGGCAGCATAGGGGATGTGATATCATCGCTGTCTCCGAGTGAACAACAAAGGTTTTTGTCGATCCCTACCATTATATTTGGGAATAAAGTTGAACAAGATTGGCCTATAAATGGAGGGTGGGGTATACGATGTGATATTGGGAATGTTTTAATCGCTAACAACATTATTCAAATGAATGCTGCATACGGTTCCAGCGGAATTATAAGAAATCCCTCTGGTATTTTTACGCGTTTACTAGAAGCAGCGGAAAAGAGTGAAAATCCAAAAATTATCGCGAATTATGTATATTTCCCACTTGGAGGAGAAGGAATTACTGTGACTGCATCAAAGGGCCATGTGACGGTTAAAGATAACACCGTTCTTTTTGAAACTTTACTTGAAGATAGCGGATCAGGATTTACGCAGTACGGAATTCATGCAGCGTATGTTCCTTCGGGAACGATCGCCAATAATTCGATTATCTTATTAGAGTCCCTAACGAATATTGTTGCCAGCGCAGGTGTCGGTAGCATTGCCGACCTGCATAGTGTAGGGATTATAGATCAACAAAATTCTTATATTATGCGAACAATCTAGTTAGAGGATTCCCTTACGCATTTGGAACCCATCAATCTATAGGTGGGCACTTGGATAGAAGCAATCGGCGTATAGATTGTTATCAGGATTATTGTTATAAGGATAACGCGCAAGTGTTTTTTGGAGGTACAAACAGTTTAGGAGCACTCAAAACCGAACCGGATGAAATACAAACCACTATTCCTTCTTTAGAGGATGGTGATTCTACCCCTAGTGTCTATAAAGCGTTTACTCTTAAGACTGTAAATACGACTCCCACGACGATTTCAAACTTTAGTGATGGAGTTGTTGGCACCTCTTATAAAGTCATTATCGCTGATGCCAACACCGCCTTTGATTTTACGGCTTCTAATCTAAAGGGAAATGGTGGGGTAGATTGGAGTGCTTCTGTTGGTGATCACATGTCTTGTGTTTATGATGGAACCGATTGGTATTGTGACGTGAGCGATAATACACCCTAAACTCAAGCGTAGATGGTGGCATGCGGGCACCCTCTCCAACCGTTATTAAAAGTTTACATCATTCATCAAAAAAGTATATAAATGAGCAGGTTTAAAGAAATGGTGTAGAAAAATCGGTTATCTAACTAAATAGAAATTATGAGAAAAATGATGAAGTTGATTAAGTCGATTGTAGGCATTTTTATTGTTCTTATTGTTCTGGTGGTGGTCATTATAACTTTGTTTATGGGACCGATTATTAAGACGAGTGTTGAAACGATGGGTCCAAAGGTCACAGGGGTTCCGATTACACTAGAAAATGCGGATTTTTCTTTGTTGGAAGGTGAGGTGAATCTAAAAAAATTGTTTGTGGGGAATCCGGAAGGATTCAAAACGCCCAGCATGTTTGAGCTTAATGAGTTTGATATAAAGATTAAGGTCGGATCGATATTGTCCGATACGATTGAGATTGAGAAGATTCACATTCGGGATCCTGAAATTACATTTGAGACTTCTCTAAAAGGGAACAACATTCAAGCACTGCTGGAGCAAATGGAATCAGACAGTCCCTCTAAGGAGGAAGATGACGAAGAGGCGGATGAAAAATCTTCCGAATCCAAGGAAGAAGAACCTGGCAAAAAGCTTATAATCACTGATTTTTTGCTTGAAGGGGCGCAGGTAAATCTGAGCATGAAAATTTTGGGAGGTAAAGTGCTTACGATTTTATTACCGGCCATCCATCTTACTGATATTGGTAAAGAAGGTGAAGGGAGTTCGATAAAAGATATTATTACGCTGGTTCTTTCTGCGATTAATGAAAGCATTCTTAAGGTCGTTTCGGCCGGTGATTTTTTGGAAAAAGAAGTGGTGGGAAAAGGACTTGAAAATATAGCCGATGCGGTTGGTGTGGCTGGAGATGCAGCTAAGGATATTGGCAGTAAAGTTCAGGAAGGTGCGTCAAAGCTACTCGGAGATGTGTCAGGCTTTTTGGGTAAGAAGGAAGAGGCGAAGTAGCACTACAGCTGACACGCAGCGAAAATTGTACAAAAAGAGAGATCTGGTACATGTAGAAAGAAAATGGAACCGGAAGGTTGAAAATTAGCAAAGGAGTTAAAGATGGGTTGTCATTCCGAAACGTTGGGTGCTAGAGCGTAGTTTCTCCTAGCTTAATGGGTATAGCGATTGGAATACGAGATTCACTCTATTTCCAGAGAATGAATTTCAATTTCTTCCCTCTTTTTTTTCCTGGCTTGACCTTTTTTAAGCCCTTTTTTCCCAATGGATGGAATGGTTTTTTGAGGACCGATCTAGAGGATGGAGCTTTTACCACTGTTGATGGCCAAGGGTTGGAGACTTTGATGGGAATGATTCCAGGCCCTGAAAACGGCATTTCCGGAAGGATGAATAATCGTATAGGGCCACTCAAGAAAATGTGTTCTCGTCGATTCTGAAGCTCCGTTTTTTGAATGGCCTGTTTAAAAAGTTTAGAAACCAGGGTAGCAGGCTGTAAAAATCTTTCTTCTCTTCAATGGACAAGTTGTCCACCCCTTTATGAACCCGGTGTCAAGAGGAACGTTTCTCATTCCGATGAATGAGAATTGTAATATTAAATGCCCAAAAGAAGATATTGTAAAACAGGAGTGTTCCATGCCGAAATCTTCTAGATTTAAAAACTCGACAGAAGACAAAAAAAGGAGAAAGACATGGAACAAATCAAGAGTAGTATTCATCCCCGAAAAGGCAAGCATTTGACACAGAAAGAACGGATCATGATTGAAACAATGCTCAAAAACCCAGGACGTCCTTTGGAGATAGCCAGCTATCTGGGAAGGCATCGTCGAACCATAGAGCGCGAAATCAAACGTGGGGAGGTAGAGCATTTCGATACAGAACTGCGAAAGAAGAAAGCATACAGCAGTGATCGAGCCCAGGAACTTCATGATCTAAATGCGACGGCCAAGGGACCTGAGCTTAAGCTTGGAAAGCATCATGAAACGGCTGTGTTTATCAGCGAGCACATTCTTGTTCACAAACGCTCACCCGATGTGGTTGCTCCTTTGCTTAAACAAGAGCAGAGACCTGCAGCGGTGAGTACAAAAACGCTGTATACCTATATTGACCAAGGTCTCATCCCGGGGGTGAGCAACGAGTCCCTATGGGAAAAACGAAAACGGATAAAACGAAAAAGACGTGCTATTAAGCGGGTTAAAAAGCAACATGCCCGAAGGACCAGTATCGAAAAACGACCTAAGACCGTAGAAAAACGCGAGGAATTTGGGCACTGGGAATTGGATTTGATCGTCGGCGGAAAAGGAACTTCAAAACCGGTTTTAATGACGTTAGTAGAAAGAAAGACCCGAATGCTAAGGGTGAGAAAACTTTCGGATAAAACACAGGCATCGGTTCTGCAGGCCCTCAAAGCGATCGAAAGATCGATGGGAGTTGGCCCATTCAGATCGATGTTCAAGTCGATTACAGCCGATAACGGGAGCGAGTTTCTCGACGTGGAGCAGATGGAACGTTCCGGATTTAGCAAAAAGAGACGTGTTAAACTCTATTATGCTCACCCGTATTCTTCCTGGGAACGAGGCTCCAACGAAAATGCCAACCGTATGGTTCGTCGTTTCGTCGCCAAAGGAGACAACATCGGAAAATATACCATCGACCGTATTGGTGAGATTGAAAAATGGATTAACAACTATCCTCGCAAGATCCTAGAATACAAACCCGCACAGGAGTGTTTCGATTTGGAGATCGCCGCATGAACAGAAGCTCTCAGGTCCATTTTTTGCGGCATTTAATTTTACAATCCACCCGTCTTGATACCGGAATCAAGCGGCCCGCACAGATCAACTCTGCCAAAATTTTTTAAGGGAAAAAGACTTTACAATACCCTGGTACTACTTGACCCCCAACGCTTTCGCAGCCGGAAGCCGTTCTCATGAAACGGTTACCGGCGACTCCCAATCTCTTTTGTCGATACCCGTCTTTGCGACCAAGCTGTTCATCCCTGCTGATAACCATCTGATAGCACGTGTCCGTCAGGCAGAGGTTGATCTGTCGGGTTTCATCAGAATCGATATCTCGATACACAATGCGTTTGCATTCATCATGCATAATGAGACACGCCGTTGCGGACAGCGGTAGAATTTTCACGGCTCCGGGTGTCAAGATGCTAAATCCACTGTAGAACCCAGACTTCGGGTGATCCTTCGGCGGCTGCATGAAGAATGGGTCATCCGTTGTTAGGAAAGTCTTGTTTGGTGGCGCATACAGTATTTCCCAATCCATTTCCGATAAATGGAAAGCGTTCTCCTTCGCGAGACGGATCATCTCCCTGATTGTCCATATGCGTTCGGTCTTCACTTTGTACTGCTCTTCGTCAAAGAGAGCATTTTCATCCGACGAGAACGCTTCCTTCATGATTCGCTTGAGAAGTTTGTCGTTAGAGCATTTAACGATTAAAATGCCTCTCTAGAAGATCTATACTCCATGACATGAGTATAGCAACAGCAGAAATCCGGCGGCGTGCGATAGATGCCTACAAAATGGGCAAAGGTTCCCAGGCCGATATCGCATCTTCTTATCGTGTAGATCTTAGAACGTTTCAGCGTGGGCTCTCTCGTTTCAACGAAACCGGACAGACCGCTCCCCGACCGCGTGGGCATCGTCAGGCCCTCTACAGCGAGCAGCTCAAGGCGTTGGCTCAACTGGGGGGCAAACATCCCGATGCAACGCTTGAAGAACTCAAGAACATGAGCGGCGTGAAGGGATCGATCATGGCCGTACAGCGGGCGTTGAATCGGTTGGGCTGCCGGTATAAAAGAAACGCTTCACGCCAGCGAGCAAGACCGGGCGGATGTAAATCTCTTGAGAAAGCAGTGGATCCAAGAGGTGGCCAAACTTGATCCAAGTCGCCTTGTCTTTATTGATGAATCCGGGGCGAAAACGAATATGACTCGTCTGCGGGGCCGGGCGTTGGGCGGGAACAGGCTTTTTGCCAAAACGCCTTATGGACATTGGTGTACCACTACCTTGATTTCTTCGGTCCGCCTGGACGGAACAACAGCGGCCATGGAGGGGGAGGGGGCGACAGACACGGCTGTTTTTGAAGAATATATTCGCCGGGTTTTTCTCCCGACTCTTTCACCTGAAGATATCGTCATCATGGACAATCTTCGCGTCCATCACAATCCCAAGGTCATTGAACTCATTGAGTCATGTGGGGCCCATGTAAGATTCCTTCCACCCTACAGCCCCGGTTCCGACCCCATTGAAAAAATGTGGGACAAGATAAAGAATCGGTTGGGCAGCCTTGCAGCCCGCAGTCAGCAGGAACTATCTGAAGCGATCACACAAGCGTTCGAAGAGGTTTCTCCCGACGACGTAATCAGCTGGTTTTCTTCGTGCTACATCGCGACACCTCAGTCGTGAAGCACTCTAACGTCATTAAAACCGGTTTTGAAGTTCCTTTTCCGCCGACGATCAAATCCAATTCCCAGTGCCCAAATTCCTCGCGTTTTTCTACGGTCTTAGGTCGTTTTTCGATACTGGTCCTTCGGGCATGTTGCTTTTTAACCCGCTTAATAGCACGTCTTTTTCGTTTTATCCGTTTTCGTTTTTCCCATAGGGACTCGTTGCTCACCCCCGGGATGAGACCTTGGTCAATATAGGTATACAGCGTTTTTGTACTCACCGCTGCAGGTCTCTGCTCTTGTTTAAGCAAAGGAGCAACCACATCGGGTGAGCGTTTGTGAACAAGAATGTGCTCGCTGATAAACACGGCCGTTTCATGATGCTTTCCAAGCTTAAGCTCAGGTCCCTTGGCCGTCGCATTTAGATCATGAAGTTCCTGGGCTCGATCACTGCTGTATGCTTTCTTCTTTCGCGGCTCTGTATCGAAATGCTCTACCTCCCCACGTTTGATTTCGCGCTCTATGGTTCGACGATGCCTTCCCAGATAGCTGGCTATCTCCAAAGGACGTCCTGGGTTTTTGAGCATTGTTTCAATCATGATCCGTTCTTTCTGTGTCAAATGCTTGCCTTTTCGGGGATGAATACTACTCTTGATTTGTTCCATGTCTTTCTCCTTTTTTTGTCTTCTGTCGAGTTTTTAAATCTAGAAGATTTCGGCATGGAACACTCCTGTTTTACAATATCTTCTTTTGGGCATTTAATATTACAATTCTCAGATTTTTTAATTTTTTTATATTGACACCAAAAACCTATTTGTTATCGTAGATCATAGATTTTATAGATTACTCATCAAGAGCAGCGGAGGGACTGGCCCGATGAAGCTGCGGCAACCGCCTCGAATAAACGGGGGACAAGGTGCTAAATCCTGCTCCGTAATTGTGTTCGGGGAGAGATGAGAAGAGACTTTTTTATGTTCCTCTTCTGAACTCCCCGATGGGAAGGATGAAGAGGTTTTTTTTGCGCCCAGTATTAAGGAGAGATATATGAAAACTAAAACACGTTTTTTTACTGGATTAAAATGTCGGGAATGTGGGAAGGCCTATCCGCCTGACCCCATTCATGTCTGTGGATTCTGTTTCGGCCCTTTAGAAATCAATTATGATTATGAGGCCATACAACCTATTCTAACCCGAGCGTGCATTGAGTCGCGACCTCCCACGATGTGGCGTTATCGTGAACTTCTTCCCATTGAAGGCGAAGTTACGGTTGGGGCTTATGTAGGGTATACACCTTTGATGAAGGCGGATCGATTAGCTAAACAGTTAGGTGTAAGGGAGGTTTGGGTTAAAAATGATACCGTGAACTATCCCACTCTCTCTTTCAAAGACCGGGTTGTTAGCGTGGCTTTGTCCCGCGCTAAAGAGTTTGGATATGATATAGTTGCGTGTGCCAGCACTGGCAATTTGGCTAATTCCGTTGCGGCAAACGCTGCGAGTGCAGGACTTAAAAGTTATATTTTTATTCCGGCTGACCTTGAACCCGGAAAAGTGTTAGGAACGCTTGTATATGGAACCAACCTGGTTGGAATCCATGGCACCTATGACCAAGTAAATCGTCTTTGCAGTGAAATTGGAGGGCGTTATAAGTGGGCTTTTGTAAACATCAATATCCGACCTTTTTATGCTGAGGGCAGTAAAGCCATGGCCTACGAAATAGCTGAACAATTAGGGTGGAAGTTGCCCGATAACATTGTCGTTCCTATGGCAGGAGGATCATTGATCACCAAAATAGACAAAGCCTTTAAAGAGTTTACAAAATTAGGGCTTGTTTCTGAACATCCCACTAAAATCCATGGAGCCCAGCCTGAAGGATGTTCACCGATTATCAATGCCGTAAAAGAGGGCACAGAAATTTTTAGACCGGTTGGAAAACCTGACACCATCGTAAAGTCATTAGCGATTGGGAATCCTGCAGATGGATATTATGCCATTAATACGATAAATCGTACCGGTGGATATGGGGAAAATCCATGTGATCAGGAAGTGGTGGAAGGCATCAAAATGCTTGCAGAATGTGAAGGCGTTTTTGCGGAAACAGCAGGGGGCACTGTCGTTAGCGCGACTCGAAGACTTATTGAATCGGGAAAGATTAGTCGCGACGAATCCGTTGTTTTATGCATTACAGGACACGGGCTTAAAACAAAAGAAGCGGTCGATGGACACTGCGGCGCCCCTCAAACAATCAATCCAAGCTTGAACGAATTTGAAGAATTATTAGCTCAAGCCAAACACGCATAATATATAAAGGAGAGCAACCATGCCAATAACCGTAAGAATTCCTACCCCGCTCAGAAGTTTGACCAACGACCAGGAAATCGTTGAAACAGAGGGGCAGACCGTACAAGAAGCGATTCAAAACCTACAAAACCAATTCCCGGGTATACAAGAACGAGTGTGTGACGATCATGGTGAGTTGCGCCGCTTTGTGAATCTCTACGTTAATGACGAAGATATCCGTTTCCAACAAGGAAAAGAAACGCCGTTAAAAGATGGCGACGAACTCTCTATTATTCCAGCGATTGCTGGCGGAATTACAGAAAAATTTCAGATTTAGAAATGGTTGGACACGCTTTGCCACAGTCGGTCTTTCGTGGCTTAGGATCCATAGAAACAACGATATAATATCGCGCTTTGTTTCAATAACCACTTCAAAAAAAACAGGTTCCTGTCCTCAACAAAGATAGATCTAACATTCTTTTATCAAATGAAATCCATCCTGTTCTGTGGAGGGTTCTGATGCGCTCTCTTCGAAGAGCTTTGATCCAGATGATTGTTATGATTATGGTCTTTTGATAGATCTTTTTGAAATGAACAGACACGTCCCCATACCAGAGGTCTACAAAACATTATTTGAGTCGTTTGGACCGCAACATTGGTGGCCGGGACGAACACGTTTAGAGGTTGTTATCGGGGCTATTCTGACTCAGAATACAGCCTGGACCAATATAGAAAAGGTCATACGGCGTTTAAAAAAGGAGAAAGGGCTTAATCTACATGTCTTACATCAGGAGAACGCTCAGACCATTGCCGAATGGATTAAACCGGCGGGTTATTTCAACGTGAAAGCAAAGAGAATTAAAGCATTCGTTGATACGGTTTTTCGGGGATATGGAGGGCGACTTGAAAAATTGTTTACCCTTGAAACATCATTGCTTCGTCAAGTGCTTTTACATATTCATGGGATCGGTCCTGAAACGGCCGACAGCATTCTGCTTTATGCGGCTAAACGACCAGTTTTCGTTGTAGATGCATATACCAGACGTTTTTTATCTCGCCATGGCTGGATTCATTCTGATGCTTCTTACGATGAGATTGCACGCCTGTTTGAGAGTAAAATGGGCAAAGACGTCCAGACCTATAACGAATATCATGCCCTGATTGTTCAATTAGGAAAATCGTTCTGCAAAACAAAACCTTTATGCGAGAATTGTCCCTTACACCCCTGGTTAAATCCTGTTTGATCATTTTTTTATCGGTACAGGCTTGCTATAAAAAGGAGAAAGTTTATACGTAAGTATGTGAGTTTCAATATGGATTGACCCAAAGGGACAAAGGCATATAGCCTGGGGTTAAAACTCCAGGCTCTATACCTACACAGCGTTATTGTGATGGTGGAGAGGGTGCCCGAAGATAAAAGTCGCCGTCGAAGATGGCCTAACCTAAAGAGGAAGAATATATATGTTAGCATGGTTAACAGGAGGAGCACCGGGCTGGCCAGAATTGCTTCTTGTCATTCTATTATTGGTCGTATTTTTTGGAGCTAAACGGTTACCGGAACTAGCTCGTTCGTTGGGTAAAAGTATTAACGAATTCAAGCGAGGACGCCAGGAAGGGCCTCTAGACGAAACCATCGAGAAGCAACCGCGCCATCAGGACGCGGAGCAAAAACAAAAAGGGTGAGAAGAGACCTAATCGGTATGATCGATTACGCCTTGTACACCCGTTATGCTGCGAACAATGCTTAATGCACGTGCGCGTACCTGGTGATTGGGCATAAGACCGTAGAGGGTTACAATTCCATCTTTTGTAGTGGCCTGAAATAATACAGAGTCTGTAATGTCATCTTCTTGTAAACGATCTAAGACTTGACGGGTGAGTTCCCGGTCATGGGACCAAACCGTATCTCTAGAGAGCGTTGTGGTGCATCCACTTTCTAGAACGAGTATAAAAAGCGAGAGAAAACTAAATAGATGAACTGTTTTCATGGGTCTCCAAATTAAATTTTTATTGGTTATCTCTATCTTTTATTCCATTTGACGTCAACTAGAATACAGGCGAATTTAGTGTGCGATAAAGCTTACGATTCAGTCATGACGAATGAAGTATATTCGAGCGGTAGCAGACATTTTGGCCAGACAGGGCCTAAATACGAAGTAGAACTAATGACAACGAGTCAATCTATATTTAAAATAAACGCCTCCGAAACAGATGTGGAGAAAATAGTGGCCGACATCCAGGCTTCGGTTGAAAAAAAGATACAGGAAGGTGTTTATGCCGATGCCCGTATTGCCCGTGCAGAGCGAAGCAATCTTGTCCATCTTAAGAACGAAGAACAGTTTCTGGGATTTTATCTCACATGTTTACGTGATGCCGTTTTTGTCGATATATCCGACTTTGACATTAGAGAGCGTCGCCAAGGATTTGCTCCCATTCTTGTTGCCTTTAAAAAAATAGTTTGGAAATTGCTCAAATTTTATACCTATAGACTTTGGGTTCAACAAAATCAGGTGAACGGATTAATTGTCACCGCGATCGAGGGTGTTGACGAAAAAAATGCCGCTAAGATTAAACAGCTTGAGGCCCGGATTGAGGTACTTGAAAAGGAAAAGAGCTGATAAAATTCGAAAGAATGGCCACAAAAGACATGAAACAGCCATTGGCCGCTTTTTTTGTGGCGATAAGGAATTTATGAGCTTGGCATGATGCCGTCCTGCAAGAAACAATTCAATGGGTACCACACAGCATATTGCTTTTATTGTTCCGCGGTTCTCTGAAGAAGGGGTTCTTGGCGGCGCTGAGACGCTGATTAGAAACTTAGCGGAACATACTGTTTCTACAGGACGAAAAGTCACCCTGTTGACGACCTGTGCAGAAAGCCATTTTACCTGGGAAAACACATTGCCGCCGGGCAAAAAACAGGTGGGAAAACTATCCGTAGAGTATTTTCCGGTCGATGAAGATCGGGACATTTCATCGTTTCTTCGTATACAAACCGCCATTAGCAATGGCGGGCATTTTACGCAGGACGATGAAAAAGCCTGGATCAGAAACAGTGTTAATAGTCAGGCTCTTTACGACCATCTTCGTGATCATGGTGGTACTTATGATCGGCTTATAATGGGCCCCTATCTATTCGGACTCATTTTTTATGCGAGTCAGATACATCCCGAAAAGACCTTTCTTATACCTTGCCTACATGATGAACCATTTGCCTATCTCCATCTCATGAAAGAGATGTTTGAAACGGTGTCCGGATTTCTGTTCAACGCTAAACCCGAACAAGACTTAGCATGCCGTCTATTTCATATTCCAAAAGAAAAATGTGCAATTGTTGGAATGGGGCTAGGCCCTTTTCATGTCGATCCCTCCGCCTTTGCGAATCGATATCAATTGGATAAACCCTATGTCTTATATTCAGGTCGTCGAGAGCCATTAAAAGGAACGCCCTTACTCATAGATTATATGCAGGCCTTTCGACAGCGTACCCATCAAGATGTTAAACTTGTCTTTACCGGAAGCGGACCGATTGATGCGCCCCCAGAATTAGAGCCCCATATTTTGGATGTAGGATTTGTTCCCGAACAGGAAAAACATGAAGCCATGGCCGGAGCCCGAGCCTTTCTTCATCCGTCTGTTAACGAAAGTTTTGGGATTGTACTGCTCGAATCTTGGTTAGCCCAAACCCCAGCGCTTGTTCATGCAAAAAGTGATGTGCTTCAGTGGCAATGTCGACGAAGTGGCGCTGGATTATGGTTTAAAAACTATCCAGAGTTTGAACAAGAACTCAACCTTTTGTTAAATAATAAAGGGTTAAATAAAGAAATGGGTCAAGACGGGCGGAATTATGTGATAAAAGAATATGCATGGGAACACGTGGAACAAAAGCTATTGAGCGCTTTTGACTGACCGAGTCAAAGAATAACTAACACAACAGGAACACTTAACGAATCTAGCGTAGCAAAGCCGTACTAGGTTTATGCAATGTCCTGATAACGAAGAACAAATAACTAATAACAACCTATGCCGTCTATTCATCAATGTGTAGCAGGATTTAGTCATGGAGATGCCATCAGCAATGAAGCGCTCGTGATGCGCGACATATTTAGGTCGTGGGGCTATGCTTCAACTATTTTTTCTGAAGCCAAACGAATCTTGCCGGAACTACGTAAAGAAGCAGGTGATGTTTTTGAGTGTCGAGATGCGTGTACCGCAGATGATATTGTTCTCCTGCATCTTTCAATGGGTTCACCCGTTAATCAAATTTTTGCTGAGCTTCCTTGCAAAAAAGCCATCCTTTACCACAATGTCACACCGCCCGAATTTTTTGCGGGTGTTCAAGAACAGACCGCTCATCATTTGATTACAGGTCGTGAACAGGTAAAACAGCTCTCCGGAACCGCTGATTTGGTAATGGCCGATAGCGCTTTTAATACCAAAGAACTCAACGCGTTGGGCTATGAAAATGTACATGTCCTCCCGCTGATCCTTGACCTCGGGAAGCTACGGGTCCGCTCTCATCGAAAAACCTTCAAACAATATGATGACGAACTTATCAATATACTATTTGTAGGTCGTTGTGTTCCTAACAAGCGATTGGAAGATTGTTTGTCTGCCTTTTATTTTTTTCAGAAGTTTGTCCAACCCGCATCTCGCTTTATCCATGTTGGTTCCTTTGCCGGTACCGAACAATATCATGCATTGCTTTTAACCTTTCTTCGCGATTTACAACTAGAGCATGTCGACTTTCTAGGTTCAATGCCTCAAGATCAACTGAATGCCTGCTATCAATGTACAGATCTATTTCTATGTATGAGCGAACATGAAGGGTTTTGTATCCCTTTACTTGAAGCGATGGTCCACAAAGTTCCGATTCTTGCTTATGATGCAGGTGCTGTGTCGGAAACCTTAGATGGGGCGGGTGTACTCTTTAAAGAAAAAAAGTTTGATTACATTGCCGAGATGATGGGACGACTCACTGGGGATAAAGCACTTCGTCAGACCATTATTCAGGGACAAGAGGAACGCATACGACGTTACGAAAATCGAAATCTGGAACAAGAACTGAGAAAATATATGGATGTCTTGTTGAGATAACGCCCTAAAAAAGAAGAAATAGAGTGGTGGAGTGAGAATCAACGCCGCCAAACACCTTTATGTGCGTCATATGCTTCTGCCTCAAATTTTTTGTAAAGATCAAACTTGGGATGTTGTTTATCAGAGACCATGGCTTGCCCCTCTTGTAACATCTTTTTTCCTACATCAATACCATAAATATCTACATACGCCAGAAGTCGTCCGCGTTCATCATGAGTAGGCTTACCATGGGGGTATGTAAGACGGACCCTTTTGTGATAGATCCATGCTAAAAGAGCGTGACGAGCGATCTGTTCTTCTTTATTAGGATCTAATTGGGAGGAGAGCTTTGTTGGGTTTTCGCCTGGGCTTTCTATACCGAGAAAATGAACAATCTCTTCTTTGTCTTGGTTCTGGACTTTAATGCTATGTCCATTGATAACTTCAGTACAGAGTGTAAGTGGAACGAGGTTTCCTTGCTTGTACGCTTGTGTTTTAGGGTGATGAATGGCGATCCATGTTGTACCGAGTGTGAAGAAGATGAGTGTGGTATAAAATGTGATAACGAGTGTACGTCCGGTTCGGTTGGGTGCAGGGGAGGGGGATGTTGATTTAGGTCTAAGGTCGAAAGTCGAAGCATCGGTTGGATCTAGCTTCGACTTTTGACTTTTGACCTTTGACTCTTTAAAAAAAATGAATAAGTCGTTTAGTTTTTTTACTTTATCGTACACTACATGAACCTCTTGAAAACCCAATAATAAATCGGAGTGATGGAATCCTGGAGTAATGAATCAAAGAGTCCGTGAGCTTAGGAGTTCTAAAAATATAGATGTAATCTTTTTTTCTTTTTTTCGTGTCCATTCGTGTGTTTCGTGGGCAAAAAATTTTCTTTAGGTTGCGGTTCTGCTACGCTAGTTTTTTTTGGCCATTCTCCTGCTTTTAATGATTTTTGGTATACTTTTAGTTTTTCATGAGAAAACATAGTTTCAGAGTCTATAACTTAAGGTTAGAAAAAACAAGTGGGGTCTACGATGATAGAGGATTATGAACCAATAAAGAGTATGAGTAAGTGTACGATAAAGGGAAGAAGCATATAAAAATCTATTTCCATACATTAGGGTGTCGACTTAATCAAGCCGAAGCTGAGCGCATGGCTCAAGGATTTATCTTGGCCGGTCATGAAGTGGTAGATGATGAAAGGTCGGCCGATATTCGGGTCGTGAATACGTGCACGGTTACAGATGAAGCAGGGAAAAAATCACGTCGGGCCGCTCGTCCCATGCGACATGGACAAAAGGTGGTTGTAACAGGGTGTCATAGCGAGGTGACTCCAGATGCATTTACGCAAGCTGAACTGATTGTTTCGAATGTGGATAAAGAACGATTAGTGGGGCTGACCCTGGAAAAATTTGGGATGGATGGTTTATCGTTAGGGATGGACTATAAGCCCTTAGGTCGTCTTCCGATTTATCCGTTGATATTAGATCATACACGTGCGTTTGTAAAGATTCAGGATGGCTGCAATCTTCGATGTAGTTTCTGTTTAACGACGATTGCTCGTGGCGCTTCTCAAAGTCGACAGGCAAACGAGATTATTGGAGAGATTCAAGGGTTGGCTCAAAAAGGATGCCAAGAAGTAGTTCTCACGGGTGTTCATGGAGGAGCATACGGTGATGGGGCTACAGATTTGGGGTTGTTGCTAGAACGGATTTTAGAAGAGACTCCGATTCCTCGTGTTCGTTTATCTTCTTTAGAACCTTGGAATTTTAAATATAGTTGGATGACGTTGTGGACAGATTACAAGCCCCGTTTATGCCGACACCTACATATGAGTCTACAAAGTGGAAGTGATAGTGTGTTACGCCGTATGCGAAGATCTTATGATGTGAATATTTATGCAGAAAAAATAGATGCATTGTACAAAGGAATCCCCGGCATCGCGATCACCACAGATATTATCGTTGGCTTTCCGGGTGAAACAAACGATGAGCATGGCGAAAGCATCGAGTTTATAAAACAAATGAACTATGCAGGGGCACATATTTTTACGTTTAGTCCCAGGCCCGGAACAGATGCCGCTACGATGTCCGATCAAATTCCGCGGGATGTTAAACAACATCGTTATAAGGAAGTGAAGGCAACGACCGATTTGTTAGCGGCCACGTATCGAAAGTCGATGGTTGGAAATATGTTGCCTGTTTTATGGGAACGACAAGAAGCGAATAGTTTGTTTTCAGGGCTTAGCGATAATTATATGCGTGTACAGACCCAAAACGCACGATTAAATACGATATCGTCGGTAAAGATTGATACAATCGAAGGAAATAATTTACGGACGAATATATAGCCTAATAACCAAGAGTCGAAGGTCTAGAAGTCTAAGGTTAATGAATCTCGATAACTAATCCTGCTTGAGTCGTACGTGTGTTCCTAAAGGGGTAGGGCACTTTGAAATCACAATATAAGAAGAAACCAGCATCGTAAAAATGATAGTTATTTGAATTAACTGCGCCACTTCGGACCTAATTTGCTGAGCGCTCTCTAAGGTAACGGCGATAATCAAACCGAACTCACTCGCTTGACCAAGTCTCAATCCTATTTCTTTTGAAAAACTACCTTGTTCTCCATTCTTTTTGAATAGGATTTGGAAAATAAAGGGTCTTGTCACCAAGATAACGGTGCCTAGGGTGAGTGTGGGGACCCATAATTCTTTGACCAATTTCAAATCTAGTTTTGCGCCTAATGCAAAAAAGAAAAACATAAGGAAAAAATCCCTAAGGGGTTTTAATCCTTCTGTTAAAAAACGAGAGAGAGGACTTCGAGCCAGGGCCAACCCTGCTATAAAAGCTCCTACTTCGTAGGAAAGACCGATTTCTTTTGCCAATGCAGATATTCCTAAACACCATCCCAAACATAACATGTATAATTCCTCATGGAACCGATCACATTGCCGCATCATTTTTCTCAAACAGAATTGTTCAAGACCCATGGAAAATATAATCAGGAGTAATGCCTTAAGCGGGAGTGCCATACCGAATTCAAGGAGTGAATGTTCATGGCTACTCCGTATAAAAACTAAAAATCCGACAGCTAAAAGGTCTTGGATAATGAGAATCGCAATGCATACAGACCCCATATACCTTTGATGTAGAGTCGTAGTGGGTAGTAGTTTTACCACAAGGATAGTACTAGAAAATATAAAGGCAAGAGATGCATACATGCTTTCCTGAAGGCTAAATCCGCATAGCCTCATCAAGATAAAAAGGAGAACCCAGGCAATGGTGCTATGTGCGAGAGTTACAAGCGTACTGGTCCGAAAGAGCTTAAAGAGCCTGTTCGGATGTAGGACCATACCGGCTAAAAACAGTAAAAGAGTTACACCTATTTGGCCAATAGAATCGATTAGTGTAACATGTTGAATAAGCCCAAATCCCCATGGGCCAATCAGGATGCCCATAATGAGGTAGGCAATGATAATAGGTTGCCGTCCTAAAGTGGCGAGCCAAGCCATGACAGCTGCACAAACGACAATAACGCTGATGTCTATAAAAATATTTTCCATATTCAATTTTCGGATTTAGTTGCAGCTATGCCGCTCACAGAAGTCTCAGTAAAATAATTGAATAAAAACTAGTTGACGTGAGTCAAAATTGATAGGATTTTGTTTTTAAAAAATGATCTATAAGATAAATATGTTAATATTTTCTATTGTAAAACTGTGGCTTGGACTTAGTTTCTTTGTTTTTACTCTTGGGATTTAAAACGCTCAAGCTGTTACCTATACCGTTACGACCACGAATTGGACGGGTCCAGGATCTCTTTCAGGAGCGGTTACAAATATTAATGCCAGCATAGATCTGACAAATGTGATTGAGTTTTTAATTTCCGGGACGCTTCCCCACAGAATTTATCAAACATCAGAACCCTGTCTAGATTTTACAAACCATGTATACATCAATGGGTATAGTCAGCCTGGGTCTGTAGCAGGAACACCCTCCGCTGTATTAGAAAGAGACCCATCCGTTTCTTGTGTTTACGGTACGCAATTCTTTGGATCAAATAGTGTGATTCGTGGAATACATATAAGAAAATGTACAGATGGGGCCTGGGTTTACAGGCTAATAGCTGTACGGTTCAAGGATGCTATTTTGCGGATAATGTGGGTGATGGAATTAAAGTCTTCTCTAGTTCAAACTTAATTGGTGGTGTGAATTCAGTAGATCGGAATGTCTGTTATTCAAATGCGAGTCAAGGCATACAACTTTCCGGAAATGGGAATATGATATTGGGCAACTATATTGGTACAGACCCAACGGGAACACAAAAGTTCGGGAATGATGCCGGTGGTATACAGATAGAGACTTCGTCGGGCACGACCATTGGAAGTAGTATGCCAGGTGCAACTCGTCAAATTATATCTGGGAATGGTGGTTCAGGCATTCGATTCTCTGATCCAAGTGCAGTGGGTGTTATCATACAGGCAAATTATATAGGAATAGCCGGGACAGGAACAAACCCTCTGGGAAATGAGGTAGGAATAAACATTGTCCAGGGTCAAACAGCGCTTATTGGAGGTACGAATAGTGGTTTTGAGAGAAATTATATAGGAGGGAATACATCTGACGGAATTCGAATTAGCGACTCTAATAACGAGGTAAAAGGGAACTGGATTGGTATTGGTCTTGCAGTGAATGCCATTCTGAATGGGGGCCATGGTATTCATATACAAACGAAAGACAACAATGTCATCGGAGGGAGTGAATCAGGTGACGGAAACATAATTTCTGGAAATAATGGGAATGGTGTTTTTGTTAGGGCACTCACTTCTACTACGCCTACAGGAAATAGCATCGAAAATAATTTGATTGGAATCGATTCCGGAGGGAATAGAGTTCCAAATGGTAGTCACGGTGTTGAAATGCTCAATGCCGTTTCTACGGCTGTTAGAGATAACGTCATATCAGGGAATGTGAGTAATGGTATTGTAATCGCCAGAGATAATCCATCAACGACTGTTAATCAAAATCATATAGTCAACGTAAACTTAATAGGGATTGATCGGAGAGGGCAGATTGTTTCAAACGGTTGTAACGGTATTCTTATTACAAACTCAGCGGGCAACACAATTTTTGGAAATAGTATCTCAGGGAACGGAAAAAATGGTCTTCCTGAATCCGTCAGCTATCGCTTCGGAAGGCGTTTTGGGGCTCAAAAGTTAAAAACTTTTTCCTTGAGATGCTCACTTTTGGGCGGATTGGGACCGGCAAGTATCACCCTGATGAATTTTTTGAGCGTACAGGTCAGATTCACTCTGATTTGGCCATTTTGGGGCGTAGGCCTCCTTGGGCAGTCGCCTTAGAGTATTGTTAAAGATGCACGGAGGGCTATGCGAAGGAATGGGCAATATCTTGTATCACTTCAAACCAGCGACAACGCTTGCCAAAGTGAAGTTCAATTCGTCCGGCGTGGCGGACCAATCGAACCGCGCAATAAACGATATTTTTGAGAACCGTTTTGATTCGCCAGCGCGGGATGTTGATTTTCTGCGGGGCAAGCCCAGCCCGTTTGATGACCTCTTGGCCAAGACCGCGCAATAGGTTGAAGGCCACCATGGCGCATAACAGAATAATCTTATTGGCACAGAGTCTCCCCGAAGGCAATCGCTCAACATCAAGATCGCTTTTGAGTTCACTGTGGTACTGCTCGCTGGGGCCATGTCCATGATTGCAGACTCAACTTACAAGTGCAAAACCGAAGCTGTCCATCATTTCTTTGGGCGTTCTATATTCTAAGCATTTTCTCGGTCTATTATTCAGTAACTCCACAGCCCATCTCAACTGAGCGGAGCTGTGGGCAGCAAAGTCGGTTTTCTTCGGGAAAAACTGGCGAAGCAAACCATTCGTATTTTCGTTGCTCCCTCTTTGCCAAGGGTTTCTCCCTTCAGCAAAGAAAATGGGGGTTGCTATTTTTTTCTTTTAGCATCTGGGCTATCACTTCTCGTTCATAACGGTTTAAATGTTCGTAGGTTCGTGGCATTCTATGTTCTCCTTTGGGGGGGTTCAGATACCCAAAGAATGAACTATGCTGCGGACCTTTGCACTTGTATTGTTACTCTACCTGCAAAGTAAGCCGATCTGGGTAAGGAGGATCTCCCGATCAGAGATCGCATCGGAGTGGCGTGGTTGAAAAATTGGAGGGAAGAATCCGTTGAGCATGATCCTCAAGCAGCAGGCCGCAAAGATGATTTCCGCTTGTGCTGTTGAGTTCGCCCTTGCCAGTCTTTATTTTATATTGTTTCATATACACACCTGTTTGGGGTGGGGTTGTTTGTTTGAATACGGGTATCCTCCCCGCTTTAGCCCAACAGGTAATGAAAAATCGTCAGATTTTATCTGACGGATTCAGGGTCTTGTTATTTTAGATGATAAATCTATCGATACTGTTATGAGTGGGAACTCGATCTATGGGAATCAAGGGTTTGAGATAGATTTAGGTGGAGATGGAGTGACGACAAATGATTTAGGAGATCCTGATGTGGGCCCAAATACCCTCCAGAATTATCCTTTTATTTCAAGCGCTATCTCTGACGGAAACTCTTTAACGATTACTGGATCTTTAGCCAGTGCTCCTTTTTCGAGCTATCTTCTTCAATTTTTTTCGGTTCCAGAGATTGGCGTTTCTGGCGAAGGGGAGGGTAAAACGTTTATTGGAACATTTGTTCCGCAACAAACAGACCCTCTTTTTGGTTTCGTTAGTTTTGTGGTTACTAATCTTTTGCCTGTAGGAGTAAGTAATTGGGTTGTCGTTACGGCAAGCGAAGTTGACGGTTTTTTCTTTAAAAATACGTCTGAATTTTCTCCTCCAGTTCAAGTAACCATTGCAGATGATAATGGGGACGGGATTCCCAATGGCTATGAAACCGCGAATGGGTTGCTTTCGGGAATTGCAAATCCATCAACAGCTGATACGGATTCCGATGGATTAACAGACTATGAAGAATATATTTTAGGTTCAAGCGCCACAAATCCTACAACCTTTAACATTACGGGTTTATCTAATGACGCGTATTCTGTCCATCTTTCGTATTCATTTGCTCCGGATGATCGCATTATTAGAGCATTTAACGATTGAAATGCCTCCCTAGAAGATCTATACTCCATGACATGAGTATAGCAACAGCAGAAATCCGGCGGCGTGCGATAGATGCCTACAAAATGGGCAAAGGTTCCCCCAGGCCGATATCGCATCTTCTTATCGTGTAGATCTTAGAACGTTTCAGCGTGGGCTCTCTCGTTTCAACGAAACCGGACAGACCGCTCCCCGACCGCGTGGGCATCGTCAGGCCCTCTACAGCGGAAAGCAGCTCAAGGCGTTGGCTCAACTGGGGGGCAAACATCCCGGCAACGCTTGAAGAACTCAAGAACATGAGCGGCGTGAAGGGGTCGATCATGGCCGTACAGCGGGCGTTGAATCGGTTGGGCTGCCGGTATAAAAGAAACGCTTCACGCCAGCGAGCAAGACCGGGTGGATGTAAATCTCTTGAGAAAGCAGTGGATCCAAGAGGTGGCCAAACTTGATCCAAGTCGCCTTGTCTTTATTGATGAATCCGGGGCGAAAACGAATATGACTCGTCTGCGGGGCCGGGCGTTGGGCGGGAACAGGCTTTTTGCCAAAACACCTCATGGACATTGGTGTACCACCGCCTTGATTTCTTCGGTCCGCCTGGACGGAACAACAGCGACCATGGAGGGGGAGGGGGCGACAGGCACGGCTGTTTTTGGAGAATATATTCGCCGGGTTCTTCTCCCGACTCTTTTACCTGAAGACATCGTCATCATGGACAATCTTCGCGTCCATCACAATCCCAAGGTCATTGAACTCATTGAGTCATGTGGGGCCCATGTAAGATTCCTTCCACCCTACAGCCCCGATTCCGACCCCATTGAAAAAATGTGGGGCAAGATAAAGAATCGGTTGGGCAGCCTTGCAGCCCGCAGTCAGCAGGAACTATCTGAAGCGATCACACAAGCGTTCGAAGAGGTTTCTCCCGACGAGGTAATCGGCTGGTTTTCTTCGTGCTACATCGCGACACCTCAATCGTGAAGCGCTCTAGGCTATGAACTCCTGATCGTTCCCAATGCCCAAAACCAGTTGCCCACACCCATTTTATTGCGCGCACTCAACCCGACCAACACCGTCCTATACGACGGTACAAAAGATATTACCCTGACCTGTGCAGGGTTAGCTGGACTAGAAATGCTCGTTAAAGCCGGTTCCATGAGAAACAAAGATGGCTTCATACCCAGCCCCGCCAATCCAGCTTACCTGTCCATTAACCAGGTCCATCACGACGAAATCCCCATGCCCATCCCTGACGGGGCCTCCCCGCCCTTTGCCTGGACCTTACAACCCGGCGGCGCGATGTTTGATCCGCCCATCCAGATCTAATATCCCAACATCTCCGGTTTACAGGCTGGAGCCATTGCCTATTTCCTAAGTTTCAATCACGACACCGAACAATTCAACATAGTGGCCACAGGCAATGTTTTACACGACGGTTCCTGTATTGTCACCGATCCAGGCATGGGCATCAGCGTAGCGGGTTGGGGCTGCAACTGTCCTCCTTATTCCGCTGTAGGCGAATGCAAAAAAGAGGATCCTCCCATGAGTGCACAAGTGAACCTTTCCATGAGTGGTGTTGATGAAAGTAATGAAGAGACTGTAGGTGGGTTCATTTGTTTAAGCAATAAAGTGTTTCTATCTCTCTTTGTCAACTCCAGTGATAATGCAGGAATCGTCCACCTGAATATCCTTTCCGTAGGAAGCAAGGCAGCTCTCCACGGGATATTGACTTGAAGTTGCTTTACCTGAACGGCACTGTTACGGCTCAGGATGCAGTTAACGCGACTATCGTTAAAGTAGACTTGGATGTTGAGAAGAATCTTCTGACGCTAAAACATGATCGAGATTGTGATCTTGAGGTTATGGTAGAGCTAGCTTCAGTGACGGTTGATGAATACAAAATTGAAATTAAGAGAACAATCGAGTCTACTTGGTACTCAATGGCAACAAGCAAAACACTTACGCCATGGTATGGGAACATCGCAGGCTTTTTCCACCTTCGAGGCATGGCAAAAATTAATAGGGTCGAATGCTACTCGACAAATGTGGTCGTGACGAATCAGTTTCCATCTTATACCCAAATTGTTGGCGATACCATCGTTCAGACGGATACAGCTACTGAGTGGGCGAATACGCTCACTGATTGCACCACGAATCAACGACGGGAGCGTGGGTTCTGGATACTTCTAAACACAATAAATGATTCGTATGAGCATATACCCGTAACACTTGGCCCCTAGGTTGGGCCGTCAATGGGTGCGTCGATTCCTTTGCCAACTCGTCCTACTGATACACCTGCAACTCCAGCACCAAATGTTATAGGAGCCACCTGTTCCGTTGCGTCATTTCACACGCACACACCAACCACCTACCGCACAGGCTTTCCTCGTGGGGTTGGTCCATCAGGTCCGGATAATAACGCTGATACGTCAGATCAAGTTCCTGGCGTTGTTTATGGCTATACGGAGAACCCCGTTGGTAGTGGAACGATTCCCATGGTGCATCCAGAAACCGATCCAGCACAGCGTTATCATTCAACAGGATTAACCCGGAGACCCACACCATGAAAAAATGTGCTGTAGCTGGAGTCTTATTGGTATTGGTTGCCGTATTGATGCTAACATTTTGCTGCTAAGGAATCTGAAGAACAGGTTGACGCAACACCTCCGCAAAAGAATATGGTTGAAGTTGTAGCGAACGTACAAGATATAGAAGTGTCAACACCTCCGCCTACAAGGAACAGAAATGCTTTATCGTCTTCATCTAATCCAATCCGTTCGACGGAATTTCAAAAAATGGGCAAGGGATCAGAACAAAGTAGAGAGCATCAAAACATAGTAAAGGAGGATGTTACTAGCTATGGGAACATCGAAGAACCGGAGAATCAAGCAGTGGTTAAGAATGATCAGGCTATAGCGATTGCTCGTGAAGTAATCGGAGATATAGAGTTCGATAAACAGTCTGAAATCCTTGTTGAACGTTTAGAAGGGAAAATCCGTGTCATTTTCCCCATTAACAAGGAAACGCCGCCAGGTACCAGGTATCGCGGACCAGATTATGCGACCGAAGTCTATATAGATGCCCAATCTGGAAAAGTGCTACAAACTCGTCAAGGAAGTTAATAATGAATAAAAATAAAATTATGAAAGATAGTAGTACGAAAAGGCACAAAAATTTTATGAGTTGCTTGCGACTCTGCTGCTCCATGCTTTTTGCGTCTTCCCTGTTAAATCTAACGGTCTTTGCCCAGGAACTCGATGAAAACTGGACGGTAACAGTCGCCGGTCAAACCGTACAAGTCAACCCAGATGGAACTTTCCGTATACCTAATATTTTGACCCCTGATCAATTTGGGAATACGGGGCCGGCATCTCCTCCTGATTTCTTCGGCGATGATCTTGTGCGACTTACCGGTTATACGACGGTTAGCGGTAAAACCACCTATGTTTATACCGATCATTTTCAGATCCAACAGGGAGAGACATATGTAGTAACGAATCTGATCTTTACGAATGTCCCTCCACCTTTACCTGTTTCCATTACCGCGGTGCCTGATGTTCCGACGTTAACTGCGATAGGGCAACAGACTCAGGTTCGCGTCACAGCCCTGTATGCCGATGGGAATTCGAGCGATGTAACCCTTAGATCAAAAGGGTCTGTTTACCGTATAAGCAATCTCGATATAGCTACGGTCAACAGCAATGGTCTTGTTACAGCGCTTCAAAAAGGCACAGTTTTTATTGGTGTGGTGAATGATGGCGCCACGGCGATTGCACGAATAGACATCTCACCAGGGGCGAGTTTGACTGCATTAACAGGGTTTGTCCAAGATCTGAGTGGCACTCCTATCTCAAACGTAACCATTAGTTTAGTGGGTTTAGCGGGCACAGCAACGACTGATTCTGAAGGGAATTTTACCATTTCAGGAGTCAATGCATCTTCTGGTACACTCGGAGTCATGGCTCAGCTACTTACAACAAATGATACGTTTTTCGGTTTGGCATCACAATTATCACCTGTACCGGAAGGATTTACAGATGCTGGGATCATTACCGCTGTAGCCTTATGTGAAGCGTTTCCAACAAATTGTGTTGATACGGATAACGATGGTCTTCCTGATTCGCTGGAGACCGCCTTAGGGTACAGTACCAATAGTTTTGACTCTAACACCAACGGCATTTCTGATGGGGCTGAAGATATAGATGGTGATAGGTTTTCAAATGTAGCAGAGCTTTTCTTGGGAACAGATTTGACCGATACAGATAGCGATCAAGACGGATATCAGGACGTATACAAGATACTCGGAGGCAGTGACCCTGCAACCGTAGGAGGTGACGGGTCCCAGTCGAATCCATTTGATACGATTGAAGCTGCGCTAAGTGTAGCGGCCCATTATGACATCATTCAAGTTGCGGATGGGACCTATACGGGCGCAGGAAATAGAAACCTAAGTTTTTCAGGTTTGCCGATTATGGTAGTCTCTGAGAACGGTCCGTCTACTTGCGTGATCGACTGTGAAGCCAGCGGAAGAGGTTTTACTTTTCAAAATGGAGAAGATGAGCGCTTAGTCTTGCGTGGTGTGACGGTTCGTAATGGAAATAGCCTCACCGGTGGCAGATTTTATTTCTCAGGGTCGATGCCTATGATTCAAGCCTGTATCATTACAGAAAATCAGACGTCTTTGGGCGGATTGGGTGGAGGAATTTATTGTGTGAATGGCGCTAGTCCAAGGTTCCAGAACTGTGCGATTACAAAAAATCAAGCCAGTTCTGCAGGAGGGGGCGTTTACAACTCTTCGAGTCCAAGTTTTAAGAGTTGTACGCTTGCGTATAATAGTAGCTCCAGCGGCGGAGGCCTTTATAATTCTAGTTCAGCCCCTTTTATATATAATTCTATTCTTTGGGCAAACACCCCAAACCAAATCTCAAATCAAGTCTCAGGAGCTGGCCCAGTGGTTACGTATTCGGTGGTACAAGATGGATGGGTGGGTGCAAATACGGACCTAAATCCAGAGTTGGTTCCCGGCTCGTATCGTTTAAAAGCCAATTCGCCGTGCATCGATGCCGGGAGCCTATCGAATGCTACGGCTATAGACATAGATGGTGAAGGACGCTGGAATGATCCGATTCACACCAACGCTATATCGATCGTCGATATGGGAGCTGATGAGTTTGTCGATACAGATGGAGACCAGATGGCAGACGTTTGGGAAATTACCTTGGGGGGATCTCTCTCGTGATGGCACCCTTGATAATGACCTTAGTAGGTGGTTCAGATGGATTAACAGACTTAGATGAATATGAAAATCAAACCGATCCGAATCTATCTGATGCGGACAATGATGGATTACTCGATGGAGCAGTTAATATACATGGCACTTCACCTATCGATCCTGATACCGATAGAGATGAAATGCCTGATCTATGGGAAGTCAATAACAACTTGGATCCCTTTAGCGCCGAAGACCTGATGGGTGATCCTGATAGAGATCGGATTGGAAACTTTTATGAATACATTTATAGCACGGATCCGAATACGAACACCTCTACCCCTTTGGCAACCATTTATTTAGATCCCTCATCCCCTGGAGGAGATGGGTCCCTAACGAATGCCTTTAACACCATTCAGGACGCGCTCAATATAGCTACTAATTATGACATCATCCAATTAGCCGATGGGACCTATATAGGAACAGGGAATAAGAACCTAACTTTTCCGGGCTTGCCCCTTATGTTGATCTCCAAGAATGGACCGGCTAACTGCGTGATTGATTGCGAAGCAAGCGGGGGAGGTTTCCGTTTCCAAAATGGAGAAGATAAGCGCTCGGTAGTGCGCGGCGTGACGGTTCGTAATGGAAACGGTCCTGGACTCTTCTTTTCAGGGTCAAACCCGATCATTCAAGCCTGTATCATTACGGAAAATAGTGAAACCTATGGAGGAGGTCTTTATTGTTCAGGTGCCAGTCCAACATTCCAGAATTGTGTGATTGCAAGAAATCAAGCCAGCTTTCAAGGAGGGGGTGTTTACAGTCATCTCTCTAACCCCAAAATTGAGAATTATATAATCGTAGAGAACAATGCTCCATTTGGCGGTGGTGGAGGAATCTATACCTCCATTTCAACACTTCTTATCCAGAGTTCTATTCTTTGGAGTAATGGTCCATATCAAGTTTTCGGAAACGCACCTCAACCGGTAATTACTTATTCCGATGTCCAAGATGGATGGGCGGGTGAAGGAAATATAAACCTAAACTCAGAGTGGATTCCTGGTTCGTATCATCTAAAAGCCAACTCCCCGTGCATCGATGCAGGAGATAGCTCATCTAATGTCCTCCTTCTAGACATAGACCGTGAAACGCGTTGGGATGACCCGAGCCACGCCAATGCCGTATCAATTGTCGATATGGGAGCCGACGAGTTTGTAGATGTCGATATGGATGGGCTGGCAGATGTGTGGGAAGTTCAGTATTTTAGCCATATTACTAATGCCATTCCTACCGCTGATCCGGATGGGGATACGTGCAATAACCTTTGTGAATATGAAGGGGGTACCGATCCAACACCGTAAATTCGGAGCCAAACCCGAAAATCGAATATCGTCAGCTACGGCTGATCCGCCGAGGCGGAAAATTCATTCACGAAACAAATTCAAAATACCAATGTTAAAAATTTCAAAACTTTATTCTCTTCTTGTTTCTGACATTCGAATTTTTGTCATTTAGGGTTTGTTTTCCACCGTGGCGGATCTTCGACGGGTTTCGATATGGTTTCTTGGTGTAGTTTTTTTGTTGTCTCCGTTATCCTCATGTGTCTATAGTCCAGGACGATGAATACGCCGAAAAAAATTATGATCAAAGAAAACGCGTATTAAAGGAGTTAAGAAGAAGATTCCTAAGCCCCCAGTCACAATAGGTCGTAAAGTCGGCATCGTTAAACCCAAGCAGCCAGATTCCATATCCGTACCCGCGCAAGTACCTTCATCTCCACAACCTTCACCAGGGGGAAACGACTCTTTCCTGTTTTATTGTGAACACTGCGGACATAAACAATCAGGAGATCAGGATAAAGTGGGGAGCTCCTCTACTTGTCTAGAGTGTAAAAAGGAACTGGTTGTACCTAAGCCATTTCCACATGACCAATCTACTTCCTCCATATCGGGAACTGAGATTATTAAGTTTTACTGTGTATACTGTGGCCAAAAATTATCAATGAGCGAACGGATGAGTGGGAAAATGAGTCTTTGTCCAAGCTGCTCGAACACGTTAGATGTTCCTTTTGAGCAAATAAGTGCTGTCCGAGGAAAGAAAGAGGTGTCGAATTTTTTTTGTCTTTATTGCGGACATAAACTGTCAGCTATTTCTCATTGGCAAGGGAGTCAAATCTCGTGTCCCAAATGCCAGGCGGAGATTGCAATTCCTGAGATATAGGACGAAAAGTCTAAGATTTGAAGGTCTAAGGTCGAAGACAAAGGTCGGTCCTTCGACTTTTTGTCTTTTGAATCCCTCTGCTTGCACATCCATCAGGAGGGAGCGGTCCCTTTACCTTTTGGCCCAAATGATTCGTGGAGAAAACCGCGTTTAACTGACGGATCCAGGTCACATTAAACCCGGACTAAAAATTGGCTCCGGCGGTAGGGCTCGAACCTACAACCTAGTGGTTAACAGCCACCCGCTCTACCATTGAGCTACACCGGAATCTAAGATGTACGAAAAGCAGATGATTATTATAATTTCAACCCTCAGTCAAGTTTTTCTTCTCAAAGGCTACTCCGTTTGATTCATAGTAATCAAGGTCGTGTTGGTCATCGACATCTCTTAGGATAGCAAGTAACTGGTATGATAGCTTTAAATGGTTTATTGCCTTTTGGGTTTTGTCCAACACAGAGGGTGTGCTCCAGGGCATATGCTCAAATAATTCGGGATGATGACGTTTCATGCCTAATAAGTAATATCCGCCGTCATGAGTAGGACCTAATACAATATCATTTCGGTTCAAAGCAGTAAATCCTTGCGATAAGTGTTTTCTGCTGATGGCCGGGCAGTCTGTTCCTATGATGATGATTTGCTTAAACCCCATTGAAAATAAAGATTTAAAAGCATCGGACATACGCTCTCCTAGATCACCCTCGGATTGGGGTATATATGTTTTTTCATCACCGATCCATTCTTTGATCAACGGTTCTGATTCTGGGGGACTATAAAAAATAAAAACATAGGGATGGCCTGTGCACGTTTGGGCCGTACGTATCGTTTCTAAAACCATCTGTTTATAAATATGTGAAGCTTGCTCATGGCCAATGGTTGCGGCTAAACGAGTCTTTACTTTTCCGGGTTCCGGGTTTTTGCAAAAAAGAATAATCGCTTTTTCAGTGCCTCTATAAAAAGACACAAGTTTTTCGGGAGATACCCCGCGTGTATAGTGGATGAGTGTGCGTATATTTCTGGTCATACGTTTCCAAATACCATCGCGTTCCCAGTTTCGTACTGAACTAATCGCTTGATAAGGCAAAAGGATCAATCGACCATATTTACGTTGCCTTAAAACGAGTTCAACCTCTTCCATGATAGGTATAGAAGGATAACCCCCTATGCGTTCAAATTCTTTAGCCTTTAGAAAGAGGGCCTGATCTCCATAGGGCAGGCGTAAAAAACGAGAACGGATATGGACGCCGATTTCAATGAATCGGTATATGATGTGCGGATGATTTAATGTAAACCGAAATGCGCCAATCGCAAATCGGGGTTGGGTGCAGGCAGCTATTACAGCCGAAGGCCAATCCCCTGTTAAAAGCGTATCGCTATGAAGAAAAAGGAGAATGTTTCCGGTTGCCAACTTTGCACCTGCGTTCATTTGGATCGCTCTTCCAGGTGAGGAACGAATCATATGTATCTCTGAATAGGCCTGAGCGTTCTTTAGTGAGCCCTCTGCTTCTCCTCCATCGACAACGATAATTTCAAGTTCATCCTGGTAAGGGGCTAAGCTTTTTAAGGTTTCCGTTAAATACGAAGCGTCGTTTAAAACGGGAAT
The DNA here is from genome assembly GCA_012103575.1 of Kiritimatiellia bacterium. Taxonomy (GTDB): domain Bacteria; phylum Verrucomicrobiota; class Kiritimatiellia; order WLWN01; family WLWN01; genus WLWN01. The sequence continues at coordinate 1,375,296 of WLWN01000001.1, read as the reverse complement.
AATAACAGAAATCTTCATGCGCATGATGAAACATTTTCTTGCAGGTATATCAATACGAAACTCTAAACGCGAGGGTACAACTATATTCTTCTCAAGACTTCGCTTGGGAAAAGTTTTGATCTCCCTGAAAAACTAACTATAATCACCACTCAAATGATGAAAACAAGACCAAAATATTGGCTCATGAAGAGTGAACCTGATGTGTATTCTCTAGACGACTTGATCCGTGACTGCATAACGTGTTGGGAAGGTGTGCGTAATTATCAGGCTAGGAATTTCATGAGAGATGAGATGCAGGTGGGTGATTTAATGCTCTTTTATCACTCGCGCACCAAGCCGGCGGGTGTTGCAGGCATTGGAAAAATTTGCAAAAAAGCCTATCCTGATTATACGGCCTGGGATCTTCAGAGCCCATATTATGACCCAAAATCAAGTCCCGATAATGCTAGATGGGTGATGGTCGACGTAAAATTTGTCAATAAATTTCCCCGTTTTGTTTCACGTGAAGAGATGAAGATGCAGGCTGGGTTGGAAGATATTTGGGTTTTACGTCGTGGAATGAGATTATCTATTCAGCCTGTTGAAGAGCGTCATTTTAGGCTGATCAAAAGACTTGGACGGTGGTCTCCTTGACACCTATTACGGTTTACATTAAGACTATAGATCTAAGTCTAAGTCTTTGATATAGAAAGCCAAATGAGTCAAAATGACTGATATTCATTTTAACTGCCCTTAGTGTGGACAAACGCTGGATGCTCCGATCGAGATGGTCGGGTCGAGTATTCATTGTCCAACGTGCTCATCTATTATCGAAATCCCAGAACCAGAAACATCCGATAATGCTGAGGATTTTTCATCCCAAGAAACGTCGGATGATCTGAAGATGAGTGAAATAGCAGATATCTCTGATAAGGGTCCAACCATGCAAATTAATATACCTGATCAACCCTTACCGAAACCTAAGCAAAGAATCATTAAAATTAGGAGAAAAGAATAGGGTGCGTCGAGGCTTTTTGGGATTTCCTTTTGGCCCAAATGATTCGTGCCGAGGACCGTGCTTAACGGCCGGATCTAGGATGAAAGAGACTCGGGGAACAGAGAATTCTCCTTTCTTCTTGGTGTTCTGTTTCCGAGTGTGATAGGGTTTGATAGTTGTTAAATTCTTTAACTTTTCCCAAGATTATAGCGAATTAATTTTTGATTAGTATCATTTCATAAGGACGTTTAAGTAGTATGTTTATAGTCAACCGTTTGTATAGAGGTTTGTGGATTTTTATAGCTTGTTCGTTATATGTGACGATGGCTTTAGCCCAAGTTCATAATGCGGCTCAAGAAGATAACGTATCTTCCGACTCTCAGGCCGTTTCTTTAGAGGGCACAGAAGTCAACGCAGATCTCCTGGAATATGAGCTGGAACCTCGACTCTTTAAATGCACAGGCAACGTCGTCATTAGTAATCGCGAAGAAATTCTAACGGCTGATTACGTTGAGTTTTATGTTGAATCGAGAGATGTTTATGCGCTAGGCAATGTGACCCTTCAGCATAAAGGTCGAATATGGCAGGGCGAAGAACTAACCTATAATCTACAAACACATGAAGGTGATTTTGGTACATTTTCGGTTTTTTCAGATCCTTACTATATCTATGCTGAAGAGTCCGAACGCGTTTCTTCGAACAAAACAGTCCTGAAAAACGTAAGTATCACAACGTGTGAAGGTGAAGATCCGGAGTTTGTTCTTCAATCTCGCGAAGCCTTTGTTCTTAAAGGGGAAAAGTTACGGGCTAAAAATGTTGTACTATTTTTAGGCGCTGTGCCGGTTTTATACCTGCCATATTTGGTAAAAGATATTGGCGAGAAACGTGGTCGTTTCGATGTTGTTCCTGGATATAGTTCTAGAATGGGTGCCTTTTTGCTGACCGCCTATAATATTCAAATCAACCCTCAAACACGTAGCGTTACTCATGTAGATTATCGCACCCAACGGGGGGGTGGAATTGGACAAGATTTTATATGGTCAGCTACAAACAAAGCGTGGAATGGTCGTTTAAAGACCTACTATACACATGATAATGATCCCTTTGAGAATGAAGCAGAAGAAGTCAGTCGGGGCGACTTAATTAATGCGGACCGTTATCGATTGCGATTATCTCATTCACATGTGATAACGCCTCGAGATTATTGGATAGCAGAAATCAGTTATCTCAGTGATCCTGATATTGTCGAAGACTTTTTTGATGATGAATTTCGAGGTAATGCCCAACCTGAAAACCGCATCACATTCATTCATCGAGGGGATCGTTTTACCGCTGCGATTGAGCTGAATAAAGCCTTGAACGATTTTTACGATAATGTGGATCGGCTGCCTGAACTAACCTTAGATTTAAACCGTGAGCGTATCGGAAAATCCGAATTTTATTATCAAGGCGAAAACAGTTTTTCTTCTCTTGAACGGGTTTTCAAGAAAGGCTCTGCCCTTCAAGATTATGATGCGAACCGGTTTGATTCAGAGCATACCATCTTTTATCCCGCCCGATATATGGGGTTCCTCAATGTAATTCCTCGCGCCGGATATAGAGCCACTTATTACTCTAAGACCAGAGGGAGTTTGGTGGTTACCAATGTGATTTCATCGACCGATACCAACGGAATTTTAACAGCCAGCAATGTGGTTCAAACCGTCACACAAAATCGTGGTTCAGATCTTCGTAATGTATATGAGATAGGTGTAGAAGCATCCTTTAAAGCCTTCAAAATCGTACATGATCAACCGACCCTCATGGGAAGAGGGTTGCGTCATGTGGTTGAACCTTTTGCCAATTATACCTTCATTCCTAGGCCTAATCTGGAGCCGTCAGAACTGTTCCAGTTTGATGATATTGATACGCTTAATAAAATACATCAACTTCGGTTAGGGGTCAGAAATAAATATCAAACAAAACGGCTGACCAGCCAGATTCATGATCTTGTAGCTGTTGAAACCTATACCGATTTTCGGTTAGAGCCGACATCCGCGCAGCATTATTTTAGTCCCCTTTTCTTTGACGCCGAACTGAATCTCATTGAAGGGTTTAACGTAGATCTAGATGGCGCCTATGAATGGAACGAATCTCAACTGAACACGTTCAATACACAAATGCGTCTAGTCAGTGATGACAGAAGCTCCGTGGCCCTTGAGTATCGCTATAGAAATAAAGAGAACAGCTTATTAGCGGTAAATACAGTGCTGTACCCTGAACAAAAATGGTCTTTTGCAACCTATTGGCGTTATGAATTTGAAACGGGTGAATTAGAAGAACAGTCTTATTCTGTTTTGCACAAAACAGACTGTCTGGGGATTGGGCTAGGGGTCAAGCAGATTGATGATGATTTAACAGCTTGGCTCCAACTGTGGCTTTTGGCTTTTCCAAGGTCTCAAGTTAATCTAAGGCGATAAGTGAGCAAACCATAAATCATAAGGCCTAATGACTGAAAAAGTAGATATTAGGTTTTGGGATTTAAGGTTTTCCTTAGTCTTTTCCTCTACGTATAGTTAAATCGAAACGCGGATCAGCCTGTGGCTGAAGACATTAACCTGAATCCATCAGCTATCGCTTCGGAAAGCGTTTTGGGGCTCAAAAGTTGAAAACTTTTTTCCTTGAGATGCTCGCTTTTGGGCGGATTGGGACCGGCAAGTATCACCCTGATGAATTTTTTGAGCGTACAGGTCAGATTCACTCTGATTTGACCATTTTGGGGCGTAGGCCTCCTTGGGCAGTCGCCTTAGAGTATTGTTAAAGGTGCACGGGGGGCTATGCGAAGGAATAGGCAATATCTTGTATCACTTCAAACCAGCGACAACGCTTGCCAAAGTGAAGTTCAATTCGTCCGGCGTGGCGGACCAATCGAACCGCGCAATAAACGATATTTTTGAGAACCGTTTTGATTCGCCAGCGCGGGATGTTGATTTTTTGCGGGGCAAGCCCAGCCCGTTTGATGACCTCTTGGCCAAGACCGCGCAATAGGTTGAAGGCCACCATGGCGCATAACAGAATAATCTTATTGGCACAGAGTCTCCCCGAAGGCAATCGCTCAACATCAAGATCGCTTTTGAGTTCACTGTGGTACTGCTCGCTGGGGCCATGTCCATGATAGAGATCTAGCACCGTCTTGGCACGACAAGAGAGGTTCGTCCACCAGGTGTTCACCTCAAGTTTAGGAACCAGAAGTTTCTGACCATCGATATCGATGGTGCGTTCAATCACTTCGAAGGCCACCGGGACACAAGGGTGGTTTTGGTCACCACCGGGATGGAAATGATCGAAAAAGCCTGTGTAAACGTTCTTGCCTTCACGACTGTCTTGTTTGTCTCCAACTCGGCGTGCAAGGGCCAGCATTTGTTCAGGACATTCGCGGCGAGGATTTCGCTTTACGATAAAATAATGATCCCCAAAAGCGTCGAAGTTATCGGCCGCAGCGTTGCCACTATCAAGCCGAAGCAAACATTTTTCCACCCAGGCCCAGGGTTTGGAGCGTTTCAACGCTGCGGACAATAAACGCGGTCGTTCCCGACTGACAATGTTGTTTACCGGGTCGAAGTTCGCACTCAAGCATGTGGCCTTGAGTGCCCACATAGGCAAATACCAGGGCGTAACCATCATGGCCCTTCTAGGTGTAGGAAACGCCTTCTTTCGAAGAGCCTGAGTGATCCAAAGGGCTCACATCGATATCGACGGGAACAAGATCAAGCCCTTCGACATCTACCTAGCCAAAGGGGCCCGAGGGAAAAAGTTCGGTGTTGAGTTTGCGTAGCCCCACATGGGTTCTGGCTGGGGGCAGGTCGTCGAAACGACGTCGGAACACCGGCTCAGAGGCTACCTTTTTAACTCCCCTTTTTAAGTCCAAAGGCATTCATAAAAATCTCATCACCCCGGTACAGGTCGATATCATTGAAATCGGTTCGACCGTTGCAAAGTAAGCCGATCTGGGTAAGGAGGATCTCCCGATCAGAGATCGCATCGGAGCGGCGTGGTTGAAAATTGGAGGGAAGAATCCGTTGAGCATGATCCTCAAGCAGCAGGCCGCAAAGATGATTTCCGCTTGTGCTGTTGAGTTCGCCCTTGCCAGTCTTTATTTTATATTGTTTCATATACACACCTGTTGGGGTGGGGTTGTTTGTTTGAATACGGGTATGCTCCCCGCTTTAGCCCAACAGGTAATGAAAAATCATCAGATTTTATCTGATAGATTCAGGATTATGGTTTAGTTAGGATTTATGATGCACTATTTAGTAACAGGTGGCGCGGGTTTTATTGGGTCTAACATTGTTCACACCTTGGTAGATCAGGGCCGTTCAGTTAGAGTGTTTGATAATTTTTCTACAGGTCGACGAGAAAATCTTGCTCAAATAGAAAAAGATATCGAGATCATAGAGGGTGATTTATGCGATGTGCCATCCCTCAAAAAGGCTATAAAAGGGGTCCGATATATTTTACATCTTGGCGCGTTACCTTCTGTGCCTCGATCCATAAAAGATCCTTTATCGACGCATGAAGTAAACGTTACCGGAACCCTAAACTTACTTATAGAAGCCCGTAAAGAAAACGTAGAGCGCCTCGTTTTTTCATCTTCATCCTCTGTATATGGAGACACCGCAACATTGCCCAAACACGAGGATCTCGTTCCGAACCCTCTATCATCCTATGCTTTATCAAAATTAGCCGGAGAACATTACTGTAGAATTTTTCATGAGCTACATGGCCTAGATACTTTTTCGCTAAGATACTTCAATGTGTTTGGTCCTCGCCAAGATCCTTTGCCTACATATGCCGCAGTGATCCCTAAATTTATCAGTGCATTAAGTCATAATAAAAGTCCCATCATTTATGGTGATGGGAACCAGTCACGTGATTTTACCTTTGTAAAAGATGTTGTAGCGGCTAATTTATGTTGTTGTACGGCTTCTAAAGATGCTGCAGGTAAAGTCTATAATGTAGGGAGGGGAAATCGTACGACCGTTCTTGAATTAGCGGGGAGCATTGCGAGTATACTGGATCGTGATATTGAACCCATACATGAAGCCTCAAAAGAAGGCGATGTACGTGATTCCCAAGCCGATTCTTCACGGGCTCAGAAATTATTAAAGTGGAACCCTGAAATTGATCTTGAAGACGGGTTGCGCCATACCGTTAAATGGTTTGCTGGAAACTGATTATGAACTTTTATTTACTCATTATTGTCGGGTTGATTTTATTTGAATATCTATTCAATGTACTGGTAGAGATTCTAAATCTGCGCCATGCAAAAACAGAGATCCCCGGAGAATTTAAAGGTGTATACGATGCCGAGAAATATGCTCAATCTCAGCAATATCTAAAAGATAACACTCGTTTTGACCTTTTTACCTCAACGTTGATGATTCCAATAACAGTGGCTTTTATTTTGCTGGGTGGGTTTGGGGTCGTAGATGAGTTTGCACGGTCTAGCGGCAGGGGTATGATTTGGACCGGTCTGATCTTTGCGGGAATTCTTATCATCGCCTCACAAATTATTCAGGTGCCTTTTAGCATATATTCAACCTTCGTATTGGAAGAAAGGTATGGGTTTAACAAGACCAAACCTCTGACATTTATAGCTGACCAACTAAAGTCCTTAGTCTTAACCCTTGTATTAGGTGGGGTTATTTTTGCCGGTATCTTATGGTTTTTTTCCAGAGCGGGATCATGGGCTTGGCTGTACTCATGGCTGGCTGTGACTCTTGTTCAATTTATTCTCATTTACGTAGCCCCTGTCTTTATTATGCCCCTGTTTAATAAATTTACTCCGTTAGAAGATGGAGAGTTAAAAGAAGCTATTTCCTCTTATGCCGATAAACAGGGTTTTACGCTTAAAGGAATCTTTAAAATGGATGGTTCCAAACGATCCACCAAAACCAACGCCTACTTTACAGGATTTGGTCGCTGGCGAAGGATCGTTCTTTTCGATACATTGATCGAAAAACATAGCATCGAAGAACTTGTCGGTGTGTTAGCTCATGAAGTCGGCCATTACAAACTTAAACACATTCAAAAGCATATCATGTCGTCTGTCCTATCTTCAGGACTCATGTTCTTCATCTTATCCCTCTTTATTACTCAACCGGGATTGTACCAAGCTTTTTCCGTAGATAGCGCAGATGTGGGCGGATATCCTCCTATATACGCGGGGATGCTTTTCTTTGGGTTTCTCTATACGCCCATTTCAATGATCTTATCTATCTATGAAAATAGGGCTTCTCGCCGCCATGAATATCAAGCAGATGCTTATGCTGTTAATACGAGTGGACATAAACAATCTTTTATCCAAGGGCTAAAAAGGTTGTCTGTTGATAATCTGTCCAATTTAACACCTCATCCCCTAAAAGTCTTTTTAGAATATAGTCATCCACCTATTTTGGCACGTATCCAAGCTATTCGGAAAGCATAAAGAGGTAAGATGTTGACAATAGAAAAAAAAGTGATATATATAGGTCATATAAACGATAATGACCTGTATTTTTGGAGCGAAAGATTGTGAAATCTCTTTCTGTTTAGGTTGCAAATGCTAAAGCTCATTTTTCTGAATATGTGGCTAAAAGTGCCTATGGTAATACTCGTTTTATTATTACAAAACATAATCATCCGATCGCAGCATTAATCAATATGGACGATTTACAAGTGCTTGATCAGTTAGAAAAGCCAGGGGCTAGCTTCTGTAGCAGGTAAATGGAAGGAATTTAACGAAATAGAGAGTGCTGTCTGCGAGGTCGTTAACAACCGACAGCAATATGTGGGGCGTCATGTACCTTTTTGATACCGACACGATTTGTAATGTTTTTAAAAAAAGACCTTCAAAAACCCTATTGGACCATATAGAACACCTGGATTCCGATCAACAGTTTCTTTCAACTATTACGATTTTCGAGATTGTTTATGGCGCAAGGAAAAGTGACCATCCTGAAAAACATTTACGAAATCTTGATAAGATCTTATTGCCTTCTCTCCATATTTTAGAATTTGATTTGCAAGCTGTATATATGGCTGGTCACATTTGTGCAGGGCTAGAGCAGGCGGGGCAGACTTTATCTCTTCCTGATATCCAACCAAATAGCTTCCATCGCTATTGTTAATGACCTTATACTTACTAACAAAAAATACAAAACACTTTGCGTGTATTAACAATTTGAACATAGAGAATTGGCTGAAATAAAGGTTGCTTCTATATGAATGAATCGTTAATTGTGGCAGACGTTCTTTGGCATGGGGACGAAATTTTTGAAATTCAATTTGAACGCAATGGCATAACCTTTATGCCCGGAGATTGCCTAGCATTATTTGCTGAAGATGGCAGAGAATCTCGTCCTTATAGCATGGCCTCAGGATGTGACGAATCGATCGTTCGATTTGTGATTCGTCGTATGAACGATGGCGTTGTGACTCCCCACCTTGCTACGCGGACTCCAGGAGATTACGTAAAGTGTAGTCCTCCGTTTGGCTGGTTTAAACCCGGACAATGTGATGGCGCACCCTTTGTTTTTATTGCTACCGGCACGGGAATTTCACCTTTTCTTTCTTATCTTCGGACGTATCTCGATCGGCCGCCTGTAGAGTGTTTGTATGGGGTTCGGGTATTAAAAGATACCGTAGATATTCATTGGTTAAAGCAGCAATGCCATGTAAAGTTATGCGTTTCTCGTGAAACATCTACCGAATACTTTCAAGGTCGGGTGACGGATCTATTAGAAGACATGCCTCTATCTAAAGATCACCATTATTATCTGTGCGGTCTTGATACTATGATTGACGAAACAACCAAGTGGCTAGAAAAGAGTGGAGTTAATATTTCAAACATTCATCGTGAGTGTTTCTTTAATGAATCATATTCCGCATGAAAACAATACCTGAATTGAATAAAGACGAAATTTTCCATATACAACGAAAGGAATGGCTGTTTACGCCTGAAAATGATCCTCGGGGGTATGTGCAGCCCGAAAAACTGACCGAACTTTGGTTCCATACCGGTACAACGTGCAATTTGAGGTGTCCTTTCTGTTTGGAAGGGTCTAAGCCCGGTGATAATCGGATCAACCCTATTTTATTTGCTGATGCCAAACCTTTCATAGACGAAGCATTGACCATGGGCGTAGAACAATTTTCCTTTACAGGTGGAGAGCCCTTTATCATTCCCGAATTTGTTAAAATTTTGGAGTATGCACTTCAATTTCGTCCTTGCATGGTTTTGACTAATGGGACCGAACCGCTCCTGAATCGATTAACCGAGATTCTACCCCTAAAAGATAAACCTTACCCTATTAAATTTCGTATTAGCTTAGACTATTCCGATCCCAAAAAGCATGATCAAGGACGAGGACTAGGCAATTTTGATAAAGCCTTAAAAACGCTTGGGCGCCTTTATGAATTAAGGTTTGATATTTCTATAGCTCGTCAACGGGAGAAAGACGAAGATGTGTATGCTGTTGACAAACAATTCCACCCTTTCCTTAAAAAAATGGGGGTTCCGACAGATCTCAACATCGTGAGTTTCCCAGACTTTTTGACTCCTGGTTTAATGGCGGAGGTTCCTCATATAACAGAAAATTGCATGACCCACTATCAAACTGAAGAGAGTCGGACCGCGTTTATGTGCAACTACTCAAAGTTTGTGCTTAAAAAAAATGGGAAAATGCGAGTGTACGCATGCACCCTTGTGGACGATGATGAGGATTATGATTTGGGACCAACATTAACCGAAAGCATGAAAATTCGTGTGATGCTCGGTCACCATCGCTGTTACTCCTGTTTTGCGTACGGAGCGTCCTGCAGCGAAACGACTTGAATGTACTTGGGAATAACTTTGTGAGATACTTTCAGCGCTTGATCTATAATGGGGGGGATATTGATCTTCAAAAAAAATATCCCTTAACAAGTGGATATGCTGAATAGCCAGAATCGCACTTATAGCTGACGGATTCAGGTTGAAGTGTCCTGGATGATTAAAGCTGCCAGGAAAGGTTATAAAGATCATAAACCTGTCGTTTCACAAGAGGAGTTTCAAGCTGCGTATGGGGGAGGTGGCGGACAGAAAAGAAGAAACATAAAACTTCCAGGGGTATAAACTTTTTCAGAAGAAAGTTGACATAATGGTAGAGTAACAATACAAGTGCAAAGGTCTGCAGCATAGTTCATTCTTTGGGTATCTGACCCTCCCCAAAGGAGAACATAGAATGCCACGAACCTACGAATATTTAAACCGTTATGAACGAGAAGTGATAGCCCAGATGCTAAAAGAAAAATATAGCTTATCTCAAATTAGCCGTCACCTGGGCCGATCCCCCTCGACTATTTGGCGCGAATTTCGCCGTAATCGAGTCCGTGGCCGCTATTACCCAAGACCCGCAAATGGCCTGGCTCAAAGCCGATTACAGCTAGCTCGAAAGCCTCAAAAAGTGATGGGAGCTAGCAAAGAACAAGTGGAGACTCTCCTGGCGAAGTATTGGTCTCCAGAACAGATTGAAGGTCGAAGAAAGCTAGAAGGTGACCCTCCCATCAGTCGAATGACGATCTACCGCTACTTGTACAGTCCAAGAGGGGCTGGCTACCGAAAATACCTGCGTGGCCCCGGAAAGAAAAAACGAGCGACTCGGAAAAGCCATTCACGTATACACAACCAAACGATGATTGACCAACGCCCCGAAGAGGCTGAAAGCCGCAAGGTGGCAGGCCATTGGGAAGGTGACACTATTCAGGGCCAAACGAGAAAAGAGGCCTGTGTAGTCACTCTAGTAGATCGAGCGACTCGATATCTCATCGCCGATCTTTTACCTCCCGGATTGTCTATTGACGCCCCCCATGAGTTATGCCAGGATTTTTTTATGAAACAGAAACACTTACCAATTGGCATACAAATTTTTGCAGATATTATTTCGAATAACTTTGTCTATGTCGATAAAACGGAATCTATTTATAACCTGCTCAAAACTCCAAAAGGCGTTTACTTTCTATCCCGCCCACGACGTTTTGGGAAATCGCTACCTATTTCCATATTAGACGTCCTGTTTCGAGGAGAAAAGGAGTTGTTTAAGGGACTGTGGATTGAGAAGAGCGAGTACGACTGGAGAACTTTTCCAGTGCTTCGTTTGGATTTGTCAAAAACGCCCAAGAATAGCCTTGAATCTTTTATTAAAGGCCTAAAGGATCAGTTAAGCTAAACCGCCCAAGCCTATCAAGTAAAACTCAACCTTGATGATCCCGTTGAACTTTGTTTTTCACATCTTATCCAACGATTGAGCGCGATCAATAAGGTGGCGGTTTTAATCGATGAGTACGATAAACCCTTAATTGATCATATTCTGCAGGTTGACCACGCCAAGCAATATCGAGATATACTAAGAAACTTTTACAGTGTATTAAAAGCGGAGGATGCTTATCTTCGTTTTGTTCTGTTGACCGGCGTAAGTAAATTTTCAAAGATTTCGGTATTCTCGGGCCTCAATAATCTAGATGATATTACTCTGAGCGAAGAGTACGCTGCGTTGCTTGGGTACACTCAACAAGAGGTCGAAACGACCTTCAAAGATCGAATTACTACACTGGCCGCCAAGCTCAATCAAAACGGAGAAGAAACATTACGCCAAATCGGATGGTGGTATAATGGCTACCGCTTTTCTCCTGCGCCCATCAAAGTTTATAACCCTTTCTCCATCTTACTTCTGTTCAAAGATAACGCATTTAGGTCCTATTGGTTTGAAACCGGAACTCCCACTTTTTTGATTGAACTCATTAAAAACAGCCAGTTCGACCTGCAACATATCGATTCTATAGAGGTTACAGAAGCCGCTTTTTCGAGCTATGAACTGGAAAAACTTAGTATTGTGCCATTGTTATATCAGACCGGCTATGTCACTATTCAAAACTATAATACCTCAACACGTTTATCCACCTTAGGGTACCCTAATTATGAAGTCCGAAACGCTTTTTTAGAAGCTTTGCTGGAAGGGTTTTCAGAAACGGAGCAGGGGCTTACAGGCGGGTATATCTGGAAACTTCGGAAATGCCTTGAAGACCAGAATTGGGAGTCATTTTTTGGAACCCTTAAAATTTTCTTTGCTAATATTCCATATGACATTCAGTTATCTAATGAGAAATATTATCAAACGATCTTCTATTTAATTGCTTCCATGCTCAAGCTCTATGTGCATGCCGAAGTTCGAACAAATAAAGGACGGATTGATATGGTGATTGAACTGGAACGTCATGTGTATTTTTTTGAATTCAAACTAACGGGAACCAAAGAAGAGGCCCTATCCCAAATCCAAGACAAAAAACATTATGAAAAATATCAAGGACAGGATAAAACGATCACCTTACTAGGGGTGGTGTTTAGCTCAGCAGAGCAGAATATTTCAGATATTGGAATGTCATGTCGATTTCCAGGGGCAACTAATTATTTGTCGTATTGGGATAACTTACTAAAAGGAAAAAATCATATTATTCCCATACCTGAAAATCGTTGGGATCGTAATGCGTATCAATCTACAGATCGTAGAGATAAAAATAAAATGATGGGTCAGTATGGTGGGCTTATTGATGATCCTGAATATTTTGATCATCAGCTGTTTGGACTATCACCAGAAGAAGCACGGCAAACAGATCCTCAACATCGATTATTGTTAGAGCAAACATGGCATGCTTTAGAAGATACAGGGATATCATTTCAATCGTTTTCCGAAAGAAAAACAGCGGTGTTTGTTGGGATCATGGCCAGTGACTATTTGCAGCTATCATCGAGCTACAATCAGGATATTAACCAATATGCAAGCATTGGAAATTATTCGAGTATTGCAGCGAATAGGATATCACATACGTTTAAGTTTAGGGGCATTAGCAAAACCATTGATACAGCCTGTTCATCTTCGCTAGTGGCCATACATGATGCGGTATGTGCCCTTCGTAATAAGACGTGTGATTATGTGGTTGTCGGGGGCGCTAATTTAATCCTGCATCCATGGAAATCTATATCATTCTCAAAGGCTAGAATGTTAAGTGAAGATGGAAGATGTAAAACATTTGATACCATGGCAAATGGGTATGTTGCGGGTGAAGGGGCGGCTGTTATTGTTTTAGAGCGTGCTCAAGATGCCATAAAAGAGCATCACTCGATCCATGGAATCATCAAAAGTGCTGCCGTAAATCATGTTGACCAATCGGCCCATATTTCGGCGCCCAGCGTTAAAGCCCAATCATCATTAATTCAGGAAGCTATTCGTGAAGCAGGAATTGATAAAGATACCATTTCTTATGTTGAGGCACATGGCACAGGAACCAGTTTAGGGGATCCCATTGAGGTAGAGGCCTTATCTCGTGTTTTTAATCAAAAAAGCCGAAGGAATCCTTTGTATATCGGATCTGTTAAAACGAATATCGGTCATCTAGAGGCAGCGGCAGGTCTAGCGGGTGTTATTAAAGTACTGTTGATGATGAAATATAAATGGATGCCTCAATCTTTGAATGTTACAGAACAGAATCCATTATTAAATGTAGGCCGGCATATACAAGTCGTGAGGGAAAAAAAACAATGGATATCTGATTCAAACCTTTGTCGTGCAGGTGTAAGTTCGTTTGGATTTGGAGGGTCTAATGCACATATTATCCTGCAACAAAAAAATGATACTGTTCAAGCTCCGTCAAAAAATAGGCCTTCTTATTATCCCATATTGTTATCCGCTGCATCAAAAACGAGTCTGGATAATTTAAGAGCGCAGGTATTGGATCAGTATCAAAGTAATCCAAGATCTTCTTGGAGAATAGCGAGGCAATGTAGTAATAAACCATCATTACTAAAACGGTTGGGGGGGTACATTGATGACGATCAGCATCTAGCTTTTATGACACCCAATACTATTGGACAGAGTAATAACCGCCTTTTTTTCTCAAAAGTAATGGCGGGTATATGCCGTGCAGACATAGAGACGCAGTGTGCATATCTTACTCCCTATATACAGCACTATGCATCTCAGTTATCAGATAAGGTAAAAGAAAATCAAATACTAGATACCTGTATTGTCATGCTCGCGCTGGCAGATTTTCTAGTAGACCAGGGATACCGTGTTAATGAAGTTTGTGCAGAAGGTACAGGATGTTTGGCTGCGCTGGTATGGGTTGATATATTGAGTTTTCAAGACCTCTTAGTTTATTTGGCTGACGATACGCATGAATTGAAATTTAAACGACCTTCAAAGACTATTCTCCTCTATAATAGAAAAATAAGGCCTTACCCATTTCAAGCAGAGGACATAAAACACCTCCTGCGTCATGCTAAAAATTACTCAAGCAGAAATCCTTCGTATTATTAAGGCGTCAACGTTGTTGTTGAAAAATCAACAAACATTTCGTCGACACATTGATGAGTGGCGACCGCTGTTAAAGAAAGTAGGGTTCCTTGATCCAGAATCCTTACTGAAGCTACCCATAGGTTCTGATAGCATTGACTATCACCACAAGGAGATATTTGTTGGCGCTTTGATCTTTTTATCAAGCATGATGAAGGTGCAATCGAAATGGGATTTGCAAGGCATCTCAGAAAACAAACAGAAGGAAATGCGCACGCTTATTCGAATATTATCCTGTGGTGCTCTAGATAAGCAATCGTTACTAAAATGCATTTCATCATCAGTTTGTGAGGGAGACAACACTCTATTTCATTTTAATAAGATAGATACTTACTTTGAGTCATATGAGCAGTCCTCTGATGTAAGGCTATTGTCAGATGCGTTTGATATCGATCATTTACTGCATCAAAAACATACTCGTGATAAATCAGCAGACACCCATGTCTGTTGGATGGGTGACTGTCTAGAAGAAGATGTTGATCCTTCACGTCTTTGTATTGAAGGACATTCACTAGATCATCAATTAAAGAAGGTTTTATTGCAGTTATGGACCGATGGTCATCCCATCAAATGGGAATGGCTATTTGACGACATCCACTGTGAAAAAGATCACCCTGTCTTATATCCATTCGATAGAAAATATTTTTGGGGAGAATTTAAGATGAACTCTGTTGCTGAAGCTGTTGATAACCCGGGCCATGATATGAAGAGGTCTATGGAATCCGAGATAGAATATTTGTCGCCCGTATGGCAACGGATAGACGCTCCTTTAAATCAGGAAATAGGTTCAGATAAATTAGCGCTTATTATAAAAGATAAAGAGGGTCTATCGGACCGACTGCAACACGTATTAAAAGAAAAAGGAACGCCTGTTATTGCTATACCATCTACTCTTAACGAACAAGAGATACAACAGGTTCTGGCGACACTTAAAAAGAAACAACCAATAGCGCATACATCCTTGGTGATCTATTTTTTGGCTAGCTATGCAACAAAACCGCAAGATATTGATATTATTCGTGAAGGGGTCTATGTACCCCTATTTTTACTTTCTAAAGTGATTATCCAAACACAAGAGTTGGGGCATGTATCGATGATGGCTGTTACATGTAACAGTCAACGTATTGATGATAAAGATAAGGTAAATGGATATGCGTATGGAGCTGTTGATGGTCTGTTACATGTGGTGGCAGAAGAATCTAGCAATGTTACACCCCTATATCTTGATCTAAGCGAAATGGATATAGAATTATCCGTTGCAGCTATTTTGCAAACGGGGAAAGGTTGGATTATCTACACTCTTTGCTACATGGCAGGCTACTTCAAATCCCAAGGACCCTAAGCCACCAACAAGGATATAATTCCCATTGGTGGCTTAGGGTCCTTGGGATTTGAAGTAGCCTGCCATGTAGCAAAGAGTGTAGATAATCCAACCTTAATTCTCATGGGACGATCCCCCTTAACAGAAGAGAAAGAAAAGCAGATAGAATCATTAACACATCAGGGTGCTAAAGTAATATATTATCAAGTTGATATCTCTAATAAAGAGGGCGTAGATAATGTTTTTGAAGATATCCGTGAGACATTTACATCGATTCGAGCCGTATTGTTTTTAGCCGGCGAGTATCAGTCCCAATTAATTATTAACAAGGAAAAATCTGACTTTTCAAAAAATACAACATCAAAAATAGTAGGCTCAGAAAATGTCTTTAAAGCATCTATTGAAAAAGGATTTGATCTTAATTATTTTTTGCTATTTTCGTCTGTTACCTCGACCTATGCCTTTTCTGGAACATCCGACTATGCCCTATCTAATAGCTTTATAGATGGATTCCATAACCATCTCATGAGCACCGGTAACAACACTATATACAGGTGCATTAATTGGGGCAATTGGACGATCGGTATGGCTTCTGATCCCCATACAAAAAGCTATCTAGAAGAAAAAGGGTTTACAAATTTATCTGTTGGGGAAGGATTAGAATCCTTTGGAAAAATAATGACGAACACAGTGCCGCACGTTGTTGTATGTAAGAAGAAAAGACATAAAACAGATAAAAGGGTACATGTTTACCATGCAAAAAGTCATCGTTCTGGCAAAAATGATGATGACCAGGATATTGCTGTTATAGGGATTTCAGGCAAGTTTCCCGAAGCATCTGATGTACATGAATTTTGGGATAACTTATGTGCTGCAAAAGACTGCCTTCGAACAATCCCGCCAGAAAGATTTAATGTAGATGATTATTATGATCCAGAGATAGGAAAAGAAGGCAAGCTCTACTGTACAAAGGGTGGTTTTGTCAAAGATATTGATCAATTTGATCCTTTATTTTTTAATATTTCTCCTCGAGAAGCTAAAAATATGGATCCTCAATATCGATTGTTATTACAAGAGATGTGGAGATCTTTAGAAGATTCAGGGTATCCTTCAAGGGAGTTTGACAATAGAAAAGTAGGTGTATTTATTGGGGGATGGTCAGGAGATTATCCGGGGCATACTTATATGCCATCAACAAATTCCGCAAGATTATCTTATCTGTTCAATTGGAGAGGTCCTTGTATCTGTTACGAAACAACATGCTCATCAGCTTTAGTGGCACTAACAGAAGCATGTAATAGTTTGCGAAATAATACATGTGAAGTATCGATCGTTGGAGGTGTTAATCTAATGATTACACCGCATTCATACCTGCCATTTTGTAGTTTAAGAGCCGCCTCTCCTTCAGGTCGGTGTTTTTCTTTTGATCATCGTGCAGATGGAACTGTATTTACAGAGGCGATTGCTTCTATTGTTTTAAAACCACTTAAACAAGCCTCTATAGATGGAGACCATATTTATGGGGTCATAAAAGGATATGGGTTAAATTATGATGGAACCAGTAATGGAATTACAGCGCCCAGTGTTTCAGCACAGTTTGACTTAGAAACCGAGGTCTATAAAAACGCTGAAATTAACCCTGAGGATATCACTATGGTGGAAGCTCATGGTACAGGAACTCAGTTGGGAGACCCTGTAGAGGTATCTGCTTTGAAGCAATCATTTGGTACGTTTACAAAAAAGACGGGATACTGTGCACTAGGCTCGGTAAAATCAAATATAGGGCATACAGGGGCGACTGCAGGATTATCTGGCCTTATGAAAGTTTTGCTGTCATTAAAACACAAAAAAATTCCTCCAACCATTAATTTCGAGACCATCAATCCAAGTATTAAACTAGAAAATAGCCCATTTTATATTAATACCACGTTAAAGAATTGGGATATGCCGGAAGGAAAGAGTCGGATGGCTTGTGTAAGCTCCTTTGGATTTACGGGGACCAATGCACATGTGGTCATCGAGGAATACCTCGATGAGTCTAAGGTCCAAGGTCGAAGGTCAAAGGTACCTGTTGCCCCCCCCCGCTTTGATCGTTTTGTCAGCGAAAAATAAAGATCGTCTCAAAGCGTATGCCCAAAATCTTATTGATTACCTCCATCCTTTGACTTTGGACTCTTCCGCCACAGCGGATCAGTCTGTGGCTGAAGACCTTCGACCTTTGATGCTACGTCTTGAAGACGTGGCCTATACCCTCCAGGTGGGTCGCGAACCGATGGAGGAACGTTTAGGTCTTATGGTGGGTTCTATAGAGCAACTGGTTGAAAAGCTCCAAGCCTATATTGCTGGCGATCAGGGTATTGCAGACGCTTATCAAGGACAGGTTCAACCCACTAAAGAAGGCATGAGCATCATTAGCCAAGATGATGATATGAAAGAAGCCATTGACAGATGGATAGCCCGCAAAAAACTATCAAAACTGCTGAGTTTATGGGTTAAAGGCCTAGAGTTGGATTGGAACAAGCTTTATCATGAGCATTCACCACAGCGTATAAGTCTTCCGACCTATCCCTTTGCAAGAGAGCGTTATTGGATAGGTCAGCAGTCAGTAGTGGGCAGTGAAAAGTCAAAAAAACAAGACTATGATGCAGTTGTACCTGAAAATTTGGCTGAGACACTTGTAGGCGAGGCTTCTACTTCAGCCATTGAGGAATCTTTTGAGTTGATGATCTTTGAAGAAGTCTGGCAAGAAGAACCCTTGTCGGAACCTTCTTCGGTTGAGATCAAAACCCTGCTTTGTTTTCTATCAAATATGGAAAATCAACAGGCCTTTGTTAAAGCCATAAAAACTCTTGATCCGCAAGCGAAGGTGATCTTTATCTTGCAAGGCCGTAGCTACAAAAAAGATTCTGAATACAGGTACCGTGTTTCCAGAAAGGATAGAGACACGTATGAGAAGGCCTTCAAAAGTATTCGGAAAGATCACAGTAAAATAGATGCCATACTCTATCTATGGGCCTTGGAGGATTCGTATTGTATTCAGGATCTTTCTTCTCAGGTTTATATTCTTCAAGCCATGGCTTCGGCTGGGCTTAAATCGAAGCGCTTGTTATCAGTAGGTCAGTTTGGAAATACGCTCGAGCGTTGTTATCTGGAATCCTGGATAGGCTTTCAACTCTCCTTGGGGCTGGTTTTCCCACAGACCGAGATGGCTGCGATCTATCAAGCAGTGTCCCCACAAAGTCAAGAAACAGGTATGAAAGATTGGGTGCAGAAACTTTGGGGAGAGCTTCAAGCTAACAAAGTCCAGAGTATTTTGTATCAAGAGGGAAAGCGGCATGTGTGTCAGATTTAGCAAAGTCCTCAGCAAGCAGGAGGAAGAAGCTTGTTGAAACAAGGAGGGACTTACTTAATCACCGGTGGTTGTGGCGGACTCGGCTTCCTATTTGCAGAGCACCTTGCGAGAAGTTACGGCGCCAATCTTATTTTAATCGGCCGTTCGGCCCTTATTCCCGAAAAACAGACCCGGATTCAGGCTTTGGAAAAGTCAGGCGGTTCGGTCATCTATCTGCAAGTCGATGTATCTGATGAAAGCGGAATGAAAAAGGGCTTGAAAACGGCGAAAGAGCATGTGGGGTCCATCCATGGAGTCCTTCACACCGCAGGTATTGAAGGAGGTCGGAGTCTTTTTGAAAAAGACATGCAAAGTTTCCAAACGGTATTAGATCCTAAAATCAAGGGGACGCTTGTGTTGGACAAAATTTTGGCTAAAGAAGCGCTTGATTTCATCTGTTACTTTTCCTCAAGTTCAGCGATTTTAGGGGATTTTGGGTCTTGTGACTATGCGGTGGCTAACCGTTTTCAAATGGCTTATGCCGATTATCGGAATGAGTTAAAAGCCGCAGGGAAACGATTTGGAAAGTCAGTTGTGATCAACTGGCCCTTGTGGAAGGATGGAGGTATGGGGTTCCAGGCTGGTGAGCAGACACATTTTTATCTCGAATCAAGTGGACAACGTTTTTTAGAAGCTGGAGAAGGGCTAGCCCTTTTTGAACAGCTTTTATTACAGGAGAAGACGCAACATCTAGTATTGGTCGGTCAAAAGAGCCGTGTGGAACGTCTTCTGGGTTTCGGACAAGTGTCCTCTCCGTTAGTTCCTTCGGGTGTTGTCAGGACTTTAAATCAAGGTAGACCGCCTAAGATGAGGGGTTTGAGTGTTGAGGAATGTGTTGTCTGGGACTTAAAAGAGTTGATCAGCCAGCTTCTTAAAATTACCCATGACAAGCTGAATTTAAAGAGCAACTTAGCAGATTTCGGATTTGATTCGATTCGCTTAGCAGAATTTGCAGGTTTGCTTACCAAACATTATAAGATGGAGATTAAACCTATTCTGTTTTTTGGGCATTCTACTTTGAAAAAACTCGTTCACTATTTTTTAGCTGAACACAAAGGGTTCATGCAAAGGTTTTACAAAGAAAAGGAAGAACCGATAACAGTTTCCCCACCATCTTTTACGCCTCCTCCATTTGTTAAGAGACGCTGTTGGATAGGAGTTCATCAGAAGCATGGTGTGAATGAGTCAACGGGAATAAGTTCTATTGATGAAAACTTTGATAACAAAGCAGCAGAGTTTTATAACTTTGGGGCTACGTATAGTCGTCAAGAGTTCCAAGAAGAGTATTTAACCTTTTGTCCTTTTCCCGAAAAGATACCTGGGTTTTCGATGAGCAGGGTTTTTCTTCATCCAGAAAAATTTGCCGAAGAAGCAAAATTAATAAAGGCCAAACAAATTGAGATGCGCCAAGTTCTGTTTTGCAAAGAAGATTTTTCACAGGTTCGTAAGGTGCTTGATTTTGGCTGTGGGCATGGAACCGATGTGATTCAAATCGCGAAACTTTATCCTCATATAGAAACGCATGGATTTACCATTACCAGAGCTCAGGCAGATTTAGGGAATCAGCGTATTGAACAAATGAAATTGAGTTCTCGTGCCACTATTTTTCATAAAGATAGTTCGAAAGATACGTTTCATGACAAATATGAACTGATTATTGGGGTCGAAGTTAGCTGTCATGTTCGTGATAAGGATGGTTTATTTCAGAACATTTCATCTTCTCTTAACGAGAAAGGTCACATTTTGTTGATGGATTTTACGGCGAATTTACGAGGTTCCATTGCCGATCCTAATGTCGAAATTTACATTCCAACCCTGGATGAATGGGCGGGTCTTCTATCCAGGCACCATCTCGTTATTGATGAAATCATTGATGTGTCTCCGCAAATTGCAAATTTTCAATACGATCCCGAATACGAAAAAAATACAAAAGATCTACCTGGTGTTGTTCAAGATACATGGAAAAATTACGCAAATAATTCTATAGCGCTTGAGAAAGGATGGGTAAGTTATTGTCTATTTAAACTTAAAAAAGATAAACAGTTTAGCTCTTCAGAGCGTTGCGATTATAACGCAAAAAAGTTATCGGACCAAACGCCTTACCCGGAAGCGTTGGAGATCATGTTGAATAAAGGTCATATTTCCTATCCTGAGTCGATGGACAAGGGAGAAGAAAAACGTGCTGTTGAGGTTAGAGACTTAGGGAAAAATGATCTGGCGTTAAAAATGAAAAATCATGATTCCGTTCTTCAGGAAATAACGCACGTTAAAACAAATTTAGTGGCTATTTTTGCTGAGGTTTTAGAATTTCAGCGTGAGGAAGTTGAAGAAATAGAAATGATTCAAGCCCTTGGAATCACTTCTCTCAACGCACTTGAATTGCTAGAAGAAATTAATAAGGAATTTAAACTAAATTTACCAACAAGCGTTATCTTTGAATACAATACATTGGATGCCTTCGCACAATATATTGAAAGTCGTCTGCCGGAAAGAGTTCCCGTGTCGACAGAACCAGAGAGTTCTCCTACACCAGTAGAGCATAAGAAACTAAGGGTTGAGACCGAATCAAAAGCCTCTGCTAGTTTATCTCCTCTATATCGTGATTCTAAAAGAAAAAATGACATTGCGATTATCGGAATCTCCTGTCGTTGTGCTGGCGCTAACGGACTTGATGAATTTTGGGAATTGGTGAGCCAAGGGAAAAATGCGATCGGAGAAATTAAGAACGAAGAATGGCTCAATTTTTTTGAGCAACATTCTTCGAATAGGGTTCCAAGTTATTATGGTGCGATAGAAGACTTAGAATGTTTTGATCCCGCGTTTTTCAATATTTCTCCCAAAGAAACTAATCACATGGATCCGGCACAACGCATTCTTTTAGAAGAAAGCTACAGCGCATTAGAAGATGCAGGGTATCCTCAATCGCGATTACAGGAACAACCGATTGGAACGTTTATAGGGACCATGGGTGGAGCGCCTCAAACATCAGACTTTTCACATTTTTCTATGTTGGGCAATGACACGAGTATCTTATCTGCCCGCATTGCATACTACCTCAATTTAAAAGGTCCAGCTTTGGCGATCAATACAGCATGCTCCTCTTCGTTAGTGGCTATCGATCTCGCTTGCCAAGGATTAAAGAACCAAGATATTGATTTGGCTATTGCCGGTGGAATCACGCTGTACACACACCCTGGAACTTTTCTGGCCATGAATAATGCAGGAATGCTTTCATCTGCGGGAACCTGTCGTCCATTTGATAATGCGGCCGACGGGATTGTCGTGGGTGATGGAGTAGGGGTTGCTATCTTAAAAAGATTAGAAGAAGCAGAGCGGGACCATGATCAGATTTATGGTGTCATACGGGGTAGTGGAACCAATCAAGATGGTCAGACTTCAGGGATTACGGTGCCAAGTTTTATGTCCCAATGCCAGTTAGAGGAATCTGTTTACAAAAAAAGCCAGATAAACGTTGAAGATATTCAATACATAGAAGCACATGGCACAGCCACAAAATTAGGAGATCCAATAGAGATACATGCCCTGACCGATAGTTTTCAAAAGTTTACAAAAAAGAAGAAATTTTGTGCAATCGGTTCTTTGAAAGCCAATATCGGGCACACCACGGCAGCAGCAGGTGTGTTGAGCCTGATCAAAGTTTTATTAAGCCTGAAACATAAACAGATGGCGCCATCGATCAATTTTGATAAACCCAATGAGCATATTGATTTTGAGAATAGCCCGGTTTTTGTAAATCGATCTTTAACCGATTGGCCAACGCATGCGAACGATTCACGTTTGGCAGCGATTAGCGCTTTTAGCTTTAGTGGTACAAATGCACATATGGTCATTGAGGAGTACCTCGATGAGTCTAAAGTCCAAGGTCGAAGGTCGAAGATTCCTGTTGACCGCCTCGCTTTGATCGTTTTGTCGGCGAAAAATGAAGATCGTCTCAGAACGTATGCCCAAAATCTTATTGATTACGTCCATCCTTCGACGTTGGACCTCCGACCTTTGACGCCACGTCTTCAAGACGTGGCCTACACCCTCCAAGTGGGTCGTGAGGCCATGGAAGAGCGGTTGGGATTGATCGTAGGATCAGTGGAGGAACTAGAAGAAAAACTAAAAGGGTTTTTAGAAGGTAAAGATAATGTGAAATACCTTTACCGTGGACAGGTCAAACGGAATAAAGAAACCTTAACAGTTTTTGCTCATGATGAAGATATGGCAACAACGATTGATGCCTGGATTAAGAAAAGAAAATATTCAAAACTTTTAGACTTGTGGGTTAAAGGGCTCGTTTTTGATTGGGACAGATTATATGGTGATAGCAAACCTTCCCGCATTAGCCTGCCTACCTATCCTTTTGGTAGGGATCTGTATCGGGTTTTTGGAATAAATAGGAAAGCCACAGTACCGGAAATTTCTAACAATGTTGAAGGTTTTAAGGTCGAAAAAAGGTCTTTAAAACCTTCCAAGGTTTGTCTTACCCATTCAGCCATCTCGTCTGAAACCTTCCCGATTCCTTCTGTGTCTTTAAAGAAGCGGTCTCTAAAATCACTTGAACGTGTCGAGCAGCCTACTGCAATACAGAGTGAGATTTCTGCTCCTGCGTCATTGTGCGTTGAATTATACGGCTGTGGACAGGGTGTCTTTTCCATTCAAGTCAATGACTTTGCAAATCAGAATTTATTATCAGAGGGAGTAATCTCGGGTTTAACTCAATGTTTTGAGGCGGTTCGAAATCAGCCAGAAGTCAGGGTGATATTATTGACTGGAGGTGACCAGTTTTTCTTAACAGGAGGAGCAGAAGAAAGAGAATCATTATTTGAAAAAAAGGTTACTCACGTATGCCTAGAGTGTGAAGTTCCTGTTATTGCAGTAATGAAAGGTCACAGTAAAGGGATGGGCTGGTTGATGGGAAGTGTATGTGACCTTATGGTTTGTAGTGAAGAGGGTCTCTATCAGTATCATCACAAGGGAGCTGTATGGCTTCCATCCCAGGAAGAGCGTAGCCTCTTTATTGAACGTTTTGGAGAGAATTTTGGAGAAGAGTTGTTATCTTCGGGAACCGCCTTTACGGGTAAGCAACTGAAAGAAAAAGGGATAGGTCTGCTAGTCCTTCCTGAAAATGAGGTGGATTCTTATGCGATGGAAATGGCTTGTGAATTAGCGGGGTATCCTCGAACGTCTTTAGTCCAATTAAAAAGGCATCTTTCCCAAGGTATCTCTCATCAAACAAGAGAACTCTCGAATCCTTTGACGCCTCTTGCTCAAAAGGCGCAAAAAGCGAAGGTTTAAAAAGATTGGGTCGAACTCAATACGGATGCAGCTCTTGCTTCAGAACGAGGAATACTGGAAGTCGTTAAAGTTGATTCTGATGTAGTGAAGATAGAAGCCTACGAAAATGGAGTTGTCATAGTGACGCTTTGTGACAAGGCCAGCAAAAATACCTTTTCGGAAGCTTTTATTAAAGGGGTCATAGAAGTTTTTGAACATACTCGGAACACACCTAGATATAAAGTAGTGGTTTTGACTGGATTCGATCATTATTTTATCTGTGGAGGAACTAAACAAGAGTTATTGACGCTTCAAGAAGGGGGTGCTGATTTCTCCGATATGCCGCTTTATGAGCTTCCTTTAAATTGCGAAATTCCTGTCATTGCTGCCATGCAAGGTCATGCGCTTGGAGCGGGATGGGCCATGGGGATGCTTTGTGATTTAACGATTTTCAGTGAAGAGAGCGTGTATTCGTCTCGATTCATGCAGTTTGGGTTTACACCGGGATTTGGGTCAACGCTGGTTTTCCCTCACTACTTTGGAAAAGATTTAGGCCATGAAATTTTATTTACAGCCAGAGAATATAAAGGCCGTGAATTAAAAAAACGCGGAATGAAAATGCGGGTTCTTCCCAGGTCCGAAGTCCAATCACATGCCATTGATCTTGCTAACCGGATGGCGTTATCTTCGAGAAAAATATTAGTGAAATTAAAAACGGACCGCTCTCGAAATCTCCGCGATCACTTAGAAACGACTTTAGCCCAAGAAGTAGCGATGCATAAGAAGGCCTTTGTCGGGAATCAAGAAGTTCTCGAAAGGATCCAGAGGCTTTTTAATGATGGCGGTGGTATACAAGAAAATGAAAGCCAAAAAAAATTGGCGTTTAGATCCGAAGAAGTTCAATCGGAGGAAACAGATGAGATGCTTTTCGAAACAGTTCTCAAAAAGCTTCGGGAAACCTTGGCAGAAGAACTGAGTATGCAGGCAGCACAAGTTGATGACGAAGCCGCGTTTATAGAGATGGGATTGGATTCAATTTCAAGCGCGACGTGGATGCGACAGGTCAGTGACCATTATGGAGTGTCGATGGCAGCGCCTGAGGTGTATAATCATCCGACGCTTATCAGGCTTACGAAGCATGTGATCAAGAAGGGAAAAGAACAGGGATGTTTTGCTTCAACAAAGAAGGCCACTTCAATCCCTATATCTTCCAAGAAAAAACTGCATGGAGATTTAGTAGACCCACCTCAGCGGGTGTTTAAACCTCGGGAGATTCAATCTGAAGAGACAGATGAAACGCTTTTTGAATCGGTTCTCAAAAAGCTTCGGGAAACCCCTAGCAGAAGAGCTGAGTATGCAGGTAGCACAGGTTGATGACGAAGCCGCGTTTATAGAGATGGGATTGGATTCAATTTCAAGCGCAACGTGGATGCGTCAAGTCAGTGACCATTATGGAATATCAATGGCAGCGCCTGAGGTGTATAATCATCCGACGCTTACTAAACTTACGAACCATGTGATCAAAAAAAGAAAAGAACAGGGCGTATCCCTTTGGAAAAAGAAACCCATTCTAAGCCCTTCTATATCTCCTCAAAAAAAGCTCCCTATTCGTCAAACAACTCGCCCACTCGCAAGAATTGAACGCAGACCTATTGTTAGATCTTTAACGATAGTGGAGCAGGATCAACGAAAGGAACAAACGACTCCAGCCATTGCAGTGATCGGAATGGCTGGTCAATTCCCCAAAGCAAAAACCATACGAGAGTTTTGGGATAATCTTGTCAATGGGAGAGATTGTATATCAGAAATTCCTGCTGAACGTTGGTCTATCGATCAGTATTATAATCCTGACCCAGAGATTTCTGGAAAAACCTATTCCAAGTGGGTGGGTCTTTTAGAGGATGCGGATAAGTTTGATCCTTTGTTTTCCAATATTTCTCCTTTGGAAGCAGAATCAATGGATCCTCAGCAGCGGCTTTTTCTAGAAACATGCTGGGGATGTATCGAAGATGCGGGGTACAAGCCTTCGAACTTATCTGGAAGTAAATGTGGTGTCTTTGCGGGATGTACGACTAATGATTATAGACAGTTACTCGGTTCAGGAGATATCAATGCGCAAGGCCTTATGGGAGGAGCCATGTCTATCCTAGCGGCGCGAATTGCCTATTTACTCAATTTGCAAGGGCCGTGTTTAGCCATTGATGCGGCTTGTTCATCATCTTTAGTCGCCATTGCTTCTGGATGCGACAGCTTAGTATTAGGAAGTAGCGATTTAGTGTTAGCAGGCGGGGTCTGTGTGATGGCAGGGCCTGCCGCATATTATGACGAGCAAGGCCGGTATGTTGTCACCAGAGGGCCGTTGCTTTACTTTTGATCAACGTGCCAATGGATTCGTTCCCAGTGAAGGAGTAGGAGTTGTTTTACTAAAACGGCTGGAAGATGCCGTCAGAGATAATGACCAAATTCATGGAGTCATTCAAGGGTGGGGCGTGAATCAAGATGGGAAAACAAATGGAATTACCGCGCCTAATGGAGACTCTCAAACACGACTAGAAAAGGATGTCTATGATAAATATTCCATGAATCCAGAAGATATACAGTTGATAGAGACTCATGGCACAGGAACCAAACTAGGTGATCCGATTGAAGTGGAAGCATTAAAAACATCTTTTCGACATTATACAAAGAAAAAAAATTATTGTGCTTTGGGAGCGCTAAAAAGCAATGTCGGGCATTTGTTAGCCGCAACAGGAGTCGCTGGGGTGATCAAAATTCTTTTATCTTTAAAACACAAAAAACTACCACCTACCATTAACTACGATACTTTAAACGAACATATACAATTGAAAGATTCGCCTTTTTACGTAAATACAACCTGTAAAGATTGGGACATTTCAGAAGCGCAAAAACGCCGAGCCGCCATCAGTTCCTTTGGATTTAGCGGGACGAATGCGCATATGGTCATCGAGGAGTACCTCGATGAGTCCAAGGTCCAAGGTCCTAAGTCGAAGGTTCCTGTTGACCGCCCCGCTTTGATTGTGTTATCGGCGAAGAATGAAGATCGTCTCAGAGTGTATGCCAAAAACCTTATTGATTACGTCCATCCTTCGACGCTGGATCTTCGACCTTTGACGCCACGTCTTCAAGACGTGGCCTACACCCTCCAAGTGGGGCGTGAAGCCATGGAAGAGCGATTGGGATTAATCGTGAAGTCTATCGATGAACTGTTAAAAAAACTGGAAGGTTTTTTAGCAAATCAAGGTGATGTGGAAAACCTTTACCGTGGACAGATCAAACGAAAAAATAGAACCTTAGCTATCTTTACTGCGGATGAAAAACTTCAGGAAATTATCGACAAATGGGTACAGCGCGGGAAATTTTCTAAGCTCTTAGATTTATGGGTTAATGGTTTAGCTTTTGATTGGAATAAGCTTTACGGTGAGGACCAACCTCAACGTATCAGCTTACCGACTTATCCTTTTACAAGAGAGCGTTACTGGGCGTCAGGAGATGTGCTTTCTCCCAGTCATCAAACGCATCAATTAAATAATGGAACTTCAAATGATCAAAGCAATGATGAGGTCGGCTTTGATATGAATCTCTACGAAGAAGCATTAGACCAAATAGAAAAAAATAAAATCAGTATTTCCGAAGCATTACAATTAACAGAATAAAAAATTCTGTAGTTCAACAAACGTTTTGTTATTGGGAAGGTTTTACCTGAATCCGTCAGCTATCGCTTCGGAAGGTGTTTTGGGGCTCAAAAGTTGAAAACTTTTTCCTTGAGATGCTCGCTTTTGGGCGGATTGGGACCGGCAAGTATCACCCTGATGAATTTTTTGAGCGTACAGGTCAGATTCACTCTGATTTGACCATTTTGGGGCGTAGGCCTCTTTGCGCAGTCGCCTTAGAGTGCTTCACGATTGAGGTGTCGCGATGTAGCACGAAGAAAACCAGCCGATTACGTCGTCGGGAGAAACCTCTTCGAACGCTTGTGTGATCGCTTCAGATAGTTCCTGCTGACTGCGGGCTGCAAGGCTGCCCAACCGATTCTTTATCTTGCCCCACATTTTTTCAATGGGGTTGGAATCGGGGCTGTAGGGTGGAAGGAATCTTACATGGGCCCCACATGACTCAATGAGTTCAATGACCCTGGGATTGTAATGGACGCGAAGATTGTCCATGATGACGATGTCTTCAGGTGAAAGAGTCGGGAGAAGAACCCGGCGAATATATTCTCCAAAAACAGCCGTGTCTGTCGCCCCCTCCCCCTCCATGGCCGCTGTTGTTCCGTCCAGGCGGACCGAAGAAATCAAGGTGGTGGTATACCAATGTCCATGAGGCGTTTTGGCAAAAAGCCTGTTCCCGCCCAACGCCCGGCCCCGCAGACAAGTCATATTAGTTTTCGCCCCGGATTCATCAATAAAGACAAGGCGACTTGGATCAAGTTTGGCTACCTCTTGGATCCACTGCTTTCTCAAGAGATTTACATCCGACCGGTCTTGCTCGCTGGCGTGAAGCGTTTCTTTTATACCGGCAGCCCAACCGATTCAACGCCCACTGTACGGCCATGATCGACCCCTTCACGCCGCTCATGTTCTTGAGTTCTTCAAGCGTTGCATCGGGATGTTTGCCCCCCAGTTGAGCCAACGCCTTGAGCTGCTTTCCGCTGTAGAGGGCCTGACGATGCCCACGCGGTCGGGGAGCGGTCTGTCCGGTTTCGTTGAAACGAGAGAGCCCACGCTGAAACGTTCTAAGATCTACACGATAAGAAGATGCGATATCGGCCTGGGAACCTTTGCCCATTTTGTAGGCATCTATCGCACGCCGCCGTTGCTATACTCATGTTTTTGGGACAAGCTCTATGATAGAGTAGGGGATATCAGTCCGTTTGCTACATGCCAAAGAACCAAGCCCCAATTTCAGGAAGGACTTTGATAGATTTCCCCCCTTGATAGAGGGGCTAGAACGTATGCTTTGTCCGGGGGTTCACTTCAAAAGCGTAATTGTTGACGGGAAAAGAGCTTATATGGGAATTGCTAATCTGACGGGTGCGGGTATGGGTGCAAAGAGTGAGAATCGAAGAAATTTTGAATCTGGTATTCTTACTGATGATCTCGTTATGGTGGGAAGCATTATGAATCAATTTGATCAGGTTTGGATCGGCGGGCATTGTAAACCTTGTGGGAGGAATCCGTATTCTCCGGATTGCTCGTTGGAGTAGTGTAGTATCTTCCCTCTTAAAAAAGTCTGTGGGTAGGTGGTCGCCATAAAGACAAAAAAAGCCCAGTTTATTAAGGGCTTTCGCTATTCTGAGGCGATATCTTTCTCCTATCCATATATCTTTCCCGGCTATTTAACCTTTGTGCATCTCTGACAATCCTTGAGCAACTAAAAAAATGAAAGACAAAAACACACATGGCTTGATTAAAGGTTCTCTTCCATGTACCATCCTCGATTCGCTTTACTTGGGTTTATTTCGAAATTCAAAGATTTAAAAACGAATCATTATAATCACTATGTCAACATTAGCTATCATTGCATCTATTGTAGGAGGGGTTCATGTGGCGCTGTTCGGATTTGCGTTATTTAGGCCTTCTGCTTGTCGAAGCATTATTGAATCTTTTCCTCGAAGTATATGGCCAGCCCGAATTCTATTGATGATCGCTTTGCCGTGGGCGGCTTGGATGTTGGTTAGCAATCCTCCTCTTTTAGGAAGCATCTGGCTTACTAAATTGGTCTATATCGCAACCCCCATTGCGTTTGTCCTCATCATGATGTTCGTGAGTGAATTATTAGCACCCCGAGTGTTGGGAGGGCTTCTGTTACTTATATCTAATCCAATTCTTATGGAAACCCGCTTCCATGATTCTTTATGGCGTTTAGTTGTATCGGTTATGATTTATATATGGATTGTAGCAGGCATCATGCTTGTGTTGCATCCTTATCGATTCCGCCAAATCGGATCGTATTTTCTTAAAAACAGTACCCGTTCTAGAATGGTAGGGGTAAGCGGATTAGGCGTTGCAGCGTTGTTGTTCGTTTTAGCGCTTTCTGTTTACTAACGTTTAGGATTCTTTGCCCGCGAAACACACAAAAGTTAAATGTTAATGAGATTCTTTCGATACCGTTGATCAAGCTGAAAAAATCTTTTTTTGTGAAATTTTGTGTTTTCTGTGGCGATAAAACTCTATCATCATGATGCTGTTTGATATACAGAAACAGTCGTTATCGACAATGTTGAACTTCGTTGTCTTTGTTACCTTCTGTTCAACTAATTTGTACCAAAAAAGAAAGCAAAGAAAATGCCAAAAACGAAAAGACGAGTATTTAAACGGGATGATGGAAGAAATCCAGATGATTTGCGGCCGGTTAAATTTAAAAAAGGAGTTGCTCCTGCGGCTTTAAGTTCCGTTTTGATTCGGATGGGAAATACGCAGGTGATTTGTGCGGTATCGATTGAAGAATCTGTGCCTCGATGGATGAAAATCCAGAAAGTCGAAGGAGGATGGGTTACCGCCGAATACAGTATGTTGCCCTATGCAAATCCAGAGCGCTCACGTCGAGAAGTAACAGCCGGTAAAGTGAATGGTCGCACACAGGAAATACAACGTTTAATAGGCCGGTCGTTACGGGCGGCCGTTGACCTTAAATTATTAGGGTCACGGACATTATGGATTGATTGTGATGTTCTTCAAGCGGATGGGGGGACCCGTACCGCTTCGATTACAGGAACGTTCGCAGCGTTGCACATGGCCATAAATAAACTTTTAAAACAAGGCATTCTAACATCGAACCCTATTCGGGAACCCGTAGCAGCCATTAGTGTAGGACTTGTTGATGGAATCCCTCTATTGGATTTGTGTTACACAGAAGATGTGGCTGCTGAAGTGGATATGAATATTGTGATAACCGGGTCTGGTAAACTTGTTGAAGTACAAGGTACAGCTGAAGATCAACCTTTTTCAAAGGCTCAATTCAATAGAATGATGAAGTTAGCTGAAAAAGGGATTAAAGAATTAGTGGAAGCACAGCAAACCGTGTCTCATGTGTGAAAGATGGACTGGTTGATTAACATTTTCTGAGGAATTTGGGATTTTTTTCTTAAAACCCTGTATGGTCGGTTAAAATCCATCCTCTAACGGAATTAATTAGATAAATCGTGCACGCTTTTTTCAAATCGGCTATATGAATGATACCTTCTTCGATTTTTCCTGTATCCAACAAGTGATCACGGTACGTTCCTGCGAGCAAGCCACATGTTGTAAACGGCGTGATCAGTTTGTCTTTTTTACGAATCACAAGGTTTGCGAAGCACGATTCGGTAATCTCTTCATTACTGTTCCAAAGAATGACATCATCCATGGCAGATAATGATTCGCGCGCTGATTGGTATACGTCTCTTTGGGTTGTTTTGTGGTACAGGAATCGATCGTTTGGGTTTACAGGATTTAATGCTAAAGCAATTTTCCAGCGTCGATGGGGGTGGGATACATTTAACGGTTCTGCTTCTACCCTCGGTTGACCTTTTTGATTTACAAGTAAACGAACCTTATGCGGCTTTATACCAAAATCGGACCTAGCCTTAAGAAGCAGTTCTTTGATGTGTTCTATGTCGATGGGTATATCAAAATATATAGCGGATTGTTCTAGTCTTAACAGATGTTTATCTAACAAAAAGTGGCCTAGTTGAGGCTTCCACAAGACCGTTTCAAGAAGTTCAAATAAAATAGGTCTTGTCTTAAGGACTAATGCTTTGGTGCAACATTCATCGTATTCGTTTTTCGGGTCAGAATCCCAGACGATACCTCCACCTAATCCATAACTCGCCCGGTTTGATTCTCTATCGATTTCTACAGTACGAATCGCTATATTAAATTGTGCCCTGCGGTGAGGTGCTATGTAACCAATGCATCCGGTATATATACCACGTGTTTGTTCTTCAAGTTCTGCAATGATTTCCATGGTTCGTATTTTCGGGGACCCTGTAATGGATGCGCACGGGAACAAAGATTGAAAAATTTCAGTGATGGATGCGTCTGTTTTTCCGACTATAGTCGAGGTCATTTGAAAGAGTGTTTTATAGCGCTCGACATGGAATAAGGAGGGAACCTCAATGGATCCTATTTCCGTACAACGACCGAGATCATTGCGTACGGTGTCAACAATCATAAGATTCTCAGCCCGATTTTTTAGAGAGTCGGCTAACCATTGAGCTTGATCTTTGTCTTCAGCCAAGAAACGTCCACGAGGAGCTGTTCCTTTCATGGGTTTACATTCTATGTCTAACCCGTCTAGACGAAAAAATAGTTCAGGAGATGCTGAGCAAAAGACATAGTCCCCAATATCTACGTAAGCGCTATGGTTTACTTGTTGGCTTTTATATAATACATGAAAGAGTCCCAAAGGATCTCCTTGAAAGGTTGAGTGACGTTTCATGGTATAATTAACTTGATAGGTATCACCCGCAGCAATGTATTCTTTGATACGGTTCACGTTTTGTTTGTATTCTTCAAATGAGGTTGAAGATTTCCATGCTGAGAGGGTAAAATCTAAGCAACTCGGAGGCGTTAATAGTGGGATTGTTTGGGTGCTTTTGTATAGGCCAAACCATAACAGGGGGCAGGAGTCTGTCCGTGATTTTGTTTTCATAGCAATGTCAAAAGCGGGCGCTGCTTCATACGAAAGAAACCCGGCAGCATAGTATCCTTGATTTACTTCCTGTTCGATTTCTTGAAGTTTACTGACGACTTCGCCTGAGGTATATGTTGTTATAACCTTTTGAGGGTGACTAAATTGTAGCCAACAGGGTTGACGACATTGGTCTACTGTTTGTAGTAAAATTAAACCTTTGGAAGGTGTAGATTCGCTTGCGTTTCGCTCTGTTGACGGTTTAGTTTTCATGTCTGACTATAATGGTTTAATGTACAGTATTTTCAATGTTCATTTCCTGCTTCAATATAGATTGAGAATTATAATATTAAATGCCCAAAAGAAGATATTGTAAAACAGGAGTGTTCCATGCCGAAATCTTCTAGATTTAAAAACTCGACAGAAGACAAAAAAAAGAGAAAGACATGGAACAAATCAAGAGTAGTATTCATCCCCGAAAAGGCAAGCATTTGACACAGAAAGAACGGATCATGATTGAAACAATGCTCAAAAACCCAGGACGTCCTTTGGAGATAGCCAGTATCTGGGAAGGCATCGTCGAACCATAGAGCGCGAAATTAAACGTGGGGAGGTAGAGCATTTCGATACAGAGCTGCGAAAGAAGAAAGCATACAGCAGTGATCGAGCCCAGGAACTTCATGATCTAAATGCGACGGCCAAGGGACCTGAGCTTAAGCTTGGAAAGCATCATGAAACGGCCGTGTTTATCAGCGAGCACATTCTTGTTCACAAACGCTCACCCGATGTGGTTACTCCTTTGCTTAAACAAGAGCAGAGACCTGCAGCGGTGAGTACAAAAACGCTGTATACCTATATTGACCAAGGTCTCATCCCGGGGGTGAGCAACGAGTCCCTATGGGAAAAACGAAAACGGATAAAACGAAAAAGACGTGCTATTAAGCGGGTTAAAAAGCAACATGCCCGAAGGACCAGTATCGAAAAACGACCTAAGACCGTAGAAAAACGCGAGGAATTTGGGCACTGGGAATTGGATTTGATCGTCGGCGGAAAAGGAACTTCAAAACCGGTTTTAATGACGTTAGTAGAAAGAAAGACCCGAATGCTAAGGGTGAGAAAACTTTCGGATAAAACACAGGCATCGGTTCTGCAGGCCCTCAAAGCGATCGAAAGATCGATGGGAGTTGGCCCATTCAGATCGATGTTCAAGTCGATTACAGCCGATAACGGGAGCGAGTTTCTCGACGTGGAGCAGATGGAACGTTCCGGATTTAGCAAAAAGAGACGTGTTAAACTCTATTATGCTCACCCGTATTCTTCCTGGGAACGAAGCTCCAACGAAAATGCCAACCGTATGGTTTGTCGTTTCGTCGCCAAAGGAGACAACATCGGAAAATATACCATCGACCGTATTGGTGAGATTGAAAAATGGATTAACAACTATCCTCGCAAGATCCTAGAATACAAACCCGCACAGGAGTGTTTCGATTTGGAGATCGCCGCATGAACAGAAGCTCTCAGGTCCATTTTTTGCGGCATTTAATTTTACAATCCGCCAGAGTCCAACGACCTCTATGTCTATTATGGATCCGAATTGCTCGAAGTAGTTCCCGACCGAGCCGATTTTAATGATATCGACCTTTACCAGGGTGACGAATTTTTTATGAATGCCTTTGGACTTAAAACGGTATCTTCTGAGCCGGTCTTCCGACGTCGTTTCGACGACCTGCCTGCCGCGAGAACGCATCAAGCTCTATGCAAAGTCAACACCAAGCTTCTCTCCTCTCGAACCCTTGAGCGGGTAGATGTGGAAGGACTCAATCTTGTTCCTGTCGATATGGATGTGAGTCCATTGGATAACTCAGGATCTTCAAACAAGGGCATTTCTTATACCTATAAAGGGCCTGATGGCTACGCCCCGATGTTTGCCTTATGTTGGCCCCGAAGGCTACATGCTTGACTCCGAGCTTCGGCCCGGGAAACAACATTGCCAGTCCGGAACGCCCGAGTTTATTCGCCGTAGCATTGAAACGCTCGAAGCCCTTGGCCTTGGCGGAGCATGTTTGCTCCGGCTTGATAGCAGCAACGACGCGGCCGATAACTTCGGATCATCACTTTATCGTGAAACCAAACCCTCCCCGCGAATATACCTAACAAATGCTGGCTCTTGCACGCCGGGTTGGAGACAAGCAAGAAAGTCGCGAGGGCAAGAACGTTTACACGGGCTTCTTCGAACATCTCCATCACGGCGGTAACGAAAATTGCCCTTGTGTTCCGGTCGCCTTCGAGGTGATCAAGCGGGTTCGACTCGCTTCACAGAAAATAAACCTCATGCGTTGGCGGGTCAAAACGGTTCTACAAAACATCGTCTATTGCACGGTTGGACTGGTGCGCCGTGCCGGACGAATCGAGCTTCACTTTGGCAAGCGTTGCCTCTGGTTTGACCTAATACGAGACATAGCCCATTTTTTTGGATAGCCGCCACGGCTGCCTTCAACAATCATCTAATCGCATATGCGGAGGGAGCCCTGCGCGAAAAAACGGGAAAAAACAAGGGAATCCGACCTGTTTACTCAAAGAATGAATTACACAGTCATCCCATAAGGTGCAAAACTCAGCTTTTTTATGGCTAAAATATAGACAATTTCCCGCTTTTCGTAATACCCAATTTTTGATTTTTTTTGTTATGGCCTCCTTTTCTGGTTATTTTTTGACCGTGTGCTGTCCTATAAAAATTAACCAAATCCAGGCAAATAGGCTTGTCGAGGTGCGCAAAGCATCCGATAGGAACCACCTGCTGTCCCATAACTTTTCAATAAAGTGTACAGCTGATATCGGCTCCACAATACCGAGCGCAACACCGTAAAGATACGCACAAAACTGTGGCGCCATTGACTCAAAAAGCTCAGGTAGCGCAGTAAAACATAGGCTAATAAGGCCATCCAGACTTGCCATTGTGTTGCATTCTTACTGTGACCAAAAAAATCACAAATCTGCAGGACTTGTTTGATTTGTTTAAAAAAAGATTCAATGGCCCAGCGGGCTTTATACAAATCACAAATACTTCCCGCCGACCACTCCAGATTATTGGTAATAAAAGTCATCTCAACAAGCTTTCCGTTTACTTCAACCTGCGCGATAATCCGACAAAAAAAATGAGGGTATTTCCCCTTACTTTTCACCGCGGTTAACACGACCCAATCATCACGTAGGATCGGGCCTCTCGATTTTTTCCAGGCACTTCTTTACACAGCGCACCTGCATATTATCTTTGGCGCGTGTCACCCAAAACATACCTCGATTGTTCAACTCAAAGAGGTGACCAAAATCCATAGAGGCTTTGTCGAAAAGAACGATTTGCCCTGCTTTTAAAGCCGCGCAAAGCTGTTGGGCTAAGCTGCTATCATGATCTTTAGCTTTGTCTATGATAACAAAACTAGGCAACCAGTTTTGTAAATTTAAACGCAGATGCAACTTCGCTGCGGCTTTACGACGGCGGTGCTTGGCCCAATCCATGCAATGAGCGATGAGTTGGATCGTACTGGCATCGACCACGTGAATGGCTCGTTTAAACCGACGAGGAAACCCCTGATAGGTTTTGCCTCCAAACCTGCAGACTCAACTTACAAGTGCAAAACCGAAGCTATCCATCATTTCTTTGGGCGTTCTATATTCTAAGCATTTTCTCGGTCTATTATTCAGTAACTCCACAGCCCATCTCAACTGAGCGGAGCTGTGGGCAGCAAAGTCGGTTTTCTTCGGGAAAAACTGGCGAAGCAAACCGTTCATATTTTCGTTGGTCCCTCTTTGCCAAGGGTTTCTCCCTCCAGCAAAGAAAATGGGGGTTGCTATTTTTTTCTGTAGTTTAGCATGGCTGGCAAACTCCATGCCATTATCTACAGTCACCGTTTTACAGGGGAGCCCTGAATCAGCGAACTGAGGTACGGAACGGTTGACCGATTCGGCATTGCATCGAGGTAAAAGATCGGCGATGAGATATCGAGTCGCTCGATCTGCTAGAGTGACTACACAGGCCTCTTTTCTCGTTTGGCCCTGAATAGTGTCACCTTCCCAATGGCCTGCCACCTTGCGATTTTCGGCCTCTTCGGGGCGTTGGTCAATCATCGTTTGGTTGTGTATACGTGAATGGCTTTTCCGAGTCGCTCGTTTTTTCTTTCCGGGGCCACGCAGGTATTTTCGGTAGCCAGCCCCTCTTGGACTGTACAAGTAGCGGTAGATCGTCATTCGACTGATGGGAGGGTCACCTTCTAGCTTTCTTTGACCTTCAATCTGTTCTGGAGACCAATACTTCGCCAGGAGAGTCTCCACTTGTTCTTTGCTAGAGCATTTAACGATTGAAATGCCTCTCTAGAAGATCTATACTCCATGACACGAGTATAGCAACAGCAGAAATCCGGCGGCGTGCGATAGATGCCTACAAAATGGGCAAAGGTTCCCAGACCGATGTCGCATCTTCTTATCGTGTAGATCTTAGAACGTTTCAGCGTGGGCTCTCTCGTTTCAACGAAACCGGACAGACCGCTCCCCGACCGCGTGGGCATCGTCAGGCCCTCTACAGCGGAAAGCAGCTCAAGGCGTTGGCTCAACTGGGGGGCAAACATCCCGATGCAACGCTTGAAAAACTCAAGAACATGAGCGGCGTGAAGGGGTCAATCATGGCCGTACAGCGGGCGTTGAATCGGTTGGGCTCCCGGTATAAAAGAAACGCTTCACGCCAGCGAGCAAGACCAGGCGGATGTAAATCTCTTGAGAAAGCAGTGGATCCAAGAGGTGGCCAAACTTGATCCAAGTCGCCTTGTCTTTATTGATGAATCCGGGGCGAAAACGAATATGACTCGTCTGCGGGGCCGGGCGTTGGGCGGGAACAGGCTTTTTGCCAAAACGCCTCATGGACATTGGTGTACCACCACCTTGATTTCTTCGGTCCGCCTGGACGGAACAACAGCGGCCATGGAGGGGGAGGGGGAGGGGGCGACAGAGACGGCTGTTTTTGGAGAATATATTCGCCGGGTTTTTCTCCCGACTCTTTCACCTGAAGACATCGTCATCATGGACAATCTTCGCGTCCATCACAATCCCAAGGTCATTGAACTCATTGAGTCATGTGGGACCCATGTAAGATTCCTTCCACCCTACAGCCCCGATTCCAACCCCATTGAAAAAATGTGGGGCAAGATAAAGAATCGGTTGGGCAGCCTTGCAGCCCGCAGTCAGCAGGAACTATCTGAAGCGATCACACAAGCGTTCGAAGAGGTTTCTCCCGACGAGGTAATCGGCTGGTTTTCTTCGTGCTACATCGCGATACCTCAATCGTGAAGCGCTCTAGCTCCCATCACTTTTTGAGGCTTTCAAGCTAGCTGTAATCGGCTTTGAGCCAGGCCATTTGCGTGTCTTGGGTAATAGCGGCCACGGACTCGATTACGGCGAGATTTGCGCCAAATAGTCGAGGGGGATCGGCCCAGGTGACGGCCAATTTGAGATAAGCTACATTTTTCTTTTAGCATCTGGGCTATTACTTCTCGTTCATAACTGTTTAAATGTTCGTAGGTTCGTGGCATTCTATGTTCTCCTTTAGGGGGGTTCAGATACCCAAAGAATGAACTATGCTGCGGACCTTTGCACTTTGTATTGTTACTCTACCATTCTTAAATTATTTATCATCCCTGAAAAATAATGATCTGCCCCAGGTGTAGAGCCAACATTTGCTGCGCCAAAGGTAAGGGGCCTGGACCCTATCAAGGTGAGCGTGCCCAAGGTATCATTGGCCGTTGCATACGACTGGCCGTTTACATAGAGGGTCAGAGCAAGCCCCACTTGTCGGACCGCTGAAAAATGGATCCATTGATCAGACAGTAAAGGGTCAGAGCCCGTTACGGTAAGATTAGCGCCGGCATTTCGGAGCTTGAATTGGAGTGTATCGTTATTTTGAACATCCAGGCGGATGAAGGTATTTTGTTCGCCCGTTATATCGTCACCCCGATTAAAGATACAGCGAGAGGTTCCCCTTCCGTCCGTTTCAAGATAGATCCATTCTTCAATTGTAAAATTTCCGGTCAATAAAGCATTCCAATGTGAGCCATCACCTGCATCAAAATAATCATCCTGGCCATCAAGAATGAGAACCCCTTCTCGCATGCGTACAGCTTGAGCGCTTACATATAAAGCGCTGGATTGGTTTCCGGAATAGGTCACGGTTCCCGAAATGGATCCAAGTGGATAGGAATGAGAATCGTTCGGGTTGGTGTTATGAACACTTTCTTCGTAGTTGGTAAATCCATCGGTATCCGTATCGAGTGTTGCATCAGAAGAAACAAGAGGGTCTAGATTGTAGGTAATCTCCTAATTATCAAGAATGCCGTCTCCATCGGAGTCGGGATTGTTGATATCTGTTCCGAACCAAAGTTCTGCGGCATTTCTTAATCCATCGTTATCTGAGCCAGCCCATCCATCTGAAGCGTCCATGGGATTAAATCCCATGTTGTGCACTTCCCAATAATCGGAGATCGAATCAAAATC
Organism: Kiritimatiellia bacterium; assembly: GCA_012103575.1. Taxonomy (GTDB): domain Bacteria; phylum Verrucomicrobiota; class Kiritimatiellia; order WLWN01; family WLWN01; genus WLWN01. Next base: position 1,335,754 of record WLWN01000001.1, on the reverse strand, counting down.
AGTATCAAAAAAATTGTGGCTGGTCTTATGCATAAACATTTCATGGGCATCAGCTAATCCGTCTTGATCGTCATCGATTTGTGCATCCCCAGTAGCATAAAAACGGTTTGTTCCCTGGCCAGCACTCGTATCAATCCATGTGATTTGGTTGCTAACCGCGTTGGCTAAGTTCGATGCAGACAGAAACCAGACCGGAACGAGTCCATTGAAGCTTTGCTGGTCTGCATCAAAGGAAAAAACGTCGACAGGATTGGTAGAGTTTTGAGAGAGCGTGATGGTGATCTTTACGCCATTAGGTACGATTTTCGACCTTGCTGATAGACAAATCATCGGCCCCGATAACCTGAGTAAACAAACATATGTTTATCGTTGCCGTTACTAAACTTATGAAGTTATATCGTCGTCTTTTCATTAGGGAACATAAGCAAGTGCGTTCGTTAAAGCATCCATGTCACTAGCATCAACACGCCCATCACTGTTTACATCCGATCGTTTTAACACCACCGGCAATAGATCTGCCATTGATTTATTGACTTCAACGACTCTGTTGAGCTTGTCGTAATGTGTACAAATCGTGTTCCCATTATCATCTGTCACTGAAATTCTGTTTCCATTTTTGTCATAGCGATAACGTGTCTGAAATCCGAGTGCATCGATTATTTTAATGGGCTGATTACGTCGGTCATAAATGGTGCGTGTGACGTGTCCTAACTCGTCTTTGCTCTCGACCGTATTTCCGTAAAGGTCATACACAACTTCAACACGTCCCCCTAAAGGGGTGACGGTTGCGGTTTTTCGGCCCAACGCATCGTATTCGTAATGGGTGGTAAATCCGTGGGCATCAATGCCTTCAACGAGCAGGTTTCGGTTGTCATAGTGTGAACCTGTTTGGCGTAATAATAGATCGGCTCTGTTATAGGAGGCGGCAAGGATGACGTTGCCGTTTGGATCATAGACGGTCGTTTGGGAAAAGCCTGATGCATCGATGCTATTGGTAGGTTGTCCCAACACGTCATAAGCCATATAGGTCGTGTTGTTTTCTACATCGGTCATGCTGATTTTCTGGCCGTAAATATCGTATGCATAGGACTGTGAGTAACCTCGTTTGTCTGTTGCTTTCAGAACGGCGCCCAGGCTGTCGTATTGGTATGTGGTTGAAAAATTCAGGGCATCAATGGTGTTGGTTAGCCGGTTGAGATTGTCGTAGGATATCCGTGTTGTGAATCCTCGTTTATCGTGTTGTATAACAACATTGTTGTTCGCATCGTACATGTTTGTTTCTGCATAGCCTAATGGATCCGTTATATGTAGAACGCGGCTGAGTTGGTCATATGTATAGGAAAAGTGCTGTGCATCGATCCGCCCGACACCAAGCATTTTGTTGGTTACGCGATTTGCTCCATCGTAAAAGAAATAGGCTAAAACCCCTCGAGTATCTGTCTCAACGATTTTGTTTCCATTGAGATCATATTGATAGGATGCGGTGTTCCCCTCGGAATCGGTCATCTGTTTTAGTTGGCCATATACATCATAGATCGAACGGGTGATGTTTCCTCTTTGATCGGTTTGTTGCCATAGCTGACCCTTTCCATCATATTCAAGCTGAACATGATTCCCCGCAGCGTCGATGATGTTTGAAACCTGATTTAAGGCATCGTAAATAAATGAATTTGTATTATTTTCTGCGTCAACAACCGTCTGGACCCTTTTGTAAGCATCATAGGTTGTTTCGGTCCGATGCCCGCGAGGGTCTATGACGGCCGTTTTGAGTCCGCGCGCATCATATTCAAAGGCTGAAGCACAGACGGTTGACGGATCAGGATACGTGATGGTTTGGGTAAGGAGGTCTCGCTGATTATAAACGCTTGAGACTCGACCTAACAGATTGTCATCCTGACTAAAGGTCGTTAGTTGGGTGGCCTGTCCATTTCCATCATATTCAAGCACTTTATAATGCCCAAGCGCATCAATTTCTTTTATAAGCCGACCAAGCTCATCATATTCATTTTCAGATATACAAGGATCATCTCGCCCAACGCCAACGGTCCTCTTTATCATCTGATTCCGTGCATCAATTTCAAACGTTGCAACTAATATTTGAGGCTCGTTCGTACAACTTGAGCAAGGGTGTGTGGTTATGATCTGTTTTATCGGGTTCCCGTTTTTATCGTATTGATTCGACACATGATTTCCAAGAGGATCTATCTGGATTAATACCTGATCATTGTGATCATAGGTTTTTGTGGTGGTAAGCCCTCTTTTATCGGTTGAGGTTAAAACGTTTCCGTTCCCGTCATAGGAGAAGTGATTTGTAAATCCGAGCGCGTCGGTCTCTGCAGTAAGCCGACTATACACATCGTATTTGAACTCGTTTGTGTTTCCTAGCCGATCGATTTTTGAGGTAAGTTTCCCATACGCATCATACTCGGAATAATGGTGATGCCCCAATGCGTCGATTTCTTCAATAATCCGACCTTTGACGTCACAGATATAAGACATGGATGTTTGCTCAGGGGTATTGTACGCAAAGACAACGTTCGTCAGGCGCGCATTTTTGTCATAAAAATATTTTGTGATTGTCCCGGCTCGATCCACTTCCTGTGTCTTTGCATTGTACTGATTATAAGCAATCTGGTGTGTGTTTTGTGCGGGATCGGTTTCTTGAATTGGGTTCCCTATTTGATCATACAAAAACTGTGAGGTGTTTCCGTTTTTATCTTTTATGGCCATGATATGAATACCCAATGTATCAAGACTATATTCGGTAAAAACCCCTAATGGATCGGTCGTTCTAATCAAATTCCCGTGGGCATCGTACGAATACCTCGTATGTTGATTTAAGGGATCTGTTTCCTGGATCAGGTTACCCCGACTGCCATAGTCCATGCGGGTTATGTTGTTTTTTGGATCTGTAACATAGATGGGTTTATGGAAGTTGGTGTGATAGACGTAGGTCCACAATTCACCCACTTCGTTATTCTTTGAGAGCATGTTACCCTTATCATTATAGGTAAAGGTTTGGCGATGCCCGTTTTTTTCTGAAGAAGTGACACGATGAGCAAGACCATATGTATAAAACCGATCCTCAAGACGGCGTCCTACATCTAGATATTCATAGGTTACCTTCAACTGAAACGCATCAATCTCTACAGCGCCATTTGAAATGCCAGCAGGACGCGAAAGAGTCGCTTCCAGATTATTTAGATCGGTCCAGTCCATGGGTCTTTATCTGTTGTAATATCGACCTCCACCCAATCTAATGTTGATTGGCTCCAAGCAAGTCCGTTGGACCCTCCAGCAGAAAGATAGACATCATTAGAGGAAACGCCTCGCATAGCGAGTATCACTTTGGCAATCCAATTGGTATAGCCTGGGTCTGTGAAGGAATCGAAACGGGCTTTAAGATCTTCGCCCGGTTGCATGTCCACATTATACGTCAACGTAGAATCAGCAGCTCCCGTTGCCTTAGGACTATCTCCCCATTGACCCGCGATGTCTACCATGGCGTTGGCCTGCCGCTCAAAAATTAAGCGGCCCCCATCGGTCGTATCCAAGAGCAACTCTCCCTCTCGGATGTAGATCCGTATAAGATCTCTTTCGCTATTAAAATCTACCGCTTGAAAACTATCCGTTCCTGGAATGGTTGAATAGGTCGTATTGTCCGCATATACATATTTGACTTCATTGCTGAGCCCATTAAAATAAGTACACACTTTATCTTCGGTATTGGTCCTCTGATCATAATAAATAACGCGTATATCATTCCCTTCAGGGGAAATCATACGCGACAGGTTATGATTCAAAGAGATTACACTTTGTCCTTCTAAATATTCATAGGAAGACTCATTCCCTTCCAAATCCGTATAGCGCACCAGATTCGTGCCATTGGAATAGGCGTAATAACAGGCGCGCCCTAAATGGTCCTGGATCATGGTTACTCTATCGTTTGAAACCGGATCTGTATAACTGAATGTAACGTCTTGTCCCAACCCATCCCTCATTATAGAAAGCCGACCCAAGGGGTCATATTCAAAGGATAACTCATTGCCATTGAGATCTTCTTTGCTAAGCAATCTGCCATTTGCATCAAAGACTACTTTACTCTTATCTTTGTAAGTAAGGTGATATTCATTGCCAACCTCATCCATCGCAAACGTAGCGCCTCGTGGCGTTTTAAACATCCCCATTTCTTCATAGGTAACCTCAATCAGAAAAGCATCAATGTGGACATCGGAACTCCAGGATCTGGGATGGTCTGGATGGATAGATCCTGCTGATGCTTTTGCGGTAAGAGCATTCACTTCAGCCCATGTCCAATCATTGCCAGGCTGATCAGAAGTAATATCGACCGAATCCGCATCAAAAAAGTTATGCGTCCATTCGGTTGCATGAGGCCCGTTTGCTGACACTACAACCGGTCGAGACAATGGATATCGAAATTCGGTGAACCCAACAGAAGTCAATTCAACTTTTATGATGGTTGTTCCAAGTAAATCAGGGAACCCCTAACCCCAAGCCTCTAACGGCGGGATGCCATTACCCACATGAGGTGCCCATGCTGTAGCTCCATCCATAGGTCCTGTCGCATTAGATTCTTTTTCCCATCTATAACGGTTCCCGCAATGTTGGGCCCAACGATCGACTATATTTTGATCTTTCCACGCGGTCAGAATCGTGTGTTCGGTAATAACTTCAACCACCCCATTGGCTTTAAAGATCAGTTGGTCGCCATGTTTCCAGTTCCATCCATATCCGAACATTCCATTCAGCGAACGTTGACTGCTATAATTGCGAACGACCTCCAGATTCAATCCACGGGATTTAACAAACAGATCGGGAGATGGATAATACTTGAGATCACCAGTGGCTATATCAACGGGTACATCTGCAAACCGGTCCAGAACAACACCAGAAGGGAGTGGTTCAGCGGCGCCATAGACCACACCTGAACTTAACCATAAAAGAGGGGCAACCGAAAACACCCAAACAACCCATTGCATAAAGACACGCTTCATTCCTGCTTCTTTGGTGCTCTAGCAAAGAGTTCGAAAACTCCTCTTAAGCTAGACACTGTGATACCCGAATTTCATATTCACGAAATAAGTAACAATGTACTCAATTATACTTTTCTTTATCAGCGCTACAATTTTAATGCAACTATAAAATTGATCTCTTAGGGTCTTCCGAAAATTTTGTGTCTTAACCCACATTTCTCCCACTCTCTGCTTTAAGATTCTGGTTATGAGGTGGTTCCAGCGGCAGGACACGAGAGTAGGAGAAATGCGGGTTAATTCTTTAAGACATTTGAACAGGAGATCCAGGAGAAGAATTTTATTTGAACATTTTTTCTTCCAAAGCATTTAAATTTCTTCAACTCGATAAATAATTCTCCTAGTATCGGCACATGGAAAAACCCGGAACGTTTACGATTACTCATAGAGATATAGAAACAGATGCTCGTGTAGGCCGTCTAGTTACTACACACGGGATTATTGAAACACCTGTTTTTATGCCCGTTGGAACTCAGGGATCCGTAAAAGCCATGACGCCCGTTGAGTTAGAAGAATTTGGGTATGAGGTGATCCTTGGTAACACCTACCATCTTAATGATCGTCTCGGGATTGATATCATTGAACAATGTGGTGGGCTTCACAGATTTATGGGATGGAATCACTCGATTCTTACCGATAGCGGAGGCTATCAAGTGTTTAGTCTTGCTAGTCTAAGAAAAATTACGGATGAAGGTGTTGAATTCCAATCTCATATTGATGGGCGCAGACATTTTTTGGGGCCTAAAGAGGCGATGAATATTCAACGAAAACTTGGGTCTGACATTGCCATGGTCTTTGACGAGTGTCCTCCTTATCCTTGTGATAAGAAATACGCTTGCCAAGCCGTAGATCGGACATTAGCATGGGCGGCTTTATGTGCAAAACAGCTGCGTGCCGAAGGACAGCTTGTTTTTGGTATTGTGCAGGGAAGTATTTTTGAAGATTTGCGAAAACAGTGTGCTAAAGTTTTAGTGGATTTAGATTTTGATGGGTATGCGATTGGCGGTGTTAGTGTTGGTGAGTCCGAAGAACTGATCATTAAAGGAACAGAACATACGATCGTTCATGTGCCTGCAGATAAACCTCGATATTTGATGGGGGTTGGATTGTGGGACCAAATGATTGAAACGGTTGCGCACGGTGTTGATATGTTTGACTGTGTGGTTCCCACGCGTTTTGCGCGGAATGGCACTGCTTTTACGCGGACAGGACGTTATCCGGTTAAAGCAGGACTTTATAAAAAAGATACAAGACCGATTGAAGAAGGATGCATGTGTTATGCATGTAGAAATTTTAGTAGAGCGTATGTTCGTCATCTTCTTAATGTAAATGAAATATTAGGTGTACGACTCATGACGATTCACAATCTTTTTAGATATGCAGCCTTTATTCAAGAAATGAGAGACGCTATAAAAGGCGGCACTTTTAGTGAGTTTAGAAAACAGAAGTATAAAACCATAAACCCTAATGACTAAGAAAAAGAAATCTGATGATTTCCAAAGTTTTTAGCAAGGAGATAGAGATATTATGCTAGTTGATTTAATCACGTTTGCGATGGCCGCTTCTCCCGGAGAAGGCGGCACAACCAAGGGCCCAGGGTTCATGTTAGGATGGGTCGCCATTATGTTTGCGATTATGTATTTCATCTTGTTCCGTCCCCAACAACGAAAAGAAAAAGAGCGACGGTCCCTATTGAAAGCTATTAAAACGGGTGATCGCGTCGTTTTTAGTGGTGGGATCATCGGGTCGATTGCCAATGTTAAAGATAAAACATTTACGATTAAGGTAGCTGATAAAGTTAAGATTGAAGTCAGCAGGGGAGCCGTTACTCAAGTCTTGGATAAAGATGAAACGCCCGATGAAACGTCTCGAAATAAATAGTTAGGTTTGATGGTTTAAGGTAAAGGATATGAATAAAAAATACGTTTGGAAATGGTTAATATTGATTGCTCTAACCGCCTGGTCATTAGGGCTTGTTTTGCCATTGGGCGACAAAATTAAGTTAGGTCTCGATTTGCAAGGAGGCACGAGTTTTCTGTTGGAGGTCGATACCTCGGACCTTAGTGAAGATGCCAAGGAAGATGCTTCAGATCGCGCTTTAGAAGTGATCCGTAACCGTATTGATGAACTGGGTGTCGAAGAACCTATTATTTATCCAGAACCCAAAAGTCAACGGATTGTTGTACAAATACCAGGACTTAAAGAAGAGGATCATGAACGTGCTGAAAAGATTATCAAACGGCCAGCCTTTTTAGAATTTCGTATGGTGCACCCCGATAATGATTCCTTAGTGGATGCCTTATTTCAAGAAGCGTTAGTGCCGACTGGGTATAAAATTATTTCTTTAGATGAGAAAAACTTTAATGCCCAACTAGAAAAACAGTCTTACTACAAACGGGATCCTGCTTTAGTTCCAGAAGGCGTTACCGAAAAAGAGCTTAAAGAGCGTCTTCGATCGTTTGAAGCTCCGCCAACATATGAATTTATGCTCTCCAAAGAAGGAAAACGGGGTCAAACCGTTTACAAACCTTATTTTGTCAGTCGTCGACGTGAGCTAACGGGGGATCGGTTAAAAACAGCGAGCGTGGATTATCGTGAAATGGGTCAGCCGATCGTTTCGTTAACGTTTGACAGTAAGGGCGCTAAAAAATTTGAACAAGTAACCGAGGATTATGCGCCCGGTGGTCAAAAAAATCCTAGTTTAGATGGCAGACGTTATTTAGGCGTTGTATTAGATCAAACCCTTTATTCAGCTCCCTTTATTCGTCAAGCCATCTATGGAGGGCAAGCGATTATTGAAGGCAGCTTCAGTTTTGCGGAAGCCCAAGAATTAGCCGTTGTTCTTCGCGCAGGTGCGTTGCCAGCCCCTATTAAAGTTCTCGAGGAACGAGTGGTTGATCCAACGCTAGGCCGCGATTCCATTGACAGTGGAAAACGCGCAGCTATCTACGGGGGTGTTACTGTACTCATCTTTATGTTGGTTTATTATATGTTAGCGGGTCTTGTTGCAAATCTAGCCCTCCTTTTAGACATAATTTTGATTCCCCTCGGAATGATGGTTGCCGCTGGTTTCCTAAGCCTCTTTACGAGTTCAGGCGGCGGCGGAGGGGGGGCTACAGGGTTGCCTACATTAACCCTTCCTGGTGTAGCTGGGCTTATCTTAACCATTGGGATGGCTGTGGATGCAAATGTGCTTATTTTTGAACGTATACGAGAGGAACAAAAGGTGGGTAAACGGTTTGGGAGTGCCGTATCAGCAGGATATGGCAAAGTGTTTAGCACTATCTTTGATGCGAACATCACTACGTTGCTAACGGCCATTATTCTGTTTTGGCAAGGGTCAGGACCCATTCGTGGATTTGCGATTACTTTAAGTGCAGGTATTCTGGTGAGTATGTATACCGCTTTGGTGATAACCCGGTTATTTTTTGATGGGCTTATCTCATCAACCTCTCTCCAAAAACTTAACATGCTTTCGTTTATTAAGGGATCGAATATAGATTTTCTTGGAAAGAAAATGGTAGCGGGTATTGTTTCCATCGTCTTGATTATCGCGACATGGACCGTGTTTATCTCCAAGGGAAAAGAGAATTTTGGTGTAGATTTTACAGGAGGAGATTCCGTTTCATTTAAATTTGACACACGTCAACCTGTAGAAACCATACGGGCTAGTTTGATGCAGGCAGGCATCAAAGAAGCTTTTATCCAATATAATAGAGAGTTAGCGCCTGACGCCCAGGGAAACATCAAAGAATCGGTAGATGTGAAAGTAGCTTTTGAACAGGGAAAGGTCGTTAAAAAGACGTTGGAATCTGAATTTGCTAGTAGTGGATTTAAAGTGATTCAAGAAGATAGTGTCGGCGCTCAGGTAGGCAGTGAACTTCGCAAAAAAGGTGTTTGGGCGATTATTTGGGCATTGATAGGAATTATTATTTATATTTCATTTCGATTTGAGTTCTCCTTTGCTTTGGGCTCGATCATCGCCTTAGTTCATGATATATTGATTACAGTGGGTATCTATTCGTTGCTGGGTCATCAACTTAGCCTCCCGATTATTGCTGCATTGCTAACGGTTGTAGGATATTCGGTTAATGACACCATTGTTGTTTTTGATCGTATCCGTGAAAATCTAAGCTTGATTCGCGGGAAAAGCCGTTCAGAAATTTCGAATATAAGTCTCAATCAAATCTTAAGCCGAACGCTGTTGACATCTATTACCACCCTATTAACGGTTATCATGTTATTAGTATTCGGAGGTGGGGCCATCCATGATTTTGCGCTCGCCTTATTTATAGGCATTTTGGTGGGTACCTATTCTTCTGTTTTTGTAGCAACACCGGTTATGCTATGGGCCCATCGTGAAAAGAAAGCATAGACGAATTTTTAGAAGCTTATGACGACCCATTTCGTTTTAGTATAAGCAGGGTTATATCATCATTTTGAGGGATATCCCCTCTAAAGTCAGAAAGTGTTTTTACGACTTTCTCGTAAAGTTCTTGGGCTTTAAGATGGCTGTTTTCTTTTAATACGTGCTCCAACCGTTCAAGCCCAAATTCTTCATCATGTTCGTTTTGAGTTTCTGTGATCCCATCGGTGAAAAGTAATAAGGTATCATAGGGTTTTAGCTTATATTTGGTTTCCTCCAACAAATGATCAAAGACAGAAACTTCCAACATACCCACGGCAGCGCCTGCGGGTCCTAGACGCTTTATTTCTCTTGCTGCGTTTAGCATGAGAACCGGTTCGTGACCAGCTCGGGCTATTTTTATCGTGTGGGCTTTTGGATCTAAATCCAATGTGGCAACGGTAACAAACATTTCCGGTTCCATATCTCTAGAAATGCTTTTGTTGACTAGCTTTAGGATCTTTTGTGGGGAGGACTCAAATTCGACGTAGGTATGAAATAAAGAACGAACAATGCTCATAATGAGTGCGGCCGGGACTCCTTTACCGGAAACATCTCCGATAATAAAGTGCCAATGATGTTTAGCGGTCATAACATAGTCGTAATAATCACCCCCCACTTCAAATGCAGGGGTGCTTCCTCCATATACATCATATCCAGGAAGCGATGGGACATGCGTGGGTAACATGTTTTTTTGGATTTCCTTGGCTAATGACATCTCTTGCTCGATACGTCCCTTTTCAGCGAGTTGCTCGTACAGCTGCGCGTTATCGATAGAAATCGATGCATGTTGAGCTAATGTTTGAAGTAATGTGATCGCTTCATCATCATAAAAAATCTGTTCAGGTTGAGGGCCTAAACGAATCACACCAATACGATTCTGGCCCGATAATAAGGGAATGGCGAGTTCAATGACATCATCGGGTTCACTATTCATGTTCCCATTGGGTTTTAGAAACACAGACCATCTTTCTTGTAAGGCCAATTGTGCCAACATGTCTTGATCGGGAGGAGGAAGTTCTTCATCGTGGCGTTGAGAACAAACGAGAAGATCATGTTTTTCTTCACTATACAGATAAAAACGGAATGATTGACATCCCGACATGCGCGAAAAGAGATTAGCCATTAACTCAAATAACCGTTCTTTATGGAGTTCGCGGCTGATACGTACCGTGTATTCTTCCATCGTGTGTATATTGGTAATCCGTTTTGATAGTGTCGTAACCATTTTATTAAATGTAGTGGTTAATTCCCCAATTTCATCCTCAGAGGTCACGGGAACTTGTAAACTCAAATCTCCTCGACGAATGCTTCGGGCCGCTTGCCTTAAAGCGGTAATGGGTTTGAGCGTATGGCGTGCAAAGGGTAGGGAAAAAAGTACAGCAATCATAATAACGAATATCATAATGCCAACTGATTTTTTGTATAGAGATATGATTTCTATCTCAATTTTTGCGGGGAACTCGGCTTTTAGAAACCCAATAGGCTGATTGCCTAAATAGATCGGTCCCTCACCATGAATCACTTCGCTTATTTTGTCATACTCTTTCTGGTATTTTCGGGGAAGGATGTTGGGAGGCTTATTTTCAGCTGGTTTTCCCGGGGCCCCTTGTTTATATTCATACAATACGTGTCCCTGATCGTTATAAAGGATGAGATGGGAAGGCTGATAGGTAATAAGTTCGTCGCCGATATCTTGAACGCCGATAAATTTTTTATTTAGGATACGGTCTATACCTTCGACAAGAAATTGATGGTTATTAGATTTATAATGGTTGCTTAAATAATTGACCATCGTTATATAAGCCGAAAAGGAAGCATTGTATTGTCGACGATAGATTTCCTTTCTATACTGAAAAGCGAGCACCACTGTAATAAGAATGCCTGTGAGAAGAATCATGCTGATAATGTGCGCGGAAATCTTGACAGAAAAAGGCCATTGAGCGGGTGACATAAAAAGAGGCAAACGTTTGTCAGACATTTTTTGGGATTGAAGTTCTGACACAGTCATAAGATTTTTAACAAAAAAAGGGATCTAATTCTTTCCTTTTGCAATTAAGGACATGCAACGCTGTAAAGCAATAAAAAAAATCCGTTAATTTGAGGCGCTTGCAAAATGACGTGGCTTGCGCACATGATCGGGGTCAAAAAAAAACGTGCAGCATGTTTGCTTTATCAACAAGTGAAAAAATAACGTGGGGTTTTATTCTGTTTCTAGGGGGGACGGCTTTAAGTATACAGATTATTTTATCTTTCAAAAAGTCCGATGAGACGTTAAGTAAAGACCAACATGTATTAATATTTAACGAGCATCGTTCCAACGTTAAAGAAATAGATACACGTCGAATTTCAGACTTGTTAGTTGACGCAATTATACAAGTCGAATCAGCCGGAAATCCCCTGCGAGTGGGGAACGTTGGTGAGCGAGGCTTGATGCAAATTAGAAAAGCTACATGGAACCAAATGTCTAAAAAGTTATATGGAAATGTCCTGTCTTTTGATAAAGCTTTTGATCCGGAAATCAATAAACGGGTTGGCAAACGTTATTTGGTTGAGCTACAATCTTTATCTTTTACGCTATAAAGATCTCTGGAAAGATGACGAGAGGATGCTCATATTAGCTTGTTACAATGCAGGTCCACAAACGTTGTCGAAGGCGAGTTTCAAGGTGAAAAACCTGTCTGCTCACACTCAAAATTATGCGGAAAGAATCATCGCCTTGCATGACCTGTATTTGGACCGCGAAATGCCTAATACGCGTAATAGAATCTTTCCCGTAAAACGAGAAAATGGGTATAGACATTAAATCTAAATCACATCTTTTACTGTTTGAAAAAGCATGGATGACCCGAGAAAAGCGCCGTCAGATTTTATCTGAAGTCGTCATCTTGTCGGATCAAAAAGGTCTTGAGATTGGAGGCCTTGATAGTGGTTTAAGCTATCATGTTCATCAGCAACAGGGGGCATGGGCCCATGCGGACTTTTCGGCAAAAAATATCAAGGATCTAGAGCATCTCATCGGCGGAACCGTCCAACAGATCCAAGAGGATAAACTCCCCTTTGAAGATGCATGTTTCGATGTGATTGTTGTTGCAGATCGTATGTCCCGAATTAGTAATGTGCCCTTTTTCATAACTGAATGTCATCGTATATTGAAGTCTGACGGTCAACTTGTTATTGTAACGGCTCATGCAAAGCAACTGTCTTTGATTCGTCTATTAAGAAGATTATTCGGGTTTATTGAAGAAAAGGGATATACAGCCCGACATTTATTTGACCTTTTAAAAGATGGATTTGACGTACATGAAGTCCGTAGCTATTCACGCTTTTTTGTCGAGTTTGTTCATACGTTAGTGAGTCTGATTGTAACGTCCAGAGACCTTGACCATGATTCAGATGAGCCAAATCCACCCTCGATCGATAGAATGTATCGCATCCATTCTGTCACCTATCCCCTTTATTGGGTAGCATCAAAACTGGATCTGTTGTTCTTTTTTACAAAAGGGTATACCCTCGTAGCTAGAGCGCAACGACACATGTGGAGAAGTCGTAAAATTCCTGTATTGATCGATGGTCGTTCTATTGCCGAGGCTACAATCAATACAAAAATAGGGACAGCAACACCGTTTTAGATGCGAGAATGCTGGGAACCTAAAAGGGGTTCTTTCTTAGTTTATCCAGCATCCAGTTATTCGTCCAGCATCCAGTATTGACTTCATAGTAAAAATTGGTACCGTGTGACCCTTCATTTTATAAGGAAAGATAAAACATGACAAAACGTACATATCAACCTTCGAAAATAAAACGTAAGAGAAAGCATGGATTTCGAAGCCGTATGGCCACTCGAAATGGTCGAAAAATTTTGCAACGACGTCGAAGAAAAAGGCGTACAGAACTAGCCGTGCAGAAACACTTTAGGGTTTATGAATAATGGTCAAGGCAGTTCCAGACCAGGGCTTATCCCGTCGCCAACGACTTACTCGGTCATCATTATTCCAGGACACCTACCAGCAAGGTAGACGCTGGGTAGGACGCTATATGGTTTTATGGCTTCGGGAAGGAGACGGGGCTTCTTTAAGGGTCGGTGCTGCAGCCAGTCGACGTGTTGGAGGGGCTGTTATTCGAGGACGAGCCAAGCGTCGGTTGCGAGAAATATTTCGTCAGAATCGCTACAAACTTTCGGGTTCTTATGACGTAGTCTTGGTTGCCCGTAGGGGCCTTGATCAGGCTCCTTGGAATGAAGTGGTGAAAGAGTTTTTAGGTTTGGTTCAAAAGGCTGGCATTCAGTTAGGTAAAGAAAAATTATGAAAAGAATCGTTATTTCAGCTCTCAAAATCTATAAATGCACACTCTCTATAGTATGGGGACCTTGTTGCCGATTTTATCCCACTTGTTCTGCATATTGTATAGAAGCCATTGAGGAATATGGGGTACGGCGTGGGGCTTGGTTGGGGGTAAAGCGACTTTGTAAATGCCATCCTTTTTGTCGGGGTGGAGTAGATTTAGTGCCGGAACATTCAGAGGTCAAAGAGCAAAAGACAGAGATCAGACTCGCATCAAATATCTGCTGTCCCGTACTGAGAGTCCAGGGTCATGAATAAAAAAGATCTGCTTATTGTTGTTGTTTTATTCCTTTTATGGATGCAATGGCCCAAGATTTATGAGCATTTTTTTGGAGTGCCCCAGACAATTCCCCCCACTGAAAGCACTTCTGAAGCCCTCTATTCAAACAAAGGTTCTAATCAAGTTACCGTGACATCTTCTGCGCCTGAAATCAGGTCCGTTTCAAGGAACCAGGTACCGCCAACAGATACCGTTGAAAAGGTAGACCCAACCAAGAATATCCTTAAACCAGAACAAACCGCCATCTTGGAAAATGACGTTTTGAACATGGTCGTATCTTCTTATGGGGGAACTATTTCTCGCGCAACATTAAAAAAATATCGGTCAACCATTGAAAAGAATAGTAGTCCACTGGAAATGGATTTTACTTCCCGAAAAGCCCTGGCTTACCAAGGGATCCCAGAATGCACTGAAAACGATAGTTTTACTCTTATCCAGACAGATAAAAATACCGTTTTTTTTGAAAAAGAAACATCTGAAGGACTTCGCTTAAAGAGAAAGGTTTCCTTGGGTAAAGGCTATGTCATTACCGTTCAAGACGTTTTATCGAATGAGCAGACCGGATCTATTCCTTTGTCCGCCTACAAAGTACAGTTGGGGTCCATGCACAAGCTCGAAGGGACTTCGGTATATGGGCAGTTGGAATTAGGTGTAGATACGCTTTCTCCTGGAGGCGAAAAAGTTAAATATTGGGGAAAGAAACTATCGGGTTGGATAAAGGATTCAAACGAAGGCGTTATCCACCAAAAACTTGATAAACATATCGACTGGGTCGCGGCTAAAAATAAATATTTTGTTCAAACATTAACACCTGATTCTGGAGCAGAAAACTGTACGGTTTATGCCATCAAACAGTCAGATACAGGCACACTTCATGAAGTGTCTGCTAGCCTTGAATTCCCTTCCATGGTGCTTGCCCGCGAACCCTTTTCTCGGGAGTTTATTTATTATGTCGGCCCCAAGAAGCTTTCGGAACTAAAAAAGCTCAAGATGCACCAATCCCGGATTATGGATTTAGGGTGGTTAACATGGGTCAGTGAACATCTATTGACAGCTCTGAATTTCCTTCACGATCACATTTGGCCTTATAACTACGGGTTGGCCATCATGTTTTTAACCCTTATCATAAAAATTGTGTTTTGGCCAATTACGCATAAAGGCACTGAAAGTATGCGTCGAATGCAAGAATTATCCCCGTTCATGCAGGAGCTTAACAAAAAATATAAAGATAGCCCCCAAAAGAAACAGCAAGAGATCATGCGCTTATACAAAGAGCATAAGGTCAATCCATTAGGCGGATGCATCCCCATGGTTGTTCAAATACCTGTCTTTATTGGTTTGTTCTATGTATTACGCAGCGCCATTGAACTTAGATTTGCTAGCTTTTTATGGATTAAAGATCTGAGCGAACCCGAACGCCTCATTCCTTTTGGGTTTGAGATTCCTTTGCTGGGGTGGGATGCCTTAAATATTTTGCCGATCCTTATGGCCGTGACCATGGTTGTTCAACAAAAAGTAGCCCCCATGTCCAGTCCCGGAACAGGAGATTCTCAGCAGCAGCAAATGCAACAGACTATGATGAAAATTATGCCGGTTATGATGCTATTTTTTTTATATAACTTTGCTTCGGGATTAGCTCTTTATTGGACCACTCAAAACGTTCTCATGATTGCCCAACAATTAATCCATAAAAAAAGAAAAGCGGCTAAGGAAGCGGCGTAGCTCACGAGAGTGAAAGTGAAGGTGAGAGTGAGAGATATTCTGACCAAAGACATCTTCCCCAGAGGGAGAGTCAATTGACTTTGTCAACCACCATTGATACGGGACAGTCAGCACCACCATCATTTTATCCGGAATCATTACCTATCAGCGTTGAAAACTCAGCCTCATCCAGAGTTGCAATACCCAATTTTTTTGCCTGCTCAAATTTTGATCCAGGCTGGTCCCCGGAAATAACGTAATCTGTTTTTTTAGATACGCTCGCGACCACCTTTCCACCCTGTTGACGGATCTTTGCAGTTGCTTCATCTCTTGTAAGACCTGGTAAAGTGCCCGTTAAGACAAATGATTTTCCGGTTAACTTTCCTGACGTAGAACCCATGGGGGTGAGTCTAGTAACATTTACCCCGTTCTTTTTTAATACGCGTACGATTTCTAAATTTTTCAGATGTTGAAAATAGGCCTGAATACTTAGCGCCAGGGTCGGACCGATTTCAGGAATCTGTTCGAGCTCTTCTGTTTTAGCTTCTATAAGTTCATCGATGTGAGAAAAATGTTCCTCTAAAATTTGTGCCATTCGCGCGCCCACATGACGAATGCCTAACGCAAAAATGAGTCGCCATAACTCCCTTTGTTTACTGGCCTCAATCCCATCTATCAAATTTTCAGCCGATTGATCCCCCATTCTTTCTAAATTCATAATGGTTGCCTGCTCAAGTTGATAAAGGTCTGCGGGACTGGATACCAGTCCTTGATCAACCAATTGAACAATCAGCTTTATACCTAAACCATCAATATCCATGGCTCCACGCATGGCAAAATGGCGTAGCCAACTTTTTAGTTGTGCAGGACACTGCAAGTTTTCACATCGCAAAGCTACTTCATCTTCCTTTTGAGTCACCGGGCCAGTGCAAATAGGACATGATGTAGGCCTCTGAAAAGGGTGAGTATCCTTTGGTCTTGCTGAAATTTTGACTTCGACAACAACGGGAATGATTTCTCCCGCTTTTTGAATACGTACGAGGTCTCCAATCCGAATGTCTTTGCGCTCGATCTCTCCAGCATTATGTAAGGTCGCTCGACTAACGGTTGTGCCAGCAAGGGCTACAGGTTCGAGTTCTGCCACAGGCGTTAATACGCCGGTTCGACCTACTTGAATCGTGATATCTTTAAGGAGGGTCTCAGCTCTCTCTGGCTCATACTTAAAGGCAACAGCCCATCGCGGACTCTTAGCAGTTGCGCCTAATGTTTCATAAGTACGCCGTTCATTAATTTTAATGACTCCACCATCTATTTCGAAAGAAAAATCATGTTGGAGACGTTTCAAATCATCAAGAGCAGACAATATCTCTTCGATTGTTGCTCCGCGCCATGTTTTTACGCTAACCGCGAATCCCATAAGGTGCAGGGTGTTGAGAAGATCTACATGGGTTTCAAAATCAAGGCCTTGAACCTCTCCCACCGCATAAAAAATGGCCGCTAAGGGTCGACCGCTGACCATACGTGAATCAAGTTGTTTAAGTGACCCCGCAGCTGCATTGCGAGGGTTCGCGAAAGGTTCTTGGCCTACTTTTTGTCGTTCTTGATTCAGTGTAGCAAATCCTTGCTTGGCCATAAAAACCTCACCGCGTACTTCAAGAATGTCTGGCACCTTTCGACTTTTTAAGGTCATGGGGATGGTCCTGATCGTTTTCAGATTCTCTGTAATATCGTCACCCGTTTTCCCGTCGCCGCGTGTACTCCCACGGATTAAATTCCCTTTTTCATAACGTAACGATATCGCCACACCATCGATCTTAGGTTCAAGCACATACGAATAGGGTGTTTCGTTTAGGAGTTTTTTAATACGTTTATCAAATTCAATCAGTTTTTCTGTGTTATAGGTGTTTGATAAACTCATCATAGGTATAGCATGTTGAACACTTTCAAAAACGCTTAAGGGCTCACCGCCAACACGTTGAGTGGGAGAATGAGGAGCTACAAATGCTGGGAAATCTGCCTCTAATTCTTCCAATTTTCTGTAAAGTGCATCATAATCACGGTCTGAAATAAGCGGGGCAGCTTCTACATAGTAAAGGTAGTTGTGGCGTCCAATTTCAGCGCGGAGTGTTGCTATACGTTTTTTAACCTTCTGTGTCATGATTCGTTGATATAATAACGAGGAACCAAATCCAACTACAACATTAGGGTTTAACCGATGCGTCTTGCAGGTGGAATATTACGTGGCCGAAAATTGAAAGTTCCGAATTTCGTGCGACCGACTCAAGAACGAGTGCGAGAAGCTGTTTTTTCTATGCTAAGGGAAAAGCTGATAGGAGCCAGGACGCTCGACTTGTTTGCAGGATCAGGTGCTCTTGGACTGGAAGCCTATAGTCGCGGAGCAGCCTCTGTATGTTGGGTAGAACAAAACAAACAAGTTTTTAGCGTTCTTAAAGAAAATATTTCTTGTTTGTGTACTGAAAATACAACACAAACGCAACTAGTATTCAGTGATGTGTTTCGATATATTCGAGCGCATCATAAAGAAAACTTTGATATCATTATGGTCGACCCTCCGTATAAGGAAGGTCTATTGGAGAAGATGTTACACGCGTTAGATTCTAGTTCTCTTTTAAAGTCAGGCGCCTGGATTGTTTTTGAGCAATGCGTTGAAGATACAGTGAAGGTCTTTGAAAACTGGGAACTTCTAAAAAACAAGTCATATGGGGATGCACGAATCCTTATTTTCGGACAACGAACAAATCAGTGAGGGCACGATGAAACAGTCAGCTATTTATCCAGGAACATTTGATCCCATAACACTCGGTCACCTTGATGTGATAGAGAGAGCCTCAAAAATTTTTGATCATCTTATTGTAGCCGTTTCTTCGAGTTCAATTAAAAAACCACTCTTTGGATTAGAGGCACGCGTTCATCTTGTCCAAGAAGCAACAAAAGAGTATGGTGTCGAGGTCGATTCTTTTGAAGGGTTACTTGTTGGGTATACGCATTCAAAAGGTGTTTCTGTACTCATACGAGGCCTTAGAGCTTTCTCAGATTTCGAATTTGAGCTTCAGATGGCATTAACCAATAGAAAAATGGCGCCTGATTTAGAAACCGTATTTCTGATGCCAAAAGAAGATTATAGCTATATAAGCTCTAGCACGGTCCGTGAAATTGCTGAATTCGGCGGTGATATCAGCAGTTTTGTCCCCCCGATTGTTCAGAAAGCGGTTAAAGAAACCGCACCTCCTAAGCCCTAAGAAGACCCAACGTTACTTTTCTCTCCAGCGTGAAGGGGGCTTGCATATATAAACATGAAAATTGACAGCGCACAGATTTCAGAAAAAGAAACAACCTTTGAAGGAGAGCAACCTAAAGAAATTCTAGACGCAGGAGATCTTTCTGCACGTCTAGAAGAACCGATTTCTCATATACCTTACATGCCTCATGTGGCTTCTCGAGAGCTCATCGTACAAGGGATCTTAGGTGTTCATCTTTCCTTGCAATGTTCACGATGTATAAAAATGTTCTCGACATCCGTTCATGATTTGTCTTTTCTACGCGTTTACGAGTTAATGTCAGATAGTCAAATTGTCGATATAACACCTGATATTCGAGAGGAAGTTATATTAAACATTCCTCTCTTTCCGATATGTAAATCGGATTGTAAAGGTCTGTGTCCTCAATGCTGTAGAAATCTCAACGAGAGAGAGTGTGGATGTCGCTCAGAGAAAACGGATGATCGATGGGGCAACATTAAACAATTTAGAAATTTAGAAGGAGAGAAAAAATGGCTGTACCTAAAAGAAAAACATCAAAGAGCAAATCAAAATCACGTGCAAGATCACATAAAAAACCAATCCCTTCAACGCGACCTTGTCCACAGTGTGGAAGTCAACAAATACCCCATCGCGTATGTACTTCGTGTGGGACCTATAAAGGCCGCCAAGTACTCACGATCGAATCTGTTGAGTAATATCTTCTCACCTTAAAAGGGCCTTGCCCGTAACCTTTATTTATTTTTTTGGATGTGCTGAAAAAATGGAAATTGCTATAGATGCCATGGGCGGAGATTTCGCTCCCCACAATATTGTGGAAGGAGCCATAGATGCAGCACGTAAATTTCGAGGTATAAAACGTCTTTATCTCGTTGGACTCCAAGACACGATTGAGAGGGAATTACAAAAGTATGGAGATATACCCCCCCAGATTGAAATCTATCATGCGACAGAAGTCGTTGAAATGGATGATCCGCCTGTCGTGGCTATTCGACGTAAAAAAGATTCATCCATCATAAAAGCCGTAGAACTTGTCAAAACGGGAAAAGCCCAAGCCTTATTTTCAGCGGGGAACACAGGGGCGGCTGTTGCAGCAACGACGTTGAGACTAAGGACCTTACAAGGGGTTGAACGGCCCGCCATTGCAACGGTCATCCCAACGCCTAAACGTCCGTTTATCTTAATCGATGCCGGGGCTAACCCCGACTGTTCTCCAGCGTTATTAGTCCAATTTGCCGTCATGGGGGATGTGTACTCGCGCGAAATCCTTGGTGTAAAAAATCCCAGTATTGGATTGTTAAGTATAGGAGGCGAAGAGGTTAAAGGAAATGAAACCACTAAAGAAACGTTTCGCATATTGGAAAGTCTTCCGTTAAACTTTTGCGGAAACATTGAAGGAAGCGGTTTGTTTGAGGGTCAAGCAGATGTGGTTGTCTGCGATGGATTTTCCGGTAATGTGGTCTTGAAAACAAGTGAAAGCGTTGCAAAAGCAATGGGAAAATGGCTTTCACAAGAGTTTACTAAAAATATATTCAGGACCTTCGGTGCTCTATTACTAAAAACGGCGCTCAAAAACATAAAAACAAAATCGAACCCCGATACGTATGGGGGGGCACCCCTTTTAGGGGTTAATGGGTTTTGCGTGATTGGTCATGGTTCTTCGTCTGCCGAAGCGGTAACCAATGCGATCCGGGTTGCTCATGAATCCGTTAGCCATAAAGTGAATCATTTAATCGAAGAACAACTATCTGGATTGCAAGGATTAGAAAAAAAAGAAAATGAAAAACGATAATACAATACGAAACGTGTCTATTATTGGTACAGGCTCCTACTTGCCAGAACGTGTTTTAACAAACGCTGATTTAGAAAAGATGGTAGATACAACGGATGAATGGATTTATACACGGACAGGAATACGCGAACGCCGTATAGCACGTGAAGACCAACCCGTATCGGATATGGCAAAAGAAGCAAGCAAAAAGGCCCTTTCTAATGCCAACATACGCCCTGATGAGGTGGGTATGATTGTTGTGGCAACGACGACACCTGATATGATGCTTCCCAACACAGCCTGTCTTGTACAAGATCTCATAGGTGCTAAGAACGCCTTCTGTCTCGATGTATCTGCAGCGTGCGCTGGCTTTTTGTATGGCTTAGAGGTCGCTCACACATTCATTGCTTCAGGAAATATAGATACCGCGCTTGTTATTGGTTCAGACAAAATGAGTTGTATAACAGATTGGCAAGATCGGTCTACGTGTGTTCTTTTTGGCGATGGCGCAGGGGCAGCTGTACTGCAAGCTCGAGATGGAACCCGAGGGATTATGAGGACCCTCCTTGGATCAAACGGTTCATTGGCTGACTTATTAAAAATTCCTGCAGGAGGTAGTCGAAAGACTGCTTCTGTCCAAACCGTAAAAGATCGATCCCATTATATAAAAATGGAAGGTAGAGAAGTCTTCAAACATGCCGTAACATGTATGACGAATGCCGCGCAGCAGATCCTGGACCATTGTGGGTTAACCATACAAGATGTAAACTGCATTATCCCTCACCAGGCGAATGCTCGTATTATCAAGGCGATTGGTCAACAGATCAATGCGCCGCTTGAGACATTTTATATAAACGTAGAGAAATACGGTAATACGTCCGCCGCATCCATTATTGTAGCGATGGATGAGGCGTCACAGGACCATCGCATTAAGACTGGCGATTTAGTATTGCTGGTGGGATTTGGGGGCGGATTTTCTTGGGGCGCTAGCTTAATTGAATGGTGTAGATAGTTATTGGTTGTTAGTATCAGAGTTATATATTCAATTCGTGGAGAACACTGTCCTAATAACCAATAGCGAGCAATTCTACTTTTGAATTCAAAAGTAGAATTGTTGATTGACAACTGAGTCTCTCTGGATAACATACAAAACTCAAGATTCTGTATAAAGAGATTTTTACTATTTGAAGGAGCCATGTAATGGGTCAATTTAATGATAAAGTGGTGGTTGTGACAGGAGCCGCAAGAGGCATTGGGCAAGCAACCGCTCTAAGATTTGCTAGGTCCGGCGCTAATTTAGCTTTATGTGATCTCGACAAGGAGTGGGTACAAGAGACCGCGAACAAAGTTGTTGAACTAGGCGGTCGCGCAGCGTGTTACTCCGTCGATATAAGTAACAAAGAGACTGTTCAAAAATTGATGCAGGATATTCATACAGATTTTAAACGTATTGATATTTTAATTAATAATGCGGGTATAACAAAAGATGGGCTGATTGCTCGTATGTCAGAAGAGGACTGGGATCAGGTGATTAATATCAATCTTAAAGGCACATTCTTATGCACCAAAGCAGCGTCTAAGTACATGATGAAACAACGGTCCGGCGCGATCGTTAATGTAGCATCGATTATTGGTTTGATCGGCAATGCAGGGCAGTGCAACTATTCGGCTTCCAAAGCAGGCGTAATCGCTCTTACAAAATCCACTGCAAAAGAACTGGCACGCAGAGATGTAAGAGCCAATGCGGTGGCACCGGGTTTCATAGCAACCAAAATGACGGATGAGCTGTCCGAAGATGTGAAACAAGGGATGCTAAGCGCTATCCCCATGGAACGATTTGGTACACCTGAAGATGTAGCTAATGTCATCCATTATTTAGCAAGTGATGAAGCTTCATACGTAACCGGTCAAGTTTTGACCGTTTGCGGAGGAATGGTAACATAAAAAACGAGGAGAACAAAAATGGCACTAGAAGATAAAGTTAAAGATATTATTGTAGAACAGCTAGGCGTAAACGCTGAGCAAGTAACCAGAGAAGCTTCTTTTATTGAAGATTTAGGAGCTGATTCACTCGATACCGTTGAATTGGTCATGGCCTTTGAAGAAGAGTTTGGCGCTGAAATTCCTGATGAAGATGCTGAAAAACTCAATACCGTGGGCTCCGTGATCGATTATCTTAAAGAAAAAGGTTTTGAGGCCTAACGACAAGATGGGGCGTATGGCCCCATCAAAGAATTTGGGGTTTTTAGCGTATTTATTTCCTGTAGCCCCCCCCCCAAACCCCCCTTAAACCCTAAACCGAGAACCCCCCCAGTCATGGACCGACGTAGAGTAGTTGTAACGGGCATTGGAATTGTAACGCCTCTGGGCTGTGAGTTAGAAACCGTATGGAGAAGACTCCTAAACGGAGAATCTGGCATTGCCCGGATTCAACAATTTGATGCCACAGAATTTACCACGCAAATCGCGGGGGAAGTAATAGACTTTGATCCTGACGCCTTTATTCCTAAAAAAGAACAACGGCACATGGACCCCTTTAGTCAATATGGGATAGCCGCAGCCAAAATGGCCGTGGCAGACTCCGGTCTAGATTTTCAAAAAGAAGATGGGGATGCTATTGGTGTCATCGTTAGTTCAGGAATCGGAGGACTGCATGTCATGCTTAAGCAGTCTAAAATACTGATGGAAAAAGGGCCTAGCCGATTTTCACCTTTTATGATTCCGCAGATGATTACCAATATTGTCGGAGGGCAGATTGCTATTGAGTTTGGGCTTCGTGGCCCCAATTTTTGTATCACCTCTGCATGCGCCTCAGCTATACATGGGTTAGGTGAATCACTGCGAATGATTCAACATGGTGAAGCAGACATCATCGTCTCTGGAGGATCTGAGGGGAGTGTGAATGAGCTGGGTGTCGGCGGGTTTTGCGCGATGAGAGCCTTAAGCAAGCGAAATGATGATCCACAAGGCGCTTCACGTCCCTTTGATGCAGACCGTGATGGGTTTGTTTGTAGCGAAGGAGGAGGCATCCTTATTTTAGAAGAGTTAGAACATGCACAAAAACGAGGCGCTAAAATCTATTGTGAATTGGCGGGGTATGGCCGAACATGTGACGCCCATCATATTACCGCGCCTATTCATGATGGGAGCGGTGCAGCGAGGGCCATGACCTTGGCCATAGAAGATGCGCATATATCTCCTGATCAGATTGATTATATCAATGCGCATGGCACATCTACCAAACTAAATGATCGAGGAGAAACCCTAGCTATCAAAACTGCTTTAGGAGAAGATCACGCCCACAAAATTATGATTAGTTCAACAAAGTCCATGACCGGACATTTGCTAGGCGCTGCAGGCGCTATCGAATCCGTAGCCTGTGCAATGACCTTGAGCAGAGGAGAAATTCCACCGACCATTAACCAAGAGACACCTGACCCCGAATGTGATCTTGACTACACACCCAATACCGGCCGGGAAGCAACGATTAAAACGTGCTTAAATAATACACTTGGCTTTGGGGGTCATAACGCTTCTTTATGCTTCAAGGCCTACGAGTAAGGTAGAAAGCCCTCCACCATCACAGGAACACTGTCGCAGAGACAAAAGTCTCCGAATAGAATCGAAGTCTAAAAAAACAAGCTATTCTTGTCGTGGCATTCCTAACCCGTCCTTACCTATTCGTGGCCTTAAAAGCCAAAACACTAAGGTTTTTGGTTTTTAAGGCCACGAATAGGTAAGGACGGGTTAATATTCCAAGTTTCTAACTGGTCGGCGACCCATCCTTTTTCTTGATAGATTCTTTTCCATTGGGAAGCTGATTGTGCATAACTAAACTTATCGCCCAGAGGTTGTAGATCATCTTGGGCAGACAGGATCGTCGTAATTAACATGCCTATGAAAACGGCTAAAAATGGTTTCATAGTTTGTCAGCTCTCTCTGTTATGATAGATTTAAGATTATGTGTGGTATTTGTGGGATTGTAAATAAAACACCTAAACTGGTTGGCTCCAGAATTCATCGAATGAACGATGCTCAGGCACATCGTGGATCGGATGGGGAAGGGTATTACCTAGCTAGTGAATCTCCGTGGGTTGCGTATGCGTATACCGAGCGCTTAGATATTCCCACGGTATGTGCTTTAGGTCATCGACGATTAGCCATTATCGATCCAGAGTACGGTGCCCAACCCATGCTTAGTGAAGATGGGTCTATCGCTGTTTTGTTAAACGGTGAACTCTACAATTTTCAAGACGTTCGGAATCAATTAAAAGAACAGGGTTGTTTGTTTAAGACAGATTCCGATACAGAAGTTCTCATTCATTTGTATCGCGAGCATCCAGACCATCCAGCGGAATGGTTACGTCAACTCAACGGGATCTTTTCTATCGCGATATGGGACCAACCCCGTCAACGACTCCTTATCGCGCGAGACCCTTTTGGCGTAAAACCCCTCCATTATTTTTCTGATGGTGACCATTTTCTGTTTGCTTCAGAAATAAAAGCCCTTTTAGCCGCTGGAGTAAAACCTCGGTTAAACCGAGAGGCTTTACATATCTTCATGAACGTACGTTACAATCCTGGAACGTCAACTTTGTTTAAGGATGTCTACCGTCTTCCATCAGCACATTATGCATGGATAGAAGGTGGACAGTTAAGATCACTTCACCGATTTTATGCATTGCCAGAAAACCAAGAGACGTTCCGAGGATCTACCCGAGAAGACATAAAAGAGGAGATCCGACAAACTTTTCAGGCAAGCATTGATCGTCAGTTGATCAGTGACGTACCACTTGGGATGGGTCTTTCTGGAGGTTTGGACTCAAGTATGATCGTCGCCGCTGTGGCGCAATCCTATGCCCAGAATGACCCATTGAGAACCGCAGGCAAAACTGTCAGGACATTCACCTTGGGGTTCAATGAGCCTACAGATGAAAATGAAGATGCTCGAATCGTGGCTGATCATTTTAAAACGACTCATTTTGATACGCGTTTAACTACGCATCCTCTTGAAGAGGCTCAAGAGGTCATTCGCGTTGTTGAGGAACCCAAAGTTAATATGCTTCAAGGGTATGCTTTAGCCCGGTTTGTTCAGCCGCATGTGAAGGTGTTGTTGGGGGGTCTCGGAGGAGATGAGTTATTTGCAGGATATGATATCCATCGCTATTGCAATACATTGGGACGGTTGAACAAAAGGATCCCTTGTTTTGTCCAGAACTTTCTTTTATCACCGCTTAGCCAAGGGTTGTGGAATATACAGAATCGGAGCCGCATCTTAAAAAATGAACAGTATCGAATTGGAGGTCAAATTGCTTTATCTGTAGGTGACCGTACCCAATTTTATTGTCGACTGAGAAATGCATGGGATTATGATCCAGGTATGTATGCTCGGATCTATGCAGATCCTAATGCTTTCAAGGATGTTTCTTCCACGCGCGAGTTCTTCACGCCCTATTTTGAGGAGGGAGAAAACTATTTAGAACAAGTCTTACGAACAGAATTTCAGACAAAAATGGTCGACGATTTTTTGATCAATGAAGATCGGGTTACAAGCGCTCATGGTGTTGAAGGCCGTGTCCCTTTCCTAGATAAGGCTCTCGTAGAGCTGGCCTTTAGCATTCCTGCCGCTCAGAAAATGTCAGGGACTGAGACCAAAACGTTATGGAAAGAAAGCACGGGCCATGTACTTCCAGCGTCTATCTTAAATAAGAAGAAACAAGGTTTTACGTTTAGTTCTTATCATCAATGGGAAAAAGATTTACGCACGGTTGTTGAGCGTGAGTTAACCCCGGCTTGGTGTGCTGAAGTAGGGCTGTTTAATTATGCGTTTATAAAACAATTGTTAGAAACGCCTTCTCATCCGAATATGCGTTGGCACTATTTCATGGCGTGGATGATGTTAAGTGTCAAAGAGTGGATACATGTATTTAATATAAATGAGTGAGCCACAAACAAAATTAGAACATTTATATAATGTATTGGTATGGTCTAAGAAACAGGATTATCAAGGTTATTCCAAGCACGATGCGCTAAATAGTCCTGTGATTTCTGCTCTGACCTTTAATAACCGAATACTTAGATTCTTGGCCATACAGTCTGTCATGCACGCCCCTATTAATGTGCGTACATGGGTTGGGGTGCCCAAACGACGAAACCCGAAAGGGACCGGTCTTTTTGCCCATGCATATATGGATCTCGCATCATTTTTAGAGAAAGAAGATTTTGGACCTCTACAGTGGCTTATTGAAAATGCATCGCCATCGGCGGGCCCTTCACAAGAACTGTTAAATGCGTTTGGAGTTGAGTCCTCATCTCAGCGTAAACGTGAATTAGAAGGGTTGGGGTGGGGGTACCATTATGACTGGCAAGATGTTGGGTTCTTACAGAAAAAACATGCGCCGAACCGGGTTGTTTCTTGCTGGATTGGATTTGCATTTATGCGTGCCTATGACGTGACTCAGCAGGTAAAATATCTTCAAGCAGCAGAAGAGATTGTAACCTTTCTTTTGAATAATCCAAAACGATTGGAAGATACGCCTGAAATGCTCTGTTTGAGTTACGTGCCCATTAAAAAGATAGATTGGGCAGTGATGGATGTTAGCGCTTTGGTTGCGGCAATGTGTGCCCGAGTAGGTTCTTGTTTGAAAGGTAGGGGGAGGGTAGAACTTTTTTCGCAAGCCAAGCGGCTTATTCATTTTGTTACTGATAAACAGACCGACTACGGGGCTTGGTTCTATACTTGGCCTGCAGGTGACAGTCATATTAAACATGACAATTATCATACCGGTATCATTCTTGATTGTTTAGTTGATTACATGGTCTATAGCGGAGACCATCAATATGCGGCTCGCTATGAGCTTGGGCTTGAATATTACCGTGACAACCTTTTCTTAGATACGGGGGCCCCAAAATGGATGAATGACAACAGGTTCCCTCATGATATTCATGGGGCTGCTTCGGGAATCCTCGCTTTCTCACGAGCGGCTACATATTTTGAAAACGAGGCCGTATCTCCACAAACGTCGAAGGTCGACAAGTATTTGACTTTTGCCAATCGTATCTTCAAATGGACGATAGAGAATCTGTATAGTTCAAAAGGGTACTTTTATTATCAAAAAAACCGTTTTTTCACCAAACGTTTTTGTCTGATGCGTTGGGGAAATGCTTGGATGAGTAGGGCTATGACACAATTGATTAATCTGGAATTTTTGTTAGCAAAAAAGTCCAAAGAAAAAATTTAGATGCTCAACTTGACGTCACACATTTTATTGTGTAGATTTATGTGTAAAGGATTATAGAGATGGCAACAAACCTGCAGATCGATGATAGGCTGATCACACAAGCCGTAAAGCTCGGACACCACCGCACAAAAAAAGCGGCGGTCACACGGGCGCTAACCCAATACATTCACCATCTTGAGCAGGAAAAAATCCTCTCGTTGTTCGGGTCATTGGAGTATGATACGGAGTACCATTACAAGAAGCAACGAGCAAAAGTGTGAAGGTATTGGTAGACACAAGCGTTTGGTCAATTGTATTGCGGCGTGCGAAACGAACTAGGGGTGAGGTTTCAGATGAGTTGCGAAGTCTAATACTTGAGCACCGGGTAGAGATCATTGGCCCTATTCGGCAGGAGATACTTTCTGGGCTTCGCGAGGATGCGTAGCTCGAAAAAATAGAGAAACACTTGGCTTCATTTCCCGACTTACCCCTCAACTCAAGTGATTACGTAATGGCGGCTAAGTTCTTCAATCTTTGCCGTGCCAAAGGTGTGCAAGGTTCCAACACAGATTTCTTGATCTGTGCGGTGGCGGTCCGCTATCAGCTTGAAATATATACAACAGACAGGGATTTCTTCTGTTTTGGAGAGCATCTGCCCATTGTTCTATATGAAGCGAGAAGATTCGGACAAGACAAAATCAGCGTACGCGGTAAACCGCGCCGCTGATTTGAGACGTTAGGCTCCACTAAATATGACACAAATATCGGACGAAAAATTGATATCACTTCTAGGCAACGGTGTTATTGGTGCCCTTCTTCGCGGTGGAATAATCTGTTTCTTTATTAAATCATTTATACCGCCTTATTTATCGGAGAAGGCAAAAAGTCTAGCTAGCAAAGAAGATATTGAGAATGTTGGAAATAGAGTAGAGAGTGTTAAATCTTATTACGCGAAGGTTTTAGAAGAGTTAAGGAGAAACAATCAGTTAAAGCTTGCAGCAATAGAGAGAGAAAAGAATATTAAGAAAGAAGTCTATCTGGCAGCAGTAGAGGCTATAACTAGAAGCCAAAATATCATTACCAGCTTTCATAATCTCAATATTCCTAACGAAAAAATTACATCTGGCATGGTAAAAGACTCTGGGATTATGGCTAAGATCGAAATAGTGGGATCAAAAGAAACAGTTAAGGCTGTAACTGAATTTATGACTGCAATCGGTATAACCAGCCGAGATTTAATGTTTGATAGAGTTGTTTTTTTACAGCGAAAGGAGACAATTGAAGATGTCGAAGCCTTACGTAGTCTTTCAGGGCGGGAAATTGACCGTTATATACAGCTCATGAACAACCTTAATTTGGAAGGCAATCATGATCCTGTATTATGGAAGACTATTAATGATAAGATCGAGTTTGAACAGCAGCAAGCCAGTAAGCATTTAAGTAGTCTAGACCAGTTATACACCTGGATCCGTCAGTTAAACGCGGTTTTCTGCACGAACCATTTGGGCCAAAAGGAATTACAAAAAAGCCTCGACGCACCCAGCGGGTGCGCCTGCGTTCTTTTGCAACCTTTTGCCTCCAAAGCATTCGCATAGAAATCCCACGCTTAACTGACGGATCCAGGATACACTGAACAGAATGCGGAGCATCTAGTATATATTAGAAAATGTATGACTTACTTTTTTGAGATTTCAGAACTTCTTCCACCGGTCGTTTTGTCAGTAAGGAACGAGCTCGATATGGAAATATCTACAGAAGACTATTTAGATACATTCAACAAAAACATTGAAAACATCCGTATTGTATCTGATACTTTTCTAGAAAAGGTGGCAAGATAATGGCGATGAAATCAAAACAGGAAAATATAATGGGTCAACGGTTAAAAAAACAGGGCGCAGCCTTAATTATTGCTTTATGGGTACTCATTTTCCTTTCCTTGCTGATCAGTTCTTTTGCATTCGATATGCATATCGAAGCGGGGATTTCATCGCACTATCGGAAACGCCTGAAGGCGGACTATCTAGCCCGAGCGGGTATTGAATGGGCCAAAGCCGTTTTGGCCAGAAGCGCCAATGTAAACGAAAACGAAGAACTTGAAGAAAGTGCAAACGAAGCGCTATTTGTAAGTGCGCTGCTTTTATCCAAAGGAGTGGGTGTACGAGGCGTGCAGCAAGAACTCGGCGAGGGCCGATTTTCTGTAGACATCCTTCCCGAACAAGGCCGCAGAAATGTCCATAAACTGTCAGATGCAGATTGGAGAGAAGTTTTTAAACAAAGCAACGTTCCTGAAGATGACAACTTGCATGATAAATTAATCGATTGTTTTCTGGACTGGACTGACAATGACGGTGACGATCTGAAACATACTTATGGAGCTGAATCAAATGATTCTTTCTATCGAGAGAGGGACTACGAATGCAAAAATGCGCCCCTTGACACAGTAAGTGAACTGGGTTTCATCAAGGAGTTTACACCTGAAATTTTATACGGAGGCCTTTATAATGAAGATTCTGAAGATCGTATGCTTGGTATTGCGCGTTTATTGACAACGTGGGGTGAAAACCGTGTAAACGTTAACACCGCTTCCCGCGAAGTGCTGCTGACCCTTTCCGACAGCACAGAATGGGAGTGGATGGTAGACGAAGTTCTCATTCTTCGAAAAGGAGAGGACGAAGAAGCAGGCACGAGAGATGATGGAATAGAAGCCGATCAACTTCCTCAATCCGCGATCCCAGAAGTTGCTGGTAAGCTTACAATCGCTGACAGACAATATCTGCGGGTTATATCTGTTGGAGAAGTTCACAACGTTCGTAAAGGCATCGGGTGTGTATTCAAACTTGGAGGGAAAAAGGCTACGCCTATCTTTTGGAATGAAGGGGCTCTGCCCTGAAAATTTATTAGGGGCTTGGTGGGTAAGATGCAGCATAACTTACATAATGCCATGAAGTTCTTCTAGCAACTGTAAAAGACTCTCAATAGGGTCTTGCCCATCTTTATGTTTACTGTAATGCGCCAACTGTTTTTTGTGGAGTCGCCCATAAGCACAGCATTGTCAACCAAAACTATTTTTGGCTCATTTATACGTCGAGATATATTTCTTATCCCATTGTTATAGGGTTACATGCTAAACCGTGGCCCGAGATAAAGCTCACGGCTGACCTCATCATTAATCAAAAAATTACTGGTTCCTTCTCTTAAAACTTTTCCTTCACATATTAAATAAGCCCTCTCAACAATGGCCAATGTTTCTCGCACATTATGATCTGTAATTAAAATTCCTAAGCCTTGTTCTTTTAACGATATAATAATTTGTTGGACATCATAAACGGCCAATGGATCTACCCCGCTAAAAGGTTCATCTAAGAGAATGACCGAAGGATTGGTCACTAAAGTACGTGTTATTTCTAATCGCCGTCTTTCACCACCACTTAGGGTATGTGCTTTTTGTCTCGCAAGATGACTAATTTTAAGTTCTTCAAGTAAAAAAGAAAGACGCTCTTTGCGTTCTTTTCTAGAAAGAGGGAGCGTCTCTAAAATGGCATTGATGTTTTGTTCAACGGTCAACCGTCGAAAAATAGAGGGTTCTTGAGATAAATAGCCCATTCCCAATCTGGATCTACGAAACATAGGCATGTTTGTAATATCTTTTCCCCGAAAATATACGTTTCCCCCACTCGGCCGAATCAGTCCGACGGTCATATAAAAACTTGTTGTTTTTCCAGCGCCATTCGGACCCAAAAGACCTACAATTTCACCTTCCCCGATGGACAGATTAACACCATTAACAACGTTACGTCTATTATATGTTTTTATGAGTTCTTTCGTTTCAACTAAAGGGGTGTTTGTCACAATAAGCTATTCTCCAAAAAGAAACGTTTTCGACGTTCCACCTTCTTCTTGTGGATAGATTAACAGACGAGCGTGGGGTTCACAAATAATTTTGTTTTTGAACCTGAAAAAAGTTATTTTATCGGCTTGCAACACATCTTTGTCCCTATAGAACCGAGGATTTTTCTCTAAAATAATAACCCCTTGGGTTACCTTATAGGTCGCACGCCCCGCACGTGCGTTCTTATCTTCCTGGATGATGTGCACATTCCCTTCTGCGAGCACTTCTTCAGCCTTTCCTTTCTCTGCAAAATGTACAGTCAACGTGTCGGCTGTTAATCGTAATTGAGGATCGGCAACTACGACATTCTCCTCAAAAAGCGCATATTTTTTTCCATAATCGTACGTTAATTTTTCTGAAGTAATAACGGTTGCTTCCCCAGAAACTTCGAAATCTGTTTCTTTCTTTTCTGCATATAATGCAGAAGAAAGGATGATTATCAGCAAGACCAAAGTTAAAGTGCAACACGATCTAGATTTATTCCCTTTCATTTTCATTCTCCTTTTTAGTATTTTCCTGAAGATCTTTAAGCACGACTTTTACGTTTTTTTTAATACGAATTTTCTTCTTCTTAGCATCAAAAGAATAGTCCTCTCCAGTGACAACCATTTTTTCCGTAGAGATACGTAGTTTCGACGTCGAAAACCCCGTGCCGTTGCGTCGATCATACGTGCACTGAGGAGAACGAACATGCATGTTGATCTTTCCGTTATCAAAAAACTCAAGTTTTAGGTTTTCGATATTGGCGTGGCCATCGGGCAACATCTGGGCAACATCACCAAATAACTTTGATTTGGGATTCATGTCTTCATCGTAGTCTAAAACAACCCGAAACCCTTCGATATTTTGTATATCGTCTTGAGCCACGATCAAGGGGGCTAAACTTAAAAAGACGCAAAGTACGGAGGCTGTTACAAAAAGATTTTCGTGATATGTCAGTCTTTTAAAAAACCTTAGTAAGTTGGGCATTCCTGCCTGACTTACTATTTTTGAAAAGGCCTCTACGCTATAACTTTCTTTCATCAATCAACTCCTTCATGGTTTTGCTGTTACAACCTTATCAATCGCATTTAATTGTTTCCAGAGTTTCTTTAACGCAGAAAACGGAATGGCATTTGCTTTATCGGACAATGCCTCTTCAGGGTGTAAATGAGTTTCCAAAAAGACAGCATCACACCCTGTAGCCACTGCTGCACGCGCTAAGTAGGGCGCCCATTTCCCATCACCGTTCGTTGTATCCCCAGCGCCTCCCGGTAATTGGACGCTATGCGTGGCATCAAAAATAACAGGGTACTCGTATGCTTGCATAATAAGTAAACTACGCATGTCTGCGACTAAATTATTATATCCAAAACTTGTTCCGCGCTCTGTTAAAAGTATTTTTTGAAGACCCGTACTTTCTAATTTCCCGATGATATGACGAACATCCCACGGAGCCAAAAATTGACCCTTTTTAACATTAACCGGTTTCCCGCTTTTTCCGAGAGCGATTAATAGATCAGTCTGTCGACATAAAAATGCAGGGAGCTGCAGTATGTCTGCAACCTCTGTAGCCACCGGAATTTCGCTTACATTATGCACATCAACCAAAATAGGTACCTGGTATTGTTCTTTGATCTCTGCAAGAATAGCGAGGCCCTTGGCAATTCCTGGCCCCCTATACGACTGAATAGAAGTGCGATTGGCCTTGTCATAGGATGCTTTGAAAATTAAGGGGATTTTTTCCTGATGAGCTAAGCGAACAAGACGTTCCGCTAAATCCATACATCCTTTTCTGGGCTCAATGACGCAAGGCCCTGCAATCAGAGCTAACGGATGAGTTCCACCGATACAGACTGAACCTACTTTTATTGTTTTGGACATGATTTATCAGTTTTTATTAGAGAATTAATCTGTAATTAACAGATGATACAATTTGTCGCATCACATTGGCTACGTTAGCTGGAATACATAAAAACACTTTTAGAGTATATAATAGGAAATGTCGATGCAAAACAAATAATTCTTGCTATTACCTGAATCCGTCAGCTATCGCTTCGGAAGGCGTTTTGGGGCTCAAAAGCTGAAAATTTTTTCCTTGAGATGCTCGCTTTTGGGCGGATTGGGACCGGCAAGTATCACCCTGATGAATTTTTTGAGCGTACAGGTCAGATTCACTCTGATTTGGCCATTTTGGGGTGTAGGCCTCCTTGGGCAGTCGCCTTAGAGTATTGTTAAAGGTGCACGGAGGGCTATGCGAAGGAATGGGCAATATCTTGTATCACTTCAAACCAGCGACAACGCTTGCCAAAGTGAAGTTCAATTCGTCCGGCGTGGCGGACCAATCGAACCGCGCAATAGGTTGAAGGCCACCATGGCGCATAACAGAATAATCTTATTGGCACAGAGTCTCCCCGAAGGCAATCGCTCAACATCAAGATCGCTTTTGAGTTCACTATGGTACTGCTCGCTGGTGCCATGTCCATGATAGAGATCTAGCACCGTCTTGGCACGACAAGAGAGGTTCGTCCACCAGGTGTTCACCTCAAGTTTAGGAACCAGAAGTTTCTGACCATCGATATCGATGGTGCGTTCAATCACTTCGAAGGCCACCGGGACACAAGGGCGGTTTTGGTCACCACCGGGATGGAAATGATCGAAAAAGCCTGTGTAAACGTTCTTGCCTTCACGACTGTCTTGTTTGTCTCCAACTCGGCGTGCAAGGGCCAGCATTTGTTCAGGACATTCGCGGCGAGGATTTCGCTTTACGATGAAATAATGATCCCCAAAAGCGTCGAAGTTATCGGCCGCATCGTTGCCACTATCAAGCCGAAGCAAACATTTTCCACCCAGGCCCAGGGTTTGGAGCGTTTCAACGCTGCGGGCAATAAACGCGGTCGTTCCCGACTGACAATGTTGTTTACCGGGTCGAAGTTCGCACTCAAGCATGTGGCCTTGAGTGCCCACATAGGCAAATATCGGGGCGTAACATCATGGCCCTTATAGGTGTAGGAAACGCCTTCTTTCGAAGAGCCTGAGTGATCCAAAGGCTCACATCGATATCGACGGGAACAAGATCAAGCCCTTCGACATCTACCTAGCCAAAGGGGCCCGAGGAAAGAAGTTCGGTGTTGAGTTTGCGTAGCCCCACATGGGTTCTGGCTGGGGGCAGGTCGTCGAAACGACGTCGGAACACCGGCTCAGAGGCTACCCTTTTTAACTCCCCTTTTTAAGTCCAAAGGCATTCATAAAAATCTCATCACCCCGGTACAGGTCGATATCATTGAAATCGGTTCGACCGTTGCAAAGTAAGCCGATCTGGGTAAGGAGGATCTCCCGATCAGAGATCGCATCGGAGCGGCGTGGTTGAAAATTGGAGGGAAGAATCCGTTGAGCATGATCCTCAAGCAGTAGGCCGCAAAGATGATTTCCGCTTGTGCTGTTGAGTTCGCCCTTGCCAGTCTTTATTTTATACTGTTTCATATACACACCTGTTGGGGTGGGGTTGTTTGTTTGAATACGGGTATCCTCCCCGCTTTAGCCCAACAGGTAATGAAAAATCGTCAGATTTTATCTGACGGATTCAGGATTACGAAAAGCGGGAAATTGTCTATATTTTAGCCATAAAAAGGCTGAGTTTTACACCTTATGGGATGACTGTGCACGGTAAACAGGCTTTTGGTCCAGTCATGAGCGTGGGCCCGTGTCCGATCTTTACCATTTGGAATGTGTAAAGCCTCTACGAAAAGTCTTTATCGGTTCTATAAACCGTCATACTCTTGTTTCTTATGGATCCAGGACTTTATATGGTTGGTACCCCTATTGGAAATCTTGAAGATGTTACCTTTCGGGCGATAGAAACATTGAAAAATGTTTCATGTATTTTTGCCGAAGACACGCGACACACTCGAAAATTGTTGAATCGATACGAGATAAAAACCTTTCTTAAAAGCTGTCACACGTTTAGCGAAATATCCCGGATTGATGTCCTGATTCAATCTATTGGTTCAGGGCAAGCTATTGCGGTTGTTACGGATGCGGGTATGCCCGGGATATCTGATCCGGGTTCACGGATCGTGCAAGCGTGCAGGCGTGCAGGGGTTTTTGTCACCGTCGTACCTGGCCCTAGCGCTGTTACAGCCGCATTAGCCCTTAGTGGGTTAGGGGGAAGCCATTTTATGTTTCTTGGTTTTTTGTCGCATAAAAGGGGTGCACGAAAAAGATGTCTTAACGATTGGATGGATTATCAGGGGCCCCTTGTTTTATACGAGTCACCTTACCGGCTTTTGAAGTTAATGGATGAAATTGAAGAGATCATGGGCGATCGAAATATTTTTGTGGGACGTGAGTTGACCAAAAAATTTGAAGAAACACTTTGGGGAACCCCTTCAACCATTCGGTTGGCGTTTAAAGGTCGTGCGGTTAAGGGAGAATTAACCGTTATTATTGCTCCAAGAACTCGGGTGCATGGAGATGATTGACACCCGTGCATTCGGGTGATAATTTTTTGGATCGTTTATGAGAAACTAAATAGAGATGTTACGTGTAAATCATTGTTTGGAATTTAGATCGGTGGAGATTCATGATCATGCCCAAAACCGGACAATCCTCAGATCAGCTTTTTGTTGCGATCCAAGGCGATCTTGCGTTTGTGCGAGTTGTTGATCGTGGGTCGTTCAAGATAAGCACATCTATGAAAAATTTTGGAACGGTTGCTTTGGAGCAAGGTGTCGTTCGTATTGTGATTGATATGTCGAGATGTGTGGGTATGGATAGTACCTTTATGGGCGTGATTGCAGGATTGGCTTTTCGTCTAAAGGAATTATCTGGAGGGGAAATTTGTATGGTAAATTTGACGGCACGCACGCGAAATCTTTTGTCTACGCTTGGGCTGGATAATTTGGTTCGGCCGTATATGACCAATACAACTCCTGATGAATTTAAAGCCCGTTTAGGGGTTTCAGAGGATTTTTTACCCTTGCATTCTCAAACGGTGAATCGCCGTGATACAGCTGCCATGATGTTGGAAGCTCACGAAAAGCTGGTGCAATTAACACCGGAAAACGTTTGTCGCTTTAAAGATGTTTTAACCTTTCTTCGTGAAGACCTTGAAAAAGCTAGTGCCAAAGATCAACGTAAGGAACACCTTTAAACCGAATACATTCTTGGTTGGATCTATGGGTCGTTTCCCTCGACATTCATGTTTCTCGATTTAATATACAAGAAATGGAGTATAACTATGACAAAAGGAAAAGAAAAAGATCGGGTATCATCGGTCATTGACAAGCAAGAGGCGGGACAAAAAGAGGATGATATGTTAGCCGTTTCTGTTGACGAAGAAGGCGAAAGTAAAACGAAAGACTCCGATGCGAAAACGGATGAACCCACTAAAGAAGAATCCACGAAAGTAAAGGAAGAAGATGAAGCGCTGGAGATCCGTTTTTTGCGCTTGCAAGCCGATTTTGATAATTTTCGGAAGCGGGTTCAACGAGAGCGGGGAGATTGGTATCAACGCGGAAGTGAAGATTTCCTAACCGGGGTCCTTCCTGTGCTGGATCATTTTGAATTGGGTTTGAATACGGCAAAGGAGCACGATGCGGACCCTTCGGTTCTTGAGGGTTTTGAATTAGTTTATGACCAATTGCTGTCTTTATTAAAAAAGTTTAATGTGATGGCGATGGATGTGGAAGGGCAACCGTTTGACCCTCACTTACATGAAGCTATGACATATATGCCATCGGAAGCGTATCCGGTGGATGTGGTTGTCTCGCAAACGAGGCGGGGGTATACATTCAAAGACAAACTCTTGAGACCCGCGCAGGTTATTGTATCGCGCGGTTTAGAAGAAGACCCTGCGCCGAATAATGAGACTCCGCTAAGCAAAGAAAAAGAAGAAAAAAAGGGAGACTAATGGTCCAAACAAAACGAGATTATTATGAGGTCCTTGATGCGTCCCGCAATGCGTCTGGGGAGGAGCTTAAAAAGGCCTATCGCAAGCTGGCTGTCAAATACCATCCTGACAAAAATCCAGGGGATAAAGAGGCTGAGGAAAAATTTAAGGAAATTACCGAGGCGTATGAAGTATTGAGTGATTCGGATAAGCGCCAACAGTATGATCAATTTGGACACCAAGCATTTGGCGCAGGTCGGGGAGGGGCTGCTGGTGGTTTTGGGGGTATTGATCTTGAAGAAGCCTTGCGTACGTTTATGGGAAACTTTGGAGGTGGAGGCAGTATCTTTGATGACTTTTTTGGCGGTGGTGGCGATCGATCAGGGCGGGAAGTTTCAACGCAAGGATCTGATCTGCGGTTTGACTTGGAAATTGATTTTGAAGAAGCCATGTTTGGTTCTGAGCGTGAAATCAGTTTTCCGGTGATGGATGCGTGTACAACGTGTAATGGTTCGGGGGCGAAACCTGGAACCAAGCGTCAAACCTGTCGTGAATGTAAAGGTCAAGGCGTTGTGGTGTCATCAAATGGTTTTTTTCATGTTCGACAAGCGTGTTCTGCTTGCGGGGGGGCAGGGGAGACTGTTGGGGAACCTTGTCGTGTTTGTCAAGGCGCGGGCAGAATAAAAACACGTAGGACGATTTCAATCAAGATTCCTAAAGGTGTTGAAACGGGTTCTCGATTGCGTGTGCGCGGGAAGGGAGAAAGTGGTGTTCGAGGAGGGGGAGCGGGTGATTTATACGTGGTGCTTCATGTCCGTTCTCACGTGATCTTTCAGCGCAAGGATTTAGATATTTATATCGAAAAACCTATTCCTTTTGAGGTTGCTGTATTGGGGGGGGAAGTCGAAATTCCGACGATTCATGGCTATGCCAAACTTAAAATTCCGCCCGGGACGGAAACTGGGTCGGCCTTCCGTCTTCGAGGCAAGGGGATCACCGGTGTTCGTGGCTATCGCGACGGGGATCAACAGGTAGTTGTTTATGTTGAAGTGCCCTCTAACTTGGGTAGTAAGCAGAAAAAAATGTTAAAAGAGGTGGGCGATTCTTTTTCCGTATCGAATTACAAACGTTTAAAAGAATTCAACAAGCAGGTCAAAGCATTTTTTGACCGAAAAGATACTATGAATAAGTAATTTTCCCTGTTTGGTCCTTCAAGAAAGAGGAGGACCTGGATCCGTCAGTTAAACGTGGGATTTCTGTGCGAATGCTTTGGAGGCAAAAGGTTGCAAAAAAACGCAGGCGCACCCGCTGGGTGCGTCGAGGCTTTTTTGTAATTCCTTTTGGCTCAAATGGTTCGTGCAGGAAACCGCGTTTAACTGACGGATCCAGGGAGGAGATAAGTCGTTAGAAAAAAATAGGTTCCGCTCGTTTATGTTCACAGCTGCGCATATGGCGGACAAGGATCAATATGACACAATACTACGTGGATCCGGGTGACTGGACTTCTGACCCGATTACTTTATCTTTAGCTGAATCTCATCATCTTTTGCATGTGTTGCGTAAACCTGTAGGTTCTTCTATCTCTATTTCAGATGGCCGGGGGCATGTAGGCACTGCAGAAGTTATTAAAATTGAAAATAAACGGTCGATTATACACGTGACGCAGCGTCGTTCTATTTCGGTTCCTTCTTTTTGTATAATGCTTGCTCAAGCATTATTAAAGACGCAAAAGATGGAGTGGTTTATTCAAAAAGCAACAGAGATTGGGGTTCGATCTATTTTTCCTGTTCAGGCAGAGCACTGTGTTGTTCGTTTTCATGCCTCGCAGCTTGATCAAAAAAGAAAACGGTGGGAAAAAGTCGCATTACATGCCGCTAAACAATGTCATTCAGATTGGATTCCTTGCATTGAGCCGATAACTCCATTAAGTCACTTTTTAGATAAGGTCCCTGAAGGAATGCTTTGGATGGTAGGATCTCTTTCTCCGAACGCGATTCCTTTTCAGGATGCGTTATTCCATGAAGCATTTGGACATGTATCTGGCATTGGAATGTTGGTTGGTCCTGAGGGGGACTTTAGCAGCTCAGAACAAGAACAGATTCAAAAAAAGGGGCTTGTTTCTGTATCTTTTGGTCAAAATATACTTAGAGCTGAAACAGCAGCCTTGTATGCATTAAGCATTATATCGCATCATTTCAGTATGCATTCTCCCGAGCGAAGATCGTTCTAAGTAACACTTTGAGATCTAACCCTAATGACCAATTTTCAAGATAGAAAAGGTCGTGTTTAATTCTCGCTTCAATGGAGGTGTTGCCCCGCAAACCATTAACTTGTGCCCATCCCGTGAGTCCGGGTTTAGATGTATGTCTCCACATATAGCCGCCAATATCCTCTTTGAATTGTTCGACAAAATGGGGACGTTCTGGGCGGGGGCCAACTAAACTCATCTCTCCTTTCAAGACGTTCCAAAATTGGGGAAGTTCATCGATGTTATACTTGCGCATAAATTTTCCGGCGGGGGTTCTTCTCGTATCGTCTTGGGTCGTCCATACAGGACCGGATTCAATTTCCGCGTCCATCTGCATTGTGCGAAGTTTATAGATTGTGAAGCACGTTCCTTTTTCTCCGCACCGTTTTTGTTTATATAAAATGGGTCCAGGAGAGGTTGCCTTGATGATAATGGCTGAGATTGCCATGACCGGGATTGAGAGGATCAATCCGAGCCATGCTCCTGCGATATCTACGCTTCGTTTTGTCAGGCGATTCCAAAAGCGATCGAGTGGCCATGTGCCTACACCGAGCATAGGGATGCCGTCAATTAGCTGCATGCTAACGCCGCTTGTTAAGACCCGAAAAATATCTGGAACCATAATAAAATTTGCTAAAGCACGCTCACACTGGACAATAATTTTGACCATTGCGGCATGTGTCAATGAGGATGGGTTTGCTAGAATGATTTCGTCGACGGTTTCGTTTTTAAGAAATTCAGGTAAATCCTCAATATGCCCCTTCACCAACTCAGCGGGTACGTGTGGGTCTAGGCGGTCGTTATTTGTTTTGAAAAAAGCAATTAAACGAGAGCGTAATCGAGGTTCTTGTTCGAGCGCTTGCTTTAATTGGCCGGCAATGGGGCCGGTTCCGAGTATGGCAACCCGTTTTTTTGAAGCTTGGTATTTGGCCCAATGTCGCTCCAGTTGAAATAGAATTTTTCGTTCAATAAGTATAAATATATTGACCGTAAAGAAAGACAAAAAAACGACCATGCGCGCAATAGGTGGTTCGGTGTTAATAATATAAGCTAACGTAATGACTAGAAAAATGCCGAGTCCAGTTGCCCGAATAAGTCGAGGGATTTTCTCGATAAAGTGCCCTACTTGAGGCCGTTTATAAAGGCCGAGCGAAAGAAAGATAAATAAAAATAGGATTGTGGCCAGTCCGGCTCCGTATTGGTAAAGAGATTGTGGTGGATATCCTCTGTAGAGAGGAATCCACCCTGAATCAAATCGGATCCAGGTCGCGGTGATAAAACCGATGTAAATAAACACAGCATCGACTATAAGCGCTGTGGTGCTCATGAGAACATCAAATGTGTCTTTTGCCCGCATAAAACTCAAGATACGCAAGTTTCGGTGTCAACCCCAACAAAAAAACTGTAAAAGACCTTGTATTTAGAGAAGTGGCACTCAAGAATCTCCAGGAATCGAATTGTACCTGAGGAATAACAAGATCGCGTGTAAATATAAAGATAGGAGGAAAAACAATGGCAATAACAAAATCTGAAATCTTCAAAACTCTTTCTGATCGCACAGGCGTAAGTAAGCCACAAGTGAGTGAATTGCTTGATGAGCTTGCGAAACTGGCTCATCAAGAAGCGGCCAATGGGTTTACAATCCCGAATATTGGAAAACTCGTTCTGGTAGACCGTGCTGCGCGTATGGGACGGAATCCAGCTACAGGAGAGCAAATTCATATTCCCGCGAAGCGAGTTGTGAAATTCCGTGTGGCGAAGGCATGTAAAGATGCTGTATTATAGGAATCCGTTTTAAATTGTTTTTTAAAAAGAGAGGCGCGTTTTTGCCGCTCTTTATCCTGAATCTGTCAGCTATCGCTTCGGAAGGTGTTTTGGAGCTCAAAAGTTGAAAACTTTTTCCTTGAGATGCTCGCTTTTGGGCGGATTGGGACCGGCAAGTATCACCCTGATGAATTTTTTGAGCGTGCAGGTCAGATTCACTCTGATTTGACCATTTTGGGGCGTAGGCCTCCTTGGGCAGTCGCCTTAGAGTATTGTTAAAGGTGCACGGAGGGCTATGCGAAGGAATGGGCAATATCTTGTATCACTTCAAACCAGCGACAACGCTTGCCAAAGTGAAGTTCAATTCGTCCGGCGTGGCGGACCAATCGAACCGCGCAATAGGTTGAAGGCCACCATGGCGCATAACAGAATAATCTTATTGGCACAGAGTCTCCCCGAAGGCAATCGCTCAACATCAAGATCGCTTTTGAGTTCACTGTGGTACTGCTCGCTGGGGCCATGTCCATGATAGAGATCTAGCACCGTCTTGGCACGACAAGAGAGGTTCGTCCACCAGGTGTTCACCTCAAGTTTAGGAACCAGAAGTTTCTGACCATCGATATCGATGGTGCATTCAATCACTTCGAAGGCCACCGGGACACAAGGGCGGTTTTGGTCACCACCGGGATGGAAATGATCGAAAAAGCCTGTGTAAACGTTCTTGCCTTCACGACTGTCTTGTTTGTCTCCAACTCGGCGTGCAAGGGCCAGCATTTGTTCAGGACATTCGCGGTGAGGATTTCGCTTTACGATAAAATAATGATCCCCAAAAGCGTCGAAGTTATCGGCCGCAGCGTTGCCACTATCAAGCCGAAGCAGACATTTTCCACCCAGGCCCAGGGTTTGGAGCGTTTCAACGCTGCGGGCAATAAACGCGGTCGTTCCCGACTGACAATGTTGTTTACTGGGTCGAAGTTCGCACTCAAGCATGTGGCCTTGAGTGCCCACATAGGCAAATATCGGGGCGTAACCATCACATGGCCCTTATAGGTGTAGGAAACGCCTTCTTTCGAAGAGCCTGAGTGATCCAAAGGGCTCACATCGATATCGACGGGAACAAGATCAAGCCCTTCGACATCTACCTAGCCAAAGGGGCCCGAGGAAAGAAGTTCGGTGTTGAGTTTGCGTAGCCCCACATGGGTTCTGGCTGGGGGCAGGTCGTCGGAA
Organism: Kiritimatiellia bacterium; assembly: GCA_012103575.1. GTDB lineage: Bacteria > Verrucomicrobiota > Kiritimatiellia > WLWN01 > WLWN01 > WLWN01. The sequence goes on along the minus strand of WLWN01000001.1, from coordinate 1,292,708 downwards.
CGACATCGGAACACCGGCTCAGAGGCTACCTTTTTAACTCCCCTTTTTAAGTCCAAAGGCATTCATAAAAATCTCATCACCCCGGTACAGGTCGATATCATTGAAATCGGTTCGACCGTTGCAAAGTAAGCCGATCTGGGTAAGGAGGATCTCCCGATCAGAGATCGCATCGGAGCGGCGTGGTTAAAAATTGGAGGGAAGAATCCGTTGAGCATGATCCTCAAGCAGCAGGCCGCAAAGATGATTTCCGCTTGTGCTGTTGAGTTCGCCCTTGCCAGTCTTTATTTTATATTGTTTCATATACACACCTGTTGGGGTGGGGTTGTTTGTTTGAATACGGGTATGCTCCCCGCTTTAGAGCGCTTTACGATTGAGGTGTCGCGATGTAGCACGAAGAAAACCAGCCGATTACCTCGTCGGGAGAAACCTCTTCGAACGCTTGTGTGATCGCTTCAGATAGTTCCTGCTGACTGCGTGCTGAAAGGCTGCCCAACCGATTCTTTATCTTGCCCCATATTTTTTCAATGGGGTTGGAATCGGGGCTGTAGGGTGGAAGGAATCTTACATGGGCCTCACATGACTCAATGAGTTCAATGACCTTGGGATTGTGATGGACGCAAAGATTGTCCATGATGACGATGTCTTCAGGTGAAAGAGTCGGGAGAAAAACCCGGCGAATATATTCTCCAAAAACAGCCGTGTCTGTCGCCCCCTCTACTTCCATGGCCGCTGTTGTTCCGTCCAGGCGGACCGAAGAAATCAAGGTGGTGGTACACCAATGTCCATGAGACGCTTTGGCAAAAAGCCTGTTCCCGCCCAACGCCCGGCCCCGCAGACAAGTCATATTCGTTTTCGCCCCGGATTCATCAATAAAGACAAGGCGACTTGGATCAAGTTTGGCCACCTCTTGGATCCACTGCTTTCTTAAGAGATTTACATCCGCCCGGTCTTGCTCGCTGGCGTGAAGCGTTTCTTTTATACCGGCTGCCCAACCGATTCAACGCCCGCTGTACGGCCATGATCGATCGCTTCACGCCGCTCATGTTCTTGAGTTCTTCAAGCGTTGCATCGGGATGTTTGCCCCCCAGTTGAGCCAACGCCTTGAGCTGCTTTCCGCTGTAGAGGGCTTGACGATGCCCACGCGGTCGGGGAGCGGTCTGTCCGGTTTCGTTGAAACGAGAGAGCCCACGCTGAAACGTTCTAAGATCTACACGATAAGAAGATGCGATATCGGCCTGGGAACCTTTGCCCATTTTGTAGGCATCTATCGCACGCCGCCGGATTTCTGCTGTTGCTATACTCATGTCATGGAGTATAGATCTTATAGAGAGGCATTTCAATCGTTAAATGCTCTAGCCCAAAAGGTAATGAAAAATCGTCAGATTTTATCTGACGGATTCAGGTTTATGTCTACAGGTGGTCTTTTTTCGTATTGCTCCACCTTTTTGAGGTTATTTTCCCTTCTTCTCCGAGAACCTCGCGATTCATCCCTAATTTTTCTAAGACATCATCCGTCGTTTTAAAATGACACTTTGCTGTTTCAAGCAATATCTGAGGGCCTTTTCTTTCAATAATTTTTTGCGCAGTCTCTTTGGCTTTTTCAGACGCCCCTTTAGGAAAGACTATTTTGTGGGTGTTTTCTAATTGTTGCAATGCATTTAAAAATCCTGCGCGGGCAAGAATAGAGGCCGCAGCTACAGCTATATCGCTTTCTGCCTTAGGGCGTTGCTCAAGTTCAATGGTTCGCCCCTTTTTCATGAGCGCTTGTTCCACTTGACGAGTGGGGCCAAATTGATCAACGACCGCTCGAGGACAAGTAGGAACTTTTTCGAGAAGGTTTTCAATAGCACGCGCATGGCCCCATGCCAGGATCTGGTTTACATTACGCATTGACGCATAGAGACGATTATATGCGCGTGGACCAATGGTGACCAAGCTATAACGATCCCCTAGTTTTTGCCGGATATCTTTTGCTATTGATAAAGTTTTTTTATCGCTTGTAATAGTTTTGCTGTCACGCACATCCATTTTTTGTAGCTCGCTCGTAAGCGCTGAGTCTACGTAAGCACATGCAATGACTATGGGCCCCAAAAAGTCACCCTTACCGCTTTCGTCAACGCCCATGTGAGGTTTATATATTTTAGGATCAAGGATCTTTGCATACCCCATTTGGGCTTGCTGGAGCACGAGGGGTTCGAGGGTAAATGTTACCCACTCTTTTGCTTCTTTTCCTTGAACAAGGCATTTCCCACTTGTATATAAGCTAATCTTGCAGTTAGGCGCTTCTGCGGAAACACGTGTATGCGGGACGGATGTCGGCCGATAATCGCCGTTGAGAAGAAGATCTTCCAGTCTCGCTTGCTCCTCTGGATTTAGCTTATAGGTAAAAGATTTTTTATTCATGGGTTGAGTCTTAACAAAAAAAAACAGGTTTTGACAAACGATTATATTGTCTGGAGTTAAGAAATAAAAAAATGAGTATTTTTTTGAAAGTTTTTCTTGCGCAACTCACTTGGGGAGGATATTATTTTATAAACAATAAAAAAAGATCTCTTTAGAATGGATGTTTGTATAACTCTCTTACCTGAATCCGTCAGATAAAATCTGACGATTTTTCATTACCTGTTGGGCTAAAGCGGGGAGCATACCCGTATTCAAACAAACAACCCCACCCCAACAGGTGTGTATATGAAACAATATAAAATAAAGACTGGCAAGGGCGAACTCAACAGCACAAGCGGAAATCATCTTTGCGGCCTGCTGCTTGAGGATCATGCTCAACGGATTCTTCCTTCCAATTTTTAACCATGCCGCTCCGATGCGATCTCTGATCGGGAGATCCTCCTTACCCAGATCGGCTTACTTTGCAACGGTCGAACCGATTTCAATGATATCGACCTGTACCGGGGTGATGAGATTTTTATGAATGCCTTTGGACTTAAAAAGGGGAGTTAAAAAGGTAGCCTCTGAGCCGGTGTTCCGACGTCGTTTCGACGACCTGCCCCCAGCCAGAACCCATGTGGGGCTACGCAAACTCAACACCGAACTTCTTTCCTCGGGCCCCTTTGGCTAGGTAGATGTCGAAGGGCTTGATCTTGTTCCCGTCGATATCGATGTGAGCCCTTTGGATCACTCAGGCTCTTCGAAAGAAGGCGTTTCCTACACCTAGAAGGGCCATGATGGTTACGCCCCGATATTTGCCTATGTGGGCACTCAAGGCCACATGCTTGAGTGCGAACTTCGACCCGGTAAACAACATTGTCAGTCGGGAACGACCGCGTTTATTGCCCGCAGCGTTGAAACGCTCCAAACCCTGGGCCTGGGTGGAAAATGTTTGCTTCGGCTTGATAGTGGCAACGCTGCGGCCGATAACTTCGACGCTTTCGGGGATCATTATTTTATCGTAAAGCGAAATCCTCGCCGCGAATGTCCTGAACAAATGCTGGCCCTTGCACGCCGAGTTGGAGACAAACAAGACAGTCGTGAAGGCAAGAACGTTTACACAGGCTTTTTCGATCATTTCCATCCCGGTGGTGACCAAAACCGCCCTTGTGTCCCGGTGGCCTTCGAAGTGATTGAACGCACCATCGATATCGATGGTCAGAAACTTCTGGTTCCTAAACTTGAGGTAAACACCTGGTGGACGAACCTCTCTTGTCGTGCCAAGACCGTGCTAGATCTCTATCATGGACATGGCCCCAGCGAGCAGTACCACAGTGAACTCAAAAGCGATCTTGATGTTGAGCGATTGCCTTCGGGGAGACTCTGTGCCAATAAGATTATTCTGTTATGCGCCATGGTGGCCTTCAACCTATTGCGCGGTTCGATTGGTCCGCCACGCCGGACGAATTGAACTTCACTTTGGCAAGCGTTGTCGCTGGTTTGAAGTGATACAAGATATTGCCCATTCCTTCGCATAGCCCTCCGTGCACCTTTAACAATACTCTAAGGCGACTGCCCAAGGAGGCCTACGCCCCAAAATGGTCAAATCAGAGTGAATCTGACCTGCACGCTCAAAAAATTCATCAGGGTGATACTTGCCGGTCCCAATCCGCCCAAAAGCGAGCATCTCAAGGAAAAAGTTTTCAACTTTTGAGCTCCAAAACACCTTCCGAAGCGATAGCTGACGGATTCAGGTCTTAATTAAAAAAAAGTAGATTTATAGTTGACCTTGAATTAGGTAATGTATATTTTCGCGAATATTTTTATTCAAGAAATAAAACCTTTGTATAACGGGGTGTAGGTTGAGATACTAAAGAAACGTAAAAAAGTTAGGAACAAAAAGGAGCAATGATAATGAAAAAAATAGGTTTAATTTTGTTGGCAGTTGTTACAGGGATGGCATTGACTTCATCCTCTGTTGTTTTTGCTGCAAAGAAAAAGGGATCAGCCAAAAAGATGACGAATGCTGAGTTTGCTGTAAAAATTGCTGAAGTTACCGGGATCTCTTCCCCGAACCCAAGTGCAAACGAAGCTATCGCCGCTTGCAACCTGAATGGTATTAGCATAAATCCGCAGGATGCCGATAAACCCGTAACGGTGAAGGAAGTGTTGGAGGTTATTGCTATATTAGCTGGCGCAACGCCTGAAGATTGCAAAAGTCAAGCGACCGTTAAAGCGTTTTTTAAGGCGAATGGGATTGCCTTTACAGAAGATATTCGAGACCTTGTTGAATCCCAATTTCCTGAGGCAGAGGCGGACGTTTTTGGTCATTATGATCGGCTGGGGTCAGATCTTGAAAAGAATAAAGAACCTTCCACTCTCCCTGGTATTGGCATATTTGATTTTTATGATATACCCATTAATGCAATTTTTGCCGAAACTGTTTTGAACAATCTTTTAAATAGCGCCGGAGACGTTACTGTAACTCTGCTTGAGGCGCCCACAACACCCAATGCAAATTAATTTATTAAAATGTAACACCCTTTTTAAGGGTTCGTATAAGAAATCGATTAAAACTGAATGGAGGAGGAGAACTAATGAAACGGATTAATGGGATAGGTCTTGTCTTATTGTTTGCAATCAGTGCTCAGGTTGGGTTTGCTGGTGAAGATTCGAAAGTATGGCGGGTGTACAATCGCCTGCGAGTTGAATGGGATGATAACATTCGGCAGGAAACAAACGATAAGGATAGTAGTTTTAAAATTATTGAAGAGATAGAATTTGATGTCAGTCTACGGTTAGGCGATAATACATTTTCTAGTTTGAGATATCGGCCATCATTGACTTGGTGGGATGATCGATCTGAAGATGATTCAGATTTTCATCATTCACTGGATTTTGTCTTAAAACACACCTTAACGCCTCAACTATCTTTTGATCTAACAGAGACTTTTCTTCAAACAGAGTTACCCGAATTAATTGAGCGGGGCGTACAGGTCAGGGATTCAAACGATTATACGCACAATACGGTGGCTGGTAATGTCCACTATAAAGTAAATACAGACACCGCCCTTAGGGTGGCTGGACGTCATATTTTGTTGAGGTATGATGACAGTGATGTTTCAAGTCGGGAGGACTTTGACTTATATGTTATTGGGTTAACCCTCGCGCATCAATGGAAGCCTGGTACCTCTCTTAATGGTGAGCTTAGGTATGAGGATGTTGACTACGACAGCAGCGTTGCAAATCGTGGAACCGATGGGATTCAGGTCGGTGTTAGAGCTGAGCATACATTTAGTCCAAATTTGTTGGGCGATGCTCGTTTAGGGTGGCAGCATAAAGAATTTGATAATGCAGCAGCAAACGATGCAGAGGCTCCTTATGTAGACGCAAGTGTTACGGTTTTGCCCTCTCCATCAACCCGCCTTTCTTTAGGGGGTGGTTTTTCACAGCATGAGTCGGCGGTTTTTCCCTTTGCAAATCAGGAAAGAACCACTTTTTATGCTCGATTGGCACATGATTTGACTGCACGTGTCGCGTATTATGTTTCTGGAACTTATGTAGATGGGGAATATGATTCGGATGAAGCAGCCGCGGGTGCTACAGCAACAACCCCAACGAATGGCAATGAAGAGTTTTTCTACCTGACGACAAAGCTCGCCTATAAGGTAAATCGATTAAACACTGTCGAAGCTGCTTGGCAGTACACAGATTTCCAAAGTGATTTCCGGAATGATTTTGATAGAAGTCTTTTGAACATTGGCTGGAAAACAAAAATTTAAGACTTAGTCTTACACACAACCTTCTTAATAAAAGACCAATCGTGAACTAGTGAGGCATCTACGTTGTCTCACTAGTTCTTTTTAAGTCATTTTCCCATGGATGATAAAAAGGATACCGGTTTATATTTTCTTGACTATTGGCGTGTTATACGATCCCGTAAAGAGATCGTACTTACCGTTATTTTATTAGTTGTCTTAACCGGTGTTTCCTTTACATTTACACTTCCCAAAATCTACAAATCTGAAGCTCGTATTTCTATACACCAAGATTCCTTGGACATTGATGTTTTTGAGCGTCAAATGATGCCGGGCTATAGTCCTTTTTTCTTGCGCACGCAATATGAAATCATTCAGTCGCGCCCGCTTCTTTATCAGGTTATAGATGATCTTAGTTTACAACAAATCTGGGGTGAAGAACGTAATAAAGATGGCGCACCGATTTCAAAAAAAGCTGCTTACTCCACATTAAAAAAGAGTTTAAAGATAGAACAATATCGTGAGACAGATCTCATAGCGCTTATGGCCTTTAGGGAGGAACCTCAAGAAGCCGCTCGTATTGCAAACCAGCTTGCTGAGGTTTATAAAGAACAAAGACTCTCTGTAAAACGTTCTGAGATCAAGCGCGGTCTAGATGCCCTGAAAAATGAACTTTATAAGCAGCAAGAGAAAGTCGATCAGGCAGAATCGGATCTTGAAAAAATTAGAAAAGAACTTGGGGTTCATCTTTTGGATCAAGGTGTTCGGGCCGATAAACTTACGTTGCAGGATTTAGCACGTGAGCGAGGTTTTGCGAGAAAGGAAATGCTTGTCAAAAAGGCAAGGCTCGATGAAATTGAGTCTCTCAGTGCAGATGAGTTGATTCGGGCCTCTTCCTATTTTGCAAGTATCGATCCCGCTTTGGGGCCTATCCGGCAATCGCTTATTCAGGCGGAAGTTGAGCGAAAACTAAAACTAGAAATTTTGGGCGAAAACCATCCCGATGCACGGCAGTTAGACGCGGCTCGCAAAGAATTGACAAAAAAGCTGGAAGAGACGCTCGAAGGTCTTCGTATTGGTTTGAGGACCGAATACAAGGTGGGGAAAGCTAAATTTGAAGCCTTGGAAGAGGAGTTAGACACGGCTCGCGAAGCAGATATAGATTCTGAACGTGAGCGTTTTCTTCCTTTCCAAAAGGCAGAACGTGAATTGCTCGTGCAACTAGAAATTTTGAATGCATTACGAGCGCGTATTGCTCAAGAAGGCATTGAATTAGAGATTCCTCGCACACCGGTTGAATTAGTAGAGCCGGCTGAAGTTTCAGATAGACCTGTCAGCCCTAATCTTTTTTTAAATATTTTGCTGAGCTTATTTTTAGGAATTGGGGCTGGTGTTGGAATCGCTTACTTTATTGAATACCTCGATACGTCCGTAAAAACGATTGATGATGTTGAGCGTTATCTTGAACTTTCTGTCTTAGGGGTGATTCCTCAGAAAGTAAAGCCTCTTACTCAGGAAGGGCCAGAGAGTCCTCATGCTGAATCCTACCGAGTTCTCCGTACCAATATGCTTTTCGCTAATAAAGGGATGGGGGGAGGATCGTTTGCGGTGGTTAGTGGCGGAGTTGGTGAAGGAAAATCAACGACTTTATTTAATCTGGCTTATATCTGCGCCCAACTAGGAGATAAGGTTCTAATTGTAAACTCAGATTTGCGACGACCTACGCAACATACGATGATGGGGCTCTCTAATCGTGTGGGGTTGTCGGACGTATTGATGAATAACGCTCCGCTAGAAGAAATGGTGAAACCTACTGAGATGCCTAATCTTCACTTTTTGCCGAGTGGAAAAACACCACGTTCATCAATGGGCCTTCTCGATTCAAAACGAATGAGAGAATTGGTCAAAAACTTAAAAGCTAGATATGATTATGTTTTCTTTGATTCGCCCCCTGTTGGGATCAGTGATGCCTCAATTCTTGCCAGTGAAGTGGACGGAGTCCTTTTCGTGGTTCAATATCGAAAATACCCTCGTGTCGTTTCCGCTAGAGCGAAACGGTTGATCGAAAATGTGGGCGGCAATATTGTTGGGGCCGTACTAAATAATATTAACATTATGAAAGATGACTACTATTACTACTACCATTCTTATTACTCAGACTATTATAATGAAGAACAGTCAAATCTAGAAAGCGATCCGGAGATGGTTGCATCTGTTCAAGAAACAAAAAACGCCTTGTAATGTTTAACGGATTATGAAAGTTAAAAGTTTTATTTTTATCACATGTATTTTATTGTTGCTTCAAGGCGCTTGCGTTTCTCCAGAAAACAAGGGGCTGGCCAACCCGCCTTTTAAATTTTTAGAGTTAGAGAATAAGACCTTAAAGAAAAAGCCCGCTGCACTGCAGGCCGCTAAAAATAAACGCGACGTGCAATCTCTTAGCTCTAGGCCGCGTAAACAAAAATTTGAGATTCGTAAAAGCGTTCAGGAAGAAACGGAAGGAAAAGTTTCTGTTTTTAGGCTAAAATCGGGTGATACGGTTCTTATAAATCTGCGCAGCATTCCGGAAGAAACAGAAGTCCAAGATATTATAGATGAAAATGGGAATATTACATTACCCCTGATCGACAAGGTTCAGGCATCAGGAAAAACCGCCGCAGAATTAGAAGACCTTATACAAAAAACATATGTAACACAGAAAATATACAAAGGGATTACCGTAAATGTAGTCATTCCTTCCCAAAGCTTTTATGTGCGCGGAGAAGTTAAAACCCCAGGCCGTTTTCCGATTGACAATGTCGGTGTTACTTTAGTTCAAGCCATTGCGATAGCCGGTGGTTATACGGATTTTGCAAACGCTAAAAAGGTAAAGATTATTCGAGGGCGAGAAACGCTTACGCGCAATTTGCGAGATTTGGAAAAGAACCCTGAGAAAGATGAAGATATTAATGCGGGTGACGTGATTGTTGTTCCTAGGAGTATATTTTGATGTGTCTTTCCCGAGTGTAAAGTCTTTGCCTACACCTAATAAACGTCGTCCCAAAAGGCTACAAGTCTTTCCTCCCTTATCCCTTCCTGAACACATTTACGACTTTATAACGATTGCATTTCTTTTCAGTCCGTCTGTTCTTGGAATGTTTCTTTACGGCGCGACACGGATGTGGTCCATTGGCCCATTGATGATGGTGTCTTATTTAGGGGTAGCTTTATTCTGTTTGAAACCGTTGCTTTTTGATCGGGACCAAAATAATTTTCAAATTCCTCCTGGAGGCATCATTTTTTTCTTCATTTTTGGATATGGGTTTTTGCACGTTTTTCTTGCATCCGGTTCCTATGAGGCCCATCTAGAATGGCTAAAGTTGGGGAGTTATGTGGGCGTCTATTGGGCGTGGTCAAAAGTTTCTTCAAGAAAAAATCGAGGGCAGATTTTGCTGGGTGTTCTTATCCTGAGCGTTTCTCTCATGGCATGGTATGCGATTATTCAGCATGCAAAAGAGTCCATCATGGTTCTTAACATTGAACGGCCTGAAGGATATGGGATGCGAGCAAGCGGAACGTACGTTTGCCCAAATCATTTTGCCGGTCTTTTAGAGATAGTTATGTGCATGGCTTTAGCCATGATCTTAATGCCTTCCGCCAGCATTCCTTTAAGGACCTTGGCTTTGTACGGGATGGTCTTGTTTGTTCCGGTACTTTTTCTTACCCAGTCTCGAAGCGGTCTGGTTGGAGCGGGTGTCGGACTGAGCGTAACGGGGCTATTGATTGCTTGGGAAAAAAACAAAAGATTATTTTGTAGCTCTGTTGTTTTCATTCCTCTGCTGTTCGTGCTTCTTGTTGGTAAGCTGTGGTATGTATCGCCTGTCTTCCAGCAACGGGTGGCAGAGATGAATCCTAGTGAGCTAGGGGGAACCGCATTAGGACGGATCGCTTACTGGAAAGATACGATCGAAATGATTAAGGACAAACCTTTTTTGGGGTATGGTCCGGGTAGTTTTCGTTGGATTTATTCGGGGTATAAAAGTAGCAATCTTGAGCAATTGTGGTTGCGCTATGCGCATAATGAATACCTTCAGACCATTGCGGAATATGGCTTCGTGGGGTTTTTTCTTTTTATCGGGTTTGTTTTTGCGATAGTTTTTTCTTTATTAAAAACCTTTAGAAATCCGTCTCGGAGCCGCAATACCTATTTAATCGCAGGGTTAGCAGGGAGTATATCCGCTACTTTAACGCATGCATGTTTTGATTTTAATTTGCATATTTTCTCTATTACTCATGTGCTTATGATGCTTGCGGGAACGGTCTTTGGGGTTTTATATGCCTCCCAAGATTTAACGCCTCAACCGCTTGTTGGTTTTAAGAAGTACGTATTCTGTGGCGGTAGTTGTGCGTTGGCTTTGGTGCTGTTTGGCTTGACCGTACAAGCATTTGTGGCAGATCGCCTGTACATAAAAGCTGAAAGTTATCGCAAGGAACTTAAAATGCCAGACGCTTTAAAAATGTTCCGCTATGCGGGGAAAGTGGATAATGATAATTGGTTAGTGCCCATGGGGATCGGTCGTATCTATGCGATCCAGAGCTTTTGGAGCAGAATGCCTGAGCGAAAAAAGACTTTGGCAGAACGTTCTGTTAAATCATATAAGAAAGCATATGAATTAAATCCTTTTGACATGCGAGTTTCTTTTGGGTTGGGCCAAGCGTACATTACGTTAGGAGAGCACGAAAAAGGGTTGGAATGGATGAGGCGTGCAGCAAATTACGCAAAATATGAGTTTCGTTATCATCGCCGTTTGGGGATTGAACTACGGCGTTTGGGAAAAGATGAGGAAGCATTAGAAGTTTTTCGTTGGGCGCGTCGTCTTAAACCGAGCGACGAGACGGTTCAGCTAAATATTAAAATGTTAACATCGCCAAAGTCGTAGTGTCATTTTCGATGACAATCCGGAATCCAACATCTTGCCCCCTATATCCTGTTGGAAACCAAGTTCGATGGAATACACGTAGGAGTTTAGGACTTTTTTCTGCCCAACTTCCACCTCGGGCGACTCGTTTTTTTGTTTGTATCGATTTTTTTTGAATAAGGCACCACTCAAATACATTGCCAGCCATATCGTATATTCCGTAAGGGTTGGGTTTATACATGCCTACACTTTTGGGTCCTTTTTCATCAAAGCATTCTCGTTTTTTATGTGGAAAACCCCATCCCCAAGGATAACGCGATCCGTGAATGCCTCCACGGGCTGCAACTTCCCATTCGGGTTCTGTGGGTAAACGGATCAATACATTTTTTTCTTTTGAGAGCCAGTCGCAATAGTGGATCGCATCATTATAATGAACATGTGTGATGGGCTTTTTGTGAGTCCCTTTCCGTGGACGAATCGTGCCTGACTGCGAGATAAGCTGTGTATGATTCATCAGGTTTGTTGCTTTTATTGCGTTGAGAAAAAAGACGTATTCTTCGACAGTTACCTCATGGCGACTGATATAGAAAGAGCGGAGATGTCTTTTATATGGCTGAGCATCTTTTTCGCCTTCGAGACTGCCCATGCGGAATATGCCATCAGGGATTTCTACAAACTGTTCTTGGATGTATTTAGCGGTTTTAGGGGGGAAGGTTTTCAGGGGGTAAGGCCAGAATGTTTGACAGGAATAAAAAAGTTCCAATGAGTCCTGTCATCATATTTTATCCTGTGGGTTGACCAGGGCTTGTATTCGGGGTTGAGGGAATGAGGTTAACTCGCAAGGGATATCTGATTTTAAGGTCTCCATCCAAAAGAATCTCAACCCAATACGTTCCCGCAATTTCAAATGCTACATTTACAAACACTTCAACATTTGTTGCCGTTGCTTCTGGAGAAGGCAGCTTTACAGGTATTTGTTTCCCTTTGACCAGAAGGGAGCTTTGATCAGGTTTAAGAAGGTGTGTTTGTTGTGTAAACGTACCTTCTCCACTACACCAGCGCGTTACCATAAATAGCCGCGGATATCTTGCGGGCATGGCATGGGTTGCAATCGCATCAAACAACCCGATAAGAATGAACTTTCCATTTCGCTCCTGGCGAACGTCATCGCATAGTAGGCTGGATTGTAAATCAGGGTGAACATTTTCCATAAAGATACCTTATCGCATGTATAGAAATAAATATGTAATTTAGAATCTTTGAGAATTATAATATTAAATGCCCAAAAGAAGATATTGTAAAACAGGAGTGTTCCATGCCGAAATCTTCTAGATCTGAAAACTCGACAGAAGACAAAAAAAGGAGAAAGACATGGAACAAATCAAGAGTAGTATTCATCCCCGAAAAGGCAAGCATTTGACACAGAAAGAACGGATCATGATTGAAACAATGCTCAAAAACCCAGGACGTCCTTTGGAGATAGCCAGTATCTGGGAAGGCATCGTCGAACCATAGAGCGCGAAATTAAACGTGGGGAGGTAGAGCATTTCGATACAGAGCCGCAAAAGAAGAAAGCATACAGCAGTGATCGAGCCCAGGAACTTCATGATCTAAATGCGACGGCCAAGGGACCTGAGCTTAAGCTTGGAAAGCATCATGAAACGGCTGTGTTTATCAGCGAGCACATTCTTGTTCACAAACGCTCACCCGATGTGGTTGCTCCTTTGCTTAAACAAGAGCAGAGACCTGCAGCGGTGAGTACAAAAACGCTGTATACCTATATTGACCAAGGTCTCATCCCGGGGGTGAGCAACGAGTCCCTATGGGAAAAACGAAAACGGATAAAACGAAAAAGACGTGCTATTAAGCGGGTTAAAAAGCAACATGCCCGAAGGACCAGTATCGAAAAACGACCTAAGACCGTAGAAAAACGCGAGGAATTTGGGCACTGGGAATTGGATTTGATCGTCGGCGGAAAAGGAACTTCAAAACCGGTTTTAATGACGTTAGTAGAAAGAAAGACCCGAATGCTAAGGGTGAGAAAACTTTCGGATAAAACACAGGCATCGGTTCTGCAGGCCCTCAAAGCGATCGAAAGATCGATGGGAGTTGGCCCATTCAGATCGATGTTCAAGTCGATTACAGCCGATAACGGGAGCGAGTTTCTCGACGTGGAGCAGATGGAACGTTCCGGATTTAGCAAAAAGAGACGTGTTAAACTCTATTATGCTCACCCGTATTCTTCCTGGGAACCAGGCTCCAACGAAAATGCCAACCGTATGGTTCGTCGTTTCGTCGCCAAAGGAGACAACATCGGAAAATATACCATCGACCGTATTGGTGAGATTGAAAAATGGATTAACAACTATCCTCGCAAGATCCTAGAATACAAACCCGCACAGGAGTGTTTCGATTTGGAGATCGCCGCATGAACAGAAGCTCTCAGGTCCATCTTTTGCGGCATTTAATTTTACAATTCACCTGAACACAGGACGGAGGGTTTCGGAACTGATACCGATTTCGAAGATCTTCAAGGATCTCCTTTCGGATCTGTCGGCTATAGGAATAGGCCTTGTGGGGATCGATCTCTAGAAGACGCAATCGATACATGCATTAAACAACAGAAAGATGTTCTGCCTGTTCTTCTGAATAGTTAGCGTCATTGTTTACGGCCTCCATGACCCATTGAAATAGTTCCTGAGCACGATTCGTAATGCCCAACGCGCCTCGTTCCCGGGCCATCTTTTTATGCTCAGGGAGATTTGTACCCGGATAAATTAAGAATGGGGTCGCGTTATTTGATGCCCGCAATTTGTCTAACAAAACATAATTTTCTTGAAGGCTTTCTTTCCTGCCCATACCTGAGATAATCACGGAAAAATTCTCGTGCTCCATAATTTCTAGAGCCTCATCGGTTGACAAAACTAGTTTAAAATGTAGGCCCTGCGCCTCCAAAGCTTTCTGTTCATGTACATTGTTCTCGGGACAATCATCCACCCACAGAATTCGTGCTTTCCATTTTTCAGTTGAATGTTGTTGTCCTGTATTTGAAACGAGCTCAACGATCTCATCGAGTTGTGTTTGATTAAGGTCTCCACCATTATCTGGTTGCTTAGAAATTGCGGCAGCTAATGATGCGGCGGATGAAAGCTGTGTTTTTAAGAAATTTTTCTCATCTTTGAAGTCAGATGGCCCGTACAATCTTTTATGATGTTTAGCGACAAGCCATAGGAACCCGAAGAATACTGCAACAGGAAAGAAAACCATAAAATATATAAGTGGAGCTATATGATTAGTTAGGTTTTGACCGAAACCAACTACAAGGGATGCAAATCCGTATACCAGTACGATAAATAGAGCTATGATTCCTAGAGGGTTTTTGGTAAAGCCCTTGGCTGAATCTGAAAATTCTTTGATGCTCAATATTTGTTCCTTATTCCGTTTAATGTTCTAAATCAGCGTTTGGACTAATAGCCTTCTCTAAGCCGCACCGCGTGTACTCGATACGCTAACCTTTTTGGTTAGGCAGCAGCTACCTCAATATAATCGGCTTCCGATAGAGGTGGCGGAAGTGGTGAACCATCTTCCTTGAATCCTTCAAGGTGAAATTGAATAGCTTCTCCAATGAGCTTTACAACCTCATCTCTTGTTTCCGCGGCAGCAACACATCCAGGAAGGTCAGGAACATAAGCTCCGTAAGATGTATCACCTTTTTCTATGACAATGGCATATTTCATCAACTTAATCCTGCTTGTTTATATATGCTTTTGAGCGTTCCGGGCGGTATGTCAATATTTGGTTTTCCCGCCACAGTTACAGTACCCGATTTCCGGGGATGTTTCAACTGTCAATGGCTACCATGTGTTCTGGCCATATACCAGCCATCTTTTTAAAGCATCTTTAGGACTTCCCTAACTTTCATGTCGGATAAACTACCTTACTTGCTGATACGCATCAAGCTGCCTGTCAGGAACAACTCGGAATACGCTTGTTTACCTCTATTTTTTAACAGGCGTTTTTAGAAGACCTAGAAGCGTTTGCTTTTGGTGTTGATCAAATCCTTCTAGCCCCAACTTGGTAGAACGTGAGTCTTTTTTAAGCATGAAAGAACCAAAGAGCCGATCCCACACGGATAAAAGAGATGTGTAATTTGAGTCTGTTTCCTGTTCAACCCGAGAATGGTGTACCTTATGCATTTCTGGTGTAACGATAAAAATTCGCATAAGTTTATCGATTCCTTTGGGGAGACCGATATTCGCATGATGGATTTGGACAACAGGAAACAGAAATGACTCATATAAGGCTAGATGCCACAGTTTAGCTCCAAGTAATAAGATGAGAGGGATCCGAAACACAGATGAAAAAAAGATTTCACCAAAATGAGAACGATTCGCGGTGGTAACATCCATATGAAGATTGGAATGGTGTACACGATGAAATTTCCAAAAGAAAGGAATCCGGTGATTCATGCGATGCCACCAATATGTCCAAAAATCAAAAAGAAGAATTACGCATACGGCATGAAGCCATGGAGGAAGACGGATCCAGTAGAATAAACCTATTTGCTTCTCATGTGCAAATTCTGCCGCCCATAGCCATACGGTGACAAACCCCAATGAAATCATGGTTAAATTAATAAGTCCCAGAATAGTATTTTTGAGTCCATGCAAGGCGTGTTGTTTAACCTGATGCCGGAAAAAGCTAAAGAAGGGGATGATACTTTCCCAGGAAAGGAGCAAAACCAATACACCAATGGATATCCATCGTCTGTTGCCTTCAATTAAATTAAAAATAGTTTCCATGTCTCTTAACGTTCAGAATGATATTTCTTTTTTAAAAAAACCAGCCTTAGTTTTGTTGTAAGGATACACGATACATGTTCCTTTCATGCTGCTGATTCCGACCTTTGGGGTTCTATGGAAAACCACTTATAGAGTGCGGGAATGACCAAGAGAGTCAGTACCGTCGATGTAAGCAACCCTCCCACGACAACTGTAGCCAGAGGCCGCTGAACTTCGCTCCCTGTTCCCGTTGCGAGAAGAAGAGGAATAAGCCCTAGTGCCGTGGTCGTAGCGGTCATGAATACGGGCCTTAGACGACGGCATGCCCCCAACGAGGAGGCTTCGTCTATAGGCACTCCGTCCCGGACCAATTGATTTAAGTAGGTCACCAACACCATACCATTTTCTAAGGCAATACCAAAAAGCGCGATGAAGCCCACTGAAGCGGGTACGGATAAGTTCTGATCGCTTATCCAAAGAGCCACAATGCCGCCGACCAGCGCCAAGGGAATGTTGATCAGGATGAGTAAAGTATTTTTTATGGAGTTAAAACTACTGTAAAGCAGCAACACGATCACGAGCAGGGTTATGGGAACCACTACGGCCAGGCGCTTGTTCGCCTCCTGTTGTAAACGAAACTGTCCACCCCACGTCACCAGATAGCCAGGAGAAAGTTCAACCTTCTCTTCGATGACTTGCTGAGCTTCTTTCACAAAACTCCCGATATCTCGATCGATCACATTACACTGAATGGTGATGAATCGATGATTATCTTCGCGGGTAATTTGACGAGGGCCAACGATTTCTCGGATTTCAGCTAGTTCATCAAGCGGAACACGTTTGCCGTCCGGGGTTTGAATCAAGACATCTCGTATGGCTCTTATCGTGTTACGCGCTTCCGGTGTATAGCGGACAATGATATCAAAGCGGCGTATGCCCTCAAAAATCTGTCCGGCCTCAGCACCGCCTATGGCGGCCTGAATGACCTCTTGCACATCCGAGATGTTTACCCCATACCGAGCGATCGCTTCTCGATTCGGACGGATCAATAACTGAGGTATTCCACTGACCTGGTCAACCTGTAAATCAGCCGCTCCGCGAACATGACCGACCACTCCAGCGATTTCGTCAGCCTTCTTTTTTAAAAGCTCCAGATCCTCGCCAAACAACTTGATCGCCAGTTCGGCACGAACCCCTTCAAGTAGTTCATCAACAGACATCTCGATCGGCTGAGTGAGATTGGCCAGAACGCCCGGCATATACCCAAGTTCGTCGCGGATAATTTCCTCCATAGATTCCTGATCGCCCTTCTTGCGCCACTCAGACTTCGGCTTGAGTAGTACATACATTTCTGCGGAATTGATCGGATCAGCGTGTGCTCCCACTTCACCACGGCCAATGCGTGTGACGACTTCACGAACCTCAGGTATGTTGAGTAATTTTCGCTCTACAATCATGGTCACACGCTTGCTTTCCTCAAGCGCTATGGAGGGTGCCATGGTCAATCGGACCACAATGGTGCCTTCTCTTAGTTGTGGAGTGAACTCTGAGCCAAGGCGAAGATATACCAGTACGCCAATACCCATAAGAACCATAGCCAGAATGATTGCGATAGCTCTGAACTGGATAAAGAAGTTTACGAGGGGACGGTAAAATGTAAGAAGGGTCCGCACGACCCATGCCTCCCGTGACTCTTGGACGGTGGTTTTTCGCTTTGGTCTACGCATGATGATGTCTGCAAATACGGGGGCCTGTAGGATGGCAAAGACCAGAGAGCCAAACATGGCCAAGGCCACGGTGTAAGCAAGGGGACGGAATGTCTTGCCCTCTACACCCTGCAATGTAAAGAGAGGCAAAAAGACAGCGATGATAATGATAATCGCAAAAACAATGGGTCGAGCTACTTCTTGACAAGCTTTTTGTACGACATGGATGCGAGACTCGTCAGGGTCTGCTTCACGTAGCATGCGGTCTACGTTCTCCACCATGACGATGGCCGCATCAACCATCATTCCGATAGCAATAGCAAGCCCTCCCAAAGACATCAGGTTCGCCGAAATGTTAAATTGCCTCATCGAAATAAAGGCAAACATCACGGAAAAGGGAATGGCTAGGGCAACCACCAGACTAGGTCTGAAGCTACCCATGAAGACCAGCAGTACAAGGGCCACTAGAGCAATACCCTGCAACAACGCGTTGCTAACCGTACGGACCGACGCTTGCACAACATCTTTCTGCTGGTAGTAGGGAACAATATGAATGCCTTCCGGCAAAATTCCGTTAATTTCGGCGATCTTCTCCTCCACGCGCTCAATCACCGTGGAGGCATTTGCGCCAAAAAGTTTGACTACCATACCAGATATGATTTCGCCCTCTCCGTTTCGCGTTTGGAGGCCCCTTCGAATGCCCCCCCCCATTTTGACTTCAGCCACATCGCGGAGATAAATCGGGGTGCCATCCTCTGTCTTAACTACAATTCCATTAAGGTCCTCAATGCCCGTAGCAAGGCCAACCGAGCGTACGATAAGTTCTTCACTGTTTTTCTCAATGAACTGTGCCCCCACGTTCAGATTATTAGCCTCGATGCGTTCAATGATTTCCTGAAGCGTAAGATCATAGCGGAGCAGGTTATGGGGTTGAACAGCTACTTGGTACTGCTTCTCATATCCGCCGATGCCTAACACTTCGGTCACACCAGGCACGGTTTGAAGATTAAACTTAATGATCCAATCTTGAATGCTGCGGAGTTCCTCAAGCGAATACACCGATGCGGTGTCTTCGAGATAATAAAACAAGATCAGCCCCATGCCCGTGGCGATCGGGCCCATTTTTGGCTCTCCGAAGCCTTCAGGGATGTGTTCTCGCGCTTCCTGCAAGCGTTCGTTGACTAACTGTCGGCAGAAGTAGAGGTCCATTCCATCTTCAAAATAGATATTAACCACCGACAACCCGAAATTAGAGACGCTGCGTACTTTCTCAACAGATGGCAGACCAGTTATAGCCGCTTCTACAGGAGAGGTAACGTATTTCTCAATTTCTTCTGGGGCCAGCCCCTTCGTCGTTGTAAAAACCTGCACGAGATTGGGAGAAACGTCGGGGAACGCGTCCACGGGCAATTGCCTATAACTATAAACACCTGCTGCAATAATCAGAGCTGTGAATACAATCATAATCAGACGATTGCGTAGCGAAAAGTGTATTAAACGTTGTATAATAAAAACCTTTTTGACAGATAGTTGTACATATCAGTGCGCATGCCCTGCATGTTCAAGTTGGCCTCTTGCCATTTCAGCTTTGAGTGTAAACCCGCCGTGACTCACATAGCGTTCGCCTACGGTAAGGCCGGATAAAATCTCGATCGACTCTTTGCTTTCCCTGCCCAGCTTAACGGGACGCGGCATAAAGCCTTTATCCGTTGCAATAAAAACGCTTGGCGTGCCTTCAAGCGCCTGTATTGCTGAGGTTTGAACCAAGACATTGACGGTTGATGAAGAAACGGCAACGTTTCCCAAGACAAACAAACCCGGCCTCCATACCCCATGGGGGTTCGGGAGGATGACACGTGCATGTCCTGTACGGGTATGCGCGTCCAATGTTGGGCTTACATAGGAAATTCTCCCCAAAGCATCTGGCAGATGATTGCCTCCGGAAATGATGACCTCTTGACCTACTCGTATAGCCTGTAGATTTTTTTGATAGATAGTCAGATCAATCCAAACGGTATTTAAGTTGGCTACCGTAAAGGCTACATCATCTTCCTTTAAAGATTCGCCGAGTGTAATGTGTTTTTCAATAATAGTTCCATCAATAAGTGATTTCAACTCATACGGAGCAAGACTTTCATTGCCTTCAAGGATCGCCAACACATCCCCTTTTTTTGCCTCATCACCGATGCTCTTTCTGACCTCAACAACCAGACCTGGATAACGAGGCACAATATGAGCCTGTTGATCTTGGTTGACCTGAACCTCGCCAGGTAAAACGGTATGGAGATTCAAGATGCCTGGACGGGCTGCGACCACTTCAATCCCAAACTCTGCCGTAACTTCTGAGGACAGTTCAATCCCTCCTTCTTCTTCATGCCCTCCGTGAACATCCTTATGCTCCTTTTCATGGTTATGTTCAGTATGTTCGTGGGCATCATGGTCATGACTCTCTATGGTATAGGCCGCGGTATACATGAAAAGAGCAAAAAGAAGTGTGATATAGTATTTTTTCATTACTGGTCTCCTTGTTTTATGGTTCAGGGTTATTCTGAATGAACCGCGAACCCTGAGCCGTAAGTTGATGAAGTTCTGCCAGATATTGGTGATAGGCCGTAAGTGTTTCAATATACAGAGTCTTTTGTTCAAAAAACGTACGTTCGGCATCTAGTACATCCAAATATCCGAAACGTCCCTGCAAATAACCTTCTCTTGAAAGCTCAAACGCTTTCTCGGATGCAGCAATAAGTTGCGTATCCAAAGCATGGGCCTCCGCATAGGTGGTAGAAAGGGCTTCATACAATTCAATCAGTTGGCGTCTCAAGTCCAGGTGAGCGGCTTGCTGATCGAATGCTGTCTTTTCTTGATCGTAGCGCGTTGCTTTCCTCGTCCCTTGGTTGCGGTCAAAAAATGGAAGAGGGATTGTAGCCTGCAGTACAAAGGCATGATCCCCCGACGCTTCATTCAGGCGCAAACCTGCGCCCACACCTACATCAGGAGTTCTTTCCGCTTTTGCTAAAGCAGCCTGCGCGGCTCTCTGCTTTTTTTCAGTCTGCCATCTGATCCAATCAGGATGACCGACGAGTCGTTCAAGCAACTCATCCAGCGGCAACAATGTTTCTAATTGATAAAGGGAACCCTTAACGGAAGCAAATCCGGCTTCCGGGCTTCCCCAGGTAGAAGCAAGAATTCTACGGGTAGACTCCAAACGCCGTTGAGCCTGTTCAGCAGCCACTCGATTGCGGGTAAGTTCAATTTTTGCTTTCATGGCCTCCAATAAAGAAGCCCCACCCGCCTTAACCCGCCGCTTGGCATTCTTCAGAAACTCCTCCGACAAACGGATCAAATCTTTTGATAACGCGAGCTTTTCTTGAGCCGCCATCACATCGTAGAAGGTTTTGGTGACCTCAGACACAATCGCCCGCTTTAATCCTTTATAATCCCATTCCGCAAGATCGCGATTAAAAGCCGCCACCCTTGAACGTCTCTCACGTTTACCTCCCAACTCGATCGGTTGACGGACAAAAACAGTATACTCAGCAACGTCCGTACCGGAAAACTCTCCGCGTCCTCCCACGTTCTTGGCTTCCAGTTCAATCTCCGGGTTCGGAATGATTCGGGTCTGTTCTTGTGTGGCTTCTTGGGCCTGGATCTTTCGTTTAGCAGACTCCAGCTTTGGGTTAGCCTCAAATGCACGTAGAAGGACATCGTCCAAAGAAAGTACTGACGAATCTTCCTTTTCCAAAGAACTCTCTGCCAGTAAAGAAGACGGCACGAGTAGAACGCCTAGTAAGTAGATTAATTTCAAAATGGTTCCTTTCATCGATGGGGATTTTAAAGTTCAGGGTTCAGAGTTATTGAAATCGATCAATTTTTTTTATGTTCTTGCAGCCGAGAACCCTGAACCGAAAAAGAAAGATCAAATAAGGAGCCGAATAGAGGTTATCGAATTATCCTGGAGTCCTCTATTCGATAACCGTTCAGAATAGGATCTTGTGAAGGCAAGAAGAACGTCCTGAACAAGAGGGGTGACAGATGTCACGATCCAAGGAGCTTTTACGAATAGCTCATTCGAGCATACTCGAAAAAAATGATTATGCATTGCATCAAATTTGCAGTGCCCATGATCATGCTGATGCGCAGTGCTCGCACAGCCTGTTCTACAGGCCTGCTCATCACCGGCTCCATCAACATGCCATGTATTTTTGTGTGCTGTATGAGAACAAAGCGCAATCATTCCGGCTACAACTAAAAGACAGAGCATAGCTGTTTTGGATTTTCTTGTTTGCTGAATCATCGTCATTTGTTTGATCTCTGCAGGCTCTACACGTTGAATGTTTCTGCAAATTTAGGGCTCCCTCTAAAAACAGTCAATCTTAATGCTCACCTGAATCCGTCAGATAAAATCTGACGATTTTTCATTACCTGTTGGGCTAAAGCGGGGAGCATACCCGTATTCAAACAAACAACCCCACCCCAACAGGTGTGTATATGAAACAATATAAAATAAAGACTGGCAAGAGCGAACTCAACAGCACAAGCGGAAATCATCTTTGCGGCCTGCTGCTTGAGGATCATGCTCAACGGATTCTTCCCTCCAATTTTCAACCACGCCGCTCCGATGCGATCTCTGATCGGGAGATCCTCCTTACCCAGATCGGCTTACTTTGCAACGGTCGAACCGATTTCAATGATATCGACCTGTACCGGGGTGATGAGATTTTTATGAATGCCTTTGGACTTAAAAAGGGGAGTTAAAAAGGTAGCCTCTGAGCCGGTGTTCCAAGGTCGTTTCGACGACTTGCCCCCAGCCAGAACCCATGTGGGGCTACGCAAACTCAACACCGAACTTCTTTCCTCGGGCCCCTTTGGCTACGTAGATGTCGAAGGGCTTGATCTTGTTCCCGTCGATATCGATGTGAGCCCTTTGGATTACTCAGGCTCTTCGAAAGAAGGCGTTTCCTACACCTAGAAGGGCCATGATGGTTACGCCCCGATATTTGCCTATGTGGGCACTCAAGGCCACATGCTTGAGTGCGAACTTCGACCCGGTAAACAACATTGTCAGTCGGGAACGACCGCGCTTATTGCCCGCAGCGTTGAAACGCTCCAGACCCTGGGCCTAGGTGGAAAATGTTTGCTTCGGCTTGATAGTGGCAACGCTGCGGCCGATAACTTCGACGCTTTTGGGGATCATTATTTTATCGTAAAGCGAAATCCTCGCCGCGAATGTCCTGAACAAATGCTGGCCCTTGCACGCCGAGTTGGAGACAAACAAGACAGTCGTGAAGGCAAGAACGTTTACACAGGCTTTTTCGATCATTTCCATCCCGGTGATGACCAAAACCGCCCTTGTGTCCCGGTGGCCTTCGAAGTGATTGAACGCACCATCGATATCGATGGTCAGAAACTTCTGGTTCCTAAACTTGAGGTAAACACCTGGTGGACGAACCTCTCTTGTCGTGCCAAGACGGTGCTAGATCTCTATCATGGACATGGCCCCAGCGAGCAGTACCATAGTGAACTCAAAAGCGATCTTGATGTTGAGCGATTGCCTTCGGGGAGACTCTGTGCCAATAAGATTATTCTGTTATGCGCCATGGTGGCCTTCAACCTATTGCGCGGTTCGATTGGTCCGCCACGCCGGACGAATTGAACTTCACTTTGGCAAGCGTTGTCGCTGGTTTGAAGTGATACAAGATATTGCCCCATTCCTTCGCATAGCCCTCCGTGCACCTTTAACAATACTCTAAGGCGACTGCCCAAGGAGGCCTACGCCCCAAAATGGTCAAATCAGAGTGAATCTGACCTGTACGCTCAAAAAATTCATCAGGGTGATACTTGCCGGTCCCAATCCGCCTAAAAGCGAGCATCTCAAGGAAAAAGTTTTCAACTTTTGAGCCCCAAAACGCCTTCCGAAGCGATAGCTGACGGATTCAGGTGCTCACTATCTAGATTTCTCTTTTGTTTAAAAGTTTCTATTTTTTCTGTAGATACGGGGTTTTTGTTTTATACCATCTCCTTTTTCTCTGTGCTGTGTTTGAGTTTATACTCCTTGATACCACAATAAAGTACGGGCACCACAAAAACGGTAATCAGCGCCACGGCCATACCACCAAAGGATGGTATGGCCATAGGGATCATAATGTCTGCACCACGCCCTGTAGAGGTAAGTATGGGCAGCAAAGCAAGAAGGGTCGTGGCGGATGTCATTAGAGCGGAACGAATACGACGTTGCGCGCCCTCAATGATCGTCATCTGAATCGTCTCAATAGAATCGATCTTACGTGAACCAAATAATTGATCTAGAACCGTGGCTACAAGTACTCCGTTATCTGAGGCAATGCCGAATAAAGCGAGGAAGCCGACCCAAATGGCTATACTGAGATTGATAGACTGTATCTGGAAAAGTTCGCGCATATTTGTCCCAAAGAGGTTGACGTCAAAAAACCAGGGTTGAGCATAGCACCAGATCATAAGGAACCCACCTGCCCAAGCGACGATAATGCCCGAAAAGACCATTAAAGAGGTAAGGGTCGATCTGAACTGCAAATAGAGAATCATGAGAATGATAAAAAGGGCCAATGGAAGAACAACGGCCAGCTTTTTCGTTGCTCGAACCTGGTTCTCGTAGTTGCCCGCGAAGGTATAGCTAACGCCCGCAGGCACCTGGAATTCGCCCAACTCGATCTTTTGCTGTAAGTACGCCTGACATTCTTCGACTACATCGGTTTCGGCGTACTCAGATTTCTTGTCGAAAACAACATAGCCGATTAGAAAGGTATCCTCACTCTTAATGACTTGAGGACCGCGTACATAGTGAATGTTGGCCAGTTGGGTCAAGGGAATTTGTGATCCATCAGGGGCAGGAACGAGAATTCGTTCTAATGTCTCGATCTGATCGCGCAACTCTCGAAGATATCGCACACGAACAGGGTAGCGTTCACGGCCTTCCACCGTGGTGGTTAGTTGTTTGCCGCCGACCGCGACCTCGATCACGTCTTGGACGTGCCGGACATGTAATCCATAGCGAGCGATTGCATCACGGTCGATGTGGATCTCCAAATAAGGTTTGCCCACGATGCGGTCGGCAATGACTGCGGACGGCTGCACCGAAGGGATTTGTTTCAAGAATCGTTCGATCTGAAGGCCCACCTTCTCAATAGTTTTTAGGTCGGGCCCCTTAATCTTGATGCCCATAGGAGCACGCATACCGCTTTGCACCATGATGATGCGCGCGGCAATGGGTTGTAACCGCGGTGCGGATGTCGTGCCGGGGAGTTTCACGACATTCAGAATTTGCTCCCAGATATCGTCTGGTTTCGTAATACCGCCCCATGCTTTACGGTTTTCATTAAGGACAGGATCGAGGGGCGGGCGCCAGAGACGGAAAGGCACGCCGTGTGCATCAAGAATGAGCCCGCCGCTAACCTGATCTCGAATGAAGGTGCCTCGCACCCGATACGCTTCACCGTCAAGGGCACGTAGCGGGTTGCCATCAATATCACGAAAGTAATCGGTTTTACGCGCATTAAATTTAAACCGTAACCTTCTTCCATTTTGATCTACGATGTATTGTGGTTTATAATTAATAATAGTCTCGAACATGGAAATAGGGGCGGGATCAAGCGGACTCTCAACCCGTCCCAATTTTCCCACTACCACATCGATTTCGGGGATGACCTGCATGGCCATATCCTGCTTTTGTAAAACATCTAGGGCTTCACCCATAGAAGCGTGCGGCATAGTAGTCGGCATCAGGAGATACGAGCCCTCATCCAAAGGCGGCATGAACTCCTTGCCAAGTCCGGGGAATGTATGGGCTAGCGCGGAGACCGGCTTCCAGTTCCGAATGAGTTGAGGGAGCCAACCGAAAAATGAATCGAAGCCCAGCCAGGTGATAAAACCGAAGAGGACAAGCCCGCTGGGAATCAAAAGAAACGTTTTTTTGTGCGCCAGAGTCCAACCGAGGATGTAGGGGTAGGCGCGTTGGAGTAGGTTGACGCCCCATAAAATCCCGCCAATGATTCCCACAACGAAGATAACGTTGCGTACAAGCCCCTTTTCAGGCCCTAAAGGCAACCAGTCTTGCGCCAGAAGAATCGCTACGAGTACAGCCAGAATCCAGTTTAAAAGGGACGAGAGACGAAGGGTGGGGGGTAAGAAGCAGCATCGTCGTTTCTCCGCTCCTTGCCCCCCGTCCCCCGAACCTCTCCTAGTCGGCGAAGAATATTTTCACATATAACAATCCCCATATCAACCATCGTACCAATGGCAATGGCGATGCCAGACAACGCAACGATATTAGCATCTACATGAAAAAGACGCATGGCAATAAACGTCATCAATACAGCCAGGGGAAGAAGCCCGGATATAAGAGCGGAACTGGCCAGGTGTCGCACCATCACGAGTACAACGATGATAGTAATAAGAAGTTCTTGCCAGATAGCGGTGTTGAGTGTTCCCAGCGTCTCGTAGATTAATCCGGTTCGGTCATAGAAGGGGACAACATTGATTTGACTGTGAGCAATCCATTCCGGATGATTGTCAGCGGGCGTTGTCTTGAGCCAAGCCAACCATGATTCTTGATCGAGTCCTTCATCCTTATATGCCGTGAAGCCGTGGGTAAGAGCAAAGGCCGTTATCTCCACTCTTGTTGTTTTTGAAAAATCGATAACCGCTTTTTCGGGAAGCCCTCCGGAGATTTCTACAATTTTGTTTTTTACGTGTTTAATGGCTGCAAGAGGATTTTCTCCGTACCGGACGACCACCACACCCCCAACGGCTTCAGCGCCTTCTTTATCAAGCGCCCCGCGACGTAGTGCAGGTCCCAGGTTTACCTTGGCCACATTTTTTACATAGATGGGGACATTGTCGGTGACTTTAACAACCGTCTTTTCAATGTCTACAACCTCTTTAATGAACCCGAGGCCACGAATGAAGTATTCCACTTTGTTGATCTCAATACTTCGCGCCCCGACATCGACATTAGACATCTTTACCGCCTGAAAAACATCATGAAGGGTTACACCATGAGCCCGCATGGCATGGGGGTCTACATCAATTTGGTATTCCCGGACAAGTCCACCTATAGAAGCGACTTCCGAAATACCTTCTGCCGATAGCAAGGCATAGCGGACATACCAATCCTGGACACTTCGCAATTCATCGAGGTCCCAGCCGCCGGTTGGATTTCCATCTTCATCAAGACCTTCCAACGTGTACCAATAAATTTGACCTAGTGCGGTTGAATAACGTAGATGCTCGAAAATCCAAACATAGAGTAACTGCGGATGGTTCTCACACCGGGAACGCCCAGAAGCGAAACCGTAAGAGGATAGGAAATCTGGTCTTCCACATCTTGCGGTGAGCGGCCCATCCATTCGGTGAAAACGATCTGCTGGTTTTCCCCAATGTCTGGGATCGCATCTACGGGAACAGGATTTCTCGGCAGTCCGCCGAGGGCCCAATCAAACGGAGCTGACATCACACCCCAGACGATCACGGCAATCAGGGCGAGGATAACGACAAACTTGTTCTCAAGGCAGAACCGAATTAACGCCGCAAGCGGCGAGGGACGGAGGTCGGGGGTCGAGGGGCGAGGGACGAAGGTCATGATCGGGCTCCTCGTTGGCGAAGGGTGTTAATGGTTTTAGTGAGAATCCGAATGATTTCATCACAACGGGAAACGCGGTCCTGAATACTTTCCCTCGCTAGCCAGTGTTTGAACCGCAAGTACCTTCCTCGGGTTTCTCGCGCTGACCCGCGTGCAATAATCAAGTACTGGATATATTCTTTGGTACTGCCTCTACCATGTCCTTCTTCAATGTTAGCACAAATGGAGTCTGCACTTGCTACCTGTTGAGAGATGAGCCGTCGAGCCCGCGGATCGCTAACAATAGTGTCCATATCCTCCACGACCAAATCAAACAGTTCCATAGAGATTTGATAGGCCCCGAAATTTTCTAAACTCTTTTGACTCATAGGTTTTCTTTCCCCCGTTCCCCCACCCCTCGCCCCTCCGGCGCAGCCGTCGTCATCATGCTAGGCTTGGCCATGATTTGCATGGCGCTATCGATCTTGAAGGTTCCTTTAACTACAACTAGTTCACCCGCTTGTAACCCTTCCTCAACGATATAGTGGTGGCCTGCGCGGGGTCCCAGCAAGACTTCACGTCCCTCATAAATGCCTTTTCGATTAGGATCTTTGACATAGACTACGGCTCTTTTCCCGGTAAGAAGAGGGGCCGATGCAGGAATGACCAAGGGTGCTTTCCGAGATTCGGCTGGCACATAACCCAGCGATTCGGCCTTTACCAGCGGCATACCACAAATGTCACACGCACCGGGCTTATCTTTGATGATTTCAGGATGCATGGGGCTGATCCATTTTCCGGCTAATTCAGGAGAAAACGTCTTGCCCCCCTGGACGACTTGCGATTGAACCACAGCCCGGACAAACATGCCGGGTTTTAAACTTTCGTTAGAATTATCGACATTCACACGAACTTTTACGGTTCGTGTTTTGGGGTCAAGTATAGGGTCTATGAAAGCAATCCGTCCGTGAAAGAGTTCGCCAGGATACGCTTCGGTTTCAAACGAAATATTTTGTCCGTAGTGAATCCAGGTTAAATCCGATTCATAGGCATCGAGTTTAACCCAAACATGCGACAGATCTGCAATCGTGTAAATGCGGGTTCCTGTCTTCACATACATGCCTTCCTGAGCATTCTTATGGATAACAGTTCCGCTTATCGGCGAATAAATCGTGAGGTGATCTTTGGGCTTTTCGTTTTGTTCGATCTCTTGAATTTGTTCAGACGTAAGGCCCAGTAGACGAAGTTTTTCTCGTGTGGCGTCTACCGTCTTCAGCGTTCTTTCTTTAATGATGGAGACATCACTTTTTCCGATCTGTTTTGCAGTGGCCAGGGCCTGGATCAACTCTTCCTGTGCGGCCAAGAGCTCCGGACTGTATAGGTAAACCATGTGATCACCTTTTTGAACAGGTACACCCGTATAGTCAACGTACAAACGATCCAGTCGGCCCGGCACCCAGGCCGTCAAATAGGCTAACCGAGTCTCGTCATACTCCACTTTGCCCACCATCCGTACTTCGCTAGTCACGAAGCGTTGCTCAACGGGGACAACGGCAACTTCAGCAAGTTTTTCAGCTTTGGCTGACAGCTTTAATTCTCTCGGTCCGAGTTCCTCATCATCGCCTTGGTCAGTGACCGGGACAAGGTCCATCCCGCAAAGAGGGCATGGCCCTGGTCCGGGCTGCTGAATTTGGGGATGCATAGAACAGGTCCAGAAGCGGATGGACGGGGAAGAGGAAGAAGTGAAAGTGGAGAGTGGAGAGTGGAAAGTGACTGGCATCGTGGAGCGATTACAACTACGGCCCCATAAAAAACCTATGGCCAAGATGATTATACAAATGATGATGTGTTTTCTATTTTTTTTCATTATATTTTTTCCTTCTAAAAATTTTTGGCTCACTCTCCATTTTCACTTTTCACTTCCCCGCCTACCAACATTTCAAGTTGAGCGAACACAATCTCATGGTCGACCCAAGCGCGTTCCAGGCTCAGTTGAAACTCTAAGAGAAGCCGTTGCGCATCGACTAGGCTCAAAAAGTCAACGGTACTTCCTCGGTAGCCTTCTTCGGTAACGTTGAGCGCTTCTTGTTGTGCTTGGGGGATTAAGGTATCTCTAAAAAGACCGATTTTTTCCGTTCCGCCTCGTGTAGCTGATAAAGCGCCATTTTGAGGTTTGCCTCTAATACGTTTCCCCTATTAATATACGTTTCGATAACCGCTTCTCTTCTATTTTGAGCTTCCTCAACGGCGTCACGGTACTTGCTGCGCCAAAGGGGAAGATCGATAGAGATCATCGCAACAAGGGGATCTTTTCCACTGTCTGGTGTAAGGGTTAAGGCCTCTTCGGTATCAATATAATCTACCCCCAACGTAAAATGGGGATACGATTGTTTTCTGGCCAAACCTTCGGAGGCCTCTTCTTTGGCTATGATATTTTCTAGCCGCTTTAACTCAGGGTTATTTTCTTTAAGGACATTTGACAGCCTATGCTCAGACCCTGTGATTTCGGTAAAAGGTGGTTTTGTAGGCCAGGGTACCAACTGGTGTAAAGGGGCATTGAGGATGGCGTTGAATTGAGCCATGACTGGACCGCGAAGATCACGAAGAGAACGAAGACGGTCATTGAGCTCGCTCAATTCGATTTGAGCTTTGATAACGCCAGAAACCGATGAACCGGCTTTATATTTAGATTGCGCTACACTTTCGAGATGCTTTAAGAGCGTGATGTTATCTTTTGTAATGTTTATTGTTTGATAAAGATAGTAATACTCATAATAGATTTTTTTGACCTCATAGAATAATTGTAACTTCTCGGTTTGGTATTGCTCATGGGCTGCATTTGCAGCTTTTAGGGCTACGTTACCTCTTAGCCGTAAGGTTCCAAACCAGGGAAACGTTTGGGAAAGACCAAATTTCTGTTTCTGCGGGCCAACACGCGTTTCTACCTCTTCAATGAAATAGGCATACCTCAGTTTTGGATTGGGCAAATACTTGGCTTGATTGACTTTCTCAAGCGCCGCCTGCCAGCGATTGAAGGCGGCCTCTAATACCGAATTATTTAGCGCGGCATAGGCAAGATAACCCGATAAGCCAACTTCCGCGTTTAGTTCTGGTCGCGTTTTGGACTCAGCCCAACTTTGCGGCGCTATGGCTGTCGCCGCATATCCTGTAACAAGAAAGGCTAGAATTTTGGTGGTTTTCGTTTTGATGAAAAATCCTCCTGTAAATGAATTAAAAAGTGCGAATCGTTTCAACGCAAAAACATGCGTCATACGGTGAAACGATTTTTTTTTAACGCTGGAGGATTAAGACAAGTATATTATATGCCGCGTAGAATATAAAAGGGCACACTGCACCTATATAGGCGCGGTGAGTGATCAATAACCCTAAGATGTCCCTCATGTTTTTCGGGTTGAGGAGAAGACACTATAAAAAGTGGGGTGGCCCAGAATTTTTCCTGTTCATGGGAGCGCGTACGTTCGGGCATGATAAAAAGGGGAGATGTCGTGCCATCGGAGTTGTTAACAGCGCAGGAGCAATCATTTTCCGTTGTAGAATTTGGACCCGGATTATTCTGTTCGGAATCGCAGCATGCAGACATCTTTTTTTGGGTCAGTTTCTGGCAGCAGCATATAGATGAATCCGTTGACAAAGGGCTTGTACAATAAACAGGAAAAGCTGGAGCCACGTTTAAATAGGCCACACAAAAGCAGAAAAAAAGACTAATCCATTTTTTCATGATGAGAGACTATATCAGATATGACTGTGGTTGACCACAAAAAGTTCATTTTTTCATAGGGTGTGAGAATTGTAATATTAAATGCCCAAAAGAAGATATTGTAAAACAGGAGTGTTCCATGCCGAAATCTTCTAGATTTGAAAACTCGACAGAAGACAAAAATAAGGAGAAAAACATGGAACAAATCAAGAGTGGTATTCATCCCCGAAAAGGCAAGCATTTGACACAGAAAGAACGGATCATGATTGAAACAATGCTCAACGGTGGATTGTAAAATTAAATGCCGCAAAAAATGGACCTGAGAGCTTCTGTTCATGCGGCGATCTCCAAATCGAAACACTCCTGTGCGAGTTTGTATTCTAGGATCTTGCGAGGATAGTTGTTAATCCATTTTTCAATCTCACCAATACGGTCGATGGTATATTTTCCGATGTTGTCTCCTTTGGCGACGAAACGACGAACCATACGGTTGGCATTTTCGTTGGAGCCTCGTTCCCAGGAAGAATACGGGTGAGCATAATAGAGTTTAACACATCTCTTTTTGCTAAATCCGGAACGTTCCATCTGCTCCACGTCGAGAAACTCGCTCCCGTTATCGGCTGTAATCGACTTGAACATCGATCTGAATGGGCCAACTCCCATCGATCTTTCGATTGCTTTAAGGGCCTGCAGAACCGATGCCTGTGTTTTATCCGAAAGTTTTCTCACCCTTAGCATTCGGGTCTTTCTTTCTACTAACGTCATTAAAACCGGTTTTGAAGTTCCTTTTCCGCCGACGATCAAATCCAATTCCCAGTGCCCAAATTCCTCGCGTTTTTCTACGGTCTTAGGTCGTTTTTCGATACTGGTCCTTCGGGCATGTTGCTTTTTAACCCGCTTAATAGCACGTCTTTTTCGTTTTATCCGTTTTCGTTTTTCCCATAGGGACTCGTTGCTCACCCCCGGGATGAGACCTTGGTCAATATAGGTATACAGCGTTTTTGTACTCACCGCTGCAGGTCTCTGCTCTTGTTTAAGCAAAGGAGCAACCACATCGGGTGAGCGTTTGTGAACAAGAATGTGCTCGCTGATAAACACAGCCGTTTCATGATGCTTTCCAAGCTTAAGCTCAGGTCCCTTGGCCGTCGCATTTAGATCATGAAGTTCCTGGGCTCGATCACTGCTGTATGCTTTCTTCTTTCGCAGCTCTGTATCGAAATGCTCTACCTCCCCACGTTTAATTTCGCGCTCTATGGTTCGACGATGCCTTCCCAGATAGCTGGCTATCTCCAAAGGACGTCCTCGGTTTTTGAGCATTGTCTCAATCATGATCCGTTCTTTCTGTGTCAAATGCTTGCCTTTTCGGGGATGAATACTACTCTTGATTTGTTCCATGTCTTTCTCCTTTTTTTGTCTTCTGTCGAGTTTTTAAATCTAAAAGATTTCGGCATGGAACACTCCTGTTTTACAATATCTTCTTTTGGGCATTTAATATTACAATTCTCATTTAAGCCAAGCCTCAATGGTCTTTGCATAATGGCCCCCATTTACTCTCCACTTTTCCTCTCGTTGAAAAGCATCTTGTACCTGCTCAAACAAACCATTGATCTTGAATCTGAGCACGCTCACATGTCAAACGAAGTATCTCATCCTCTGCCATGGCCAAATCGGTTGCACCTTTTGACCAATAACATGAACTATACTTAAGGCGAGGCCCCAAAATAATTTCAAAAAAAGAAGGAGGGATTTCATAGTGCTGTTCGTTGGCTAGGGCCGTATCTGTCGCAATAGGGACCTGTTTCGTACTCTTTATATAATCGATATACGACGGCTTTTCCGTATATAGGTTTTTAAGGCGCCTTTTGAGCACATGCCTTATCCCTATTACGTACAAGAGGGTCGGGTTATTACACCTTTCTCCACTGCATGTATAGCATAAGCTAGCGCTCTGTCTTTTGCGGAAACCATGGTAAAAATATAGGTGTTGCTTTTTGGTATTCACGATAAGCATCCCCTCGCGACGACAGGGCTTGCTGCTCGGTATAGGGAATACCTGTTAACTTAAACAGAAATAGAAGCATAAGAACAGGCCCCAGAAGTGTTACAACTCCGCACGGCATCCCCACCCCCATGATGACGTACGCCCACCAATACAGCCATTCAAAAAAATAGTTGGGAGGCCGGCTTACTCTCCATAAGCCATCACGATAAACCGCGCCCCGATTTTGGGGATTTGAACGAAAACGTTCTAGCTGTCGATCCGCTATGGCTTCACCCAAGATCGCGACCAGTCCAAATGCAAAACCGGCTATTTCCCATCCTGTTAATGAAGATTCTTTATAGAGATGAAGAACCAAAGGAGAAAGAGAAAACAGGGGCACGAGGAATGCTTGCCCTACAAAAAAAGAAAAAGATTTTTATCTGCTTTATGCCCCCAATGGGCTTTCAATTTCTGGTACCGAGCATCTTCCTTTCCTGATAGGACCCGGTCTCTTAAAACATAAAAGCCAAGTCGCAATGACCACATCAATGTAAGTGCAGATACTAAGATTTGACGCGGCCCATACCCATCAATCAAAACAAAATAAAGCGGGGCTGATAGACCTAAACCAAGCGTCCATCCAAGATCGACTAGGCCAGCATTATTTAAACGCTTTGCCAGCGCAAAACCCCCCACCATCAGAATAATGCTTATGAAAAGCAGTGTTACAATCAAACTAGTTATGTTCATAGAGTTTATCTCTCTCTGATGCACATACATGATCGCAAATCCAACACTACGAGTGATAATCTCTCCGTTTGCGATGACAAACCTGAGATCTTTTTTCTTTCGTTGGACTCCACTTTTTCCAAGTTTTTTTCCAGGAATCCATGTGTATTCATTCCCCGTATCCACAAGCGCTTTACCCACATGAATGGACTTCTTTCGATGGGTGTGATATGCGCCCTTGCAGCCAGTATAAAATGTGCCCATGGGTTCTGCTCCTAAAGAAAGAATCATGCTGGCGAATGCTTTCCGTTTTGTCAATCGGAAGTTAAAGGTCCAAATCAGTAACAAATTGGCGGAGGGAGTGGGATTCGAACCCACGGTACCTTTCGGCACGCCGGTTTTCAAGACCGGTGCTTTCGTCCGCTCAGCCATCCCTCCACATTACAGTAAACTCGAATATCTAATAGCGAAACAATACTAAATGTCTAAAAAAGTATTATGATCCCTTCTGCCCATAATTTTTTTGCTGTCTTTGAATAGAGATCGAAATAGTAATGGCACTACACATAAGGCCATTATGGGGATCGGTAAACGCAGTCGTGAGAGGATTAAATTTTTTTTCTTGCCCCTTTGCTTCCACGCCTTAAAAGCATTGCCATACGAATCCGAACTACAGAGCAAGATAGGACTTGCACCTGCTGGAATATGCCAGCTTTGAGCTTTGGTTGGCGTACACAGGTAGAGAATAATGCATATGAGTTTGCATGTAGAGAATTATCTTTGGATAAAATGATGGATAAGACGTTGCAGCTTTACGCACACGAAATAGAAAAATCTTCTAGGATGAGTAAAAACATCCCTGAATACACATCATGGTCTGAGTATAGCCTTTATATGTTTGATCTATCCCGCGCTTTTGAGAGTAGGTTCCTGTCACCATCAAAGACACATGCCCATTGTAAAAATTTGTTTTCAAGCTCCACCTCGTAAGCCCTATCTGAACCGTTGACGCCTATCTGTTAAATCTCCTCGAACGTGTAAAATTTTTGTGTCTTTATATAGGTTGCTGCTTTTTTCGGGAGATCCGGAAAATCAATTTGGTATACACTTTTTATCCAAGTGCCATCTTTTAAATAATAGACTTCTATCTAGCGCCCATTTACAAAATACTCTGCTTCATAAACACTTTCTTCTTGTTCCTAACCCTACGCTTTTTGCGTGGGGATACTTTTTCCTAAAGGCTTCTATTATAGGCGACGGGACCTTATCTGCTGTGAGCTCCTCCTCATCTTGATACGCGTCGCAAAGAATAAACTTAACGAACATTACACTTACCTGGATCCGTCAGTTAAACGCGGTTTTCTGCACGAACCATTTGGGCCAAAAGGAATTACAAAAAAGCCTCGACGCACCCAGCGGGTGCGCCTGCGTTTTTTTGTAACTTTTTGCCTCCAAAGCATTCGCACAGAAATCCCACGTTTAACTGACGGATCCAGGACTTATTAAGTTTAGCGTAATTAACAGTCCGACAGTCAGAAAAATGATTCGACGAGTACGTCTTTTAATAGCTGTGCCCAAGTCCTTTTTTCAATATTGAATCATATTTGGTATATCTTGATCTTTGCAACGATTGGCAAGGGCCTGGAAGACCGCGATAGCTCTAATTTTTACTTCACAAGCCCTTTTACAGGTCAAACTTTCCAGAGCAGAACATCTACCTTACGAAATATCGTTGTGTTTCCTAACAGGGCTATGCATATTCATGCTTCTTTTATGGTATGCACTAACCATAGATCCGCAGCTTCAACATTCTAATAGGGCCTTAGAGAAATCATGAAGCTTCACAAAAATAATACTGCCTTTAGATCATTTCAAGGTGCTGTAAATAGTAACCGCTTCGTCTTAGCGGTATGGATTCTTGTTGGTGTGATAATTCCTTATAGGCGATTCCTAGAAAAAAATTCCAATAACTATTTTATCTTTAAAAACGCGTGCCTACACCTCATTGAAAACAAAGCCCTCTATACGTCTTACCAGGAGGGACTTGATCTTTTTATGTATGGACCCTTGTTCGGGGTGCTTATGGCTCCATATGCATTTTTGCCTGATAGTGTGGGGTCCTTGCTCTACTTGATTACCTCAGCACTTCTGCTTTACTTGGCGATTCAGATCTTGCCTATCGCTCGAAACATGAAAAACGGTATCTGCCTCCTTTGCCTTGTAGAATTTGGAAATAATCAGCAACATTTTCAGTTTAATGCGACCATCGCTGCTTTGATCATTCTTTCTTTTACATTGATTTTGCGTCATCGAGAAGTCCTTGCAACCCTATGTATTTCTCTAGCCATATTCACTAAATTATATGGGTTAATGGCCCTTCCATTTTTTCTGTTTTCTAAGAACAAACGTCGGTTCGTAGTAGCGTTGCTCTGTTGGGCTGTACTCGCCTATACCCTCCCCATCATTTTTTCATCGCCCCATTTTGTCTTCAATAGCTACGTACAATGGTTTGAACTTTTGGCGGGAAAAAATCAAACTAATCTTCTGCTAGGAGGCTTTCAGGATAAATCCGTTATTGGGGTCATATGACGACTTATACAACAAGAAGATCTTTCACAATGGCCTTTTCTTGTATGTGGGGCTGTACTATTTTCTTATCCATACCTGCATTGTCTAAAAACATACAACGCGCGTTTCCGTTTTCTAGCACTAACCTCTTCGCTCATGTTTATTGTCTTGTTCAGTTCAGCTAGTGAAAACCCAACCTATATTCTTCTGCAATGTGGTGTTGCCATTTGGTTTTGTGCGGGAAGCGGGTTGTCTACAAAAACAAAAACTATTTTTCTTATTGCTATTATCATCTTTTCATCGCTATCACCAACAGACTTCTATCCTCCAACCATACGAGATTTCTACAATAGATATTCGCTACGGGTTTTGCCTTGTGTATTCTTATGGTTTATTGCGATAGGAGAAATGATAATGAGTCGAGAAACGAATAAAAAGGAGCGGCACAGTGAACTTCAAAAACAAACTGCGTAAAGGCTATCTCAAGTGGATACAACGAGCTGACCAGTCGTAATTATCAAAAAGATAAAGAGCCTGTTGTTGGCGGTTGTCCAGCTGGTATCCTTTTGGGATATAATCAAGTATAGTTACTCGCACCTTAAGAATCATTGTATGTCCAGTTTATACACCCCAACACTTAAATATAAGTACCAAATACGTTTCTCCACTTATTTCTAAAATGTATTTCCGAACTCTACATTTCAAGATTCCTTTATAGTACGTCTCGGAAGCCTAAAAGGAGCGTCAATATGACAAAATAGGCCATGACAACCCAAAAAAACTTGCTAGGCCTAAAAAAAGTCCACCGTCGGCTGTGCTTAAAGGGGATACAAAGAGAGTTCTCATATCACAAACCAATACAGACCCCTGTTTCTTTATCAAAAAAATGGGATTTTTTTATGTTTAAACTTAGAGCGCTTCACGATTGAGGTGTCGCGATGTAGCACGAAGAAAGCCAGCCGATTACCTCGTCGGGAGAAACTTCTTCGAACGCTTGTGTGATTGCTTCAGATAGTTCCTGCTGACTGCGGGCTGCAAGGCTGCCCAACCGATTCTTTATCTTGCCCCACATTTTTTCAATGGGGTTGGAATCGGGGCTGTAGGGTGGAAGGAATCTTACATGGGCCCCACATGACTCAATGAGTTCAATGACCTTGGGATTGTGATGGACGCGAAGATTGTCCATGATGACGATATCTTCAGGTGAAAGAGTCGGGAGAAAAACCCGGCGAATATATTCTCCAAAAACAGCCGTCTCTGTCGCCCCCTCCTTCTCCATGGCCGCTGTTGTTCCGTCCAGGCGGACCGAAGAAATCAAGGTTGGTGGTACACCAATGTCCATGAGGCGTTTTGGCAAAAAGCCTGTTCCCGCCCAACGCCCGGCCCCGCAGACGAGTCATATTCGTTTTCGCCCCGGATTCATCAATAAAGACAAGGCGACTTGGATCAAGTTTGGCCACCTCTTGGATCCACTGCTTTCTCAAGAGATTTACATCCGCCCGGTCTTGCTCGCTGGCGTGAAGCGTTTCTTTTATACCGGCAGCCCAACCGATTCAACGCCCGCTGTACGGCCATGATCGATCCCTTCACGCCGCTCATGTTCTTGAGTTCTTCAAGCGTTGCATCGGGATGTTTGCCCCCCAGTTGAGCCAACGCCTTGAGCTGCTTTCCGCTGTAGAGGGCCTGACGATGCCCACGCGGTCGGGGAGCAGTCTCTCCGGTTTCGTTGAAACGAGAGAGCCCACGCTGAAACGTTCTAAGATCTACACGATAAGAAGATGCGATATCGGCCTGGGAACCTTTGCCCATTTTGTAGGCATCTATCGCACGCCGCCGGATTTCTGCTGTTGCTATACTCATGTCATGAAGTACAGATCTTCTAGCGAGGCATTTCAATCGTTAAATGCTCTAGTATGGAGCAAGGGTAAGGTACGGGTATTGCCACTAAAGATATTAAAGGATGGTCTCGGTTTGGTGAACATGTGTTTCGCGAGACGGAGTTCTCAAAAACGGGGAGCTTTTCTGTGAAAGTTTTTGGGGCGTTTTCGAAAGAGCCAAATTTCTCTGGTATGTATCAAAATTTTGATACGGAACCTGGAACCGAATGGAAAGGAAATGTTTCTATTCAGCACCATGCCGAGAACCCTTTAAAAGGCAAAAATGAGGCGTTTCCTAAAATTAAATTTTACGATGTATATGATGGACTTGTTTCTGCAGAAGAACCCACGGTGAAGCATACCATGAAGAGTCCAACCGATACGTTTGTGGAGTATACAATTCATGCAACAGCCCCTGCAGAAGTGGTGACCGTCCGATTTACATTGATGTTTGCACAATGGGACGGCAAGGCTACAGGTTTGGTTTATTTTGATGATGCTACATTTGAGAAGGTGGAAGAGACATTGAAATAAGCTCTGCGGAAAGGTCTTCAAAATTTATTTCCTCTCCCTCTGGGAGAGGATTAAGGTGAGGGTTTTTCATCAGAAGTTAGGGTTCTTTTCCCCTCTCCCAGAGGGAGAGGGGATTTCTTTAAAGTGGTCTCAATTGTTTTACTTTTGGATCATTTTTTTTGTTGTTTTAGCGAGCAGTTCTTGCCGTCCAGACACACCGTCTAACAAAACAGTCGGGGATGATGCAGCCTTTCTAAATGAACTCCAGCATCGATGTTTTCGCTTTTTTGGGGAGGCAGCCAATCCTGAGAATGGTCTCATTTCAGATCGGGCCAGGGCCGATGGGCGTCAATCTTTTCCTGTCTCCAGTATTGCTTCCATCGGGTTCGGTTTAACGGCTATATGTATTGGGGATGAACGGGGTTGGATTAAGAGCCAGGAGGCTATTCAACGTATTTTGATAACACTTCGTTATCTCTTAAATGATCTACCTCATGGACATGGATTTTATTATCATTTTATCGATATGGAAACGGGTCAACGTGTTGACGACTGTGAGTTGTCTTCTATCGACACAGCATTATTA
This sequence comes from Kiritimatiellia bacterium, assembly GCA_012103575.1. Classification (GTDB taxonomy): domain Bacteria; phylum Verrucomicrobiota; class Kiritimatiellia; order WLWN01; family WLWN01; genus WLWN01. The sequence continues at coordinate 1,253,619 of WLWN01000001.1, read as the reverse complement.
ATGGCAGGAGTTTTAACCGTCCGCCAATATTATAAAGGAACAGAAATTGAGCGTCTAGCCACCCAGCTTTATGAGCGGATTGATTGGCGTTGGATGTTAGCAGATGGCACTACATTATCAATGGGGTGGAAACCAGAGAGTGGGTTTCTTCACTCCCGGTGGGATGGTTTTAGTGAGCATATGATTATATATTTAATGGCCTTAGGTTCCTCAACACATCCCCTGCCCCCTGAGATCTGGTATGCCTGGAAACGGGAACCAATTATTACATATGGGGGTCGAACGTTTCTACAAGTGCCTCCTTTATTTGTACATCAGTACTCACATGCATGGGTCGATTTCCGTAATCGCCGTGATGCCTATACGGATTATTGGGAAAATTCAGTTCAAGCAACTTTGGCCCATCGTGAGTTTTCTATGGATTTATCTGATACATTTCCTCTATACAGCGAAAAACTCTGGGGGATTACGGCTTCGGATGGTCCCGATGGATATAAAGCGTGGGGTGGACCTCCGGCAACCACTAACCCGCCGATTGATGGAACAGTCGTGCCGTGTGCGGCCGCAGGTTCGATTCCCTTTGTTCCCCAAAAGGCTATTGAGGTATTGCTGCGATACATGTATGAGGAATTTGGAGGACGTATATGGGAAAAGTATGGATTTATCGATGCATTTAATCCCCATACCGGTTGGGTGAACAAAGATGTGATTGGTATTGATGTAGGTATTACGCTGTTGATGATTGAAAATTATCGGTCTGGATTTGTGTGGAAGTTTTTTATGCAAAATCCTGAGATTCAGCATGCGATGAAAATTGCGGGTTTTCTATCTTAAGAGTCGCCGGGTGGAACCGCCTCCCACATTAGTCTCAGAGTCCGCCCCCGCATGGGAGACAACTCTAATGTGGGAGGCGGTTCCACCCGGCAACTCTTGAAATGGCAAGACGGATATTACGACGCAAAAGTCCACTCTTCCAAACAGTTCACGTATGTACGCACCTATATTGAAAACAATCCTGTCAAAAGAGGATTAGTTCAAAGCCCTGAGCAATGGGAATGGTCATCAGCTCATTCACAGTACACAGATATATTAATCTCTCCATGAAAATTTTCGCCGTTAGCTACGGTTAGCAAAATTTTTTTAAGGACCATCCTAATCCTTCTATAAAGGTGTTTTTTGATTTGGCCAAAAATCCACACGCCCAATTTATTCCGCATATATCGGTTTGGAACGAATATAAACGGGAGTGGTTGGTAGCCGAAGACCGCCTGTTTTCTTTGGATGTTTTACCGGAAGAAGTCTTGTCAGATGTCCAAAGACGAACCCAGCCAAAGTTTAATAGGATGAATAAACGCTGGGATGTGGTAAAAAAGCAGCGCGTTAAGGAGTGGAACGAAAATGACACGTGGTGAACGTCGGGTTTTATGGGTTGGGTTAGCTTTTATAAGCCCGTGGATCATAGGCTTTCTAACGTTTACGGTCTATCCGCTTGCGGCAGCCCTCTATTATTCATTTTGTGACTACGATATTCTATCCAACCCTGTATGGGTCGGTACATTGAACTATCGTGATCTGGTTGCCGATCATGTCTTTTGGAGGTCTTTATATAATACCCTCCGTTATGCTACTTTTTTCTTGCCATTAGGGATGTTACTCTCCTTGCTGGTCGCCATCCTGTTAACCCAATCTATAAAAGGGCGTTCTGTATTTCGTTTAACTTACTTTTTACCGTGTTTGGTTCCTGTTGTCGCATCTGCTATGATATGGCTTTGGATGTTTAATAGTCGTTTTGGATTATTAAATAGAGCACTAGCAAAAATGGGTATTGACGGACCTAATTGGTTAACCGATCCACATTGGGCGATGCCCTCCTTGATTTTAATGTCGCTTTGGGGGATAGGAAACATGATCGTTATTTATCTGGCGACGCTTCACGATGTGCCGAAACATATATACGAATCAACAGATATGGATGGGGCTTCTTTTGGAAGAAAACTGTGGCATATTACGGTACCGATGATTTCTCCTGTGATCTACTTTAATCTGATCATGGGCCTCATTGGTTCTCTCCAGGTTTTTGTCCAACCCTACATCATGGTACCAGATGGAGGCATCAACCGATCGGCTCTTTTTTATACCGTTTACCTATATGAGCATGCCTTTTCATACTTAAATATGGGCTATGCATCGGCGATGGCGTGTATACTGTTTTTGTTGATTTTTTTCCTTACATGGATGGCAACGTGTTCGATACAAAAGAGGATTTATTATGCAGGCGAGTAAAAGACGTTTAGCGTTAAAAGTAAGAATCGGACATATCTTGGTTTATAGCATCCTATTCGGAGGTGCCATGTTGTTCTTGCTCCCTTTCTTGTGGATGTTTTCTACTGCCGTAAAGCCGATCGAGCAGACGCTGTCCTCTTCATCATGGTTACCCTATCGAGATTATGTGGAGCAAAAAGGACAGCTGGTCCCTGTTGGGAACCACCAGAAAGTGCCTGTGGAGGCAACCCGAATCAAAAAAATTAAGCCACAATGGGGAAATTTTGTAGGAGCGATTAAAGCGATGAGACATTTTCCCCTATATCTTCAGAACACGTTGTTGCTTTGCTTTTTAACCGTTATTGGTATGGTTTTTCTAGTGCGTTGGTGGCTTATGGGTTTTCGTGTATAAAATGGAAAGGTCGAGATAAGGTTTTTTTATGGGTGTTGGCGACTATGATGATCCCATTCCCGGTCGTGATGATTCCGCTATACAGCCTGTTTCGTGGGTTGGATTGGAACGCTGTACCCTTTATGGGTCCCATCATTTTTTGCAGGTGGGTTTAGCATATTTTTATTGCGTCAATTTTTCATGATGATTCCAAAAGATTTACCTGATGCCGCTCGTATGGATGGATGTGGCGAATGTCGAATTTTTTGGCAAATCGTTTTTCCATTATGTCGTCCGGCAATAGGGATGGTCGCTTTGTTTCAGTTTATGTATACCTGGAACGATTTTCTTGGACCTCTTATTTATTTGACCGATCAAAAAGATTTTACATTAGCGTTAGGTTTGCAATTCTTTCAAAGTCAACATGGAGGTACGGAATGGTATTATCTCATGCGGCTAGCATGCTCTTGGTCTTGCCGATCGTAATCGTGTTCTTTTTTACGCAGAAAAATTTTATGGATGGAATTTCAATGACCGGATTGAAAGGATAAATTATGTTGAAAAAATTGGCCGTGGAACAAAGGAATTGGGTCGACTCTGTTCTGAACTCTTTGAGTATGGAAGAACGTATAGCGCAATTGCTGCTTCCCAATCTTGGCACGTATCAGTGGTATGATGAGATAATCGACATGCTTGAGCATATTCCTCTTGGCGGTGTATTTGTTGGAGCGGCTTCTGTAGATAAACACCGAACAAATTTAGCCCGTTTACAGCAAAAAAGTCGGGTTCCTCTTCTTGAAGCAGCTGATTTAGAAAGTGGTGCAGGCAACATCATAAAAGGGGGCGTTACTTTTCCTGACATGCTTGCTGTTGAAGCAGCTGATTCTGAAGATCTAGCTTATACCATGGGAAAGGCCACGGCTCTGGAGGGACGTGAGGTAGGTATTCATTGGATCTTTGCTCCAGTTGTGGATGTTAATTTAAATCCCGATAACCCTATTGCAAATACGCGGTCACTGGGTGATAACCCGGAGCGTATTAGCCAAATTGCGACCGCTATTGTTTGCGGGATGTAAAACCATGGGTTGGTCGCTTGTGCAAAACATTTTCCGGGTGATGGTGTCGATGATCTGGATCAACACGTTGTGACATCCGTCAATTCTCTTTCTTTAGAGAAATGGTGGGCTGTATTTGGACAGACTTTTGGAAAGAACATTGAAGCAGGTGTTTTATCTATTATGATCGGTCATATTGCTTTTCCGGCTTGGGATAATCATCTTGATCAAAGAAGGATTCAACGGCCAGCTACTGTTAGCCGACGTATTGTCACAGACTTGCTACGTAAAAGATTAGGGTTTGAAGATCTTATTATTACTGATGACATGAGTATGGGCGGGATCGCTGGTTATATGAACCGTAAAGATCGAACAGTGGGATGCCTTAATGCGGGTTGTGATATGCTTTTATTTCCCCGCCTCCCAGAAGACTATACTATATTGTGTGAAGCATACTCGTCAGGCACACTTTCTGGCGATCGTATTACTGACGCTACACGGCGTGTTCTGGAGCTTAAAACGCGGTTAGGTTTACACAAACAAGGGAGGGCATCAAGGGTCTAAAGTTTTATCCAAAGATAAAGACGATTTTAATACAGCCAGCAAAAAAATAGCAGCCGAGGCCATTCATTGTGTTCGCGATTTGCATCATTTATTCCCTCTAAACCTTAAGCCAAAATCAAATATATTAACCGTTACTCTTTCTCGTGGGGATATTGATCTTCCGGTCATCGATTGTAAATTGAAAGAGCGAGGTTTTTATGTAACCCATTTACTGAACCCCGTAGACCATTTTTTTTCTGATAGTATTGACCCATACGATACTATTTTTATTAACTTTGCGTTTAAAGCAGATTGGGCGATACAGTCTACACGTTCGGTGGGGGCACATAATCGAATTTTCTTAGGAAGGTTTTACATGGAGCATTCCTGTGTAGTATTTACGTCCTTTGGCTCTCCGTATCATTTGAGAATGTTCAATGGATTACCTAATTATATTAACGTGCATTCTTCTTCACTGCAGAGCCAAGAATCGGTTGTTCAAGCTTGGTTTGGCGAGAGCTCCATGAATGTCCAGAGTCCTGTTTCGAATCTTTACCGTTCGCTTTGAAATCTTGACCCCTTTATACTCGCTCAAAAGATGACTGCTCAGCTAACCGGACCGTTCACGTATTAATTTGGCCGGACATCTTGACGTACCAACAATAGCATTCATATCAATTTTTTTAATCAACAAGCTTATGAATTCATCAACGGGCGTCGTATCAAGCTGGGATGGATTGGTACATAGACTTAAGATCGTTTTTTGTTCCTCTTCATTAAAATAAGGAGACAGCGTTTTCTCAAATTTGTTGAGTAATACAGGAAGACCCTCTTTTCGTCGACGTCGATGGCCTACGGGATATTCTACAGTCACCTTATCCGTACTTTCGCCTGATTTAAATCTGATTTGAAGGGTATTGGCAATGGAACGTTTGTCCGGATCTAGATAATCCTTACTATATTGCGGATCTTCTACGATGACCATTTTCTCTCGCAACGCATCAATACGCGGATCAACAGCAACATCATTTTCATAATGATCCGCTGTTAAATCGCCAAATATAAGACCAATCGCTGTCATGTATTGTATACAATGATCTCGGTCAGCGGGATTGTGTAAAGGCCCTGTTTTGTCAATAATGCGGATCGCAGATTCATGTGTCGTAATGGTTATTTGTTCAATATCATCAAGGCGGTCTTTGATTTCCGCATGAAGTTTCAGGGCACATTCAACTGCGGTCTGTGCATGAAACTCCGCAGGAAACGAAATCTTAAACAGGACGTTTTCCATCACATAAGAACCGAACGGTCGGGCTAAACTAAATGTGTTCCCCTTAAACAAAACATCATAGAACCCCCATGTCTGAGTTGTTAATGCGGCCGGATATCCCATTTCCCCTTTAAGCACCATCAACGCGAGTCGTACAGCGCGACTGGTTGCATCGCCCGCAGCCCATGATTTTCGTGAACCGGTGTTGGGGGCATGACGATATGTGCGTAAGGCTCCGCCGTCAATCCAGGCATTTGATAGAGCATCTATGATTTGATCTTTTGTCCCTCCCAGCATAGCCATGACAACGGCTGTTGTGGCCACCCTAACGAGAATTACATGATCAAGACCTACGCGATTAAAGCTATTTTCTAATGCAAGAACACCTTGAATTTCATGCGCTTTAATCATGGCTGTTAGGACATCTCTCACACTCAGAGGACTCTTTACCCCAAAAAATTTTGCGCGATTCATATAATCAGCTACCGCTAATATACCACCAAGATTATCTGATGGATGACCCCATTCTGCAGCAAGCCAGGTATCATTAAAATCTAACCAACGGATCATACACCCAATGTTAAACGCCGCGTGTACGGGATCAAGTTCATAGGACGTTCCGGGAACTCGGGCACCATTCGGAACCTGAGTGCCCTCGACAATAGGACCTAATAACTTAGTGCATTCGGGATAATTAAGAGCAAGAAACCCACACCCTAATGTATCTAGAAGACAATAGCGCGCTGTATTATAGGCTTCGTCACTATCAATGACATAGTCGGTTACATAGTCCGCTATTTTGATAAGGATGTCATCGGATTTGGGGCGAATATTGGAAATGTGTGTGCTCATCATATTGCTTTTTCAATTTAAGCTCGTTATTTGACATTTCATGTCGTCAGTCTGTGCTTACGTACGTCAAGAGGACCAAAGAGTGGCCCGTCATTGATGACAATAAATAACGCTCTCTGAAGGAGAACATACTAACCTAATGACATTATCCTCGTTCCGCGAGGGGAACAACCAGCCGTGGTTCAGGTCCTACATAATCAGCGGAAGGCCTTATCAAGCGGTTATCTGCTCGTTGTTCAAAGAAGTGTGCAGCCCAACCTGTCATACGCGATATAACAAATATCGGTGTAAACATAGGCGTTGGGATGCCTAAAAAATGATAGGCGGAGGCGCTATAAAAATCTAAATTAGGGAATAATTTCTTTTCGCGTTTCATCACCGCATGGATCCTTTTGGAAACCGGATAAATAACGGTATCCCCTGCGGCTTCTGAAAGTTTTTTAGCCCACCCTTGAATAATGTCAGATCGCGGATCACATATTTTGTAAACACGATGACCAAACCCCATAATTTTATCTTTCCGTGCTAACATGGCCATAAGCTCTTCCTCGGCCTCGTCCGCGGTTGAGAATTTTTGAATCAATTCCATGGCGGCCTCATTGGCCCCGCCATGCAAAGGGCCTCGCAAAGCGCCGATAGCCCCTGTAACCGCGGAATAAAAATCAGACAAGGTGGATGTAATAATACGACCGGTAAAGGTGGAGGCATTAAATTCATGTTCGGCATAGAGGATTAAGGAGACATCCATAACACGCTCAAGGTTCTCGTCGGGTGCTTTACCATGAAGCAAATGCAAGAAATGACCGGCCACACTCGTGTCATCGGTCTCTACATTAATTTTCTGCCCGCTTTTTTGGTAATGATACCAATACAAGAGCATCGACCCAAAACTAGCAATGAGACGGTTTGCAATGAAAAATTGATCACGTGATTCATTTTCAGGTTCCATCGTCCCTAATGCCGAACATCCTGTACGCAAGACATCCATGGGATGTGCATCACCGGGGATTTGTTCTAACACGGTTTTTAAAGCGTCCGGCAAACCTCTTAACCCTTTCAGCTCAGCTTTATAGCTCTCTAGTTGAGATCCATTCGGCAACTCGCCTTTCAACAATAAATAAGCGACTTCTTCAAATGAAGTATTTTCAGATAAGTCTTCAATGGAATATCCTCGATAGGTAAGTTCTGCGCCTTCTTTTCCCACGGTTGCAATCGTTGTTTCCCCGGCCACGACACCGGCCAATCCTCCTGGTTTACTGGCTGTCATTAGAGTTCTCCTTTTTTAACTAAGTTAGACCGTTTTCGAAGGCGATTTTCAGATCCACAAATATTTTTTTAGATTTCGATGGGTATCATATTTTAAGAGGATTGGAAATCCGATTTTATGAATGTTTTGAGAATTATAATATTAAATGCCCAAAAGAAGATATTGTAAAACAGGAGTGTTCCATGCCGAAATCTTCTAGATTTAGAAACTCGACAGAAGACAAAAAAAGGAGAAAGACATGGAACAAATCAAGAGTAGTATTCATCCCCGAAAAGGCAAGCATTTGACACAGAAAGAACGGATCATGATTGAAACAATGCTCAAAAACCGAGGACGTCCTTTGGAGATAGCCAGCTATCTGGGAAGGCATCGTCGAACCATAGAGCGCGAAATTAAACGTGGGGAGGTAGAGCATTTCGATACAGAGCTGCGAAAGAAGAAAGCATACAGCAGTGATCGAGCCCAGGAACTTCATGATCTAAATGCGACGGCCAAGGGACCTGAGCTTAAGCTTGGAAAGCATCATGAAACGGCCGTGTTTATCAGCGAGCACATTCTTGTTCACAAACGCTCACCCGATGTGGTTGCTCCTTTGCTTAAACAAGAGCAGAGACCTGCAGCGGTGAGTACAAAAACGCTGTATACCTATATTGACCAAGGTCTCATCCCGGGGGTGAGCAACGAGTCCCTATGGGAAAAACGAAAACGGATAAAACGAAAAAGACGTGCTATTAAGCGGGTTAAAAAGCAACATGCCCGAAGGACCAGTATCGAAAAACGACCTAAGACCGTAGAAAAACGCGAGGAATTTGGGCACTGGGAATTGGATTTGATCGTCGGCGGAAAAGGAACTTCAAAACCGGTTTTAATGACGTTAGTAGAAAGAAAGACCCGAATGCTAAGGGTGAGAAAACTTTCGGATAAAACACAGGCATCGGTTCTGCAGGCCCTCAAAGCGATCGAAAGATCGATGGGAGTTGGCCCATTCAGATCGATGTTCAAGTCGATTACAGCCGATAACGGGAGCGAGTTTCTCGACGTGGAGCAGATGGAACGTTCCGGATTTAGCAAAAAGAGACGTGTTAAACTCTATTATGCTCACCCGTATTCTTCCTGGGAACGAGGCTCCAACGAAAATGCCAACCGTATGGTTCGTCGTTTCGTCGCCAAAGGAGACAACATCAGAAAATATACCATCGACCGTATTGGTGAGATTGAAAAATGGATTAACAACTATCCTCGCAAGATCCTAGAATACAAACCCGCATAGGAGTGTTTCGATTTGGAGATCGCCGCATGAACAGAAGCTCTCAGGTCCATTTTTTGCGGCATTTAATTTTACAATCCACCATGTATTAAATCCGTTCTGCCCAACGTCCAGCCTAAGCGGGCCGGCGGCAGCTGGTACGCTTGAGGCATTGGTTGGGCATTATACTTTCAGTTCTTTTTGTGCGCTGTGCCAAAATCTTAAAATTTCAATAACATGAAAATCTTCTTTGATTCGATACGGAATACGGTAAGAGCCAAAAATTAGCTCACGAATAAACTCACTTTTGAACTCGGGAACAATCCTGCCAATTCTTGGATGACAGGCAAGAGGCTTGGTAGAACGTATTAAAATCCCTGGCAACTGCTGGATGATCTATAGCGATATAGGAGATGATGCTATGTAGGTCTGAAATCGCTTCTTCCGAAATAATTATTTTGTAGACCATTCTTCAATCATTGCTTCTACGTCTTCGACCGGTAATCCTTTGCCCTTATCCAGCGATCGCATCGCCTTCTGAATCCCTGCAACAAATCGAATTTTCTCTTCAACTTTGCCCCAGGAAACCGTATCTGGAAGCTCTTGAATGGTATGCATAGCGATTTCTTTAATACTCATACACCTAGTATATTGGATGATTGGCAAATGGCAAGTCGGGTTTTTGCCCAACGATTCGAATGAGACGCGGGAGACGCGCTAGCGTTCTCCCCGTCGATTCGATTCGCTGGTTGGAGGTTTTTTTGTTTTATCAATTGTAGGTTTTAGATGAGGAAACTTAGGGAATCTTCTTTCTATAATGGATGCCAGTTGGTTCATCGCTTCTTCGCTTGATTTCAGGCTTCTTTTAGAAAAATCGACCATTGATACAGTGTTGTAAATAAAGAGTTTCAATTCTCCCTCCGAGAAGATTTCGGATAACTCAGTTTTATCACCTGCGTTTGAAATTGCTCTTTCGAGGGCACTATTTCTTGTGTCATGTGCATCTAAAAAATTGAAATATGTCGATTCTGCTAAGGTGAGATCATGCAGAAAGTTCGAGTCATGTTTGTCGGCCAAAAAAGCCAGTCAGCTGAAATCGATTTTATCTCTCATCTTATAATCATATATGAGAGATCCTTTAAACTCATCTTGGATGTCGGAGTTATCTTCCGTCAGATAATTATTCAAAAAATTCACAAGGTTCCTACACCTTGAAATTAAAAGGTATAGAGCCGAAACGCAGAGTGAATGATGACGTTCTTTTTCTTTTCGTTCTTGGTATTGGGTTAGGAGCCAATATGAAACCAAAGAACCAATCATCAATACTCCGGCTAGTCCTATTAGTCTCCGTTCCATTAGAGCTGGTAAACCCCGCAGCTTCTTGAACCAGGGATTAGTCGCCGACCGCTTTGCAGTCGGAACTAATCCTTATTTTGTTAGATTGCTTCTGGTTATGAAACAAGAGCTTGAGCTAACTCTTCACTTGGCGGAAGCTCATTTCCGATGGTTTTACCAGTAAAAGAATAGTAGGCTAAACCCGAAAGCAGCTTTTTCTGAAGTCCTTTCATCATCGGACGCATAATCACCATTCCCATTAACGCACCAAGCGGCCCAAGCTTTACAACAAAATCCATATACATTGAAACTTCACAGGTTGTATCGGTGACCTTTTCAACACTAAATCCAGCAAACATAGTTTTCATCGGCATAGAAAATTCACTAAGAACGACCTTGAAACTTTTATTTTCTTCGTATTCTATTATTTTTCTTCGTGAACACCTGTTTTATCATAAAATACACAATGTCGTTTGGCTCCTAAACTAGAATTCTTTTCACCTATTATCGGTGATTGTTCCACACCAGAACTGAAGTTTTCAACACCACCAAAATCATCCAATATTTCCCAAACTTTTTTAGAAGTTGCGTTGATTCGTACTGCGGATTCAACATGATGTTCCATGATACTCTCTCTTTTTAAAGTTCAATCAATTTAGGAGCGATTAGGGTAACGTTTCTTAAAGCAGAAAATTCTGATTATTTAGTAAATCTAACATTCTGAATCAGCTTGCCAGCCCATGTCCATTTCCAAGCGCCAGGCGCTTTTCCCGGTAAGCTGGATTCGTTGGTTCGAATTTTATTTTTTATAACCACAAAAATCCAGAGCCGTTTTTTTGTGCCTTTTTGCGTTTTTCGTGGCTCTCTTTTCTTTGATAGAATCAACAGTAGAATCGAAATTTTTCTGGTATCTTGTGATCTTGTCTAGATTCTTATGGGTTCAATTTTCGGCGCGACAGTGCCGATAAAGTGCAACCCGTGGTTCGGAATTCTCTACTCTTCAATTTTGTTAATTCTGTCCTGGTGACGGCCGCCTTTGAACTTAGCACTGAGCCAGGCCTCGACAATTGCGATTGCTTCATCTTGGGAAACCATGCGTTGTCCAATGGAGATCATGTTGCAGTTGCCATGCTCCTTCGCAAGGCGACCAGTGGCCTCATTCCAACACAGGGCACACCGTATGCCCTTAATCTTGTTTGCCACAATGGCTTCGCCATTGCCACTCCCGCCAAGAACAATTCCATGAGGAAACTGTCCGTCCGCCACCGCTTGTGCCGCAGGCCGAATGAAATCCGGATAGTCCACCGGGGTCCCGGCCGAATGAGTCCCCAAGTCCCCACACTTGACTCCTTGTGACTCAAGATGGGACTTCAGTACACCCTTGTATTCAAACCCCGCGTGGTCGCTTGCCATGGCAATTCTCGTCATTGTTTCCTGTTCCGAACGTCTGGATCATCCACCAGAAATACCGACAAATTGGCATTGACTTCACCTGAAGACCGCACCGGTATTTCTAGTTGGATGAATCCGATTGTTAGCATTTACATGTTTTGTTCAATAAGCTTAACGACCTCATCTGCAATCTTACTGACAGCCTGAGGAGTTGTACCTGCGAAAACTGTTCCACCAGAAGTTTTACCCTCAGCCGTTGCTTGGGCAACTACACTGCCAGACGAAGCATCCAATAACTGAATATTGACAATCATTTTGCCCTGTCCCGCGAAAGCGCCCAACGTGACTCTTGCCCCAGGTGAGACTTTTCGGATCTCTTTTATTGTTACTAGAACAGTAAGATCGTGGGGTGCATCGTCACCAGCAGCCCGAGAAAAAACGCGTTCGAATAATCCCTTCGTTCGTAGACGAGATATGATTTCACTTTCGAGTTGTACTACCCCCTGTCCTGAATCTGAAACTTGAGAAGTCACATCCAGCATCATGTTCTTAAAGTTGGAAAGCTTAACTGTAACGGAATCATGAAGTAATATGGTTCCAGTAGATGCACATCCAGAAACGAATATTACTCCGATCAAGGACATTAAAATTGCAATTGAACGTATTTTGTCACTCATTTTGGTCTACTCCTTCTATATGCTAACGCCAAAATCAGGTGCACCGTAGGCGTCACCTGGATTTTTTTGTTATACGTTTATCTCGTAATTCAATTTTGCTTCATCACCGCAGATGCCACGAAATTCCCAGCAGTGATCAGGTTGTTCTTTAATTGTTATTTCGATGTCAATTGGAGCAATGTTTAGCTTATGTTCAATTTGCTTGAAAATTGCCTTAATCAACTTTTTCTTAGTATCAATTGAACGATCCTCAGTCATGTTTATTTCTATAACGGTATAAGCTGAACTTCTACCGCTAGGAAAATAGAAGTCATCACTTTCTAAGGGAACAAAACGATGAGCACGCTTATCTTCAGGCATTCCAAGAGTGGACTGCATACAGCTATGTAGGACGTCAGAGAGTACAGATTTTACAGGGTTTAATTTTTCTTTTATTCCATAAACAACAATCATGATAAGCTCATCCTGGATCCGTCAGTTAAACGCGGTTTTCTGCGCGAGCTATTTTGACGTATAAAAGTATATTAAACATCATGTTTTTAGTTCTTATAATATAAGGTTTTAAATTTTTTCCATCAAAAAAGCAATTTTATTTCTTTATTTTCAATGCATAGATGATGTATATGATCTTAAATAATTATGGATCATATGCGTCAAAAAAGCGATCGGAGGCCAGCTTTTTATACTAAATTGCATTCAAAATACAATTAACAAGCCAAGAAAATCCACATAGAGATTTGGTGTAAGCCCTTCGGGCTTGAATGGATTTGAGCGCATTGCAAAGGTGATCTTCAAGCCGATCGATGGAATCAAACAGTAGATTGGGGAAGTATTTCTCTCTCAGGTCATCCCATAAATGTTCAACAGGGTTAAGTTGGGGGGAATAAGGCGGCAAAGGCTCCATCTGTATGTTTTTGGGAATCGCGAGCGCTTGGGCTCGATTTGAAGAGGCTTGATCACAAAAAAGAATCACCTGTTCTTTTCTATAGACTCTGCCTATCTCTTTGAGAAAAAGATTCATACACTCGGTGGTCATGTTAGCTTTGGACCGACCCTTTTAGCGGATCAACAGTCGCGTAGGCATACGTATATTGACGAACTAGTTGTTGATCAACATGGGGACGGACACCCGAAGTACTCCAGCATTTTTGAGGCCTATTCATTCGCCCAAATCGGGCCTCATCCTGAAAAAGAACGCGAAGGGGTTTTTGTGTTTTTTTAGCTTTTTCGTGGGCTGCACCAAGTACTTCTGGAAGCTTTTTTAAAAGTGTCCATCGTTTCTTGATCGTTCGGGGTGAACGGGTCGAGGCATGACTTTGCCCCAGTGGTGGCGCTGCAATAACCGATAAATCGTTGAGGAAGGGACAGAACGTTTGACCTTTTTTTCATAGGCTTTATGAAGCGAGCTTACCTCCAAGAGCTGGCCTGCTTGAGATTGTTCATCAAATGTTTTCAAAAAGGTTTTTTCTTCTTCGACACTCATGTTTTCATGCCGGCGGCCTCCTCGCCTTTTAAGATCAAGGGCCTGTTCTCCATGACGAAGATATTCATGATGTAGGCCTCGGACGGTGCCAATATGATAGCCGACGGCTTTGCTGATTTGTTCGGCATCCATCTGTTGATGTGCACGAAGAAGAATGCATTGTATGCGTTTATGCTCTCCGGGAGTCCGGGTCTGCTTGAGCAATTTAATCATGCGTTAAGTGGTTCCTTTAGGCAATGGGGTTATAGGTCTCATCTGTTCCTTCTCCTTTTTCACAACAGACTATATTAATTGTATTTTGATTGCAAGTCGGTATTACAATCCTAATCCTAGGTGGCCCAGTGGTTATTTTGAAGTTTTGGAAGAGTCCGGGGTTCAGGAAAACCATCGTCGTTTTTATGCCCATTGGGTTCGACAATTTTTTAATTATGAGCTTGGCAACCGGAATCGCCGGGATTTGGGCTTTTAAACGATATCAATCATTATATTGATGCCTTGAGCGGTAATGACAGGTTGCAGGATTGGCAGATCAAGCAAGCGAAAGATGCGTTATTAATCTATTACGAGCAGTTTCGGGGTATTTGTCTCGCCCACAATAGAAGTGAAAACCCCACCCCTTTATCCTCTCCAGGAGAAATGGCGGAGGGGCGGACGGATAGAGGGGAAAGGCATTGGGGTCGCGCGACTCCTCTCAAGTTGTTCCCCCGTGTGAGATTGAGACGGTAAAGAAGGTGCCCTGTCCAAAGAGACGGACCGATGCGGGAACTCTCGATTGGAAAGTATTGAAAGAAGCTGCGAGAACTGTGCTGAGAGTGGAACATTATGCCTACCGGACCGAAAAGTTGTATCTCTACTGGATACGCCGGTTTTTGAGCTATCATTATTTTTGCAAGCCATCGTCGATGACCGCGGCCGATGTTCATCAATTCCTCAGTTATCTTGCAGTGAATGAGAATGTTACGGCAGAAACCCAAAACCAGGCTTTAAATGCCATTGTCTTTCTTTTCCGCAATGGTAGAGTAACAATACAAGTGCAAAGGTCCGCAGCATAGTTCATTCTTTGGGTATCTGACCCCCCCCAAAGGAGAACATAGAATGCCACGAACCTACGAACATTTAAACCGTTATGAACGAGAAGTGATAGCCCAGATGCTAAAAGAAAAATATAGCTTATCTCAAATTGGCCGTCACCTGGGCCGATCCCCCTCGACTATTTGGCGCGAATTTCGCCGTAATCGAGTCCGTGGCCGCTATTACCCAAGACCCGCAAATGGCCTGGCTCAAAGCCGATTACAGCTAGCTCGAAAGCCTCAAAAAGTGATGGGAGCTAGCAAAGAACAAGTGGAGACTCTCCTGGCGAAGTATTGGTCTCCAGAACAGATTGAAGGTCGAAGAAAGCTAGAAGGTGACCCTCCCATCAGTCGAATGACGATCTACCGCTACTTGTACAGTCCAAGAGGGGCTGGCTACCGAAAATACCTGCGTGGCCCCGGAAAGAAAAAACGAGCGACTCGGAAAAGCCATTCACGTATACACAACCAAACGATGATTGACCAACGCCCCGAAGAGGGTGAAAGTCGCAAGGTGGCAGGCCATTGGGAAGGTGACACTATTCAGGGCCAAACGAGAAAAGAGGCCTGTGTAGTCACTCTAGTAGATCGAGCGACTCGATATCTCATCGCCGATCTTTTACCTCGATGCAATGCCGAATCGGTCAACCGTTCCGTACCTCAGTTCGCTGATTCAGGGCTCCCCTGTAAAACGGTGACTGTAGATAATGGCATGGAGTTTGCCAGCCATGCTAAACTACAGAAAAAAATAGCAACCCCCATTTTCTTTGCTGAAGGGAGAAACCCTTGGCAAAGAGGGACCAACGAAAATACGAATGGTTTGCTTCGCCAGTTTTTCCCGAAGAAAACCGACTTTGCTGCCCACAGCTCCGCTCAGTTGAGCTGGGCTGTGGAGTTACTGAATAATAGACCGAGAAAATGCTTAGAATATAGAACGCCCAAAGAAATGATGGACAGCTTCGGTTTTGCACTTGTAAGTTGAGTCTGCACATCCCCCAAAGTGCCTTAGGCAATCCCTATGGATACACCGGGCGACGGTTGGATACCGGAACCGGACTCTATCATTACTGTAACCGCGCCTATTCCCCTGAACTGGGAAGATTCTTACAACGTGATCCTGCCGGTTATGTCGACGGCCTGAACCTCTATGCCTACGCCAAAAACAATCCTGTATCTTACCGAGATCCCTACGGCTTATTCAGGTACGACCATCTCATTGATCGGAATCGTCAAACCTCCCAACGCCTCCTTCGCCGAACCAAAGCCATCCTGGCACAACGAGCGTATCAAGCGCAGATCAGGCGGACCATCCGAGACAATCCCGAGGAGGTTGCCGCCTATGTAGAACGCTTCAGCGCCATGAATCTCACAGAAACCGAATCTGCACGTCTAATCCTTAACGGTGTACCCGTAGACAAACTTCCTAAGCTAAGGGTTTCAGGCGAAGAAAACTTGTGGAAGCAACACCTGTATCTTGGAGCCACGTTACGTAACCACGTCGATCCCCAAATGACCAATGACATGGAAAGGATCGGATTAGAAACCGTCAATGAGTGGACAGAGTGGGCAGCCGGCGATGCTGCCAGGAGACAGTCTCGTCATGATAGGCACAAAAATTTAGTCCAGACCGCTGTTGTCACCCTTGTGGTGGCAGCCGTCCTGAGTCCAGTAGCTTTTGCTGCGATTACAGAAGCCTCTGCGGGTGTCGCAGCCAGTGTTATTGGTACAGGTACTTTTGCTAGCGCTATTGGTACAGGTGTAGCTGTCGGTACTGTAGCAGGCATCTCGTCTGGGTTAAATACAGTTATACAAGGAGGAGATTTCAAAGATATAGTCTCCTCTGCTGGGACAAGTTTTGCCGCTGGTTTTGTTGGAGGGGCTCTAGGGGGCCTTGCCTTTAGTAGCGCAGCACAAGGATTCTCCAGCGGAACGAGCTTGACGCAAGTAGCCAGGGAAGTATCCACCACCAACTTTACTGGTTTTAGCGCTGTATCTGCTGGTGTTAGCGGTAGTGTAGCGACAGCTTTTGATGGCGGAACCATTAATGAAGTTTTAGAGAATGGGTGGAGGGCTGGCGTTGTTGGTGGAGTTGGTGCAGGGCTAGCAAGTTTCGGGCTTCAACATGGGCCGAACATAAATACTGATTGGGGCCAGGTTGCTTATGTGGGTACAGGATTGTTAAGCGGAGGTATTAGAGCGTTTAACGATTGAAACGCCTTACTAGAAGATCTATACTCCATGACATGAGTATAGCAACAGCAGAAATCCGGCGGCGTGCGATAGATGCCTACAAAATGGGCAAAGGTTCCCAGGCCGATATCGCATCTTCTTATCGTGTAGATCTTAGAACGTTTCAGCGTGGGCTCTCTCGTTTCAACGAAACCGGACAGACCGCTCCTCGACCGCGTGGGCATCGTCAGGCCCTCTACAGCGGAAAGCAGCTCAAGGCGTTGGCTCAACTGGGGGGCAAACATCCCGATGCAACGCTTGAAAAACTCAAGAACATGAGCGGCGTGAAGGGGTCGATCATGGCCGTACAGCGGGCGTTGAATCGGTTGGGCGCCCGGTATAAAAGAAACGCTTCACGCCAGCGAGCAAGACCGGGTGGATGTAAATCTCTTGAGAAAGCAGTGGATCCAAGAGGTGGCCAAACTTGATCCAAGTTGCCTTGTCTTTATTGATGAATCCGGGGCGAAAACGAATATGACTCGTCTGCGGGGCCGGGCGTTGGGCGGGAACAGGCTTTTTGCCAAAACGCCTCATGGACATTGGTGTACCACCACCTTGATTTCTTCGGTCCGCCTGGACGGAACAACAGCGGCCATGGAGGGGGAGGGGGCGACAGACACGGCTGTTTTTGGAGAATATATTCGCCGGGTTCTTCTCCCGACTCTTTCACCTGAAGACATCGTCATCATGGACAATCTTCACGTCCATCACAATCCCAAGGTCATTGAACTCATTGAGTCATTTGGGGCCCATGTAAAATTTCTTCCACCCTACAGCCCCGATTCCAACCCCATTGAAAAAACGTGGGGCAAGATAAAGAATCGGTTGGGCAGCCTTGCAGCCCGCAGTCAGCAGGAACTATCTGAAGCGATCACACAAGCGTTCGAAGAGGTTTCTCCCGACGAGGTAATCGGCTGGTTTTCTTCGTGCTACATCGCGACACCTCAATCGTGAAGCGCTCTAGCTCCCATCACCTTTTGAGGCTTTCGAACTAGCTGTAATCGGCTTTGAGCCAGGCCATTTGCGTGTCTTGGGTAATAGCGGCCACGGACTCGATTACGGCGAAATTCGCGCCAAATAGTCGAGGGGGATCGGCCCAGGCGACGGCCAATTTGAGATAAGCTATATTTTTCTTTTAGCATCTGGGCTATTACTTCTCGTTCATAACTGTTTAAATGTTCGCAGGTTCGTGGCATTCTATGTTCTCCTTTGGGGGGGGGGGTCAGATACCCAAAGAATGAACTATGCTACGGACCTTTGCACTTGTATTGTTACTCTACCAAATTTTCAGAACTATTTTCTTTTCATGCTGGATAGATCGATTTATACTTCTATGTAAGTTCGGTCGTTGTACAATTGCAATTGGGCAAGTGAACACTCACAATGATACGCCATTTTCTAATGATCATGCTGGCGTTGCCGATAACGGTTTCTGCAGCAGAGGAGAAGACACAACCAGACCTAGGTATGTGGTCTTGGTTTCAATCAGCTTTCATTACAGATACGGCACGAAAGGATATACTCGACTTCTGCATCCGCGAAGGCATTTCACACATTGACCAGCACATCTCTATCAAGAAACGGAAAAAATCTTACTTTATTGAAAATGCTGAAGAGCTAAAGAAGTTGATCATTGATGCAGGGAAACGAAATATCTCGGTCAATGTACTCAGGGGTAATAAACATATGTTTTTTGAGCCGCTCCACAGTAAGGTTCTTGAGCAGCTGGCAACCGTTATCGAGTTCGACCAACAGCTTCCTAAAAAAGTACATCTGTCCGGGATTAAGTACGATGTAGAACCCTATTTAACGACACAATGGAAAGCAGGCTGGGAAAAGCGTAAGAAGGTTATACAGGACTATCTCGTCCTTCTTCAGAAAGCAAAAGAGCTATTGGATAAAGACGCCCCTCATTTGGAACTAAGTGTTGATGTTCCTTTTTGGTGGGATAACCCCGAGTTTGCTATACTGTTTAATGGCCAGGAAAACCTTTTTACTCATCATATCCAAGATTTGACGGATTGGATCGCGATCATGTCTTACCGAACAACATCACGTGAAGTTCTTAAACTTGTAAAGACTGAACTGACGTATGCTAAGCAAACGGGGAGATCAAATTCTATCGCTCCTGGCCTCGAAACCGCTGAAGTGCACGGAGAAGAGTATTGGACCAGTTTTTGGGAAACACCTCCTGAAAAATTTAGAAAGACCCTTGAAAAGCTACGGCAAGAATTGTCAGGAAATCCAGCTGTTCGGTGTATCATGATCCACCATTACAAGAGTCTTGTGAATTATCTTGAACAAACTCCAGCAACGATAAAACGCAAGGTCCTCACACAAGAAAAGTAAACCTGGACCCGTCAGGTAAAGGTAAGATTGTATCTGGTTCGCCTAAGCACCACCTGAAGAAAACAGAGAGTTAATAACCCCTAATAGGTAGCCTGGAATGTTTACTGGAACAGATCCGAGTGTGATCCAACTCGAACTACGTGTAACTTCTCATCTTTTATCCGATAGATCATGATCCAATCAGGCTCAATATGGCAACCTCCACAGTCTCTGTAATCACCTCTTAACGGATGATCTTTGTACTTTATAGAAAACGGTTTTCCCTGGATGAGTATACGGATAACTTTCTTGAGTTTGTTAATGTCTTTATTCCGCAGAATGGCCTTTTTAAAATCCCTTTTAAATTGATTAGTCCCGAAAGCCTCGTACATGACATAGATTTTTAAAGGCCAAGATCTTCAAAAAGATCATCCTGATTTTTAAACTTTTTTCCTCGCCCAGACCGAGACTCTGATATTGCTTTTCGAGTCGTTTCATTTGGCAACTTTACAGAAAAGGGTAATCCCCCATTTAGAATAATTTGCCTGTAAAAAATTTCGAAGGCCCCAGAGACCGAAAGGCCTAAATCATGCAGAATGCGCTCGGCTCTTGCTTTCACTTTTGGATCTATACGAACTCTCGCTGTAGCTGTCTTCATGTCTTACCCTTCATATTCTATCTTATTCGAACACAAATAAAACGTTGCACACATTGGCCTACATGTCAATGCTCGGGGTATTGTTTTGATTCGGACTTCGTCCGCTTACACCAGGCACCGGTTTTGAAATCTTTGTCCATTCGCTATCTGGGTATCGTTCAAATAATTCTTTTAAGGCGCGACGTTTATCAGCCAGTTTCCCCAAATGCCCAAAGGCCTGCGCGGCTTTGTAAAGACTTTCGGGGGATAGGTAGGTGTCATCAAAAAGAATCGCCACACTCATAAAATATCGACCCGCTTCTTGCCAATCCTCTTTTTCGGCAGCAATCTTGCCTAGCCCATAATAACTTTGCACACGAAGATCTATGTACTCAGATGTAGACGCCCCCTCTCCGGCTTTCTCAAAATAAGTTACAGCATCCACTAGCTCATTATTGGCTAATTTGATCTCCCCTAACTTTAACGCGGCTTGCACTCCTTCACGCGTTTTTACATCCGCTTCTAGCGCCTGTTTCAAAGCCTTTTCGGCCCGCTTTAGCTGCCCTTGGTGAATCATACTCATCCCTTGAAGATAAAACCCGATCTGCTTCCAGATTGCTTTGCGAGTGGTTTGAACCAAATGCTCCGATGCTTCTTGGGCTTGTGGGTAGGCTTTGTGCTGTAAACGATAACGCGCTAACCATTCCAGCAGGGCCGATGGTATCTCGATTGATGTCTGTATCAATGGCTGTAAGGTATCGGCCGCTTCCACATATTTTTTCTGTTTTTGTAATACGGGAACTAGATACAAGGTCCGTTTCTGCACAGAGGTGTTTGTGGTTACACGAATCGCCGCTTTCAGGTAGGTCTCCGCCACTTTCAAATCATTATTTTTGTCGGCTAGTATACCTAACCAATAATAGGCTTCACCCATACGTTTAGAGGTGGGATATCTGGAAACAAACGTATCTAAAGTCTTTCTGGCCCCTTGGTTTCGTTCTAGTTTTATTTCTCCAATCCCTTGCTGATATAAGGCTTCTTCAACCTGTTCATGGTCGGGATATTGTCTAATCATTTTTTCCCAATCCTGGACGGCTTGATCGTATCGATCTAGTTTGGCTAAACAGTAGGCCGATGCAAATAATGCGCTGGGCGCTGAAGGGTCTTGGGCATATTCAGCCGTCAATCTTTGGTAAAAGGTGGACGCTTTTTGAAACGCTTCTTGCTCTTGGTAGATCTGAGCAACTTGATATAG
Organism: Kiritimatiellia bacterium; assembly: GCA_012103575.1. Taxonomy (GTDB): domain Bacteria; phylum Verrucomicrobiota; class Kiritimatiellia; order WLWN01; family WLWN01; genus WLWN01. The sequence goes on along the minus strand of WLWN01000001.1, from coordinate 1,232,327 downwards.
AGCTTGAGGCGCTAAATCCGTCTGAGAAAAGTTTTGAATAATTTTGAGATAATTGGTTTCGGCATGGGCATATTCTTTCTCGCCTCTATACGATTATGCTAATAACCAATAGGCGTCTTTCTTGATGGGGTCGGTTGGATCCATTTTTTCGAGTTGTTCGATCACAGCCCTAAAATCGTTATCCGTAAAAGCGATCAACGCCTTTTCATATCCGGCCCCCATCACGAACGGGCTGGCAGGGAAACCTGTTATAAGTTGGTCATACGTGGCAAGGGCCTCTTTGTTTTTTCCGCTCTTCCTTTCGCAATTAGCTTTGATGTAAAGCCATTCAGCTTGATCAGGATTTTCAGACCTTGTAAGAACGTTCCCAATCAGGGCTAAGGCCTCCTGATAACGACCTATATAATAATAAGACCATACGACATGCCGTTCGAATTCTTTTACTCTAGGACTTTTCGGATATGTGGAGATGAGCTGTTCATAAGCCTGTATGCTTTGCTCGTATTTTTTATGTTTAGAGGCCCATTCACCCAGTTGAAACAAGGCCTCAGCGCCAACGCGATCCGTTGCAGGATTGTCAGCCGCTTTTTGATAAAGCGTTTGTATGTCCTTTTTGCGCCTTTTTTGTTGTCGATACATATCCGCTAATTCGATACAGGCAAAGGACATAAAAGGTGAATCGACATATTCATCCACGACACGACGGAATGCTTTTTCTGCGTCCTTGGCCTGATCTGTCTTTTTCAATGAAAACCCTAAATAGTAGTGGGCCGAAACAGCAATTTCTGGTGGTGGGGTTAATTCAAGCAAGGTCTGAAAAAAGGGTATAGCACCCTCATATTTCCCTTCGGAAGCGTACATCTCTGCACGACGCAAATGGGCTTTAAAACGGAAAGCGCTTTGTGGATGCTCTTTAATAAGGCGTTCATGAAAACGTACGCTATCGGTCTTTTTACCCATGCGACGATAACTTTCTGCCAGGCGAAATAGAGCCACATCAATGTTCTCATAACGGGGGGCTTCTTTGGATAACACCAGGTACTCGCGAATAGCCATTTCATACAGTTTGCGCGCATATAATCCATCGGCAAACTGCATGTGCTCTTCGGGATCAATGGCAAAGCTAGAACAGGCCATAAAAAGAAAAGCCAAAAGTCCTAGCCCTCTTGTCTTTAACCTTTGACCTTCGACGCTCCTCATCCCTCCGGAACCCCTGTGGCGAAGGATATGTTCCAGATATCTGCTTGTCGGCAAAGATCTAATACACCGATGACTTGCTCATAAGGTGTTGCTTTATCTGCACGTAATAAGATCGGTTGCCCAGGAAAAACAGTGGCCAGACGCTGGAGCATGGATCCTAATCCGTCACGGTTTAATGGCTGACCATTAACGATGACTTGACCACTGGTCAGAATATTGACAATGACTTCTCCTGGTAATCGTTGCGGCGTTTGACCGGTTTGGGCCGTAGGCAAAGTGATGTTAATCTCTGTTTCCCATTGTGAAAAGATCTGGCTGGTCACAAAAAAACAGAGCAACAGGAAGACGACGTCAATCATGGGCGCAATTTGGAATCCAATGGATTCTTGTTTAGTCTGTTTGCGAAAGTTCATGGTTTGCGCTTTTGAACAAGCAACGTTAAGAAGTCGGCAGAGACCATCTCTAGTTGAGATAATAACTTCGAAGATTTCCCTCTAAAATAAGCATAAAACATCATTGCAGGAATACCGACAATCAATCCTGCGGCCGTTGTAATAAGCGCCTGCGATACGCCTGCGGCTAATAACATGGGTTTGGCTTTAGCCAAATCCAATGCTACGGTATTAAAGGCTTGCAACATACCCATGACGGTTCCTAAAAGACCCACCATAGGAGAAATGACCGCTATATCGAGTAGGTACTGAGTCTGGTTTTGGATCATCACCGCCTGCCGATTTCCTTCCCCTTCGATCATCTCTTTTAATAGTTCGGGGGCGGGTTCATCCACACGCTGGGCATAGGCCAACGCGGAAGATACAACAGCTGAAACGGAAGAACGATTTTGGTGACACGCATCCTGGGCTTCATCGAGTTGATCGTGGTCCAGCTTCTCGCGAAGGTCCTGAACAAAGCGACGCGGCATAATGTGTCCTTCTCTTAAAACTACAAGAAAGTAGAAAACGAAGGCTAATGCAACAACGGACATAAAGGCTAAGACAATCATCAAAAAGCCGCCGGTTTCAATCACCTGTTTAAGCGTCATGTTTTGCTGCACACGTTCGATCCTCGTTTGACCAGAAGACACATCCTGTGCCCCACTCGAACCCACAAAGAGGCTGAAACAAAAGATGATCAACGTTATACAGAATCGTATTTTTAAATGATTATTCATAGGGTCTCTCTCCTCATATTTTTCTTTAAAAGTTCTTTATGCTCTAAAAGGTACATCGCACCGGAAACAACGGTAATGATAACGGCCGACACGGAGATACCATAGGCTATAAATCTGAAAAAGGTATCATAGTTGGCCAAGAATTCAATAGAGGCATTTCCATAAATATCATTCCGAATCGCTAGCCCAAGCAATATGGCTGAAATAGCAACGATTTGCCACACCGTTTTGTGTTTACCCCATTTCCCAGCAGAAATGACTTTTCCTAGCTGGAGGGCTAAAAGTCTAAGACCGGTGACTAAAAATTCGCGTGAAATAATAATTACAGCCATCCAAGCAGGCACCCACTGTAATTCTACAAAACTAACAAAGGTTGCACACACCATAATTTTGTCCGTTAAGGGGTCCATGAGTTCCCCGAAGGGGGACACGCCATATACATTTCTTGCCAAATACCCGTCATAATAATCTGTCATACCCGCGATAATAAAGATAAGAAGCGCTGCGGTTTTGCTTAAAAAGAAGTCTGTAGATAAAAGCACTAAGATGAACAGCGTTAGAATAAGACGGCTTAAGGTCAAAATATTGGGTATATGTATCGACTGTTTTTCCATACATGCAGGCTCAACTTACAAGTGCAAAACCGAAGCTGTCCATCATTTCTTTGGGCGTTCTATATTCTAAGCATTTTCTTGGTCTATTATTCAGTAACTCCACAGCCCAGCTCAACTGAGCGGAGCTGTGGGCAGCAAAGTCGGTTTTCTTCGGGAAAAACTGGCGAAGCAAACCATTCGTATTTTCGTTGGTCCCTCTTTGCCAAGGGTTTCTCCCTTCAGCAAAGAAAATGGGGGTTGCTATTTTTTTCTGTAGTTTAGCATGGCTGGCAAACTCCATGCCATTATCTACAGTCACCGTTTTACAGGGGAGCCCTGAATCAGCGAACTGAGGTACGGAACGGTTGACCGATTCGGCATTGCATCGAGGTAAAAGATCGGCGATGAGATATCGAGTCGCTCGATCTACTAGAGTGACTACACAGGCCTCTTTTCTCGTTTGGCCCTGAATAGTGTCACCTTCCCAATGGCCTGCCACCTTGCGACTTTCACCCTCTTCGGGGCGTTGGTCAATCATCGTTTGGTTGTGTATACGTGAATGGCTTTTCCGAGTCGCTCGTTTTTTCTTTCCGGGGCCACGCAGGTATTTTCGGTAGCCAGCCCCTCTTGGACTGTACAAGTAGCGGTAGATCGTCATTCGACTGATGGGAGGGTCACCTTCTAGCTTTCTTCGACCTTCAATCTGTTCTGGAGACCAATACTTCGCCAGGAGAGTCTCCACTTGTTCTTTGCTAGCTCCCATCACTTTTTGAGGCTTTCGAGCTAGCTGTAATCGGCTTTGAGCCAGGCCATTTGCGGGTCTTGGGTAATAGCGGCCACGGACTCGATTACGGCGAAATTCGCGCCAAATAGTCGAGGGGGATCGGCCCAGGCGACGGCCAATTTGAGATAAGCTATATTTTTCTTTTAGCATCTGGGCTATCACTTCTCGTTCATAACGGTTTAAATGTTCGTAGGTTCGTGGCATTCTATGTTCTCCTTTGGGGGGGGTCAGATACCCAAAGAATGAACTATGCTGCGGACCTTTGCACTTGTATTGTTACTCTACCTCTTTGGAACTTTTTTGCGCTACTCAGCCATGTTCATCCATTAAGTGCCTTAAGGCGAAAGGTCCAAATAAGGCTCCGGCGGCTCTTGAATCAGTCCCCCCACGGGCACGTTATTGTTTTGAGATGAAGTTGTTTCTTTTTCTTTTGAAGATCCACAACGAGTTACGGAGATGAAAAGTAAAAAAAGAACAACCCCCCCCCCACATAACCCCATTTTTTGATAGAAGCATTGAATGGTGGCCACGATGCTTTGAAGAGGTCTTTTGTCGAATATTTTTTGACCTCGTCTAGACCCTTTTCTTCAGCAAGAACCGATGTACTTTTCTTGGGGTGATGTTCTCGCATATATTCCTGGATCAATGGAGCGGGATCTAGCTTCAAATATTCTGCGTAGAGTTTAATAAACCCTTTTGCATACGTTGGAGCGGGAATATGACTAAAGTCATCTTTCTCCATATCGTGGATATGCTGAATTTTAATCCGCGTAGCCGCTGCGGCTTCTGAAGACGTAACCCCTTTGGCTTCACGTGATTCTTGTAAGGTTTCACCTAGTGTTGACATAGAAAGTTATTCCTCTACCCCGTCGGTATTTTCAGGTATTTCGCCTTCTAAATCGATCAAAATTTCACGGGGATCAGAACCTCGCGGAGGTCCAACAACACCGCGTTCTTCGAGTAAATCCATAATGCGTGCTGCACGGGTATATCCAATGCGCAAACGTCGCTGTAATGAGGAGGTAGACGCTCTTTTGGTCTGACGTATAATTTCAATAGCCGCGTCAATCACATCATTATCGGCATCATCGGCTTCGGGCATGGCAGGCGCTTTGTTTTCGATTTTTTCTTTGATTTCGGATACATATTCTGGGGCCCCTTGTTCTTTGATATATTCTACAATACGGTTAATTTCCGGGTCTGAGGTCATGGTTCCCTGTGCACGAATCAATTTACCACTACGCGGTGATAAAAAAAGCATATCCCCTTTCCCAAGAAGCTTATCTGCGCCAATAGCATCTAAAATAGTTCGACTGTCGACTTTTTGCGCAACTTGGAACGCCAATCGTGCGGGAAAGTTAGCTTTGATCGTGCCGGTAATGACGTTAACAGATGGACGTTGTGTGGCCAGAATCATGTGGATTCCTACGGCTCGAGAAAGTTGAGCTAATCGCGCTATGGAATTTTCAATTTCCGCCTGCGCGACCATCATTAAGTCGGCTAGTTCATCAACAATGATAACAATATAGGGCAAACGTTCGGGTGGACGATCTTTATCCTCAAGAGGCAAACTCCCTTCGGAGACCTCCTCCTTCTTAACAACAGGCCTGGAATTATAACTTTTGATATTCCTGACACCGACCTTGGCCATGATCTTATACCGTTTTTCCATTTCGTTAATGGCCCATCGAAGTCCTAAACCTACTTTTTTGGGGTCGGTTATGACGGGGACCACCAAATGAGGCAAATGATTGTAACCGGAAAATTCGACAATTTTGGGATCCACTAGCATAAGTTTCATTTCATCCGGCGTTCGTGACATGAGTAACCCTGCCAAAATAGAATTCATACAAACGGTTTTACCTGCACCCGTAGCACCCGCAATTAACATATGAGGCATATCCGCTAAATCAGCGACAAGATCTTTTCCGCCCACATCTTTTCCTAAAGCAAGGGGCAAAGCAATGCCTTCATCTTGCCATACATCGCTTTCCAAAATTTCGCGGATAAAAACCATATTGGCTTTGGAATTAGGAATTTCAATCCCCACGACCCCTTTCCCGGGAATCGGCGCTTGTACGCGTACGCTTTGCGCTTTCATCGCCAACGCAATATTATTACTGAGTCCTGCAATTCGTTCGACGCGTATACCGGGCGCCGGTAAAAGCTCGTAGCTGGTAACAACGGGGCCCTGCTCAATATTGGTGACGTCGACCTCAACACCAAAGTCAGCTAAGGTGTCTTTCAAAATGATTCCGGTTTTTTGAACATCGCCCTTTAACACTCTACTCTTTTCCGACGGCAGATCATCCAAAATACTCAGAGGGGGTACGGTAAAGATACTGCTGCTTTTTTGGGAAACGTCTTGTGGCTTTTTAGAAGAAACTTCAGCGATCGGGAGCAGAGGCTGTTGGGGCTTTGGCTTAGCCTCAACGGCTTTCTTTTGCTTACACTGACTCCGACGATCACTTAACGTTTGTTCCAAACGTCTACGGCGTTTACTGATTTCTTTTTCTTCACGCTCAATCTGACTACACCAATCTTGTTTGGATTCTTTCCACTGTTTGATCTTCCCCCACAGATTTAAGATATATGCTAAAATTCTTTGAAAGAAAGAGATGACCCCCATCTCAAAAAGGGAGACGAGCCCCGCAAACAATAATGCGCCGCTTAAAATAGCGGTGCCGATCTCACCTATAAGGCGAATAAATATCCGCTGGGCAAAAATGTAACCTGTGAGCCCACTCGCGCTGGTAAGATTTAAACGGGTGATCAGCGGGTCCCACAATCCTTTCTGAAGCTCAAAAATACAACCCAGTGATAAAAGCATCAAAAACATCCAAAGGGCTTTAGGCCACAAACGCCCTTCACGCTTAACCAGCATCAAAATACTCTGAACCCCCAACACCATGGGAACAAGATAACCACAAACGCCAAACATCATAAAAGTGATAAAGGCCAACCAGGCCCCGACAGGGCCTATAAAATTCTTTACGGGAACATGGGGCGGAGATTGGAAAACCGAAAGATCTTTTGGTTCATATGAAATCAAACTTAACAACATAAGGATGCAGAAAGCCAAAAGCAAAATGCCCCAGGCCTCACGCCACGTTGTTTTACCGGTTTCTTTTTTTATAGCCATATCCCCTCTCACTAAATGCTTGTCATGCTACAAAGAAATAAACCCCGCAGATTTAGGCTGACCACAGATAAACTAAAAATCTGCGACCCTCCTGAATCTGCGGGGCATGAAATCTTGACGATCAAACGGAATAGAACCAGAAAAAATCTGGGATTTTTTCCGGATTTTAGGTTAGACCGTCTTTAATGACGACTTTACCAAGAACGTCCTCTTCCACCTCGATCACCACCACGGCTTCCACCTCCGCCTCGGCCTCCACCGCCTCCGCCGCCAGCAGGTCTTTCTGTACGGGGTCGTGCTTCGTTTACGACCAGGGCACGTCCTTCAAAATCTTTTCCATTCATCTCTTCAATAGCCGCTTTTGCTTCACCACTATCAGGCATGTCCACAAATCCGAAACCTCGTGATTTGCCACTAAACTTATCCAGGATAACGGATGCCGATTGCACGGTTCCGTAAGATTCAAATGCACCCTGTAAGCCATTATCATTCATGCCATATGGCAAATTACCAACATATATATTCATCGTATACCTTTCATCTCTTTGTGCCATTACTTGATCTCACGCTCTTTATTAATCCATGGCACCTTAAAGATTAAAAGTGAAGCAAATTATGGTTCCCTATAAACCACAATTAGAACCTTATATGATAAAACGTTAAAGATTGGTAGCATTATTCTCATTATTTATTACACTATTTTTTGCATGAAAATACGTGAGAAAATAACAGAAAGACGTTAAGAATGCCCCATCCACCTATCTATGAAGAAATGAAATCGAAACTCGAGGGCATGCTCCCTGAGTTTGAGCTAAATTATAAGGCCGAATTAGCCGACGAAATCTTACGGCTTAAAGAAGAAAAAAACGCTGTTATTCTTGCTCACAACTACATGGAACCGGCCTTGTACTATTCCGTACCCGATTTTCGAGGCGATTCGCTTGAACTCAGTCGAAAAGCCGTGGAAACAGATAAAGACATCATTGTTTTTTGTGGCGTCCGGTTCATGGCTGAAACCGCAAAAATTCTTAACCCTCATAAAACCGTCCTCCTTCCCGCCAAAAAAGCAGGATGCTCCCTGGCCGCCAGCATCACCGCAGAAGATGTTCAGGCTTTAAAAAGACAATTTCCAGGCGTACCGGTTGTTACCTATGTGAACACCTACGCCAATGTGAAAGCGGAAACAGATATCTGTTGCACCTCCAGTAATGCCGCCGCAGTGGTAGAGTCTTTACATACGGATACCGTTATTTTTCTGCCGGATGAATACCTCGCAAAAAATACAGCCATCGAAACGGGTAAACATATTATATTTCCCACCAAACAACCGAAACCCCATGACGGGACCCTCGACTATCAACTTATCGGATGGCATGGACGTTGTGAAGTTCATGAAAAATTTACGGTTGAAGATATTGAAAATGCACGAAAACAATTTCCTGACGTCTTGGTACTCGCCCATCCGGAATGTCCTCCTGATGTTGTAGCGGCTGCCGATTACTCGGGCAGTACAACCGCGATGGTAGAATATGTTAAAGCATCAAAAGCCAAGCGGTATTTAATTCTCACTGAATGTAGTATGGGCGACAATATTGTCGCAGAAAATCCAGACAAAGAAATGCTCAGGATATGCAGCATTCGTTGCCCTCACATGAATGAAATCACACTGGAAGAAACGCGCGATGCACTCCTAAAGACCCAATATGTAATTGACGTGCCTGAAGATATACGAATCCGGGCGTATACAGCGGTAAAACGTATGATTGAAATTGGGGGTGGAAAGATCTGATCTTAACCGAGAACCGATAACCGAGAGCCCCGAACCCTACAACTTTCTCCGTATATTCTCAGCGCGCTTTTTCGGGTCTGGATGAGAAGAAAGAAAGCTCAGCCTACCTCCACCCGCAATTTCAGCTAGTTTTTCTAAAGAGGTTACAGCGGCTTGTCGATTATACCCATGGCGGGTTAAAAATCTTAGCCTATAATCGTCAGACTCAGTTTCTTCTTTTCGTGAAAGCTTTGTATTCGTCAATAAGGCCCCTAGTGTACCGAGTTCTGAAGTTGCTAAGGCCCCTAGCTGACCTCCTTGAGCAGCAACGCCTTTTCTCGCTGCACTGGTTAGATACGCTAATTTCATTTGTTTCTTACTATGCTGTAGTTTAACATGACCGATTTCGTGGCCCAGAACAGAGCGTATTTCATCATCTGTCATCAAATCCATCAGGCCACTATTAAAACGAACACTTCCATCGGCGGTGGCAAATGCATTCACTTGATCGGATGTATATACCTTAAAATTGAGGCCCAACCCATCTTCTGTCTGGTGATTTTTTGTTAAACGAGCAAGGCGTTTCCCATATGTACTATTTGTAGAAGCGACTTTGTTTTTAGTATCGGAATAAACAATAAAATCGCGAGACATCTCCTTTACTTCTTTATCACTCAGCGTAATAGCTTTGAGCGCATCGAGCCCAGCGCTAACCCCCAGTTCAGCATCCATCGTTTTACACCCCGCCCATGCACACATGACTAAAGCTAAAAGCAGATTTACATTTTTCATCCCACATTATCCTCTCTACATATAGTGGGTTAACCCCGTCCGATGCCAGCTTATACACGGTAACACCCTATAGAACGAATACAACAAGAATCATATTTATGCAGCTAGGTTTGCGTACGAGTTTATCCCTTGAAAAACCGTCTCAAGGCAATACCCTAAACCTATTTTCATGGCCTTAGAGCTTTTTCACAAAACCTCTGCTTCCTCTGTGGCCTCCTGTTCAAAAAGTTTCGAACCCTTAGTAATCGATTTTCTTGGAACCGTTTACAGGCCCCATCTGAAATTAACTCCATCATTGGCGGACTCTATATTTTATGCTGTTGAGTGAGTCGGCAAAGAGCCAAAAACGATTTGACATCATCAAAGGCCAAAATTATGCTTTACTAACAAATCTGTTTTACACCGAAGAAGTAATAGGATGTAACCTGGATCCGGCAGCTATCGGTTCGTAAGGCGTTTTGGGTCTCAGAAGTTGAAAACTTTGTCCTTGAAATGTTCACTTTTCGACGGATTGGGCACGCTGAGTCTCACAATAATTCATTCACAGTCATCCCATAAGCGGATCAGTATTCTGTAAGTGAGCCGGGCTACAGAATAAACTCTCCTTGAAACCGTAGTTAAGAAATTAACCCCGAGGAGCGCTTATGAAAAAATCTGCAACCCCAGCTCGAAGCCATGCTACTATTCTTCAACAAATGTGCCAACTTATTCCTAGCCACCTCGTCAATAAACTCGCCAAAAAATGGTAGAGTAACAATACAAGTGCAAAGGTCCGCAGCATAGTTCATTCTTTGGGTATCTGACCCCCCCCAAAGGAGAACATAGAATGCCACGAACCTACGAACATTTAAACCGTTATGAACGAGAAGTGATAGCCCAGATGCTAAAAGAAAAATATAGCTTATCTCAAATTGGCCGTCACCTGGGCCGATCCCCCTCGACTATTTGGCGCGAATTTCGCCGTAATCGAGTCCGTGGCCGCTATTACCCAAGACCCGCAAATGGCCTGGCTCAAAGCCGATTACAGCTAGCTCGAAAGCCTCAAAAAGTGATGGGAGCTAGCAAAGAACAAGTGGAGACTCTCCTGGCGAAGTATTGGTCTCCAGAACAGATTGAAGGTCGAAGAAAGCTAGAAGGTGACCCTCCCATCAGTCGAATGACGATCTACCGCTACTTGTACAGTCCAAGAGGGGCTGGCTACCGAAAATACCTGCGTGGCCCCGGAAAGAAAAAACGAGCGACTCGGAAAAGCCATTCACGTATACACAACCAAACGATGATTGACCAACGCCCCGAAGAGGGTGAAAGTCGCAAGGTGGCAGGCCATTGGGAAGGTGACACTATTCAGGGCCAAACGAGAAAAGAGGCCTGTGTAGTCACTCTAGTAGATCGAGCGACTCGATATCTCATCGCCGATCTTTTACCTCGATGCAATGCCGAATCGGTCAACCGTTCCGTACCTCAGTTCGCTGATTCAGGGCTCCCCTGTAAAACGGTGACTGTAGATAATGGCATGGAGTTTGCCAGCCATGCTAAACTACAGAAAAAAATAGCAACCCCCATTTTCTTTGCTGAAGGGAGAAACCCTTGGCAAAGAGGGACCAACGAAAATACGAATGGTTTGCTTCGCCAGTTTTTCCCGAAGAAAACCGACTTTGCTGCCCACAGCTCCGCTCAGTTGAGCTGGGCTGTGGAGCTACTGAATAATAGACCGAGAAAATGCTTAGAATATAGAACGCCCAAAGAAATGATGGACAGCTTCGGTTTTGCACTTGTAAGTTGAGTCTGCACCTCTGGATACGGGACTCAAAAACGCTTCCATCCCTTGGAGAAATAAACCGTCGATGAAGTTCTCATCTCAATAGTTACACAAACAGTAAAAATCTTGGGCGGCAAATATTATGTTGGGAGATTATCTGGGGAGATATGTTTTCAAAAAATCAGCGAGTTGACTCATACCATCTATGCTGTAATCCGCTTCCGTTGATGCTGAAGGAGATCCGACAAAAATCGTTTTACATCCCGCTTGTTGACCCGCTTGTATATCCGTTTCGGAATCTCCAATCATCCATGAGTTAGGCAGATCCAAATCGTGTTTGTCAGCTGCCTTCAACAGCATTCCCGGTTGTGGTTTTCGGCATGAACATGTGCCATGATTATGAGGGCAAATGAAAATATCTAATATGTCTAAACCCTCTTTTTTGACTTGTTTTTGTAGGAAGCGATGCATGTTTTCTATTTCTTCCATAGCAACGATTTCGCGTGCTACGCCCCGTTGATTCGTAACAATAATGGCGTGGTGCTCATATTCTTTAACAACACGTAAAGCGCTAATAAATCCTTCTTGAATATGAAAATCTTCGATGCTTTCGACATAACCAGGACCAGGTGATTCATTTACGACTCCATCGCGATCAAAAAATATGCAGGGTGTTGACAAGACGTTATTCCGTTTGTTTGATTTCAAAATAGAGAGGTTTTCCTCGGACTTCTTCATCTTCATAAAAAGCAATCGCTTGTAACCGATTGGGGCCGGCCCCCAATATATCGAGGTTATATTCGAATGTATACGAAGTTTCGTCTTGAACGTGCTTTTTGCCTAGCAATCGTTCGTGGTTCATAACGCCGACGAATTGTGGTTTCTGTGTCCCCTTAACGTGGACTTGAAGCTGAATGGGGTTAGAGAAGTCAATGGTTGAATCAGGTGCAAGGCCGATGAGTTCAACTCTCTTTCCTGTGTTTTGGACGTCAAACGTTTGGACAGAGAATGCTTCATAGTGAATACTTCCTTGGGTGTATGCAACCGCGCGTAGTTCATGGTACCCATCAGATAAGACCTCTGTATCTAGATGAAAGGTCTCTTGTTCTAGGGGTTGAGTGACATCTTTCCCATCCAAATAATATCTATAGTTAACACGCGAGGATAAGATGGAAGGAGAGACTTGAGCATAAAAGGTTCTTTTTTTCTTGGGATGGTCATCTAAAGAAACGAATGTGATCGAAAAGGGAGGTGCCCAGGGTTGGGCTAACGGTTCTCCAACAAGGAGTATTTGAGATGGAGATCTTATCGATAGGTAAAAACTTTCAAGTAACGTATAGCCTCGGGCATAGTGGCAATAAAATCGTGCATGTGGGAATTTGGGCCATACGGAGTAGGGTTCGACGACCGTTCCAGCAGAAGCCGTTGCTCCTGCTTGTAACCATGCGGTAAGTTTTGTTTGTTCAGGATGATGAAATACAGCCCCGAGACTAGTAAGGTGCTCGGCCATACTTCCGGGAAGATAAATTCCTGCTTGTCGAGGAAAAGCATATGCGTTTCCCATTTGTACCCCCATAATCGAGGTTTGATTCACAGGGAAATTCGTTGTAATCACAGCTTGAACCCCTAGTTTTTTTAGTTCTTTTGCAGCACCCGGAAACTGCCAATCCCGACACGTCGATCGAACATCATCGCTTTTAATAAAAAAAATGGTCCCTGTAGGAAAAGAGTGATCGGCTATCATACCCGATCGGAGTGTTGTCAACGCTTCCTTTTTTGTAAGCCCATTGGTTCCCACATAACTTAACATCATGCTGGGGATAGGCATTTTTTCTTTTAACGAATTTTTATATTGGTCGAGTGTCCCTCCATTTACTTGGGGTCCGTTGGCTTTGTCTGGACCGCAAAATAAACGTGATCGATAAGAACCGGTTTTGATTTGTTCGGCCTCTACGACCTGGCCTTTCGAGAAAGTGATACCTTGAAGAGACATGGGTTGTGGAGATGTAATCCGTATCGGAAAGTCCGCTGAATAGATCCATGCCAATATATATTTATCCAAATGGCGTTCTTTGATGGCCTTGAGGGTTGGGTCAAAGATCATCGTACGAAAATTTTCTGGGGAGACTTGCACCTCTCCAGCAAAAAAGGATTCGGGGAGTGATAAGGAGATAACGTTTTGTGAGGGTATTTTTCGCCATTGAATATAATGATTGGCAATTTCTTTAGAGACCAACGAGTTTTGGTTTACAAGCAAAACAATTTCATGAGGCCCAAGCGCATACGCAGCATTCAACATTCCGCTAAAAAAAAGCCATAGACTTAAGTCTTGGCAAAAACGGTATATTTTTGTTTTCAAATTACAAGACTTTTGGATCGGTTAAATAAAATACGAGCATAAACAGTGCTCTCAACATGATGATTGACTAACGTGTGAAAGTCTAGCCATAACCTGAATGGCACTAACTTAAACCCCTTTTGCATGATAAAAACCCTGAAAATACGGGATGAAAATGCCATAGTGGCACATGCAAAAAACAACACCGATATTCCCAGGGTTTCACGTACATACACTACGTCGGAAACCCCGTTCAAAGCAACAGAAACTTGCCGATGAGGTAAGGATTCTCAAGCAAAAAAGGTTCACCCAACTTGGGGAAGCTTTTGGGGCTTTTATTCCCGAGTCCCTTCTCGCCCCGGCAGTGTCCGGTACCCACAGTCGTCGCCGGATCTTCAGCAAAAGCAATACGTCTTGGGCCTTCCTTGCTCAAGTGCTTAGCGACGATGGAAGCTGTCAAGAAATTGTTCAAAAACTTAAGGCTTATGCAGCACTACGTGGCCTACAGCTGCCTTCTTCAGCCACCTCTGCCTACTGCAAAGCCAGAAATAATTTAACGATAGAGGATCTCCAAGACGATTCATTCTCATGGGGTTGATTCGATAGAGAGCATGGGTGCTAGCGATAACTGGCGTGGTCATCGGATCGTGGTGGTTGACAGCACCGGTGTATCGATGCCAGATACAAAGCCCAATCAAGATCAATGGCCTCAACAACATCATCAGAAGCCAGGATGCGGGTTGCCTTCAGCACGAATAACGGCCTGTTTTTCTCTGCATACCGGAGCCCTGCTTAGTTACCGAACCAGCAACAAACATGTCAGCGAGATCATCCGTCTTCGACAACAAATCGATGCCTTTCGAAAGGGCGATATCCTGTTGGGAGATAAGGCCTTCTGTGGTTATCGCGATATATGCGAACGTTCAGAACGAGGCATTGATAGCATCATAAGTCTCTGTCGAAGACCTCCTGTTAAAGCCATTAATGCGGTAAAGAGTTTAGGAAAGGGTGATCTTCTTATTCGATGGGTTCGACCGTTAAAAGTAAGCGGTCTGAGTGCTGAAAATCTTCAAGCCCTTCCCCCTAGCTTGCTGCTACGCCAAGTTAAAATAACGATCAATCAGCCCGGCTTTCGATCTAAAGTGATCTATCTGGTCACCACATTATTAGATGCAGAAAAGTACCCTGCCAAAGATTTAGCCGATGTGTATTTTCGGCGTTGGGATGTTGAACTCTTTTTCCGTGATATAAAAACAACGCTGGGTATGGATATCTTACGATGCAAGAGCCCGGAAATGATCCGAAAAGAGATGGTGATGTATTTTATTGCCTACAACTGCATGCGCCGGATCATGTATGAGGCGGCTGAAGAGGCTGGTTTGCCCGTTCGGCAAATTAGCTTCAAAACTTCGCTTCAAGCCTTGCGCAGTTGGGAGCCGAATCTAAATCAAGCGAGAATGAGTCGGAAGGAACGTTTCGGTTTGATTTCTATGCTCTATGAAAGCATGACCCAAAGACCCTTGCGGCAACGCCCTGGCAGAAGTAAACCTCGAGCTGTAAAGAGACGACGAAAAAACTATCATTTGCTGACTAAACCAAGGCACGAAATGATTGTGCCTGCTCACAGAAATCGCCATTGGTTAAACAAAAGGAAATTATGCTTAAGTTAGTGCCATTCGGGTCAGGAGATATAGATGTTGATGGAATTCCTAATGATCATGATTTAGATAGTGATGGCGATGGAATTCCTGATAACATTGAAGTTCAAGGCACACTGAGTTATATTGCGCCGAACGGTGGGACTCCTCTTCCAAATGGATTTGATTCAGCCTATTCCTCAGTCGGTATAACCAATTTAGTGGATACCGATGGAGATGGCACAAATGATTACCTTGACATGGATGCGGATAGTGATGGAATTCTCGATTTTAACGAGAATGGAGTCACCAATCCTGTTTTAGTTGATTCCGATTTTGATGGGTTAGGCAATGGCTTTGATGAAACCAATGTTTTTGGGACCGCAAATGCGGGCATTACAGTTCCAGCAACCAACTATCCCGATACCGACGGCGATGTCAACCTGGGCGGTGATGCTGATTATCGTGACAACCTGAATGGGCAGGCTGATTTAAGTGTGACCAAGAATAGTCATATAGATCCAGTTGTCTTAAATAACCTGCTGCTTTACACCATTACCGTTATAAACAGTGGTCCAAACACCGCATCAAATACAGTTGTGACCGACACCTTACCGACCGATTTTAGCTTTGATAGCGCTAGCTTAGGGTGCACGGAATCTGGAGGTACCGTAACGTGTAATTTAGGCGATTTGGCGAACGGGAGCACGAGTCAGGTTGCCATTCTGGTCGTACCCAAGAATATTGGAACGTTTACCAATACCGCTACGGTTTCCTCGGTTGCGGAGGATTTCAACCCAAGTAATGATACAGCCTTAGCCATCAACACCGTAATAGCTGCAGCACCTGGTAGCGCTGATTTGGATACAGTTAAGAGCGGAAGCGTGCCTAGCATAGCAGTGAGCAATCAGCTAACCTATGGTATAACAGTAATAAATATAGGACCGGATATCGCAACCAATGTCATCATGTTTGATCCATTACCAGTGACGTTCAACTTTGAGACCGCTAGTGCCCAGTGCACCCAAGTTGGTGGAATTGTTATCTGCAACCTAGGCGATTTACCTAGTGGTAGTACAAGCCAGGTTGCTATTGTGGTGAGGCCAACGGCGACGGGAACGTTTTTTAACACAGCCACATCAACATCTACCTGGATCCGTCAGTTAAACGTGGGATTTCTGTGCGAATGCTTTGGAGGCAAAAGGTTGCAAAAAAACGCAGGCGCACCCGCTGGGTGCGTCGAGGCTTTTTTGTAATTCCTTTTGGCCCAAATGGTTCGTGCAGAAATCCGCGTTTAACTGACGGATCCAGGATCTATTACGGGCGATCCACAGCCCAATAATAATGCATATCAGGAGTCTACCCTTGTAACTGACGTGGCACCTGGTAATGCCGATTTAAGTGCAACTATCAGTGGTCAACCAGATCCTGTTGCGGTAAGTAATCAACTTATATACACGGTTACCGTTGTGAACAGTAGTCCAAACGTCGCTTCCAATTCGGTGATCACTGATAATCTACCGGTCGGGTTTACCTTTGTTGCCGCGAGTGTTGGCTGTACAGAAGTGGGAGGAATCGTGACGTGTGATTTGGATGATTTGCCTGCTAATAGTACTAGTCAAGTAGCCATTGTGGTTACCCCAACCGCGATAGGAACCTTTGTAAATACGGCGACCGCTTCTTCAGATACATCAGATTCTGTTTCAAGTAATGATGTGGGGTCGACCACGAACACGGTATTGGCTACGTTGCCAGGCAATGCCGACATAAGCACGACCAAGAGTGGAAGCGCATCCAGAGTATAGCGGTGAGCAATCAGTTGACGTATAGCATCACTGTCATAAATAGTGGACCGGATACGGCGACCGATGTGATCGTAGTGGATCCATTGCCAGCAACGTTTAACTTCGCAACCGCGAGTGTTCAGTGTACAGATGTTGGTGGAATTGTGATATGTAATCTAGGGAATCTCCTCAGTGGCAATACCAATCAGGTTGCCATTGTGGCTATACCAACCGTGACGGGAACGTTTGTGAACGTTGCCACATCGAGTTCTGCCACCGGAGACCCAGATGCAAGTAAATAATGCCGGAATGACGACCAATATCGTAACCGTCGCAGCAGAGGGTACTGCCGATTTAAGCACAAGTGCCAGTAGCCAGCCAGATCCTGTTGCGGTATGCAACCAACTTATATACACACTTACCGTTGTAAATAACGGTGCAAATGTTGCTTCTAATACGGTGATCACTGATAGCTTGCCCTCTGGGTTCACCTTTGCTGCCGCTAGTGCTGGCTGTACGGAAGTAGGAGGAATCGTGGCCTGCGATTTGAATGATTTGCCTGCTAATAGTACCAGTCAAGTAGCCATTGTGGTCACCCCAACCACGACAGGAACCTTTGTAAATACCGCCACGACTTCTTCAGATACATCAGATCCGGTTTCAAGTAATGATGTGGGGTCGACCACGAACACGGTATTGGCTACGTTGCCAGGCAATGCCGACATAAGCACGATCAAGAGTGGAAGCGCCAGTATAGCGGTGAGCAATCAGTTGACCTATACCATCAGTGTCATAAACAGTGGACCGGACACAGCGACCAATGTCATTGTAGTCGATACATTGCCAGTAACGTTTAGCTTTGTAAGCGCGAGTGCTCAGTGTACAGACTTTGGAAGGATTGTGATCTGCAACTTAGGGGATCTACTAAGTAGCAATACCGGGCAAGTAGCGATTGTGGCTCTTCCAACCACGACAGGAACGTTTGTGAATACCGTTACATCAACGTCTGATACAGGAGACCCAAATCCAGACAATAATACGGGTGTAGCAATTACTACGGTAACAGATTTAGGTCTGATATTTTCAGTGACCTCCATTGGGTCTGTGGCACAAGGTATTCAGGTAGGAACCGACGGAGCAATCATTGGTTCTCTTTTTATACTAGAACGTACAACGAATCTTGTTGAAGCGTTATGGATGGGAATC
Organism: Kiritimatiellia bacterium; assembly: GCA_012103575.1. GTDB lineage: Bacteria > Verrucomicrobiota > Kiritimatiellia > WLWN01 > WLWN01 > WLWN01. The sequence goes on along the minus strand of WLWN01000001.1, from coordinate 1,214,153 downwards.
GACACGGTTGCTGTACAAAGCTCTACAATAAGCTTTATTGATATATCAAATGATTTAGACCTGGATCCGTTAGTTAAACGTGGAATTTCTGTGCGAATCATTTGGGCCAAAAAGAGCTACAAAAAAACCTTGATGCACCCTATGGGTGCGCCTACGTTTTTTTGTAACCTTTTGCCTCCAAAGCCTTCGCACAGAAATTCCACGTTTAACTGACGGATCCAGGTTAGATAAAGCATTCTACCGATATAATGCTGAAATCAGGCCATAAGATCGGTTTTATAATAGACTGCTCTACTGTTGTGCTAGATTTAGATGGTTAGATTGTCTGTAACATTTGGAGTGTCTCCGTCTATGTTCTATAGGAGATGATTCTTTTTAGAGGTCTCTTCGAGAGGGAGTGTTTTCTACATCGATTACATAATCTGAAGAGGACCAAAGTCGCTTGTAGCAAGTTTAGTTCTAACTTCATGGCCGAGACGCTGCTCTAATTTCCTTTTAAAGATAGGCAGATATCCACGTTCAGACTGTGCATGCTCACACAATAGAACGCTTATCCCGCTTTCAAGAGCGGTCAATACATCATGATGACGCATTTCTCCCGTAACATACAAATCAGCTTGTACATCTTGGAGTACAGAACTTCCTGCACCTGGACATAGCGCAACCTTTTTAAATCGGGTGTTTGTTTTTTTATGTGGTGAACTCAGAGCGGCACGGAGAAATTTTATCCCCAGATGCTTTTTAAGCTTTTTACGAATGGTGGTTAATAGGAGTGGGGTATCAAGGGTTAATACCCGACCGGGACCTTTTGTGCCTATTCCCTGCTTTTCTATTGAATATATTGGATGATGTGTTCCATTCCCGACTCCTTCACAAAGCCAGTCTGTGAGCCCGCCATCGACAGTGTCCAATGCTGTATGAGGTGAATACACTGCTAGATTTGCTTGTATGGCTTGTAGGACCAAACGTCCTTTTGGATCATTCCGAGTCAACGCTTTAATAGGCTCAAAAATAGGGGGGTGATACGCAATGATCATGTCCGTTTTTTCACGTAGGGCCTCTTCCAAAACAGCCATCGTTAAATCAAGTGTTAAGAGGATAGACGTAATGGGTCTAGGTTTTGTGGGACCGATCAAAAGTCCTGTATTATCCCACCCTTCAGCTAACTCGAGTGGAGCTAGATCCTGAAGTGTCTTGAGAATGTTGGATAAGGGTATGCCCTTTTTGTTTTTCATGGTATACGTACTATCTAGTTCAATTTTATATAAGAAACAACTCCGAATAATAAGAAATGTGCCGCAATGCATTGGAAACGTACTTTAATTTTTGTGTGGTTATCCCAGTTTTTCTCCATTATGGGCTTTTCTTTTGCTATGCCTTTTGCCCCTTATTACATTCAAGAACTGGGTATCCATGATCCGGGCAAACTTAAACTATGGATCTCTTTTTTTGCGGCGGCCACACCCTTAGCGCTAGCCATCTTTGCGCCTGTATGGGGTTTATTAGCAGATCGATATGGTCGACGACTCATGTTGTTACGCGCAAATTTTTCCGCGGTTTTTGTTTTGCTATGTATGGGGTGGGTCCAGAACGTTGAATCCCTCGTTATCTTACGCTTTATCCAAGGTATGTTGACCGGGACGGTTACGGCGGCTCAAGCAATGGTGGCCGCTCAGACCCCTCAGCATCGTAGTGGTTTTGCGTTAGGTTCGTTGAGTTCAGCCGTCTTTTCGGGGGTAATGGTTGGTGCCTTGTTGGGAGGGATCTTTTCTGATTGCGCAGGGTATAGAAACGCTTTTTTGTTTTCGAGTACTTTTCTTTTTATAGCTGGGTTATTAATTTTACTGGGCACAAAAGAATCTGTTAACGAAATGAAGATCGGGTTGCCGATTTCTGACGAACGACCTAAATTATCTTGGCCTCAGCTAGGGCCGGCATTGCCTATATTGATTCTCCTTATTTTAATGGGGGTGGTCAGACAGTTTGATATGGCGATGGTTCCTTTATTAGTACAGGAAATTTGCGGTCGTCTTGAAGGGGTCTCTCTTTGGATGGGAGGGCTCTTTGCTGTAAGCAGCGTTGCAGGTTTGTTGAGCGGTCTTATTATAGGTCCTCTAGCGGATCGTCTACCGCCTCACAGGATCATACCGGTTCTACTATTAGGGGCTGGAATATGCGTCATCCCTCAAGGAATGGCCTCTTCATTTATGACACTTTATACGGCTCGTTTCGGAATGGTATTTTGTTCTGGTGGTCTTGATCCCATCTTACAAGTATGGTTAGCGAGAGCTACGCCCGAAAACCGTCGTGGATTTATATTTGGGTGGGCTGCTACCGCCCGATCAATGGGGTGGATGATGGCGCCTCTCTTAAGCGGTTTGATTGCAACCCATTTAGGTGTTAGAGCTATTTATGTTTTTAATGCGATATTTTTTATCCTTCTTATTCCCCTTGTTTTAAAGATAACAAAAAAGTGAGGTTGGTGGACGCTCAGGGGCTCGAACCCTGGACCCGCTGATTAAGAGTCAGCTGCTCTGCCAACTGAGCTAAGCGTCCTTTTTGACTTTTTTTATTCAGTAACCCCAATATTCTTTTTCTAGAGCCTGAAGAAAAACACGAGGATCACAATTCCGGAAATAGACGTTACAATGGGTAAACACAATAAAATTAACCAACCAAAAACTCTAGCTGAATCAAAGCGTTCTACATTCTTACCCGTTCGGCAGAGATAGACTCTAGCTGTACGATGGTACCCACCTCATAGCCGTTGGAAGCATGATGTTAACAAACGTTGCAATGCTCACTACGACGAAGATGACAGTGATCAAGGTCATAGCTATCAATTTTTTCCTTTCACTTAAGTTTTCTCTAAGGGACCTTTAGTAGTTAAACTTTCTATTTCCATTTAATGCTGCATCCCATGGGGTTGGTATTCGGTGTAGATACGGGATTATCCATCACGATGGCTTCAACGGCGTTATATAAATCTCGTGAGGTTACCGAAGAAGGTTCTTTCCAATTATCGTCAAGGCGACCTTCATAAACGAGACTTTTGTTTTGATTCAATACAAAAAAATGGGGGGTACAAACCGCGCCATACGCTTTGGCAATTTCTTGTGAATGATCCCGTAAATACGGAAAAGGGAAGTTTCTGTTCTTTGCTCGGATTTTCATGTTTTCAAAACTATCATCCGGATAATTGATGTCATCGTTTGAATTAATGGCTACAAAAGCGATTCCTTGAGAAGTGAATTTTTGTGTAAGGTCGATAAATCGATCTTCGTACGCTTTTGCATAAGGGCAATGGTTACACGTAAAGGAGATAACTACGGCTTTGCTCTCCTTAAAAAATTGAAGGCTATACTCAGTGCCGTCCGTTGCTGGAAGATTAAAGGTGGGCCCTTTCGATCCAATCGATAACGTTTCCGGTCCGCTTTCTGTAATAAGAGCCATGGGGCCTCCTTTTTTTAGGGGTAAGGGTTCTTTGTTCAAAGTTTATTTAAAACAAACTACCCTAGATTCCATTAAATGGCAATTGCTCTTGCTTTCATTTCAGGAAATACTATCATCCATTTTTTTATAAAGCGAGCGTAGCTCAGTGGTAGAGCCCCATCTTGCCAAGGTGGTTGTCGAGGGTTCGAATCCCTTCGCTCGCTCCATGGTTGGATGCTAGATGCGGGATGAATAATGGATCAAGCATCGAGCATCTAATATCCAGAATCCAGTATCTAGCATCCAGTATGATTGCACCACAATCAAACATAGAGCCTGTTGGCTCTACTTTAGATATCCAGAAGTTTGCAAAAGCTTTCTTTGAAGCGGGTGGGGGATTAGAGCATGCCATTGCGGGAGGGGCCTTTCCTTATGAATTTCGCCCACAACAATTGGCTATGGCTGAAGCGGTTGCTGAAGCTGTAGAAGCCCAAACCCATTTGGTGGTTGAAGCCGGTACGGGTGTCGGAAAAAGCTTCGCCTATTTGGTCCCCTTAATTTTAGCGGCTGTTGAACAGAAAATGCAGGTCATTGTTGCTACCCACACCATTAGTCTGCAAGAACAGTTGATGTATAAAGATATTCCATTCTTACAAAAACATATAGGCGTAGATTTTAAAGCCGTTTTAGTTAAAGGCCGGAGCAATTATCTCTGTTTACGAAGACTGGCCCGTGCAGAGCAAATGGGCCCCGATCTTTTTCAAAAAAACAAAGAATCAGAACTAAACGCGATTCGAAAATGGTCGAACGAGACATGCGAAGGGAGCCTGCAGGATATGCAGGTCGTGCCGCCCGGGGATGTTTGGGACGTGGTCTGTGTGGAACAGGGTAATTGCATGTGGCAAAAATGTCCTGAATATTCGGCTTGTTTCCTTATGAAAGCTCGGAAACGTATTCGAGAAGCTCATCTACTCATTGTAAATCATCATCTTTTATTTTCAAACTTAGCGCTGGAAACCAAAGGAGGAGGTTTTTTGCCGGCCCATTCGGTTGTTGTTATTGACGAAGCCCATCAAATGGAACAGGTAGCGACTGAACATGTGGGATTGCGTATATCGCAATTTGGGTTCCAGCATTGGATGCGACGATTATACAATCCAGAACAGACCAAAGGGTTGTTTCCACTCATAAAACATGGAAAAGGGGCCAATGCCGTTATGGATTTATGGGATCATGTGGAGGAATTATTTGCGCAGATTCATGAATGGGCAAAATTGGAGACCGGGATTCGTCAACGAACAGTGTCTGAGCCTTTGTCTATCCAGACCGGAATCTTTAGCCGTATCAACTACATTATATCCATCCTTAAAGAGGTCTCTGAGGATATGAAAGACGAAGATTTACGCGCTGAACTTCAATCTGTTCATCGTCGTGGCTTAGAGTTAAGTATGGGATTGGAAAGTTTTTTGCATCAAACCCATGTTGATCACGTTTATTGGGTTGGACTGGAAGGTCGGCGTAAAAAACAGCTCGTATTATATTCAGCGCCAATTGAAGTCGCCCCAGTACTAAAAGAAAACCTTTTTGAAAAAATTTCATCCGTCATTATGACAAGCGCCACTCTTGCCGTACAAAACACCTTAGATTATTTCCAAGAGCGGGTAGGGGTGAATAAAGGAGGCACTTTGCGGGTAGGGTCCCCATTTCGATATAGTCAACACATGCGCATTTTGATCCCCAAAAACATGCCAGACCCTAGTGATGCAGAAGGTTATTTCAAAGGGGTCGTTAAAGCCGTGAAATATTTTGTGACACAATCAAAAGGGCGTGCGTTTGTCTTATTTACCAGTGATTTTTTTATGAAAAGGGTCGCCGATGAAGTAGAAACGTTTTTTAGCGATCAGAAGATCACACTTCTTGTGCAAGGAACCGGCATGCCTCGTCATGCCATGTTAGAAACGTTTCAGGAGGATGTTCCCAGTGTTTTGTTTGGTCTGGCCAGTTTTTGGATGGGTGTAGATGTGCGGGGTGAAGCCTTAAGCAATGTGATTATAACCCGCCTCCCTTTTGCAGTTCCTGATCAGCCCGTAACAAAGGCAAGAATAGATCGGATTAAAGAACAAGGCGGTGATCCGTTTAAAGAGTACTCCTTGCCTGAAGCGATTTTGAAATTTCGTCAGGGAGTCGGTCGCCTTATTCGTACTGCAACCGATGAAGGGACCATCGTGGTCTTAGACAGTCGTGTGAGGAATAAGTGGTACGGTAAACTCTTTGTAGCATCGATACCCGAATGTCCTATAGACCTTGTTGATACAGGCTCTTGACCGATCCTGTATCCAATTTATTCTTTAATCTCAAGATGTCAGATACAGATCTGAGCTCATTTTTCTTTTGTTGCACTTGATTATAGAATCCGCGCCTTTGGGAATCCTCATGACGATACCATTGGGCTATCGAAATCTCGCTGTCTGCCGGATGGAATTAGACTTGCGTTTGAATCCCATTTTATATAATCTACTAAGCCTCTATTTTTATACGGAAGAAAATTGTGTTCTTGAGCGAGTATATACATGAGAGATAGCAGATTAACTCTAACCTGAATCCGTCAGATAAAATCTGACGATTTTTCATTACCTGTTGGGCTAAAGCGGGGAGGATACCCGTATTCAAACAAACAACCCCACCCCAACAGGTGTGTATATGAAACAATATAAAATAAAGACTGGCAAGGGCGAACTCAACAGCACAAGCGGAAATCATCTTTGCGGCCTACTGCTTGAGGATCATGCTCAACGGATTCTTCCCTCCAATTTTCAACCACGCCGCTCCGATGCGATCTCTGATCGGGAGATCCTCCTTACCCAGATCGGCTTACTTTGCAACGGTCGAACCGATTTCAATGATATCGACCTGTACCGGGGTGATGAGATTTTTATGAATGCCTTTGGACTTAAAAAGGGGAGTTAAAAAGGTAGCCTCTGAGCCGGTGTTCCGACGTCGTTTCGACGACCTGCCCCCAGCCAGAACCCATGTGGGGCTACGCAAACTCAACACCGAACTTCTTTCCTCGGGCCCCTTTGGCTAGGTAGATGTCGAAGGGCTTGATCTTGTTCCCGTCGATATCGATGTGAGCCCTTTGGATCACTCAGGCTCTTCGAAAGAAGGCGTTTCCTACACCTAGAAGGGCCATGATGGTTACGCCCCGATATTTGCCTATGTGGGCACTCAAGGCCACATGCTTGAGTGCGAACTTCGACCCGGTAAACAACATTGTCAGTCGGGAACGACCGCGTTTATTGCCCGCAGCGTTGAAACGCTCCAGACCCTGGGCCTAGGTGGAAAATGTTTGCTTCGGCTTGATAGTGGCAACGCTGCGGCCGATAACTTCGACGCTTTTGGGGATCATTATTTTATCGTAAAGCGAAATCCTCGCCGCGAATGTCCTGAACAAATGCTGGCCCTTGCACGCCGAGTTGGAGACAAACAAGACAGTCGTGAAGGCAAGAACGTTTACACAGGCTTTTTCGATCATTTCCATCCCGGTGATGACCAAAACCGCCCTTGTGTCCCGGTGGCCTTCGAAGTGATTGAACGCACCATCGATATCGATGGTCAGAAACTTCTGGTTCCTAAACTTGAGGTAAACACCTGGTGGACGAACCTCTCTTGTCGTGCCAAGACGGTGCTAGATCTCTATCATGGACATGGCCCCAGCGAGCAGTACCACAGTGAACTCAAAAGCGATCTTGATGTTGAGCGATTGCCTTTGGGGAGACTCTGTGCCAATAAGATTATTCTGTTATGCGCCATGGTGGCCTTCAACCTATTGCGCGGTTCGATTGGTCCGCCACGCCGGACGAATTGAACTTCACTTTGGCAAGCGTTGTCGCTGGTTTGAAGTGATACAAGATATTGCCCATTCCTTCGCATAGCCCTCCGTGCACCTTTAACAATACTCTAAGGCGACTGCCCAAGGAGGCCTACGCCCCAAAATGGCCAAATCAGAGTGAATCTGACCTGTACGCTCAAAAAATTCATCAGGGTGATACTTGGCCGGTCCTAATCCGCCCAAAAGCGAGCATCTCAAGGAAAAAATTTTCAACTTTTGAGCCCCAAAACGCCTTCCGAAGCGATAGCTGACGGATTCAGGTATTAGATTTGTCGAGGTATTCTAAAAAATGAAAAAGAAATTTCTTCTCCTGACGACTTTCGCGATTTTGTGTTTATTGTCTAGCCTGAGTGAAGGAGCGTTTGATCAGACCGCATCTGTCACGACCTCCGCAGGTACGTGGGTTACCCATGGAGGGACTTATGCCAATGTCCATGCCCTGGCCCAACCGGGAACCGTGAGTGTTTCTTCTGATGGAACCTACACACATTATGCGGGATTTATAGGGAGCAGTTTTCTACGTCCACACGTCTTGAGCGCCAATGGGATTCCTATCGAAGCTGACCCTGATAACGATGGGGACGGACTCGAAGACTCAACCGAAATAGACGGTTCTGCATTCGTGGGCTTAGCAAACAGTGACCCAAACAATCCGGATACCGATGGCGATGGCATGACGGACAGTGTAGAATCTAACGGAGGCTTTGATCCAACGGATGCGGCTCACCACCTTTCGATTGTTTCTCTGGAATTGTTGCCGGGAGGTAATTTTCGGGTACATTGGATTGGGCGAGGTGGTGGAACTCGTCATATCGTGTGGACCGAAAATCAATGGGGCGGATTCGGAAACGCCCTTTCGTTAACGGATACCAATATTATGGGAGGAACAGCCCCGTGGTACAAGGTGACCAATAGTTTTACATGGACGGGAACCATTGCCACGAACCGCTTTATTTTTATAGAAAGTATTCGTTAACGTTACGAGTATTCCGCGAATAATCATGTATGATAAACAAGGAGGTTCAGGTATGAAAAAAAAGAAATGGCTCATCGCTGTTGGCATTTTGTTTTTTATGGGCAACGACCTGTTAGACAGCCCTGTTTGGGGTGAAATCCCGGGTATGGTTAATTACCAAGGACGACTCGTCCAAAACAGTAGTTTGGTCAACAGCAATAGCATGACGGTGACGTTGAGCATGTACAATGCCTCGACCGGGGGCAGTTTGATTTATCAGGAAGACGACACCGTGGATGTTACGGATGGTTTATATACTACCTATTTGGGCGATAATGGGAATGGAAGTGGCTCGGAAAGTGACTTAACAGCAGCGCTAACTGTGGCCGGGACGAATGCCTGGTTGGGTGTCACCATTGATGGTTTTGAACTAACTCCGAGGGAACGGCTGTTGGCCGCACCTTATGCGTTGGTAACCCCGACATCAGGGGGAAACTTGAGTGGTTTATCCGGATTTACAAACCTTATATGCGATGGACCTATTAATTGTGACCTTACCTTTACCATTGATTTTAACCCGCCATTCAACCAAGCCCCTATCGTGACGTTAAGCGCACAAGCTACTTCTTCGCTCGCGGGAGTTAGCGCCCAACCGTTTGTTTTAAGGACAACTCCCAGTAATTTCACGGCTCAGGTAACGGCCACGGAAAATGCGGTGAAAATAAGCACAGCGGTCAGTGATAACTATAATGATTCCAAATATACTTCACTCGCGACCGTTAACGGAAAGCCGGCCATTAGTTTTCAGAAGGGAGCTGAGGTGTGGTATGTGTGCGCGGATAATGCCGATGGCACCGCCTGGGGCTCCCCTCAACTTATTGAAACTGTAGGGAATAGCGGAGCAGCCCCCTCCCTGGCCGTTTTCAATGGAGTGCCTGCTATCAGTTATTATCACCCCACCTATTATCATCTAAAATTTGTTCAAGCCAATGATGCCGACGGAACATCATGGGGAATGCCTATAATCCTCGATCCTGGCGGAAGGGCAAAGAGCTCATTAGCCATTATCGAAGGCAAGCCTGCGGTTAGTTATAAAAACATACAGATGAATGCGATAGCCTATAAAAGAGCATCAGACGCAAGTGGCACTTCCTGGGAACCTGCCGTATCTACCGCAAAAGATGGACAGTACAACTCCCTGGCGCTGGTCAATGGAAAGCCCGCCATCAGTTTTTACTTCGGTGACAATTTAATGTATGAAAGAGCTAACGATTCTTATGGTGATTTTTGGACTAACACACCGACTACCATTGCGAGCGGAATGGGGGCCCATATCAACTCTTTAGCTATCGTTAACAGCCATCCAGCCATCAGCTATCATGATAATCAGGGTTACGATTTGAAATATGTTAGATCCAGTGACTCCAGTGGTGTGTTATGGGCTTCGCCCATCCCTGTCGATACCAGCAATGGCGTAGGAATTGTAGTAGGTTACTATTCTTCACTCGCAATCGTCAATGGAAACGCGGCGATCAGTTATTATGACTCCTCAAATGATATGTTGAAATATGTCAACGCATTAGATCCGGATGGCGACTCCTGGGCCCCGCCTGTCACCGTAGATAACGATGGAAATGCAGGCACCTACACCTCCATGACCATTGTCAACGGAGAACCGGCGGTCAGTTATATCGCAGACAAGGAAGTATAAGATATGTGACAATGGGAGGGACAACTCCTTCTCGTATACAGGTGAACTGGATGGCAGTAGCCCCGTAAGAGACTAATGTGATGAGATGGTTTCATTATAAACAAGGAGATTCGGTTATGAAAAATACAAGTATGTTTATTTTTTTAGGGGTTCTGTTGAGCAATCCTGTTTGGGGAGAGGTGCCGGGTATGATCAATTACCAAGGCCGACTCATCCAAAACAGTAGTTTGGTCAACAGCAATAACATGACCGTGACCTTAAGCTTGTACAATGCTTCTACTGGAGGAACCTTGATCTATCAGGAAGACGATTTGGTTGATGTTACCGATGGTTTATATTCTACTTATCTAGGTGATAACGGGAATGGAAGTGGTTCGGAAAGTGATTTAACAGCTGCATTAACTGTGGCGGGGGCGAATGCCTGGTTGAGTATTACCATTGATGGTTCTGAACTCACTCCGCGGGAACGGGTATTGGCCGCACCTTATGCGCTGGTGGCCGCCACATCCGATGGGAGCTCCAGCGTTTTGTCAGGATTTACGAACCTTACGTGTGATGGATTCATTAATTGTGATCTTACCTTTTCCGTTGATTTTAACCCGTCATTCAGCCAAGCCCCTATCGTGACGTTAAGCGCACAAACCACTTCTTCCCTGGCGGGGGTGAGCGCCGAACCGTTTATTTTCAGTACAACCCCCAGTAATTTCACGGCTCAGGTAACGGCCGCAGAAAATGCAGTGGAAACAACCAGAGCGACCGACCACGATTCTGATTCTTTCGGATATAACTCACTTTCAATCGTTAATGGGAAGCCAGCTATTAGTTTTCAGATCAGAAACGAAGTGTGGTATGTGCGCGCGGATAATGCCGATGGCACCGCTTGGGGCTCCCCTCAATATATTGGAGCTGGAGTTATTTCCTCGCTAGTCATTGTCAATGGAATACCCGCTATCAGTTATATTTACCCTTACGGTACCACTTATTTAAGATTTGTCCGAGCCAGTGATGCCAACGGAACGTCATGGGGAACGACGATAACCCTCGACTTTGGAATTAGCATTTATAATATTGATAATAACTCACTAGCCGTTATTGGGAATACGCCTGCGGTTGGCTATGGGGGGAAGTATATAAGATCGTCAGACACAGGTGGCACGACTTGGGGGGGATCCCGTGTCTACCGGAAACAACAATGCAACGGACACCTCCCTGGCATTGGTCAATGGCTGGCCCGCTATCAGTTTTTCTCAAAGTGGCAATTTAGAGCATTTAACGATTGAAAATGCCTCTCTAGAAGATCTATACTCCACGACACGAGTATAGCAACAGCAGAGATCCGGCGGCGTGCGATAGATGCCTACAAAATGGGCAAAGGTTCCCAGGCCGATATCGCATCTTCTTATCGTGTAGATCTTAGAACGTTTCAGCGTGGGCTCTCTCGTTTCAACGAAACCGGACAGACCGCTCCCCGACCGCGTGGGCATCGTCAGGCCCTCTACAGCGGAAAGCAGCTCAAGGCGTTGGCTCAACTGGGGGGCAAACATCCCGATGCAACGCTTGAAGAACTCAAGAACATGAGCGGCGTGAAGGGGTCGATCATGGCCGTACAGCGGGCGTTGAATCGGTTGGGCTGCCGGTATAAAAGAAACGCTTCACGCCAGCGAGCAAGACCGGGCGGATGTAAATCTCTTGAGAAAGCAGTGGATCCAAGAGGTGGCCAAACTTGATCCAAGTCGCCTTGTCTTTATTGATGAATCCGGGGCGAAAACGAATATGACTTGTCTGCGGGGCCAGGCGTTGGGCGAGAACAGGCTTTTTGCCAAAACGCCTTATGGACATTGGTGTACCACCACCTTGATTTCTTCGGTCCGCTTGGACGGAACAACAGCGGCCATGGAGGGGGAGGGGGCGACAGACACGGCTGTTGGCCGCGCCTTATGCCTTAGTAGCCGCCACATCTGGGAATGGTGGGGCAGATTCTTCGAGCGCTGAAAACTTGAATACCGTTCAACTCGTTGCGGGTGAAACATTAAACGGAGGCATAACACCTATACCCGTTTATATGGACAAAGAAGGTTTAATCCTTAACCAAGATACAGGCAGTGTAGATGCCAACATCTTCGGTGTGAATAAATATGCACAAGTTTTTTATACCGACAGCGGCACAAAAGAAATACGGCAGATCAACTTATTACTAAAAAAGGTAGGATCTCCGGGGGGAAATATTGAAGTTGCTATTCATGGAGTGGATACCAATAGTCACCCTCTTTCTTCTCCTTTAGGCACCGTGACTCTAAGCGCCTCAGCGTTACAAGACGGCTGGATTGAATGTGCCTTTTCAACTCCGGTCCCTGTGACTTCATTAACCAATTATGCAATTGTGGTAGGTGTGCCTGGAGGAGATGTGTCGAACTACATCTCATGGCAGTATAGTTCCTCTAGTGTATATGGAAATGGCAGCTATCTCTCTAGTGCCGATTTCGGTTTCACCTGGTCTCCGGATCCAACGAATGATTTTGCCTTCCGGGTTTACAGCGACCATCGTGTCTATTCTTGCAACAGCACGAATGTTAATAAAACAGACTTTTTAGGGTTTGCTACTTCTAGTGCAAACGCTGGAGAGTCGATTGATATTCAAATCGATGGGCTTGTAAGCGGATTTAGCGGATTGAATGAAGGCGTAAAATATTATTTAGGGACTCCATCAGGTACTATTGATACCTCACCCGGTAAACTAGTGGGGGTTGCTATTAGCGGCAATACATTGACTACCATCAAGATGGAGACCTCTAACGAGTTCAAAATAGGTCAGGTTTATTGGAACGTCGGAACCCCGCCGAATCAGTCGTTGACGATCACGCATAATTTAGGACGAATACCTAAACTCATAGAGGTTGAATATATTTATTCATGTAGCTTTTGTCCGTCGTGGGGCGTAGGGAACGGCTTATACGATAGAAATAATTATGTGACTACAGTAAAAGTTAGAGACGGCTCTTATACTTCAACTTCTTCTCTTATACGTGCAGTATACTACCCAAATAGCGGAGCATCTTTCTTGCAATGGACGGCAGTTGTTACAGATAATAACCCGAATTCATTTACTTTAGAGCGCTTCACGATTGAGGTGTCGCGATGTAGCACGAAGAAAACCAGCCGATTACCTCGTCGGGAGAAACCTCTTCGAACGCTTGTGTGATCGCTTCAGATAGTTCCTGCTGACTGCGGGCTGCAAGGCTGCCCAACCGATTCTTTATCTTGCCCCACATTTTTTCAATGGGGTTGGAATCGGGGCTATAGGGTGGAAGGAATCTTACATGGGCCCCACATGACTCAATGAGTTCAATGACCTTGGGATTGTGATGGACGCGAAGATTGTCCATGATGACGATGTCTTCAGGTGAAAGAGTCGGGAGAAGAACCCGGGCGAATATATTCTCCAAAAACAGCCGTGTCTGTCGCCCCCTCCCCCTCCATGGCCGCTGTTGTTCCGTCCAGGCGGACCGAAGAAATCAAGGTGGTGGTACACCAATGTCCATGAGGCGTTTTGGCAAAAAGCCTGTTCCCGCCCAACGCCCGGCCCCGCAGACGAGTCATATTCGTTTTCGCCCCGGATTCATCAATAAAGACAAGGCGACTTGGATCAAGTTTGGCCACCTCTTGGATCCACTGCTTTCTCAAGAGATTTACATCCGCCCGGTCCTGCTCGCTGGCGTGAAGCGTTTCTTTTATACCGGCAGCCCAACCGATTCAACGCCCGCTGTACGGCCATGATCGACCCCTTCACGCCGCTCATGTTCTTGAGTTCTTCAAGCGTTGCATCGGGATGTTTGCCCCCCAGTTGAGCCAACGCCTTGAGCTGCTTTCCGCTGTAGAAGGCCTGACAATGCCCACGCGGTCGGGGAGCGGTCTGTCCGGTTTCGTTGAAACAAGAGAGCCCACGCTGAAACGTTCTAAGATCTACACGATAAGAAGATGCGATATCGGCCTGGGAACCTTTGCCCATTTTGTAGGCATCTATCGCACGCCGCCGGATTTCTGCTGTTGCTATACTCATGTCATGGAGTATAGATCTTCTAGAGAGGCATTTCAATCGTTAAATGCTCTAGCTCCTGCTTCAGCAACTAACACTTATCTTGGTGCCTACATTACATGGAAAGCGAATGGATGAAAGATTTCCATTCATCACGATCTGAGCACTACCGCTTTAAGCTTTCTTTTAACCGCAGAATGACACAGAAAAAAATGATCTGATTTCGTCCGGACTCTTCTGCGTCATTCTGCGGTTAAAAAAATCTGTTTCCTGCTATTGTTCCCGTTTAACTCCATCCGCGTGAAGGGGTACTTCATACGACCTCTTTTGAGATACTTGTTTAAGTAGATCGTTTTATCGTTGCAACCGCACAGATCGAAGACTTGACGATTTAGACTTGAAAAGGAATTCGAGGAAGATCGCCATTACCTTTACTGGGAAGATTGGAAGTTCCCGTTAGGTACTGATCCACGGCATGGGCGGTTTCGCGTCCTTCGGATATCGCCCAGACAATGAGAGATTGGCCTCGACAACAATCCCCTGCACTGAATATATGCGGAATATTGGTTGTATATTTCGAGTCTGTCTTAATATTTCTGCGTTCATCGAGTTCAATGCCTAGTTCTGTGATAAGCCCTTCGGATTCAGGACCGACAAAACCAAGGGCTAAGATAACAAGATCAGCTGGCCATTCTTTTTCTGAACCCTGAACTTCTTTCATGGTCGGTTGTGTTGGATTTTCCGAGGCCAAAAATTCTACATCAACGGTTACCAATTTTTCGACCTTCCCATTTGATCCTTTAAATTCTTTTGTGAGGATCCCCCAATGTCTGTCGACACCTTCTGCATGAGAGGTACTTGTACGTAAGCGTAGGGGCCAATAAGGCCATGGTTGATAATCTGGGCGGTCCTCTGAGGGTTGGGGAAATAGTTCAAAGTTTGTTACGGATTTTGCGCCCTGTCGATTTGATGTTCCGATACAGTCGCTTCCGGTGTCCCCACCACCAATCACAATGACGTGTTTATCTTTGGCATGGATTTGATCCATGGTTTTAAGAGCATCACCTGCCACGACTCTGTTTTGTTGGGTTAGAAAATTCATGGCCATATGAATGCCCTCTAGATCGTCACCAGGGATGGGTAACTCCCGTGATTTTGTCGAGCCCATTGCAAGGACGATGGCATCAAATTTTTGTAGTTCTTTACTATCTCGATTCTTCCCAAAATCGACGCTGGTTTCGAAGTGGATGCCTTCGGCTTCCATGATTTTTAGACGTCTGTCTATCACCCATTTTTCCATTTTAAAGTCTGGGATGCCGTATCGAAGAAGACCGCCAATACGGTCGTCGCGTTCAAAGAGGGTCACGGTATGTCCGGCACGGTTGAGCTGTTGTGTAGCGGCTAGTCCTGCGGGCCCGGATCCAATAACGGCGACTGTTTTTCTGGTTCGCTGTGTAGGAGGATTCGGTTTGACCCGATTTTCATTGAACGCGCGTTCGATGATCTGTTTTTCAATTTCTTCGATCGTCACAGCAGGTTCGATAATGCCCAGCACGCATGCTTCTTCGCAGGGGGCAGGACATAGTCGACCGGTAAATTCAGGGAAATTGTTAGTGGCATGAAGACGTTGGATGGCTTCTTCCCAATCTTCGTTATAGACGAGATCGTTCCAGTCAGGGATAAGGTTTCCTAATGGGCAGCCTGCATGGCAGGTGGGCACGCCGCAATCCATGCATCGACCTGCCTGATTTTTGAGGGTTTTTTCCTCAAACGGTAGATAGAGTTCTTTGTAATCCTTTAGGCGTTCTGATACAGAACGTTTTTCGGGGATTTCTCTTATATATTTTTTAAATCCTGTTGGTTTACCCACGGTGTTCTCCAAATTCGGAATTCATTTTTTATGAAGATTTTTTTAACTACGAATGGACACGAATATCTTTTCAAATATAGTCCCTTCTCCTTGGCGAGAGGGACAGGGTGAGGGTAATATCAATATCTTTCAACTGTTCGTGCTACAATCTTTCATAATTTTTTTGAGTTTTATATTAAAACGGCCTTTCTGTCTTCACTCTTCTTTTCTTGGGCAAGCATTTCCAGTGCGCGTTTGTAATCTGTTGGCATGACTTTAATAAACTTCTTTAGCATGACGTCCCAGTTGTCTAATATTTTTTTAGCAACGGTGCTGTCAGTATATGTATAGTGATTATGGATAGCGGTACGTAATTCGCTGATATCATTTTGGACGACCACCTCTTCGAGGGCTACCATTTCCATGTTGCACCAATACGGGGAAAAATCGCCTGCTTCATCTAATACGTAGGCGATTCCCCCACTCATGCCTGCGGCGAAATTGCGACCTGTATGTCCAAGTATAATGGCTCGTCCCCCGGTCATATATTCGCATCCATGATCTCCAATACCTTCGACAACAGCAGTGACACCACTGTTTCTGACGCAGAATCGTTCTCCTGCGATTCCGCGTATATATGCTTCTCCGGTTGTAGCCCCATAAAAGGCGACATTTCCAATAATAATGTTCTTTTCTGGGACAAATGTAGAATTTTTTGGGGGCCGAATGATCAGTTTTGCGCCAGAAAGACCTTTTCCGAAATAGTCATTGGCATCCCCTTGTATGTTCATAGTGATGCCTGGGGCTCCAAATGCACAGAAACTTTGTCCGGCGGACCCTTTGCAATGAAAAGTGATGGTGTCATTGGGTAACCCTTGTGAACCATATCGCTTTGAAATTTCGTGGCTAAGCATGGTTCCTACGGTTCGATTAATATTTTTGATAGTTACTGTATGCTCAACTTTTTTGCTTTGTTCAAGTGCATCATGAGCAAGTTTAATCAATGTATTATCCAAGGCTTTGTCTAGGCCATGGTCTTGTTTTTCAGAGCAATATGTTCCTACATGTAAAGGAACGGTAGGTTTATAAAGAATTTTTGATAAGTCGAGTCCTTTGGCTTTCCAGTGGTCGATGGTTTTTCGCATTTCTAATTTATCGGATTGTCCGACCATTTCGTTGATGGTGCGAAATCCGAGGGTGGCCATAATTTTCCGAAGTTCTTGGGCCACTAGATAGAAGTAATTGACAACATGATCTGATGATCCTTTAAACTTTTTGCGCAATTCAGGGTCTTGGGTGGCAATACCGACGGGGCATGTGTTTAGATGGCATACACGCATCATAATACATCCCATGGCCACAAGGGGAGCGGTAGAAAATCCGAATTCTTCGGCGCCGAGTAAACAGGCAATAGCGACATCACGTCCTGTTTTGAGTTGACCATCGCATTCAACAATAATACGACTTCTGAGATCGTTTAGGACTAATGTCTGGTGTGTTTCGGCAATACCTATTTCCCACGGCAGTCCTGCGCCTTTGATGGAGGTTTGTTTGGAAGCGCCGGTGCCTCCATCAAACCCACTAATCAAAACAACATCTGCTTTTCCTTTTGATACGCCGGAAGCAACCGTCCCAACCCCTATTTCAGAAACGAGTTTAACGTTAACACGGGCTTTGGGGTTTGCATTTTTGAGGTCATGAATGAGTTGTGCCATGTCTTCGATAGAATAAATATCATGATGGGGTGGGGGAGAGATAAGTCCTACCCAAGGTGTTGAGTAGCGTGTTTTGGCAACCCATGGATACACTTTAAATCCTGGCAGTTCTCCGCCTTCTCCAGGCTTAGCTCCTTGTGCCATTTTGATCTGTAATTCTTTGGCGTGTGTGAGGTAATTACTGTTAACGCCAAATCGGCCCGATGCGATCTGTTTGATGGCGCTATTACGCGAGTCTCCATTTTCTTCAGGTACAAATCGATCTTCATCTTCGCCACCTTCGCCACTGTTGCTTTTCCCACCGATTCGGTTCATGGCGATGGAAAGGGTTTGATGAGATTCTTGGCTAATGGAGCCATAGGACATGGCGCCTGTTTTGAATCGTTTAACGATTTCTGTCCACGGTTCTACATTCTCAAGAGGAATAGGTTCTTCATCTGGGTTGAATTTCATTAATCCGCGTAGTGTCGCGAGTTCTCTATTTTGGATATTAATTAGATCTGCATATTCCTGATAGGTCTTTTCGTCTCTTATTTTGGTGGCTTGCTGCAGTTTGGCTACGGTTAAAGGATTGAGCTGGTGATACTCTCCGTTTCGTCGCCATTGATATTTCCCGCTTACTTCTAAATCTAGTTCTTGGGGGATGGTTATAGACGGGTAGGCGTGTTGATGTCGTATATTTATTTCTTTAGCTAACGTTTCGATTCCTATACCGCCGATCCGAGAAGGGGTCCCTGTAAAGTATTTTTCGATGAAGGTATCGTTGAGACCAAGCGCTTCAAAAATTTGTGCGCCTCGGTAACTGTGAAGGGTTGAAATACCCATTTTTGAGATGACTTTAAGGGTCCCTTCACTGATGGATTGGATATATTTTTGAAGAGTTGTATCGAGATCTAATGCGGGTAATTTTTTTTTATGAATAAGTTGATCGATTGTTTCAAAGGCGAGGTAAGGGTTTACGGCGCTTGCACTGTACGCGAATAATAGGCAGAAGTGATGGACTTCACGTGGTTCACCGCTTTCTACAATAATTCCACACTGTGTACGAAGTCCTTTTCTTATCAAATGATGGTGTACGCCTGCGGTGGCCAAAAGAGCAGGGATGGGGGCCTGTTCGGGCCCTATGCCCCGATCCGAAAGGATGAGAATAGAGGCTCCTTCTTTTACGGCTTGAGCAGCCGTTTCACAAAGTATGTCCATGCCTTTATGAAGGCCTAAACCTTTTTCTGAAACTCTATAAAGCATAGGCAAGGTTACAGAATGAATATTGCCTATACTGATTTGGCGAATTTGTTCGAGTTGTTTGTTCGTTATAATGGGATCGGGTAATTTAAATTGATGGCAATGTTTGGGTGTTTCTTGGAATAAATCTTGTTTAGCGCCTATTTGGGTTAGCGTAGAGGTCACTAATTTTTCCCGGAATGGATCAATGGGGGGGTTGGTAACTTGGGCAAAGAGTTGTTTGAAGTAATCATATAACAAACGAGATTTGTTGGATAATACGGCTAAGGGTGTGTCGTCACCCATAGAGCCTAATGCTTCTTTAGCATCTTTGGCCATGGGGGGAATGATTATTCTAAGGTCTTCTAGGGTATAGCCAAAGACTTTTTGACGCGTTGAAAGTGTGGAAAAGTCAGTGTCTGTCACTTCTTTTGGGTCTGGTAAGTCTTTGAATTCAACGAGATTTTTAGTAAGCCATTTTCGGTAAGATTGGCGTTGTGACATTTCGTTTTTAATTTCGTTATCATCAATGATCCGCCCTTTTCCCATATCGACCAGAAACATTCGGCCTGGTTCTAATCGACCTTTGTATTCTACGTTTGTTGGATCAATATCAATGACACCCATCTCAGAGGCCATAATAACAAATCCATCTTTGGTAACGGTATGTCGAGAGGGGCGCAATCCATTCCGATCGAGTACTGCGCCAATACAGTTTCCGTCGGTGAAAGGGATTGAAGCTGGCCCATCCCATGGTTCCATGAGAGCGGAATGATATTCGTAGAACGCTCTTTTTTCGTCACTCATGGTCTCATGATTTTGCCATGCTTCGGGTATTAGCATCATGATGGCATGGGGCAATGATCGCCCCGTATGGTACAGGAGTTCTAATGCATTATCGAGGATGGCTGAATCGCTGGCGTCGGGTGTGGCAACAGGGAGCAGTTTGTGGATGTCATCACCAAATAGCTCTGACTGAAAAAGGTGTTCACGTGCATTCATCCAGTTAATATTTCCGCGTAAAGTATTAATTTCGCCATTATGACACAGGAAACGAAAAGGCTGAGCTAAGTCCCATGTTGGGAAGGTATTTGTGCTATACCGTTGATGGACCAGCGCCAAAGCGCTAATCAGATCAGGATCTTTAAGGTCAGGGTAGAACGGTTCAACTTGATCCGCTAACAGCATGCCTTTATAAACCAAGGTTTTGCAGGATAGGCTTAGCACATAGAAAAACTTTTTTTGGGTGAGATCTGCCTCTCGGATTCTTTTTTCTAGTACTTTCCGAATGACGTATAATTTTCGCTCGAAGTGAGCGGTGTCCTCGATACTCGATCCGCGGCCGATAAAAATTTGTTTAATGGTGGGTTCTGCTTTGGCGGCAATGTCGCCGATGACTTTGTTATTTGTTGGGACTTCTCGCCAGCCCAAAATTTTTTGTCCTTCTTCTTTAATAACATGTTCACAGGCTTCTTTGCAAAACAACCTTTCTTTTTCGTCAGATGGTAGAAACACGATACCTGTTCCATATTCCTTTTCGTCAGGAAGATGTATTCCTTCTATTCGCGCTGCTTTTTTGAGAAAAAGATGTGGGATTTGAATCAGAATGCCGGCCCCATCACCCGTCTTTTCATCACAACCGCATGCCCCGCGATGCGTTAGATTGACAAGGATCTTTAAAGCATTCTGAATGATCTCGTGAGATTTTTCTCCTTTTAAATGGCAGATAAACCCTGCTCCACATGCGTCATGTTCGAAAGCAGGATCGTACAATCCCTGCGCTTGTGGGGGCCCGGCTTTTTCATTGGCGTATTCTTTAGTAAATCTTTTCATAGTGGATCGGTTAATAGCGTCGATCAGTTGATAAAAAAACCTCTGGCAATCAACCAGAGGCTCTTTTATCGGAAATATCTCTGTTGTTTAAAATTGGTAACTTGCCCCAACTGTTCCAAAGATGTTTTCGTCGACCTTTAATACTTTGTCGTCTAATTCTTCAACATAGCTAATCGATGTGTTTATATGTCCAAAATCTAGTCCGGCTGAAATAATGGCATGGCTAAACCCGTCTTTACCTTGGTCGGGATCTTTATAAGCCATGGTTCCGCTCAAGTTGGCTATTACACCGTTAGATAATTCCGTATCATGTCTTAGAGATGCTTCAATATATAAATCTTCCTCAATAGCTCCGTCAAAACCGTAATATATAGCTACCGAAGGTGATAGCGTTACGTCCCATTCTGTGACTAGGTTTGCTTCGCGATCTTCGCTAACCGCACTTGTGCTGTGTAGGATATAAATACTCCGTGTATCCAATAGACATCGTAGCGCTATCCATGTTGAGAGGTAATACATATGAGGCATACAGATCGACTTCAGAAAAGTGTCCATCTTCTTGAATGGTCGAGCCATTGTTATGGTCTTCAATATCAAAATTTCCCCATACACCCAGGACAAGACCAACGTCGTTTGGAAGTTCGCTGATTTCTAAGTAGGGTTGTGCAACAGCATTTTTATTTATAGTGGCCCCTCGGAAAACATAGGCTGATAAAAAATCAACCCCCATGTATGCGCTTGCGGCCTGTGTCCTGATAGAGCTCCCCGCGATCAACATACTGCATATGACATATAGACCTAACTGTTTATTTTTCATTACGCTTTCCCCTTTGTGCTTATTGCGACGATCAAACTCCTACTCTTTAGAGTTCCGTGATTTCGTGGAATATATACTGTCTCACTTCTATGAATCAACCCTGTTTATATATTTTTTTTATCCGATGGCTTTGGTGCCTCTTTCGCCTGTCCGAATGCGTATACATTCCACTAATTCGGTAATAAAAATTTTCCCATCGCCTATGTTTCCTGTACGTGTAGCCTCAATGACGGCGTCGACAGTGGGATCAACAAATTCTTCATTGACCGCAATATCTATTCGTACTTTTTTAAGTAAATTTACCTCAACATCTGCCCCGCGGTAGGTTTCATGATATCCTTTCTGTTGGCCGCAGCCTAATGCATTGGTCACAGACATTTTATAGATACCTCTTTCATAGAATGCTTGTTTAACTTCGATTAAACGTTGAGGTTGTATATATGCAGTAATTAGTTTCATGATCGAATGCCTCCTACTTATGGATTATTGAGATGTAAAGATTTGGAATCCGCTATATGCTTCCATACCGTGTTCTCCGATGTCGAGCCCGATCATTTCTTCTTTTTTGCTGACGCGTATTCCAATCGTTATTTTAAGGATCAGAAAGATAATAAAGGCGGATGAAAAGCAAAAAATGCCTGCGGCCATAATACCAATCACTTGGGGGCCTAGTGAGTGGGCCGGGCTGAAGATCCCTACAGCTAATGTTCCCCATATCCCGCACACAAGATGTACAGAAATAGCTCCAACGGGATCATCAATTTTTATTTTATCGAATAAAATTACCGAAAACACAACCATGATACCTGCAAGGGCGCCAACGATGACCGAGAATACAGGGCTGATAACATTGGCCCCTGCTGTAATGCTGACCAGCCCGGCTAAGGAACCATTCAGAACCATTGAAAAGTCCGGCTTTTTTAGGACCACCCAGGATGCGAGCATAGCACCCATCACCCCGGCGACAGCAGCGAGTGTTGTTGTTACAAATACGAGTGAAACAGATCCTGGATCTGCAGAAAGGACCGATCCTCCATTAAATCCGAACCAGCCAAGCCATAATAAAAAGACACCAATGGTCGCCAGCGGCATGCTGTGACCCATGATGGGTTTAATATTCCCATTTACGTATTTTCCAAGTCGAGGGCCCAACAAGATGACACCAGCCAATGCGCCCCATCCTCCGACAGAGTGGACAATGGTCGAACCTGCAAAATCGTAGAACCCTAATGTGTTGAGCCATCCAGTGCCCCACTTCCAGCTTCCGTAAATGGGATAAATAAAGGCGACATAAATCGTTGAAAAAATTAGAAAGCTTCCTAGTTTAATACGTTCTGCCACCGCCCCAGATACAATCGTAGCAGCTGTCGCTGCAAACATTGCTTGAAAGATAAAGTCGGTCCAGTAGGTATATCCAGAATTATAAGCACGGGTGAGGTTAGCTCCTTCGGCGCTTATTCCTAGTCCAGCCCAACCCAGCCAGCCAGCAATGCACCAGTTTGATGGGTACATGAGGCCAAATCCAATCAGCGCATAGGTTAGAATACCAATGGAAAGAATGGAGGTGTTTTTAAAAAGAATGTTAACCGTGTTTTTTGCTCTAGTAAGTCCCGCTTCTAAGGAGCCAAACCCTAGGTGCATAATAAACACTAATAATGTGGCTACTAACATCCAGGTATTGTTTATGGTAAACATCTCCGCTGATATCTCTTGTTTTGTTGTTTCAGTTTTAATAGTATCTTCTTGAGCTAAAATTTCTGGAACAATAAATAGAAGTGGTAATGCCATTAAAAAAATGGCTAGTATATATTTTCCTTTCTTCAACGCTGCCTCCTCATTTTTTATGGGTAAACACTGTTTTGATAACTTGAATCTATATAGATAGCATTTACCGTACCAAGTAATTTAAACAAGTTAAGAATAAATCTTAACTTGTTTATACCGAATAAGATTAAATCTTTATTTGATAGAACAATAAGGTTTCTTTACTTTTTTTTTAAACAAAAATGTATATAATATTGGTTTGATATACACTCTTGATGTTTATTTTTTAATGAAATTCTAAGGTCAAAGGGCTGAGGATTTCGAGTCCAATAAAAAAGGTGGGCCGATCTTTTACTTTCGATATTTGACCTTGGACTTTTGACTTTAGCCAACTAGAGTTCATGCATTATGCTGTTTCGGTCTTATACCATACTTTTTGACTTTATATCCCATAATACGTTGGGATGTTCCTAATGACCGAGCTGCTGAAGCCATGTTGCCGCGAGTTGATTTTAACGCATCTCTGACCAAATCAGCCTCATACGATTCCACAAGACTCTTTAAATCACCTTGCATTTTTGTTCCAATCGCGTCAGCGGTCTGCAATGTAGGAGGAAGATGGTGGGGGTGAATAACGTCATCTTCAGCAAGCAACACAGCACGTTCGATCACATTTTCCAATTCCCTTACATTGCCTGGCCAGTGATAACTCATCAACATATCGATCCCTGCGCTGGAAAGTCGTCGAACCTGTTTGCTGCTTTCGCGAGCATATTTCTCAAGGAAATAATCAGCTAATAGGACAATATCAACTTTTCTTTTACGAAGTTCAGGTACATAGATAGGAAAAACATGAAGCCGGTAAAAGAGGTCTTCTCTAAATGTGCCTCTATTGACTAACGTTGGCAGATCCCGATTCGTGGCCGCAATAACGCGTACATTAATTTTAACGGTTTCCGTGTCACCGACACGTTCAAACTCGCGTTCTTGAAGGACCCGGAGTAGTTTAATTTGAATCAAGGGAGGAATGTCTCCAATTTCGTCTAAGAACAAGGTACCGCTATGTGCTAATTCAAATCGCCCTTTTCGTTCGGTGGTTGCGCCAGTAAACGCGCCTTTTACATGACCAAACAATTCTGATTCAATAATGGTTTCGGGCAAAGCCGCGCAATGTGCTTTAATAAAAGGTTTTCCAGATCGATTACTATTATAATGAATGGCGTGAGCCACTAATTCTTTTCCTGTACCCGTCTCACCTTGAATAAGTATGGTGGTATTACTTTTGGATACTTGAGCGATTTCATCATAGACCCGTTGCATTTCGTGTGAATTTCCAATGATATTTGAAGGGCGGAAACGATCCCGCAATTCAGCTTTGAGTCGCTCGTTTTCTTTAGCGAGTCGCTCCTGTTTTACTTGAGCCTCTCGTCGCAGTTGTACGGCTTGCCCAATCATCGAGACAATAATCGTTAAAAGTCGAACATCGTCATTCAATTCGTGTTTTGGGTCATATGCACGATCGACGCTCAAAGCGCCGGTCACTTCTTTGTCTTCTTTAATGGGAACGCAAATAAAAGAAACCTCTTCGCGTTTATTCCGAAGCGTTCTGTTCAGGAAGAGAGGTGAGTCACTTGTTTGTGGGATGATGGCGGGTTTCCCTGTCAGGACCACTTGTCCGGTAACCCCTTCTCCGAGCTTATAACGACCCCGTTTTGTTTGTTGATCGGATAGGCCGTGAGCGGCTTCAATGAGAATATGACCTGTTTTTTGGTTTAAAAGTGTTAGCGTCCCATGTTGTAGATTTAGATGGTTTGCCAGTGCTTCAAGAACAGGGCCAACCACTTCTTGCAAATCCAGACTTTGATCTAGCATGCGGCTTATTTCATGTAGCAAGGTCAGTTCTTGTACGGTTCGGTCTTCTTGTGCTGGAGAGGTATTTTTCATTCTTTCAAATTTCGGTTATCTTCGATGTTGATTCTTTTAGGTCCGTGAAGCATGTACATTTAATTATTCAGAATACTTATTCGTAATCGGAATTCTTCGATCACGTCCAAAAGCTTTGGGGGTTATTTTAATACCGGGTGGCCCCTGTCTTCGTTTATATTCGTTTAGATCAACAAGATGAATCACCTGTCCTACGATTTGAGGGTCATGTCCATTCTCTATTATTTCATTCATCCCCATATCGGCTTCTACATAACATTCAAGAATAGCATCTAAAATGTCGTAGGGGGGCAAAGAATCCGTATCTTTTTGATCCGGCCTCAATTCAGCGGAAGGAGGGCGTTCAATCGTTGATCGGGGTATGATCGGTTTATTCTCTTGTTCATTTCTCCATGTCGCCAACTTAAAGACGAGCGTTTTGGGCACATCTTTAATCACCGCAAACCCACCAGCCATATCTCCGTATAACGTACAGTAACCCGTGGCTAGTTCGCTCTTATTCCCCGTAGTAAGAACAAGCCATCCAAATTTGTTTGAAAGGGCCATAACGATTGTGCCTCGAATACGTGCCTGCAAGTTTTCTTCAGCGCTATCAGCTTCTTTGCCCTTCCACAGAGATGATAGTTTGGCCACGTACGATTCATAAAGATCTCGAATGGCCATGGTGTAGAGTTCAATGCCCAAATTTTGAGCAAGTTGTCTTGCATCGCTTAGGGTTGCTTCCGATGAATAGTGCGAAGGCATCGTAATGCCTACGACCCTATCGGCGCCTAGTGCATCGACAGCTAATAGGGAGACCAAAGCTGAATCAATGCCCCCGCTAATAGCAACTAGAACCTTTTTAAACCCATTTTTATCCACATAATCTTTTAGACCAATTTTTAGGGCTGAATAGACTTCAGTATATTCGTCGAGAACAGGTATTGGTCGGTGGGAGGGTGTAGGTGATGTCGACGAAGAAGAAAAAAGGACGTTAACGGTTTCAAAGCGTTCTTGTTTTAATTTTGTTTCTGATGAAGGAACCAGTTCTGTGAAGATCGTATCCTCCTTAAATTGGGGGCCGCGAGCTATGGTTTCGCCTGTTGGGGATAAGGCCATACTGGCTCCGTCAAACACCAGTTCGTCTTGCCCGCCCACTAAATTGCAGTAAGCTATGGGTATTTGCAGTTTTGAGGCCGTTTGTTTGAGGACCTTTTCGCGTAAAGAGCGTTTTCCTTTGTGATAAGGAGAGGCTGAAAGATTGATAAGCAAATCAATCTGACTATTTTCTAAATTTATAACGGAAGCTTCTTGGGTATTCCATGAGTCTTCACATATGTGAATGGCTATTCGGGCTTTTTCTATGTCAATGACTAGTGGTTTATTTCCGGGCTCGAACACACGTTTTTCATCGAAAACTCCATAATTAGGTAACACCATTTTTTTGTATACGGCGATCCCTGTCCCTTCATGAAAGATGATAGCGGCATTGCAGGCCTTTTCTTGGCCTCGGATAGGGCTTCCTACAATTACAATAGGGTGTGTAGGAAGGGCGTTTTTTAATCTTTCTATCTCACGTTCACAATCCTTTATAAAATGTGTTTTGAGTAGGAGATCTTCGGGAGGATATCCTGATAACGCAAGTTCAGGGAAGACGATCAAAGAGGCCCCAGCCTCATGAGCTATATGTGCCTTTTCGATAATTTTTTTGGCATTTTCGCCAAGCGCCCCAACGGTTGTATTGATTTGAACTAAAGCTATAGGAATTTTTCTCATCGCACAAAAATGTAGTCATTAACTCGACGTATGACAATAACGAATCATTTTTGGCGTTCTAAAAAGCAGTCAGTTTCGATAAGGAAATTGAACAACCATTAACCTAAATCCAGCAGTTAAAGGGGGGATTTCTGTGCGAATGCTTTGGAGCTAAAAGGTTACAAAAAAACATAGATGCCCCCAGTGGGTGCATCAAGGCTCTTCTGTAATTCCTTTTGGCCCAAATGATTTGTGCAGAAAACCGCGTTTAGAGCATTTAATGATTGAAATGCCTCTCTAGAAGATCTATACTCCATGACATGAGTATAGCAACAGCAGAAATCCGGTGGCGTGCGATAGATGCCTACAAAATGGGCAAAGGTTCCCAGGCCGATATCGCATCTTCTTATCGTGTAGATCTTAGAACGTTTCAGCGTGGGCTCTCTCGTTTCAACGAAACCGGACAGACCGCTCCCCGGACCGCGTGGGCATCGTCAGGCCCTCTACAGCGGAAAGCAGCTCAAGGCGTTGGCTCAACTGGTGGGCAAACATCCCGATGCAACGCTTGAAGAACTCAAGAACATGAGCGGCGTGAAGGGGTCGATCATGGCCGTACAGCGGGCGTTGAATCGGTTGGGCAGCCTTCAGCCCGCAGTCAGCAGGAATTATCTGAAGCGATCACACAAGCGTTCGAAGAGGTTTCTCCCGACAAGGTAATCGGCTGGTTTTCTTCGTGCTACATCGCGACACCTCAATCGTGAAGCGCTCTAGATGCTGGATACTGGATGCTCGATATCCGAACAGATTTGCATGTGGTACAATCCACCACGTATCTTGGATGGCCTAAGACCTCTTTTGGAGTGATGGAGTTTTACCGGCCGCTTACATAAGTAAACGGCTCGAACCACTTCATCGCCCCATTTTTCCAATAATATGCATGCCTAAATTTTAGATGAAACTCTAAAACCGACTAATTCTGTGTTTGCCAACGTTTGGGCTTAATCCTAAATCCAGCAGCTAGAGCGCTTCACGATTGAGGTGTCGCGATGTAGCACGAAGAAAACCAGCCGATTACCTCGTCGGGAGAAACCTCTTCGAACGCTTGTGTGATCGCTTCAGATAATTCCTGCTGACTGCGGGCTGCAAGGCTGCCCAACCGATTCTTTATCTTGCCCCACATTTTTTCAATGGGGTTGGAATCGGGGCTGTAGGGTGGAAGGAATCTTACATGGGCCCCACATGACTCAATGAGTTCAATGACCTTGGGATTGTGATGGACGCGAAGATTGTCCATGATGACGATGTCTTCAGGTGAAAGAGTTGGGAGAAAAACCCGACGAATATATTCTCCAAAAACAGCCGTCTCTGTCGCCCCCTCCCCCTCCATGGCCGCTGTTGTTCCGTCCAGGTGGACCGAAGAAATCAAGGTGGTGGTACACCAATGTCCATGAGGCGTTTTGGCAAAAAGCCTGTTCCCGCCCAACGCCCGGCCCCGCAGACAAGTCATATTCGTTTTCGCCCCGGATTCATCAATAAAGACAAGGCGACTTGGATCAAGTTTGGCCACCTCTTGGATCCACTGCTTTCTCAAGAGATTTATATCGGCCCGGCCTTGCTCGCTGGCGTGAAGCGTTTCTTTTATACCGGCAGCCCAACCGATTCAACGCCCGCTGTACGGCCATGATCGACCCCTTCACGCCGCTCGTGTTCTTGAGTTCTTCAAGCGTTGCATCGGGATGTTTGCCCCCCAGTTGAGCCAACGCCTTGAGCTGCTTTCCGCTGTAGAGGGCCTGACGATGCCCACGCGGTCGGGGAGCGGTCTGTCCGGTTTCGTTGAAACGAGAGAGCCAACGCTGAAACGTTCTAAGATCTACACGATAAGAAGATGCGATATCGGCCTGGGAACCTTTGCCCATTTTGTAGGCATCTATCGCACGCCGCCGGATTTCTGCTGTTGCTATACTCATGTCATGGAGTATAGATCTTCTAGAGAGGCATCTCAATCGTTAAATGCTCTAGTATTCTCTTAAATATCGTAGTACATGGAAAATTCCCATGGATGAGGACGAAGTTCCACTGCCTGTACTTCGTTTTCTATTTTCCAATTGATCCAGGTCTCAATCACGTCTCCTGTAAACACATCGCCTTTGAGTAGGAAATCATGATCTTTTTCAAGAGCCGTCAATGCTTCTCGTAATGAGCCCGGTGTTTGGGGAACTTTTGCGAGTTCTTCTGGTGGAAGATCGTAGATATCCTTATCGAGTGGTTCTCCTGGATCAATTTTATTTAGAATCCCATCAAGGGCGGCCATTAGGAGCGCGGACATAGCCAAGTATGGATTAGAACTTGGATCCGGGCAACGGAACTCAAGACGTTTTGCCTTGGGTGAGTTCGAATACATGGGGATCCGTACAGCGGCGCTACGATTACGCCGCGAATAGGCTAGATTTACGGGTGCTTCAAAACCTGGAACTAAGCGTTTATAGCTGTTTGTTGTTGGATTCGTGAAAGCCAAAATAGATGGGGCACGCTTTAGAATACCTCCAATGGCATACATAGCCGACTCAGACATCCCGGCATATCTATCGCCTGCAAATGTATTTTCCCCATCTTTCCATATGGATAAATGGGTATGCATGCCGCTCCCGTTATCATTAAAAAGCGGTTTAGGCATGAAGGTAACGGTCTTTCCATATTGATCAGCTACATTTTTAATCACATATTTGTATTTTAATAAAGCATCACCCATTTCAACTAAAGGTGCAAAACGCATATCGATTTCGGCTTGTCCTCCCGTGGCGACTTCGTGATGCTGACATTCAACATGTAGACCAATGCTTTCCATGGTCAACATCATTTCACTACGCATATCTTGGTATTTATCCGAAGGTGGACAGGGAAAATAACCTTCTTTGCAGCGTGGTTTATACGCTAAATTTCGTGAATGCCCACTTTCATCTATATTTTCTTTACGGCCTGAATTCCAGCGTCCTTCAATAGAGTCAACATGATAATATCCTTCATGCTCATTTTGGTCAAAACGCACATCGTCAAAAATAAAGAATTCCGCTTCAGGCCCAAAGTATGCGGTGTCTCCCACACCGGCTGTCTTTAAATAGTTTTCAGCTTTTCGCGCAATGTGACGCGGGTCACGTGTGTAATCTTCTCCGGTAATCGGATCGCAAATATCGCAAATGACGATTAAGGTCTTGTGATCTAAAAATGGATCAATAAACGCGGTGTTAGGCACAGGTTTCACTAACATATCCGATTCGTTAATGGTTTGCCATCCTCGAATACTAGATCCGTCGAATCCAAGCCCGTCTTTAAAAGAGCCTTCATCGACTTCACGTGCAGGAACGGAAAAATGTTGCCATAGACCTAGAAAATCCATGAAACGATAGTCTACGACTTCTACTTCTTCTTTTTTGATGAGATCTAATACTTCTTTAGCTGTATTGGGTTTATTCATTTATGGTCTTCTCCTGTTTGAGTAAATCTGGTAATGCCTCACGCTTATATTACTACTTATATATTTATATAGATCGGGAAACTCTATTTAATAGATAAATAGAGTCCAGCAAAATATGTGCCATAATTCTAGAATGTTTTTTTTATTTCCTAACATTCTTTTATCAAAATAGTTAAGAAATTTAATTTATGTTTTTTATTTTTTCAATTTTATTTTAGAGGACAAATTTGTTTTTTTTGGGACACAAACCACATTAATGAAGTTTTTAGACGATATTTTTTTCGTGAAAGAACGTAGGCTGTATCAAAAAGACTAAACTTAAGGGTCACCAGGGAATGGCACTAACTTAAGCCCCTTTTGCATGATAAAAACCCTGAAAATACGGGATGAAAATGCCATAGTGGCACATGCAAAAAACAACACCGATATTCCCAGGGTTTCACGTACATAAACTACGTCGGAAACCCCGTTCAAAGCAACAGAAACTTGCCGATGAGGTAAGGATTCTCAAGCAAAAAAGGTTCACCCAACTTGGGGAAGCTTTTGGGGCTTTTATTCCCGAGTCCCTTCTCGCCCCGGCAGTGTCCGGTACCCACAGTCGTCGCCGGATCTTCAGCAAAAGCAATACGTCTTGGGCCTTCCTTGCTCAAGTGCTTAGCGACGATGGAAGCTGTCAAGAAATTGTTCAAAAACTTAAGGCTTATGCAGCACTACGTGGCCTACAGCTGCCTTCTTCAGCCACCTCTGCCTACTGCAAAGCCAGAAATAATTTAACGATAGAGGATCTCCAAGACGATTCATTCTCATGGGGTTGATTCGATAGAGAGCATGGGTGCTAGCGATAACTGGCGTGGTCATCGGATCGTGGTGGTTGACAGCACCGGTGTATCGATGCCCAGATACAAAGCCCAATCAAGATCAATGGCCTCAACAACATCATCAGAAGCCAGGATGCGGGTTGCCTTCAGCACGAATAACGGCCTGTTTTTCTCTGCATACCGGAGCCCTGCTTAGTTACCGAACCAGCAACAAACATGTCAGCGAGATCATCCGTCTTCGACAACAAATCGATGCCTTTCGAAAGAGCGATATCCTGTTGGGAGATAAGGCCTTCTGTGGTTATCGCGATATATGCGAACGTTCAGAACGAGGCATTGATAGCATCATAAGTCTCTGTCGAAGACCTCCTGTTAAAGCCGTTAATGCGGTAAAGAATTTAGGAAAGGGTGATCTTCTTATTCGATGGGTTCGACCGTTAAAAGTAAGCGGTCTGAGTGCTGAAAATCTTCAAGCCCTTCCCCCTAGCTTGCTGCTACGCCAAGTTAAAATAACGATCAATCAGCCCGGCTTTCGATCTAAAGTGATCTATCTGGTCACCATATTATTAGATGCAGAAAAGTACCCTGCCAAAGATTTAGCCGATGTGTATTTTCGGCGTTGGGATGTTGAACTCTTTTTCCGTGATATAAAAACAACGCTGGGTATGGATATCTTACGATGCAAGAGCCCGGAAATGATCCGAAAAGAGATGGTGATGTATTTTATTGCCTACAACTGCATGCGCCGGATCATGTATGAGGCGGCTGAAGAGGCTGGTTTGCCCGTTCGGCAAATTAGCTTCAAAACTTCGCTTCAAGCCTTGCGCAGTTGGGAGCCGAATCTAAATCAAGCGAGAATGAGTCGGAAGGAACGTTTCGGTTTGATTTCTATGCTCTATGAAAGCATGACCCAAAGACCCTTGCGGCAACGCCCTGGCAGAAGTAAACCTCGAGCTGTAAAGAGACGACGAAAAAACTATCATTTGCTGACTAAACCAAGGCACGAAATGATTGTGCCTGCTCACAGAAATCGCCATTGGTTAAACAAAAGGAAATTATGCTTAAGTTAGTGCCATTCGGGTCACCAGGTTGTATGAAAAAAAGTCCCGCGGGTTTGATCTATTCTTTCGTAGGTGTGTGCGCCAAAAAAGTCCCGTTGTGCCTGCAAAAGATTGGTGGGTAAACGTTCGCAGCGATAACTGTCGTAATAGGCCAAAGCTGAACTAAAAGCGGGGATAGGAATACCTAGCATTGTCGCCTGTATAATGGTTCGCCTCCACGCAGGTTGCGCTTTACGAATGGCTTTTTTAAAATAGGGATCTAATAATAAATTGTTGAGATTCTGATTCTTCAAAAAAGCATTTTTGATAGGATGCAGAAATTGGGCACGAATAATGCATCCTTCACGCCATAACATTGAAATTTCTCCATACTTTAAATCCCAATCATATTCTTGTGAAGCCGTTTTTAGGATATCAAATCCTTGTGCATAGGCGCAGATTTTTGATGCGTATAATGCCCGACGAACGTCTTCTATAAGTTTGTCACGGTCCCCTTGAAAAGATCGTTTTGGGCCTTTTAACGTTGCAGAAGCTTCAACGCGTTGATCCTTCATAGCTGATATACAGCGCGCAAAAACAGCCTCGGCGATGGTAGGGGCTGATGCACCTAGGTCCAATGCGGTAGTGCTGGTCCATTTCCCTGTGCCTTTTTGTCCTGCCGTGTCTAAAATGAGGTCTAGAAGAGGTTTCCCACTTTCATGATCCTGTTTTTTGAAAATCATCGATGTGATTTCAATAAGATAGGAGTTGAGTTCTCCCTTATTCCACTGGGCAAATATCTCATGATACTCCTCGGGTTTTAAATCAAGCGCGTTTTTAAAAATAAAATACGCCTCGCAGATTAATTGCATATCAGCATACTCAATTCCGTTATGGATCATCTTTACAAAATGACCGGACCCATTAGGACCAATCCAGGAACAACAAGGCGTTCCATCTTTAACTCGAGCGGAAATGTCTTTAAGAATTGATTCTATATGTGGCCATGCCTCTTTAGAGCCTCCAGGCATTAGGCTGGGTCCTTTTAAAGCTCCCTCTTCTCCACCTGATACACCCATGCCGACAAATAGAAGACCTTTTTCTTCTAATTGATTTGTCCTCCGAATCGTATCAATAAAATGGGAGTTTCCTCCATCGATGATGATATCACCCTGCTCTAAATAAGGGGTCACTGTTTCAATAACCTGATCTACGGGCTTTCCCGCTGGGACCATAAGCATAATGCGACGTGGAGACACTAACGATTTACAAAATTCTTCAAGAGAATTTGTTCCGAAAACTTGATCATCCGTGTTTTGATGGCTGATAAGATCTTTGACCTTTTTCGTATCTACATCAAATCCCCCTACTTTGTAGCCATGACGGGCCATATTTAAGACGAGACTTTGTCCCATGACCCCCAGTCCTATTAAACCGATATCTGTTTGTTGCATGAATGCCTTTCAATAGCTGCACCAACAAACGCTTTAAAAAGAGGATGAGGATGCAGAGGCGTTGATTTAAATTCTGGATGAAATTGAGTGGCTATAAACCAGGGGTGATCTTTTAATTCCATAATCTCAACCAGTTTGCTGTCAGGCGATAATCCTGAAAAAAGTAATCCTTTTTCCTCTAATACCGACCGATATTTATTATTTACCTCGTATCGATGTCGATGGCGTTCATGTATCTTTAAAGTTCCATACGCGGTTGCGGTTTTTGAGTTTTGTTCAATTACACAGGGCCACGAACCTAGGCGCATCGTGCCTCCCAGATCAACAACTTCTTCCTGCTCTTCCATAAGACAAACAACAGGGTGGGGGGTCTCTTGATTGGCTTCAGTCGTGTTTGCGTTTTTTAATGCACAACCGTGACGGGCGAATTCAATGATCGCACATTGGAGACCTAAGCAGATTCCTAGAAAGGGGATCCCATTCTCGCGGGCTATTTTTATGGCGTTGATTTTACCCTCTATGCCTCGTGCCCCAAACCCGCCAGGGACAAGGATTCCTTCTATGTTGTTAAAGGCTTCTACTTGTTTCCCTTCCTCAAGCTCCTCTGCGGGAATTTTAATAGTCTCTATCGTATGTTTGTGGGCTATACCCCCATGGTGAATCGCCTCAAAAATCGATTTGTAAGCATCTTGAAGTTCTGAATACTTACCCACTACACCAATACGAATTTTTCCTTTGGGTTCGATGATATTGTTAACGATATTTTGCCACTGTTCTAGTTGAGCGGGGGGACGTGTGAGCTCGAAATTAGATAGAATCAAGTCGTCGAGTTTCTGTTTCGCAAGGACTAGAGGTAATTCATAAATAGTATGTGCGACATCCCTTTCTTCAATAACAGCTTGTAGAGGCACATTGGAAAATAACGATAACTTGTTAAGCACTTCATCGGTGAGTGGAACTTCTGTTCTGCAAATAAGGACGTGAGGGAGAATCCCGATTTCTCGTAATTTAGCCACGCTTTGTTGGGTGGGTTTCGTTTTTACCTCTCCGGCGGCTTGAATATAGGGCACATACGTAAGGTGAATATACATTACATTTTCGGGGCCTTCTTCTAATCCAATCTGGCGAATGGCTTCGAGAAAGGTCAGCCCTTCAATATCTCCTACCGTACCCCCCATTTCGCAGATGATGATGTCGACATCCTCTTCATCTAAAGAGTGTATACAGGATTTAATTTCATCCGTAATATGAGGGATCATCTGTATGGTCGCTCCTAAATAGTCACCTCGTCTCTCCTTTTGAAGAACGTTCCAATAAATGCTTCCGGCGGTATAATTACTTTTATGGGAGGTGGGCTGATTGGTAAACCGCTCGTAATGTCCGAGATCAAGGTCTGTCTCCGTACCATCATCCGTTACATATACTTCACCGTGCTGAAAAGGGCTCATGGTCCCGGGATCGATATTTAGATAGGGATCCATCTTTTGCATGCGGATCGTCAGGCCTCGATTAATGAGGATTTGACCAATTGACGCAGCGGTTAAGCCTTTTCCTAAAGAAGAAACCACGCCGCCGGTTATGAATAGATATTTTGCCATATTTTTTCCGACTCGATCTTTACTCTACGTATATTTCGAGTTATAAAACTAAAAATCGAAACCGTCAACCACCGTAGCCCTGCTGTGGTAAAAACTTTCAATTTCCACGTAAAACACGTAAAAAGTGAGGATATAAGAAACGGAACTATGTATGATAGAGCTAAAAACAGAAGAATCAAAAATTGTGCAAAAAACAAAAGAATTATGTCAGAGCATTGTTGACCAACCAGGCTTTCCTATTGTGATGGATCAAATTGATGCCTTTATGGCTGATGAAGATGCACAGAACACATATGAAGGATTACGCCAGAAACAGGAGTTCCTGCAAGACAAACAGCAGCGAGGAGCAACCGTATCCGACGAAGAGATTCAGGATTTTGAAAGCGACCGGAACATGATGTTAGAGAATGGTATAGTCGCAGGGTTTATGGATGCTCAGCAAAAACTGCAAAAAGTGCACGAAACGGTTATGAACTATCTGACAAAGACCCTGGAACTAGGGCGTGTCCCTACGGAAGATGATTTAAAGCCTAGTCAAGGCGGATGCTGTGGATCTGGTGGTTGTGGGTGCAAGCCATCCTAACTTTGACCAAAATTGGAAGGGCTAGAGTCTCTTGCAAAACAACGTCGCTTGCGCGGCTGCTACAAACCATCAAATAGTTTTACCCTATATTTGTTTACACGTGTTTGTAGTAGCGTCGCAAGACGCGTTATTGTTTATCCATTCGTTTTACCGATGAATGGGGAGCGGTTTTCCCTTAATTAATCGAAATCAGTTCAACCTCAAAAATTAAAGTTGCGTTAGGGCCGATAAGTGCAGAAGCGCCACGAGTGCCATAAGCCAATTCAGAGGGAATAAAAAATTTCCATGTAGCGCCAACCTTCATGAGTTGTAACCCTTCCTGCCATCCAGAAATGACTCCGTTTACGTGGAAGGTGGTGGGTTCACCTCGTTTATGAGAACTGTCAAAGACGGTTCCATCAATAAGCGTACCTGTATAATGGACCGTCACGGTGTCTGTTTCTGAAGGTTTTTCTCCATCGCCTTCTTTAAGGACCGAATATTGTAGGCCAGAAGACAATGTGATAACACCTTCCTTTTCTTTATTTTTAGGGAGAAAGGCTTCTCCTTCTTTTTTATTTTTTTCAGCGCGTTCACTGGTGATGGATGCTTGTTTCTTTTGTAACTCACTCTGAAACTTAAGCATGGTCTCTTTCATTTCTTCCGGGGTGAGCAAGAGTTCCTTTCCGTCGGCTCCATCTTTGACACCTTGAGTAAAGATATTCAGGTCAATATCAACACCTTGTCTTTTTAAGGTGGCACCAAAATCAGTCCCAATCGCATAACTCAATCGATCTTCGTGGGTTTTAAGCTCGACCCCTTCTTTTGCGGGCGCACAAGAAGCCGCACCTAAAGCACATACAACTACCAACCAATAACGACATTCCATAATAGATCCTTTCTATATTATTAAAAAAATTAGCAGGAACGAGCGAGCATCATACATGGAAACAGGAGCATTGCAATTGATATATAGAAAATCAGAAAAATAACTCTTGAGCGCAGCCTATTTTTAACTATCATACACAGCCATTGAAATTAGTGTATAGGAATTTCAAAGAAGATTGTTTGCCCACGAAAAGACACGAAATTAAAGAAGGGCCATGTAGAATACGCAGTCTCATAGAATTTCGTGTCTTTTCGTGGGCCTAAAAAGAGTCGCCATCGGAGATGGCCTAATTTAATGATTATACTGTTTGAGATCAAAAAATATGCATGTGAAGATGATCACAGAAAACATTTTAAAACCTAAGTTTCACGCGAAGATGGATACGTGTGGAACGGTCATTTCTTTAGCCTGTGCAGTACATTGTATCGTAATGCCGTTATTAGTTCCCATATTGCCTTTGGTCGGATTAAGTTTTCTTCTAAGTTCAACCATAGAGATAGCTTTTATTATAGCTTCCATATGTACGGCGACCGCTAGTTTATGTTGGGGCTATCTTTTGCATAAAAAGATTCGAGCTTTAATCATATTAATTGCCGCTTCAATCATGATTATCTCAGGTTTTTTTATTTTGCCCCATGATCACGCCCATGATCACGCCCACGATCATTCAGCGTTTAATATTTTTTTATTGGTTGCGGGTGGAAGCGCTCTTGCATGTGCCCATTTGATGAATCGCCATTTGTGTAAGACCTGCTCCGACTGTCAGCATCATCATTCTGTGAGCCATTAGTTTTTGAGCAAAGCCTTTGTAAAGCGGAACACGATACTAGGGGGTTAACTGAACACTGATTCTGTAAAAGGCTTTATCAATGCTCGATCCTATGGGAAACCTGATCGTAAATGGGCCATTGGATGTAGGTTGGTAATCCAATGAGGGTATATCGATCCATCCAGAGGGTCCCGTCGAGAGTAGAGATAACCTCGTAGATGTTGTATAGGTGCGGCCTGTCACTCCCTCAGGTGTAAAAAAGTTTGTTCCATTTTCGAGGCTTAGACTTTCCCATGCAAAAACAGATCCTGCATTCGTTGGATCTGTACCCGCTATATTCTCTGAGAAATTATCCTGATTATCGGTATCGGGATCTTGGGTGGGTCCCGCATTTGTATTACTTGTGCTCCCAAAAAACTGCATTTGCCATGTATCTTCAATACCATCATAATTGGCATCTGCAGGAGGTGTATAATCAATAATTAATTGGGAAGGGTTTGCGCTGGCGCGATCCCCAAACCTTCGAACTGTTTTTCGTATATTTTTCAGATTGGGTCATCACCATCCAGCCGTGATTATCTGCGGGGCTATTTACCCATTCTTGAACATCTGCAATGGTTTCAGATCCGTTCCATGCGTACGTGCCGAATAGTTCTATAAAGGCCGAGGCGCTAGGTAAAGATGCATAATCTGTAGTGGGGGCGCCTCCTGGAACAGACCATTTCCATTAGCAATGCTGTGTTGATTACTATTCCACGTTGCTTCACCCGCTAATGCTGTGCTGCCTTTTTTAAAGGTTCCGACTCCTTCGCCCCATGGTTTTAAAAGTCTATAGAGATCAAACGTTGAGTCTGAAAATGGAACCGTTAGACATTTCGAATGATTTGCGTTTCTTGCGCATGGCATTTTGACAACCGTTGCTTCAAAGGTGACAGAATCAATCGTTGAATTTGAAGGAATTGAAGATATATCAAATTTGAAGAGGCCTCTGCGTACGTAGGGGATTTGCCCATCTGAACCTACAGCAATATCTTGATGCCCACCGCTGTTTTTATTTTCGAAGATACCTGACCCTATAGACGTATCAGCAATACAGTGGGCCGTCAGCGTATCCGTAGAACTAGCCAAGGGTAACAAAACGATGAGTAATAGGCAGATGCCAATGAAATTTTGGCTATGGTTGTTATTCATATTTCGCTTCTTTTGCATAAGAAGGATCATTCTAGAACAAAACCTGGATCCGTCAGTTAAACGCGGTTTTCTGCACGAACCATTTGGGCCAAAAGGAATTACAAAAAAGCCTCGACGCACCCAGCGGGTGCGCCTGCGTTTTTTTGCAGCCTTTTGCCTCCAAAGCATTCGCACAGAAATTCCACGTTTAACTGACGGATCCAGGCAAAAGAAAGGTTCATCAATAACAAACTTTAATTTTAAAATTCTTCGAAAATTTCTGAATAGACTTTTTAAGAAATTTGAACAGAAGATCGAGGAGGTCGCAGCGAACGGAAAAAGAAAATAAATGAATTTTTTCTTTACGAACTCCGCTCTTGGTGTTGGAAAATGGATCTTCTGAAGAATATGGGGGTAAAATGAAGAATATAGAGAGAAGTCTCGAACCTTT
Source organism: Kiritimatiellia bacterium (assembly GCA_012103575.1). GTDB lineage: Bacteria > Verrucomicrobiota > Kiritimatiellia > WLWN01 > WLWN01 > WLWN01. The sequence goes on along the minus strand of WLWN01000001.1, from coordinate 1,175,033 downwards.
GAATATTTATATTTTGAATTTGTTTCGGATTTCGATATTCTATTTTCAGATTTGATTGCGGCTATACCGCTTGCAGGTATTCTGCGGATTACAAACCCAAAAGTTGCTTCCGGAAGGAGTAGTAATAATCATGGTTAAATTTGATTTGAGTGATCGTCAGCAGAGAACGATTGGGGCGGCTATTACTTTGTTTAGTGCTCTATTTATCCTTTTCATTGGATTGGCTTTCTTTTGGCTATTAGGAAGTTTTTTTGCCACATTTTCTAATGTGTTTATGCCATTGGCTGTAGCAGCTATAACAGCTCTTCTTTTAAAGCCGTATTATGAATGGATCCTTCGTGTCTATAAAGGGCAAAAGATTTTAGCGACGCTCACAGTCTATATTTCTATTGCGATCCCTTTTATCGCTTTCTTATGGTTTTTTGGTGGTCTTATCATAGAACAGGTAACGACTTTAATAGCCCGGATTCCTGAGTGGATTAAAACATTAGAAAATAGAGTAAAAGAGGTTTTGCCAAGTGTCATCGTTTTTTGGAATCAGTATGAGTGGGGTCCCAAGATTCAAACATTTTTTCAGGAAAGAGCAGATTTCGTCACCCAGAGTTTACAGACTGTAGGCAGTACAGCCATGTCGGCCGGGACGAGTTTGTTTCGTGCGATTGCTGGCAGTTTAAGTTGGGTCGTTTTCCCGATCTATTTAACTTTCTTTTTGATGGCAAAACCTTATAAAGAAAAACAGTTAGAAGGGTTGCTTCCTTTTTTAAAAACAGACACACAGCGTGATGTGGTTTATTTAGTACAAGAATTTGTTAATATTCTTGTCGCATTCTTTCGAGGACAATTTGTCATCTGTTTTCTTCAAGGCCTCCTCTTTGCCGTTGGGTTTATGCTGATTGGACTTCAATATGGATTTGTGCTTGGACTCATGTTAGGCTTTCTGAATGTCATACCCTATTTAGGAAGTATATTAGGGTTAGCTATCGCCTTGCCATTAGCCTATTTCCAAACAGGAGACGGTCTCTTTATCTTGATAAGGGTGATCGTGGTATTTGTCATTGTACAGATGGTTGAGGGGTATGTTTTAACGCCTAGAGTGATGGGGAAAAAAACGGGCCTACACCCTTTAGTGATTATGGTATCCATCTTTTTTTGGGGGAGCGCTTTGAATGGCATTGCAGGTATGATTTTAGCTATCCCTTTAACTGCTTTTCTGGTTGTATCTTGGCGGTTAATCAAGACAAAATATATCAAGCAAGTAGTTTGAAATTGGCTGCGTTTAAATAGTAGAACCTGGATCCGTCAGTTAAACGCGGATTTCTGCACGAACCATTTGGGCCAAAAGGAATTACAAAAAAGCCTCGACGCACCCAGCGGGTGCGCCTGCGTTTTTTTGCAACCTTTTGCCTCCAAAGCATTCGCACAGAAATCCCACGTTTAACTGACGGATCCAGGTAGTATTCTTTTCTTGATTTAAATTGGTAATCATAGTCCTATGTATAGAAATTTCCAGGCCTGGCTGGTCTGCCTGTGGCTGACAATACGATTGTTAAAATAGAGACAAAGGAATGGCAGATTCTTTTGCGGGCAGAAAAAGTCGCCATCAAAGATGGCCTAACTTAACTCAGTGTAATTAAAGGGGCCGGAGATTTAGATTGAGGCATGCATCCTATCCATCTATGATTTTGCATCAAGTATCAGAAAAGATTAAGGAGAATACAGATGAAAAAGTCGATTAGATCTAGAGTAAAAGAAATCGGTTCGGAATTTCAGCGATTTGTATTACAGATCCTCCATATCAAGGATCAAGGATCAAGGATCAAGGATATGGTTTAGGGCTTCTCTGCTCCATCCTCCTCCTGTCCTCCTTCTTCCTTCCCTTCTCCTCCCAAGCCTTCACCTTCTACCAAGAAGATTTCAGTGTAGCTAATAATATTGGGGTTAGAGGTGCGTGTTCCAATGCGCTGTCATCTTCTTGTGCCACTGAAAACTTAATACCGGACTGGACTCTTACCGGTGATTTTTTAGGTTTTACAGCTGCGAGTGACTTTGCTCGTACTGTCGGCGGTAGTTTGCAGTTTCGTGATCTGGATAACGAAATCTGCTGGCTATCCACTACAACGGATATATCTGTAGCAGCGTCTATAAATATTGATCTTGTGGTTAGCAATAATGCTGGTAATTTTGATCCAGGTGACTTTATTAGCGTCGGTTATATGGTAGATGGTGTAGAAGTAACCAATACATTTCTTGATGATGTCGACCTGGATGCAAGTACGTCATCCAACATCAATATTACGGGCATATCAGGCACATCTCTTGTCCTCAAAGTCTGCTTTTTAAATAATGCCGGTGCTGAACGCTATTACCTCGATGTGGTACTCCTACAAACCCCGCGGATATAGGCATCGGTAAATCAGTAGACAATGCTACACCAAATAATGGAGATACTATCCTTTATACCGTAACCGTAACGAATTTCGGTGGATTAAATGCGACGAGCTTAGTCATTACCGACAGCCTGCCCGTGGGTGTAACGTTTGTTGATTCAAGTGACACTAATTACAGTGATACGACCGGACTATGGACCATCGGAAATCTGTCGAGTGGAGCCGTAGACACGTTGAGTATTACAGCTACGGTAAGCAGTGCGGGGTGTAATGCGATTATAAACATGGCCAGTCTAAGCAGCCTAGACCAGACTGATACGAACAGCCTAAACGATAATGCGTCGGCCATCATCATGCCGCAATGTGCGGATATCCATCTGCTTAAGTTAGTGGATAATCACTTCCCGAGTATAAACGACACGATCGTCTACCTCGTAAGTGCGAGAAATTTCGGAATTGTCCCTGCCACGAGTGTGGTGGTGACCGATAGTTTGCCAGCAGGCGTGACGTTTGTAGGTTCTAGTGATACAAACTATAGTGATATGATCGGACTGTGGAGCATAGGCATCTTGGCTGTTGGAGTAGCCACATTAAGTATTACGGCCACGGTAACAAGCACGGGCTGTGCGGCCATTACCAACACCGCGAGTCTGAGTAGTCTAGACCAGACTGATACGAACAGTGTAAACAATAATACGTCCGCTATGATCACCCCGCAATGCGTAGATATAGCCTTGACCAAGACCGCCGATAATCCCCTCCCAAGTATAAACGATACCATCGTCTATACCGTAATCGCGACGAATTTGGTAGTAACCGATAGTGTGCCGGTAGGGGTGAGTTTTGTGGGCTCCAGTGACACGAACTATAATGATACGAGTGGATTGTGGAGCATAGGCAGTCTAACCAATGGCGGTATTTCCATGTTGAGTATTACGGCTACGGTGACAAGCGCAGGCTGTACGGCGATAACCAATACCACGAGTTTGATCAGTGTTGGACAAACCGAAACGAACAGCGCCAACGATAGCGCCATCGCTGTTATCACCCCACAATGTGTTGATGTCGGGCTGAGCAAGTCAGTAGATAATGCTGGGCCTTTAGAAGGCGATACGATTATCTATACGGTAACCGTAACGAATTGGGGGCCCAATGACGCTACGACTTTGGTCGTTACCGATGTCTTGCCGAGCGGAGTCAGCTTTGTAAGTTCTAGCGAAACAAATTATGCTCCGCCTACCTGGACCATTGGAACCTTGTCCAATGGATCGAGCATCTCTTTGCTGGTTACGGCTACAGTTGATGCCGCAACGTCCGGTATTTCCATTACAAACGTGGCTGGGGTCTTTGCCCTAGACCAAACCGATACCACCTGGCTAACGATGTGGATTCTGCAGCCATTATGCTTTCCTTAGGCGTTACACTAGGTGATTTGGTCTGGGAGGATCTGAATGGTGATGGGGTTTATACAACCAACGAGCCTGGCCGGCAGGGTATAACGGTTATTCTTCATGATGGTGTGACCAGTAACAGTGTGGCTACAAATGTCACCGATTCGTCTGGGGGCTATCTCTTTAGCAATGTGGTAGCAGGGAGTTACTTTGTTGAGGTAATCCTTCCTATACATTTTTTCTTTAGTCCAGAAAGTGTCGGTGGGGAAGGAACAATAGATAGCGATATTAGCACGGATACAGGATCTAGCGTTAGTTTTATATTAAATGCAGGTGAACAAATTTTGGATGTGGATGCTGGATTGATTGAGGCCCCGGTTTACTTCGCATCGAACAGCATTGCTGTAGCTATTACAGATGTTCAGATTCTGCCAAATGGAATGGTTATGGTGACAGAGAATAGTGCGATAGATAATGTGTTCTATAATTTGGAACACAAATCGGATGGCAATTTGCTTGGACCTGGTCCGTGGTTAACTATTCCAGGTGCAATGAATTTACAATCAACCAGCAATCTTTTGTCAGGTGTCGATCCTAATCCGGGTGCGCCACCACGTGGTTTTTATCGTTTTGTTATTCCAGACTTACCGTAAAAAATGGGGAGCTACTTCCTGGAAAGAAAAATACTTGTCCAGTAAAAACAGGAGATAGTTCCCTTTTAAACGCAGAAAGGTGCGTTTAACTGCCGGATCTTCCAGGGGATTTTTGACAAAAATTGTGCTCTGAAGGGAATGAATCAACGGATTCATCTCTCAGCCTTGCCGACGTATCTCGGCCTCTAGCTTCTGCTTTCGCTAGGTTTGTTTGTTCAACACTGTTGAAAAAAAAGATAAAAAAAGTTTCCTAAAAATTAATTTTGGATTTGACGGACAGAGCCTATTAACGCAAGATTACTTGTGTAACTTAGAGTTAACTTTTCAAAGCGAGTTAATTAGATAAAGGAGGCAAAGACGAAAAAGGTTTTTTTTGAAAAGAGCTATTGCAACGGAAAAGATGGGCAAGGTCAAAAGAACAAAACAAAAGGAGAAAAGATCATGGTAACACAGACAAAAGCAAAAGGCCCTGTGACAAAACAGCCCCCCAAAGCGGAAGGCGCTATCATGTCAGCAGAAGAACCGAAGAAAAAAAAGAAGAGAAGGTCTAAAAGATTAAAGAACCATCATCGGATGGAGCGAAGTTCGGCAAAGGCGATGAATTATGCGGGCGATGCCATTACCAAAGGCCTCAAACGTTACTCGGAACTCAGGGAGAAATCCGCATCAAAGAAAAAAAATGGAGCTATCAAGGATTCAGCAAAGAATATGGGGAAAGCTCTCAAGATAATAATGAAAGGGAGCCACAAGGCACATAGACATATGGGCAAAGGTCTCTTCTCTTTGAAGATGAATTCACGCGATCGCAAGAAAATGGAGCGATCCATGAAGGATATGACGCGCATGATGGGCGCTAGGATATAAAACAGGATTCCAGTGTGGTGGTGGTTCAGGACGTCTATTCATAAGATTATCTAAAATTAAACCACCCAGTTTGTCCTTTTCGCATCCGGTAAGCGACAAACTCATCAATGTTCTGAAAGTGTAAGTAGAGATTATTCTTCAGAAGATGAGAAAATCGTTTGCCGGGGCGATGGCCAAAGGAATGCCCTGGGTAGATCAACGTTTCAAGGGGAATCATTTCCTTCAGTTGTTGGAGGCTATGAAACATATTTTCGGGATCTGCCCCTTTTCCCACGCAGATACCACATCCTTCCGTAAATAACGTGTCGCCGGTAAAGAGTTTGTTTTCGATCCAGAAACACATGCTCCCTTTGGTGTGACCCGGTGTCAAGATCGAGTTTATTTCGGTTGACCCGAAAAGAACCACACTAGACTCTTCAAGAGCAATGAGGCCGGGACATCGGAAGTGATAGTAGTCGATTTCAACCTTCGACATCATAACCTGAGCTTCATATTTTTTAACTAGGCGTTCCGCTAAATGAACGTGGTCGATATGAGCGTGTGTTAATAAAATCGTAGTGCATCGCGTTTCGGTTTCTTGTAATTTCGATTCGATCTTGTTAAGCTCCCAGGCTGGATCGATTAGGAGGGCTTCTTTAGCTTCATGATCCACGACCAAATAGCAGTAATTTTTGATGAAAGACCAGGATACTTTTTGGGGATAAACACGAAGAGGCATAGCGGTAAATATACGATTCGAACTGTTTTATTTTTTGGTTGCCATATGAATAAAAGAAAGCATGGCGGATAGTAGGATAAGTCCGCCAGTATGTGCAAGCTTGATTTTGTCCATGAGTATATCCCGAAAGATGCGGTAGATTCATGGAGTAGAAAATACGATGACAAAAGGAGTAGAAAGATACGATGACAAAAGAAAAAATCTTTGAAGTTATAAAACACAATCTTTTAGGTATTTTGCCGGATTTAGATCCTGCCAGTATTGAACCGTTACAAAGTATGCGGGATTTAGGCGCTAATTCGATTGATCGAGCCGATGTAGTCATTCAATCCATGGAAGAATTAAACTTGAAATTTCCCCTTCATGAATTGGGAGCTGTCGAGAATATCCAGGGCTTGATAGACTTTTTTCATACCAAATACCTGGGAAATAATCCATGATATTTTAGATCGATATACGGTATGTATAGCAATGTTGTTATTACGGGTATAGGTATCTCAACATCGATCGGTAGGGGTATCGAGCAATTTACAGATGCTCTCCAAAAAGGGGTGAGTGGCATCACGCGTGATGATGAAGATGGTCTGGGTATTGCCGGGCGAATTCAATCGTTTGACTATGAGGATCGTTTGGCGGGTTTGAACCTTCCTGACGCCATCCTTCTACGCTCCCGAAAAGCTGGACGAAGGGCGCCTCGTTCCGCGCAGGTTTCTATCATAACCGCGTTGGAAGCCTGGATGCAGGCCTTTTCAGGGAAGGAGGGATATCCTTCAGAAGAAATCGATGTTATAGTGGCTGGTCACAACATTGGGCAGCAATATCAGTATCGTATGGCTGAAAAGTTCAAGGAACATCCTGAGTATATTCCTGCGAATTATGCACTTCATTTTATGGATACGGATCATGTGGGGATTCTGAGTGAAACGTTGGGAATTCAGGGCGAAGGGTTTACTGTAGGCGGTGCTTCGGCTAGTGGGAATGTGGGGATTTTCCAGGCTTACCGGCATATCAAATATGGGTTATGCAAAGCCTGTGTGGTCGTGGGAGCCATGGCGGATCTTTCCCCCGTTGAACTCCAGGCCTTTCGACAGACGGGGGCTTTGGGAGGCAAACGATTTGCTGCGGAACCGGAGAAAGCCTGCCGTCCTTTTGATGCAGATCGAGAAGGATTTATTTATGGACAGGGCAGCGCGTGTTTGATCCTTGAATCCGCCAAAAGCGCTCAAGAGAGAGGTATTGACGTATGGGGTGAAATCGCGGGAGGCGCCGTGTGTTTAGATGGCAACCGACTGAGTAATCCCAGTGTGAGTGGAGAGGCCCGAGCGATGAAAAAAGCTTTAGAAGAAGCCGGATCTCGTCCCGAAAACGTGGAGTATGTCAATGCGCATGCAACGAGTTCGGTGATTGGGGACGAAGTTGAAGTGCAGGCACTCAAAGAGATATTTGGCTCTCATGCAGCTAACGTATGGGTGAACGCAACAAAAAGCTTAACGGGCCACTGTCTGTATGCGGCGGGTGTTGTGGAGGCGGTGGCCACATTGATTCAGATGAAGAACGGTTTTTTACATCCAAACTTAAATTTGAAAAAGACCATCGATGATGAATGCCGGTTTGCAGGTTTGACAAGCCGGGCGGAGATCTGTCATCTTGTGCTAACGAATGCCTTTGGGTTTGGGGGAATCAATACCTCAATTGTAATAAAAAAATTTTGATATGGAATAAAACGGAAAATGTTAAAATCTAAATTTAAACATAAGGAGAAAAATGATGATGGCTGTTGGAATTGAAGCGATGCATGTTTTTGGAGGTACGGCGTATCTGGATGTGATGAAATTAGCTGAACATCGTAAATTGGATACGGCTAGGTTTGAGAACCTGCTAATGAAAGAGAAGACAGTGGCTCTGCCTTATGAAGATCCCGTCAGCTTTGGGGTGAACGCCGCTAAACCGATCGTGGCATTGATGAGCGACGCGGAGAAAGATCGCATTGAAATGGTGATTACGTGTACGGAGTCGGCGTTTGACTTTGGTAAATCGATGAGTACCTATATACATCATTATTTGGGACTGAATCGGAATTGCCGTTTGTTTGAACTCAAAAATGCGTGTTACTCAGGCTCCGCCGGTTTTCAAATGGGTGTTAACTTTGTTCTTTCCCAAGCCTCTCCTGGAGCGAAAGCTCTAGTCATTGCAACCGATCTTTCACGGTTTTTGGTTGCTGAAGGCGGAGAAGCATTGACGGAGGACTGGTCCTTTGCTGAGCCCAGTTCAGGCGCAGGCGCGGTAGCCATGCTTATTAGTGAAAGTCCTTATGTGTTCCAAGTAGATGTCGGTGCTAATGGGTATTATGGATACGAAGTGATGGATACCTGTCGTCCCGTCCCAGATGGCGAAGCCGGGGATGCGGATTTGTCCTTATTATCCTATCTGGATTGCTGTGAAAATGCGTTTTTAGAATATCAGAAACGGGTCACGGACGTAGATTATGTTAATACATTTGGTTATCTTGCCTTTCACACCCCTTTCGGGGGGATGATCAAAGGAGCGCATCGTAATATGATGCGCAAAATGGTCCAAGCCAAACCTGAAGAGATCGAAGATGATTTTAACTCCCGTGTGACCCCCGGACTTACCTATTGTCAACGTGTCGGAAATATTATGGGTGCGACGACCGCTCTTTCTTTGTCCAGCACGATTGAGAATGGACAATTTGATGCTCCGAAACGGATTGGTTGTTTTTCTTATGGGTCAGGATGCTGTTCGGAGTTTTATAGTGGGATGGTCAACCAGGATGGCCAGGAACGCCTGCGTCGTTTGGGTATCGAGGACCAATTAAACCAGCGTTATCAACTCTCCATGGCGGAATATGACGACTTGTTACGTGGAAGTGGAGAGGTGAAATTTGGCACCCGGAATGTAACCTTGGACTCTGAATTCATTCCCGGCGCCCGAGCCTCCTGTAAGGGAACCGAACGTCTGTTCTTAAAAGAGATTCGAGAGTATCACCGTGAATATGAGTGGGTATCGTGAACGAAACCTATCAAACTATTCAGGTACGCTTTGACGGGCCGGTTTGTTATCTTCAAATTCATCGGCCTGAAGCCAATAACACGATCAATGATATTTTAGTTGAAGAATGTCTGCAGCTACTTGAAGTATATGAAGATTCGATCAACGTCCTGGTCTTGGAAGGCTTGCCGGAAGTCTTTTGTTTTGGCGCTGATTTTCAAGGCCTCCAGCAGGAAGCGGCAAGCGGACAAGAACGGGAGCAAAATCCAGAGCCTATATATGATCTATGGTTGAAATTAGCAACCGGGCCCTACATTACCATAGCGCATGTTAGAGGGAAGGCTAATGCAGGAGGCATTGGATTTGTGGCTGCTTGTGATATTGTACTTGCGGATGAGACTGCTGTGTTTAGTTTGTCGGAGTTATTGTTCGGACTTTTGCCAGCTTGCGTTCTTCCATTTTTGATCCGTCGCATGGGCTTTCAAAAATCCCACTACATGACCATGATGACTCAACCCGTTTCCGTTCAACAAGCCCAAAGTTGGGGTCTGGTAGATGCGTATGAAGCCAGTAGTGAAAACTTGCTACGCAAGCATTTACTGCGCCTAAGACGTCTCTCTAAAGCGGGGATTCTACGCTATAAACGCTATATGAGCAAATTAGATGATTCGTTAATTCGCATGAAATCGGAAGCGATGTCGGCAAATCTTGAGGTCTTTACGGATAAGGAAAACCTTGCGAAGATCGCTCGTTATGTGGAAACCGGATCGTTTCCCTGGGAGGAATCAAAATCATGACCGAGCCTGTTGTTGATGTAAATGAAATAGAACCAGGTATTGCGCTGATGAGGATGCAGGACCAGGTTCATAAAAACACCTTTTCCGACGAGTTGAGTTTAGGCTTGATTCAAGCTTTTAAAACGATTGACACTCAGACGAACTATAAGGTGGTTATTCTTACCGGGTATGATAGCTATTTTGCCAGTGGAGGAACACAGGAAGCATTGCTTTCGCTTAGTGAAGGCAAGGGAAAGTTTACGGATATAAATCTGTACAGTCTTGCTTTGGACTGCAGGATTCCGGTGGTTTCAGCTATGCAGGGTCATGGGATTGGCGGAGGATTTGTCATGGGGCTATTTGCTGATTTCGTGATTTTGAGTAGAGAAAGTGTGTATACGACAAATTTCATGAAGTATGGATTTACGCCGGGTATGGGCGCGACATTTATAGTCCCCAAAAAATTAGGGATAAGTCTGGGCCAAGAAATGTTGATTCTGGCCCGGAATTACCGGGGAGAAGAATTAAAGAAGCGGGGCATTCCTTTTCCCGTACTTCCTCGAGAAAAGGTGATGGAAGAAGCTCTTAACGTGGCACGCCAACTTGCTGAGAAGCCCAGAATATCCCTTATCACCTTGAAAGATCATCTGGTCGATTCTGTGAGAAGACAACTTCCCAAAGTCATTGAACAAGAGGTTGCCATGCATGCAAAGACCTTTCATCAAGAAGAGGTTAAAGAGAACATCCATACTTTATTTGGTCGATAGCGATGGGTTCTTCTCTTGAAAGGACTATGTCTGATTTCACAAGGAAAAGGAACGAGCTGGAGGCTTCTAGGGATGATAAGATCCTCCCCCCTTCCTTTAAAATATCGGGTAGCGCTCGATGACGATGATAGGGGTGGCGCGCCTGTCGGTGACCTTGCTGTAATAAGCCATGACCGAAGCGTTTTGGAAAGTATGAGAAACGGTCGCAACGGCAATAAAGCAGATGCGGGGGATGATGATGACGATTTTGTTCCTCCGCATACCGTGGAGCCAGCTAGAGGCGATGTTCGCTCTAATCAGGAAGATGCATGGATCCGAAAGGTGGATGAAGAGAAACCGTATGGTGAAGTTTTCACTGAGTTGCGACAGGTGGGAAAGGCAAAAGGGAGGTCGCGTGGAGTCTCTTTTGGTTTCTACACCAACGAAGAGCTTTTTCTTTGGGCAGAAACCCTTGCGCGGTTGAAAATAGATAAGGATCTGAATGATTTCAAGCCTACACTTGAAAAGCGGGGAGAGCAAAGTCGGGTATTGTTTAGTGAGGATCACGCGTATGGTCTAAAGCTCATATATAAAGAACATCGTGGTCAGCCAAAGGGATCGAGTTTTCGTTCATTCGAACAAGCCCACCGCTATTTAGGGGCCCTGACCCCATCGATGATGATCGGGAACTTTTATGATCACCAGTCGGGATTCGCATCGGGGGCAGCGATAGAACGGATGACCCGAACGGCTACCAATCATTATATAAAAGAACGAGGTAAAAAATTTGTACGCGAGTTGCTTGATTTCTTCATCGCAGTGTGGCGGCGAGGAATCTTTGATGGGGATTTGGTTGGCCTGGGCGATAACAGGCCCGGCCTCAAAAGGGATAAAGGTCTGTTGATTCTGGATTTCGGCCTGGTTGCGGACGCGACCCAGGATATGTTGTATAAGCCTCATACTGTGTTGGGGGACGATCCCTTCCACATGGCGATCGATAAACTCCACGTTATTCGAAACAAGTTGAGGAGAGTTTCCTCCTACCTAAGCCGATATTTTGAAAGCAAGCTCGAGAGAGAATTTGGCCTTCATCTGTTTCCCCGTGAAGCATGGGAAAAAGGAAGAAGAGGCTCCCGAGGCTCCCAGCAAGCTGTTCCCCTCGCTGAACAATTAAGACGCGTCGTAAAAGCCTGCAGTCCCTTGCAGCCACCTGTAGATCATTATGTGACGCCTTGGGTTGATCCATTCGTACAACACTTTGTTGCCGGCTATGCCTTGCGACGGAGAACGCGTGAGGTTCAGCCTCTGGTTAAGCGTTGGGTCGAGGAGGAAGAAATGCAAAAACGGACCCTGCAAGAAATCTTTCCTCCATACTCGGAGTTGATTGACCAACTTGCATCCCAAGATGAAATCGGCATTAAGGTCCTTTGGCATGGATATCGGGTATCCGACTTCGAAGAAGCGCTTTCACTCCTGAGCGACCCTTTGTTTGCCAGCAGATTTTTCCAGATTTTGGTTGATCATAAAAAAGAACATAGAATTCACGCGTCTGCTCTGCGTCAAGCCTTCATGAGTGACTTTAACCAGACGGTGATCGCCCTCCTAGCCTTATCGGGGAACACGTGGTATAAAAAGACAACGGCCTATATGGCTCAGGCCTCATTAGTCGGTAGGGAGGCTTTGAACCAAGCTTTTCAAACGGCACCTATCAGATTCTTCCAGACTTTGGAAAGAATAACCGGCTTATGGGGTAGCGACATTAGCGCGGCTAGAAGGTCATCTAGCAGAGGATCCTTTTCGTTTAAACAAGCCTGGGCGTTTTTACTGAAGTTCGATCCAGAGCAGGGACGACAAGTGCTTAGAAAAAGTTTTGAGCGCGACAGTCTTCAGCTCACGCGCATCCTGATGGAGGTTCAACCCGGACACAACGTGGAACGCACATTCAAGAGCCTTACGAAAACACTCGGTCGGGCTGCCTTGATCAAGTTGTACCGGCAAGATTTTTTCGAGTTTTTCAATGTGTTGAATATGCCAGAAGAAATAAGATGTGATTTCGATGACCGATGGGCATTTCTCTGTAAGGAGGTCTGCCATGCCAGACAGCTGCGTAAGGCTTTTACCGAAGAACCGCGACTGTTTATGGGCATCGTACCTTTCCTTTCCCGGGCCTGGTGCAAGATAATAAAGGAGAGTTCTCTTAACGATAAGGGTGAAATCGATGTCAACCAATTTCTGGAGGCCTTCCGGATCAAACTTGTTTTTGTTAGTTCCAACGTGGCCGGATTAAATTCAACGAATGGATTGATCCAAGCCTGGAACTTGAATTCCAGTCACTATGAGATAGGGGTCCGGAACCAGATGCGCGAATCAGTTGATCTGGTCCGAAGACGTTTTCCATACCAAACGATTACGGACGATATCGAGCCCGTCCGAAGCCGAATCGTCATCAGGTACCTCAATACAGCGGACGTGCCGCTTCGTCGATTTCCTCATGCGCCCTTCAAACTGATCTTGCCCTCAAAAATGAAGGTGCGTGAGCGGAACCGTTTTCGGAGTCGGATGGAATTGGGTATGCGTAAGCTGGTGGTGGTGTCGTGCCCGTTGCCTAAGGAAACGGAGGCCCTGATCAATGCTATAAAGCAGATGCCTTCTCGAAAACGGCCAGTGGTCGTTTTAGGCATGAGAGAGGCCGATTATCAATTGAAGGAAGCCATGTGCAAACGTGGATTCAGCGCGGTAGCCCGGGATTTTAGAGACGAGAGTTTGGCCGGGTTCGGAGAACGGAATTTCGTAGTGTTAAATACCAAGGGAGAACTTATAGATTTTCTAGGGGCTGCGGATCTTTCCATCGTTGGTATGGATCGGAATATCTTCGAGCCGGCAAGTCAAGAGGTGCCTATTCTTTACTTTCAGGGACTATGGCATAACAATCAAATCCAACGGGATCGTTTGACAGCGACCGGCGCCGCCATTCCCATCGAACCTTCCCGAATGCATCGACAAATGATCGACCTGTTGGACAATCCCGATGTCGCTATTAAAGGCATTCGAAAGGCGATTCGCGCATTCAAGACAGACACGTTGCCCGCGGCTCGGTTTATTAGCAGCTTGGCCGTCACCGACATGATCGTGAAGAACCATTCTGAATAAAATCAAAATAAGAAAGCTGAAAAGATATGAATGTTAAAATTACACCGGAACGTTTAGGGAATATGGCTTTTAAAAAAGAGTATGGCATTAAATATGCCTATCTTTCAGGATCGATGTATCGTGGGATTTCTTCCAAAGAATTAGTAGTGAAAATGGGCAAAGCGGGTCTCTTGGGATTTTTTGGAACCGCTGGATTTACGCTTGATCAGATAAAGGAAGGCATCGATTATATTCAAGGAAAATTATGCAACGGGGAATCGTATGGAATGAATCTCATCTGTGATCTGGATCAACCTGCGATAGAATTGGATACGATTTTGCTCTATTTGGAACATGGCATCAAGCAGATTGAAGCTTCGGCCTTTATGCAGATTACTCTCGCTCTAGCTCTGTATCGGTTACAAGGCTTACACAAGAATGGAGAAGGACAGGTGGTCTGTGAGCACAAAATTATAGCAAAAATATCCCGTCCGGAAGTGGCAGAAGTTTTTATGAGTCCGGCCCCTGAGAGGATCGTTACGAAATTATTAGAAGAAAAAAAAATCACAGAGAAGCAGGCTGAATTGGCCAAAGAAGTTCCTATGAGCTATGACATCTGTGTGGAAGCAGACTCCGGTGGTCACACCGATCAAGGCATCCCTACCGTACTCCTACCTGCTATGCAAAGTTTGCGAAAAGAGATCATGGATAAGCACGACTATAAGCAGGGCTTACGCATTGGCTTAGCGGGGGGGATTGGAACTCCTGAGGCCGCAGCGGCCGCTTTTATTATGGGGGCAGACTTTATTCTAACCGGTTCGATCAATCAATGTACGGTGGAATCGGGGATGAGCAGTTCGGTCAAAGAGTTGCTTCAGGCCATCAATGTACAAGATACCGACTACGCGCCTGCAGGTGACATGTTTGAAATCGGAGCGAGGGTGCAAGTTCTAAAAAAAGGCGTTTTTTTTCCTGCCCGGGCCAATAAACTATATATGCTCTATACCCACTATGCCTCGTTGGAAGAAATCCCTGATAAAATTAAGACTCAACTCCAGGAAAAATATTTCAAAAAGAGCTTTGATGAGATCTGGGAAGAAACCAAGGACTTTTTTATACGTAAAGGACAGGCGGAAATAATTGAGAAGGCAGCGCGGAATCCGAAGCAAAAGATGGCCTTGGTTTCTCGATGGTATTTCGGTTATTCGATGCGTTTAGCCTTTTCAGACAATGGCGGTGCGAGCCATATAGACTATCAGGTGCATACCGGACCGGCCTTGGGTGCGTTTAATCAGTGGGTCAAAGGAACGGAACTCGAGGATTGGAAAAATCGTCATGTGGATGAAATCGGCGAGAAGCTCATGCAGGAAACCGCGGTTTTACTCACACAAAACTTCCAGCATCTACAGGGCTGAACAGAGGGGAAGCAGATGGTGTAAAAAAAACTGGGAAAGTCTCCATTTTAGAGTTGACGGGCAGAACCTATTAGCGAAAATTATTGATATAAGTTACAATTAACTTTCTCCAACATAACCAATTACCCACTTATTAAGAAAGGATGACATGATATGGAAGAACAAGAAAAAGAGGAAAACATTAGTAGACCCGTTGTTGTCGATCTAGGAAAAAGAAAAAAGAAGTACATTAAACTTCTAAAAAAAGGACGGGGCCGACTGATGGATGAAGTCAATATGGCTATTGAGGCTGCGGGTAAAGGAACGGATTTTGACAAAAATAAAGAAATCGTTCCCCTCATATTTCTCTATCGTAAAAAAGAGAAAAAAAGGAATAGGGGATGGTTTTAAGAATGCTGTTTTAGCCAACAGAATGAGTAAGGTCGAAGAGGGGGGAATCTTCTCGCTCAATAAAATCATACTCTTCCCCTGAACAGATTGTGTAAATAAAGCCTTAAGTTTTTTTGTTCCTGTGGGTTTCACAATGGGGGGGGTGTTTTATTCTCGTCTTTTTATATGGGGTTTCACTATCTGTTTTTGGGGTGAACATTTACGATGCTAAAGAAAAAGTATTATACTACTCCTTTAATTCGGCCCGAAGAACGGCCCCCATTAAAAGAAGTTTTTTACAAAAAACCCACCATTTTTCGTGTCTTCTGGATTATCAGGAAACTGTTTTTATTATTATTTGATTTTTTACGTTCAAAGTCTTCAAGTGATTCAGTCCACAAAGAACGAGCTGTCAAGTGCCGCCATTTTTTAGAAACGCTTGGAGGGATGTGGATAAAAATAGGCCAAGTTCTTGGTATGCGAAGCGATCTTTTCCACATCGAGTTCTGCAACGAGCTTTCCCAACTACAAGATCAAGCATTTGCCTTTCCCTCGGAACGCTCTATTGAAATTATAGAGGAGAACCTTGGGCGTCCGATTGATGATGTATTTGATCGTTTCGACCCCAAGCCCTTTGCCGCCGCGTCGCTCTCTCAGGTTCATAAAGCTCGTCTTCGAAAAAAGCAGTGTTGGGTAGCGGTTAAGGTGCAAAGGCCCTTTGCCGCTGAGTACTTCCGCTACGACTTCTGCTGCTTGAGCCGCTTTTTCGGTCTCTTCGAGTTTTTTGATGTCATAGAGCATTTTCATTTGGGGGACATGCTTAACGAAGTACGTCAGATGATGGAGGAAGAACTCGATTATCGCCATGAGGCCAACAACATGAAAAAATTTGGCAAAGTCCTCAAAGAACATCAAATTTATGTTCCAAAGGTCTATTTCAAATATAGCACTAAAGTAATTTTGGTTATGGAGTTTCTTCACGGTGTCTTCATGAGCGATTATATCAATGCGCTTCGGGCTAACCCACACAAGCTTGCTGCCTGGAAAGCGAAGAATGACATTAACTCTGAAAAAGTGGCTCGGCGTTTACTGCATTCCGTCTTGCGGCAGCTTTATGAAGATTTAATTTTTCATGGAGACTTACATCCTGGAAACATTGTCCTTTTGAAGAAGAACAAACTTGCCTTTATCGATTTCGGAAGTGTCGGTATCTTTGACGCAGAGTTTTCCGCTAGGTATAATCAACATTCACGAGCCATTGCGAAAGGGGAGTTTAGTAGAGCCGCGGACCTGCTCCTTCTTACTATGGGTAAACTTCCCGTCTTGGATATCGTCACCGTCAAAAAAGAAATTATGAAGAACCTCGAAAAACAGATGAATCGAAGTAGTATAAAAAACCTTCCCTTTCGTGAAAAATCAATATCTGGCAACTCAGCTGAGATGAACCAAACCATGGCGAAGTACAAATTCGACATAAACTGGAACCTTCTCAAATTGGGGCGTACCTTCGGGGCTATCGATCAAAACCTTGGCATACTCAATCCAGCGTTTAACTATCTAAAAGAAACGAAAGCCTATCATATTCAGGCGGCCAAACGAAAACAATGCAGAATGATGAGTAACTTTCTGAACGTGTTTGAAAAGGCTTCTGACTTATCGAGTGTCATTATGCCAACCATAATGAGCAAAGCCCTTCAATTTGGAGGGATGGTCAACAGCGGGACCCGAGTGGCTGCATTTATATTTCGGTTATTGTCGCGCAGCCTTTTCATTGTTTTTCTTGTATCGGTCTGGATCTATCTCTATCAACACCATAACCACATCGTTGACGACTATCATGAAGCTGAGAATTGGTTCACGAACTGGATAGAATCTATTCCTAATCTTGGGAAGTCTGGATGGTATTTGTTATTGATTCTGCTGGTTATAATGAACAAGCGACTCAAAAAGTTTATTAAGAATCTTTTAAAAGAGCCGACCCGTTTTCCGGGCGATAAGCCCTGAGGGGAGATAGGTTTTTGGAGTTTTTAACAACTCAACTTATCCAGATTTTTTTGTACATTTCCAAACGGGGTTATCGTTGATAATGTCTCGGAGGTGGACGTTGGACGCAGGATATATTTTACAAAGGTCGCCAGGGTCCCCGAGGGACCAATGTCTAAATAGAGATAATCATTCTGGGCTTCCAGAGCTTCAATGGCTTTTTTAAAATCGATCGGCGACCGAGTCGTTTCCCATAAAAAGTCAGGGTCCGTTTTTTCAACCCTTTGCCCATAAGTTGCTGAGATGGTCGGAATCGTTGGCTCTGCAATGGGTATACGACTCAAGTAGGTTTTAAACACTTCTTTAATGGGGTCCATCAAGGGGGAATGAAACGCGTGAGACACGGGTAGTTTTTGGCTGTTGATTTGCTTTGCAACCAATTTTCCATGGAGCAGAGAGATCGTTTCCACAGCCCCCACTATGATAAAATGCGTCTCGAAATTACGAGCCGCGATCCATGTCCCTTGAAACATTTCGGGATCGTTTTCGACCATCTCGGGCGATGCTAATATCGCCATCATGGAGCCCTTCGAGCTATGGGTCTCAAGTAGAGAGGCTTGTTTGACAAGTAGCTTTAAGCCCTCTTCCAGGGAAAAGACGCCTGCCATAATATGCGCAGCCACTTCACCCACGCTGTACCCAAGGAGATAGTCCGGCCTGAAGCCCTGCTGCAGAAGTGTTTGAGCCATACTGTATTGTATGCTACAGATCGCTGGATGGGTATAAAGCGTATGATCAAAAGGGGCGAATCGGTCTTCATTTTGTTGATAGATGACTTCGCATAAAGAGGCCCCGATCAATGGCTTTAAAAAACTGCTGCAGTGGTCCATACTTTGACGAAAAATCGGGTTCTGCTCATAAAGGTCCCGGCCCATTTGATAATATTGGGAGCCCTGACCTGAAAACATCCATATAACGGGTTCTTCCTTCATGATAAACCATCCTCCATAAATGATAGACTTATTTCTGCGATGTTCTTTTAGAGGCAAAAAGGTGTGAAATGACAACGATATTTTTATAGGAGCGTTTTCTTTATTGAATAAGGAAAGATCCAGCAGGTTTCACACTTAAATCTTAACGCCGTTTATAAGGAAAGAAGCTGACAAGCTACGACATTATTGAAAGTTAGAGAAAGAAACCGAATATTTTACCTACTAGCCTATCGAACCCTCAACATACGTGACTATCTTGAGAGATTTTCCCATATTCTTTCCTAAGTCCTTTATCGCTCCACTTTTCTTCTTCGATGCAGATCTTTCCCTAAGTTCCGAGTAACGTTTGAGTCCCTTGGATATAGCCTCTCCCGTCCGATCCATTGCTTTCGCCATGCTTCGCTCGATCCGATGATGATCCTTTAATCTTTTAGATCTTCTTTTCTTTTTCTTCTTCGTTTCTTCTGCTGATATGACGGCTCTTTCCGCTCTTGGGGGTTGTTTTGTCGCAGGACTTTTTGCTTTTGTTACCATGATCTTCTTTTCTTTTTTATAGTTAACCTCACTGTTCTTCTTCCGTCCGTTTACGACATCTGTTTAAAAAAAACATCTTCTACGTTCCCTCGATAACGTAGCTTGAGCTTTGATGTGCTCCCACCTCTCTGCCCTTTCCTAATCTTTTTGTGGGAACTTAAAGACTACCTTTAAATAAAAAAACTCTCTAGTAATAGGGTCCATTCGTCAACCCTAAAATCGAAAATTTGTTTAAATTGATAGCCATCTCCACGCTAGTGTGTACACTATCTCTGAAAAATTGATAAGGAACTGTAATTCCTCTAATATCAATGTTTTACGGAGTAATCGTCCACCTTTATTTTCCGGACAATAGACGACACAAGAAACTGCATATCCATTTTTATATCAAGAACAGGAGATTGTGATCGCTTTCCCTGATGACGAAATCCTTGAAGGAAGCATTCCCTCGAACAAACTCAAACTTGTCCAAGCATGGATGGAGATTCACAGAGATGAATTGATGGCTGACTGGGATTTAGCAGCCAAGGGAGAGCAACCCTATAAAGTCGATCCATTGAGGTAAGAAAATGAATCGACGTATTAAAAGCGTTTCTCCTGCTGAAGACTACACGCTTAATCTCCTTTTCACTAATGGCGAAGAACGGATCTACGACTGTTCTTCTATGCTCGATTTCGGAGTCTTTAAGGAACTGCGAGACAAAAGGTATTTTCAAACAAGCAAGCGTTGAATACGGAACAGTGGTTTGGCCACACCAGCAAGACATCTGTCAGACACCTTGTATGAGGATTCTGTAAGAAAAACACTTTGCCAACAAGGAAGGCCATACAGTAAACCGCGTACCTTAGCAAAGAAAAATTAATGTATGCCTAATCGTACACTAGAATCGAAATAAATTTACGGTAAAAAAGGAATAGGATTTTTTTACCAAACTATACTGGACGGTTATTTAAGTACAGCAACGGAATTCCATTGATCTCTAAATAGTTGAAAGGTCGTATTCTTGGCCAATCGAGCTGTTGATTATCTGGGCGAATAGCCGCAGCCTAGATGAGGCAATAAGACGCGCAGCAACAAAATCTGTCGAGTGTAAAAGTTAGGCGGTTAAATTTTAATATCGATCTTGTGTTTAAGGAACGTTTGCATTTAACTCCTCTGAATCAGAAATTTGAATCTTTAAAATACAAATAGGCAGGATGATTTATGGCGAATAACGAATATACAATGGTAGCAGGTGGTGGTGGTTTTATTGGTGGACATTTGATGGACCAGTTTTGCAACCAGGGAGTAAAAAATCTTCGTTGCGTAGATATTAAACCCCTGAATGAATGGCACCAGGTTTTTGACGACGTTGAAAACTTGCAACTCGATTTGCAGGACCTGTCAAACTGTCGAAAAGCCACAGAAGATGCGAAAACAGTATATAACCTTGCTGCAGATATGGGGGGGATGGGGTTCATTGGAAATAATAAAGCTCTTTGCATGTTATCCGTACTTATTAATACCCACATGTTATTAGCTGCAAAAGAACAGGGTGTAGAACGGTTCTTTTTTTCTTCGTCCGCATGTGCTTATAACGCAGATAAACAAACGAGTCCTGATGTCACCGCTCTTCAGGAAGCCGATGCGTATCCGGCCATGCCAGAAGATGGATATGGATGGGAAAAACTATTTTCAGAGAGAATGTGTCGGCATTTTCGCGAAGATTTTGGCTTATATACACGTGTTGCTCGGTTTCATAATGTGTACGGTTCACATGGTACATGGGATGGAGGCCGAGAAAAAGCGCCCGCAGCCATCTGTCGAAAAATGATTCAGGCTATAGAAACGGGTACCCACGAGATTGAAATTTGGGGAGATGGAAAACAAACACGTAGCTTTATGTATATTGACGATTGTGTTAACGGAATTCTTCAGATTATGGATAGCGATGTCTTAGATCCTATTAATTTGGGATCTAGTGAGTTAGTCACCATTAATCAACTGGTTGATATCGTCGAAGAAATTGCCGGTATTCAGGTAAAAAGGAAGTATAATCTTGATGCCCCTAAAGGCGTGAACGGAAGAAATAGCGATAATACAATGATCAAACAACGTTTAGGTTGGGAACCAAGCATTAAGCTTCGAGAGGGTTTAGAAAAGACGTACACCTGGATCTACAGAGAGTATAAAAGGATTCACTAATCAGCCTTAAGGTGGAGTATTGTTTCACCTTTCTCCCTAAAAAAGCGTGTGTGGCCGTATTGTTTTTCCAACGCATGGAATGGTTTTTAAAACCGTTTTCCAGAGGTGCAGACTCAACTTACAAGTGCAAAACCGAAGCTGTCCATCATTTCTTTGGGCGTTCTATATTCTAAGCATTTTCTCGGTCTATTATTCAATAACTCCACAGCCCATCTCAACTGAGCGGAGCTGTGGGCAGCAAAGTCGGTTTTTCTTCGGGAAAAACTGGCGAAGCAAACCATTCGTATTTTCGTTGGTCCCTCTTTGCCAAGGGTTTCTCCCTTCAGCAAAGAAAATGGGGGTTGCTATTTTTTTCTGTAGTTTAGCATGGCTGGCAAACTCCATGCCATTATCTACAGTCACCGTTTTAAAGGGGAGCCCTGAGTCAGCGAACTGAGGTACGGAACGGTTGACCGATTCGGCATTGCATCGAGGTAAAAGATCGGCGATGAGATATCGAGTCGCTCGATCTACTAGAGTGACTACACAGGCCTCTTTTCTCGTTTGGCCCTGAATAGTGTCACCTTCCCAATGGCCTGCCACCTTGCGACTTTCACCCTCTTCGGGGCGTTGGTCAATCATCGTTTGGTTGTGTATACGTGAATGGCTTTTCCGAGTCGCTCGTTTTTTCTTTCCGGGGCCACGCAGGTATTTTCGGTAGCCAGCCC
This sequence comes from Kiritimatiellia bacterium, assembly GCA_012103575.1. GTDB lineage: Bacteria > Verrucomicrobiota > Kiritimatiellia > WLWN01 > WLWN01 > WLWN01. Next base: position 1,153,175 of record WLWN01000001.1, on the reverse strand, counting down.
CTCTTGGACTGTACAAGTAGCGGTAGATCGTCATTCGACTGATGGGAGGGTCACCTTCTAGCTTTCTTCGACCTTCAATCTGTTCTGGAGACCAATACTTCGCCAGGAGAGTCTCCACTTGTTCTTTGCTAGCTCCCATCACTTTTTGAGGCTTTCGAGCTAGCTGTAATCGGCTTTGAGCCAGGCCATTTGCGGGTCTTGGGTAATAGCGGCCACGGACTCGATTACGGCGAAACTCGCGCCAAATAGTCGAGGGGGATCGGCCCAGGCGACGGCCAATTTGAGATAAGCTATATTTTTCTTTTAGCATCTGGGCTATCACTTCTCGTTCATAACGGTTTAAATGTTCGTAGGTTCGTGGCATTCTATGTTCTCCTTTGGGGGGGGCAGATACCCAAAGAATGAACTATGCTGCGGACCTTTGCACTTGTATTGTTACTCTACCGGCATGGAACGTTGAAGATTATATGTATTCAATGCGTGGAGATTATTCGGTTAAACCCTTCTAGAGCGCTTCACGATTGAGGTGTCGCGATGTAGCACGAAGAAAACCAGCCGATTACCTCGTCGGGAGAAACCTCTTCGAACGCTTGTGTGAGCGCTTCAGATAGTTCCTGCTGACTGCGGGCTGCAAGGCTGCCCAACCGATTTCTTTATCTTGCCCCACATTTTTTCAATGGGGTTGGAATCGGGGCTGTAGGGTGGAAGGAATCTTACATGGGCCCCACATGACTCAATGAGTTCAATGACCTTGGGATTGTGATGGGCGCGAAGATTGTCCATGATGACGATGTCTTCAGGTGAAAGAGTCGGGAGAAGAACCCGGCGAATATATTCTCCAAAAACAGCCGTGTCTGTCGCCCCCTCCCCTCCATGGCCGCTGTTGTTCCGTCCAGGCGGACCGAAGAAATCAAGGTAGTGGTACACCAATGTCCATGAGGCGTTTTGGTAAAAAGCCTGTTCCCGCCCAACGCCCGGCCCCGCAGACGAGTCATATTCGTTTTCGCCCCGGATTCATCAATAAAGACAAGGCGACTTGGATCAAGTTTGGCCACCTCTTGGATTCACTGCTTTCTCAAGAGATTTACATCCGCCCGGTCTTGCTCGCTGGCGTGAAGCGTTTCTTTTATACCGGCAGCCCAACCGATTCAACGCCCGCTGTACGGCCATGATCGACCCCTTCACGCCGCTCATGTTCTTGAGTTCTTCAAGCGTTGCCGGGATGTTTGCCCCCCAGTTGAGCCAACGCCTTGAGCTGCTTTCCGCTGTAGAGGGCCTGACGATGCCCACGCGGTCGGGGAGCGGTCTGTCCGGTTTCGTTGAAACGAGAGAGCCCACGCTGAAACGTTCTAAGATCTACACGATAAGAAGATACGATATCGGCCTGGGAACCTTTGCCCATTTTGTAGGCATCTATTGCACGCCGCCGGATTTCTGCTGTTGCTATACTCATGTCATGGAGTATAGATCTTCTAAAGAGGCATTTCAATCGTTAAATGCTCTAGCGTCGGTAACAAATACATTTGTGAAAGTCCCGAATCGTTCACCAATCAATAAGATTTGCAGACCTAAGGTTATGTGCTATATCGTATCTACCTTAAAAGAACGCGAAGCAAAGTATAGAAACCGAGTTGACTCATGGCCTCTTACATTGACAGGCAAGTAAAGGATGGCATAAACAGTGAACAATAACCTGAAACATACAGGGAGAATCCGCGTCGCTTAGGCTTTACGTCCAGCATCGAAGGAGAAACGGAGGGAAGACAAAAATTTTGAAAGTTATATTCAAGAGTTCTGCAAATTCGTAGGCGCGTTTGACTGGAGCCATGACGACACTTACTACATCCTCGATTCTAGAATCCAAGGCCTGAAGCTGGAGGCAACCAAGTATGCCACACGCGATGGGCGGACGGATGCTGAACTGGCAGACATGCAGGAAAAATGCCGTGTGTTGACCAGCGATCTGTTCAGATGTAGCCGGCTCATGAGCCGTGCGCGGGAATGGCCTGAGGGCTATCCTAACTCTCGAGACTGTGTACTCAAATACCCCTGCTGGTAAAGGTCTAGGGTGCTTGTTGGATAAGTACTTTCTTTCACGAACCCTCGCAATTGCCGTCCGATCCCGCCTTCATATGCTCAAGAGAATTCTTAAGGACCGATCGCGTGAAGAGAGCTGCTCTACAGCTAGATGGTTAAATTTAGCTTGTGGGTCCTGCCGAGAGCTTATAGACCTCCCACAAACTAGTAACGAGATCTGCGTCTACGGTATCGATACCGATGGAAACGCTTTGGAGTTTGCTAAAGAGCTTTTGCCTAAAGGCGGATCTTTGAATCCACGTTTCTTGAAAGAGAATGCGTATCGTTTCTCCAATGCAAAGCGAAACAACGAGAGATTTGGTGGTTTTACGACGGTCTACAGCGCTGGCCTGTTCGATTATATAAACACTTCACAGCTAACAAAAATCGTGGGTGGCTTGTGGGAATCTTTAGTAGATAGAGGAATGTTGATCCTGCCCTTTAAGGATAAACTGCGTTATGAAACATTTGACTACCACTGGCTCGTCAAGTGGGACGCTTTCTTCCAGAGAGATCAGAACGAGTTCGTTGATATATGCCGACGGGCAGGTATTCCAGAAGATTCCATATCCACTGAACGGGATGATGTGTGGTAATCATTTTTATCACGGCAAGGAAGGTGTAATGCCGAACAATTGGGTATACAGCATCCACATCGTTCTATGATTCTGATCGGTTAGTCTTGGTAGCTTCTGACCGGTTTTTAGTATAAGAGTCACACAGCAAAAAGAGAGTTTGTAGCAAATTTCATCTCTGTCTTTTTCGGGAGCGCAATACATATAACAAAATCATTCCATATCCAGGCATTAAATTTGTATTGTCCAAAATTCTTGAACTCACCTCGATAACACCCATTATACATGTCAACATTTTTTGTTTCGAAAAGCTCGAATGGACACATCATTCCACATTTCAGCGCTTTCGATAAAGCTTCTTTTGCGGTCCAAAGTAACGTAGATTGTATGGACTTATCGGCTTGGAGTGCTAAATTTTTTATTTCATGGGGCACTAGCTGTGTTTTGATGGTTTTTGTTTTTTTGGGATCAATTTTTTCTATATCAATCGTGAGGGGATGGATCTCTGGATAAGCTAGTGCACAGGCCATATCATCAGAGTGGCTAATACTAACACCGATGGCTTCCAGCGTTTTGTATTGAACAATCGGTTGGTTAAATACACCAGCCACCAGTCCGATTTTAGCTAACTGTGATTCTTTCAGGATTTGAGACAGGGCACATTTTGCTGCATACCGTCCATGCAAATAGTCCCGTTGGCGTTTTTCGAACTTGAGCGATTCAAAATAGGTAAGCTCATGTGGATGTAAAAAAAGTTTTTTGGTATCTAAAAGGTCAGAATAGCTTTGGCCGTCTGTCCATGCAAAGAAAGCCTGATAGGTTCCTTGTTCTCTAGTTAAGAAGATGGGTGTGCTGTTCTCTTTCATAAGGGTGTCTTTTTAGGCCTATGTTATCGAAATAGGCGGTCTATGCCCTATGGTATACATCGTTTGCAGCGGCGCCGCCGCAACAAGCACGCGTTACCGTTTATCAGAGCGTTTTACAACAGGCTCAAGAGCCTCTATGTAAAGGGGAAATCTGTAATGTCCTGCTTAGATGATAACTCATGAAGAACGAATTTGTCTGAGAAGCCCTGTTAAGACATTCCCAGGACCGATTTCTTCGAACTCCGGATCTTCTATTTCGCGCAGAAGGTATTGAATCGTTTCTGTCCAACAAACGGAGTGAGTCATTTGGTTCGTTAAATTTTCTCGGATCTGGTCTTGTCCGTAGGGTTGTGCATGTACATTGGAAATAACGGGTCGTTCCAAAGAGGAGAACTCAAATTGATGTAAAAAGGCTTCGAATTCTTTTTTAGAGGATTCCATATATCTTGAATGAAAAGCGCCACTGACTTTTAGAGGAATAAAGAGTTTAGCCCCATTACTTTGAAAAACCGGTTCTGCATCTCGAATCTTTTTTTCAGGACCTGATATGACGATTTGTTGCGGTGAATTTAAATTTGCAATATCGATAGCATCTAAACTATTTTCTCTAATGATTTTTTCGATATCCTCTTTGCTTAAACCAATGATAGCGGCCATGCCCCCTCCCGTAGCTTGGCTCATTAATTCGCCTCGTTTGCGGACAATTTTAAGTCCTGTGATAAAGTCAAAGGCGTTAGCTGCAAATAACGCGTTATATTCCCCTAAACTATGTCCAGCCACAGAGGCAGGTTTTTCTCCCGTTTCATTCACTTTTGCTAAATAGCTTAATGCATTTACGGTGTATAGGGCCGGCTGTGTAAATTCCGTTTTGTTAAGTTGTTGGTCAGGATCTTCAAGGCATAGTCTTGAAATGGAATAACCGAGTTCTTGATCAGCTTCTTCTACGGTTTCGGGAAAGGCGTTGAAGAGTTCTGCTCCCATGCCTACTTTTTGAGAGCCTTGTCCTGGAAAAATAAAAATCTTTGTCATAGTATCTCCCTTATATAATTTATGGTACGAGGAAATCTGCCTGATTCTTTTATCATTGTAAAGAAGATTAAGAGAATTTGTCTCATTGCATCTACGGCAACGTTCCAAAGAGAAGGATACCTTCTCGTTCAATACGGTGCCACAGGGTTTCATAAGATTCTTTATTCATGGTGTTTATGTCTAGTAGATTAGGTTCGATCGATAAGGCGTAGCGGTTCCATATGGTTTCGCTAAGTGTTTCCATGCTGTTAAATGCGCGTAGCCGATTTCGGCCAGTTGAAAAGAGCATGGTCAGTTCAAGACATCCGCTTGACCACATTTCATCGCGTGTCAAAGGTCCGGTAGCAACTGTTGCTAACGGTCTGGGAAGAACATATCGGCGAATGACTTTGCGTAGATCGGTCCAGAATAAGTCTTCGACTTCGAAAGCAGGGATAATGGCCTTGGCGACAAGATAGTGGTTTGTGTTAATTTTATATAGATGAGCGTGGGTATCAACTTTTTTGTAGAGGGCTGACGCATCCACTAAGTTTTCAAGGGCTAACATGGTGGCACGATTCGATAAACCGGTTCGACGTTCGATTTCTCGTCCTGTTAAACGTTCTTCGGCATGATATAACGTGCGCAATATCAAAACCTGGCTTTGCCGGCATAATAAAACATCAAGTCCATGCATTGTGATAGATCCTAAACCATAATGCCTAATACCTAAAAGAAGCCGAATCATGAAAAATTCGGAGCATATATAATACCACCTGAATCCGTCAGCTATCGCTTCGGAAGGCATTTTGGGGCTCAAAAGTTGAAAACTTTTTCCTTGAGATGCTCGCTTTTGGGTGGATTGGGACCGGCAAGTATCACCCTGATGAATTTTTTGAGCGTACAGGTCAGATTCACTCTGATTTGACCATTTTGGGGCGTAGGCCTCCTTGGGCAGTCGCCTTAGAGTATTGTTAAAGGTGCACGGAGGGGCTATGCGCAAGATCGCTTTTGAGTTCACTGTGGTACTGCTCGCTGGGGCCATGTCCATGATAGAGATCTAGAGCACCGTCTTGGCACGACAAGAGAGGTTCGTCCACCAGGTGTTCACCTCAAGTTTAGGAACCAGAAGTTTCTGACCATCGATATCGATGGTGCGTTCAATCACTTCGAAGGCCACCGGGACACAAGGGCGGTTTTGGTCACCACCGGGATGGAAATGATCGAAAAAGCCTGTGTAAACGTTCTTGCCTTCACGACTGTCTTGTTTGTCTCCAACTCGGCGTGCAAGGGCCAGCATTTGTTCAGGACATTCGCGGCGAGGATTTCGCTTTACGATAAAATAATGATCCCCAAAAGCGTCGAAGTTATCGGCCGCAGCGTTGCCACTATCAAGCCGAAGCAAACATTTTCCACCCAGGCCCAGGGTTTGGAGCGTTTCAACGCTGCGGGCAATAAACGCGGTCGTTCCTGACTGACAATGTTGTTTACTGGGTCGAAGTTCGCACTCAAGCATGTGGCCTTGAGTGCCCACATAGGCAAATATCGGGGCGTAACATCATGGCCCTTCTAGGTGTAGGAAACGCCTTCTTTCGAAGAGCCTGAGTGATCCAAAGGGCTCACATCGATATCGACGGGAACAAGATCAAGCCCTTCGACATCTACCTAGCCAAAGGGGCCCGAGGAAAGAAGTTCGGTGTTGAGTTTGCGTAGCCCCACATGGGTTCTGGCTGGGGGCAGGTCGTCGAAACGACGTCGGAACACCGGCTCAGAGGCTACCTTTTTAACTCCCCTTTTTAAGCCCAAAGGCATTCATAAAAATCTCATCACCCCGGTACAGGTCGATATCATTGAAATCGGTTCGACCGTTGCAAAGTAAGCCGATCTGGGTAAGGAGGATCTCCCGATCAGAGATCGCATCGGAGCGGCGTGGTTGAAAATTGGAGGGAAGAATCCGTTGAGCATGATCCTCAAGCAGCAGGCCGCAAAGATGATTTCCGCTTGTGCTGTTGAGTTCGCCTTTGCCAGTCTTTATTTTATATTGTTTCATATACACACCTGTTGGGGTGGGGTTGTTTGTTTGAATACGGGTATCCTCCCCGCTTTAGCCCAACAGGTAATGAAAAATCGTCAGATTTTATCTGACGGATTCAGGTACCAGACTTTTATTGATTAGTCATTATGGTTTTGTTTTTTATAGCTTGACGACTCATTACACAATACTACAAAGTACATGGCTATATTTTTTTAAGATACTAAGGGGATTTTATGATAAATCGAATGTTCGGATCGTTATCGAACGATATAGGGATTGATTTAGGTACGGCTAATACACTGGTTTATGCAAGAGACCGTGGCATTGTGCTGCGCGAACCTTCTGTTGTCGCCATTCAGTCGGGGACGAATAAGGTGTTGGCCGTAGGAGAAGAAGCAAAGCGGATGCTGGGGCGTACGCCCGGTAGCATTGTGGCTGTCCGACCTTTAAAGTCGGGGGTTATAGCTGATTTTGAAATTACCGAAGCCATGTTGCGCTATTTTATCCGCAAAGTTCATAATCGAAGAAAAATGGTGCGACCACGTGTTATTGTGGCTGTACCCAGTGGAATTACGGAGGTAGAAAAACGTGCTGTAAAAGATTCAGCGACTCATGCTGGAGCACGCGAAGTGTATTTGATTGAAGAGCCCATGGCAGCTGCGATTGGTGTGGGGCTTCCTGTTCAGGAACCGGCTGGCAATATGATTGTGGATATTGGTGGGGGAACGATGGAAGTCGCTCTTATTTCTCTTGCCGGTATTGTATTCAGTCGCAGTGTACGCATAGGTGGCGATGAGATGGATGAAGCCATTGCTCAACATATGAAACGAGTCTATAATTTGATGATAGGCGAACGAACGGCAGAAGAAATAAAGATTGCTATTGGTTCTGCTTTTTCCGTTGATGAAGAAACAAGTATTGAGGTGAAGGGCAGAGATTTAGTGGCCGGATTACCCAAAACCTTGTCCATCACATCGGAAGAAGTCCGCGATGCTTTACAGGAGCCGGTTTCAACGATTGTTGAAGCGGTCCGTATTACCCTAGAGCGTTGTCCACCGGAACTATCTGCTGATTTAGTAGATAGAGGGTTGATTCTTGCTGGTGGGGGGGCCTTGCTCCGTGGAATTGACAAACTGATTGCTGAACAAACCGGACTTCCTGTTCATGTAGCGGACGACCCTTTGAGCGCCGTTGCAGAAGGAACCGGTGTTGTTTTGCATGAGTTGAATTTTCTTCACAAAATGTCTGGTTCTGATCGCTCATCATAATAGGGTGCCCGTTCCTGTCTGTTGGATTTGGACAGAGTAGAATTGCTCGTTTTATTCATAATACACTTCATCGGCTTTTAGACGTAAGCCGGACCTCCCTTTGAAGAAAGAAAAAATGAAGTGAAAGAGCAAGGTATATCTCTTTGGTTTGTAATGGGTGTTCTCTTGTTGGTGGCGCTTAACGTACCCTCATCGGTATCTCAACACACAAAAGCAGTGCTGCGTGAAGGGATAGCTCCCATTCAAGGTCTCATTACTTCTTTTTCCTTGAGCCTTGAGGAGACCATCAAATCGATTCGGGGTCTTGGCGACCTTTCTGTGCAAAACCAAAAACTGTCAGCTGAAGTAATACGTATGCGTAATGAAGTTTGGCAGCTTAAAGCCTTAGAGAAGGAAAATGTCGAGCTTCGAAAACAGTTGGACTACCAGCAAAAAACAACCCGTGAACTCATTCCATGTGAAGTGATCGGGCGAGACATTAGTGGGTGGTGGCAAACGATTCGTCTCGGTAAAGGGTCTTCTCAGGGCGTGAGTGTCCCTCGAGCCGTTGTGACTTCTGATGGTGTGGTTGGGAAAACCATGGATGTATCGCCGCGTACCTGTGACATCCTATTATTATCAGACCCTAGTTGTAGAGTGGCGACGCAAGTGTCTAGGACAAAAACATTTGGCATTGTTCGAGGACAGGGTGTTTCTTGGAACAGAGAGGTTGTTTTACGGATGGAATTTATTAATAAAGATAGTCCCATTCGTTTGGGAGACGAGGTGGTGACCTCAGGATTAGGGGGCGTTTTTCCCAGAGGGCTTCTTCTCGGCTATGTGGATGAAGTGGTTCTAGATCGTTCCGGACTTTATCAAAGCGCTACCCTTATACCAACAGCCGATTTGGGGGGGGTAACCTATGCATTTGTTGTTACTGAAGAAGAAGATCCCATTGAATCCTTATTACGGAGAAGACGTTTTAATAGGATACAATCTCCATGAGGAATTTGGTCATGTTTTTTCTCATTATTATAGGTTCTGTCCTACAGGCCATTGTTCCTACGTGGGCGTTTTTAAGTCATGGGAAAATCCCGTTCCTTTTAAGCATTGTCCTGTATTATGCGTTTACAGCAGATAGGAGTACGACGCTTCGAGCCGCTTTTACAGCGGGTCTTTTGCAAGATGCATTGGGATTAATCCCGCTCGGTTATTCTTCCTTTTGTTTTTGTCTAGTGGGTTGGATTGTCTGTCGATTCAAAGAGCTGATTTTCGGGTACCAGCTCATTACTCAAATATGGTTTGGCGCATTGGCAAATACAGTCACCACCAGTTTGTTGTGGGGCTTGCTTGTTCTTTCAAACAAGATGGACCCTCTTTTTACATGGGTTCTCTTTAAAGGGGTAGGGGCCTTTATGGAGGGTGCTTTGACGGTCCCTATTGTTTTTAAAATAACCCGGTATGTAGATACGCGTGTGGGAAATGTAGAGGAGGCAACGGCATCATGACCCGAACACTGCTTGATCAAGATGTGATTCGAATCAAGACCCTGTTGTGGGGGATGCTTATCGCTTTTTCTTTTTTAGGTTTCATGCTGTGGCGTATTCAAGTTTCGCAGGGTGACCACTATAAGCAGAACCTTAAGAGACAAAGTGTTAGGCGTGTACGCTTACCGGGAACACGTGGACGAATTTTGGATCGGAGCAGCAACGTTTTAGCGGATAATCGGCCCAGTTATTGTATAGCCGTTTATCCTGAAGAACTGCGACAATCAGGTCCCCAACGGAGAATCATAGCCCGAATACGTAGTTGTATCGATCAGTTATCAACACGGCTTGAGTTACCCTCAACGTTGACGGCTGAAGAGATTGCGGTCCATCTCAAAAAAAGGAAGCCATTACCGTTATTGGTATGGCGTGATATAGATTATAGGTCCTTAGCGCGATGGGCAGAGCGTGCTCCCTCCATCCCTGGTGCTGATATTCATATCGAAACCGTAAGAGTCTATCCGCAAAAACTGACCGGATGTCATGTTTTGGGGTATGTGGGACGTGCTGTCTTTGAGCAAGAAGAAGAGGACCGGTTTCATTACTATGTCCCTGAAATGGAAGGAAAATCAGGTGTCGAAAAACAGTATGATGAATTCCTACGAGGACAAGCGGGTGGATACCTCGTGCGCGTTGATGCATCAGGGTATCGTTATGAAGATACACAATTAAATAAGCATATACGTAAATCCTCTTCCGGGCAGGATCTCATATTGTCTTTAGATATACACGTTCAGCATTTAGCGGAGGAAGCGTTAGGCGACGATGTCGGAGCTGTTGTCATTATGGATCCGCGGAGTGGAGATGTATTGGCCATGGCGAGTTCGCCACGATTTGATCCAAATCTATTTCTACCTTCTATGTCTGTGGAACGCTGGAATGCTTTGATCCAGGACCCGGAAAAGCCTCTTTTCAATCGGACCGTTGCAGGAAATTATGCTCCGGGGAGTGTTTTTAAACCCGTCGTTGCCTTGGCGGCTTTAGAGAATCAAAAAGTATTACCATCAGATCTATACCACTGTCCAGGAGCATTTATGCTAGGCCATATCCGTTTTAAGTGTGCCCATAAAACAGGGCATGGACAAATTAACATGCAGCAAGCGCTCGCTTATTCATGTAACGTTTACTTTTACAAGGTGGGTTTACAAGCCAAACGCAAAGCCATCTATTACATGGCATATGCATTAGGTCTTGGGCAAAAAACGGGTATTGGGTTAGACTATGAAAACGGAGGGTTACTGCCCAATGATTCGTCCATGCGCATACGCCAACATCGGGGATGGAGCGCTGGGGATACCCTCAATTTTTCTATTGGCCAGGGCTCTTTAACCGTGACCCCTCTTCAGATGGCTGTGATCACGTCTGCTATTGCAAACAAAGGGGTCGTGTATAAGCCACGACTCGTTATGGGGATGAAACATGTCGATGATACTGCTTTTCGGCCCATTCCTGTACAAACACGGATAGATATGAATTGGTCAGAAGCTTCCATTGATCTTGTACGTCAAGGAATGCGAGATGTCATTATGGCCCCTTATGGCACAGGAAAAGCGGCCAAGGTCCCTGGACTCACTATGGCCGGAAAGACCGGTACGGCTGAATTTGGACCTAAAGGCCATGCAAAATATCGGGGGTGGATGATTGCTTTTGCTCCCTTTGATGATCCTCGGTATGCAGTGGCCATGGTCATTGATGAGGCGACGAGTGGGGGAACGACGGTAGCTCCCAAAATAAAGCAGCTGATGACGGGGTTGTTTAAGAGGGGGGCATCAAAGGTCGAAGGTCAAGAAAGCACGAGTCGGGAAGCAGAGGCCCTTTATTTTTCGACCTTCGGCTTTCGACCACCGCCATCGTGGGGCAAGCCTTCAGACCTTCGACTTTCTTCGACCCAGGGCCAAGGGGGGGCTCCAGGATGATCGCGTGGCGTGCACTGTATCAACGCATTCAAAAGATGGATTGGCTCATGGGATTAGCGATGATCGTTCTATGCATCATGGGTGTTTTATTTATCTATAGCGCTTCCTACCAAAGCGAAAGTTTGCCCGTTAGCATGGATTACAAAAAGCAAATGATATGGGTTTTCTTAGGGCTTACGTGTTATTTGTTTTTTACGGTTTTCGATTATGTCCGTCTATCCCAATATGCGTATAGTTTGTACGGCGCGAGTTTAGCTCTTTTAATGCTCGTCCTATGGGTCGGCGCAGAAATCAATGGGGCGACGCGTTGGCTAAACGTTTTTGGTCTTTACGTTCAGCCCTCTGAACTATGTAAGCTTTCTGTTGTCATTGTTCTTGCCCAATTCTTGGGTCGACCCGGTCGGAATTTGTCGGACTTTAAAAACATTTTTCAGCCTTTACTCTTGGTCGGGGTTCCGCTTTTTCTCATTTATAAAGAACCGGATTTGGGGACTGCTCTTGTTCTCATTCCGATCCTATTAGGGATGTTATATGTCGCGGGTGTGCCCGTAAAAATACTCGCTTTTTTAGTGCTTGCAGGATTGATGCTATCTCCCTTTGCTTGGTTTGGTTTAGGGGAATATCAACAGAATCGAATTATCGTTCTTTTTGATGAAGGCCGAGATCCGTTGGGGGCTGCGTGGAACAAAATACAGTCTGAAATTGCGGTAGGTTCCGGGGGGCTGACCGGTAAAGGTTTTTTAAAGGGTACGCAAAACATTTTAGGGTTTTTGCCCCGGACCGTTGCGCCCACCGATTTTATCTATTCAGTGATAGCCGAAGAACTTGGATTTATTGGGTCTCTTCTCCTTCTGACATTATTTTCTGCGCTATGTATTGCCGGCATGAGAGCCGCCTTACAGGCCCGAGATAAATTTGGCGTACTTTTAGTTGTAGGGTTCATGACCATGTTGTTTACACATGTATTTGTCAACATTGCCATGACCATTGGGTTATTACCTATTACAGGTTTACCCTTACCGCTGATTAGCTATGGGGGATCTTTTATGGTCAGCACCATGGCGGCACTAGGCATGGTGCAGAGTGTTTATGTAAGACGAATTTGTCGATAACTTAATTTGTGAAATCAAAAAAAGAATAGAGTGGGAGTATACACATATGAGTATGTTAAGAAAAAAATCAAAAAAAAAATTGTCATTAATGTTGAAGCCTTAGAAGTACGTGTAGCCATACTTGATGATAGTAAACTTGAAGATTTCTACATCGAACGCCCTTCCGAAGAACATATCGTTGGAAGTATATTTAAAGGTAAAATCCAAAATTTAGAGGATGGGCTGCAAGCCTCTTTTATTGACATCGGTATGAAAAAAAATGCCTTTATCCATTACTGGGATATGGTCCCGGAAGATGCTGTTCGACTTGAACAAGAGGAAGGGGTTCGACGATCACGAACCCCCAAAAAGAAAAGGTATTCTGCCGGGGAAATGAAAAAACGGTTTCCCGTTGGCTCCGAAATCATTGTCCAAGTAACCAAAGGCGCTATTGGCACAAAAGGGCCGCGTGTAACCGCTAACTTAAGTATTGCAGGGCGTTACTTGGTTATGATGCCTGGAAGTTCTCTCAAAGGGGTTTCACGTAAAATAGATGATGACAAAGAACGGTTACGACTCAAAAAGGTGTTAAGCAGAATTCCTATCCCCGACAATAACGGTCTGATTGTACGTACCGCTGGTGCCGGAGCCCGAAAGACAAGTTTTGCTCGAGATGTCCGTGCATTAACCCATACCTGGGAAGAGATCCAGACACGCATCAAAGAGTTGCCAGCCCCTTGTCGCTTATATGCAGAACCTGACTTGATTGAACGGGTCGTCCGGGATTCACTAGCCGAAGACATTGGAAGATTTCTAATTGATTCGCGTCATCAATATGATCGGATCAAAGGTCTTGTCGCCAAACTATCTCGACGAACCAAAAATCGGATCAAAATCTATGATGGAGATGCGCCTATTTTTGAACACTTGGATATCGAGCGCCAATTAGAAACAGCTTTCAGAAGGCGTGTCTGGCTTAAATCCGGTGGGTACCTTATCTTTGACGAAACGGAAGCCTTAGTAGCGATCGATGTCAATACAGGTCGGCATAAAGGGGGGGGGACCCAGGAAGAATCGGTCTTTCAAGTGAACATGGAGGCGGTCCAAGAAATTGTGCGACAATTGAGATTGCGCAATGTAGGCGGCTTAGTGGTCATTGACTTCATTGATATGAAACATAGACGTCACCAAAATTCCGTACATAGAACCCTAAAAGACGGATTAAAATCTGACAAAGCCCGAACCAACATTTTACCGATATCTGAGCTTGGGTTATTAGAAATGACACGTCAGCGTGTAGACGAAAGTATTCGGCAAACCAACTATACCGACTGTCCTTACTGTCGAGGGCGAGGCAAGATTAAGTCTGGATTAAGTATGAGCGTAGAGATTCAGCGACGGATAACAGAAATTATGCGGCGTTTACGCAAGGATAATGAGGGCATCCCCCTTAAAATAATTATTAACCCGACTGTTTTAGATCGGTTACGTAAAGAGGACGAGGCCTTGTTAGTAGACATAGAAAAAAAATTTGGCCGAAGACTAACCTTTGTAGCCGATCCCAACATGCATTTAGAAGACTTCACCATCTCCAATGGAAGCACCAACGAAAAATTGTATTCCAGTGTCGACCATTAATGGGGTGTGGATTGATGGATGGGGCGCAAGGTGTATCAATTTCAATGATGCTAAATGTTTAAATATATAAAAGTCTCAACGAAGATCTTCTCCCGCGAAATACGCGAAAGAAGATATCCGAGAAGTTTTAAATTTTAAACATTTAAATAAGGATTTTGCGCGGCTTTAAAAGCAGGGGAGATTGTTCTTTTTGATAAAGCCTATCTTGCGTGATGATTTGGTAGTGTTAAATGCCGTGAAAAGCAAGGGGAAACACCCTCTTTGTTTTCACCGGATTATCGCGAAGGTCGAAGTAAACGGCCAACTCGTTGAGATGACCTATATCACCAATAATCTGGAGTGGTCCCCGAGCAATATTTGTGAGTTGTATAAAGCGCGTTGGGCCATTGAGTCTTTTTTAAGCAGATCAAACAGGTCCTACAGATCTGCGGCTTTTTCGGTCACAGCAAAAACGCAATACAGTGGCAAGTGTGGATGGCCTTATTCGCCTATGTGTTGCTGCGTTACCTCAGCTTCACGAGTTAGCCCGGATAATTCATCAGGGGGTGGCTGAATTGGCGTAACGCTTTGGAGCAGAAAGTGTTGAAAAAAACGGAGGCATACCCCGGAGCGGTCTGTCGAGTATTTTTTCAACATCTTTATGCCCAAATGGCTGCGTCAATTCGCCGCGCCCTCATGAATTGTCCGGGTTAGTGGAATCACCACAGCTTTGTGCGTATTTTTACGGTGTTATGTTCGGTCTTATGGAGCCGATATCAGCTGTACACTTTATTAAAAAGTTATGGGACAGCAAGTGGGGCCTAGTCCAGGCTTGAATTGAGCGTCTTGTTCCTGAGGTTAGACCACGAAAATTACCCTAAAGAGACACGGATATACCTTAGAGCGCTTCACGATTGAGGTGTCGCGATGTAGCACGAAGAAAACCAGCCGATTACCTCGTCGGGAGAAACCTCTTCGAACGCTTGTGTGATCGCTTCAGATAGTTCCTGCTGACTGCGGGCTGCAAGGCTGCCCAACCGATTCTTTATCTTGCCCCATATTTTTTCAATGGGGTTGGAATCGGGGCTGTAGGGTGGAAGGAATCTTACATGGGCCCCACATGACTCAATGAGTTCAATGACCCTGGGATTGTAATGGACGCGAAGATTGTCCATGATGACGATGTCTTCAGGTGAAAGAGTCGGGAGAAGAACCCGGCGAATATATTCTCCAAAAACAGCCGTGTCTGTCGCCCCCTCCCCTTCCATGGCCGCTGTTGTTCCGTCCAGGCGGACCGAAGAAATCAAGGTGGTGGTACACCAATGTCCATGAGGTGTTTTGGTAAAAAGCCTGTTCCCGCTCAACGCCCGGCCCCGCAGACGAGTCATATTCGTTTTCGCCTCGGATTCATCAATAAAGACAAGGCGACTTGGATCAAGTTTGGCCACCTCTTGGATCCACTGCTTTCTCAAGAGACTTACATCCGCCCGGTCTTGCTCGCTGGCGTGAAGCGTTTCTTTTATACCGGCAGCCCAACCGATTCAACGCCCGCTGTACGGCCATGATCGACCCCTTCACGCCGCTCATGTTCTTGAGTTCTTCAAGCGTTGCATCGGGATGTTTGCCCATCAGTTGAGCCAACGCCTTGAGCTGCTTTCCGCTGTAGAGGGCCTGACGATGCCCACGCGGTCGAGGAGCAGTCTCTCCGGTTTCGTTGAAACGAGAGAGCCCACGCTGAAACGTTCTAAGATCTACACGATAAGAAGATGCGATATCGGCCTGGGAACCTTTGCCCATTTTGTAGGCATCTATCGCACGCCGCCGGATTTCTGCTGTTGCTATACTCATGTCATGGAGTATAGATCTTATAGAGAGGCATTTCAATCGTTAAATGCTCTAGTTGCGGTCAGGCAAGGCTGTAGGAACAAGCCGGTTTGTGGTTCTTTATTTTTTCTACTCTTCACCCGGAATGCTAAATATTGAGGGGTCGCGCAGCCGGTCCAAGGTTACCTGCAGATCGGCTTGTTCATTAAGGGTATGCTTCAAATGTTTAAAATACCCCAAAAGTACGATAAAGTGCACGATTAAGATGGTTAAAACTTTTTTGTCTGCTATAAATACCGCTCAACTTAGGTAAAATAAAGAAGGAGATTAGTTATGGGCGAAATGGGCATAGACGATGTTTTACGATATCTGCCGCATAGGTATCCGATGTTACTCATCGATCGTGTGATTGAGTGTGACGATAAAAAACGTATTGTAGGGTTAAAAAATTTAACCTTTAATGAACCGTTTTTCCAAGGCCATTTCCCGGGTGACCCCATTATGCCCGGCGTATTACAGTTAGAGGCGATGGCTCAGCTTGGAGGCATTTTAATCAATAAAATTCGTAATAAAGAACGGGCTATCGCTTATTTTTTATCGATCGATAATACCAAGTTTAGAAAAATCGTTCGGCCTGGTGATCAAATGCGTATTGAAATCGAAATTCAAAAAATTCGATTGGGCATTTGTAAAGTACATGGAAAAGTATTTGTTGATGGCGAAATTTCTTCTGAGGGCGACCTTAAATTTGGTGGGGAAGTAAAGTAGAACGAACATGCCTCAGATTCATCCTACCGCTGTTGTTTCATCAGGCGCTCAACTTGATGAAACGGTTCGTATTGGGGCATACTCCATTATAGGCCCTCATGTTTCTATCAAAAAAGAAACAGAGGTTATGCCCCATGTCTTTATCGATGGATACACAACCATCGGTGAAGCATGTACCATTTTCCCGTTCGCTAGTATTGGCACTCAGACTCAAGATCTTAAATTTAAAGGGGGGCACCCTAACGTTGAAATCGGAGATCATACCACCTTACGAGAATATGTAACTGTTAATACTGCCACCAACGACGGAGATTGCACTCACGTAGGATCGAAGTGTCATATTATGGCTTATGCCCATATTGCCCATGATTGTGAGGTGGGTAACGAAGTCATTATAGCGAACTGCGGAACACTGGCTGGGCATGTTATTATCGAAGATCAAGCGATCATTGGAGGTCTGTCAGGTATCCATCAGTTTGTTCGGATTGGCAGACTGAGTATTATTGGTGGGTGCTCTAAAGTAACCAAAGATGTGCCACCCTTTATGTTGACCGATGGGCATCCGTTAGTGGTTAGAGGCATTAATAGCGTAGGACTTGAACGCCGAGGATTGGATAAAAAAACTCAAAGAAACATTAAGACGTGTTACAAAATTCTTTATCGTAATAAATTGACAACCAAACAAGCCGTTGAACGTATACGAACTGAAATCGATGATGGCCCTGAAGTGAAACAGCTTTTGAGCTTTATCCAATCTCCCACACGCGGGATTGCATGATGATTAGAAAAAGAGATTGCTTTAGGCCACGACAGAGCGTGGTCTTCCAAACGAGTGGAGTGGAGGGTTGCGCTCTATCGTGGAGGGCCCTTCTATTGATATTAAGTGTATTAACGCTCGTGAATCCTTTCCCCTTATCTATTAGAGGAGAGAAATCATCAAACACATCGTATGTTAACTTTAATTTTGATCAGGTGGATCTTCGACTTCTTATTAAATTGGTGGGAGATGAAACAGGTAAAAAATTTGTTATTGACGAAAAGGTAGTAGGAAACGTTACCGTCGTAACACCGCCTCAAATCGCGCGCGACCAGATGTATCCGCTTTTAGTGTCCATCCTCGAATTTCATGGGTATACCATTGTGGTTCAAGACACCATTTGTCATGTTATACCTTTACCTAAGCGTGTTATTGCCCAAGCGCCTGTGCTAGGTCCAAATGAGAAAATTACGGACAGAGGTTTTACCACAAAAGTCACGAAACTCAATTATATAAGCGCCCGTGAATTGAGGAAACTTTTAGAACCCTTTGTGAGTGGGGGAAAAAACGGTGCCATTGCCGCTTATGAACCATCTAATCATCTCGTTATAACCGATACGAGTACAAATCTGAAACGGTTCGATAAAATGATTCGTCAACTCGATCAACCGGGCGCCTCACGCTTGATTGAAATTATTCCCCTCAAACATGCTTATTCAGAAGAGTTAGCGGATCAGATCATGGCGGTTCTTCTCGGATCGGAAAAAGCCGGAAAAAGAATCAGTCGACATGTCCAACAAGTGGCTCAAGGGGGAGGGGCTGTTCCAGGGAACAGTGTTGTCATTCCAGCGCCTCACGCAAATAGTCTTATTGTGTCAGCTACACCAGTAGAACTTGCTGAGATT
Source organism: Kiritimatiellia bacterium (assembly GCA_012103575.1). GTDB lineage: Bacteria > Verrucomicrobiota > Kiritimatiellia > WLWN01 > WLWN01 > WLWN01. Next base: position 1,134,943 of record WLWN01000001.1, on the reverse strand, counting down.
AAGGAAATCATTAAAAAATTAGATGTAGAACCTGTAACCGGGTATGGGCGATTAAATGTTATCTTTTTGAAATACCTGGGGGCTGAAGAAGCAGCCAAGAGTCTTAATGTATTGCTTTCAAAGTCACTTGGGAAAGAAAAAGTTCAACGGATTACCCTAGAACCAAGCATTCCTAACAATGCTTTATTAGTAGAAGCCACTCCTACAGATTTTGAAATTGTTCGCCAATTAATTGACAAACTCGATCAATCCCCCAAACAAGTGCTTGTCGAAGTCTTAATCGCAGAGGTTAGCCTCGGAAATAGTTTTGATGTAGGTATTGATCTTGCCACCATTGACGTGGCCAGAGATGGGCGGAGTACCTTTGTGGGTCGGAGCAGACCGGACCAAACTGACTTTGTTTCCACCCTCGTATCCAACGTTATTTTTCCTCAAGGGGCCAGCCTTGCCTTAGCGCGTGGCACCTTTGTGGATTCTTTAGGCCGGACGCTACCCCGAATTCCTGTGTTGCTTCGCGCATTGGCTGAAGATCGTGATATTAAAATTCTCTCCAACATTCCGTTGATGGCTCAAAACAATAAACCGGCCAGTGTACTTGTCGTTGAAAATATTCCTGTACTACGCTCGACCATAGAAGGAGGGTCGGGTACTGCGCGAGATGTTATACAAAACATTGATCGAGTCGATGTCGGTATCAAATTCGAGTTTACCCCGCATATCAACCCGGACAATGAAGTCTTAATGGAGCTCCATCCCAGCATTGAAGCGGTTACCGAACAAGGCCCACAAGGGTTATTCTCTCCTGTCATTTCCAAGCGTGAAGTTTCAACAACGGTCACCGCCCCCGATAAAACCACCGTTATTCTAAGCGGATTAATACGAGAAGATCATATCGAACGGGTTTCAAAAATACCGATCCTAGGCGATATCCCATTCCTGGGCAAATTATTCCAGAGTACAAGTAGACGAAAACAGAGAACCAATCTGTTGATCTTTGTGACCCCTCATATTTTAGACAATAAGGAGGATGCTGAAGCCATCAAGAGAGCGATTCAAGAAAAAACGGCTATCCCTCTTCCTACTGAGCCGTTTACTCTGCCCTCAACCGAGAAGGAATAATCCATGTTGCTTGGAGAAATTCTTGTTCAAAAAGGATTTGTAACCGAACCGGAAGTCCAAGCGGCGTTGGACGAACAGCAAGAACAATCCTCCTCGAGACGGTTAGGCCAATTGCTTCTGGAAAGAGGGGGTATTACCGAATACATGTTACTCGAAGCTCTAGGCCAACAATTTAGTATAGAAGTCATTCACCATGTTGATGACCATATGTTAGATCCTGAACTCGTTGGGCAAATACCCGTTGACTGGTCTCGATCCCATGAACTTCTACCCATTCGTTTAAACGGAAAAGTTTCTGTATTAACTTCTGATCCCATGGCCATATCGGATCAAGATAACGTAGGGAATCTATTAGGCGTTGAACCGATTCCCATTCTTGCGCCTAGCACCGTTATACTTAAAAGCATTGAGCACTGTTACTATCAAAAGACCGATTCGACTCAGGATTTGATTAATGAACTTGAAACGACATCAAGAGCTGAGTCTAACATCATCCCACAAAGTCAAGACTTGTTGCGTATAGCGGATCACGCGCCGGTTGTTCAGCTCGTGAATCTTATCCTTTTAGAAGCGCTCAAGTCAGGCGCCTCCGACATTCACATGGAGCCTTTGGAAGATCGATTACGGGTTCGCTGCCGTATCGACGGAAACTTGTATGAACAACCCTCTCCGCCGAAACACCTGGCAGCAGCGCTTATTTCTAGACTCAAAGTGATGGGCCAGCTCGATATTGCTGAAAAACGATTACCTCAAGACGGAACCGCAAGAGTTCATGTAGGCGCGCGCGATATTGATATCCGTATATCAACCGTGCCTGTAGCAGAAGGAGAGCGGTTAGTCTTACGTCTCCTAAATAGAAATACAACGCTGCGTCCTCTTCAAGAACTGGGGATGTCTTCTCACATGTTGGAAACGTTTCAAAGGCTTTTAAAGGAGCCTCATGGAATCATATGGGTTACAGGACCGACTGGAAGTGGTAAGACAACAACATTATACAGTGCATTGCAGGAATTAGATACTCAAAACGTGAACGTATTAACCATTGAAGATCCGGTCGAATATCAGCTTTCTAACATTGGTCAAATAGGTGTAAAACCAAAGATTGGTCTTACCTTTTCCATGGGTCTTCGACATATTTTACGACAAGATCCAGATATTATTCTGGTGGGAGAAACCCGCGATCTTGAAACCGCCGAAATTGTAATACGCGCCTCATTAACCGGTCATCTTGTTTTTAGCACGCTCCATACGAATGATGCGGCAAACGCGGTGGTCCGTTTAATAGATATGGGGGTAGAACCTTATTTGGTGGCGTCTTCCTCACGTGCTTCTTTAGCACAACGATTAGTCCGCCAGTTATGTTCGCACTGCAAAGTCTCTGCGCCTCTCGAAGAAGAGCTTGCCCTGTTAGGTCCCGCCGCCAAAAAGCTGGAAGGAGAAGACGTGTGTAAGCCAAAAGGGTGTCCCGATTGCTTGGGCGGATACAAGGGGCGGATTGCTATTTTCGAAATCCTTTTAATCAACGAAGATATGGTTAACACCATACGTGCAGGAATGTCGCCTTCTAAACTAAAACAAAAAGCCATTGATGCTGGGATGAAAACATTGCTCGATGATGGACTCGATAAGGTCGTCAAGGGATTAACGAGTATCGATGAAGTGATGCGGGTCACTAAATAAGGGTCAATCTATTCTTCTCCAAAGAATGTCATTGATCGTCATTAACTCATTGTATAGGAGTTTCAAATAAACAATAGTGCCCGCATGTAGTGCCAATTGACAACAATGACATCCTAAAGATGCAAACCTTCGATTATAAAGGGCTGAACGAGAACGGACAGATTTCACGTGGTCTGATAGAAGCGATGGATCTAAAAGACGCGCGTGAAAAGCTTTTCAAACAAGCTGTACTTGTCCAAAAGATAAAGGTGGTAGGCGTTGATGGTTCCGGCAAATGGTTTCGAAAGCGTTCACGCTTTAATACAGAGACCCGTGCCATATTTTATCGGGAGACCGCCTTTTTGCTGAAGGCCGGGATCCCTCTTTCTCAAGCGTTTCAGGTCTTAATTGATTCACCTGAACTAGGGGAAACGCGTGCACTTATCGCTGGAACAAGAGATTCCATTAAAGCCGGGGAATCCCTTGCCGATGCATTGGACCGCTCAAGCGATACCCTTAGTGACTTCGAAAAAGCCGCCATAGAAGTCGGAGAACATGCGGGTACTTTAGGCGATATGCTCGAGCGACTTGCTGTTTTTATTGAAGAACAACAGTCTTTAAAAGAACGTGTTTCAACCGCTTTGGTTTATCCGGTCATCGTCCTTACGTTTGCCATTGTCATCGCCATTGTTATTCTTGGTGTTTTACTCCCTCTATTTGGAGGGGTGTTAAGCGAAATCGATATTCCACTTCCTCTCATCACTAGAAGCATGTTATTTTTTGGAGAAGCCGCCACTTATGTAGGGCTCCCTTTATTGATAGGTATAGGTGTTTTTCTTTTTTGGGGCCGAAAGAAACTTAAACTATCCAAAAGACGACAGATTCAATTTAATCAATGGATCTTTAAAATTCCACTATGGGGAAAGGCCTATACCGCTTTAGTCAATCTAAGATTTTCTAGGACATTATCATTTTTGTTGAAAGGGGGCCTTCCTCTAGTAGAAACCCTCTCCTTAGCCGGACGTTCAACGGGAAATGTGTGGATAAGCCATTTAGTCGACCAAGAAACCCAAACGGTAAAACAAGGAGAAACCTTGGCCAATGCCATCAGCCGAATTCCTCCGTTACGCGGAAGTTTGCCCGGTTGGATTCGTGCGGGGGAAGTCAGTGGCGAAATTCCACAACTTTTAGAAAGTGCGGGTAAAAGATATGAACAGCAATGGGAACGGTTAGTGACGCGATCTATTGCCGTGTTTGAGCCTTTGCTTGTCTTGCTTGCAGGTGGCTTTGTTCTTTTATTGGCATTGGCAATACTGCTTCCGATTCTTTCCTTAAACAAAACGGTTTTGTAAAAGAGTGTCTAAAGTCTGAAGGTCGAAAGTCGGTGGATTGTAAAATTAAATGCCGCAAAAAATGGACCTGAGAGCTTCTGTTCATGCGGCGATCTCCAAATCGAAACACTCCTGTGCGGGTTTGTATTCTGGGATCTTGCGGGATAGTTGTTAATCCATTTTTCAATCTCATCAATACGGTCGATGGTATATTTTCCGATGTTGTCTCCTTTGGCGACGAAACGACGAACCATACGGTTGGCATTTTCGTTGGAGCCTCGTTCCCAGGAAGAATACGGGTGAGCATAATAGAGTTTAACATGTCTCTTTTTGCTAAATCCGGAACGCTCCATCTGCTCCACGTCGAGAAACTCGCTCCCGTTATCGGCTGTAATCGACTTGAACATCGATCTGAATGGGCCAACTCCCATCGATCTTTCGATCGCTTTGAGGGCCTGCAGAACCGATGCCTGTGTTTTATCCGAAAGTTTTCTCACCCTTAGCATTCGGGTCTTTCTTTCTATTAACGTCATTAAAACCGGTTTTGAAGTTCCTTTTCCGCCGACGATCAAATCCAATTCCCAGTGCCCAAATTCCTCGCGTTTTTCTACGGTCTTAGGTCGTTTTTCGATACTGGTCCTTCGGGCATGTTGCTTTTTAACCCGCTTAATAGCACGTCTTTTTCGTTTTATCCGTTTTCGTTTTTCCCATAGGGACTCGTTGCTCACCCCCGGGATGAGACCTTGGTCAATATAGGTATACAGCGTTTTTGTACTCACCGCTGCAGGTCTCTGCTCTTGTTTAAGCAAAGGAGCAACCACATCGGGTGAGCGTTTGTGAACAAGAATGTGCTCGCTGATAAACACAGCCGTTTCATGATGCTTTCCAAGCTTAAGCTCAGGTCCCTTGGCCGTCGCATTTAGATCATGAAGTTCCTGGGCTCGATCACTGCTGTATGCTTTCTTCTTTCGCGGCTCTGTATCGAAATGCTCTACCTCCCCACGTTTGATTTCGCGCTCTACGGTTCGACCATGTCTTTCTCTTTTTTTTGTCTTCTGTCGAGTTTTTAAATCTAGAAGATTTCGGCATGGAACACTCCTGTTTTACAATATCTTCTTTTGGGCATTTAATATTACAATTCTCAAAGCGTATAATGAGAGGAGAAATCACTATGACAGATGTAAAACATATGATAGTAATGCATGTTGGCCATTTCTTCTATGGGAACGATGACAGCGATGGCTGCAAAGAAAAAAACAAAGACCTCTGAAGTTTTCCCTTTTCAGATTTCGATTTTTGATCCTGTTCAAATTGTGGATGCGGATGTCGCGATCCATGGATTTCGTTGGAATATTATTTACGGCAATAATGCAAGTGTTTCAGGTCTAGATATCGGCTTTTTCAATAAAGTACAGGGTGACTTATCCGGAGTTGCATTTGGGGCGGTTAATTGTGCTGATGGAAATGTGACAGGAAGACAGATTGCTTTGGGGAACCATGCAGGTGGCGATGCTGTAGGAGTACAGGCTGGTTTATTGAACTGGGCTGAAGGTGATGTTGATGGATATCAGGCGGGGATTGTAAATCGGACTCAAGGCGATATTATAGGTATTCAAGCAGGTGAAGTGAACTGGAATGAAGGAGATTTTTCAGGGGGTCAAGTCGGTATTGTCAATATTAAATCAAGGCGCTGTAGATAGTTTCCAATACGGTGCTCTTAACTGGAACAAGTCGAATGCTTTGGGTCTTAATGTAGGTTTTGTAAATATCGTAGAAGGTGACCTGACCGGAGAACAGATCGGTGCCATCAACTATACCCAAAGGTGACTTGAGCGGATTTGAATACGGTATGTTAAACTGTGCAGGTTCTGTGTCAGGTGGTCTTGTAAACCATACAAAAGAGCTTTCAGGATTTCAGTTTGGAGCTGTAAATATCACCAGAGAACTCAGAGGGCTTCAACTGGGGCTTGTTAATATTGCTACGGGAAAAGATTCATGGCAGGTATTACCGATTATAAATGCAAATTGGTAATGCGGGATACTGGATGCTACATGTTGATCTGTAGAGCGGGCAGGCTCGATTAGGCCTTGCCAACTCATTTTTTTGTTCAACCTCCAACTCCTGCACTTTGACTCAGAAACGGAAGCTTTTTGGAAGAAGTTCTCCTAGCGTAATCTGGTCAAACGTTGCAGGGTTGCTTATTGACGCAACATAAACAGGGGTTGCTGGTTCACAAAATTCTGATAGCACCTGCCGACAGGCACCGCATGGATACGGTATGGTGTTCCCGCTTGCAACTATAGCCACGGCTTTAAACGTCCGTTGCCCTTTAGCTACTGCAGAAAAGATGGCTGTACGCTCGGCACAATTGGTGAGTCCATAAGAAGCGTTTTCGACATTGCACCCTGGAAAGATTGATCCGTCTTCAGCCAATACAGCCGAACCCACTTGATAGTTTGAGTAGGGCGCATGTGCGTTCTTTGCTGCTTCAGCCGCGGCTTGTAGTAATAATTGGGGGTCGATTTCCATACATGTTTCTAACAACTAATAACCAATAACAATTGACTCATCTCGCCCATTTTCTGCCAAAATGCTGATAGAATTGATTGCATCCATGGTATGGTTTTTTGTGAAGTATCCGTAACTTCTTCATGCGTTAGTTCGGTGTCACTGATACCTGCCGCATAATTTGTAATGCAGGAGAGTGCTACGACTTTCAGTCCTGTTGCATGGGACAATATCGCTTCTGGAATCGTGGACATACCTACGGCATCGGCCCCTAGGTTGTTTATAGGCTTGGACTTCTGCAGGGGTCTCATACGTAGGACCTGAAGAGGCTAGAGCGATTCACGACTGAGGTGTCGCGATGTAGCACGAAGAAAACCAGCCGATTACCTCGTCGGGAGAAACCTCTTCGAACGCTTGTGTGAGCGCTTCAGATAGTTCCTGCTGACTGCGGGCTGCAAGGCTGCCCAACCGATTCTTTATCTTGCCCTACATTTTTTCAATGGGGTTGGAATCGGGGCTATAGGGTGGAAGGAATCTTACATGGGCCCCACATGACTCAATGAGTTCAATGACCTTGGGATTGTGATGGACGTGAAGATTGTCCATGATGACGATATCTTCAGGTGAAAGAGTCGGGAGAAAAACCCGGCGAATATATTCTCCAAAAACAGCCGTGTCTGTCGCCCCCTCCACCTCCATAGCCGCTGTTGTTCCGTCCAGGTGGACCGAAGAAATCAAGGTGGTGGTTACACCAATGTCCATGAGGCGTTTTGGTAAAAGGCCTGTTCCCGCCCAACGCCCGGCCCCGCAGACGAGTCATATTCGTTTTCGCCCCGGATTCATCAATAAAGACAAGGCGACTTGGATCAAGTTTGGCTACCTCTTGGATCCACTGCTTTCTCAAGAGATTTACATCCGCCCGGTCTTGCTCGCTGGCGTGAAGCGTTTCTTTTATACCGGTAGCCCAACCGATTCAACGCCCGCTGTACGGCCATGATCGACCCCTTCACGCCGCTCATGTTCTTGAGTTCTTCAAGCGTTGCATCGGGATGTTTACCCACCAGTTGAGCCAACGCCTTGAGCTGCTCGCTGTAGAGGGCCTGACGATGCCCACGCGGTCGGGGAGCGGTCTGTCCGGTTTCGTTGAAACGAGAGAGCCCACGCTGAAACGTTCTAAGATCTACACGATAAGAAGATGCGATGTCGGCCTGGGAATCTTTGCCCATTTTGTAGGCATCTATCGCACGCCGCCGGATTTTTGCTGTTGCTATCCTCATGTCATGGAGTATAGATCTTCTAGCGAGGCATTTCAATCGTTAAATGCTCTAAATAAACTCCACGATACAAAGTTTCATCGACCGATTTTGCGGCGTGTTCAAGCGTGTTTCGAAGGTCTGGATTATATACAGCCGTCTGATCAGGAAAGCGAGGACCCCAAATAGGGAGGTGAGGTCCTATTAGAGGATTCGAGGGCATGTTGTTAATGTGATCATCAATGATCATAAGGTCCCCAGGTTTTAAATCACTTCGGACACCACCGGCTGCATTTGTTAATACAAGGGTGGTAACACCCATCTTTTTAAGGACATATATAGGTAAGATAATGGGGTCCCATCCCTCTCCTTCATACCAGTGTCGGCGCCCTTGGAAAATAAGTGTTTCAAGTCCTCCGCATATTCCATGGACTAGTCTGCCGGCATGTCCGACCACCCCTGTTTTTCCAAGTCCGGGAATTTCTTCATAGCCGATTGAATGATGTATCTCAAAGGCCTCTATGACTTCACTCCATCCAGAACCCAATATGAGGCCGCATGTAGGTTGAGCTTTTTGGAAGTGGTCGCGTACAACGGTAAATGCGTGTTCCATGATGTTCATGTTTTCTTTTCCCTTATTGAGGAACTATCGTATCATTAATGAATGGGGTGGGGGATGGTTTTTCTTCTGAAATATCAAACGCTTTTTGAATCAGTATTAGCGCCTCATTGAGCTTTTCTTTATCATTGGCGTGGACCGTCAACAAAGGACTTCCTTTTTCGATCAAATCACCGATTTTCAGGATATTAGAAATGCCTACAGCAAAGTCTACAGGATCATTTATTTTTGTTCGTCCAGCCCCGAGCATGAGACATGCTCTCCCAATCGGTTCCGCATCAACTTTTGATATATAACCTGACTCTGATGCAGGAAATTCTTGCTTGATCCCGGCGACAGGCAATCTAGCGGGATCCTCTAAAACACCCACATCGCCCCCCTGAAGTTTGACCATTTCTTTGAACTTCGAGAGGGCTGCTCCTGACGCGATATGTTCTTCAAGAATACGGATGGCTTCTTCTTCCTGTTTAACCTGTTCGGTGAGCATCAACATCCGTGTGCAAAGGGTCATGGTTACCTCCATCAGATCCTTTGAACCGTTGCCCGATAGCGCTTCAAGGCTTTCAATCACTTCTAAAGCGTTGCCTGTCGTACATCCCAATGGTTGATTCATATCCGAAATAATAGCGGCCATCTTTTTGCCCATCCGCGTTCCTACTTCTACCATATTTTCTGCAAGCTCTCGGGCTTGTTCCTGTGTTTTCATGAACGCGCCTTGTCCCCACTTCACATCTAAAACGAGCGCATCAATGCCTTCCGCTAGTTTTTTGCACATAATGCTCGCGACAATAAGAGGAATAGAAGGAACGGTGGCTGTTACATCGCGTAGGGCATAGAGTTTTTTATCAGCAGGAGCTAGTTGTCCTGTTTGTCCGGTGATAGAACAGCCACATGTTTGTACAATATCTACAAACTCAGCGTCTGACAAATTCGTTCGGCATCCTGGAATGGACTCAAGTTTATCGAGGGTGCCACCTGTGATTCCAAGGCCTCGTCCAGATACCATGGGAACAGCCACATTACAACAGGCCATCAGAGGCGCCAAAATGAGCGATACCTTATCGCCAATGCCCCCTGTTGAGTGTTTATCGACTTTGGGAAATTTAATCGAAGATGTGTCTACCAGATCTCCCGAATGCATCATCGCATCAGTAAGGATAGCCGTCTCTTCAAAGGTCATCCCATTTAGATAAATGGCCATGGCCATAGCCGCCATTTGGTAGTCAGGAATCTCTTCGCGGGTATATCCGTCTATAAAGAAACGGATCTCTTCTTCCGATAATGCCTTGTGGTCTCTTTTCTTTTCTATAATCCATTGGGGAATCATGAAAGGGAGTGTAGAGAAGAACACTGAAACTTGAAAGTAGAAATTCGATCCTCCATACTGGATCCTTGATTCTGGACCCTGGATCCTAGATACTCGGTCTAACGAAAGGAAAAAACGTATATGAATAAAAGATCCATTTTTTTATGCTCAATGCTTGTGGCCTGTCTGTTTCATCATGTAACGATCGCTGAATCGGAAAAGGAAACAGCGCCCCCCCTTTCCCAAGCGGAACGAGCCTTGAAGAAGATCACGCTCCAGCGAGATCAATTGGCAGCTGAAAATACCTTGCGAGATGAGCAACTAAAAACGGAACTACACGACTCGTCCAAAGAAACAAAAAAATTGCGGAGTACGTATATCCTTTTACAAGAACGGGTGAAGATGGAGCGTTTTAAGCTTCAAACAGAGAGAAGCAAACTGGAGCTGGAAAATGCTTTAGAAGCCGCAAAGCATCAAAAAGAAGTTGAAAATTTAAAGGTAGAAATCGAAAAACTGGATTTGGAAAATCTGAAAGTACAAAAAATGCTTCAAAAACAACTAGCCGATCTCGCTGCAAAAAAGCAAAAAACGGAACTAGAAAACCTCTTTAACAAAGAAAAGGATAGACAATCATTATCCCAATTAGAACGTGAAAGAGACACACTGGCCTTAGAAAATGCCAAAGCCCACGAAGAAGTTCGAAAACTTGAAATTACACTGAATAAAGAACAGCAAAACATTAAAATAGAAATGGCGCGTTTAGGCCTCGAAAGCAAGCGTGCGGCCTTTAAGCAGAAACAATATCGGATCGCTTTAACTCAGTTAAACAGTGACCTTGAACTTAGACAAAAAAGAGAAACGTGGAAATCGGAAGTGAATCAAGAACTTGAGTATAATGAAGAACCGTTTGGGAAGGGGGTTCTCACCATTAGTGACCGAAGAATTCCCCTCAATGGACCGATTATTAAAGGCACCGCAGATTATGTGACTGAGCGAATTCATTACTTTAACAACAAATCCCAAGCGTTTCCGATTTTTATCATGATCGATCGATGCCCGGGTGGATCGGCTATGGAAAGATATCGTATCCTTAAAGCCATGGAAGCGAGCAAAGCGCCGATTCACGTCGTTGTTAAATCCTTTGCGGCCAGTATGGCGGCCATTATACTTACGCTAGCAGAGCATTCCTATGCATATCCCAATGCCATTATTTTACATCACCAACCCTTAAGTATTGTGCATGGGGAAAATCTGACCCAGCAACAAGAACAACTTGAAACTTTAAAAGAATGGGCGCGTCGATTACATCTGCCTGTAGCAAAAAAGATGGAACGTTCCTTAAAAGAGTTTTATGCGCAGATGTACGAAAAAAGATCAACAGGTGATTGGGAAGAATTCGCGGATCGTGCGAAAAAACTGAAAATGGGTAGATTCCATTGTCAACGCCATTCGTGAAGAGGGATATACAAAAAAACCTGGAAATGAAACGCCGGAACCTAAGTTAGTCTTTGTCTCCGACCACCACACAGAGACGTCTGTTGGAAACTATATGCGTTTACCCCGTCTCGAACCCTTTGATTTTTACTTTCTATATAACCCTGACAATTTCTATCGATGGGAATAGCTATTGGTTATTAGGAGAAGAATAAAGAAAATTCGTTCTCCAAAGAGGGATTACGCGTATTCCGCTATTCGATTCTGTTTTATGGGTTGTTAGAGAGCAGCGAAAGGACGACAATTTCTATCGAAAACCGAATAAAATCTGCCACATTATGTGTTAAAAGTTTATCAATTTTGTAAACGATCATAGAGCTGTTTGCCTTTGACTTCATATTCATCGACTAAAGACCACAGTTTCTTTCTTATCAGTTTGCTGTCATCTATAACCTGAAAATGTTCCTCAAGGTAATTGATCCGAGCTACAATTTCTTTTGTCTCAATAGAATGTTACCAAGTTTGAGGACGAGTCATAACCGAAGTAAATTCTCGGAGTACTTGTGAACTGATCCATAGGTAATACCCTTCCTTGGAATATTTGGTCAGTTGTTCGCGGGCTTCACGATGAAAAGGAGCATGGACACTGTTGGCGTAGATCAGAATGTTCGTGTCAATGAAAATAGATTTACCGGGTATCATCCACAACGAAGGCTTATGTTCGTCGCCCATGGCCCATGATCATCTACAGGAAAATCCGAAAGATCACCTCTTTTCTCCACAACTGATTTTTCTTCAACGACTAAAATAGCATGATGAATTACGGCTCCAAGCTCATGTACATCCTCTAAAATCCCATGCCCATTTGGCATAACAGTTATATCTGTCTCTATCGTTTTCATGCTTCTGATGATATATTAAATCTTTGGTATTACAACGTTAGACTCGGCGATTTTCCACTTATTGTTGAATAGCTTCCCGAATCGACTCACATAGATAATCAATGTTTTGAGGGGTAACGCCTGCGACGTTAATACGTCCGCCTTTTACAATGTAAATAGCTTTGTTTTCGCGTAAATAGGTGACCTGTTCATCCGATAATCCACTAAATGAAAACATGCCCTTTTGTTTTTCAATAAAAGAGAAGTCTTGAGGAATATCCTTTTCTGCTAACTTCTGAACCAACGTGGAACGTACAGACGCGATTTGGTTACGCATATCAGTCAACTCTTCGGTCCATTGTTGGCGTAAGGTATCATCATTAAGAATCGTTTCTACAATCGATCCACCGTGCGCAGGGGGATTCGAGTAATTGGTCCGTATCGTTGCTTTGATATGGCTAAAAATAGCGTCGGCTTTAAAAGCATCCTGTGCGATCACGGTTAAAGCCCCAGTTCGTTCTCGATACAGTCCAACATTTTTCGAAAACGAATTGGCTACAAATAGAGGGGTGTCGATATTTAATAACCCAAGCAATCCTCGTCGATCTTCTTCCAGGCTTGCTCCAAACCCTTGATACGCAAAATCTAGAAAAGGAATCCATCGTTGGGTTTTGGCTATGGCTGCGATTTCTTTCCATTGTTCAGACTCAAGATCAACGCCCGTTGGGTTGTGGCAACAGACGTGCAATAAGACGATATCGTTTTCAGGGATATTGCTTAGCACTTTTTTCATGGCTCCAAATTCAATGCCATGCGTTTGGGGATCATAATATGGATAGTCCTTTATTTCAAAACCACTCGCGCTAAAAATCCCTTTGTGATTGGCCCATGTTGGTGTGCTAACCCAAATAGATGCATCGGGTAAAGATTGGTTTAAAAAGTCAGCCCCTACACGTAACGCTCCGGTTCCTCCGGGTGTATGCGCTGTTTTGGCTCTTCCTGATGAAAGAATTTCATGGCCGTCTCCAAACAATAAGGTTTGGACACATTGTGTGTATTGTGGTGAACCTGAAATAGACAAATAGGACTTTGACGTTTCTTCTTTTAATAGTTTCTCTTCAGCCGCTTTCACGGCTTCTAAGATCGGGGTGGTGCCTGTATCGTCTTGATAAACGCCAACCCCTAAATTAATTTTATCAGGATTCGTATCTTTTTTAAACGCTTCGGTTAACCCCAATATCGCATCGGGTGGTGCTGGTGATATAGACTCTAACATAACGTGTCATCCTTTATTTTTTAGCGTATAGCCTTTTAATGGCAGGGACATTTTATATATACTTTTTCTTTCAATTTATTCGTATCCATCTCTGTCCATTCGTGGTTAAGTTTTTCCTTAACAAAGTTCTTAATGAATAATATTACGGAGCACATGAAAAGCAATGATCAAAATAATATATGAGACCTGTCAACAGATCACATCATATAACGGAAATCCGGTGAGTGAATGGGTTCAGCCTTATGAACAAACAAAAAATCCCGGATGGCATCAGTTTGTCCTGTTTCTAAAACCTGAACTCACCGCTATTCAGCAAGGGGTACACTTGTCGAAAGGGTTAGAGCTTGTCTTTAACGTTCTTGATGAGTGGGGAATACAGATTGGAGCTGTATGTGTCTTGAACGGTGATTATTTGTATGAATATCGGATCATGGATCATCATTACGGGGTGATTAATCAAATATCACTTAACGGGGAGCCGGCGATTACACAGCATGCACAAGACATGCTGCATCAACATTTTTCAGAAGAAGTCAATCAAGGCGCAAAGGTGTTGGGTGGACATCAATTCCTTGAAGCATGCGCAGCTTTTACTCCGTTAGCGCTTTCGGCCTTTTCCGCAAATCTTGGGACCGAAAAACTAGGGGGGGGGACTTATGCATTATCTATAAAAATACAGGGGCAGAGGTACATTATTTTGAATCCTTTTCATCCCTATCAACTTGAACCATTTTATGCTTCATCGAATGCGTTAGTTGCCCTGGAATGTATGAGTGATAAGCCATGGACAGATTTACGGACAGAACTAGTTGGCGCTACCAATCCTGTTCAGGCCGAAAAAGGATCTTTGCGTAATCTATTCCTTCAACAGAAAGATGAATTGGGGATGGCGGATGTGAGTTCGAGTTCTAACGGTGTTCATTTATCAGCGGGCCCCCTTGAAGGAATGGTTGAAATACAACGGTTTTTTACCGAGCATGGAGGCGAAAGACTGCTCTCTTTTCGCGATACATGTTTTGGTCAATTGCTCGCTCAGCAAGGAGCCTCTGAAGAGAAAGTTCTTCAGCTGGCAAAAAATCCTAATGTGGAAATCAATGGATACCAAGAGTCAGCCTTTGATGTAACTGAAGAAATGGATGCACAAGAGGCGGTGGAGAAATTGTTGTGAGAGGGTGTAGGCGCTCAAGTGATGCCATCTTTGACATCGATTGTCCCAAAGGGACAAAGACATCTAGCCCGGGGTTTCGACCTCAGGGCTGAAGAAAGAAAAAACTAGATTCTTCCTAACAGCTAATAACGGATAACCGATAACTATTCTTAGCAACATTGACCGTATGAATAAACGGATTGGCCACATTGTGTGTTGGCTTACCTTGTTCATGGTTCTGGTCGGAACATTTAATGCCATAGCCCGTTACCTGGGAAAATTTATCCATGCCAATTTAAGTTCCAATGCGTATCTTGAAATTCAATGGTATCTATTCAGTATCATTTTTCTGCTAGGCGCAGCTTCTACCTTTAGGAAAAATGGACATGTTCGTGTAGACGTCTTTTATGAACGGCTGAGTGAACGAGGAAAAGCATGGATTGATTTATTAGGTACAGTATTTTTTCTTATTCCTTTTTCTGTTTTCATGATCTGGGCGTCCTGGGGGACTGTCCATGATTCATGGATGATTAAGGAAGCATCGCCCGATCCAGGTGGACTCCCTCGTTATCCCATCAAAACATGTATTCCCATAGGGTTTCTTCTTTTGATCCTACAGGGTCTATTGTATGGCGTGAAGAAATGGCGTTTTCTATTTCGTCAGAACGCCAGGAGTGATGGAGTGGTGGAATAATGGAACAGCAGAGCAGAAAAAGCACAATTCTTCAGTATTCCAATACTCCAATACTCCAATACTCCATCATTCTAATCTTCTTCGGAGCTTCGGAGCATGACAGGGGACTGGATAGCGCCGTTGATGTTCTTTACGGTCCTCACCTGTATCTTCTTAGGGTACCCCGTTGCTTTTACGTTAGGTGGTGTCTCTTTAGTTTTTGTCTGTATCGGTGTTGCGCTCGGTTACTTTGATTGGAGCCTACTCTTTGCTATTCCCGAACGCATTTTCGGGATTATGTCAAATTACGTTCTTCTGGCCGTACCCTTTTTTATTTTTATGGGTACGATTCTGGAAAAATCTCGGTTAGCCGAAGACCTTTTAAAAACAATGGGTACCTTATTTGGGTCCCTGAGGGGAGGCCTTGCATTAGCCGTTATTTTTGTAGGCGCATTACTAGCCGCTGCAACCGGTGTTGTTGGCGCGTCAGTCGTGGCTATGGGATTGATTTCTTTACCGGTAATGCTGAGATACGGGTATTCTAAAGAGTTATCCTCGGGTGTGATAGCTGCTTCAGGTACCTTAGGTCAGAGGATTATTCCTCCAAGTGTTGTATTAGTGGTCCTGGGCGATCAGCTAGGGGTTTCCGTGGGTGATCTCTTTCGGGGATCGTTGACACCGGGTCTCATGCTGGTAGGCGGTTACGCTGTGTATGTGATGATCATTGCGAAGATCAAGCCTGCTGTTGCGCCGGCATTACCTCCTGAAATGATAGCTATCCCTAAAAAACAACTCTTCAAACAAGTTGTGTTTGTTATGTTTCCGCCGCTCATTCTTATTTTGGTGGTTCTGGGGAGTATATTTTTTGGCATTGCAACGCCAACAGAAGCAGGGGCTTTAGGAAGTGTGGGCGCGATGATCATTGCCGCTTGCTCCAAGCGGTTGACGTTTACGGCCTTGAAACAGACCATGGAGTCCACAACACATCTTACGGCCATGGTCATGATGTTGCTAGTAGGTTCCACAGCCTTTGCCCTCGTATTTCGAGGTCTTTATGGGGATGTTTGGATTGAAGAGCTCTTAACCAATTTGCCGGGAGGCAAAGTAGGTCTGCTGATTGTAACGAACCTGGCCATATTCATTTTAGGGTTCTTTATCGATTTTTTTGAAATTGCGTTTATCATTGTTCCTCTGCTTGTTCCTGTATTTCGAATGATGGGTTTTGATTTAGTGTGGTTAGGGGTCATGATCGGCGTGAATTTACAAACCTCTTTTTTAACTCCGCCTTTTGGATTTGCGCTCTTTTATTTAAGAGGGGTCGCTCCCAAAGAAGTTAAAACGACCCATATTTATCGAGGGGTCATGCCCTTTATCATTATCCAGTTGTTGGGGCTGATCCTCTTGATTCTCTTCCCGGAAGTGGTGTCCTGGTTATTGTAAAGTTTGCCTGTTTTCCCCCTTTTTCATTAGTCTTTCTGTTCCAATCCTTCTTTTTTAATTACATTAGCATAATCGATAATGCCTTTACTGATCCCGAGCGCAATACGCTTTTGGTAGCCATCTGTATCTATACGTTTTTCTTCAGATACGTTGGAAAGAAAACCACATTCTACCAGAGCGGCTGGGCAAGGGGCCGCTTTTAAGACAGCGAATCGTGCTCTGCGGATCCCTCGATCGTTTGCTTGGGTCTGTTTGAGTAATCCTCGCTGTAAGTAATACCCTAATAGGGTATTTGGCCCATTACCATTAAAAGTGTTTCCTGAGAAATCAGTGCCATGCCTTTTTTTCATAGACGTGGAGGATGTTGCAGGATAGCCCAGAGCGGGTAATATATATGTTTCAATCCCATGTGCTTTTATATTTTTTGCTGCGTTAATATGAATACTTACAAAGACATCTGCCTGCCATGCCTTAGCTTTTTCAGCACGTTTCTTGAGCTCAATAAATCGATCTCCAGTACGCGTCAAATAGACGTTGAATCCCGCATTGGCTAAATGTATTTGTATACGTTTTGCGAGTTGAAGAACAACCCCTTTTTCTTGGGTCCCTTTTATGCCTAAGGCCCCTTGGTCTTTTCCTCCGTGGCCAGGATCTAATACAATCACCCGTGCTCTTTGGCCCTGCAGGTGTTTTTCGGGACGAAGGATGGGATCGATGAGTGTGCGCCAGTCATTTTGGGTTATGCTCCATTTTCTATTGATTTTTTGTAGGGGAGTATGGAGCCAAACCGTGATGCCGTTTATCGTTGCCTTACGTTGATCGCTCTGAAAGGTTAAATCGCTCCATGAGTTATTAGAGTTTATATCTGTTTTTAAAGAGATGACGTGACTTAAACCGATAAAACGAAGCGACTTTTTTTAAAGGGATATAACGTTCTCCTCCATGTTTAATCACCTTTAAATCTTTCTGTGGCCAGGCAAACGCAGGCCCTGCCCCGGTGAGGATTATAAGGAGGAGTAAGACGAATATTTGAATACTTTTACGCATAGTCAGAAAAAACTTCCCACTAACCAATAACAGATAACCCATAACTAGCAATTCTAATTTTAGGGTTAAAAGTAGAATTGCTGATTGCATCCATAGATGGGTTCTCGTAAGTTGTGTTTAAGAAAAGGATTCAAAACAATGGCCGAAGTAACACGTGAACAAGCCCCCAAAAAAGTACGCGACCTTTTTGATAAAGGATTTGCAGCGCTGGAACATAACAATTTAGATTATGCGATGGATCTGTTTGCGGCTTGCCTTGACATGGAACCCCATTTACTCCAAGCACGTCAGTTTCTTAGAGCGGCTTCCATTAAAAAATTTAAAGATAAAGATACGGGTAAAATGGCGCATACATTATCTGGTTTAAAGGGGTTATCTCTATCGTTATCGATTTCTTCTTCCTTAAAAAAAACCCCTGTAAAGGCGTTGAAAGATGCTGAAAAATTATTAAGGTTGGACCTCTTAAATAAATCGTTTATAAAGCTGTTTGTGGAGGTCGCTTGTGTTTCCGAAATGCCTGAAGCAGCTGTGCAAACCATGGAGATAGCCCTTGAACATTATCCAGAGAATACAGATCTTCTCGAGCGATTAGGCGCTTTGTACTTAAATATAAATGAAACTCAAAAAGCGAAAAGCTGTTTTGAAAAATTACTTCAACTGAACCCCAAAGATCCTAAGCTTATTAAAGCCTACAAAGATGCATCGGCCCTGGATACGATGAATACAGGGGGGTGGTCTGAGGCAAAATCATATCGGGATGTCATAAAAGACGTGAAACACGCCGAAACGCTGGAACAAGAAACCAAGGCCGTGAAAACAGCCAAAGATGTGAATGCGCTGATTGAAGATGCAAAACAGAAGATTGAACAAGAACCTGAAAACTTTAATTACAAACGAAGTTTAGCGGATCTATATACCAAAGCAGAACGTTTTGAAGAAGCTTTAAAGATCCTTCATGAAGCGCAGACGGGAACGGAGGGAGGGGACCCCAACCTTGATCGTTCCATTAGCGCCATTTATATTAAACGGTTTGATAAGGAAATAGAGGCGTTGCAGGTTGCTGGTAATGAAGAAGCGCTTAATGCTAAGCAGGAGGAGAAAGACAGGTTTCTCTTTAAAGACATCGCTGACCGTGTAAGAAAGTACCCGAACGATCTATCCCTTAAATATGACTATGGCGAAATTCTTTATCAGCGTGGTTCTTATAATGAAGCGATCCAGGAATTTCAACAATCTCAGCGGAATCCACATCGCCGTACGAACTCTTTGTATTATCTAGGGCTATCATTTAAAGAAAAAAAACAGTATGACATTGCTGCTGAACAATTCGAGAAAGCGGCTTCAGAGATCAATACGATGGATGCTTCAAAGAAAGATATTTTTCAGGGCTACTAGTCCGTAGACGCCAAAGCACAAATCTCGAAATCCCAAAGAAATCCTATGTGTAGAAATTTAAATATTCGAATGTTGAATTTGTTTTCTACCGCGGTGGATCTTCGACAGATTTCGATCTTCGACGTTCGGATTTGGTTGCTGTTATGCGGGACTATGATCCTTGTATCATGTCAGCCTAACGGGTCAACCGAAAGTCAAAGCGTCCCTTTTTTTCCATCCGATCAAATATCTGTAATGTCGTTTGATCTAAATCGATATGGCATGGACGATCGAGATGGAGACGGCCAAAAGAATAATCCGAAGCCTCAAGCGGAACAACAAGCGGTTGTAAAGCTCATTTCCAAGGTGAATCCGGATATTTTAGCCGTTCAAGAAATAGGCGATCCTGCGGCGTTTGAAGCCTTTCAACGCGCTCTAAAAAATGTGGGGATCGAATACGAATTTACAGAGTACTTGGAGACTGAACAGTCAACCTATCATTTAGCCATGTTAAGTCGTTTCCCAATCATGTCCTCATGGTCTCATAAGGATGATCGATATTCGATGGGGGATGCCAATGTTCTTTTAACCCATGGCATTATTGATGTTGATATCGGAGTGAATCCCGGGTATGAATTTAAGCTGATGGTCGCGCATCTTAAATCAAAAGAATTTCATCCACTGGGTCAAACAGAGATGCGACGTAACGAAGCTCGATTATTAAATAAACACATGAGACGCGCACTTAAAAAAATCCGCGTTTAAATCTGTTGGTCGTTGGAACGATGAATGATACTATCGAATCTGAAGCCTTACGAGAAATTACCGGTGATCATAAAGAGTATACAGTAGATGTCCGGCCTAAAGATTCTTTTGGCCATATATGGACAGCGTATGATCCTGTGTATGAACAATATAATCGGATCGATTATCTGCTTGTTAGCCATGCGATTAAACCCGAAGTGGTTCGGGGAAAGACACGTATACTGAGTGATCCCCTTAATCACATAGCATCTGATCATCGACCTCTTATTGTGGCTTTTACAACAAAAGACCAGTTGCGGATCCAGGAGTAATTTGAAATGCCTGCAGAACCTAATTTGACACCTATTGAAAAAGATAAACTTCAAATCGATCCTGACTTTGATTTTCGGGATATTGCGCAGCGTCCTTTCCATGATGTGAAAACGAATGAGATTGGCATGTTTAAATGGACCGGCGTTTATCATCAGCTTCAAAAAGGGTTTTTTATGATCCGCTTAAGGTTGCCTGGCGGATTGATTCAAGCCGATCAATTAGAACGTGCTGTTCAACTAGCCGAGCAATATGGGCAAGGACAGCTTTGCATAACCACCCGTCAAACCCTTCAATTTCATTGGATCCGTCAGGAAGATATTTATAAGGTTCTAGAAGAAATGGAAAACGTGGGTGTGTCTAGTAAAAACGCGTGTGGGGATGTAACGCGTAATGTCGTGACATGTTCTTTGCAAGGAGTGTGTCCCCATGAATTGGCAGACACTCGAAAAATGCTTACAGCCATTGCGGATGACTCCGAGTTACTCGATGAACAACGTAACCTTCCTCGAAAACACAAGATTAGCGTATCGGGTTGTGGACGGGCCTGCGGACAAACATTAATGAACTGTCAGGGATGGTATCCCGTTAAGCGGTTTCAGGAAGAAGGAGATGAGGAAATAGGCTGGAAATATCATGCAGGGGGTGGGTTAGGCGCTCGGCCGTACATGGCAAAAGTTATCTTTGATTGGGTGCCAGAAGAATTGGTGTGCGATGTAACCCGGGCTGCAACGGAAATTTTTAGGCAAAAAGGAAACCGAAGAATTCGTGCCTATGCCCGCATGAAAGTAGTTGTCGATAAGTTAGGCGCCCATGGATTTGGTGAAGCCATTCTAGCACAATTACACCAATGGCAGATTCAAGGGCTGGAAAAGATTGAAGCGGCCTCTCATTCAGAGCCTGATGTCGGTGACATGTTTTTAGATGGACAAACCCTCATTCCTCAGCGTCAACAAGGGTACAGCGTGGTACGTATTATGATTTTGCGTTCAGAGTTTCATGTTGAAGATGGACATCGTTTTGTTCGTTGGGCGCGGACGTATGGGAATGGCGAAATCATGTTAACCAATCGACAGAATCTTGAGTTGCGATATGTAAAGGACTCAAACGTTCAGTCTTTACTCGAAGAGATTCGTGAAGCCGGATACCCGACCGAAGGTCATGAGCATTTACCGGATATGGTCGCTTGTGTAGGAACTACACAGTGTAACTTGGCTGTATCGGATACGCCGAATACCTATCGCGCTCTTTATGCAGAATTAGCTTCCGATAAAGCATTATGGGAAGAAGTAGGATCGTTACGTATTCATATGAATGGGTGTCCTAATTCCTGTGCCCAACATTGGATCGCGGATATTGGTTTACGCGGTATGCGCGAACAGGAGGAGGAGGGAAGCTCCGAGGGATTTGGGATATTTATAGGTGGCAAGCTAAGTGGGGGAGGGCATATTGCTGAGCATTTATGCGATGTATCATCAGAACAAATGGTTTCGGTCATACGACAATTACTTGAGTTTTATGTTGAGAACCGGAAAAACAAGAAACAAAAATTCGGAGATTTTGTAAGAGAAATAGGTGCGAAGAGCTTAATACAAAAGCTCGGACCTATTTCAGGAAAAAAAGAGCCTTTGAATAGAAAAAATTTAAAACTACAACCTGCTTTTCATGCAGCCCTCATAGAATCTTCTGTCCATGAAAAATAATGAGAATCATTCCATTCAATATGCCGAATCGTTTTTGCGTGAAGGTAAAAATGATGAGGCGATTGATCTTCTACGTACACCGGGTCCACCTAGCGATGGGTGCATCTGTGCCTTATTAGCAAAAGCTTATTATCAGCGAGGCGATGCGCGCGGTGATATGTATGCCTGCCATTACTTTGCAGATCGAGCCCTTGAGTTAGGTTTTAATAAAAAATGGATCTATACGATTAAAGCCATTTCAGCTTTTCGTAAAGAAAGATACGGGGAAGCCGCGGAAACATTTTCTAAGTATGTCACAGCTGAATCCCTTCCCGCTAATCAGTATCTGTATGGCCTCGCTTTACTATACAATCATCAACCGAACCAAGCGATTGAATGGATTGATCGTGCGTTAAACATACAGCCGAATAATAAACTTTTCATCGAGGCAAAAGAAAAAGCCCAAAAGGAAGTTCAAGAAAAAGGCGGAAAGGCTGAATGCAAAAAAAAGGAATATCAGTTAGGTGGGTTTAACGACAAAAGACAAGCAGGTGTTCCGACCTCTTATCGTTTTAATGCCGTTTCAATATTAAAGGGCTATGCGCATCAACCCAAAGACTTTGACTGGCTTGAAAAAAACATTCCTTGTCAACAAGGATGTCCCGCTAAAACAGATATTCCCGGTTATTTATCTGCTATTTATAAAGGCCAATATGATTTGGCTTATCGCATCAACCTCAAGGATAACGTGTTTCCCGCAGTATTGGGGCGTGTTTGTTCTAGGCCTTGTGAAGATATGTGTCGACATGGATGGGAGGGGCTCGGAGATTCGGTTGCCATCTGTTTTTCAAAACGGTCCGCAGCGGATCTTACAGATAAAGATCCTGTCGTCATGGATCCTTGGTATCCACCGACCGATAAAAAAGTTGCCGTGGTGGGTTCTGGCGTAGCCGGATTAGCGGCTGCCCGCAATCTTGCGTTAATGGGGCATAGCGTTACTCTGTATGAAAAACATAATAAACCGGGCGGAATGATGAACCAAGGCATTCCAAAATTCAGGTTACCCTGGGAAACCACTGATAGAGAAGTCCAGCAAATTCAAGGGTTGGGCATAGACATTATTTGTAACACTGAAATTGGAAAAAATATTTCATTGCAACATTTGATCGATAAACATGATGCGTTAGTCATGGCCGCTGGAACGTTCCGTCCAAATATATTAGATCTTCCTGGCAAAGAATTAAAAGGGATCCGTCACGGATTGGACTTTTTATTAGAATCGAACGAAACAGATCATGCAACAATTGGTGAGCACGTGGTGGTTATTGGGGGTGGGTTTACAGCCATGGACTGTGCTAGGACTGCAAAGCGATTAGGGGCAAAAATGATTCATATCGAATCGAAAAAGGATGAAGAGGTCGTTCCAGGTTCTATTTTATATGCAAAAAAAGATTCCGTCAGCGTTTCGTATCGCCGATCCGTGAACGAGATGTTGGTTACACCCGGTGAACTGGACGAATTAAAACATGAAGGGATTCCCATGGAATTTATGGTCAGTCCCAAGGCGTATATTGGCGAAGATGGGCATGTAAAGGCCATGCAGTTTATTCGGACAGAGTTAGGGGAACCCGATGCAAGTGGGCGAAGGCGTCCTGTAGACGTTCCAGGCAGCGAATTTGAAGTCCCTGCGGATACCGTGCTTCTTGCTACAGGTCAGTTTCCTGATACCGCTTGGATTGATGATTGTTTAAAGCCTGATCTTGTCGACACCGACCAATGGCTTAAAAGCGGGAAATTACAGAAGACAGCTCATCATAAAATCTTTATTGCCGGAGATTTTGCCACAGGCGCTTTAACCCTGATCGATGCGATTGCTCATGCGAAAGATGCGGCGCGCGAAGTCGATACTTTTCTTATGGGTAAACAGCGTATGATCGATGTGGCTATTGTCGAAGATGCTGAAGCAACTGGCCGGATTCGTGAAATGGATGAAGTGCCTAGGCAAGAAATGCCTGCACGTCCTCTTGAACAGCGTGATTTAACCGGGGAAGTCGAAACGGGGTATGATCAGACACGCGCGATTGATGAAACTCAGCGATGCTATTTTTGTCATTACAAATATGAAATTGATACGGATAAATGTATCTATTGTGATTGGTGTATTAAGGCCAAGCCACGTCCGAATTGCATTATCAAAGTTCGTTCATTAGACTATGACGATAAAAACCGAATTGTTGGTTGGCAGGAAGCAAAAACAAGTGAAGACACAAATATGATTTGGATTAATCAAGAAGATTGCATTCGGTGTAATGCATGTGTAGAAGCCTGTCCGGTCGACTGTATTAGCCTACAAAAAGTAAGCTTTGATGTGGTTTCTGATGATGCGCAGAAAGTGCAGAACGCCTGATCTTTAGAACTAAAAGATGAGTGTTTTAGCGGTTGGTAGACATGATTTGATGGTGGCCATTTCTATTCTTTTCCATTCGAGTAATGGCTTGCTGGTTTTCATCCAATAAGTCTATAAACTTAACCCATACGCGATGTAGGGAAGAGTTTTCTTCGGGATTACAGTGAACAACAACACCTGAACAGGTTACTTCTCTATGGGCTAGAGCGCTCTTTACGATTGAGGTGTCGCGATGTAGCACGAAGAAAACCAGCCGATTACGTCGTCGGGAGAAACCTCTTCGAACGCTTGTATGATCGCTTCAGATAGTTCCTGCTGACTGCGGGCTGCAAGGCTGCCCAACTGATTCTTTATCTTGCCCCACGTTTTTTCAATGGGGTTGGAATCGGGGCTGTAGGGTGGAAAGAATCTTACATGGGCCCCACATGACTCAATGAGTTCAATGACCTTGGGATTGTGATGGACGCAAAGATTGTCCATGATGGCGATGTCTTCAGGTGAAAGAGTCGGGAGAAGAACCCGGCGAATATATTCTCCAAAAACAGCCGTGTCTGTCGCCCCCTCCCCCTCCATGGCCGCTGTTGTTCCGTCCAGGCGGACCGAAGAAATCAAGGTGGTGGTACACCAATGTCCATGAGGCGTTTTGGCAAAAAGCCTGTTCCCGCCCAACGCCCGGCCCCGCAGACGAGTCATATTCGTTTTCGCCCCGGATTCATCAATAAAGACAAGGCGACTTGGATCAAGTTTGGCCACCTCTTGGATCCACTGCTTTCTCAAGAGATTTACATCCGCCCGGTCTTGCTCGCTGGCGTGAAGCGTTTCTTTTATACCGGGAAACCGATTCAACGCCCGCTGTACGGCCATGATCGACCCCTTCACGCCGCTCATGTTCTTGAGTTTTTCAAGCGTTGCATCGGGATGTTTGCCCCCCAGTTGAGCCAACGCCTTGAGCTGCTTTCCGCTGTAGAGGGCCTGACGATGCCCACGCGGTCGAGGAGCGGTCTGTCCGGTTTCGTTGAAACGAGAGAGCCCACGCTGAAACGTTCTAAGATCTACACGATAAGAAGATGCGATATCGGCCTGGGAACCTTTGCCCATTTTGTAGGCATCTATCGCACGCCGCCGGATTTCTGCTGTTGCTATACTCATGTCATGGAGTATAGATCTTCTAAAGAGGCATTTTAATCGTTAAATGCTCTAGGTTTTCTGGCACTTTAAATTTAAGGTCTAGGACACGAAACGTGTCGATAGGATCTTCTACGCAAAATTCTATACCGGAAGGGCAGCAGTGAAAGTCTTTTGGTTGTCTAGTCCCTCGTGATTCTTGTTCATCTGCAAAAACGAAAACGTTGCGATCTTTTAAGGTCATATCGTCCATGTATACTTCCATTAAACGCGGTTTTCTGCACGAACCATTTGGGCCAAAAGGAATTACAAAAAAGCCTCGACGCACCCAGCGGGTGCGCCTGCGTTTTTTGCAACCTTTATGTCATAAGTCAAGCGTTTTAGTTGCTTATCTCATCCTATAAATGAGAATGGAGGCCATCATTAAACAAATAACATTAGGTCCCCATGCTGCAAACCATGGTATTAGAACTTCCGTTTTCCCGAGAAAAAGGCTTAAGTGAATCAGCAGATAATATCCAAAAAATAGGCTGAAACATAAAATAAAGCCCCAAAGTGTTCCTTTCCTGCCTGTTTGATTGCCAAAAGGGATGCCAATCAGTGTAACGATTAGGCAAGCCCATGGTGTAGCTACACGATGATGGAAATCCACCCATTTCGAGGCGAGCGCTTTTTTTGAGAGATGTTTATGTGTCTTGAGGTAGTTCATCAATTCAAAGGAAGAAAGAAACTCGGGTTTCTTAATTTCAGTTAGAAAGTCGCGTGGTACTTCCGTAAGATCTAACATTTCTGTTGCCTTGTTTTTATAGGTTGTCCGGCCGATTGCACTGCCATCTTGATCAAAATGCTGTATCGCCAAATCGCTGAACCACCAATGGGCATCTAACCAGCGACCTGTTTTCGCTTGTAGATACGTTTCTGAACCATCTTGGTTCTGTTGGATGATCCTCACGCCTTCCATGTGATACGTATTCTTGTTGAAATTATTAATAACCCAGTTGCGTTTATCTTGTGTGTTATTAAAGGTCAAATCATTAATAATATGGAGGTTCAGTCTATTCTGCTGTTTCTGCGATTGAATGAATTCGGTTGTCCAATATGCTGACCACGGCCCTATAGATTCAGAAATGATGGCCACGGATATACTGCCTAATATACCTGCAAAAACAAAAGGAACCATCAAACGGTATAAGCTAACCCCGCTGGCTCGCATGGCCGTGAGTTCGTTGTGACGGGTTAATTGATAGAGGCTATAGAGTACAGCGAGCAGAAGTGAAATAGGAACGATATAAATTAAAACGGATGGGATTAGAAACAAATAGAATTTGGCAATGTACAGCGTAGGCGTTTTTGCGTCCACAAAATCAGCGGCATGATCAAAGAGGTCGTATACAATATAGATGATTATAAATCCTGCTAGACAGTAGCCTAAAGGCGCCAAAAAGGTTCGGAGCATATATTTGTCGATTAATTTCACGTGTTAAATAGTGGGTAAAGTTGGTCCCAGAGTTCATGAAGCGATTGTGGAATCACCTTTGTCTCTGCTAGTACGGGCATAAAGTTGGTGTCTCCATCCCACCTGGGAACGATATGTGTATGAATGTGTTCTTTTAGCCCTGCGCCGGCGGCTTCCCCAAGATTGATGCCTATATTGTATCCTTCCGGGTGCATAAAAGAGTTTAACCTCTGTATGGCTTCCTGGACGAATATCATCATGTTGGATGTTTCGTTTTCATGGAGCATTTCGAATTTGTTCGTATGTCCATAAGGGGCGACCATAAGATGTGCGTTATTATAAGGGTATTTATTCATAATAATCGCGCACGTTTCACCTCGTTTGAGAACAAGATTTGTGCGGTCATCTTCTTGCTGAAGAATATCACACAGAAAGCAACCTTCTTCTTTTGCTTGCAGAATATAATCGATACGCCACGGCGCCCATATCTGTTTCATGATGGAAAAGACATTAAAGGTGGAAAAATAAAAGATAAAGGGTAAAGTATCATTAGATGTTCTATGGACCTGGATCCGTTAGTTAAACGTGGTTTTCTGCACGAATCATTTGGGCCAAAAGGAAAACTAAAAAAGCCTCGATGTACCCTGTGGGTGCACCTACGTCTTTTTGGTTCCTTTTGTCTCCAAAGCATTCGCACAGAAATCCCACGTTTAACTAACGGATCCAGGTATGGGCACTAAAAGGAAGTATGACCCAGCAAAAAAAATCTATCTATCTAATTTTTGGAACGGACGAATATGAGGTATCGGTTAAAAGCCGTGCACAGGTTAACCAACTATGTCCTCCAGAACAACACGCCCTATCCCTTGATATCATTGAGGCACGTGTAGACATGGTAGCCGCTGCATGTGAAGCGATCGACCGGTGTCTGCAGGCCTTACAGATAGAAGGTTTGTTTAGTGACCGTAACGTGGTTTGGTTAAAAGATGCCAATTTCTTTTCTGAAACACCCGCGGGCAAATCCAAAGAGACAAAAAGGAGTATAGAAAAGCTTGTCCATGAAATCAAAGAGGGCCTTTCTGAAACTCATCTCTTAGTGATTAGCAGCTCAAAAATAGATAAACGATCAGCCTTCTACAAAGCGTGCAAAGCAATCGCTGAAGTTTCTGAACATAATGTGCCTGACAAGTCCTATCAACTCGAAGAAGAGGTGAGAGGACGGGTTCAGCAGTATTTTCGAGAAGCCTCCCTGAAGATTGATCATAGTGCCTTGGAACTGTTTATTGAGCGTGTGGGAACAGATATTCGTCAAATTATGTCAGAAGCTGAAAAACTAGTGACGTATATGGGCTCCAATACGCAGATCCAATCAGAGGACGTTAACAGTATTGTCTCAGCCATGAGAGAGGCCTTGTCATGGGACCTCGCGGATGCTGTGGGGCGGCG
The DNA here is from genome assembly GCA_012103575.1 of Kiritimatiellia bacterium. Classification (GTDB taxonomy): domain Bacteria; phylum Verrucomicrobiota; class Kiritimatiellia; order WLWN01; family WLWN01; genus WLWN01. The sequence goes on along the minus strand of WLWN01000001.1, from coordinate 1,106,685 downwards.
GGATTTAAAATCGACGTTACATATATTGCGTCAACTCGTTTCTCAACAGGAATCGGACGTAGGGCTTATTATAGGATTGGAAAACAGCATACGTCTCATGCTGCAATTGAGAGAATGCCTGGATCGGGGTTGGGTTCAAGTTCGACAAGAAGGAAGATGGAAAAAAACTGTTCATTGGGTTCAAGATCAAGGTGCAGAAGAACTGCTTTCATCCTTAGAAAAAGATCCCCGTTCTTTACATCCCTTTCGGGCTAGTAAACTAATCGATCAAGCGCAACATTTTTCTTTAGATGAACTAAGAGAATGGTTAAACAAAATTGTTATCACGCATGAAAAAATGATTAGCACACAAATTCCTTCTCACCTTCTTTTAGAGTTTCTTTTAATTGACATGCTGGGGAAGCATCGAAAGCAAAATGCGCTTTCGCGCTGTCATTGATGGTTATTTGCTCACTGCGTTCGCGTCAATTTTCCCGATGCGCTACCGCGGGGACGTCATTGTAAGAGTAGACGACGGCACATAGTGCCAACTGACTATAAATGATGTTCTCTGGAGGGGAACATACTGACCTAATGACTGTCTTGTTATTCATATTTTGTATTTCAGTAAAATTTAATACTGCCCTTGGAAAAATTAATATTGATAATTCTAAAGTGATACTTTAGATTACTCAAATGAAATATATACCCAGAAAAGTAGAGAATGATCTAAAAGCTGCGGCGAGAAATTTCTCGGCCCTTATTCTTACTGGACCTCGACGGGCAGGAAAGACAACGCTCTTTCATCGTCTTTTCCCAAAAGCAGCTTATCTTTTGCTAGAGGATCCTGACCAAGTAGCGCGTGCCGCTGCGGACTGGATGAAATTCAGAATGTTCCAGAACTTTTTAACTACATTCGGACACGGATCGATCAGCAACCCGAAAAGTGTCCATCTTCCGAGGGGGGTTCCCGGAAGTCATGGCCAAGAGCGCCATAGCATCAATCTGGTTTCGCTCTTATATTCAAACCTATTTAGAGAGAGATGTGCGGGCCGTATAAGCTCCCATTCGTGAGCTGTCTACCTTTCGACGCTTCATGGCCCTCCTAGCCAGTCGTTGTGGACAGATATTAAACAAAACAGATCTTGCCGCCCCGTTGGGGGTATCGGTTCCCACGATTACAGAATGGATTAGTATTCTTGAAGTTACTGGAGAAATTATCTTGGTCCCTCCATTTTACGAGAATTTTGGAAAGCGGTTAATCAAATCTCCTAAGCTGTATTTTATCGACTCTAGCCTCGCCTGTTATTTGCTGGGTGTGCATGACGAGAAAACCCTCTCTACCTCTCCATTCCGTGGCCCGATATTTGAAGGGTTTATTGCCTCCGAAATTATAAAATATCGGCTTAATCGAGGTCAAGAACGGGGACTCTATTACTTTCGGGATCAACAAGGTTTGGAAGTCGATTTTGTGCTCGATAACGGGAATCGAAAAATTAACACTGATAGAAGCAAAATCTACCCGCACCCCTAAACCTCATCTTGCTGCTTCGCTCACCCGTTTAGCCCAGAATATACGAAACTATGATGCAAAGGCTTATCTCATTCACGAAGGCAAGACAGTGAAGCCAACGGTTCTTTTTCCTGGAGTAAAAGCTGTGTCAAGAAGAGGATTAAATCACATACTAAGCTGAATTCGATCGGTCTCGAAAGGAATCTTTTTCTTTAATGTATAGGAGTTAGAAAGTTTACGGAAGATATGGTTGCAAAAGACCTGGCGAAGCAAAGCCGTAACGAAAAGAGAGAAAAGAAAGATCTTGGCCCACGAAACACCTGGAGCAGCCGTGGTTATCTTCATCTGAACAGGCGACATGTACATGCATGCGATTTTCTTGATCAGACCGTGAGCTCTAAATAACACGAGACGCCGGGTCATTCTCCCACTGGCACGTTTGCATTCAGTTGACAAATTCCTTTCTTTTTCTTATACATTTACCAATCAATAAAGAAAGGAAATGAGTATGATAACTTCAACTATAACAAGTAAGGGGCAGACCACCATTCCGAAACCCATCCGTGAAAAAATGGGGTTGTCGAACCATGATCGGATTGCCTACAAATTTGAAAAGGAGAAGGTTATTATCACGCCGCTTAAAGGCGTCATCTTCGGTATAAGGGGATCGGTGAAAAGCACTCGTCGGCCAGAAAATTTCAGAGCCATAAGAGAAACAACCCGTAAGCGGGTGGGGCGGTCAAAGTCTTAAGGATAAGATCATTATGCCGAAAACCGTCCTTCTGGATACCAACGTTTTAATCCGCTATATCACCAACGACGATCCTCTCAAGGCCGACGATTGCGAACAGCTTTTTAAACGAGCGGTTCAGGGGGAGTATACCCTGCTCATTACAGATATTTGTCTGGCGGAATTGGTCTGGACCCTAGACTCCTTTTATCGATTGGAACGGAGCGCGATTGCTGAAAAAATCATCGCGATCCTGAACACCCCAGGCTTTTCCATTCAGCATGAAGACCGTTGGATTGATGCGTTGGACCGTTACACGCGAACCAACGTAGACTTTATCGATGCCTATCATGCCTCCTTCGCGTTTGATTACGAAATAGCTATCTGTTCTTAACAGGCCAATATCTTGTCAGAAACCTAGATCCGTCAGTTAAACGCGGATTTCTGCACGAACCATTTGGGCCAAAAGGAATTACAAAAAAGCCTCGACGCACCCAGCGGGTGCGCCTGCGTTTTTTTGCAACCTTACGGCCGTAACCCAAAAAGAGTTCAATGAACCACAGAACACGCAGAAAGACACAGAAAAGAAAATCCTGGACTTTTTACCCCGAAAGCACTTGACAAAAGAATGTAATAAGGTAAATTCGGTTTCTTTTCTTATTGGAAAAAAAGATTTTTTACCAAGCGTAGGCGAAACTTGAAACCGTAAAGCGGGGTCGAACTGAAAATTGAAATGTAAGCTACATTTGCTCTTTATATTTACAATTTTCCTTTCTGTATTCCTTACAGAAACCCACAGTTTTGAGATTACCCAATTTGATTTTGAAAACCAACAGATCGTTCATGAATCAGATACAAACGCGTACTACATTCTTTGTCATGGACAAGTTGTCACCAATATTACAACCCCGATTGATATGGCCCTGGGCCAAGAGAACAGTGGTCAGCTGCAGGGTGTTCAAAGTAATCAACTTAGTTTCTACTGTGTGTTGTGTGTAGGCATCACCAATCCGCTTGATACGGATACCGATGGAATTGACGACGTCTACGAATTGTGTACTCCTCCTTTAAATCCTTTAAACACGAATGATGCGCTTTTAGATTTTGACGCCGATCAAATTTCGAACTTGCTTGAATATCAGTACGGAGAAGATCCAAATACGTATACGCCTTTGACCATGATTCATAGTTCCCCGGCCGATGGAGAGGATGGTAATTTTTCATGCCGATTTTGGAGGGAATACACTCACCGGACGTATTCATGTTTCATCGAGTCGAACTAAGGCTACCTTGTTTTACGATGATCCACTGCCTGCCAGCGCGCGAATACGTGTGACGATGGTGGGAGATATGCTTAAGCCTAACCACTGTTTCTAACACCATGGTGAATGGTCGCGTTTTTGCCTCTGAACAGGTCTTAGTCAATGGAACGAATCAATGGGTCAATAACCCCCTAGAAGGGGTAACTATTACATGGGGTAACAGTCAGTAATAATCTGGCGGGTTATTATCCGAACGTGGGGAAAACTTTAACTTCTATAGCGACCCAGGATGTCAATGTAGGTAACTTTTATTTGCCCCTTGTTCAAACCGGCACTTTACAACAGGTCAGCCAATCTAACAAAACCATTGTTTCATTCCCAGACGCGGTCATCGCTAATAACCCAGCATTTGCGGGTGTACAAATAACGGTTCCTCCTGGCTCTTTGCAATATGATGATGGAACATTTGGAAATCAGGTAGGCATTGCGCCCGTACCTCTCGATCGAATACCAGGCCAGCTTCCAGATGGACTGGATTTCCCTTTGGTGATTACTGTTCAGACCAATAGGGCCGCCAATTTTGATGAACCAGTGCCGGTATGTTTCCCTAATTTACCAGAACCAGGAACTACCAATCCACTGCCACCCGGGGCAAAAACCACTTTATGGAGTTTTAATCATGATGCAGGACGCTGGGAAGTGGTCGGATCAAAGATAAAGAACCTCCTTGTAATGGATGCGATTGCAAAGAAAACGAAAACTCTGATACCGACCCTATCTATTTATTTTCAGGCGAACAGGGGCTTTCAGTGACTGATCTCGCCATTAAAGGGCGTGGCATGGACTTTGTCTGGTCCAGAAAATACCGTTCCAAAATTGGTCCAAATACGGTTATGGGAAATGGGTGGGACTTTTCTTATAACAATCATCTGATTCCCCAAGGTCGCGGTGTTCGCGTGTGTAATGGAAACACGCGCGATGACTTATGCCGTCCACGTCCAGATGGGACCCTTGGGTTTAAAGGCTTTTTTAATTCTCTAAATCTCGAAACCAATGGCCTGTACTCCTTGACCGAGCCCAATAAAAGCGTTCGTCTTTTTTATCCTACCGGAGAAATGGCAAGCATAACGGACCGCAACGGAAATGTGATCCAATTTGAATACGATAATGCGGGACGTCTTACCAACATCATTGATACCTTAAATCGTTCTATTTCCCTTGAGTATAACGGGGATGGATTCATCGAATCTGTCACTGATTTTTCCGGTCGGAGCGTAACCTATGAATATTATAATGACGCTGAGCCAGGCGGGAACTTTGGTGATTTAAAGTCCGTAACAAAATCGGAACACCCAATGGGAATGATTTCCCAAATGGGAAAACCACGACCTACACTTATACAACTGGGTTTTCAGATGATCGGTTAAACCATAATCTCTTAGCGATCACCGATGGCCGACGGAATGACCCTAATGATCCGACCTTTGAAGATGGGCCTTATCTCATCAATGTGTATTCAACGTCTCTAAACCCAAATGACTTTTTATTTGATCGTGTGGTTCGTCAGATATGGGGTGGGAATGTTGTGGATATCGAGTATGTACAACTTCAGCCTGGACCTAACAATGGAAATGCTACCGTCAAAGCCATTGTCAATGATCGTGTGGGACATGTAGCTGAATATTTCTATGACAAAGGGAATCGCAAGGTTGTATATCGTGAATATACGGGTAAAGCGAGCCTAACTGAACTGACAACAGATACGGCGAATCGCCCGACCGGAAAGCTACGGTTAAACGATCCCAATTACTTTGAAATAAAATGGACACACAACAGCGATTTTTTAGCCATTAAAGTTACCCACCCTAACGGGAATTATACCGAAAAGTTTTATGAAGGGGATTTGAATCCTACTTCATTTCCGCATCTAAGAGGAAATCTTCGAATCATTCGTCATTATCCAGGGAGTCATAGTCCTGCGGGTGACCAACCAGCGATCGAAGAACAGTATGAATATGACACCACGTTTGGGTGTAACTGCGGATTCAATTTTGTAACCAAACATACCGATGCTCGTGGGAACGAAACCGTTTATGCCTATGATGCGTTTGGTAACCGTACCCAGACAGTCCATCGTATTCCTTCGATTTTGGAGGATTTTGAATACAATCAATATGGCCAGCTAACAGCTCATATTCAACCTGATAATGGGAGTAATCATCGGCGTCGAGATGAATATACATATTATATACTGGGCCTCAAGCAGGGTATCTTTACCAAGAAATTGTTGATGCTAACAATTATGGACTTACCACCACCTACGCCTATGATTTGGTAGGCAATCCGGTCCGTGTAACCGATCCACGTGGACATAATGCTCAATATATCATGAACCAATTAGACCAAGTGGTACGTGAAGTTTCTCGTGAAGTAATCGATGGAACAGGACTGCGTTACCAAAAAAATTTCTTCTATGATGCCAATAACAATTTGATCCGTGAAGATGTTCAGAACGTTGAAGATCAGGGTGTGCTTCAGGCAACCACGCATTTCACCACCCTCTATGAATACGAGATTCTCAATTTTCTTACAAACAGGACCGAAGAAATCGACGCAGGTTTAACGCTTAGCACTCAATATGGATACGATGGAAATCGGAACCTAACCTTGACCCGTTATGGGGAAGCGGTAAACGGGAATCAACCGAACAACCATATCCGAACAATCTATGACGAACGGGACAAGGCCTTTCAAGTTGTTCGAGTAAAAGGGGATCCTGACCAATCTACGACCCAGTACGATTACGATAAAAACGGGAATCCAGTTAGAACATTAGAAGGTCTTGAAGAGACCCCGCACATAACTGATCATGTGTATGATGGATACAATCGACTCGTTGAAACAAGGGATGCTATGGGGAATATGGCAACTCGCCATTATGACGGTAATCATAATCGTGTGTCAGAGCGAGTCGATGGTGAGTTAACAGATATGGTGGGTGGTGGAAATAATGTCCGCCTTTCAGAAACAGCTCATATTTACGACAATCTGGATCGGCGTATTCGCACAGAAACCGAATTTTTTGATTCGAATACTCAACTGCCTAAGGGTGATGGCCAATCGATTACTGAGATGGAACATAGTGATGCCTCCCAAGTTATCAGGTACTTATGCCTATGATGGCAATAACAATATCATTCAGATCGATGATGCCTTGGGCAATATTGAGAATGTTACTCTATCAGAAGAAGCTGAACAATTAGCCAACAATTATGTTGAAGAAGAGGTTGTCAGGGTTAAACATATGGCTGATGCTCAACATATTGCCATAGCCACAGTAGAACGGGTGGATGTTTTGGTGAGTTGGAATTTTAGACATATCGTTAACCTGGGGAGAATCCATGCGTTTAATTCCGTAAATTTGCGATTAGGTTATCCCATACTTGAGATTAGAATACCAAAGGAGATTCTTGATGAAAAAGAAATTTGATGCCGTCGCATACCAACAAAAGGTGCGCGAAAAATTAAGCCGTAAATATTGTGAGGGCCCTGATGCGTTTATGCGCAAACTAAAGGTAAAATATGGTGAGAAACATCCTGCCTCAGCGGTTATTCGAGAGGATAAAGAGCATTACGGAGCAAGGAAGGGTTATAAAGATCAGGCAGAGGCGTGTGAGCGTTGAAGAGGTATGAGTAAGAAGGTATTTAGGATATGAGAAAAAATAGATAATGGGTGAAAAAAAAGACGTGTTATTAGAGATTGGAAATTGAAAACAGATGAAGATCAGAAATAAACACAAAAAGGTCCAGAGCATGGAACGAATTTTTGGGATCATTCCCAGAGGTGCAGACTCAACTTGCAAGTGCAAAACCGAAGCTGTCCATCATTTCTTTGGGCGTTCTATATTCTAAGCATTTTCTCGGTCTATTATTCAGTAACTCCACAGCCCATCTCAACTGAGCGGAGCTGTGGGCAGCAAAGTCGGTTTTCTTCGGGAAAAACTGGGGAAGCAAACCATTCGTATTTTCGTTGGTCCCTCTTTGCCAAGGGTTTCTCCCTTCAGCAAAGAAAACGGGGGTTGCTATTTTTTTCTGTAGTTTAGCATGGCTGGCAAACTCCATGCCATTATCTACAGTCACCGTTTTACAGGGGAGCCCTGAATCAGCGAATCGAGTCACTCGATCTACTAGAGTGACTACACAGGCCTCTTTTCTCGTTTGGCCCTGAATAGTGTCACCTTCCCAATGGCCTGCCACCTTGCGACTTTCACCCTCTTCGGGGCGTTGGTCAATCATCGTTTGGTTGTGTATACGTGAATGGCTTTTCCGAGTCGCTCGTTTTTTCTTTCCGGGGCCACGCAGGTATTTTCGGTAGCCAGCCCCTCTTGGACTGTACAAGTAGCGGTAGATCGTCATTCGACTGATGGGAGGGTCACCTTCTAGCTTTCTTCGACCTTCAATCTGTTCTGGAGACCAAATACTTCGCCAGGAGAGTCTCCACTTGTTCTTTGCTAGCTCCCATCACTTTTTGAGGCTTTCGAGCTAGCTGTAATCGGCTTTGAGCCAGGCCATTTGCGGGTCTTGGGTAATAGCGGCCACGGACTCGATTACGGCGAAACTCGCGCCAAATAGTCGAGGGGGATCGGCCCAGGTGACGGCCAATTTGAGATAAGCTATATTTTTCTTTTAGCATCTGGGCTATCACTTCTCGTTCATAACGGTTTAAATGTTCGTAGGTTCGTGGCATTCTATGTTCTCCTTTGGGGGGGGTTAGATACCCAAAGAATGAACTATGCTGCGGACCTTTGCACTTGTATTGTTACTCTACCATTGCGGATAGGAAGATAGGCAGCCCAAAATTTAAACATTTGGTCGCCGGGCGGAGCTGCCTCCTTTCTATTTTCAGTTTTGTGTAATAGTGCAATATTTTGTTGTATTCTGCAATGCCTTTTTTAGGGCAGCTATCGAGGCGGAGACAACATTTTTAACCGCAGAACATGCTGAAGTACGCAGATAAAAAAACGAAAAAGAAGGATCGTTATATGCCAGCAGATAACTTCATCATTTACAATGTACAATAACTTGAATATGAAAAGGTTGGTTTGTATCATGGCGTGTAATGTCTGTATTTTCTAAAAAAATTATTCTTATAGGTGTTGGGGGCGGAGGAATCAACGCTGTTTCCAACATGACTGTATCGTGTCCAGAAGGGCCTGAAGTGATTGCTATTGATACGGATTCACAAGTTTTGTCTTCGTGTGCAGTCCCTCAGCAAGTTCGAATTGGATCTATTATAACCGATGGCCTTAGTGCGGGTGGGAAGATGGATGTAGGTGGGAGAGCCCTCGAAAGCGATGAATTAAAAATTAGGGGTTTATTCCACAACGTGAAATTTGTGTTTCTTGTTGTGGCTTTGGGAGGCGGGACCGGAACCGGGGCGGCTCCTATGATAGCACGTATTGCGCAAGAAGAGGGGGCCATGGTCTTGAGTTTCCTTACCTTGCCATTTTCTTTTGAAGGTGAACAGCGGAGGCGGCAAGCCGAGGAAGGGGCTTCCCGCATAAAAGCGGTTTCAGATGCAATCATTTACATGCCAAACGAGCGTTTACTGGAACCAACGGAACGTGAAGAATCTCTTGTAAATATTTTCGAACGATCTGACCTTATGATCGGAATGGGGGTTCGTTCTCTATGGAATTTATTAACCTATTCAGGAATTATGAATCTTGATTTTTCTGATATTCGGAGTGTTACGCAAGAAGGAGGTTGTGCGTGCTCGTTTGCCTATGCAGAAGCATCAGGAACACAAAAGACAAAAGAGGCGATAGAAAAAATCATGCAAAGTCCTTATCTGGAGCGAGGCAATGTTCTTGCGCAAGCAAAGAGATTGTTGGTGGGGATTTCTGGTGACTCAAATCTAGCGCTTAAAGATATTCAAGAAGTGATGACGGAAATAACTTCTGTGATTCCTGGAAATGCTCATATGACCATGGGGGCTGCGATCGATGATAAACTTGAAAACCAGATTTCTATAACGGTTTTGGCCTCTGAAATCGCCTTTGAAGAGAAGGCTTCAGAAGATCCGGAAGAAAAAACAGGTTTGTTATTCGATGATGAAGTCCTTTCAGATATAGAAATGGCCACACCGAAGAAAGGTCCGGTATTACAACAGATTAATTTAAACCTTGAGCTCGCGGGCAAAGAAGGACGTTTTAAAGATGTTGAGCCCACCTATTATCATGGTGAAGATCTAGATATACCGACCTTTACGCGGTGTGGAATTAAACTTTCGAATTAGTGAGGCTCTTGCAAAAGAACGTGTCTTGCGACGCTATCTACAAACATGTGTAAAGCTATTTGATAGCTTGTAGTAGCCGCGCAAGCGGCGTTCTTTTGCAAGAGCCACATTAGACAGGACAATTACGGGCAGAACTTTTACCGATGAAAAAAAAAGACGAGATAACAATATACCTTTGGTTTGACACAGAATTCACGAGTCTCGAACTTGAACAGGCACAGCTTTTGCAAGTGGCCCTTATTATTACGGATACTAAACTCAATCGTTTATTGTCTCCAGATCAAGATTTAAACTTAATAGTTAAACTGGAAGATGGGAAAGAAGTAAGTCCGTGGGTCGCAGAAAATCTTCCAGATCTTGTTGTGGCATGCCAATCCTCTCGAGCTTTTGATGTTATGGATGTGGATACCCGTTTAACGAGCTATCTCGATGAAGCTATCGGCCTTTTCCAAAAGGATGTCGAGTGTCAGCCGGTTTTAGCGGGTAACAGTGTTCATGCGGATTTGTCGACGGCCCAAAAGTTTTTGCCTAAGTTTTCTGGACGTTTCCATTACCGTCTGTTTGATGTTTCTACCTTAAAACAGGAGTGGAAACATTGGTTTTCCGGAGAAGAGTTTGATAAAGATAGCCCCGATCTTGTGAAAAAGTATTTCCCAGAGTCAAAAGATGAAGTCGAAGGAAGGGCTCATGATGCCTATTACGATATTCTCGCATCCATGGCGGAATTAAACTTTTACCGTTCTCAACTGAAGAAGATATAAACCTTGTCATTATTTTTCGACCGGAACGACAATGCCCCGCATAATGATCTTTTGACAGAAAAGGAATATGAAAAATGTAGGAATAGCGGCGATGATGAGTGATGCATATATCACGGCTTGTCCACTTCTTTGTTGTAGCTGATAGAGCCAAACCATCAGTGTCCACATCTTTTCGTTCTGACAAATCAGCAAGGCAAACATGAAGTTTGAATAGGCCATATTAAATGCTTGTAATGCAATAACAGCTAGAATGGGTTTTGATAAACTCATGGTAATTTGCCAGAACAGGGTCCATTCATTGGCCCCGTCGATTTGGGCGGAATCAAAGAGGTCACGTGGTAAAGAGTCAAAAAACCCTTTGAGGAGGAAGATGGAGTAGCCATGTACAAGGCCTGGAAGGATGAGGGCTGCAAAGGTGTTTAATAAATGAAAATCTCTTAACATGAGAAATACGGGAATTTGAGTGACCATAGGAGGAAATGCCATGGTCAATAACATGAACAGTAGAATTTTATATGTGTTGGGTAGACAATAGCGACTCATGGCATATGCCGCTAGCGGATTGAAAATTAAAGCTGCCAACACGGCGAGTACACAATAGATGATGGTGTTAATAATTCCACGTCCGTGTAAGACCATATAGTCAATGACGGTAATGTAATTTCGTGCAATAAATTCCCATTTCAATGCGTTTCGGTTTTTGAGAAAAGAAAAATAATGTGCTTCATATTGGGGCGGACGTATCTGTTGAATGTTTTGGTAAATGGTTCCTAGTTTATTGTTGAGGGTTTCTAGGTTTGTATATTTTTGCATCAAGTAATCCTGAAAAGCGAAATCTGTTCCAATGATTTGTAGGTGTTCAGGTTCGGGTCTATATATCTTTTGGGTATCGGGATCTTGCCATCCAGCGATAAAGGTCCCCCAATCACTTAGTTTCACACCCTCTGAAGGGAGCTTTTCAATAAGAGGAATCTTCTCAAATGATTTGTAATGAGTCTCATAATTTCGGTTTAACGTTTCGATTGTATTATACTTTGCTTGCAGAAAGGCTTGATAGAAAGGTTGCGCTTTTTTATTCACGTGAATCCATAATAGATTAAGGGTTTTTCGTACAAAGTTTTCCCAATCCTCTCTTTCCTTGATCGTTCCTGCAGGCAGAGTACGAGAGAGGTAAATTTGATCATAAGAAATGTAGTCGGTTCCATGTGTTTGGTTATAGGTTCCAATATCTTTTGTATATTGAGTTTTGAGAAACATATTCCTATAAAACCCTTCGAGCATGAAGTAATGCCGGTAGTTAAGGGGTTGTTGTTCTTTAAAATGGGTAAATGTTTGAGAGAAAGGTGTGTTTAATAGTTTTCTTTGCCGGGGTAAGAAGTCTTCTGGGATCAAATAGAAGGCATTCCAACCAACGAATTCTGTGCCTAACCGCCGATTTAATGTTTCAATATTCTTATCGTATTTCTTCGTAAGATATCCTTTAAAATTTCTAAGCATCAGAGGTTGTGTTTTAGAAACTCGAGCTTCTACATATCCCAAGGCGTAGGTTTCTGGAGGCAATGGTTTTTCTATAAGAAAGTGTTCCCATTCTTGGACGAGCTGTTTTGAAGGGTTTCTAGGAAGTTGGAGGTGTTCAAACGAGGGGGTATCGAGGTTGTAGCAATTTTTCATGGCTAAAAGCCGTTCGTTGAATAATCCTTCAACATGTTTTTGGTAAAGGAGGGTGTCACTCTTTAGAAATGCAGGAAATATATCGAATGTTTTGGTGTCCACACCGCTTTTTGTGCTTCCCGAGATCATAATGAGAAACGGGTAGATCATGGTCAGAGAGCCTAAGAAGAGTGTGGCGTATAGGGTTAGAATTAAGAGTCTAACTTTTAGGGTTTTTCGACCTATTTTTGATATGATGGACATTAGAGTTATTTTTTATTGGTTTTTGGGTTTGTCGAGCGCTTTAGATAGTTCATGTAGCCGTTGATTAGCTTGATCGAGGTTCCAATATATTCTCGTCCTTTTTCGAGAAGTTCGCTTGGTATTATGTTGTCGTCATGTGCGGTTATTAGATGATCTAGGATTTCCCAACATGACGCTCTAGCATGACTACAGAACTTTGCATTGTCCATATGTTGCCAACACTGAAGATCCTCAAAAGTCTTAATGTCTCTATCCATATCTTTTCCTAATAACTAGTAGCGATTCTTAACCTCTTCCCCAACAACCAATAACTAATGACTAATAACTCGACCCCCGAAACTCCAACCGTGAAAGAATGCGTAATTGATACACGGTACATCCAATTAACATGAAAGCTAAGATCCAAGCCATGGCTGTTGCGGGTCCAAACTGATGGAAAATAAATGCCTTATAGAAAATGTGAAGTCCGGCGACTTCGGTTTGGGCGGCTCCACCTGTCATGGCTAAGATATTGGCTTCGGAATAAAACCATGAACCAACAAAAACACCGACAAAATTAATGATGAGTAGTGGTTTTAATATGGGGAAAACAATAAAAAGAATTTTGTCCGAAAAGGTCGCTCCATCCATATCTGCGGCTTCATAAAATTCATTTGAAATACCTTTTAAAGCCGCGAGATAAATGAGGCAACTCGGTCCTAATCCAGCCCAAGCGATGGGGATGACACAGGCTAGCATCGCTGTTTTCGGGTCTTGAAGCCATCGATAGGGATCCGACAAGGGTGTCCATAGCCTTTTTAAAAAAGGGAGATCGGTTTGGGTTAGCATGGGTTTAGCTAACTCAAAACAAGCAAAACAAGCGCAAAGCCCTATAGCTAAACTGAGCCAGGCGACCCCATTGACTTGATGATAGTGAAGCCGTCGGAAGAACGTGAAGGCTATGAAAAAAGATAAGAAACCAACCCCTATAAATACAATAGCGGGAATAGACATTAACATTCCATTCAAAACACCCCGTTCACTCGGATCATAGAAAGATTTCCATAATAAGATAACGACTAGGCTGCACATTACCGCTGGGAGGTAGTAAATGGTTCGGAAAAGTAAGGTGCCTCGCGGAATTTCTTGCAGAAAGATAGCTAATATGACGGGTGGCAAAAAGGTAAAAACCACCACCCATACACAATAGCGGGCGGAATTCCATACAGAGAGCCACCAATCTGGATTCCACAAGACATTTCCAAAATGTTGGATGCCTACCCAGGTAGAGTTTCCCATTATTTTGTAATCCTGAAATCCCATAATGGATCCTCGCAGTAAAGGGGCGTATTGCCAAATGGCAATGGTAATAATAGCCGGGAGTAAAAGGGTGTAAGCCCATGCATGTCTACGGAGGTTCCATGTAGGTTTATTCTCTTCTGGTGTGTGCGGGGCAAAATCCTTCACTACTTTTCGAAATAGAATGGTGAAAGCAATAAGGACTAACGCAATAAATACAGCCGCTGAAAATTTTCGTTTTTGGACGACTTCAGGAGGAAATTCTTCCAGCATCTCTTCTCTGGCTTTATTTCCTGTTTTCTTTAGAAGCTTCAGAAGGTATGCGAGTCGAGCTTCACGTTCTTTAGGTAATTTATCCTGAAGAGCGAGTTGCTCTGTTTCTTGTAAAGGCTTTGTTAAAATATCATAAGCGATATTACTATGTTTTGCGTAGGGTTCCGGTTGACCGGTTTCAATAGCGGTTTCAAAGGTTTTATCCCAGCCTTTTGGGAATAGACGGATGAGTTCAGGGTACCCGAACATACGCAGGTATTTAGGGTTTACATATTGACCGAGTCCGCCTTCGACCATGACATGGGTTTTGACTTCTACGGCCTCTTTTGAATCGTAAAACTGGATAAACTCCCATGCCGCATCGCGTACAGCAGGTTCTTTAATTTCGGCAAAAAGACCCATCATTCGGCTGTTGAGTTCGGCGGCTCTAATGCCTGTTGGGCCTTTAGGGGCCGGGACCATTCCCACGAGGTCGGGATTACTTTTTGATATGAGTCTTTCAAAGACATAATCAAATTTCATGGCAATTTCTCCTCGTTCCCATTTGATGTATCCATCAGAAGGATCTTTGTAGACATATCCATACCGTTTATGCCCATGTCGATCTATCCACGGCTCTGTGTTTAATTGTGTGTAAAAGTCAAGCGCCACAGCAGCTTCAGGCGTATCAAAAGCCACTTCCCACCTTTCTGCCGTGTTGTTGAAACGCAAGATATCTGCACCTATCGCCCAAAGAAAATTGACCCAATGATAAGCTTCTTGTTTGCCGCTAACAAATCGAATACCATAGATGCCTTGTGCGGGATCGGTTAGTTTTTTGCAGGCCTCATAAAGATCGTCCCATGTCCAGTTTTCGTTCGGATATTCGACCCCTGCAGTATCGAATAGATCTTTTCGATAAAACAATACTTTCCCCAAAGCGCCACGAAAGGGCAGGGCCCAAACATATTCTTTGCCTCCAGGTCCTTTTCGTTTAATGACCGGCCAGATTTTGGGGTGAACACGAAAATCGATTTCTTCTTGAGTCATGTGGGTCAGGTAATGATCTTCTGGTTTGTCTAGAGGATATAGGAACCCTTGCTCAATATAGGTTGCCGATTTTCTGAAATTTACATAGATGATATCGGGTGCTACTTTTCCTGCGATGGCTAATAGATCGGACTCAACACCTTCGATTTTCAGGCCGGAAAAATTATGGACGTGAACTTCGACATGATCCCAATTGTGGGATCCATATCGTTCGGGGTCTTCTTTATATTGGGCACGGTATTTTTTAGCAAAAATATGGGGGAACTGTTTTGTAAATGCTTTTACTTTAGCAGCTTCAGACCGAATAGCGGTATCGGTATGACTTGGGTCGGGAAAGATCCAGTCGTGGACTTGTATGTGAATAATTGTCTTTTCCCCTTCATCTTCGATCAAACCAGCTAAGAGAGTATGATGAGAGAAGCAAAACAAAACGCTGAGTATGATGAAGTACGTATAATTTTTTAACAATATATTTGTACCGTGACAGAATCTTTGATTTTTGTCATTATGGTCGCATTGTGAAAGAAACATAGACATGCCTGTGATTAGCAGATTTTATGGAGTCGTTATTAAGATGTATTTTAAGGAACACGGTGTTCCACACTTTCATGCTATTTATGCAGAGTATAATGGTATATTCGAGACCAAAACGCTAGAAATGATCGGAAGGAGATCTACCTCCACGAGCATTAAAATTAGTTAAGGAATGGGCCCGAAACTACCAGTCTGAGCTACAAGCTATGTGGGACTCTCAGAAACTTATTCAATTACCTGGTTTAGAATAAAAATGAAAAAATATCCTAAAGTAAGGTCCGTTAAACCATTTGAGAGAAAGAAGCTATTCGTTACTTTCTCATCAGGAACTAAAAAAATATATGACTGTATTCCTCTACTCAATGAGGAAGTTTTTAGCAGTCTGAAGGACGATGCGTTCTTTAAGAATGTACATCCGGATAAACATGGGTACGGCATTATTTGGAATGACCAAATTGATTTGAGTGAGACTGAGCTATGGGTGAACGGAATAACTACAGAACAAGCCGCGCGGTCGGACTCTTTCATCAGTTAAGAATTAAGAAAGTTTGGTTTTTGCCTGATCCACAATAGAGGCAAACCCGGCTGGATCGTGAATCGCTATTTCAGAAAGCATTTTTCGATTCAATTTAATATCCGCTTTTGTAACCCCCTCAATGAGACGACTGTAATTAATGTTGTGCGGTTTGCATGCCGCTGAAATACGTTGGATCCACAAAGCTCGGTAATCACGTTTCTTGAGTCTGCGATGAGCCGTTGCCATCGACATGGCTCGGTCAACGGACTCTGTAGCGGTCCGAAAAAATTTACTGCGCCCGCCTCTAAATCCTTTAGCGAGGACTAATCTCTTTTTTCTTCTTCGTCGTGATGCGGGTGCATTGGTTGCTCTTGGCATGGTAGTGAAACTCCGTTTCAGTTAATGGTTATTTGTTATTGGGAACAGATAACTAATTCTAAAAATGAGTGGCTAAACGTTTCTCATCCGCTGCAGACACAAGGCCCCCGGCTTTCCGACGTCTTTTTTGTTTGCGAGATTTACCCGTAAATAAATGGCCACGACCTGCGCCTTGACGTTTTATTTTTCCGGTACCCGTTTTCTTAAACCGTTTGGCCACTGATTTTCTAGTTTTTTGTTTTGGCATTTTTTTGAACTTTAATAAAATGGAAACGCGAATATGTACGCTAGAATGATTTATCTGTCCAGCCTTTTTACAGAAAAAATTATGGTTTGTTAACAGGCTCTATATGTTGTATTGAAGGGATGAAAGGACGAAGATCGATTACAGAAGTGCCCCAAGCGACGACACGTAGGATTGTTCGCTAGTGGTTGCTCTATATCATCCGTCATTGTATCGTTGTTAACATACTTACAAACTAAAGAGGGAGACCTGTTAAAAAATGAAAAAAGATAAACTGATTATTGTAGGGTCGGTGGGGATCGATACCATTGAAACACCTAGCGAACGGCACGAATCCATTCTTGGCGGATCAGCGAGTTATGCGTGTGCCGCCGCTTCTTTCTTTACGGATGTAGGGATGGTAGGGGTGGTTGGCACTGATTTTCCTGAAGCGTACCGTGATGTATATCGTCATTTCAAAATCGATGTAGAAGGATTGCAAACCGCAGAAGGGGAAACCTTTCGATGGTCAGGAGTCTACGAAGATAATATGGATCATCGGCGGACTCTGTCTACCGACCTAAATATATTTGCCTCCTTTGCCCCTGAACTACCTGCCTCCTATCAACAGAGTCCCTACTTATTTTTAGCTAACATCTCTCCAGATCTTCAACTATATGTTTTGGATCAAATGGAAGAGCTCGATTTTGTGGTTGCTGACACCATGGACCTATGGATTGATACTGCACGTGAAACGCTTAAACAGGTGATAGGCCGCGTTGATATGCTCACGCTAAATGAATCAGAAGCAAAACATTTAACCGAAAAAAACTCCTTAATCCAAGCCGGCCAGGAACTATTAAACCAAGGCCCTCAATATATTTTAATTAAGAAGGGTGAGCACGGAAGCTTATTGCTTTCTCAGGAAGGCATCTTTCTTATACCCGCATATCCCATCGAGGTTGTGCAAGACCCTACGGGGGCGGGAGACTCCTATGCCGGAGGTTTAATGGGCATGATCGCCTCTGAAGGAAATGACCATCAGACAGCCATACGAAGAGCCATCCTCTATGGAAGCGTTGTTGCCTCATTTGGCGTCGAACAGTTTAGTCTCGACGCTCTTCAACAGATTACCCTAGAAGATATTCAAGACCGAGCCAAACACTTTTGGAGGATGATAGAGATCGACGATTAACCGAAAAAAGCGGTGAGAATTGACTGCCTTCCATAATGTTTGACAAGCTATATGGAGTGCGGTAACTGGCTACCACTCTTCTTTATGGCGGCTTGCCGTCCTAATACTCGCACCAGCCCATATTCATTCTCTACATGAATCTCATTACACATTTCTATCATTGATAAAAGAAAGTCTGGTCTTGCAGATCACATCATCCAGGTAACATTGGCAAAGGTTTTTCCATGATTAGTTTTAAACAAGTATCCATGCGTTATGGTCCCCAGATCATTATGAAAGACGCAAGTCTTCAGATCCAGACAGGCGATCATGTCGGGATTGTAGGCCCTAACGGCGCCGGAAAAAGTACCCTTTTTTCACTAATATGCAGTTCACTGGTTCCAGATGAAGGTGTTATTCAGTTACCAAAGAATTGTCAATTGGGTCATCTGCGGCAACAATTATACGGACATCATGATGATGTTCTTTTGTTGGATTACACCTCTCGCGCCATTCCTGAGCTAGAGCAAATCGATTCAGACATTTCAAATGTAGAAAAACAAATGAGCACCTCAAAAGGTGTAGAGCGTGAAAAACTAGTAGCTCGGCTTGGCGTATTAATGGACCGTTTCGAACATCTGGGCGGTTATGAACTTCAAACACGAGCCCAAGAAGCCTTGGGAGGATTAGGCTTTTCAGAAGATACATTTGAAAAACCCTTTGGCTCGTTTAGTGGGGGCTGGCAAATGCGCGCGGAACTAGCTCGTGCGCTGATCAGTCAACCGGATATTTTACTATTAGATGAACCCTCCAACTATCTCGATGTTCCCGCTGTCGAATGGCTGCAACGGTTTCTCAAAGAATATGAGGGGACCCTCTTGCTTATTTCTCATGATCGTTATTTGCTGCGTTCGCTCACCTCATCGATTCTGGAAATAGAGCAAGGTCTGGTGACCCGATACCCCGTGCCGTATAACCGATACGTAAAAGAAAAAGAGGAACGTCGTCTTCAATTAATCGCCGCTAAAAAGAACCAAGATCGTAAACGAGAACAAATAGAACGTTTTACAGAACGATTTCGGGCCAAAGCCAGCAGAGCCTCTCAAGTCCAAAGTCGTTTAAAACAATTAGACAAAATGGAGATCATTGAGGTCCCCCAAAATAGTCAGTCCTTTTCAAAGATTCATATGGCGTCCCCCCCTCATTGCGGTTCAGAAGTCATCGCCCTTGAAGATGCGGGGCTTACCTATAATCAATCACATTGGGTCTTGCGCCATGTAAATCTGCGCATTTTACGTGGCGAAAAAATAGCTGTAGTGGGTTTTAATGGTATGGGTAAAACAACTTTATTACGTTTATTGGCGGGAGCACACGATGTATCCGAGGGAAAACGAGGTCTTGGACATCAAGTTATTATTGGGTACCAATCTCAAGATTTCTCCGAAACCATGCCGTTAGAGAAAACCGTCTATCAGATTGTACACGAGGCAAACCTTGAAATGCCTGAGCAAAAAGTGCGAAGCCTGTTGGGACGTTTTGGGTTTCCTGGAGAGATGGTTCAGAAAGCTTGCAAGGTATTAAGCGGCGGCGAAAGAATTCGTTTAGCCTTTGCGCGTATTTTTATTCAACCCCCCAATTTTCTGATCTTAGACGAACCCACCACGCATTTGGATATCCAAGGACGTCGGGCTCTAGAGCAGGCCGTCATAGATTATGAGGGAGCCGTCTGTTTGGTAAGCCATGATATCGAATTCGTAAGCCGTGTAGCCCAGTCCATTGTTTCTATTGCCCAAGGGAAGGCGACTCGGTTTCATGGAGATTACGACTATTATCGAGAAAAAGTTCAAGAACAAGAAAGACAATCACCTAAGCATTCGCCAAACACATCACAACAGACTTCAGGACATTCTTCCCAAACAAGGAAAGAGTTATCCAAGCAAGCCGTACGCAAGGCTAAAAAAATGATTGATGACCTTGAAAAACGCATCGAAAAATTAGAACAAAAAAAGATCGCGTTAGCAGGTGGCATCGCAACCGCCTCTTTTCATGAAGAGCGCCAGTGCATTGCCGAAGAAGTGGGTGCGGTCGAAAAAGAACTGCAAAGTTGTATGCACAAATGGGCAAAGGTTTCAGATGAAATCATAGAATATTAATCGTGGAATATTCCCTCATCATCCATTACTCTGCTCTCCCATGTGGTGGCCATTCAAAAGAAGAAAAGAGGCAACTTATGCTCCTCATATTGCGGCAGGTATTTGGGGTGAAAAAATGGCGGTTAAAATGCTCTCTAAAAAAGGATGCAAAATCTTAGGAACCCGCATTTGTACTATTTCGCGGGCGTCCATCCAGTATATGAAAGCCTTAAAACAAAAACCTCCTTACTTCCGATTTGATGTTGTAGAAGTGATTGGAACCGAAGAAGGTTGCCATTCCCAAACCGATAACTGTCCGCAGCGTGAATGGACCAGCCTTCCGTGATCGAGGGGCAAGGACCTTACAACTCTTCCAATGCTGTACGATGTGCCTATGTGACGAATGGGGTAGAATTGATAGGATTCACTATTACAAATGGTTTTACCAAAGCATCACCTGAGGGTTATGAACGTGGTGGAGAGAAACCTCTCAGATAGTTCCTGCTGACTGCGGGCTGCAAGGCTGCCCAACCGATTCTTTATCTTGCCCCACATTTTTTCAATGGGGTTGGAATCGGGGCTGTAGGGTGGAAGGAATCTTACATGGGCCCCACATGACTCAATGAGTTCAATGACCTTGGGATTGTGATGGACGCGAAGATTGTCCATGATGACGATGTCTTCAGGTGAAAGAGTCGGGAGAAGAACCCGGCGAATATATTCTCCAAAAACAGCCGTCTCTGTCGCCCCCTCCCCCTCCATGGCCGCTGTTGTTCCGTCCAGGCGGACCGAAGAAATCAAGGTAGTGGTACACCAATGTCCATATCGACCCCTTCACGCCGCGCTCATGTTCTTGAGTTCTTCAAGCGTTGCATCGGGACGTTTGCCCACCAGTTGAGCCAACGCCTTGAGCTGCTTTCCGCTAGTGATGACACTCAAGAAATGACGAATATCGAATTTTTAATGCTCAATTTCCAGGTTTTGTTCTTCCCTTGGACATTCAGCATTGGACATTCGACATTCTGCGGTTTTCATATTATCCTGTTCATCCTGTAATCCCGTCTTCCTCCTCGGCGGATCGGCCGTGGCCGAAAAATTCACAGCTAAACAAAAAAATCAAAAAAGATGGAAGAAAATCGATCTTCCTGTCGATAGTAATGAATAGAAGCAAAGATAGGATACAAATTTTTGAAAAAAGACTGAATTAAGAGACAGAATGACACAGATGAAACCACAACATTTAATTCCGATTCTTTTCTTTTGCCTAACGCCAGTTATCTGGGGCGCGATGAACTATGTTTCCTTCTCAGGAAGTCACACGCCTCCTTTTACAAATTGGGCCACTGCCGCTAACGACATTCAATCGGCCATTGATCGGATTCACCCTGACAAATGGGTTTACCCAAATTCTTTCTACAAACTGTCAGGAAAATAGTGGCGGAGGCGTTAGGTGTGAACCGAATGCTATGCTTTCCGACTGCTTTATTATTGGCAATAGAAGTTATTTTTTAGGTGGTGGCGTTTATGGAGGAATCTTGAGACATTGCAGCCTTGTTGGGAATCAAGGGTTGGGTGATGGTGCGACATCTTACGCTGTTGTTGAAAACTGTGTGTTGTACAGTTGAAATTTGCTGGAGACTATCGACTGTCATCTATTTCGCCCTGTATTGATAGGGGCAGTAATCAAACGTGGATGATCAATGCCTCGGATGTTGAAGGGACGCCTCGTATCATAAACGATTTTGTTGATATTGGAGCCTACGAATATGTCTACGAAGTTAATGATACGTCGACTCAAGCCAATGCCTATCAACAACTCCAGACACACACGTTATTAGACCTGTTTGAACCGTACTTTAGGGTTACTGGAAAAATTCAAGATCCCTGGGTCGGCAACTCCACTGAAAACGTGAGTTTATCCTGGCAAGACACAAGTGGTCATTCTATGTTTACCAATCAACCCATGATCCGTTATGTTTACCCGCGTTTACCCGCATTCATTAATGGTCACACATTCCCTGTATATTAAACGTCGCATAATATATATTATGTCTAATTAGATATGTACGGGTATACCATATATTGTGGTTGAAGCTTTAAAGGTCCATATCCCCTTTATTATTGAGGTTTTTACAGCAACTGCATGTAAAGCTTAGCGTATTCTTTAGCTGAGTGTTCCCATGAAAAGTCGCATTTCATAGCTCGTTTTTGTATCTTTTTCCACTGAGATGGATTCGTGTAAAAGAACAAAGCACGCTGAACGGTCTCTATCAATCTATCTGGTGTATATTCTTTAAACTTAAATCCTGTGCCTTTGTGTCCAGATTTGCGGACATCCTCAATTGTATCTTCTAACCCTCCCGTCGCATGAGCAATGGGAATGGTCCCGTATCGAAGACTATAAAGCTGATTAAGCCCGCATGGCTCAAATTTTGAAGGCATCATGTAAAGATCGGCGCCTCCCTCGATTTTATGTGATAATTCGACGTTATACCCTAACTTTACACTCACTCTTTTTGGCCATTTCATGGCCCATGATTCACAAAGTTTATGATACCTTTGTTGCCCAGATCCAAGTAAGATGAAATTTATGTTCATCTCCATCAGCTTTGGGATAGCTCCAGCTAAAATATCTAGGCCTTTTTGTTCTACTAAACGTGTAATCATGCCGATTAATGGTCGTGTAGGTTTGATTGGAAGTCCCATCATAGATAATATATCGTGTTTGCATGTTATCTTCCCTTTAAGATCGTTTCTATCGTATTTTTCAGCAAGAAATCTATCGGTAGCTGGATCCCATACGGTATAATCAATGCCGTTTACAATGCCGTTTAATTTATTCTGAGACTCGCTTAAAATCCCATGAAAACCACAGCCATATTTTTCTGATTGGATTTCTTGGGCATATGTTTTGCTCACAGTGGTTATCAAATCAGCTGATGTGATGCCTGCTTTAAGAAAAGAGATATTATTGTAATATTCCATGCTCGATGTTGAAAAATATTCTGGAGGTAAATTGGTATTGGAGAATTTTGATCTCGAAAAAATACCCTGATACGCTAAATTATGGATGGTTAAAAGGGTCCGTTCGGAAGATTCTCGTCCTTTTCCATCCATCCCATTTCGCAGATATAAAGGGATCAATCCTGTTTGCCAGTCATTGCAATGCACGATATCTATTTTGAGCTTTAAGGCATCAATCATTCCAATAATTGATTTCTGAAAAAAGATAAACCGATCATCATTGTCGTCATATTCTTGTTCTGGAAGACTATACAATTCGGCGCGATCAAAGTATTCATCGTTTCGGATAAAGTAGGTTATAGGCACCACATCCTTATTGACCCACACTTCAGCTTCTTTAGAGTCACGCCCTATCGGAACGTTCAACCGCATTCCTGTGTCATGAAGATTAAAGTCACCCTTCCATACACACTTATACAAGGGCATCACACGATAAACATGTTTACATGAATCCTGAGCTAGTATTTTGGGGAGTCCAGCCATGACTTCGCCCAACCCTCCGGTAGACGCATAAGGCACCATTTCGCTGGCTGCAAAGAGTATGTTCATATTTTTTTAATGATTGATTATTTGTTATTCGTGATGATAAAGGTATTTTTATTGGCCTTCGGTGAGATCAGGTGTATCTCCTCCCCCTTCCACCCTAGTATATAATTTAACCCTATCTTGAGATCTTAATAAATGAAAGACGAAACTGGAAAACTTCAAGTTCATCAACGTGGCTTTGGATTCGTCATTTTGGACAATCCATATGCTGAAGATATTTTTATTCCGGAAAAGTATATGGGTGCGGGTTTAGATGGGGATCGTGTCCTTATCTCTGTACACGAACGAACAGCTTCTAAAAGGGGGGGGGAGGGAAACCTCCTCATCTATCCTCTAAAACCGGGAAAAAAATCGAAGGCCATGTCAAAAAAGTGTTGGAACAGAATCAAAAAGTCTTAGTGGGCATCCTGCATAACAAGCCGTATTGGCATATCATTCCGGATAACCCGCGCATAAGGCATAGAGTTAAAGTTCGTGATTTTAAGAAAAGTTTAGCCATAAAAAATCATAAAGTGGTTGTACATTTGGACCCTTGGAAAAGTACTTCTGCCCCTTTAACAGGTATTGTGATGGAAGATTTAGGACCCGTTGATGGACCCGGAATTGATATGCTAAGTATTCTACGAAACTATCAGCTCGAAGAAGATTTCTCTCAAGCGGTAGAAGACGAAGCGCATACATTTTCAGCAGACTCTATTCATGCAGAAATTCCTCATCGAAAAGATTTACGGGATATATTGACGTTTACCATCGATCCTGAGGAGGCAAAAGATCATGATGACGCTGTTTCTTTGACCCAAACCCCTGATGGGCATTGGAATCTAGGTGTCCATATTGCGGATGTACCTCATTTTGTTCCCATCGGTTCTGATATCGACAAAGAGGCCTATCATCGCAGCACAAACGCTTATTTAATCGACCGAGTGATTCCTATGTTACCTCGTCATCTCACCACCGATCTATGCAGCCTGAAACCTTTAGAAGATAGGTTGACGCATAGCCTATCGATTACATTAGACAAAAAGGGGGCTATACTCCACACAGAAACGTTTCTTTCGGTCATTCGGTCATCAGCACGACTTACCTATACACACGTTCAATCTTTTTTAGAGGGCCAAACGGATCAGACCATTCCAAAACCCATCCAAAAGAGCCTGATGCAACAGCAAGAGTTAGCGGCACTATTACGAAAGAACCGGCTCGAAAGCGGCTCTTTGGAATTTAACCTCCCAGAGATCAAATGCATTCTTGATACAAGCGGAAAAGTAACTAAAACGCACAAACGTATTTCTAGTGAAGCTTATCAACTCATTGAAGAATTTATGCTCATTGCGAATCAAGCGGTTGCTCACCTCCTTTTTTCGAAGTCGGTCCCTGCACTGTATAGGATTCACAAGGAACCTGATCTAGAAAATTGGTTACAAATGATGCTAGATCTAAAAGCTATTGGAATCTTCGAGAGTCCCAAAGATCAACGTCACCTAAACGATATTGTCCAACGCGTTGTTGGTACACCCCGTGAGTATCCGGTAAGCCTTGCCATTCTTCGGAATCTTACAAGAGCCGTTTATTCATCGTCTTTAGGAGAACATTTTGGGTTAGCGTTCTCTCATTATACCCACTTTACATCTCCGATAAGACGATATCCTGATTTAGTAATCCATCGAATCCTGAGATCTTTTGAAGAGAGTACTCCCCCACCCTACACACACCAAGATCTAACGTGTATGGCTACACATTGTTCTGAGCGGGAACGCCATGCAGAAGAAGCAGAAAAAGAAAGCGTAGCGCTTAAACTCATCGATTATTATGATCACAAGCTTCGTAAGGGAGATACAGGGCCTTTTCCTGGGATTATCACCTCGATAGCGTCAAAGGGCCTACTTGTTGAATTGGAAGAGACCCTTCAAAGAGGTTTGCTTCCTTTCTCTCTTTTTACAGATGATTATTATGTAGCTGAACCTGAACGCGGACGGGCCATAGGAAAAAGACGTAAAAAGGTGTGGTCTGTTGGAGATTTGGTATCGGTAGAATTAGTGAAGGTGTGCACCCAAAAACGGCTTATAGATTTTAGAATCTTTAATGAGTCAAAACCTAAAAAAGAGCGAAAACGTCGACGATGTCATCACAAAAAATCATCTATATAGATAACAATGCAACCACGCCGGTCGACTCCGAAGTGCGCGAGGTTATGCTCCCTTTTTTGGGCACTCAATATGCGAACCCATCAGGACCCTATGGCCCAGCCAGAGCGGCTTCGCGTATTCTTCATCAATCCCGTGAACAGGTTGCTGCGTTGTTTGGTGTGGCACCTGACACTATTCTTTTTACGAGCGGAGGAACGGAAAGCAATAACACAGCCATTCATATTGCGATGCGCGCAGCCCCGCATAAATGTCATGTTATTACAACGAGAGTTGAACATCCTTCTGTGTTGAAATACATGAATTATATCGAAACGATCGGATATCGAGTAACCTATTTGACATTGAACAAAGACGGTGTGTTGGATGAAGACGAATTCAAAAATGCGTTGAATAAAGAAACCGCCTTAGTCTCTATCATGACAGCCAATAATGAAACGGGAATTCTATTTCCCATTGAAAGATATTCTCTGTTATCTCATAAATATGGAGCATTGTTTCACACAGACGCCATACAAGCCATCGGGAAAATATCTGTCCCGGGGATAGAATCTTCGGTTGATTTTATATCCTTCTCAGGGCACAAATTTCATGGACCTAAAGGGATTGGAGGTTTATACATCCGAAAAGGGATAAAGACCGGGCCCTATTTATTAGGGGGCGACCAGGAACAAGGCCGTCGGGCAGGAACGGAAAATGTGCCGGGTATTGCGGGATTAGGAAAAGCGGCTGAATTAGCCCAAAAGCATCAACCATTCATGAAAAGCAAGGTTCAAAAAATACGTGATACATTTGAGGAAGAAGTCTATGAACAAATCAATGGTACACATATTATAGGTAAAGATCAGCATCGACTTCCCAATACGTCGTTTATTATATTTGATGATATTGAATCTGATGCCGTTTTGGCATTAATGGATATAGAAGGAATCTGTTGCTCATCGGGAAGCGCTTGTTCATCAGGTTCTGCTGAGCCTTCCTATGTACTATCTGCCATGGGATATAGCAAAGTCGAATCTAAAGGAGCGATGCGCTTTAGCTTCAGTCGATTTAATACAACAGAAGAGATACAGGTTGTTATTCATCATCTTCCATCAATCATCAAAAAGATAAAGGGTTACGCAAAAAGTAGTAATTAAAAAAAGGAGGGAACATGATCAACAGATCTTCTTTAGCCCAAACTAACATTTTATATCTAGAACAAGCCTTAGAACTACTTCAAAAAGTTAGGGATGAATTGTACTCTAAAACGTCTCCCCCACTTTACACAAGTGGTATAGGCTCTCATATCAGACATGATGTAGACCACTACACAAACTTTCTTTTGGGTATTAAAAAAGGAAAAGTTGATTATGAAGCAAGACAACGAGACCCTCGGGTGGAATCCGATCGCGTTTTCGCTATCGATCGGATTCAACATATTATTGAACAGCTCTCTGTCATATCTATTGCGCAAGCCACTACACCTATTCAAATCAAGATTGAAAATAATGATTTTGAAAAAAACATATCATCTTGGGCAAATTCGACAATCTCCCGCGAGTTGGATTTTTTGCTAAGCCATACCATCCATCACTATGCACTCATTGCAATGATTCTCCGGATTGAAAACTTTGAGCCCGGAAACACATTTGGTGTAGCGCCTTCCACATTGCGATATCAGGAAATCAACACCTCATGTGTACAGTAACGTGGCTGCATGATACGCATCGCTACGAGGTATTTTTTAATCGAGACGAACAACGTACACGTTTACCGGCTTCTCCCCCACAGATCCGAATCCGTAATCATATGAAGTATATGGCACCGATAGACGAACAAGCAGGGGGGTCATGGATCGGTGTTAATGAGGGTGGGCTTACCCCCTCTTATGTATCCTCAATCATCATCCATCAACAGAGCTACCGCCCTTGCCTCCACCCCTCCGATAAGTAGAGGACTCCTACTTACCTCTCTAATGGATAGCCCTTCCCAAGAATATGCGTATGATAAAATAGACAGCTTAGAACTCAACTGTTATCAGCCTTTTATCTTACTCCTGCTTGCTCTAGATAAACCCGCACAATCGTGTACCTGGGACCGCCTCAAACTGACCGTCGAACATCTTACAAACCAAGATCTTCCCATTTCTACTTCATCTTATGACAAAGTTTCTGTACTCAAACAGCGCCAGGCTTGCTTCTCTGATTACCTGTCTAAACTTCCTGTCAATAGAGAAACACTAGTTAACTTTCATAAAAATCATGAACCCAAGAGAGGCCCAAGCTCTATATGTATGCACCGAGATGATGCAGAAACAGTCAGCTTCAGTCATATCATTGTTGAGAAAGATAGTATTCATTTCTACTATACACCAACTGCGCCCTGTCAAAGTTCAACACCTATAGTCCAAACATTAAGGTCAAAGGTCTAACGTCACAAATAGGAGCCATATTTAAAGGTTTTTTGATGATATGATAGAGTATTGGAATGATGTTTCAATAATCGGGATGCTAATGGCCCTCGCGTTCTTGACGCTCATCAGCGAAGATCTGGCCTGTATAAGCGCAGGATTGCTTGTTGCCCAAGGGTGCCTTCATTTTTTTGCCGCAACGTTTGCTTGTTTTGTGGGAATTTATATTGGAGATCTATTATTATATGCTTTGGGTAAATATGTTGGACAACCTCTCTTATTAAGAAAAGCGCCTATCAAATGGTTTCTTAAAGGAGAAGACATCACCCGTAGCACACAGTGGCTTTCTCAAAAAGGTCCCATCGTCATTTTTATAAGTCGATTTCTGCCCGGAACACGTTTTCCCACGTATGTGACATGTGGCCTCTTACATATGAATTTTTGGCGCTTTTCAGGATACTTTTGTCTAGCCTCCAGTATATGGACCCCGCTTCTTGTCAGTCTATCCATGGTAATCGGAGCCACTGCCTCCTCTTATTTCTACCTCTACCAACAGTACGCCCTCATAACCTTTATGGGGTTAGCCTTATTCATATGGATCATTGCTAAAACTATTATCCCACTCTTTAATTATAAAGGAAGACGGCTTCTCATATCTGCGTGGCAACGGAAAATACGATGGGAATTTTGGTCGCCATGGATCTTTTATTTTCCACTCGTTATATATGTACTTTATTTGGGTATTAAACATCGTTGTTTAACTCTATTTACAGCGGCGAACCCCGGCATGTATGCGGGAGGTGTTATCGGTGAATCAAAATATGCAATCCTTAAAAATTTTTCAGATGTTGAAGAATATCTGGCAACAACGCACCTTATCAAAGCTTCAGCAACAACCACTCAACGTCTTGAAATGGCATTCACGTTTATGAATGAATGCGGTCTCAATCTTCCCATCGTCTTAAAACCGAATATAGGCCAAAGAGGTGTGGGCGTGTCTATTATTCGATCTCGAGATGAACTGGAAGCGTCGATTGTTTCTGCAACCGAAGACATGATGATCCAAGAACACGTAGTTGGATATGAGTATGGTGTCTTTTATTATCGGTTTCCCGGCCAAGAAAAAGGTCAGATTTTTTCTATTACCGACAAACGTTTTTCGACGCTCATTGGAGATGGGCAGTCCACAGTAGAAGAACTTATTCTTAAAGACAAACGAGCTGTATGTATGGCTCCATTTTTTTTAAATATGATATACGGACCCCTTCTATCGACGATTTTCAGCAAGGCCAAAATTTTAAAATCATTGAGCTAAATGGAGTCACTTCAGAAGCCACACATATTTATGATCCTAACAATAATCTATTCGACGCTTATCGGGTTCTTATGGAACAATGGTGACTTGCATTTAAAATAAGAGACGACAACGTTAAACACGGCGCGAGCCCGATTTCGGTGAAAGAATTGGCAACGTTAATTTTGTCAGCATAAAAGTCAAAAGAAACCAAGCCTGAATTATCACAAGACTTTAACAGCGGGCAATTTGCTGACATTGACACACGGGTTTCACGTCCGTCTCCAAGCCGGTTGTTACCTGATTTATTTCAACGCTTTGAATAGAGCTACACAACCTTGTATAGTTATTTGATAAGCAATTTTTCAAGTCTTCATAACTATCTTCGGTATTATTAAAAATGCCTTTTGTGTTATATATTGTCATTAACGTATCCGCTGTACGATTTTTTTCGATACCGTTTGATAAGATAGTAGCTCCGAATGAGGATACCCGTATTCAAACAAACAACCCCACCCCAACAGGTGTGTATATGAAACAATATAAAATAAAGACTGGCAAGGGCGAACTCAACAGCACAAGCGGAAATCATCTTTGCGGCCTGCTGCTTGAGGATCATGCTCAACGGATTCTTCCCTCCAATTTTCAACCACGCCGCTCCGATGCGATCTCTGATCGGGAGATCCTCCTTACCCAGATCGGCTTACTTTGCAACGGTCGAACCGATTTCAATGATATCGACCTGTACCGGGGTGATGAGATTTTTATGAATGCCTTTGGAGTTAAAAAGGTAGCCTCTGAGCTGGTGTTCCGACGTCGTTTCGACGACCTGCCCCCAGCCAGAACCCATGTGGGGCTACGCAAACTCAACACCGAACTTCTTTCCTCGGGCCCCTTTGGCTAGGTAGATGTCGAAGGGCTTGATCTTGTTCCCGTCGATATCGATGTGAGCCCTTTGGATCACTCAGGCTCTTCGAAAGAAGCCGTTTCCTACACCTAGAAGGGCCATGATGGTTACGCCCTGATATTTGCCTATGTGGGCACTCAAGGCCACATGCTTGAGTGCGAACTTCGACCCGGTAAACAACATTGTCAGTCGGGAACGACCGCGTTTATTGCCCGCAGCGTTGAAACGCTCCAAACCCTGGGCCTGGGTGGAAAATGTTTGCTTCGGCTTGATAGTGGCAACGCTGCGGCCGATAACTTCGACGCTTTTGGGGATCATTATTTTATCGTAAAGCGAAATCCTCGCCGCGAATGTCCTGAACAAATGCTGGCCCTTGCACGCTGAGTTGGAGACAAACAAGACAGTCGTGAAGGCAAGAACGTTTACACAGGCTTTTTCGATCATTTCCATCTCGGTGGTGACCAAAACCGCCCTTGTGTCCCGGTGGCCTTCGAAGTGATTGAACGCACCATCGATATCGATGGTCAGAAACTTCTGGTTCCTAAACTTGAGGTGAACACCTGGTGGACGAACCTCTCTTGTCGTGCCAAGACAGTGCTAGATCTCTATCATGGACATGGCCCCAGCGAGCAGTACCACAGTGAACTCAAAAGCGATCTTGATGTTGAGCGATTGCCTTCGGGGAGACTCTGTGCCAATAAGATTATTCTGTTATGCGCCATGGTGGCCTTCAACCTATTGCGCGGTCTTGGCCAAGAGGTCATCAAACGGGCTGGGCTTGCCCCGCAGAAAATCAACATCCCGCGCTGGCGAATCAAAACGGTTCTCAAAAATATCGTTTATTGCGCGGTTCGATTGGTCCGCCGCGCCGGACGAATTGAACTTCACTTTGGCAAGCGTTGTCGCTGGTTCGAAGTGATACAAGATATTGCCCATTCCTTCGCATAGCCCTCCGTGCACCTTTAACAATACTCTAAGGCGACTGCCCAAGGAGGCCTACGCCCCAAAATGGTCAAATCAGAGTGAATCTGACCTGTACGCTCAAAAAATTCATCAGGGTGATACTTGCCGGTCCCAATCCGCCCAAAAGCGAGCATCTCAAGGAAAAAGTTTTCAACTTTTGAGCCCCAAAACACCTTCCGAAGCGATAGCTGACGGATTCAGGATTTAGACCTATTGAATCAAAACATTCAGTATCAATTTCAATTTTTTCAAGAGCATTCAACCTGTATAATGTTGGCTTATATCGAGCAATTCTTTTTCCTGTTTCATTCAAACTATTTTGATTTAAATCAAGTAGCGCAATTCTAACTTTTTTTTTGATGGAAAATGGCATTTATCAAGAAAATATCCTGTCCCCACACCGATGTCCAAGTGATTTGAAGAAACATTCTCATTATAATGATCAAGAAGTTTTTTGGTGGGACATTTCCAAATATATCTATTACCTGGATCCGTCAGTTAAACGTGGGATTTCTGTGCGAATGCTTTGGAGGCAAAAGGTTGCAAAAAAACGCAGGCGCACCCGCTGGGTGCGTCAAGGCTTTTTTGTAATTCCTTTTGGCCCAAATGGTTCGTGCAGAAAACCGCGTTTAACTGACGGATCCAGGTATTAGACACACCCAATACCCAAAGGTCATATATTGAAAGAGCTCGTTTTGAATAAACGGCTTGTCCTTTTTATACCTCTTCTAAAATTTCTAAATGGACCCCCTTTATTGGATTGTTTTTACAGCTAACACATTATTTTTACAAAAATTGTTCGGAAGATCCATCTGTTTAAGACATCTTCGGAAATCGTCCGGCAACGGCGCTGTTACATGAATGGAGATCCCTGTTTGCGGATGTTTAAATGACAACTGCCAAGCATGTAACATTTGGCGAGGCACTTTTTTTAATACGGGGTCTACTAGTTTAAGGGTTGCGTAATGCTTATCACCCGCAATGGGATGCCCAATTGAAGCCAAATGTTTGCGGATCTGATGAGTACGCCCTGTATGTAAATCAATGGAGAGAAGGCTTGCCTGTTTATTCCCATCTATCACCTTAATACCGGTGATCGCTATTTGGCCTTCAATCGGCTTTGTAATTTTTTTGATTTTATGAGGAATACATCCCATGCTAATAGCCAGGTACTGTTTAGACACTTGTTGCTTCTTAAAAAGGGGGATCATTCGTTCTTTAGCATCACCCTCTTTTGCAAGGAGCAAACACCCCGAAGTATCTTTGTCTAAACGATGCACGAGGTTGACTGCAGGGCATTTCTCTTGTTTGCGTAAACGTTCTTCAATGCTGTCCAACCCTGAAGATAAAATGCCTACGGATTTATTGACGACAAGATACTCCTTATCTTCATGAAGAATTTTTATAGATCCTTGCCGTGGAGAGGACGGCACCTCACAGACCTCTACCTCATCACCCTCTTCAAGCGGGTGTTTCGCCATCCATATTCTTTGCCCATTAACAAAAACAACACGCGCATCAAGGATGGCTTTGACTTTTTTTCCTGAAACATTTAATGCTTGCTTCAGAAACAAAACTAGCCCACAAGGGGTATCCACTTTATAGAAAGATCTCATAGTTTACTTTTTGATGAAATACGCAAAATATATAACAACACGTAACAAACAGAATATAAAGGACCTATAACGAGATGGATATTGAAAAACTTGAGGAAAATTTTTTGCTTCACTTAGAACAACCAGAGATCCCTGTAGACAGTCTAGTTAATACACTGACTTCTATATACAATGCAGGAGAACAAGGGGTCGCGAGCTCGCTGTCAGAATTGCTCCAAGAAACATTGAATCATCAACAGAAAACGGATCACGCGCTAGATGTGTTAGAATTTAGGGCCACCCACAATAGTCTCCATCCCGAATCCAATAAAAGAGCTGAAAAAGATCTCTTATCCGTTCTAGGGAATACTCCCGAAAACCGGTCGGTTATAAAAAACATAGGTCTTAACGATCAACTTTTAGTCTCTGAATCTTTTCGTCGACTTCGACTCTTGCGGGCGTTTTCGCCGGGTGTTTTGTGTCACGATTCAACCTGGGGTTTTGGGGTGATTAAAAACGTGGACACTTTTTATGAAAAGGTGGAGATTGATTTTGACAAAAAATCTAAACATGAAATGTCATTCTCATATTCCGCCGAAACCCTAGAATTAATCCCTGAAAGTCATTTGTTAGCAGAAAAGTACCATCACCCTAAAAAATTACAGGCCTTAATCAAGGAACATCCTGACCAAGTTGTTCGATGGGCTCTAAAGGATTACGGTCCAATGTCTATTGCGATCTTACAAGAAAAACTCGTTCCCAGCTTAGTCAAAGAAACTGAGTGGAAACGTTTTTGGGAAGGGTCCAGAAAAGAACTGAAAAAAGATCCTTGTGTCGATATTCCTTCTAAAAGAGCAGAACCGATTTTATTGTTGGACACCGCGAAGAAATATGATGAACACTGGTTTAGCATATTATCGAATACAAAGAAGATGGAGAAGATTCTTGAATTAATCGATGAGTATATTGAACAAGAACAAGGCGCTGACGATTTTTCGGAAACCTCAAAAAAAATCCTTAGTGATCGACTCGCTTTTGTTGTCTACGGCGCTGAATTAAAACAACCCCATTATTCTGCACGCGCAGCCATCACCGCATATCGACTGAAGGTCAATGATCTCGACACACGCTTCTTGGAACATATGAACCTTTGTTTGCAGAAGAACCCTTTTCTGAAAACAGTTTCAAGCCTGCCTGTACGGGATAAAAGACCTTTTATGAATTTACTTTTGAGCCTCGCTCAAGAAGATACGTTAAATTTATTTCTTCAAATCCTCCCTCAGATGGACACGAGCACCTTGGCCGAAACTATCGAATTATTACAAAACCAGGGTCGAGAACAAGAATGTTCTCAACAAATTCGCGCCATGATGAGAAAGAAACAAGTCAATATAGAGATTGTCTATTGGCTGTGGAAAAACCTAGATTATCTCGATAAATGGTCCCTGGGATCTGTTTCCGACCTAGCGGATCAAATATTAATTACCTTAGAAGAAGAGCATCGAGGGGATCGGCTCAAAGTCCAAAACCAACTCAGTGACAAATTTAAGACCAAAGACTCACTCCAGCTGATTCTTAGTCACATGAGTGAAAAGGAGCGAAACACCCTTTTTGTGCGGATTAGAGACTCTATGATTTGGTCTTCGATTGACGGGCGTTCAATATTAGGACACATGGTTAAAATGTATCCGGAACTACAGTCGGTCTTGACAGATCATCAAAGTCAGGATGAAGGGAAGAAATCAAGCTCAAAAATACTATATACATCTCAAAGAAGCTATACGGAAAGACAAAATCAGCTGGAACGAATTGCCAAGGTTGAGATCCCAAAAAATAGCAAAGAAATAGCCTTGGCTCGCAGTTATGGTGATTTAAAAGAAAGCCATGAATACAAAGCAGCTAAAGAAATGCAAGCGATTCTCATACGACGAGAAGCAGAAATCGAACAGATGCTTGAAGAGGTCACGCCAACAGAATTTGAAAATTACCCTTATGAAACCGTAGGCATGGCTACTGAAGTGACCCTTGTATATCCAGATAACCATGAAGAGAAATATGTTATTCTGGGTGTTTGGGATCATGACGAAACATTAAACATTATTTCTTCTGAGACGCGTCTGGCCAAGGCATTAGAAGGACATCAGCCGGGAGATCAGGTGGTCATTCCTGCTGAAAGTGGAGAAGGATCATGCGTGATAAAAGAGCTTGAAACGCTTTCTCCTCAAATTCGTGAATGGATAAAATCAAAGTCCTAGACGTCCTTGTCATGAAAAACGTATTGCAACGGTTTCTTAAGCAAGAAACACATTCCATCATTCAGTTTGCCAAATATGGAGTATGCGGACTGTTGGCAACAGGTGTTGATATTTTAATCTTTTACATCTTAGCCTGGCGTGTATTACCAGCCTTAAGTCCAGATGACCCCCTCGTTAGACTACTAGGCCTTCAGGTTGTAGAGATAAGAGAACAGATACGAGCCACGAATTATATCTGTGGGAAAATTGTTGCATTTATATTTAGTAACCTCACAGCCTATCTTACGAACGCTTTTTGGGTTTTCGAGTCGGGTCGACGCAAACGCTATAAAGAGGTGCCCTTATTTTATATAGTTTCTATCGTAAGCTTTTTTATGGGAACCTTGCTGGGCTGGATGATGATACGTATGTTTAGTATAAGCACAACGGTCGCTTATATTGTAGCTGGAATCATTGCGGTTATGATCAATTATATCGCACGCAAGCGTCTTATTTTTAAAGGATGATAAGGTGTGTGATGTTATGAAAAGGGTAAACAGGTCAAGCCTTCTGTTCATAGGTATCTGTCTTAGCGCTGGCTGTACGCTTGTAAAACCAGAAAAAAAACTTCACTCACCGAAAACCTGCTCCCACCCGAAATAGCCTGTGAAGTCTCACCTGACAAACCTTTTGATCACCGCCCTTATGAATTGATATGGAGCCGTCGACGAGAACGTCGCGAGTCTCTGATAGGATTTGAACGGCTTATGGGGTGGCGGGTAGAGTATGCTGGAGAGGAAACCATTAACTTTCAGCGTACAAGAGACCTTCAACTGTGGGATACATATGTAGGGCGATTAGATCTCAACGGTTTAGTCTCTGATACCCCTGTTGTCCTGATCCCTCCCAAACCCATAAAACTGCCTGACTATTTTGATAGCATCAATTTTTGGATTTTTTATGATGAGTCCCATACCATAAAACAAAGCCGCACACAACCCATAGAGGTAGGTGTTTTAATCACGGACGCCTCTGACGCCTTACATACCATCACCCTTTCAGAGATCCAGCAGAGAGGATGGGTCTATATTCACCACAAACTGGATGCCCATAAACTCTCCACCCTACAACATCCGTGTCATTTAAAAGGCATCGAATTTCTAAATGTTTCGAGCAATCAACCAGCACAAATCTACATGGATTCTCTTTCCTTTTATGCAGAGATGCTCCCCGCACTAAATCTTAAGAAACGACCGCCTCCTCCACTGCCAAGCATCTTGCCTTCCTTGGCACAAGAAAATTATGAAAACAGGTTAGAAAGAACTACCAATGGGTCCTATAGATTCAAATACATAAGCAAAAACGAAATCTTAGAGTATAGAATCAATCCCCAAGAAGGCATACACTACGCTGATATCTACTGGAATGATATATTTATGGGTCGGGCCCTAGATGGAGGAGGCATTCAACCCAAAGCACAAAACACGACGATTACAATCCTTAGACAAGAAGGAGATATGGTTTATATACGATATCTAAATGGAGCAACATATACCTTCTCGATTTATCAAAAATCACTGATTATAGATGCGGAAGATCGTGGAGGGAATGCCGTAGGATTGGATCTCGGATCCTTTAGTCATCTGAGAAATCCTAGGAGTATATCCATTCCCTCTTTTAGATTTCAACAAGGTATATCTCCACAGGTTGCAATCATCGATACCCCTGATACTCCTGACGGACAAGATATCAGCACTTTGTTTGGAACCGTTTGGATTGACT
Source organism: Kiritimatiellia bacterium (assembly GCA_012103575.1). GTDB lineage: Bacteria > Verrucomicrobiota > Kiritimatiellia > WLWN01 > WLWN01 > WLWN01. Next base: position 1,069,809 of record WLWN01000001.1, on the reverse strand, counting down.
GGACACGCTCAAATGCTTCTGAGTTATATGCTGAACATACACACGGGGAAAACGCATTAAGGGTCAATGGAGGCGCAAAATATAGGCCGCGAACCGATGGAACCTATAACCATTTATCTGAACGTGTGGTACTGACTTTTTCTCCAAAATTAGATGAAGTATTACCTACCCTCCCTCATCCTAAAGGCCCTCATAAAGCCAAGGCACAAAAACGACTCTGGCTTGACTCGCTGCCTGCTGAAAAATATAAGGATGAACTAAAGCGATGTAAACGTTTTGCGGACTATGGGATGGATCATATCATATACTGTGCCGGTGACTGGATTTGGAAAGATGCCTATGAAAGTTCAGGGTTACGTACACGAGCCTCTCCACATAAAGGAGGAGACAAGACATTGGCCTCCTTTGTTCAAACACTAAAGGGGTGGGGTTGGGACATAAGCCTTTATCAGAACTATAGGGCGTTATCCCCGCTCAACGCGCATTGGGATGAAAACGCTATTCAAAGGCTTCCAAATGGTGATTGGCGAAAGACTGAAAACGCAGCGTATGCACTTAAACCGACATCGGCTGTTGAATGGCAATCCAATATTTGTTCTACCCTTCAAAACAAATTTATACCCGATACGTCATGTATAGCGGAACCTTTTTCTACAGCGCCTTGGGACAATACTGATTTTGATGAACGTGTACCGGGTGCGGGCACCTTTCGTCAAACGTACGATGCGTATAGTGAACTCCTTCAGAAAGAATCTGAATGTATTGGAGGACCTGTGATTATAAATGAGGCCTATGCATGGCTATACGCAGGTCTTGCAGATGGACATATTGTCGAAACACCCAAAACAACGTTTCTAGAACCCACACCTTATCTTCCTCTATTTGAACTCATGCAAATACATCCACGGGCCGTGAGATATGGTGCAGGATCATTGAAAGATTCTTTTCCAAAAAACACAGAGAAAAAGGAAACCCTGTTAGACCAATATTTGGCGACACAAATTGCTTATGGACGAGCTGGAAGAATTTTCACAAAAAATGCTTCTATCAAGCTGTCATCTCGCTCCTATTATTTAATGCAACAATTACAACTTCAATATATTGGCGCACCGCAACGTATTGCCTACTTCAATGGGGAACATCTTATCTCTACCTCCGAAGCTTTAATCAACGGCGCTTATGAACAATCACAGATCTATGTGTATTATCAAAGCGGATTAGAAATATGGGTTAATGGATCACCGGATCAAATATGGATCGTAGAGGTGGGACGTGATCATTGGTCTTTACCTCCTTTTGGGTGGGTCGCAGTAGGCCCCAACTTTTTCGAGGTCTCTGCTGAAGTAGAAGGACATCGACTTGATTATGTGCATGCAGAAGCTTATATGTATTACGATGGACGTGGGAGAACGGACCCTTTCAAAAATCTTGTATCTACAAGTTCGATTTTGATCAAAGAAATAAATGAAGATCTAATCCAAGGACTCGAGGTCATGAACATTGGAAAATCCAAAAAATTTGGACTAGGAATATCTTTATTGAAAAACGATCCCATTAAATGTATAGCGTACAGCAAATCAGGAGAACTTCTTGGAGAAGCAAAAACAGATATATGTAATGAAATATTTTGGGTCGAAAGTATTTCCAAAGGACACCGATATCACATTATTTATAACACTCTGCCCCATTGACAACACAGACGGTTACGTCAAACCAAATATTATGATCTAGGATCCAATGGAAACTTTTTGAATTTGATGTTTATACTCTGGCTCTGATTTTTTTTGGTCAAAGTCCAAACAAACCATTCGTCTTTTTCTATTCCTACTGGGTCGATACTTTTAGATGCAAAATTCCAATCTGGATACTCATTCCGAAAAACGTCATCTATCTCTTTATGAATAAAATGCCGGGTTGATAACCGTTGTATTAAAAGAGCAGATTGTTGTGTCCGCCGAGCCGTCTCTTCAGCCTTAAGAATGGTTATTAATGACGTTCCAACGACAAAAACCATGATCGTGAGAATCGCTAAAGCCACCATAACTTCTATGAATGTGAAACCTTGTTTCATTTCATCATACAAAAGTAGTATGGAATACAGACTTTAGCCTGCTGTTTATGCCCATAGTAGAATTTCCAGTCTGGTCGGGTCGTCAGCCGCTTTTGAACAAGCAAGTGACATCGCGTTGCGTTAAAATAAACTTACATCTGAACTAGAGATATCAGCCGCCCATTCTGTTCCCCCCGGCTCTCCATCATTTCCATAACTAATAATTTCAATACGTTCACCTTGTCGACCTGGAATGAGGTAAACATATTCATGATCCCATGGGTCTAAAGGCAACGTGCGTGTGTCCAGATAGCCTCCTTTTGGATAATGACTGGTCACAGGTCCTCGTGTTGGCTTTTCTATCAATGCTTCAAGTCCTTGCTCTTGAGAAGGATACCGTCCTTGTTCGGTGTAATAAATTTGCAAAGCTGTCTTAAAAATTTCAATCTGAGCTTTGGCAGCAGTTACTCTTGCTTCGCCTGGTTTGTTGAGCACATTGATCCCCACAATCCCAACTAAAATAATCATGATCGAGATAACAACGAGTATTTCAATAAGCGTAAAGGCAGATTTAGCAGATATTAAAACTGGTTTTGTTTTCATAACACCCTTATAATGATAGTTCTTTTTGCAGATTTTTAATATCTTCTACGCTAAATTTTTTGTATAAGGCTTCGAGTTTAGCTAGATAGTACGCCACATTTTCATCGCGATCGGCTGGATTCCAATCGGATATCATTTTCGCATATTCATAGAGGGCCACTGTCTTTTTCTGGCCCATTACGTAATAGGAAATACGATCTCCAGCTTGGTAATCTCGTCCTGATTGAATGGCTAATTCATAAGCCGCATTCCGACCACGACTCTTCCCTTCAATTTTTTCCGCGTATCTCGATGGAGCCTCTTGAAGCGTTTCGGTTTTCGCTAACTGTTGAATAGGCCACGTTCGCTGCTCAATAGCGGCCTGATACTCGTTTTTTAGTGAGGAAATGTCACCCTCTCGACCTTCGAGTTTGAGGCGAACGATTTCGCGCAAAAATTTCCGTTGAAAAGGTTCCAACCCTCTTGATTTCAAAGCAGCGCCTTTAATGATCATCTTCCCTGCATCATTGAGCAACGCATAGTTTTTCATTTTATAACTGAACATGGTCTTGTAAATACCATCAAATTCGATTTCAACTCCATCGGGCAAAGCTTCTTTAAATCGTTGACGATAGGTGGAAAGTTCAGCATCTGTTCTTAATGAAGGCGGCACAAAATAAATACCGTCGGTATCGATCTCGATAGGTCTCCCTTCATTTTTTTCTATCCAGGCAACCATATTTTTCAAAACTTCTCGGCCCTTAGTCGCCACCTCAGCAGCTATTTCAAAATCGTTAAATCGCCCCTGTTGAAATCCAAGGTACCCATAAAAAGAATTAATGATGATCTTAAACGTATTTTGAAACGCGTTCCAATAACGACGTTGATCATCAGACGTCGTTGATTGCATTTGTTCTTTAGCGTTTAAACGAAACATCCGAAGGTAGTCTAAGACGTGGAGGAAAACACCGAGTTCGTCAGAGGACGGCGCTAATTCATTTTTCAACATGAGCGATGGGTATAGCGAACGAACATCACAATGATGAACATTTTCCGTGATGCCCGAAAAGAAAAGGTCTATATATCCCCCTGCAAATTCTTTGGGCTCATCAGGAAACGGAATTGCGTTTTCTTGTCTCAAATATTCACGCAATAACAGAGAATCTATTTTTACTCCATTTCCACGTACTAAAATATTTTGATAGGACAATGGAAATAATTGGGCTTGCACAAAATATATAGGAGATAACAGATCACTAAGCGCGCGCGTTTCAAGAATATCATTGCGCGCATACTCCATCACTCGATCCGGATTTTTGTCAAATTCACGGGCAATAGTCGCCCCCTCCAAATAAGTGCGGTTTGCTGGCGCTAACCCGAAATGGGTAGCTACTTCTTTGAGTCCAAAACTTTCCAAAGAACGGCTACTCACATCGTAAAGCTGGACCATGAATAAGGTATCCATCACATGTCGACCAAATATTTCATATTTGGGGTAGGTTATTGCCCGCTCAGCCGCTGAAAAACGACCCGACCGTTTTTGAGGTGCACTCCCATCTCGACCGAGTTCTAGTGAAATACCGTGCTTCTTTGCTCGGGTTTGGATATACGGTAAATCGAATTTGAATATATTGTGCCCCTCAATCACATCGGGATCTCTTTCTTGAACACGACTGACAAACTGTTCTAGAAGAGTCGCCTCATCCATATCAGAACCCGACAGAACTTCTACCCACCCTGTTTCATCGGATAAAGCAATGGCAATGATACGATCTGTATCGCGCTCCGCATTACAAAAGTCATAGTCCGGGGTTGTATACGTTTCAATGTCGACCTGCATCCGTTTTAAGCTCGAAAACGACATCCCTTTAAAAGAGGTACGACCGGTCAACAGAAGATGTTGTTGAATGGGATCATTTACAAAAAAATAGGGCGCTTCTGAAGAAGAGGGATTTAAACCCGTCTTGGCTTTAAGTTTTTTTACAACGTCTTGAAAAATTTTCCAGGAGCCAAATAAAGCTAGATATCTAAAAGCTCCACGGCCTTCAAGATGGCGAATCTCCAAGGGGTTTATATCTGCATCGATTAGATCAGAGCTCACCAACCAAATAAATGGTGTAAACACCTCTCTTTTTTCGTGTCGTTCTCCATGCTCACGAAAAAACAATAGCATTTCATCCGGACGATCTTTCTCCGCGATCCGTTCTAAAGAAATCAATCCATGATCTGGATGATGGCCAAATAATAAAAGTTCTAATGACGGATCTAATTCCATACTACTACTTTTCATAATCGTTTTTCAGATTTGATTGTGTCTCGCTAGGCTTTTCTGCATTTTTATGAATAACGCCTATCATCCCCATAAGAAAGCTTATCACCATAAGAATTTCGCTATCACCAAAATTGTACTCTACAAGGCCATTCAACAAAAGGCTGGAGAAAGCCACGAAACAAGCCGTAATAAGCCACACTACCCTACCTTTTTGTTGATAATCCTTGACATAATTTTTAAACGCTACCCACAAGACTTTACTCATCCAATAAAGCCATATACATAAGCCGATCCGGCCCACTTCGAGCGCAATCTGCAAAACATTGCTGTGGAGATGTTCAAGGCCAGGTTGAATATGGGGGGAGTAATTCAGAAAATCCTCATGTTTAATCCCACAAAATCCAACGCCCCCAGGATGGTCTTTTAGCATCTGGGGCGCAACCTGTGTCCATAACACCCATCTCCCTCCTGTCTCTACGGTGGTTACTTCTTTTAACAAATGGATTCTTTCACGTGTTTGAGGCAAAAGAAGTAATACACAGACAAAACTCACGGCTACTAGCACCATGCTCCATTTACGCTTTAAACCAGCCAACAAAACAAACGAAACCAAAAAAGCTAACCAAACGCCACGTTTGAAATGCAAAATGATTCCGGCCAGATTTATGAATAGAAAAAAATACTTTGAGTACACATATTTTTCCCAAAACCCATCCCCCCATAAAGAAAACAGAAAAAACAAGGATACCATATAAAACTGAGGGTCACGCATATTCCCCGTATCATACAACTGTCCCCCTTGAGCACCTTGTATAGGAACACGAATGATGTCATAGATTCCAAGACAGCTCGTCCCTAAAATAAATAAACCTACAAAAGGTGCTAAATAATGTTCCACGCTTTTCTGACTATTTCTAAAGTCTGTAGTGAACATGAAGATAGGGCATAAGAGGAAAAGACGATAACATTTCAACAAACTTGTTTGTGGATACAAGCCAAAGAATGAACTCAGTATAGCCATTCCACTAAAACAAATAACAGGCCAGAAAAAAGGTGACTGCGCAATGTCCCCTATTCTTTTCTGTCTGAAAACCCCATACAACCAAACGGGGACAGCAAAAAAAATAAGAGGTTCAGACAATACAATGGAGATAGGTATAAAAAAGACATATCCCAGTAACAGAATATGTACTATTTGTTGGTTTTTTTTTGTATTATTATTTTTCACACACTTTCACACCATCTTATCGCTTCCCTTTAATAACTCTTACATTCCCGGCCAATTTAATGTTCAACGGACTATGTTTTTTAACATATAATTACGCACGGCATCACGCGTTCTTGTTTTTACCCATCTCAGTCGAGATGTTGGGCGATCCGCAATCTTTCGAAGAGTTAAAAATCGTCTACCGCCAGAAGCTAATACATAGCTATTGAAAGCGACCTCAAACTTTTTTTTCGGATGTAACTTGCGGCTATTCATCAAACGTATATTATGAATACGAAAACCCGGCTCCTCATTTATATGTAGGTCATACCTCAAACCATAAGCACCTATAAACCGATACCCTTTGTAGTTATCCGCGTTTTCCTCTAAGATTTCTTTAATTTCACGAGCATTCAATCTCAGAATACCGATTTGATTCTCATAAGGTACGATATTCCATATATCTTTCTCAAAAAGAATTCCTTTCTCTATATCTCGCTCGCCCATTCTCCCATGAAATATAATATGAGCGCGTGTTTCCTCAGCAATCGCTTCACAGATCAGCTGTTGTTGATCAGACTGGCCACGGAATCTGGATTGAACATATAATGGGGTTTCAGTGAATCCAGCTTCCTTTTCAAGATAGGGTTGTGTACGTTTCAGATCCTCTTCAAGATTTTTGAATAACGGATCATGGAACACGTATTGATCACCAATTTTAAGCACTTCGGATTCTTTTTCCGTAATACGATCCAACACCGTATCATACTTTATATCCACTCGGCCCAACCAATTCCCATGATAACCCGCCTGTGTATAAAGGATTTCCTGCTTTCGTCTATCGTGTACAACCGTATGTATATGTCCACCAATAATGACATCAAATTCAGGAAAACGTTTCATAATTTGTCCTAACTCATTGGCCTGATCATCGCCATACACTCTTTATGACCCTGATGAACTAATAAGACCATGATATCAGGCTTGTGACTTCGCACAGAAGGCATGACTTCTCTCAATGTTTGTATAGATCGATCAATTAAGATTTCGCCCAATAAATGCGGGCGACTTCACGAAGGGATACCCGGTGTTGTTAAACCAACAAGAGCCACCCGAACCCCATCAATATCTTTCATGATATAGGGTTTATTTTTATTTAAAGGATGTTGTTTTCGAGAAGATGTTTTTATATTCGCGCCCAACATATTCAATGTCGTTAGATCATGTAATTTCGCGAGCTTATCAAGACCCCAATCAAATTCATGATTTTCCAAAACCCAGGCATCGTACCCCAACCATTCCAAAGCCTTGATCATAACCCGTCCCTGCGTATTATAACTCTCAGCGCCTCCTTGTATGAGGTCCCCACAATCCACGAGCAAAACATTTTTCTCACGCGCTTTTATCTTTTCAATTAAGGTCGCACACCGAAGGAGTCCTCCGACTTCATCATGCCCTTCATAATCGTAAGCGGGAAGAAAATGACCATGAAGATCCGTCGTATGCAGCATCGTAATAGAAACCTCACGCGCCTGTGAGGAAAAAGAGAGCAAGCAAAAAACTATAAGGACAAAAAACGTGTACCTGGATCCGTCAGTTAAACGTGGGATTTCTGTGCGAATGCTTTGGAGGCAAAAGGAACCAAAAAAATGTAGGTGCACCCACAGGGTACGCCTGTGTTTTTTTTGCAACCTTTTGCCTCCAAAGCATTCGCACAGAAATCCCACGTTTAACTGACGGATCCAGGTAAAAGGAATCTTGGCCTTTTCCCAGATTATCAATAAATTTGTCTTACACCCTAGAAAGACGCTTAACCGAAGAGATTCTTCCCTTTTCTATCTGAACATGGAAAAAGATATCTTGCTCAGAGACTCTTTTGGACAATTTAACATCAAAAGTGGGCGTATGCCCATATGTCCATTCCCACGATTGATATTTAGCATACAATTTATGCAGATGTTCTTGATCAAGATCCTCATGAGTTAGCGTTTGAAGTTGACCTTCAAAAGTATCTTCAAACGCATCAACCAATGCCCTAGAAACGAGTTGAATATCTAACCGCGAATCGAATCGTGTTAAATTTGAAACGGCGGCAGGTATAGACGATGTCGCCTTCGTATTTATTTCTTTCAAAGCAGGATTAAGATAGTACCTCAAGTTATGAAGGTTAGATTCGACGAGTAAAGTCCCATGATGCAATACCCGATTTTTACGAAAACAAAAGGCATTTCCGGATACTTTAAAATTATCAACCGCGATACTATTACGGCCCATCATCGATGCCTCTATACCTAGCGAACCTAATGCATTCAAAACGATGCTGAATGGAACCTTTTGTTGATAATTAGTACGGGGAAGAAATAAAGAAAAATTAAGATTCCCTTCATCATGATAAACCGCTCCCCCTCCTGACACACGCCGAGCTAGATACCCATCTTTTTTCTCTAAATCAACACATTGACATTCTCGCCATGGATTCTGATTTTTTCCAATGACAACAGCTGATTTGCTTTGCCACAGATAAAGAACAGGTTCGCCTTGCTGAGCACCATCTAGCAGCGCTTCTTCTATCGCAAGGTTCCAGTGTGGATCTAAACTAGTAGATTGTATGAGATGCATGCTCGATACAAGTTAAGCCCTCTTCGATCATGACTTTAAAACAGTTCCCTCTCCCTCTGGGAGAGAAGACTAACTTCTAAAGACTCAATCCTCTGAAAAAATCCGCAATCAATTATTTCTTCCGTCCATCGACTAAAGCATCGACCACCGAAGGACCTGCCAGGGTTGTTGTATCCCCAATTTGGTCGATCGCATCTTCAGCAATCTTTCCTAATATACGACGCATAATTTTGCCCGACCGTGTTTTCGGTAATGCCGGTGCAAACTGGATTTTATCAGGGGCCGCAATCGGTCCTATTTCTTTACGTACATGAAGAATAAGTTCTTTTTTCAATGGTTTGGCTTCTTCAACACCTTCTACTAGTGTTACAAAAGCGTACAAGGCTTGGCCCTTTACATCATGAGGCATAGGCGCTACAGCAGCTTCGGCAACTTTATCATGGCTAACCAAAGCGCTTTCCACTTCAGCCGTTCCAATCCGGTGGCCTGACACGTTGACCACATCATCGACTCGACCCATTAGCCAATAATCACCATCGCTATCTTGACGACACCCATCACCTGTAAAATATAAGTCAATAAACATGGAAAAGTAGGTGTCAATAAAACGATCATGATCACCCCATGTCGTTCTCATCATCCCTGGCCAAGGTTTTTTAATGCACAGCTTGCCACCCTCGTTAGCGTTACACACGGTATAGTCATCCCGTAGAATCATAGGCTCTACCCCAAAAAAAGGTCGACTTGCACTGCCCGGCTTTAAGGTATGAGCGCCTGGCAAAGGTGTAATTAATACACCCCCGGTTTCGGTTTGCCACCACGTATCAACAATAGGGCAGTTTTCTTGACCAATGGCTTTGTAATACCACATCCAGGCTTTTGGATTAATGGGTTCACCCACGGTCCCTAATATACGCAAAGAACTAAGATCATATTTCTTGGGCCACTCATCGCCTAAGCGCAGTAAAGCCCGAATGGCGGTAGGCGCTGTATAGAAAACGGTCACTTTGTATTTTTGAATAATCTGCCAAAATCGTCCCGCATCAGGATAGGTGGGAACCCCTTCAAATATCACACTCGTTGACCCGTTAGCCAATGGGCCATAAACAATATAACTATGCCCGGTCACCCACCCAATATCTGCGCCACACCAATAAACATCATCATCGTGAATATCGAAAATATATTTATGGGTCAGAGAAACATGTAGCAAATAACCGCCTGTTGTATGGACCACCCCTTTAGGTTTCCCGGTCGATCCTGAAGTATACAAGATAAACAAAGGGTTTTCGGCATTCATGGGTTCTGCTGGGCATTCAGCATTGACCTTCTCCATCTCTTCATGACACCAAAAATCTCGGCCATCTAGCATCTCGCACGGATCATCTGTTCGTTTAACGACTAGGACCTTTTCAATGCTAGGGGTATGGGAAAGGGCCTGATCAGAAATCTCTTTTAGAGGGATTTGTTTTCCGGCACGTAAAGAAACATTTGCGGTAATCAAAAGTTTACAATCAGAATCATTGACGCGATCGGCAATGGCGTCAGCGCTAAACCCCCCAAAAACAATAGAATGAATAGCCCCGATACGTGCACACGCTAACATAGCAATAGGCAACTCGAGAACCATTGGCATATAGATGCAGACACGATCACCTTTTTGAATACCTTTCGCTTTAAGAACATTGGCAAATTTACAAACTTCAACATGTAGTTCTGCATAGGTTAACGTCCGTGTTTCTTCATCGTCTTCACCCTGCCAAACTAGAGCCGGTTTATTACGAAGGGGCCCTTCTAAATGACGATCAAGGCAGTTATAGGAGATATTAAGCTGGCCATCCTCAAACCAGGTATGTTCAATTTTACGGTTTTGTGTATCCCACGTGTATTTACAAGCAACCGTAGGCTCTTTCATCCAATCCATGGTAGACGCCTGTTCTAACCAAAATCCGTCGGAATCATTCACAGAACGTTCATACATCTCTTTATATTTTTCTGCGTTAATCAACGCTCTTTGCTTTACTTCAGACGAAGGCGGAAAAGTACGGTTTTCCGTTAAAAGTGAATCTGTAGATATAGCTTTTTTATTATCGTTCATAAACGCGTTTCCTCCTCAGCTTTTGATTATATGGGTTGTCTTCTTATGGTGTTTTACCAAGGAAGTCAATCTTCAAACTAGAATTTTCTAAGGAAAACAGTGAGGTACAAATGCTTCTTCTTGAAAATGTAGTATATGGTAACCAGAGGTCATCAGAGACGGCAAAAGACTTCTGGCAAACGCCATCCACCCATGCAGAAATCAGTTTGTAACTCATCGCCATAATCACCTCAATCTACTCCGAACGAATTCCAATTTCTTGAGCTCCGAACCACTAAGATGGGATTCAAAAGGACCTAGCACCTCCATAACTTTAGCATAGTCCTTCTCACGCCACGCTTGTTCGGATATTTTACGGGCCTGTTCCAGCTGCGTTTCAAGGGCGTAATTTTTTCTCCATTCCTCGCGTTGAGCTTTGAGGTGTAAGAAAACCTGATTATCATCAAAAAACCCCTCAGCAACACACCAACGAAAGAGTTCCCCCAACTGCCGGACCCCTTTAGCTACACCTTGTACAGTGTGCGCTGCGTAGTTCCTATACGGTTTTGCCTGTTCCCTATCCATCGAACGAAAAATTTCGGAGAATGAATAAGCGTCTGCTTCTTTTTGTGTGGGCTTCACCTCAAGCCCGATTTCAAAAGATCAGTGACCATGATAAACATGGATGCTGGCCTTTGATGATTCGAAGCGGACAAAGCTTTGTTCAAAAGAAACACAGCTAAAGCCCAAGGCTTTGAGAAAAGAAAAATGCTCTTTAACCGTTTCAGCAAATCGGAGATCAGACCGATCCGTTATGTGTTCAGTTCCCATACTCACGGGGTTGGCGGATTCCAGTAACCAGTACCGGAGTCGAAGGTCCATCCTCGATCTCTTAACAAATCTCTCTCAGCCTTGAGGTAGATCCCTCCGGTATCCCCAACAGAAACATCCCGAATAGGCTTACCTCTTCCCATCTCTTTTCGAAGCAAACTAGAGTTGATTCTCTACTCGGATCTTGGAGTGCCACTCGGAGGCCAACTCAGTGTGTACTCACCCGGTTTTAATACACCTGGGTTAGCTAAGTCCTTCCTCCTTCCGATAACCAACCCCTTGTTTGGGACGTTAAGAGATCGGGTCCCAGAAGTCGTCACTCTTACCGAAAGCTCGTTCCTACCTCTTCTGATGCCCGAAGTAAGGGAATCTCTTGGGGCAGCCCCTGCGAGGCTTAGCCTTATCATCGAACCAGGGTTCAAGATGGGGACCGTTGAAGAGGTTATCCGTTGCCCTTCTTCAGTCTGAAGAGCGGCCGTGGTAAAATATTCCACAAGGAAACCTCTTAGCGTTCCTACAGACCCTCCTGTAAAAAATCCGGTGATTGCACCAGAAATAGCATTTCCGATTCGTTCCCCTCTAGGCGTTGGCTTGCGAGTTGGAAAAGGCGAACCGTTATCTAATCTATCCTGATAGGGTGGATAAAGCTCATCCGTATTAGCCTGAGCATGATAAACATGGAGATACCTTTTACTTCATCTGGGTAAGAGGATGGAGGGGTTCCAGCGTAACTTTTATCCTGTACTCCTTCATGAAGAATAAATCTTTCTGACTCCTTTTCCGGAAGAGAAATCTCTGCTGCCTGAAAATTATCAACAAAGAAATCGGATGGTGCATTTTGTGTTGGATCCTCCCCCCCCAAATTCAGTATACCCACTTGGGTCATTAAAGTTCACAAAATCATAATGTGCGGGGGCATAGTAACCCGACAATCCTTCAAGTTTTCGACTTTCTTAGGGTCTACACTTAAAAAATGGCGCAAGCGAGGATCATAAAAACGACCACGCGCATAGTCTAATCCTGTATCACGATCATGGTAATAGTCTGCGTAAGCAACCACAGATTTGGGATTGAAATTTAAGGATTGTTGTGAGAGACGAAGACCAAAGGGATCGTAGGTAAAATGGTCTAGTTCCTGGTCTTGGTCGTTGACAATTACACTGGTGGAATCGCGCTCGTCTCGTAGATTGCCCCGCAGAGACCATTGTTGTGTTACCTCATCGTAGATCGCTCGAACACTCAATCCTCCTCCAAAATGTACATTGTAGAAATGATTTGTTGCTCCCGAGATAACCTGCTTTTGGTATTCTTCGTCTATAAATGTGCTGTGTTCGACCTGGTTACTGATGCTGTATCTGGAACCATCTACATAATGCATATCCATTTTTACCCCACTCTGGGTGACGGTTCTGATAAGATTTTGTGAGTTGTATTGGATGCTCCGGGTTTGGATCCCATTTTCGGTTTGGTTCGTTTGACGACCTAATGCATCATATTCATAGATAAACGGCCCCATGCCTAAGGCTGCATGCGGTTGATGGGTCGATGAATAACTATATGCTTCGTTCTCTCCTATGAGGCCTGCAAGCTTGTACACGTTGGTCATCATCCCCGATAGATTGTAACTATAGGTTTCGCTTCCAACCAATAGGTTAAGATTGGCACTACTTATATCTTTTTCGCTATAGGTGCTTAGTCGCCCAAGCGGGTCATAACTGCGTCTGATATAGGATTTGACCAGCGGCATTTTGATCCCCTATCGAGGACAGGGTTCTGTTCAACCCTTCGATGGCTTTTAAGTAGCCTGAAGGCGTATATTGATATTCGGTGACTAAATGCTGAGAAGTATTACTTCCATAGGGATAGGTTATAGATTCTAGTTGGTCCTGAGGCGTATAGCTATTATATGCGAGTTGGTAAGACTCAGACCCATCATGATGCGTCACAGCTTCGAGTTGACCTTTGTCATTAAAGGTGTAGTTGACGATCACTCCGTTAGGCCATTCGGTTTCGGTTAGGCGATCTAATGAGGCGCTGTTTGGAAGACCCGTATCATATCTATAATACGTTGCCCCGTCTTGATTGTGTCTTTCTTTCAAACGGCCAAGAATGTCGTACTGATTCGTTTGAACGAATCCCAAAGAGTTTTCCGTGAGAACAACTTCGTCTCGGAAGTTATAGCTTAAGCTTATATGGCTTGCTCCCTGGTCGGGATGATCTTGACGGATCAGGCGACCCTTGAGGTCGTAGTGGTGAGTTGTAATGTAATATCCGGCTGGATCGTTTACAGCAACTAGTCCGGCCGGACCCCATTGAAAATGGGTCATTTCCATACGACCATCGATGGGTTTTTCCACATGATCAATGTGCCCGTCTACGGTATAATAATGGACGGTTTCATGCCCTTCGGGGCTAATGAATTGATGGGTTTTGGCTATTCAGGTAGTTAATCGAATTCGTTCCTGCGGGATCTTCTATTCGCGTAAGTCGATGTAGTTTGTCCCACGTATACTGCTTACCGTTGAAACCGCTTAAGTGAACAGGCAATAGAGGATGGAGTAAGTCTTTTGTCTCTTGGGGATACGACTCTCGGGCAACTTCTCCGGATTACGACCATCGATGGGTTTTTCCACATGATCAATGTGCCCGTCTACGGTATAATAATGGACGGTTTCATGCCCTTCGGGGCTAATGAATTGATGGGTTTTGGCTATTCAGGTAGTTAATCGAATTCGTTCCTGCGGGATCTTCTATTCGCGTAAGTCGATGTAGTTTGTCCCACGTATACTGCTTACCGTTGAAACCGCTTAAGTGAACAGGCAATAGAGGATGGAGTAAGTCTTTTGTCTCTTGGGGATACGACTCTCGGGCAACTTCTCCGGATAATGTATAGGCCCAATTTACACCCCCAGTTTTACTCCCATCAAACAGTGCCCAGGTTTCTTCCACGGGACGCCCAATCTAATCATAGCAATCGGCTACCTAATCCCATAAGTCCATTGCCGAATTGGTGGTTATAGTCACAGAACAGGGTAGGTTTGATTGGAGCGTCAGGCACCTTTAATGGAACCGTGTAGCGTCCAGCGCCTTTATCAGAAATATACATGCTTCCTGGTGTGCGACCCCATCCACCAGAAAAAGGAACGATCGGGTCCCAGGGCTCTCTAGTTTTTTTACCTGCCCCTCTGAAGGACTCTTCTTTAGGTGTCCTGCTTTCGGTTTGACTATCTGGTCTACCTTCAGCCCAGGTTTTTAAAATAGATATATCTAGGAAAGATAAAAACAGAAGTAATTTTGGACAAAGAAACCAATAAAATATACTTTGAGTCTTATGATGATAGTGTACTCTAAAAAATGTCTTAAAACTTGTTCTAATCATTTTCTTCACCTTGATATCTTTCAATGATATAGCTAACGTTTTCGAGGATAAGGAGTCAATAGGTTTATTTTATAAGGTATGACATATTTATTCGAATGAGCCCAACCATCACATCAGAATTTATCCGTCAAATACCCAAAACAGATCTACATGTGCACCTGGATGGATCTTTGCGACTGAATACGCTTATTGAACTAGCCAAACAAGACAATCTCAAACTCCCCTCTTATGAAGAAACCGGCCTTAAAAAACTAATTTTTAAAGATACCTATACAAGCTTACCTGATTATCTACAAGGCTTGCATATACGGTGCCTGTTTTACAGACAGCAGAAAATCTTGAACGGGTTGCCTACGAACTGGCCCAGGACAATATGGTCGAAGGGGTTCGGTATATTGAAGTCCGTTTTGCCCCTCAGCTACATACACGTAAAGATTTTACCATAGCAGATGTCATACATGCTGTTTGTAAAGGAATGAATCGAAGTAAAAAGGAACATAATAATTCTAAAAACGTAAAGGATGGAAATGATATCCCGTTTGAATATGGAATTATCGTTTGTGCCCTACGAAGCTTTAATCAGCATATGTCCCCTTACTATGCTTCCCTGTTGAGCTTGATGTCTCACGCACCGAAAAAACAAATATTTGCAACAGCTTCTCTTGAACTGGCACGATCCGCTGCTGTCTTAGCTCATGATCAAGGCCTCCCCGTCGTAGGATTTGGTCTTGCCGGCGAAGAAGCTGGATATCCTGCGGATGATCATAAAACCTCTTTCCAACATGCGCATAGTCATTTTATTAGAAAAGCCGTACATGCCGGTGAAGCATACGGCCCCGAATCGATTTTCAGGCCATTACAGACTGTCATGCGAATCGTATTGGGCATGGAACGTTTCTTTTCGCAGCAGATAAAATTTCCGACCCTGCCATAGAGAATCCAACCGCCTATGTGAAATCTCTAGCAAAGTATATCGCCAGTCAGAGGATTACGACTGAAGCCAACTTAACGAGTAATCTTCAAACAACACCCTCTATAAAAAGCGTAGCTGAACACCCCCTAAAACAAATGCTTGAACATAATCTGTCCGTATCTCTTTGTACAGATAATCGGCTCATGTCGAATAGAACCGTTTCGAAAGAGATTGAACTGGCTGTAAACCATCTGCCAATTACAACACGAGAGCTCTATAATGTGGTTATCGCAGGCTTTAAAGGCAGTTTTTATCCAGGCAGCTATAATGAAAAACGAGCTTATGTCCGGCAGGTTATCAACCGGTATAAAAAACTAGAAACCATGTTGCTTGGCAGATAAACTGTTGAGAACATTCAGAGTCGATTTCCTACTTTTAAATCATACCCACATAAATAAGCCGAACCCGTCATTCGTTTTTTGCCCGAAGGTTGAACCTCCAGTAAACGTAATGCATGTTGGCCAGTCGCCATCAACGGGCCATCACCTTGAACATCTATTAGGTATCCCGGCTCCCCTACCCCTTCTTCAATACGAACAGATAGAACCTTCAAAGGAGACGAAATAGCGGAGGCTATTTCGCAGTAACAACCTGGCCATGGATAAAACCCTCGCATCCGGTTTCGAATCACTTCAGCCTCTTGAGTCCAATCAATTCTCCCATCTTCTTTTGTCAATTTAGGAACATACACAGACGCTTCATGATTCTGCGGGGTACGCGTTGCTTTGCCATCACGGATTTCGTCTAAGGCCTTGCCCAATAATTCTGCACCGACTAAAGCTAAATATGGCTTAAGCGTAATAAAAGTGTCATCATCATCTATGCAAACCTCTCGCTGGATAATAATATCGCCTGCATCCATTTCTTTTGTCACATATAAAATCGTTACTCCCGTTATCTTATCCCCATTAGCAATGGCCCATTGAATGGGAGAAGCGCCTCGATATTTAGGCAACATAGAAGGATGAATATTAATGGCTCCATGCATAGGAAGATCTAAAACTTTTGAGGGAATATATTGTCCATAAGCAGCCACGACAATGACCTCGGGCTTCCATTCAGAAATGCGCATAACCGATTCAGCGACCTCGATCTTTTCCGGGGTAAACACGCTAAGGCCTTTTCCTTCAGCAAATTCTTTCACGGGACAGGCTGTAAGCTTTCGATGTCGGCCTTTAGGACGATCTGGTTGTGTAATAATCCCGACGACCTGATCCTTTCCATGGCCCAACAACTTTTCTAACGCAGGGCATGCTAACTCATCAGATCCCATAAAAAGTATACGCATTGATTAATCGGCCCTTCCTCACCCGTGCCCTTTCAGGGTGCAATCGATTTGTTTTTTCTTTATTCCTGGGGTTGAACCCCCAGGCTATATACCTCTGTCCCTAGGTGGATTGTAAAATTAAATGCCGCAAAAAATGGACCTGAGAGCTTCTGTTCATGCGGCGATCTCCAAATCGAAACACTCCTGTGCGAGTTTGTATTCTAGGATCTTGCGAGGATAGTTGTTAATCCACTTTTCAATCTCACCAATACGGTCGATGGTATATTTTCCGATGTTGTCTCCTTTGGCGACGAAACGACGAACCATACGGTTGGCATTTTCGTTGGAGCCTGGTTCCCAGGAAGAATACGGGTGAGCATAATAGAGTTTAACACGTCTCTTTTTGCTAAATCCGGAACGTTCCATCTGCTCCACGTCGAGAAACTCGCTCCCGTTATCGGCTGTAATCGACTTGAACATCGATCTGAATGGGCCAACTCCCATCGATCTTTCGATCGCTTTGAGGGCCTGCAGAACCGATGCCTGTGTTTTATCCGAAAGTTTTCTCACCCTTAGCATTCGGGTCTTTCTTTCTACTAACGTCATTAAAACCGGTTTTGAAGTTCCTTTTCCGCCGACGATCAAATCCAATTCCCAGTGCCCAAATTCCTCGCGGTTTTCTACGGTCTTAGGTCGTTTTTCGATACTGGTCCTTCGGGCATGTTGCTTTTTAACCCGCTTAATAGCACGTCTTTTTCGTTTTATCCGTTTTCGTTTTTCCCATAGGGACTCGTTGCTCACCCCCGGGATGAGACCTTGGTCAATATAGGTATACAGCGTTTTTGTACTCACCGCTGCAGGTCTCTGCTCTTGTTTAAGCAAAGGAGCAACCACATCGGGTGAGCGTTTGTGAACAAGAATGTGCTCGCTGATAAACACGGCCGTTTCATGATGCTTTCCAAGCTTAAGCTCAGGTCCCTTGGCCGTCGCATTTAGATCATGAAGTTCCTGGGCTCGATCACTGCTGTATGCTTTCTTCTTTCGCGGCTCTGTATCGAAATGCTCTACCTCCCCACGTTTGATTTCGCGCTCTATGGTTCGACGATGCCTTCCCAGATACTGGCTATCTCCAAAGGACGTCCTGGGTTTTTGAGCATTGTTTCAATCATGATCCGTTCTTTCTGTGTCAAATGCTTGCCTTTTCGGGGATGAATACTACTCTTGATTTGTTCCATGTCTTTCTCCTTTTTTTGTCTTCTGTCGAGTTTCTAAATCTAGAAGATTTCGGCATGGAACACTCCTGTTTTACAATATCTTCTTTTGGGCATTTAATATTATAATTCTCAGAAGCAAGGTCAACAGGGGATTCTTCTTGCAGGTTCCAATCACCGATTGTAAGAGTATAGTTGATTGTATGGTAAGTTGCGAAACAGAAATCGCTAGCCCGATATTAATGCTGGGAACAAGCGGTTCCCTAGCTTGCTGCCGTACGTGCCCGACCAGTTTATCGTGGCTGTGTGACCCGTCTGCCAATGTTGTTCTCGTGGATTCGTCTCCGGAATCATATCCAAGAAAAAAGATTAGTATTCGAAATAAAAAGGCCTCGAAAAGTCAAGCACCAATTCATACTTCATCTGATTTTTTCTATTCTTCGAGAATTGTAGTCGAGCTTAATACTGGTAGGTGACGCTTGTAATAATTTCATGAAATCTTGTATCGCCATGTAATGACTGAAGATCAGGATCTTTGGCCATCCATTCGATATCTTCATACCTTGTATCTATGGCTTTATGCAGGGCTCTGAAGGCTAGATTTTGCTGGTTAAGAAGCGCATAGCTACACCCTAGATTATACCACACCTCAGGTTCTTCAGGGCATAATTCGGAAAGTTTTATATCCATGTTCAAGCCATCTTTATAATGGCCTATTTTCGTATAAAGATCAGCCAACGCTTTAAGAATGTTTAGATCTTCAGGAAACCGCTGATAAAGGGATTCGAGAAAACGGATTTCAACGGTTTGTGCCTTTCTTTTCTTCGACAACTTCTTTCTCATCACTATCTTTCTTCAATCGAGACAGTTTCTCTTGCATTCGGACCGGTATAAATTTGGCGCGGTCTACCAATCCGATTCTCAGGATCTTTTTTTAATTCTAACCAATGAGCAATCCAGCCGGGCAATCGTCCCAGCGCAAATAATACGGTAAACATGTTGGGCGAAAATCCCATGGCACGATAGGTGATCCCGGTATAAAAATCAATATTCGGGTAGAGATTGCGATCCTGGAAGTAAGAATCAGAAAGCGCCTTTTCTTCAAGCTGCATCGCAATATCCAGGAGAGGATCTTCTACTCCTAAATGGTCAAGGACTTCTTTGCAGGCTTTTTTGGCAATTTTTGCACGAGGATCATATGTTTTATATACACGATGCCCAAATCCCATGAGCCGATAATTCGCATTTTTATCTTTGGTCTTTTCGACCGCTTTATTCACATCGCCACCATCCCGATAAATATCTTCAAGCATCTCTATAACCGCTTGATTGGCTCCACCATGTAAAGGACCCCACAAGGCACAGATCCCTGAAGATATAGAAGCATGCAGGTTGGCCCCTGAACTCCCAACCATTCGGACCACAGAGGTTGAACAGTTCTGCTCATGGTCAGCGTGTAAGATAAGAAGTTTGTCAATGGCTTGAACTAAAACAGGATTCATTTCACGGCCAATAAGAGGTAAGGTAAACATCATTGCGTCGTTGACGTAATCAAATTTAGGAGGGACAGGGGTGCACGTTTCGCCGCGTGACTGTTGATGCGCACAGGAGGCTAAGGTCCGAACTTTTGCAAGGATCTGCGTCACGGTTTTATCAAGATCGTTATCGGCTACCTCGACTTCGGGATGCCACGTGGAGAGAGAAACGACCATCGCAGAGAGGATGGCCATGGGATGAGCGTTTTCTGGATAATGACGGAAAGAATGGGCTAGATTTTCTTCTACGGCGGCATGTTCTGTTAATAATTTAGAAAAAGCTCCTAACTCGTCCCGATTAGGCAAGTTCCCGTGTATCAACAAATAAGCCACTTCAATAAACGTACAATGGGTGGACAATTCAGCTATATCATAGCCTCGATAACGAAGAATCCCTTTTTGTCCATCAATAAAGGTAATTGAACTTTGACACGCGCCTGAATTCACATATCCAGGATCATACGTAATCAACCCGGTGGTCCCTCTCAATTTCCGAATATCAATAGCTCGTTCATTTTCCGATCCCTCTAAGACATCCATGGGAAAATGCTGGTCGTCCCATTTCAATTCTCCTTCGCTTACTTTTTTGTATGTCATATTCATAGTTATAAGATCCTGTTCATGTTTTTTTTATATTCCACCTAAATTAAGCAATACATGACCGGGCATGAACCCTTCGCATCGTGACAAATCTTAGAGATCACACCTTACCCAAACCTTAACTTAGGCTGAAAAGCTAGCCCATTTTACAGGGCATGATTAGAAATACGATATACCGTCTGCTTAGAGCACCTAAGCATCAAACGGCTTTTACAACTCTCCCTGCTTTGATACACGCCGTGCAGACTTTACGGCTTTGAGCACTTCCGTTCACCATTACACGTATCTTCTGAATATTCGGCAGAAAACGACGCCGAGCAATTCCAGTGGTATTCAACCCAATACCACCCTTTTTCTTTTCTAATCCACGACGGGTAACTTTATTTCCCGTGCGTGGACCTTTATTACATATGTCACAGATCCTAGCCATAGTTAAACTCCTATTAAAAACCTGTAGGCAATATAATGACAGAACTGCTGGGGAACAAGAAAAAAATGTCTTATTAATGATCTAGAAACATTTTGTATTCTACGCTGTCGACTAAAGCTTCCCATGATGCTTCGATGATATTTTCTGATACCCCTACGGTGCTCCAGGTATTTCTCCCATCACTCGATTCGATAAGGACACGCGTCTTAGCAGCCGTATGTTCTTCCGGATCTAGAATTCGAACGCGGTAATCGGTTAGAAACACATCGGCTATTTGCGGGTAAAAGCGTATGAGGGCTTTTCGCAACGCATCGTCAAGGGCATTGACAGGACCGTCTCCTTCGCCCACGGTATGCTCCTCTTCTCCACCCACGGTTACTTTGACCGTGGCGCGGGAAAGGCAAGGCCCTTCATTTTTTTGTTTCTCAACAATCACTTTGAAACCGTTTAGTTCAAAAAATGGTTTGTGCGCTTTGAGTACCTTCTGAATGAGCATTTTGAATGATGCTTCAGCGGCTTCAAATTCATAGCCTTCTTTTTCCATGCGTTCTAGTTCATGAAGAATCTTACGCATTTCAGGAGAAGATTTGTCAAAATTTAACCCCATTTCTACGGCTTTCAGGAAAATATTGCTTGTCCCGGATAATTCGGAGATTAGAATGCGTCTTTCGTTGCCTACTTCTGCGGGGTCAATATGCTCAAAACTCTGTGGATTTTTTCGGATACCATCTACATGCATTCCGGCTTTATGTGCAAAGGCGCTATTTCCAATAAATGCTGCCTTTCGGTTAGGCCGCATGTTAGTCAGTTCGTAAACAAAATTAGACGTTGCTCGGAGGCGTTTGAGCTGCTCTTTGTTTTGTAAACAGGTATACCCTAACTTCAGGATGAGATTCGGGATGATGGAGCAAAGATTGGCGTTTCCACATCGTTCACCGAATCCATTGATGGTTCCCTGAACATGTATGGCACCGGCTTGTATGCTTGCCAGAGAATTGGCCACACCGCATTCTGAATCGTTATGGGTATGTATACCGATCGGCGTATCGATGATCTGTTGCATTTCTTGAGTGATGGTATAGATTTCATGGGGCAGTGTTCCGCCATTCGTATCACAAAGGACAACCCGATCGGCTCCGGCTTGAGCAGCCGCTTTTAAGGTTGCTAAGGCATATTCGGGACTATCTTTATATCCGTCAAAAAAATGTTCGGCGTCGTAAATGACTTCTTTGCCATTTTCTTTGAGATAACGGACCGTATCGGCAATCATACTCTGGTTTTCTTGTTCAGTTGTTTTGAGCACATCGGTGACATGAAGTCTCCAACTTTTACCAAAGAGCGTTACAGCAGGGGTCTCCGCTTCTAAAAGGGCTTGGGTTCCTGGATCTTCAGCCACAGGTATATGGGCCCTTCGCGTACTTCCAAAAGCCACGATCTGGGCGTGCTGAAGTTTTTCTTTTTTGATGGTTTTAAAAAAAGCCATGTCTTTTGGGTTGGAGGCGGCATATCCGCCTTCAATGTAATCGACACCTAAGTCATCAAGCTTTTTGGCAATACGAATTTTTCCCTCCCCAGAGAAAGAGATCCCTTCTCCCTGCACGCCATCGCGAAGTGTAGTATCATATATTTCGATTTTTTTCATGGCCAACACGTTCCTACGCTTCTTCTGCAGGCGCTTGATCCAATTCAAATACGGTGTGTAATATCTGGACAGCCTCATCCGCTTGGCACTCTTGGATAACAACCGAAATTTTAATTTCAGATGTAGAAATCATTTCGATGTTGATGCTGTTTTCCGCTAACGTCTTGAACATCCGGTACGCCACTCCAGAATGGCTCTTCATACCTACACCCACAATGCTTACTTTAGCAATACTTTCGTCTATATGCATACCCCTCGCATCGACGGAAGCCAAAAGCTTTTCGACCACGTCTTTTGTCTGATTGAGGTCATTGACAGGAACGGTAAAGGAGATGTCGGTATGGCCTTCTTGGCTCACGTTTTGGACAATCATATCAACATTAATATTGGCGGCAGCAAGTTCTTTGAATAGATTTGCAGCCACACCGGGCTGGTCAAGAACGCTCTGCAAGGTTATTTTAGCTTGGTCTTTATCGGCAGCAACGCCGCGAACTACTATTTTTTCCATATCTGTCACCTCTTCTCTAACAAGGGTCCCGGGTTTGGAATGAAAACTAGATAAAACCTCTAGCATTACATTATATTTTTTCGCAAATTCGACAGCTCTGGACTGTAAAACTTTAGCACCTAAGCTCGCTAATTCGAGCATTTCATCGTATGAAATTTCATCTAATCTCCTGGCTTTCTTGACAACACGTGGATCTGCCGTATAGATCCCGTCAACATCTGTAAATATTTGGCATCGGTCCGCTTTTAAGGCTGCCGCCAAAGCAACGGCCGTTGTATCAGATCCTCCCCGTCCTAATGTGGCAATCTCTTGGGAGGGTGTTAATCCCTGAAATCCAGCAACGATTACAATACGAGCTTTATCTAGATGTCGGAAAATACGTTCGGGTTTGATATCCACAATCTTGGCCTTGGCATGTACATGGTCAGTGAAAATTCCTGCCTGTGGACCCGTCATAGAAACAGCTTCGGCACCCATGGCATGCAGCGTCATGGCTAAAACAGCTACAGAAATCTGCTCACCACTGGCCAGAAGCATATCCATTTCACGGTTATCAGGGCGCGGATTGACTTCTTTCGCTAACACCACAAGATTATCCGTTGTTTTTCCCATGGCACTGACAACAACGACTACGGAGTGACCTTTTTTTTGTGTTTCATACACGTTCTGTGCCACACACTTCATGCATGCTACATCCGCAACGGAAGTCCCGCCATATTTTTGTACAAGCAAACTCATCGTTTATTTTCTTTCACAGGAGAAAACACTCGGGGGTATGTTAGAAACCTTCTATGTGGATTTTAATCGGTGCCCCATCTACAAGATCAAATGCACGAATCTCAGCTAACGCAGAGCAGACATTTTTCTCTGAAACCGGCCCCGTAACGATAATAACAGGAACATGTTGATCTAGACAGGTTTCTTTTTGAATAACCGAAGCAATACCGATCTCATGTTGCCCGAAAATTTGAGCGACTTGCCCTAGCGTGCCCGGGCGATCTAACAGGGATAACCGAACATAATATCGAGAGCAGACCTCATCGATCGGCTTGACCCGTCCCTGTTTTTCGTAATGAACAAACGCAGGTATGCGCCTAGGCGTATGGGCAACTATATTTCGGGCTACATCTACTATATCACCAATAACCGCACTTGCGGTCGGTTGACGTCCTGCTCCTTTGCCAGAATATAGTGTATCACCTACAACATCTCCAGAGACCATGATCGCGTTAAAGACTCCATCTACGGAAGCCAGTGTGTGTTCTAAAGGAATAAGAGCTGGATGAACACGTACTTCTATTTGATCCTGGATGCTTTTAATAATGGCGAGCAATTTGATACGATACCCTAATTCTTTTCCGTAGCTGATATCGGTGGGATTAAACCCTCGAATCCCTTCAACATAAATATCAGACATCGCTACAGGAAAGCCATAAGCCATAGAAGCCAAGATACAGGCTTTGTGTGCGGTATCATGACCATCAATGTCTAGGCTTGGCTCTGCTTCAGCATACCCCGCATCTTGTGCTTCTTCCAGGACTTGATCAAAAGGCAATGCTTCATGTTCCATACGCGTTAAGATATAATTACAGGTTCCATTCAGAATTCCATAGATACTCCTGGTATGATTCGCAACAAGTCCTTCACGGATTGCGCGAATAATAGGAATTCCACCCCCGACGCTAGCCTCAAAGTACAAGTCTACATGATGTTCGTTCGCTGCAGCATATATCTCATCACCATGCTCTGCTACAAGCGCTTTATTCGCCGTAATGACAGATTTCCCATTTTTGAAGGCTTTTAACGTCAACTCGCGTGCAATGGACGTCCCTCCAATGAGCTCTACAATAATATCTATAGTGGGATCGTTGACTACGGATTCAGCATCAGTCGTTAGCACAGAAGGTTCTACTTGTACCCCACGATCTTTTGCAATGTCTAAATCAGCAATTTTACTAACATGAAGTTGTATATCCGTTCTCTGGGCAATAAGATTGCCGTTACGCTGAATCCCTTCAACAACGCCGGCCCCAACGGTGCCAAACCCTAGTAGCCCTATGTTAATGTGTTGCATACTTTTTATTTCCCACGAGTTCTAATTCGTATTGATAGAACGGAATTCTTCTTCAGTAAAAAATATGCAGAAGCATCTGTGTCGACACTCCTGCATAACCTTGAAACTACACTTTTATTTTTTTGTGATTTTAAAGAGTAGTAGCAGCACTCCGGGATGAAGAAAAGCTTTCTTGCAAATCTTTAACGGTTTGCTGTAAAGCAGAAATACTAAAAGGCTTCTCAATGACACCCGCAATACTTCCGCCATCGCGCAAAAGTTCGGAAGGAATATCATCGACAAACCCTGTTACAACGACAATTCGAACTTCAGGTCTGCAACGATTTATTTCCGCCAATGTAGCCAACCCATGCAGACCCGGCATACGCAAATCTAGCAATGTAATATTAATTTCGGAATGCAAGGTTAACAGGTGAAGGGCTTCATACCCTGTTTCGGCTTGATAGATTTTAGACAATGGGTTAACCGTACGGACAAGCAAATTTCTGGACGACGGTTCATCGTCCACAACAAGAATCGCCTCTGTAGCATTATCATCTGAGGATTCATCTACGATTACAGGGCCATCTAGCTCTTCATCTTTCTTTGCCAATACCGATAATCCGGAAGGGACAAACATCCCACTTGTTCTCATAAAATCTACAAGATCAGAAGGCCTTATAAAATTTGTTCTTCCCGGTGTTTGATAGGCGGATAACTTACCGCTTTTCACCCACATATATAGGGTATTTCGAGAAACTCCAGAAAACTTAGCAGCATCAGGCACTGTTAAGTATTCAGGATGTTGATATGATTCTTTCATGACTCACCCCCATTTGTTATATTCTATACTGTTCACGATCTGTGCAAAATACCCATGATCCAATCAATGTAAAGAATTTTTTACTTTTTTCTCACCAGGCAAGATAATTACGTAGCAATGGATATTAGTTATACCTGGATCCGTCAGTTAAACGCGGTGTTCTGCGGTTGAAGGTAATAGGCCGAAAAATAATAGATTGACAAATTTTTGATCGTCATCGATACTTCCAGACGGTTGTCGGGATTTGCTTCGTATAAGCCTTTATATCCCGATAGCCGTAGTCTGTATCGTATATCAGCCTGTGTCTGATAAGGTATTTAATCGTATGAGACGTAAAGCTCACGCATTGACCCTTTTATTGGTTCTTGTCATAACAGCATGGATTTTTCATGTTGTCGCTGACAGCTTTCATATTGATGCTGAATCATATTGATGCTGAACCAGATCCTTCAGGATTCAAACTTATCTATGATGGAACCAACACCTTCTATTTTCAAATCTGGGGCACTGAATCCTTGACCGATACGTGGGACGCGTTGGATGTTGAATCAGGATATAACCAACAACAAACATGGGTTGACCCCATTTCACTCACCACACAAAAAGCTTTCTTTTATCGAGTCAACAAGGTGGACATTCAGACTCCTAACGATATCGATGGGGATGGCATCCATGATCTGCTTGAGCATTCACATTTCTTTCTAAACCCTCTAGACCCCACTGACGCAACCAATGATCTTGATGGTAACGGTTTGGATAACCTACAAGAAAGCCTTATCGGTTTGGATATAACTCTTGTCGATTCAGATGCCGACGGAATGGAGGACGGGTACGAAGTTCAGCATGCCTGTCTGAATCCGCAACTGAGTGATGCCGACGGAAATCCCGATGGTGATGCTATTGCCAATCTGATGGAGATGCTGTTGGGCAGTGATCCGTGTATAGCCAATACAGGAACCGGATCCCTTTCTGTTGTCTATGTCGATGGGCTCAATGGAAATAATACAAACGACGGAAGTATAACCTTCCCTGTTGCGACGATCCAAAAGGGCATTGATTTGGTGTCGAGCAATAGTGTTGGGCAGGTCATTGTTGCGGCGGGAAACTATACGGAAAACAACATCTTATATAATGGTGTATATGTCCAAGGGGCAGGAACAGATCTAACCATCTCCACAGGCAGATTCGATATTGTGGGCGTAACAAACGCCGGAGTTAGAGCTATGACCATAGCCGATTCAGGAGGATATGGAGTAAATATCGATCAAAGTGACGGAATATTACTTCAACCTGAATCCGTCAGATAAAATCTGACGATTTTTCATTACCTGTTGGGCTAAAGCGGGGAGCATACCCGTATTCAAACAAACAACCCCACCCCAACAGGTGTGTATATGAAACAATATAAAATAAAGACTGGCAAGGGCGAACTCAACAGCACAAGCGGAAATCATCTTTGCGGCCTGCTGCTTGAGGATCATGCTCAACGGATTCTTCCCTCCAATTTTCAACCACGCCGCTCCGATGCGATCTCTGATCGGGAGATCCTCCTTACCCAGATCGGCTTACTTTGCAACGGTCGAACCGATTTCAATGATATCGACCTGTACCGGGGTGATGAGATTTTTATGAATGCCTTTGGACTTAAAAAGGGGAGTTAAAAAGGTAGCCTCTGAGCCGGTGTTCCGACGTCGTTTCGACGACCTGCCCCCAGCCAGAACCCATGTGGGGCTACGCAAACTCAACACCGAACTTCTTTCCTCGGGCCCCTTTGGCTAGGTAGATGTTGAAGGGCTTGATCTTGTTCCCGTCGATATCGATGTGAGCCCTTTAGGTCACTCAGGCTCTTCGAAAGAAGGCGTTTCCTACACCTAGAAGGGCCATGATGGTTACGCCCCGATATTTGCCTATGTGGGCACTCAAGGCCACATGCTTGAGTGCGAACTTCGACCCGGTAAACAACATTGTCAGTCGGGAACGACCGCGTTTATTGCCCGCAGCGTTGAAACGCTCCAAACTCTGGGCCTGGGTGGAAAATGTTTGCTTCGGCTTGATAGTGGCAACGCTGCGGCCGATAACTTCGACGCTTTTGGGGATCATTATTTTATCGTAAAGCGAAATCCTCGCCGCGAATGTCCTGAACAAATGCTGGCCCTTGCACGCCGAGTTGGAGACAAACAAGACAGTCGTGAAGGCAAGAACGTTTACACAGGCTTTTTCGATCATTTCCATCCCGGTGGTGACCAAAACCGCCCTTGTGTCCCGGTGGCCTTCGAAGTGATTGAACGCACCATCGATATCGATGGTCAGAAACTTCTAGTTCCTAAACTTGAGGTGAACACCTGGTGGACGAACCTCTCTTGTCGTGCCAAGACGGTGCTAGATCTCTATCATGGACATGGCCCCAGCGAGCAATACCACAGTGAACTCAAAAGCGATCTTGATGTTGAGCGATTGCCTTCGGGGAGACCCTGTGCCAATAAGATTATTCTGTTATGCGCCATGGTGGCCTTCAACCTATTGCGCGGTCTTGGCCAAGAGGTCATCAAACGGGCTGGGCTTGCCCCGCAGAAAATCAACATCCCGCGCTGGCGAATCAAAACGGTTCTCAAAAATATCGTTTATTGCGCGGTTCGATTGGTCCGCCACGCCGGACGAATTGAACTTCACTTTGGCAAGCGTTGTCGCTGGTTTGAAGTGATACAAGATATTGCCCATTCCTTCGCATAGCCCTCCGTGCACCTTTAACAATACTCTAAGGCGACTGCCCAAGGAGGCCTACGCCCCAAAATGGCCAAATCAGAGTGAATCTGACCTGTACGCTCAAAAAATTCATCAGGGTGATACTTGCCGGTCCCAATCCGCCCAAAAGCGAGCATCTCAAGGAAAAAATTTTTCAACTTTTGAGCCCCAAAACGCCTTCCGAAGCGATAGATGACGGATTCAGGTATTATCTTACATCTTAACGAAAGCGAATGAAATCATTTGAGCGTGGCCAGCTCTGGTTAGTTAACTTTGATCCAAGCCTGATGGAAAAAGCTTGAAAAGTTCGGATCATGAAATATATTCTACTTTCATATGCCGAAACTATACACATATTTTGGTCTGCTCGTCATGTTCTATTCGAACGAGCATGAACCGATTCACGTTCATGGAAAAGTCGAAAATAGGTAAGGCAAAGAAGAGCTTATTTTTCTTGTGGGGAGGCTTTCAGAAACTGTATATTTGGATGTAAAGGGTAAAAGGCCTTTAACTCTGAAAGAACTATAAAGATTCAAAGAATTGGTGGAAGAGAAAGCCCTGGATATCCGCCGAAAATGGATCGATTTCTTTGTAGACAATAAACCCATGGAGTGTGAGAACATAACCGTGAGGCTAAAATGATATCTGCTGAACCCAAATTATTAGAGATCACCTCTGCAAAATACGCAGGAGATTTTAAGTTGCGATTAACCTTTAATCAAGAGGAGGAACGGGTTGTCGACTTCTCCGATTTCCTCCTACATACCAAAAGTCCCATGACCACAAAGTATAGAGATAAAGATCTTTTCAAAAATTTTACCTTGAAATATGGCGATCTGTGCTGGGGGGATTATGAGATGGTCTTTCCAGTTGCTGATCTCTACACAGGTCGGTTGTGAAGAATAAAGGAGGTCTATTACCAGCTTATAACATCATCTTCAAGCTCTGTAAGTGTGCTATTGGCTTCATCGGGTCCCATGGACCAAACCGCCACTGAACGATACAAGTTGGTACTTAAGCCGGCGGAATAGGTGACTGTTAGAATGTTGTCGTAGTTATAAACGACCATGAATTTATAGGGATTTCCCCAGGGATCAACGAATTGTCCTTGGGCATTAATGGATCTTTCGGAAAACTCCATAAATCTGCGTAATCGCGGGTTATGAACAAGAACATCGCTTGTGTTTCTCCCTTGAAGAATATTCACAAGATCGGATTTCATGGGTATACCTCCTTGGGTGTTTTCTAGAGGTGTACTGTTCGTCAACCCGGGCATGGCATAAAAGTCTGGCCACTTATTATATTCATTAAATAAACCCTTGAGAGCGACTTCAATGGCAGATACTTCAACTTGGGCTTTGTAATCTCTGGATTTGACGAGCGATGAACGAATGGTCGGGAATAGCATGGCCGCTAATGCAGCGATGATGGCCATCACAACTAGTAATTCTATGAAAGTGAAAGCAGAAGGAAAACGCCAGGGATCAGAGGTCTGAACAGAAGAAGATCGCGGGCCTATATTGTTGTTTCTACTGCTATCTTTCATATTTTGTTTAAAAAACAAATTTTTTTCAGCCACAGGCTGATCCGCTGCAGCGGAAACCACGAGACACACGAAAAAAATCAATTTACAAACGGTATTTGCTGAAGAGAGAACTCTTTGCGAAGACACTCTTGGTAGACGGCCTCGAAAAAACCATTGCCTTTTTCGGTATACACCTCGAAACAGGCACCCATCATCTTGTAGCTCTCATCACGATATACAATGCCGTTCTCTTTTCTTTCGTGTGTTTGGTGTGTTTCGTGGTTAATAATAGTCTTTTTCTCTCTTTTGTTTGCGGCTTGGCTGCTCCAGGTTGTTCATTGGTTTTAGTTTAATACATATGCCCTGAACTACCAATTTTTTATATCGTCTAAAGTCTCCGTGGAACGATCATCTGGGCTTGTACTCCACAAATCATAGGAATCTAGGTTATTCGATGGATTCGCGCTGAGATAGTTATATTCTCCACCCCACGGATCGTATAATGAATGGCCTTGTAATTCACTCGGATCTAATTCTATGTAGACCTTTTTGCTATCGGCAATGGGCTTGAAATATAAGTTAGAGACTAATCCGACCATGGTGTCTACAGGGGGGTAGAGTCCCCAATCCGTGCGAAAGTTTTCTACCCCCGTTTTTATTGTTTCTAGTTGCGATTTTGCTTTGGCAATCGCGGCTTTCTTTTTTGCGTACCCAGCTGTCCCGAGGACAAATGTAGCCAAAATGGCAATTAATGTGACAACGGTAAGCAATTCGATCAATGTAAGCCCAGACCGTGTTTTGAATGGATTCAAGTTAGGCCATCTTCGATGGCGATTTTTACACATCAAACTATTCATAGGAAACAATGTCATTACTCTCATCGCTATCGTCTCCGTTTGAGCCGTAGCTAGTTACAATAACGCGTGTATAGTGACCGGTGCCATTATAGGTTATGGCCCCATCATAGTCAGCATCAAATTTCATACTATACTGTCGCCCCCACGAATCGGTAAAGGTTCCGTCAGGTTGGATAAGTTGGCCCGGTTCAAGAAATTTTATTTTTTCCCGATTTGAAATAAATGCATCTGTATCGTCCCCGATTAAAACCTTTATGATACGCTGACTATCTGCGCCTGTATACCCAACATCTGGACTGGCCCCTAAATCTGTTCCTGGAACAGGAATTTTGCTGTATTCCGTGTAATAGGCTTCGGCAGCTGATTTGATGCTGGATATGTCTTTTTGGGCCTGGGCCACTTTGGCTTTAATGATGGCTTTACTTAGAAGCGGAAAGGATATAGCGAGAAAAAAACTAATAATGGAAACCACGACAAGTAGTTCTAGCAAGGTAAACCCAGGAACTCGGAAAATTGAGGATCGTGGATGGAAGACTGAAGATGGACAGATCCATAAATTACTGACTTCTGACTTCTGATTTCTGATCTTTGACATTTGATTTTTCTTAAGATAATGAACCAATGATGGAAATGAGCGGTATAAAAAGCGCGATGACAATGGTCCCAACAATTAAAGCTAAAACAACGATCATAATGGGTTCGATGGTAGCGGTTAGCCCGGCGACAGCAGCATCGACTTCTTCATCATATCCGTCTGCTATTCTGACGAGCATTTCAGGGAGTTCGCCTGTTTCTTCACCGACCTCAACCATGCTAACAACGATCGGCTGGAAAACACCGGTGGCCTCAAGGGGTGGAGCCATGTTCTCCCCCTCTTTAATGCTATCGTGAATGGTGAGAACAGCCTTGGAAATCACGGCATTGTCCGCTGTTTCACTGACAATGGTTAAGGCCTGAAGAACAGGCACACCGGGTGTCATAAGCGTTCCGAGCGTTCGCGTAAAACGTGCTACTGCTGTTTTTCGGACTAAGGTACCAAACAAGGGAAGACGTAATTTTAAGATATCCATGACCAGCTGGCCTTTGGAGGTTTTACCGATTATTTTTATGATAACGACAATAGTAACAAGACTTATGATCATAACATGAAAACGGTGTATAATAAACTCACTGGTATTGAATACAAGCTGGGTTATGACCGGCAATGTTTTTCCTGCAACCATATCGGTAAAAACCTCTCTGAATTTTGGAACGATTTTGATCATGAGAAATGTCAAAATACCAAAGGCCATCACTAAGACGACAATGGGATAAACCATCGCGCCTTTGACTTTAGTTTTTATCTTTTCAGCCTTTTCCATAAATTCGGCTAAACGAGCGAGAACCACGTCTAATACCCCGCCAATTTCACCCGCCTTGACCATGTTGATAAAGAGTTTGCTGAATATTTTAGGGTGTTGAGATAAGGCTTCAGCAAAGGTGCTCCCTGTCTGAATAACCTCACCGGATTCCGATAAGGCCTTTTTAAGGGCAAAATTTTTTTCTTGTTTTTCTAAAACCTGAAGGCTCCGTAACAGGGGTAACCCCGCGTTGATGAGGGTGGAAAGCTGTCTGGTGATGACCATAAGCTGTTTAGGCTTTACCCGCGCTCCGAGGCCCGGTATTTTTATTTCAATATTGGCAACGTTTTTCTTTTTGCCGATCGCTTTATTTGCAGGAATTCTTTTTTGCTTTTTAGCGACCTTTGCTCCTCTCCCTTCGGTAACGGTCGTAGGAAATAAACCACGCTGCTTGATTTGGGTCACGGCAGCGGTCTCGCTGTCAGCGCGGATCATACCGGTCCGTTCCTTTCCATTGGAATCTAAGGCTACATATGTAAAGTTTTTCACGGTTTAGGGTTCTTGATTCAGGGTTCAAGGTTCTCCCTGGATCCGTCAGTTAAACGCGGTTTTCTGCACGAACCATTTGGGCCAAAAGGAATTACAAAAAAGCCTCGACGCACCCAGCGGGTGCGCCTGCGTTTTTTTGCAACCTTTTGCCTCCAAAGCATTCGCACAGAAATCTCACGTTTAACTGACGGATCCAGGTTCTCGGTTCAATATAACCGTGAACCGTAAAACTTTTCTTACGTATATTTTAATACTTCTTCTAGGGTTGTGTATCCATCTAGAATGGAACGAATGCCATCCTCACGAAGTGTGCGCATCCCTAATTCAACGGTTTTGTCACGTATGACCACTGTGGGCTTTCGTTGGTTAATCAACTCACGAATGGGATCGGTGATTCTTAGGTATTCAAAAACACCACACCGTCCTCGGTATCCGGTATCGCTACATTGCTCGCAACCTGACCCAAAAAGGAACGGTCGATCACCGATCTGATCCAGTGTTAACCCTAATATAGAAATCTTATCTTCTTCTGGCACGTAGGACGTTTTGCACCCGTCACATATACCTCGCAATAGTCTTTGCCCTACAATAACCTCAATACTAGAAGAAATGAGAAAAGGTTCAAGCCCCATGTCAATTAAACGAGTAATAGCGCCGGCGGCATCGTTGGTATGCAATGTTGAGAATACAAGGTGTCCTGTCAAGGCAGCTTGAATAGCAATTTGTGCGGTTTCTGTATCACGAATTTCGCCCACCATAATGATATCGGGATCTTGACGCAAAAAAGCGCGGAGCGTACGCGAGAAGTCTAATCCAACACTGCTATTCATAGGAATTTGGATAATCCCCTCAATATCATACTCGACGGGATCTTCGGC
Source organism: Kiritimatiellia bacterium (assembly GCA_012103575.1). Lineage (GTDB taxonomy): Bacteria > Verrucomicrobiota > Kiritimatiellia > WLWN01 > WLWN01 > WLWN01. The sequence goes on along the minus strand of WLWN01000001.1, from coordinate 1,035,859 downwards.
AGTGAGTAATTTGCTTTCAATAGAATTGACTTTGCCTAATGCAGAGTAGAGTGTGGTTGTTTTTCCCGGTCCTGTAGGCCCTGTTACGATTATAATGCCATTGGGTTTATGGATATCTGTAATAAAGTCCTCATAGATATCATCTGGCAAGCCTATGTTTTCAAGATCTAAGGATACAACGCTGCGATCTAAGATACGTAATACAACACTCTCTCCATGCTACGTGGGCAGTGTTGAAACTCGAAAATCAACAGAACGTCCCCCCCATATGAACCTGAATTTGACCATCTTGGGGTAAACGCCGTTCGGCAATGTTAAGCCCAGAGACCACTTTTATACGGGAAATAACAGGCAATGCAAGATGCTTAGGCGGTGGCGCCATTTCATATAAGGCGCCATCAACACGATATCTGATTCTAAAATCATTTTCAAAAGGCCCAAAGTGGATGTCCGAAGCACGGTCTTGTACGGCCTGGTAAAGGACCAGGTTGACGAAACGAACGACAGGAGCCAAGTTAGCGGCCTCCTCCAGATTAATCTCGTCTCCTTCTTTTCCGCCGGCTTCAATCACACTACCGGCATCTTCAAGTTCGACCTCTAGGGCTGACAACATGTCGCTTACAGATTCACTGGCATCCCCATAATGATCATTGAGCGCTGCTCTAATGTATTCAGCGCTGGTGACAACAAACGTTACATCGCGGGTAAGCACAAATCTAAGTTCATCGATGATTTCAGGACTGAGCAGTTCAGACGTGGCTAAAACGACAGAGTCAGGATCGGCTTCAATCGGTAAAATATTATACATACGCGCCACACTGGTGGGTAAAGAACGAATCACGTCAGGGGGAATGGCTGCTGTCTTTAAGTCAACAATATGGGAACCAAGGTATCCTGCAATGATCTCCAGCAATTGATCTTCCGCTAACACTTCCATGTCTACAATAAGTTCGCGGATTGATTTTCTTGTACGCTCATGTTCCTCTTGGACTTCTTGTATTTGCTCTGAGGTCAATAAATCGCGCTGAATTAATTCATCCAATAAAGGATCTTGTCGTGTCGTATCAGACATATCTATGTTTCCCTTTAGGGTGCATGCTTATCGTTTTTTGAGTTCCATTTCTAAAAGTTTTTGATGGATGGTATCTGTGTCTTGAGATTTCCCTACAAGTTCTTCATGCGATATGATCCCTTGCCGATATAATTCCATGAGATGTGCATCTAAGGTGACCATACCCAACCGTGAACCCGTTTGAATATCAGACGTTATTCTATAGGTTTTATTCTCTCGAATAAGGGCTCGAATAGAAGGTGTAGCCACCATGGTTTCAAAGGCTGCGATACGTCCTGTTTGATCTTGCCGTGGAATTAGCAATTAAGAAATCACAGCCAAAAGGCTAATGGATAACTGGATCCGAATTTGTTCTTGTTGGGTAGAAGGGAACGCATCTACCATACGATCCACGGTAGGGGCCGCCCCGGTTGTATGCAAGGTGGCTAAAACAAGATGTCCGGTTTCGGCCGCTGTAATAGCGGCTTCCATGGTTTCAAGATCGCGGAGTTCGCCCACAAGCATCACATCGGGATCCTGCCGTAAACCACGACGAAGGGCTTCGCTAAAACTGGGAACATCCACCCCTATTTCACGCTGAGAAATAATGCTCTTTTTATGAGGATGATAATATTCTATAGGATCTTCAATGGTAAGAATATGGCAATCCCGTTCCTCATTAATGACGTTAACCATACTGGCTAGCGTGGTTGTTTCCCCACTCCCCGTCGGGCCGGTCACCGATATTAATCCACGCGGTTTATAAAGCAGCTCTTGTATTTGCGCAGGTAACCCCATGTCGTCGAGGGAGATTAACGTTGTCGGAATTAAACGAAGAGCCATACTCATGCTCCCTTTTTGCTTAAAAACACTAACCCAAAATCGGGCTTGACCCTCAAAACTGAAAGCAAAATCGGCGCCGCCATTCTCTTGGAGGTCGTTTTGATATTTTTCGGGAACAATCGATTGAATAAGGCGTTCCGTATCTTTGGCCTTTAAAGGATGAGTATCTAAAGGATGCAGCTTTCCATGAATTCGGTATACAGGCGGCGTTCCAACCGCTACATGAAGATCAGAAGCGTTTTCATCTACGACCAATTGCAGCAAGTCTTGAATAGATACATCAACTGTTTTTTCTTCACTCATAATCCGAGATCTCTCGCGGATACACGCAAGACTTCTTCAACGGTAGTTTGCCCTCCGATCACCTTACGGATTCCATCCTCTCGCAGGGTCCGCATACCCAGTTGGCGCGCCTTGTTACGCAGCTCTGTCGAGGACACATCTTCAAATATCATCTGCCAAATTTCGTCGTTAAGCACCAGTATTTCGAAGATCCCAATCCGTCCCCGATACCCGGACATTCCACACTGAGAACATCCCGTGCCTCGATACATCGTCACGCTTTTAACCTGCTGACTCGCATTTCCCAACAGACTGAGTTCAGATTTTTCGGGCACGTATTCTTCTCTACAGGTTTCGCAGATGCTTCTTACGAGGCGCTGGGCCATAATCCCGCGGATTGAAGAAGCCACCAAAAAAGGCTTAACACCAATGTCTAATAATCGGGCAATGGCGCTGGGCGCATCATTTGTGTCCAAGGCACTAAAGACCAAATGTCCGGTGAGTGAGGCATTGATAGCAATGTCGGCCGTTTCTAAATCATGAATCTCGCCAATCATAATAACGTTAGGGGCCTGTCGAAGAATGTGAGAATTGTAATATTAAATGCCCAAAAGAAGATATTGTAAAACAGGAGTGTTCCATGCCGAAATCTTCTAGATTTAGAAACTCGACAGAAGACAAAAAAAGGAGAAAGACATGGAACAAATCAAGAGTAGTATTCATCCCCGAAAAGGCAAGCATTTGACACAGAAAGAACGGATCATGATTGAGACAATGCTCAAAAACCGAGGACGTCCTTTGGAGATAGCCAGCTATCTGGGAAGGCATCGTCGAACCATAGAGCGCGAAATTAAACGTGGGGAGGTAGAGCATTTCGATACAGAGCCGCGAAAGAAGAAAGCATACAGCAGTGATCGAGCCCAGGAACTTCATGATCTAAATGCGACGGCCAAGGGACCTGAGCTTAAGCTTGGAAAGCATCATGAAACGGCTGTGTTTATCAGCGAGCACATTCTTGTTCACAAACGCTCACCCGATGTGGTTGCTCCTTTGCTTAAACAAGAGCAGAGACCTGCAGCGGTGAGTACAAAAACGCTGTATACCTATATTGACCAAGGTCTCATCCCGGGGGTGAGCAACGAGTCCCTATGGGAAAAACGAAAACGGATAAAACGAAAAAGACGTGCTATTAAGCGGGTTAAAAAGCAACATGCCCGAAGGACCAGTATCGAAAAACGACCTAAGACCGTAGAAAAACGCGAGGAATTTGGGCACTGGGAATTGGATTTGATCGTCGGCGGAAAAGGAACTTCAAAACCGGTTTTAATGACGTTAGTAGAAAGAAAGACCCGAATGCTAAGGGTGAGAAAACTTTCGGATAAAACACAGGCATCGGTTCTGCAGGCCCTCAAAGCGATCGAAAGATCGATGGGAGTTGGCCCATTCAGATCGATGTTCAAGTCGATTACAGCCGATAACGGGAGCGAGTTTCTCGACGTGGAGCAGATGGAACGTTCCGGATTTAGCAAAAAGAGACATGTTAAACTCTATTATGCTCACCTGTATTCTTCCTGGGAACGAGGCTCCAACGAAAATGCCAACCGTATGGTTTGTCGTTTCGTCGCCAAAGGAGACAACATCGGAAAATATACCATCGACCGTATTGGTGAGATTGAAAAATGGATTAACAACTATCCTCGCAAGATCCTAGAATACAAACCCGCACAGGAGTGTTTCGATTTGGAGATCGCCGCATGAACAGAAGCTCTCAGGTCCATTTTTTGCGGCATTTAATTTTACAATCCACCAGGCAGCTGAAAATGTTAGGCCAATGGAAGCGCGTACATGCACTTGATTAATACCGGCTAGTTGATATTCAACAGGGTCTTCAACCGTTATAATCTTCCGGTCCGGTTGATTTAGATAGTTTAAACATGAATACAGTGTGGTGGTTTTACCCGATCCTGTAGGTCCGGTGACCAGGACAATCCCATCCGCTAGTTTAATGAGTTCTTCAAAGGTTTGTTGGTCATCAGCAAGAAAACCCAATTGAGGCAATCCTAGCTTCAAGCTATCTTTGTCCAAAATACGCATGACAATACTTTCCCCATGATTAGAGGGAACCGTTGAAACACGTAAATCAAGTTCCCGCCCCATCACCTTGATTTGAATACGGCCATCTTGAGATAATCTTTTTTCGGCAATCTGCATATTCGCCATAATTTTTAATCGACTTATAATCGCCGACTGAAGTCGCCGAGGAGGGCTAGAGCATTTAACGATTGAAATGCCTCTTTAGAAGATCTATACTCCATGACACGAGTATAGCAACAGCAGAAATCCGGCGGCGTGCGATAGATGCCTACAAAATGGGCAAAGGTTCCCAGGCTGATATCGCATCTTCTTATCGTGTAGATCTTAGAACGTTTCAGCGTGGGCTCTCTCGTTTCAACGAAACCGGACAGACCGCTCCCCGACCGCGTGGGCATCGTCAGGCCCTCTACAGCGGAAAGCAGCTCAAGGCGTTGGCTCAACTGGTGGGCAAACATCCCGGCAACGCTTGAAGAACTCAAGAACATGAGCGGCGTGAAGGGGTCGATCATGGCCGTACAGCGGGCGTTGAATCGGTTGGGCTGCCGGTATAAAAGAAACGCTTCACGCCAGCGAGCAAGACCGGGCGGATGTAAATCTCTTGAGAAAGCAGTGGATCCAAGAGGTGGCCAAACTTGATCCAAGTCGCCTTGTCTTTATTGATGAATCCGGGGCGAAAACGAATATGACTCGTCTGCGGGGCCGGGCGTTGGGCGGGAACAGGCTTTTTGCCAAAACGCCTCATGGACATTGGTGTACCACCACCTTGACTTCTTCGGTCCGCCTGGACGGAACAACAGCGGCTATGGAGGGGGAGGGGGCGACAGAGACGGCTGTTTTTGGAGAATATATTCGCCGGGTTCTTCTCCCGACTCTTTCACCTGAAGACATCGTCATCATGGACAATCTTCGCGTCCATCACAATCCCAAGGTCATTGAACTCATTGAGTCATGTGGGGCCCATGTAAGATTCCTTCCACCCTACAGCCCCGATTCCAACCCCATTGAAAAAATGTGGGGCAAGATAAAGAATCGGTTGGGCAGCCTTGCAGCCCGCAGTCAGCAGGAACTATCTGAAGCGATCACACAAGCGTTCGAAGAGGTTTCTCCCGACGAGGTAATCGGCTGGTTTTCTTCGTGCTACATCGCGACACCTCTATCGTGAAGCGCTCTATCAACTTCCTGCAGCACCCCATCAATCCGATACCGGACTCTTAATTTTTTGGCCAAGGGTTCGATATGTACATCCGAAGCCCTATTTCGAAACGCTTCAAAAATAATGAGACTGGCTAGTTTGATAATAGGGGTATCAGATTCAGAAACCTCTTCACTAGAATCAAGGGATACCCCATCGACTGTAACGAGTCCCCCCGCGGCATCTGTAATCTCTTCTAATACAGACTCCATTATGCTACTGGTTGATCCTGCATAATAATGACTTAACGCTTGATCAATTTTCTTAGAATCTGCAACAACGCCTTCCACGTTTCTTTTTAAGATATAGCGCAGGCTATCTAACGTTTCGACATCCAAAGGATCACTAAGAGCAACGGTCAAGAGTCCATCCGTCTCGGAAACAGGAATGATTTTGTAACGAATAGCCACATCTCCAGGAACCAACTGAAGAATGTCTTGAGAAATGTCTACGTCGGAAAGATCAATGGTCTCCATCCCAAATTGATTCGCCAACGCCTTTAAGATGTCCATTTTATGGATCCCTTCGTCACGAACCAGGATATCTATAACATCACCATCCTCTGTATCGGCTACACTCATAACGCGTACACCTTGTTCCTGAAGTATTAACCCGGCATTTTCAAGGATTTCGATGATATATTCGTTATTTGTCGTCATGACGAAAAAAAACAGTGCTCGGCATTATCAACTGTTCAACTTTTTCTGAATCGCCTCCATCGCTATCTGAGGATTGGCCTTTCCTTTGCTTAAACGCATAACCTGACCAACGAGGAATTGCGCTGCGTTTTTTTTCCCGTTTCTGTAGTCTCCCACAGACTGAGGATGCTCCTCTAGAACCTGTACAATCAAGGCATCAATGGCATCGGTATCGCTTACCTGAACGAGCCCTTTGTGCTCTACAATTGTACTAGGATTTTCTCCGGTTTCAAACATTTGATTAAAGACCTCCTTAGCACTCGGCATATTGATGGTCTTATCATCAACGAGTTTGACGAGATCCACTAAATACTGTGGAGAAATTTTAATCTGCTGAATCCCCCTATCGTGCTCAGACAAAGCGCGCAAGACTTCGGTCATAATCCAATTTGAGACGACTTTAGGATGGTCGGAAAGTCGGGCGGCTTCTTCGTAATAATCGGCAATGGCTTTATCGGCGGCTAACACCTTAGCATCGTATTCGGGGATGTTATATTCTGCGACCAATCGGCTTCTTCGCGCCGCAGGCAATTCCGGTAACGCTTCTCTCCATTTTGATACCTGTTCATCACTCAAAACGACAGACATCAAGTCTGGATCGGGAAGATACCGATAATCATGCGCATACTCTTTGGGGCGCATCGCTGTGGTAACCCCAGCCAGATCATCCCATCGCCGTGCTTCTTGATGAATGACACCCCCTTTTTCCACCACATCTATTTGGCGCTGGATTTCATGTTTAAGCGCTCGATAGACCCCTTTAAAGGTATTCATATTTTTTATTTCTGTCTTCGTCCCTAACTCTTTCTGGTCAGCGGGCCGAACACTACAATTTACATCGCAACGAATGTTCCCCTGCTCCAGATTACAGTCGCTAACAGCGCCGTACGTCAAAATTTGTTTGAGCGCAAGGAGATAGGCAAACACCTCATCCGCTGACTCCATATCCGGTTCAGTTACAATTTCCATTAAGGGGGTTCCAGCCCGATTAAAATCAATGAGACTGGCACTTTCGTGATGGATATTTTTACCGACATCTTCCTCAAGATGTATACGTGTAAGGCTTACACGTTTACGATCCCCATCAACATCAATCTCAACCCCGCCTCCTTCACAAAAAGGTTTGTCATACTGCGAGATCTGATAATTTTTAGGCATATCAGGATAAAAATAGCTTTTCCGATCAAACTTGCTGTATGTGTTGATGTTACACCCCAACATAAGCCCTGTCATAACCGTTAACCGTACCGCCTCCTTATTCAAAACAGGTAAACTCCCAGGATATCCTAAGCAAATCAGACAGATATCCGTATTCGGAGGATGACCATACACATTCGCACAACTACACCATACCTTGGTGTTTGTCTTAAGCTGCACATGTGTTTCGAGTCCTATGGTAACTTTATAGTTCATGATACTGGATGTTGGATAAGAATAGCTACCAACCTAAACTATGAGACGGAAATAAAAGTATATTCATTTTTTACTTATGCGGCCTTTCTCTACTGATTGAATAAAAGAATCTATCTTTTTATCAAGCATTTCTAAGTCCTTGCGGATCTCTTGGTATAAAGATGTATCTTGTAAAGATTTTGTATCCCATTTGGTTACCCTCTTCATACAGTTCAAATTTTGGCAAATTTCTTAATGTCATTTCGTGTATCCCAAGAACAAGCCTTCGTGCTATCTGCCAAATTTCTAAATCTGTATAACTCACACTTTCATCTCTCTACTTCTTACTATCCAGTATCGGCCTCACCGCCTGCAAAGACTCTTTTTATACTAACCCTCTTCGGTCTTAAAGACTTCAGACTTTTGACCTTCCTGCAGCTTGCTCATAGGCGTATGCGACGTTCAAAACATTTTCTTCTTTATACGCTGGGCCTAAGATCTGCAGCCCAATAGGAAGACCTTTACTCGTAAAACCGCATGGAACAGAAATCCCACAAATGCCCGCGAGATTAGCTGTAACCGTAAAGACATCATTTAAATACATTTGAAGCGGGTCACCTTTCTTTTCCCCCACGGCAAAGGCCGCTGTAGGTGTTGTAGGGGTTAATAAAGCATCACACGATTCAAAGGCCTTTTCAAAATCGTTGCGGATCAATGTACGAACTTTCTGGGCCCGCAAATAATAAGCATCATAATATCCGCTACTAAGAACATATGTTCCGAGAATAATTCGGCGTTTCACTTCCTCTCCAAATCCTTGTTCTCGTGTTTTTGCGTACATATCAATGGGATCTTTTCCATCGATACGCGCCCCATATCGAACCCCATCAAAACGAGCAAGATTGGCTGAAGCTTCTGCATTCGCAATAATATAATAGGCCGCAATCGCATGAGAGGTATGTGGCAAATCGACCTCAACCGTTTCCGCCCCAAGACTACGGCATTGTTCAATGGCCTTATCTACCCCTTCTCTTACTTCCGGGTCAACACCCTCAACAAAATATTCTGCGGGAAGCCCTAACCGAGCACCCTCAAGGCCCTCTTTCAATGCCGACTGAAAGTCGGGTACAGCCATATCGACAGAAGTAGAATCCATTTGATCATACCCAGAAATCGCTTCGAGTAAAATAGCTGAATCGCGGACATCCTTTGTAATCGGACCAATCTGATCCAACGATGAAGCATAAGCCACAAGACCATACCGAGACACCCGGCCATAGGTCGGCTTCAGCCCCACACACCCACAGAACGCTGCCGGCTGTCTAATCGAGCCCCCGGTGTCCGAGCCCAAAGAAGCAATCGCCTCATCCGCAGCAACCGCTGCAGCAGATCCCCCACTAGAACCGCCGGGCACATAATCTGTATTCCAAGGATTTCGCGTAACTTTTAAAGCAGAATTTTCCGTGCTAGACCCCATTGCAAATTCGTCCATGTTGACTCTTCCAAGTAGTACAGCCCCCTCCTCTCGAAGCCGCGAGATCACGGTCGCATCATAAGAAGCCGTATATCCCTCCATTATTTTAGAAGCACATGTACACGGGTCCCCTTTTACGTTAAGCACATCTTTAATGGCGATAGGGACACCAAGAAGAGAGCCTTTTTTCCCTGCTTGACGAGCTTGATCTGCCATCTGTGCCTGTTCCAAACAAGCTTCCCGGTCGACGAAAACATATGCTTGAATCTTCTTATCTAACGCTCCAATCGAATCCAGAACATCCGTAACAATCTCTTCAGAAGTACACGCACCCTTTTCCAATAGGTTGACGAGCTCATGTATTGTACCTTTTTGATAACTATAAGGGTTCAAGGTTCAGGGTTCTCCGTTCAAGGTTCGTATGAAAAATAACAAACAGCTAATAACACTTCTGAATCATTCCACAATCTTCGGAACCATAAAATGGCCGTTTCTTTTTTGAGGAGCATTTTTCATGGCTACCTCATGATCAAGACTGGGACACGTTTTATCTTCGCGAAAAACATTTTGAATCGGAAAAGGATGGGCCATGGGATCAACGCCTTCTACATTCAACGTTTTTAATTGATCCACATATCCAAGAATCTCCTCTAATTGAGCTTGAAACCGTTCTCGCTCTTCCTCATTGAGCTTGATTCTCGCCAGATGCGCCACATATTCTACATCTATCTTTTCGGTATGGCTTGAGTATGCTTTAGACATGATTTACTCAGAAGATTTATTGGTTATTAGGAAGACAAACCACTAAGAACTCTTTCTTCAATGGTTAAGGAGATTTATTACGACATAACAAGTAATGGAAACAACGATTAACATAAAAATCGCTTTGTTTTTTTGTACGGACTTTTCATCTTTCAGGGAACGGTTACCGGGAAAATCTGTGGAGGACAAATAGTTCATGAAAAGAACACGATGACGATCTATGCGACCCCTTGTTTGACAGGTTCGATCCGCCTTTCTTTCAAGGTCATATTTTATTCCCGTACGACCCATTTCTTTTGACACGGCCTTGATACTATTGCGAACATGTCTTGTTTCCCGTTCAATATCATTAAGACGCTGATTTACACTATCTGTTTTTTTATTCATTAGAAAATCGTGGGCCGATCATCATTACACCTACAAAATCCCTATGCTGTTTAGATAATAGAGCACCGCTAGAATAGTCAAGGTTACAATAACCGGAAATGAAACCGCAAAACCCACTTTTAACCAAGACATAAACGTTTTCTCTTCACCTTCATGGTCCGGCCCTTCATTAAGTAACATCGGTTGATGATCAACGCCAGACCCTTTTTCGCGGCTCAAGGCTTCGATTTTAGCCACTGATTTATTATACTCATCACGAGTATTATCAATCAGCGAAAGCGCTTTACTCAATTCTTCTCTAAAAATATCTTCAGACCAATTTTCTTCATTTAAATCCTGAATTTCTTCCAACCGCGCTTTAAACTTCTGTCGCGTTAAATGCAGCAATTCTAATGTTTGTTCAGCCTGAAGTTCTTCTTTTTCTAAGACCACAAGATTCTGACTTAAACGTTCTATAACATCTCTTTTACCCTTTGCATATCGATCTTGTCTTTGGCGAAGATTTTCCAGGCTTTCTTTTTGTTGTTCAAGGTCTTCCTGCCGTTGACGTAAACGCTCTAACTCTTTCATGGCATTAGCCACTTGATCTTCGATCTCTATTTTATGCCGTGTCATACTCGTCAAATTAAAGTCAGAGACGCCTCGAGAAGGCACATCAGAACTCGTGCCTGGTTCTGTTTTCGTCGACGGGTTTTCATGCCCAGGTCCCATTTTAAGGTCGGGCATGGCCTCTTTTCGTTTTACTAGATCATCATCAAAAAAATCCGTCATACACATAACTCCTTCCTTCATCCTACAAACCACGTCCTCCTTATAGAGAACGAATTTTTCTTTTTTCCCAAACAATGGAATGGTTTTTAAAACGGTTTTCCCGGGAATGGAACTTTTTAATTTATTTTTATCCACTCTCTGGATGGTTTTTGATCCAGATATTTTGACTGAAAAATGGTTTCAAGACGCTGAACGAGTCAGATGGCTCTCTTCTCTTTCCTCGGATACAACCCATATAAGTATACCCTAAAACCCTGGTGCACGGTAAACCTCTTCCCCGCTCAAGAGGGTCATCAAAACTTTCGTATTTTTGATCTGGTTCGTTGGGATGGTGAAAAGATCTTGATCGAGTATGATTAGGTCAGCGAGTTTGCCCTCCTCGATCGATCCGGTCTTGTCTTCGTGATGCAGAAGATAGGCTGCATCTAACGTCATCATTTTAATGGCAGTGGCTATGCCGGGAATCCCATTCGTCGCGCGAGTCACAACGGTTTCAATTTTCTCAAATGGCTCAAGTACGTCGGCGTCCCAGTCGCTGCTAAGAATAACTTTAGCCCCTGAATCCAGCATGGATGCCACAGGCAACAATTCATGGGCACGGTCTCCTATATATTCCTCCATATAATCAGCATAGTCTGGATCAATGGAATCCGGCGAGAGCTGAAAGTCAGCGACAACGCCAAGGGTCTTGAATCGGGGACGATCCTTTCGGTCGATGAGGTACAGGTGCGTAATTCGATGCCGCCGGTCTCGGATTCCGCTTTGTTTGAGGGCATGTTCTATCGCATCTAGGGCCAGTCCGGCCCCCCGGTCGCCCGTGGCATGGAAATGCAATTGAAAACCGATTTTTTCTAATGCGTATGCATAACGGTTCAACATCTTGGGTTTGAAGTAAAGAAAGCCACGCTCCGGCGGATCCGGGAGATCAAAAAACTCATCGTATGGTTCATACAAAGCACCGGTTCCCTGACTAAGAATTCCATCTGCATAAATCTTCGCCTGATTAAAGCGTACTCGGCGGTCGGGATCATTCGAGTAAATACGTTTTAAGTCCTGGATTTGTTTTTCAAAAGGTAAATCTGGGGACACATAAAGGGCATTACAGGCACAGACGGTTAAGGCGCCTTCTTTCTCAGCGCGCAGCCATGCTTCATGATGTCCGCGTGGCCAGTATCCACCTGCATCGCTTACGGTTGCAATACCTTTTTCAGCTAAATGGTGGAGACCCGTAAGCAATCCTTTGTAGGCAGCATCGAGATTCTCGGGTGTGGGTGGCCAGGCGGCCAACCGCAAGGCTTGCTGGGCATTTTTCAAAAACAATACCGCTTAACCGTCCTGATTCGGGATCTCGGTGTACAATGCCTCCGGGAGGGTTTCCCTTTAATTTATCATAGGATGCTGCTTTGAGGGCTAGAGTGTTAGCCTAGGCCCCATGCCCTAAATCATCAAGGATGAGTGCTGGACGGTCCGGAACAGCACGGTCAAGAACGTCAACCGGAAGTTCCTCTCTCTCCAGCAAGTCAATCACGGAAACACCTGCCCCAAGAACCCATGAGGCCCCGCGCTGTTGTTTCGCACATTTACGAGCAAGGCGCTCGTAAGAGGCAAGAGAGGCTTTTGGGGGGAAATAGAATTGCTTCTCATTCATGCCTGCTTCAAGGGCATGCAGATGCGTATCTTGGAACCCCGGCATAACCAGACGGCCTTTCAAATCGAGAACACGAGCATTGGAACCTGCTCGCTTCATCACTTCTTTCTTAGCGCCAACGGCCAGGATTTTACCATCCTGTATGGCAACGGCTTTCGCCCAAGGTTGTTTTGGGTTTACTGTATAGATTGAGGTATTAATAAGCACCAGCGGTTCGGCGGGACCGGAGTTATCTACTTTAGCAGGTTCCGTCTGGTCACTTTGAGTCTGTGTACAACTGATTCCAAGACAAATAGAGAGAGGCACCACGAGTAACAGTAATTTCCGTATAGTTGGTTTTCGTGGCATCCGGACATCTTATCAGCCACGTCCTTCGCTGCAAGATTTTTTAACCGTTCTAAACCTTTTGAGAATTGTAATATTAAATGCCCAAAAGAAGATATTGTAAAACAGGAGTGTTCCATGCCGAAATCTTCTAGATTTAAAAACTCGACAGAAGACAAAAAAAGGAGAAAGACATGGAACAAATCAAGAGTAGTATTCATCCCCGAAAAGGCAAGCATTTGACACAGAAAGAACGGATCATGATTGAAACAATGCTCAAAAACCGAGGACGTCCTTTGGAGATAGCTAGCTATCTGGGAAGGCATCGTCGAACCATAGAGCGCGAAATCAAACGTGGGGAGGTAGAGCATTTCGATACAGAACTGCGAAAGAAGAAAGCATACAGCAGTGATCGAGCCCAGGAACTTCATGATCTAAATGCGACGGCCAAGGGACCTGAGCTTAAGCTTGGAAAGCATCATGAAACGGCCGTGTTTATCAGCGAGCACATTCTTGTTCACAAACGCTCACCCGATGTGGTTGCTCCTTTGCTTAAACAAGAGCAGAGACCTGCAGCGGTGAGTACAAAAACGCTGTATACCTATATTGACCAAGGTCTCATCCCGGGGGTGAGCAACGAGTCCCTATGGGAAAAACGAAAACGGATAAAACGAAAAAGACGTGCTATTAAGCGGGTTAAAAAGCAACATGCCCGAAGGACCAGTATCGAAAAACGACCTAAGACCGTAGAAAAACGCGAGGAATTTGGGCACTGGGAATTGGATTTGATCGTCGGCGGAAAAGGAACTTCAAAACCGGTTTTAATGACGTTAGTAGAAAGAAAGACCCGAATGCTAAGGGTGAGAAAACTTTCGGATAAAACACAGGCATCGGTTCTGCAGGCCCTTAAAGCGATCGAAAGATCGACGGGAGTTGGCCCATTCAGATCGATGTTCAAGTCGATTACAGCCGATAACGGGAGCGAGTTTCTCGACGTGGAGCAGATGGAACGTTCCGGATTTAGCAAAAAGAGACGTGTTAAACTCTATTATGCTCACCCGTATTCTTCCTGGGAACGAGGCTCCAACGAAAATGCCAACCGTATGGTTCGTCGTTTCGTTGCCAAAGGAGACAACATCGGAAAATATACCATCGACCGTATTGGTGAGATTGAAAAATGGATTAACAACTATCCTCGCAAGATCCTAGAATACAAACCCGCACAGGAGTGTTTCGATTTGGAGATCGCCGCATGAACAGAAGCTCTCAGGTCCATTTTTTGCGGCATTTAATTTTACAATCCACCACGGATTCAAGACATGTATCTAAGGTGCCCTCTAACATTTTATTTTGATTGATCAAAACATAAATATTGGACCATAAAAATGGAGACATGTTATTATGAGATTGTTTAAAATACTTTCGGCTATTTTCATCTTTTCAGGCGCCTCTTTTTTACATGCAAAAGATCTGGTTACCGATCGGCCTGATGCAACTGAATCAAGTTCTGTCATTGAACCCGGCTTCTTTCAAACCGAGATCGGTTGGTTGTACACACGTGGCGATAACCCGGATCTGAAACGATATGAAATCCCTCAAACGTTGGTTCGAATCGGGCTTATTGAAGGCATTGAATTACGCTTGGGATGGGACGGATATATAAAGGAAGACCCTAATGCCGGAAACGATACAAGCGGGTCTGGTGACGGTGAGTTGGGCGTTAAAATTTACGGGATTAAAGAAAACGCTTATTTTCCCAAAATCGCATTGCTTTCCGCGATTTCATTGCCCTGGGGCGATGCTGCATTTAGTAGCGATCGCACTGATCCAAGCTTCCGTTTTGCCATGTCGCACACCCTCTCAGAATCACTTTCTCTAGGATATAATTTGGGTGTAGAATGGGAAACCCAAGATACTGAAAACGGGCGCTCTTTATTATCTTCCATGATTTATACCATTGCACTGGGCCTCGATTTAACGGGAGGATGGGGTGCATACATAGAACTCTTCGGGGATGAGGGACTCAGCGCAAATGGTTCATCCCATTCGTTTGACGGTGGACTCACCTATCTGATACAAGAAAACCTCCAGCTAGACGCCTTAGTCGGTATCGGTCTTTCAGATAGTGCAGATGATTGGTTTGTTGGGTCAGGCATATCATACCGGTTTCCGAACTAGGGTCGGATACTAGATAAAGAAGGTTTCTCTCACACACTAATTAAAATGGCGGGGTGGGATCGAAGGTTATCGCAGGAAGAAACGGCCCATATATTTGGAAATAGCTGGCACAAAGTGTACGAATCGGTTAAAGCGGTCGTGGCCTATGGGCTTACACATCGCGATCTAAATGGAATTAAGGCTTTGGGCATTGATGAAGTTCGGCAGCGGCCCGTGTATCCGAAGAAGATGAGAGCCACAGAATGTAGAATGTCCAAGGGGAAAAAAGGACTTCGAAATTGAGCATTGAGAATTCGATATTTTTTGAGTGTCCTCACTGCTTCACGTCCACTTCAATTCGATAAATCTGTTGATTCAAACTCAAACTACTATCAACCCATTCCATATTATTTTGGGTTTCTGAAGCCGTTATCCATCCAGATGTGCAGACTCAACTTACAAGTGCAAAACCGAAGCTGTCCATCATTTCTTTGGGCGTTCTATATTCTAAGCATTTTCTCGGTCTATTATTCAGTAACTCCACAGCCCATCTCAACTGAGCGGAGCTGTGGGCAGCAAAGTCGGTTTTCTTCGGGAAAAACTGGCGAAGCAAACCATTCGTATTTTCGTTGCTCCCTCTTTGCCAAGGGTTTCTCCCTTCAGCAAAGAAAATGGGGGTTGCTATTTTTTTCTGTAGTTTAGCATGGCTGGCAAACTCCATGCCATTATCTACAGTCACCGTTTTACAGGGGAGCCCTGAATCAGCGAACTGAGGTACGGAACGGTTGACCGATTCGGCATTGCATCGAGGTAAAAGATCGGCGATGAGATATCGAGTCGCTCGATCTGCTAGAGTGACTACACAGGCCTCTTTTCTCGTTTGGCCCTGAATAGTGTCACCTTCCAAATGGCCTGCCACCTTGCGGCTTTCAGCCTCTTCGGGGCGTTGGTCAATCATCGTTTGGTTGTGTATACGTGAATGGCTTTTCCGAGTCGCTCGTTTTTTCTTTCCGGGGCCATGCAGGTATTTTCGGTAGCCAGCCCCTCTTGGACTGTACAAGTAGCGGTAGATCGTCATTCGGCTGATGGGAGGGTCACCTTACTAGCTTTCTTCGACCTTCAACCTGTTCTGGAGACCAATACTTCGCCAGGAGAGTCTCCACTTGTTCTTTGCTAGCTCCCATCACTTTTTGAGGCTTTCGAGCTAGCTGTAATCGGCTTTGAGCCAGGCCATTTGCGGGTCTTGGGTAATAGCGGCCACGGACTCGATTACGGCGAAATTCGCGCCAAATAGTCGAGGGGGATCGGCCTAGGTGACGGCCAATTTGAGATAAGCTATATTTTTCTTTTAGCATCTGGGCTATCACTTCTCGTTCATAACTGTTTGAATGTTCGTAGGTTCGTGGCATTCTATGTTCTCCTTTGGGGGGGGTTCAGATACCCAAAGAATGAACTATGCTGCGGACCTTTGCACTTGTATTGTTACTCTACCAATTGTTGAAATGCTTTCCGACTGCATAATGGGCCTGGAAGATATCTACCAAAAAACGGGAAAAGTAATTCATATTGGACTGGAACCAGAGCCCGGTTGTTATCTTGAAACCACCGGAGAAGTCATCGACTTTTTTAAAACGGTCCTATGGCCACAAGGCACTAATTTTCTTTGCAAAAAAGCGGGGTACTCGCCTGTTATGGCTGAGGAACTACTCAGGAAATACGTAGGCATCTGTTTTGATACCTGTCACCCAGCGATACAACACGAAAATCTGGAAAAATCGTTGGACCGATATCTTGCTGAAGGCATTCGAATATCAAAAATTCATTTAAGCGCCGCCCTTAAAGCAAAAAACAATGAAGATGCCCTTAAAGAGCTGGAACGTTTCTGTGAACCCACCTACTTACACCAGGTTGTTGCTCAAAACGATAACGGGATAATAAAATGCTGGGAAGATCTACCGCATGCACTCGCTGAGCTTCATCGGCACCCGACATTTAAAGATGTCCGCATACACTTTCATGTCCCCTTATTTTGGAAAGGGACAGAACAACTAGGAACAACCGCTTCAGCATTAACCCCTGGATTTTTTAATACATTAAAAATGGGGTTTTGTCAGCATCTTGAAATTGAGACATATACGTTTGATGTTTTACCCGAAAAAATACGTCCGGGACATATAACCGAAAGTATTTCAAAAGAATATGCTTGGGTCCTGGAGCACTTTTAGATTAGTTTTTCACCCACAAATCTCGAAGATCCGCCGCGGTGGAATACACATATTTACGAATAAAGATTATATGGAAAAACAAGAAACAAATACATTGGCCTTTGACCCTTCTACAAAGTTAACCAAGGAAGAAATAAATACGTTCCCGCTATTCAGTTTTACGGGTCCAGTCTATGTTATATCTTCAAAAGAAGAGCTTCACCAAGCTATCCCAATTTTAAACAAGGAGACCATCATCGGGTTTGACACAGAAACAAAACCTACTTTTAAAAAAGGCGAAAACAATCTTCCTGCGCTTTTACAGCTCGCGACCCGTAATGAGGTATATTTACTTCAACTCCACAAACTCATGTTAACCGATGAAATAAAAGACATCTTAGAGAATCCTCGGTTGGTCAAAGCAGGCGTTGCTCTTGACCAAGATATTAAGGCGTTAAAACAACTGTCCTCCTTTGATTCCAAGGGGTTTGTGGATTTAGGGAAACGGGCCCAAATACACAACCTTCCCCACTGTGGTTTACGTGGTTTAACAGGGCTTCTTTTAGGCGTCCGCATCTCCAAACAGGCCCAAGTATCAAATTGGAGCCGAACAAGGTTGTTTCCCAAACAAATCAGTTATGCCGCGACAGATGCTTGGGTGAGTAGAGAATTATACTTTAGCTTTAAAGAGCATGGTTGGTTATCAGCGATCAGCTCTTAGGTCTTGGTTTCGGACATGAAAATTGTATGCGCATCCAGCATCCTTTACGGGACAGAGACGTTCTCTCCATTAGGGAATGTGGTGGTCATTCCTGACCAAGATGTTTCTAGTGAACACATCCAAAATGCCAACATCTTGATCGTCCGGTCCAAAACAAAGATCAACCAAAGCCTCCTTAAAGATAGCGCTATAAAGTTTGTAGGGACTGCAACAGCGGGAACAGACCACATGGACATACCCTATCTTAATGATTCTGGGATTGCATGGTCTGCCGCTCCCGGATGTAATGCCAACAGTGTCGCTGAATATATTATCACAGCTCTCCTCTGCCTAAGTGATCGGGGAAAAACAGGTCTCTCAAAGCAAACCCTGGGCGTGATTGGAGTGGGCGAGGTCGGCAGTCGGGTCGTACGCAAAAGTCAGGACCTGGGTATGCAGGTCCTCGCGTGTGATCCTCCTAAGTCCGAGAAAACGAATAACCCTGACTTTCTGGCATTGGAGGAAGTGCTTTGCCAATCGGATATCATCACACTTCATGTTCCGCTAACCCGAGCTGGCCTCTACCCCACTTTTAGAATGGCCCATGAAGAATTTTTTAAGAAAGCAAAACCAGGTTCCACTTTCATAAACACATCACGCGGTGAGGTAGTGGACGAAGAAGCCTTGTTGTTAGCGCTTCAAAGGCAACACATCCAAAATGCCGTACTAGATGTGTGGGATCACGAGCCTACCATCAATAAGACACTGCTAGAACATGTTGATATTGGAACTCCACACACGGCCGGCCTTTCTTTTGATGGAAAATTAAGCGGAACCATCATGGTGTATCGTAAAGCATGTGAGTTTCTAGGTATAAACCATGTTGGGGACCCTACTCCATCGATTGATCCAAGAGAGATGATTAAAAAAAATACCTTGAATATAAACGAACCAGAAACCGTCTGGGAAATTGTTCGGATGGCGTATGACATTGAAAAAGAGGATCATAGACTGCGATCCAACATAAAAAGCTTTGCACACCTACGAAGCGATCAACTCCTGCGCAATGAATTCTCGACGTTCAAGGTTCGCATGCAAAATGCTGATCGTACCTTAACCGAAAAAGTAAAAGCGCTCGGGTTTGAGATTCAGTAATCCTCATCCTTGCAGTGATCTACGATTCTATATGAGAGCTGATTCATATTTATTGGACATACAATAGGAGCGTGCTTTTTTACCGGTTTTTTCTTTCACATACGTAGGCATGAGCTCCCTTAACACCCCCCTCTCTTTTCTTAAGATAAATTAATCTTAATCCACTTTATTTTTCAGCTTCTGTGATGAATGTTGTGAGTAAAGCACAAGACGAACCCTATTCATCCGGGAAATAACGTATGAACATATACACAAAATCTGACGATAAAAGTAATGTAGAAATCTATTCGCCGATTCAGAGAAACAGATTCGCCAAGGGATCCTTACACAGAGTTCTTGGCGTATCCCCTCAGAAGGCCTTAGCACTGGCTGCTATTTTATTCTTTACCTCCGTGTGCCGTTCTCATGGAGAAGATCGCGTAGACACGAAATCCTTCTTTTATCAAGAAGGCGATGATAGGATCCGCGTAGTTTCACCCACTTTTTTATTCGAAAAAGATCTGAGCTCAACGCTTCACCTAAAAATTGAAGGGGTCTACAATAAAATTTCAGGTGCATCCCCCACAGGCGCCCCCCCCAAACATCTCCTATTATTCAAGCATCCCCCCCTGCACAACAAAATCTAGCCGTACAGCAACCCTATTATGAAGAGGAGGATGAAGGTGGAACAGACAGCGGATCGAGCTCAGGTTCCATACAACAATCATCAGCGGTAACCCCTGCCGTTGCTGCTACTGCTGGAGCTACGCCGCAAGCGAACCCAGTGCCCGTGCAGCAAATACCCATACCGGCTCAACAACAAAACAATGTAGGCTCAACGCTTCCAATAAGCACGCTTGAAGATACACGCATTGCTGTTAAGGTAGAATTAACAAAACAATTTGATAACCATGCACTTATTGGACAGGGTTCCTCCAGCACCGAAGAGGATTATCAATCCTATGGTATTGCCATCAAAGATGCCATAAGCCTAAACAACAAGAACACCACATTAACCCCTGGATTTGCATTTACCCATGACCGTATCGATGTCTTCCTAACAGGCGGGACAGACACACGAAATACGACGGACCTTTTCCTTGGGTTAACACAACTACTCAGCCCCAAAACACTGTTTACCGCAAACCTTACATTAGGTCATTCATCAGGGTACCATGATGATCCTTATAAGGTTGTTGAACTTAACGGAGCACTGATTCCCGAAAAACGACCCGACAATAGAACAAAACAGATCCTTTACCTTTCACTCAACCACTTTTTTGACGCTCTCAATGCGGCCGGAGAACTTAGCTATCGATATTATAATGATAGTTTTGGCATTCAGGGACATACCATGGAGCTTGCCTAGCACCAAAAAATCCGAGCGTATTGGACCTTGAGCCCTATGATCCGGTACTATCAACAAACCGCCGCAGACTTTTATGGTGTCCGATTCACAGGATCACCCAGCACCTATTCTTCGGATTACCGCCTATCTAATTTAACGGCCACCTCACTAGGGCTAAAGTTACTCTATCAACCTAACGATGACTGGTCTTTTGATATATCGTACGAGCGTTACAACATGGAAGGCCAGGATTCTATAACCCATCCGGATGCGTATCCCTCAGCTAATATTGTCACCATAGGATTTCACCGATGGTTCTAACGACCGACAGCGTCTATGAGCGCATAGCACGTTCTTTAAACATGCAAGGTGGTTTATCCCATTACTACCGCCTTACCTTTCAGGCTATGGGAACACGATGCAGTATCGACTATAAAGCCTCTCCGCCATCCGCCGCAACAACGTATAAAGAGAACGTGTGCCGCTGGCTCGCTGAATTTGAAGCGCGTTATTCTCGTTATATTTCTAAAAGTTTAATTAGCAAAATTAATCAAAACGCGGGGAAAGCATGGGTAGAAATCGATAAAGAAACCGAGAAACTGTTTCAATTATGTGATTGGTACTATTGGCTCACACAAGGCCTTTTTGACCCGAGCGCTTTACCCTTAATACATCTATGGGACTACAAAATGAAGCACATCACCTTACCAGAACCTCAGGCCGTTGAACGCATACGCGCATCTGTTAATTGGGAAAACGTCCAACGTGAAGAGGGGAAAATCTTTCTGCCAAAAAAAGGCATGGCCATTGACCTGAGAGGCATTGGCAAAGAATACGCCGTTGATCGAGCCATTGAAATCGCTTTTGATCATGGCATCAAAGATATCCTTATAGATTTTGGAGCCGACATGCGTATGCATGGGAATGCCCCTCAACAAGGCGCATGGGTCATTGGGCTAGAACATCCAAAAGATCCGGGACGATGTTGGGGCGGAGTCGCTTTAAAGAACCGCGCGATTGCATCTTCGGGCGACTACCTTCGACATATCAAGATTAGCGGAAAACACTATGGGCATATTATAAATCCACATACGGGCTATCCCGTTGCCAATGGCTCTCTATCGGTTTCTGTTATTGCCCCTACCTGTACAGAAGCCGGCATCCTTTCAACGACAGCCTTTATACTCGGGCAACAAAAGGGGTGGGAATTTATTGAGCACTATCACCAGGCAGAGGGCTGTATCTGGACAAACGAATACATCATACAAACAGGAGGGTTTAACCATTATGAACTCACGAAGATGGCTCAATAAACATTACGCAATACTTACGTTCGTACTGTGTGTTTCAATCGGAGAAAGTGGGAGCGATGTCTTACTTGTGGGCCACCCTTTTCCGGATCTAAACATAGAAACCATAGATAAAAGCATCCCTAATATTTCAGACCACGTCGTCCTTATTAATTTTTGGGCTTCATGGTGTGTGCCCTGTAAACAATCCTTCCCTGTAATGGAAAAACTTTACCAACAGTATAAAGGCAAGGGTTTTGAGATCCTGGCTGTTAGCATGGACAAACATGAAGATTCCATACAAAAGTTCATAAAACGACATACCATCTCATTTGACATTATTCACGACCATAACCACATACTGGCTATACGGTTTCAAGTGCCAGCCATGCCCACCTCTTTCTTCGTAGACCGTAAAGGGGTCGTTCGTTATATCCACAAGGGATTTCACGGAGAAAAAACCGAAAAAGAACTCAAGCAACAAATAGAGCTACTATTAAAAGAGAAAGACATAAAAAAATGATAAAACGAATACTTATACTATGTGGGACCCTCTTGCTTTCCACGAGCTGCACAACGGTATCTCCATGGGAACGAGGGACTCTTTCCGATTACACGATGCGTCCAGATCGTGATCCTCTTCGGGATTCTCTTCAAGATCACATTTATTTCACACAGGAAGGGGCCTCAGGCGGCCGCGGGATTGGCGGAGGGGGATGTGGGTGTAACTGATAGAAGAACATGGGGCTGTCTTACAGATCATTCCCTTTCCCTCTGTGAGAGGGCTAGGGTGACGGCAAACGGGCCTCTGATTTCTGACCAAAGAACCCTCACCTTACTCCTCTCCCAGAGAGAGAGGAAATAGACTTTGTACCCTGCCTATGATAATAAGACCCCTATGAGCAAGAGTCTTATGAATGTAATCATCGTGGAAGACGATGTAAAAATCGCAAAACGTTTGCAACAAGGCCTAACTGAAGTGGGTTATTCCGTAACGGTATGTCATTCAGGAATGGAGGCCGTCCCACGCATCAAACACATGGATGATGCACTCGTTATTTTGGATCTAGGGCTGCCTGATTGTGACGATATAGACATCCTTAAACACATTCGCACCCATCGTCATGCCAACCCCATTCTTATCTTAACGGCTCGTGATACGTTAGACGATCGAGTGTCAGGATTCGATCAAGGGGCAGATGATTATTTGATAAAACCTTTTGCATTCCCCGGACTTCTTGCTCGCATCCGCGCTTTGCTTCGCCGCAGCAACGGAGGTGAAAATCACGAGCTACACGTGGGATCGCTGAAAATTGACCGCCTACGCCGACATGTTCAGAGAAATGGAGAAGAGATTATACTCACTCCTTTAGAATTCAAACTGCTAAGCTATCTATGCACACACCGCGGCCAAACGGTTTCGCGTGAGATGTTAGCGCGCAATGTATGGGGCATTCAGTCTCGTGCTACATCCATTGACAATGTTATTGACGTACACATTTTTCATCTGCGAAAAAAGATAGAAGAACCACACACGGAAAGAATCATAAGCACCATCAGAGGGATCGGTTATCGATTAGGAAATTCAATATGAAAATTTCTATACGCCTTAAATACTTTTTCTGGTTTATGGGGGTACTTGTCCTCTTCTTTTTTATACCTGGATCCGTCAGTTAAACGTGGGATTTCTGTGCGAATGCTTTGAAGGCAAAAGGTTGCAAAAAAACGCAGGCGCACCCGCTGGGTGCGTCGAGGCTTTTTTGTAATTCCTTTTGGCCCAAATGGTTCGTGCAGAAAACCACGTTTAACTGACGGATCTAGGTTATAGAGTCGATTCTCCTTATTTTTATTGAGATTGAAGAACATCACGAGGTCTATAAAGGGGTGATAGCCCGTGCAGAAATTGTGGAATGGGTCCTTCTCTTCTTTCTTAACCTAGGCACTCTTTTGATGATGTCTCTACTTGTGTACACGTTCCCTAAACGCATGCTTAGACCGTTTCAAAAGTTAGCTAAAACCGCGCATCGTATTAGTCGGGGCCAACTTAAGGAACGGATACAGGTGGAACATCACGATGATGAGATCGGCATGCTGGCCCAATGCCTAAATACAGCCTTCGATCAGTACCAGAAACTCGCCGATCGCATGAAGCAGTTCGGGAGCGATGCTTCTCATCAATTACGAACTCCTCTGTCCGGATTGAGAACGACGGGAGAAATTTGCCTACAAAAAGAGCGTTCACCTGAGGAACACGAAGAAACCATCGCCCATATGCTTGAAGAAACTCAACGCTTAACCCACATTGTAGAACAGCTCTTAATCCTTTCCAGGCTCGACGAGACAGCCCGAACCCTTGACTTTAAGGAGATAAGCCTTAACAAGGTCATTGACAACATCGTCGAACAATACAAACTTTTATGTGAAGATAAAAAAATCACATTACATACAGAGCGATCCTTTTCCGTTACCTTGAAAGGCGACGAGCTCTTATTGAATCAGGTTTTTGCGAACCTATTAGATAATGCAATTCGTTTCACACCGGAACATGGCACCATATCCATCAGCACCCATAATAAAAATCCTGGTCATGTTGTATGCAGCATCTCAGATACAGGTCCTGGAATCCCTCCCGCTTTTAGAGATAAAATATTTGAACGCTTTAGCCAGCTGCCTCAATCCCACAATGAAGGAGCAGGGCTGGGATTAGCGATTGTCGCTGACATCATAAAATTGCATGGAGGCACGATCCGCGTGTTAGAGAACCCACACGGAGGGGCAAACATTGAATAGACCCTCCCTGTTATCAAATAAAACGATATCTCCTAAAATGAAAAATAGATGCCAATGGTGCTTAAGCGATCCTCTTTATGTAACGTACCACGATACCGAGTGGGGCGTTCCTATTCACGATGATCGACACCTCTTCGAAATGCTAATTTTGGAAGGCGCACAAGCGGGTCTAAGCTGGATCACCATCCTCAAAAAACGGGAGAACTACCGCAAAGCCTTTCACCACTTTGAGGTTGAAAAAGTTGCGGCCTATTCGCAACGTAATATCGAACGTCTACTCGCGGATCCCGGGATTGTACGAAATCGTCTCAAAATAGAGTCTGTCATCAAAAATGCACGCGGCGTCTTGGGCATAAGGGAAGAGTTTGGAACCCTAAATACGTTTCTCTGGCGTTATGTGGATGGGGTTCCTAAACAGAACTCATGGACGTCTATGGCGGAGCTGCCAACACAAGCAGAACAGTCTAAGGCCATGAGCAAAGATTTAAAAAAACGAGGATTCAACTTTGTGGGATCAACTATCTGCTATGCCTTCATGCAGGCCGTTGGTATGGTCAATGACCACACAACAGATTGTTTCCGACACAAAAAAGTATAACAAAAAGGCGCTACTTATTGAGACCTCCCAACTAATATTTTTTTCCAATGGATGGAAGGGTTTTAAAAACCCGTTTACAGACCTGCAGACTCAACTTGCAAGTGCAAAACCGAAGCTGTCCATCATTTCTTTGGGCGTTCTATATTCTAAGCATTTTCTCGGTCTATTATTCAGTAACTCCACAGCCCAGCTCAACTGAGCGGAGCTGTGGGCAGCAAAGTCGGTTTTCTTCGGGAAAAACTGGCGAAGCAAACCGTTCATATTTTCGTTGGTCCCTCTTTGCCAAGGGTTTCTCCCTTCAGCAAAGAAAATGGGGGTTGCTATTTTTTTCTGTAGTTTAGCATGGCTGGCAAACTCCATGCCATTATCTACAGTCACCGTTTTACAGGGGAGCCCTGAATCAGCGAACTGAGGTACGGAACGGTTGACCGATTCGGCATTGCATCGAGGTAAAAGATCGGCGATGAGATATCGAGTCGCTCGATCTACTAGAGTGACTACACAGGCCTCTTTTCTCGTTTGGCCCTGAATAGTGTCACCTTCCCAATGGCCTGCCACCTTGCGGCTTTCACCCTCTTCGGGGCGTTGGTCAATCATCGTTTGGTTGTGTATACGTGAATGGCTTTTCCGAGTCGCTCGTTTTTTCTTTCCGGGGCCACGCAGGTATTTTCGGTAGCCAGCCCCTCTTGGACTGTACAAGTAGCGGTAGATCGTCATTCGGCTGATGGGAGGGTCACCTTCTAGCTTTCTTCGACCTTCAACCTGTTCTGGAGACCAATACTTCGCCAGGAGAGTCTCCACTTGTTCTTTGCTAGCTCCCATCACTTTTTGAGGCTTTCGAGCTAGCTGTAATCGGCTTTGAGCCAGGCCATTTGCGGGTCTTGGGTAATAGCGGCCACGGACTCGATTACGGCAAAATTCGCGCCAAATAGTCGAGGGGGATCGGCCCAAGTGACGGCCAATTTGAGATAAGCTATATTTTTCTTTTAGCATCTGGGCTATCACTTCTCGTTCATAACGGTTTAAATGTTCGTAGGTTCGTGGCATTCTATGTTCTCCTTTGGGGGGGGTCAGATACCCAAAGAATGAACTATGCTGCGGACCTTTGCACTTGTATTGTTACTCTACCACCATGGAACTTCTTTAATCTCTCCTTCGCAAGGATTGGATTTCTTTGTAATTTAAAGCTCAATATCTAGACGTTTTGGATTAAGAGGTTTAACATTCCCTAAAAAGAGTATCGAATGCAGTTAAAGAGTATCGTCCTAACATGGTTCATTCTGTCCCTTGGACTGAATGTTCTCGGTGTGTTTACAGTAGACCCCAATACCTTACCCCTCGCTTTCTTGCTCTCAGTTATTGGCCCCCCCGTACTGTTTGCGCTAGCCTATGCTAGTTCAGAAAAGGTCCAGAGACTTTCCATGCAACTCGATTTACAACTGATAACAGCCATTCAAGCGTGGCGTCTCGTGGGCATCATGTTTCTTGTTCTCTTTCACTTCGGGCTACTGCCCGGAACCTTTGCCTGGCCAGCTGGTGTTGGTGACATCATTGAGGGCCTACGCGCCATTCGTAGTCATCGCGATCGCACGAAAAACCCCGAATTGGTATCGACACGCGATCGCACTTAATGTGCTTGGATTGCTCGACTTTATCGGCGCAATAGGCGGCGGGGTTCTATCTGGAAGCACACCCGCAGGGATCCTCTCTGACCAGACGACATCGGATATTATGCAAGACCTCCCGCTAAGCTTAATTCCAACCTTTGCCGTCCCTTTCTGGATCATTCTTCATACAATTTCTCTTTTGCAACTACGCCACCTCAAACAACAGGATTAAATCTTAACCACAAAACCTATAAATCGATGGCATACGACGAAGGACTAGCAGAACGACTGCGGGAACAGTTACAAACACATACCGACATTGAAGAAAAGAAGATGTTTGGAGGTCTCTGTTTCATGGTCGCCAAACATATGTGTTGTGGTATCGTAGACGATACACTCATGGCCCGTGTGGGCCCGGATCAGTACGCAGCGTGTCTACAGCGCGAACATGCACGCGAAATGGATTTTACGGGTAAGGCCATGAAGGGGATGGTTTATGTTGACCCCGAAGGCTTTGAATCTGACTCAGATCTCCAACGTTGGGTAGAAGTCTGTACCGGTTTTGTTATGTCTTTACCGCCTAAAGAGCGACGAGGCAAACGTGTATAAAGAGCAGGTTCGAAAATTCTATGAAATACTTTGGAATAACCAGGACATACATGTAATGCCTTCCTTGCTTCATGAAAACTTTACATTCCGGGGATCTTTAGGAGAAGAAAAGCAAGGTCACACAGGTCTAACCGAATACATGAACACAATCCATAAATCGCTTTCACATTACAGGTGCATCATTGAAGAGCTTGTGTCAGAAAAAAATAAAGTATTTGCAAAAATGTTTTTTACCGGTATTCATCAAGGTAGATTCATGGGCTACGCTCCCACCCAACAACAACTGATCTGGAATGGCTGCGCTTTATTCACGTTTAACAACAAACGTATCGCTGATCTATAGGTCCTGGGAGACTTAAAGAATCTGGAAAAGCAACTCGAAGAGAATAAGAAGGAGATATCATGAAAGTATTAGCATTTGCAGGAAGCAGCAGTAAAAACTCAATTAACAAGCAATTAGTGACGTATGCCACGAAATTGTTAGAAGAAGCCCATGTTGAAATTTTAGATTTAAACGACTATGAGATCCCTCTATTCAGCGAAGATAAAGAAAAGGAGCTTGGGCAACCAGCATTAGCCAAAGAATTCCTGTCCAAAATTGGAGAAAGCGATGCTCTCATTATTTCGTTCGCGGAACATAACGGATCCTATAGCGCCGCCTATAAAAACCTCTTTGATTGGTGTTCACGCATCAACACAAAAGTATTTCAGAACAAATCATTAGTTCTGCTTGCTACATCTCCCGGGCCCGGTGGCGGTTCTAATGTGTTAGCGGCAGCCAATAAATCAGCGTCCTTTTTCCACGGAAACGTTAAAGCCACCTTGTCCATACCCAGTTTTTACGAGAATTTTGATATGGAAAACAAAAGCCTTAAAAATGAAGAGATTCAGACTCAGTTAACCATGGCGTTGAAAGAGCTGCTGACTTAAAGCGTACCGAAGGCCAACAGAAAAGTTCGCTCATGGAGATATACTATCAGTGCGACCAATATAGCGCTTCGCAGGCGTTGAGGCTATCATTTCTAGAAACACAAAGGACTTTCGGTATGCACCCCTCAAAGTATTTGATCCGGTAGAATTTTGACAATTATAAATACATAAGAGTTCTAACAGGAGTAACACCATAGCCAGAGATGTATTAAGCGGAAAATTCGACTGCGTAAAAATAAAAGTTTTGGAGGCCTGAAATGAAACCCCAAGAAGAACTGGAAACGATCTTATCAAAACTATTTCAAACCGATGAAGACCAAACGCCTCCTCTTGTCTTCGATGTCCTAACACAGTTTGATGAAGCAGCCACCGATAGAAAAAGCCAAGCGCATTCTCTAAATGCAGCCTTTCTCCTGGCCTTAGCGGGGAACACAGACCGTGCTACACACTTCCTTTCCTCTCTAGCAAAATCTAATGAATCGGCAAAGTTCTACCAGGATGGAATAAAAAAAGTCCGTGAAGAACTAAAAGGTGTTTCAGCAAAAGATCCTGATTTTTCGGCAAGACTCAGCGCTTTGTCAGAACTCCTAGAAAACGGAAAAGCTTCATGTGAAGAAATCTGGGCTGTATTCTTTCCTGAAGCAAAGGACCTTCAGATGAACCGAGAAGAAAAGATCATTTCACTTCGTGCTCATCGAACGGTATCGGTAACGGAACTAAACCCCGAACCGATCCAAAATCCTGCTAAACAGATTCTTTTCACGTCTAATGTATTACTCACCATTCCGTCTGAATCCTCGTCTCCCAAAGATCTAGGACTCAACCATAATCTTACCGATATACTTACACACACCATGACAGAGCCACAAGACTACTGGTATGACCACCCCATTCAAATCGGCGTGGATCCAGAAAAAAATGAGGTGATTTACGGGTTACAAGGCTTAGACAAAACGTTCGAATTTGAACGAAACCGGGGAAACATATCGGATAAAGAAAAGTTGGCCTGTTTGCTATCTGTTTCGGTTACACATCGAGGCCTACAACCTGTGTGTAAAGACTATCTGCAGGCAGCCTTTCGTCATTCAAAAGGTCTGAAAAATATCGACCTCTATGTTTTCACAGAATTGGACACACAAAAGCTCTTGGACAAGGTGCTTATTCCCGCAGCAGAACTTTACACGGGAAGCAAGGAGGCTGCTGAACTGCTTAACATATTCGGTGTGGATGGAAAATACGGCCGGCACTACAGTTTTTTAAAAGCCATACTTCCGATATGGCAGTCCTGCAAGGATCCGAATATCCAAGCTACGTTTAAGATTGATCTAGATCAGGTCTTCCCACAAAACGAGTTAGTTACCGAAACTAAACAGTCAGCCTTCGAACATTTTACCTCACCTTTGTGGGGCGCTCAGGGTTTAGACACCGAAGGACAAACCATAGAACTCGGCATGATTGCCGGTGCGCTTGTCAATGAACGAGATATCGCCAAAAGTCTATTTGCCCCTGACGTTCCCTTTCCGAATCGCCCTCCAACAAACGACGAATACTTCTTCTTTAGTGCTTTGCCTCAGGCATTGTCCTCTGAAGCAGAGATGATGACCCGATACAATGCAGGTGATCTCAATGGCGTAACCTCGTGCCTGCAACGCATCCATGTAACCGGCGGAACAAACGGTATCCTGTTGAAAAGCCTGATGAAACACAGACCCTTTACCCCATCATTTATCGGCCGAGCAGAAGATCAGGCATACATCCTTTCTGTGCTTGGGAATGAACATCCGAGACTCGCTTATTTGCACAAAGACGGACTCATTATGCGCCACGATAAGGAGGCCTTTGCACAAGAAGCCATTGAGGCGGCTCGGGCAGGAAAAATGGTCGGAGATTATGTGCGACTCCTTTATTTTTCAGCGTATGCAAAGGTCCTAACCAATGACGTTGCCAAGCTAAAACGTATTATTGATCCGTTTACGGGAAGTTTTGTATCAAAAATTCCGATTACGGTAGCCCTCCTTCAATTTGCTCTTAAGGTCGCAGCCTTATTTCAATCAGGTCAGGATAGTCTGGCTCTTGATTTCATGGAGATGGGGGTCAAACGTATTGCTGAATCGATAGACTTTTCTTCAGGCAACGATAGTCCGCTCAAACAACAGTACGAAAGAGAACGAAGGGGATGGGACCTCTTTTATGACACATTAACCACACTCCAAAATCAGCTCGACAATCAGGATGTAAAAGCCTTGAAATTTCAGGAAAACGGTCAACGCATCCTTAATGAATGTGCTATCCGCTTCTAACCACTCAAGAACTAAAAACCGATTTTTCGGAGGGTTGTAGTAGCGTCGCAAGGTGCGTTATCGCTTATTCCTAATCCGTAGAAATAGAGCTTGGTAGACACCTCTGAAATTGTTACCTTTTCCATATAAAAGGAGATTGTGAAGGAGCATCTATGAACGACCATGAACTTATTATCAGCAATGTAGAAACCATTCCCGAAAAGACGATCGTTGAATTCTATGGAATTGTGTCGGGAAGCTCTGTACGGGCCAAACACGTAGGCCGAGATATTGCGGCTAACCTAAAGAATATCTTCGGCGGTGAACTTAAGGGGTACACCGAATTGTTACAGGAATCTCGCAATGAAGCGATGGCGCGGATGAAAGAACAGGCGAAATCGTTAGGCGCCAATGCCGTGGTCAATGTTCGGTTCTCAACAAGCAGTATTGCCCAAGGCGCAGCAGAACTCTTCGCTTACGGCACCGCAGTGAGGGTCGAATAATGGATGTCATCCTGCAATTCATCATTTACATTTCGATTCTTTTCATGACCTATTGTATTGGAAGTTATATAGAGCATAGACATTTTCAATCTATACGAATACGGGAAAACCAGACTCGAGATATGATGGTGATCACCTTTTCACAGACCCCGGAGGAATGGAAATACACGTCAACCGATCTGGTGTGCGGAAACATTGTGATCTCGCTCGACTATTTCAAACGATTCTTAGCAGCCCTCCGAACACTGGTGGGGGGTCCGATTAAATCATACGAGCCCCTACTCGACCGAGCCAGGCGAGAGGCGATTCTACGGATGAAAGAACAAGCTCTTTCTCAGGGGTACGATGCCATTATCAATGCTCGGCTAGAAACTTCAAGACTCGCTAGTTCTGGAGGGGACGGAAAGGGGACAAGCGGAATTGAAGTCCTCGCTTTCGGAACGGGATTAAAGCTCCTGGGTTAAAAAAATGTGAAGGCCGATCCACGTCTCCCTGATGACACGGTCAACGTATCGCAAACCCATCCTCTCAAGGAGGCGATAATACTCCTCATAGGCATTGCCTCTATAAGCACGCTGATCTTCGTAATCATTGCCTTTTTTGTCAATATAACAGCACCTCTGATCCCATACAGCGTCGAGGCAAAGCTCCTCAGCTTGGCATGGAAACGAGTAGAAAAAACGATGGACACAGAGCAAAAATCCCAGGGAGTAAACCTCAAGAATCTCGCAAACCGACTCGCAACGCATTGGCCAGACAATCCTTATACATACCATGTAGGCATTATACATTCCCCTGCCGCTAATGCCTTTGCACTCTCTGGTGGACTGATTTTGGTAACATCGAGCTTACTGGAATCCGCAGAGAGCGAAAACGAGATGGCCTTTGTATTGGGACATGAGTTGGGACATTTCCGGAACCGCGATCATTTAAAGGCCCTCGGACGCGGAATCCTCTTTAAGCTATTGATTAGCGCAATCGGGTTAAGCAGTGGTGCAAACCTCGGTTCTTTAGCAGGAACAGCAGAATTATTAACGAATCGCTCGTTCAGCCGAAAACAGGAACGGGCCGCTGATATTTTTGGCCTGTCGCTTATGCACCAAGAGTACGGACATCTCAAAGGAAGCGACGACTTCTTTAATAGACTTCCAGAAGAGGCCTATAACGATTCATCGATTGCTGATTTTGCAGGAACTCATCCAGGAACCCAACAGCGTATCGCAGAATTATATGAGTTTGCAGAGGGCAAAGGATGGACCTGGAATGGGCCACTCGCCCGGCTATTGCCGCAAAACCATCCCTTCATTGACTTTGATGGCGCGGATGCTAGCCTAAATTCAACCCTTGTTCCCACAGCAAAGTGTGGACAGCTTCATTTTCACCGCAAGTACCGTAGTGATGGATTGACAGTAAAAAGCCTTGTCTCTACAGTGGACCGCTATGGAAAGTGCCAAAAACAGAATCCTTGTAACAGGAGCAGCTGGCTACTTAGGCAGCGTGCTCGTTCCGCACCTGCTCGGCCAAGGGTATCATGTCCGCGCGGTAGACAATTTTATATACCAACAGACCAGCCTGCTTCCCTGCTTCATTCATCCTCAGTTTGAATGTTTGGAGGGTGATGTCAGAGATCGTGAGACCCTGAAACGAGCTATAGAGGATGTAGACTTTATCATCAATCTGGCGGCACTCGTAGGCGCCCCGATCTGCGAACAAAAAGAAAAAGAGGCCTGGGAAATTAATTACGAAGCCGTGATGCTTTTAGATGAACTCCGTCAACCTGGACAAAAATATATATACCCCAATTCAACCAGTGGATATGGGACCCGATCAGCCGTCGAAGGACTCTGCCTCGAAGAGACCCCTCAAGAACCGATTTCGGTATATGGCCAATCCAAAGTCAAAGCCGAACAGGAACTTCTTCAAAAACCGGATGTTGTAACGTACCGATTTACGACGGTGTTCGGGCTTTCTCCACGTGTAAGACTTGATTTAATGCCCAATGATTTTATGTGGCGCGCTTTGCGACAGGGCTCTCTTATCATTTTTGAAGGAAGCTTCCAACGATCCTTTTTGCATATTACAGATGTGGCGCGTTGTGTTGAGTTTACGATCGAACATTTTGATGAAATGAAAGGTAGATGCTATAATGTGGGTCACGAAAGCATGAATAAAACAAAAAAGGAACTCGCTGACAAAATTGCTGAGCTGACAGGCTGTTATCTCCATTTCACGGAATTACGTGAAGATCCTGATAAACGAAACTATTCTATTTCTTTCAAACGGATTCAAGACGTTGGATTTTTTCCAGCGATCGGTTGGGATGAAGGATTAAACGAGTTATACAATGGGCTGAAAACGATGCACTGGTCTAATCCATGTGCCAATGTAGAATACTATTAGGTTACATCCTTCACCCTATCTTTCGCCACGACGTTCCTTCAGGATACATGAGTCCAGACCGATAAGACATCATGCGCATACTACATAAGTATTTAATCATCGACTTTCTCATCATGTTTTTGATGACGTTATCCCTCTTTACATTTGTCATGTCCATAGGGGTCGTTATTAAAGCGATTGATCTACTGGCCAAAGGGATCTCCTTGGATATCATTCTACAGGTTTTCATCTACAATATGCCTTACGTGATGATGTTTTCGATCCCTATGAGCACGCTTACAACAGCCCTGTTATTAGTGGGTCGTTTATCGATGGATGGGGAAATTACGGCAATGAAAGCGTCGGGATTAAGTATTTGGCAAATCACTTCACCCATCATTGTATTCTCGATTATCCTATCGTTTATTTGTGTCTATCTAAACAGCGATTTGGCCCCGAAAAGTCACTTTGCGCGTCGCACCACTTTAACACATGTAAAGTCCGCAGATCCCATTCATTTACTCGAAGAAGGTCATTTCATCCGCGATTTCCCAGGGCTATCGATTTATATCGGTGGAAAAGACGAAAACAATGTGAAAGATATTGTGATGTACGAATTCGGGCCCCATGGCGTGAAACAATGTATACGCGCTGAAACTGGACGCCTTAAAATGGAAGAAGAACAAAATGCCCTCGTTGTAGACCTCTACGAGGTACGCATTGATCAACCTGACGAAAATAATCCGCTGGACCCCTCAAAAACGCAATCTATAAAAGCCCAGCATATTGTAAAAAAACTCAACTTCTCTGAACTATTCAACGAAAAAAAGATAAAGAAAAAAGTCGCCGATATGACCCTGATGGAATTGATACACGTCATTCACGATATCAAGAAACATTTTCCGTACCTTTCGGAAAAAGAACGGGTACGCGAACGTTTGGTGATGGTTGTTGAGGCAAATGGGCGTATTGTGCTGTCGCTTAGCTGTTTTGCTTTTACGTTACTAGGGATTCCTCTTGGCATGAAATCCCGTCGTCGTGAATCATCGATCGGGATTGGGATCAGTCTGCTTTTAGTCATCATCTTTTATTTCTTTATTATCATCGCTGAAGCGTTAGTAGATTATCCCGCCTTTCGTCCAGATCTCATTAGTTGGATTCCTGTTCTCTGCTATGAACTCATTGGCTTTGTGATGATACGTCGGCTGAATTAGCCCGGATAATTCATCAGGGGGTGGATGAATTGACGTAACGCTTTGGAGCAGAAAGTGTTGAAAAAAACGGAGGCATACCCAGAGTGGTCTATCGAGTATTTTTTCAATATCTTTATGCCCAAATGGTTGCGTCAATTCGCCGCACTATGGTGAATTATCCGGGTTAGGCCTCTTGCACAACGAATAATCGGGTTATGACTCTGAACCGCTTATGAATCGTTCTGTTTCCAAGGCCGCCATACACCCGGAACCAGCCGCGGTAACGGCTTGACGATAGACAGGATCCTGTACGTCACCTGCGGCATAAACACCTTCTATATTTGTGCACGTATTATTTGTGATAAGATAACCCTGCTCGTTCATATCAATCTTTCCTACAAATGGATTTGTATTCGGTTTATGGCCTATGGCAGAAAAATAACCTTTTGCCTCGAGGACAAACTCTTTATTTGTCTTTACGTTCCGGACACGAACACCCGTCACTTCTTTTCGAGTAGGATCCAAGACCTCTTCTACAACAGAATCCCATAACACCTCGATCTTCTCATGGCCTAAAACACGGTCAGCCATAATTTTCGATGCTCGAAACGTATCTCGTCGATGGATAAGGGTTACTTTCGAAGCAAAACGCGTTAGGAAAACAGCTTCTTCCATAGCCGTATCCCCTCCACCGATTACTACAACAGGAACATCACGATAAAATGCTCCATCACACGTTGCACAGGATGTGACACCGTGTCCAATCAATGCCTGTTCAGACGCCAATCCTAAATATTTAGCGCTCGCACCTGTTGCAATAATCAACGTTGTGGCCTCATAGGTGACACCGCTATCCAACCTTATTTTTAAAGGTCGGCCCGCAACTTCTATCTCACTGACAAGTCCTGATGTATAATTAGCCCCAAAACGCGCTGCTTGCTTCCGCATACGATCCATTAATTCCGGCCCCATAATCCCTTCAGGGAAACCGGGAAAATTCTCCACATCCGTGGTAGTTGTTAGTTGACCTCCGGGTTCTAGCCCTTCAATGACCAAGGGTTCAAGATTTGCACGAGCGGTATACAAGGCAGCCGTTAAACCAGCGGCACCTGTGCCTAAAATAATAACTTTTTCCATTTATCTTTTCTCCATTTATGATTACCCTGGATCCGTCAGTTAAACGTGGGATTTCTGTGCGAATGCTTTGGAGGCAAAAGGTTGCAAAAAAACGCAGGCGCACCCGCTGGGTGCGTCGAGGCTTTTTTGTAATTCCTTTTGGCCCAAATGGTTCGTGCAGAAAACCGCGTTTAACTGACGGATCCAGGATTACTGTTAGTTCGTCAACTATTTTATAAACATAAACAGGATCAAACATCGAGGAAACTCATGACAAAAGATATGCTAAAAGAAATATTCGATATGCAAGAGGCGTTAAACCAACGTATAGGTGTCAACTGCAAAAATCTTACGGAAGAAGAACAACAAACGTGGGTCTTAAATTATTGCCGCGCGTTATCACAAGAAACTGCTGAACTCATCGATAGTGTACCTTGGAAATGGTGGGCAAAATATCAGAAGTATGATAAACAAAATGCGTGTGTTGAAGTAATCGACTTGTTTCATTTTTTAATCTCCCTCGCTCAAGTTCTGGGTTTATCTGCCGAAGACGTGTATACGCTCTATATGAAGAAAAATGAAGTAAACTTTCAACGTCAAGACTCTGGTTACGCTGAAAAAGACGAGACTAATAATCAAACATTAACGGTATAAAGTCTAGCACAGCGCAAAGCGCAAAATGAACCTGAATCCGTCAGCTATCGCTTCGGAAGGCGTTTTGGGGCTCAAAAGTTGAAAACTTTTTCCTTGAGATGCTCGCTTTTGGGCGGATTGGGACCGGCAAGTATTACCCTGATGAATTTTTTGAGCGTACAGGTCAGGTTCACTCTGATTTGACCATTTTGGGGCGTAGGCCTCCTTAGGCAGTCGCCTTAGAGTATTGTTAAAGGTGCACGGAGGGCTATGCGAAGGAATGGGCAATATCTTGTATCACTTCAAACCAGCGACAACGCTTGCCAAAGTGAAGTTCAATTCGTCCGGCGTGGCGGACCAATCGAACCGCGCAATAAACGATATTTTTGAGAACCGTTTTGATTCGCCAGCGCGGGATGTTGATTTTCTGCGGGGCAAGCCCAGCCCGTTTGATGACCTCTTGGCCAAGACCGCGCAATAGGTTGAAGGCCACCATGGCGCATAACAGAATAATCTTATTGGCACAGAGTCTCCCCAAAGGCAATCGCTCAACATCAAGATCGCTTTTGAGTTCACTGTGGTACTGCTCGCTGGGGCCATGTCCATGATAGAGATCTAGCACCGTCTTGGCACGACAAGAGAGGTTCGTCCACCAGGTGTTCACCTCAAGTTTAGGAACCAGAAGTTTCTGACCATCGATATCGATGGTGCGTTTAATCACTTCGAAGGCCACCGGGACACAAGGGCGGTTTTGGTCACCACCGGGATGGAAATGATCGAAAAAGCCTGTGTAAACGTTCTTGCCTTCACGACTGTCTTGTTTGTCTCCAACTCGGCGTGCAAGGGCCAGCATTTGTTCAGGACATTCGCGGCGAGGATTTCGCTTTACGATAAAATAATGACCCCCAAAAACGTCGAAGTTATCGGCCGCAGCGTTGCCACTATCAAGCCGAAGCAAACATTTTCCACCCAGGCCCAGGGTTTGGAGCGTTTCAACGCTGC
Organism: Kiritimatiellia bacterium; assembly: GCA_012103575.1. Lineage (GTDB taxonomy): Bacteria > Verrucomicrobiota > Kiritimatiellia > WLWN01 > WLWN01 > WLWN01. The sequence goes on along the minus strand of WLWN01000001.1, from coordinate 998,470 downwards.
GGGCAATAAACGCGGTCGTTCCCGACTGACAATGTTGTTTACCGGGTCGAAGTTCGCACTCAAGCATGTGGTCTTGAGTGCCCACATAGGCAAATATCGGGGCGTAACCATCATGGCCCTTCTAGGTGTAGGAAACGGCTTCTTTCGAAGAGCCTGAGTGATCCAAAGGGCTCACATCGATATCGACGGGAACAAGATCAAGCCCTTCGACATCTACCTAGCCAAAGGGGCCCGAGGAAAGAAATTCGGTGTTGAGTTTGCGTAGCCCCACATGGGTTCTAGCTGGGGGCAGGTTGTCGAAACGACGTCGGAACACCGGCTCAGAGGCTACCTTTTTAACTCCCCTTTTTAAGTCCAAAGGCATTCGTAAAAATCTCATCACCCCGGTACAGGTCGATATCATTGAAATCGGTTCGACCGTTGCAAAGTAAGCCGATCTGGGTAAGGAGGATCTCCCGATCAGAGATCGCATCGGAGCGGCGTGGTTGAAAATTGGAGGGAAGAATCCGTTGAGCATGATCCTCAAGCAGCAGGCCGCAAAGATGATTTCCGCTTGTGCTGTTGAGTTCGCCCTTGCCAGTCTTTATTTTATATTGTTTCATATACACACCTGTTGGGATGGGGTTGTTTGTTTGAATACGGGTATGCTCCCCGCTTTAGCCCAACAGGTAATGAAAAATCGTCAGACTTTATCTGACGGATTCAGGATGAAGTATACACATAGACCTTTCATGAAAACTTTTCACTATCTTTTAATCTGTTTACTGAGCCTCTTCTTTCTTTCGAAACCTGGACAAGCCTTAACCGTGGGCGATAAAGCAACTTCACTTCATGTCGAAAAATGGGTAAATGGGGCACCTGTAAATCCGGCTAAGGCGGATGGCAAAACAACGTATGTTATTGAATTTTGGGCAACATGGTGTCCACCCTGCAGAGTGACTATACCCCTCATCAATAAACTTCAGGAAGGATTGAGAGACGAGAATGTCATTTTTGTGAGCATTACAGACGAATCGGAGTCAAAACTCCGTTCGTTCATGAAAACCATGAAAATGGACTATCATGTAGCCACGGACACGAAACGGAGAGCCTTTGCCAGTTATATGAGAGATGTTTCCACTATCCCCTATGCATTCATTGTCGATAAAGAGGGCCATGTTGCTTGGGCCGGCCATCCTCTAAACGGAATGGAAGAATCTTTACGCAGGATTATAAAGGGTGATTACACTTCACCACGCATGCAAGTGGCCGAGAAAAAACTTCAGGAGCTATTAGCCCAAAAAAAGTTTCGAGAAGCTTTAAAAATGAGCGATCAACTTATTGCCCTTGAACCATCTCGTTTCGACTATTATCACGTCAAAGTCCAGCTTCTTGCTCATGTAGAAGATCGCGAATCCTTAGAGAAATTCTATCAACACATTCTAACCACATTCAAAGATTCAGCAAAGGACCTAAACACATTAGCTAGAATGATATTGGGATTAACGTTTGCCTACAGGAACCTAGATGTGGCCTTGACAGCCACCAAACGCGCAACCACGTTATCTGAACACAAAAACAGCCTTATCCTTGATACAGCCGCACATGTTTACTATGCGCTCGAGTTTTTACAAAAAGCCATTCAGGTCCAGAAAAAAGCTATAGCCTTGAGTAAGAAGAAGGACAAACAGGACTTTCAAGAAACATTAGATTATTACCAAGACTCTTTTCATCTACATTCGGAAATAAAAGACGATGTCTATAAAACATTGTGAAAGTTTCTATGCAAAAGACCCAGCTATGGGATGCTGCGTTGAATCTTGGATTTTCTGAAAACGGTTACTTGCTCGTTGTTGATATCATTTCTCAAAAACTATTTTGTTTATATGACCAAGAATCGATAAAGGAGTACATTGTTTCCACGAGCAAATATGGGTTAGGCAATGTACAAGACTCATTTAAAACACCCACCGGGATTCATGAAGTCGTTCAATGGATTGGAAAAGACGAACCGATCCATCGTATCTTTCATGAAAGGCAACCAACCCCAGATATATGGGACATGAACATGACAACGGGGAAAGACCTAATTTTAACAAGAATCCTACGTTTAGCCGGGCTTGAAGAAGGAATCAATAAAGGTCCAAACATTGATTCTTATAAGCGAATGATTTATCTCCATGGAACCCAACAGGAGGATTTATTAGGAACGCCTGCATCACATGGATGTATCCGTTTAAAAAACAAAGACATTATTGAACTCTGTGACTTAACATGGAATACACCTACTTGGTGCTGGATTGGAGCTAAAAACCTATTTGGTTAAAGAACCCGTGCCTTTCCTTAATATATTCAACGTATAGACACTTTAAAATGAGTCTCCTCTCCCTCTGGGAGAGGACTGGTATTTTCCCAACAGGCCCTGTCTAAACAATCCACCCTCCTCCTAGAACCTCTGCATCTTTATACATAACCGCCGCTTGTCCAGGTGTAATTGCAAATTGGGGTTCATCAAATGCTATCCGAATGGATTCATCGTCTAAAACTGTAACGTGGCATGGCGCTGCACCGTGACGATATCGAATACGGGTTTCGCAGGTAAATTGCGTTGATGCAGGAGAACCCATTATCCAATGAATGTTCTCGATCTTACACTCTCTGTCCATGACTTCTTTTCTGGGCCCAATGATGACACGATTATTTTCGTTCTCAAGACGTTTGACATACATTTTGGATCCGGTTGCGACATTCAATCCTTTACGTTGTCCAATGGTAAAATGATGAAATCCCGAATGGGTGCCTAGCGTTTTTCCGGATGTATCAACAATCGTTCCTTTTTTTCTTAGATCAGGACGAGCTTGTTCAATAAAAGGAGCATGACCGGTTTCTGGAACAAAGCAGAGATCTTGGCTTTCGGCTTTAGAGGAAGTGGACACGGGCAATGCTTTTTCCTCGGCATACTGGGCGACTTCTTTTTTCGTCCAGGCTTCCAAAGGAAAAAGACTTCGGGACAATTGCTCTTGGGATAACCGATGTAAAAAATAGGACTGATCTTTTAGGGAATCGCGAGCTTGGTAAAGATGCCAGCCATCATTCCGTTTTTCGACTCGGACATAGTGGCCGGTCGCAATATAAGAACAGCCGATATGAACGGCTCTTTTGTGTAGAGCTCCGAATTTGATATGTTGATTACACCACACGCACGGCGAGGGCGTAATGCCACGCGCATATCCTTCAATAAAAGGCTCGATAATGGTTTTTTGAAAGTCTTCAACCACATTAACCACATAATGACGAATGCCCAGATGATCACACACATGGCGTGACCGTTCAATGTCATCCGCTGAACAACAACGCGAACCTTCTTTAAACATATGCAAGGTTAGCCCAATAACTTCGTAGCCCTGTTCAACGCACAGCGCAGCGACTACCGAACTGTCTAAGCCTCCACTCATGCCAATGGCTACGCGCTGTTTTTCTTGTTTTATGGAAGAGGTCCGTGACATGCGAGGAATCATTCAGACGTTTGAGAAGAAGATCCTTTCCTTAACGATTCAGGAACCCGCGTTTAACTTTGGAGGAGGACTAGGTTAAAAGCTATCTGGATCAAAAAGCCAGGTAGACAGATAACGTTCACCGGTATCGCACACAATCGTTGCTATGGTTTTTCCTTCATTTTCTTTCCGTTGGGCTACCTGTAGGGCCGCCCATATATTAGCCCCCGCAGAAATCCCGCACAAAATCCCTTCTAAACGAGCGGCACGTCGTGCTGTTTCCCCTGCATCCTCTTCTGTTACGGTAATAATTTCGTCGATAAGGTCAGTAGCTAGTACATCAGGTACAAAGCCAGCACCAATGCCTTGTATTTTGTGCGGACCAGGTTGACCCCCCGAAATAACAGGCGATTTAACCGGTTCAACGGCAATCGCCTTGAAATTTGGGTTTCGCTCCTTTAGGATCTGAGCAACACCAGTTATCGTTCCTCCTGTCCCTACACCTGAAACGATCATATCTATTTTCCCGTCGGTATCTTTCCATAATTCTTCAGCCGTGGTCTTTTTATGAATAGCCGGATTGGCAGGGTTCTTAAATTGTTGTGGCATAAACGCGTTGGGGGTGTTAGACGTTAGCTCTTCTGCTTTTGCAACCGCCCCAGGCATTCCCTTGTCAGCAGGGGTTAGAATCAGCTCGGCCCCGAGGATATGTAGGAGATGTCTACGTTCAAGACTCATGCTTTCAGGCATGGTTAGAATCAGCTTATAGCCTTTTGCCGCTGCGACAAATGCTAGGGCAATACCTGTATTACCGCTGGTTGGCTCAATGATAACCGAATCGGAAGTCAGTTGACCTTCTTGTTCGGCCGCTTCGATCATCGCTAACCCAATACGGTCTTTTACGCTTCCCAGAGGATTGTGAGACTCCATTTTTACAAGCACATTCCCCAAAGCACTCTCTGCGATTCTATTGAGTCGGATCAACGGGGTGTTGAACACGGTTTCGGTGATGTTGTTGTATATATTCATGTGCTTAAATCCTCCCTTTTAACGTTAAATTTGTTTAACATTAAAGGGCTTCCTTTCCATTTGTCAAGAAGCGAAGCGAGCCCTTCTAATTTTTAGTGCTAAAATTAGAAGGGTGAGTTATTGATTATTTGGAAATTTTTTTTAACGTTATAAGGAGACTTGTTATGGCTGACATTTTCAAGGCGTATGATATTCGCGGTATTTATGGGGACACATTAACCGAAGAAATCGCAGCGCTTATTGGTCGGGCGTTTGCCACATTGCTGCATTGTAAAAAAGTCGTCGTAGGGCGGGATATGCGCCCTCATTCAGAACCGCTTTTCGCGGCTTTATCCAAAGGGCTTTCTATGCAAGGTGCAGATATCATTGACGTGGGCCTATGCTCAACGCCCATGTCTTATTATGCGAACGGAATCTTAGGGGCGGATGCTAGTATTATGATTACGGCTTCGCACAATCCGGGCGAATGGAACGGATTTAAATTGTGTCGTGAACAGGCCATTCCGATAAGTGGTTTTACCGGGATTGAAGATATCGAACGGATGGTCAATGAACACGCTTTTGATCCCGTAGTAGAATCTCCAGGTCGCATTGAAACCTATGATATTCGCCCGGAATACCTTGAGCATATTCGAAGTTTTGCGAAAATCAAACGTCCTGTTAGCGTGGCTATTGATTATGCCAATGCAATGGGTCTTTATGAAGGAAAAGTCCTCGAAGGTCTCGTACATATTGATCCGCTTTTTGATACCCTTGATGGCTCATTTCCGAACCACGAAGCCAATCCACTGGATTTAGATACACTGGTGCGGTTACAGGAAAAAATTCGCCAAGGCAGCTATGACTTTGGCATTGCTTATGATGGAGATGCTGATCGCGTAGGATTTGTAGACGAAAGAGGGAATGTGGTGCCCATGGACATTATCACAGCGCTGATTGCCCAAGAGTTATTAGATCAGGAAAAGGGGATTGTCTTTTATGACTTGCGAAGCAGTTGGGCGGTAAAAGAGGTGATTGAAGAAAATGGTGGAACACCCCGCATGTCTCGGGTTGGTCATGCCTTTATTAAGCAGCAAGTCCGTGAAGCCGAGGCTATTTTTGCCGGCGAGCTGTCAGGTCATTACTATTTTCGGGAGAACTATTATGCGGAAAGTTCTAGTCTAGCTGCTTTATATATAGCCAACCTGGCAAGCCATTCCGATAAACCGTTATCCGAACTCGTTCGGCCCATACAGCGTTATTATGCGAGTGGAGAAATTAATTCTGCTGTCAAAGATGTAGAAGCTGTTTTTCAGCAACTTCGAGATCAATTCCCCGATGGGACATTCCTTAAGCTCGATGGACTTAGCATTGAATATGACGATTGGTGGTTTAACGTTCGTCCTTCCAACACAGAGCCTCTTGTGAGGCTAAATGTAGAGGGGAAAACAAGGGAACTTATGGAACAAAAGAGAGATCAACTCTTGACCTTAATTCGCCAGAAATAACGGTGGGGGTGTAAGACAAATCTGTCTTACACCCTTGATCTGGGGAAAAATGAATGTTTCCTGGATCCGTCAGTTAAACGTGGGATTTCTGTGCGAATGCTTTGGAGGCAAAAGGTTGCAAAAAAACGCAGGCGCACCCGCTGGGTGCATCGAGGCTTTTTTGTAATTCCTTTTGGCCCAAATGGTTCGTGCAGAAAACCACGTTTAACTGACGGATCCAGGTGTTCCTTTTAAATCTGATGATTTCATGTACGCCAAACTTTCTCCAACTGCAAAAGGAATCGGGGTCATGAAAGAGGAGAGGTCGGTGTCGTAATTCCCTTCAGGAGCCCTTATTTCTAAAACAGGTAAAATGTCATCGCCAAGGATGACCAAATTTAGCTCCTGTTTTTAACCTTATTATTGTTCAAGAGGTTCTTAGTTTGTCCTGAATCTGTCAGACAAAATCTGACGATTTTTCATTACCTGTTGGGCTAAAGCGGGGAGCATACCCGTATTCAAACAAACAACCCCACCCCAACAGATGTGTATATGAAACAATATAAAATAAAGACTGGCAAGGGCGAACTCAACAGCACAAGCGGAAATCATCTTTGCGGCCTGCTGCTTGAGGATCATGCTCAACGGATTCTTCCCTCCAATTTTCAACCACGCCGCTCCGATGCGATCTCTGATCGGGAGATCCTCCTTACCCAGATCGGCTTACTTTGCAACGGTCGAACCGATTTCAATGATATCGACCTGTACCGGGGTGATGAGATTTTTACGAATGCCTTTGGACTTAAAAAGGGGAGTTAAAAAGGTAGCCTCTGAGCCGGTGTTCCGATGTCGTTCCGACGACCTGCCCCCAGCCAGAACCCATGTGGGGCTACGCAAACTCAACACCGAACTTCTTTCCTCGGGCCCCTTTGGCTAGGTAGATGTCGAAGGGCTTGATCTTGTTCCCGTCGATATCGATGTGAGCCCTTTAGGTCACTCAGGCTCTTCGAAAGAAGGCGTTTCCTACACCTAGAAGGGCCATGATGGTTACGCCCCGATATTTGCCTATGTGGGCACTCAAGGCCACATGCTTGAGTGCGAACTTCGACCCGGTAAACAACATTGTCAGTCGGGAACGACCGCGTTTATTGCCCGCAGCGTTGAAACGCTCCAAACCCTGGGCCTGGGTGGAAAATGTTTGCTTCGGCTTGATAGTGGCAACGCTGCGGCCGATAACTTCGACGCTTTTGGGGATCATTATTTTATCGTAAAGCGAAATCCTCGCCGCGAATGTCCTGAACAAATGCTGGCCCTTGCACGCCGAGTTGGAGACAAACAAGACAGTCGTGAAGGCAAGAACGTTTACACAGGCTTTTTCGATCATTTCCATCCCGGTGGTGACCAAAACCGCCCTTGTGTCCCGGTGGCCTTCGAAGTGATTGAACGCACCATCGATATCGATGGTCAGAAACTTCTGGTTCCTAAACTTGAGGTGAACACCTGGTGGACGAACCTCTCTTGTCGTGCCAAGACCGTGCTAGATCTCTATCATGGACATGGCCCCAGCGAGCAGTACCACAGTGAACTCAAAAGCGATCTTGATGTTGAGCGATCAACCTATTGCGCGGTTCGATTGGTCCGCCACGCCGGACGAATTGAACTTCACTTTGGCAAGCGTTGTCGCTGGTTTGAAGTGATACAAGATATTGCCCATTCCTTCGCATAGCCCTCCGTGCACCTTTAACAATACTCTAAGGCGACTGCCCAAGGAGGCCTACGCCCCAAAATGGTCAAATCAGAGTGAATCTGACCTGTACGCTCAAAAAATTCATCAGGGTGATACTTGCCGGTCCCAATCCGCCCAAAAGCGAGCATCTCAAGGAAAAAATTTTCAGCTTTTGAGCCCCAAAACGCCTTCCGAAGCGATAGCTGACGGATTCAGGTTTGTGTAAAAACTGATTTTTTAGGTCAGATCATTTCTTCTGTATAAAATCCTGCTTCTTGAATCATTGCCATATCTTCAGGATTGCCCTGCCCCGTTGTGGTCAAGTACCCCTCAGAAAATAGAGAGTTGGCCGGATATAATGCAAGAGGTTGAAGATGTTTCAGGCATACTTCACGCCCTCCTGCAACTCGTATTTCGCGTGTTGGGTTCACAAAGCGAAACATGGCTAAACAACGGAGACATTCCGCAGGCTCCATAAGGGAACAATCCGCTAATGGCGTCCCTTCTCGCGGATCCAAAAAGTTAACAGGAATCGATTCGATTTCTAGTTCTCTTAAGGCAAAAGCTAACTCGACCCGGTCATTATGGGTTTCTCCCATACCCATAATGCCTCCGCAACAGGCTTCCATTCCAGCTTTTTTAGCAGCTTGTATGGTGTCCACCCTATCTTGATAAGTATGGGTTTGGCAGATTTCAGAATAAAAACGTTCAGAGGTTTCTAAGTTATGATTAAATCGATCCACGCCAGCTGCTGCCAACCGATCTGCTTGGTCACCTGTCAACAAGCCTAAAGAGGTGCAAATTTCAATGGGTATTTCGTTTTTAATCTTTTGTACGGCTTCGCAGACCACTCCCATCTCAGACTCTGAGGGTCCTCGCGTAGCCGTAACAATGCAATATTTAACGGCCTTTTTCTCATAGGCATTACGGGCCCCTTCAACAAGTTCACCTACGGAGAGGAATTTGTACCGATCCACGCCACTATAAGACCCAATGGCTTGGCTACAAAAAGAACAGTTTTCACGACACATCCCGCTCTTTGCATTTTCAAGAACATGGATTCTAATTCCACGACCCCAATATTTTTTACGTATTTGAAAAGAAGCATCGAGCACAGCTAATAGCTCATCCTCTTCAGAGCTCAATATAGCCATGGCTTCATCTCTGGAAACAGGGTTGTTATCCAAGACTCTTCTGCTTAGTTGATTCCAGTCTATTACACGGGTCTTACTCATCTCTGTACATTACTGATCTCAAGTCAAAAGTCCAAGGTCAAAGATCTAAAAGTTGAAGGTTAACGGATTTTTTTCTTTTGATCTTGGACTTTCGACTTTTGACTCCTATTCTTTGAGCCTTTTGACCAAGAAACATGCATCAAGAAAATTGGATTAATAATACGCTGGAACCTTTAAAGGTCCAAGGATTGGAAAGAAATTTAGAAATGTTCCCACATATTGGAGGGAAACTCTATTTAGAGGGTCAGCCTTATCTTAATTTTGCTTCAAATGATTATCTCGACCTGGTAAACTACCCCTTATGTATTGAGGCCGCCCGCGCAGCTTTAGAAAAATATGGAGCGGGTTCAGCCGCTTCTCGTCTCGTCACAGGAACACTTCCTTTACACAATGAACTGGAACGATGTTTAGCCGTTCATAAAGGGTATCCGGCAGCTCTTGTCTTTGGAAGTGGATACATGGCTAATGCCGGGACGATTCCATGCCTTGTTGATAAAAATGACGTGGTCTTTGCGGATCGACTGGTGCACGCAAGTATCCTTGATGGGATTATTTTAAGTCAGGCTCAGTTAATCCGTTTTAAGCATAACGATCTTGATCACCTTGAGACCCGGTTAAAAAGATATGAAACCAACAAAAAGAAACTTATCATTACGGAATCGGTATTTAGCATGGACGGCGATTTAGCGCCTCTATCAGAAATAGCTACGCTTGCCCAAACCCATGAAGCCATGCTTATGGTCGACGAAGCACATGCCAGCGGCGTGTTTGGGAATCAAGGGTGTGGACTTGTACGACACGGACATCTTGAAAAAATAGTAAACGTATCAATGGGCACATTAAGTAAAGCACTGGGCGGTTACGGAGGTTTTGTTGCTTGTTCAAAAGCGGTTAAGAAACTCCTAACGAATAAAGCCAGAGCGTTTATCTATACAACGGCCCCTCCCCCTTCATCGTTAGGCGCTGCTTTAGGCGCACTGGACGTATTGGGGAAAAAACCAAATGTGGGAAAAGCGTTACTAGAACGTGCTTCAATATTCCGAAAACAATTAAATGATGCAGGGCTAAACACATTAAAATCTGAAAGCCAGATTATTCCTATTCTCATCGGTGACAATCAAAGAGCCGTTGACCTTTCCAAAGAATTAAGGGCGGCAGGTCTTCTAGCTGTAGCGATACGCCCCCCAACAGTGCCTCCCGGGACTGCACGGCTAAGACTGTCCATTACACGGGCTCATACACCCGATGATCTTAATGAAGCGGCTAAGACCATTATTCGTATAGCACGAAAAAATAAGGTGATATGAAAAAAAACCTAATTCTCTTATCCGGGTGGGCGCAGCCGCCCAAAACACTAAAAACACTTTGCAGACTATTATCTGACATCTTTAATTTAAAACGGGTGACATCTACTGATTTTTTTTCTGCAAAAGGAATGGAGCCCATCTTTTCTGAATATAAGGATGGATGCTTTGTTTTGGGCTGGTCCATGGGTGGTATGATCGCTATGGAGTCCGCCACCCAATGGCCTGACACTATAAAAGGTTTAATTCTGATTAATTCAACCGCACGGTTTTGTTCTGACAAAGGGTATAGCTTCGGATTGCCGGGAAGCCACGTCCGAGCTTTACGCCGATCGATCAAAAAAGATCCGGAAGACACATTGATTGATCACTTCACATCCGTTTCTTCTCCTCACCCTGTGCATGTCAATATTTTAAAAGATAAGGCCAAGCAAACGCTTGAAACGGGCGTGGACACACTCTGTTCAGGGCTTGCTTACTTGTTAAAGACAGACTTAAGAAGAACCGTAAAAAGCATTCAGCAGAGAACCCTTATCTTACACGGATTAAAGGATGTTATTGTTCCCAGTGAAGCGGGAACATTTCTCAGCAAAACCATACCCATAAGCACCATTGAATATTGTGAAAACATAGGACACGATCTTCCTATGCGAAGACCTCGATGGATATTTGAAAAGGTAGAAACGTGGTTATAATGAACACATCCATTAAGAAACGATTTTCAACAGCTGCTACAACATACGATAGGCATGCCACGGTTCAAAGCATGGTTGCTGAAAAGGTCATCGGGCTGACACAAGCACTCCCTGCCCCATACCATTTACTAGAAATTGGGTGCGGTACAGGTCAGCTCACCAAACGATTATGTGAAAGGTATCCTACGACAACCATTGATGCATTAGATGTTTCAGGCAGTATGCTTGATCAGGCCAAGCTTAGCCCTAATAACTCCCAGAACATTCGATGGATTCAAGCGGACATAAAAACACATGAACACGTTGGATATGACATGATTGCAAGTAGTTCTGCTCTTCATTGGGTCGAACCGTTAGAGGATTGTTTCCAACGTATTTATGGGATGCAACAGGATGGAGGATTTTTTGTCGCATCGATTATGTTACGCCATACCCTTGAAGAGCTTCATGCATCGAGAATACGCGTTGCACCCCACAAGAAACCGCTTGGCCAATTACCCCTTTTTGAAGATGTCCTGAAAATCATGACTACGTGTGGGTGGGAAATTCTATATGACGAACCGGAAAAGCATAAGATCGTCTATCCCTCTGCACATGACTTTTTGCAAAGTATTCATGCACAGGGATCAACTGGCGGTTCTGTGTCTCAATCAGACGATCCGCTTACCCGGCAAGAATTAAATCGTCTCATAGCTGATTATGATACCACCCACAAAAATAGTGATGGAACTGTTTATGCCACGTATCGTATAGGGTTTGTAACCGCAAAAAAATAATATGCAGAGTCTTTTCATAACTGGAACCGATACAGGTGTAGGAAAAACCGTTTTAGCGGCCTCTCTTTACGCACTATGTCGAGCTCAAGGGATCAACGCGATCCCCATGAAACCGGTTCAAACAGGTTGTGTAAAGAAAGCGGGCAAGTGGATTGCACCCGACATAGAATTTTGCCTCTCCATGTCTATGTTTAAACCCTTAGGCGAAGAGATGAAGCATATCGCTCCTTATCAATTTGAGCCCGCCTGTTCTCCGCATCTTGCAGCACAAAAAGATTCCGCTGCTATAGACATTGAATATATTGTCAAATGCTTTCAGACACTAACGGCAAGATATGATACCGTACTTGTAGAAGGAGCAGGGGGTGTACTTGTTCCGTTAAGTGAAAATAAAACGATGCTGGATCTTATGATCGCGTTGAAGCTTCCGGTTTTATTAGCAGCACGACCTGGATTGGGAACCCTCAACCATACCCTGCTCTCTATAAAAGCGCTCCGACACTATAACGTGTTCATTAAAGGTGTTGTTTTTATAGAAACCGGACCCGTAGCGCATGGATTCATTGAAGAGGAGAATATACGCATGATTGAAAAGTTAGGCCAGATTCCTGTGTATGGGCCCCTCCCCTATATGGAAAATTTAGCGAGCGGAACTATAGAAGCCTGCCATGTAACGGCCCTTTTTGATGTGTTATAATGAACGTAGAACACTATAAAAAATGGGACCAAGACTATGTGTGGCATCCGTATACCACATTCTCTGCGCTAGAGAATACGCCCCTTCCTATTATTTCACAAGGGAAGGGCATTTATCTTTATGATATAAACGGAACACCCTATGTAGACGCCATTGCTTCATGGTGGGCTTGTAACCTCGGTCATAGCCATCCACGGATCGTGAACGCGATCAAAAAACAGTGTGATGAATTACAGCACAGCATTCTAGGAAACCTTTCACACCCACCCGCTATTGAACTCGCAAAAGAACTCGCTCACAAGATGCCTGATTCTGACTGTCATGTCCATTTTGCAAGTGATGGAGCGAGTGCTGTAGAAACGGCTTTAAAAATTTCTCTTCAATACTGGTATAATCTAGGTATGTCTAAAAAAATAAAGTTTCTCTCATTAAAGGAAGCCTATCATGGTGATACATTGGCTGCGGTTTCCATGGGATATCAAGAAACGTTTCATCGCCCCTTCAAAGAGATGCTTCTTCGATCGGATCAACTTCCTGTGTCCCCTTATGATGCAACCGAAGAAGAGGCGCTTTGTCAGGCAGAAGACGTGATCAAACAACATAGAGATGAATATGCGGCCATGCTTGTAGAACCCCTCTGCCAAGGGGCTGCAGGCATGCGTATTTACTCGGCCAACTACTTACATAAACTTTATGAACTGTGCAAAAAGCATGATATTCTTTTTATTGCCGATGAAATTGCTACAGGCATGGGACGTACGGGAAAAATGTTTGCCTTTGAACATGCTAATATCATCCCTGACATGGTATGTGTAGGGAAAGGTTTATCGGCAGGCTATTTACCCATCAGCGCAGCGATTGTCCGAAACCAGATTCACGAAACGTTCAGTGACCAACCCACAGATCACACCTTTTATCATGGTCATACCTTTGCAGGAAACCCCCTGGCTGCAGCTACAGCCATAGAAACACTACGAACCTATGCAGACGATCATATTATTGAAAACGCACATAAACTTGGCATAAAACTCGAAATATTTTTGAGGCCTCTAGCTATACATCCTTCTATCAAAGAAGTTAGGTGTTTAGGCATGATCGGTGCTATTGAATTCAAAAAAGAGATAACGGGAAAAGCCCAACGCGTACAAAAATATATGAAAAATCATGGCTACCTAGTTCGCCCCCTCGGCCAAGTCATTTATGTCATGCTTCCCTTAATCACTCCAGAAAAAGCTCTAGAGGCCACAGTTCGAACACTTGCAAGAGCAGTAGAAGAGACAAGCAACGCTACTATAAACACGTGTAAACATAGGGCAGAGCTATTTGATGATTTGTAGTAGCCGCGCAAGCGGCGTGGTTTTGAAAGAGATTTATTCTAATTCTCGTTTTTGAAATAAAATTAGAATCGGTGCCTTTTTAGATTTACGTTTTGAAAGTTATTAGTACTCTTATGGACTTTCTTAAAGAGTAAGACCGTTCCGAGGAAATAAAATAATATGCATTCAAATGAGTCACAAGAACTTGAAATTAAGGATTGGATCGATTCGCTAGAGGATGCCCTCCATCAATCAGGACACGAATCGGTTCAGCATATTCTACACCAGTTAGAAATACACGCCCACAAAAAAGGTGTGGTAATCCCTTTTACCGCGAATACCCCATACATCAATACCATTTCAGTCGACAAGCAATCCCCCTATCCAGGTAATCGTGAGATTGAATGGCGCATTAAATGTATTATTCGTTGGAATGCAATGGCCATGGTTGTACGAGCAAACCGTATGGATCCAAGTGTTGGAGGTCATATATCTACCTATGCTTCAGCAGCGACTTTATACGAAGTAGGATTTAATCATTTTTGGAGAGCACAAAGCGAAAACCATCCGGGTGACATGATCTATTATCAAGGACATGCCACGCCGGGGATTTATGCACGAGCCTTTCTTGAAGGACGACTGACAGAGCAACATTTAGTAAATTTCCGAAGAGAACTACAACCGGGTGGCGGGCTTTCTTCATATCCTCATCCCTGGTTAATGCCTGACTTTTGGCAATTTCCCACCGTGTCCATGGGGTTAGGCCCCATCATGTCTATTTATCACGCTCGTTTTATTCGATATTTAGAGGACCGAGGCCTTAAAAAACGATCGGATCAAAAAGTATGGGCTTTTCTAGGCGATGGCGAATGCGATGAACCTGAAGCATTGGGGGCCATCACATTGGCCTCTCGTGAGAAACTTGATAATCTTATCTTTGTTATTAATTGTAATTTACAAAGACTGGATGGACCGGTTCGTGGAAATGGACGAATTATCCAAGAACTTGAAGCAGCCTTCCGCGGCGCTGGCTGGAATGTGATCAAAGTCATTTGGGGAGATGGGTGGGATGCCCTTTTCGAGAAAGATCCCGAGGGCCTCCTGATCAAACGATTTGAAGAGATTGTAGATGGACAATTCCAAAAATATACCGTTTCAGGCGGGGATTATATCCGGAATCATTTTTTTGGGACGTCTCCCGAATTGCTAAACCTTGTGAAGCATCTTTCTAATGAGCAATTGGAAAAACTAAACCGAGGGGGTCATGATCCAGAAAAAATATATACGGCTTATAAGACCGCCGTAGAACACAAAGGCGCTCCAACGGTAATTTTGGCAAAGACGGTTAAAGGATATGGGCTCGGCGAAAGTGGAGAAGGGAAAAATATAACGCATCAACAAAAAAAATTGAATGAAGAAGAATTAAAAGCTTTTCGCACCCGATTTAGCATCCCTATTTCGGACAAAGAGGTTGGTGAAGCGCCTTTTTATAAGCCCCCTGAGGATAGCCCCGAAATGCAATACCTACGTGAAAGCCGAGAAAAGTTCGGGGGATCTATTCCTAAGCGAAATACAAAGGAAATCAGTCTAACCCCTCCCGCTGACAAAATTTTTAATGAATTTTATAAGGGGACACAAGGCCGTGAAGTATCCACCACCATGGTTTTTGTCCGTATCTTAGCCCAACTTTTAAAAGACAAATCGCTTGGAAAATATATCGTCCCCATTGTTCCCGATGAAGCGCGAACCTTTGGCATGGAGGCTTTATTCCGTCAAGTCGGCATTTATGCCCATACCGGCCAATTGTATGAACCGGTAGATAAGGAAAGTCTCCTCTATTATAAAGAATCTAAAGATGGCCAATTACTTGAGGAAGGGATTACTGAAGCCGGTTCTATGTCCTCCTTTATAGCCGCGGGTTCAGCGTATTCAAATCATAGCATTCCCATGATTCCATTCTTTATCTATTATTCCATGTTTGGATTCCAACGCATTGGCGATTTAATCTGGGCAGCGGGCGATATGCGATGTAAAGGGTTCTTAATCGGTGGGACAGCAGGTCGAACAACGCTCAATGGTGAAGGC
The DNA here is from genome assembly GCA_012103575.1 of Kiritimatiellia bacterium. GTDB lineage: Bacteria > Verrucomicrobiota > Kiritimatiellia > WLWN01 > WLWN01 > WLWN01. The sequence continues at coordinate 982,668 of WLWN01000001.1, read as the reverse complement.
CTTCAGCACCAGGATGGACAAAGTCATCTCTTTGCTTACCCGGTTCCAAACCTCATCACGTATGATCCTGCGTATGCCTATGAATTAGCTGTTATTATCAAAGATGGCATTCGACGCATGTATAAGGATAACGAAAATATTTTCTATTATCTCAGCGTGATGAACGAAAACTATGAACATCCTTCCATGCCCCATCAAGCGGAGGAAGGGATCTTAAAAGGTGTCTACAAGATTCGCCCTGCACAAAACAAAAATGGAAAGGTACAGGCTCAACTTTTGGGAAGTGGCACGATCTTAAACGAAGTGTTAAAAGCCCAAGCATTATTAGGTGAAAAATATGATGTCGATACAGACGTATGGTCTGTAACAAGCTATAAAGAGTTGCGGCGAGAAGCTATGGATATTGAACGTTGGGATATGTTGAATCCTGACAAAACGCCAAAAATCCCTTACGTGACCCAATGCTTCGGCGATAAATCAAGCGTCTTTGTGGCGGCCAGTGACAACGTCAAAACGCTGCCGGATTCTATTGCGCGCTGGCTTCCTGGCCCCTTACATTCTTTAGGAACCAATGGATTTGGTCGTAGTGAAAGTCGAGAGGCGTTACGAGACTTCTTTGAAGTAGATGCACGCTATGTCACACTGGCGACCCTTTACAAACTTTCACAACAAAATAAAATTGAACAAAATGTGCTTACAAAAGCTATAAAAGACTTGGATATTAACCCTGAAAAACTAAATCCATTGATGGCATAGCAAATCTAAGAATTATAATGAAAGACAATAGTATAGAATTTAAAATACCCGAACTCGGCGAAAACATCACAGAGGGTGATGTGGTTAAGGTTTTAGTTTCCGTTGGAGAACCCATCCACGTTGATCAAGCCCTCCTAGAGTTAGAAACAGGAAAAGCAGCGGTCGAAATCCCTTCGGAGATCAACGGGACGATTAAAGAAGTTCTCATCAAAGATGGGGACAAGGTTAAAGTAGGCCAAATTGTTATCAAATTAGAGACACATCAAAAAGAAGAACCGGCCGTACCACCTACGGACACACAGGAAAAAGATTCCCCTCCTAAAAATCGAACTTCAGACACACCGAAAATTAAGGAAGCTCTACCAACACCTCCGTCCCCCAACCCATCTGCAACAGATACGACTTCACGTTCACATGTTCCCGTACGTGCGGCCCCCTCCGTTCGTAAATTTGCACGAGAAATTGGCGTCAATATTTCAGAAGTCACTAGTTCTGATGGTCGTATTACGGTTAATAACGTTAAAGCCTATGCAAAACAACGCCTTACTCAAGAGCCATTGGCATCCACGAACACGGGGATCCCCTCTCCTTCCATCCCTGACTTTTCAAAATGGGGCAAGGTGGGAAAAGAGTCCATAAGTACAATACGAAAGATCACTGCACGCCATATGGCAATGTGCTGGTCAACGATTCCACATGTTACTCAGCACGACAAAGCAGATATTACGGATCTCGAAAAAATCCGGAAACACTTCAAACAAAAAGCTGAAGACGCAGGAGGCAAATTAACCCCGACAGCTATCTTAACAAAAATTGTTGCGGCCGCTCTTAAAGCATTCCCTACATTCAATGCCAGCATTGATGTACAGAAGAATGAAGTCATCTATAAAAAATACTGTCATATTGGCGTGGCCGTAGATATCCCTAAAGGGTTGCTTGTCCCTGTAATACGTGATGTCGACAAGAAAAATATTATCGAACTTAGTGTAGAACTTAGCCGACTCGCTGAAGAAACCCGTAAAAACACTATCTCACCTGATAAACTGCAAGGGGGCTGTTTTACGATTTCGAATATTGGCGGAATCGGAGGCACCCATTTTACACCCATCGTAAATTTTCCTGAAGTCGCCATTTTAGGGGTTGGACAAGCAACCCATGAACCGGTTTATATCGACGGGAATTTTGAACCGCGTCTTATCATGCCTCTTTCACTTTCGTATGATCATCGACTGATCGACGGAGCCAATGGCGCCCGTTTCCTTCGTTGGATTGTGAAGGCTATTAACGAACCTTTATTGTTGGCTTTGGAAGGATGAGGGAGGCTAGAAGCTGGATACTAGATACTAGATGCTTGATATTAAAAGGAATGATGAATAGTACAAATAGATCTACTCACGTTGTTGTTATCGGCGCAGGACCCGGAGGGTACCCGGCTGCGTTTCATGCTGCCGATCTAGGATTAAACGTAATGCTGATTGATGAAGAAGTCCATCCTGGAGGCGTTTGCCTTTATCGAGGCTGTATTCCTTCAAAAGCCTTACTCCACGTCGCTCGTGTTATGAACGATAATGACGAGGCTGAACAGATGGGGGTTACGTTTGCCAAGCCTAAAGTTGATATTGATAAGATGCGCAGCTGGAAAAACAGCGTCATTCAACGGATGACTCAAGGATTAGGGCAATTATCAAAAATCCGAAACGTTCAGTCCATACAGGGAAGAGCACGGTTTGCGGATGCTCATCATCTCATCGTTGATCAAGGCGGGAAAGAAGAAAAAATCTCTTTTGAATATGCGATCATTGCGACGGGGTCACACCCTACTCAAATACCTAATTTGCCCTACGATTCAGGACTAATCCTTGACTCGGCCTCGGCCCTTGAAATAGAAACCATTCCTGAAAAATTGTTAGTTATTGGGGGAGGATATATCGGATTAGAACTAGGCTCTGTTTATGCGGCACTCGGTTCAAACGTATCTGTCGTAGAAATGTTGCCTAGACTTCTTCCGGGTGCTGACAAAGATCTTGTCACGATTTTGGCCAAACGCCTCAAAAACAAATTTGAACAGATCATGCTGGAAACACGTGTGGCTGAGATCAAAAAAGAAAAGGGGCAGTTAAATGTAAAGTTTGAAGGGAAAAATGGAGCGGAATCGGAGATAACATTCGACAAAGTACTCGTTTCCGTTGGCCGAAAACCCAATGCAGAAAAGCTTGGATTAGAAAATACAAACATTAAAACCGATTCCAAAGGGTTTATACCTGTTGACCTTCAGCGGAGAACCCATGAACCGCATATTTTTGCGATTGGAGATGTTGCGGGAGAACCTATGTTAGCCCATAAAGCGACGCATGAAGGAATCGTAGCGGCTGAAGCAATTTCCGGGGAAAAGACCGTATTTGAGCCTCAAGCCATTCCTGCGGTTGTGTTTACCGATCCAGAAATTGCATGGGTGGGTATTACAGAGGCAGAAGCGAAAGAACAAGAATTAGATGTAAAAATCGCAAAGTTCCCTTGGGCTGCTTCAGGCCGAGCCACTACATTAGAACGCAATGATGGACTGACAAAATTAATTGTTGATAGAAAAACAGAACGAATACTGGGTGTCGCTATTACCGGCGTTAGCGCTGGAGATATGATTGCCGAAGGCGCTTTAGCCATTGAGATGGGTGCAAACGTCACAGACCTAAAATTAACCATTCACCCTCACCCCACGCTCTCTGAAACGATCATGGAAACGGCTGAGGTCTTTTTTGGGTCAAGTCCTCATTTCTATCAGAAAAAATAGTGTTTAAAAAAAAGCCCTATGCTGAATATTAAATTTTGAGTGATTATCTGGTTCTATATAATACCTGGATCCGTCAGTTAAACGCGGTTTTCTGCACGAACCATTTGGGCCAAAAGGAATTACAAAAAAACCTCGACGCACCCAGCGGGTGCGCCTGCGTTTTTTTGCAACCTTTTGCCTCCAAAGCATTCGCACAGAAATCCCACGTTTAACTGACGGATCCAGGTAATAGTAAAAACCGTTATTTTCACCGTGTTTTTATCTGGAGGTAGATGAACTAAATGTGGTAATAAAATTAAAATATTGGATCTAAGTAAGGAAGAACGATGAAAAGATATATTCTATTACTGACAATATCCGGGTGTATCATCTATAGCACTCCCATAAGTGGACAAGCAGAAAGTGAGCTCGTAAATTTAAATGCCTCATCCGATTATATATTTTGGGGCGTTACAAAGAATGATGGGTTTGTTGCCCAGCCCTCACTCGAAGTGAGCCATCACGGTATTACGCTTAGAACATGGGTTAACTTTGATCTGGAATCAGTTACCAGCAAAACGGGCAAGAAGAGGTAGTTTGATACGGTCGGTTTTTCACATGGACTTTAAGGTCTGTTTACGCAACCTATAAACGAAACGTTTCCGTAATCGTAACATGACTGGAGGCCCATGCTTATCCTATAAGCTAAGGTATATCAGAGCATTCACAACTTTTATGGGGGCTGGGCTACATTAGGTTATGGCACCATGAATTTTTCATATCTATCTTTTGCCGCGCTGACCGATGTAGGCGTGAAGAGAAGTTCGAACCAAGACGCCATACTGCCTTTACCACAGTATAGCGTTTATTGTCCTGCGGATGGTATGGGGGGGGTTCAGGGAGGCGAAGAGGCCAGCCAAAACACCGTTGAGTTGATGGAAAAAAGTTTTGAGGACCTGGATGGCTCTGATCTTTTAGGAGACGTTATGGCTAAAAGCCAAGTAGTCCAGAAAGCCGCTGATAGCGCAAGTCAACGCATTAAACAGCGCTCCGATGAACAAGGTATTATAGTGGAGTAGGAACTACACTTGTTACGCTCTTATTTGGCGATACAGCGCAAAGCCGGGGGTTAGCGGTTCATGCATGGGATAGTCGGTCTTATCGGTTTCGCAAAGGCACCTTGAAACAACTTACCCGAGATCATTCAATGGCTGAAGCCGCAGGGATTCAAGACGAATCGACCTTACCCGCGATGTTTCGGGGCGTTCTTACCAAGGCCGTGGGGTTAAAGGAAACCGTTGAATTGGAAACAACCAAGGTCGACGTTCAGGTGGACGATGTCTTTATGATGTGTTCAGACGGCTTGACCAAAATGTTGTCCGATGACGACATCGCAAACGTGATTCAAAAATATGCTGAGGGAGAACTCGATCCCCTCGCTCATGAACTAATCAATCGTGCCAAGCAAGCAGGCGGGGATGATAATGTTTCAGTGGTTGTTGTGCGTGCAGATAGCTTCACCGACCAGATTACTTTTCCCCCTAATGAGATTTGGGAAGAAGAAAAGCCTCCTCCGCTTCCAGAAGAAGAGTCCGCAGCAAAAACGGATTCTATTGATACCCGAAGGACAGGAAACTCGGGCTTATCGACCGAATCCTCAGATGAAATCTTAGATCCGGCGTTAGCCACCCCGACATCTCAACCTTCTGATACATCGGGATCTGTTAAAACGCCATCCGGAAAAGGAAAGAGGCGGCTGATCCTGGCGGTAGGTCTAATAATCACAGGTGGTTTTCTCTCATTTTTCTATTTGTACCCTCAACGAACCTCCCCACCTGATGATGCAATCACCCCACAGATGATTGAATTAAAAAGAGAGCGGACACCTATGGGTACAGGGATAGAGCAGATAAAAATAGAACTTCACGACATAGGACTGAAAACATGGCGTGAATTGACCAATGCCATACAGCTTTCTTCGGGCACCTATACCATCAGGTTCTCTCAGGAAAAGCATCAATCCATTACCCAATCGATTACCTTAAGATCTGGATCGGCACCCGTAGAACTTAGTGTGCCCAAAGCACATGAATGGAAACCCAACGAGTTGCGCCGGGTCATGCAGCTCCTTACGATCCAAGATCCATTAGAGGCACAGAAATGACTTAAAGCCTGACAACAGGCTACGCGGTAGACCCAAACGATCAATCAAAAATTTATTACGTTCCAGACGACTATAGAACAAACATATCAACGGGCTGGAATCCACCCGTTAAAAGATATACCCGCCACCTGGAATCATCCTCTTGAAGTACGAGCAGACATATATTGTCAAAAGATAGATACATATCAACGTCATCTCACAGACCCCCTCAATCGATTCTACGATGAGCAGCTCTCTGTAATATGAAATTAATTTAATTAGAGCATTCAACGATTGAAATGCCTCTCTAGAAGATCTATACTCCATGACATGAGTATAGCAACAGCAGAAATCCGGCGGCGTGCGATAGATGCCTATAAAATGGGCAAAGGTTCCCAGGCCGATATCGCATCTTCTTATCGTGTAGATCTTAGAACGTTTCAGCGTGGGCTCTCTCGTTTCAACGAAACCGGAGAGATCGCTCCCCGACCGCGTGGGCATCGTCAGGCCCTCTACAGCGGAAAGCAGCTCAAGGCGTTGGCTCAACTTGGGGGCAAACATCCCGATGCAACGCTTGAAGAACTCAAGAACATGAGCGGCGTGAAGGGGTCGATCATGGCCGTACAGCGGGCGTTGAATCGGTTGGGCTCCCGGTATAAAAAGAACGCTTCACGCCAGCGAGCAAGGCCGGGCGGATGTAAATCTCTTGAGAAAGCAGTGGATCCAAGAGGTGGCCAAACTTGATCCAAGTCGCCTTGTCTTTATTGATGAATCCGGGGCGAAAACGAATATGACTCGTCTGCGGGGCCGGGCGTTGGGCGGGGACAGGCTTTTTACCAAAACGCCTCATGGACATTGGTGTACCACCACCTTGATTTCTTCGGTCCGCCTGGACGGAACAACAGCGGCCATGGAGGGGGAGGGGGCGACAGACACGGCTGTTTTTGGAGAATATACTCGCCGGGTTCTTCTCCCGACTCTTTCACCTGAAGACATCGTCATCATGGACAATCTTCACGTCCATCACAATCCCAAGGTCATTGAACTCATTGAGTCATGTGGGGCCCATGTAAGATTCCTTCCACCCTACAGCCCCGATTCCAACCCCATTGAAAAAATGTGGGGCAAGATAAAGAATCGGTTGGGCAACCTTGCAGCCCGCAGTCAGCAGGAACTATCTGAAGCGCTCACACAAGCGTTCGAAGAGGTTTCTCCCGACGACATAATCGGCTGGTTTTCTTCGTGCTACATCGCAACACCTCAATCGTGAAGCACTCTAACGTCATTAAAACCGGTTTTGAAGTTCGACGATCAAATCCAATTCCCAGTGCCCAAATTCCTCGCGTTTTTCTACGGTCTTAGGTCGTTTTTCGATACTGGTCCTTCGGGCATGTTGCTTTTTAACCCGCTTAATAGCACGTCTTTTTCGTTTTATCCGTTTTCGTTTTTCCCATAGGGACTCGTTGCTCACCCCCGGGATGAGACCTTGGTCAATATAGGTATACAGCGTTTTTGTACTCACCGCTGCAGGTCTCTGCTCTTGTTTAAGCAAAGGAGCAACCACATCGGGTGAGCGTTTGTGAACAAGAATGTGCTCGCTGATAAACACAGCCGTTTCATGATGCTTTCCAAGCTTAAGCTCAGGTCCCTTGGCCGTCGCATTTAGATCATGAAGTTCCTGGGCTCGATCACTGCTGTATGCTTTCTTCTTTCGCGGCTCTGTATCGAAATGCTCTACCTCCCCACGTTTAATTTCGCGCTCTATGGTTCGACGATGCCTTCCCAGATAGCTAGTAGCTATCTCCAAAGGACGTCCTGGGTTTTTGAGCATTGTTTCAATCATGATCCGTTCTTTCTGTGTCAAATGCTTGCCTTTTCGGGGATGAATACTACTCTTGATTTGTTCCATGTCTTTCTCCTTTTTTTGTCTTCTGTCGAGTTTCTAAATCTAGAAGATTTCGGCATGGAACACTCCTGTTTTACAATATCTTCTTTTGGGCATTTAATATTACAATTCTCAGCTTACGGGGGTTTAGGAGAACGCGTCTATTTGTTTCAATCGAACTGTGATAGAATTGGATGAGGTATCTTCATACGTTACTCACGTGGCTAGCCAGGTAGCCATTACGGTCACTGCTCACTCTTTTTTTGGTTTACGATATGGGCAACCGCGGCGGCCACCTGGGGCGCGACGACCCGATCTAAAGGATCGGGCAGGATCTGTTCGGGCGATGGATTAGGCATAGAGGCGGCCAGGGCATATGCGGCGGCCATCTTCATTTCTTCGGTGATCGAAGATGCACAAGCATCCAACGTTCCTCGAAAAATTCCAGGGAACACCAAAACGTTGTTGATTTGGTTGGGGAAATCGCTACGTCCCGTTCCGACGATTGCTGCTCCGCCCCGTTTAGCGTCTTCGGGCATGATTTCGGGTATGGGGTTCGCCATCGCCAACACGATGGGGTTATCGTTCATGTTAGAAACATCTCTTTTGGAAAGAATGTTTCCCTTGCTGACACCGATAAACACGTCTGCAGCGACGAGTATTTCCTGCAACGTTCCTGTCCGATTCGTTCGGTTCGTGTACCGTAATAGCTCACGTTTATGTTCGGAAAGATCATCGCGGCCACGGTGAATCGCACCCTTCGAGTCACAGACCACAACATCGTCAACCGACACACAAATTTCCGTTCGGTGACCAACACAACGTAAGAGGCGAGCGATCGCCGTTCCGGCGGCACCCGCTCCATTGACTACGACTTTGAGTTTGGAGAGGTCGCGATCCAAAACTTTAGAGGCATTGATTAACGCCGCTAATAGTACGATCGCTGTTCCATGTTGATCATCATGAAATACAGGTATTTCAAGGTCCTGCAACGCTGATTCAATGGCAAAGCATCGTGGGGCTGAAATATCTTCTAGATTAATGCCTCCAAATACCGGTGCAATCCGCCGCACGGTAGCCACTATTTCGTCAACCTGTTGGGTGTCAATGCAGATGGGCCAAGCGTCGATATCGGCGAACTCCTTGAACAACAGCGCTTTACCTTCCATGACAGGAATGGCCGCATGCGGACCAACGTTGCCCAGTCCAAGCACAGCAGAACCGTCACTGACCACGGCAACACTGTTTCGTTTAATCGTCAACTCACGAGCCTTACTTTGATCGCCTGCGATCACTTCACAGGGGCGGGCAATCCCTGGCGTATAGGCCAGAGAAATGTCATCGCGACTGATAATCGGCATCTTTCCAACTACGCTGATTTTCCCGCGGAGTTGCTCGTGAACAATGAGACTTCGTTCAAAGAAATTCGACATAATTCATGGGTTCTTTCTGTTTAGACAACGCCGTAGGCTAACATAGCATCTGCAACTTTGATAAACCCGCCGATATTGGCACCCTTCACGTAGTTCACAAAGTCATCCCCAACTTCTTTGCCGTACTCAACGCATTTCGTATGAATATCGTCCATAATGTTTTGGAGTCGGTCGTCTACCTCTTTGTGACTCCATGATATGCGTAGTGCGTTCTGGCTTTGCTCCAGGCCAGAAACCGCCACGCCCCCTGCGTTGGCCGCTTTCGCAGGCCCGAAAAAGATTTTCGCGTTTATAAAGGCATGTACGCCCTCAAGTTCCGTTGGCATGTTCGCGCCTTCGCACACCGCTTTGACGCCGTTGTCCAGCAGTGTCTCTGCGGCATCGGCATTAATCTCGTTTTGCGTAGCACAGGGCATGGCTACGTCCACGGGAACCGACCATGGGCGTTGGCCTTCGTAAAAATCTACACCATCGTATCGGTCGGCAACTTCGCTGATACGTCCACGCCGCATTTCTTTGAGATCGATGATGAACGCCAACTTTTCCTCATCAATGCCATCAGGGTCATGGACAAAGCCCGATGAATCGGACATGGTCACAACTTTAGCACCAAGTTCGGTAGCTTTTTCCACGGCGTAGATGGCCACGTTCCCAGACCCGGAGACGGCCACAGTCTTGCCCGCGATCGAATCCCCGTGCTGCTTGAGCATGTTCTCACAAAAATAGACGCACCCATAGCCGGTAGCTTGTGTACGCACGAGGCTTCCACCAAAGGCTAATCCTTTGCCGGTCAAAATGCCTGCATAGCGATTCGATAATCGCTTGTACTGACCAAAAAGATAACTGATCTCCCTGGCACCGACACCTATATCACCTGCTGGAACATCGGTGTCTTCACCGATATGACGGTGTAGCTCAATCATAAGCGACTGACAGAATCGCATCACCTCGGCATTGCTTTTCCCTTTCGGATTGAAATTAGAGCCTCCTTTGGCCCCACCCATGGGCAATCCGGTTAGACTGTTTTTAAGCACCTGCTCAAAACCGAGAAATTTGAGAATGCTTTGATTGACACTGGGATGAAAACGCAGCCCCCCTTTATAAGGGCCAATGGAGTTGTTAAACTGAACACGCCAAGCTCGATTCGCGCGAATGTTTCTGTCATCGTCTTCCCAGCTCACACGGAAGATGATAATACGATCAGGTTCGGACATGCGTTCGAGAATTTGATGATCCCGGTATTTTTGATGCTCGAGGACATAGGGCATAAGCGATTCGACCACCTCTTTAACCGCCTGATGAAACTCCCTCTCGTGGGCGTTTCGTTTGATCAATCCCTCCATAAAATGGGCGATTTCTTTTCCCGCTACGCTAGACATGGGCAGACTCCTTAGTGTGACGATTCAATTGTAATTTCCTCTTTCTAGGCCCTTTCGAAAGGCCATAAGCAATTTCGTTCTACGGATCAACAGTCAAACAACTAGTACTATTTCATCATTGACTAGGCTTGACCGTCTTGCGTGTTAAAATATCTCGAAAAGCTTTTTCAAGATCTTCGTACCGAAACTGAAACCCTTTTTCTAGAAACCGTTGAGGCAAGCAGCGACGACCAGTCAGGGCAAGTTCTGGTTCAGTGGCCATAAACTTTGCACCTATACGAACCATCCAGGCAGGAGTTGGGGGACTCCAGGGCCGATACAAAACATGACGTAATTTTTTCATAAATTCAGTATTCGTTACAGGCGCTGTCCCCGTAGCGTTGAATACACCTTTTATATCATCTCGTTCTATTCCCCATATGAACATACGATTTAAATCCTCCACATGCAACCAGCTTATGTATTGTCTTCCATGGCTGACGCTTCCGCCTAGAAAAAGCTTAGTTAGCTTTGTCAAGGGGTACATGGCACCCCCATTGCCTTGAAGGGCAAAGCCGATCCGGAATACGGCTTTTCGGGTGACAGGTAACTGGACTTCACTAAATGCTTGTTCCCAACGCATACATACTTCTGCTGAGAACCCTTTTCCAAAAGGCGCATTCTCATCACACACATGCTCTCCTGGATCACCATAGATAGCCAAGGAAGCAGCTTGGATCCATGCCTTTGGAGGCTTTTTGCAGTTCAAAACGGCTTGTCCTATGGCATGGATGGAGTTCACGCGTGAGTCAATAATTTCTCGTCTATTTTCTGGAGTATACCGACAGTTTACACTTCTACCCGCAAGATTCACCAACGCTTCCGCGCCCTCTAGGTAATGGGTCCAATCACCGATGGCTTTCCCATCCCATGAGACTTCCGTAATTGGGCCATGACCTAAGGATGGAGAGCGTGTGAGAACGACGACTTCATAGTCCTTTCTCTCTAACTCTTTTGCTAACCATTGGCCTAGAAAACCACTGCCTCCGGCTAAAACGACTCGCTTAGTGATTGACATATCCGTATGATCCTTGCTTTAGAGCACAACACAGGGTTTAGTATGCACCATATTTTTTAAAAACGACTCTTATTGTTCTTACCAGGATAACAATATCTAACCATACAGACCAGTTACGCACATAATAGGTATCCCAGCGTTCCATCCCTGCTGTCCCGACTTCGCTGCGACCAGAAACTTGCCAGAGCCCTGTTATTCCGGGTCGAACTCGATCTCTTAACTTACGTACACGTTCAGGGAATTCATCATAGTGGTAATCAGGTAACGGCCTAGGTCCGACCAAAGACATATGCCCACGTAGGACATTGATGAACTGGGGTAATTCATCAAGTGATGTTTTTCGAAGAAATGCTCCAATGGGTGTAATCCGAGGATCTTCTTTAAGTTTGAAGTTTTTATTCCATTCTTGATGCAGATGGGGATCTTCCGCGAGTTTTTGTTCGAGTATAAAATCCCCATTCATATGCATCGTTCGAAATTTCCACATCTTAAACTGTTTTTTATTTTGGCTAATACGCTCCTGTGTATACAGAGGGTTTCCTCTATCTGATAACCAAATGAATAACGCCATGGTTAAAGACAGAAAAGACCAGGCTGGGAAGGTCAGAATCACAAATACAATATCTACGATTCGTTTTGTGAAACGGGCAAAAGGATCTAAGAGGTTATCTGTAATTTCTAGTCCTAAGATGCCCTGCAAATCTCTCGGTTGGACCCATAAAGATGGAGCTTCAAGGAGGAGGTCAGGTATAACTAATACGGTTCGGTAAACTGAAAGGGGGCCATCTAAAAGTTCAAGGAGATCGTGACGAGAAATACTGGGCATGGCAATAATCGCCACAGGTGCAGACCGTATTTTTTCAAGGGTCCCTCCAAGTATAGGTATGTTTTTTATGCGTGCAGGAGGCGCTGATTCGTCGTCAAATATGCCAATCGGTTGATAGCCGAACCCTTTTTCTTTTTGAAGAGCCTCGATGACAAGTGGAACTGTTTGGTCACTGCCATAGATGACAGCTGGGATTCCCCACAAATTTCTAGATAGCAATATTCTCTTAATCCCTGCACGGATAAGGGGGATCACGACCAATCCAATCACAAATCCAAACGTCAATGTAATACGACTAGCTGTACTGCTTGTTTTACCTAGGAAAAGGGCAACAATGGTGATTCCAAAGACAACGGAAAGAACCCTTACTTGCCTGCGAAGCTCTTCCGATGCGCCCAACCCCCAGCCTGGCAGCAATTTTGTTGCGAAACTCTCAACCCACCATAATAGAATGAGTATAACGCCCCACATGGGAGCCATGTGGTCTCCTTTTAGCCACCAACGAAATAAACCTGCAATCATAAGAGAGAGGGTAATTCCCAAGGCATCTCCAAGACCTAACGCAATAATATTTGTTAGTTTTCTGCGTAAATAAGCAAATGTTTTGACCTCTTCCTCGAGCATGGAAGGAGCTGATTCTGTTGGTAGGTCTATTTGTTTTTCTTTTTCAGGTGGTTCTGTTTTCATCTTTTGGATGAAGAGCAGTTAAATACAAAATTTTTCTTAAAGACAAGTGAATAGAAAAAACAGAGCCCGATGGCCGTCCCGCTAGCTCACATAGCAACCTATAAACCACAATAGAGGATCTTCGACTAACAACCAATAACCAATAACTGATAACCCTTTCGAGCCATATTTTTTGACGCCCAGAAGTTGCACTGCAGCCTTCCACAAAAATAGGGGGTTGTTTATTAGATATCTTCTCCAAAGTCTTTTAGGATCCTGTAAGAGTCGATGAAACCACTGTAATCCTGCTCGTTTTACCCAATGGGGTGCATCGATTATATGTCCGGTATGCACATCAAAAGCGGCTCCTACACCTATCATTAGTTTTGTATCAAACCGATTATAATACTTGGCCATAAACTTTTCTTGTTTAGGCGTGCTCAATCCAACCCAAAATAGATCTGGTTTGCAGATGGAAAGAAGCTCTTGTAGATTGGATTCTTCGTTAGGTTTTAAGGGCCTAAAGGGAGGCGTATAGGTTCCTACAACCTGAATACCTGGAAAACGGGACTTCAGTCGATCGGAAAGATCTTCAGCTATCCCTGGTTTGCCCCCATATAGAAAATGCGTATATTCCTTTGCAACCGATGCATGGCAAATTTCCAACATCATATCAGGTCCATAAACTCGGTCCATTTGACGATGCCCTTTCGAGCGACCGGTCCAAACGGTAGGCATCCCGTCAGGGGTTGTCAGAAAAGACTGATTTAAAATATCAGCAAATACAGGGTCTTTTTGCGCCTCTATAATTCCATGTACGCCCGTTACGCACACGTATCCTTTTCTTTTTTTATCAACGGCATTTAAAATTATCTCTACGGCTTGTTTCATATTCAACGTGTGAATACCCGTGCCTAATATATTTACGCGTGGAATGTTGTTATTCATATATTTAACTTATGTGATCTTCGGGGATGATTTTTTTCTGACTGCAAAACACACAAACAGCCTTAATTTTTTTATGAAATAGGATTCTTCATTTCTTTGTTTTCTGTTTCGCATTTTTTTAACCATTGAACGGTTTCCTCAATTCCTTGTTCCAATGATATCTGCGGATACCCCAAAACTTCAAAGGTTTTATCCATAGGTGTTAGATAATCAGTAGTCATACTTTGATAACGAGAAGTTGTTATAGGAAATGGTGCGCTCAAAAGCCTGGCTACATCCCCGATCGCTCCCAACCCCTGCAACACAAATCGCGGGACAACGCGTACAGGTTTTTTCTTCAACTTTAACGAAAAACCGTTTGTCCACTGGTATATATCCATCGCCGGATCACCCACATAAAAAGTTTGCAGATTAACGTTGCCTTCTAAGGCATTAAAGATTCGCATGATTTGATGGACAACGTTTCCCACATATCCATAGCAACGGATGACGGGTCTGCCTCCCGGATGAAGATATAGACCTTTCTTTAGCACGCTCCAGAACTCTTTTTTATAACGCATATGCCATGGCCCCCAAATATTTGTCGGTCGAATAAGTGTCCAGCAACAAGATAATTGAGCTTCTTTGGTGAATTTTTCGGTCAAGACTTTACTTTGACCATATACCGTATGAGGACCATAATCATTTATGTCAGAGGGACGATGATCAGGGCCGCATACGTATTGAGAAGACGTAATAATTGCTCTGGAAACACTCACCGTTCGACGAATTGCTGTGAGCACATTTTTTGTTCCCTCGGTATTTACACGATATCCTGTATCGACGGTCGTATTCTCATCACAGTCTGTACGGGCGGCTAGATGTAAGACATGAGTGGGGTTAAATGCTTGAAAAGAGTCCTTTAACGCATCGACGTTTTCTATATCGCCCTTTTCCCAATACGTATGGTGTGAAGGATCTAAAGGAGGTTTTTTATCGATATTTAAACATGGAATGTTTTTTTTAGCACACTGTGTCACAACATGTGTACCGATAAATCCAGAAGCCCCCGTGATGAGTACTTTCATATTGTTTTCCGATCTGTAGACCATTAACCTTCTTTCAGATGAATATTCATACACTTTATGGGGTCTTTTTTAAACATTTTCGAAAAAGACGGATGGCTTTTTTTGCTCGCACGTTTGAGCTTTTAACACAGACCAAAATCCTTGATGTGGGGGGAACTCCCCATAATTGGGAACTGATACACTGCCCTGGTAATATTACGCTTCTTAATCTTAGAATCCCGGAAGGTCCAAACAAAAAGTACACGTGGGCTGTTGGAGATGGAACAGAGTTGGTTTATCCGGACCAATCATTTGATATTGTGTATTCGAATTCTGTGATTGAGCATCTCTTTACGTATGAAAACCAGAAGAAGTTTGCTAACGAACTTCGACGTGTCGGTTGTAATATTTGGGTTCAAACACCCGCTAAATCTTTTTTTGTAGAACCCCATTTGATTACACCTTTCATTCATTATCTTCCTTGTCGATGGCAAAAAAAATTGCTTCGCAATTTTACGGTGTGGGGGTTACTGACCCGACCTTCTAAAGAAAAGGTCGAAACGTTTCTTAAGGAAGTCCGCCTTTTGACTTTTCAAGAGATGCAATATCTGTTTCCTGATTGTAAGATTGTGAAAGAAAAGTTCTTGTGTTTTACTAAGTTTTATTTGGCGATACGGCATGTAGAGGCTAAGGATCAACTTTTTAAAACTCCGCGATAGGCATCAAGCATCTGGACATAAATTTTTTCAAATTCGTATTCTCGTAAAACTTTTTCTTTTCCGTTTTTTCCCATGGCACGCATCCGTTCAGGATTGTCCAGGAAGGTGCGAAGGGCTCTTGCCAGGTCCTCTGGATCTCCCGGGTTAACCAGGATCCCTGTTTTCCCATCATCGATTTGTTCGATGGTGCCCCCGATACGGGTTCCGACTACAGGTTTACCCAAAAACATAGACTCGATAACAACGCCCCCGAATGGTTCGGGCAATGCAGAGGCTAAAACGGATATATCTAACGAGCTATACGCTGCCTTAACATCTCCGACATCTCCTGTATACGTTACGATACTTTTTACATCTAATGCATCAATAAGCTCTGTTAATTTGTCGAGGTGGTCTTCGTTTCCCGGAAAAGGGCTACCTATTATGACATAGCGTATTTGAGGATACTGTTCTTTTAGTTCTGCTGCTGCCTGAACAAAAATTTCCTGGCCTTTACGTTGAAATTTGATTCTTCCGACAATCCCAATTAAAGGACCATTGCCTAGCTGGTACTTGGTACGGAAATCCGTAATGCGACTTTCTGAAACAGACTGAAACTCTTCTTGGGGAAACCCGTCATGAACCACTCTCACTTTACGTTGTAATCGGTTGGGCGTAAACTGTTCGGCGACGGCTGAAGACACGGTCCATATTTCGTCAGAGAGGGCGTAGACGATCCACTTGTATATGTTCCATAAAGGTCCAAATTCGGTAAAGAACTCGCGAATATGCCAAATGTGCTTAACCCGATGCCATTTCGCGGCTAGCCCTGAAAAAAGGAAAATGGTTGCCGTATTGGAGTGAATAATATCAGGACGAAATTTTTTTATGACGCAAGAAAGATAAAAGGATGACTTAATCATTCCTGTCAGCAGACAGAGGATTCCCCAGGGGGATCTAAGTGGGTCGCGTGTTAGGAGTGATAATGTTTTGGGAATTTCAACGGATAGTTTGAGGTTTTCTAAAGACGAAAGAAGGGGCCCATCGCAGGGGAGCATTATATGAACGCTATGGCCGTCTTCGCTTAACTTTTTGCAATTACGAAGTAAACAGCGACTGGCTCCATATAAATCAGCCCCACTATGTACACATAAAATTTTCATTTCAGGAAAGGCCTTATGTAATGGTTGAAATTCGTTTTTGCTTCTTGTTGTGCCCATGTAGTGGCTTTGTCAAATTGGTGTTTTGTTTTTTCGTACTGATGTAAGATTTTTTCTATGCGCGCAAAGACCTGTTCTGGCTCAAACTGATAGGCATTAAAAGCATACTCTTTAAGGCCAAGCCATTCAAATGTCCCCAAAGTTTTATGTTGATAGGCCAGGGAAATGCAAGGGGTCCCTTCTAGCATAGCGAGAATGCATGAGTGCATTCGGGACCCCAAAAAAACCTTCATTGCACGGTATGTATGGCATAGGTCTGATGCGGAAAGGTTAGGGTTGACCAAATGAACTTTGGCCTGTTTTGTTTTTAGCCGTCTCTGCAGTTTTTCAGAAATTGCTAAATCGGAATTCCCAAAGGAAACATCAGCATGCGGAAAAATGAATATATGAGCGCCCTGTTCTTTGTGTAAACGGAAGAGAATCGTTTCTATTTTTTGAATATATTGATCTAATCGATTTGGGTCTTGGCCTACTTTTTTTTCGGCCCAGCGCCAATCTAAAACCGTGACACCGATATTTAAGGCGGATACATCTATTGTTTGAAGAAAAGGTTGTACTCTTTCGCTTGGACCTGTCCTGAAACTACCGATAAAAGCAACGTCGGGGACTAGTTCACAGGGTACATTTTCCTGTTCCATTATTTTACCCGAAATAGGTTCTCGAACCATAACTACATCTAGCTTTTTCAGTACCTTGCTAACTGCCTGCAAATCAATTGATTTTGTTAAAGGTCCAATAGATTGAGGGGCCAGCAAAACAGGTTTATTGATGAGCTTTCCTATCCACAGATTAAATAGATGCTGGCACAACCCAAGATAGAAAAGGTAGCGGTTTGAAGAAAATAACGATCCTCCCCCAGCATCAATAATCATACGGGCTTTTCGATATAATACAGGTGTTGTTTCATCTGTGGATTTTCTATAACCCGCAAACAATCCCCAAAATGCCTTCAGCCATAAGTAGATAGCTCGGAATAAGCGCCGCACTTTATTATTATCCATGGGAATATCCCATAATGGAGGGCGTGAATACAGACCTAATGCTTTATAATAAGGCGTATTCTCTTTCCAAAATTGTGAGAGGAGATAAATCTTCGCATCGGGTCGAATCGAACGAATACACTGAGCCATGACTTCAGCAATAGCGCTATCTCCTCTATTGCGGTAAGAATAGACGTTGTTAATGAGAACAATACAATCTTGATCTTTTTTATTCATATTTTTTTCTGCCACAACTAATCCGCAGGCGTAAAAGAGAATTCAACCACGGATGGGTATACTAATAAACCTAGTGCAGCAAAGCCATAACCAAACTTTTTTAAGAGGAAAAGTGAAGAACAAAAGACCAATGCTACTCTTGACAAAAAGACCAGACCAGACTAGGTTCTTCATTCATTTAGAAAAATAAAGATCTATCATGCTTGTCAAAAGTATAACCGAAGCCAAGGCTCAGCTTTCCGCTCTTGTCGAAAAGGCATTAACAGGAGAAGACGTCATCATTGGCAAGATGGGAAAACCCGTAGTGGCCTTAAGCGCCTATACCTATGATTATAAACCTCGAACTCCTGGAGCCCTAAAAGGAAAAGTTAAAATAGCCGACGACTTCGATACCTTGCCTTCCGATATCGCCCAGATCTTTGGAATCGGCGACATATGAACCTCCTTCTTGACACACATATTCTCTTATGGTGGTTAGACGACCATCCGAATTTACCAAACGAAGCAAAGCAATCGATAGAAAATCCCAACCACCTAATCGTAGTAAGCGTCGTCACGCTTTGGGCAATTGCCATTAAAGCTTCACTGGGAAAAATTGATGTTCCAACTGAGTTTGAGGCGGCGCTGGATGGAGAACCCTTCCAGCAACTGGCCATTAAACTTTATCATGCTCATGCTATCCGCAATCTTCCCGCCCATCACCGCGATCCTTTCGATCGTATGCTTGTGGTCCAAACGCAACAAGAAACGTTGACCTTGATGACACATGACAAACAATTTTCTGCGTACGATCTAAAGCTTATACTGGTGTAGATGCCTTTTAACAGGAAGAAACGGAGGTTCTGGAGCCGCAAAACCACAACCAAAGAGAATTCCCAAGGCTTTCATACTACCACTGTTCCACTTGTAATCCCGGGATCCTTTGGAATTCTTTAGTGTTATAGGTGACAAGTATGAGTCCATGTGTAAGGCACGTAGCCACAATCCAAGAATCATGAAGACCGATCATCTTGCCTTGGCTTGTGAGAGTACTCCAAAGTTGCGCGTGAGTTCGAGCTGTGGCCAAATCAAGCTCAAGCATCGGATAATGCTCAAGAACGGCCTCAACAAAGGCAAGCCGTTTCGTCTTTATCCGTTGGGAGGTCGCCCTGTAAACACCATGCAGAAGTTCGCTGGTGGTGATAACAAAAATAAATAGACTTTCTTTTTCTCGCCCCTTAATTTTTTCATGGATTGGAGTTTCTTGCTTCTCAAATCGTATGAGCACATTGCTATCTATAAGCACTGCCATGGATCTTGTAATGTTTCTTTGGGGTGAGAGTTTCGGATATCCATTACGTCCACAGAAAATTTTTCAGATTCATTTTTCGAGAGCGAGGGAAGAGAAGCAAGAAGTACAGGGAGATCGCCAAGCGTCTTTGTCGCGAGAATTGGTTTTAACTCTGCAACAGGTTTTTTCCCTCTCATCAGGATAAAATGTTCATGGTTATAAAAAATCCTGTTAATATAATCAGAAAAATTTCTGGCTACTTCTGTTACTGTCAAAGTGTTCCTAGTCATGATTAAATAATATGATAATATGATTATCTGTCAAGGATCAATCCTTGGGAACTTTAAGGATTTTCCGTATTCTTTTGATAAATGCTTTTTCGCTACAAGACTGAGCAAATTTGTGGATTCCGTCTTGCTGAGCTCTGTTTTGATCGTTTGCAGAATGTATTTGATGTATGCCTGCCAGCAAATCGTCGACAGACCCAGCTTTCATCAACTCCCCCACATTCCATTTTTTGACCAGATATCCTATGGCCCCATGGTCTGATGCAACAACAGGAATTCCTGAAGCTGATGCGCGTGGTAAGACTCCACTTGTTGCTGTAAAACTCCGATCATAGGGAAGCAATACTACGGAGGCGGCTGCATATAAATAGGCTAAGTCTTTTTCTGGAACAAATGATGAAGTGTGCCGAATTCTTTCAGGGCCGTGTTTATCCACGGCCTTTTTTAAAGAGGATTGATAGGGTTCATCAATGACACCGAAGATAGCTACCGTGATATTGGGAAGTTTCGAAAAAAGTTGATCCAAAGATGCCAGGACAACATTAAAGCCTTTTCTGGGCGTCTGACGACCAATTACCAGCACAACAAAGTCTTGTGGTTTAAACCCAAACTTTTCTCTTCCCTCCCTTTTGTATGCAGAGGAAAAATCTCCTAACCATGGATCTGGAAGGGTCTGAACTCTTTTCCCTGCGATCCGGAAGTTTTCAAGTCGATCATCTAAGACCAGGAGTTGGGCTTTCCAAGCATAGAGAGCCGCATGTGTCATAATTTTTAAAAGTTGATTTTTAAAACATCCTTTTAGATAGATTAAAAACTCCACACGATATTTTAGCGCGAAAATATGTTGAAGGTGTTTTAAGCGAAATCTGCAAGGAAACCCGAATGTGAATGCTGGGAGATAGTCATCTATTGCCAGAAAAAAAAGATCATAAGATTCTTTAAGCTGACGATCCAGTTCAATTATTTTTTTTAGATATTTTTTAAACTCTCTGCTGGTAAGCCGCCTGATCCAAGTCCCATCTAGATCAATGTCAATGGGAATGATTTCGAATGAATCACGATGGGCCTTCGTCAACTCAAAAAAATGATCATGCTGATAATCTAAACGGGTAAGCAGTATAATCCTGCAGTGTGATTTTACGGCTTCAATACATGTTACTAAGTTTTGTAAGCGGCTCCCCCGACAAGTGGGTTCGATAAAGATGATGGTCTTTAATGGTGGGTTCATGCTTTTTTCATAATAATTAAATCTTGGATGTGGTCGATGACGGCTTCTTGCATATCTAAGACCATAAAAATAGTAGACCAATTTTTTAGAATATAGGATGGGGTATGGGCCGTTAACCCATAACTTCTGGTTATGCCCGGGAACTCTTTTTTCTCTGTAGAGTAAGAAGGATATTCTCTGTAGATCAACCCTTCTTCATCGAGCTGTTGATCTGTAATGTGTTTCCACTCTTGATCTCGTTTTTGCCTGAGGTGTAAGGCTTTGAATCCGCTGGTGGTCACGCATACCAGCGCTCCAGGTTTTGCGATTCTTTTCAGTTCCTCTAGCCAGGGTATTTGGTCTTTTGGGTGAAGATGTGTCCATATAGAGACAGAATAAATAACATCGAAAAAATCGTTTGGATATGTTAAAGGAGGTTCATAATGGTTTGATTTAATATGGGCCTCGGGAAAGGCTCTTTTCAGGTATGTGGTTGCGGACAGATCGACATCAGTTGCATAAATTGCCGGATTATGCTGATGAAAATATTGGAGTGTTCGACCGACTCCTGCACCAAAATCAAGAATTTTCAGTTCGGGAAAAGGCAATGAATAATGAGATTCAATCGCGTGTTTAATAGGTTTATATCCCTCATAACCCGCATTTAAAAAACGACCGATAGGCCAATTCCCGACCCTTTTTCTATTTTGCAGAGGAGGAATCGGGCCTCGATGTTTTTTGACCCATTTATAACACTGTATATAAATCGGATCCCATAAGGGGGCGGTGACCAACCCGATTTGTTTAATTATCGAAAAGATCATTTTTCATGTTTCTTTTGACAGGACGATTTAGGACAGGACGATTAAGATCAAAGCTTCTTTCCTGTTTATGGCTCTCTAATAAGCCTGCACGCATCATGTATTCTAAAAGCATACCCCCTACAATCGCATGCCCTGCATCGTTGAAATGTGAATCAATTTCTTGCCCCGCTTCCATACCCGTTACAATAAGTCCTTGATTCTTTTGTGCTATAACCGCGTCTGTGACACCGCTTACAAAATGAAAAGAGAGATCCTGGCATATTTGTTTATAGAGACTTTCAATCCCCCCCCCATAGATACTAAAAGCCAGGAGCGGGGTATCACCAATTCGATGTTTAACCTTTTGCAGAATCTGGCGAGTGATTTGAGTTGACTTAGCAAAAAGAGGGTTGGCCATTGTCAACGCTTGTGAATCCTCTCCCCTTTCTCGTTTCGTTTTTGAAAAAAGAGCGATATGAACATTGAGCAGCCGCAATATATATGACGACTCGAGAAATCGGGAAAAGAACCCTTTGCTTTGATAAGGGTAATGATGTTCAATTTCTCCATTGATTAAATAAGGACGTGTCATGTGATTGTTGTTTCCTTTGCTGATAGATTCCCAATTGAGATTGTTATTGATTAAATCATTTCCGTCGAATTGCCAGATAACAAGGTCTGGTTTAATGGTATCAAAATAGGTATCCAGAATCATATACTCCTGCAATGAGCTGTATCCGCCGGCCCCATAAGCAAATATTTCGACCTCATCATGATGCTTCTTGATCATATCGTAATACGTCTTGCCATCCGATACCTGAGCAGCTTCTGTAGAAGAATCTCCAAGCACTAAAAATTTTTTTCGGGCGCTGTTTTCATCACCCCAAACACGAAATCCATGATGTGTTGTTGAATAGGTTATCAGACCGTACCCGCGTATCCTGGCTTGATACGAGATAGAGGGATTTGTTTTCCAGCCGAACCAGGTTGACAACTCTTTTTTTTGGTCTGTGAACGTGTTGCGGAGATAAAAGTACCCTCTTAACCCTCCTTCTAGCATAAACAAAGAGATAAGAAGCATGAAAACGATTAGGAGACAGGCCTTTTTTTGAATACGAGGCTTATAGACTAGAATGAGTAACCCGGAAAAAATACAGAGAATATTAAAGGTTCGTATTAGATATAGTTTGAAAGGAACAATGTATCCATCGTGACTAAACAATGAGATTAACAGCCACTCATTACAGAGAAGACCTACAAACAGGAGCAAAAGAGATACAACTAAATTTCTATTTTTGAGGAGAGAAGAATTCATGTTATAATGTGGCAGGCTGCTTTAGAGTTTCTTTTTTCGGACCGCAAGAACCTTTTTATAAAATTGAAGGTGGGCTTCAGCAATTTGTAGAGGATCATGTAATGCTGTTACTTTTCTCCTGCCTGATGCGCCCAGCACACGTCCTAAGGATGAATCGTTTACTAAGCATTCAATTTTGCGTGCGAACTCGTCAATCTGATCTAGACCAACGAGAAATCCGTCTTGCCCATGTCTAATCATGTCAGGAATTCCACCTTGTTTTGTGCCTACTACAGGCAGTCCTGCGGCATGAGCTTCTATAATGACATTGGGAGAGGTGTCCATCCTTGATCCCAAGACTAAGAGTCGAGCCGTTTCCATTTCTTTGATGATTTGCTTTCTAGTTAGGTTACCAAGAAAATCTACTTGATCACGGATTCCCAAGTTTTCTGCGAGTTGAACATAGTTTGTATGATCTAAAACTGAAGCCCCACCGATGATACGGAGTCTCGCTTTCGAGGAAGATACCTGAGAAAACGCACGCAATACAACATCTGTTCCTTTGTATTGGCACATGGCACCAATACATAAAACATGAGGCCTTTCAAAGGATGGGAAACCCTTTAAAAACTCTGGATTGAGGGCATTTGGAATAAGGGCTATTGGAATCGTGGGGTTTATGGAGCGGACCCACTGTTTGGCAAAATTTGTTTTAGCAATGATACCTGAAGCACGTCGAACAGCCCATTTTTCCGCTTGTATTTTGAGGTAATTTTGGGCCTTATTCAGTTTACAATAAGGGGCTAATTTTTCCCAAATCCCCTGGATTGAAATTATGTTGGGGTACGGTAAAAAGGTTGATAAAGCGCCGTTACCGCTTTCTGTGCCAAATCCGTGAACAATATCCGGAGAAAAAGGGCGAATATAAGGTGATAATTGAAGAAAACGCGGAATATAGCCATCAAAGGGTTCTATTCGATCGGGAATATATTTAGGGATAAATTCAAAGACCACATTTCCCTGCTCGACTCTGACATGATGGCGCACTGCACGCGTACAAACAAATACACCCACTAGAATATCGCTCCGAGAAGCAAACGCGTTGCAAAAGGAACGGACCCACGGGACAGGATGCTGTCCTTGATGGTACTTTTTTTTGATGCTTTGGAGTGGGACAAGATCCTTCGCCGGATAGTGGGTAATTAATGCAATACGTAAGGGATCATGTTTCATATTTTTTTGACAGGACGATTTAGGACAGGACCATTAAGATTAAAGATCTTTTGTTTTCTTTCTTTAATAGTCCTGTCCTAAATGGTTCTGTCATTTAAGCTCCTCATTTGTCAGGCAAACCCTTTATAAGGATAGTGCCTTGATATTGACTAACGCCTCACTAAAGTCAGTCGCAACAAAGTCAGGTTCTGCCTCCTTTAAGGAAAAAAATCTTTCGACGTGTTCTATCTTTAACGAGGTTTTTAAAATGGTTTTACACCCAGCGGTATTGCCCGCTTGAATATCATTTAACCCGTCACCGATCATCCAACTTGAGGACAAGTCAATAGCATGATCTTCTGCGGCCTGGAGCAATAAACCCGGCTTGGGTTTTCGGCATGTGCATGTTTGAATATATTGTTCATTTTCGTGCGGTGTTCCTTCGGGATGATGCGGACAGTAATATAAGTGATCCCAAGACGTTCCTTGTTCATTTAATAATGCGTTTACCTTTTCATGGATCGCATCGAGCATATCTTTGCCAAGGGTCCCTTTGGCCAGACCCGGCTGATTGGTCACGGCAATAATCATATATCCCAAGGTTTTGAGGCTTTGTAAAAAGTGGCCCGCTCCTTTGAAAACGCGCACATCTTCAAGTTTCCGGGGTGAATCTAAAAGTCCATGGATATGATCGTAGACCATTTCATTTAATGTTCCGTCACGATCAATAAAAACGGCCTTTTTAAGAGGGATCTTCATCTTCTTTTTGGAGGTAGCGCTCTAGTTCTTTAATGCCTTTGGGTTTTCCCACCTCGTAAAACCGTTCTTGTACGATAAAAGCACCGAGTTGTTTCTGTGATACGAGTGTTTTTTGAATATGTGCAAGATCAAGCGGCGGCGGATTGTCTTTATATTGTTCAATAATGGGGCGATCATAAGCAGATAACCCATAATCGATATAATCGGATTCCTTGAGCCCCCCTTTTTTCGAATAAGCGGCAATACGTTGCCCGATAATAGACACATTGCTTGTATCCCACCATTTCCCATTGTTTTTATATACACTCATAAGTGCCGGGTTTGTGTCTTTACGAAAGGCTTGAATAAACGCTTGATAGTCCATGGGGAGATACGAATCTCCATATAGTACTAAGAAGGACTCTTCTAATAAAGGCAACGCTTGTACAAGGGCTCCTCCTGTGCCTCGTAACTGGTCTGGATCTTCGTACGCATACGATACCTTCATTCCAAACTTCGATCCGTCACCGACATAGGCTTCAATATGCTCCCCTAAATATCCCACACACAACAAAATACGGGTCAGCTTGTGTTGAACCAAAAGTTCGAGTTGGTGTTTGATAAAAGGACGTCCGGCAACCTGAATAAGTGACTTGGGCTTGCCTTCCGACAAAGATCGAATGCGCGTTCCTAAACCTCCAGCCAAAATGACTACTTGCATGGGGGTATGAGTCATGAGGTTTTCGTTAACCATAACGAAGACGGGAAAATGCCTGTTCGTGTCATAGGCCGGTATACACCGTTTTAATGTATCAGGATGTTCGGCGTGCAGATAAGCCGTTGATAGGGTGATACTAAACGAAGAGTTAAAGGAAAGAAATGCGTGAACCAATGCATTCTCATTCCAAAACATATGGCGTTTAAATATCCAATATTCATAATTTTGTGAACACGGATTTTTGTGAACACGGATAAGGCAATGAGGTATCGTGAATATGAATCACCACGCCTTTTTTGAGTATAGGCAATACTTCCAGAAACAAATAGTTCACATCACTCGCAAGCTTTGAGATGTGACTAGAATCAATGAACAGTATATCGTTGTCCTGCAGAACTCGAAACTCTTGAAGAGAGACCTTCTGCACTTTTTTTTCGATGAGACTAACACGGCTATTGTCCACGTTTTTTAGTCCTGCGCTTGGATAGGGTTCAATACAAAGGAGTTTTCCTCTTTGGTTGGCTTCTAAAGCAGCCAATGAATACAGACTTGAAACACCTGAACCTACTTCAATAACCATTTCGGGCTGCAGATGATAAATCATGGCGGACAAGACATGCGCCTCGATCTCCCCATAACCGGGACCCATCCCAGCGTTCTGCATCTCCCCAAAATCTGGAAGCTGCTCCAACTGATGTGAATAGCTTGAAAATGCGTTCAGCAAATCAAGCTGAGAACCTTCGTTAAGGTTGACACCCTGCATGGGGCTCTTTTTATACCAGTTTTTTAGTGTTTTACGAAGCTCTCGAGTATCGGGTATAGGGGTGTAGTAATGTACCGGCAGAATGTGTATGCCAAATTTTTCAAAAACATCAAACAGTGTTCCCCAGATCTTATCCTGTAAGATATGGCGTAATCCTTGTTTTCTCAGATTATGAAATCTCTTTACGATCCTCAATTAGACTCCTAAATAACTTGAGTTAATAACCCACTGTATCATGTATAACGCGTGATCCTTCTGTAGAAGGGAAATAGTCTATTCGAGGCATGTTATGAGTTGTCATAAAAGAGTCTAGTTCATCGCCCTTATCCGGACAATACAACATAAGAAATCCTCCTCCTCCAGCGCCCATAATTTTCCCCCCTAAGACGCTATACTCTTTTTTCACTTTTTCGTAGAGGTCATCTAGTTCAGAAAGGCTAATATGGGAAGACATCTTCTTTTTAAACTGCCAATGTTCGTCCATGAGTAGACCATAACGGTCGAGATCTTTTTCCAAAAAAGATTTTTTGATTTCTATCCCGATCTCTTTTATATGAAGGAGGCTATCAACAACCTGGTGATGGCCTGAACGTTCCTTTTGTTTAGACGCTTCGTTCTGGTCTTTGAGTATAGCATTAGCAGATCGTTGTATACCCGTGTAATAGACCCGAGCTTTTTGGACAAACTCCAGCATAGTCATAAAATCCACTGAAAGGTGCTCTACGTTTACCTGGCCAGACTTAGAGATCTCTAAGGTTTGAACCCCACCAAATGCGGCCATATATTGATCCTGTTTCCCAACCGGCTCCCTAAGTATATCCATTTCAATATGACAGGCCTCTTCGGCGACTTCGGCGGGTGTGATGGATTGTCGTTTGTAGGTACGAATGGCGGTTAGTAACCCCACAAGATAGGCCCCGGATGAGCCCAATCCCGTTTTTGCGGGGAGGTCTGCGGTACTTGATATTTCAACATACTCGTGAATGTTGTGTAACTGCAGTGCTTCCCGAACTAAAGGGTGTCGGATTTCGTTCGGCGTATTTACAATTTCTACCTGGCTATACCGAATGATTGACTTTCTTTCTGTAACCGGTAAGCGATGCAGGATAAGGTATATGAATTTGTTAATGCCCATTGCAAAAATAAATCCACCGTGGTCCCTGTAAAAAGAGGGTAAGTCAGTCCCCCCTCCGCCCAGCGTAATTCTAAAAGGTGTTTGTGTAATAATCATCTAAATACTGAAACCACTCTTAAGGGCATCGTCATAAAACATTTTAACGGTCTCTAACGAAAACTCGTCTAGATCTTTTCCAATTTTTTTTGCTTTGGCTAGCAATCCTGGAGTAATGGTTATGATATGACACCCCATTTGGTCGGCTTGAGTGATGTTAAATGCTTCTCGCGGGCTCGCCCAAAGGAGTTCTGCTTTGGGCAATGGGCGAAGAATCTTTAAACACTGTTTCATCATGGGTACTGGATCTCGACCGGTATCAGCAATGCGCCCTGCAAATACAGACACAATGCTTGGGGTCGTAGGAGATAATGTTTGGGCGACTTTTTCAACCTGGCTAATTGATAAAATCGCTGTGACATTGAGCTGCAATCCTTGATGGGATAGTGTATTAATCAGATCTTTGGCAGAGTCTCCCTTTGTATTGGTGATAGGAATCTTTACATAAACGTTTTCACCTAATTCGGTAAGTTTTAAGGCTTGTGTCTGCATGCCTTCAAAATCATCGGAAAACACCTCGAAAGATACGGGGAGATCTGGGACCAGACGTAATACTTCTTTTGCAAAGGTTATATAATGACTAACGCCCACCTGGGCCATTAATGTTGGGTTTGTTGTAAACCCCTTTACCAACCCTGATTGATATGCCTCAGCAATGGCATCCAAATCTGCACCATCCGAAAATATTTTAAGGTTCATGTTTTCAAGGGATACGGGGGCTACGTCTTTTGTTGTGGTCTCTTTATTTTGCATGCTTTTAAGTTATAGATTCCCATTTAGTAGGGGCGCTTTTGAGTTTAGGATGAGAAATGATTAGATGCCATAGAACCGCTTGAAATGATTCTGTATGGGGCGTGACCATCTCAGGATTAACGGTAGGGATGACAACGCATACATCAGATTGTTGTGCTGTATAGCCCCCATCGCGACCCACAATTCCAACAACCTGAGTCCCTACATTCTTGGCATACTTAATGGCTTCAACAATATTGGGACTCACATTGCGTTGTGCATCGCCTCCTCCTACAGACATAATAAAAATCATGTCTTTTTTATCCAAACGGCTTGCTTGCAACCATGCCGCAAATGCGCCCGCCCATCCTTCATCATTTATTCGCGCCGTAAGTTCTGCAACGTTATCTGTTGGTGCATAGGCTTCTATACCGGCTAATTTTCTAAAATCGTTAGCAGCGTGGGAACAATTCGCTGCACTTCCTCCCACACCTATAAAAAAAAGACGGCCATTTCGATCACGCAGTTCAACAAGTTTATCAACAAAAGTTTCCAGTATCTTTGTGTCGATCTGCTGAACAATCGCTATGGTTTCATCTAGATGTTTTTTAGCAAAATCGCTCATATGTTTTAAATCCTTTAAGGGGAGAAGAAATAACCTGATTGCGCGTACACTTTTTCTACAACCTCTAAAGCAGCATAAGCGTCGGAAAGTCCAGGCGAAGGGGTCCGCTTTAAATGGATGTCTTCTAAAAACTCCTTAAATTCTATTTCCCAGGAATTATCTTTTCCTGGGTATTCCCAGATAGAGGTTTCTGGTGGACCCATTTCCGGAAGCATTTTATAATAACTAAGCTGCTCTAGACCATAGCTCCCGCCAAGTCCTTCAATGTGCAACTTAGCCTGAGCACCGTATATTTCAAGAGAAAAAAGATTTTTCCATTCCGTGCAACTTACATGTAAGGAAGCGGCTTGTTTTTGATCCGTTCGCAACAACATAAAGGCATTGTCATCAACCGGCATGGGCCAAAAATAAGTGTGTGCAAATCCGGATATATCTGAAAAGTTTCCTAGAAAAAGCCGCGCTAAATCAATCAAATGCGTTCCTTGGTCTATAAGTTCTCCGCCACCCGAAATTTTAGGGTTTGCCCGCCATTCTTTTTCATATCCCAAACGTCCTCCATGGCCATATCGTCCACATACAAACATCATCTTCCCCAGCGCCCCCGTTGTAAAGATTTCATGGGCTTTCCGAATGGCAGGATGATATCGATGGTTAAATCCGACGCGAACAAGCGAAGGGCTTTGTTTCGCGACTTCTATAATCGGATCTAGTTCTTTCGTGAAACGAGCTGCAGGTTTTTCAACCAGGACATGATGATGTGCACGTACGGCTGCGCCTGTTATTTCGGCTAATAGATGATGAGGTGTCGCAATGAAAATTATATCAATATCCGGTCGACCCATGATCTGTCTCCAATCATCCGTTACGTCCACTTCGGAGAAATCGTCTGCTAAGGTTTGAGCGTTTGATATGTTTTTATCAACGCATGCCACCAGTTGCGCCGAACCTAGTGCATTGGCCCGTTTCTGCCCAATCAACCCGCAACCGATAATAGCTACCTTCAATTTTTTTTCCCCATTAAGATCCCCATCCCATATTCCGATCTTCAGGGACAATGCGACGAAGCGTGTATACATCTGTTTTTAGATCCTGAGTATATTTTTCAAAATCTTCCCAAGGATCCCATACCGCACTGATTATCTTCCCGGAAATTCCATCACTTTGTTCAGAGCCTAGATAGATAGCTAGATCAGCGGCTCGTTTTTCGGGGGAGCCTCCTTGTTCCTGTTGCTGCACAGCGCGTTCATAAAAAGCAACCCCTACTTTCTGGGGACCGGCCTCTAATACTTCATCTAATAGACGTGTATTCAGTGCTCCAGGAGCAATCGCGTTTACATCAATACCATACTCATGAACCTCTTCAGCCAATGTTTCAGCATAACGGACAATTGCTGCTTTTGATGTTGCATAAGCGCTAAAACGAGGTAAAGGAGCTGTTGCACCTCCACCTGAAAGCTGAATGATTTTTCCATAACGCTGGTTTTTAAAGTGTCTCAAAACGGCTCGGCACATCTGCACAGAGCCTAACAAGTTGATACCTATGGCTTGGACCCAATCATCCCAGTCGACTTCTTCGGCGAGTCCAAGAGGACCATATATGCCCGCATTGTTCACTAAGACATGAATTTGATTAAACGTCTTTTCTGCAGTCTGCACCAAGTCCTGCACGTCTTCATATTTTGACACATCCGCGAGGTGAGCTATTACACATTGACCCGATGAGGCTAGTTCACCGACTTCTCGACACGTTTTATCCAAGGTCTCCTTGTTACGACCACACATCAAAACATTGGCGCCAGCTAATACGTATTCACGTGCAATGGTTTGGCCCAGTCCTTGGCTGGTGCCTGTAATAATTGCGTTTTTCCCTTTTAGGCTGATATTCATGTCTTTCTAACGAAAAAAGATGTTAATTCTACAGCTTCTAGATGACTCCGGATCTTTGCTTCGCATAGTTCACAATGAGGACAGAAATTTTTTCACATGATCATGGGAACCCACGGAAATGAATACAACCTCATCCGGCTTCAGGGTAAAAACAAGACGAAGACTTAACCCTATTCTTGCTTCCCAAATTCCCGATGAATGTATCTTGCGAAGGGCAGCCCCACTATGTTGATGAGCATTACCCACGAATTTCGGCAACTTCAAGATTAACTCAAAACAGGTCGATCGATCTTTTTTCTCTAACGCTCGAATTTCCTTTTGGAAACGCTCTGTGAGAAAAATCTTCACTCCAGAAGACTTTCAACGGCCTGAGAGGGTGAATCAAAGGACATCAGCTTGCCTTTCATTTTTTCTGACTTAATATCTTGCCATAAACGATCAGCCTGCCTATCAGTCAGGTTTACATTGAGAGAAAGATCATCATCGGAAATAGGGATAATCGCGGCAATGTGATTTGACCCTCGCATCAAAATAACATCTTCACCCGCAATGGCCTTCTGGACCAACATATTTAATTTTGCCTTGGCTTCTTTTAGCGTTGTGCAAATCATGAGATTTCTGCTCCTTTAAGTTATTATTTACTACAAGGTATCATACGTGGGAGCTAGAACAAGGTCTTTTTCTTAGGTCCCTTGACAGGAGCGGATTGAATTTTCCTCATATCCTTTACCAACAGCCATGTAACATACACGATCGTCTGCTTCAAATGTGTTTGCTAAAAAACGGTTAGGATCTATGACGATTAATTGATCCCTTGTAGCCACGATATTTTCGACATCTATCGATCGGTATTCAGGCCATGATGTTGCAATCACAACGACTTCAGCGTCTTTTAGTGTGTCCAGGGCCGACGTATAAAGATTGATATTTGATTTCAGGTCTTCGGGTAATGTTTTTACGGCAGGATCGTGTGCATGCACAGCGGCTCCTTGCAGGCTTAACCATTTGCACAGTTCAATGGCTTCAGAACGTCGCAACGTGTCTGTTCCTGGTTTATAGGTTAGGCCCCATACCGCTACATGACAACCTCGCAAACTTTTACACACAGAGAGTAATTTGTTTTGAACCCACTGTTTATGTGCATTGTTACTCTTCCGCACAGAAAAGATAAGAGGCACGCGCTGGCTCAATTCTTCTGCTTTCTGTGATAAGAATTGTATGTCTCTTGCCAATGTTCCTCCCCCAAACGCGGCGCCCGGCTCTAAGTAAGCATAAGGACCAATGCGTTTATCACTTTTTAACCCGGCCGCCACTTCCAGTGCATCAGCACCCGTACATTCACATACTGCCGCAATCTCGTTGGCAAACGAGATAGAGGTGGCTAAAAACCCATTTAGGGCATGCTTGGTCATTTCTGCAGACTCTACCGACATCCATTCGATATGGTCTGTAAAGGTGGAAAACAATGCAGCAAGACGGTTGCGAGCTGCGTCATCTCGAAGTCCTACAACTACGCGTTCAGGATGGCAAAATCTATCTATAGCTGTGCCTAAGCGTAAATTTTCTGGTGAGTAGGAAAAAGACACCTTTTTTTGAGGAAAGACTGACTGGTAAGCTTGTTCTAAGTCACGTGTCGTTCCCAAGGGGATTTGTGATGAGATAAGGACAGAGGTACCATCGGAAAGGTCAGGGAACAGATCCTTAATGCTTTGAATAACAAACTGAACATCAGCCTGATCATCGTTATCAACGGGTGTATCGTAAGTAATCCAGACGACTTCTGCATCTTTTAATACTCCGGTGTTTTCAGTAAATGACAAAATTTTTTCTTGCAGCCCTTTTTGAATAAGTTCCTTTAGGCCGGGCTCATAAATGGGAGGCTCTCCTTGTTGCAGTTTTTTAACAGTATCAGTATTATCATCCACGCCCACGACTTTATGTTTGTTCGCTGCTAAACAGGCTGATGTAACACTTCCCAGATGCCAAAGACCTACAACACAGATATTCAAGATCGAGACTCCATCAGCCAGGGTGTGGCTTGCAGATAAGATACGGTGCGAATGACTCCTTCTTGAATCGAACGCTTAGGTGTCCAACCGAGAGATTCAATGGCTCTGGTGTCCAGAAAAATAAAAGGACTATCTCCTATCCATCCTCTTTCTCCACCCGTATACATCAATTTTGGGGATACATTTAGGTGCTTACAAATCCATTGAATAGACTGATTAACCTCACAATATTTATTAGTTCCCAGGTTATAAATGTTGACCTTATTTTTGGATTTTTTCAGCGCCAACAACATAGCATCTATACAGTCTTGAACATAAAGATAAGATTTTTTTTGATGGCCACTTCCAAGAACTTCTAGTTTATGAGGATTCGCCTGTAATTTTTTATAGAAATCAAAAACGTGACCATGCGAATACCGTTCTCCAAGAATAGAGACAAAACGGAAAATATAGGCCTGAACATTAAATCCTTCGCAATACGCAGCAATCATTCCTTCACATGCCGATTTTGAAGCTCCGTACAAGGATGTTTGAATGGGAAAAGGGGCGTTTTCCGGTGTAGGAAAAACATCAGGCTCTCCGTAGATAGAGCCGGTGGAAGAAAAAACAATTTTTTGAATGTCATGTGTTCTCATCGCTTCGAGCACATTAAAGGTTGCGATGGTGTTTTGCTCTAAATCTTTACGCGGATGTTGTGTGCCCAAACGGACATCTGCATTCGCGGCAAAATGGAAGATGATGTCGGCCCCCTTCATGGCCGATGTCAAATGGGATACATCGCGCGTGTCTCCCCATACTAACGTACAATGAGAAGATGATAATGCGTTCTCCAAAAACCGTTCTTTTCCCGTTGAAAAGTTGTCGTAAATGACAACATCAAACCCAGATGCTAAAAGTCGATCTGCCACATGACTCCCGATAAAGCCTGCGCCTCCGGTGATAAAAGATTTCATAAGGGTTCTTCCGGCAAATTAACGCGTCGGGCAATCATGTATTTGGGTCGCATTCGAACTTCATCATAGATACGCCCAATATACTCCCCCATAATTCCCAAACAAATTAATTGTACACCGGCAAAAAGGGTCACAATCATGATCGTAGAAGCAAGTCCAGGGGTCATTTCTTTAT
This sequence comes from Kiritimatiellia bacterium, assembly GCA_012103575.1. Taxonomy (GTDB): domain Bacteria; phylum Verrucomicrobiota; class Kiritimatiellia; order WLWN01; family WLWN01; genus WLWN01. The sequence continues at coordinate 948,723 of WLWN01000001.1, read as the reverse complement.
TAAAAATAAACTTCTGCAATATATAAAATATGGACAAAGAAAAGCCAACGGCAGCCATGCTAAACCCCATAATGGAAGCCAATGTCAATGGTTTACGCGAAAAGGCAACGACTCCATTCATACCTATACGCAAAGATCCTGTAAACCGATTATACTTTGATCGACCTGTATATCGTGGGTCTCGATCGTATAAAACACCGGTTTGTTTAAACCCGACATAAGCAACCAACCCCCGCAAAAACCCATGCGTTTCTTTAAGCCCACGGAGCGATTCAATGACTTTGCGATCGATTAAACGAAAATCGCCTGTATTTTGGGGAATGGGCACCTCCGAGATACGATTAATGATCCAGTACCCTAAACTTGAAACCGCACGTTTGAGAAAGGTTTCTCCTTCCCGACTCCTTCGTTGGGCGTAGACAACATCGAACCCTTCTTTCCATTTCTTGTATAAATCACCAATAACGCTGGGAGGATCCTGTAAATCAACGTCGATGACTACACACGCTTTTCCTCTACATGATTCGATACCCGCCACCGTTGCAGCAGGCTGGCCAAAGCGGCGCGTAAAAACGAGCAAACAAATTCTTGGATCTGCTTCTATATATTGACGAATCACGTCTTCTGTTTTATCTTGACCCGGATCAAGACAAAAGATGAGTTCGTAGCGGGGTGTTAGGTTTTCCAACACAGGCTGGATCTGCCCCAAAAATATAGAAATACTCTCTTCTTCCTGGTAAACAGGAACTATAATTGACAATTCAATACTCATCTTAATTCAAGCCCTATTCTTTATAACACAACAAAAGCTCTATGCATTATACAGATAAAAAACACTTTATTCTTTTCTTAAGCTTCATTATCGCGTGGTTGAGTGTTGCGGTATACATGCTCGACATCCGTCCAGCCCTATACGATGAGTTTGGTACGATCTGGATTGCAAGTCAACCGCAAGTGGATGACATCCTTAAAAAAGTGAAAGAAACCGATGTTCACCCTCCGACTCATTATCTTTTTCTTCACTTTTGGGGTACATTTTTTGGGTATAGCGATGTGGCCATGCGTCTTCCATCTCTTTTGTTTATACTCCTTTCCATACCCCTTATAACCCGACTTATTCCCCTATTAGTAAGCATAAAAAGTAAAAAAGAGATATATTTTACTGCGGCGCTTTGCCTGACAACACCCGTTATTTGGGCCATGGGAATAACAACTCGTTATTATACCCTTTGTATGTTTTGGGGCTTATTATCCACGTTTGTCTATTTGAAGTGGTTTGAAAGAAAAACGGCGGGTTGGTTGATAGGGAATGTGTTGGCCATCGCAGGCTCTTTTTATATCCACTACCTTTTATGTGTATGCTTACTCATTGGGGAAGGGCTCCACTTTCTAGCACATTATAAAGAACACACGAAGTTAAATGGGGTCCAGTGGCTAACAAGCCGTGTATTTATTTTTATTCTAATGATACCCGGCCTGTGTTTTTGGTTAGTACCCCTGTTATCAACCGTACAAGGAGAAATACTGCCTTCGTATCGCGAAGGATTAGTTGGCGTCCTAGCTATTCCATTTCTTTTGATCGGCAATTTTATGACCTTGCTAAATGGTGCCGTCCTTTATCCATGGGATTTTTGGATTAATGGACCCCTATTCATCATTGCAGCATTTCTTATCCTATCCCACTTTTTTGGATCAAAATCAGTTATCTTCAATAAAAGAGTTATCGCCTTGTTTGTCATTCCCTTTGCCCTGGTCATAACGGTTTCTGTTATAAAGCTGGACGCAAACTTTTTCCGCGGGATTATGCGAGTGAGTTATCTTCCCGTATTCGCATGGATCATTTTGGGAAGAGGCCTCTTTTCGATCAGCACCGTGCGCAAACGTTACCTGACCCTCTTCTTGATAATCCTCTGTAATGGATATTGTGCATGGGTACTTTTTATGAACAAGAGTTCAATAACCCAGGTTCACCCTGTCAAAGAAATGGTTAATTATATCGAAGAGAAAACGCCTCCCGCGATCTCTCCATTTATCATTCATCCCTTCATACACGGTTGGGGGGACGCATTACAGCGATATTTCCCTCGGGCTAGAACGATCATTCTTGCTCCAAACGTAAAATCCTCAGCTTTGATTGACTTCAAAAAGATGATAGAAGAGGACTCCTTAAGCAATGTATGGCTTATTCAAAGAACCCGTTTCTATGATCAATATACACCCTTATCAGAATCGCTCTTAAAACAAGGTTACATGTTAAAAGAAGAAGCATTCTACCAAAAACAGAGAAAATATGATCTTTGGGTGAAAGAGTGGCTTAAATCTTTAAATTTTTTAAAATACGAGGAGAAAAGATCTTTCCCTTATATACTCTCGGTTAAACGGTTCTATAAACCAAACATCTTACAAAACAATTGAAAATTCGTTACCTTCTGTTCCGCCTCGTGCGGATCGGCCGTGGCCGAAAAAGAACAAAAATCATCATTCAAAAGATCTAACAGGTTTTCGATGTTGTAGAGATGAAGAATTCTCTTCACCAATGCGTTTTTTCTGAAAGGTCTTTCCAAAATTAGTTGTCCAAACACAAGCCGCTAAAAACCATACGCCACCGGACATAAACGCCAAATAAATGTAATCCGTTAAAATGTTAAGCACAATATACATCCCCATAACAGAAGGGAACGCTTGTGAAAAAACCCTTTGATAAAAATCGGTATAGTGCCCCCGCCTGCTCTTGAATGTAATATAGTATATCGTATAAAGGTGTAATCCCCAGTACACCATAAAACCGAGTGGGCCTAAATCGCTCCAAATCGACAAAATTCCGGTCATAGGTCCCCCGGTAATGCTCCCTCCCTCAGATAATGTTCGACGTTTGAAGCTCAAATCGACCCAATTAAAATAACGATCTGCAAGGGGTCTACGATTTATTCGGGCAACTGTACTTCCTCCATTTCCGGGTCCCGCGCCTGCTAAATAGAAAACAGAACAATCCTTGGGCAAATAAACGAGGTTATTTTTATAAGATTGCCCTTTGGGTCCCCGCCACATGCTTGCCCATCGATTTGAAAGATTTCGAAGATCGAAGGCGTTTGAAACAAAACGATCGGAAGAAACGTATAAAGTTAGACCGACAAATAAAGCACAGATCAGCGTCACACTTGCTACTAGAAAGAGCTGCTTCTGAACGGATCGAGAAGCGATGAAGATTTGATATCCTACACAGAGAAACAAAAGGATATAGGCATGGAAGGTATAAGAAACAAATAATTGGAATAACCCAATTAGAACCATTAAAAAGGAAAACATTCTACGGCGAGGTTGATCTGTGTCCAGCAATACGGCTATATGAACACAAATAAAGCATATGGAAAAGTAAGCAATGAGGTTAGCGCCTAAACCTATTCCTATGGCAAAATCAGCACGACTATTTTCAGCCCAACTTGGCAGAGGATTTATACTTAACAACCAGCCAACATTCATAAGAACTTGAAGAAGGAACAAGCTGGAAAAAGAAAGATATACCGCTTTCAAGTCTTTCACAGAAAGGAACACGTAACTGTAATAGAAGATTAGGAAAAAACGTGCATACTGTAGGACAAAGTGAAAAGCCAATTTTTTGGGAACTTGATTTGCGATAGCAGAAAAAACGACAAGGCTAATTAACCCTATAAGAACTAGTTTAATGAGCTTCAATTCAGGGAGGTGAAGACGATCTTGAATATGATGAAAAAAGAGAATACCAAGCAAGACAACTACAAGCAGTTCATCCAAATACAGGACAATGAAAGACGACGGTAAAATATTACCGATATATTGCTGAACCGTTACCCAGAAGATATAAACAAAAAGAACGATTTTAGGTCGGCCAATTAACATAATCCCTGCCATTGCAGCAAGCAATAGCCCCCAGCCGAAAACAGGCCCCATCTGAAATGTCAACACGATACCTGATAAAATAAAGCCTCCCACCACAAGAGGTATTGTTAATAAGCGTATATCATTCATGATAATTTATAATGCGTTCTCTTTCGTTCATCCGGAGTTACTAGGAGTCACGTGTAGTGATCCAACATTTCAGGACTGCAAGCACCCAAAGCTTTTCTGCTAGATGGCCTCGTCCACATTGAGAAGCCTCTAGCAAACATTTAACGGCTTGCGGTCTGATTATACTATCAAATTTTGAATCCTTTTCTAAAAGTATTTCTCGTATTAGATTCATCTCGTTGTGCATCCACCTATCCAGCGGGACGGAGAAACCCTTTTTAGGTCGGTTAATAACGGATTCAGGCACAAGTCCTTGCGCGGCTTTTTTGAGAATCTGTTTACCAGATGTTTCACTCCTTAAATATTCTAAGGGCAAAGACCAAGCATATTCTACAGTTCTTTTGTCTAAAAAAGGAACTCTCCCCTCAATGCTTGCAGCACTCGTTGCTCGATCTGTCTTTGTTAACATTTCATCAACTAGACATGTATGCATATCATAATACATTTTTCTTCTTATTGGGTGCGGGACTGTTCTCTCATAAAAGGTGTCTGCATAGTTCTCCAGATGATGTGGTATCAGCTCAAGTACATCTTGTTGTAAGAGAACTTCTTTCTCGCTTGATGTAAACCAATTATATGAAGAAATATATTTTTCGGGTTGATCTAGTTGTGCTAAATAGATTCTTCGTCGAATCCGATTCATTTTTGTTTTAGTGTCCCATCGTTCTTCCTGTGAGTGCGGTGAAGGGATCAGAGGGTTAATATATTTCAGCCACGCGCGTCTTGTATCCTCTGTATATCGGAAGTGATATCCTGCGAATAATTCATCACTCCCGTCACCTGTTAGTACAACTTTTACGTGTTCACTCGCTAACTGAGCGACATAGCATAAAGGTAAAAAAGATGAGATGGCAAAAGGTTCATCTGTTACTCCTATAAGTTTGGAGATTCCCTGAAGAAGATCAACATGGGCAGGAAGTGTAATGTGCTCGCTCTTAATGTGATCTGAAACCAGTGTTTGGTACGCTTCTTCATTTACGTCCGGACAATCCGGAAAACTGACAGAAAAGGTTTTAATCGGTCCTGTTTCTTGACTTGCCATCGCGGCTAATAAACTCGAATCCAGCCCTCCACTCAGGAAACATCCAACGGGAACATCCGCTTTAACATGAGATTGAATACTCCGTCTTAAAAACTGTTTTAACGCTGTAGACGCATCGTCTATGGAAGACACTTCAGCTTGCTGAAAAGGTAATTGGTAATATCGTTCGGTTTGACTGCCAGAAGAATCAATCACCATCCGATGACCGGGAAGCAACTTGAAAATGGAAGTATATATCGATTTTGGGGCAGGCACCTGGGCAAAGGTAAGGAATAACCCAAGCGCCTCCCAATCAAGTTGGCGTGGACAATCGGGAATGTTCAACAAGGCCTTGATCTCAGAAGCAAAGGCAACACCCTCTCCCGGTAATTTGGCGTAATATAAGGGCTTTATGCCAAAACGATCACGCGCCAAAAAGAGCCTTCTATTGAGCGTATCCCAAACGGAAAAGGCAAACATACCATCCAAATGATTGACCACATCAATGCCCCATTCTTCATATCCATGAAGGATCACCTCGCTATCGGTGTCTGACTTGAAGATATGCCCCTTGGACAGCAACGTCTTTCGAAGCATTTCAAAATTGTAGATCTCCCCATTAAAAACAAGCCATATCGACTCATTCTCATTGCTCATCGGCTGTCGCCCAGCCGATGAGAGATCAATAATGGATAAACGCCGAAAACCTAGACCTACATTTTTATGGATCCATGTTCCTCGATCATCGGGCCCACGATGAAGAAGTGAATCGGTCATTCGATTAAGCACAGAGTGCTTAACGTTTTTATTTCCTCCTGGATAAAAGATACCTGTTATCCCGCACATATTTATATCTTTCCAATATTTGCTACCACCCCATTACTTCCATAAAAGACCTCTACGGTATCGTTGTCAGATGAATCCACCATATCCTGAACTTCTTCTAATGTTTTTGGCATATCATAACGCGCTCCAAGTTGATCGTAGGTGTCCATAATCGCCCACTCTATGCGTTGCTTTCGGGTTAACCCTAGATGAAGATAATTCGCACAAGGAACAGGAAGAAATGACAGGATCTTAGGGCCGACATGTGGAATTGATCGAATAAATGAGTCTAAGGGCAACCAGATCGGAATATAAAACTGAACACTCTTAAACCTGAATCCGTCAGCTATCGCTTCGGAAGGCGTTTTGGGGCTCAAAAGTTGAAAACTTTTTCCTTGAGATGCTCGCTTTTGGGCGGATTGGGACCGGCAAGTATCACCCTGATGAATTTTTTGAGCGTACAGGTCAGATTCACTCTGATTTGACCATTTTGGGGCGTAGGCCTCCTTGGGCAGTCGCCTTAGAGTATTGTTAAAGGTGCACGGAGGGCTATGCGAAGGAATGGGCAATATCTTGTATCACTTCAAACCAGCGACAACGCTTGCCAAAGTGAAGTTCAATTCGTCCGGCGTGGCGGACCAATTGAACCGCGCAATAAACGATATTTTTGAGAACCGTTTTGATTCGCCAGCGCGGGATGTTGATTTTCTGCGGGGCAAGCCCAGCCCGTTTGATGACCTCTTGGCCAAGACCGCGCAATAGGCTGAAGGCCACCATGGCGCATAACAGAATAATCTTATTGGCACAGAGTCTCCCCGAAGGCAATCGCTCAACATCAAGATCGCTTTTGAGTTCACTGTGGTACTGCTCGCTGGGGCCATGTCCATGATAGAGATCTAGCACCGTCTTGGCACGACAAGAGAGGTTCGTCCACCAGGTGTTTACCTCAAGTTTAGGAACCAGAAGTTTCTGACCATCGATATCGATGGTGCGTTCAATCACTTCGAAGGCCACCGGGACACAAGGGCGGTTTTGGTCGCCACCGGGATGGAAATGATCGAAAAAGCCTGTGTAAACGTTCTTGCCTTCACGACTGTCTTGTTTGTCTCCAACTCGGCGTGCAAGGGCCAGCATTTGTTCAGGACATTCGCGGCGAGGATTTCGCTTTACGATAAAATAATGATCCCCAAAAGCGTCGAAGTTATCGGCCGCAGCGTTGCCACTATCAAGCCGAAGCAAACATTTTCCACCCAGGCCCAGGGTTTGGAGCGTTTCAACGCTGCGGGCAATAAACGCGGTCGTTCCCGACTGACAATGTTGTTTACCGGGTCGAAGTTCGCACTCAAGCATGTGGCCTTGAGTGCCCACATAGGCAAATATCGGGGCGTAACCATCATGGCCCTTCTAGGTGTAGGAAACGCCTTCTTTCGAAGAGCCTGAGTGACCAAAGGGCTCACATCGATATCGACGGGAACAAGATCAAGCCCTTCGACATCTACCTAGCCAAAGGGGCCCGAGGAAAGAAGTTCGGTGTTGAGTTTGCGTAGCCCCACATGGGTTCTGGCTGGGGGCAGGTCGTCGAAACGACGTCGGAACACCGGCTCAGAGGCTACCTTTTTAACTCCCCTTTTTAAGTCCAAAGGCATTCATAAAAATCTCATCACCCCGGTACAGGTCGATATCATTGAAATCGGTTCGACCGTTGCAAAGTAAGCCGATCTGGGTAAGGAGGATCTCCCGATCAGAGATCGCATCGGAGCGGCGTAGTTGAAAATTGGAGGGAAGAATCCGTTGAGCATGATCCTCAAGCAGCAGGTCGCAAAGATGATTTCCGCTTGTGCTGTTGAGTTCGCCCTTGCCAGTCTTTATTTTATATTGTTTCATATACACACCTGTTGGGGTGGGGTTGTTTGTTTGAATACGGGTATGCTCCCCGCTTTAGCCCAACAGGTAATGAAAAATCATCAGATTTTATCTGACGGATTCAGGAACTAGTAACCTTAGCCCCCGCTTGAAGCAAAATCTCCGTAAATCGTCCAGCACCAGAACCTACTTCTAAAACTTCTTTCCCTAACAGTTTTCCCGGTTTCCACTTGGTATTATTCCAGAAACGATCGAAGGTTAGGGGAATCCCTGATATACTATCGAGTTGAGTAGACCTAAAAACATTCCATTGCAGCGCAAAATTATTTGCGTAGTTGTCATCAGAGCAAAACCGTGGTATCCCATCTGCAATTTTTACGACTGCAGCATGACCCTCTTTCGACAAGAGATGCCCCTCGATAATCTCATCTGTTTCTGGACACTGTTCAATAACATGTAGCGAATATCGGTGGGCTAAATAGGCCTTGTACGCCTCATGTCTCATAGCTCCACCTTTCTGGATAGGTCATTCATCAAAAGACGGTTTACTTTTTCAAACACGTATGTTTCTTCTTTACAGGAAAGACCAACACCACAAATCCAAAATGCTCTAGTTTTTCGATGATGAACGCTTCCAAAAGGTTTCTATGCATTTTACAACACCCTGTCGCTCATCTTTTCGCATGAACCCTTTCCATATAATCGCCAAGAGTGACAAGAAGAGTAGGCCATAGATGCCTGTTTGATAGGACCATGACAAAAAGGAAAGATACTCGAGCGTATACGCCAAAACAAAGGCGATAAAGAATAACCCTGCCGGACGGAATAAATCAAAGCGAATCGGAGAAGACCGATAGGCAAAAAAGGTCTTAGCCGTTGCAAGAGTTAGCTGCCCAACAAAAGCACCATACGCAACGCCAAGCAGGCCAAATCGTCCAATAAATAGGCCTATAGCAAGTGCTCCAAAAATAACGCTAAGCGCATAGCTCAAAGCAGCCCAGTGTGTCTTTTTTGATAAATCAAGGCCAATACCGGTTACCCCGGATAAAGACCCAAGCATAAAGGAAAAGGTGAGCGGCAATATAACGACATGACCAGCAAGATATCGCTCAGAGGCAAAAATATAGGTAAGTAAAGGGCCCATTGCGATTAGCATACATGCTGAGATGGTAGCAATAAGAGTCCAGGAAAAAAGCGCCGTGTCGTACGTTTTACAGACCGTGTCTTTATCTTTGTAAAGCGCATATGCAAAAGGGCCCCACGCAATCTGAAATCCTGATAGCGGTAATTGTATTAAACTGGCCACCTTATAGCCTATCGCATACAACCCCAAGGTCTGTAAACTCAGGTAATTAGAAATAAAGTATCGGTCCATTGAGGGAAGCAAAGAACCACAAACTCCTATAAGCATATAGGGCCAACCAAATTTTAATAAGGGCAGGATGTACCTGTACCCTTCGGGCCAAGCCATGTAAGACCTGGAGAAGAACAATCCCAAAACCGAAAAAAGACCTAGCCCTGTAAGTTGTGCATAGAAAACGCCTTTAATCCCGGCTTCAAATACAAGGACATAAAGAAGAGTAAAGAAGACAACGGCGACGGTAGAACCAAGGGAAACGGTAAGAAACTGTGTCTTTTGGAAGGTCCACTTTAAAAGGTTTTGGGTGAATTGAATCAATACCCAAAAAGGAATCGTCAAAACCGCCACCCGAAATAGATCTGCATAAGCAGGAATCCCCAGGAACCACCCCATCAAGGCTTCTGCTTGTAGCCAAAGGATCGTACAGACCGTTAATGCTAAGATGGTTTCTAAAACAAAAGCCTGGGAAACGACTTGTCGGCGAGCTGTTTCGTCGTCTGCCTCATAAAAATACCGAGCAATCGCAGAATCCTGCCCCATCATAATAAAGGGTCCAAAAACAGCCGCACATACTGCGATTCCGTCAATGGATCCATACTCTTGTGTAGAAAAAATTCGGGTCAAGATAGGAACAACAAAAATGGCAAGCATTTTGCTTAAGGCCATCGCGCCGCCGTAAAGAACCGAATCCTTTAGCAAGAACTTAAGCCGGCCACTTAATGAACGAGATTGTAGATCTTTTTCTCCCCGCATTAATAAAATGAGCTCTCGCGTATAATGGAGTCCAAGAGCCCTCCTCCAGAGCGAATGGCTGCGATAACGGCCTCATAGGTATCGAGACTTTTGGGAATGGCGTTCTCATACCATTCTTGCCCCTTTTGCCCTATATTTCGATATTGGTCTGAACCATTGCAAAAATCTCTCAACGTACTATCAATATCTTCAGCCGTTTTTACATTGACAAGAGGGTGGAACTCTCTTGTCCCTAAACTATTCACGACTTTTTTTGAAAGATAGTGGAATACGGGTTTTCCCATAGCCAAGCTTTCCCAAACCGTTCCACCGCCGATATCTCCACAACCAAATTCGCCGGCCGAAATATCCGACAGGGACAGACCAATCATAAGCTCCTTTCTGTCCATCAAAGGAAGCCATTGAACTCGATTTTCAATCCCTAACGTTCGAATGAGCGATCTGCTGGCCTGCACATCGACACCATACTCAAATAGTATCAAGCACGATCTTGCCCCAGTGGGATGCGCCTGAACAAATTTAGCAAACCCCTTAATAAGTTTATCGTTTCCTTTATCAGAGTATTCTATATGAGTTTTCCATATGTGGCGAGATGCATGAAAAATAACCAGTTCATTGGCTTCTCGAATCTTTTTATAGATATGGTACCAGGCAGATTTATGGTAACCATCAACGATTTTCTCCGGAGAGTAAATGTTTGTATAGACCATAGGCAGACCGAAATCACATGTTTTATCTGTAATACGGAGTTTCTTATGGAATCTTTGATAGAACGGGGTCCCGGGAAAGTTAATACACGCGGCGTTTTTTATACCTCGTTTTTGTGCACGATGTAATGCCTGGTTTCTCAATGCAATAAGTCCAGGAATGAGTCCTTGTCGAAACGTAATAAAAGGATGATCGAATACGTCAGTCCCATACGGAACAAATAAGTCGACTCGTCTTCCGGCTTTTTCAATAAAGGCAGGGGCGAATCCGCAAACGATCAGTACATCGTACGGCACCAAATCATGGTTTATGGCGTGGGCTGATCTATTCCTGAATGAACGTGGATCTCCCCATGGTAGTTGTATAGTATAGGATTGATAGTCAAGGTCGAAGGCATCGCATGAAGGATGGAAATGAGCGGTTTCATCATTGAGCAAAAGCAGATGTGCATCGATGTTCCGGTTTCTTAAATATCGAACCAGAGAGAACATATTATTATTCATGTTTCCGATACATGCAACGCGTGTCATAGGAGATCTTAGAAAAGGTTATTTGCGGGTTGGGTCTACTTTACATGCAAACTTTACATAGAAGCTTCGGGGCACAAGATCCATCTTGTACATCAACCAAAAGAAAGGCCGCATGCGTTCAAAGGTTGATTTGTAGGTTTTAAATTCACGAAATGTTTTAATCGGCTGTGTCATGACCTGTTCAAATTCTTCATCTGAAAAGCTCAACCGTTTTTTGACCACATCGAGAATATCCGCTTCAAGATGTGGTGGTTCAGCCATACAACGCATCCCTTCCTCTCGACTGATCTGGCCGGAGCGAATAAGGGCGGAGAACCCGTTGCTTCGCTGATCGATCCTTCCCCGTGTCGGCAACAGATAACTGTGCATAAAGGCAGTGATCCGGTTCTCCAAGTGGTGACCTCCATACCATTGCCAATCAAACTTTTCAGCCAGCATTTTTTTTGCTTCGTCTTTATCGTAATCCATCCAATATAGAGGGCGAATACGTTTAATTCGGTTCACCAACATATACCGTAAAAAGGTCGTCAACCAGAGGTTTGGAAAGGTTTTAAGCTTATGTTCTTTATAGTGACCATATCGCCGAACTACATCCTGAATATATTTCGCATCCATATAGGCCCATCCAAGAGGAGAAACTCCCTCGGTACGAAAAGAATGCCCTTCAAAAGAATACTTGATACCATACCTCGCTGCCGCCATATAGATAGTTGTTGCCAAGGCGATATCGGTTGGTATATCAATTTCTAAAATCCCGGCTTGAAGGAAAGCTCTATAAATATCGTTTGCTACCTCGTTGTCTACCACATGGGTATACAGCTCCACATCCAAATGTTTTAGGACATTACGAATGTTTTCTGTAGCAATATTGGAGTTCCAGGTATTGTCATAGTGTACGGCTAAGGGTCTTAACCCTAACTCCTTTGCTTTATATAGTAGAAAGGAGCTATCACACCCTCCGCTCACACCAATGACAACATCAAATGGTTTTCTTTTCCCCCCTCGACGTATTTTGGCCGCCAGTTCGCGCAGAACTTTATCGCCTTCTTCGCCTATAGGATATTGCCGATTCATTTCATCGTAAAGTTTGCAATAATTACACATCCCCTCTTCATCAAAATGGATGCCCGGCGTGTCTTCATTGTAAATGCATCGAGTACAAAAGATCTTCTCGCCTTGTCCACGTTGCGCAGCCGGTCCAGTGCGCCCCTCCATCTTTGGAGAAGCCATTGTGTTTTGTTGGGTTTCTGTCGGATTCATAGATTTTCTTTCTTATTCAACACTACTTGTTGGGAATATCTTTCTCCCCGTCAATACTATCTTGTCAATACCCTTTTCAAATCAGGCTTAGGAGGAAAGCTAATTAATACGGACCGGTTTTTCCCTTGATACACGACCATACTTCCCGCTGCTACCGCCGAAGCGCCCGCTTCCTTAACCACGACACCAAAATCGTCAACACATCCTGCTCCCCCACAGGCAATGACGGGTATGTTTACCGCCTGTGACACTTGATTTACTAGCATCAGATCATATCCTTTAAAAGTTCCATCTCGGTCTATAGAGGTCAGAAAAATTTCTCCAGCTCCCCGTTGTTCTAGCTTTTTGGCATAGTCAATAGGATTCATTCCGGTGTGGTTGCGGCCGCCTTGGGTATAGACTTCGTATTGGCCCCAAAAATTTTTCTTTACATCAATAGAAACAATAATGCTCTGACTCCCAAAACGATCCGCTGCTTTTGTAATAAATGCAGGGTTCTCATGGGCATGACTATTCAGAGTGATCTTTTCTGTTCCGAGACCAAATAACGTTTTCATGGTATCCAGTGTAGAGACGCCTCCCCCATAGGAAAAAGGCATAAAGCATTCACTGGCAATTTCCTCAATGAGCCCAAATTGGGGCAAGGTATGACGAACCGTAGCCATAATGTCCAGAAAGATAAGCTCATCGACCTCCATTTCATTGTAAATTCGTACCGTATTAATAGGGTCTCCGATATACGTTGGGTCTTTAAAGCGGATGGTCTTTACAAGGGCCCGATTGCGAAGCAGTAAGCATGGCATCACACGAGTCTTTAGCATGCGACAAAATTCCTCAACACCTGCATCCCATACCGATGACTCTTTTCAGGATGAAATTGTGTTCCGTAAAGACACCCCTTTTGAAACGCGGAAACAAAATCATATCCATAATGCGAGACTCCTAGAACATCGGAGTCCTGTTCGCAAACAACATGGTATGAATGAACAAAGTAATAGCCCGCTTCTTGATCCATTTTTTTAAACAAAGAATTCGGTTGCTTTGGCGAAACGGTATTCCACCCCATGTGAGGGATCTTCAGCCCGCTCTTTTCTTGATCGAAATGAAAGCGTACGGTTTCACCCGCTATCCAGCCCAGTCCGGAAAGCGAGCCTTCTTCACTTTGTCGAGTCATTAATTGCATGCCCAAACAAATGCCAAGAATAGGAATTTTTTCGCCCAACGCTTTTTCATTCAAAATTGGAAATAGTTCTAAGTCGTTTATATGGGTCATCCCTGCATCAAAAGCGCCTACACCTGGAAGAATCAATTTATCGGCCCGTTGAATATCTTCGGATTTTGAAGAAATCATTGCTTCAGCCCCGGTTTTCTTCAGCATATTCATAATTGAAGCCAGATTTCCCATTTTATAGTCGATAAGGACAATCATAAATTAACGGTGCTTCCTTAAAAACCCTCTGACCTCATTCTCGGGAAAAACATGGCCACCAATGTGTATTATACACTCGACGTTCTCGACATCAGATAAATAGTCACACGTTAATTCCTCTTCTGCTTCTACCCTATATACCGTTTGCTCTTGTCCTCCATAGGTGAACAAAAAACGAGTGGGCGATTTCTGTATACATTTTCGAATGGCTTCAGGGGTAAGCCTTTTGCTTAACCCCGGTATTATAATCTGTTCATGCGAGGCCTGTTTAATTTTTTTCGTTCAGCATGGAAAAACCCGAAGCAATAATGGCTGCATCAGGCTGAGATTGAAGTGCATTTAAGAGTGTAGCTGAGCCACCCCGCGAAAGCCTCGCCACGACAACATGGTCGTATTTATTTTGCATATGTTTCGTGATAGCTAAACTACTCACGATGTAGTGAGCCGAGTACGAGGCCCCATAATCAAGCAACCAGTTTATAACAAAGTTTTTGTTTAATTTTTTTCTTCCGTTATGAAAGGCTGAACAATCTTCGTTCGGCTTAATAAGTACATAGATGTCATATGCATCGCCCAATGCCTCGTGTATTCCAAAATGATAGTTAGTAGGCTCGTTTCTGTAGATGCTCGATGATTGGTTCAACCCACTGCCTGGAATAATCAAGGCAGCTTTTTTTGCCATCGGAACCTTTTCGGTAAAATATGCATAGGCCTTGTAACCTGTATCGGCGAGTTTGTAATCCACCTTAAACACTTTGGTATTACCTTTGTCGAGGACAAGCTGCGAGGCATCAAGTAGTTCGAGAGAGCTGTATGCATTGGAAAAATTCTCAAGGTTAAGCATCAAAGAGGCGTTGATTTCGTATATACCATCGAGCGATGTGATTGGCTTGTTGATTTGTTCGTCCGGAATGAGTTTGTCAGTGAACGCAACGCGTAGAAGCTCTTCTCTTACGCCATTATCATATGATCGGTCTGAACGACCTGACAGAAAATCCTGGACATTTTTTAAAAGGGAAAAAGGAGGCCAGTGATGGTGTCCCACCCCAACACCATAGAAGAATATAGCGAAAAGAACGCCTCCGATCATTCCCGCTTGAATGTATCGCGAAGATACACGCGTTAACGTATTTGTTTCATACTAAAGGCGCTCTGAGCACGTTATCTGTTGGGCGTATTCAGAAGCCATTCGTGGTTCTTATCGAAGAAACGTCCTGCACCAGTGCTCCATGCTTAACAGCGACCAGATCAATAAACGCCGATTTTGCCGACCCTCTAAATGTTCGGTTACTAAGTCTTCAATCACCTTAGCATCAAGATAGGTATAGAGTTTAGCGTGGGGATTTAATAACAATTCGCGAACGTATTTGATACTTTCACCCTTAAACCAGCTAGCGTCGGGAGCTGAAAACCCTTGTTTTTCAGATTCTACAATCTCTGACGGAATATGACGGGACATAGCTTTTCGTAATAGGACTTTTCCATCGTTAGTTCGTCGATAGTATTTGGCCTGCTTCAACCCGGGATCATTTTCGTTTATACGGACGGTTTCCTTTAACTTTGCCAATTTAAATTGAACAGGAAGTCGCATAGAAAAATCGACCAGATCATTATCCAAAAACGGAACACGGGTTTCCAGGCCGTGCGCCATACTTAGTTTGTCTTCCACAACGAGCAACCCATGCAGAAAAGTCTTTGCTTCAAAGTACAACGAATGGTTGATGTAATCTTCTGGACGCGTTAACTGGGAAGCATGATGGCTAAAGACATCACGAAAAACATCGCGTGTCCATACATGTTCGACATCGGGCCAAATCGGTTTAAACGTTTCTCGAATAACCGTGTTGGGAATGATCCGTTGCCAATAACCATAGTATTGGTCAATATAATGTTCAAAATCGTTGTTTACAATGGCTCGATAGTAACGCCAGGGATATCCTCCAAACAATTCATCGCCTCCCCCTCCTGACAAAACAACTTTTACAAATTTACTGGCCAGTTGTGCTGCATAAAAGCTGGGATAACTCTGTCCCACACGCGGTTCTTCAATATGCCAAGCTAATTGGGGCATGACTCGTTCCATGTCACCCGCCTTTAAAACCATTTCGTAATGTTCCGTTTTAAATGTATAGGACATAAACTCGGCCTTTTCTCTTTCGTCAAAGGATAGTTCGATTCCTGAAGCTGAGTGCAAATCGAATCCACATGTAAACGTCTTAAGATAGGGCAACTGTATTGCCGCTAAAGCCGTAAGTGTTCCTGAATCTATGCCACCACTCAAATAAGAACCAATTTCTACATCACTGACGATTTGTCGTGAAACAGCCTGGCGCAACAATCGGTCTAATTCTTCTTCATAGGCCTGTTCATCTTTGGTAGTATCAGGTTCGAAAAAGTTAAAATCCCAGTATTGATATGGACCCTTAACACAACTTTGTGATACGCTCATGTGTGTTCCTGCAGGGAGTATTCGCACGTCTTGGAATAGAGTCCTGTCTGTAAAAAAGTTTTGGAAAGTAAAGTATTCGAGTAGGCCCTCTTTATCGAGTCCGACATCATAGGCGGGATGTTGAAGAATCGCTTTGATCTCTGAGCCGAACAGGAAAACGTTTCCGCATTCGGAATAATACAGAGGTTTGATACCATAGCGATCACGGGCCAAAAATAGTTCTTCTTTCTGAGTATCCCATACCGCAAAAGCGAACATCCCATTAAAACGATCCAGCGCCTTTTCTTTCCATTGGGCATAAGCATATAGAACAACCTCTGTATCCGTCCTTGAATGGAATCGGTGTCCAAGAGATTCTAATTCGATGCGAAGTTCCTGAAAGTTATAAAGTTCGCCATTATAAGAGATAACATATCGTCTATCTAATGTAGTCATGGGTTGATGGCCTGCAGAGGATAAGTCAATAATTGATAAACGACGGTGACCTAAGCCCATAAATCGGTCGGTATAAAACCCTTCACCATCAGGTCCGCGATGAGTCATTGCATCTGTCATCTTGTTCAAAACGACGGAAGAAACGGGATCTCCGTTCCTGTTGATAATGCCAACTATTCCGCACATCAGAATCTGCACCTTAACGGTTTGTTATGTATTTTGATCATCTCTAATTTGAGCAGGGCAGCCCCACACCTTGGAGCCTTCAGGAACATCGCGCGTCACAAAAGAACAAGCTCCAATAACGGCTCTATCTCCAATCGTAACTCCCATTTGGATGACGGATTGTGGGCCTATATAGACACCCGAGCCGATCTTTATTGGCGATTTCTCTACCGATTCCTTACCTAATGATGTTGACCATTTAACGGTATGATGAGTGTAGATTTGAGCCCCCGCACTAATAGAACAATAATCACCTATTTTCAGACCTCCACTTCCGTCAAGAATACAGTTCGGCCCAATCCAGCAATTTTTTCCCACAGTGACATCTCCAAGAATCAGCACGTTATCATAACAGGAAGTTCCTTCCCCAAAGCCATAGCTTTTCGCTGTTTCCCACCTATCGGTGAATAAATCTCCGAAAGAGACATGTCGATTATATTTCTGCTTTGTCTGCGTGCATAGTTGCTGATAAAGTTCTTTTATCTTCTGTAGAGTTTCCATTCTGCTATTCGTTCATCCCTGATCCGTTCTTTAAAGCTATCCTAATTCTCTAAACTCATATTCGTAACTGTTTGTATTAAGCATTGGACAACATGATCTTGTTCTTGCTCGGAGAGATTATGGTAAAGCGGAAGAGTAAGTGTATGATTATAGGCATAGCGACTTCCTGGTAAATCGCCATATATTTTACAGTGTTGATTGTTTTGGAAGGCCGGGTGCATATGCAAAGAATAGGTTCCAATTTGTGTTTCAATGCCTTGTTCCCGCGTTTGCTCTATCACTTTGTTTCGATTTGCTACAAAGACACAGTATGATTGGTAAGAATGTGTACCATTTTGTGTGGGGGTTGGGCATTTTATCTGTGGTTCCGTTGATAAGATTGAAGTATATCGTTGGGCTAACGATCTTCGTTTATCAAGGAGCTTATTGATATGTTTCATTTGGCCTAAGCCAATAGCAGACTGAACGTTGCTTAGTTTATAATTGCTGCCAATGCGTTCAAAAATGATGTTGCTACGCGATGACGCCTGAGCCATTCCAAAATGTTTGTAGGACGACATCCAGTTCGCCCATTCTTGGTGATGGGTTGTGATCAAGCCGCCTTCGCCTGTAGTGATGAATTTACGTGGGTGTAAACTAAAAACAGATATATCGGCCAGAGACCCAACTTTGGAGCCCTTATAATCAGCTCCCAATGCGCAAGCCGCATCTTCAATAAGAGTAACCCCATGCTTTTTTTTAATCGCATATAACTGTTCATAATCTAAAGGGTTCCCGAAAAGAGAAACCGGAATAATAGCTTTTGTTTTAGACGTTACTGCTTGTTCTACAGCATCATAGTCAATCAGCATCGTGTCCGGATTAATATCAACAATAACCGGTTTGGCTCCTACAATCGTTACTACGGAGGCTGTAGCTGGATAGGTATAATCTGGAACAATCACTTCGTCCCCTGGCCCTACACCAACAGCGCGCAAGGCTATTTCTAATCCGACAGTACAATTACTTACAGCTATTGCATGTTCACATTGAATATATTGCCGGCAAACTTCTTCAAACTCTTTTGTAACAGGCCCCTCGGTTAGATAACCGCTATCTAGTACTTCGCAGACTTGATCCTTAATCTCCTGAGTCATATAGGGACGTATTAAGGGGATGAGTTTCATTTAAGGAAAATACCAAGTCCGCGGAGAACTTTCTTCATATTAGGACAATGTCGACAGGACCATTATAGTCGATTAATTTTTAGTCTGTAACGGTCCTGTCTAGATCTTTCATCAGTTTGTTTTGGGTTTAGCGTCTCAGTTGTGGCTGCCCGCATGACGTTATCTCAAGGAGCAAGAAATGATGTTATTCTATCGTATATATCCTTAGCAAACGAGGAGAGCATATTGGCATCTTGAATCGTCGGTTTCCCATATGGGAGTAGACCCATATCGCTTGGGTAGCGGGCCGAAATATACACCTGATTGAGCTGATCTAATATTTCAACATTTACCGCCTCAGAAAACTTCTTTTGAATCAAGGCATAAAGTTATATAAGATCATGAGTTTTAACAAGGCCCAGTCCGAACTCTTCAACAACGGCTTTGAAGCACTTTTCTACCGCTTGTTCTGCGTGAAAGGCAATGACATTGGTCAAATGCTCTTCACGCAAAAGACAATCTATTGCCTCCAAGTCTTCTAAAGCTTTACGAAGCCATTCTTTGGTTATCTGCTTCATAGATGACGCGTCCGTTTCTCTCTAACTCTTGAGAAAACATGCTGTCCAGTTCAACAAATTTTTCATACATCGTTTTTGTTTGGACAATCAGATCAATAGCTGTTTGTTTTCGAATATCACGAATAATGACCGATACACTTAGGTCAAGTTTCTTTTTTTCTGCATAACTTTTAAGGATGCCCGTTGCATTTAGCACAACCAACAAATCAATATCACTTTCATTCCCTGGTTGCCCATAAGCATGACTCCCAAAAAGAATGATTTTAAAGGGGCGAATTTTCTCTAAGCGCTCCACAATTAGAGAAATAAGTTTTTCACTACTATTTATCATTGTCAAAGATGACCTCACTTTTCTCTTCTTCATTCGTGAACATTTGTATGATTCGTGGGCCAAAATCCTTTCTTTATCCTTCTTTGGGTTGCAGCTCTGCCACGCTAATCTACTCGTGGTTGAAATAACTTTTTCTTAGTGGTTTTTATCATTGTTTCGCCACTCAATCAAAGACCGCATACCCGCCTCTAAATCTACGGACCCTTCAAAACCGATTTCGGATCGGGCAGCGTCTATAGAGCCCACCCGATTGGTAACAAAGGTTTGGCCTCCAGGCTCATATTGAATGGATAAATCTTCACGCCCGGTCAGGCGTAACAAGATTTCTGCCAGTTCTTTAATAGATGTTTTGATGCCACGTCCTACATTGTACAATCCAAATTCAGAACTTGATTGGAGCGCGCATACGTTTGCTTTAGCCACATCCGTTACATGAATAAAATCATACGATTGCGAACCATCTCCAAAAACTTTAGGGGCCTCATTCTTATCAACGGCATCAAGGATCTTCATCATAACGGCAATATAAACACCCTGATAATCTTGTCGGGGACCATATACATTCATGTATCGCAACCCTATTCCGTTTAGCCCATACCGATGGTGATACGCCTTTAACATATGTTCCCCCGCAATTTTAGTGGCTCCGTAAAAAGTCCAGTTATTGTAAGGATGATCTTCTTTCATAGGTTCTTCAACTGCGTCCCCGTAGACACTTGCGCTAGAGGAGTAGATCAACTTCTTGACTTGATGCTTTCGACACGCTTCAAGAACGTTAAACGTGCCTTTAATATTTACGTCAAAGGCTGAGCAAGGAAATTCATGGCAGTGTAATAGCCACAATGCCGCCAAATGAATAACCCCATCGACACCCTCCATCGCTTGGTCCAAAATATCTGGGTGTAGAATATCGCCTCCTAAAGGAAAAACCGTAACGCGATCATCCCGAAGTGCACATCCCAAATTACGTGGTTGCCCTCGACAGAAATTATCATATACAACGATCTCTGAAACTTCTGTTTTAAGAAGTTCTTCTACCACATGTGATCCTATGAATCCTGCGCCTCCGATAACTAATACACGTTTATTTTTTAACTCCATAGATATTTCACCTTCTTTTCCATTAAAGACCTCTTAGATTATTTTCTAAATTGGCGAGAAGATTGGGAACCCTGACTCATTGCGGACGGTAACGGATCCTTTTCGTTTAGATCAAGACACCGCAACACACCAGGCACTTCTTCATAATACCGATACCCACTTTCAGGACAATACATGATTCCTTTTTCATCAGGATTTTTGAGCCGATGGCCATGCCGGCTCATCCAACCAGCTTGCCGCGATGGATTTCCCATGACCAGCGCATAGTCTGGAACATCTTTCGTAACTACCGCACCAGCTCCAACAAATGCATAGCGACCAACCTCTACCCCGCATACAATCGTCGCATTGGCTCCGATCGTTGCGCCACGACGGAAAATTGTTTTTTCATATAAAGCATGGCGGTTGATTTGAGACCGTGGATTCCTCACATTCGTGAACACACAAGAAGGCCCCAAAAAAACATCTTCTTCTATAATAACGCCTGTATATATAGATACATTATTTTGAACCTTTACGTTATTCCCTATACTAACCTCAGAGGCTATGCTGCAATTTTGGCCCACGATACAATTCTCACCGATTTTAGCGTTCTTTAGAATGTGAGAGTAATGCCAAATTTTTGTTCTGTTCCCAATTTTACATCCATCATCAACGGATGCAGTTTCATGGACAAAATAAGGTGTCGCAGAAGCGGCTTTGGTTTGAGCTTGGGACGAGGAAGAAAGGCTAGCCTCACACGCATTAAGCACTTTTAGAACACTTAAGCCTTCCTGACCGTCGGTGATAGGGTTCTTACGTTCTTGAACACATTCTAGAAAATGATTACACTCTGCTTGTAACGGCTCATTGTCTCCAATAGGCACCAGTTCTTCCATTGCTTTGACCGCGGTTGGAATTCGGTTCTTCCATTCAACTTTGTGAGGATAAACGACTAGTTTCTCTTGTGCCGTATCATCAAACACGGCCATTTTTTCTGAACCCACCACAACAAGTCTTTGTTCTTTAAACGGATGCAGCCAGCTTACATAAATGTGGCCACGTACACCACTCGGAAAAACAAACTGGCTCATTGTCACATCGGCTACATCATGATTGAGGTAGGCTCCTCCCTGACAAGTAATAGAGACCGGTTCTTCTCTTAAAAGAGATAACATGATCGAAATATCATGCGGCGCAAAACTCCAAAGAATATTCTCCGCAGATCGAATTTTCCCCATATTCAGTCGATTGGAGTAAATATACTGAATTTTCCCCAATTCACCGTTATAGATGAGTTCCTTTAGCTTGATGACGGCCGGATGATATTGAAGAATATGTCCAACCATCAAGATGCGCTTGCGTTCAGCAGCGAGTTTGACTAATGATTCACCTTCCCCAACGGTCAAGGATAGTGGTTTCTCTACAAAAACATCTTTCCCTATTTCTAATGCTCGTTTTGCCATTGCATAATGTTTCACTGCTGGGGTTGCAATGGCGACTGCTTCAATCTGCTTGTCTAATAAAACAAGTTCATAATCCTGAACAATAGTTGCATCAGGATATACATCCTTAAACATTTTAGAAATATCTGGATTCGCATCACAAATAAGGCGCAGTGAATCCAGTTCGTAAAAGTTGCGAACTAAGTTCTTCCCCCAATATCCTGCACCAATAACTGCTACATGCTTTTTCATAAATACTTTTTTCAGCCCCGCCCAATTTGCTGTGGCGGAAACCACAAATGTACACGAACATTTTTCATGTATATTGCCTTTTTAAATGGTTCAGTAAACACAAAGAATAGATTACCTTGTTCCATAGAGAAATATTTCCCCAGCCTTTCTTGGACTTCAGACTCAGACCATTCGGGACGTTGATCCCGGATGGCTGCCACTTTTAATTCGCGAGCGGACCCATATAATCGCAGCCGAATTTTTCTTTTTTCTTGAGAAGTTAAGACGTGAGAAAGAAAGAACAAATCAATATCGCCACCCCTTTTTTCGTTATCGACACGAGATCCGAAAAGATAAACTTTTACATCCAGATCAAAATCCAAAACGACCTGCTTAATGGTCTGTCATTCTATACTTGTTAAACGCACTCGTTATTTCTTTTGATAGGCCGAGAGCATGGACAAGATGGGTTCAACACATTCATCCACCGAAAGCGTTTCGGTATCCATTCGCAGATCGGGATGATCAGGAGACTCATAGGGTGAATCGATTCCTGTAAATGACTGAATGTCCCCCCTGCGTGCTCTCTTATACAACCCTTTAGGGTCTCTTTGTTCACAGATCTTGAGACTTGTAGACAGATAAATTTCAAAAAAACGGTCGGGACCTATTATCTGTTTTGCCTGTTCCCTGATCGCTCTGAAAGGGGATATAAATGCAGAGATACATATAACACCACAGTCAGCAAACAAGTTTGAAACTTCAATAATACGACGAATGTTTTCGTTGCGGTCTTTTTCCGTGAATCCTAGATCTTTATTTAACCCATGCCTCATATTATCCCCATCTAACACATACGCTAAGCGCTTTTCCTGGATAAGGCTTTTTTCCAATGCCCGTGCGATTGTCGATTTTCCCGAACCCGAAAGACCGGTTAGCCATAAAACGCATCCTCGCTGTCCAAGCATACCCGCTCGTTCTTCAGGAATAACTTCAGACATATTCCATACAATATTTTTCAGCAATTCGTTCAAATTCGACTCCTGTTCTTTGGACCTTTCCGCCGCGGCGGATCAGCCTGTGGCTGAAGACGTTCGACCCATGATCTGACTATCTCGGTTTGACCAGTAATCTTAAAATAGAATACTCCCAAATATACTTAGATCGATCACGAAACTTCCGCAACGTTTTGATTCGGCCTTTAATAAACGCCACATCATCATTAGGGGAATTTTTTGTAGTTTTCAATCTTTGTTCTGCCTTTCCCAAAAATCGATCAGCACTTTCAACCTTCTGAATAGTGGTGCCTAGTAAAGCTTTCCGAATAATATGCCCGAAATTATCTAAAGCCTCGTAATAATCTTTGCGTTCGCCTTTAATCCAAACACGCTTCAACGCCCCCCATTGTTCTAACTGTCGAACAGATTGGCTGGCGCTCTCTTTGCTCACACCCAATATGTCCGTCATATCATCAAGAGACTGAGGTTCTCTGCTAAAATAAATATGAGCAAAAATTTGCCCTAACACACGTCCTGCACTCAGTGACTGGGTGGTCAGTCCCGCTGTTTCAATAAAATCTCGGCGGATGGATTCTAACTCTTTTTTCATGATGGAAGAGGAAGAGTCAAAAGTTCAAGATTAATGGACCTTTTTTTTAGACTTTCGACCTTCGACTCTTTATCTGAAGCCAGACTTCGTCCCCGTCAAGTCCGGAGTCCGACCTGACTACCGTATATATGGAGTCTGGATATGAGAACAACAAAATGTTCAAAAAATACCGACTAGAAATTTCCCGGTCCCCGGAGCAACTAGATCTACAGGCTCACCAAAGTTTGAACGCTCCCAGATTGAATCACCATAAAGAGCTCCTATTCCCAGTACAGAGGGGTAAGCCGCCGGATAGATAGGTCTCGTAGGCTCGTTGCCGACTGAAGCAATCGGGATAACCCCTTTTGAGCACACTTCGGAAAGTACCGGTTCAAGAAACTCGCTATACGCTTCTGAACCCCAACTCATGCTCATATAACGAGCTCCTTTTTCCAGCGCATACTGTACGCTATTCATAAGACTGAAGGATGTAGACCGGCCGTTTTCGTCAAAGGACCTAATCGCAATAAGTTTTGGATCATCTCCTTCAATCTCAGGAGCGCCTCCCGGGACAACCGCTCCAGAGGCAATCAGCGCCATTTGTGTTCCGTGACCCGCCGCATCGGTTATGGGTGCGTCAGGATTCAATGCATCCAAACTCCCTATAATGTGATCTATAAGTTCCGCCAATGCCTGCAAGCCCGAATCGAGGATCGCAATGGGTGAACCCTCCACATCGGCCAAATCAAGGTTCAGCTTCGTGGTGGATCCCGGGTTATACTCAGCAATTTTGTTGGGCTCGTTAACGTCATACGCATAGTTTGGTTCGACACCTGCTACAAGACGATGATTTTTCAGCCTGTCTGTTAAGGATAAAATATCAGTGTTTGGATCAACTCGGATTCTATAGATACCTGGAGGAATAACACTATCGACCACCACCCCATCGATTTCAGCCAAAAACTGTTTAAAGGTTTCGTCCGTGATACCTTTTTTAAACCCAACAAGGATTTCTCCTTTCGCATAGAAAATATCTTGTCCAGGTATTTGAACAAATTCAAGACGCCCTTTTGTTTTAGAAAAGAGCTTAATATTCCTCTTTTCCCCCGGCAAAAAAAGCTGTAATCGTTCAGGTTGTGAAAAAGAGCCTACCGGCCACCGAATCTTTTTCCAGTAGAGTACATAGTCCAGATCCTCAAATAGTTTCTCGAATACCTCCTCAATATCCTGATCTTGAATATCACATTCAACGGTGGCTTCAATCGCGGGGTCCACTTCGACAAGAATTCCGTTATGCGTTATAGCCGTGAGAACTTCGTCGAGGGGTTCTTGGTCGGCTTGTAGCCATATCCGATCTTCACGAATACGTATCTCGACGCTGTGGCTGGTGGTGGATACGAGTACAAGTATCGCAAAGAGAGAAACTAAAATGTTTACAGGTATGGGCACAAAGTGAACTTTTCTTAATTTTTTTTACTATTCACCAACAACAAATAATTAATTACTCTAATTTTCGTTTCAAAATTAGAACGGATACTTGACGTTTAGATTATTAAACAATAGTGTAAAAGGCTATGAAAAAAACAGACACACTTCTTATACTTGTTATAGGAAATTGTCTATGGGCACAACATCTGTCCTTTTCAAACGATGTATCGGAAGCTTCAGAAAAGACAACACGCGTATATGACTATCAAATTAGAATGTATCACGCTAATTTTTCTATCTCTACCTCTAAAAAAATGGATTTAGAAAAAGCGGCCTCAACGCCCGATTCCGGAACCAAAGTCAATCGTTCTGGCCGCAGCACCGTAAATTCGCAATATATGAGAGCATATTACATCAACTCTGCGGCCACAAGGTCTCGATCAAATATACGGGAAAAAAAAGACCAGAATTGGATTGTCCCCGAAAATTTTAAAAAATCAAAAAGAACAGAAGTCGATGGAGAAGAGACAAAGCCCTCTGGATGGAGATGGATAGCTGACGAGGTACTAAAACAAGAAAAGGGAGAGCGGTCAAAAATCGGAGAAAACGGAAGGGATCAATTTCAGGGAAATCCGAGAAATAGCAGTGCTCCCATAGAGTATGATGACGGAAATACAGCCGTGCAAGCCTTTACACCTACAGAGGGTGCCACTCCTGTTGAAGATTACTCTCAACCTGCGCGTGACGTTGTTTCTGCTCAAACAGGAGAAGATGATTCAGTGTACAACAAATTGGATGTCGAAAAAAGAAGAAAGATAGGTATTCGCCAATCTTCGCAGGCTGCAGCTCAGCCATTACAAGTCAATATGAATAGGACGGGATCTTTTTTCTCCAAGCTCAATAAACCAAGAAACCAAAATTCTGCAGGAAAGGGTGTAACGGCTCCATATGCGTCCCAAGGCTCATTGAAATTCTATCCATCCAAAGACTCTAGTTTCACAAGGTATAGCGAGAATCGAAAAAGTTCCCTCCAGCAAAAAGCGGTACCAGCTTTTGGCAAACAAAACAGTTTTCGAGACTCTTCTTTATCCAAATCCTATCCGTCTAATTTTCGTAACAAACCTTTCCAACTGACAAAACCTCTAGCCGCTATGCAACCATTAAAAAACTCTTGGGAAAAGTAAGCAAACCTCAATATTGCATTTGGGTTTAGTTATCGGTTGTTAGTATGAGCAGCTAATAGCTGACTATTTCCAACAAATAAGATACTAATAACGAATAACCATTAACGAATAAATAACTAAACACCCATGATTCCTCGTTATACCTTAGACAAAATGGCTGCAATCTGGACGGATGAAAACAGGTTCCGTATCTGGCTTAACATTGAAATCCTTGCCTGTGAGGCCATGAACAAAGGGGGTCACGTTCCAGATGTACACCTAAAACGCATCAAAAAACGGGCCAACTTTAATGTAGAGCGTATTCACAAAATTGAGGCGGAAGTTCATCATGATGTCATCGCTTTTCTTACATCTGTTGCTGAATATGTCGGCCCGTCATCCCGGTATATTCACAAAGGGTTAACCAGTTCCGATGTCTTAGACACGGCATTGGCCGTGCAAATGGTAGAAGCCATTAATATTCTTATGAAAGATGTTAAAGCAGTTCGTAAAGCAGCGGCTGCGCAGGCGCGAAAACATAAATACACGCCCATGATCGGGCGATCTCACGGGATTCATGCTGAGCCCATCACCTTTGGCCTTAAAATGGCTCTCCTGTTCGACGAATTTGGCCGCGCCTTAACACGGTTAGAAAAAGCTCGGGAAACGATTGCTGTCGGACAACTTTCAGGAGCGGTGGGAACGTATGCGCACATAGATCCCTCTGTTGAAAGATACGTGTGTGCTAAGTTAAAACTCAAACCCGCATCCATTTCCACCCAGATTCTGCAACGGGATCGACATGCTGAGTATCTATGCGCCATAGCCCTTGTCGGCGCATCTGTCGAGCGCTGGGCACAAGAAATACGCCATTTACAACGTACTGAAGTGCGCGAAGTAGAAGAATTTTTTGGTTCGGGACAAAAAGGCTCCTCTGCCATGCCCCATAAAAAAAAATCCGATCACCGGTGAGCGACTCTGTGGAATGGCCAGGCTCCTTCGCGGTTATGTCATCACGGGTTTAGAAAATGTAGCCCTTTGGCATGAACGGGACATCTCTCACTCATCGGCCGAACGTGTCATCATGCCAGACGCCACCATTGCTCTCAATTATATGTTAACCAAACTCGAATATGTCATTCGTACATTGCAGATTCTACCCGAACAAATGAAAAAAAATATGGAGGCTACACACGGGTTGATCCATTCCCAACAAGTGTTGTTGAAACTTACCGATAAAAATATATCACGCGAAAAAGCCTATCGAATCGTACAACGTAACGCACACACAGCATGGGAAAAAAACCAAAGTTTCAAGGAACTCCTGAAAAAAGATGCTGAGGTTAAAAAATGTTTAACCTCACAAGAGATCAATGATTTATTTGATATAGAACCTCATATTAAAAACGTGAACGCCATATTCAAAAAAGTAGGATTGTAATGGATAAAATTAAAAGAGCGCTCATCAGCGTATCCGACAAAACAGGGATTATAGATTTTGCCAAAGGTCTAGTAGCATTAAACATTGAAATCCTTTCAACAGGAGGCACCGCCAGCATACTGAGGGAATCCGGACTTTCCGTAACAGACATTTCCGAGTTCACCGGTTTCCCTGAAATGCTTGATGGTCGTGTAAAAACGTTACATCCCAAAGTTCATGCAGGACTCCTTTTTGTAAGAGAAAACGACAGTCATAACAAAACCATGAAGGAGCATGATTTTGTACCTATTGATCTTATTTGCGTAAACTCATATCCTTTTGAAGAGACCGTCCAAAAAGGAAATACTTCTTTTGAGCAGGCCATTGAACAGATAGATATCGGTGGGCCTACAATGCTTCGTTCTGCTGCCAAAAATATGAAATCTGTGACAGTTCTTGTCGACCCTGAAGATTATCCTCGCGTACTTAATCATCTCAAAAACAATAATAGCCAAACCTCAGAATCTTTACGTATTGAGTTAGCCCAAAAGGCATTTTCACGTGCGGCAGAATATAATGCAGCTATTGCTCAATATATGGCCACACAAGTTCCACAAGAGGAAAAACCTGTTCCCCCATTTGTCCTGAGTTGCGGGGTGGGAACTACATTAAGATATGGAGAAAATCCCGATCAATCCGCTATTTTTTACAAAGATGTTCAGGCACATGAAGCGTGTATAGCCCATACAGAATTACTTCACGGCAAAGAAATGTCCTACAATAATTACGTAGACGGTGACGCCGCTCTTGAAGCGGTCAAAGAACTGGCAGGACAACCTGCCGTTTCTATTATTAAACATACAAATCCGTGTGGCTACGCAACCGGAAAAAAGCTATCCGAAGCATTGGAAGCCGCATGGGAGGGGGACCCTGTCTCCGCTTTTGGAAGCGTCATTGCGGCAACAGAACCCGTTGATCTAAAAACCGCCGAAGCATTAAAAGGACGTTTTGTAGAAGTCCTCATCGCCCCTGATTTTGAACCTGATGCCATTGAGTATTTAACGCAAAAAAGTAAAAATTTGCGGCTTCTCAAATGCCTTCATCCCATGACCCAAGCACGAGAAGGGGTTGCTATAAAACAGATCAATGGAGGGTTCCTTGTTCAAGATCGAGACATAGATAGTATCAAAGAATGGAATATTCCTACCCAAAAACCTTTTTCTCTTCGAAAACAGGATCTGGCAGAGTTCGGGGTAAAAGCCTGTAAACATGTAAAGTCAAATGCCATTTTATTGGTTCGAGAATATCAGTCCGGATATTATTCTATCCTTGGCATGGGTGCGGGGCAACCTAACAGAGTGGATGCAGTTCGCAAATTAGCCATCTCCAAAGCGTGCGAAAACATAGAGATTCTTTACAAAGAATTAAAGCCAGATGAGTCCCTAAAAAGTTTTGCAAGAAAAATCTTATCCGAATCTATTCTCATTTCTGATGCTTTTTTCCCGTTTCCAGATAGCGTTCAATACGCGGCGGAAGCAGGTATCCGTTATGTGGTTCAACCCGGTGGTTCAAAGCGAGATGCCAAGGTGATCGAGGCCTGCGATGAGTGCGAAGTAGCGATGGCCTTAACCAACATGCGTCACTTTAAACATTAAGCTGATAAGGAAGCCTCCACACGTTGTTAGCGATGGAGTGGTCAGAGGATGAAAGGTAAAATATTGACTACACCAACGAACTTTGCACGCTCATTAGAACCTCGAGTAAAGTAGATGCAATGACCTTAGAAGCGTCGTTGAAAAATACCCAAAAAAAAAATTGAAGGGCGCTGCACGTCAAGGAGGTCGGGGTGGGGAACCCCAGGGGGAAACGCACATTCGCCCTTCAATAGAAAACAATATTGATACGAAAAATATATGTAAAAAAAGGGGGAAATATGTCTTATATGGAGAAAAAATATGAAAAAAATCATCCTTGTTGGCGATGGAATGGGCGATTATCCCGTTCCTAAACTTGGAAACCAAACACCTTTACAAGCAGCCTCTATTCCCACCATACGAAAAATAGCTGCTAAGAGCTTTCTACACATGGTGCAAACAATTCCGCAAGGCATGCAGCCCGGAAGTGACGTGGCAAACCTTGGTCTACTAGGCTATGATCCAACCGAGAATTATACAGGGCGCGCTCCAATCGAAGCAGCTGGAGCAAGTATACCCATGAAAAAAAAAGACATCGCTTTCCGTTGTAATCTAGTCACTGTAGAAAAGAATATGATGGAAGACTATTCGTCAGGGCATATCACAACCGAAGAAGCCCATCAACTTATCGACACGATACAAGAAACATTGGGTCACCCAAAGATTCAATTTCACGGAGGGGTTAGCTACCGTCATCTTTTAATCTGGGAAAACGGTCCTACGGAATTGACCACAGAACCCCCTCATGAAATATCGGGAAAACCAATTGTCGCGTATCTGCCTCAAGGCCATCGTGAAGAAGAAATTCGTGAACTTATGGAAGCATC
Source organism: Kiritimatiellia bacterium (assembly GCA_012103575.1). Taxonomy (GTDB): domain Bacteria; phylum Verrucomicrobiota; class Kiritimatiellia; order WLWN01; family WLWN01; genus WLWN01. Next base: position 918,391 of record WLWN01000001.1, on the reverse strand, counting down.
CAAAGAACGACTCGCCAATCATCCTGTCAATCAAGCTCGCATCAGATCCGGTAAAAAACCAGCGACACAAATCTGGCTGTGGGGACAGGGTCACGCACTCACTCTATCATCGTATCAAGACCTACATGGATTAACAGGCGGCGTTGTTTCAGCGGTTGATCTCATCCGAGGATTAGGGCGATTAGCTGGTTTAAAAGCGCCCATCATTCCAAATGCTACAGGGTTCATTGACACAAACTATCAAGGAAAAGTTCAAGCCGGCCTGGAGATCTTAAAGCATCATGATTTTGCTTATATTCATATTGAAGCACCCGACGAATGCGGACATATGGGAGATGCAGAATTAAAAACAGAAGCTATAGAAGCTTTTGACAAGGAAGTCGTCAATCCTGTATGGAAAGGGCTTGAAGAAAAAGGAGAACCCTACCGGCTCATCATCTGCATGGACCATAGAACCCCGGTATCCCTTCGAGGTCACACCGCTGAACCCGTACCACTCGCGATCCTCAATGGCCCGTCGGGGCCCCTTACAGAAGAGATTCCATTTGATGAAACACTAAACGATGGCAAAGCAAACGCAATTTCACATGAAACTATTCAAAAATTTTTAGCTTAAGGAATCCCCGGATATACGAGTTAATCTAGATCCGAAAATTAAATGTGGACTTTCTGTGTGAAACCTGGAATTTGCAGTGCGGTGGTTAAAAGATTGATTAATTGATATATTTCGCCCATCACGTAGTCTTTGGGGTTCCACCGTCATCGATTCTAGTAAGCGGATTCCAATCGAGGAGATCTAATACTACATGAACAATCGGCACCACGACAAAGGCAATTAGGCTAGCGATACGGCTGAAAGTTGAGATTCCGACAGCTAATAGATATAACATGGGCATGACCCATAACTTACATTCTATATGCACTGCAATGGTGGAATCGACATCACGTTCCAGAAGAGGAGGCATGCGGGAAGCATGCCGCCACATCACGAGCAACATGACACTGCTCGTAAAATGAACCACACCATACATCACGAGCGCTATTTTGTTCTCAAAATAGTCGACGAGCACACTGGTAGCAAACGGTATCAGCGCTACCGAAAAGAGGAAGATTAGGTTTAATAGACTAGGAAAAAAGACGCACGTTTGAGATGTTGAAAAATTGCGTAATGATTAAACCAATAGATGCTGATTAAAACAAAACTCAGCGCGTAAGCCAAAATAATGTGCCCCACACGAAGGAAATCCTGAATCAGCTCTTCACTTGACTCGCCAGGTTCTATAGGTTCAATCAACACGACCATTAACGTCAGGACAATAGCCAAAACGCCATCTACCAATGCCGCAAGACGATTTACTGAGATGAAAATTCTATTTCTCATACCCATCCTCTATTCTTTTACCGAATCGTTTCCCGCCCTAAAAGCCTTCACATGGTTCTCCATATTATTTTACCTCACTTTTTCTTGAGATTACGATCTACCTTTTTCAATACTCATGTTGCAAGATAAAAATCGAAAAAAAGTGACCTCTAATTTTTTTCAAGCCTTTACATCTCCAATGACTTCAACTATATTATCTGCTGGATCCGCCAGTTAAACGCGGTTTTCTGCACGAACCATTTGGGCCAAAAGGAATTACAAAAAAGCCTCGACGCACCCAGCGGGTGCGCCTGCGTTTTTTTGCAACCTTTTGCCTCCAAAGCATTCGCACAGAAATCCCACGTTTAATTGACGGATCCAGGTATCTATTATTCAAACATACAATCCTGAGAGAACTAAATGAAATGGCTAAGAGGTCACCCCAAAAAACAAAGTATAAACGTATCCTCCTGAAATTAAGTGGCGAAGCTTTTCAAAATAAAGAAACAGGCCATAGCTTAGATATAAAAGCGATCAGTAAAATTGCCTCACAGCTGAAAAAAGCGAAGGCAAAAGGATGCGAAATTGCGATCGTTGTTGGCGGGGGAAATATTTTTCGTGGTGGAGAAAGTTTACACATTGATCGTAACACAGGCGATTATATGGGCATGCTTTCCACGGTTATTAACTGTCTAGCCTTACAATCCTCCCTTGAAAAAATGGAGGTCCCGACTCGTGTCATGACGGCATTTCCTATTCCTGCTGTCGCAGAACCTTTTGTCCGACGCAAAGCAACACGACATCTAGAAAAAGGGCGTATTGTTATTTTTGGTGCAGGAACAGGGAACCCCTATTTGACAACAGACACGGCAGCCGCCCTTAGAGCCAATGAGACCAATTGTGATCTGCTGATAAAGGGCACAAAAGTCGATGGCATCTATACGGAAGATCCCGTTAAAAACCAAAAGGCTAAACGCTATCAAAAAATTGGTTACTCGGAGGCTCTCAGCAAAGAGTTGAAAATTATGGATGCTGCGGCTTTTTCACTTTGCAAAGAGAATAATCTCCCTATTATTGTCTTTAACTTTTTCAAACAGGACGAGATTATCAAAGTCTTAGACGGCAAACCTGTCGGAACCCTTGTTGGTGGATCAGACAACGGATAGAAGATGAAAACGGTAGACGATATTTTACTAGATACAGACGATCGAATGGAAAAAACCATTTTGTTTCTTCAAGAAGAACTGTCAGGCATCCGTACAGGCAAAGCTTCACCGAGTCTTGTTGATAATATATCCGTAGACTATTACGGCACCCCCACACGACTCCGTGATCTCGCAAACATTGCAACACCCGAACCCCGACTCATTGTTATCAACGCATACGATCCAAGCAGACTTGAAGCCATCGAAAAAGCAATTTTGAGCGCCAATGTCGGCGTCACACCCATGAATGACGGACGTGGGATTCGTATCCCCATTCCAGAGCTCACAGAAGAACGACGTAAAGAACTCCTAAAAGTAGCAGGGCGTATGGCAGAAGAACAGCGTGTCGCCATACGTAATATTCGTCGAGAAGCCAATGACTATATGAAAAGCTCCCAAAAAAACAAAAAAATTACTGAAGATGAACGCGATAGTGGACTCGAACAGATTCAAAAGAGCACAGACGAATCCATCAAAAAAATCGACGAACTGATTGCTTCTAAAGAACAAGAAGTGATGGAGGTGTGAGGAGTGTCAGGTCGAAGGTCTGAAAGTCAAAAGTCTAAGGTAAAGATTTCCAATGGGGAGTGCGATAGTTTGCTACCACTTTTCTTTTACGCAGCTTGCTGCGGGGTCTTCTTTTTGACCTTTGACTTTCAGACCTTCGACTTTTGACGACTTATTTCTTCAATAATATATATATCTGCACGTGAAAACGGGTACTCACGAAGATGGACAAAATCTACCCACCTGTAATTTTTACATTCGATCGCACGCGGTCTACCTTTAATGATCTTTGCCCAATGAACATGCAATTCCAACGTAAAATGACTATACACATGATATACGGTCGTTAGATGTTTTCCAACCTTTATATCAACTCCTAATTCTTCCTTAATCTCACGCTTGATGCACTTTTTAATAGACTCACCGGTTTCCTGCTTTCCCCCAGGAAATTCCCATAGGCCCCCTAACATGTCCTCTTCGTTTCTTTGATCAATCAGGAGTTTTCCGTCTCGTCTAACTACAACAGCAACTCCTGCTACTTTATGCGGAACCGGTTTTTTCTTCTTCTTTACAGGATACCGTGTCGATGCTCTTTTCGCATATGCTCGACATACAGACTTTAGTGGACATTGATCACATTTCGGACTTTGAGGAAGACAAATGAGAGCGCCCAATTCCATAACGGATTCATTAAAAGCCGCGGCCCGACCTTTTGGAAGAAGTTCATTTGCCCATTCTTGAATCTGTTTTCTCCCAACGGTGGACCCAACATCTTGAGAATAGGCAAAGAGACGAGACAAAACGCGTGCTACATTTCCATCTACAACAGCCTCATCAAGGTTGAAGGCCAAACTCCCAATCGCTGCAGCCGTATAAGGACCAATCCCCGGGAGCTCTTTTAAACCTTCGTACGTCCGCGGAAACCGTCCTTTTTTTTCTTTCACTAAAAATTGTGCGGTTTCATGCATATTTCGCGCACGGGCATAATAGCCCAAACCTTCCCAAACCTTTAAAACCTCTTGACGAGGGGATAAGGCTAACGCTCGCAAGGAGGGAAACGCTTTCATGAACCGTTTATAGTACGGAATCACTTGATCAGCTCTAGTTTGCTGCAACATGAGCTCTGAGACCCAAACCCGATAAGGAGCAGAATTTTTCCGCCAAGGAAGATCACGTTTATTCTCTTCAAACCATTCTAATAGATTGGCAACAAAAATTTGACGCATTATTTATTCGAAAAGTTTATTGACACCAATAAGGAGGAATGCAACCTCTATGTGTCATGGCAGGATTAACTTCTGGTATACAGACCTTAGACCCTATTCTTTGCTCATCATGTTTTGAGAGCTTCTATCATCACTTCGGACATACGCTTGGAAAAATCAATAGGGTCTTCAAGCTTCTCTCCTTCTATGAGTAGGGCCTGGTTATAGAGCAAGATAGTCTGATTTTTGACGTGGCCGTTTGGCTCTCCTTTTTCAACCATGGCATGCATGTTTTCTACGATATCATGCTCTGAATTGATCTCTAAGATTTTCGTCGCACGCATGAAGCCTTGATTGGCATCTTTCATCAACCGCTCCATATTTAGGCTGTAACCTGAGCTATCGCTAACTAAACAAACCGGACTGGAAGCTAAACGATTAGACACTCGAACCTCTTTGATTTTATCTCCCAACGCTTCTTTCATAAGATCAGTTAACTTTTTATATTTTTCTTGGGACTTGTCTTTTTCAGCGTTTTCTTTCTCGTCTTTTGACTCATCCTTTCCGTCTTTTTCAGCATTTGTGTCTTTGTCCTCTTCTTGGTCGTCACCAAATTTGAGGTCGCCTCGACTTACGGATTGTAGGCTTCTTCCTTCATACTCATGAAGATTTTGGGTCAGAAACTCATCGACTTTGTCGGTAAAATATAATACTTCGACGCCTTTTTCTTTGACCACTTCCATCTGTGGCATATTTTCGATATACTCACGCGTTTCACCTACTGCATAAAAAATATCTTTTTGCTTTTCAGGCATACGTTCTACGTATTCTTTTAGTGTAGACAAATTTTTTTCAGAGTGAGATGACTCAAAAAGCAAAAAATCTTGTAATTTTTCTTTGTTTTTATACTCCGTGTAAATTCCTCCTTTAATGGATTTACCATACTCTTTCCAAATTTCTTCATACTTTTTACGTTTTTTGTCCCGAAATTCTTTTAGCTTATCGATTACTTTTTTTTCTAAATAATTACCAATCAACCTTAATTGGCGATTGTGCTGAAGCATTTCTCTTGATATGTTTAGGGATAAGTCCGCTGAATCAACGATTCCTTTCACAAATTTAAGATATTCGGGCAAAAGCTCCTGACAATCCGACATAATCAACATATTTTTTGAATAGAGCTCGAGTCCCGAGTTATAATCTGGAGAGTATAAATTATAGGGAGCCACTGAGGGAATGAAAAGCAAGGCGGTAAACTCTGTTGCACCCTCACCCTTTAGATGAAGGATGTCAGCAGATGCATTCCAATCATGAAAATGTTGTTTATAAAATTCTAGATATTCTTCATTTTTGATCTCTTTTCTGTCTTTTTGCCAAATCGGCTTGATCTCGTTAAGTGTTTTTTCGGTTACCGTGGTTACATTTTTACCCTCAATGACTTTTCCGTCTTTGTCCTTTTCAGATTCTTCGGTATAAAAATTCATCCGGATCGGATAGTTGATAAAGTTGCAATGCTTTTTGACCAAATTCTGAATGGTATATTGATCGAGGAAATTTTCATCAGATGGAGACTCTACTTCGCTTTCGTCTTTTAGATACAATATTATTTGAGTCCCCCTTGAGGTTTTCTCTACCGCCTCTAGATTATAGGTCCCATCTCCCATTGATTCCCATTTTACACCCATCTTTTCTTTAGGAGAAATAGTCATAAGAGTTACTTTTTCGGCGACCATAAAAGCAGAGTAAAAACCCACTCCAAATTGACCAATTAACTCAATATCGCTTTCCGTATGTTTATTCTGTTTTAGGACCTCAAGAAACTTCTTAGAACCTGACTTAGCGATGGTACCAATATTTTCGACCACCTCATCATAGGTCATCCCAATTCCATTGTCTGAAATAGTTAATGTTTTTTTCTCTTTGTCGATATCCAAAGAAATCAATAGTTCGGGTTCATCATCTTTAAGAATTTCAGGCTCTGTGAGCGACAAAATTCGCAGTTTGTCCAAGGCATCAGAAGCGTTTGCAATAAGCTCCCGCAGGAAGATTTCTTTATGCGTGTAGAGTGAATGGATAACGATATCTAAAAGTTTTTTAACTTCTGCTTCAAAATTCCTTGTCTCTTTATTTGGCTTTTTTGCTTTTGCTTTTGGTGGCATTAATCACCTCATTTTAATTAGTTTTCTAGCTCTTACAAAGCGAAGTTTGTGAGAGGTTCAGCTGTTATTTTTGTTTGGTCGTCGAAATTAATTCCCCCTTTAACATCTATGGAAGCGCTCCCCCTTATTCAATTCAAAGTCGACTTTACTGATTTACTGCAATCTGAAGCCTCTTTATCGACCCTGAGACCCAGTTCAGTTACAAGAGATGATCATAATAACGCTTGGGTAACAAGAATAAAACTCTAGGGGAAAATTCCAGACAAATTCGCAGTTACACCAAATTTTTCGTAGCGAACTGGGTAAGATCTAAACGAAATCGTTTTGATTAACTTGCAATGCCTGATTCCAGATAATAGATCATTTTCCAAATCCGATCTGTTTCACCACGTTCAACCACCTCAAGAGGTTTTAAATTATTAAAAGCAGTATTGGGTTCTTGCAGCCATCCGGAGACGAAATCGGCATGAACTACTTTCACCAAGGCCTCATAAAGACGTATCAGTTCACGAATTTTTCGCTGCATGGGAGGCGTCGGTTTTTTACCCTGCTCCAGGCCCGCCAACGATCGCTCAGAAATACCAAGAAGCCTTGCAAAATCTTTTCGAGGCGTGTCAAAATTTTTGCGCAGTTTCAATATCGGAGCTTTAATTTTTTGTTCTATATTCGCCATACTATTTTTACTCCTGCTAATGAATATAAATCACAAAGGAAACTTTACAAGCAAAAAAACATGCAATTTTACACTTTTACAGATTAGGAGCCGGTTGGGTTCAAGACGGCCACTCGACATGCAGAGCATATGTTTTCTGGGGAAAAGACAATATTCGTTCCTGCAAGACCCGATGAAGAGGGTATTAACAGTGCTTCTATTTTCAATGAAAAGGCAACCCGGCCGATTGCCTATGTAAGGGCTTCTTTTCCTTGCTCTTGTGCTTTTCGCCAATCTTCTTGAGTCATATGATCACTAGATACACGCAATCGATTTCTTATCTCGCCACCTGTTAGATCTAAAACATGGCGCAACGATACAGAAATCGCAACAAATAACCGTGGCATAGCAGCATGAATCGGGAGTTGATAATAATGGAAATGCGCAAAAGCCTCTTCCATAGCAAGTTGAGGTGTTAAGCTAGCATAGACCGCTGAAAATGAGCCGGCACTATTCCAACGGCCTCCGTACTTCTGACTCCCACGTCCCGAAAGGATATCTACCTTGTTCCCATACTTTGGAGATGTATTCCTGTATACATACCCTTTCCACGAACGACATGCTGATTGTAACCGCTCTATTCTTTTGCAAACGGCTACATACTCTGGATGTTGTTGAAACATGGTCTGCATAATAGATGCTAGAATACTGGATTCTCGATAGGCAAATAAACCTAGATCCAGCATCTAAATCCAGCATCCAGAATCCAAACTAGTACCGATAATGATCAGGCTTATAAGGCCCATTAACTGGATACCCTAAATATTTAGCCTGCTTTCTAGTCAGTTTTTCTAATTTCACATCGAGCTTCTTCAGGTGTAAACGGGCAACCTCTTCATCCAAATGTTTAGGCAAGGTATATACACCAATGGGATATTTACCTAGATTTGTATATAATTCGATTTGGGCTAAGACTTGGTTGGTAAAACTATTCGACATCACAAAACTAGGATGACCCGTTGCGCATCCTAGATTTACAAGGCGGCCTTCCGCTAACATAAGAATACTTTTCTTATTGGGAAACGTAATCTTATCCACTTGAGGCTTAATGTTTTCCCATGTATATTTTCGAAGCTTCTCCACCTGAATCTCACTATCGAAATGGCCAATGTTGCAGACAATCGCCATATGCTTCATTTGCCGCATATGTTTTTCGGTAATGACATCACAACACCCTGTTGTAGTAACAAAAATGTTTCCTTCTTTACAGGCTTCGTCCATGGGCATCACTTCATATCCCTCCATAGAAGCTTGTAAAGCACAAATGGGGTCAATTTCTGTGACAAGCACACGAGCCCCCTGCCCTTTTAAGGATTGGCAACATCCTTTCCCCACATCACCATAGCCTGCCACCACAGCTGTTTTACCGGAAATCATAACGTCCGTTGCACGCATGATTCCGTCTACCAATGAATGGCGACAGCCGTATAGGTTATCGAACTTTGATTTCGTTACTGAATCATTAACATTAAATGTGGGAAAAAGAAGCTCCCCTCTTTCAAGCATCTGGTATAGGCGATGGACGCCTGTGGTTGTTTCTTCGCTGATACCTCGTATATGTTTTGCAATGCGATGAAAACGATTTGGATCCTTTTTTAGGGATTTTTTGAGCTGATTTAATAAAACTTTTTCTTCCAAACTGTCGGGCTTTTTATTGAGAATGTGTCGGTTTTCTTCAGCCGCGTATCCGAGTTGAACAAACAAAGTCGCATCCCCACCATCATCTAAAATCATGTTGGGCCCTTTCCCATTTCCCCAGTCGAGAATACGGTCGGTAAAGTCCCAATACTCTTCTAAGGTTTCACCTTTATACGCAAATACCGGTGTTCCTTTAATCGCCACGGCTGCAGCGGCATGATCTTGAGTGGAATAGATATTGCAACTCGCCCAACGGACTTTAGCGTCCAGCATTTGAAGCGTTTCGATAAGCATCCCTGTTTGAATCGTCATATGAAGCGAACCGGTAATACGCGCACCGCGCAACGGTTTTTCCTTTCCGTATTGTTCGCGCAATGCCATTAAACCCGGCATTTCATGCTCCGCTAAAACCATCTCCTTACGTCCGAATTCAGCCAGGTTAATATCCTTAATGACATACCCGTCTGATTTCTTCACTTTCCCTTTTGTTGACTTTAGAACTTTTAACCGAGACCGTCCGTTTGTTTTTTGTACTGCAGATGTTGACATATTCTTTTCTCTCCTTATCTTTTAAATTTAAAGGGGGGTCATTATGCGTAACTATTAAACTTCGTCAATATAGAAGTCACTTAAGTTTTACTAACAAAACAAAAACAGATTGAGCACTTGACAAGTCTATAAAAACGCATAAAGTCTACCGGTTTAATGTGGTATAGATCTTATGATACTTTCCAATCGATGTTATTATGCGCTTAAAGCTATGCTTGAACTTGCTCAGCAAGAGAGAGGCAGAACCGTTACAACCAATGAAATTGCTCAGGCTCAACACATACCGCCCCGATTTTTAGAAACAATTTTACGTGAATTAAAAAAAAATAGGTATACCGAATCGGTACGGGGTAAAGATGGAGGTTATTACTTAGTAAAGGAGCCTAAACAAATCAGAATCGGTGATATTATTAAACTTTTTGAAGGGCCGTTATTTGAAATGAACAACAAGCATGCTCATAAAAACGATCACGTCTTCACAGAAATATGGAAAGAAGCTGAAGTAGCGCTTTCGTCTGTTTATGACTCGATAACGTTTGAAGATTTAGTTCGGAAGTCACATCAACACGTTGTTGATTATTCAATATAAGGATGTTATTAGATATGAAGGAATGGCAAGACATAGACCTCAATAATCCAAAAGCAGTCCTCAAACAGGCATTGGACTTATACCATCCTCGCATCACTCTCGCGTCAAGCTTTGGATTAGAAGATGTCGTTCTGATTGATATGGTCACTTCTATTCGATCCGATGCACGCATCTTTTCGCTAGATACGGGACGTCTCAATGAAGAAACCTATCAGTGTGCAGAAAAAATCCGGAACCGTTACAAGACAAATATTGATTGGTACTTTCCTCAATTTGATTCGATCCAAAAATTGGAACGGGGGAAAGGACTCTATTCGTTTCGTGATAGTACCGAAAACCGAAAAGAATGTTGTGGGCTTCGAAAAGTTGAACCTCTAAATCGAGCTTTACAAGATATGGATGCCTGGATTACAGGTCAACGTCGTGAGCAAAGTGTTACACGAGCGGAGCTTAAGGTTATCGAAACAGATACATCTCACGGAGATATCACAAAAATTAATCCTCTCGCAAACTGGTCTTCGGAAGATGTGTGGAATTATGTACGTGAACATAAACTTTCGTACAATACATTACATCATAGAGGATATTCATCTATAGGATGCGCTCCTTGCACTAGAGCCATCAAGCCAGATGAAGATAAACGGGCCGGTCGTTGGTGGTGGGAAAACCCTGAACATAAAGAGTGTGGATTACACACGAAGGAAGAAGATTCGAAATAAAAATCTTGAAATTTTAAACAATTCGAATTTTTTAAAAGAAGATGAAGTCCCTTAGCTTAACACATCTTCAGGCTTTAGAGTCTGAGTCCATACATATCATGCGGGAAGTCGCAGCGGAATTTGATCGTCCTGTACTTCTTTTTTCGGGCGGCAAAGATTCTATTTGCATGTTACGCATCGCGGAGAAAGCCTTTAGACCCGGGGCCTTCCCATTTCCTTTGCTGCATATTGATACAGGGCATAATTTCCCTGAACTGATAGCATTTAGAGATACACGCGCCGCTGAATTAGGGGCTAAACTGATTGTAAGAACGGTTGACGATGCCATCGAAAAAGGAATGGCCCATGAAGTTCCAGGCACAACCAGTCGGAATCGATTGCAAACCCCCACCCTACTAGCTGCTTTAGAAGAATTTAAATTTAATGCGGCCATGGGGGGCGCTCGGCGAGATGAAGAAAAAGCACGGGCCAAGGAAAGAGTTTTCTCATTTAGAGATGCTTTTGGCCAATGGGAACCCAAAAATCAACGCCCTGAGCTATGGAACATATATAATGCAAAAATACATCCCGGTGAAAACATGCGCGTTTTCCCGATCAGCAATTGGACAGAATTAGATGTATGGGGATATATCGCGCAAGAAAAACTTAACATCCCAAAGATTTACTATAGCCATAAAAGAAGAGTATTTAGGAGCGATGGTCAATGGTTGCCGGTGAGCAACCTGCTGAGTCCACAATCAGAAAGCGAAATCAAAGAACTCGATGTACGCGTACGAACGATTGGTGATATCACATGTACAGGGTGTATTGAGTCATCCGCCACAACCGTGAAAGATATTATCGCTGAAATTGCAGCCGCTCGTGTAACCGAGCGGGGAAGCCGTGCAGACGACAAAGTCTCAGAAGCCGCCATGGAAGATCGGAAACGCGAAGGCTATTTTTAGGAAGAATGTTATTATATGGAACTTTTACGGTTGACAACAGCAGGCAGTGTCGATGATGGAAAGAGTACGCTTATCGGGCGATTACTCTATGACAGCAAATCCATTTTCGAAGATCAAATGGAAGCGTTGGAACGCTCCAGCGATATTACTGGCGAGGGACAGGTTAATCTCGCCAATCTGACCGATGGATTGCGAGCAGAACGTGAACAAGGCATTACTATAGATGTGGCGTATCGATATTTTGCAACGCCACGCCGTAAATTTATTATCGCAGACACCCCAGGTCATATTCAATATACACGGAATATGGTAACAGGCGCTTCGAATGCAAACCTGGCTATTATTCTTATAGATGCACGTCATGGTGTCATTGAGCAAACACGTCGACATGCATATATCGCGTCACTTTTACGTATCCCTCATGTTGTTATTTGCATCAACAAAATGGATCTCGTCAACTTTTCTCAAGAGCGATATGATGAAATTCGTCAAACATTCGAAGCATTTTCTACGCATTTACAAATTAAAGATATAACCTGTATTCCTATCAGCGCATTAAAAGGTGACAATGTTGTTATACGTTCTGAACAGACGCCCTGGTATCAAGGCCCGACTTTATTGGCGTATTTAGAAGAGTTACATATTTCGAATGATCGAAACCTGCATGATCCACGTTTTCCTGTTCAATACGTCATTCGACCCCAAACAGATGAACATCATGACTTTCGTGGCTATGCAGGACAGATTTCTGGCGGGATTTTTAAAACAGGAGATGAAATTGTCATATTACCGTCTAACACAAAATCAAAAATTAAAGAAATATATACGTATGATGGGTCCCTGGATGAAGCCTTTGCACCCATGTCAGTAACGCTCCAGCTAGAAGATGATATTGATATCAGTCGCGGAGACATGTTTGCCTCTCCAAATAATTTGCCCCATGTGAACCAATACATTGATGTTATGGTCTGTTGGACGGATGAGCAGCCCATGCAAGTTGGCAAAAAATATTTTATTAAACATACAACAAAAAATGTCCCTTGCCTTATTAAAGACCTTGAATTTAAAGTCGATATCAAAACATTCAACCGAGAAACAGAAACCACATCATTAGACCTAAACGAGATTGGACGTGTTTCTTTAATGACAACGATCCCTTTAACCTATGACGCCTATAGCCGAAATCGATTTACCGGCGGACTTATTATCATTGACCCATTAACAAACAAAACAGTCGGTTCAGGACTTATTTGCGAACCGCATAAAGAGACCCCTCCCATCGAAAAAAAGTACGATGATTATATTATTTGATCCCCAACAGCGCATAACGGATAACTAACAACCAATCCCCCATGGACTCACATTACAAAACGTTAGCTAAAACCATTTCATGGCGAATTCTTGCGACCCTCATAACAGGTACCATTGCTTGGCTTATTACCGGTGAAACAGCTATTGGCATTACGATCGGACTGGCTGACTCTTTAATTAAAATGCTTATCTATTACGGACATGAACGCGTGTGGACACATAGTAATCTTGGTAACAAAAAATAACCTATCAAAGTGTTCTCCAAATGGATTCTTCGATATGGAGTGCGGCAGCTTGCTGCATGGCGATAGACAGCAAGGCTCTATCATAAAAGCTGCAACCAACTACAACACTGCATACAACCAATAATTGATGAACACTAAACCCCGACATAAAGCTTTTCCCCTGGGCTGGGTAACAACCAGAAAAAACCTCCTTCTGGTTGGGGGGTGCCTGGATAAACTATGTCGCTTACGCCACGCACTTGACTTTGATTGGGCAAAACTCACCCTCATAAGACCCGAAGGCAGACCTTTCTGCGACGCATGTTTAAAAGATAAACGCGTGTGTATAGTCGAGCGTAATGTTCAAGAAATCGATGTTGAACAAGCCGATCTTGTGATTGAATCCACAGAGAATGATGAAATAGGAAAACAACTGGATACCTGGTGCGAAATACATCGGGTCCCACTGAATGCCATGGACAAAGTATCATACTGCGACATTCATTATCCGGCTCTATTATTTCGTGATACACTCATTACTGCGATCGTCAGTGGTGGGGATGCTCCCGCCCTATCTTCAAGACTCAAAAAAGAATTGGATCAATACATAGGCCCTGGATGGGCAACAGCAGCACATATCTTTTCCGAAACAAGAAACCGTTTGCCAAGTGGACAAAAACGAACAGATCTGTTAAAAAAACTTGCTCAAGATAAAAGACTCAGTGAGTTGATCAAAGAAAATGACAAAGCCTCAATCAGGAATTGGATAGAAGATGCAATTAATAGGATGTGAACTACAAATTCGTGAACCCATAAAAAGAAGTTCAATCGTTGAGCACTTAAGGAAGTCAACAACAGCCGTCCTCGTTTTAGATACCTGTCAACGCGTTGAAGTCTATGGGGCTTCGGTCCCTTCTCTTGAGCAGACCTATTTACCCCATCAATGGGAACATACACAAGCATTCGAACGTCTTGCGCGTATTGCTACAGGGTTGGAAAGTCGTATTCTAGGCGAACTGGAAATATTAGGGCAGATCCGAAGCGCCTATAAAGGGTTTCATGCTAATCATGGAGCCGTTTCAACACTTCTCGACCGCGTTTTTCAAGAAGCTATTTCGTTAGCCCGAAAGGCCCGAAAAATAAGTGGGATCGACAAAAATTTAACCTCGCTAAGCGGTCTGGCCGCACGGGAACTCATTGACAGAACGCCTAATGGGAAACCTTTTGCCGTTATTGGTTCGGGATCCATTGCTAGCAGTGTTACCCGTTATCTAGGGAAACGAGGGAAGTCACCCGTTCGAGTCATCAGTCGTTGCCCTGACCGAGCTATGGGTTTAGCCTTAGAAGTGGATGGTTTTGGCGCTGGATTAGATGAACTATCCTACCTGTTAGAAGACATAAGCGGAATCATTACAGCTACCGCAGCTCCACATCCTGTGCTTTATGACCATCATTTAGAAAAAGCAAATGATGCATTAACGGTTATTGATTTAGGCGTCCCTCCGGATTGCAGCATAGAAATTACTGAACGATCTAAAACAACCTATATCAGTCTTGAACACATTGAGGCAAAGGCACATATCAATACCGATTACCGTAAAAAATGTGCTCAAGTTGCTGATCAAGTGATTAGGGATGGAGCCATCGCGTGGTCCCAGAAAAATTAAAAATTGCGACTCGAGAAAGTCAACTCGCCCTAAAACAAGCTGACGAAGCCCTTCAGAAACTGAAAAATGTTTTCCCTACAACCACAGCATTTCAAATCATCAAGTATACAGCACCAGGCGATCGTGACAAAAAAACAGATCTAACCAACTCCATTATACCTGACGATTATTTTACTCACGACATCGATCAGGCATTGATAACCCATCAAGCAGATCTCGCCGTTCATTCTGCGAAAGATCTTCCAAAAAAAATGAGGGATGAACTTACGGTAGCAGCTTACCTCCCTGCAAAAGATATCCGTGATGCATTGGTGTTCCCCAAAAAGTGGGATGAAACAAATAAACCCAAAATGATTGGAACAAGCAGTCCCCATCGAATGGATCAGATACAAAAACTTTACCCTGACATTGAATTAAAACCTATACGCGGCAATATAAAGGAACGGCTCGAACAAGTAGATCACGGAGATTATGATGCAATCGTCATAGCTGCCTGCGCACTTGAACGCCTAGGGTTATCTTCTCGTATTAAAGGATATCTTCCCTATGAACCGATCCTTCAACAAGGCCGCTTGGCCATCGTTGCCCATAAAGAAGCTCAAGAACTAATCGACTTAATAAAGAAATTAGACATTCGAAATACGGCGGGACTGGTAGCCCTTGTTGGTTCTCCGGCGGATCCTTCTCTCTTATCAAAACGCGCTGAACAATATATTCAACAGGCTGACGTGGTCTTTCATGATCGCCTGATTTCCGACAAGATCCTTCTGGCCATACATGATAAGGCTATTTCCGTGGGCAAAGCAGGTGGACACCGCGCAATCCCTCAAGCGGATATTCATCGTATGATGTTAATCGAAGCAGAAAAAGGAAGTCTTGTTGTACGACTCCATGGAGGTGACCCCTGCATATATGGCCATCTCAGTGAAGAACTAGAATTTCTTGCCGCCTGGAATATACGAACCGACATCGTTCCCACACCCACAGCTGCCCAAATAGCTTCTGCACATGCGTCAGCCCCCTTAACGCATCGCGGGGATGGAGGGCATATGACGTTCATACCAGGTTCCTCTGCAAAAGAAAGCATTCCCATAGACCTTCCAGGACCTACCTCAGGTAATCTTGCCATTTATATGGGAGTTCAATCCATAGGAAATATTCAAACAGGCCTCAAAAACGTCGGGTGGTTAAACCCCACTCCGATTGTCATCGGACAACGATTAGGCTATAAAGATGAAACGATCATTCATACAACACTCTCCCAAGTTACAGAGTTTACGGTTGAGGCGCCCGCCGTGTTTCTCATTGGAACCCGCCATTTTCCTGCACATGGGTGGACATTATTTGTGGGCACGGACCCTGAGCATTTCTTGAAATATGGACCCCTACTCCACTGGCCTTTAATCAGCCTTGTATCCCGTCCTCTTAAAGAAAGAATAGAACATATAGAAAAATTGTTTGATCATTGTGACGGAATTGTCTTTCCTTCTCGCCACGCCGTTCAATCTTTCATTGAGGCCTTATTCGCATGGAAAGATACACGTGTTCTGGCTAACAAAAAACTACTTGCAGTAGGCCCTGCCACCGCTAAAGAATTAGAAAAATTTGGACTCAAGGCTGATAAAGCAGCTGATACGTATGGGGGCGTGCAAGCATTAGCGGAAGAAATAGATGACACATTCAAAGGCACCTATCTGTATCCATGTTCAGATGCAGCCCCTCAAAAACAACGAACAGAACATTTAAAAGAGCACGGCATTCAACTGCTCCCTGCTATCTTTTATACCAACCGAAAAATGCCTTACCAAACCTTTCCTCGACTACCTATTGATCGCGTCTTGTTTACAAGTACAACGGCCGTAAAATACTATTTCGAACTCTATCCAGATGAGCAACAGACCAAACGGACATGGCTAGCGGTTGGTCCCTCAACACTAAAAGCCATTCAAAAACTCAATCTGTCTGGGGAGATTATTTAAAAGATTCCCAAAGCATGGAACCGTTTTCAGAGGCGATATCCAAAGGTAGAGTAACAATACAAGTGCAAAGGTCCGCAGCATAGTTCATTCTTTGGGTATCTGACCCCCCCCCAAAGGAGAACATAGAATGCCACGAACCTACGAACATTTAAACCGTTATGAGCGAGAAGTGATAGCCCAGATGCTAAAAGAAAAATATAGCTTATCTCAAATTAGCCGTCACCTGGGCCGATCCCCCTCGACTATTTGGCGCGAATTTCGCCGTAATCGAGTCCGTGGCCGCTATTACCCAAGACACGCAAATGGCCTAGCTCAAAGCCGATTACAGCTAGCTCAAAAGCCTCAAAAAGTGATGGGAGCTAGCAAAGAACAAGTGGAGACTCTCCTGGCGAAGTATTGGTCTCCAGAACAGATTGAAGGTCGAAGAAAGCTAGAAGGTGACCCTCCCATCAGTCGAATGACGATCTACCGCTACTTGTACAGCCCAAGAGGGGCTGGCTACCGAAAATACCTGCGTGGCCCCGGAAAGAAAAAACGAGCGACTCGGAAAAGCCATTCACGTATACACAACCAAACGATGATTGACCAACGCCCCGAAGAGGGTGAAAGTCGCAAGGTGGCAGGCCATTGGGAAGGTGACACTATTCAGGGCCAAACGAGAAAAGAGGCCTGTGTAGTCACTCTAGTAGATCGAGCGACTCGATATCTCATCGCCGATCTTTTACCTCGATGCAATGCCGAATCGGTCAACCGTTCCGTACCTCAGTTCGCTGATTCAGGGCTCCCCTGTAAAACGGTGACTGTAGATAATGGCATGGAGTTTGCCAGCCATGCTAAACTACAGAAAAAAATAGCAACCCCCATTTTCTTTGCTGAAGGGAGAAACCCTTGGCAAAGAGGGAGCAACGAAAACACGAATGGTTTGCTTCGCCAGTTTTTCCCGAAGAAAACCGACTTTGCTGCCCACAGCTTCGCTCAGTTGAGCTGGGCTGTGGAGTTACTGAATAATAGACCAAGAAAATGCTTAGAATATAGAACGCCCAAAGAAATGATGGACAGCTTCGGTTTTGCACTTGTAAGTTGAGTCTGCATATCCGGAATATACCATGCTGGAATGGTATCGGACAGATGCGGATTACCTCGATATTTTAGAAGACACGAAATCCTTATTTCGCTATACGGCACAACAGATATCTGGAACCGCTCAGCTCTCTTATCAGGGGTATCGAGTCGATTTAGACTCGGATTGGTATCAGGCCTCCCTGTCAAAAATATACAAGCAATATGCAGGCTGGGATCCGGTTCAACAATTTGATGCAGATCGCTTTGATCTCGACCTTGTCGAAAAAATCCAGCCGTCTCTACCTAAAAACAGACGGGTGTAGGACAAGAAAGTTACAAAGTTAGCGATTAAGCTACTTTTTGTTGTTCCCAATACTTATCAAATGTATCTCCGGCAATACAACAGCGTAGAGACAATACACATTGAGCTCCTTGAACACTCCAAAACATACCCGACTGTTTTGCCCGTTGGCCCACCACCGTTTTACACCCCGCCTCTACGACTCCCGAACCTATAAAATAACCGGTCTCACGGAACGTTTTATACTGCATGCGTTTGGCATCGTTTTCAAAGTAATTCAACCTTTTGTTGGCTTCTTCTTCATCCACTCCAGGATCTATCTCAAGCTGCTTGCGTGCTTCGGTTATAATCTTTTTAATCCCACCTGGATCCGTCAGTTAAACGTGGGATTTCTGTGCGAATGCTTTGGAGGCAAAAGGTTGCAAAAAAACGCAGGCGCACCCGCTGGGTGCGTCGAGGCTTTTTTGTAATTCCTTTTGGCCCAAATGGTTCGTGCAGAAATCCGCGTTTAACTGACGGATCCAGGCCCCATTCTCTTTCATGACTTTCTTCCATCTTTCCGCCTTGCTTTTTATCGTTTCAGCATCCGTGAACAGGATGCGGCTTAGATCATAGAGGTGTTCACACCCATGATAAAAGTCTAAGATTTGACGCGCAACATTCCAAATCCATTCGGCCCCATCACCGAGGACTACGACTTGCTCGGCTTGGCCCAGTCCCCTCAAGCGAGCCTCGTCACGTATCAGGGTCCCAAATTCTCCTGCACGGTTAAAGCTCGCCACATAGGTTGTGCTCTGTGTATCTCGCAAAGGATACCCCTCTTCATCCCTTACGTGTTGAGTGAATACGCAGCCCAGCTTCACTTCTCGCGTTTTGGCCTGCTCCTCTCTTTTGCCTTTTCGGCCTTGGGTTTCGGTTGATTTCATCGGGACTCCTGTCCCATCGTAAGAGATATACATAACCGGTATGGCTCCGGTTTTTTGAGGGTCTCGATGCTGTGAGAACGATACGATATCCGGCCCAACTTTGTTCACGACCCGTTGAATTTGTCGACCCGAAACGTGAATGCCCCCATAGACCTGCAAGCTCATCGAAGCCTCTTGATAGGATGAATCCATAGCTCCACAACGGCACATGAGCCGTTGTAATCCGGGCGTATAGCCATCAATCAACCCTAAGCGTTCATCCAAAGGGACACGCGTTCCTTGTGGCCCGTGATAATAATCACGTTCTACCTCGAACGAACCGAGCACACTGTGTACTTTCTTTTTGCGCTTTGTGTAGCATCGTTCATTGATCCCAAGGGCTTTATCTTGATCGGGTTGGGCTTTATCTTGATCGGGTTGGGCTTTATCTTGATCGGGTTGGGCTTTTTGATTGAGTAACCATTCCAGGATGTTGCACCCGTCTTTGATGAGTGCGACCTTAAGGGACTGTTCGAGTTGGGCCATGTTCCAGGTGCCTGTTTGGGCATACTGATCTTGAACGGTCTTGATCAACGCTTCGGTTTCTTGATACCGACTGGTTTCGAACTCATCTTTTTTTTAGATTCTTCAGAAGAACCTTGAGAAGAAATCTCTTCGGTAAGCCGAGTAAATTCATCACATAGCCTTCGAAATTGAGTATAAGCTCCAAGCTCTTCACGCACCTTTTGAGCCTCTTGAGGAGGAATGCGTTGGGAACACTTTTTTTGTCCTTCATACCGCTGAAGGACATAGTAAGGCCCTTGTTTTTTGACCGTTCCATCGGCCAGGGTTTTTTCGTAGTACTGTTGGCTAAGTTGTCCACGCCTCATAGAGTGAATCTGCTCTATTTCTTTGAGAATAGTCTTTCTTCGTTTTCTTGGGTCTAAGCTCATGATAGGCCTCCTTTGTATATATTGTATTTATCAAAATACAACATATACGTCAAACAATATATGCTGGCAAGGGCTTTTTGAGATCCTGTAACTTTCTGGTCCTACACCCGTGAAAACCTTTCAGAAACGCATAACTAAACAACAGGAGAAAAAGACCAGGAGATGATCAACATGATGACGGGCCTGCATCCGATCGTCCGATTCGGATAACCACGAGAAGTCGCCGACACAGTGATTTGGCTGTGTTCGGATGAGTCCAGCTTCATATCAGGTGTCACGCTGCCAGTAGACGGTGGCTTCACCGCCAAGTAAACGGAAACAAGACAGCGAGAGAAGAAGAGAAAAGTATGAGAAACAAGAATCATATTCACAGACCGCATCATTAGCTGATCATCTCATATCTAACCCTTGTTTTTATTTTCTGTTTTTCAAAGATCGACTTGTTTGCTCTACAAACTTGCTCTATAAATTTCTAGTTGACAGCTATGCTTCAGTTGGTCTGTTATCTATGCGCAGGAATTTCCAGCATCGGCGGTCTGCCTGTGGTACGATCCGCACAAGCGACGTCGTTTTGCAAGAGGCTCTACAAAAAAAATAGAAGAAGACGGTCATGAAGAGACGGCATGCTAAGGGGAAAAACAACGGTTTGAATTTTTTTACTCTATATGCCGTCTAATTAAACCAAGAAAGGAGTCATAACATGAAAAAGATATGCTTAAGTGTTTGTATAACAGTTTTAGTGATTACAGGTTGTGCCACCAACCAGTCAACCGCTAATACCAAAAGAGGCGCCGTAGTTGGCGGGGTGCTTGGAGCTGCTGTTGGCGGTATTATTGGACATCAAAGTGGCCGTGGGCTTGAAGGCGTGGCCGTAGGCGCAGCCGCAGGCAGTGTGGGTGGCGCTGTAACAGGAAGCGCTAAAGACGAAGAAGAAAGCAAAGACGAATATAGGTAACACATCCCCAGCACCACCCATGTCAGAACTCCTGATCTCGTCGCTACAGCCATATTAACTTTAAAAAAGCGTTTAGTGCATCAGGAGTTCTGAATACAGTCTGACTCAAGAACACAGTCATCCCATAAGGTGTAAAACTCAGCCTTTTTATGGCTAAAATATAGACAATTCCCCGCCTTTCGTAATACCTAATTTTTGATTTTTTTTGTTATGGCCTCCTTTTCTGGTTATTTTTTGACCGTGTGCTGTCCCATAAAAATTAACCAAATCCAGGCAAATAGGCTTGTCGAGGTGCGCAAAGCATCCGATAGGAACCACCTGCTGTCCCATAACTTTTCAATAAAGTGTACAGCTGATATCGGCTCCACAATACCGAGCGCAACACCGTAAAAATGCGCACAAAACTGTGGCGCCATTGACTCAAAAAGCTCAGGTAGCGCAGTAAAACATAGGCTAATAAGGCCATCCAGACTTGCCATTGTATTGCATTCTTACTGTGACCAAAAAAATCACAAATCTGCAGGACTTGTTTGATTTGTTTAAAAAAAGATTCAATGGCCCAGCGGGCTTTATACAAATCACAGATACTTCCCGCCGACCACTCCAGATTATTGGTGATAAAAGTCATCTCAATAAGCTTTCCGTTTACTTCAACCTGCGCGATAATCCGGCGAAAAAAATGAGGGTATTTCCCCTTACTTTTCACCGCGGTTAACACGACCCAATCATCACGTAGGATCGGGCCTCTCGACTTTTCCAGGCACTTCTTTACACAGCGCACCTGCATATTATCTTTGGCGCGTGTCACCCAAAACATACCTCGATTGTTCAACTCAAAGAGGTGACCAAAATCCATAGAGGCTTTGTCGAAAAGAACGATTTCCCCTGCTTTTAAAGCCGCGCAAAGCTGTTGGGCTAAGCTGCTATCATGATCTTTAGCTTTGTCTATGATAACAAAACTAGGCCGCCAGTTTTGTAAATTTAAACGCAGATGCAACTTCGCTGCGGCTCTACGACGGCGGTGCTTGGCTCAATCCATGCAATGAGCAATGAGCTGGATCGTACTGGCATCGACCACGTGAATGGCTCGTTTAAACCGACGAGGAAACCCCTGATAGGTTTTGCCTCCAAATCCCGGAGATTGACGTTGTAGGTGATCGAGCATTTCCCAGAACAGTTCTTGGGCTATCTTCGCCGGTCGTGTTTTATTCGCATGGCTTAACCCATTTCGACTCGGGGCTGTAGCGGCGCGAATCGCCGCTAACTTCGGTGAGTGAGCTCCCAGAGCGTCGCAGACATCGTTGAGCCCAACCGCACGTATAAGTTGGCCAAAAAGGATGCTCCCCACATGACTCCATGGCGTAAATGATCTTGCTTGGACCCCATATTTTTTGGCGAGTTTATTGACGAGGTGGCCAGGAATAAGTTGGCACATTTATTGAAGAATAGTAGCCTGGCTTCGAGCTGGGGTTGCAGATCTTTTCATAAGCGCTCCTCGGGGTTAACTTTTTAACTACGGTTTCAAGGAGAGTTTACTCTGTAGCTCGGCTCACTTACAGAATACTGATCCGCTTATGGGATGACTGTGACTCAAGAACATAAAATTTCCAAACCCCGTAAATATTCAGAACAGATTTTTCAGCGTCTGGAATAAAACTCATCCAAAAGCTCCATCCATTGAAAATGAGCCGTAAAAACTTTTCCAAACATTGAGAAAAGGATAGGGGGCTGCCAGTGCGCCTGTGTACTGTGCCACAAGCGGCTTTGCATTCGTACTCGTTGTCTCTACGCGCACAACTACAGGACGATGGGGTACGCGTGATCGAACTGATGTGCCCCCGACTGTGAGGACCGAGCTGACTGCTAACCTCCCCGAGGACGCTGGTTTCACGATAATATCGACCGAAGAACTCGTCGTTGCGACTATGAGGGGGTTGCGTGCGGATCGGGATGAGAATGAATCTGTTACGCTTCTCATTTTGGAAAGCGTAATTTTGACGCTTGGCAGAAAACTAAAAATTGAGCTGGCCCAAAGCCGAACAAACGTCGTTACGCCTAATCTTTAATGGTCCTGTCCTAAATCGTCCTGTCTAAATTTTGTGTCCGTTTTAGCTCAGATGACTCCGCTTGAAAAAGCCGGACCAATACCCATAGATTGTGTCAGGATATTCCTCAAAAGATTTGCCATTTTCGAATATCTATATTAAGTATATTGGCATTACTCATCAATAGAGCGAAAGAATCATGCTTAGTACTAAAGAAATTGTGAAAGAAGCGGAATCACTTCCTGTGGAAGAACGGGCCGTCATCATTGATTGCCTCTTACGCACCATGAACCCTCTTAAATCTAAAATTGACAAGCAATGGATCCATGTTGCTAAGCGGCGTTTGAAGGAAATTCGCTCTGGCAAAGCAAAAACCATTCCAGTTGAAGACGTTTTTGATAGGGTCAAGAAACGTTTTTCTACATGAGAGTCTCTTTTCACGAGGAAGCAGACCAAGAGTTCTTCGAAGCGATAGAGTACTATGAGGGTTGCGAAAAAGGTCTTGGGGAGGACTTTTCTTTTGAAGTTTATTCAGTCATCCACCATGTAATAGAACACCCAGAAGCATGGCCTATTATCGAGAACGGTGTCAGAAGATGCTTTACAAAACGATTCCCTTATGGGGTTCTCTATAGCCTTGATAATAACGAAATCTTCATTCTTGCTATGATGCATCTTCACAGATCTCCGGATTATTGGAAAAGCAGAATGTAAACGCCAAAACTAACGGCGATATCCGATAAAATCAGAAACATTGGCTTATGGAGTTAATAGGAACGTAACCGTAGGCGTTATCGTTTATACCGATGCCACTGCCGGAGGAGCCATTTATGCGGAAACGATCGGTTCGATTTCCGTTCAATGGGATTTGAAGATCCCAGCACCTCGTCCCAGGTATAGGTCCCGTCATCGACTTTA
The DNA here is from genome assembly GCA_012103575.1 of Kiritimatiellia bacterium. Lineage (GTDB taxonomy): Bacteria > Verrucomicrobiota > Kiritimatiellia > WLWN01 > WLWN01 > WLWN01. The sequence continues at coordinate 894,484 of WLWN01000001.1, read as the reverse complement.
AGCGTTCGCGGTAAGATCGGTGGGTTCGGTATGTTATAGGAATAGGCCATTGTGACACCATCGCTGACGCCCAAGGTTTCGGTCGTTGTCCAAATCGAGGTCCCCAGACGATTCCCACCCAAAGGAGTAAATGCCCTGTTGGACAGGAACCAGACCAATCTGTTCGAAATAAATGCCCGCTCCTCCACTGATATTGGTATAGACAGCCACATCGATATTGACATTCCCATGTACGGGTGTCCCGTTGGTATCAATCAGGCGTCCTTGGTAATTGATGGTGTCGGGGACTTGAGCCGATGCGACTATTCCGCTTATAAAAAGAGTGATGCACCCGATTCGCTTTACATTCATGGTTTCCTCCTTTTTCTAAAGAGAAATAGTTATGTTTAGTCTCCTCTCACAGGAGGGAAATGTTGAATAAGTTAGAGAAGTATGGCGAGTTTTTTTCGGAGTCTTTATGAAATATACAATGCATTCAAATTTATACTTCAACTTCGATATAAATACCCTTATCAATTTGCTTAACTGCTCTAAGGATAGCATCCGTTTTTTCACGTAAGCGTGGCTATGAAGTTGATATCAAAACAATCACACCGATTTTTCTGTCGGAAAGATCTTGTTGATATGAAGATTTTGGTCGGTGGTTATTAATGCATCATACCCTTCGCTCTCAGCCTTGGATATTAATTTTTCGTTAGATAATGTTGCCCAATCACGCTCAGTGGCGGTGTCAATTTCATGTGGATGCAAGTGTCGCCTGAGAGGAACAGGAGTTCCTTGGTCGAAAAGAATTACAAAAGAGATGGAAGATAAGCTTAATACCTTGAAAACAAAGACAGTGAATTAGATCCCCAAAGGTGTACGCAATACAAATAACCGAATTTCTGTCATATCTTCCATGGCAAACCGGATTCCTTCACGTCCAAGACCACTGTCTTTAACACCGCCATAAGGCATGTGGTCGACGCGCCATGAAGGGATATCTCCAATGACAACACCGCCGACTTCTAGTTCATGCCATGCTTTTTCCGCTTTATATACATCCCGCGTAAAGATGCCTGCCTGCAAACCAAAACGACTATGGTTTACTTGTTCAAGCGCGTTATCAAAATCGGAAAATGAAGAAAGAACGGCAACCGGACCAAATGCTTCTTGGCAGACAAGGTCTTGATCTCTTGAAACGTTTTCTAACAATGTGGCCTCTAGCATGGCCCCATTACGGGTTCCGCCACATAGAATGGTTGCGCCTGTTGTAGTGGCAGAAGCAATCCAGTTTTCGAGACGGGTTGCTTCTTTTTCAGATATCATCGGTCCAATAAATGTATCTGGATCTTTAGGATCTCCGGATTTTAAGGCTTTAGCAGCGGTCACCAGTTTTTCTTTAAAAGATTCATAAATCCGTTCGTGAACTACGATGCGTTGTATTCCTATACAACTTTGCCCTGATTGGTAAAAGGCCCCAATGATGATGCGCGTGACGGCATCATCTAGATCTGTATCTTCATCCACAATAACCGCCGCATTTCCGCCTAGTTCAAGGATAACTTTCTTTTTACCCGCCCGCGCTTTTAGGGCCCAACCCACTTCGGGAGACCCGGTAAAGCTGAGTAGTTTTAACCGATCATCGGTGGTAAACAGATCTGCGCTATCTCTTTGGCAAGGCAAGATGGAGAAGGCCCCTTCTGGCAAATCGGCTTCTGATAAAACCTCTCCAATAATAAGAGCGCCAATGGGAGTCAAGCTTGCGGGTTTAAGAACAAAGGGGCACCCCACGGCTAAGGCCGGCGCTACTTTATGGGCCGCGAGATTGAGCGGAAAGTTGAAAGGGCTAATAAATGAGCAGGGACCTATGGAGAAACGTTTCCATTTTCCTGAGTATCCTTTTGCCCGGGGACTAATATCCATAGGCAAAATTTCTCCGTATAGCCGAACCGACTCTTCTGCGGCAATACGGAAGGTATCGATCAGACGGGACACTTCACCCTGTGCGTCTTTAATGGGTTTCCCGGCTTCAATACAGAGGCTTGAAGCCAATTCATTAGCTCTTTCTTCAAAGCGTTTTACGCAATGCATAAGGATGGCCTGTCGTTCATAGGCCGGTATGGATTCCATGGGTTTTCGCGCGTTGACCGCGGCTTCGATCGCACGGTCGATATCGGCTGGTGATGCCATGGCTATGCGGGTGGCCACCTCTCCAGAATATTTATCGACGACTTCTAAATCTTGATTGGGTGATTCCGGTTTATTCGCTAAATAAAAAGGGTATTTTTCTTTTAACATTTTCTCTCTCCTATTTATGGGTAACTATTCAGGTGATATCGGTATCCATTTCTTTTGGCCTCTGACGCAGTATGAAGTTCCCCTCTGACATAGGTACACCTATATTGGACACGCAATATTTCCTAACCGTTGGGTAAGCAGCTGATTTTCGTGATAATCAACCGGTATAACAACTAAAGAGGGGCCATCGGCTCGAAAAGCGGTTTCTAAGGTCTCTTGAAGGTCAACACTCTTTTCACACCGATACCCATTCCAGCCAAAGGCCTCTGCTAACTTTAGCCAGTCTGGATTTCCAAAAGATAAATCAGTGTGATGGCCAAATTGGTTATCTTGTTTCCAAGCAATTAACCCATAGGCATGATCTTACCAAATCATGGCCACGAGCTGACTCTTGAGTCGTTGGGCGGTCTCCATTTCTTGAACATTCATGAGAAAACCTGCATCGCCACAAATAGCCAATATTCGACGATCGGGAAACACCAACTGTGCAGCAATAGCCCCAGGCAACGCAAACCCCATGGAACAGAACCCATTAGGAATGAGACAGGTATTGGGTTCATGGCAATGAAAGTATCGAGCAATCCACATTTTATGGGCCCCTACATCAGAAAGCAGGATGTCATGAGGGCCCAACACCTGTCGGACATCCCACAATGCTTTTTGCGGACGAATCAGTCCCTCTGTATCATCGTCCTTGTGGGCGGCTATTTCTGTGAGCATATCTTGCCGAACCGCTTGTTGATGAGTCAAATCAACAGAAAGTGCTCCCCACTGTTCTAACCGACTGTTCAACATCCATAAAAAATGAGCCAGATCACCGACTAATTCAACAGCGGGCGTGTAATGCGCATCAATAAGAGGGCATAGGGAGCATCGATATCCACCGCGCCTTTGGCCATGAAAGTACTGATGACACCTATGCCAGTTCTATCACAGAAAGCTCTTAGTTGTTTGCTAGCACGCTTGCGAATACATCCGTTGCCTGCCAAGATCACAGGGTGCTTAGCTTGCTTAAGCAGCTTAAAGGCTCGGTCAACAATCTTGTCATCAGAAACAGGACGGCGAAAGCGTTTGGGGGGAAGAGGCAAAAGGTTACTTTCCTGCTCAGCAATGTCTTCTGCTAACTCAATATGACAGGCTCCAGGTTTTTCTGTTCGCGCTAGGCGAACAGATTTTCTTACAATTTCAGGGATATTATCAGCATGCAAAATGGGTTGCGACCATTTGGTGATGGGCTTAAACATCTCCACTACACTCATATATTGATGAGATTCTTTGTGCTGTCTTTTAGAATCGGCTTGGCCTGTCAAAACAAGCATAGGTGCTCTATCCATGTTTGCATCGGCTACACCGGTAACCAAGTTGGTGGCTCCAGGGCCCAGTGTTCCTAGACATACGGCTGGATTCCCAGTTAATCGCCCATAGACTTCAGCCATAAAGGCAGCGCCCTGTTCATGACGTGTCAGAATAAATTGAATGGATTCGGATGGCTCGAGTGATATCATAAAATCTGCGTTTTCTTCATCCGGCACCCCAAAAACATATTCAATACCCTCTTCTTCTAAGCATTTAACAAGGAGATCTGACGCTTTCATAATACGCTCCTTCAGGGCGCAATCGTGTTTTTTTTATTCATTCCTGGGGTTGAAACCCCAGACCTCGAGTTTGGCTCTTTGGAGTGCGACGGCTTGACCTGCCCGTTACCCATAAAAAAACCGCTAGACAGTATACCCTCTTTTTTCTCCATTCTTTCGCCATGAAAACTACACCTATTGTCAACGGTGAATCTTTTGACCAAAATATCATCGATCAGATCAACCAACTTGTCAAACTCGATCCCGACCAAGGCCATGCAGGTTAGAATAACAAGTATCTTGCCTAAATATGGGGAATACTAATAATTTAGATGCGTGTGCCTTGGATAAAAAGGGGGCGGGCTTGACTTTTTTGCTTCTAGTCGCTTTAATCCTCCACATTATGAATTTGGATATAGGTAAACCCCAGTCAGGACGCATGGTAAGACCCCATGAGCTTGTCGCCCTTTTTATGGCAGCTCTAGCCAGTCTTTTTTTTGAAATTACCATAACGAAAATCTTTGAGTTCAGTGTCTGGGCTAATTATGCGTACTTGGTTCCTGAATCCGTCAGACAAAATCTGACGATTTTTCATTACCTGTTGGGCTAAAGCGGGGAGGATACCCGTATTCAAACAAACAACCCCCACCCCAACAGGTGTGTATATGAAACAATATAAAATAAAGACTGGCAAGGGCGAACTCAACAGCACAAGCGGAAATCATCTTTGCGGCCTGCTGCTTGAGGATCATGCTCAACGGATTCTTCCCTCCAATTTTCAACCACGCCGCTCCGATGCGATCTCTGATCGGGAGATCCTCCTTACCCAGATCGGCTTACTTTGCAACGGTCGAACCGATTTCAATGATATCGACCTGTACCGGGGTGATGAGATTTTTATGAATGCCTTTGGACTTAAAAAGGGGAGTTAAAAAGGTAGCCTCTGAGCCGATGTTCCGACGTCGTTTCGACGACCTGCCCCCAGCCAGAACCCATGTGGGGCTACGCAAACTCAACACCGAACTTCTTTCCTCGGGCCCCTTTGGCTAGGTAGATGTCGAAGGGCTCGATCTTGTTCCCGTCGATATCGATGTGAGCCCTTTGGATCACTCAGGCTCTTCGAAAGAAGGCGTTTCCTACACCTAGAAGGGCCATGATGGTTACGCCCCGATATTTGCCTATGTGGGCACTCAAGGCCACATGCTTGAGTGCGAACTTCGACCCGGCAAACAACATTGTCAGTCGGGAACGACCGCGTTTATTGCCCGCAGCGTTGAAACGCTCCAAACCCTGGGCCTGGGTGGAAAATGTTTGCTTCGGCTTGATAGTGGCAACGCTGCGGCCGATAACTTCGACGTTTTTGGGGATCATTATTTTATCGTAAAGCGAAATCCTCGCCGCGAATGTCCTGAACAAATGCTGGCCCTTGCACGCCGAGTTGGAGACAAACAAGACAGTCGTGAAGGCAAGAACGTTTACACAGGCTTTTTCGATCATTTCCATCCCGGTGGCGACCAAAACCGCCCTTGTGTCCCGGTGGCCTTCGAAGTGATTGAACGCACCATCGATATCGATGGTCAGAAACTTCTGGTTCCTAAACTTGAGGTAAACACCTGGTGGACGGACCTCTCTTGTCGTGCCAAGACGGTGCTAGTCTATCATGGACATGGCCCCAGCGAGCAGTACCACAGTGAACTCAAAAGCGATCTTGATGTTGAGCGATTGCCTTCGGGGAGACCCTGTGCCAATAAGATTATTCTGTTATGCGCCATGGTGGCCTTCAACCTATTGCGCGGTCTTGGCCAAGAGGTCATCAAACGGGCTGGGCTTGCCCCGCAGAAAATCAACATCATGCGCTGGCGAATCAAAACGGTTCTCAAAAATATCGTTTATTGCGCGGTTCGATTGGTCCGCCACGCCGGACGAATTGAACTTCACTTTGGCAAGCGTTGTCGCTGGTTTGAAGTGATACAAGATATTGCCCATTCCTTCGCATAGCCCTCCGTGCACCTTTAACAATACTTTAAGGCGACTGCCCAAGGAGGCTTACGCCCCAAAATGGTCAAATCAGAGTGAATCTGACCTGTACGCTCAAAAAATTCATCAGGGTGATACTTGCCGGTCCCAATCCGCCTAAAAGCGAGCATCTCAAGGAAAAAATTTTCAACCTTTGAGCTCCAAAACGCCTTCCGAAGCGATAGCTGACGGATCCAGGAAGTATTATATTAAATGCCATTTTTACGAAAGAAAAGTTTAGTTACCTAATCTTTCTATAATCCTGGATCCGTCAGTTAAACGTGGGATTTCTGTGCGAATGCTTTGGAGGCAAAAGGTTGCAAAAAAACGCAGGCGCACCCGCTGGGTGCGTCGAGGCTTTTTTGTAATTCCTTTTGGCCCAAATGGTTCGTGCAGAAAACCGCGTTTAACTGACGGATCCAGGATTATATGAAATAATTGAGTGAGTTGTAAATATGCCTTTTATTTTGAGGTTAAATGTTAACGGGCTGTTGCCTTTCCCCATTAGAGCGCTTCACGATTGAGGTGTCCTCTTTCAAAGGTCGCTGAAATCTCTTTAGTTCGCTAAACGATTATGCGTTGTTACTATTTACCGGCTATAGATTTACTTGAAACGCTCTAAGATCAAACGATTATAATATGGGTGGGCACGGATATCTTTTGTGGCGGTGGATCTTCAAGCTATTTTTAAAGAATCACTACACTCAAGACCCAGAACAGAACGCTGACCGATTACCATGGATTTTGTTATGCGGCATTCTTTCATGTCACCTTTAATAGGAACCTCGTACATGATGTCTAACATTACATGTTCTAATATGGACCTTAAACCGCGTGCACCCGTACCTTTTTCAAAGGCGATATGGGCAATCTCTTTTAATGCGGCGTCGGTGAATAATAGTTTAACATTCTCCATGGCTAACAGCTTTGTATATTGCTTAATCATGGAGTTTTTAGGCTCGGTTAAAATGGAAACGAGTTCTTTTTCGGTCAATGGATTTAGGTTGGTTACAACAGGCAACCGCCCGATAAATTCAGGAATGAGTCCAAATTTTAATAAGTCTTCTGGCTCAGTCATTAAACGGTCTGCATGTTGTTCTGAGGTCTTTTTTTCATCTAAATGAAATCCTAACGTGCCTTTACCCATTCGACGTTTAATAATATCTTCTAACCCGATAAATGCTCCGCCACATATAAACAGAATGTTTTGTGTATTTAATTTTATGTATTCTTGTTGAGGATGTTTCCGACCTCCTTGGGGAGGTATGTTAGCCGTTGTACCTTCAAGAATTTTTAGTAACGCCTGCTGTACCCCCTCTCCAGAAACGTCTCGTGTAATGGAAACATTTTCTGTTCGACGCCCAATTTTATCGATTTCGTCAATATAGATAATCCCCATTTCCGCGCACGGAACATCAAAGTCTGCGACCTGTAAAAGTCGAAGTAGAATGTTTTCAACATCTTCTCCTACATAACCGGCTTCGGTAATGGTTGTGGCATCGGTAATACAAAAGGGAACGTCTAATATTCGAGCAAGGGTTTTTGCTAAGAGTGTCTTCCCGCTGCCCGTCGGTCCGGTAAGAAGAATATTGCTTTTTTCGATCTCAACATCGCCATGAATTTCATGTTCTGAGAAACGATCCTCATGGTGAACTCTCTTATAATGGTTATGCACGGCAACCGAAAGAACTTTCTTTGCATACTCCTGCCCCACCACATATTCACTGAGTATCGCTTTAATTTCATGCGGTTTTGGAACGTTAAGGTCCTTAGACCTTTTAATATGGCCTTTGGTTGATTCGCGCTGAATCAGGGAGGAACATAAGCCTACACACTGATCACAGATCTGGACACTTGGGCCTGCAATTAATCGCTCGACTTCGCTCTGTGTTTTCCCGCAAAAAGAGCATTTCGGAGGTTTACCTCGAGCAGCCATTATTTATCACTCTTTTCATTCTTTGATCCCTTCGTTTTTTTTGCTACGGCAACCACTTCGTCGACAAGACCATATTTTTGAGCATCTTCAGCGGACATGAAGTTATCTCGATCGGTGTGCTGCTCAATCACCTCTTTGGGTTTTCCGGTGTGATGAGCGAGTATTTCGTTGAGGCGATCTTTTAACCTTAAAATTTCTTGTGCTTGGATGTTAATGTCTGTGGCTTGGCCTTGAGCGCCCCCCCAGGGTTGATGAATCATAATCCGGGCATTGGGCAAGGCATACCGTTTTCCGCTGGCTCCTGCAGCAAGAAGTACGGCACCCATACTGGCTGCTTGCCCCACACAATACGTGACCACATCACATTTTAAAAACTGTATGGTATCATATATAGCGAGTCCTGCCGTGACAGAGCCACCCGGGGAATTGACGTATAGGCTGATATCTTTTTCTGCGTCTTCACCTTGCAAAAAAAGCATCTGAGCAATAATTAAATTACTGATCTCATCGCCAATGGGTGTCCCCACAAAAATAATTCGTTCTTTGAGAAGTCTTGAATAAATATCATACGCTCGTTCACCCCGACTCGATTGCTCTACAACCATGGGAACGAGAACTTGGTTTGTTTCTGTCTTCATTATATTCCTTGGGTTTGGTTCTTTAATGATTAATGTTTAACGAAGTTTTCTATTAGAAAATCTACTGTCCGATTATTGCGCAAATCTATCTTTATGGTATCTATAATATTTTTGCTTTCCAATTCAGTTTTAAATGTTGAAGGATCAGACCCATAATACGAAGCCATGGCAGCAATATACTGGTTAAGCTCGTTCTCTGAGACTTCAATCTTCTCTTTATCCGCAATTCGATGCAAAATATAATGAAGTTTTACGGTGTCTTTGGCGTTTCGATTGGCTGATTCAAAAATTTGGTCTTTGTTCTCTTCAATCACTTTTTGAGATAACCCACGTTTAGCATTTTGATTGACCATGCTTTCAATCAAGTTACGTGTCTCTTGGATGACTAGAGATTCAGGAAGATCCAATTTTGTTTTCTGTAATAAATCTTTAATGATTTCGTTTTTAAGTCGTTCTTTTTCTTTATCTTGAGCGGCTCTTGTCAAATCTTCACGTATACGAGTTTTTAATTCTTCTTCAGAGGCGACATTAAATGGTTTAAAAAATTCTTCGTTGAGGTCCGATTTTTTCTTCTCTCGTATCGCTTTTACTTCTACGGAATAAACCGCTTTTTTCCCGGCTACGACCTCTACTTTGAAATCTTCGGGGAACGCTATTTCTATTTCTTTTTTCTCCCCTATTTTAGTATTGAGCAATCCTCTATCCATGCCAGGAACGAAACTATTTTCTTCAATACGACACCAAAAATCTTTTCCTTTCCCAATGGCTTCGTCAGAAGTAACGGTTTTAGAAATAGGTATTCCATCCATAACCCCTTCATAATCGATCTTCACAACATCGTCTTTTTGGACTCCCCGTTCCTCCACGTCCTGAAAAGTTCCATATTGTTCACGTAAGGTTTCTAGCGTTTCGTCGATGTCTTTATCTTTTATATCTGTTTTATTCTCCTTGAGGGAAAATTTTTTATAAGATGGCAATTTGAATTCAGGTGGTATATCTAGGGTAACAGAAAACCGCATGGGGACACCCGTCGAAAAGTTAACATCTTCCACCCCTAACACAGCTACAACGTCAAGTTTTTCTTGTTGGATAGCATCTCGATAACCTTGAGGGATGAGTCGGTCTTTAACTTCTTCTTGGATTTTTTTGGCATAGCGGTTCTGGACGAGTTTTTCAGGCGCTTTGCCCGGTCGAAACCCCGGAATTTTAGCTGATTTTCTATACAACCCCAGAACCTGCCGATACTCCGTATCAATGGAATCAACAGGGATTTCAATATTCAATGACTTGCGACAAGGCCCTATATCTTGAACGGTAACTTTCATACCTTATTATGTTCTCCATGATTATGTTTATCACTCGAGACTCTTCGAATCGGCCCCTTAAGCAGCCCGCGTAAATATGTCGTTTTGCAAGAGGCTGCATGAAAAATAAGGAGATACAATAGGCTACCTCACCAAAGAGGTCAAATAGAATGTATGGTCATGATGCATACGGGAAAGCCAATCCGCGCACAGCACGGATTCTACATCCAAGAATATGAAATTTGGATTAGTATATCACCGGATAATTATCCCCATACGGAACAACGATATCATATTGTTTAGCCAGTAACTCGATTTCATCCATTAAATCGGGTTCCTGGGTTTGAAGATGTTTACCAATTAAATGATACACTTTGTGCCATGCCCATTGTTCAGGGATGTCCGTATCGCCTTCTTGGGCTTCAGACAAATCAATTTGGAATACTAAGTCTCTCTTGATCCCTCCTCTTGAATGACCCACCACGCGAAAGGCGGTACGGATACTTGGATCTTTTATACGCCCATAAATAATAAGGGGACGGTCCAGATAAAGGTGCGTTAATATTCTAGGATAAATCTCCTGATCTTCAACCCCTGAAAAATGATAACTTAAATCGGCAAGAACAGGACGATTAAGCGCTTTAGCCCACAGGCCTAAAGCACGGGTTATATCCTGACGGTCTTCAACACTATAGGAGTCGCCTCTGTTTTTGTAACTTAAAAGATCGAGCAAAAAGTGGTTAACGCGTGTCCCGCCTCCAAAAGAAAACACAGAAACTTTACTTTGATTTGCACGACTAAAGGTTTCGATGATATCCGAACTCTCGACCATCCCCATGGTAGGTCTCCCATCGGTTATCAAAATAGCCATCACCGTTCGTTCAGGATCCCGCTCCACATTCAGAAGAGGCTTCAATGAAGCATAGACATCTGTTTTTCCTTGTGCACGTAGTCTATCGATGAATGTATAGGCTTGTTGTTTGCTCTCCTGATGAACAGGATGCCAGGTATTAAAACACCAGGTCACATCTTCACGAAAAGCAATAACATTAAACCGATCCTCCTCATTTAAAACATTTAGCCAATGTGTTAGTCCCTGTTTACACCCATTCAATTTCGCTTGCTTCATGCTGCGCGACCCGTCCTGGATAAATAGAATGTCTTTAGGTAAAACAGGCAGCTGTTCAATGCCAAGCCGTTGAATCTCCATCTTAAAATAGGTGCCAGGACGATCTGGATATTGAAAAGGTGTAGAGATCTAAATCAAGCAACCGTTCGATCGGCTCTACATGCGTAATTTCTTCATGGCTCTCATCCACAAATGATGCGGTCTCTCTTAACGTATCTTTCTCTATATCGGATTGAATGTGTATCGACAGGTTTGTTTCTTTGACTATTGAGGTCTGTCTAAATACTTCTGAAAAAGGTTGCGTGACCTCCAAAGCAGCTTCTTTGATGGACGGTTGAACATGTGTTAAAAGGGTCTCGGCTTGAATATCGGTAGGTAACGTGATGTCAGGCACGCTCACCGTTCGATCGGTATAGGGTATATAACGACGCGGTAATGCACTCACATCGTCCTGATAGAGTGTTTCTTCAATCTGCATGATCGCTTCTCGAGGTGACCATGGTGCAGACGCCTCAAAAGGTGAAGGCTCAATGAGGGCATCTTTTTGCGTAACAAGATGAGCGGGTTGGTCCCATGTGAGTTCTTCGGGAAATGTTTTTTCTAATGCAGCGGTATAGTCCTCTAGTTCTTGTTGAACATCAACCTGTGATCCCGGATTCTCCGGATGGTAACGCGTAGGTTGTTGGAAAGAAGTGTTCCATGTCGGAGACACATTCATGAGGGTCATTGACTTTAACGCATGTGCTGCATGGATGGCCGGAAGCCTTCTTACAGGAAGGGGAGGCAAGATTTGTATTAGATAGACGTGGACTAAAGCGGAAACGAAAACAGCCACACCACTTATCACACGATAAGGACCACGCCGACGCCCACGAAGTCCCCTTGGATATGGGTTGCTGTCCATGGTTATGCATTCTGAAGGGCCATCAAAAACTCAGCATTACTTTTTGTCTTTTTTAATCGACTAATCAATAACTCCATGGCTTCAACAGAGGGGACATCTTTTAAGGCTTTACGTAACATCCAAACTTTATTTAATTCATCGGGGTGCAAAAGACTTTCTTCTTTTCGAGTCCCTGATTTCTCTATATTGATGGCAGGAAAGATTCGTTTATCGACTAAGTTTCTATCCAAGCCTAACTCCATATTCCCTGTTCCTTTAAACTCTTCAAAAATGACTTCGTCCATACGGCTTCCTGTATCTACTAAAGCGGTCGCAATAATGGTTAAACTTCCACCCTCTTCTACATTTCGTGCCGCTCCAAAAAACCGCTTGGGTTTGTGTAAGGCATTGGCGTCGACACCGCCTGTAAGAATTTTTCCGCTATGCGGCTGCAAGGTGTTATAGGCACGCGCTAAACGCGTGATACTATCTAACAAAATCACAACATCTTTTCCGTTTTCAACCATTCGTTTTGCCATTTCAATAACAATTTCTGCGACTTGGACGTGACGTTCAGGCGGCTCATCAAAGGTAGAACTTTGAACTTCGGCCTGGGTATTTCGTTGCATATCGGTCACTTCTTCGGGCCGCTCATCAATGAGCAGTACAACCAGTTTAACATCGGGACTGTTGGCCGATATACTATTCGCTAATTTTTGGAGCAGGACGGTTTTACCGGTACGAGGAGGCGCCACAATAAGGCCACGTTGTCCAACGCCTATAGGCGTTACGAGATCCATAGCACGCATGGAAATCTCCTTGGCCTCTCTTTCTAAAACAAAACGTCTATCCGGGAAAAGAGGCGTTAAATTCTCAAACGGAATTTTATGGATAGGGGCATCGGCATCTTTATCGTTAATGTTAGCGACTTTGAGCAGAGCAAAAAATCTTTCTTTTTCTTTGGGAGAACGTATTGCTCCTTCGACAAGGTCACCGGTCCGCAGACCAAATCGACGTATCTGCGATGGAGAAACATAGATATCTTCGGGACACGGCAGATAATTATAATGGGGAGACCGCAAGAACCCAAACCCATCCGGAAGCACTTCGAGTACGCCTCGGCCAACCATCTTTCCTTTCTGACGCCCATTGGCTTTAAGAATCTCAAAAATCAATTCATGTTTACGGAGGGCCGCCACATCTTCCAGGTTAAACGACGCGGACATTTTTACTAAGTCTAGAACCGACATGGTCTGCAAGTCATATAATTTAAGAGGCACTTGATCCTTGTTCTCTGCAGGTTCAGGGTTTGTGGTAGCCGGATCTTTATCTTCAGCAACAGCGGCTGTATTGGGATTTGGTTTTCGAGTGTTATGTTTTGTCTTCTGGGTTTGTGGTTTTTCTTTCTTTGTCTCAGACATGATTCCTTTTCTCCTTTTTTAAAAGATCGAATACTACTTTTTTTGTTTTTGTTTTTAGATCATCTAAAGTCGCGTCGTTCATAATAATATAATCAGCCCGTTCTTCTTTTTTTGACAAAGGCCATTGAGCTTCTACCCTTTGTTGTATCGCGTGTTCGTTGAATCCTCTCTTTTTTAATCTTGCAATGACCACATCAAAAGGAGACGAAACACAAATCACAGCGTTCCATAATAACGTTTCATTGATCTCATAAAGAAGAGGAACAATCACAGCGGCCATCTCTTGTTCCTTAAGGCGATCCTGCACCCACTTTCGATAGTATCTTTTTACGTTGGGATGAATGATTTGATTAAGGACCTCTCTTTGAGACGGATTAGAAAAAACCTTTTTACCGAGCCTATCTCGGTCAATGGTCCCATTTTCTTTTAATAGATCCTGACCAAAATGATCAATAATTTGTCTATAACATGTTTTTCCGGGCTCCACCATTTGGTGAGCCACTGTATCTGTATCTAAAACTGAAATACCTTGTTCAATTAAAATCCGGCCCACTTCACTCTTTCCGCATCCGATACCCCCGGTAATCCCAACCGCTATGGCCCCATCATCTTTTTTCATAGCCTTGATAGGAAAAGCCTTTTTCTTTTAACGATCCAACACGTCTTAACACGTCTAGAGCGAGTTTATTATGAGCGAAAAGCTTGAGCGCAAGAACTGCTTCTTTTTCGGCCCGACTCAGGTTTTCCCTGTTGAAACGCATCTTGTGCATCGTGTCCATGTTGATGGGATAACGCTTCATCGGTACGTGTGACTATTTTAAAGACTCGATACTTGCGATTGCCCCATAGATACCGAAAATGTGTTCCTTTCTACGGGTTAAACTCAAACATCCTTGCAGCGGCATGTGCATCAGGATTCAACGCGTTTACAAAATATCTCATTTGCTGTTCAGGGTGTTTAGAGGAAAACTCTCCCATCGAATACACATAATAGCGGATTTTAAACCCATCCGCCCAATCCCTAAAGGCTTTCTCTGATTTTTTAAAAAGGGTCTCTCCATAATCTTGTACACGTTGACGTATTGTTTTTGTTTCAAATTTAGGATGTAAAATAATGGGACAGTTCCCGTACCCTAAAATTGAAGCGCTCACACCAAAATTGGCCAGTACGGGTTCGGGCGAAACATGCTCTTTTAACCATGTATTTAATTCATTTAGTTCTGCGTAATAAACACCTTGCCGACCCCATCGATCAGGACGATTCAATGTATTTCTTGCTTCCATGACAAATCCAATGAGGATAATGACCCAAAGGCTTTGTCGTGTCCAAGCGAGTCGTTTTGAGGGACCTGTTCGTTCGTTAACCCACACGACCCACCATCCCAAGAGTGCCGAAGAAAAAATTGAAAGATATACATGAAACCTAACAAAGAACAAACACGTTACCAAAGAGGTACTATAGAAGAATACTAGCTGATATAATCTGAATTGAGGTCTGACAATTAATTTAGGCCATAATACAAAGACGGTCCCCAGTGTCAACCCTAATATTCCAGGAAATAATTGAAGCACCCATCGAAGATTCGCAGAGTGCAAGGCAGGCACCCACATCATCCGTTGATCAAAATTTAAAACAGCGGGATCAGAAGGTTTCATATTTAGAAATTTGATTTTGGCGACCCATAATTCAAAAAAATGTCCATACGTTTCGGTATACATAAGGGGAACCTGGATCCGTCAGTTAAACGCGGTTTTCTGCACGAACCATTTGGGCCAAAAGGAATTACAAAAAAGCCTCGACGCACCCAGCGGGTGAGAGGATAAATAAATCGGCTTTAAGATACGGGTTCAATAAACCACAACACATTAAAATGACCCACATACATATCCAACGAACACGTAGACAGAGACTCTTTACATAATGGAATCGAACCAAACGTATATAAGCTATAAGCATCCATAAGATGATATAGAACTGAATCATATCCCATGTCATTAAAGCGATCCCTAGCAAAAGAGATGATATCAGTGAAAAAAGATATACACGTTTTCCAAAAGATCGGTCGGCCCATGTTTCAAAAAGTAAGGAAGCGATAAGGACAGGAAGGGAAAAGTTTTCACGTGAAATTTCCAGCCCGGTAGAACGGATTACACTAGATAAGGATAGTGCATAAAACGCACTGGATATACAACCCGCCGTGAAAGAACCCCAACATCGGCCTACCCATATCCCTAGCAAAGGAATCCCTAAACAAAACCAGGCCATCTGAATCCAACGAATCTTTTGCGTCAAAGAGAAGGATGGGGGGAAAACTTAGCCAAAAAAGAATAGACGTATTCTGAACCGATAGAATACGTTTCTCGAACATTGATCCCTTCTGGATATTCAATGTCTTGATCGATTTCCGGAAGGGTCCCCAAACGACAAACTTGATCAACCAGGCGATAAGCAAGAGCACTTTCGAGTGTAAAAGAAAGTTCAGTTTTCTGTACACTATAGTGCGCCTCCAACACAACTCGACGGACCGTAACACCCAACCCATAGAGAAGTACAAGGATACAACCCATGAATAGACATTTAGTTTTTTTTGACATGGAATAAAAGGACAAGAGCCTTATGAGCCTCTTACGATAACACGGAAACCTGCCTTTAGGTTATTTACCTGAAAGAAAAAAACTATTTTTCAACACTCATTTTATCCAGCACATGATCTAATGCATGCCAACTCATGGTTGCACATTTAATACGTAAAGGATACCGTTTAACACCTTGAAGGGCGATGAGATCACCCGATTCATCTTCTGACATCTCCTGCTCACCCTTCATGGTCCTTGTAAAATTTTGTATGGCCACGCGCGCGTCTTCAACCGGTTTATTCATCAATGCTTCTGACATCATCGATGCTGAAGCGGTGCTGATGGCACATCCTTTAGCTTCATATTTAATACCGACAATACACCCCTCTTCAACTTTAGCGGTCACCCGAATCTGATCCCCACACGTTGGGTTTTCTTCTTCAATCAGGACTTCTTCATCAGAAAGTTTCTGAACATTTCTAGGATTTTTGAAATGATCCAAGATAATTTCTTGGTATAAATCATCGAGCGGAACGGAATCTGTCATGTTTTAAAAAACTCCTTTGCTTTTAATAAAGCTTCAATCAGTTGGTCGATATCTTGCTCCATGTTATATAGATATAGACTTAGACGATTTAAAGCAGTACTATCAAACTTTCGCACAAGAGGCTGACAACACATATGTCCACCCCGGATGGCCACTCCTTCTCGATCAAGATATTGTGATAAGTCATGCGGGTGAATCCCTTCACATGTAAATGAAATTGCCCCTCCACGTTCAAGGGCCTTTCCAATAATCGTTAATCCTGAGATTTTTTCTAATTTTGATAAAGCATATTGCGTTAGCAACTGCTCGTAGGATTGAACCGCTCCCATCCCTACCCCCTCCAGATAATCGATGGCTTCTCCGAATCCGATAACTCCAGCAATATTTGGGGTCCCCGCTTCAAATTTATGAGGAAGTTCAGTATACGTCGACTGTTCCAATTCAACTTTATGAATCATCTCTCCGCCTCCATGAAAGGGAGGCATAGATTCAAGGATGGCTTCTTTGCCATACAGAATCCCGATTCCCGTAGGTCCAAGCATTTTATGTCCAGAAAAGGCTAAAAAATCGACATCTAATTGCGACACATCAATCGATACATGAGGAACACTTTGTGCGCCATCCAACAGAACAAGAGCACCGGCCTGATGAGCCTGATCAATCATCTTCTGAACCGGATTGATGGTCCCTAAGACATTTGACATATGCGTAATCGCTACTAACTTTGTCTTTGAAGAAAGCAGATGGGTATAGGCGTTCAGATCCAACGTTCCATCTTCTAGCACAGGTATAAAACAAAGCTTTGCTTTTTTTTCTTGGGCCAGAATCTGCCAAGGGACAAGATTACTATGATGTTCCATTTCAGAAAGAATAATTTCATCACCCTCATCTATATTTTTTCTACCCCAACTATAAGCAACAAGATTTATGCTCTCGGTCGTACCGCGTGTATAAATAATCGACCTTTCCGTATTTGCATGGATGAATGAAACGACTTTTTTACGCGTCTCTTCATAGGCTACAGTAGCGCGTTCGGCAAGGAAATGCAGGGCACGATGGACATTGGAGTTGTATGCTTCGTAGTACTCCTGAACAGCATGAATAACGTGGTGCGGTTTTTGAGTGGTTGCCGCGTTATCGAGATAGGCCAAAGGTTTCCCATCATAGAGAATTTGGTCTAAAACAGGAAAATCTGAACGGATGGTATTGGCGTTAAAACAGCTCATTATATATGTTTCATTTCATCGAAATTTTTTATCCACGAATCAAGACAGGGATTTAGGAAGGAAGCTCTATTTTTTTATTCGTGAACATTCATGTTCCACCACGGCAGATCTTCGTGATTCGTGGGCAACTCTTTATGGTTTCAAAAGAATCTGATCCCCTCCAACTTTTACCTGATAGCTCCCCACCGGTTTAACCGCAGGAAAACTTAAATGCTGTCCCGTTTTTAAATCAAACCGGGCACCGTGCAAGGGACACATAATTTCATGCCCTGTTACGGGACCTTCCATCAGTGACATTTTCTGATGGCTACACCATGAATCTATGGCGTAATAACCACCCTCTACTTTAAACAGGCCTATCTGTTTTTCGCCCCCTAAATCAATCAGTTTTCGATCGGTATCTTTAAAATCGTCTAGGTCGGCAACGGCCGCCCACTCTTCTGTGTTAACCTCTGACATATCACATGATCCTTTCAAAAAATTTATGACGGTTAAATGGTACCCCCAATAAGGTTTTTTCAGAAGTTTTTGGAATACCTCTCGAAGCAACTCGTTTCATTTAATCTTCAGCTTCTTTTAGTATTTTTTGATTAATAAGCTCATGGATATGATCACGTATAAAATCTTGCGGGATACGCTCAATAACTTCTTCAAAAAATCCAATCAGCACAATGCGCCGGGCTTCAGATTCGCTTAGCCCTCTTGATCGAAGATAAAAAATCTGTTCCTCGTCAAGATTACCAATGGTTGCGCCATGGCTACATTTAAGATCATCCGCATCAATGAGCAAGCCAGGAATCGTATCGGCTCGAGCACCATCATTAAGCACAATGTTATTATTCGTTTGGTAGGCATCTACACGAATAGCACCTGGTTTGGCTTGGATAACCCCTTGGTAGACCGAATGGGCTTTATCTTTTACAACACCTTTGTATAACAACCGACTATAGGTGTCTGGAGAAGAATGGACTTGCAATGTTGTTTGATCAAAATGTTGGTCATCTTGCCCGAAGAAAAGTCCGTCTAATTCGGCCGCCGAATTTTTTCCAGCAACATCACTCCCAAATTTCATCTTTGAAACTTTCCCGCCGGTATTAAAGGTAACTAAGTCAACCTGAGCATCTTTCTCTACACGCGCCATATCACTGGCTACATGATAGGACTGGTTGCCCCATTTTTTTAGTGTAACAATCTTAAGGCGAGCCGCTTGTTGGACATAGAGTTCTTTACTCGTTATAGACATAAAAGAAAGGTCATCTACTGACAGAAAGTGTTCTGTGATATGAGCCGTGCTTTGTTCCTCTACAACCGCAACTAAACGAGGCACTAAAATAGCGCCAGAAGTTTGATGCTGATGCTTAATTAAGATGCCCTTTTTCAAATCTGTCTTGGCAGGGATATAGATAAACAGACCTATATTCCAAAACGCGCTATTCAGTGCTTCTATTTTACCCATATCAGCAGGCAATGCTTGGCCTTGAAGATGTTTTTTAACAAGATCTGGAAACCGTATACTTGCTTCAGCAAGAGGTAATACAAACACAACTTCTTTTTTCAAGACACCAGACCGATCATGAATAGAAAAAGAGGTATCATCAATAGAAACAACTACATCAAAATATTTATCCCAGCTCCCTTCACCGGCATACTCGGCCTGTTTGAGTTGAGGAAGAGATTTTAGGGAGTCAAACGGGAAAAGAGCCGGACCAGTACGGCGCCACTCTTCGGTTCTGTTTGTGGGAACGGGAAGGTTTTTATAGAACCTAAAGGCTTCTTCGCGTTTAGCACGAAGAAGTTCAGGTTCGTCTTGAACACCAAGTTGGCTATATTGCTCCTCGCCAAACCCTGGCATGAAGTCAACCTGTTGATCAGGTATTGCTATTTGTGCTGTTGTCATTGCTAGATACTCGATTCTTGATATCAGTCTTCTCCTGACCTCTGACTTGTTATCCAATACTTCCCTCTAATTTCATTTCTAATAATTTCGTAGCCTCAACAGCAAACTCAAGGGGCAATTGTTTGAAGACTTCTTTACAGAATCCGTTAACGACCAGATTGATCGCATTTTCTTCATCAATCCCTCTGCTCTTAATATAAAAAAGTTGTTCTTCACTAATCTTCGAAGTTGTTGCCTCATGCTCAATAACCGCGGTACTATTTTCAGCTTCGATATAAGGCACGGTATTAGCGCTACATTGATCCCCCATTAGCATGGAATCGCACGCTGAATAATTTCGACATCCAAAAGCGTCTGGCAAAACTTGGACGAGCCCCCGATATGTATTTGCTGATTGTCCCGCGGAGATGCCTTTAGAAATGATCGTGCTTTTTGTTTTGTTCCCGATATGGATCATTTTAGTTCCGGTATCGGCTTGCATACAATTGTTGGTCACAGCCACTGAATAAAATTCACCCGTTGAGTTATCGCCTTCAAGAATACAGCTGGGATATTTCCATGTAATAGCGGCACCCGCTTCAACCTGGGTCCAGGAGATTTTTGAATTTTTCCCGCGACAATGACCACGTTTGGTTACAAAATTGTAAATGCCCCCCTTCCCTTCTTTATCTCCAGCATACCAATTCTGAATGGTTGCATATTTAATTTGAGCATCTCCTAACGCAATGAGTTCGACCACCGCTGCGTGAAGCTGGTTTCGATCTCGCATGGGCGCTGTACACCCTTCCAGATAGGAGACATAGCTTCCTTCATCGGCAATAATTAGTGTTCGTTCAAACTGACCCGTGTCTTGAGCGTTAATTCTGAAATAGGTAGATAGTTCAACAGGGCATTTCACGCCCTTCGGCACATATACAAATGATCCGTCTGTGAATACCGCAGAATTGAGTGTTGCGTAAAAGTTGTCGGTATAGGGAACAACCGAACCTAAATACTTCTTTATAAGTTCAGGATGTTTTTCGCAGGCCTCAGAAACTGAACAGAAAATGATGCCCAAATCTTCAAGAACTTTCTGATGCGTAGTCGCGACCGATACACTATCAAATACCGCATCTATGGCTACGCCTTCTAACTGTTTTTGTTCATCTAAAGGAATCCCAAGTTTTTCGAAGGTTTTTTTGACTTCCGGATCAATTTTACCTTCCTCATTTTTAAACCGGTCAGCCATTTTTTTGGGGGCTGAATAATAGCGCAGATCCTGGTAATTGACGGGCTCGAAATTCAACATAGGCCACTGTGGTTCTTCCTTATTAAGCCACCACCGATAGGCCTGCAAACGCCATTCCAACATCCAATCCGGTTCGTTCTTCTTTTCAGAAATCATTCGGATAATATCTTCGTTCAACCCCTTAGGAATGGTATCGGCTTCGACTTCTGTCACAAAGCCGTATTTATATTCGTCATTAATAAATGTGGTTTCTGTAGTCATGATGATAAAGATAAAGCGCCGAAGATCTGAAGGTCATAGGTCGTTAAGACAAAGACTTTTTTTGTTCTTTTCCTTCTTTCGGCTTTTGGCCTTAGACTTTTGACGCTTCTTCCCTCCCTGCTAAAACCTCTTGTCCATATTCTTCTCTGACCCAATCGTACCCTTTTTCTTCAAGTTTTTTTACGGTTTCCGAACCGCCGGTAAACACAATCTTGCCATCCATCAGAATGTGTAAATGATCAGGTTTAATGTAGTTTAGAATACGTTCGTAATGAGTAATAACGAGCAGACTAAACGCTGGGCTCACTAATTTATTTACCCCTTTTGAAACAACCTTAAGGGCATCAATATCAAGCCCTGAATCCGTCTCATCCATAATAGCCATTTGGGGTTGTAGGGTAAGCATTTGAAGAATTTCCATGCGTTTTTTTTCTCCGCCCGAAAACCCATCATTCATATAGCGATTGATAAATTCTTCTCGCACACCTAAATATTTCATATTCGCACGTAACTCTTTTAGAAAGGCTATAGCTTTAATGTTTTGTTCACCATGAACCGCATCAAATGCACTCTTCAAGAATTTGGCCGTGGTCACGCCGGGTACTGCAACGGGATATTGAAAAGCCAGAAAAAGACCTGACTGCGCACGTTCTTCAGGTGCTAATTCAACCATATTTTGTCCACCAAAAAGAATTTCGCCTTCCGTGACTTCATAGCTAGGATGCCCCATAATCACATTTGATAACGTACTTTTCCCAGAACCATTCGGTCCCATCATGGCATGGATTTCACCTTTGTTGATTTTTAAATCAACCCCTTTCAAAATTGGACTTCCCTCCACATCTGCATGTAGATTCCGAATTTCAAAATAAACCTTCTCACTCATAGTTGCTCTCCTTCGGATCGCGTCATGTATAGTCATTTCTGGTCACTTACTCGCTTTGCTCGCGGCAATTGTTTTCCTACGGAGAACGTCATTACAACAAATGACATCTCCATCATGTCAACGGATTGAGATAACTGACCTAATGACGTCCCGATGGCATCGCGTATCGGAACAAAATGACTTCTTTTTTTACAAATCAAATCCTAATTCTAATTTTGCAGCTTCTGACATTCTTTCGGGTCCCCACGGTGGATCCCATACAACGTCAACATTTACTTCTTCAACGCCTGGTTGCCCTTTTAATGTCTGGTCAACTTGATGCAAAAGGTACGGCCCGTACGGACATCCTGGTGTCGTCAATGTCATCTGGATATCTACAGTACCCTCTTTTTGCTCAACGCCATAGATCAAACCCAAATCTACAATGTTGAGATGAAGGTCAGGATCAATAACATTGCGCAATGCATCTAAATGTTCACTCTGTTTTATTTCATCCATTTTATTTAGTCACTGATTTTATTTAGTCACTGAAGTATCTAAAGGCATATACACTGATACTATTCATACATCTTGTCAATCGGCAAATACGTTCTTAGCCAAAAAGTCTAAGGTCGAAAGTCCATTAACCCTTGACCTGCAACTCTTCAGTCTACTGACCTTAGACTTAATCCGTTCCTACTTGCTAGCACAATTCACACATCGTGTGCTTTCAGGCAAGACCATAAGACGTTCAATGGAAATAGGAGAACGACAAGTCGCACAGTCACCAAACTCGGGACGATCAATAAGATCGAGGGCTTGTTCAAGCTTATAAAATTTATCTTGATTTTGAGAAAGAGCGGCCTTACTGATCCCTTGATCATTCAAGCTATCCATACGTGTCAACCTGCCCAAGGCCTTATCCGGTGCAATAGGAGAAGCCGATTTTTCCAGTCGCATAATATCTTCCTTACAACGCGTGATGGTCTCTTGTATACGTTGACGTAAAGTCTCTTTCTGTTCCAGATTCATGGCGTACTGCTATTCCTTTCGGTATCGAACACGGTCTCTTGTACACTTTTTTAGACCATCTTATGAGAGTTTTTATAATTCCACCTATGCCCACACGATTTACAGCAACATGTCCTCTTAATCCACAATAAAGGAAATCCAAGCAATAAGAGTGTTAGAAATGCAAGTCGTATAGAAAACTTTTCATATTCAATATCAGTCCCCTTGCATTGAGGACACATCAAGTCTCTTTTAGCAACAACCGGACGTATTTCTTGGATAAACTCGCGGGCTTTATCAAGGTCTTCTTTGTGAACTTGAACACGAATCCCTCCCACTGCATTGACGTATAACGGATTTGCACCGACAACACCTTCATCAGGAATAAACCCCTTAATCTCCAATGAATCGAGTTCTGCACATAGTTGGTCTGCCTCAATCAATGAGTTTACAGTAACAAGTGTTATCATATCCCCTCTTCCTATATATATACATCTAATCTCGAAAAAAACGTTTTTGTCTCTCTAGCTCAAGGTTTCATCTAAACCTATCAACCCATCTAAACTATACTTGTTATTCTCATTTCTATACTGCTTCAAACCTTGCACCCCCTTCTTATCACCCCATTTGGTTAGGGTATCTCGATCTTTACAATACTCATAAATCGGAACAGAAAACCCACATGAATCACTCACACGCGTAACATTCACTTTAATAATAGAACGAGTCCCTTTATGCTTGGGGAAACAGCCTATGATGTCCTGATACGGAACAGTTCCAACCTCACATATTTGGCCATGCCCATGAAATCGGACAATCTTAGGCGCCCCCTCAAAGGCACACATCATGATAACCACTCTTCTGTTTTCCTTGATGTGAGAGACCGTTTCAATTCCGCTACCTGTTAAATCCAAATACGCAACGGTATGTGGATCAATGACCCTAAACGTATCCATCCCTTTCGGAGAACAGTTAACCATCCCATCTATAGATAAGGGCGCCGTAGCCACAAAAAAAACTTTTTGTTGAGTAATCCAACCCTGCATCTTCGCATCGATTTGGGGATATTCTTTTCCCATCTTTACACCTCCATATACTATTCACGACTAGCCATTAAAACGTGTTTGATTAGAACCTCTGCTCCTGCAAATATAACCATACTTCATTACTTAATAGTAAACTTTATCGTGCACTAAAATCGATAACATTAGACCCATAATTTCTTTGTGTTCGTTTCTCCTATAGATGGAAGGATTTTTAAGCCCGGCTTTCCATTGAACGAGTGGGTGTAAAAACGGATAATTTATGGTACTACAAAAGATAACATGATACAGTAACCGCCTGGGATCAGGCTGGAGGAAACGAGAACGGAAATTCGACGGCTAATTTTTTAAGAAACCTTTACAAATTGCTTCCCGCGTTACATGATGTATCCAAGATAGCCGGTGTGGAGTTACCCGAGTATCTAAGAAAAATTGTTGAGGGCAATGAGACCAGTCAGACTCGGTCCGTCACGGAACAGGAAACCTCGACAAGCAAAGATGATATGAAATAAAAATGAAATCAAGCGTCTTATTTATACTATTTTTCACGTTGCCTGTCTCTCTATTCGGGCATGGAGTTTCAGATGTTGACAAAGCCGAAATGGTCAAAGGGGGTCTGGCTGATTATCTATTCTTAGGCGCCAAGCACATGGTCACCGGCTATGATCATATTTTGTTTCTTATTGGCGTTATCTTCTTTTTAACAAAATTCTCAGATATTGTTAAATTTATAACCGCTTTTACAGTGGGGCATAGTTTAACTCTTATTCTCGCTACCCTTTTCGGAATCACTGCAAACTACTATCTTGTAGATGCTGTTATTGCTGGAAGCGTAATCTATAAAGGATTTGAAAATCTGGACGGGTTTAAAAAGTGCTTTTTAAAAAATCCGCCAAACCTAACCCTCATGGTTTTTCTGTTTGGTCTCGTGCATGGCTTTGGATTGTCTACACGGTTGCAGCAGATCTCTTTAGGAGATCACAATCTAGCTTGGAAAATAATCTCGTTCAATGCGGGGGTTGAAGTGGGTCAGATAGCAGTGCTTGCTATTGTTTATCCACTCTTAAGACTCATAAGGGGCCCTCTTTTCGGGACCTTCTCAAAAATTGTGAATTCTGGGTTAATCGTTGCTGGAGCTCTATTGTTGGTTTATCAACTGGTCGGTTATTTTACTTTTCCAATGGCGTCTCACTTACCCGAAATCAGGAAAGATACAGTTGAGAAACACCAACAGAGCCATCAAGGATCACATCATCATGACCATCACGGACATGACCACCACCATGATCATTAGAGCGCTTCACGATTGAGGTGTCGCGATGTAGCACGAAGAAAACCAGCCGATTACCTCGTCGGGAGAAACCTCTTCGAACGCTTGTGTGATCGCTTCAGATAGTTCCTGCTGACTGCGGGCTGCAAGGCTGCCCAACCGATTCTTTATCTTGCCCCACATTTTTTCAATGGGGTTGGAATCGGGACTGTAGGGTGGAAGGAATCTTACATGGGTCCCGCATGACTCAATGAGTTCAATGACCTTGGGATTGTGATGGACGCGAAGATTGTCCATGATGACGATGTCTTCAGGTGAAAGAGTCGGGAGAAGAACCCGGCGAATATATTCTCCAAAAACAGCCGTGTCTGTCGCCCCCTCCCCCTCCATGGCCGCTGTTGTTCCGTCCAGGCGGACCGAAGAAATCAAGGTGGTGGTACACCAATGTCCATGAGGCGTTTTGGTAAAAAGCCTGTTCCCGCCCAACGCCCGGCCCCGCAGACGAGTCATATTAGTTTTCGCCCCGGATTCATCAATAAAGACAAGGCGACTTGGATCAAGTTTGGCTACCTCTTGGATCCACTGCTTTCTCAAGAGATTTACATCCGCCCGGTCTTGCTCGCTGGCGTGAAGCGTTTCTTTTATACCGGCAGCCCAACCGATTCAACGCCCGCTGTACGGCCATGATCGACCCCTTCACGCCGCTCATGTTCTTGAGTTCTTCAAGCGTTGCATCGGGATGTTTGCCCACCAGTTGAGCCAACGCCTTGAGCTGCTTTCCGCTGTAGAGGGCCTGACGATGCCCACGCGGTCGGGGAGCGGTCTGTCCGGTTTCGTTGAAACGAGAGAGCCAACGCTGAAACGTTCTAAGATCTACACGATAAGAAGATGCGATATCGGCCTGGGAACCTTTGCCCATTTTGTAGGCATCTATCGCACGCCGCCGGATTTCTGCTGTTGCTATACTCATGTCATGGAGTATAGATCTTCTAGAGAGGCATTTCAATCGTTAAATGCTCTAAAGATACCCAGGTAATGATACAGTGTCCGTACCCCCCCCTTCCTGTAAACGTCATGTCTTAAATTCTCTATAATCAAATCAATATCTGATCTTCTTATAGACCTCTTTCTCTTCCATTTTTTTGACCTTTTTGTGCTCGTTTTCCCCAATGATTGGAAAGCCTTTTGAAGCTCGTTTTCAATGGTGCAGACTCAACTTACAAGTGCAAAACCGAAGCTATCCATCATTTCTTTGGGCGTTCTATATTCTAAGCATTTTCTCGGTCTATTATTCAGTAACTCCACAGCCCAGCTCAACTAAGCGGAGCTGTGGGCAGCAAAGTCGGTTTTCTTCGGGAAAAACTGGCGAAGCAAACCATTCGTGTTTTCGTTGCTCCCTCTTTGCCAAGGGTTTCTCCCTTCAGCAAAGAAAATGGGGGTTGCTATTTTTTTCTGTAGTTTAGCATGGCTGGCAAACTCCATGCCATTATCTACAGTCACCGTTTTACAGGGGAGCCCTGAATCAGCGAACTGAGGTACGGAACGGTTGACCGATTCGGCATTGCATCGAGGTAAAAGATCGGCGATGAGATATCGAGTCGCTCGATCTACTAGAGTGACTACACAGGCCTCTTTTCTCGTTTGGCCCTGAATAGTGTCACCTTCCCAATGGCCTGCCACCTTGCGACTTTCACCCTCTTCGGGGCGTTGGTCAATCATCGTTTGGTTGTGTATACGTGAATGGCTTTTCCGAGTCGCTCGTTTTTTCTTTCCGGGGCCACGCAGGTATTTTCGGTAGCCAGCCCCTCTTGGACTGTACAAGTAGCGGTAGATCGTCATTCGACTGATGGGAGGGTCACCTTCTAGCTTTCTTCGACCTTCAATCTGTGTAATGAGATCAATCATAGAGCGAAGATCCTGGAGTTCCTTGTGTAGGGATTTCCGATAATCTTCAAATAGTTTTTTTATATCAGGTTCAGACATTTTCTATTTAAGCCAACGTTAGCGGTGAGCGCCGGCCAGTGACGACACCAAACTTGCAGAGCAAGTTGTGTTGCCATCGCGATTAAGCCGTAGCTCCACCGCATGGTTAGCTTTCTTTGATCAGCTCATGAGTTTCAAGGCGAAGTACAGGACAATATTCAAAATAAATATGGCGATCTTGTATTGTGCCAAATATTGGAAATACGCTTGAGACAAATATCTTTCATCTAAATCAAACATTTTTCCATGGATACGACAGACAGTTTTACGAAGGGGAATGATCAGTATTGCCGACAACGCCAACAACCCGATATTGATAATTGAACACCATCCAAAAAACTCTCTTATTACTTCAATTGTGTTCATGCTTCCTCCTTTCTATTTCTATTAGCTAACGCTCGTGCTGAGTTTCGGCCGGTGGTGGCGGGATAAATTGCTCCGCAATTTTCATGCAGCCACGATCAAGCCGTAAACTCGACCGCATTGTGTGCGCCCAGCATGGGCGCGTTGTAAATGGGGTTCAAGTCCCCTGTAGAAGAACAGATAAACTGAACGACTACGTGAAGCCAACTCTGGAAGGGTAACCGACCGGGGGAAGGAAGGCTAGCGGAAAGCGATGAGCCAATGAATAAGAACTGCATAGAAGGCCGATATGATGGGATGAGCTGGCACAACACAGCGAAGTCCTTCTGTTCAATTATGGAGGTAAATGCGGTGGTTGTGTCGCGGAGCAACGCGCTCTTACCTGGGGAGGTCCCGCAGAGGTTACTTTGCGGGAAGTCAGCAGAGACCATAGTAGTGAGCCACAAGCCGGGGGTCCTGTGACCCGAATAAACGAAGAGACCGGAAGCCTTGAGGCCATGAAGGGTCGAACCGAGAAGGAGCATCCCAACCTTGGAAAGGACATCCTGACCGATGAAGCCAGTTGGCAAGGAAAGGATGAGAACCCGCCCGCTGGGAAGCATGGGGATGCTCAAGATGAATCACGGATGGAACGGGTCCTGGCTCCGGAGAACCTGAATAAGGCGTGGAGTAAAGTCCGCTCAAACGCAGGGGCTCCGGGTCTTGACGGTATGACCGTCCAAGACTTTCCTGCATTCATGCGGGCACATTGGCCAAGAGTTCGTTCCATGCTTATGAAGGGAACCTACCACCCGGCGGCTGTACGCCGGGTATATATCCCAAAACCTGATGGGTCAGAACGCCCGCTGGGCATCCCCACGGTCTTGGATCGGGTGATCCAGCAGGGCGCTGGCCCAAGTGCTGAACCCTCGCTTCGAAGGTGGGTTCAGTAAACACAGCTACGGCTTTCGTGCAGGACGCAATGCCCATCAGGCCGTGCGTACGCTGGAAGTCGGATGGAAAGCAGGATACCGCCATGCGGTAGACTGTGATCTTAAATCGTTCTTCGATACGGTGAACCATGACCGGCTTATGGCTCAACTGCGCGAAAAGATCCGGGACCGAAAGATCCTGGCTTTGATCCGCCGTTACCTGCAGGCAGGAGTGGCACATCCGGATGGAGGTCGGGAGGCGACGACAAAGGGCGTTCCGCAAGGTGGCCCGCTCTCCCCGTTGCTAGCCAACATCGTACTCAATCCGCTGGATAAGGAACTCGAAGCCCGTGGACACCGTTTCACGCGCTATGCCGATGACTTTATCGTAATGGTCAAGAGTCCGAAAGCGGCCGAACGGGTTATGAAGAGCCTCACCGTCTTCCTCGAAAGAACGCTGAAGCTGAAGGTCCACCATGCCAAGAGTCGAACCGCACCGCTGAAACAGTGTTCCTTTTTGGGTTTCCAGTTAGGATCACGCGGAAAAGTGGTGTGGACGGCCAAAGCGAGAGAACGGTTCAAGCAGCGAGTACGTGAGATCACCCGCCGGAACCGGGGACACCCTGTTGGGGGGAAGCTATTAAAGAACTCCGACGCTATATCCTCGGTTGGCTCAACTACTTCAGCCTCAGCTACACCTATACCCAGGTAATGGAGCTGGCTGAGTGGATGAGACGAAGGGTGAGGCTCTACCTACTGGAAACAGTGGAAGCAACCTCGTATGCGCCGCCGTCACCTCATCGCGCTAGGTATCTGGAAGAATGAAGTAAAGCTCGCCTCCCGCAGCCGCAAAGGCTATTGGCGAATGGCGGGCAACAGCATCGTCCAGAAAGGGTTGACCAATCAATGGTTAGAGGAACAAGGGGTTCCTAATATGCGCAATCAGTGGATCATACTTCACTACGGGCCAAAATTCCGAGTCTAGTCGGAACCGCCCAGTGCGGACCCGCATGCCGTGGTGGTGTGGGAGCCGGGGCTGGCCCTTAATGGGTCAGTCTCGGCGACCCGATTGGGCCTATTGTTATTCTTTGAAAGGGTAATATTTTCTCGAAAAATCCTTGTGTCCCAAGCTTTTTAAGTCTTCGAATAATGACTTCAACTTGCCTAAAGTGAGATGTTCATATTTTGCTATAAATTGCTTGATATACTTTTTGTTACCATTCCGCCACAAGTATTCACTATTGATTTTGGGAAGCGCTGCCTGAACCATATATTCAGGGAGTTGCATCAAGCTTGTTCGTGCTGCCGATGCCCCTGTAAAAGAGCTTGATAATGATTGGTTAAGGAGAGCCATCGTGTAATCTGCCTGCAATTCCTTTGGTATGT
Organism: Kiritimatiellia bacterium; assembly: GCA_012103575.1. Classification (GTDB taxonomy): domain Bacteria; phylum Verrucomicrobiota; class Kiritimatiellia; order WLWN01; family WLWN01; genus WLWN01. The sequence goes on along the minus strand of WLWN01000001.1, from coordinate 864,735 downwards.
CTTCTATATGCTTGACGAGAACTGGTACTAATATGTTGACTTCTAAAAATTAATCCATGTTTACCGTATTCAATAACTCTCCAAATAAGGCCGCTCTGAGATTTTCTGAAACAGTTCCTAGAATTTCCTGTCGAAAGCTATTCAGCAATTCAATTTTTAAAGGTAATGTTCCAAACAATGTAATTCTACGAACCATTCTTTCTAGAATGACTATTTCCTGGACGGGTGCGCCTGCGTTTTTTTGCAACCTTTTGCCTCCAAAGCATTCGCACAGAAATCCCACGTTTAACTGACGGATCCAGGTATTTGTTGATCGGGAGTAAAAGCCTCCGTTGCTGAAAGTCTCCCCATTGTTTGAATTGCTGTTTCTAGTTGTTCAGTCATCGAAAGAAGTTCATCGATAACAAAAGCGGAATCCAAATTTGACAGTAGTTTTAGTCTCCGGGCTGGTGCTTCAGTCTCTACTTCTTCTTTTAGCAACATTTCCAAAAACTTTTTTCCTTCTGATGAGGGTTTTGGAGCATCTAAACTTTCTGGAATTAAAGCAGTTTCCCTCGATGGAGTCCTGGCGCGGACCTGTTCAGCAATTATCTGAGCATAAATTGCCCCTGAATCTACTAGAGAATACACCCGGTTTCGTTTCGCTTTTAGCTCTTCTGTTGAGAATTTGTTTCCTTTAGGATGCTTTTTGTTATAACCGCCAATTTCTTGATGGCAGTCGAAACATAACGGAATTCCATTATCCTCATCATCTGAACCGCCTTTATGTTTATCAAAGATATGAGCAGCTTCTAGGTTTATTCCGCACTGTTTCAAGCACAGACAACACAATCGTCCGCACTTAATAAACATTTGCGATTTTTTTTTGATCAAATGACATGTCTATTTATTGCCCAACGTCTCGAATCAGCGTTCGGGCGCGGAGTGTCCGATAAGCTGAACTCGCTTGTTCAAGTAATCCTTATTTTATTTTTCGATTATCGCCTCAAGATGCCCACTTTAGCCTGAGTTTTCTTCCTGAGTGGGCACATTCCGTGAGATAGAGATTGATAAGGTTCTGATAGGGAACTCCGGTCTCTTTGGCTAACGTTTTGAAGTACGTTATTGCATCCGTATTGAGGCGAAGCGTCACCTGCTTCTTCAGGAGCTTGGCATAAGGGTTCCTTACAGAATCCGAGAAGTCATATTCTTTTTTCATAGGAATTCTCCATATTGTTTGCGTTCATTTCGGGTCGCTTTGCGAGCCGAAATGATCCTAGTTTCTTTTTCATCCTGTCGATAGACATGAACGACAACAAGCAGGCGAAGCTTGGCGCTAAAGCCAAGCAATATGAAGCGGTTTTCATCCCGTGAGTGATCGCGATCATCTTTTCAATCTGGCGTTCTCGTCCGCAAATGCCGTTGCTGCTTCCTCGAACGAGACACCATGCTTGCGCTAATTTTCTCTATCTTTCCGATCATCCCAGGAGAAGGTGATATCATTCATAATGCTATAATATTGCTGAAAGCATGGAACTGCAATGGAATCTTAGTTTTTTTACAGAAGGTCCAATCTCTTCGACGTGCCAAAACGTATACCGAGAAACCTTCTTTTTGTATAAATTTGCTCTTAAAAAGAGAACTACCTGGATCCGTCAGTTAAACGTGGGATTTCTGTGCGAATGCTTTGGAGGCAAAAGGTTGCAAAAAAACGCAGGCGCATCCGCTGGGTGCGTCGAGGCTTTTTTGTAATTCCTTTTGGCCCAAATGGTTCGTGCAGAAAACCGCGTTTAACTGACGGATCCAGGAACTATTTGCAATGATCCCGTTCACGTTTAAGAATTTCTTCGATTAGTTTTCTGTTCGCGGTTATCATATCGGCTAAAATTCCAAGGATCGCGAGAAACCCGGCTAAAAGACATAACAGCGCACCCAAAATTAAAGACTGAATATGTCCTCCGCCCGATCCCTGCAGGTAGAAAATCAAAAATCGAGCAAAGAGAAACAACCCACTAGTCAGAAAAACAGCAGCGATTCCTAAGAATACTTTTAGCGGTTCATACGTCGTGTAAATCCGAATCATGGTCGATCCAGAACGTTTTACAAACTGGAATATATTTTTGAATAAACGGGATTCTCGAAGCTTTTCATTCGTTCGAACAGAAACAAATTGTACGGCTAAGCGTTTTCTCCCCGCTTGAATGAGTGTTTCCAACGTATACGAAAAGTCGCTGATTATATTTAACTCTAAAGCAGCTTCACGTGTAAATGCACGAAATCCGCTTGTGGCATCCGATGTTTTTGCTCCAGAAAGATATCCGGCGATAAAGCTTCCATGCCGTTGTAAAAATTTTTTAAAGTGAGAAAAATGGTCGATGGTATGTGTTTCACGGTCACCAATCACCACATCGGCCTTTCCATGAAGAAGCGGTTCTACGAGTTTGGAAATATCCGCCCCAACATATTGATTGTCCGCATCTGTATTCACAATAATATCCGCCCCGCGTTCTAGGGAGGCATTCATTCCACACATAAAGGCTTTGGCTAAACCGCGGTTCTTAGCAAAACCAACAATATGATGTACGCCACATTCTTTGGCCACTTCACACGTTCGATCTTCGCTACCGTCATTAATGATTAAAACCTCAATCTCATCGATGCCCGGCAGTGATCGAGGCAAATCTCGAATGGTCACTGGAAGTGTTTCTTCTTCATTATAACAAGGAATTTGTATAATCAGTCAACAGCAAATAAAATAATGAAAAAGGTATTATTTATAACCTATTACTGGCCCCCAGCAGGGGGAGGAGGCATTCAGCGAATTACAAGATTCTGTAAATATCTTAACCGCTACGGATGGATGCCCATCGTATTGACCGTTAGAAACGGTGACTATATGACTACCGATGAAAGTTTAAAACATGATGTAGTCAATATCGATCACGTATATCTAGCGAGGCCTCTCGAACCTCACATCCTCTATAAACAATTTAGTCGCTTAATTGCTTGGTTTAAGAACCCTCTAAGAAAAAAGGCTCCCCAGTCGAAAAAAATCAAGCCCCAGGCAATGTCTTTAAACAAAAAAATCGGAGAATATATCCGACTCAACCTATTTATTCCTGACTCACGCATTGGGTGGCGAAAAGACGCATGTAAAATCGGTACACAGATTATAGAAAAAGAACAACCCGAACTTATTTTCTCTTCAGCGCCTCCCTATACCACTCATCTGATCGCACAAAGGCTGAGTAAAAAAATGAAGATTCCTTGGGTAGCCGATTTTCGCGATCCTTGGCTAGAAAATCACGCTTACAACACGGTCCCTCGCTTAAGATTGGTCAAATCAATAAATCAAAAACTCGAAGCCCAAGTCCTTCAAACCGCAAACCACATCACATGTGCCAACAGACGATTAAAGCAACTTCTCGTCTCTAAACTTCCACGTGATCAAGCCTCCAAATGCCATGTTATTACGAATGGTTATGACCGAGATGATATAAAAGATGTCGAACCTAGTTCAGACCGGTTCCCTATATCCTACTATGGAACGATCTACCCGAATGGGTTTCCGATCCATCTTTTGGAGGCAATCCAAGAATACGCAGAGGAAGACAAGACCTTTTCAGGAGATGTTTTGTTTAATGTGGTCGGAAATATAAGCCCAAATACTCAAGTTTTACTTACGCAGATGATTCCTGCACAAAACTTAAATATACAGCCCTATGTGGGACATGAAAAACTGTTAGAATACCTCTATCAGCCACAGATACTTGTAGTCGTTATTAACAATTTTCAGCTGAATGAGGCCACGGTTCCTGGAAAAATCTATGAATACCTCCCAACAGGAAATCCCATCCTTGGACTAGGTCCCGTGCCCGGAGACACGGCTGATATACTCGAAAAAACCGGAACAGGAACGATGTATACGCATCATGATAAAGAAGGAATAAAAAGGTTTATTCGCCAAAGCTATGACCTGTGGAAAGCAAAAAAAATACAGCAGACAACGCGACGTTTTCCGGAATTTGAGCAAAGGGCATTAATGGAAAAATTGGCAAAACTCTTTAATCAACTATGTAAAGAACCTTAGTCGATCGCTTTTCCCCTAAGAGGAACAAAAACGAGATTTACAGGAGTGAGGGACCTTGATATCTTCTTTGCACTGAAGGCAGGAAAAAAAGGTGATAGCCCATAAGAGTGGTTCTGCAAATTAAAACCTTTAGAACGTTGATGATAAAGGATAATAATACAAAGGAGGTAGACCATGCAAATTAGCGTAACCAGCCGACATATGGAAACAAAACAGGCCATTAAAAAATATGCTGTTGAAAAAGTTGAGCACACGTTATCTGAATTCCCACGTGTTTTATATGTGCACGCTATTCTTGATATTCAAAAATATCGACACATCGCCGAGATTGTTGTGCAAGCAAAAGACCATATCCAAGTAGATGCACAGCACGAATCAGATGATTTGTACGTTTCTATTGATGGGGCCGTAGATAAAGCGACTAAACAACTCCGACGTCTTCGTGACAAGGTTCAAGATCATAGATCGCGTGAAAAATTAGCTGATATTGAACTTGCAACCGAAGCTAAAAACAGCTATATAGAAGATTAGTATTTTTATAGTACTAAGTTCCCGCTTCACTCATTTACTATTGCCTACGTTGAGCAATATAGGAATGGATCAAGCCGTGTGTAGGCCTTGAGTCAATGGGGCCTTAAGGATTATTACAGTGTAGGGAGATTGTTTGTCCGGTCAAAATGGTTTATGTCGAAACATCTAAACGAAATATCGGTATCTATTCGCGAATTCTTTGAGGCGGGTCAGGACCCTTTAAAGCTTGAAGTAGAAGTAGGCGAAGCTTTTCTGGATAACATAATAGGTGAAGCCACCTTAAACCGTCCTGGTTTAGCTTTAGCTGGCTTTTTTCAATATTTTGCTCATGACCGGTTGCAGGTTCTCGGGCTAGCTGAACTTGCTTATCTTAAGAGTCTTCCTTCTGAGGAATGCTCGAAACGTATTGAGCAATTTTTCAAGAAACATATCCCCGGCGTTATCATTGCTCGACATCGACATGCACTTCCTGATCTAAAAAAATTTGCCGAACAGTATAAAGTTCCGATTATTCGTTCTCCCATGATTACGATGCATTTTATCAATGCAGGCACCCTTATTCTTGAAGATCTCATCAGTCCACGTATGCATGCGCATGGAACCATGCTGGATATTTTAGGTATTGGTGTATTAATTGAAGGTGAACCCGGTATCGGGAAAAGCGAAACCGCATTATCATTGATTGGGCGAGGACACAGTCTTGTATCGGACGATGTGACTGTTTTACAACGTACAAATAGCGGAGAAATCATAGGTTCTGCCGTTGAAATAACGCGGTATCATATGGAAATCAGAGGCCTAGGTCTTATTCATGTTCCAAGTCTTTACGGTGTGGCTTCCATGCGCGATTCAAAAAGGTTAGATCTGATTATTAGATTGGTCCATGCAGGACCTAAACATAAAATGGATCGTACGGGGTTGTCTCCTAAAAAGAAAAATGTTTTAGGAATTGATATGCCCTACCTTACCCTGCCAGTCGCCCCAGGACGTGATATGGGACAAGTCGTTCAAGTAGCTGCGCTCAATCAACGACTCAAAAAATTGGGTCATGACGCGGCTAAAGAACTCGATGAAAAACTGGTCCGAAACTTAGCTAGACGAGGATGTGAATGAGAAAAGATAAAAACAAGAGATCCGTAGCACCCTCATCACTCACGCGCGATTTTGAGATATTGAATACACATGGTATCCACGCTCGACCGGCTGCTTTACTTGTGAAAACAGCTGCGAAATTTGCCTGCGAAATCTCAGTGGAAAAAGATGGAATCGTGGTTTCCGCTAAAAGTATCATGGGGCTTTTAACGCTAGAAGGACACCAAGGGGCTTTTTTAAAGGTCACCGCTGCCGGGACGGATGCCAAAGAGGCTCTCGATGCCATTGAGAAGCTCATGAAGGAAGATGTCCCTGAAGATTAAATAAAAAGATATGTCCACCAAAAAATCTAATCCAAAAAAAGAAATCGTACTACAGGGAATCGGCGTTTCTCCTGGGCTGGTTGTAGGACCTGCGTTCCTTATGAAGGCAGATGATAAGCTTCCTGTTGCCAGAGATATTACTCCCGAAGAAATCTCTAGAGAAGTTTCACGATTTGAGGCTGCTCTGGTCACCACTAAAGAGCAGCTTCATAAAATTCAGAAGAGAGTCGGCAAGGCCATGGGACAAGAGAGCGCCAGCATTTTTGATGCACATCTTTTGGTGGTGGATGATCGAGCTTTTATCGAAGAAATCATTCGGGAATTAAATGCTAAAAAGAAAAATATCGATGCGATTCTCGAATATGTTTCTGAAAAATACATTAGTGCTCTATCTGCTTTTGAGGATGAATATCTTCGGGAACGCGCGGCTGATGTTCGTGATGTGACTCGCAGAATCCTAAAAAATCTTGCGGGAGAAAATATCAAGTCCTTAGATCAACTAAAAGAGTCTTGTATTATTATTACCCCTGATCTTTCCCCTTCCGCAACCGCCATGATGGATAAAAATAAAGTATTGGGGTTTGCTACAGATATCGGAAGTCCCACATCACATACCGCGATTATGGCCAAAGCCCTAAAGATTCCAGCCATCGTAGGATTACATGACGTCAGTGTAAGAGTATCTACCCGAGACCGCGTCCTGATTGATGGGGATAAAGGGGTTTTCATTCTTCATCCGACTCAAGAACGCATCGACCAATATAACAAAGTGGCTCAAGTACGCAGCTCCATCCAATCAGGGTTATCCGCTCTGCGCGAAAAACCAGCAGAAACAAAAGACGGATATCACCTTCCTCTTTCAGCCAATATAGAGTTACCCGAAGATGTTGAAGCCGTTATAGAAAACGGAGCAAAAGGCATAGGCTTGTACCGCACCGAGTTACTGTATCTCGTTAGCGAAGAATTGCCCACCGAAGATGAACAAGCCACAGCCTATGAAGAAGCCGCCGAACGACTTTTTCCAGAATCTGTGATTATTCGAACACTCGATTTAGGAGGCGACAAATTTGTTTCCCATATCCGAAAGGTCCCTGAACTAAATCCATTTATGGGGTGGCGAGCCGTACGCTTTTGCCTGGCTAATCTAGATATTTTCAAGACACAACTAAGAGCTATTTTACGAGCCAGTCGCCACGAAAACGTTCAACTCATGTATCCGCTTATTAGCAATGTCAATCAAGTTCTTCAGTGTAACGCGTTATTAGAAGAAACAAAAGACGAGTTGCGAAAAGAAAAAATTGCTTTTAATGAAGACATACATGTGGGGGCCATGATCGAAGTCCCTTCAGCAGCCCTTACGGCTGATCTCATTGCCCCACATGTCAGTTTTTTTAGTTTAGGCACAAACGATCTCGCACAATATACATTAGCCGTCGATAGGGTAAACGAACAAATTGCTGATCTTTATGAACCCACTCATCCGGCCATTATCAAATTAATAAAAAGGACCATTGACACGGCTCATCAACATGGGATTTGGGCGGGGATTTGTGGAGAGATGGCAGGGGACCCTTTTTTGGTCCCCTTGCTCATTGGTTTAGGAGCGGATGAACTAAGTGTTAGCCCCACCAATGTTCCAAAAGTCAAAGACATCATTCGTAATGTAACCTATTCGGAGTCAGAAAAACTTGCTTCAGAGGTTATGAAATGTGCGTCAGGTAAAGAAATTTTAGAACGTTGTCAGGCTTTAACCCGAAAAGCCGCACCAGAAATACTTGAACTCATTGATTAGAACGGGCATAGTGTCCCGTTTTTATGACCTAATGTAATAGTGGTCTGTTGAGTTTTTTCACATGCTTTACGGACTAAAGGATGCGTACGATTCGCCATTCCTTATCGCTTAACTTAGGTGACAATATGCAATCACAAAAATAGAAAGAAAAATCCAGATGTCAAAAAAGAATACTCACCTGTTCACATCAGAGTCCGTAACCGAAGGTCATCCTGATAAAGTTTCAGACGGAATTTCAGATGCTATACTCGATGCGATTCTCGCTAAAGACAAAAAAGCACGTGTAGCGTGTGAAACGTTAGTGACCACGGGGATGGTTGTTTTAGCCGGTGAAATAACCACACATGCGATCGTGAATTATTCAGATGTTGTCCGTAAAAAAGTCAAAAAAATAGGCTATACCGATTCTTCCATGGGTTTCGATGCGGATACCTGCTCGGTACTGGTTTCCCTAGACCGACAATCGCCTGATATATCCCAAGGGGTTACAACCGGGAAAGGGATGTTCAAAGAACAAGGGGCCGGTGATCAAGGACTTATGTTTGGCTATGCATGCGATGAGACCCGTGAATTAATGCCTTTACCCATCATACTCGCCCATCGGTTAACCCGTGAACTTTCAAAAGTGCGTCGTTCTGGAAAACTTCCTTTTCTGCGACCCGACGGAAAATCACAAGTATCCGTTCTCTATCAAGATGGGAAACCCATTCACGTCGATACCGTTGTTATATCCACTCAGCATTCCAAAGATGTTACACATCAAAAACTTAAAGCGGGGATCATCGAAGAAGTGATAAAAAAGAAAGTGCCCGCCAAACTAATTACACCAAAAACACGTTTCCTTATTAACCCAACAGGGCGATTTGTTGTGGGAGGCCCTCAAGGAGATGCCGGACTAACAGGCCGAAAAATTATTGTCGATACCTATGGGGGGATGGGGCGACATGGAGGAGGCGCCTTTTCCGGGAAAGACCCCTCCAAAGTAGATCGAAGCGCCGCTTATATGGCCCGTTACGTTGCCAAGAACATCGTAGCGGCAAAACTTGCCAAACGGTGCGAGGTTCAGCTGGCATATGCGATCGGATATGCCGAACCTGTATCCGTTTTAGTCGACACCTTTGGAACAGGCTCCGTTCCCAATGAACGCATTGAAAAAGCGGTCCGCAAAGTATTTAAACTTAAGCCTGCGGATATTATTCGTGAGCTTAATTTATTGAGGCCTATATATGAAGATACTTCAGCCTATGGCCATTTTGGGCGTACAGACAAACTTAATGCCTTTACCTGGGAACGTGTTGATAAAGTAGATAAACTAACCGCTGCACTAAAATAGAGACAGGTGAGTTTCTGAAAGCCTGCGATATACCGAATAAAATATGCGCCGTTATATTTGATTTTGACGGTATCATTGTCGATACCGAACGAATCCATTACAATGCATTTCAGCATGTCCTTACGCCAAAAGGATTAGGGTATTCATGGTCCGATTACGTCAACGATTTCATTGGATTTGATGATCGTGATGCGTTTAAAGAAGTCTATCAAAAAGCGGGGAAAGAAATAGCCCATAAAGATTTAGAAACGTTAATCGAAGAAAAATCTAATATCTTTGACAAGACAATAGCGCATAAACACATTCAGCCTTATCCGGGTGTATTTTCACTTTTAGATCGATTAGACAAAGAGGATGTCCTGGTGGGCCTTTGTAGTGGCGCCTTAAAATCAGATATAGGACCTATTCTAAAAAATTTGGGCCTTCAGGAACTTTTTAAAGTCATCATAACCGCCGAAGATGTAACGAAGAGTAAACCAGATCCTTCGGGTTATCGGTTGGCCGTTAGAGAACTAGCCGAAACGGTTCGTGCAGAGTTCACGGCTAATCAATGTTTGGCGATCGAGGATACGCCGACGGGTATTAATGCGGCTCGATCAGCGGGTCTTAAGGTTCTAGCCATTACTAACAGTTATCCTGCTGAACGATTGAGCGCTGCACATATGATTGTTGATTCACTTGAAGAGATAACCTCCCTGCATCATCTAGGTTTAATGAAGAACATTTGAGCCTCTTGCCAAACGAGTGGATAAACGGATAACGCGTCTTGCGACGCTGCCACAAACACGTGTAAACATAGGGTCCAGCTATTTGATGGTTTGTAGTAGCCGCGCAAGCGGCGTTTTTTGGCAAGAGGCTCGTTTGAGCACCCACTTTTTGTCGTGATAAGCGTAATCAAACAAACAAGCAATTAGTTATTTGTTATTTCTAAAATAAAGAGTATATACATCACTCCGATTTCGCTAAATATCGCTGAACCCTTAAAGCAAATAACCAATAAACGGAGATTATATGGCCGGAAACAAAGAAAAACTTATTGAAATAGAGGGCGTTGTCGCCAAAGTCCTCCCTGCAACAATGTATAGAGTCAAACTAGAAAACGGACATGAGATGCTTGCTCATATTTCGGGAAAAATGAGGAAAAATTTTATCCGTATTACAAGCGGTGATAAAGTCCGCGTTGAGATGTCCCCTTACGATTTACATAAGGGACGGATCACGTATCGACACAGGAATTAGTGGAGTCTTTCACCCTCCCAAAACCCCAAACCCTGAACCAAGAACCGTTTTAACCTTTAGAACCTGTTTGCAATCAAAATAGAACAAACTCTAGCAGGACTTAAGATGTAGTGTCCGTGCTGTGCACGGATTCCTCGCATAGCGAGGACGCTACATTTATGAGACCCATTCTAATTCGTTGTATTTTGATTGCAAATTGGTATTAGCAGATTGAAAAATCATTCTAAAATACTTAATCCATTTTTCTTTTACTTCCCTTCGCGGCTCTTTGCGACCTTCTGTTCCGCACACGGCGGATCAGCTGTGGCTGAAAAAAAATCTTCCTCTTAATCCTAATGCCCAACCTTCTGTTTGCTACGGATAAAAGGGATGTCGCCTCCCAGGATATTTCTTTTAAAGATTTCTCTTGCCGACCATAAACGCTCTCATTTAGAGTCCCTAACTCATCGTCGAAGTCTAAATTTGGTCTGAGCACAAGGATCTTCCTAGAGAATTAGGGAGGGGGGATGTTTATTGAAAGATAAGACTTTAATAAGATGCCTGAGCGAGCGCTCATCGAAAATGCAAACCTTTTGGTCCGCACTCCTATGCTTAGGCTTAGCCACGTATATCTCATCGGGGAATACGCATGCCACGACCCTGAACGTTCCCAACCCGGGATTATGGGTCGGTTCAGCCACCATCAACCAGGGCAATGCGCCCAATTACACTTCGACTAACGTGATTCCCACAGCATCACCCCTTAACTTTCGGCTTATCGTTTTAGTCGATACCAATGCACAGGCACACTTATTGCAGGAAGTGATCCTGGCCACAACAACCCATGGACATCAAATCTATATCAGTGCTACTACTATTCCGCCAACGGTTAAAGAGGCTCAGCGCATTAGTTCGGTTGCCTTTCCCTTCATGCCTCCTCTCTCGCTAACAAATGAGGCCCCCAACAAATGGTCCAGAACGATCACGGTAGAAGTTGACGACCCCATCAATCCATTCCGTCATCGGTATAACCCCTTGCATCAAGAGGGGCGTACGGTGAGTAGAAACATAACTCTTTTGAGAACAAATTGGGTCGAGCAACCTTTGATACAAAAACTAGAAGGAATTTACAGAGAAAAGATAGGGGGTCTGACCGCACAAGATCTTTATACCAAAGGAACTTTTACGCTAGAGCGAATCAGCGGTCAACACCAGTTAGAGGATTAGAAAAAAAATGAAGACTGATAAGAAAAACCGATTTTTTTTCAGGAAAAAAGGAGAAGAAAAAATGAAAAAATTAATACTATGCGCGATGGGAACAATTTTGTTGATGAGCTTACTGGTTGGCCATGCCCAGGATAGCGTGCCAGACATCATAAACTATCAGGGCATCTTAATCGATGCGGGCACGAGTGCGCCGATCACCCCGGGCGTGTATACCGTAGAATTCCGTATTTGCGATGCACCCCAGCATGGCAATTTGATCTGGGGAAGATCTTTTCCGTTAAATGTGAGTTCGGGTGGGGTATTTAATGTTTTACTCAACAACGGGGGTGGCGAATTAAGACCCGCACCCCAAACCAACTATATCCGAGAAGCGTTCCAGGAAGCGAATCGCTATCTGGGATTGACCGTATCTCCTGGCACTCAGAAAATCCAACCCCGCCAAAAGATCGCCAGTGCTCCCTACGCCATGAATGCGGTAGGAGGCAGTAAAGTAGCGCGTGCGGGATTGAGGAAAATCGCTGAGGCAATGGGAGATAGTACGGATTGGCGGATGGTGCATCGGAGGTATCGTAAATGGATGATAACAGCGGGTGAGGAAAAAGGGATGAAGGAAGATGGGAACGCTGCCCAGCCTGGTTTCAGTCGTGATGATATCGCCCGGGTATGGGAGGAAAGGGGTGAGTTGAAACGTGCAGAGTTGCTTCGTTGTCGTGTGCGCTATTTTACCGATGGCGTAGCGATCGGAGGCCGAGGATTTGTTCAAGAGTTGTTTGAAAGTTGCCGAGATCGATTTGGAGAGAACCGTGAACGCGGAGGGAGCCGTATGCGAGGGAGTGGTTTTGGCAAGCTTTACTCCATTCGGAATTTACAGGTGGATGTGGTGTCGTAAGATCACGTGTTATGCGCAAGAGGCAGGCGGAAGGGGTCAAAGACACAGGTGTTAAGCTAAGGGCGAAGTTTGGAGTTATTTGAACCGAAGAATAATAGAATAAGGAACCGCAAAATGTCGAAATATGTGAGGAACAGACAGCAGGCTGTCTGGAAAAAAGCTGTAGCCAGCTACAGCTTTCCATATGGCAAACCTAATGAGCAAAAGGTGTCCTCGTATTTCAATATGGATGGTCTTCCCCGTATGATAAAAGGGGCTGATGAACCATAAAGAGTTTTTACAGAAGTTCGCAAAGGAACGCAAAGGGGGAAATATACAGAAAGCCTAAGTAGCTGTTTGATAGCGTTTCCAGTAATCCTTAACGAATTCCAGTACCTTTGGCGCTAAGATAATACTCCCTACAATATTCGGGAAAGCCATACTGAGGATCATGGCATCCGAGAAATCAAGTACATCATCTAAAGGATTCAATGCTCCAACAAGTATAAATGCAACAAACACAATCCTAAAAATAATAACTGTTTTTAGACCCGCTCCATTAAAATGGTCGAATAGATAAATCCACCCTCGCTCCCCATAATAGCACCAAGAGATCATCGTTGAGTAGGCAAACAGTCCAATACAGCCTGTAAGAATATACGGAAACCAATCGATCACACTTCTGAATGCTTCCGTTGTTAAGGTGACACCAATATTTCCCCTGGCAGCCAAAATTTCAGGATTATTCCATGTCCCCGTAATAATGACAACCAATGCGGTCATTGTACATACAACAATCGTATCAACGAAAGGTCCGATCATTGCGACGAGACCCTCGCGTACCGGCTCTTCTGTTTTAGCAGCTGCATGCGCGATAGCCGCACTACCTGACCCCGCTTCATTAGAAAACGCGGCTCGTTTAATTCCCCACACAAGCACTCCAATAACCCCTCCATAAAGAGCATTGTTCGTGAAAGCCATCTTAAAAATTAAACCGAATGTTGCAGGAAGTTCAGATAGATGCGTAAAAATCACGAACAAACAGGCCAACACATAAAGTCCACACATAAGAGGTACAATTCTTGAGGTGGCAGCTCCAACGCGTTTAATCCCCCCTAAAATAACAGCACCAACCAATATGGCCATGGTCAGACCAATGCCCAAAGGGGCTTTCTCATTCAGACTAAAAGTAGATGTAAAGGCTTCTACGACTTGATTAGATTGAAACATATTTCCGCCGCCGATCGCTCCACCCATAATCATAAAAGCAGACATCACCGCCAACACTTTTCCCAAAATTCCCCACCCCACCCCTTTTTCTTTGAGCCCTATGTCGAGATAATACATAGGACCTCCCGAAATAGAACCATCGGCATTTGTCTTCCGATACATCTGAGCTAACGTACAGCTACTAAACTTAGCCGTCATTCCAAAGAGAGCAGCACACCACATCCAAAATACAGCCCCAGGACCTCCTAGTTGAATGGCCACGGCAACACCCGCAATGTTCCCCAGTCCAACCGTTGCAGATAACGCGCTGGTAAGAGCCCGAAAATGGGTAATTTCACCGGTATCTCCGGGTTTATCATACGTGCCTTTAATCACTTCGATAGCGTGTTTAAAGCCCCGTATATTGATCCAGCGATACCAGCACGTGAATAAGATAGATCCGAACAGCAATACGACGATAAGAAAAGGAATAGCTACCGTTTTCTGTTCAGGCTGCCCCATTGCATCTAGCACAGGAGTTCCATCTCGGTTATAAGCAGGTATCTGAATCGTTCCCCCTGCTACATCAAAAAAGAGAACAGCGAAAACCGATTTATTCACGTGCTCAAGCACAGAAGATTTTTCTTGTTCGGCTTGGACGTGTACTTTTAAAAAAGGCGATGCAAGGAAGAGTAATAGCGTTACATAGATGAATGAAGATTTTTTCATAGCCCTATCCTTCATTAAGGGTAACACATTAAAAGGAGAAAATCTTCTAACCTTCTGGGAAAGTGAAGTTGATCCATATTTTAACTCGGATAATTTTCTACAACCCAACGAGAAAGCTCTTTGTCGGGATCGTTAACGGTTTCTTGTGTCACAGTAAACACTTTACGACCTTTTTTAGAGGCCAACAATTTCAGTCCAAATTGGAAGTCTTTAAAACGATCTTCACAGATAGCCCGAATTGTTTTATCGGTCTCAAGACTCATCTCAACCAACGCTTGAATCGCCCCTTCGTCAAATTCAAGGACAAGCCCATGTTCTTTTGAAAAACGATGTGCATAAGCATCCACCTCCCTACGAAGTATGCCTTGTTGAGCATGACAATTTTCTTTCAGAAGTCTTTTAAGTTCCTTACTTGGATCTGTAATGGTTTTAGAAGTTACTTCAAACGAGCTTATGGATGTAGAAGGCAACTCAAATTTATAGTCACGAAAAACTTGTTCCAACGTTGTCATGAGTCCTCGAGCGCCGGTTTTTTCTTTATAGGCTTCGGTGGCCACTTCAACAATGGCTCCCTCGGTAATGTCAAATTCAATATTGTATCCCCGAAAATCGTTTCGGTATTGTTCAAGAATACTGTTTTCAGATTTGACAAGTATTTGTTCTAAATCTTCGATTTCTAAAGATTCACAAGGCACACGGATCGGTAAGCGCCCAATAAATTCAGGTTCAAACCCGTATTGAACAAAATCTTGGGCTTCGGCTTGTTCGATATATTCGTTGTTTTTTTTTCCCCCGTCCGCAAGGGTATGCTTGAATCCAATGGCTGACGCTTCAATGCGTCGCTCAATAACCCCCGACAATTTTTCGAAAGCGCCACTTACAATAAAAAGCATATGCCGGGTGTTAATAGTCCGCTCATGGGTTTTGCCTTGTTGCAGTTCCATCATCGCCTGCATCTGTCCAAAAATATCGGTCTGACTAAATAAGTTTACCTCGGTCTCTTCCATGAGTTTCAGAAGATTAACTTGCACACCTCGACCCGAAACATCTTTGCTCCCCATCGAGTCCTGCATGGCTATTTTATCGATTTCATCTATATAGATAATACCGTACTGAGCTAGCTCTGTATCTCCATCAGCCATTTTGACAAGATCACGTATAATATCTTCGACGTCATACCCCATATAGCCGGTTTCAGAAAATTTTGTTGCATCGGCTTTGACAAAAGGCACCCCAATAAGCTCTGCAACACACCGCATCAAATACGTTTTACCAACACCTGTAGGACCCATAAGAATCACGTTGGGTTTAACATAATCTTTTTGGAACAAGTCCAGGTCATCGATACATCGTTTGACATGGTTATAATGATCACAAATAGCTACCGACAAAACTTTTTTGGCATCCGCCTGTTTGATAACAAAACGATCTAAATAATCGCGAACTTCACGCGGTTTGAGATTAAATTCACGAATTTTTTCTAACGCTTCAGCTAAAACGCGATCCGTCTCATTTTCTGAAGAGGGTTTTGGTTGTTGTTGGGCTCCAGGATTAAACATAAATTGCATGTTTCCTTTACTCAACATCTCTTGGAGATGTTTGTTTAAATCGTCTCCAGGACTTTTTGGATCTTGTTCGGTCATTGGCTATTCTCCTATCTTCCACGACAGCATAGGCGCAGCATATTTTTTATTCTCTTTTGAGGCAAATTCCCATCCGGTCTCCTGACCCTCATCAGTATTGGCAGTCAGAATAAATGTAAAGGTTTCTGCTCTACTATTTTTGATAAAGTTAATCAATCTATTCCTTTTTGCGGAATCCGCATTTGAAAAGGAAATAGTAGCGCCGACCTGTGGGTTGGCAAGCACGTTTATCTGCGCAAGAATGGTAGCCTCTGAAGTGATCTTTGCTCCGCTCGAAGGATCATTAGCCGGTGCATTGTTCCATACCAGGTTCCCTGTATTCTTTGCACCCTTTCCGCCATCTCCTTCCTGCTAATGGTAGGCACGGGAATTCGATTTCAGTCCCCAAAGATTGAGTTTGTATGGACCCACTGGGCGATTGTTTAATGTTTTGGTAACGGTCAGTGTCAATGCAGCATCGGTCAGAGTTTTTTTTATCTTTTGATGCGACGAAAAAATCAAACCGGATATATGTTTTGGCTGAATCTCCTAAACGGTCCGCACTAACGGACCGTACGATCGATACATCTTTTGAACCAAAATTTGTTTTTTCATGATTAGTGCCTTTATCCTTACCCGCTATATAGGTATCCGCTTTTTTTATGGGAGTTGCAACGGGTGGCTGATTTTTTATAGAAGGATCTTCTTTAACCGAGACACGTATTAGTTTCCCGTTTATAAGTTTCAGAACAGTTGGACCTTCTTGTTTAGGGGTCCCTTCATCTTTTTTGTCTTTCAGAAAAAAGTATGCACCTCCGCTCGTCCCGATGAGGGAAAGGGTCAAAATCGATATGATAAGTCTCCCTTTGCGTTTCGGTTTTTCTTTTTGGGGCATTGCTTTTCTGGGGCCCTGTTGTGCAACCTTTGATGCTTTATTCATATCGCCTAATAAAGAATCGTATGTCGGATACCTTCTTATGGGTTCTGTTTCCAGCATACGTGCGATAAGATCTACAGTTTTCTCATGTAAATCCAGTCGGATTGTGTGTAAAGAATGCGCCGGTTTTTTTAATCGTGCTAGAACCGTCTCTGTCGTTGTTTCTTCATCAAAAGGGGGGGTCCCAGCAAATGCATGATAAAGGGTCGCCCCTAGACTATAAATATCAGAACGATGATCTTCGGGTTGTTTACGAACTTTTTCCGGGGCAATATAAAAAGGAGTTCCATAACAATATAGGGTTGATCATTTTCCTGGCCACAGGAATAGACCTGAACAACATGGGTATGGTTTAGAGCGGCAAGGGCCCGCGCTTCTCGTAAAAATTTTTCGACGAAAACCGGATCTTTCCCATACGGCGTGAGCATTACTTTAATAGCCGCATGCCGCTTGAGTGTCTGATCAAAACCTTGATACACAGCCCCCATAGCCCCCTTCCCCATTTCTTTGAATAAGATAAAAGGGCCCAGCAAAGCAGGAACAGGCAATTCAACGTGACACGCCGGACAAATCACTTTTGAAAGAGCCTTCTCATGGGAGACATCAATAGGTTCTCCACACTTGTGACAGTTGATCTTTGTGACAGGATTCATCACTAATTCTATATTCTCTGCATCATTCACATTTTGTTCTTTTTCGTGAGAATGAAGTATGTGAGGTTTTTTTTAAAAAAACCATCAAGAAATAGATCGGGTGTATCGGTATTTTTGAGGCAAGACAACCCGTAGAACCTGTTTGGTTAAAATATCTGCTCCTACTCGAATATATCCATTCTTCATCACTATATCGTAAACTTTATCATGCACTAAAATCGGAAGGAGAAAATTTCCTAACTTTATGATTGCCTCAATATGGAGATGCAGGTAAACAAGAGAAACATTTGAATATTTTATAACTATTCAGAGGGAAACTTTATCGATGATAAGCTTGCCGCAGTATGGAGTACTGTCTTTAGGCGGAAATAAAGATCAGTTAAACAGGAGAGGCCATATGTCGACGATCCCCTGTGGTGGGAAAGATAGAATATGGATTAAGAGTATACTATTCGTTGTGTTAGGCATCGTGAGTTTGACTCTTTACGCCGGAGCAATCACTTACACCTATGACGATAGTTATCGGTTGAAAGGTGTTCATTACAATAAGGGACACATCCTATATCGGTACGACCGAAACAACAATGTGACCAAAGAAATATCCCAGTATGATTCAGATGGGGATGGACTAGATGACGATTGGGAGACATCCAATTTTAGAACTATAACAGCGGCTCATTCAACGTCTGATTCTGATGGAGATGGCGCCAGCGACGTCAACGAGTCATCCAGTGGAACCGACCCAAACGATCCTAATTCTTCTCTCCGATTAATCGACATGGGATCCGGAAGTGGATTGATGGTCTCTTGGTCAAGTGAATCAAATTTTACCTATCGTATTGAACGATCTTCAGATCTTGTTCTAGGACCTTTTGTTCCCATACAAAACAACATGATCCCAACACCGCCCATGAATATCTACGTAGATATGACGGCGACCAATGAAGGCCCATGGTTTTATCGAATCGCTGTTGAACAATAATTTTTAATGAGCCTATGTTAAAAAAATTATACGCTTTTCTGTCTTTCTGATCTCTGGATTCTATCTTCTGACCTCTGCTGCTGCCAAAGTGGCTGGACCCGGATGGATTAGCGGGGATGGTGAACACATTGACCCCGGAACCACGTTTGCCCCATCTCAACCACCCCAAAACAATGTTGCACAAAAATCTTTCGTACAACAAATGGCAACGGTAGCAACATCTGAACCTGACGAAATCACTCCTGCCATTCAAGAACTAGCATGAGACATTCGCTATCTCCGAAATTTCGGTATCGAAATTAGCCATCACATATGAGAGTGATGCTGCTTTACCCCAAGCTAAGGCAAGTCTTGGGCAATCATTTCAACCCATATCTTTGGCTCAGAATATAGGTTCTTTGGGTCCGTCAGCCCCTCTGCAAAGTTCTGATCCGCTGCTTCAGACTCTACCAGGTGGAGGAAGTTTTACACCTTTAGCAACCTATACGCGTGATTTTGGAACGTATTATAATACCATTCCAAATCCTCAAGCGGTCTGGACAATTGTTTCATACAATAATCCACAACCCGCTCAAATGCGAGTCCGTTACCATTTCTCAAGCAATCCAACCGGATTATTTTCTATCCCAGACGAATACGTTACCTTTTATCTACCGCAAAACAGCAGCAAAGACGTCACGGTAACGTTTAATGGATAC
Source organism: Kiritimatiellia bacterium (assembly GCA_012103575.1). Classification (GTDB taxonomy): domain Bacteria; phylum Verrucomicrobiota; class Kiritimatiellia; order WLWN01; family WLWN01; genus WLWN01. The sequence goes on along the minus strand of WLWN01000001.1, from coordinate 845,452 downwards.
AATACATCCAGCGGGATAAAAACCGCGGTCCTTGCGGTTGAGTATTGGTATACGACTCTTGTGTGGACCGATTATTACAATTTAACCGCACAAATTGCTCAACAGCCCAGCTTAGCTTTTGGATCCTATGGGATAAATTTTGGGAACCAATACATCTCCTTTCCCTCTACAGGTACCGCCCGCCTAAAAAATACAGGCAGCAAAACACTAACCATTAACAGCATGTCGATTTCTGGAACCGATGCGGGCTATTTCACGTTAACTAGCGGTTACGGAGCTGGGACAGTAGCCGTAGGCTCTTGGCGTGATATTGGAGTCCAATATAATGCAACGGCAAGCGGAACACATAATGCAACGATCCGAATTAATTTCACCTATGATGGAGTGGACTATACGTGGGACTATCTTCCCTTAACCAGACAAAGCTCACCCGTCCCGCAAACCCCCTCTTTTAGCGGATATGGATTTGAGAACGTGGGGTCTTATTATCTCGAAACGGTCGATGGAACCGCTCGTCTTTCTAATGATGGATCAGAAATTTTGAACATTACAAGCGTATCGATTAGCGGGTCTGGATTTTTGCTTACCGGTGGCGGCTTTGCTGGGGTCCTTTCTCCTTATGGGGGCATTCGTGATCTTAACATGAGGTATCTGGCCAATGCAATGGGATCTCAAAGCGCAAATATCGTTGTTAATTATCTCTATGATGGGCAACCCGGAAGCGTAACGCTTCCTCTTTCTGGAACCACCTTCTTCCGCCCCCGAGCCCAATTATGGCTTGATGACCAATTAATGGCCCAAGAACCTTTTCCTCAATCTGGGACGACAGAGACCTTAACCCTTTCTATTAACCATCCTTATGCGGCTAATGGGAGCAACTTTGTCGATCAAACCGTGAGCTATCCCTTAAAACGATGGGCCACCTATGTCATCATTTCCGATTTTGGAGATAATGATGAGGGCCTTCTCGTTGAGCAGCGTCAGAAAAAATTGAGCCTGTATCAAGATCAAGGGTACTCGGACACTTCACCGGAGGTTCTTACCGAAAGTCTCAATGTGATGGGTCACATGTGGATGAAAGAAACCTCCTTAGCTCAACGAATCTTCGACCGATGGATGGATACACGACATGTCTTTCATCATCGTTTTAGGATTATGGCTCAGGAAGAAGGATATTACATAGATATCAAAGCTCAATACCTTGCGACGATATCAAGGTATGGATTTCCGTTGGATCGTAGATCGGCCTTCCGAGTCGGCGGTCTATTTATGAGCGCTTTAGAACATGGCATCCTCGAACAAATGCAGGGAATCTCAGGTCAAGGGGTTTCCACCGTTCGTCTTTTAAGTTTGGGGAATCAATTAGGCGACAAAATATTTCGAATGGACTCGAATAACTATACTTCTGTATCCACTCAATTAGCGGGTTATACATCCGCGGATCTATCCCTTTTCCAAAATGGGGTAACCAATGGAAACGTGTACATCCTTCCCCAAACAGGAAACTTGCTCATCGGTCAATGGCAAGGGAAAGGATACGTTGAGTTAGGACAAGTTAATGGGGGGTCTGGTCTGGGCATGGTGATTGGTGGAGGATACTATGGTGGATTTAATATTTTTCTTGGGAACCTTGATCCTGATCGAGTGTCTCAAAACAGCGTTCTTGAATTTGTCCAACCCATATACCAGAAGGAAAAAAAAGTCGCTGACCCAGTAAATATCACGACGGGAAACTATATCTTTGAACACAAAGATCTTTCCCTAGGTCATACCGAGCCCAAGGGCCTACGCCTTATTCGATATTGTAGCAGCGTAGAACACCAAACAGACTCTGCCCTAAGATATGGGTGGTCACACAACTATGACATCTCATGGGAAACACGTACTGATTTCTCTGCATCCTTGGGGCAGAGAACGCCTTTAGATTTAGCTCCATTACTAGCCGCCTCGGTTAGTATCGCTCGACCTTGTGTATTCGGAAGACACCGCACAAAGTTGGGAAGCGGCGGCTCTCGCCAGTGAATGGGCTATCGGTCAATTAACCGACCAAACCGTGAGTTTCAAATGGGAGAACAAAAAACTCGAATACAGACAGCTTCCTGATGGGACCTTCTCACCGCCCCCGGGAGTCACCACCGAATTAACGAGCAGTAATGGGTTGTATCAACTCAAAGAACAGTTTGGGACTGTTCTTGAATTTGGGGCAAATCAGAAAATAAACAACTGGAAAGATATCGATGGAAACACCTTAACCTTTAGCTATAACGCTCAAACCAACCTTGATCTAGTAACTGATACCTATAATCGCAGCCTGGCCTTCACCTACAACCCAAACGGAACGCGATTAGATGCCGTGACCGATTCAACGGGGCGAAGCATAAACTATCAATACAATGCCCAAGGTGACCTAACAACCTATACCGACCCAGAAAACAATAGCTGGGAATACACCTACAACAACGACCATCGTTTTATTACCTCGATCGACCCCTTGAATCAAACCGGCATTAGCAATATCTATGGTGTCACCGGCCAGGTGGTCACTCAACATAATGCATCCGGTGATGTGTACACCTTTTACTATACCGACTTCCGAAACGTAGAAGAAAATCCGCAAGGCAACCAACGCATCCATTATTTCGACAAAAAACATCGTCAATATGCGATCGAAAATGAGTTGGGTAACCTTCAGCTTTATATTCACGATGGCCAAGACCATATCATCTTAGAACTGGATTCCCGATCGGGGATTACAAGGCGCTACTATGATAGCTACCACAATCCCACGAATACGCGCAATGCACTCGGGAATGAAACCCACTTCATATATGACACCCAGCATTGTCTCATAAGAGTGCGGGATTCATTGGGGAATGAGACAGATTATGGATACGATACAAAACATCATCTAACCTCACAAACAAACGCATCAGGCCATGTAACAACTCGCAGTTACTATCCTGACGGTCTTCTCAAAACAGAGCAACAAACCGTGAACGGTGAACAAAGAACCGTAAACTACATCTATGATAACTATCGCCAACCTCAGGCGATCACCCGAACCCATGGCGGGACTCAAACAAATACATGGAATGCTCGTGGCAATCTTCTTCAAAGCACTGACGCTAATGGAAACTCCACCACCTATATCTATGATCGAAATGACCATGCAATGACTATAACTGACGCCAAAGGCAATATGACTTCCAACACCTACAACCAAGCCGGACAACTTGTCGCGACCAAAGACCGAAACCAAAACAGCACAACCCGAACCTATACCCCGACTTACAAAATCGGCACGATTACCCATCCGGATGGCTCCGTAATTTCCAACCAATACGACAGCCGGGATTTACTGATAGCCATAACCGATGGACAAGGAAACACAGCTTCTAACGAATACGATGAAGCCCAACGATTAGTAAAGATTATAGATCCATTAGGCCATGCAAAACCACCTTCACCTATGACCCGAATGACAACCTAATGACAGCCACTGACGCCGAAGGCAATATGACCTCCAATACCTACGACTAGCTCAATCGGATTGTAAAGATTACTGATGCCTTAGGATTCACAACAGAGAGTTATTATGACCCTGTTGGAAATATAACCCAAACTGTTAATGAATCAGGCGGAGTTACCGCCTATGAATATGATGCTTTACAGAGGCAAACGTCCGTACATCATCCCGGAGGGATCCACCAATACTTTGAATACGATACAGCAGGAAATCGGACCAAATTCATAAGTGGCGAAGGCCATGCAATGTCCTTCACCTACGATGCTCTGAACCGGCTATTATCTAAAACCAACGCTCTTGGTCATGCAAAATCGTATACCTACGATTTTGTGGGGAATCGTTTGACGCGCACGGACGCCCAAAATCGAACTACACAGTATGATTATGATTCGCTTAATAATCTAACCAATATTTCTTACCCCGATACTTCCACCGTTCGATATCAATACGATAATAATCAAAACCTCATTCAAGTTGTAGATAATACAGGTCCAACCCTTTACACCTATGACTCCATGAATCGAATCCTATCATCGACCGACCATCATGGTTATACCGTGAGCAATGGGTATGACTTAGCCGGAAACCGCACCAACATTACCTATCCTAATGGAGAAGAAGTAGCGTATTCGTACGACTCTGCCAACCGCCTCTCCCAAATTTTTTCATTTGACTTTGGACTTTCGACCTTCGACCTAACTTACGATAACGCCAATCGCCTGATCGGCATAACCTATCCCAACACTGTGAATGCAAGCTACACCCCCGACGCCTTAGGCCGTATCGCAAATTACTCCTACAACAACGGGTCTAATATTATCGATCGGAGCATCATGCGTAACGGGCTTGGTCATAAAACCCAAGAAACGATTAACACCGGACTTGAATCCATTCCTCTAAGCAGTCATCAGGTCTATTACATGGACGACGCTGACCGGATCGAACGCCTCACATATTAGAGATACGCCGATAACCTGGCAAAATAGCGTGAACACCCATGATGACGATGGAAACCTAACCTTAGAGACCTCACCGACTTCGACTATTCAGCGTACATTTGATTACGAAAACCGTCTGACCCAACATCAAAAATCGGTTGTCCAGTATCAATATGTTTATGACGGAGGCGGACTCCGAACTTCCCGAACTATCGACGGAACAATCACAGAACATGCCTTAGATCGTGCGACCCAATTAGCGAATGTCTTGGTTGAATTTAATACGAACGGAATTCCTGCGAGATATTATATTTGGGGCCCTTCTAGCTTTTTACTGGCCCAAAAAGAATCGACGGGCGAGATACGGTATTTCCATGCAGACGAACAAGGGTCAACGTTGGCAATTACAGACAATTCAGGAAGCCTTATTGATGAGATCGTCTATGACCCTTATGGGAAAATATTAGCCCGAACCAGCAATATTGAATCCCCGTTTTTGTGGTTGGGAGGATATGGAATCTATCGCGAAACGGATACCCTTGTCTATATGCGAAACAGATACTATGAAACCGAGCTCAAGCGATTCCTATCTTCCGACCCGTTAAGCATTGAGGGCGGATACAATCTTTACGAATATGCCGCAGGCAACCCAATTTGGTTTATCGATCCGTTCGGGCTAGAGCCGCAAACAGGGGGGGGCTCGTTTGGGAGTTATATTGGAGACAATCTAAGTGGACATGCTCAAGCCATACAACAAATCGTTGGAACGGCTGGTTACATCATTGGTTCGATTGCCAGAGATTTTGAAAATGTCACAGACACTTTAACTGGTATAACAAGTGACGAACGGCTGGGTATGGCAGCAAGCACTCCCGTACCTTTTGATGACGCTCTTGCGTTGGGAGTTGGCGCATTAACAAAAATTGGAAAACTCGGAAAAGGTTTAGGGTCAAAGAATATAGGTGGGATGGCAGACGAGATGGCCGCGTGGCTTGGCGCAGATGCAAAAACGATAGTGAACAAGTCTAGCGATAAAGTTTTTTTTGTCGAAAGATAGTACACAGCGAATCCGCTTTGATATCAATCGACCTAATCCTCATCAGAATCCGCACGGACATATAGAAGTTCTGCAGAATGGGCAATGGATAAAATCAGGGCCAATATATCCGAACGACATTCCTAATCTATAAAGGTATACTACCATGCACATATATGATCCCGATAATGAAAAAGTAATTGATAACGTTACTTTATATTTAACACCTGCAGAGGCGAAAGAAATATACGATGATTTGAAAAGAGTGATGGATAAGCCTCGCGGAAATCATGCTCATATCAGCAGTGCTGATCTTCAGCGTGAAATTACAATATGCATTTATCGCGAGGAGGATTTAGATACATTTGACGAAAAATCAAAGGAGATCCTTCTTGAGACCAAGAAGAGCAGCAGGGGCAGACTGTAAGTATTCAATGTGAAAAAAGGACCGGCCTTTATTGTGGAGGAACTAAAAAAATGAAGCTATCAAAAATTGTAATCAGTATAGCCGTTATAGGATTGGTAATGTGTTGGAGCGGAAGCCTAAAAGCTGGGACAGTCACCTACTCTTATGATGAGCAGCACCGCCTTTCAGGCGTAAACTATAATAATCAAGCCACGATTAGCTATGAGTATGATGAGGCGAATAATCTGAGCCATTTTATCAATGTTTCAAAACCTTTATGATCTATTTTATGCTCAAAACATGGGGCCAGAGGGTCAAGTCTAAACATTCAACATTATGATACAAAACTTCTGCTGCAAAGTCCTGGATGATATCACCGAGGAGGAACTACGCGAATATTGGCTATACTGTATACTGTAAAAAGGAACTAAAATACCCTACGCATCTCCTATAGCGGGATCAAGCTCTTCTTCTCCCATACACTCAAACGGGATTGGAGGTCCAGGTGGCAAAGTTCGAGCGCGATTCTCACTATAAAGCCTCCGTTCCATTAGCGCCTGTAGACCCCACAGCTTCTTGAACCAGGGATTAGTCGCCGACCGCTTCGCAGTCAGAACTAATCCTTGTTTTGTTTGTCATTTAATTTTTCCTTTAGAACATTTAACGATTGAAATACCTCGCTAGAAGATCTATACTGCATGACATGAGTATAGCAACAGCAGAAATCCGGCGGCGTGCGATAGATGCCTACAAAATGGGCAAAGGTTCCCAGGCCGATATCGCATCTTCTTATCGTGTAGATCTTAGAACGTTTCAGCGTTGGCTCTCTCGTTTCAACGAAACCGGACAGACCGCTCCCCGACCGCGTGGGCATCGTCAGGCCCTCTACAGCGGAAAGCAGCTCAAGGCGTTGGCTCAACTGGTGGGCAAACATCCCGATGCAACGCTTGAAGAACTCAAGAACATGAGCGGCGTGAAGGGGTCGATCATGGCCGTACAGCGGGCGTTGAATCGGTTGGGCGCCCGGTATAAAAGAAACGCTTCACGCCAGCGAGCAAGACCGGGCGGATGTAAATCTCTTGAGAAAGCAGTGGATCCAAGAGGTGGCCAAACTTGATCCAAGTCGCCTTGTCTTTATTGATGAACTCGGGGCGAAAACGAATATGACTCGTCTGCGGGGCCGGGCGTTGGGCGGGAACAGGCTTTTTACCAAAACGCCTCATGGACATTGGTGTACCACCACCTTGATTTCTTCGGTCCGCCTGGACGGAACAACAGCGGCCATGGAGAAGGAGGGGGCGACAGACACGGCTGTTTTTGGAGAATATATTCGCCGGGTTCTTCTCCCGACTCTTTCACCTGAAGACATTGTCATCATGGACAATCTTCGCGTCCATCACAATCCCAAGGTCATTGAACTCATTGAGTCATGTGGGGCCCATGCAAGATTCCTTCCACCCTACAGCCCCGATTCCAACCCCATTAAAAAAATGTGGGGCAAGATAAAGAATCGGTCGGGCAGCCTTGCAGCCCGCAGTCAGCAGGAACTATCTGAAGCGATCACACAAGCGTTCGAAGAGGTTTCTCCCGACGAGGTAATCGGCTGGTCTTCTTCGTGCTACATCGCGACACCTCAATCGTGAAGCGCTCTAAGAGGCATCAGACTGCACCCCCCCGGCAATCCCTGCCGGCCCTATGCGATTATTAGCAATCGCTCCTGCTACCCCTGCACAAGCCGTTCCGTGACTATCTACATCCTGAGGGGCCTGTTCCGGTTGTACAAAATTATACCCAGAAACGACTCTCAGATCCGGATGGGACAAATCGATTCCTTTATCAATAATCGCAATCACAACGTTGGAATTACCATACCCTTGGGGCAATCTCCATGCGTCTTCGGCCGCTGCATCAAAACCAGGTGTTGGCGTCGGAGTTACAAAAGGGATGAACGCACCTGTATTGTTATGCCCCCACTGAAATGAATATAAAGGATCGTTAGGGACTGCCGTAAAGGAATAATACGAATGGTGAGATACTGCCTCTACGTATACATTTTTCTTAAATATTTCAGTTATACCTTCAGGATCGACATCCTCAGGAATACCTGGATCCGTCAGTTAAACGTGGGATTTCTGTGCGAATGCTTTGGAGGCAAAAGGTTGCAAAAAAACGCAGGCGCACCTGCTCCGTTAATTTCGCTAAAATATGATCTGAAGTATATCCGGGGTCTGCTCGATTTAATTGTCCGTGAACATACAATGGGATCAGAGCGTTAAGCAAGAAAATGATAATATGAAAAGGGGTTATAAAATGTGGAAAGGAGTTATGAAAAGAAGTCGCCATGTTTTTTTTAGTGCTTACTTTCACTTAACCAATTATTTGATACACTCGTTTTTTTCTAAAACGATCTTGATCTTGAACACTCTTAGTGTTGAAGATATGCTCCCTATAGTTACCATGGTTCATTAGGTGACAGATTCCGTCCCACTCTATCTATTCGTAAACTCAGCACTATAATTCAGTAGCATAGGAGAAAGCGTGTTAACCTGTCAACACTAAAGTAAATCGAAGAAAAGCCCGTGAATTGTAATATTAAATGCCCAAAAGAAAAAGCGAGAGAACCAAAGGGTTCCATGCCTAAATCTTCTAGTTTTGAAAACTCGACAGAAGACAAAAAAAGGAGAAAGACATGGAACAAACCAAGAGTAATAGACCTGAGCGAAAAGGCAAGCATTTGACAAGGGAAGAACGGATCATGATTGAGACGATGGTCAAAACCCGGAGACATCTAGCTCAGATAGCCCACTATCTGGGGCGGAACCGTTGGACGATAGAGCACGAAGTCAAACGCGGTGAGGTTGAACATTTCGATACACAGCTGCGAAAGAAAAAAGTATACAGCAGTGATCGAGGTCAGGATGTTCACGATTTAAATGCGACAGCCAAGGGGCCTGAACTTAAGCTGGGAAAACATCATGACACCGCCGTGTTTATCAGCAAAAAAATTCTTATTCATAAGCGTTCACCTCCTGATGTGGTGGCTCATTTACTTAAGGAGCAGCACATGCCTGCAACGGTCTGTATCAAAACGCTGTACGCTTACATTGACCAAGGTCTCATCCCCTGGGGTGAGCAATGAATCCCTCTGGGAAAAGCGCAAACGCAAAAGGCCTAAGAAAGACCCTGTTAGACGGGTCAAAAAGCAACACGCCCGAAGAACGAGTATCGAAAAACGACCTAAGCCTGTAGAGAACCGTGAAGAATTTGGGCACTGGGAATTGGATTTGATCGTGGGGGAAAAAAGAACCACAAAACCGGTCTTAATGACGTTAGTAGAAAGAAAGACCAGAATGCTACGGGTCAGAAAACTTCCCGATAAAACGCAGGCATCGGTTTTTCAGGCTCTCAAAGCGATGGAAAGGTCGATGGGGGTTTGCCCGTTCAGATCTATGTTCAAGTCGATTACAGCCGATAACGGGAGCGAGTTTCTTGACGTCGAGCAGATGGAGCGTTCCGGATTTAGCAAAAAGAGGCGTGTTAAACTCTACTACGCTCACCCCTATTCTTCATGGGAACGAGGGTCCAGCGAAAATGGGAACCGTATCATTCGGCGTTTCATTACCAAAGGACACGATATCGGGAAATGGACCCTCAAACGTATTGGTGAGATTGAAAAGTGGATCAACAACTACCCTCGAAAGATCCTCGCCTATAAAACCGCACAGGAGTTTTTTGATCTGGAGATGGCCGCATGAGTATAAGCTCTCAGATTCATTTTTTGCGGCATTTTATTTTACAATCCACCCTTCGCGCAAACGTTCAACTCTGCGCAGATGGAATTTTCTGCTTAACGTAGTTTCGAGAGCACAAGTTATTTAAAAATAATACACTACTCCAACGGGCAATCCGGACAATACGGCTTCCTCCCACAAGGCTCACAATGCCCACTGATCCAGACCTGATCGAACTGATTCATAATGCTTCTGCACCATAACGGGATCATCAGTAAGAATACCAGATTCAAAATTTCTTCGATTCTCACTCTTTGCACCCATACCCGCACCCGTGAGATTAGCACTTCCCGTATAAGCTCTTTTCCCGTCAACAACTACGCTTTTGAAGTGAACCCTCGGACAAAGCATACGTTCCAGCCCCTCTATCAAGGGGAGAAATCTATCAAAATCCTTCCTGAAATTGTGGCCTGGTTCTTTGGCATGTAGTAAACGGACTGATATCCCCTGCTCTATCATATCCGAAAGCACATGAAGGAAAGGAATCATCTTATTTCCTCTCTTCACATACATGTCCTTAATGTCAGCCGTAGCAATCCACACATACGTGTCTGCTTCAATAATCATCTCTTGAATAACACGATCGTAGATTGCTTTATTGGATATGAATTCTGTAGGCATATACACTAATGAACAATCTTTCGACGCGTATTTCAATTCATTAACAAAACGAGAAGTCTCCACGCATTGGGTTAACCCAGCAATGGCTCGTTGTCGAGGAGGAAAAGAAAGACGGCCTCCCTGGAAAAGGTTTAGTCAACGACCCAGTCGTGTTCTCAACCGAATAGCGAAAGACGGGCTAATACAAAAAAAATGCCAAATGCCATGTGCATGGAGAAGTCGTCTTTCCAAGGAATAGACAATCAGCCCCGAAATATAGATTACAGCTCCAGAAACCAAAAGAACAAAACCCGAGGCCGGAAAGGCGTTTACAAGCAGGGCAATAGCAATGATTGCCAGCCATCCCATCAGAAAATAAAGGTATAGATAAACTACTTCGAAATCACTTCTGGGTCGAATGATGGTGTAGCTGTTTGGATCCATCACAATTTTGTATCTCAAATTTGTAACTGAGCATTTTGTAGTACAGTTTTGCAGCAAGAAATTGTGAAGCTCTTTGCCCCTCAATGGGCGCTAGTTCGACGAGGTCAAAACCCAAAACCTCTCGTTTTGAAAACACCTTCTGCAAATAAGTCAATGTAGTATACCAATCAAGTCCTCCTGGCTCTGGGGTCCCTGTTCCAGGCATGATGGCCGGATCAAAGGCATCCAGGTCAAAGGTGATATACACACGCTTGGACATCTGAGCGATAGAGGCATCCATCCATGTATCGTTTCCCTGCATGGTATGTGCAAAGTAACAGCGATCTAGGTCCATCTGTTTTTTTTCACTAAGATCCATACTGCGAATACCCACTTGAATCAGATTCGCATTTCGGCTGGCTTCATACACGGTACAGGCATGGTTATAAGGTGACCCCTCATAGGATGGGCGCAAATCTGCATGTGCATCAATCTGTAAAATCGTAATGTCAGGGTAGGCTTGATAAAACGCTTTGATCACACCCATGCTAATAGAATGCTCACCACCTAAAAATGTCAGAAACTTTTTAGTTTTGATGAGTTCCTGTGTACGAGTAAAAACAGTCTGATATACGATTTCGGGAGAGGAGGACTCTTCAATGGCTGGCAACACGTGAATACCTCGCAAATACACTTCGGAATCGGTTTCGATATCGTACCATTCCAAGTTGTATGCGGCATCCATGAAGGCTTGAAAATTTTGATCAGCGCCTTTTCCCCAGGTGCTCGTACCATCGTAGGGGATGGACTGCAACAGGACTGCTGCATGATCATAACCGGCATATTGATCTTCAATATCTGCAAAGTTCATGAAAATAAAAACACTGACAGCACGAAGTGCTAAATGACTACACCTGATGGCATACAGCGCCTGCTGACGTAAGCAAAGCTCATACCACTGTTATTTCATCAATAATACCGACAATAACCGACCGAAGAGGAGCCGTGGTTGACCCCACAATAGACCTAGCGCTATTCCCTTCATCCACAACGAGTACAGGGTCACCAACACCTGCATCCACCGCATCAATAGCAATTATATAATCACCCGTCTTTTCACCTTGAAGATCTGTTTTATTGACCATTAACATCTTTTTTCCATCATAAAATGGGTGGTTAATCGTGGAAACTATTTCGCCTTTTACAATACCGGTTATCATATTTTATGGTTCCCGGTTTAGGATTCCCAGGGCTCAACCGAAAACCCTGAACCTTAAACTCAAACATGTACATCATCTACAATCCCTATAATTGCGTGGTCAACAGGAACAAACCATGGATCCAATGCCATGGCGGCTTCCCGACCTCCTTCATAGTATACAAGTTCACTGAGTCCTGCCATACGTGTTGAATCAGCACAAATAACAGCTTTCCCGTTAGGTTCTTTTGAGGGTTCTAATGGTTGAACCCATTGCATGGGAACAGATTCTAACCCTTTATAAACGACGCATGGCACTAGGGTTCCTATGACTCTTCCTAAAAGCATAGCGCTATATTTCTCCGTCTAGTATTGAAAGTTCTTTGCTGAGGAAATGTGTGCTTGCACTGATTCCGCGGGTTAATGACTCTTCTGGAGAAGTGATGACCCGACAGGAGACTTCGCGATTCTTTTCAGTTAATGCATGTACCGCGAGGTCTATACTCGCCTCGATATCGTGTAAAGGACCATGAAGAATACTCAGCGCTTTTCCGTCTAATAAACTATCGGCGAGACGAAGTTCTACAAGGTCAACCAGTGTCCCTTTGAGCGCTATTTCTGTAGCAAAAATATTGGAGGAGACGGTTCTTGTTTCAAGGATCGCCATGGCATCACCGGTAAGCGCTACCCGCTTTTCGGTGATGATAGCGTCATAGATTCCAGGATGAATATCCGGTAAAAAAATATGGTCTAGGACACTCTCTTGCCCACACTCTAGACCTTCTTTATAGGATTCTTCTACCGAAGCTGTAGAACCCCCAATAAGGGTTAAATACCGTCCATGGCTAATGGTTCCACTCTTAAATAGTGAAAGGGGCGCTTTTTTGAGCATGGCATCTGTAGCCAGTATACCGACAGGAATCTCTTTAAATTCCACCGTGGCTATTGCAGGAAACTTTTTCATTAAACAATCCTGAAATGATCAACCAATGTACATCGACGCCATCGCGAGAAGCTTAGAGGATTCGTTAACCTTTCGCCCGTAGGACTTGCAATGGTAAAGGAGGTGTATCCTTCCCCTCCTAAACCTAAACCAGCTTGTGCCCTACCGTTCTTAACGTAGATACTGCAGTTACATTCTTTCGCCATGCGATGAAGATTATCAAGATTTTTAGAGTGCATAACAGCAGTATGACGACACCCGCCTTCTGCCTCTAAAGCAAGGTCAATGGCTGCATCGGCATTGGTAACTCGTGTAATGGGCATGATCGGCATCATTTGTTCTGTCCAGATTAAGGGATGATCATGGTCGACTTCAACCAAACCAATTCGGATGCTACTCGGAACACTCATTCCCATTTTAGAGAGAATAACATCTGCATTCACCCCAATGAGATCTCGATTGATCTCTGCTCTTTTTCTCGGGCCATGCATTTGAGCAAAAATGACCTGTTCTAATTGGTGCACGCGATGCCTTTCAACAAGCGCGGCGCCATGATGTGTCATGGCTTTTATCAGCTCGTCTGCAATGCTGTCCACAGCTATAATTTCTTTTTCGTCACAACAAATGATATTGTTATCGGTTGAAGAACCTAAAATGATGTCTCGAGCTGCTTGATCGATATTCGCGGTTTCATCAACAATAACAGGTGGATTTCCAGGTCCTGCACAAATCGCTCTTTTCCCGCTAGACATCGCCGCTTTAACAACGCCACCACCCCCTGTAACAACTAAAAGTCTTATTCCAGGATGACTCATGATCTCTTGAGCACTCTCTAGTGTTGGATTTGTAATACATGAAATCACGTTGGGAGGTCCGCCCGCACTTATGATCGCCTTATTGATAAGGGCGATACATTGCATGGAACAATTTTTCGCCGCGGGATGCACATTGAAAACAACCGTATTCCCAGCGGAAATCATAGAGATGGTATTGTTGATGATCGTAGATGTAGGATTGGTACACGGGGTAATTGAACCAATAACACCATAGGGTGCAGGTTCAACAAGGGCCAATCCATGATCCCCGGTAAAGGCCTGAGGTTGTAGCATTTCAAGACCGGGTGTTTTTTCAGATACGAGCTGATTTTTGACAATTTTGTCTTCAAATCGACCTAACCCGGTTTCATCATGAGCGGCTTTAGCCAACGCAGAAGAATTTTCAAGCGCTGTCTCACGTACAGCAGCAATAATACGTTCACGCGTTTTTAAAGGTAAAGTAACATAAACTGGGAAAGCGACTTTGGCGGCCTGAACAGCTTCATCAATGCTATTAAATATACCTAACTCAGGATTACCGATAGCGGGTTCTGGATATTGGATTGCAGATTGGGGATTGAAGATCCTTGGCTAAGATTACCTACAATTTTTTGTGCGATTAATTCAATCTCTTGATCTGTCAATGTTGCCATCTTTATTCAAAACCCTTTCTTAAATCCACAATCTCCCATCTTCACTCCGCTATCCAAAATCCGAAATCTCCAATCCATAATCAGGTCTGTTTTACTTTTTGTACTTCACGTTTCCATCTATATCCCAACTATCAACAATAGCCATGATCACAGCATCGCAAGGGCGTTTATCCGTTGACGTTGTTTGGCGTGCAGAACTACCCGAAGCGACTAGAACTACTTCTTCAGGGCCAGCGCCAACGGAATCAGCTGCAACAACTTGACCGCCTGTTTCTTGCCCATCTTCGTCAATATATTTTACGAGCATTAGACGGAGGCCTTCCATACTCGCTTCTTTGCGAGTAGAGACAACCATACCTGCCACCTTCCCTAAATTCATCGTTGGGGACTCCCTTCGGTCTGACAACACGAATCGCGAAATCGGAAATCTTCAATCCGATATCCGAAATGAACATTTATTTGCCTTTAGGTGTACGGCCGAGTGGCATACATCCTTCCACATTGGTATGTGGACGGGCAATAACGTGAACAGAAACAACTTCACCTACACGACCCGCAGCAATTTGACCCGCAGCACATGAAGCCTTAACCGCTGCTACATCACCTCGAACAACCACGGAGGTATACCCTCCGCCTGTTTTTTCATATGTAACAAGTTCTACTTTAGCCGCTTTAACCATTGCATCAGCTGCTTCAACTGCGGCTGGAAATGATCTTGTTTCGATCATGCCTACTGCATCTGCCATATCTTACCTCTCTTTTTTTTGGGTTCTCGGTTCAGGGTTCAAATAAATCTATACTTTTTTAACCAAGCGTAAACCTGGAACGAAGAACCGTAAAAAATTTATTTTTTATCGTCTCTGCCTGTCAACGATTCAATGGCTTGTTCAGCCGCTTTATGACCAACGACAATATCTCTCTCTTCGCCGCCCATATACATACGTCCAAAGCTACCAAAGGTGCGGACCTCTAAAATATTAATGTTAGCCGCTTTTTCTGCTTCATTCGCCGCATAAGCCATATAGGCCGCAGGCGCACATTCCATCACATAAAGACTCTCTCCGGGACTGATCATGTTCCCGTGACGGACTCGGTTAATAAGCTGAGTGTGATAGTCACTCAAGGCACGAATGACCGTGCTTGTGTATATTTTAGGTTTAATTCGGTCTTCTTCTTTGAGTTCTAATGCGTTGAGAATGGCTTGGCCTGCCGCTCGCACATTCGCTTGAGAATCTGAATGGACCTCCAGCATTCCAAATACACGTTCAACGATTTGCATCCCAGGCATAACATCTGTCGCTTTTAAGGCCACATCGGTTAGACGCTGAATCTCCATACCTGGAGAAATTTCAACAAATAATGCTGCCTGCTTTTCGCGCGGAAGAAATCCAGATGCTACGGTTCCTAAAAACGCAGCGAATTGCGGCTGTAAACTATCTAAAAAAATGTAACTACGTAGATCTGCCACTTAGTAGGCTCCTTTCGATGTTGGTTCATTTACATATTGTTTTCCTTCAGCTATAGCCTGAGCCTCCTCAATGATCTTTATGCTACTACTGGCCCCAACGCGCGTGGCTCCCGCTTCAACCATCTTGATGACATCACTATAACTACGAATCCCACCCGAAGCTTTTACACCCAGCTTTTTAGAGGAGACAATACGACTCATTAAGGCAATATCTTGAACAGTGGCCCCCCCCTTACTAAACCCCGTTGACGTTTTAACAAAATCAGCACCGGCCTTCATACTACATTCACAGGCTCGTATTTTTTCTTCATCGGTAAGCAATGCTGTTTCGAGAATGACTTTACATAAAGCACGACGTTCATTGCAAGCTTCAACCACAGCGCGAATATCTTCGAGGACGACGTCCTCTTTTCCACTCTTCAACGCGCCAACATGTATAACCATATCAATTTCATCGGCGCCTTCTCGGGTCGCCTTACGTGTTTCAGCCGCTTTGATCTCAGGAGGCTGAGCGCCTAGCGGAAAACCCACAACACAACATAGTTTAACGGTAGAGTCCCGCAAAAGATTCTTGGCATATCGTGCATAACTTGAATTTACGCATACCGAATAGAACCGGTACTTTATAGCTTCATCACAAAGATCTTTCACGTCTGACTCTGCCGCTTCCGGTTTGAGAAGGGTGTGATCAATAAGTTGAGCAACTTCATGAGATCCTAACCCCATGGCGGAAGCGATGCTCCCTTTTACACCACATTGGCTAAGGAGCTGACGAACTCTATGTGTTAACCTCTGCATATCGGATGCTAAAAGTTCCACACCACATTCTTTCGTTTGGTTCGGCACCGGAAACGATGATGTCGGGAACCGTCCTTGTTCAATATCTTGGATCATCTGTACCCTTTTACGACGCCTAGACTCGGTGCACGCTGTGTTTAAAAAAACATTTATAATTTTTTTAGCGGCATTAAAATTGGTGTGACCAGCGCCCAGAGTCAAGACATTTGCCCCGTTATGCTCACGACTGTTCTTTGCCAATTTTTCATTATAACAAGCCGCGGCTAAAACTCCTTTAACCTTGTTCGCGGTCATCGCAGAACCTATGCCGGCCCCATCAATAATTATTCCAACATCACAGGTGCCCGTAGCTATATAACGTGCAACAGTTACAGCAAAACATGGATAATCCACTGATTCTTTGCTACAAGTCCCACAATCTTGTACGGCATGGCCTAAGGTTTTCAAATAAGGGACAAGTTGTTCTTTTAATTCGAACCCTCCATGATCAGAACCGATGGCAATTCGCAATGTGTTATTTGTAATCACAGGATAACAATAGCATGTTTTTATATGTATATCTGGGCATAATCACTGCGCGCTATATCGAAGAATTATCATCGTCTGAAACAGTCTCTTCAGCCCCGTCTTCCTCCTGAGATGGAATTTCTCTCCGTGGCTCAAAAGAAGCCTTTTCAAGAAGAAAGTCTTGAAACGAACTAAAGAGTCTTCTCCCTCGATCCTGCGCTAAATTACTGATCACTTCTGTGCGAAACGCATCAAACGTCGACATATCAACTGAGATGCGTTGTGATACATAAGCCAACAGAAGACGGTCTTCAAAGGGCAAAATTTCTGTGAGTTCACCTTGATTGCAAACGAGAAGAGCCGGCATTAGGATCTCATTGTAGTCTTCATTTTCAATCCCTTCTATAACGGTAAATTTTTCGGTCTTGGTAGGCGTTAGTTTATAAGGTTTCAATGCCTCAACAAATGTTTTCCCTTCTTCTAACTGCTTAGCAACCCCATCTTGAATCTCTATCGCTTTTGTTTGTAAGGCTTGTTGAAGGTAAAAAGTCTGGGCCCCTTCTGCTACACGATCAGCCACTTCCTCTAATTCGGGGATTCGTGATTCAAGACGCTCCTCCAAGGCCAACACATAAACAACATCTTCACCAGGAATCACATCGCTAAAATATTCATCAGGTGTCGCCCTCAAATTAAAAGCTGCCCGAGTAAATGCTTTAGCCGCATTGGTATCTATACCACCAATATCTTCATCGACTGCAAAAGGAACCGTCGAAAAAACATGCAGGTTCTGTGAGTCAGCCACTTCTTTAAAAGCGGGGACTTTTCCATCGCGATCAGGTGTTAAAGGGTCAATAAATGTATACGCCTTTTCAATGGCTTGCTTTCGGGCTTCTTCATAACTTAAACGTTCTATAATTTCTTCTTTAACGTCTTCAAACGGTTTCGTCATCGTTTCGGCTTGACCCGTCTCTGCATGGGCAAATAATTCGTCAAACGAATTGGTGGTTGTTTGGGCGATATCATCCGGTTCTTGATTTGTTGCTTTAACCGTTTCAGCACTATTCGTATTATCTTGCTCGATGGTTTCGGTAAACGCATCGATATTTTTTATATAATAATCTAATGCATCCTCTTCGGTCATTTGGGCTTTAGCCTCTTCTAAAAACTCTTCCGTAGAAAAACGAACATATTTCACGCTCACTTTTGGAGGGATTGTATACGCCTCTATATAATCTTCAAAATATGTTTGAACCTGTTCTTCGGTTATCTTAAATCCCTCTTTCGCTAGATTCGGTTCGAACACGACATACTCTATTTGAAATTGATCTAAGATAGAACGGGACGCCCGTTCTAGTTCACGCGGAGAAATTAGAGCGGCTTGATTAACGAGATACCGAACTTTATTCAGAACTAACTGTTCGCGAATAAATTCTTCAAATTGCGTCCCACTAACACCTAAACCTCTAAGCACATTAGAAACAAACGCATTGTAATAAGCTAGATTAAAACGACCCTCTGTCAAAAAAGAAGGTTGTTGTTGAATCGTTTTTATCACTTCATCATCAGTGGCAAAAAGACCGAGTTCTTTTACCGCGTTTAGCGTGACTAAACGTTTCCAGGCATTTTCTCGAATACGCTGATCCAATTCATCCGTGATCCGAATAGGCCCACCTGCGCCCAATGCAACCCCAATATAGGTATTTACGTAAGCCGCTTGAAAAACATCTGGCGACACAAACTCACCATACAATTTTCCAGGCGAACTCGCTTCTTTGGATTGTCTAGCTTGATCAGGTGTTTCCCTTCCCCAAAAGACAAAAGAAACTACAATAATGCCCAAAAAAGTAATCCACATCAATTTTGAGGCAATTAACTTATTAAATTTTGTGATCATCATAGTCATGATTCAGTATTTCCTTTCAGCATTCAAAATACTCGGTTCACAGTTCCCGGTTGATTGAAATTCGTGTAAACCCTGAACCCAATCGTGAGCGAGAAACCTCGGACCGAAAACCCACTAGAATACCTTTAACTTGGGTAGATCTTGAATGTCAACAAATCCTGCAAGTTGATTTTTCTCATTCACAATCAAAATATCTTCGATATTGTGGTGTTCAAAAAGCTGCAAGACGTCAACAGCTAGGTGATCCTGAGTGATCGTAATAGGATCGGGCGTCATCACTTCCTCAACACACTGTTCCAGCTGTCGGTTAATATTGGCTTTATCGGTAATGAGCCGTCGCAAGTCACCATCTGTAAAAATTCCTAAGATACGTTGACTTTCATCTACAACAGCAGCAGAACCCGCTTTTGAACTGGTCATCGCCAATACTGCATCCTTTACTTTCGCCCCTCGTGATACAACCGCCAAGCGATCTGTGGTACGCATAATATCTTCTACGCGCAAAAGCAAGGCGCTCCCAATCGCCCCTCCTGGATGTAACTTGGCATAATCCTCTTTATCAAAACCACGCGCTTCTAAAAGAACCATTGCCAATGCATCACCGATGGCCAACATGGCTGTGGTACTCGTTGTCGGCGCCATATTAAAAGGGCACGCTTCTTTATCAATCGTTACAGGAATCACTTCATCGCTATGCTGAGCCAGCGGACTCTTGATATCTCCTGTCATAGATACGATTTGAACCTGTCGACGTTTCACAATCGGCAAAAGGTTTAATAATTCGTCTGAAGCGCCTGAATAACTAAGCGCAAGCAAGACATCCTCATCGGCTATCACACCTAGATCTCCATGCATAGCATCGGAAGGGTGAAGCAGACATGAAGGGGTTCCAGTACTCGTAAATGTCGCGGCGATTTTTAGACCGATATGCATGCTTTTCCCGAGTCCCGTTATAATGATCTTCCCCCCTTGATGAAGGCTGTCCAAAAAGAGCCCGACCGCACGTCCAAATTCTTCACCCAGGCCATCACGGACCTTTTGAAGACCATCCATTTCTATATCTAAAATTTCTTGCGCACGTTTTACGTATTTCAAAACAAACTCCTAATCTACTCTAGGGTTGATCTAGCATGTAGCCGGGCATTGTTACGATCAGAAAGGGAAAAAGTCCAGGACAAACAGTGTTTGGACGAATAAAGGTAGAGTAACAATACAAGTGCAAAGGTCCGCAGCATAGTTCATTCTTTGGGTATCTGAACCCCCCCCAAAGGAGAACATAGAATGCCACGAACCTACGAACATTCAAACAGTTATGAACGAGAAGTGATAGCCCAGATGCTAAAAGAAAAATATAGCTTATCTCAAATTGGCCGTCACCTGGGCCGATCCCCCTCGACTATTTGGCGCGAGTTTCGCCGTAATCGAGTCCGTGGCCGCTATTACCCAAGACCCGCAAATGGCCTGGCTCAAAGCCGATTACAGCTAGCTCGAAAGCCTCAAAAAGTGATGGGAGCTAGCAAAGAACAAGTGGAGACTCTCCTGGCGAAGTATTGGTCTCCAGAACAGGTTGAAGGTCGAAGAAAGCTAGAAGGTGAACCCTCCCATCAGTCGAATGACGATCTACCGCTACTTGTACAGTCCAAGAGGGGCTGGCTACCGAAAATACCTGCGTGGCCCCGGAAAGAAAAAACGAGCGACTCGGAAAAGCCATTCACGTATACACAACCAAACGATGATTGACCAACGCCCCGAAGAGGGTGAAAGTCGCAAGGTGGCAGGCCATTGGGAAGGTGACACTATTCAGGGCCAAACGAGAAAAGAGGCCTGTGTAGTCACTCTAGTAGATCGAGCGACTCGATATCTCATCGCCGATCTTTTACCTCGATGCAATGCCGAATCGGTCAACCGTTCCGTACCTCAGTTCGCTGATTCAGGGCTCCCCTGTAAAACGGTGACTGTAGATAATGGCATGGAGTTTGCCAGCCATGCTAAACTACAGAAAAAAATAGCAACCCCCATTTTCTTTGCTGAAGGGAGAAACCCTTGGCAAAGAGGGAGCAACGAAAATACGAATGGTTTGCTTCGCCAGTTTTTCCCGAAGAAAACCGACTTTGCTGCCCACAGCTCCGCTCAGTTGAGCTGGGCTGTAGAGTTACTGAATAATAGACCGAGAAAATGCTTAGAATATAGAACGCTCAAAGAAATGATGGACAGCTTCAGTTTTGCACTTGTAAGTTGAGTCTGCACCTCTGGATATCGTCTCGCAAAAGGGGTCCATCCTTTGGATTTTTCAGGAAAAAAACTCACGTGCAAAAACGTTTGTTGACGTAGCCAACCTAAAAAAAGTCCTCGACAAACAAGTTCATAAAATCGTTAATGACGCAGACAATGAAAAGACGTGATTTTATTAAAAAAACAACTACCGGCGCTTTGGCCAGCAGTGTATTCATCGGCTGTAATCAGCCTGCAAGTGGACCTGCTATACACACCCACCCTACAATTCGTTGGCGATTGGCGTCCAGTTTTCCCCCATCGCTAGATACGATTTTTGGATCCGGAGAAATATTAGTGAAACGCATCAAGGAATTGACGGATGGACGATTTCAAATTCGACTCTACCCTACAGGCGAGCTGGTACACGGGTTACAAGTCCTAGATACTGTACACCAAGGCAGCGTTCAGATGGGACATACCGCGGGCTATTATTATATCGGTAAAAACCCAACGTTCTCGTTCGATACCGCGATCCCTTTTGGGTTAACCGCTCGGCAACAAATGTCTTGGCTTTACGAAGGTGGAGGCTTGGGACTGATGCGTGAACTATACGCTGATTTTAACGTTCTTTCATTTCCTGGAGGAAATACCGGTGCTCAAATGGGCGGTTGGTTTCGGCAAGAAATTCATTCCGTCAATGATCTCAAAGGCTTGAGAATGCGTATTCCGGGTATAGGCGGCCAAGTCATGGATCGATTGGGTGTAAACGTACAAGTATTAGCCGGAGGAGATATCTATCCCGCCCTCGAGCGCGGCGCAATTGATGCGACCGAATGGGTCGGTCCTTATGATGACGAAAAGCTAGGTTTCTATCAGGCGGCTAAAAATTATTATTATCCAGGCTGGTGGGAACCAGGACCTAGTTTATCTTTTTTAGTGAATAAAAAAGCATGGGACACATTACCTGCACTCTACCAAAAAGCCATCGAAGTAGCGGCGGCCGAAGCCTCTCAAGCCATGTTGGCAAAATATGATGCTCAAAATCCAGCGGCCCTAGCCCGTTTACTAAAGAGAGGGGTTGTATTGCGTCGGTTTTCAGACGATATCATGGCCACCGCTCAACAAGAGACGAAGAGTAAACTAGAAGAATTAGCCACAAGAAATGCAACCTACAATAAAGTATATACCGCATGGAAGAAATTCAAGAAGACTTCCAACACATGGTTCGGAACGTCTGAACAGGCATATACGGCGTTCAGGATGGATTGCTCTTGAAGATGTTTTATCCTTCTTTCAACTTCGGATTTTAAACAATGTACGGTCTATATATCCACATTCCGTTCTGTGTACGCAAATGTTTATATTGTGACTTCTATTCCGAAGCGCTAGAGACTCAATCGATTGCCAATCGGCTTACATCACATGAACAACATGACAACACTGAATTTCTTGACGCGCTAGAGGTCGAGTTACAACGCCTCCCCTCCCCTTTCACACCCACAACCCTTTTCATGGGGGGTGGAACACCGACCGAATTATCCGATACAGATTTCTCAAGATTATTAGATATGATCCATCAACATGTTGACATTCGTCAGGTCAAAGAATGGACCTGCGAATCAAATCCAGGAACACTCACACAAAGCAAAACGCGCATCATGCACCAAAAAGGGATTAACAGAATTTCCCTGGGCGTCCAATCGTTTGATGCTCGGAACTTAGAGTTTCTCGGAAGAATTCATTCAGCTCAAGAAGCCATTGAAGGATACCATTTATTGCGAGATGGTGGGTTTACCAATCTCAATCTCGACATTATATACGGAATTCCTGGGTCAACATTTAAAACTCATTTTGAAGATGCAGAAAAAATCATTACATTAGATCCTGAACACACTTCCTTCTACTGCTTAACTTTCGAAGAAGGAACCCCCCTAACCAAGCTACGCGACAAAGGATTTGTTCAAGAAGTTCATAGCGAAGAAGAAAGAGATCAGTTTGAAAAGATAAGAAGCAAATTCACTCAAGCGGGATATAAACACTATGAAATTTCCAACTATGCAAAACCCCATTATGAATGCCAACATAACCTCATCTATTGGAGTGGAAAAGAATATATTGGATGTGGTCCTTCGTCCCATTCGCATTGGGGAGGTGTACGATACAGCAATATTCCCAACCTAAAAAAATACTGCAACAGGTTGCTGTCTGACCAATCAGCGCGCCATTTCGAAGAGTGTCTTAAGCCTGAAGCCAAGGCAAGAGAAACCCTTGTGATAGGACTTCGACGACTGGAAGGCGTATCACGCCATGAGTTCAAAAAACAAACAGGGTTTGATATCGACACATTGTGTGGGTCACACATCGAGAAATTTTGTGAACAAGGTTTACTACAACAAACCCATCAAAAAGTTCAACTAACCGATGAAGGATTGTTTGTAAGTGATGCCATTTTTTCCGAATTGATCTGATGTGAACCCCGTATTTGTTATCTTTAATCCAACAGCCGGCAGATATCATGCCGCCCGACGAAAGAGCCGACTAATACATACCTTATCAGCCGCTAGAATTCCTTTTGAGCTTGAACAAACCCTACACCCCGGACACGCCCGCCAACTGGCTCAACAAGGGGCAGAAACAGGACATAAAATAATCGTAGCCGTGGGCGGTGACGGTACGGTCAACGAAATCGTCAACGGCATGTTAGAAGCCGATACCTCGACAAAAGAAAAATCCTCATTAGCCATTGTACCCATGGGAAGTGGCAATGACTTTGCTGTAAATGTTGGACCGCCCTTAGCACTAAACAGGGTCGCCCAAGCCATTTTAAGAGGGAAAACACGATCGGTTGACATCGGCTATGTCCAATGGAATCATAACCAAATATCCACAAAAAGATTTTTTGCAAACAACCTAGGAATTGGATTTGAAGCGGAGATAAATATCAAAAGCAAAAAAATAAAATGGATCCGAGGCATGCCCCTATATTTTTGTGCGGCATTATGGGCTATGCACAAGACAATTTATAGTCAAATCGACATGTCATGGAAAGATGATGAAGGTAAACTCCATTCCGTCTCTCAACCCCTTTTAATGATATCCATTGCAAATGGATCTCGCACAGGGGGTGGATTTCGACTCATCCCCTCCGCGATCATCGACGATGGGGTTCTTGATCTAGGAACGATTTCCCCTATCAATCGATTTCAATTTCTATCGTTATTATTAAAAGTAATACGCGGGACACATATAGATGAACCAAGGGTCACCTTTTCGCGCTGTAAAAAACTAACCATTACATGTGGCAAACCATTACCCGTACATACAGATGGCGATGTGATTACTGAACATGCATCGGAAGTTCATGTCACACTACATGACAAACGGCTACAAGTGATTATTTAAAAATTATAAGATGGGGACAGGCGGTAGGCCCCGCAGCTTCTTAAACCAGGGATTAGTCGCCGACCGCTTCGCAGTCAGAACTAATCCTTATTTTGTTCGCCAATTAATGTTTTTCTTAGGAACCCAAATGGCGGATAATTCGTTTTTCCAAAATTTTGTTAATTTCTCGGTGCCGAGATACTGGTTCCGAGTGTCCGGATTGAGGGTTGTGGTAAATATCGTGTCGGCCACCGTGTCTTAGTAGCGTACAACCTTGTTTTTCAAGTTGCTTGATTAAGTCGCGCCGTTTCAAGCGACCTCAAGCTCCTCAATTTTTCTGATACCAGGAATTTGCTCCACAGAAAATGTTTCATGTAGATCTTTTATTTGCTCTTTGAGGTCATCAAGGCTGTCGCCTTGCGTCCAATGATCTGGATAATCGTTCAGATAGCCAAGGTAGTGTCCGTCGACCTCTTTCCAATATGTAAAACGTATTTTCATTGTTACAATATACTATAGTTCTTGGGGTTTGACCAGTTTTATTCTTTTCGGCGAACGTTCAGCGTGAGCCGCCCCGGCACATAAACATTGCCTCAATCAACGGGCGTTTTCCGGGTAGGCTCCACGCTCTGGTTAGCCTTTGATTTCATTTGATTTAAGTTGTGGATCATATCAAAGGACGCATTGACCTGGATCCGTCAGTTAAACGTGGGATTTCTGTGCGAATGCTTTGGAGGCAAAAGGTTGCAAAAAAACGCAGGCGCACCCGCTGGGTGCGTCGAGGCTTTTTTGTAATTCCTTTTGGCCCAAATGGTTCGTGCAGAAAACCGCGTTTAACTGACAGATCCAGGATTGACATAACTAGCGGCATCATCTTGAGATATTGACATTAATGTTCCCTGATGATGGCTGGTTTTATTTTTCAAATTTCTCATATCATGCAACAAGACAACATTATTTTTAGGGAGTTCTCCGTATTTTGAGAGCATATCTATATTATGAAGAGGTGAACGTAATGACGGACTTTCAGGTGAGATTGCTAAACGTGATACTGCTGAAGCGATTGCTGTCTCAACTGAAGACCATGCAAGGAGAATAGCGGCAGCTGGTGCTTTTTCAAGGGAGTCGAGAATTTGTTCTTCAAGCGATGAGAAAATAGTGTTTTCTTCAACGGACTCAGTTGGCTTTTCCTCACTACCTTCGTGCAATGCTTCTTCTTGATGTTTTACCTTGTTAAAATCTAATTCTAGATCTTGTATTTTAGATCAGCTATTTTACTTATCATCTTTCCAACTTCGGATCTGAAAATAAAGAAGACCGCCAAAACAGTAAATGGCCAGGCTAAATCTTCAACTAATGAAGCTATAAATTGTTTCCAGTCCATATTTATTCTCTGTGGCTAATCGAGTAGCCTAAGCGGCGCGGCTTGTCCACGTACGCTTCAGGCTCTGGTTCGGCAACTGTCGTTTTATGTACCATTGCCTACGATCTCCACTCGGTCGCTGAAGTCAGTATAGCATTGATCCACTAACAATAGAATGCGGTCGATTAGCCGGCAGGCATTGGAGATCACATCGGGTAGAAGCCTGGTTCCTTCTCTTGGAATCCGGTGGAGACGGTGTAGTGGATTGCCGCAAGTATCATATACGGAGTCATGCAGTGCGGCCCAGTGGCCATGCATGAAAGCAGACATCCAAGGGTAGTAGTTGTCGTATTGATCCTTACAGCCTGCCTCTTCGCTTAAATTCCGTAAGTTGCTTTTTATCCCAATGCCCCAGTTCAATGTTCAGGAACTCATCCCAGATGTCTTCATTGGCGAGAGAGTCGATTGCATCAAGATCGACATAGGTCGGAGACGGGTTCAGATCCTTGAGCTTCAGGTAAGTCAGCTTCGCCTGTCCCCCGCCATAAGCACGGAATGATGTCCATAAGTTTGCGGAGTCCTTTGCCACTAAGTATGAAAGGTGGACCAAGCACTCTAGAATGCTTCGAAGTCCGAACCGCGCGAGAATTGACTGACTTGTGCCTATTTAAAATAGAACGCAACCCCAAAGACTGTGTCATACTTCGCGTCGGTCCCTGTAGTCGTTCGGCTCTCATGACAATGCCTGATAAGCCTTTCTATACCGCTGTAACATGTATCGGCGTTGTGCCTATTTGGGGTGGCACCTCGGCGCCAGGGATATTCATGAGCATGCACGGAGTATCGTCCATTCAGATCTTCCAGAACACGTCAGGCCATTTCCGCGGCTCTTCCGAGCAAAATCTCTGCTGCACGTATAGACGGACGGACCTTTTTCATGTCGCCGTGGTCGGGATAGCACAAAATCGCTTTGACCTGCTTGAGCCTCCCCCGAAAAAATAGACACGTGAAGTGCTGATAAATTAGGATGCACAGCATGAATAAATTAGATGACCAAGAGAAAAAAGGTTGCCGGTACTATGATCGAGATTTCAAATACGATGCAGTCCGGCGAGTGATTCAAACAGGAAAACGAGCCAGTGAAGTGGCTCGAGGACTAGGAATAGGGCCTGGATTACTGGCGCGTTGGAAACGAGAATATCTACAAAAAAAAGATGCAAAGGCTATACCCCAGAGCAAAAAACCCAGCGAGGTGGATGCCGAAAACCGTCGTTTGCGCCGAGAACTCCAGGATGTGTGTGAACAGCGAGATATTTTCAAAAAAGCCTTGATCGTTTTTGCCCAAGGACCCAACCGAGGTATGAATTCATGAAAACACATCTCAACGAATTTTCTATCAAGGCTTTATCACGAGCCATGCAAATCCAACGATCCGGGTTTTATGCCCATCAAAAGGCCTCGGCTCAGGCGCATGAAAATGCGAGACTCCTGGAGGAAATTCAGCGAGTGTACTGCGAACACCAAGGCCGTTATGGTAGTACAAGAGTGACCCTCCAATTACAGAAAGAGGGTTTTTCCTGCAGCGAAAACCGAGTGGCACGCTTGATGAGGATCGAGGGTCTAGCCGGAATCTGTCCGCGTCGAAAACCCCCCACGTACAACCGATAGCATTCCCGGTGACCCCATAGCCCCAAACCTCATAAAAGGACTTAAAATAAGGGGGGTCAGTCAAGTGTGGGCCATGGATATCACCTATATTCGAACGCGAATCGGGTGGGTTTATCTGGCGGCGGTACTTGATGTGTACAGCCGAAAAATCGTGGGCTGGAAGATGGCTCAAACGATGGAAGCAGAACTTGTCGTTGACGCGCTTAACCAGGCCCTGGCTCAATCAGAATGCAGGAAAGGACTCATCGTGGACTCTGACCGGGGCAGCGAATATGCCAGCAACATGTTCGACAGCCTGCTGGGTGAAAAACAGATCGGCCAAAGCATGAGCGCCAAAGGCCATTGCTACGAGAACGCAACGATGGAATCTTTCTTTGGGACCCTCAAGCGTGAAGACCTTGACCGAATTGAGTTCTCCGATTTAGCCCAGGCTCGAAGCCGGGTGTTTAGCTACATCGAAATCTATTATAATCGGCACCGAATCCACACCTCTCTCAAGGGACTTTCCCCGTTAGAATTTAAGCAAAACAGCCACCTCGAAAACAGGATTGCGCCTACAGCGCAAAGGTTTTCTAAGGCATCAAATGCTCGTATAGGTCGACAGGAAAAGGCCGGGGATAAAGTGCCCCGGCCCCGACCCATGGTCGCATCGTCGTCTTATCCCTTGGAAAGTTGCTCCTCAGCAGAGCTTTCCTCTGTTTTACACGACCCTGCAAAAGACAACGATTCTTATGGACGTAGCAAGAAGGAAAAAGTAATAACGAAAATTAAGAGCTCCTCAGGTGTCTATTAAAACGGGGGAGGCTCAGCTCTTCCATAGTGGGTGCGAACTTCATGCGGCCGGCCATGATTCCACAAAACAGCCTCATCCATCTACAATCAGTCGACTCTTGGGATTGATGCCAGAGTGTCTTGCCCACGGCGTGCATGAGGGCTTCCCATCCATCGGATGAACACGTTTCTCCAAGGACGGATTTCCACCTCTCCTTTCCGGGGAGATCGCGAAGAAGCATAAGAGGCCGGAGAGCTTCCGTAGCAGCTGGGTCCGAAGTGAGGCATGCTAGAAGTTTGGCCGCGTCTGATTCGCCAAGGTCGGCGATTCCGCTCAAGGTCACATCGTTCAACATCTCGGACGATTCAGCATCTTGAATGTACTTCCCGAGTCTGCGGACCTGAAATCCCGAATTTTCTAACTATTTTTTGAGTTACGGTTCAAAATCGGCGAAAAACAAGGCGAAATTTCCCTGAAAACGGGTTGACTGTTTTGCGTAATAGTTATACCTGGATCCGTCAGCTATCGCTTCGGAAGGCGTTTTGGGGCTCAAAAGTTGAAAACTTTTTCCTTGAGATGCTCGCTTTTGGGCGGATTGGGACCGGCAAGTATCACCCTGATGAATTTTTTGAGCGTACAGGTCAGATTCACTCTGATTTGACCATTTGGGGCGTAGGCCTCCTTAGGCAGTCGCCTTAGAGTATTGTTAAAGGTGCACGGAGGGCTATGCGAAGGAATGGGCAATATCTTGTATCACTTCAAACCAGCGACAACGCTTGCCAAAGTGAAGTTCAATTCGTCCGGCGTGGCGGACCAATCGAACCGCGCAATAAACGATATTTTTGAGAACCGTTTTGATTCGCCAGCGCGGGATGTTGATTTTCTGCGGGGCAAGCCCAGCCCGTTTGATGACCTCTTGGCCAAGACCGCGCAATAGGTTGAAGGCCACCATGGCGCATAACAGAATAATCTTATTGGCACAGAGTCTCCCCAAAGGCAATCGCTCAACATCAAGATCGCTTTTGAGTTCACTGTGGTACTGCTCGCTGGGGCCATGTCCATGATAGAGATCTAGCACCGTCTTGGCACGACAAGAGAGGTTCGTCCACCAGGTGTTCACCTCAAGTTCAGGAACCAGAAGTTTCTGACCATCGATATCGATGGTGCGTTCAATCACTTCGAAGGCCACCGGGACACAAGGGCGGTTTTGGTCACCACCGGGATGGAAATGATCGAAAAAGCCTGTGTAAACGTTCTTGCCTTCACGACTGTCTTGTTTGTCTCCAACTCGGCGTGCAAGGGCCAGCATTTGTTCAGGACATTCGCGGCGAGGATTTCGCTTTACGATAAGATAATGATCCCCAAAAGCGTCGAAGTTATCGGCCGCAGCGTTGCCACTATCAAGCCGAAGCAAACATTTTCCACCCAGGCCCAGGGTTTGGAGCGTTTCAACGCTACGGGCAATAAACGCGGTCGTTCCCGACTGACAATGTTGTTTACCGGGTCGAAGTTCGCACTCAAGCATGTGGCCTTGAGTGCCCACATAGGCAAATATCAGGGCGTAACCATCATGGCCCTTCTAGGTGTAGGAAACGCCTTCTTTCGAAGAGCCTGAGTGATCCAAAGGGCTCACATCGATATCGACGGGAACAAGATCAAGCCCTTCGACATCTACGTAGCCAAAGGGGCCCGAGGAAAGAAGTTCGGTGTTGAGTTTGCGTAGCCCCACATGGGTTCTGGCTGGGGGCAGGTCGTCGAAACGACGTCGGAACATCGGCTCAGAGGCTACCTTTTTAACTCCCCTTTTTAAGTCCAAAGGCATTCATAAAAATCTCATCACCCCGGTACAGGTCGATATCATTGAAATCGGTTCGACCGTTGCAAAGTAAGCCGATCTGGGTAAGGAGGATCTCCCGATCAGAGATCGCATCGGAGCGGCGTGGTTGAAAATTGGAGGGAAGAATCCGTTGAGCATGATCCTCAAGCAGCAGGTCGCAAAGATGATTTCCGCTTGTGCTGTTGAGTTCGCCCTTGCCAGTCTTTATTTTATATTGTTTCATATACACACCTGTTGGGGTGGGGTTGTTTGTTTGAATACGGGTATGCTCCCCGCTTTAGCCCAACAGGTAATGAAAAATCGTCAGATTTTATCTGACGGATTCAGGTGTATCTGTTTAGCTCATATAAACTGACTTTTATGAGTTTTTTGAATCCATACCGCCGGGAGTCTCGGTATCCTAATAAATTTGTCCTATACCCGTATCTAGGATGAAAAATTGCTATACTGACTAATATGGAACAGAGAGAAAAAGTGTATATAGAGACAAGCGTGGTCAGTTATTTGACTAGCCGCCCTGGCCGGGACATGGTCATTGCAGCCCATCAGGAGGTTACTCGCCAATGGGTGGGAGACGAGATCCTTGTCATCCGAGCTTGTTCTTGAGGAAGCTTCCCGTAAGCGCATCACCGCGATCGAAAAGTTTCCCATTCTGGAAATAAGCGACCCTTCGGTAACGCTTGCGGAGCAACTCGTTTCAGAGGGCCCCATTCAGGAAGAAGCAGCGGCAGATGCCCTTCATATTGCGGTTGCTGCAGTCAATGGGGTTGATTATCTTCTGACATGGAACTGCAAGCATCTTGCAAATGCGGCGCTTCGGCAACGGATCGAGATGTTAATTGAAGGGGCAGGGTACGCATGTCCCTTAATTTGTACCCCCGAAGAACTTATGGAGGAATAGCGATGCAGAGTGACCCTATTGTTGATGAAGTCCGAAGCCTATGCAAAATAGTTTCATTATGATCTGAGTGCCATGACGGCGGATCTTCGGAGGAAAGAAGAAATGCATTGAGATCGACTTGTTTCTTTCCCGCCTCGGCCTGCACGACAACAAAAAATGGCATAAGGTAATGGAGCCAGCAGGAAAGGTTAGATGAGCCACATTTGTGTTAAGTTACACGCACTACTATCTTTCATAAAGAGTCCTCCTAATCCATTCTGTCCCTCGGCCAAGATCTAACTGATAGACTGCATTTTAAATTTTTGTTCCGTAAAGGTTTGCCACGAGCAAAAGTCCTTCCGATGGTTTATTATGATCTTACGATGTATCCGTCTTTTCTTCTTTCAAGCTGTATTCGTTGAGTTTTCTGTGTAATGTTCGTCGGCTGATCCCTAATTGTTCAGCGGCCTTTGTCCGGTTGCCATTATATTTTTTCAAGGCGTTAATAATCAGATCTTTTTCGGCTTCTTCCAAAGACATTTCAGGCATGTTTTTAGGGCCAACCCGATAATCGGCTCCTTCTTTGATAGTGCTGGGAACATCGGGGACACTTAATCGATCAGACCGGGTCAACACAACCATTCGTTCAATCGCATTTCTTAATTCGCGAATGTTTCCAGGCCATGTATAGGCCATCAACATTTCCGCTGTATCCGTGGTGACCCCTTCAATGTGCTTATTATTCTCTTTGTTAAACTCTTTGATAAAGTGTTGGATTAGTAAAGGAATGTCGCTAACCCGTTCGCGTAAGGGCGGGATGCGGATAACAACAACATGCAACCGGTAAAATAGGTCTTCTCTAAAAATCTGTTGATCCACGAGTTGTTTCAAATTTTTATTTGTGGCTGTAACAATGCGCACGTCAACGTCTATGGTCTTTTGTCCTCCGACCCGCTCAAAGCTTCGCTCCTCTAAGACCCGTAGCATTTTTACCTGCACACTTGAGTCAACCTCTCCGATTTCATCGAGAAACAGTGTCCCACCATCCGCCAATTCAAAACGGCCTTGGCGTCGTTCTGTGGCCCCTGTGAAAGAACCTCTTTCATGTCCAAACAATTCACTTTCTAGCAACGTTTCTGACAAGGCCGCACAGTGTACTGGGACAAAAGGACTTTGATGTCTAGGACTCAGTTGGTGAATGGCATTCGCCACTAACTCCTTGCCTGTACCGCTTTCTCCTTCAATCAAAATGGTTGTCTTGGAGGTGGCGACCTGTTTTACCATATCAAACACTTCACCCATGGCTGCGGACTGCCCAATAATGTTTTCAAGCCCAAACTTCACATCCAATTGTTCCTGTAACCGTTTGTTTTCCGAGGCCATATCGCGTGTTTGCAGGGCGCGCTTTAACAATAAATCTAGCCGATCCAGGTTGACGGGTTTTGTTAAGAAGTCATAGGCCCCCTGTTTCATGGCTTCTACGGCGGTATCAACATTCCCGTACGCGGTAAGGAGAATGCAAATCGGTTGTGGGGTTCGAGCAAGAATACGTTTCATAAGCGTGATCCCATCCATAACCGGCATGCGAACATCGCTGAGTACGATGTCTACATAGCGATCGCTTAGAAGGTCTAGCGCCTGTTGACCTGTTTCGGTGACGAGTACATCATAGCTTCTGCGCAAGGCTCGATGGAGTCCTTCACGCGTGTTTTTTTCGTCGTCGACAATGAGTATTACAGGTTTTTTCATGATGTTTTCTTTGTTTTTTTCTGGGTCGAATGCGGAGCTTTGAGTAATCGTATCCGCTGATCCTTACGCATAAAATAGAGCGAGAGTTGTGTTCCTTTATTCGGTGTGCTGTCGATCTCAATTTCTCCGCCATGATCACGCATAATACGCTGAACAATCATCAGCCCTAAACCGGTTCCTTCAGCCTTTGTTGTATGATACGGCTCAAAAATATTCCCCAGTTCTTCGGCCGGAATACCTGGACCCGTATCTTGTATGGAAACGCAAACAAATCGATTCGTAACCGAGACGGAAACCTTTAAAAGGCCTCCCGTCGACATCGCTTGTACAGCGTTTTTCACACCATTAAAGAATGCCTGTTTTACTTGTGCCTTGTCTATCTTTAGGAGAGGTATCTGTTCGGGTGTTTCAACCTCTACCAAAATACCGCGATCTTCTATTTCGTATTTCATGAACGTTAATGTCTCGCCAATCAAATCGCTCAAATTCGCGAATTCTAATTGCGGGACTTGTGGGCGAACCGCTCGAAGAAATTGATGAATGATTTGATCAAGTCGATGGACTTCTTGTTGTGCAATATCCACAAGTTCCGATAAATTCGCTTGTTCCTTGGAGGCCAAGGACTTAATTTCTCTCGTGATCAATTGTAAATGGATGGTTAACGAATTGAGCGGATTCCCGATTTCATGAGCCACCCCCGCGGCTAACAAGGTAATCGCCTGTAACCGCTCTGATTCTAAATTGTGCGCTTCCATAACCCGGTCACGTGTTATGTCTCGGAGAATGACTACAGCGCCGTTCTCTCCTTCTTCAACAACAGAGAGGGGGACGAGGTAAAAACTGATAAATCGATGCACGGGATAGGATATTTCAATTTCTCGGCTGACGAGTCGAGACCACTCGTTTTCGTCTAGATCCATGACAAGGTCCCAATCGATATCCTTTAGATATCGTTGGATGGGTTGATCTACGATCGCTTCTAAAGAAAATCCAAACAGTTTTTCTGCTGCACGATTTGCATAGGTTACCCGGCCTTTGTCGTTGAGCACAATAATGCCCTCCTGGATAGCATGAAAGATGGTTTCCAACAACCCCTTATCCCCGGCGAGGCGAAGGAATTGAGTCTGCAAACTTCCTGCATCCAGTTTATCCAAGCGATTAATTAGTTTGTCAAAAAATCCCGATTTCATAGAATCTAATCCTAAGCTGTTAGTTAGGAGTAAGCTGCCGCGGCAAAGCCGCGCCCAGAATCCGAATATCGAACTCCGAGACAAACTCTAATGACCCAAATCCAAATGTCAAAAATAAGAAGAAAAGAAGTTTCGAATTTTTGAATAACCTGAATCCGTCAGATAAAATCTGATGATTTTTCATTACCTGTTGGGCTAAAGCGGGGAGGATACCCGTATTCAAACAAACAACCCCACCCCAACAGGTGTGTATATGAAACAATATAAAATAAAGACTGGCAAGGGCGAACTCAACAGCACAAGCGGAAATCATCTTTGCGGCCTGCTGCTTGAGGATCATGCTCAACGGATTCTTCCCTCCAATTTTCAACCACGCCGCTCCGATGCGATCTCTGATCGGGAGATCCTCCTTACCCAGATCGGCTTACTTTGCAACGGTCGAACCGATTTCAATGATATCGACCTGTACCGGGGTGATGAGATTTTTATGAATGCCTTTGGAGTTAAAAAGGTAGCCTCTGAGCTGGTGTTCCGACGTCGTTTCGACGACCTGCCCCCAGCCAGAACCCATGTGGGGCTACGCAAACTCAACACCGAACTTTTTTCCTCGGGCCCCTTTGGCTAGATAGATGTCGAAGGACTTGATCTTGTTCCCGTCGATATCGATGTGAGCCCTTTGGATCACTCAGGCTCTTCGAAAGAAGGCGTTTCCTACACCTAGAAGGGCCATGATGGTTACGCCCCGATATTTGCCTATGTGGGCACTCAAGGCCACATGCTTGAGTGCGAACTTCGACCCGGTAAACAACATTGTCAGTCGGGAACGACCGCGTTTATTGCCCGCAGCGTTGAAACGCTCCAAACCCTGGGCCTGGGTGGAAAATGTTTGCTTCGGCTTGATAGTGGCAGCGCTGTGGCCGATAACTTCGACGCTTTTGGGGATCATTATCTTATCGTAAAGCGAAATCCTCGCCGCGAATGTCCTGAACAAATGCTGGCCCTTGCACGCCGAGTTGGAGACAAACAAGACAGTCGTGAAGGCAAGAACGTTTACACAGGCTTTTTCGATCATTTCCATCCCGGTGGTGACCAAAACCACCCTTGTGTCCCGGTGGCCTTCGAAGTGATTGAACGCACCATCGATATCGATGGTCAGAAACTTCTGGTTCCTAAACTTGAGGTAAACACCTGGTAGACGAACCTCTCTTGTCGTGCCAAGACGGTGCTAGATCTCTATCATGGACATGGCCCCAGCGAGCAGTACCACAGTGAACTCAAAAGCGATCTTGATGTTGAGCGATTGCCTTTGGGGAGACTCTGTGCCAATAAGATTATTCTGTTATGCGCCATGGTGGCCTTCAACCTATTGCGCGGTTCGATTGGTCCGCCACGCCGGACGAATTGAACTTCACTTTGGCAAGCGTTGTCGCTGGTTTGAAGTGATACAAGATATTGCCCATTCCTTCGCATAGCCCTCCGTGCACCTTTAACAATACTCTAAGGCGACTGCCCAAGGAGGCCTACGCCCCAAAATGGTCAAATCAGAGTGAATCTGACCTGTACGCTCAAAAAATTCATCAGGGTGATACTTGCCGGTCCCAATCCGCCCAAAAGCGAGCATCTCAAGGAAAAAGTTTTCAACTTTTGAGCCCCAAAACGCCTTCCGAAGCGATAGCTGACGAATTCAGGATACAGTCTATAACCGATTTTATATAGATATTTCTCATAGACTATTGTGCATGAAAACAGGTCGCATTGTAATTCGGGAATATTTAAAGACGATCTGCCTCAAATCAGCGTGACTGACGGAAAAACACCGAAAAGCTTTATCATGGATCAAAAACAAACGCGAGTTTTTCTGTCGTTGGTATAGATTGGCACGTTAGAATAATTCCACGCTTGATATCTTCGTCTTCAAGCGCCATACGGGCATGCATGTGAACTTTTCCTTCAACAAGCTGAGCTCGACAGAACATACCCCTGCCTGACAGGAATAAGGTGGCGTTAATCCAGAGTCTATCATCGCGGATAAGAGTGTCTTTCCCTATGTCACGTACCTTCACCGTCTCCCCATAGCTTTCCATATGAATACGGTTGGCCGGAACATCCAGCCCTATGAGGGCGCTCTTAACCGTGGTATTCATCCCCCGACCATAGATATAGTGCTGAGCATCTTGGGCATATGGAGGATAGCCTATAATGTGATCCTCAATCGCCTTCGTATTGATTCGGCTTGTACACCACGGCTTGAATGTTGACCAGAAGGAGGGGGGAAGAGAGTATATGGGAAACGCTAATTTGGATGAAGGCCCATGCTTAAAGTGGGGAGATATCAGGGATTTCTACTGCTGTTCGCAGGCATAAACGTCCTCCTCCATAAAATCGTCGCTGGCCATGGGATCTGTAGGCGAATCTCCTTCAAACTTCGCGACAATGTGACTATTCCAGAACCGAGCGGACCGTTTCTCCTGCTTTTTGAACGCGCTGTAGTCTTTAGCAGAAAACTTCGAACGCATCTCAACAATGGAAGAGTCCGGTACAACAGGTTTGATGTGGAATGTGCTCCAGCTTGATTCACTTTCTGATAGACCAATACCGGGAAAAAGCATGGGAACATAAGCCCCAAGACGTTCCGGCGGACTAGGATCGATTAACCGAAACGGGGTATTCTGCTCGATATTTTCTAGATAATGCGGGGCACACGGTTCCCAAAAAACGAAATGAGATCCGACAAACCCATATTCTATCTTCGAGTGGTCGTACATAGCCAACGTCCCAGAATGAAGATGGGCAAGATGATAGCCATCCATGAAGTTCTCGGCTACAATCTTCCAGTTTGCCTTGATTGTTTTAACTATCTTGCCCTCAGGGTATTCATATAGCTCAGCTGGATCATAGGGGGCCAACTGGGTTATCCAAGCCTCCAAACCATTCCATGATAGATCCTATGTTTGGGTCCGGATGCACAAAAAGCATACCTCGCCAAATATCAATCGAACAGGGTTTAAGTCCAAGACATGATTTATCGATACCAGGAAATTGCCGATTCTCATCGGGCACTGAAATCAGCTTGCCTTCAAGATCATATGTCCAGTCATGATACGGACACGTAATCGCTTTGTGTGTCTTACCCACCGCGCGCAAAAGCTGTGTGCCGCGGTGACGACAAAGATTGTGAAAAGCGCGCAGACGTCGATCACGACCCATAACAATGAAAAGATTATTGAGGCCCGCCTGCACGGTAACATATTGCCGCGGCTCATACACGTCCTCAGCAAGACCTGCCAACGCCCAGGTTCGCGAAAAGATAAACTCTTGTTCACAGTCAAACCACTCTTGAGAAGTATACGCTTCTACCGGCAGGACCGACATTTTCATAGATTCTTTCATCCATCATCTTTGTATTTGAGGCACTCACCTTATAAGAGCTGAAACAACAGTCCATACCCCTGACGCCGTCCACATGAGATTAATCATCCAGAACAGGACTCGATTCTGCGACCGATTAATAGGCTCAATCAAAAAAGCCTCTCCAGACTTGATCCCATTCAGCGCCCAATACAGAAAGAGTAACCCCCAAACCCAATACCAACTCAGGTATGTTGCCACGGATAAAATAAAGAGTACGATGATGGTTGCCCATTTGACTTTGTGCATATTAGTCTCCCTTGAGTATATTATGAGAACCTGGTGGAGGGTATGGGGTTCGAACCCACGACCTCGTGAATGCCATTCACGCGCTCTCCCAGCTGAGCTAACCCCCCAGAAAGAATGCTTTTAAAGTCAATCAATATAAATAGACTCCCGTATATGTCAACCACATCTGTTCGTCCAAATCCTGCAAATAAGGTACTTCTAGCATTGACGAGTTACTGCTTTATCATGTACCTTTAAACTCAAATCACAAATTAATATCTGGTTTTATAAAAGGAGAAAATAATGAGATTTTTTGTTTGTTTAATGATTGGCTGTTTAGTTCTAGGTTCGTATTCGATTTTTGCGGAAGAAGGAGAAGATAAATGGACGTATAGTGCGGGGGTCCGTATTTGGAATGCTGAATGGAAACTTGAAGCGGATAGTCTGAATGTTCCCTTGGACCTGAATCCGTCAGATAAAATCTGATGATTTTTCATTACCTGTTGGGCTAAAGCGGGGAGCATACCCGTATTCAAACAAACAACCCCACCCCAACAGGTGTGTATATGAAACAATATAAAATAAAGACTGGCAAGGGCGAACTCAACAGCACAAGCGGAAATCATCTTTGCGGCCTGCTGCTTGAGGATCATGCTCAACGGATTCTTCCCTCCAATTTTCAACCACACCGCTCCGATGCGATCTCTGATCGGGAGATCCTCCTTACCCAGATCGGCTTACTTTGCGGTGGATTGTAAAATTAAATGCCGCAAAAAATGGACCTGAGAGCTTCTGTTCATGCGGCGATCTCCAAATCGAAACACTCCTGTGCGGGTTTGTATTCTAGGATCTTGCGAGGATAGTTGTTAATCCATTTTTCAATCTCACCAATACGGTCGATGGTATATTTTCTGATGTTGTCTCCTTTGGCGACGAAACGACGAACCATACGGTTGGCATTTTCGTTGGAGCCTCGTTCCCAGGAAGAATACGGGTGAGCATAATAGAGTTTAACACGTCTCTTTTTGCTAAATCCGGAACGTTCCATCTGCTCCACGTCGAGAAACTCGCTCCCGTTATCGGCTGTAATCGACTTGAACATCGATCTGAATGGGCCAGCTCCCATCGATCTTTCGATCGCTTTGAGGGCCTGCAGAACCGATGCCTGTGTTTTATCCGAAAATTTTCTCACCCTTAGCATTCGGACCTTTCTTTCTACTAACGTCATTAAAACCGGTTTTGAAGTTCCTTTTCCGCCGACGATCAAATCCAATTCCCAGTGCCCAAATTCCTCGCGTTTTTCTACGGTCTTAGGTCGTTTTTCGATACTGGTCCTTCGGGCATGTTGCTTTTTAACCCGCTTAATAGCACGTCTTTTTCGTTTTATCCGTTTTCGTTTTTCCCATAGGGACTCGTTGCTTACCCCCGGGATGAGACCTTGGTCAATATAGGTATACAGCGTTTTTGTACTCACCGCTGCAGGTCTCTGCTCTTGTTTAAGCAAAGGAGCAACCACATCGGGTGAGCGTTTGTGAACAAGAATGTGCTCGCTGATAAACACGGCGGTTTCATGATGCTTTCCAAGCTTAAGCTCAGGTCCCTTGGCCGTCGCATTTAGATCATGAAGTTCCTGGGCTCGATCACTGCTGTATGCTTTCTTCTTTCGCGGCTCTGTATCGAAATGCTCTACCTCCCCACGTTTAATTTCGCGCTCTATGGTTCGACGATGCCTTCCCAGATAGCTAGTAGCTATCTCCAAAGGACGTCCTGGGTTTTTGAGCATTGTTTCAATCATGATCCGTTCTTTCCGTGTCAAATGCTTGCCTTTTCGGGGATGAATACTACTCTTGATTTGTTCCATGTCTTTCTCCTTTTTTTGTCTTCTGTCGAGTTTTTAAATCTAGAAGATTTCGGCATGGAACACTCCTGTTTTACAATATCTTCTTTTGGGCATTTAATATTACAATTCTCAGAACCGATTTCAATGATATCGACCTGTACCGGGGTGATGAGATTTTTATGAATGCCTTTGGACTTAAAAAGGGGAGTTAAAAAGGTAGCCTCTGAGCCGGTGTTCCGACGTCGTTTCGACGACCTGCCCCCAGCCAGAACCCATGTGGGGCTACGCAAACTCAACACCGAACTTCTTTCCTCGGGCCCCTTTGGCTAGGTAGATGTCGAAGGGCTTGATCTTGTTCCCGTCGATATCGATGTGAGCCCTTTGGATCACTCAGGCTCTTCGAAAGAAGGCGTTTCCTACACCTAGAAGGGCCATGATGGTTACGCCCCGATATTTGCCTATGTGGGCACTCAAGGCCACATGCTTGAGTGCGAACTTCGACCCGGTAAACAACATTGTCAGTCGGGAACGACCGCGTTTATTGCCCGCAGCGTTGAAACGCTCCAAACCCTGGGCCTGGGTGGAAAATGTTTGCTTCGGCTTGATAGTGGCAACGATGCGGCCGATAACTTCGACGCTTTTGGGGATCATTATCTTATCGTAAAGCGAAATCCTCACCGCGAATGTCCTGAACAAATGTTGGCCTTTGCACGCCGAGTTGGAGACAAACAAGACAGTCGTGAAGGCAAGAACGTTTACACAGGCTTTTTCGATCATTTCCATCCCGGTGGCGACCAAAACCGCCCTTGTGTCCCGGTGGCCTTCGAAGTGATTGAACGCACCATCGATATCGATGGTCAGAAACTTCTGGTTCCTAAACTTGAGGTGAACACCTGGTGGACGAACCTCTCTTGTCGTGCCAAGACGGTGCTAGATCTCTATCATGGACATGGCCCCAGCGAGCAGTACCATAGTGAACTCAAAAGCGATCTTGATGTTGAGCGATTGCCTTCGGGGAGACTCTGTGCCAATAAGATTATTCTGTTATGCGCCATGGTGGCCTTCAACCTATTGCGCGGTTCGATTGGTCCGCCACGCCGGACGAATTGAACTTCACTTTGGCAAGGGTTGTCGCTGGTTTGAAGTGATACAAGATATT
Source organism: Kiritimatiellia bacterium (assembly GCA_012103575.1). GTDB lineage: Bacteria > Verrucomicrobiota > Kiritimatiellia > WLWN01 > WLWN01 > WLWN01. The sequence goes on along the minus strand of WLWN01000001.1, from coordinate 804,755 downwards.
GCCCCATTCCTTCGCATAGCCCTCCGTGCACCTTTAACAATACTCTAAGGCGACTGCCCAAGGAGGCCTACGCCCTAAAATGGTCAAATCAGAGTGAATCTGACCTGTACGCTCAAAAAATTCATCAGGGTGATACTTGCCGGTCCCAATCCGCCCAAAAGCGAGCATCTCAAGGAAAAAATTTTCAACTTTTGAGCCCTAGAACGCCTTCCGAATCGATAGCTGACGGATTCAGGTTGGATAATAGTCCTGCTATGAGTGGTGGAAATACGACGGAAGCAGAAGCAGAACCCTTTTATACGGTTTATGCAGATATGATTAAAGGTCCATGGCGTATTACAGTGGCTGTAGGTTTTTCTGATAGATACGAGTTTAGGAGTAGAGATACCAACGATAGCATTGAGCGTGACGATTATCAGATCATGGTGCAATACACCTTCGAAGATAACCTCTCGTTAGGTGCGGGAGTTCATCGAATAAAAAACCGATGGTAGACGAGGCGGCGTTCCTGCCCGCGACTTATCCTATTCTTTCACGGGACCAAAAGTTACTGCGGGTTACGTGTATCCTTTATATCATGGAGACAAGGTATTGATTGGGTTATCACATCTGGAACCTTTGGCTATTACTTTGAGAATACCACCACAGGTTTTATTTTAGCACTTGATGACGCTCCCGGGTACACCCTTGAGGCAGGGTTAGTAGGTGTATGGAAAAAACTTCAAATGAAAGCAGGATATCGTTATCTCTATATTGATGATAGTGTCTTTTCTCTAGACCGGATTATCTTGTCCGATAACGGCCAAGTATCCCAACGGGAATTAGTAGAAACCAGTGAGATGTTCAAAGGATTCTATGTAGAATTATCCATGGATATTTGATAAAGTCCAATCCAATCCGCTTATTTAGACTTTCCCCCTTTTGAGGGGGGTTCTTGATGTAATAAACATGATAAGGCTTCGGCCCATCAGTTTAGGCACCTGCTCGATGTTACCGATATCTTCGCAATACTTCATGGCCCGGTTCATCACATCATATCCTTTATCATGATGTGCATTTTCTCGTCCGCGAAAATAGAGAGAAAATTTTACGCGATGCCCTTCTTCTAAAAATTCGCGCGCATGCCGAACTTTTGTTTGATAATCATGTTCTTCTACGTTCGCATGGAATTTGATCTCTTTAAGTTTGACAATGGTTTGATGTTTCTTAGCTTGTTTTTTCTTTTTGTCGCGATCGTATTTAAATTTCCCATAATCCATAATCCGGCAAACAGGAGGCTGCGCATTCGGTGAAATTTCTACCAAATCTAAACCCGCCTGTTGGGATAACAATAGAGCTTTTCGGGTTTCGACAATACCAATCGGCTCTCCATCTACGCCAACACACCGAACTTGTAGAACTCGGATTCGATGGTTAATACGCGTGAAATCGCGTTTTGCATTACGTTGATAACGAATAAGCACCTCCTTTTAGTTTCAGCCTGTGGCTGCATGGTTTCATTTTACGCTTTAGCATTTATTTCTCTCATGATCGTCTCGGCCAAACCCTCTATCGTCATAGAGCTCTGATCACCCGAACGACGACGAACAGACACCGACCCCGAATCTTCTTCTTTGGGTCCAAGAATTAACATGTAAGGGACCTTTTCGATCTGTGCTTTTCGAATTTTAGCACCTACTTTTTCAGATCGTATATCCTGAGATACGCGAAATCCTTTTTCCTGCAGAGTTTTGATAACCGACTGTGCATACCCAAACTGATGATCGGTCAGAGGAAGCACTCGAATTTGTTCCGGAGCCAACCATAACGGAAATGCTCCAGCATGATGCTCGAGTAAGATCCCAAAAAATCGTTCTAAACTCCCAAACAGAGCACGGTGGACCATATACGGCCGGTGCTCTTTTCCGTCTTCACCGACATATTTCATATTAAACCGGTCAGGCAAGTTAAAATCAAATTGCACCGTGCTCATTTGCCATTCGCGCCCAATGGTATCTTTTACTTTCATATCAATTTTCGGCCCGTAAAAAGCGCCACCACCCACATCCACTTCGTAGGGTATCGATTCAGCTTGCAACGCTTGTTCCAAAGAAGCTGTAGCTTTTTCCCATTGATTCGCTTCACCAACCGCCTTATCGGGTCGTGTAGATAAATAAGCGGTGATATCTGAAAACCCGAAATCTTTCCACACATCAATAGCAAACCGGATCACTTTTTTAATTTCTTCTTCGACCTGTTCAGGGGCACAAAAAATATGGGCATCATCCTGAGTAAACCCACGGACACGTAATAAACCGTGCAAAACACCAGCTTTTTCATAGCGATAGACGGTTCCTAACTCTGCCCACCGTAGAGGCAGATCTCGATAGGAACGTTTCTGAGACTGGTAAATTTTAATGTGAAAAGGACAATTCATGGGTTTAGTAAAATATTCCATGCCTTCAATATCCATAGGGGCAAACATACTCTCCTTATAAAAACCAAGATGCCCCGAAGTTTCCCACAGCTTTGCCTTCCCGATGTGAGGTGTGTACACCAACTTGTACCCACCATGAAAATGCTTTTGTTTCCAATCATCTTCAATCAGTGAACGGATACGGGCCCCTTTAGGATGCCAAAGAATCAAGCCTGGCCCAACATCTTCTTGAATGCTAAAGAGATCCAACGCCTTACCGAGTTTTCGGTGATCGCGCTGTTTGGCTTCTTCAAGCTGTTTTAAATATTTTCGGAGCTCTTTGTCGTGATTATAGGCTGTTGCATAGAGGCGTTGAAGCATGGGATTGGTTTCACGACCTCGATAATAAGACCCTGCAACGGAAAGAAGTTTAAAGGTTTTGACATGACCAGTACGCTCTACGTGTGGACCTCGACAGAGATCAACAAACTCGCCACATTTATAAAACGTGATTTTATCACCTTCAGGAATATCCGCTAATCGTTCTAGTTTATACTTTTGGTGTTGGTCAGCAATGATTTGCTTAGCTTCCTCGCGAGAGACTTCCATACATTCGAAAGGATGATCTTCTTGAATGAAACGAACCATCTCCTTCTCGATCGCTTCGAAATTTTCTGGGGTGAATCGATGAGGCACGTCGAAATCATAATAGAACCCTTCATTCGTAGGGGGTCCGATATCGAGTTGGACATCGTCGTAGAGGCGACAAACCGCAGCAGCCATAACATGCGCAGCACTGTGACGCATTTTATATAGATCAGAATCTTTATCTAATTTCATTAAAAGGTTGTAAAATATCTCCCTAAAACCAACTCGTTTTTGTAATGTAATCATTTTATGCTGGTTGGCCAAATACGTCAATATCTTTAACGTGAATATTTTACGAATGTCCACACGAAAATAGGAATGGTTCCGGGTATACTATTCCAGAAAAGATGATAGGATCCAATGTCACTAGACGATCTTCATAATGCAACGCGCGCTTGGTTTGAACAACACGTTGGGGAACCTACAAAGGCACAGATTCAAGCTTAGACTGCTATCAAAAAAGGTCTACATACACTTATTGCAGCGCCAACAGGGAGTGGTAAAACCTTAGCAGCGTTTTACGCAACGATTGATCAGCTCATCATCCAAGGACTGAGCCATCGTTTACCGAACCAGATACACATGGTCTATGTTTCCCCCCTTAAAGCCCTCAGCAATGATATACATAAAAACCTTGAAATCCCACTAACAGGTATTCAAGAAAAACTCGACGCCCAAGGGCTCCCCTCTCTGCACATTTCAGTGGCCGTGCGCACAAGTGACACCCCACAAAGCGAACGCCAGAAAATGATTAAACGCCCCCCCCCATATCTTGGTCACAACACCCGAATCACTTTACCTTCTCTTAACAAGCGCCAGTGGTCGAAACATGTTGCGGGGCACACGCACATTGATTATCGACGAAATTCACGCGATGCTAGGTGGCAAAAGAGGATCCCATCTTGCCCTATCCATAGAATGATTAGAAGCCATCACCGGTATGCCCCTCCAACGCATTGGCTTATCAGCCACACAAAAACCGATTCAGACCGTTGCAAAATTTCTAGTGGGAAATCAAAACATTGAAAACAATATCCCACATTGTTTTATTGTTAACACCGGTCACCAACGGAAATTAGAACTGAGCCTCGAAGTGCCTCCATCGCCTCTGACGGCTGTAATGAGCCATGAAATATGAAATGAACTTTACGAACGACTTGTAGAGCTCATCAACCAACATACAACAACTCTCATCTTTGTAAACACCCGGCGACTCACAGAACGGTTAGCGCTGACTCTTTGCGAACAGATTGGAGAAAATCACGTTTTTTCTCACCATGGCAGTATGAGTAAAGAACATCGCCATGCCGCAGAACAAAAACTCAAACATGGACACCTCAAAGTCCTGGTAGCAACGGCATCCATGGAACTAGGTATTGATATTGGATCGGTCGAACTCGTCGTACAGATCTCTTCCCCTAAAAGTATTGCCACCTTTCTTCAACGAGTCGGTCGAAGCGGTCATTCCGTGGAGGGGATAGCCAAAGGGGCCCTCTTCCCTCTTTCAAGAGACGATTTAGTAGAATGCGCAGCCTTACTCGATAGTGTTCGCCGAGGAGAACTAGACGATATCATCATGCCTGAACAACCGATTGACATTTTAGCCCAACAAATCGTTGCCGAGGTGTCTGGACAAGAATGGGACGTCGATGGCTTATACAACCTCTTTCACAATGCGTATCCATATAGAGATTTGTCAAAACCCCGATTTATTGAAATTGTCCGCATGCTGGCCAACGGATTCAGTACTCGACGAGGAAGAAAAGGGGCCCGTTTACATTATGATGAAGTGAACAGTCGATTAAGAGCACGTCGAGGAACCCGTCTTGTCGCGCTCACCAATGGAGGCGCCATTCCTGATATGTTCGATTATGAAGTAGTCATGCAACCTGAAAACATTATCGTAGGCTCTATAAACGAAGATTTTGCGCACGAATCAGCACCGGGTGATATCTTTACTCTGGGAACGCATGCCTGGCAAATACTGGGCCTTGATGGCCTAAAACTTTTGGTAAAAGATGCAACAGGACTACCTCCCACGATTCCGTTTTGGTTCGGCGAAGGACCGGGTCGAACGATGGAACTCAGCAAATCTACGTCCCGTCTGCGCCAAACCATTAGCGACATGCTTGATAAAGATCCGCTCCCTATCATTTCAAATATCACGACGGATCTCAAGGAGAATAAATCCGTTCGCTGGCTCGTCAATGAGATCAAGATTCAAGAATCAGCGGCCACACAGATCATACTGTATCTCTCCTTGGGCAAAACAGGTTTAGGAATCATGCCCTCTTGAAAAACCATTGTCATCGAACGGTTCTTTGATAAAGCCGGTGACATGCATCTCGTAATTCATTCACCGTTTGGAAGTCGTGTTAACCGAGGGTGGGGATTATCATTACGAAAAAAATTCTGTCGCAACTTTAACTTTGAGTTACAAGCCGCAGCCAATGAAGATAGTATTATCTTGTCGCTCAGCTCTTCTCACAGCTTTCCCCTGAATGAAGTCTTTCGTTACTTGAACACAAAAACCGTTCGCGACACCCTGATCCAAGCCATGCTAGATGCCCCTTTGTTCGAAGTGCGTTGGCGCTGGAACGCTACACGGACCTTAGCCATCCAACGAAATCGTAATGGGAAACGTGTTCCCCCACAATTACAACGCATGCAGTCTGAAGATCTGATTGCACAGGTCTTCCCCAACCAAATCGCATGCTTTGAAAACATTGATGGCGAACGCGAAGTACCAGATCACCCCCTCGTCAATCAGACCATCCATGACTGTCTTACCGACGTCATGGACATCGATGAGCTAGAACAGATCATAGGAAATATTGAACGAAACGAATTCGACTTAGTGGCCAAAGATCTATGAGAACCTTCCCCATTCGCCCAAGAGATCATTAACGCACGTCCTTATGCGTTTCTCGATGAAACCGAGTTTTTTGAACGACGCGTGAACACGATTCGAAATCGAAGTTGGCTTGACCTAGGCGACGCATCCGACCTCAGCAAACTCGATATAGAGGCCATCAAACGGGTCAAAGTAGAAGCCTGGCCACAAGCCCAAATACCGGACGAATTACATGACGTCCTTAGTATTCACGGATTCATTCTTGAAGAAGAAGGTCAGAAGAACCAGTGGGACCCATTTTTTACGCAACTCGTATCTGAGTCTCGCGCAGCAAAACTTCAAGCAGGCCCAAATCGGGCGCTATGGATCGCTACCAAACGAATCCCTCTGTTTCAGACCGTTTTCCCTGATACCCAACTATACCCTGTCTTCGAAATCCCCCATTCAATCATGCAAGAGAAGTTTTCTTTTGAAGATGCTTTAAAAGAAATCATACGAGGTCAACTCGAAGCGCTTGGACCCGTCCAGGCTGAACAACTCACTCAAGATATCGGAATGCCCCTCAACAAAACTAAACAAGCTCTATTGACCCTTGAAACAGAAGGATTTGTTTTCCGAGGCAACTTTGCACCTGATCTTCGGGCAGAAGAATGGTGTGAAAGACGTTTACTGCAGCGTATTCATAAATACACCATTGATTCATTGCGTCAAAGTATAGAACCGGTCCGCCCTCAGGACTTCATGCAATTCTTGTTTGCATACCACCATATGCGTGCTGACGATAAACAAACCGGTCCTGACACTTTGCAGAAAGTCCTTGATCAACTAGAAGGGATTGAAGCGCCTGCCGTGGCTTGGGAATCGGACATCCTTCCAGCGCGCATCGCCGATTATGACCCTAGCTGGTTAGATGTACTGTGTATGAGCGGAAAAATTGCATAGCAACGTTTTAGCCCTCCCAAACAAACACGTCGGAAAAACAAAAAGACAGGCCCTGCAAAGAGCACACCTATCTGCTTAGTGGCACGAACAAATGTCAACCTATGGCACCTACAAATCACCCATCATCCCAAAGAACAAGAACAGAGCCATTCGGCACAACAAGTCATGGACCACCTCAAGAAGAACGGGGCCAGTTTTTTTGGTGATATAGATACCCAAACCCATTTACTGAAAAGCCAGGTAGAGGAGGGTCTCGCCGAATTGGTTGCCAACGGATTAATCACAAACGACAGCTATTCAGGATTAAGGGCCTTGCTCACCCCTTCCTATAATAGACCTTCGAAAAATAGGAACCGAAGGAATCGAAAGGCAATCTTTGGCATCGAACACACGGGGCGTTGGTCGCTTACCGAATATGAAAAAGAGAATGAAATAGAACCGTTTAGAGCATTTAACGATTAAAATGCCTCTCTAGAAGATCTATACTCCATGACATGAGTATAGCAACAGCAGAAATCCGGCGGCGTGCGATAGATGCCTACAAAATGGGCAAAGGTTCCCAGGCCGATATCGCATCTTCTTATCGTGTAGATCTTAGAACGTTTCAGCGTGGGCTCTCTCGTTTCAACGAAACCGGACAGACCGCTCCCCGACCGCGTGGGCATCGTCAGGCCCTCTACAGCGGAAAGCAGCTCAAGGCGTTGGCTCAACTGGGAGGCAAACATCCCGATGCAACGCTTGAAGAACTCAAGAACATGAGCGGCGTGAAGGGGTCGATCATGGCCGTACAGCGGGCGTTGAATCGGTTTCCCGGTATAAAAGAAACGCTTCACGCCAGCGAGCAAGACCGGGCGGATGTAAATCTCTTGAGAAAGCAGTGGATCCAAGAGGTGGCCAAACTTGATCCAAGTCGCCTTGTCTTTATTGATGAATCCGGGGCGAAAACGAATATGACTCGTCTGCGGGGCCGGGCGTTGGGCGGGAACAGGCTTTTTACCAAAACGCCTCATGGACATTGGTGTACCACCACCTTGATTTCTTCGGTCCGCCTGGACGGAACAACAGCGGCTATGGAGGGGGAGGGGGCGACAGAGACGGCTGTTTTTGGAGAATATATTCGCCGGGTTCTTCTCCCGACTCTTTCACCTGAAGACATCGTCATCATGGACAATCTTCGCGTCCATCACAATCCCAAGGTCATTGAACTCATTGAGTCATGTGGGGCCCATGTAAGATTCCTTCCACCCTACAGCCCCGATTCCAACCCCATTGAAAAAATGTGGGGCAAGATAAAGAATCGGTTGGGCAGCCTTGCAGCCCGCAGTCAGCAGGAACTATCTGAAGCGCTCACACAAGCGTTCGAAGAGGTTTCTCCCGACGACGTAATCGGCTGGTCTTCTTCGTGCTACATCGCGACACCTCAGTCGTGAAGCACTCTAGCTTTGAAACCCTTGAACAAATCGCATTGATTTATATCAAACGTTGGGGTGTCATTTTTCGATCTTTATTGGGAAAAGAGACATTCGCTCCCCCCTGGAGAGTCTTGGTTCGAGTCTTAAGGAAATTAGAATTAAGAGGCGCCTTAAGAGGTGGACGATTCATTTCAGATGTAAGCGGAGAACAATTTGCCTTACCTGAAACCGTGGAACGATTACGGAAGATCCGAAAACAAAGAAGGACCGGAGAATGTATCGCGACCTCAGTTGCAGACCCCCTGAACCTATTGGGCATCATATTCCCTGGGGAAAAAGTAGCCAAACTTACGAATAATCGAATCTTGTTCCGTGACGGCAATCCCATTGCTTTACAAGAAGGCAAGGACATCAAATACATCGATGAAATAGAACCAAACCAACAATGGGAAATTCAACAAGCATTAATACGTCGAACCTTCCCTCCGATGCTAAAAGCATATCTGGGGAAGGGTTCTTCATTATATTAAATCCGCATATTCATCATGTAAAACGATGCCGTGTTTTGACAGGCGTTTGTAGTAGCGGCGCGAGCCGCGTTATCGTTCATCAATCCATTTTTCAAAAGGCTCAAATACTTTTAACTTCTGAAGTAATTTTCCCGTCCGCAAGTATGGTTTTCAAAGTATCACCTTTTTTGATCTGATCTCTTGAACGGACAATGTTGTCGTCTGAAGTTGTTGTAATACTAAACCCACGCTCTAGCACAGACAGGGGACTTAGGGCCTGGAGTTGCGTCCTCCGTTTAGCGAGTTCTTGGATACGTTCGTTTAATAAGTTTTTTCCGGCATGAATAAGCGCTGGAGTCAGTTTCTGAATATTTATGAAATGCTTTTGAATCTGTCCTTGAGCAATTCGTGTCAAATGTGAGCGAGCCCGCTCTATACGTTGCCCATGCAGTCTTAACCTAGCTTGTGGGCTTTGGCCTTGAAGCCGATATTCAATCTGATGGATCGTTTGCGTGGTCATTCGCACATGTTTCTCCATTAAACGGATCACGCGTTGAGAACTTTCATCGAGTTGTTGCTGTTTTTTGTAAAAGGCACTCTGAAGGCCTTTTGTGAATCGCATTTTGAGTTGATCGATCTTATCTTCAAAATCCTGTTTACGCATAACGACTAATTCCGCGGCGGCCGACGGGGTCGGAGCACGTTTATCAGCAACAAAATCACTAATCGTAAAGTCAATTTCATGACCCACCGCAGAAATCACAGGAACCACAGATGTTGTAATGGCGCGTGCAACCATTTCTTCATTAAACGCCCACAAATCTTCAAGACTTCCTCCACCTCGCCCAACAATTATAACATCAATGTCCGCATGTCGGTTTAGCCATTCAATGCCATGCACAATGCTTTGAGCCGCTCCATCACCCTGAACTCGTGTGGGAGCTATAACGATGTGTATGTTAGGGAAACGTCGATTTATAATCTGTAAGATGTCCCGTATAGCCGCGCCTGTTAGAGATGTAACGATGCCTATTCGCTGGGGCAAAAGGGGTAAAGGTCTTTTGCGGGTTTCATCAAAGAAGCCTTCATTTTTGAGCCTTTCTTTGAGTTTTTCAAAGGCTTCGTGTAGTGAACCTAGACCTGCTTGTTCAACCTTTTTGCAGAGAAGTTGATAACGACCCCTGACCTCGTAGAGGGAGACCTCTCCGTATATTTGTACCTGGATACCATCCCTGAGTTCTATTTCTTGATTCTTTTGATGACCTTTAAACAACGTAGCAGGTATTTCTGCCCGATCGTCTTTTAGCGCAAAATAAACATGCCCTTGAGGAGATTTGCGAAGGCTAGATATCTCGCCTTCTACCCAGATACTTCCTATTTCATCCTCAAGAATCGTTTTGGCCTTGCGGTTTAGGTCGGATACACGGTGTACTTTTCGGTCTAAGGCAGATCGTGTGGGTTTCTTGGATAGAGAGCATAACTGGCTTTCTTCCCCACTCGCTTTTTTCATGGTTCACCCATAACTTCTTGCATTCTCTTAATGCTGCGCGCTTTTCCTGTATGTTCGTCCACATCAAGAAGAATCCCATTGATTTGGGACACGCTGTTTTTAGCAACGGTAAATCGTGAAGGCATACCCGTTAGAAACCTATTAAGTACAGGATCTACATCACGGCCCAGGATCGAATCTTTAGGTCCTGTCATCCCCAAATCGCTAATATAGGCGGTACCTTTGGGAAGAATAGCTTCGTCGGCTGTTTGCACATGGGTGTGTGTGCCCCATACGGCGGTTACACGACCGTCTATGTATCTTCCCAAAGCAACTTTTTCTGAGGTGGCTTCGGCATGTACATCAACCAAAATGATATTTCCTAGTTCGGATTTTTTTTGGAGAATTTTGTCCATGGTATGAAAAGGACTATCATGGGGCTGCATGAATACTCGTCCGATAATGCTTACAATGGTCACGGTGGCATTTTTTAATCTTAGCGTAATCCATCCCTGACCTGGACAGGATGAGTGAAAGTTTGCAGGTCTTATCACCGGTGTCTCTTTGTTTAAATAGGGAATAATTTCTTTTTGATCCCAGGTGTGGTCACCCAGTGTCAACACATCGGCGCCTGCAGCAAGAAGTTCGTCTACAAGGGGGGGGGTTATTCCACTACCCCCTGCTGCATTTTCGCCGTTGACCACCACAAAATCAACCTCACCCTTCTGTTTCATACGAGTAACCGTATACGCAAAAATTCTTCGTCCTGGTGATCCAACAATGTCGCCTATAGCAAGTATTCGCAAAACAAAACTTCCTTTCGTCAAAAATTACCGATAGGGGCCTCTCCACAGTGGATCAACGAAGATGTGTGAGTGTATAAAACGAATCCCGCATCTTGTGTATAATGTTTCTTTAAGGAAACGAGAACAAATCCATCTGGATGATATAATTTTGACCCGGTACAAGCGGAACGCGAAGAGATAACAGCGACGGAATTACGGACAACGAGGTTTCAGAGCTGCACACCCTCCCCTCGGCAATAGCATCCCTCTGTATTTCGTAAGCCAGTAAAACGGAAATCAGACCCTTAAGGGCTCATTTCTTCTACGATGTCAAGATGTCCCTTCCCTTCCAAGGTCTCCAAGTCCAGATCGGAAATACATCGTACTTTGAGATAGTTTAAGGTGAGCCCGCCTTCAAGGTGGACCGGTCCTTTTCCCTGGTCAAAGTCTGCTTTACTAAAGTCGGAGGCGTCCATGTCAAGTCGCACACCCAGTTCAGTTCCTCCTCGGGTGGCTGTGAACTTAACGTGAACGTACCCACGATCTATCGCTGCTTTTAATTCTTCTACTGTCCTTTCCGGTCTTAAACCCGCTTCTACTGGATGATTCCCCTTGGATAAACGCTCTACTAATTCATCCATGATTCACCTCCACGCTTTGTTGAGGTCTCTCTTCGCTGAAGTCGCCATCCATTTGCTTTCTATGGTTTAGTGGTCGCATATCCGTCCATACCTCTTTGATGTATTCAAGACATTCCGCTTTTTTCCCTGTTTTACCGACCTCTCTCCAGCCAAGAGGGGTATCTCGGTCAATCGGCCATATGGAATATTGCTCTTCGTGGTTTACAATAACTTTCAAGTCGCCATCTTGCCAATCCGCATATTCGTCATCTGTCATCTTTTAACCTTTTGAGTTTAATACTTTTTTGTTTTTGATAAATTTCGCCTCTATGAATTCCCACTTAGGAAATCTCTAATACCTGGATCCGTCAGTTAAACGCGGTTTTCTGCACGAACCATTTGGGCCAAAAGGAATTACAAAAAAGCCTCGATGCACCCAGCGGGTGCGCCTGCGTTTTTTTGCAACCTTTTGCCTCCAAAGCATTCGCACAGAAATCCCATGTTTAACTGACGGATCCAGGTAATACTAAACCTTTAGTTCTGATCAAGCATTCTAGAAATATTCTTTTTCTATTTATAGAACAACGCATAAAAAAGTATTTATAACAGAAAGAACTAAGGGATGTAAAACAAATTTTTTGGTACAACGTCATTCTGGGTGCATCTGGGCTATGCTAACCTGGCTTGGTTGAAGTAATCCATTAAATGCCTTTTCCAAAAATTGAACCACCTTACCGCTAGCATACATTCCTCCACTGGCCCCTCCAATACCGTCAGCCACTAAAAAAACACCATGGTCGGGCAAACAGAGAATCGAATCTTCATTCTTCGATCTCTTACGATCCGTATCGGTTATCCCAAAAGCTTCAAGATGTGAACATGAAAACAGAAACTGAAAAAAGGTCACCGAACATTCAAGCCGCTGGTTAAATCAAATACAGCTAATAACATGCTAATCGCTAAAAAGCCTATAAGCACGGCAATCACAAGCATCAAAATCGGTTCAAGAACGGTTGTAAGGATCTTGACGCTCCGATCGAGTTCCTGATCATAGCGCCGGGCAATATGCTGTAAGGCTCCGCTCATGTCACCGGTCTCCTCTCCCACCGCGAGCATATCTGTTAGTAATGGAGGAAAAACGTTACCGGCCGCTAACGGGCCAGAGATGGTTGCTCCATCTGTAACCCGACTTCTAGCTTCGTTAATTTCTCTGGCAATTACAACATTTCCCGCGGTATCTTCGGCAATAGAAAGGGCTTGTAATACAGGCACACCGTTTCTTAGTAAGGCCCCTAATGTTCGTGCAAAATGGCCAAATGCATTGGCTGTAATGACATTTTTGAAAATGGGGAATTTCAACTGTAGTTTATGCCACCATCGTATCCCTTTAGGCGTCTTCAGGGCATTGCGGACCGCCGGAACCATCAGGGCAATGACAATAAGAATAGCCCAACCATAATTGATGAGTCCAGAACTCATGGCAATAAGGATACGAGTGGGTAAGGGAAGTGTACTGCCTAATTCGTCAAAGATTGAAGTGAAACGCGGCACAACAAATACCATGCAAAAAATGATGGTGCAAACCCCGATGACCAGGACTATACAAGGATAGAGAAGAGCCATGGTCACTTTTTCTCTGGCTTCTTGAACACGTTCATAGTGATCACATAGGCTTTCCAATGTTTCTACTAAGGTTCCACTTACTTCGCCTGCACGAACCATACTGATATACAAGGTCGCAAATATTTTGGGTCGCTTAGCCAGGGCCTCTGACAAGCTACTTCCTTGTATAATTTCGTCACGCAACGCCAAGACAACTTTATCTTGATCCTTTCCTGTTTGTCGGTTGGACAGAGTGTGCAACGCGTTGCCGAGTGTCATTCCAGAAGCGAGCAGATCAGAAAGTTCTCGGGTAAATAAGAGGACCTCTCGGGTGTTCATGCGTAGTTCTGCACTTCGACGCCATTGAAATCGAGCGCGTGTTTGAACAGCGGGTTTCTTGATGGAGTTTACAAGCGTCCCCCCCTCCGTCACTGAAATGGGGACGTAGCCCATATGCTCAATCTGCATGAGAGCCGCACGTTTGTCATTGGCTTCTAGTGTGCCCTCTTTTTTTGTTCCGTTTTGGGTCCGAGCTATATACTTAAATTGGGACATTTGTTTTAGGTTCAGGGTTCTTTCATCGCGTCTGATTATTCGTCATTTAATTCTTCAGCTTCTTCGGTGACGCGCAGCACTTCTTCGACGGTTGTAATCCCTTCTAGAACTTTGGTCCATCCATCATCTCTAAGTGTACGCATCCCTTGTTTTAAAGATTCTGCCTTGATCGCGTTCGATGAAGCCCTTTGAACAATGAGAGGTCGAATCGCGTCGTCAACGAGAATGATTTCATAGATCCCTGTCCGACCTTTAAACCCTGTATCTCGACACTCTTCGCATCCCTTTGGTTCATAAATAGATCCTTCATCTAGACGTTCACAAGGAAACCCTGATTTTTGAAGGAATGTTTTGTCAAATTGCCGAGGTTGTTTACACGTCTCACAAAGCCGACGCACAAGTCGTTGGGCAACAAGCCCTTCCACAGAAGAAGCAACCAAAAATGGTTCAATGCCCATATCAATAAGACGTGTAATAGCTCCAGCTGCATCGTTGGTGTGAAGGGTACTAAAAACAAGATGTCCGGTTAAGGCCGCGCGGATGGCTATTTCAGCTGTTTCTCTGTCACGGACTTCACCGACCATAATCACATCGGGATCTTGGCGAAGGATATGGCGAAGCCCCACAGAAAAGGTAAACTCAATTTCGGGTTTGATTTGAACCTGATTGACGCCTGGCATTTCGTATTCGATGGGATCTTCGACGGTGATAATCCGTTTATCGACAGAATTAATGGTGTGAATCCATGCATACAACGAGGTCGATTTCCCCGATCCTGTGGGTCCTGTTACTAACAAAATTCCGTGAGGTTTACGGATTTGTTTGCTAAGAATGATTTCTTCACTTTTAGCCATGCCAAGTCTATCGAGCCCTAATAAAGCGCTTTGGCGTAAGAGAAGACGTAAGCTAACACTTTCACCATATACGGTTGGCATGGTGGAAACCCGGACATCAATCTCTTCACCTCGTATTCTTACACTAATCCGCCCATCCTGAGGCAATCGTTTTTCGGCAATGTCCATGTTTGACATTACTTTAATACGGGAGATGATGGCGGACTGAAACCGTTTTAAGTATGTGGGTACGGGAGTTTGACCAAGTACCCCATCGATCCGATAACGAATGCGTAATTCGTTTTCCATGGGTTCCATGTGAATATCCGTGGCTCGATCCTGATAGGCCTCCCAAATAATCTGATTGACGAACTTAACAACGGAAGCTTCTTGATCAAGCTCGCTAAGGTCTTGTTTAAGGAAATCTTCTTCTGGAGAGACTTCAATGCGATCATCTTGGATCATTTTTTCGAGGGTCTCGGCCCCGACCCCGTAAAAGACCTTGGCCGCATTCGCCAAATCAGCAGCGGGACTCAACATTAACCTTATCTTCATCCCCGATGCCAGTCGGAGGCTGTCGACAAGGCCAGGAGTAAACGGGTCATGTGTTGCCACCCGAAGCGAATTTTTTTCTACTTCGATTGGGATAACATTGTATTGAAATACAGCTTTTGCAGGAAGTTTTTCTAAGATTTCCGACTCAATGGAAAGGTCACTGAGCCGGGTGAAGGGGATGCCCATAGCCTTTGCAAGTCCTTCCAGAAACTCTTCTTCTTTTGCATTGCCTTGTTCAATGACGGTATCAATAATAGAGGTGTTGTTCTCAAAATGATGGGCTATAAGATCCTTCACTTGTAAGGGGGTGAAGAGGGCTGAATCGCTGAGTATTTTTTCTAATCTTGTTGTGCTTTCTACGTTCATAGGATTTTCGATGAGTATGTCTTATACACGGTATATATGCACGAAATTTCTTAAATTCGTATCCAAACGTAACGGTTTAAATATTAAATGTCTAAATATAGGACCTGTTTCGGTCACTTAATGTTGATTTTAAAATGATGATTACTAGGAAAGTTTATTTTCTCACCTTGATTTCGGTGAATAAAAACCTGTAGTCAACGTCTAAACAACAATTAATCTAAAATCTGTTTCTCGCGATGATGTGTCTTATGACACGGTTGCAGACCATTGAAACTTTAAGCTTTTTACACAGATCTCTTATGTAGTAGTCTGGAAAAATTCGTTACGATTAGGTTTTCATCAGATATGAAGAAGAAAAGACGGAACAAACATCGAAGATATAAATGACTAATATAAAAAAGATATGCAGTGGTGTGTGTCTGATCGAAATCAGCTCACTTTTTGCCCAGGGGGCCACCATAACCGTTACGAACACTAGTGACAGTGGTGTGGGGTCATTTCGAGCAGCGATTGATGCGGTGAATACAAGTAGTGATAGCTCAAACTTAATCCAATTTGATATTTCCGGAATCTCGCCATTTGTGATTCCTGTGTTAAGTTATTTTCCCTCTATTACCAATCAAGTTATAATAGATGGAACTTCTCAGACAGGTTATACCGGAAACCCGATCATTACGATCACCAATAGCGGAGGACTTTCCTGTTTGACCTCACCAGGTTGTCCTATATTGGATTTAGCGGCTGATAACAGCACGGTACGTGGTTTACATATCGTCAGGTTTACAGCGGGCTTTCCATCTATTATTCCGATCCGGCTAAATGCAAATGACTGCACCTGCAGACTCAACTTACAAGTGCAAAACCGAAGCTGTCCATCATTTCTTTGGGCGTTCTATATTCTAAGCATTTTCTCGGTCTATTATTCAGTAACTCCACAGCCCATCTCAACTGAGCGGAGCTGTGGGCAGCAAAGTCGGTTTTCTTCGGGAAAAACTGGCGAAGCAAACCATTCGTGTTTTCGTTGCTCCCTCTTTGCCAAGGGTTTCTCCCTTCAGCAAAGAAAACGGGGGTTGCCATTTTTTTCTGTAGTTTAGCATGGCTGGCAAACTCCATGCCATTATCTACAGTCACCGTTTTACAGGGGAGCCCTGAATCAGCGAACTGAGGTACGGAACGGTTGACCGATTCGGCATTGCATCGAGGTAAAAGATCGGCGATGAGATACCGAGTCGCTCGATCTACTAGAGTGACTACACAGGCCTTTTTTCTCGTTTGGCCCTGAATAGTGTCACCTTCCCAATGGCCTGCCACCTTGCGACTTTCACCCTCTTCGGGGCGTTGGTCAATCATCGTTTGGTTGTGTATACGTGAATGGCTTTTCCGAGTCGCTCGTTTTTTCTTTCCGGGGCCACGCAGGTATTTTCGGTAGCCAGCCCCTCTTGGACTGTACAAGTAGCGGTAGATCGTCATTCGACTGATGGGAGGGTCACCTTCTAGCTTTCTTCGACCTTCAACCTGTTCTGGAGACCAATACTTCGCCAGGAGAGTCTCCACTTGTTCTTTGCTAGCTCCCATCACTTTTTGAGGCTTTCGAGCTAGCTGTAATCGGCTTTGAGCCAGGCCATTTGCGGGTCTTGGGTAATAGCGGCCACGGACTCGATTACGGCGAAATTCGCGCCAAATAGTCGAGGGGGATCGGCCCAGGCGACGGCCAATTTGAGATAAGCTATATTTTTCTTTTAGCATCTGGGCTATCACTTCTCGTTCATAACGGTTTAAATGTTCGTAGGTTCGTGGCATTCTATGTTCTCCTTTGGGGGGGGTCAGATACCCAAAGAATGAACTATGCTGCGGACCTTTGCACTTGTAATTGTTACTCTACCATCTAGGATAAACGTCCGGAAGTTCGGAAGGACTGGACGTAATGGCTCTTGTATGTTAATCATTTCTACGTGTATTCCGGTTAGATTTAGTTGTTTTCGGGGAAAGAACGTCTTTTTCGGGCAGAGGAGCCTTTTTTGCTCCTTTTTCCCGGAAATTTTGCACCGTAATCTGTTTTATAACAACAGGTTAAAACCCGTGGGACAAGCTCTAGCTATTTGGGCGAGTGGTGAAATTGGAATACACGCAAGATTTAGGATCTTGTGCCGCAAGGCGTGCGGGTTCGAGTCCCGCCTCGCCCACCAACCTCCTCAAGCTATGGCTTGGCAGGCCAGGCTTTATGAGTAACGCGAATAAAGACTGCGACAGTGCATTATGAATCCAAAAAACTGAGACCTCGGGGTATAGGGTCGATACGAAAATAGGATGCTAGTGATTGCGCCACATCATAGAATCCGTTTCTGATACCTAAATTCCGGCTAGATGTATTGGGCTGATATACCAACAAGGGTACAAATTCACGGGTATGGTCCGAGCCCTTAAAGGTGGGATCGTTTCCGTGATCAGCGGTGATAATCAGTACATCATCGTCTCTTAATTGAGGAATAAATTTCCGCAAAAATTGGTCGGTTTGTTCTATACATTCGGCATACCCTTTTGGATCTCGCCGATGACCACAGAGCATATCAAAGTCAATAAGGTTGGCAAATATCAGTCCTTCATCCTTTTCTTGATAAAATGTTTCTACTTGTTTTTGGGAGTCTATATTGTTTCCGGTATGTACAGATTCTGTAATGCCTCGATGAGCATAGATATCTTCAATTTTGCCCACCACATACACAGGAACTCCTTTGTTATAGAGTCGTTCAAGAATGGTGGGTTCATCCGGGATAAACGTATAATCTCGCCGATCTTCTGTCCGAAAAAAACTTCCAGGCGCCCCCTTGAAAGGCCGCGCAATAACACGACCGATCATATATGGATCACAAAGTTTTCTAGCTATTTCACAGGCATTATAAAGTTCTTCAAGAGGAATGACATCAATGTGAGAGGCAATTTGGAAGACAGAGTCAGAACTAGTATAAATAATCCAAGCAGCTCTTTCGATACTTTCAGCGCCCAGTTCTTCAAGAGCAACAGTACCACTAATGGCTCTATTACCCATAATAGGTCTTCCTGTTCGTTTTTGAAATTCATCTATCAATTCTTCAGGAAAAGACGGGTGCTCTTTTGGAAAAAGACGGAACCCTGGAATCAATTTTAACCCTGCGAGTTCCCAATGTCCCGTGACAGTGTCTTTCCCTTGAGAAACCTCTTGCATCACTCCAAAACTAGCCAATGGTTGATCTACAGGTGAAAGGCCCTTGATGGGGATTCCTTGAGGAATAAGCGAAGGAATATTCCCCCACCCCAGGGACTCAAACATGGGAACATGTAATCCGCCAACGGCTTCGGCAAGGTGCGGGATGGTTGCACACCCCTGATCACCGTATTCGGCTGCATCAGGCGCTTCACCAATACCAACCGAATCAAGTACAATTAAAATGGCAGTCATTTTATATAAGATATGCCATTGATCATTTCGTGCTGTCAGTAATCTCGATACGCTTATCGAGTAAGGGGCTCTCTATAGAGAGCCCCCTTGGAGTTTGGCTATTTGATAACTCATTTAGTAGCATAAAATATATCATCTGCCAATGATGGATCTAATTTCTCCAGGTCCATGTCAGGGGGGGGAGGTGCCAGCGAAACCGGGAGCCTCTTGAGCCGTGCGCCGGTCGGACGCTTACGTTTGAATAACAGAAGAGATCATCAGCGACCTTAAACCACTTATTGTGTACTCAACCGATATAGATTACGGAGAAGGCATCATAAACAATGGAGGGTATTCTGCTCTAAGACGCAAAAATTCAACCGTTCCCACCGTATTTGATACGGTACGTGTTGTACTCAATCCAGTATCCCCAGACCACTATCCACCCAATTTGTACTAACCAATAAGTCTGCATTTTTTTCTATCGCATACAACATGGCTTCTGTTGTGCTTGGAAACGTGACTTCTGAATTTGTCCCCCCATTTATCATCTAATATTGAGTAATCCGAAGAAAATCATTGCTGCTCGAAGAACTAGTGCCGGCTAAAGCTTCATCTTCATCCAACACACCGTCCGAATCAAAGTCTTGTCCAGATGCCAAGTTTGTAAAATTACCTTGATCTTGATACTCGTAAAAATCGGGAATGCCATCCGCATCATTGTCTATTAAAAGGATCGAATCGGTTTGGACATACGCTTCAAGATTGCTTACAGACATCCACCCCGCATTAGGGATCCATACCGAACCGCTCATGATCCCGGTGTTTAAGTCCACGCACGGAACATCATTGCTGTCGGTATAGTTCATCCCCCAATTCATCCAGCCAAGCGGTGACCACGGATATCCCTGGAGTTTTGCCGTGAAACCTTGGAGAAAGACGTTCACCCCAAAATCATTAGCACTGGTGTTAGAATAGTCGTTTCCATTCGTAGGAGTGTTACCCATGTTGATCCAACCCGAATTTGCTGACCAAAGAAACCCGGTACAGAACGAAGGAGTTATAACCAGCCCATTGGAGATATCTCCTTGGGAGTTGATCCATCCAATGTTGGCTCCATAGGCATACTTATTTGTCGCGTTAATCGTTGTAGCAGCCCAGCTAGTAGCATTCAATAGCCCTACGGCAAGGAAGGCTATCAAGAAATATATAATTTTGATTTGATTATTCACTTTTTTATGAGTCATGTCATCAAGCTATGCGATTTCGATAGCGACTTTAATACAATCCCCTCTCCCCCCTAGGAGAGGAGACTCACTTTGTCAACCACTGGCAGACCAGCCGAGGCTGGAGATTCCTATACATTAAAATGAAAAATTTGCCCAGGGATCAGTGCTGACAAAACCTGAACTCGGAAAAGTTATTTTTTGGGCATCTGCATTTCCAGCTGCAATAACATAATTAGTTGCATTTCCACTAGCGCTGTTGCAGATGATCAGGTTTCCGCCGCTACCAGTTACCTCAATACCATAGTCGTTGCCTATAACGTTGTTTTTTTCAATTCGGGTATCACTACCTATAGCTCTAATTCCTGCCCCATCACTCACCCCAGTACCATTGCCCTGACACGTATTGCCCATAACAAACGAATTACTACTGCTTACTGTAACTCCATGTCTACTATTTTCAGAAGCATTACACCTGCTAATAGTGGATTCTGAACAAGTAAACCCATCAGTATTCCGATATGCTGAACACTTGGTAACAATACTGCCCGCGCTAACGGAAATTCCCTGACCTCCATTATTACTAGTCACGCATTTGTTGATCGTACATCCATCAGAAACTACCATTCCATCCGTTCCATTGTTCATAGCTAAACAATCGCTGACAGCACAATGACTGGTGAGCTGGAATCCTGTAAAAGTACTATAACTAGCTGCGCATTTGTTGACAATAGATCCAGGAGAAGCAATAATCCCTATTAAGAAATTACTATAAGCCACACAATCCTCTATCAGTGACTCTGTCCCAGCTAAAAGACCAAACAACGAATTATTAAATACTTTCAATTTTGTTAGCTGAGCATTAGGTCCCCCCTGCTTGAACTCCGTAGGTGCCCCACGCCCGCAGTATTCCGTTAAAGATCGAGACGTTGTTGCGGGAGGAAGGGACCAAAATACCCGCCAGCGAACCAGGGACACCAGTGAGCGTAAACCCGTTAAGGTCTAACGTCACATTATCTAAATCAATAGTAATGCCATCTGTTCCTGCTATACCCGTAAAATTGCCGGTAAGATAGTAGGATCCGGAATTGGTGATCGTATACGGAACATTAGTAATCGCAGTACGGGCTTCTATCTGATTTAAAGTTTTCATGATGGGGGCAGGCGCTCCAGGTGGATTCAACGATCCTTGGGCCCAGGCTGTTGAGTTTGAACCTATAAACCCATAGGTGCCGATTAGCGCGAACATCAATGCGATTTTTTTCATAACGTAACTTTCTCCTTCAGTTTTTTCATATTAATAGTGAGACTGTTGCAAAAAGATTTTTGAGATATGCCAGTTTATTAAACAACTCTTCAGTCCGATTTACCAACTTTTTATCGCCACCTTGCCCACAGATCTCGAAGATCCGCTGTCGTGAGGGCAGAGATTCTTTCGGCGATGGCTGTGCTAATGAACTGGTTGACAGATACATGATCTTGCTTTGCGAGATCTTTAGCTGTTGCGTGCAGTGAATCAGCTAAACGTAGGCTGAGTGTGCTCATTCCTTACCTCCTATTATATCTAAGAATTGTTGTGGTGTAACTTCGGTGATTCCAAACTCATCAACTCCTTCAAAATCCTTCCGGTTGAAGGTCACGATGTGCGTGCAATGTCCTGCCACAGCAGCTTCAAGCACCATATCGTCCTTTGGGTCGCGAAGAAAGGGACGCCAAGCTTAGGGCCAGCAAAGCCTTTTCATACTCAATCAACAAGGGCTGTGGCCAAAAAAACAAAATTTGTAACCACGAAACACACCAAAAAATATCCGTGCCCATCGAATCCGTAATAGCCTTGTTTTTTTTCGGCCTCGGCCGATCCGCTGTGGCGAAACAAGAAGTTTGAGCGCTATCTCCATAAGTCTTTTTGTAAATATATTATTACCTTCATTATGTTTTGACCATGTCGTTTCATGTACTTTTACAACACGTTCTCTTTTTGTTCAACTTCTGTGTCAGACGAACCATCCGCTTGATGCTTATATGGAGAGAGCGTATATTCTTTCGTACTACTATACTACTATCTTTCAGAATTTTGTTTTTTTACGCAAACTTTCACGCGACTTTATCCATAACTGTCTTTGAATCAAGCCGTTCGAAAGAACGGACAAGAGGACACAACTGCATCCCTTTCTTTCTTAAAACGTAGCGATGTGTGTGGGGCACTTTGCGGACTAGAGCGCTTCACGATTGAGGTGTCGCGATGTAGCACGAAGAAAACCAGCCGATTACCTTGTCGGGAGAAACCTCTTCGAACGCTTGTGTGATCGCTTCAGATAGTTCCTGCTGACTGCGGGCTGCAAGGCTGCCCAACCGATTCTTTATCTTGCCCCACATTTTTTCAATGGGGTCGGAATCGGGGCTGTAGGGTGGAAGGAATCTTACATGGGCCCCACATGACTCAATGAGTTTAATGACCTTGGGATTGTGATGGACGCGAAGATTGTCCATGATGACGATGCCTTCAGGTGAAAGAGTTGGGAGAAAAACCCGGCGAATATATTCTCCAAAAACAGCCGTGTCTGTCGCCCCCTCCCCCTCCATGGCCGCTGTTGTTCCGTCCAGGCGGACCGAAGAAATCAAGGTGGTGGTACACCAATGTCCATGAGGCGTTTTGGTAAAAAGCCTGTTCCCGCCCAACGCTCGGCCCCGCAGACGAGTCATATTCGTTTTCGCCCCGGATTCATCAATAAAGACAAGGCGACTTGGATCAAGTTTGGCCACCTCTTGGATCCATTGCTTTCTCAAGAGATTTACATCCGCCCGATCTTGCTCGCTGGCGTGAAGCGTTTCTTTTATACCGGCAGCCCAACCGATTCAACGCCCGCTGTACGGCCATGATCGACCCCTTCACGCCGCTCATGTTCTTGAGTTCTTCAAGCGTTGCCGGGATGTTTGCCCCCCAGTTGAGCCAACACCTTGAGCTGCTTTCCGCTGTAGAGGGCCTGACGATGCCCACGCGGTCGGGGAGCGGTCTGTCCGGTTTCGTTGAAACAAGAGAGCCCACGCTGAAACGTTCTAAGATCTACACGATAAGAAGATGCGATATCGGCCTGGGAACCTTTGCCCATTTTGTAGGCATCTATCGCACGCCACCGGATTTCTGCTGTTGCTATACTCGTGTCATGGAGTATAGATCTTCTAGCGAGGCATTTCAATCGTTAAATGCTCTAATCCATGGGCTCTAAGCAAGCGAATCTGTCTAGAGACACGCCCACAAAGACGCTTGCGTTCTTTTTCTGTCACGGGGATTTCACCCAAAAAATTGCGCAGATCACGGTTTCGAAAACCGTTGATGTTCCATTCTCCTTTGGCCAAAAAGGAGAGCAGTTGATAATCGTGGGATTTAAAAAGGTTCAAGGCCCGAAAGGTCTTGCCTTCAGATTCAACACGTTGGCTCACCTCGTCAAAAACCTCTTTGACCTTCTCATCGGTTTTTGCTGCGACCAACGATTCTAGATAGCGTTCATTGCTCCGTTGACTCACCTGAGACCTTCGATGAAGGTCTGCAACCCCTTTACGCATCCTTTGCCAAGAGGGGGTGCGTGAGGGATCATCATTAGGCTGCCGAAAATACCTTAAAGCTTCGAGGATCATTGATGGTGGTTTCAACCCCTAAGATGTTACCCGCTCTGTTGTACATCTTCAGGCTATTCTTCCCCGACCAATGCTTCACATGAACTCCCTCATAGCGCCGTCGATGATCACTGCGAAGACCTTTTTCTGTTCGGTCCGGCAAGAGGAGCCTGCGGATCAATCTTCCCCAGGAACCGTAATACATTTGCACTGTCAGTTGTCTGCAATCTATGGTAGGCCAGACTTGGGAATAGACGATCGAGCTGTTCGGTTTGCTTAAACATCACATCGGTGGCCCATTCGGTCTCGTCCGCTGACCAGTAATAATGGGTCTGGTCTTTTCCAAACACATCGTTGTTGTGGCCAAAATACGCGGTCCTAAGCTGTTCAAGTTTTTCAGACCAGTTATTTGTAACTGTTCATTCATTAACTCTTGAGCCCGGTTCATGTCCGAAATCCATCGGAACCCGTTGATTGAATCTGTTAGTTATCTAACTGGCGCCCCAGCCATTCTCTGCCATTGATATTGCCTTTGACCGTAAAAGGAAGCCACGTTTGAAGACGCAAATGGCCAAAGCCTAATGCTTCGTCTTTCCAGTAGTAATAGGTCCATACACATCGGCGATGCCGCATGGTCAATTCAAGTTTCTGGGTGGCTTGATTCGCGCACACCGTGGGTGAAAAACTCGGTTCAACGACACTGAACATACAGATCGGCCCCGAATCGATCTTTGCTTCTCGAGCTATCTGTCTGGCCAGGTCCTCTTTATTGATCGAAGCCGATTGTAAATAGCGCCGCTCGAGATTCAAAGACTGCGCAGTCTGATCGCAAGCACTTCGAATGCGCTTGGTGTGTTCTTGAGCCCAATCGCCAAAGTCCTTTAGAAGGACGTTCTTGTAGCCAAGATAACTTCTCATACCTGCCAGATTGGCCAGCCAACGGATGGTCCCTCGAAAAGAGATTCGATCCCAGCCGCTGATTGACCCTCTCAGGTGTTTATCATATAGTTTCATAAATGTTTTCATCGCGTTCTTCTTTTTTTGCGGAGTCTTCATGGGCTCCTGCTTGGTGTCATCAGATTGATGATTTTAGAGGAACGCGTCTATTTTTTTATGCGATTAAAAATATATGTTTTGTTCCACGAAGTGAAACCGACTCGCGCAGCTGATTATATGCTTAACCCTTTTTGAATAGTGAACGACTCCATTTAAAAATTTTTGGTTGCGGCTTTGCTGCTCTAAGTGTTTGGTGTGTTTCGTGGTTCAATCTATCTTTAGGTTGCGACTATGCCACTCCATATTTTTTGTGGGCATTCTTTTCTGAAGCCATTGGAAATTCTACACGAATACCTTACTATTCCGGGCTTTCACGTACCCATAGCTCAACTGGTAAGAGCATCAGGTTGCATGTTCGATTCCTGCTGGATACGCCCCCTTTTTTCCTAGTTCGTCCAAGACGCATCAATATAAAATCGCGAAAACCCGTATGGAACCGTCACCACACCCGTGGCTGTGGAGGGTTGTTCGGTACCCACCAATGGCGATGAGCTAAAGTTCGTACTATTGCCGGCTTCCGACCACATCGTCAAATCAACGATTGAGCCGGCAGGAATGTTTTCTGCCTGAATGTTGAGTATAACAGGACTTGCATTTGTGATATCTACATCTGCAGGGATAAAATTTCCTGTGGGATCAGAGGGAATAGGCTGTCCATCTATACTAACCACTCGTACGGATGGTGTATTTGAAGATAAAAAGATGAGTCCCGGTGCAGAAGCATAAGGACCAGGGAATGATGATCCTGTGAAGTTGTGAGCGAACGCTTCTAAACGAATTCGACCATCACTTCCATGTCCCCCACCACCTGACCCAAGACCTTTATATACAGACAATGCGCCTGAGCCACTAATAACAGAAGCAACCAGTCGGATAGAGCCACCACTTCCTCCACCACCTCCCCGTTGAGCAGAACCCCCCGATCCACCCGCACCGCCTTTCGCATCAATAGATCCATTTATAATGATATTCGATGAACTAGAGCATTTAATGATTGAAATGCCTCTTTAGAAGATCTATACTTCATGACATGAGTATAGCAACAGCAGAGATCCGGTGGCGTGCGATAGATGCCTACAAAATGGGCAAAGGTTCCCAGGCCGATATCGCATCTTCTTATCGTGTAGATCTTAGAACGTTTCAGCGTGGGCTCTCTCGTTTCAACGAAACCGGACAGACCGCTCCCCGACCGCGTGGGCATCGTCAGGCCCTCTACAGCGGAAAGCAGCTCAAGGCGTTGGCTCAACTGGGGGGCAAACATCCCGATGCAACGCTTGAAGAACTCAAGAACATGAGCGGCGTGAAGGGGTCGATCATGGCCGTACAGCGGGCGTTGAATCGGTTGGGCTGCCGGTATAAAAGAAACGCTTCACGCCAGCGAGCAAGACCGGGCGGATGTAAATCTCTTGAGAAAGCAGTGGATCCAAGAGGTGGCCAAACTTGATCCAAGTCGCCTTGTCTTTATTGATGAATCCGGGGCGAAAACGAATATGACTCGTCTGCGGGGCCGGGCGTTGGGCGGGAACAGGCTTTTTGCCAAAACGCCTCATGGACATTGGTGTACCACCACCTTGATTTCTTCGGTCCGCCTGGACGGAACAACAGCGGCCATGGAGGGGGAGGGGGCGACAGAGACGGCTGTTTTTGGAGAATATATTCGCCGGGTTTTTCTCCCGACTCTTTCACCTGAAGACATCGTCATCATGGACAATCTTCGCGTCCATCACAATCCCAAGGTCATTGAACTCATTGAGTCATGTGGGGCCCATGTAAGATTCCTTCCACCCTACAGCCCCGATTCCAACCCCATTGAAAAAATATGGGGCAAGATAAAGAATCGGTTGGGCAGCCTTGCAGCCCGCAGTCAGCAGGAACTATCTGAAGCGATCACACAAGCGTTCGAAGAGGTTTCTCCCGACGAGGTAATCGGCTGGTTTTCTTCGTGCTACATCGCGACACCTCAATCGTGAAGCGCTCTAGCCATGAAACCGCTTTATTTCCTAACACAGCGGAATCAAATATAACGGTAACCCCATTAGAAACTATAATGGTCGTAAAGTGATAGATCCCATCTCCATCGGAATCAAGTGGAGGGGTGAAAGAAGCCGGATCAAAGACATTGATCCCGGGCGTATTTAGGACAAGCGCCCCATCGGATCCATCTGACCCACTATTAAATTGCGCAGCTACTTGGGAAACGGTTAAACCCAATGTTAAAATCAATCCCATGATTAAATGTTTTATTTCTACCTGAATCCGTCAGATAAAATCTGATGATTTTTCATTACCTGTTGGGCTAAAGCGGGGAGGATACCCGTATTCAAACAAACAACCCCACCCCAACAGGTGTGTATATGAAACAATATAAAATAAAGACTGGCAAGGGCGAACTCAACAGCACAAGCGGAAATCATCTTTGCGGCCTGCTGCTTGAGGATCATGCTCAACGGATTCTTCCCTCCAATTTTCAACCACGCCGCTCCGATGCGATCTCTGATCGGGAGATCCTCCTTACCCAGATCGGCTTACTTTGCAACGGTCGAACCGATTTCAATGATATCGACCTGTACCGGGGTGATGAGATTTTTATGAATGCCTTTGGACTTAAAAAGGGGAGTTAAAAAGGTAGCCTCTGAGCCGGTGTTCCGATGTCGTTCCGACGACCTGCCCCCAGCCAGAACCCATGTGGGGCTACGCAAACTCAACACCGAACTTCTTTCCTCGGGCCCCTTTGGCTACATAGATGTCGAAGGGCTTGATCTTGTTCCCGTCGATATCGATGTGAGCCCTTTGGATCACTCAGGCTCTTCGAAAGAAGGCGTTTCCTACACCTAGAAGGGCCATGATGGTTACGCCCCGATATTTGCCTATGTGGGCACTCAAGGCCACATGCTTGAGTGCGAACTTCGACCCGGTAAACAACATTGTCAGTCGGGAACGACCGCGTTTATTGCCCGCAGCGTTGAAACGCTCCAAACCCTGGGCCTGGGTGGAAAATGTTTGCTTCGGCTTGATAGTGGCAACGCTGCGGCCGATAACTTCGACGCTTTCGGGGATCATTATTTTATCGTAAAGCGAAATCCTCGCCGCGAATGTCCTGAACAAATGCTGGCCCTTGCACGCCGAGTTGGAGACAAACAAGACAGTCGTGAAGGCAAGAACGTTTACACAGGCTTTTTCGATCATTTCCATCCCGGTGGTGACCAAAACCGCCCTTGTGTCCCGGTGGCCTTCGAAGTGATTGAACGCACCATCGATATCGATGGTCAGAAACTTCTAGTTCCTAAACTTGAGGTAAACACCTGGTGGACGAACCTCTCTTGTCGTGCCAAGACCGTGCTAGATCTCTATCATGGACATGGCCCCAGCGAGCAGTACCACAGTGAACTCAAAAGCGATAGTGATACAAGACATTGCCCATTCCTTCGCATAGCCCTCCGTGCACCTTTAACAATACTCTAAGGCGACTACCCAAGGAGGCCTACGCCCCAAAATGGCCAAATCAGAGTGAATCTGACCTGTACGCTCAAAAAATTCATCAGGGTGATACTTGCCGGTCCCAATCCGCCCAAAAGCCAGCATCTCAAGGAAAAAGTTTTCAACTTTTGAACCCCAAAACGCCTTCCGAAGCGATAGCTGACGGATTCAGGTAGGGATCTTTCTGCTTGCATCTGCGCCTATATCAATAATTTCCCGGCCACTACGCATTTGTTTTAGTATCCACTTCCGGTTGTACTGCATCATGGCGCTAGTGACTTCGTGGGCCTCCATCCCTATCGCTCTAAAATCAGGCATGTCATCTAATATTTTGGCACCGGGAATTTTTGCCGCCGCCTCTTTGACTCGTTCCATCGTTTCACCAATAATGACGGGTCCCTTTTTAACAGCAGCCTTTCCACCTAATCTATATCCGCCTCCTGGAAGAACCACGCCAAGAGCTAGCCCCCCTATTGAAATACTTTTATCCAAGGCAGATGCACAGGGATCTGCTGCAGTTGTAACTGCATCATATATATCATAGAGAGTTAAGCCGGTTTCTATCACTACCCACACTGCTGCTGCTACAACTAGCGGAGCCACTTCTCCATACGGATCTGTAAAGGAGATTGGAGCATTCCCCACATAGGTATATCCATTCCCCACATTTTTGCTATCTCCCCACACGCCAATGGTATCCCGTGTGGTAAATCGACCTACTTTTGGATCCAAGTAACGAGTTCGATAGTAGAAAAATTCCGTTTCAGGGTTATATCGCCAACCGGTGAAGAAATAAGAATTTCTGATTTCGGATTGTGGAATGGAGATTGCGGATTGATTTAAGAATGTGGGCTGGCCGTAATCATCGTAGGCATAGCGTTCAACAACGGCTCCGTTGGTATCGCTTACGGCGACAACATTATACAGATCATCGGCGTGGTAATAGTAATTCGTGCCAAGCCGCTCCATATTCAATACTTCGTCAACATATAGACCATAGATGTAGGTGACCAATATATTTGCAGTATTGTCCTGTTCTTCTAGGACCTGCGAGGCTTGATAGA
The DNA here is from genome assembly GCA_012103575.1 of Kiritimatiellia bacterium. Lineage (GTDB taxonomy): Bacteria > Verrucomicrobiota > Kiritimatiellia > WLWN01 > WLWN01 > WLWN01. The sequence goes on along the minus strand of WLWN01000001.1, from coordinate 775,337 downwards.
AGTAACGGGTCTCGTCGGCAACGCTATCTGCATCCAACACCTTGGCAACGCGTCGACCTAAAACATCATAGGCATAGGTATGACGCTGAGTTGAAGACGCATCTATGTATTCAACCATTTGGTTGCGATAATCATAGGTCAACGTGTTTTGATCGATACCCGTTAAATTCCCGTTGGCATCATAGTTCCGTTGGTCCAATGGTGTACTGGAGTATTGGTTGATGAGAGTATTGGTGACATCCAGGGTATAGGCGCCTGGATTTGGACCGCCTGATACGCTGATTCGGTTGCCTACGCCATCAAAGTTATAATTTTGATGGGGGTTGCTGGATTTGTGGACGACTGGGTTAGGCGACAGATGGAATCGTATTGGTAGTCATCGATGCGTTGAGGCCCGCCAACGCGAAGATCTGCTCGTTGGGTTTTGGCCCCATTCGACCCCAGCTATAAGCGCGGTCGTCTAAGACTAGACCATCTGAAATACGTATGTGCTCGGTACGAGCAATCCGTTTTACGCCAAAGTTGTTGGTGGCGTTTGGAACCCCTGTAACCCCATCGTATGTAAAGTCTGCTCGGGTTCCATTCCCATATTCACGGCGCTCGATACGGTGAGGCCCTACATAGTCGTACGTGGCTACTAACCCGTTCTGATCAGAGATACTTTGTTTCCGTTCAAGACCATCGTATGTAGAGGTAACGACACATCCACCTGGATACATGCAAGAAAGCATGTTCCCTACCCTATCATAAACCCCATTGCTCGTCTATCCATTAAGGACTTCTTCAATGGCATGAGAAAGGGAGTCATAACTACGTGTGATTGCCGAATCATCGTCTTGAGCATATACCAGACGTGACAATCCATCGTATTGGTAAATCTTAAAGGCCGTATTGCTGGAAACACCTACCCCTGGCACAATACTTCTTAAAGTAACCCGATCAAGGTCATCAGAAAGATTGGATACAATACTTCCGTTTGCATCAATACGCTGGGTAATGTTGTCATAAATATCATAGGTTTGAGAGTGAACGGTTCCGTCGGCATAGGTCGCCGATCTTTTTCGGTCTAATGCATCGTACGCATAGGAGGTTGTATTGGTGTTATCATCGGTCATGGAAACAAGACGTGAACTATCATCCCAAACTTGCTCAATGGCGATCGCATCGATGACAACCCCATTGCCTGTTCCATCATCGGTTAGGTCTCTGATGGTTTTAACCAAACGATTGAGACCATCGTATTCATGCCGAGTCACATTCCCCAAGGCATCTGTCATGCGGGTGCCGTTATTCCGAGAATCGTACGCGTATTCGATCGTATTCGTGACGTTGTCGATGCTTTTAATACGGCGATCGAGATGGTCATAGTCATAGGTGGTCGTGAAGAGTTGGTCAGGGTTCCCTAGATCTGATTTTTCGACCTCATCGATCTGAACCATGTTATTGTTGACATCGTAGGTATAGGTAACGGTATTGCTTTTGGCATCGGTGAGAACCTGTTTTCGATTCGCGGTATCATACACAATAATGGTTTAATTGCCGTTATCATTGATGGTTCGGATCACTTGTGAAAAATCACTGTATTCGGTTGCGCTAATGGATTTTCCGTCTCCAATAGCAAGCTGTGTCGCCAGATCAAAAAACTCGGTTTCTGTGCGAATACGCCGATCAAGATTGTCGTAAATATAAACTGTTTCTGAAAGGCGGACATTGCTTAATCCTCCGGTTATATCGTTTAGTTCACCGTCGATTTGTTCGGATAGAACGTTTCCATTTTCATCATACTGATACGTGGTGGCAGTGCCCATGGCATTGGTGATTGAAACACATCGATTACATCCGTCATATACATGTGCGGTGATATGCGGGGCACCTTCAAGACCATTGAGGATTTGGGTCTGGTTCCCGTTTTTATCGTAATCCTGCTGGATTGTAGCTTGATCGGGGTCCCCTTCTGCTCGAATGATTTGAAAGACCATATCCCGTTCGTCGTACACAGTTCGGACACGGTTATTGGGTTGATTTCCGTTTACAGATTCCCCATAACGGGTGCGTGTAAGGTTTCGGCTTCCGTCATATTCATAGTGAGTACTGAGCGTTAGACCCGCTTCGATTTCTTCGATTGTATTGGTAAGAAAATTAAGAACCTCGTATTCATAGGTGGTCATGAAATGGGTATTGGCCTGAAGAATTCCCTGATCGTCAATGTTCTGCACCTCTTCACGGATCAGATTATTGTTGGCGTCATAATAGAAATCTTTCTGGTAACGAAGCCCTGTTCCATCGGTCACTTCACGGGAAATCTCACGAACCACTTGGTCTAATTCATTGATATAACGATGCGAATTATGCCCTCGAGCGTCCACTTGGTTGGTCACATTGCCGACCTCGTCATACTCATATGTTGTGGTTAACATAAGCGTGTTGGCATCCACGACGGTCTCATACAGATACCCATTTTGTGGGCCACTATTGTAATAGGTGAATTCGTCACGTCGCCGATAATTATTTCCATTATCCTGCTGAATCTGGGCGGTAAGTTGTCCATATGGGTTGTATTCAAAATCCTTTATAACAGAAGCAACGCGATGTTGGGCCTGCGTTCGATTCCCAAAGGCATCGTAGGCATAGAGGGTTTCGTTCGTGCTTCCATCAATATGTCTGGTGACAAAATTAAAGCCGCAGCCGTAGCCAAACATGGTGTCATATTCATACTGCTCTTCAATCACAGGCTGATCACCCGCGGGGGTATGGCTTCCTGGATGATGACGGACCGTTCGTAGATTTCCTCTTAACCGAGGAAAAGAGGTCGGGTTTAAGTCCCCTTCATAAAAATTTTCAACATAATTTCCGTTCGGGAACGTAATTTTAGTGGTTAAAAAGTCAATGTTGTAGGTCCATCGCGTTTCAAAGTAGTCAGGATCTGTCGGTCGTAGTTTTCCTGCAGGGCGGTTGCTGGTCTCCGTCGTCGGTTGAGTGGGATTGGCTCAACCGGTATATTCACGAACCAATACCTTGCGATTCCCTTGATCATAAAAGGATTCAGACACATTCCCCACCCGATCATTCACAATAGCTTTGATTTTTGCATTGGCATTGTTGGGGCTGGGTTGAACTTGTACATAATCAATGTCGACGATGTTCCCGCCCCATCTCTGACGTACCACCCGATCAAACATATCATCATTTGGATCTGTAGTGGTTGAGTATACATTGACAAGATAAGGTCCATCATTAAACGTCGGATCAGAAGGATTGTTACGTCGACCATCGGTCATGGTTAAAAGGTTGTGATTAAGACGATCATCGGAAAACCCGGTTGTGTATGTATAGGTTATGGTTTTTCCGTTGGGAAAACCATTCCCCGTTGGCGTACCAGTTACTGCGGGCGTTGTCACCGATTTTAAATCCCCCAGCATGCCTCCGGGTTCAGTTCCATTATAATACTGGTAGGTAATGCTACGCCCTGAAAAATCGGTCACAGCCTGAATGAACCCATTAGCATTGTAGGTAATAGAAATAGAACGATTTAACGTGTTAATAATATTGGTAAGCAGACCCGCGGCATCGTATTCGAATTGAATACGATTGCTGTTGCGATTGGTCATACTTAACATTTTTCCCTCAAGCGCTGAACCGTCAAAAGGATGAAAGAGACGAACTGTTTTATCTGCATGGGTCAGGGAACATGTTCCGTTGGTTTCCGCTCTTAGTTCATCAAAGAACCCGTTAAACGCGTACGTCCCATCGGGTTGAGATCGATATAAGTCATCACGAGAATCCCCATTACAAACCCGGATGCCATGCCCTTCATCAATGAGAAGATAGTTATAAGAATAGTCCTAGCCATTCCCCATCACCGTATCTGGCCCAATTTTAGAACGGTATTTCCGGCCCCATACAAAATCCATGCCCCGCCCTTTAATCGTCAAGTCCGTAACAGGAAGATATTGTTCCCCAGAAAATAGATAAACAGGGTCCGTATCCGAATTTTCACAATCACATCCCGGGCCCGTACACGGCGGTTCATTATTTGGGTTGTCTGGATCAATGGTGCCTCCCCCTCCGGTTGAGCCTTGTTGTACCGCATGCCAACCCGGCGCCAAAATTCCGACCCCTTCATCACTACACGCCAACAAACCCGTCGCATCAATCGTCATGGACCCCACTACGATCCAGTGGCCCGCATCATGATCAAAGCTCCACAACGCCGTCTTAGCTCCAGGCGGAAGCACATTCGTTTCTCCCGGATTTGGTAAATTGGGAAAACAAACAGGCGCCGGCGTATCAAAATTAGGCGCATCGGCTTGAACCGTGATCACCAATGGGAAATTCAAAGAAGCCGGAAGTTGGCCCGGTAAACGATCCGGATCCACGGGCGCAATTCCCACCTGTGTTCCCGACGACCCATCATTATTCTGAAGGGATCCCGCTGGGATGGTTATGGTGACATCGGCAAAGCTGGGGTTATTGGAGATCACTGAGTCGGGAAAAGAGATGACTGTTGCATTCGATGTACTCACAGGCTCTAACGTACCGGTTGTTACTAGCGGCAAGTACACATTCCCAATATTTAACTCTTGTGTAGCGACCGTTGTCCATAACTTACTTACATTTGGATAATAGCCGTTGGTGGTCATGCTATTACTTACCGTCGTCCCATTCACATGAACAAAAAACGCGCCTACGGGTGTGTTTTCAAGGCGGAAGTCACCTAATGAATCGGTGGTTGCATTCAGCTCCGATTCTTTTCCATCCACAGTGATGGTAACTCCTTCCAATGGAACATTGACCCATTCATTGGACCCATTCACCAATTGTAGTTCAGAGGCAAAAACACGACCGAAAACCACGGTGTTGGATACCACCGTTAATGTCACAGTGCGAAGTTCAGCTTCAAATAGGCCTCCGGGAGTTCCATCGCTATCGATATCGATATCGATATCACGGCCCCATACATCTTTTAGATTGTTCCCATTTAGAAAGACCCGAATGGCAGCGCTGGCGGGAAGGTTTTGATCATAAAAAATCGTGGCTCGTTGGCGATCAGCGGATATATGCACGCGACCGGTAATAGCTTGCCCTCCGAATTGTGCATAAAATGTGTTTGTATTAACCAAACTGTTTGTTGCGAGTGGATTTGAAAAGTAGACAATGGTTTCTCGGGTAACCGCTATATTTTGTTCGCCATGGGCTGGCGAGCTGCTACTCAGAATCGTAGCCGGGTCGGCTTGAGTAGGATCCTTGCCGTATTGGTATTCATCTAGGTTCGAAATCTGGTCACTATCCAGATCTTGAGAGGCATCAGCAGGGTTTAATGGATTAAAATACTGCAGTTCATAGACATCATCAATTCCGTCTGCATCGGTGTCCAAGGCATTAGTAAGATCGACCCGTTGCACACAATTAAAACTGATACTATTCGACTGAGAGGCGGTTAGCTGTCCATTGTTGAGTTGGCCAAGCCGCATGTTAATAGGATTCGTAATACTGCTGACAGCTGGCCCATAAGAAAGGATATAATACCCGTTTGTATCTGATTCGTAAACGACTTCTTGGTTGGTAAACTCAAACTGGGTAATTTGAAACCCGGAAGCTTCTGTGATGAATACAGATAGAAAAGCGACCCATAGAGAGAAGAATCGACCCGAAAAAAAAAGTTCCGTTTGCCTTGCAACTTAGAGTTTGATCTCATTTTACAGTTTCAATATTAGAACACGTTTGAAACAAGAGTCCGCTTCGACCTCGAAAAAGATAAATGTGCCATATTCTATTTTTTCGGTCAGGAATTTTAGATAGGAAATTTGGTACAGGAAATATTGCACTCCTTTTATTGTACAGAATGCTTTTCTATAAAGTCACGAACAACCTGCTCATCCGCAGGCAGCACTTTGCACCGAGTCGGCGCGTTCATCACCGCATCAATCACCTGATGATGACCTGGCCCCTTTCCGGTGGCTTCAATAATCGCTCTTGGGAATTTAGCCGGATGGGCGGTAGCCAAACAAATCATGGGTTCCTTTTCGTTCAAATACTGTTCTGCGACATAAACCCCTACAGCTGTATGGGGATCTAATAGATAGTTGTGTTGTTCGTAATACTTCTTAATGGTCTTTAAGGTGTGATCTTTGTCCCCTATTCCTTCACCGAACAGTGTATCGATCTTTCCGTCTGGCCCTAAAGGAACCTGAATTTTTTGAGTATCACTAAACTGTTCCATCAATGTCCGAAGTGTGTCGCTGTCCTCGTTCATCTTATAATATAGATATCGTTCGAAATTACTTGCGACCTGAATATCCATTGAGGGACTTATGGTGGGAACGACCTCTCCTTGCTGATAAATACCTGTATTAAAAAAGCGACTCAAAATATCATTTTCGTTTGTGGCTAATACAAGTTTTGTAATGGGAAGCCCCATTCGATACGCGTAATAACCAGCAAGAATGTCTCCGAAATTTCCTGTAGGTACAGCAAACCGAACCCCTGATGCATTTTTTCGCTTCAACACATATAAACCCGCCGAAAAGTAGTAAACCAGTTGTGCCAATACCCGGGCCCAGTTCACAGAATTAACAGCGCCTAATGAGTAGGCGGTTTTGAAATCAAGATCCTGAAAAAGGGCTTTCATAATGTGTTGGCAATCATCAAACGTGCCTTTAATGGCTAGATTGAAGACGTTTGGATCCAAAACAGAAGTCATTTGTTTCTCTTGCAAGGGAGCGACTCGTTCATGAGGATGCATGACAAAAATATGCATTCGTTCCCGCCCTTTAACCCCATGAATCGCAGCGCTACCGGTGTCTCCACTGGTAGCGGCTAAAATATTTAACTGGCGATCTGTACGATCTAAAATATAATCAAAAAAGTTACTTAGAAACTGCAAGGCAATATCTTTGAAGGCTAAGGTCGGTCCATAAAAGAGTTCTAGGATCTGCAGCTGGCCCACAGGGGTGGCCGGCGCAATTTCTCGGTGTGAAAACGGGGCATAACTGCGATGAATCAACTTCTTTAATCGTTCATCAGGGATATCCACAAATAGTTTAAGAATCTCAAAAGTGATCTCTTGATAAGACAATGTCGACCATTCATCAAGACGATCGGTCACGTCTGGGATGGGTTCAGGAATGAGTAACCCTCCGTCCGGAGCCAATCCGGTAATGACCGCATCCTGAAACCCTAGGGGTTTTGTTCGTCCACGTGTACTGATGTATTTCATATCGCTTATTAGCAGAAAATCTGAATTGTTTTTTTGTTTAAAAATTCGGGCTTGTTAGATGTTGAATTTTGCCTGCGGGTACTGTTCAACAGGAATAGAATGCAACCATTTTTTTGATCTCCGTGGATGAATCATTTTTAAAGCATTGATCGCGTCACCACAAACACCTTTATCTTGATGTTTCAATAATTTTCGCAAAGAAGCAACCGCTTTTATGGAACGTATATGACCTAAAATCTGAATTAATTCGCGTAACGGTGTTATATCAGCATCGTTTAGGGCTTTGATCAGTGATCGTTCGTTCTTTTCTCTTAACGTAATCAAAGCCCTTGCAACGGTTTTTCGGACGGTAAAATAAGGGTCATCCAATGCTGCAATGAGAAAAGGGATGGCCCGATCATCCCCTATATCTCGCAGAGCATTAGCAGCTAAGATACGGCGACGTTCTTTTTTATCTTTCAAATATGGCACAATGGTTAGTGTGGATTCATGTACCGACCACTTGCCCCATGTACGTATAACTGACCCTACGGTTTTTTCATCTTTTAAAAGAGGCATCAATTGTTTTGCATACTCAGGCGTCTGATAAAACCCTAAAAAATAGGCGGCGTATTTTCGTGTGTTAGGGGATACAGCGTCTAAGCACTCCATTAAGACGGGAACGGCTTCTTCCGCCTCAAGCTGCTGAACCAGTTGCTGTGCATAGATACGAAACCACATGTTTTCGATATGAACATGATTGATTAAATAGCGGAGCCCATCGGATTTGCGTGAAAACAGTTCTTCGCGCGCTATCTTTTTGTGTTCTTTTTTTGTGTCGGTGGTTGCATAACGCTGCATATGAAAAAATAATTCGTCAAAGGTGGCTGTCTCTGGAGCAAATTCTTCACTACGCCCTGTCACATCCCCCAAGCATAAAGATACATGCACGCAAAAGGAGACAAAGATGTAAGAAAGATATTGATTCGTCAGATTGGTCTTTTTCATGCGCCTATCTTTCATAATCATAGAGGATCCCAAAGTTCGGTTTGAAGATACGTTCTCCATCTTTAGCAGCGCTTGAATATTGATCATGACCGTCTAAATCTAACAAAAGCGCTAAGGCTCCATACTCACGTTGGCCACCATCATTACCTACGCCTTGAGACTGCTCTGAGTGGTATCCGAAATACGCATCCTTCCCTTTTGAATCAATAAGAAGGGCTAGAGCGTTATTGATCGCAAAAGCCTGAGAACCCTGAAAACAGGTATAAGTATCGTTCCCTTCCCGATCCAGTAACATACCTACTCCATAATCATGAGCATTTCCTTGGAGCAGGCTATATCCTGTATAATAATCGTTTCCAGCACTGTCTGCTAGTAAACCCACACTTAAATGGATCCCTGAACCCTGTCCATACTGATGGGCATGATAGGTATCATTTCCGGAATGGTCTAATAACATCCCCACTGAATACCAATAGCTTACACCTTGGCCATAGACATCGCATTCATAGGTATCACTACCCTCCAAATCGACTAATGCGGCAATCCCTCCCCCTGCAAAAGGACGCATGCCAATCGAAAACCCCTGTGCTAATGATAAAAACCGATTCTCATATCGTTCATAATCCGGTAAACGGCCTCCGGCCATATAACGATCATTCCCATCTTTATCGACCAAAATCCCGACGCCTTTGACACCAGACATTCCTTGAGCATAATAGCTGGCATCATATAGATCTTCCCCCGCTTTATCCTGAAGGATCCCCAAGCCCATATATCCACATGCTTGAGCTAATGCATGAGCTTTATACACGTCATCTCCTTCACAATCCTCTAACCACCCTACCCCAAATAATCCAGCGCCTTGCCCTGTATATTCAGATCGATAGAAATCGTTTCCTTGCCTATCAAGAATGATCGAAATCCCGAAAAACCCAGTTCCTGGACCGAGCACTTTATTTCCTATATACCGATCATCCCCATCCAAATCTAGTACGACAGCGGCTGGGAAATTCTGTATTCCATTTGCATGAGCTGCATTCTCCGTATATAGGTCATCTCCCGATGGATCAATAATCAGAAGAGCCTTTTCGTCATGGATATCCCCTTTTTCTGTTCCAATATAGATAGAACCCAAAGCGGTCTTTATCCGCTTCGTTTTTATCGGCCAATCGTTGACGTGTGACATCCGCTGCTCGAGTTCATAAAGGGCTTGATGACTGATTTGGGCCGCTTCTAAAAGTAAGACCATATTAATACGTTTTAATCGACCGAGAAAAAGGGTTGCCACCGGTTCAGGATCGACCTCCAAATTTTCTTGAATAACTTGATGTATAAGATTGGAGGATAGGCCTAGCCTCGTAAGATCTTTTTTTACCGGTTCATGATCCTCGGCATTAAATACCCCCGACAAAAAAGATGTGGCTAGGTGCTTTAACACTTTTGGTGAATGAACACTGAATGCCTGTTGGATCAGGGTATTGGCTTTTTGGGCTTCTTGAAAGAACAAGTTTAAGGCCTCGTTTAAAATTGGATCACCGTCGCAACTAAAATGATTCGTTCTAACCTCAATGAATTCGGCAAACGTTTTATCTGGTGTTACTTCTAAAAGTTCGAAGGAAAGCGTCCATAACACTAGAGGATCCTGGGCACGGGCAACACTCATCACTTCATCGGCTAGTCGTGGTAGTTTGAGAGGTTCTTTTAGGAGTTGACGAACACGAGATAACATGAACTGGGGCTCGGCTACATCTTTATCAAAACCCATATCGAGTTCGGTCATGTTTAGATCATGAAGAGCCGCCTGAAGATGAACAATCTCATTGGAACCGAGGAACGGAACAAGGTCTTGAGCATCGAGATCAATGGCTAAAAATAAAACACCCGCTATAAGAAAACATCGCCGTCGTGGAAAGGGAGGGGAAGACATGTTGAATGGCAACTTCAGAAAACAGATTTTTCCGTCTTTAATTTGTTCATAAGGGTCATCGCCTCTTCCGATGCAATATGGAAATCGTTATACCGAACAACCCCTTGTTTATCGATAATAATGGTCCATGGCGTCCCCCCGGTTCGGTACTGTTGCATGAGCGTAGACTTTTTCCCTAACGAACCACTTTGCCCTACAGGAATTTTCAAATTGTACTGTGCAGCCACTTCTTTGGCCCGCTCGAATGTATTAACCTGATGTCCTTCAAAAGAAGTTTGAACAGCAACAAATACAACCTCTGGGTCCTTTTCGAAGTTCTTCAAAACTTCCTGCAACGTCGGAAATCCACGCCGATGACAGCCCGGACACCAAGACTGGAAGCAATAAAGATAAATGACCTTTCCTTTAAAATCGGTAATATCTAATGAAGTCTTTCCTGCGGGTAATTGAACCCATTCTGTTACACCCCAGGCAGGGGCCTGTTGGTCTATAATACCACGAGCCTGCGATTCGTTTGACATAAATGTAAACCCTAAGAGAATTAGAGAGAGTGAAAGAATGTATGGGACTTTCGAAGTGTAGGGGTGTCGAAAAAATAAACATATTCGCATTGCAATCACCATTTTTATAACTACCTGGATCCGTCAGTTAAACGTGGGATTTCTGTGCGAATGCTTTGGAGGCAAAAGGTTGCAAAAAAACGCAGGCGCACCCGTTGGGTGCGTCAAGGCTTTTTTGTAATTCCTTTTGGCCCAAATGGTTCGTGCAGAAAACCGCGTTTAACTAACGGATCCAGGAACTATTCAGCCCTGGGTTTACTCCAGAGTATGTACCTGGACCACATCGGGCTGATCAACCGTCTCCGAGTTTTACCTCATTGGTCCTCCGGACCGGCATCCACTTCTCTCACCCAACTTTATAGCCATGGCAGACTGAAGTTTCAAGCACCATTTTTCTTCTCGTTTTTTGGATCTGGTCTTTTCAAAAAAAGTATTCCATGTTCTCTTTCGGTCTTTCTTTTGAAAGAAGTAAGGAATTGGGGCCTCATCCCTTCTGCAGAATAGAGGGTCTGACAAAAATCAAGGATCGTTTCATGTACCTTGGGTTCAGATAAAAGCATCATGTGATTGGAGCAATCTACATCCATGATATGGAATTTGGGTATCTGTTTTTTCCATTCGCTCCAATAGTTTATGTGATCCAACTGAACTTCACCTTCCATCGCTGTGTAATAAGGTTCATGTTCTCCAAAAAATAATCCGCTTTTATTACGAAAATAGTAACAGCTGATCTCTTTAGGGGCGGTTAAAGGCTCAATCGTGAAACGATCCAGTTCATAGGCACGCTGAACCCTTGCCATTTTCTTTATCGACTCTTGAATTTCTTTTTTGGTTTGGGTTAACCCTCGTTTTTTAGCCAGGATGATCAGACGGGTTAAAAAAGTTTCGTCATTTAAGTCACTATCCAATTCATCACGATGGATCAACACCTCATCCGTTTTTTTCGGATCCATGGCCCGCAGGGAAAGCAAATAGTTCACCCCTGATAACATATCGGTTTTGGGTGATATGGACATAGGTGCATGATCAAACGCATCCAACATCACCACCGTGTTTATCTCCGCGCCCCCTTCCTGCAATTGACGTGTCACCTCATAGGCTAGGGTCCCTCCAAAAGAATAGCCCCCCAGATCATAAGGCCCTTCGGGCTGCACCTTTTGGATGATATGTACGTAATAAGCGGCCATAGCTTGAACGCCAAGTAAAGGCGAGCGTTCTGTTTGAAATCCTCGCGCCTGAATCCCATAAAAAGGCCGGACACTCTTTTGAGCGATCTCATGATAAGGCTGAGCCCCTCCCAATCCTGCGTGAAACCAAAAGACAGGACGGCCCTGCGAACTCTCATTTAACGGCACCAACTCCGGAAAACGGGATTGAAGATCGGGGGAAAGGGGGAATAAAGGGGGCGTTTTTTTCTCCGCAGATAAATAACGTCTTTTGGACAAGGGCATCAAACTGGGACCTAGATCCATGCTCTCACGATCTGACACTTTTTCCTCCACTGTTTCTTTGGTCACTACTAACTGAGCCAGTTCAACAGGATAGTGGCTGCACAAATATGCGGACAACTCTGAAACGGTTGAATATTCAAACAGTAAGGTGGGCTCAAACTCTTTATCTATTTTTCTCTTAATGCCTTGGTCCATCTTAACCAACCCAAGAGAGGTTAACCCCATGTCAAAATAACCCCGCTTCACGTCAACCTGATCAATCGGTTTTTGTAATTGGTCTGCCACTATTTGTCGTACAAATAACGCCGCCTTTTTTTCTACGCTGAAATGCGAAGAGCTCCTTCCGTTTTCTTTTTTATCCGTGGGTAATGAGAATCTCCAATGAACACGGGTTTCGGTTTTAACGGGTGTGGAATTCTCAATTCCATAGCTTAATCCTCTAAAGGAAATACAAACTTTTCCCATCTCATCGCACAGGTCCATATCCCACTTTTGCATGGTATCAGATAGGGCACGGTCCTTAGAGCAGCGCATCCACGCCCACATCGATGCAGAACAACGATCTAAAATCTCAACACGTTCCAAGGTAAAGGGGGACTTGGGTTCAGGGTTCAGGGTTCGCGGTTTTCGGTTGGGGAGGTCTAAGCCGATAGCAGCCTGAAGAGCCGAGTCCAATAGACTAGGATGGAGGGTGAACTGATCCTTTGTCTCCAGGATAGAGGCAGGCAAGGTCAATGCGGCCAACACTTCATCTTCCCCAACGTAGAGCTTCTCAAGACCCTTATGAGCAGGACCATATTCAATGCCTATCGCTTTAAAGGCCTCATAGCATTCATCAGCGCTCAGGTGACTTTGAATACACGATGCCTGCAAAGCTTTCAGATCGAGCTGCGGACGTTGGCCTGCCGAGGCGAATAATGCCACCCCTTGACTGTGCACACTTCTGGAATCGATCTCGTCGCCAAGCTGTTGTCGTGAGACCATGGTCGTGGAGTGCTTGTCATCGCTGTTGTTCTTCTCGGGCTCGCTATAAATTTCGTAAAGGATCTCCCCATTCTCTTTCGGGAAGAGCCCAATATTCACCTGCTGGGGTTGACCATTCACAGCAATCGGCCGGGCCCAGACCACATCTTTCAGCTCAATTTTTTGATGGTTTAAGGATAATTTTCCTGCGGTTTGTTCAACGGCTTCCCGCACCATTTCAAGATAAGCCACTCCAGACAATACCTTTTCTCCCTTCACCTGGTGATCCCTTAAGAAAAACTCTTCGCCCGTAAAGATCGAACTGAAACGCTGCTCTTCAAAGTCAGAGGTGTTCTCATGCACCAACGGATGCAACGCCTTGCCTTCGATATTCGATATTTTCCCCTCTGTTTCAATCCAATACCGTTTCTTTGCAAATGGATAGGTCGGAAGACTCATGCGCTGGGGTCTTTTTTCATTATGATAGAAAGCTTCCCACCCTACATTCAAACCTTGAACCCATACGTTCGCTATCTTTCTCAGTTTTCCTTGCACGACCCACTGGTTGACCATCTCCTGCATATCTTCTGGGGTAAAAAAGATCGTCGCCTTCTCGCCATCCTTCACCTGACCCTGCCAAAAGTGTTCTCCAATCTCTTCTCCATTTATGAAGTTTCGGAGCTTTTCACTAAGCTCTTCTTCATCTTTAATGAGAAAGGCTATACGCTCTTGCATGGCTTCACGACCTACTTGGAGTGTGTAGGCCAGATCCTGGATATTTCCGCCACAGAGAGATCCGCTTGCAACGGAAGATTCTGGATTCTCGATAGTGGATCTTAAATAGGCATGCAGATTGTTAGCCGCTTCCTTCAGCTGCTCTGGATTTTTTGCTGAAAGCGGAACAATCACCCATTTCTTTTCTATCAGCTCTTCCATGATTGGTGCTTCTTCCTTCACATATTCTTCCAATATCACATGGGCATTCGAGCCTGTTGCGCCAAATGAACTTACTCCCGCCCGGCGCAGAATAGCAGGCTCTCCCTCGTGTTCTTTGATCGCTGGTTGACTCCATTTCTCTGTCTTATCCTGAATATAAAAAGGCGTATCCTCCATATTGAGATGTGGATTCACCGTCTCTGAATGAAGAGAAGGTACCAACGTTTTGTGGTTCAGCTGTAGAATCACTTTGGTCAACCCACTAATACCCGCTGCGGACTCTGCATGACCTATATTCGACTTCACTGAACCTATGGAGCAAAACTGCTTATCTTGGGTGAATTTCCCAAAGGCTCTTACCAATCCCTGGATCTCAATCGGATCTCCAAGCGATGTGCCCGTTCCATGCGCTTCCATATAACTGATGGTGCGTGGATCTATCCCGCTTTGTTCAAAACATCGCTCTATCATTTCTCCCTGGGCCACAGGACTTGGAACCGACATCCCACTCACCTTGCCCACATGGTTCACCGCACTTCCTTTGATCACCGCATATATATGATCCCCATCCTTGACTGCTTGCTTTAAGGGTTTGAGAAGAACCGCTCCAATCCCCTCTCCGGAAACATACCCATCGCCCCCCTCGCCAAACGTGTGACAATACCCATCACTGGAATGCAAATCCCACATTCCATAGGTCATGTATTTGTTAGGATGCAGCGAGAGATTCACGCCCCCGGCTAAGGCAACCAAGCTTTCTCCTCGATGAAGACTTTCCATCGCTAAATGCACCGCGTTCAAAGAGGACGAACAAACCGTGTCTATCGCCATTGAGGGACCATGAAAATTACAAAAATAGGACACCCGATTGGCGATGGTGGCATAGTTTAAGGACAAGGGCATTGGCGCTCCTCGAGATACTACTTCAGCACCAATCATGGTGTAATCTTTGTGCATCGCCCCCACAAAGACAGCCACATCCCGCCTCCGGGATCTTCCTCTTAAAGGCGTAAGATCAGCAGGCCGATACCCCGCGTCTTCTATCGCCTCCCAGCAAATCTGTAAAAACAAACGCTCCTGGGGATCCATGGCCTCTGCTTCGTGCGGAGAGATATTAAAAAATTCGGGATCAAAATAGTCCGGATGATCAATAAATCCACCCCATCTGGACATCTTTTTTCCGGACGGGGATTGGAGGTCATCCAAAATGCGCCAATCCCAACGTTCTTGAGGAATCTCGGTAATGCAGTCCTTGCCAGCCTTGAGGTTCTGCCAAAATTCGTCCACATTCCTCGCCCCAGGGTATTTCCCCGAAAGACCGATCACCGCAATATCATCCTGCATCACTGGAGCAGACCAGTTCTCTTCAACAGGAGAAGTAAACGACTCCACCATCGGCGGCTTAACCTCTTGATGTTGGAGGTCTGTACCCTCGGGTGCAGTCTCGGTTGAAACCCCCTGAACATCTTCTCCATAGGTCTGCGCCAAATACGCTGAAAGCTCTTTGACCGTCGTATACTCAAACAGCAACGTAGGCCCAAGAGAAATGGAAAGATGACCTTCAAGTTCCTTCACCACTTCTAAAAGCATGGATGAATCCAAGCCCATTTCATAATATCCTGACTCGGTATTGATGGCTTCGGCAGATGTTTTCAATTTGGAGGCCAGCGTTCTTTTTAAAAGACCTTCGGCCTTCTGAACATACGACATATCCAGATCCGACGCTCCATTCGATGACGGAGAAATAGGCGCTTTGAGCTTTGATACACTTCTAGGTTGAGGTCTGTGTACGTTTGATGAAGGGGGAGATTGTTTGATCTGCACAGGCTGTTTTTTTGCACGACCGGGATTAATCAAACCGGCTTCTCGAACCAATTTATTGACAAAGTTTTTTAACGCTGCGACTTTTTGGCCCGATTCGTTAAAAAACTCCATATCTAAAGAGAGGAGTTCTCCTTTTTGTTTGACCGACGATTTTACAATTCTGGTAAGGCTGTTTTTTTGAAGCAATTCGGTCGCCCGAAAAGACTCGTAAAACAAAGGAAGAAACAAACGTTTTTCATCCTTCATTATAGATGAAAATAAGCCTCCAGCTCCAACACCACTCCCGTCGATTAACGTGGGATGAAACATAAAATGATCAGCCTGATCAAGCCCTGCTTCAGGAACAGAGACCTTAATCCAATCCGCGCTCTCAAGCGAATAAACGGTTCCTTCGGCCCGCATGAATCCGGTGTGCACTAATTCATACTCACGACATCTTTTATAAAGGTCACTTAAAAGCACCTCCCGGACTGAGGAAGAAAAAATAGACGACACATCAATGCTATCCTCGAATGTTTTTGGATCTCTACGACGCATTTCCGCAGTGACATAACTCTTCGATTCTGATTGGCTCCCGAATTCCTGACCTTCCACACTAATTTTCCATATCTCTCCCTGTCTCTCTTCAATGCTTTGAACAAAAAGCCGGACACCATAGTCCGGCCCTACTATAAGCGGCTGATAAATCGAAAGGTTGCGAAGTTCTAACTCCCTATAGTCGTAGCCTCTTGCTCTAAAAAATTGATACAATAAATCAATATAGGCCAATCCCGGTAATAAGGTCTGACCATAGGCCAGATGATTCTTAAAAATAGAGTGATTCTGATCAAAGGTTTGAGACCAGGGATGGGGTTGGGTGAAGAGGCCTCGGTCTGTTTCAGAGAGGAAAAACCGTTTCTGTTCAGAAGGTTCTTTTGAAAAGGCTTTCCCTATATGGACCCTATTAAGCTCAGGAGGAGGTAATGGTTTTCTTCTATTAGCTCTTTTAGCACTTTCAGAAGACAACCTTTCTCCTCCTTCTAAAATCACGTGAGCATTTGTGCCCCCATCCGCGAAACAGTTCAAGGCCACCGTATGAAAATCTTCTGACCAAGCGCTCTTTTCTCGGTCAAATATAAATGGAGAATGTTCCAAATCATAATGGACCATTTTTTCTTGAGCCGATAAAAAGGGAACCCACTGGCGATGATTTAACATAAGTACAAGTTTGATAAAACTGGCCATGCCTTCGGCGCAAAGAGGATGGCCAATATTCGGCTTCATCGAGCCCAATCGGCAAACATCTTTACTCTCTGAACGATACACCGATTCGATCGCTTTGAGTTCTAATAAATCGGTCACTTCAGAGCCGGAACCATTCACATCAATATACGTGATGCCTTCAGCTTTTTTTCCACTTTTCTTTAACGCTAATTTCATCACTTCTTTTTGGGCCTCAATGTTCGGAGTGGCAGGACCCGCTGTGCGTCCATCATTGTTGATCGACAATCCCTTAATCCGCGCGTAGATATGGTCCCCATCCTTTTGGGCTTGATCCAGCGTTTTGAGTAATACGAAACCAACGCCTTCTCCTAAAACCACCCCCGAAGCCCGTTGATCAAAGATGTGAAACATCCCATCTGTATTTAAAAGCTTACGTCGTTGGAAAATCTTGTGAGCGCCATCACCTGTCAGCAAGCTCACCCCTCCAACCAAAGCGGACTCAATCTCTCCTGCCACCAAGTCCTTGATCGCTAAATTCATCCCAACCAAGGCTGAAGAACAGGCGGTATCCACCACCAAACTAGGACCCCGAAAATCAAAAAACTGAGAAATATTCGCGGCCAGATAATTCTGTCCCACCGCCATAATGGGATTGCGACTCTCTTCCAAATCACTTTCCTCGGGCAGGTTTTGACTACGCCCTCCCAGATACACTCCTGTTGATAAACCTTTGATATCTTTCAGAGAATAACCCGCGTGATGGAATACGTTTAAACTCTCCTCTAACACTAAAAAAGCTTGAGGATCCATGGCTTTGGCATCTTCCTGGGCAATCAAAAAGAAAGAGGGATCAAAATCGGTAATGCTGTTGATCAACCCCGCGTAAAACAGATCCGAACCCTTAAAACGCTCTTCAGGAACAGGAACAATGGCTGACCGGCCTTCGGATAGTAAATCCCAATACTCCTCCACATTCGTTGAACCCGGGAAACGGCAAGACAGGCCGACAACAACAATATCCTCAGTCTTGGTTATAGCTCGACGTGATTTCCGCACTAAACCAGGCAGGGTGCGGCCAGAGAAAGCGTTTAAGGTCGATGCCTCAACTTTCACCCTTGTTTCTCCTTCAACGCCAAACGCCGTAGACAAAGAATTCCAATGGGCCTGAACCAGCCAAGACGTCAGTTTATTCAGTGTTGAATGCTCAAATAAAACTGATGGATCCAAGGGATCTGCTAATTTTTCATCCATTCTCCTGGCCACTTGAGCTAACAAAATCGAATCAACTCCATAATCGGAAAAGGGCGTATCAGATTCCAGTTTCTCTTGGTCGATCTTCAGTTCTTTAGAAAACACTTCTTTGAGCCAATTTTCTATAGGTTTAAACAACGCGCCTGAGGCTTTCGGCTGATCCGTCTTAGGAACAACTTCAGACACTGTAGCGGGTAAAACATTGCCATCTTCAATACGGCGTTTGAGCAACTTTTCAGGTTTCCACAATGTGGGATTGACCACGGCGGGCAAGACGACCGGTCCCATATTCTCAGAGAGGATCTGATCGAGCAATTTTAGTCCTTCTTCATTGCTATGACTCAGCAATCCCGTTTGGCGATAAGCCATACTCTTGGCCTCTCCCATCCCTGTCTCTCTCCAACTGGGCCATTGAATACTGATCAAAGGGAACCCATGTGACCTTGCTTGAGCTGCATAATCCATATACGTATTGGCCATGGCATAGTCACTTTGTCCCGAAGAAAGAGTCGGAACAATCGCAGAAACCGAGGAAAACAACATAAAGAACTCCAACGGTTCTTTATGAAATTGCGAAAGCAAAATATCCAGTCCAGAGACTTTGGGATCCAGGACCCGTTGAATGCCTTCTATAGATTTTCGAATGAAGGCTGGGTTATCCAAATCGCCCATTCCCGCGCAATGGATAACACCCCCAGCTGGACCCAAACTTGCTGTGATCTCTTGAACGTCTTTTTGAACCGCTTCCCGACCGGTCAAATCCGTTGATAAAATGCGAACTTCAGCTCCTAAACTTTGTAGGTATTCAATCGCTCTGATCTTCTTAGAGACGGCATCTTCTTTCCCTGCATAAGCACTCCACTGCGCCTGGGGAGGAAACGCTTCTCGTCCGGTCAATACCAGCCGTTTCACCCCATAGTGTTGAACAAAATGATGCGCGCACAAAGAGCCAAGGCCTCGTGTGCCTCCTGTAACCCACAAAACATGATCTTCAGGGAACACGATCTTTTTAACAGGTTTTGCGTTGCTCAACAGTTCCGATAGCGTTGCTCGATAGCGTTGCCTGCTACGGTAACAGACTTCAGCGTCCTCCCCATCCATGAAGAACTCAGCGGCAATCTGTTGAGCAAGCTCCTTATCATTAACGCTCGAATCCAAATCCACATGGCGAGACCGTACATGCGTATATTCACTTTGAAGCATTCGATAAAGACCTGCCCGAGTGGCTCCTGTCAGGTTCATCGAGGCATTCCGATACGATTCCAACCCTTTGGTTATTCCCAAACATGTCAACCCCTCTTTAGCTCCATTTTCAATCAACTGTTGAACACAGCCAATCCAATCAAGTGACTCATTGCGAACTTTTCCACAGCCCACTAGGTCCACCAGACCATCGTATGCTTCCCCAAGCTTTTCCGTGCGGCTTAACGCTTGATTGAGCTGATGAATCTTTACTCTATGAGCCTTTTGAGAAAACGCTTGAGCAACCAATGTGGCTAATGCTTCTGTTTCCTCTGTGGTCAACAGAAGAATCGTTCCCTGACGTTCTTTGTTCGGAGTCTGAAAAGACGCTTCCCATTGTTTTTCCAAATAATGAACACTTCGTTTACCTGTGGGCTCTTCAGGAGCCTGTTCGATTTCTTTGATCTCCACAGGGCTCATCTCCAACCCCTTGATTTTTACACAGACCTTCCCCTCTTCATCACACAGATCAAGATCCAGCTTCTGAATGTCAGCCGCAGCGCTGTCCTCAGAGCAGCGTATCCATACCCACATCGACTCTTTGCAGCTATGAATAATTTCAAGCCGTTCTAATCCAAAGGGGACTTTAAGTTCAGGGTTTAGGGTTCTCGATTCTCGGCTGGCAGGGAGCAAAATCGACGCCTGCAACACCGCATCGATCAAACTCGGATGGAGCATATATTGATCTTTGGTTTCCAACACACAAGAAGGAATCATTAATTGGGCCAACACTTCATCTTCCCCAACGTAGAGTTTCTTAAGACCCTGATAAGCAGGGCCATATTCAAAGCCCATCCTTTTAAAGGCTTCATAGCTTTGTTCCGCACTCAGGTGACGTTGGTTACACGAGGCCTCTAAGGCTTTCAGATCGAGCTGCGGATGTGGATCTGCCGAGGTGAACAATGCCACTCCTTGACTGTGCACGATCGAACTGATTGCGGAATCCGGATTGTGGATTGTGGATTTTTCATCCGACGGATGGGTGGTGTAGATTTCGTAGGCAATCTCCCCGTTCTCTTCCTGGTATAGTCCAATATGAACCTCCACGGGCATATCACCCACGGCAATCGGCCGAGACCAGGCAACGTTTTTGAGCTCTATGCTTTGATTTTTCTTTGAATCTGAAAAGTTCCCCATCGTCTGCTCTACTGATTCACGGATCATTTCTAAGTAAGCTACTGCCGGCAACATCCGTTGCCCGTTCACCACATGATCCTTTAAGAAAAATTCCTCTCCACTAAAAGTAGAATTAAAACGTTGCTCCTCAAATGTCGACCGATTCTCATGCACCAACGGATGGAATCTACTTTTCCCTTCTGCCTTTGTGCCTTCCCTGTCGCCGAGCGGGACGAAGAAGGATGCCTTCGGCCTTTCTACCCAGTAAGACTCTTTAGCAAACGGATAAGTTGGAGCACTGATACGCTGAGGCTTCTCCTCTCCATAAAGTTTAGCCCAATCAAAGGCTAACCCTTTTACCCACAGGTCTAATAGCTTACTGTATTTCTTTTTCACTACCCAGGCCTCTATAGTTTTAGCCATATCTTCATCAACGGCATACTCTAATAGCCTCTCTTGCCCACGATAGAGCTCTTCCATATCCTCTTTGCCGTTAATAAATCCTTCCAGCTTTTTCTTCAGGTCTTCCACTGAACGAACAATCAACCCTAAACGTTCCTCCATTGCCTCCCGACCCACTTGTAAAGTGTAAGCCAAATCTTTAAGAGTGAAGAGTGAAGGGTGAAGAGTGAAGTCATGCAACTTCTGCGCATACTCTTTCAGCCGGTCTTCATCTTTCGCCGACAACACGATCATCAGCGGCTCTCCAGGATCATTTTCACTTTCTGACTCCCATGTCCTGCTTAGCCCTGCTAAAGAGGGCAAAGAAGGATGCTTCCTGACTCCTAGCTCTTTTCCAACATACTCTTCCAAAATTACATGCGCATTCGTACCACTAAAACCAAAAGAGCTTATCGCACAGCGGCGAGGGCTTTCTCCACTATCCCAAGCTCTTAGGTCCGTATTCACATAAAACGGTGAATTTTCAAAGTCAAAATGGCTATTGGGCTTTTTATAGTTTAGAGTCGGGACCAACTGCCTCTCTTTTAAACACAACAACATTTTCTGTATACTCGCCACTCCAGCCGCTGCCGAGGTATGACCGAGATTACTTTTTACCGACCCCAACCCACAATAATTCTTCTCCTCCGTCTTTTCTCTAAACACGGTCGATAAGGCTTCTAATTCGATAGGATCTCCTAACTTCGTTCCCGTCCCATGGGTCTCCACATAACTGATACTACTCGGGTCTATCTTATACCTTTCATAGACCTCACGCTCTAATTCTATTTGGCTATTTACACTGGGAGCCATTATTCCATTGGTTCTCCCATCTTGATTGATTCCTGACCCGATAATGACCCCTAAAATATTATCCCTATCTCTCTCCGCATCACTTAAACGTTTGAGTACTACAGCGCCCACACCCTCTCCAGGAACAAAGCCATCCGCACGGTCATCAAAAGTCTTACATTGCCCGGACGCGGATAGCATCCCCGCTGAACACATCGCTAGGTAGCACTCTACTGTTAAATATAAACTCACCCCGCCAGCCAACGCCATATCGATTTCATTATGACGTAAGGCTTGACACGCCAAGTGTATCCCTACCAAAGACGAGGAACAAGCCGTATCTATTGGGATCGCTGGCCCCTTTAAGTTTAAATAATAAGGGATCCGTGCTGCCCCTATGGCGAAACTGTTACTCGTTACTGAAATTCCCACCTCATTGCTTAGTTCCAGCATGCCGTACTCATTGCTCATGATTCCTAGGTAGACCCCACACTTCTTGTTGCTTAGTACTCCCTTGTTATAACCTCCGTCTTCAAAAGCCTTATACCCTTCTTCTAAAAAGAGCCGGTGTTGGGGGTCCATCCCTTCGGCCTCCACTGGTGGTATCATAAAAAATAAAGGATCGAAACAATCGATATCATCCAACATCCCTAGCCATTTGCAGTAGATCTTTCCCTTTTTTGACCGATCAGGATCATAGTACTCGTTTACATCCCAACGACTTGGGGGGATTTCTCGGATACTGTTTTCTCCTTTTGATAAATTCTTCCAATACTCCCTTAGATCACACGCTCCCGGATACCGCCCTGACATACCCACGATGGCTATACCCTCTTGACCTACCGAACAAGGATTCCCCTTCATTTTCTCTGTTCCCGGGGTCACAGCAGGACTTATACCCCTAGTAGAACGCCATTCCTTCACCGGTACCTGCTCAGGAAAAGTAAACGCTGGCTCACTTGAAGGAGTCTTCTCGGGTAAAGAAACTTTTGGCTCTTTGGGTTTGCTAGGGGAGGAACGAAAGGACTTTTTCTGACTGTTGAGCTCCTTTTCTAAAAATTTCGTGAATTCAACAATATTAGGATAATCGTAAACGTTCGTTACTCCTAATGATAAGCCATACTGTTTTTTCAGCGATTGGATCCATTCTACACCCACAATGGAATCAAGTCCCATATCCATAAACGGCTTGTTGATATCAATAGAGTCGGGCTTTAGATACAACGCTTCTGACAAACTCGCTATAAGCTCTTTGCTTAATCTCTCTTTTGAAAAAAACGCTTCTTGAGGGACTGTCAACTCAATTTCTTTGGTCGAAGCAGAAACCTTTGATTCTTTCTCCTTTGTCACAATAGGACTTATACCCCTAGTAGAACGCCATTCCTTCACCGGTACCTGCTCAGGAAAAGTAAACGCTGGCTCACTTGAAGGAGTCTTCTCGGGTAAAGAAACTTTTGGCTCTTTGGGTTTGCTAGGGGAGGAACGAAAGGACTTTTTCTGACTGTTGAGCTCCTTTTCTAAAAATTTCGTGAATTCAACAATATTAGGATAATCGTAAACGTTCGTTACTCCTAATGATAAGCCATACTGTTTTTTCAGCGATTGGATCCATTCTACACCCACAATGGAATCAAGTCCCATATCCATAAACGGCTTGTTGATATCAATAGAGTCGGGCTTTAGATACAACGCTTCTGACAAACTCGCTATAAGCTCTTTGCTTAATCTCTCTTTTGAAAAAAACGCTTCTTGAGGGACTGTCAACTCAATTTCTTTGGTCGAAGCAGAAACCTTTGATTCTTTCTCCTTTGTCACAATAGGACTTATACCCCTAGTAGAACGCCATTCCTTCACCGGTACCTGCTCAGGAAAAGTAAACGCTGGCTCACTTGAAGGAGTCTTCTCGGGTAAAGAAACTTTTGGCTCTTTGGGTTTGCTAGGGGAGGAACGAAAGGACTTTTTCTGACTGTTGAGCTCCTTTTCTAAAAATTTCGTGAATTCAACAATATTAGGATAATCGTAAACGTTCGTTACTCCTAATGATAAGCCATACTGTTTTTTCAGCGATTGGATCCATTCTACACCCACAATGGAATCAAGTCCCATATCCATAAACGGCTTGTTGATATCAATAGAGTCGGGCTTTAGATACAACGCTTCTGACAAACTCGCTATAAGCTCTTTGCTTAATCTCTCTTTTGAAAAAAACGCTTCTTGAGGGACTGTCAACTCAATTTCTTTGGTCGAAGCAGAAACCTTTGGTTTTTCTTCCTTTAAAGTTATTCTTTCCTTTGGCTTAACCGCTACCGACTCCTTAACAGAAAAACCTTCTTCTTGAGATAAAGCACGGAGGGTAACCGGCAATAACTTGTTGGCTAAGTTGGGAAACACACCCGGGACTCGCTCTGCAAGCGGCAACTCCAAAAGACCTGAAGAAGTTCTACTCTGGCTCCCCCCTCCCAACACACGCAAGGAAAGCCCTTTTAATTTAACACAAACATTCCCTCTCTCATCACAAATATCAATGTCTAGCTTGCGGATAGCATGACCATTGGTTTTTGAGCTATCTTCACAGAATCGTATATACGCCCACATCGACTTGGCACAACGCGTTATTATCTCCAAACGCTCCAAGGCAAACGGCAAGGAAAGAGGTACAGACACCCCACTGCCCTCCTTTTTTCCTAGTTGCATTCCAACAGAAGCCTGCAATGCCGAATCCAGCATACTCGGATGAAGAATAAAATCATCTTCACTCCCTGACACCTCTGAGGGCAAGCTGAGTTTCGCCAACACTTCATCTTCCCCAACGTATACATCTTCGACTCCTTGATAAGCTGGACCATACACTATCCCCATCACTTTAAACGCCTCATAACACTCTTGTGCGCTCAGACTCTTGCCCTTAAGCCTTTGCTCCAGACCCTCTATATCTAGTGGCAATTGCTCAGAGGAAGTAGTCAATACCCCCTCCCCTTGACTATGTACAAGCAACCCTTCTTCTTCATTAGGGTTGTCGGTGTAAATCCCGTAATTTATCTCCCCATTCTCTTCGACGAAGAGTCTTATATGAACCCTTGCCGGGTGATCCCCCACCCCAATCGGGCAAGACCATACCACATTCTTCAACTCTATCCTATGATCCTCTTTGGAAAAACCGCCCACCGCTTGCTCAATCGCCTCACGGGCCATCTCCAAATAAACCACTCCCGGAAACACCTTCGGACTCTTCACCACATGATTTTTCAAGAAAAACTCCTCGCCCGTAAAGGTCGAACTGAAACGCTGCTCCTCTAGCGTCGAGGTATTCTCATGCACCAACGGATGGAGTCGCTTAATCGCTTCTATTTTCTGCCCAGCGCCTTCTACCTTACTATCCACCCAGTAAGATTCTCTAGAAAAGGGATAGGTCGGTAAAGACACCCTTTTATGCTTATGTTTTCCATAGAGCAACTTCCAGTCTATCTCTATTCCACTTACCCATAATTGCCCTAATTTCTTCCAGTTTTTTTCTTCGACAACGGTTTTCAGGAACAACTCCCCTTCTTTTCCATCCAATACCAAACTTACCGAATCCTTTACATTATTAATATTCCCTTTGATCCATCCTCCCTTTTTCCCTTCCAAATATTCTTCCAGTTGCTTTTTTAATTCTTCCTTATCTTTCACCACAAAGGCTAAACGCTTCTCCATCGCCTCCCGACCTACCTGCAAAGTATAAGCAACGCTTTGAAAAGTGAATGGTGAAGAGTAGAGATTGAAGTCATACAGTTTCTTCGCATACTCCTTCAAACGCTCCTCATTCCTCGCCGACAACACGATCAAAGCCGGTTCTCCATAATCACTTTTCCCATTCAGACTAATCCCTTCTGCCTCCTTTTCAGAAGCCATTGGATACTCCTCGATGACCACGTGTGCATTGGTCCCCGTAAATCCAAAGGAGCTTACACAAGCCATCCGACTCTTTCCTTCCGGCATATCCCAATTCTTTAACGTGGTATTAATATAAAATGGGCTATTTTCTAGTTTAATACTTGGATTGATGGTCTCGAAATTAATGGTTGGAGGAATTTTTTTGTGTTTTAATGACAGCAAAACTTTCATAAGGCCAGATAATCCTGCAGTCGCCCCTGTATGCCCTATATTTGATTTTACCGAGCCTAGTGCACAGTATCCCGTCTTTTTTGTAAACGTACCAAATGATTGCTTCAAAGCAGATACCTCTACAGGGTCTCCCAACTGAGTTCCTGTACCATGAGCTTCCACCATGGTGATATCCTCAGGGTTAATTCCGGCGTTTTTATAGACCTCGGCTTCTAAGTCAAACTGTGCTGAAACACTGGGCGCTGTAATTCCATTACTGGTTCCATCATAATTTAACCCATATCCTTTTATGACTCCATAAATATGGTCTCCATCTATAGAGGCTTGTTTAAGTGGTTTTAAAACAATAGAAGCAATCGCCTCTGTAAATACAGTTCCATCTGCACGATGATCAAAAGAAAAACACCGACCTGAAGGAGAGGCGGCTCTTAAACTACAAAATGGCAGGTATGAATGCGGTGTAATCATTAGATTAACACCTCCAACGATCGATACTTCACATGTATTATTTCGCAAACTATTACATGCTTCTGTTAGTGCCACTAAAGCTGATGAGCATGTTGTTTCGTAACAGATACAAGGACCTCTCCAATTGAACAGATAAGATAATCTTGCGGAATTTGTTGATGGCATATAAGTATGCCCCGGATAATCTCCTGACCATCCCCCAATAAATACACCTACTTTTCTATTGTCAAACTCCCTTGCAGGATACCCTGAATCTTCTAAAGATCTCCACATCTCTTGTAATAACAATCGATATTGAGGATCCATATTTTTAGCTTCTCGAGGAGAAATATTAAAAAATAAAGGATCAAATTGATCAATATCTTTGACAAAACCACCCTTTGTACAGTAGAGCTTGCCTTCTTTTCCTATCTCTGGATCATAATAATCATCTACATTAAATCTTTCTGGCGGGATTGTTCGAAGGCAGTCTTTTGCAGCACATAAGTTATCCCAAAATTCATGTACATCAGATGCTTCGGGAAACTTGCCTGAAATCCCTATAACAGCAATGTCCTGGTCACCACCATTCTTATCAGAACGATCATTCTCTGTATGGTAAACATGCACCCTTTTATCTGTTTCATGTCTTTTCTTCTTACATACAACAACGTGCGACACTGTGTTCGTCATTATTTTTTTAAAGGATTCTAATCCTTCTTCAACCGATAAATTTACAAACCCTTTTTCTTCGAGATAGCTTTTTGTATTAGAATCAGATGCCATACCGATCGTCCAGTTACCCCAGTTAATACACTTGTATATAGTGTTGTTCCCTGTGCCCATGAGATGGTTATACATTCCATCTATGAAGCTATTAGATAGGGCATAGTCTGATGTTCCAGAAAAAGCGTAGGTGGAGGTAACAGACGAAAATAGCAAAAAATAATTAAGATCAAATCCTTTTTCAACAGATGCTTTAAAGACATTTTCTGAGCCTATTATTTTTGAAGTTGTATTTTTTACAAAGTCAGAGGCTTTCTTATTAATGATTAATTGAGGCTGATACTGGCCTGCTAAAAACAATACGGCTCGAATAGATGTAAATGTTTCATTGATATCTTCAAAAACAGCATCTACACGATATTTTTCGGAGATATCAACTTGATAATATATTACCCTAGCACCCTGATCCGTTAATGATTCTATCTGCTTTTTTTTGTTTTCTGTTAATTTTGATCGTCCCATAAGAATTAACGTTGGATGATCCACACTCTTTGCTAAATCGCAGGCTACTTCAAATCCCAAGCGACCTAATCCACCAACAAGGATATAAGTTCCATTTTGTTCATAAAAATTGGGGAGGCTGCTTGTGTATTTATTACTCTGTAAAGTAGGTACAAGCTCATTTTTATAATATGAACGATTACGACATGAAACTTTACGACATATTCCGTTTCCTGTTTGTAAAATAGCTGCAACGGAAGATTCTATATCCATTTCGATTAGATCAAGATATAGGGGCGTAATAATGTTACATTCTTCAGCTACAACGCTTAACAGACCATCAACAGCTCCGTAAGCGTATCCATTTACCCTATCTTTATCATCAACACGTTGACTGTTACATGTAACAGCCATAAGAGATATATCCCCCACCCCTTTCGTTTGCATAATAACTTTAGAAAGTAAAAACAATGGTAAATATACCGCCTCACGAATAATATAGTTATCTTGTGGTTTTGTTGTATAGCTAGCCAAAAAATAGATTATCAAAGATTCATGCCCTATTGTTTGTTTCTTTTTAATATTCGCCATAACCTGTTGCAACTCTTCTTCGTCAAGGGTAGACGGTATAGTACTAACAGGCGTTCCTTTTTCTTTTAATGCGTGTTGCAGTTGATCAGATAAACCCTCTTTATCTTCTATAATAAGTGCTAATTTGTTTGATACTATTTCCTGATTTGAAGGAGGGTCTATCCGTTGCCACACGGGCGACAAATACTCTATTTTAGATTCCATATACCTATTCATATCAGTGCTAAGAGTCCCAGCAGCTTCAGGAATAAAGACGGACTGGTTTTCATGGTTTACGGGATCTGGTTTTGTATCCATGCTAAGCTCCTCTGTTTTAAATTTACCCCAAAAATATTTTCTATCGAATGGATATAAAATAGGTTCATTTTTCTCACAGAGGATGTCGCCAAGCAACCATCTCCATTTGATGGGATGACCATTGGTCCATAACTGCAATAGAACCTTCTTTAATTCACGATCCAGTGCATGTCCTTCAATACAAAGACGTGAAGAAGGATCAACATCTTTTTCTAGACAGTCACCCATCCAACAAACATGGGTGTCTGCTGATTTATCACGAGTATGTTTTTGATGCAGTAAATGATCAATATCAAACGCATCTGACACTAGCCCTACATCAGAGGACTGCTCATATGACTCAAAGTAAGTATCCATCTTATCAAAATGAAATAGAGTGTTGTCTCCCTCACAAACTGATGATGAAACGCATTTTAGTAACGATTGCTTATCTAGAGCATCGCAGGATAATAATCGAATAAGTGTACGCATTTCCTCCTGCTTGTTTTCTGAGATGCCTTGCAAATCCCATTTCGATTGCACCTTCATTATACTTGATAAAAATATTAAAGTGCCAACAAATATCTCCTTATAATGATAATCAATGCTATTAGAATCTATGGGCAGCTTCAGTAAGGATTCTGGGTCAAGGAACCCTGCTTGCTTTAACAGCGGTCGCCACTCATCAATGTGTCGACGAAATGTTTGTTGATTTTTCAACAACAACACTGACTTTTTGATAATACTAAGGCACTCTACTTGAGTAATTTTAGCATGATGCAGGAGGTGTTTTATGTCCTCTGCTTGAAATGGGTAAGGCCTTATTTTTCTATTATAGAGAATGATGGTCTTTGAAGGTCGTTTAAATTTCAATGTATGCGTACGGTCAGCCAAATAAACTAAGAGGTCTTGAAAACTCAATATATCAACCCATACCAGCGCAGCTAGACATCCTGTACCTTCTGCACAAACTTCATTAACACGGTATCCCTGGTCTACTAGAAAATCTGCCATCGCGAGCATGACAATACAGGTATCTAGTATTTGATTTTCTTTTACTTTATCTGATAACTGAGAGGCATAGTGCTGTATATAGGGAATAAGATATGCACACTGCGTCTCTATGTCTGCACGGCATATACCCGCCATTACTTTTGAGAAAAAAAGGCGGTTATTACTCTGTCCAATAGTATTGGGTGTCATAAAAGCTAGTCGCTGATCGCCATCAATGTACCCCCCCAATCGTTTTAGTAATGATGGTTTATTGCTACATTGCTTCGCTATTCTCCAAGAAGATTTTGAGTCACGTTGATATTGATCCACTACTTTTGTTTTTAAACTGTTTAGACTCGTTTTAGACGCCGCTGATAACAACAGGGGATAATAAGAAGGTCTGTATTTTGATAGCGCTTGAACAGTGGCGTTGCTTTCTTCCAGTATAATATGTGCATTTGACCCTCCAAATCCAAACGAACTTACACCTGCACGATAAAGGCTTGAACCAGATATCCATTGTTTCTTTTCCCTCACGACCTGTATATGCCGGCCTACATTTAATAATGGATTCTGTTCTGTAATATTCAAAGATTGAGGCATCCATTTATATTTCATCATCAACAGTACTTTAATAACACCCGCTAGACCTGCCGCTGCCTCTAGATGACCAATGTTCGTTTTAACAGATCCGATATACAAAGGACTCCTTCGGCTTTTTTGATTAAAAACACGAGATAAGGCCTCTACCTCAATGGGATCCCCTAAACTGGTTCCTGTGCCATGTGCCTCAACATAAGAAATGGTATCTTTATCAATTCCTGCTTCACGAATAGCTTTTTGAATTAATGATGATTGAGCTTTAACACTGGGCGCCGAAATATGGGCAGATTGATCAACATGATTTACAGTAGCGCTTTTGATGATTCCATGAATCGAGTGATGCTCTTTTATGGACTCTTGAGCACGCTCTAAAACAATAACAGCCGCCCCTTCACCGGCAACATACCCATTTGCCGCGCAATCAAATGTTTTACATCTTCCATCTTCACTTAACATTCTAGCCTTTGAGAATGATATAGACTTCCATGGATGCAGGATTAAATTAGCGCCCCCGACAACCACATAATCACACGTCTTATTACGAAGGGCACATACCGCATCATGTATGGCCACTAGCGAAGATGAACAGGCTGTATCAATGGTTTTACTAATGCCCCTAAACTTAAACGTATGTGATATCCTATTTGCTGCAATACTCGAGTAATTTCCAATGCTTGCATATTGGTTAATATCCTGATTGTAGCTCGATGATAACTGCAAATAATCACTGGCCATGATCCCAACAAATACCGCTGTTTCTTTCTCGGAAAACGATTGAAACGATATCCCTGTATCTTCTAAAGCATGCCATGTTTGCTCTAACAATAATCGATGTTGAGGATCTGTTTGCCGTGCTTCTTCTGGTGATAGTCCAAACAGCTGATGATCAAAATATTCAGGATCATCAATAAGCCCACCATACTGACCCATCATTTTATTTTTATCTCTACGATCTGTAGATTGATACGCATTACGATCCCAACGATTTTCAGGTATGGGAATAATATGATTTTTTCCTTTTAGTAAGTTATCCCAATACGACAAATAATCAGTCGCTCCTGGAAATCGACATGACATTCCAATAACAGCAATATCTTTATTATTATAAACCTCTTCCTTATCGATTTTCATTATACTTCTCTTTAGATTTCGCGTTTAACTATCTTGATATCAAATAATTAGCCAATTGATTTGCATTGGGGTATTGAAACAGCTCTGTTGCTGAAACATCTCCATATTTATTATCCAACAGCGATGCTAGTTGAATGACATTGACCGATTGGAATCCTAAATCAAAAAAGCTAGTCTTAGGATCAATATCTTCTGGTGAAACGGCCAAAATTTCGGCACAAGACGTGTGTATATCATTTAAAATAGTCTTAGCTCTATCTTCATTCAATACATGTGTGCTCTCATGTAAAACTTCTTGTACCACCTCTTCACTTGACCTATCAAGAGAGAGACGATCTAGTTTATGATGTCCATTGAAGAAGCTTGAATTTCTTTCAAAAATTTCCTTTACAAAAACTCTTTCGTTTAAAATAGGCACCACTTCTTTTTTTCCCAAAGAAGATCTTTTTTGTTCTTTATTATCAAACTGATAAATAAATGACAAATAGTCAGAAATACATAAATTTAAATCGAGGTTGGCCACACATTTTTTTATACTATCTAAAATCTGAGAAATCGTTTCTTGCTTAAATAAGTCTGTATTGTATTCAATCAAGATCCATAGACCAGCAGGAGTTTCACCCCATTCCACCCCTAAATCAAGCATAGCACTTTTGTTTAAGGCCCGAAGGTCACTTATTTCCAAAGCTACTGATTCTGCCCAAAGCGTATCTTCTTTAACTGTATCTTGTTGTAACGCCAACACATTATAAATAGGATTAATATTAGGAAAGGTCTCGGGTGCTAATTCGATCATATCTACAAAAGGTAACTCCTTGTGATTCAAGCCCTCATATACACAAGAAGTCTCTGCTTTAAAAAATTCCAGACAGCTCATGGTGGGACGAATCTGTGATCGTATAGGAATAAAATTAGTAAAATCGCCAATCATATCATACAACTGCAGGTCTGCATCACGTAACTGAGATGTAGTTCCAATCACTATATCCTTTTGGCCTGTCCATTTATATAAGACCAACTTCAAAATACTCAATAACCCAACATACTGTGTAATATTATGCGGTGCCAATGCTTGCTTAAACGCTGACAAATCATTCTGTGAAATCATAAGTTTCTGCGTATCACCACAATAACGATTTACTATGGGTCGAGGAAAGTCCGTGGGTAATTTCAAATATGCTGGAGCCCCTTTTAACGTCTTAATCCAATACGGATAAGCCTGTGTTAAATCTACGCCTGCCATTCCTTTCAAAACGTGCCACTCATAATCTACATAACCTTTGGGTTCAATAGGGGTCTTGTCATTCGCATAATCGAGGTACAGTCCTTCCCACATATCCAATAGTGGTTTTATCGAATAGCCATCTATTCCTGTATGATGAAAGCTCAGCATTACCACAAAATCCTCTGCACCGAAGGTAACCTGTTGCATCCTCAAAATCGGGCCGGTTTTAGGATTAATCGGATTTTGAGCTTCTTTTACCATCAATCGATGCACCTCTTTCTCTTGATCACCCGCATCGTAATGACTCAGATCAACACGTTTAATCGACAATTCATCGATACCCTTAATACAAGACGATACACATTGGACGACCTTCTTTTGAATCATGGGAAACAAAGCTCGAAATTGTTGATTACGATTTATTATATCAACAAAACTTTTCTCCAAGATATCCCTATCCATCTTTCCTCTAAAACGAATAGCCAGTGGACAATTATAAGAGGCTTTATCTGCCTGCATCAAACTTAAGGTCCAGTAGCCTTTTTGGGCTGATGACAATGGCATATATTTCTTATCTGCAACATAAGTAGATAGCGCCTTTGCATTTACCTCGATCTTTTGTCTTAATCCGTGTGGCAACTCTTTTCGGTAAGATCTCATATGCAAGCACTGATTTTCTACCCAAACAGAGAATTGCGATTCAATAACTTCAAGTAACAGAGCTTCAACCTGGTCTAAATGAAAATCATGTGTTGTATCACTATTAGGAATAGGCATTGTACTCAACACATAATCATCCACCAAATACTGAGAAGATGTAGCGGCTTGAATCCCAGAGCCTGTATTGGCGCCCAATCTATATTTAGATGCCCAAGCTCCATTTTTCTTCTTATAAAGCGCCAATGCTCTAAGAGAATAATCCATAGCAGTCGGCATGGCTTGAACCTGCGTAGTGCTTGATGCTTGTGGTGTTTTGCTGACCTGAATATCTTTTGATATGACTACAAGTTGTTGATAGGCTGATTGGTATGTTTGAGATAAGTATGTTGACAAGGATACAGGAGTCGTGTACTCAAAAAGAAGGGAAGGCGAGAAGTCAGGAGCAATTATTTTTCTAATAGATTGTGTGATGATCATCAAGTCAGAAGATATAAGTCCAACTTCCATGAAAGTTTTTTCCATGTTTACAGCATCAATAGATACTTTCAGTTGAGAGGCAAGCAATTGTTGTATAAATAATTTGGCCTTTTCATCTGGACTAAATTTAAGATGATTAGGAGAGTTAATATCATGGTCTTTCGCCAGTGAAAATTCAAAAACAGACTGCGTTTCTAGTGCAACCGCCTCAACCTCCGTTTTAATAACAGGTGCAGATTCAAGACTCCATTCTTGTAACGACACCCCAAGCATCTGCACACAAACTTTCCCTTGATCATCACACAGATCAATATCTAATCTTTTCACATGGGTAGTTGCTTCGTTGCTCTCAGAGTAGCGTACCCATGCCCACATCGATTTCTTGCAACTATGAATAATCTCAAGGCGTTCCAAGGAGGCTAAGAAGGGTTGTTGGTTTCCTCCTTCGCTCCAAGAGCTACGAAGGACAGGATTGGTTATTGGCTTGTCCTCCATAGCTTCCTCCTCCGCCAAGGCTTCCCCCTTCGCGCGACGCGCTACGGAAGACAAGTCGGTGGACAGGTCAGCGGAGGAGGATTGTTGGGGAGTAAAGTCTAAACCGATAGAAGCTTGAAGGGCCGAGTCCAACAGGCTGGGATAAAGGGTAAACTGGTCTTTTGTCTCCAGGATAGCGAAAGGTAAGGTCAATTCGGCCAACACTTCATCCTCCCCAACGTAGATATTCTCTATTCCTTGATACGCAGGACCATAGTCTATCCCCATTGCTTTAAAGGCCGCATAGCATTCCTCAGCACTTAAACAGCTTTGGTTACAACTTTCCTGCAAGGCTTTCAGATCGAGCTGCAGACGTTGGTCTGCGGAGGCAAACAACACCACTCCTTGACTGTGAACAATCGGATGGATTTTCCACCCCAGCGGATCTGCGACGGACTTCAGATTTCGGATTGCGGATTTTTCATCCGACGGATGGGCGGTGTAGATTTCGTAAGCAATCTCCCCACTTTCTTCCGGGAATAGCCCAATATGGACTTCTTGAGGTTGATCTCCAACAGTAATCGGATGGGCCCAAACCACGTTTTTAAGCTCAATCTTTTGATTGTTTTTTTTGTCTTCGGATAATTCTCCTGTGGCTTGCTCAGCTGCTTCCCGGGCCATCTCCAGATAAGCCACGCCAGGCACAACTTTTTTTCCATTCACCTGGTGATCTTTAAGAAAAAATTCTTCTCCTGTAAATGTGGAGCTGAATCGCTGATCTTCTAACGTCGATGTATTTTCATGGACCAACGGATGCAGCCTCTTACTGACTTCTGATTTCTGACCATGCCTTTGGCGTGGCAAGCCTCTGACCTCTGTCTGTTCTATCCAATAATACTCTCTGGTAAAGGGATAGGTAGGCAAACCGACTTTCTTGAGGGGATACCCTCCATACAACAGATCCCAGACAATCTCATACCCCTTGCAATAAAACTCCGCCAGGGCGTATAACTTCTCCCGGTATTTTTCAGGCGCTTTCTGCAAAGTGCGGCTTTGAGAAAGAAGGTCTTTCACCATTTCCTCTATCGCCTGTTGACCCTGGAATCCTCCCGGCACTCTTCCGGCAAAAACAGCTCGATGGGTTTCTCCTTTTTTAAACGCCTCCCATCCGTAAACAGCATCCTCCCGCTTCTCAACGACAATAGCGCAACGACAGGCAAAATGATCTCGTCCTTTCTGCAGGGTATAACTGAGCGCGGCCCATTCTTCTTTTATCACTTCTTCTCTTGGTAAAGCCTCGATCATATCTTCAATTTTTTCGTGCAAGGCTTCGGGCGTCTTTGCCGAAAGAGGTAACAGATAATAAGGTAATTTTTCTACTTCCTGGTTTTGAGTAGAACTATAGCCTTCAACCACCATATGGACATGCGCACCAGAGGCTGCAAAGCTGCTGATTCCAGCACGCAAAGGAGCCGTCCCCGCGGAAGTTTCAACAGGGTTCCAATCTTCATTTTGGGTAACCATATAAAACGGCGTATTCTCAAAGTTTATAAACTCATTTAAGGCATTATGATGTAAAGTAGCCGGGATCTGCTTATGTTGCATCGCTTGTAGTACTTTTGCTAAACTAGCCAACCCACTTACGGGTTCTAAATTCCCAATATTTCCTTTCAAGCTTCCCAACCCACAAGCGAACGATGAAAGATCATAGCCTTCCATTTCCGCTATCTCAGTAAACACGTCCTTCAAGCTCTCCGCTTCCATGGCGTCAGACCATTTTTCTGAAACCCCCTCCAATTCAATATAATTAATCGTATTTAGAGGAACCCCTGATTTTAGATACGCATCCTTAACCACTTTTCGCATCGTATCAGGACTAAATGCGATCGGCGAGATGGCTTTTCCTCGATTCACATGCACACTCGATTTAATGACACCTAAAATCCGATCTCCATCACGAATAGCCGATGTTAACGATTTGAGGAGAACAACAACGACACCTTCTCCTCGAACATATCCGGAGGCCTGGTTATCAAATACTCTACAATGCGAATCCTCTGAATGGAGCGTTGCCTGACTAACGTGTGTATAAGGAGACAACATCACTTCAACAGCGCCTGCCAACGCCATCGTGCATTCTTCAGCATGTATGGCTGATGCCGCTCTATGAACAGACAGTAAGCCTGATGCACAAGACCCATTAATCGCTTCGCTTGGCCCCTTTAAATTCAAATGATACGATACACAACCAGGTAAGAATGAAGCATTAGTAGCCAACATTTCCGGAATGTTACTACCATTTTTTATAGCATCTTTTATGATGCTATCATAATCGGTAAACTCATAGCCGGCGAAAACACCAATATTTTGACCTGCAAGGTCTGAAGGTCGATATCCTGCATCTTCACAGGCCTTCCATGATTCTTCTAGAAAAAGCCGTTGTTGCGGATCAAAGTAAGCAGCTTCTTTAGGAGAAATTCCGAAAAACAAAGGGTCGAATCCAGAAATATCATCCAAAAAGCCTCCCCATTTTGATAACGTTTTAAAACATTCTTCTTTTTCCGGATCGCCATACCATTCTTCCCAATCCCATCTGAATTTCGGTATTTCTTGAATTAAATCGTCATTATTCATCAGATGCGTGAATAATTCATCAACCGTATTAGATTGAGGAAATCGACCACTGATACCAATGATAGCTATATCTGCTGACTTTGTATTTATAGTATCTACAGAACTAGATTCTGTTTGTGCTGATATCGGTACGGGTCCCGGCGATATACGGTGCCTCCTGCTATAGGCAAGTCGTCCTGAAGTCCCTAATCTGGTTTGCTTCACAGATACAGAGGGATGATGGGATGTGGCGCTAGAAGCAGCAACTGCAATAGCCGACTCTTTAGAAAGAAGGTCTACTATCTTGTCGATTGTATCGGCTTCTATTAAGCGGCCAGGCGACACCTTCATACTGAATTCGTTATTTAACTTTGCCAGAAGTTCAGTTAACATAATGGAGTCAACACCATAAGATTCAATACGCGTATGAATATCAAGTTTTGTTTTTTCTATCTTTGTAATTGTTGAGAATACAAAAATAACATGGTCCAGAATATCCGCTTTAACTATTTTCATACTTACAGGCTTAGACGATATGTTTAGAGAGTCTCTCTCTTCGATATGCTCACTCTCATCAGGGATTAACTTAGCTTCCTGGAAGATGAGTTTTTTTTCTTCTATAGCTTTTCTCTCTGTACGTTGAGGTCTTATTGTTGTATCATATTGCGCTGGTATTGGTCTGGAATGTAGAGCAATTTTGTCATCAGGTATAATGAACTTATTTTTGTCCAATATATGGAGACAAGTCTTTATAATCTCTTCAACTCTTTTAATATCGTCATCGGTATGCGCATGGGTAAAAAAACAATTA
This sequence comes from Kiritimatiellia bacterium, assembly GCA_012103575.1. GTDB lineage: Bacteria > Verrucomicrobiota > Kiritimatiellia > WLWN01 > WLWN01 > WLWN01. The sequence goes on along the minus strand of WLWN01000001.1, from coordinate 737,796 downwards.
TAGCGAACATTATACATAACACCACGGTCTCGAAGTAATGCAGAGAAGAGGGCTTCAAAAAGAGAGCTAGAACCTGCTGCTGTAAATTTGAATCGAAACAATGATCCAAAATGGACAATTTCCATAGGAATAGAGTGTTCGGATAACCATCTATTCATCGAATAGGCAAAGGCGGATGTTTTATGATTTAATGTAGAGGCCCCATCCAATCCGCCCTCTTTAATTTTACGCAAAACAGCATAGGTTGAAGCCATCTTCAACGGATTTTGAGTGTGAGTTCCTAATGCGATGACTCTATTTTTATAGGGCCACTCTGCTGAGTCCAATAACCACCCCCCCCCATCTATTAAACGCATCAGTTCTTTCCTGCCGGCTAAAGCGCCTCCTGTTAATCCACCAGTCAATATTTTCCCATAAGTAGCTAAATCAGCCTGAAATCCGAAATATCCCTGAGCCCCTTGCTGATGAACACGAAACCCTGTGATCATTTCATCACACAAAAGGATTATATTTCTTTCTTTTGTTAATGTTCTAAGTTTCAGTAAAAAATCTTTCGGCTGAACCTCTGGTTGCCGAGATCGAACAGGTTCTACAAGTACAGCCGCAATATCTTTCGCATTCTTTTCAATGATGCGTAAACTTTCAGGATTATCATAATCCAACACCATAATATGATTGATAAAATCATCAGGCATCCCCAAAGATCCGGGCAGAGGGTCTCCTTTAGAAAATCCTTTTATACCAAAAACAACATCAGACACTCCGTGATAAGCGCCGTCAAATACAACAATTTTAGATCGCTGAGTAAAGCCTCTTGCCACACGAACACCCCACATCACAGCCTCAGTGCCGCTTTGGGTGAACATAACACGGTCCTGTCCAGTCAGCTCACAAAATAATTCAGCGGTTTTCCCTAAATCTTCATATGGGCAGCTCAAGGCAAGCCCTTTGTTTAACTGGGTAGATAAGGCCTGCATGATATCGTTATCCTGGTGCCCAAAAAGATTGGGTCCCATATCGCCCATAATATCGATATACGTATTGCCATCCATGTCTTTTAACCGACTTCCTTTAGCTTCGTTAATCAGAATTCTGTATGCTATCGGTCTCAACGTTTGAAGAAAAACGGCTCCTTTTCGTTGATCTGCGAATGTTGCTGTGTATTTATCTTGATATGATTTTGAGTGCGCTGTTTTGCGTGTGTAATGATCAATAAAAGTTTTTATAAACTGTTCATGATCTGGAGTAATCTCTGATTCAAGAAGAAATCGATATGGAGTAGTCAGAGTATCTATACTCTCTTTATCTAGATAACTATCTTCCAACACGTTACTGTTATTTTCTCCAAGCAACTCAATATACTCTTTTCCTTTTGAACCTATAGAGGCACCCTTGATACGCACACAAACCTTCCCCTGTTCATCACATAGATCGATATCCAACTTCCGCATTTGATCTGATGGAGAAGTATCTTCCGCGTAACGCCCCCACACCCACATCGACTCCGCGCAACGATCTATGATTTCGAGGCTGTCTAACCCAAAGAGTAACTTAGGTTCAAGGTTCTCGGTTCTCGGTTCTCGCTGAGGGAAGACTAAGCCAATAGAGGCCTGAAGAGCTGAATCCAACAGGCTCGGATGGAGCATAAATTGATCTTTGGTTTCCAACACAGAAGAAGGTACCCTTAATTTGGCCAACACTTCATCATCGCCAACGTAGAGTTTTTCCAAGCCTTGATGAGCTGGACCATAGTCAAGGCCCTCTCTTTTAAAGGACTCATAGCATTCTTCTGCGCTTAAAACTCTTTGAGTACAAGCTTCCTGCAAGGCTTTCAAATCAAGCTTCGGAGGTTGGTCTACCGAGCTGAACAATCCCACCCCTTGACTATGTACAATCGATTTGATTTTCCACCCCGGCGGATCTTCGACAAATTCCGGATTGTGGATTGCGGATTTTTCATCCGACGGATGGGCGGTGTAGATTTCGTAGGCGATCTCTCCGTTTTCTTCCGGGAAAAGCCCAATGTGGACTACTTGAGGATCCGTTCCCACCGAAATTGGTTGTACCCAAACAATATGCTTCAGTTGAATCCCTGCTTGATCCTTTTGGGTAGAGCCGGCGACCTCTTCTACAGCCGCTCTGGCCATCTCTAGATAGGCGACCCCCGGTAACAATTTCTCACCTTTGACCACATGATCCGTTAAGAAAAACTCATCACCCGTAAACGTCGAACTAAAGCGCAACTCGGATACGTCCGAGGTATTCTCATGCATCAATGGATGCAAAGTAAAACCAGTTTTCACTGGTTTTACAGCGGATTCGTTTCCACGAATCCAATAGGATTCTTTTTTGAATGGATAAGTCGGTAAGCTAACCTTCTTAGGTTTTTGATCCGGATAGAGTAAACCCCAATCGATCTCCACCCCTTTTACCCAGAGCTGGGCCAAGGATTTACTTTCTTTATCTCCAATAGCAGTTTCTATGTATGCCCTTCCCGCCTTACCTTCTAAGAAGATGTCCACCTTCTCTTTTTTTACATTACCCCTTAGAAAATCACCTTTCTTACCTTCTAAGTAACTGCTTAATCGACTGGTAAGCTCTTCTAGGGAATTTACTATAAAAGCCAGCCGCTCCTCCATCGCTTCCCGCCCTACCTGAAGGGTGTAAGCTAAACTTTCGATGTTCAACCTTTGCTCTTCGATGTTCGATGTTAAATATCCATAAAACTTTTCAACATACTCTTGAAGCCGCTCCTCATCCCTCGCCGACAGCACGATTAAGCATTCTTTATTTTCGGATTTAGAATTTAGAATTTCGGATTTCTCATCGAGGTACTCCTCGATGACCACATGCGCATTGGTCCCGCTAAAGCCAAAGGAACTGATGGCCGAACAACGTTTTTGTCCTTCTGCTCTCCTCCATTCTTTGCGTTCGGTATTCACATAAAATGGGGACTTCTCAAGGTTAATATGTTCATTTAAAGCATTATAATGAATCGTTGGAGGCAACTTCCGATGTTTTAGGGCCAATAGTAGTTTGATCGCCCCGGTAACTCCTGCCGCAGGTAGAAGATGGCCAATATTGCTTTTCACCGAACCTAGAGCACAATAATCTTCCTTGTCCGTATAGGAACGGAAAGACTCGATCAATGCTTCTACTTCTATAGGATCTCCAAGCTTGGTGCCTGTCCCATGGGCCTCTACTAAGGAGATCTTCTCAGGATTAATACCAAAACGATCATACACCTCTTTTTCTAAGGCAATTTGTGAGTTCACACTCGGAGCGGTTATCCCATTGGTCTTCCCATCCTGATTCACGCCCCAGCCCTTAATCACTCCATGAATTTGATCCCCATCTCCAATCGCATCTGATAGTCGTTTTAATAAAATAATCCCAACGCCTTCTCCTGGAACAAATCCATTCGCTCTTTTATCAAAGGTAAAGCAGCGCCCCTCTTCGGACAACATGCCGGCTTTGCTGGTCATTATATGCATGGAAGGACCCGGTAACACACAGACGCCTCCGGCCAAAGCCAGGTCGCTGGTTTTAAGCTGCAAGCTGTTACACGCTTCAGCTATCGCCACGAGAGAAGAAGAACACGCCGTATCTATTGCTAGACAGGGACCTTTCAAGTTTAGCAAGTAAGCTATTCTCGCTGTTAAAATGGAGGGACTTTCTCCCATTAAACCCTGTGCATTCAACGCGTTGCCGTTCATCGACTGCCCATAATCACTGATGGCGCAACCCGCAAAAACTCCACAAGAACTTCCTGATAAAGAAGCTGGATTAAGCCCTGCATCCTCAATACAATGCCACGCGTTTTCTAAAAATAGACGCTGTTGAGGATCCATCCTTTCAGCCTCGGCTGGAGAAATGTTAAAAAACAAGGGATCAAACTGGTCCGCATCTTCCAAAACTCCCATCCATTTGCAATAGGTCTTGCCGGGAGCCTCTTTATCGGGATCATAAAGTTGATCGATCGACCAACGTGTGGCTGGAATCTCCGATATGCCATCCTTCCCTTGTGAAAGATTTTCCCAAAACTCGTCTACATTCTTGGCCCGGGGGAATTGCCCTGACATTCCAATGATAGCTATATCACTTTTTTGCGGAGAACGTTGCTGCTTGGGCGCTGATAGGTTCTCAGCCTTAGAAGAGACCTCCACTTCTTTTGATACAGGCTCTTGATTTGATACAGACTCTTGGGGGGAACTTTTAGAAATAAATAAGGGCTTTCTCTGAATATATTCACAGGCTTTGCTCATTAATTGTTCGCTGATGTGATCCACATGACGATTTCTCCAGTTTTCCAGGCTGGTTCCTTTAACCCATTGGTTAAACGCTCCCATCGCCGGTCCAGAATGAATTTGGAAATTATCGCTTTCTAATTCATCTCCATGGAACGTCACCTGATTGGTACGGGCAAAATACCACTGAAATATCAGTTTTAGTTTAATGCGAGCATTCTCTAAAGCTTCGCTAATTTGCTCCGGACTTTTTTTGTTTTTATACGCACACACCAGGTCCCACACCTCTGAAAATGTCTTTTTGAAGTAATGCTTTTCTATATCTTGCTGAATCGATACAGGAATTTCCTCCACTGATTTATAGTGCTGAAAGAGTTGATATAATCTATTGGCCCGGTTCGGAAACTGGGTCTTTTTCTTCACTACCTGAACTTTTGCCCCCATCTCAAACATATCTCCAGCAGGTGCCGTAGTCGTATCATGAACACTGAGCGTCGATAATAGGTCTTTGACGATATCATGAGCCCCACTTTCCACTGTGCATTGATTAATCGAACCGGTAAAAATAAAATCGGCGCCTAAGGCAAAAGCAGAGGCAACTGACTCTGGGGTCCCAATTCCTCCTCCACAGCCGATAAGGATCTCTTCCTGGTAGTGATACTCCCTGATCAATGAGTCCTTTAACGCCATCATCGAGGGCAGCAATGAGAAGGATACGCCTTGGTCGGTATGACCTCCTGAATCGGCTTCAACCGCAAGGTCGTCTACCATGGGAATCCGTTGCGATAGGTCGGCTTCTTCCTTGGTTATCAAGCCCGACCCGACTAAATCATTTACCATCTCAATAGGAGGAGGGGCTAAAAATAAACGGGCAACTTCTAAACGTGAACATTTTGCGATAATACGTCGAGAGAACACCATGCGTCCGTTGGTTTGGCAGAGGCCTTTAACTCGACAATACACAAGAGCCGGTGTTAACGCCGAAAACGCGGCTGCCTCAATAATGGGAATGTTGTATTGAACGAACAACTTAGCCTGCTGCATCTCTTCTTCAGGGTGATTTAGGCTAGCAATTAAGCAGATCCCATAAGGTTTATTTAACCCCAGTTGAGACTGTATCGATGCAATACGAGGTTCTAATTCTTTAGCTGTAAAACCTGCACTTCCAAAAAAACTCAACAAATTTTCTTTTCCCATGGTAAGAACGAGTTGCTCTGAAGCAATGCCGCGATACATGGAGCCGGTAAAATAGCTCAACTTGCACCCGTACCTTTTTTGAAAAACAAGACTTCCTAAATGTCCAGGGTTCACCTCTTGAGTTTGATGGGTATAGGCTTGTTTAGGCCCTCCTAATGGCCTGATGGAATGCTGCTTCCTAAGGGTTGGTAGTGCGTATACCTTTGATGGCTTCTGCGGAGCTATACTGCGCTCAGGCATGTGCTCGGAAGTTTTTTGAAGGGGCGCTCTTTCTTGTTTCTCTAATTCTTTTTGAACATATCCTGCCAATTCTCTAATACTTGGATAATCATATACCTTTGTGGCTGGTATATGCAGTGAATAGGTCTTATTAATCGTTTGGATCCATTCCACACCCACGATCGAATCCAACCCCATTTCAACAAATTGTTTGTCAATATCTATGTCGCTTTGCTTCATGTATAGAGCTTGGGCGAAGCTTACAACCAGCTCTTTTCCCAGCACTTCTTTTGAAATCTTCGATGCAACTGGAGCAGTCATTGGTAGTGGGTATATCTTCGATGGCTTCTGTTCAGCTATGACACGCTCAGGCATCTGTTCGATGGCTTTTTGAGAAGACGCTCCTTCTTGTTTCTCTAATTCCTTTTGAACATATCCAGCTAACTCTCTAATACTTGGATAATCATATACCTTCGTGGCTGATATATGCAGCGAATAGGTCTTATTAATCGTTTGGATCCATTCCACACCCACGATCGAATCCAACCCCATTTCAACAAATTGTTTGTTAATATCTATATCGCTTTGCTTCATGTATAGAGCTTGGGCGAAGCTTGCAACCAGCTCTTTTCCCAGCACTTCTTTTGAAATCTTCGATGCAACTGGAGCGGTCATTGGTAGTGGGTATATCTTCGATGGCTTCTGTTCAGCTATGACACGCTCAGGCATCTGTTCGATGGCTTTTTGAAGAGGCGTTCCTTTTTCTTGTTTCTCTAATTCTCTTTTCATATATCTAGCCAATTCTCTAATACTTGGATAATCATATACCTTTGTGGCTGGTATATGCAGTGAATAGGTCTTATTAATCGTTTGGATCCATTCCACACCCACGATCGAATCCAATCCCATTTCAACAAATTGTTTGTCAATATCTATGTCGCTTTGCTTCATGTATAGAGCTTGGGCAAAGCTTACAACCAGCTCTTTTCCCAGCACTTCTTTTGAAATCTTCGATGCAACTGGAGCGGTCAATTCACTTTGATTTTCCAACGTGGAAGTTATCGATACAGGCTCTGTTAAAAGTGTTTTTTCAGGCTGCCGAACCTGCTTGATTTGAATAGAAAAAGGTTGAGCCTCCGATAATGGACTCAGAACCACCTTCGAGGATTTATTCGTTAAAACGGGCAACGGAACTTGCTGCGTATCTGTCAGCTGTAACTGAGGAGAAGAAGGAGCATGAGCATACTCTTGATCTTGTTGAAGCGTTCGGCAAGAGAGTCCATGCATCTTCACACAAACATTCCCGGATGTATCGCACAGATCAATGTCTAATTTCCACACTTGGCCCGAAGCTGAGCTGCCCTCAGAATGGCGTACTCGCACCCACATTGATTCTTTGCAGCTATCCATGATTTCAAGTCGTTCCAAGGCAACGGGGCATAGGGGTTCAAGGTTCTTGGTGCTCGGTGCTCGGTTAGGGAAGACTAAGCCGATAGAAGCCTGAAGAGCCGAGTCCAGCAAGATGGGATTCAGGGTGAATTGATCCTTTGTTTCTGTTACTGAAGAAGGCAAGGCCAGTTTGGCTAACACGTCATTCTCTCCAATATAGAGTTGTTCAATACTTTGGTAAGAAGGACTATACTCAATGCCCATCGCTTGAAAAGTCGTATAGCATTCATCAGTGCTTAAAACTCTTTGAGCACACGTTTCCTGTAAGGCTTTGAGATCAAGCTGAAGGCGTTGGCCTGCCGAGGCGAACAACGCTACCCCTTGACTATGCACAACCGAGTCGATTGCGGATTGCGGATTACGGATTGCGGATTTCCCTTCCCCGGGGTAGGCGGTGTAGATTTCGTAGGCGATCTCTCCGTTTTCTTCGGGGAATAATCCAATATGGACTTCTTGAGGGTTCGTTCCCACGGAAATCGGACGAGCCCACACCACGTTATTGAGATGAATAATGCTTTGATGATCTTTGACCAATTTTCCACAGGCTTGTTCGACGGCTTCTCGGACCATTTCCAGATAGGCCGTGCCAGGGAGAATTTTCTCGCCTTTCACCGGGTGATCCGCAAAGAAAAATTCTTTGCCCGTAAAGGTCGAACTGAAACGCAGCTCGGATACGTCCGAGGTATTTTCATGCACCAACGGATGAAGTTCTTTCCCTGTCTCCGCAATCCCCAATCCGCAATCCGCATTTCCCTCAATCCAATACCGCTCTCTTGCAAAGGGATAGGTGGGCAGACTAATACGCTGAGGTTTATTTTCTCCATAAAGCTTATTCCAATCAACGTTCAGCCCTTTCACCCAAAGGTCCAGAAGCTTATTGTACTTTCCTTTAGCTGCCCAGGCTTCAACCATCTTCGCCATGTCATCATCTGCAGCATAGACCACCAGCCCATCTTGGTTACGCTTGACTCGACCAAGATACATATCCTCCACATCCTCTTTCCCTTCCATGAAGGCCTGTAGCTGCTCCTCAAGTTCTTTCTTCGAATCAACAACTAAGCCCAAGCGCTCTTCCATGGCTTCGCGACCCACCTGGAGGGTGTAGGCCACTTCGTGGAGGTTCAAGGTTTGAGGTTCGGAGTTCGAGGTTAAAAAAGTCTGGAGGTTTTTAGCCCCTTCCTTTAGTCGGCCCGCATTCTTCGCCGACAAGACAATGATATAGGGCCCTTTAGTTTCTAACCCCGAACTTTGAACCTTGAACCTCGAACCGTCATCGAGGTATTCCTCGATGATGACATGCGCATTGGATCCTCCTGCGCCAAATGAAGAGATGCAGGCGATCCGGGGGTATTCTTTATGTTCTCCATCTATTTCGACGATGGGCCGTTTCCATTCGGCCAGTTCTTGCTGAACATAAAAAGGGCTCTTTTCAAAATTGATATTCGGGTTAAGTTCTTTTGAATAAAGCGAGGGAACAATTCGTTGATGCTTCATCTGAAAGAGAACTTTGGTTAACCCAACCATACCTGCGGCCGCCTCTAAATGGCCTAAGTTCGATTTGACCGACCCGATCGGACAAAATTGTCTTTGCTCGGTATAGGTTCCAAAGGCTTTACTCAACCCTCTGATTTCAACCGGATCTCCCAACGATGTGCCCGTACCATGCGCTTCTAAATAGCTGATGGTTCGTGGGTCGACCTGGGCCCGTTTCAATGCATCGAGGATCATGGTGGTCTGTGCATGCGGATTGGGCACTGTATACCCGTTTGTTTTTCCGTCATGATTGATCGCGATCCCCTTTATGAGACCATAAATATGATCCCCATCTTTGATCGCTTTAGTTAACGGTTTGAGCAACACCGCCCCAACGCCCTCTCCAGGAACAAACCCATCTCCTCCTTCTCCAAAACTTCGGCACCGCCCATCGGTTGAAGACATGCCCAGCTGAGATTGCTGGACATATTTTCTCGGATGAATCGATAGGTTTATCCCACCGGCTATAGCCGCTTCGCATTCTCCACGTCGAATGCTTTCGGAGGCCAAATGCAATGCCGTCAGAGACGAAGAGCACATCGTATCAATCGCCATACTCGGACCATGCACGTCCAATACATAAGAAACCCGGTTGGCAATAGAGCCATACGCCGCACTGACCAGCCTGGAAAAGGGCCCATTAGGGTGACGCCCTTCGAGTAATTGATAGTCTCCGTACATTACCCCAACGAAGACACCTACCTTTCCATTAAAAACACTATCTAAGGAGGACCGGGTATAACCGGCGTCTTCGCAGGTATGCCACGCCGTTTCCAGAAATATCCGTTCCTCGGGATCGAGTAATTCCGCCTCTCGGGGTGATATACCAAAGAAAAGCGGATCGAATTTATCCACATCATCTATGAACCCACCCCACTTGCTGTATGCTTTGCCCGGGGTTTGTTTCTCTGTGTGGTAATACTTTAGATGATCCCATCGCTCTGGGGGGATCTCACTTATGCAATCAATCCCGTTCTTCAAATTCTCCCAATACACCTCCAGATTGGGGGCCTTTGGATATCTCCCACTAATTCCGACAATCGCAACCTGATCATTCCAATCATCTTCTACAGACCTATAAGACGTCTTATTTTTTTCCTTCGCGGTGTATGAAACGTTTACTTTAGGTGCAATAGCCGATAATTCCTGGACCTGTTCAGCATGAGACTCCAAAAAATACTTCGCCAATTCATGTAACGTCGAATATTCAAAAAAGAGGGTTTTGGGCAGTTCTCCAAAATCTTTTTCAAGACGAAGGTTCAGCTTGTTGATCATCAAAGAATTCAGTCCGTATTGCTCTAACCGCGTCTTTGCACCAATCCGGGCTACTGGAATTTCAGACACTTCTGCAAACATTTCTTTGAGCTTGGTTTCGATTTTTTCCAACCCATTCGCGCCATGTTCCTCCTGCAGATCTTTTCCGTTATTAAGATTCGTAGGAGAAACAGTTTCATACATTTCAACCCAGTGCTTTTCTTTGGCAAAAGGATACGTCGGCAAGGGGACTCTTCGTTCATAACCTTGATCGATCCTCTTCGAATCGAATGGCACGCCTCGCACCCATTGTTCGGCCATCGTATAAACCGTGGGTTCCTCTTTTCTCTCAGGAGACGGTGTTTCTCCAATTACGCTTCCACGAAAAAGTCCCGACTTTTTTTCACCACCGTTTAAATAAGCAGCAAGTCTTTCTCTGAGCTCGTCATGTGTTTCTACAACTACAGCCAACCGCTCATCCATTTCAACGCGTCCCACACGAAGCGTATATCCGATATCGGACAAGCAGGGTAACGAAGAATGGGCCATGAAATCTTGTAGTCTTCCGACCAACCGTCTCAGCTGTTCATCGGTTGCCGCTGACAAAACAATCAATGTCGGTCTGGACGGCTTAACGGCTCTCTTTTGAACATATTCTTCCAGAATGATATGTCCGCCCGATCCGGTAGCCCCAAACGCATTGATTAAGGCCCGACGGGGGTGATCCCAAGGTTTAAGCGCTTCAACAAGTTCCACCCCATTCTCTTCCAGTTTGAACATGGGATTGATGGGTGTGCAGTTTAGCGTTGGAGCTAGCTCGCCATGCTTTACTTGCAAAAGAACTTTGGTCAATTGCGACATGGCCGAGGCCGATTCTAGATGACCGATATTCGATTTAACCGTTCCGACAGGTAAGCTCGGCACGTCACGAAACACTTCTTGGATGGCGGTCATTTCAGATGCATCGGCAATACTCGCTCCCGGCGCCGCCGCTTCCACATAACCGATCGATTCCGGGGATAGGTCTGCTTTATCTAAAACACGCAAGATGGATTCTTTTTGTGATTGCGCATTCGGCGCTCCATACCGCATCGTCTTTCCGCTATGACTAATAGCCGTCGCTTTAATCAAACCATGAATCGTGTCGCCTGCCTTCTCGGCCTGTTCCTTTGTCTTAATCAAAACCGCTCCCACGCCCTCTCCAACGACCCACCCATTTGCTTCGGCTCCAAAAGGATGGCATTCATTGTTTTTCGACAATAAATCAAGATACCTCAACAACGCCTGATGGTAAGGATGGTTTATAATATTGACCCCTCCGACAACAGCCACATCACAGTCTCCATTCTGTATACTCTCGCAAGCGACATGGAGAGCGGTCAACGCCGACGAACAAGAGGTATCTAGCGAAGCGCTGGGTCCGTTAAAGTTGAAAAAGTACGAAACCCGATTCGCGATCGACGAATGAAAAGACGCTGCATCTGGTATCTGCGTCCGACTCCAAGCATCTGAGCCTTGGTTCTGATAATCACTCCACATCGCGCCGACAAAAACGCCCACTCTCTGAGAACACCCATTTAACCCCGCACCTGTATACCCCGCGTTTTCAAGGCATTCCCATACGACCTCTAAAAAGAGACGCTCTTGGGGATCCATGCCCTTGGCTTCAGCCGGTGATATGGCAAAGAGAAGTGAGTCAAAGCAATCAACATCATTTAGAAACCCTCCTCGTATCCCAACGTCTTCGATCCCTCCGGGTCGGTTCTTTGGCCACTCTTTTAAGTTGCTTTTCCCCTCTTTTAGATTTTCCCAATAGGTTTCTATTTTTTCCGCGCTGGCATAGCGGCCGCTGATCCCAACAATAGCCAGATCCCGATAAAGCACCTGATTTGATCGTTTCTCGACTTGACCCAACTCTCCTCGACCCACCTCAAGGGCATCCCGACCAATCGGTATGGGCGATTCTGTACGTCCTCCCATAAAGCTCTGGATTAATTCTTGGCTGTCTTCTACATTGAACGCCGTGCGGATTTTTTCGAATCGCATGCCTCCAATGGGACAAAGTCCTATGTCAAACTCCGCCTTTTTTTCGATAAGTAACTGCCCCCTATATCCCGTTTCCAACAAAGCAATATAGAGGTTGTCATGTTGATATACAGCGTCCAACGCTTTGAGGTCTCCCACCCAAAACAGACAAAACTTGGCTTGCTGATAATGCTTTCGATTAAAGGGTGTATAGCTCGATTTGATCTCAGCTAACGGACCCGGTGTCACCAAGACCAACGCATGATTTTCAGAATCGTAAACGTACACCCCTTCGGCCACCCCTTCCACACCGTTTTTTTGATGTATAAATAAGTCTGGATATAATCCACCCCGATGATCGAAGCATGTAAACGACAGGATACACCTTCTATATTTTCAGGTTTTAAAAGTGATAAAAACTTACTGAACTGTTCGAAAGATACCGGGTCCTTTGGATAGGTCCGCTGACATGACCGAAGCGCATGGTCGCCCTCGGAGAAATCATACGGGTCAAGTTTCAGAAAGGTCTCTTCCTGGCTGAACCGTCGAATGTGAACCTTTTTTGCGTGGTGTGAATCATTCTCCTCTTTGGTCAATGTTTTAAATTCAGACACTTCCGGATTTAAGAATGAAGCGAATGATTGATCTGCTTTAAAAGGGGGATACGGCATGACCGAACGATGATCAGGCATCGGGGAATTCTCTGATGGAACGCCTCCAGCGATACAGTGAATAAACCGATGTGTTTTATCGAGTTTGAATAGGGAGCCTACCTTGTTAAAATCGACTCCGACCACAGGTGTCAACCCTATAGAACACTCTCGCTGTTCACTCATCATAAGCTGCCCCATGTACCCGGCATCTAGGATTGAAAGCACAGGACTGGCTTCCTGATAGGTAGGCTCAATGGCTTCCATTTGAGCAATCAGAAATAAAGCAAACCCTGCTTGCTCAAACAAAACACCATCGGTTTCTGAAAAGATCGAAGGATCAAATTCACAGCCCGCTTTGATAGTGTATAACGCATGCTCTTCGGGCTGGTAGTAATAGATACCTTCCAGAACACCCTCAACCCGATTCTCTTTAATATAAATATAAGTTTGAACAGGATTCATTCCGCCGGCAGAGGGATAGAGATATTTGGGTCTTCCTTTGATGGTTCTGCACTGTAGGAGAGACAATAAACGACTGATCCCAGCAAATGAAACGATTTGATGGGTGTATTCCAAAGCGGCGCTGCTTTGCGTATAAGCTTCCTCCCTAAACGTAACCGGTTGAAGCTGTACCACTACTTCTTCAGAGATCTGTTGCTCTTCTTGAGGTTCCGGATCATGAGGAACAACGGGAGTCATACCCTCAAACTGCTTTAGCATATAATCAGCTATGGCACCCACTGTTGGATTATCCAAAACCACTTCTACGGGGATGGTGACACCATACTCATCTTGGATTTTTTCAACGACCTTAACCATGGTAAAGGAGGTGGCTCCTACATCAAACAGGTCATCGCTCATGGTCAGACCTTTCACATCCAATATCTCTATAAAATAGGACAGTAACTCGGTTGTGATTCCCTCATTTGTGGGTGCTCCGGCAATAGGCTTTGCCCCATTTTCCGGTGCAGGTTTATTCTGTTGATCACCTGCTTGGCTAAGCGCTTTATCCACATAATTCCCAATGGTCAACACTCTTGGGTCATTCAAAAATACCTCCACAGGGATGGTGACACCATGCTCTTCCTGAATCTTTTCAACGACCTGAACCATGGTAAAGGAGGTGGCCCCTATATCAAACAAGTCATCGCTTATAGTCAGACCTTCGGCATCCAATATCTCCGCAAAATAGGACAGTAACTCGGTTGTGATTCCCTCATTTGTGGGTGCTCCGGCAATAGGCTTTGCCCCATTTTCCGGTGCAGGTTTATTCTGTTGATCACCTGCTTGGCTAAGCGCTTTATCCACATAATTCCCAATGGTCAACACTCTTGGGTCATTCAAAAATACCTCCACAGGGATGGTGACACCATGCTCTTCCTGAATCTTTTCAACGACCTGAACCATGGTAAAGGAGGTGGCCCCTATATCAAACAAGTCATCGCTTATAGTCAGACCTTCGGCATCCAATATCTCCGCAAAATAGGACAGTAACTCGGTTGTGATTCCCTCATTTGTGGGTGCTCCGGCAATAGGCTTTGCCCCATTTTCCGGTGCAGGTTTATTCTGTTGATCACCTGCTTGGCTAAGCGCTTTATCCACATAATTCCCAATGGTCAACACTCTTGGGTCATTCAAAAATACCTCTACAGGGATGGTGATACCATACTCGTCTTGGATTTTTTCAACGACTTGAACCATGGTAAAGGAGGTGGCCCCTATATCAAACAAGTCATCGCTTATAGTCAGATCTTTCGCATCCAATATCTCTGTAAAATAGGATAGCAATTCGGTTATAATCTTATGATCGATCTTTTTCGGTTCAGATTTTTCGACGGGTTGAAGTGTCTCTTTGTCTTGAACAGGATTTTTAGTGATCGGCCAGGGTAGCGCTTTTCGATCTACTTTTCCATTGGGCGTAACAGGCAAGTGTGGAAGAGGCATGACAAGATTCGGAGCCATGTAGTTTGGCAATGCCTTTTTACAGAACGCTCTTACAACCTGAGTCGTTACTTCTTTTCCCGGATTGACAACAATGTAAGCAACGATCTTCTGGCCTTTTGCCTCGTTTTCTTTTACCAGGACGACAGCCTCTTTAATATCATCGTGCTGCCTGAGTCTATGTTCTATTTCCTCCAGTTCGATTCGATATCCACGCACTTTTACCTGAAAATCCGCACGCCCTAAAAACTCAATATTTCCATCTGGAAAGAACCGCGCCAGATCCCCGGTTTTATACATAATGGCGCTGTCATCTTCCACAAAAGGATCGCGTATAAAACTCTTAGCGGTAATCTCAGGAGCATTCATATATCCTGTGCTCAAACATTCACCCCCTATATACAAATCGCCTTCCACTCCGACCGGGCAGGGCGTCAGGGTTTGATCCAGGATATAGTACCTTGCGTTCTGGATCGGTCTGCCATACGGAACACTTTTTTGGTGGGGGTCCAGATCATCAGTCGGGTAATAGTTTGACCAAACGGTTGCCTCAGTGGCTCCACCTAGAGCGATGACCTGAGCGTTTGAGAAAATGGATCGGATTTCTCCTGGCAAGGTGACCGGGACCCAATCACCGCTTAAAAAAACGAGCCGAAGCTTTTCGTTGTTCGTCTCTTTACTTTCTGCTTTAATAAAGGGGACGAGCAGCTGCAAAGCAGCGGGGGCCGAATTCCAAAAACTGATCTCCTCCTGGCATAATAACTTTGCCAAGCAACTGAATTTCATTCTGGACTCGTCATCGACAATGTGGATCGCAGCACCATAAGCCAACATGCCGAAAATGTCGAATACGGATAAATCAAAATTCAGCGGGTTTATAAACAAGCACACATCGCTCTCATTAAAAGCAAATCTTTTTTGCGCCCACTCGATCAAATTAATAACCGGCCGATGCTGCACAACAACTCCTTTGGGTTTACCCGTGCTGCCCGAAGTGAAAATGACGTAGGCGGTATTGTGAGACTGAACGATCTGTTGAGGATGGTTCGTTTTGTTTTCTTTCAGGATCCGATTCGCTTCTTGATCCATGCAAATCTGTTTGGTGAGGCCAATCTCCTCTAACACACCTGAATGCCCGCTTTCGGTTAATACGATTTTGATCGCCGCGGTCTTTATAATATTCGTGAGTCTTTCTTGGGGATCGCTCGTCTGCAAAGGGACATAAGCGCCTCCTGCCTTCAGTATACCCAACAGACCAATAACGGTTTCATGCGATCGATCCAGACATATCCCTACAAATGTCTCCGGCCCGACTCCTTCTCTTCTCAGATATCCCGACAGTTGGTTTGCGCGCTCGTTAATCTCTTTATAGGTTAATCTTTGACCCACACAAATCGTAGCAACGTTATGGGGAAATTCTTCTGCTTTTTCTTCAAATAGTTCATGAATGCATTGATTCCGATTATAGCCGCACGCGGTATCGTTCCACGCTTCAATGATTTTATTTTTTTCTTCTTCGGTCAGTCTACAGCTGGCTTCTTTTACGCCATGACCACCATGTCTGCTTACAGAGGTTTCTATTTTTCCCAGCTCAATTCCACCCCCCCTCCATTTCTTTTTCGCATCCATACACCCTGAAATTTCAATATTACCATCCGGTAAATACAGCGCTTGATCTCCCGTCCGATATAACTTCGAATCGGTCTCTTTGGAAAATGGGTTTGTGATAAACCTTTCTTCTGTTAATCCCTGTTGATTCACATACCCCTTCGCCAGGCCCACCCCACCGATATAAACTTCTCCCATAGCTCCAACCGGCATTTGATTGAGTTCAGCATCTAAAATATATATCTTCGTATTGGCAATGGGGCGTCCTGCCAGAACCTTTTTATCCTCCCTTTCCTCACATTCCCAGAAAGCCACATCAACCGCAGCTTCCTCAACACTATAGAGGTTGTGTAGCCTTGCAGATATATTGTTCTTACATTTTTTCACCACATCCAATGGCAAAGCCTCTCCACTGACAAAAATATGACGTAAGAACCAGCACTGACTCAGATCGGCTTGATTCAGAAAAGAACGGAGCATGGATGGAATAAAATGACAAATGGTAATATGCTCTTTTCTGATCAGTGCGGCCAAGTAATGGTTGTCTTGGTTCCCTTTCGGCCCGGCTACAATCAGACAAGCCCCCGATAGCAAAGGCAAGAACAGTTCCCACATGGCCACATCACATTTAGCGGATGTTTTGTGCAAAATCCTGTCTTTATCGGTTACTTGATAGTGCTCCTGCATCCAGATCAATCGATTACAAATCGCTTTATGAGAAATCATACATCCCTTGGGGTTCCCCGTAGAACCAGAGGTGTAGATCACGTAAGCTAAATCGTCAGGGACTGATCTATTTTCAAGATCCGCCTTGGATTTTCCAGATAAGAAGCTCCACTGGCTATCCAGGCTCAATGTGGTTCCGTCAAAATCTTCCAGTACCCCTTCAAATCTCTCTTGCGTGAGTACGGTGGAAACCAAGGCATCTTCCAACATGAAACAAAGTCGCTCCTTTGGATACCCCGAATCCAATGGCACATAAGCGCCGCCGGATTTTAAAATTCCCAGAACAGCAACGACCGTATCCGGAGATCGTTCCATCAAAACCCCCACCATTGTATTAGGACCTATACCGATCTCTCTTAAATAATGGGCACATTGGTTAGAACGATCGTTGAGCTCCGCGTAGGAAAGTCTTTCTTTTTCAAAGAAGACCACTTCCTGATCAGGGTTCCGTGCCGCCTGTCTTTCAATCAACTCATGCAGACACTGATCTAAAGGATAGTCTTTATCCGTAGCATTCCACTTCTGGAAAATATTATATTCTTCACATAAAGAGGGTAATTCATTTCCCCTATTCATACCATTTATCTCCATTACTATTCTTAGCGCTTTGCCTAGAACCTGTTTTGGTTAAAAAGAGTGCCTTTAAGGTTTTTCCTGATACAGGCTATCTGCAGCACAGCCCTGGTCACCAAGAGTGTTTGCTCGTATTCCTTACTCAATATTCTATATCCATTGAGCCAAGCAAAACTGCGCTCGACCACCCAACGTTTCGGAATTACCGTAAAGCCCTCCTTAACTCCTTTTCAGTCCGCAACCTTCTTTTGTGTCAGCTTTGTTTGCCGCATGCATATGCACACCCCATACATTGCCTTCTATATCTACAGCGATTTGTCGGCTACCCCTTTTAACCTTTTTGCCTCCATGAAAGCCTCGTTCTTCTCCTTCACTGCTGATTTTTACACTCTGGCTATCTATTATTGAAAGACTCGGCTGAGTTTGTCACTTTTTTTTGCAATGTTTTTAACCAAACAGGTTCT
Organism: Kiritimatiellia bacterium; assembly: GCA_012103575.1. GTDB lineage: Bacteria > Verrucomicrobiota > Kiritimatiellia > WLWN01 > WLWN01 > WLWN01. The sequence continues at coordinate 719,907 of WLWN01000001.1, read as the reverse complement.
AAGGATTTAACGATGGTTGTTGTAAACGAGAAGCATTTTGAGCGCCAAGTACGGCCATTCGACCGTCGTCTGTTTCCACTATCTGTATGTCCTTACCTCCATGTATATGTTTGATGATGAACAGGCTGTCCATCTAAGTCAAGAATGTTGTGTGTATATTGCGTTGGTGAAGATTGATGCAATATATGAACATGGCCTTGTTTATCCAATTGAAGTATCGGTCTTTTCATTCGAATCATTCGTCCTAGTTCGAAAACGCCATAACGAAGATCTAAACGTTCATCGTCAATACGGAGAAATAGGTTTTCTGTTTGTTCGCGACCTAAAGAAATTAAACGCAATGTCCGATTCTTATCTAAATGTGTTTTGAGACGGTCCAGCTCAAATCCAGGAGCAATATCAAGATGTAAACGAGGCCCCCGAATCCGACGTTCTCCGATTTGTACCCAAGGACGTACGATATAAGGACCTGTGGTTTTAAGTTTATATCCTGAAAGTATATTTATCGTAAGTTTTGTTTTCTTCGTTGAATCTAATGTGACAGGTCCCTCGAAAATTTTATTTTGGGTTCTTAAGTAAGGCCCTGTTATGCTCTAGTTTTGCACCGACCTCTATTTGTCCTTCTGCTATTTGAAAGCTAGCAAAAAAAAAGATTAGAAGATAAATAAAACGCATGTGTTTTTCCTTTTCTTCTTCATATGTGTGAACATCTACCGGCCGACAGCTAAACGAGCCGCGACTCCATTTGGCAGTCCTGCATCTAATATTTTCTTCTGCGTTATGCTTAAATCATATTCTATTCGTCTTAAAGTCACCTCATGATTCGTGATATCATAAATAACATAAGCTGAACGCGGATCTCCATCACGAGGTTGCCCGACACTACCCACATTAATAAAATACTTTTTCCCTACTGTTATTTTTATTCGATTGTATAAACCAGAACGGATTTTATTTGTTTTTTCAAACGCTAAAGGCATATGCGTGTGACCAAAGAAGCAAATCGACGTTGTCTGATAATTAAAATGGGCTTCTGCTTCGAGAGGATCAAATACATATACCCAGTTCTCAGGTGTATCCAAGGTACTGTGGACCATCGTAAAGGATGCTTCAGTAGCAACAAATTTGAGACTTCTTAAAAACTCGCGTTGCTCACTGGACAATTGTTCTCTTGTCCAATCTACGACATCGGCGGCCATTGGCTGAAACGTGCTCAAATCATTATTATACCCACAATAATGATCATGATTCCCGCGTACAATAGGACAATTTAAGCTCCGAACAATTTCTAAACATTCTACAGGGTTAGCATTGTAACCTACTAAATCACCCAAACAGGCAAAATGCGTCACTTCTTGTTCTTCCGCATCTTTTAAAACGGCTTGAAGCCCTTCAAGATTACTGTGAATATCACCTAAGATTGCGTATTTCATGCTAGATCCTCGATACCAGATCCTTGATTCTGGATGCTTGACCTTGTCTTCGTCTAGCATCTAGGTCTGCTTTTTTCGAGCCTTTATACCCGAGCGAGTGATGTGGCTAGAATCAGATCGTCCGGGCCATAGATTTTAATATTATTAGTATTCGATAGCACTAGACGTATCTCTTTCTTGATGCATTCAAATGCAGAGGCTTCATCAACAATAGCGGCTTTCTTTTTTTCCGCAGACCTCAAAGCTTTTAAAAGAATATCTAACTTGAAAGCTTGGGGTGTTTGGAGCGACCAAACCCCACTTCCATCCAACATTTTTTTAGCCTGAAGCCCTTTGGGAACTTGAGCAACAACCCCTCCTATTTTAGTAGCAGCAACGCCACTCCCATATTTTTTCGCTATTTTAATTGTCTCAGAGATCAACGCAGGTTTTACACACGGCCGCGACACTTCGTGTGTAACAACTAGAGACGCTTCATCTTCTACCGCATTGAGTCCTGCTTGTACACAAGCCAGACGTTTAACGCCTCCTGCTACAATTTTCTTAACTTTCGAACACCCAAACATTTGTGCCATTCCCTTAAGACTTTCCACCCGTTCTTTCTTTGCTATAATAACAACGCCTTCAATGTCACGGCATTGCTCAAAAGCTAACATCGAGTAAACAATCACTGGATTTGCACCTAAATTAAGAAATGCAACATCCGTCCCAGAGGTCAATACCTCACTTTTTCCACATGCTATAATTACCCCCCATATGCTGTGCGCCATAATGCTCCCTTCATACTATATATAGTAGTTAATTTTTTAAACCCGAACCATACGTGGTAGTGCTTGAAAATAGTAAAAAAAAATTTAAATAAGTCAAGGAGTATAAAATAAAGATTAAACCTGGATCCGTCAGTTAAACGTGGGATTTCTGTGCGAAGGCTTTGGAGGCAAAAGGTTGCAAAAAAACGTAGGCGCACCCATAGGGTGCATCGAGGTTTTTTTGTAGCTCCTTTTGGCCCAAATGATTCGTGCAGAAATCCCACGTTTAACTAACGGATCCAGGTAATTATCTAATTCTAATTCAATGTGTTAGAATCTTTCAACGCCTTTATTTCTGACATGATATAGTCGCTTATCTGTCTATAAGCCTCTTTTTTTTTGCCAAACTGTTCTAAATCCACTGGAAAAATAGGCGTCCCAAAATAGACTTTAATCTTTTTGGGTCTGATCCATTTTCCCCCCTTAGGATATGCCTGAAATGTACCATCAATATAGGCGGGTATAATAGGTATCTTGGCTTTGGCCATTAAAAACCCTACGCCCTTTTTAGCTTCTTGGAAATGGCCGTCTGGGGACCGAGTTCCTTCGGGAAATAGAGCAAGCAGTTTTCCTTCTTTAATCACACTGAGCCCTTTTCTAAGAGCCCCAATATCGCCTTTCTCACGTTCAATAGGAATCGCTTGTATTTGGCGCAAGCACCATTCTCCTAAAGGAAAGCTAAATAGACTACCTCGAGCTAAAAAATGAACACCTCGACGTTTCAGAACTCCTCCGCCAATGACAGGGGGGTCCAAAAAGCTAGTATGGTTAGCAACAATAATTCCTCCCCCATGAAGAGGTACATTTTCGATACCAAAAATGGATAAACGGTTCCATATCTTAAGACCTATTCTTAGCAGACCCGCTGTTAAAAAATAAGCCCAGGTATCTCGGCGATGTTTCATAAACCTTTACTTATTGCTTGTTGTACATTGGAAACAATGAGTGACACGACTTCTTCGATGCCTAAGGACGTTGTATTAATGACTTTTGCGCCAAGAGAGATTTGTAACGGATCTATTTTTCGCGTACGGTCGATTTGATCACGCCGTGTCAAAGAATCTAAGACTTCGCTCACATTCCCCTCCCCCTCCATCTGGACTAACTCTTTGTGTCGTCGACGAGCCCGTTCTTGGGGATCGGCATCTAAATAAAACTTTAAGGGAGTATCAGGAAATATAACGGAGCCAACATCTCGGCCTTCCATCACCATATCACCAAACCGTTTAGTTTCGCGAAGCCGTTCAACTAAGAAAGATCTAACTTCGGGAATCGTAGCGATGGTCGCCACTTTCTCCCGTACGGGTTCGGAGCGTAACTGAAGACCCGGATCTTCACCATCTATAGTAAAGACCACTACACGGTTTTCTGCATAGAAATTCCATTTTAACTGAAACATTAAATGAATGACCTGTTCAGGGTTTTTCACCTCAACGCCTTCCCGAACTGATTTCCATGTCATTCCACGATAAAACGCTCCAGAACCAACAAAAACAAACTTTAAGTCTTCGGCGACTCGTTTAGAGACCGTTGATTTACCTGAAGCGGATGGACCATCAATAGCAACAATAACAGATCGTTTGTTATTCGGCACAGTCTCCTCCTAACGCTTTAAGATCACTCCAAAATCCTGGATACGATGTTTTGATACACGATGTGTTCTTTATACTAACAGGGTCCTTTCCGTAAAGCGCTAATATGGCCATAGACATAGCGATTCGATGATCTCCATAGCTATCTATGACTGAGCAAGGTCTTCTATCTTCAGTCCCACATATAATCATACCGTCCTCTTTTTCTTCTACTTGAACATTCATCGCACGTAGGTTTATGACCATACTTTTAACCCGATCGGATTCTTTCACCCGTAATTCTTTTGCGTCCTTTATCTCTGTTACACCATCAGCAATGGCGCCTATAATAGCGACTAACGGAAGCTCATCAATTAAGTTAGGGATCTCATCACCCCCCACAACGGTTCCATACAAACGACTTCCTTGCACGTTGATATTTCCATATGGCTCTACATTAGAGGGGTTACACTCTTTTATTTCAATGGAAGCGCCCATCCTTTTAAGAACATCGATAAGCGCTATACGACGCGGATTTAGCCCTACGTGTTTAAGTCTTACAGAACACCCTTCTCGACCAGCCACCGCTGCGATCCAAAACGCAGCCGATGAAAAATCACCAGGAATAGATAATTCACGTCCTTTTATCGGAGGTCCGGGTTTACCGTATCCCTCAAGTTCGATCCGTAAATCGTCAACAGAGATATGTATACCCCATGCTTGAAACAATCGTTCGGTATGATCCCGGGTTGGTGTAGGTTCGATGATAACGGTTTTTCCTTCAGCAAATAGGCTTGCAAAAAGAATGCTAGACTTGACTTGAGCAGACGCAACAGGCAATGCATATTCAATCCCATGCAATCCGCCTCCGCAAACACCAATCGGGGGCGTATTTTTTTTACCTTTTAAATCGATACGACCTCCCATGGCCTCTAGAGGTTCGCGAATACGTCCCATCGGACGGGAACAAAGAGATTCATCACCTGTGAGCTCAACATGCATAGGGCACCCAGCCAATAACCCTGTAAGGAGTCGGATACCGGTCCCCGAGTTACCTAAATCAATAGACTGAAGAGGGCTCAACAATCTCCCCATTGCGCCCTCAATCAATAATTCTTGATGGCTCCCCTCCGAAACCTTAGCGCCAAGCATCTCAATAGCACGTAATGTATTAAGACAATCTTCACTTCGCAAAAAACCTCTAACACAAGAAGCCCCGTTAGAGAGTAATGCCAAAAGGGCTATGCGATGAGATATGCTCTTGTCGCCCAGTAATTCAAGTGCCCCCCCTATATCATTAGCAGGAAAGACAACTACGGATTGTATTTCATGATCTAGCATATCTTTATTTCAGTATCGAGATTTTGGGATACAGGAGCATGGGGATATGCCGGTGTGGGGATATAAGAGCGCCACTATTTTTCAACCCGACACTCCCACACGCCTATACCTCCCCCTTTTTCATATCTTTTTCTGACTGTATTCCAATAATAACCGGCGTTTAGAACGGCTTGTTTCAAGGATCCCTTTAATGCCGTCGTAATCATGTTGTTCTAATTTTTCTATAAAAATTTGTTGCTGATCTCTAAACGCTTTCATTTCTTTTAAAGTTTGTTGCTGATTACTCTTAATAATGTCCACCCAAACTTCGGGAGACCCTTCCGCCAAACGACTTGCATCACGAAACCCTGTGCCACAGAAAAGTCCTGTATGTTTTAAAGGCTCGGCATGACCTACCGTAGCCGCTAATAACGAAGCCATCATATGGGGTAGATGGCTCGTTTGTGCTAGCACTTTATCATGTTCTTCCGGACTCATAACATGAGAGATGCTTCCGATGCTTTCCCAAAATATTTGAGTTTTTTTGATGACGCTCTCTTCCATATCAGGTGCTGGAGTTATCACCACCACCGAATCTTTATAGAGTTCCGCTTGAGCCGCTGTAATTCCCTGTTCTTCGGATCCCGCAATGGGATGACTTCCAATAAACGTTGCAGAATGATTCTCTAAAAGTTTAGACATTTCTTTTGTAATCATACTTTTAGTACTTCCCACATCTGTAACAATGGTGTCTGAACCAAGACCCGACTTACACGATTCGGCCAATGCATATATCGTATAAATAGGGACACAAAGAATGACCATATCCGCATGGCATACGGCCTGAGCGGGATCCTCAAACACTTCGTCGACAACCTGCCTCTTCAAAGCCATCTCTAGGACTTCAGAACGTCGTGCATAGCCAGCTACTATAGCAGTTTTATGATGCTTCTTTAATGCTAGCCCAAGGGATCCTCCCATCAGACCAAGACCTAGTATTGCAATTCGTTTCATGATGCTGAATGCTGGAGACTTTATCTTACTCATTTCCGCCTTGGCGAATCAGCCTGTAGCTGAAGACATTTATGGTTTAGGGTCTTCTTGATTGCTTCTATCACTTTCATATTCTGATCTCTTGTTCCAACGGTTATCCGCACATACTCCGGCAATCCATACGCGTCCATGGGTCTGACAATAATACGTTGGCGTTGTAAAGCTTCAAACACCTCACGCCCGCTCCCTACATTGACCAAAATAAAATTTGTGACCGAAGGAACATAGGCTAATTTAAGCTTTTTAAAGGATGCAGCATAATACTTTAACCCATCCGAGACAAGGTCCCGTGTACGCGCGACATGATCCTCATCCTTTAATGCGGCTAAAGCGGCCACTTGGGCCAAGGTATTGACATTAAAAGGCTGACGTACACGACTCAGCAAACCTATGATTTCCTTAGGTGCTATCGCATAGCCTATACGCAACCCCGCTAAGCCGTACGTTTTAGAAAAGGTACGTAATAAGCAAACCCGGCGGCCTTCTTGCACATACTTTATCGTATTCGGCTGAACGTTCGGTGACAACAATTCAATATACGCTTCATCAAAGACGACTAGAATATGCGCTGGCAGTTGACCCATAAACTCATCGATCGCTTCCTCGTTAACCATGGTTCCTGTTGGATTATTAGGATTACTAATAAAGACAATCTTTGTTTTTTCGTCAATTCCAGCGAGCATGCCATCCAAATCATGCCGAAATGATTTTAAAGGAATCGCATGAACTCCTACATCAAACAGTGCGGCCACCAATTTATAGACTAAAAAAGCCGGCTCTCCCATAACGATGTTCGATGCTTGATCTAAATAAGCATGACCTACGAGCTCAATCATTTCATTACTTCCATTTCCCATCAAAAATTGATCAGGATGAAGTCTATGCTTTTCCGCCAGAGCCTCACGGAGGTGACAATTTCCACCATCGGGATAGAGATGAACGGTTGAAAGAGCACGTTGAATGGCTTCCACGCTTAGAGGAGAAGGTCCCAAAGCATTTTCATTGGACGCCAGCTTTATAATCGAACGGGGATCCTCGCCTAACTCATTTGCCAGGTCTTCAATGGGACGACCCGGTTCGTATATCGGTAATTTTTTAATCCACGGATTCATACTATTCAAAGAGGTAGAGTAACAATACAAGTGCAAAGGTCCGCAGCATAGTTCATTCTTTGGGTATCTGAACCCCCCCAAAGGAGAACATAGAATGCCACGAACCTACGAACATTTAAACCGTTATGAACGAGAAGTGATAGCCCAGATGCTAAAAGAAAAATATAGCTTATCTCAAATTGGCCGTCACCTAGGCCGATCCCCCTCGACTATTTGGCGCGAATTTCGCCGTAATCGAGTCCGTGGCCGCTATTACCCAAGACCCGCAAATGGCCTGGCTCAAAGCCGATTACAGCTAGCTCGAAAGCCTCAAAAAGTGATGGGAGCTAGCAAAGAACAAGTGGAGACTCTCCTGGCGAAGTATTGGTCTCCAGAACAGATTGAAGGTCGAAGAAAGCTAGAAGGTGACCCTCCCATCAGTCGAATGACGATCTACCGCTACTTGTACAGTCCAAGAGGGGCTGGCTACCGAAAATACCTGCGTGGCCCCGGAAAGAAAAAACGAGCGACTCGGAAAAGCCATTCACGTATACACAACCAAACGATGATTGACCAACGCCCCGAAGAGGCTGAAAGCCGCAAGGTGGCAGGCCATTGGGAAGGTGACACTATTCAGGGCCAAACGAGAAAAGAGGCCTGTGTAGTCACTCTAGTAGATCGAGCGACTCGATATCTCATCGCCGATCTTTTACCTCGATGCAATGCCGAATCGGTCAACTGTTCCGTACCTCAGTTCGCTGATTCAGGGCTCCCCTGTAAAACGGTGACTGTAGATAATGGCATGGAGTTTGCCAGCCATGCTAAACTACAGAAAAAAATAGCAACCCCCGTTTTCTTTGCTGAAGGGAGAAACCCTTGGCAAAGAGGGACCAACGAAAACACGAATGGTTTGCTTCGCCAGTTTTTCCCGAAGAAAACCGACTTTGCTGCCCACAGCTCCGCTCAGTTGAGATGGGCTGTGGAGTTACTGAATAATAGACCGAGAAAATGCTTAGAATATAGAACGCCCAAAGAAATGATGGACAGCTTCGGTTTTGCACTTGTAAGTTGAGTCTGCAGGAATGGAGAATTTTAGCCTCTTTCGTAAAGCAATAGCGTAAAAACAACCATTAACACTCAACTGCAGGATAGGAACCCAGCACGGTTAAGGTTGTGCAATATCCCAATAGTTCTTCTAATGATTTTTGGACGTTTTCTTCTTCGGCATGCCCTTCAAAATCAACAAAGAAATGATATTCCCATGCTTTTGTTTTGTTCGGACGAGATTCGATTTTTATCAAGTTTAAATGGTTTTTTGCAAAGCACCCTATCGCTTGATACAAAGCACCTGCTTGATGTTTAACGCCAAACACAATCGACGTTTTGTCTTGTCCCGTTGGAGCTCCATAATTTTCAGCGATCACTAAAAAACGAGTTGTATTGCCTCCAATATCTTGCAGTTCTTTCTCTAATACGTCTAAGCCGTATAATTCAGCCGCTAAAGAGCTCGCTAAGGCTGCAGCGCCTTTCTCATCAACGACCGTTTCTGCCGCTTTGGCTGTGCTCGAGATCGGAATAAGTTGAATACCCGAAGCGTGATCAAGCAACCATCTCCGACATTGTCCAAACACCTGTGGATTGCTATAAATTTTCTGGAGATCTTTTTGTGGAGATCTCGAGAGTAAATGGTGTGAGATCGGAAGAAAAATTTCTGCACAAATCGCAACCGACCTTCCAACAAACTCATCGAGTGTATGGGTTACAGCTCCTTCGGTCGAGTTTTCGATGGGCACAACACCATATTCAGTAGACCCTTGCTCAACAGACAGAAATACATCGCTAGTCGTTTCGCACGGAGCATAATCGACACTCCGCCCAAACCGGGATAGAGCGGCTTGATGAGTAAACGTCGCGGACGGTCCTAAATAGGCTATTTTTAAGTTCCTTTCCAAGGATAGAGAAGCGGACATAACCTCTCGGTAAATAGCCTGTAAAGATTCGTTTTTTAAAGGACCTTCATTCAGTTTTTTGATACGCTCGAAAACCGTTTTTTCCCGTGCAGGGACATACGTTGCCGAACTGCTTTTTTCTTTCAGCATACCAATATCAAGCGCAATTTTTGTGCGGTTGTTCAGAAGCTGTATAAGCTGATCATCCAATGCATCAATACGTTTTCGAAGTTCGTCTAAGTTCGTCATTTTAGTTATCGGTTATTCGTTAGTGGTTGTTAGAAAAGACAAGATCGCTTTTTATGAATTATCTTCCTCATCATCTTCATCACCCATGTCCATCTCTGTTTGACTACTGGGAGACTTCAAGGTTTCCTCTTCCAACCGTTTTAATTCTGCTGTACCCGGTAAATCGTCAACATTTTTAAGCCCAAAATGTTCCAAAAATTTTTGAGTCGTACCAAACAGCCAAGGTCGTCCAGGCAACTCACTACGTCCTGCGATTTTAATAAGCTGCATGTCTAATAGGTTGCGAACCATTTGATCAACCGCCACACCTCTTACTGCTTCAATCTCTGAACGCGTACAAGGCTGTCGATAGGCAATAATCGCTAATGTCTCCAATGCAGGTCTTGATAATCGTTGAGGTTTTGTAGGATTCAATAATTCTTTAAGCCACGGACCACAACTAGTATCATTTTCTAAACGATATTCCTTTGCTACTTCAGCAATTTGAAATCCACACCGATTTTCTTTTAGAAGTTTCTGAAGCGATTCAATGGCCTTTTCTATATCTTTCGGGGTCGCGTTGCCAAACTGTTTTTCAATCTCTTTTCCTGTTTCAGCTACACCAGTCAACGCTTTACGAATTTGAGAAATCATCAAAGGTTCTTTAGACGCAAAGAGTAATGCGCCTATAATCTGTTGCAATTCCGGCATGACTTCGATTTTGTCCATATGTTGGCCATGTATCATTTAGCAAACCCTCTCCGCACAAAATGAACAGATTTTGCGAGCTCCATCCAATGCTTCTCGTGCGTGTTTTTCTGTAGGCAGACTGGTATACTCAATCCTCCGGGAATACCGTCTGGATAACGGCTGGGGATATAGTACTGATCAAGGATTCGGGCGATTTCTTCGAGCGGTCTGATTTCAGGAACATGTTCAGCACAACGGGCAACTAATTCTCTCAGGTTATGCAGATGAGGATGTTTTGCTGTTTTGGAAATAAGTAATCCTTTGAGTGATTTCTCCGAAGCTTGTTGGGCCAAAAAACAGACTTGGGAGTAATAGTGATGTTCAAGGCCGAGTGTAGCAAAACTTATATCATCCTCAGCCTTGCCCAGCCATTGGTTAGGCAACTCGTTCATAAAGGACCTTTCCTTTTTCTATGATTTCTTCCCGGATAAAAGAATTTTTCTGGCTCATCTGAGCAAATTCCTCTGAGGTATATACCAGAATTTCAAAGGCGTGGGTCCAGCGACACAAGCGGGCTACCTCTTTAAGCCGATCGTAAAGGCCAAGGGCCGTTTCTTTAATTACGACCAAGTCAACGTCGCTTTCCTCGCAGGTTTGTCCATTAGCTCTGGAGCCAAAAAGGATCACCCGCTCGGCTTCATACTCTGAGGCGAGCGTATCTACAACATCTTTGATCTCTATAGCAATCTGTTCCTCACGTGTCATGGTTTTAAGATACGGTATTCGGATATAATGAAAACAGCATAAAAATCACGAATTTATGGAATTCAAGGTTTATCCTGGATCCGTCAGTTAAACGCGGTTTTCTGCACGAACCATTTGGGCCAAAAGGAATTACAAAAAAGCCTCGACGCACTCAGCGGGTGCGCCTGCGTTTTTTTGCAACCTTTTGCCTCCAAAGCATTCGCACAGAAATCCCACGTTTAACTGACGGATCCAGGTTTATCATTTTTCATGATTACAATTTCACTAAACGCAGCATCTTGACAAACCTCTATTTGTTTTAATCGTATTAACTCCAAAACACCAAGAAAAGTACAAATAATTTCTTGTCTAGATTCCATCTCTTTAAATAGCTGATTTATAGATACAGTGTCGTGTGTCTTGAGCAAACCAAGAATGGCATCGATTTTTTCTCCAACCGTAAACCGTTCTGTAAAAATCTCTTTGAGCTCTTCCTCTTTAACGTTGCTTAACGCATCATTAAAAGCGGTAATCAGATCAAAAATACTTACATCTTGAAGCGCTATGTCGGGATCAGGCTCTATGTGCACCCCTTCACCACTTCGCCAAAAGACATTTTCGCGATCGATCTCTAAATGTTGGAGGTGAAGCGCGGCATCTTTAAATTTTTTATATTCGACTAATTGTCGAACAAGATCCCAACGCGGATCTTCTTCCTCTTCCTCCTCACCTTCACCTCTTTCTTCTGGAGGCAGCAACATACGACTCTTAATCATCATAAGCGTGGCAGCCATGACCAAGAATTCGCCGGCAATATTTAAATCGAGCATTTTTAATAGGTTCAAATATTCCATATATTGATTCGTAATTCGCTCGATAGGAATATTGTAAACATCCACTTCTTCCTTCTTTATAAGGTAAAGTAATAGGTCTAGTGGCCCTTCAAAAACCTCTAATTTAACTTTATATTCTTCTTGTTGGACGTTCATTTGCTCACTATGTTCTCGTCATTTTGCGCTTACGCGCTGTCAAGAGTCCCGATAAACGAGACGCCATTTTATAGTCACTTACTTGCTTCGCTCGCGTCCATCGTCATTTTGTGGGACACATCATAGCCCCATTGCTTGTCGAACTCTTCTTAACGTTTTAGAAACTTCTTCTCTTGCCTTCTCAGCCCCTTCATCCAATACACGTTGTATATATCCAGGATCTTTACAGAGTTCTTGGCGTTTCTTTCTTAATGGCTTAATAGTCGCTTCAACTAATTCGTGCAGTTCTTTTTTGGCGTCTCCATACCCCGTGCCACCTGCCCGAAAACGTTCTGCCATCGCCTTACTTTGATCGTCGGTAGCCACTAGTTGATACAGGGCAAAAATAGTGTTTTCGTCAGGATCCTTGGGTTCTTCAACGGTCTTGCTATCTGTCACAATACGCATAATCGCTTTGCGTACAGATGTAGAATCCCCAAAAATTTCGATCGTGTTATTATAGGACTTCGACATTTTCTGACCATCAATTCCAGGGACCAAAGCCGCGTCATCTCGAATCAACGGTTTCGGAATAGTAAAGAGCTCCCCATAAAGATGATTAAATTTCATGGCAATATCTCGTGCCACTTCTAAATGTTGTTTTTGATCACGGCCCACAGGTACCACTTCAGCCTGAACAGCCAGGATATCGGCTGTCATTAATAGAGGATACGCAAAAAGGCCATGATTCGCTGGAATCCCTTTTACCATTTTATCTTTAAACGAATGGCACCGTTCCAAAAGGCCCATAGGCGTCACGTTTGAAAGAAGCCATGTCAGCTCGGTAAGTTCAGGAATATCGCTTTGCCGATAAAAAGCGCCACGCTCAGGCTCTAAGCCACAAGCCAGTAAATCCAGCGCCATATCATGAGTCATTTGGCGAAGCACGGCCCCATCCTGTGCGGATGTAAGCGCATGGTAATTCGCCAAAAAAATAAAAGGCTCACCGGGGTCTTGTAGTTCTAAGACTGGCTTAATCATCCCAAAGTAATTCCCCAAATGTAGTTTTCCTGAAGGTTGTATCCCTGACAAAATTCTCATAAAAGAGTATTTCCTTTCGAGTCCGTATTTTGCAAAATCGGGTTCTTACCTGGATCCGTCAGTTAAGCGTGGGATTTCTGTGCGAATGCTTTGGAGGCAAAAGGTTGCAAAAAAACGCAGGCGCACCCGCTGGGTGCGTCGAGGCTTTTTTGTAATTCCTTTTGGCCCAAATGGTTCGTGCAGAAAACCGCGTTTAACTGACGGATCCAGGTCTTATACTATTTTTTCAGCATGTATCAAATTTAAAAAGGTGTTTTTCAATGTATCGTATTTTTCGGCTACTCTATTGGGGTCCGGCTTTTCTTTGGATGAGTCTGATTTACCAGTTAAGCGCTTCGACATTAGACCATAAACCGTTTTTTACATTTCCCGGAATGGATAAGCTGGCACATATGGGTATTTTTGCTGTGCTTTCTATTTTACCTGGATCCGTCAGTTAAACGTGGGATTTCTGTGCGAATACTTTGGAGGCAAAAGGTTGCAAAAAAATGCAGGCGCACCCGCTGGGTGCGTCGAGGCCTTTTTGTAATTCCTTTTGGCCCAAATGGTTCGTGCAGAAAACCGCGTTTAACTGACGGATCCAGGTTTTATTCTTTTTTGCACTGTATAAAGAAAGAAAGTACACTTTTTTGAAGTCCGCGATGTATTTGGTCATTTTTACCTCGTTTTACGGTCTATTAGATGAGTTGCATCAATATTTTGTCCTGGCCGCACAGCCGACATTTTTGACTGGGTGGCAGATACCGTAGGGGCTTTTATGGTCTACTTTATATCTTTATGGCCTATCAAAAAATGATGTTTACACTGTGTGGGTCCTGCTTATGCGTCTTTCAGCACTCAATCCTTCAATGCCTGACCACTTCGCACACCTTTCCTAAACGTGTAAACAAAAGCTGAAGGGTTATCTGACCAGCATCGATTTTTAAAATCTCGGCAAGAACACGTTGGTAAAGAGTTAACTGTGGACGATAATGTTCTAATAGATGAAGATAGTCGTCATCATCCGCAATTTGATTTGTTTTATAGTCAAGAATCGTCGCTCTTATAGGTCGTCTAGCATCAGCATAGAAAATGGTTACACGGTCAAATGTGCCTGTAACCCATTCGTCGTTAAGAATGATCTCAAAATTCTTTTCTTTCCATAATTCAATCGGACCTTTGGGTTTAGATAAAGCATTTTTGACCTCACCCGCTACTAGCGCGTCCCGAAAATTTTCTATGGCTTTCTGTTTTAACGATTCATTATAGGAAGAGGCTTCTCGCCAATCCTGGATAATCGTTTTAAGATCTTCTTCTTCGATCCACGAGACACGCTCAAACAGTTCATGAACAGCTGTACCAAAATCTAAACTTTGATACATGGACTCGCTGAGCAATCCCGTTACGCTTTGTTGTCTTTCCTCTGCTTGGCCCGATGGAGAGACACGACTAAATCTTTTTCGACGCGAAGGTCTTTCATGAAAATCTTCAGCAATTTTATCTTTTTTCTTAGAGGTATGAGTGGCCTGAACTTCCGGAATTTTTGTGTACCAATCGCGCGCTCCTTTTTCGTATAGACAAAGGACCTCTTTTCCATGAACAACCATACGTGGGCCATCAATAGGGTTTAGTTCTCCAGAAAGCTGATATTTGACAAACGTTGCAGAATCTGTTGTTGTCGCACTTTTTCCAGGAAACGCTGTAAGCATATAGAGCGCTCGTTTAGCCCTGGTCATGGCTACATATAAGACGCAAAGCGCATCCATCGATGCCTTTTCATCCTCTGCTTTTACCTGTTCAGCAAGAACCGAGTCGCTTTCAGCCATCAATCTTCGTGGCATCTTTAATGCCCACTGATTCTGGTTCGTGCTACGATCACGCGCCATAACAAAATCAATCTGCCCTGCACGAACCATATTTCTCCCTTGTAGATCAGGTAGAATAACAATATCAAAATCAAGTCCCTTGGCTTGATGGATTGTCATAACGCGGACGGCTTGCTCTGCAGCGATTTCATGGATATGGTAATGGTCTATGAAGCGGAGAAACGTATTGGCATCTCTCCGCCCTAAAGCATCAAATTCCCCTGCCGCGTCAACCAAATCTTGTAACCGCTTTTTGCCAAAGGCATCAAGTGGATGGGAGGCCTCTATTTTGTCGCCCCAGTACCGGATAAAACCTTGAAACCCTAGCACCTGCATCTTTTCCAATAATATTAAGGGGAGGTCCTCTTGTGCATCAGACAGTATGGATAAAACGACCTTAAGGGGGCTCATTTCCAGGTGTCGCCAAGCAAACATGTCACCTGGATGAGCTGCAAATTTTATGAGCGATAATAAAAGAGAGACTACAGGACTATCATGAATCTCCCTTTTCCCTTCATGTACAATATGTAAATCTGGGCACGCTCGGCGCAGCATATTGACAACGTCCTTTCCACTATGGTTTGTACGGACAAGCACAGCAACGGATAGTCCACATTTTAGCGGGTTGATTTCTTTAAGGATTCGGGCCACGGTTTCATATCTATCTTCATCCGTTGGTTTTGTTTCACCGTTATGGTTATCGGGTTCAAGTAATGCTACATACCCTTCCGAAGGAACCACTTCTTTTTGGATCTGATGGTCAATCCATATTTTGTTCCATCCAGCTATCGTTTCTACAGAAAAGAGATCATCTGGAAGGCGACCAAACACTTCATTGACCGTATCAATAATCGGTTGGCAGGATCGAAAAGAAGTGTTCAGGGGACGTTGCTCAATACGATCTCCATACTGTTCAAGGATCCTTCCAAAAAGCTGCGCATTTCCACCACGCCAACCATATATAGCCTGTTTCACATCCCCCACATAAAAGAAGCTACGTTCACCGCTAGGATCTTGTACTATTTCATCCACGACATTACGAAACACCTCCCACTGCATATCGCTTGTATCTTGGAACTCATCCAATAACCAATGATCTAATTTACAATCAAGCCGATAATCAATGTAAAGCCGACTTCCCTCTTTAGAGGTTAAAAGATGCTGTGCATCCTCAAACGTAAGGGACCCTTGTCGATGCATCCGCGTATGGTACAAGTGATCATACTGATCTAATATCCGATACAAACCTTTTGTTCTCATTAAGGCCCTATGAAATTCTACGCCCATTACATGACGTAAAAGGCATCTGATTTGCTGACTTTGTTCAAACGTAAATCTGTATTCTTTTTTGGCATAGGATATCGATATTTCGGCCCTCTCTCCCTCATCTATATAAGCCAACAATTTTTGGAAAACCATGCTTTTACCGACCCGGTTATCCCAAACAGCCTCTTCACTGTACTGACCTGAAAAGTCAATGATTTGGGTCAAACTTTTTAACAACGTTTTATGAAATCTACTTTCTCCGAATGATCGCTTCAGTTCTTTCGCGATTTCCTGAATATTCTTTACGGGCTGCACCCAAACGGGTTCATCGGGCCAAATGATCTTCCGTGCCCCCCAAAGGTTCCCGTTTGGCAATATACGATACGCATCAAGGTATTCATTAACAAACGCATCAAGAGCACGTTCTAATCCTTTTTCTTCTTGGCCAAAGGTAGCTTGTTTAAACGCGTGCAAAAATGTGATCTGTGCGTTTGAGTCGACATCGTGATGATTAAAGAGCGTCCTCAAAATGTCTTGTCGTATGCTTTTAGCAACGATATTTTCAGGATCGAAAATATCTAACTGCATAGGCAACCCCAGCTCAGCAGGAAATGTGCGGACGATCCCTACAATAAAACGATCAAGCGTACTGATATGAATACGATGGAGGTGTTGGAGCAAACGGTGAAGAATTTTCAGAAAATTCGTTTGATGAAGATCCGGCCTTTCAATGCGTGCCCCCATCTCTTTTGCTCCATCATCACTACCCACCGCTCTGCTCAGATGCTCAATGATCGAGTCAAAAATTTCTCCTGCCGCCTTTCGAGAAAAAGCTAACGCAATGATCCGATCTGGAGATACACCGTATGCCATAAGCCGTATATACCGGTGGGCGAGTTGAAACGTCTTCCCCGTACCCGCAGATGCCGTAATCACTTGGTGAGTTATTTTTTCCATAAGGTCAATTTTTGTCCACAACCTCCCATTAGGTTACCATGAACCACGGACGAATAACTAGAAATTCTAGTTTTGTTCCAAAGTTAGAATTTCTGATCGACAAAGAGGGACATCTTTTACTAAAGTTCTATTAAAGGAGAAAGACCAAATGGAACAAACTACTGAAGCCCTTCAAACACGGACAGAGTCTGCCGGGAAATGGAATATAAGAATAAAATCTTACAAGCTTGGCGATCAATATATATGTACAGTAGACAATGTCGATCCAGGAGCGGTTATCTCTCGAATTACATCTCCTACGCGTGAAGAAGCTGAGTCTAAAGCTGTGATAGAAGCAAAAATGGCGATGGGTATATCGGAATAAAGGTCAAAAGTCGAAGGTCCAAGAACCGAAGAATACTCTTCACCAAAGATATATTGAGTATTGCGATATGGAGTCCGGTAGCTGGCTACCACTTTTCTTAAGACAGCTTGCTGTCTGTTATAGAACCTTCCTCTACCAGAAGAGTCTGCTTGCTTACCTTCTGCAAAGAAATACATTCTACAGGGCAAATATCAACGCAAGCTCCACAACGAATACATTCGTTTTGGTCTATATAAAGCATATTATAATCGCGACTACTAGTTGACACTTTATACCCAGAAATGCGCCCTTTTTCGTCATGACTCAATGAACTTACTTTAACGATACATTTTTCTACCGGTTTAACTTTTAGGCAACGATCACAATAGATACAAAGGTCATTATCAATTTCAAATTTATAGTGACAAAGATAACAGCGGCTCGCTTCACATGTAGCCACCTCATCATTAAACCCTAACTCAACCTCAGCCGAAACAGTACGGTTTTCAAGGGGTACCACAGGCATGGTTTGACGAGGAATTTCATCCATCGCTCTTGTGCGCCCGGTTTCTTTTGCATCTTCAATATAGACAATATCTATGTGTCGCTGTTTTTCCATAAGATATCGATCCACTTCGCGAGCACATTGTTTTCCATGACCAATGGCATCAATCAGAGAGCCCGGCCCTGTTGCCACATCTCCAGCTACAAAGACATTATCTATAGCCGTTATGGTTGCTGCTCCTGCTTTAAATTGCCCTTCATCATTCAATAATGTTTCAGACAATCTTTGGTCTAACCATGAAAAATCTTGTGTCTGGCCAGTCCCCAAAAGAACTGTATCTGCAGGAATTTCAAATTCCGTACCCGAAACGGGCTTAGGACAACAACGACCCGATTCCTCCAGTTCACCTAAAGCTACTTTTTGAAAACGAACGGACTGAACATGTTCACTTCCTCGATATTCAACCGGTACAATGTGTGTTCTAAAAGAAATCTCTTCCCGCTGCATTTTGTCTATTTCATGTGCAGCGATATACATCTCTTTTTGTGAACGTCGATAACACATCGTAACCGTTTTTGCACCCAGCCGCTTAGCCATACGTGCGCAGTCAACAGCGGTAAACCCTCCACCAATCACAACCACATGGTCCCCTACCCTAGTCTGAAAATTTTTGTTTGCCTCTTTTAGAAACGTTAACCCGTGCTCGATTCCCAAAAGGTTATCGCCCGGTAGCGAAGGCATATAGGGTGTAAGAGCGCCGGTTGCGATAACCATGGCATCATATTGTGTCTGTAGTTTTCCCATTGATAGTTCAGGCCCGACTTCTGTATTGCAACGAATGTCTACACCCAACCGCTTTATCTGCTCTATTTCCTTTTCAACAATTTTCCGTGGCAAGCGAAAGGCGGGTATACCCTGAATCATAAGCCCTCCCGGGCTAGCGTATTTTTCGTAGACCGTAACCTCATGCCCCCAAAGTGCACATTCACGTGCAACCGTCAGCCCTGCCGAACCGGCACCAATAATGCCTACACGTTTACCCGTTGATGTATAGATGGGATCAAGAATAACAGGCTCTTTATCTTGCAAAAAATCAGCCGCGGACCGTTTCGAAAAACAAATCGCTACCGGTGCACCTAACCCCTCCCATCCGTGTCGGCAAACAGGTTCACAAGGACGTGTACAGACTCTTCCTAACACCGCAGGAAAAACGTTGTCGCGCAGATTAATAAGATAGGCCTCTCGAAAATTGCCTTTGGCAATGGCCTCTAGATATCCGGGTATATCGGTCTGTGCTGGACACGCTGCTTGACAGGGAATGTTTTTTTCAAGCCAGTCAAAATCCTTCGGTTTTACCGCTGTGCCAGAGGAACGTGACAAGACAAATTCTGGGGTTAACGCATGACCCGACTTTTGCATCAATTTGCTTTATCTTCTAGCTCTTGCAACCGTTTTTCCAAAGATTTGACTTTGCTTTTTAGAATGGGTATACGCATTTGATGAGCATGCATACGCGTCGCTTTTGCATGTTCCATTGCAGGATAACCTGATACAAATGTCTTAGGTGCTACACTCTTTGTAACACCGGACTGTGCGCCGATCATAGCCCCCTCACCTATTTCAAGATGACCCGCACAACCTACCTGACCCCCGAGTATCGCATAATCCCCGATCGTTACGCTTCCTGAAATGCCTACTTGCGCGCAAAGCACTACATGTTCCCCAATGACCACGTTATGCGCTATCTGAACAAGATTATCAATTTTTGTCCCACATCCTATAGATGTTTTCCCAAAACGAGCCCGATCAATCGTAACGTTAGCCCCCATCTCCACATCGTCCTCGACTTTCACAGAACCAAGCTGAGGGATTTTAGTACGCACCCCTTTCTTATCCACAGTATACCCAAATCCATCACTACCAATCACAGTTCCATTATGTATGATAACACGATGGCCGATTTCAACATTTTCTCGAATACTTACATGAGGATAAAAAAAACAATTTTTTCCGATATGGGTGTTATGGCCTATGTAAGAACCTGCTGACAGGACGGTGCCGTCTCCAACTTTTACACCGGATTCTAAAACGCAGTAAGGCCCGATACTGACACGATTCCCGAGCTCAAAATCCTCAGAGACAATAGCCTTTGGGTGCACGCCGACATCAGGAGTAATAGGTAGAGGCGCAAAATAGAGAGCAATTTGCGCAAAGGCCGCATCGGGATCTTCAACTTTGATGAGAACCGGTTTACAAGGTTGATCGTGCTCCTTCCCGACCAGCACAGCAGACGCCTTTGTTTCAGTTATATCTAAGGCATACCGAGCATTCGCTAAAAAAGAAAGATCGCCTTCTTGTGCATCGCGCAAACCGGCTATACCCGTAATCGACAGACCTCCATCTCCTGTAAAAGGGACCCCAAGTTCTTCAGCAATTTGAGAAATGGTTAAATTCACTTTTTCCTATGCTCGCTTTCATTGTAAAGACACGAAGATCATGTTTTTCATAATAGAGTGTATCCATTTGATCTATTTTGTCACGGAACTTTCCCTTTTCTTAAAAGAAGATTGGACGTGGGGAGACAAAGCGTAGGAATCGGCTATGAGCAAATTCGTACAATGTGGATTGGGTGGATGCTGAACACAAACCGATCGCACAGTGTTTTTTCCACTCTATCCAGGCCCTTAAAGGAGACGGCATAACGAATCCCTTTGTAAGGGTGTATAGGTATACAGGGTGTGGGAACCCCACACCCTGTTGTTTAGACTGAAGACTATTTCGTCGTAATATCAATCTTCTTTCGTGAGGACTGTGCTTTAGCTGTTTTGGGTATTGCAATGTTAAGAACTCCTTTCTTGAATTGTGCCTTTACATGATCTTTATCAACATCGGCTGGCAACGTAATGACTCGTTCGAATTTCCCATAGGATCTCTCAGAGATATGGTAATTTTCATCTTTATGCTCTTCTTTTTTCTCGCCGGAGATCGTTAACAGATCGTCCTCTAGATGAACCTCAATCTCTTTCTCATCTATACCTGGTAATTCAGCGGTGAGTTGTATCTCCTTATCTGTTTCGGCCATATCGATCCTTGGGATATTCCCCACTTTATGGCCCGTCAAACCGATCAGTGTTGGAACGGTTAGCGCTTTTTCAAAGCCATTGAAAAAGCCGTCAACCAGTTCGTCTAAATCCCTGAACGGGTTATTCCTTTGATTTTCTAGTTGTGCACTTTTGCAGCTATTACTTCGTAGGGGTATGATATTGTATACCATTTTTCTTTCCTCCGTTTTATTGTTAACGTTTTAATTGAGACATAAGGAGTCTTTACTTAAAGGCTACCCAAAGATTCGGTAGGTTAGGTATCCCAAATATAATGTGGCGAGAAAAGCTCCTTCAATACGACTTATTCGGCGTCCGGATTTCATAATGGGAAGCGCTAAAATAGCAAGGACTAGCATGAGAACCAGGTCAACGTTTTGAATGTCAGGCGCTTTGATGGGATGGATGAGTGATGCGATGGCCAGTACGCAAAGAATATTAAATAGATTAGAACCAATGACATTACCGACAATAATGTCTGATTCTCTTTTAGAAGAGGCAACAATGGCTGCCGCTAATTCGGGCAAGCTAGTTCCTATAGCGCCAATCGTTAATCCAATCATGGCTTCGCTGACGTTAAAAGAGAGGGCGACGGTTGTTGCTCCTCGCACAAGGTAGTGGGCTCCAAACATGAGAATAAAGATTCCCGTGGTAATGAAAACTAAATCTAAAAGTATATTTCCTTTAGAGTGTTCTAAAGATGGGTTACACTTTTCTTCTTTTGAAGCTCGGGATTCGTTTCGTGCCAATCGAATGCTAACGATGACATATAGGATAAAGCATGAAAGAAGAAACACTCCTTCGAATGGGCTGAGGACACGATTGAAAACAAGAAGACAACATAAAATCGTTGTTACTAATAATACGGGAATTTCAAAACGAATTACTTTGATGTGTGTCTGGATGGGGTAAATAAGCGCTGAGACCCCCAGGATAAGGGCAATATTGCATATATTGGATCCAACCATATTGCCGAGTACAAAACTTCCCTGTCCGTTCAGGGAGGTTTGAATGCCAACAATCAGCTCCGGACTACTCGTGGCAAAAGCAATAACGGTTAATCCTACGACTAAACGGGACATACCGAGGCGTAGAGCAAGACGGGTGCTGCCACGGACTAAACTTTCTGCTCCGGCATATAGCAGGAGCAGACCCGCAAAAATTTGAGATACAGGTATTAACATATCTATTTCCTCTTTGATTTATAATCATTTTATCCTTACGATAGGCCCCATCCATTTGTTTGAACCAGGCAGGTTCTTAAACTCTCGTCCCTGCAGGGATAACCGCGTTTTTAGGAATAACGATCACGCCATCTCGGATGGTATATAAATCGGTTACCGTATTATTCGGTTTGTCTTCTGGTGAAATGTAGGATCCATCTCCAATACATGCGTTTTTGTCAATAATCGCATTTTTAATAGTGCACCCTCTACCAATTCCAATGGGAGGAACCATTTCCACCTTTGTCTCTTCCTGATAATAATCAGCTCCCATTATGACAGAGTCTTCTACAACACTTCCCTCCCCCACAACAGCCCGTATACTCACAACAGAATGCTTGATCTGAGTCGCGGAAATAATACACCCTTCAGAAAGTAAACACTGTTCGAGGATACATTGATTAATTTTTGAGGGAGATAAATAACGTGTACGCGTATAAATCGGGTTTTTAGAATGATAGAAATTAAAAGGAGGCATCGGCTCGGTCAATGAAAGATTGGCCTCCCAAAAGCCTCGAATCGCCCCTATATCTTTCCAATATCCTTCAAAAATATAACTAAATACGTTACAGGTTTCGATGGAAGAAGGAATGATATGGCGACCAAAATCATTTTTTGTTTCATCGTTTAACAGTTCTGATAATGCGCGTATGTTAAAAATATAGATCCCCATACTCGCCAAATATTTTTCATCATCACACATAGGCGCTTGTAAACCATCAAGGACAGAATCATCGCCTGGCTTTTCTTTAAAATCGATAATTTTTCTATCTTCATCCACCTGCATAATGCCTAAGGATTTTGCATCTGAACGGTTGACAGGCTGGGTGCAGATTGTAACATCGGCACGTTTTTCTTCGTGTTGCTTGATCACATCCATAAAGTCCATGCGATACAGTTGATCACCCGAGAGCACCACAATGAGGTCCGGCTTTTCATCGACAAAATATCGAAACGTCTTTCGCACAGCATCGGCTGTCCCTTGATACCACGCGCCGGAATCCGGCGTTTGCTGAGCCGCCAAAATACGGATAAAGTTCTTGTCAAATAGATGAAACGGATAGGACGATTGGATATGTTGATGCAGGGAAACGCTGTTAAACTGTGTTAACAAAAAAATGGAACGGATATCACTATGAATACAGTTACTGATTGAAACATCGACCAATCGATATTTCCCGGCTACGGGTACTGCTGGTTTAGCCCGATCTCTTGTTAAAGGAAGAAGACGTGAACCTTTTCCCCCACCTAAAATAACCCCTACTACATTCATGATGCATGTATTATAAATGTTTTTGACTAAAATGAATTCAACCTGTTAACTAGAAGCCTTTTCTATACGCATACTCACGATTACATACAAGGAACGTTTTATGAAACTTGGGATCATTGGTGGCAGCGGACTTTATGAAATGGATCAGATAGAAAACCCCGCATGGATGGAAGTACCCACTCCATTTGGGCGCCCTTCGGATTCTTTTCTACAAGATGTTCTATCAGGAAATGAAGTGTATTTTTTACCGCGACATGGGAGAGGGCATACGTTATTGCCGTCTGAAATCAATCATAAAGCAAATATTTACGGGTTTAAAACATTAGGGGTTGAGGGGATTATCTCGGTAACCGCCGTGGGCAGTCTCCGGGAAGAATTGAAGCCAGGTGATATGTGTCTGCCAACCCAATATTATGACCGAACAAAGCAATCAGCTGAGCACACTTTTTTCGGGAATGGACTCGTCGCTCATATTTCGTTTGGGAACCCTGTCTGTCCTTTATTGCATGAAACACTGTATACGGCTGCTTCTAAAACCTTAACGTCTATGGGGAACACAAACCATGTCCATCGAGAGGGAACCTATGTAAATATGGAAGGCCCCGCTTTTTCGACGAAGTCCGAATCGAACACCTATCGAGAACAAGGATTTGACATCATTGGGATGACTAGTTTACCGGAAGCGAAGTTATCCCGCGAAGCTGAAATCTGTTATGCGCCGTTAGCCTTGGTTACCGACTATGATTGTTGGCATGAAAACGCGGATACGGTCTCAGCAGAAATGGTCGCTGAAAATATAGAGAAAAACTTGAAGCAGGCTAAAAACGTTCTTAAAAACATCATAGAGAGGCTGTCTAAAGCCAGAACATGCTCATGCGCACATGCATTGAATAACGCAATCATGACAAAACACGACATGATTCCATCCCACGTCAAAGAGAATTTAGCCCCGATTATTGGACCCTATTTACGGTAAATAAAGGAAGTAAAGATCAGGTTTCATCGACGTTTCGTTGTTTCTTTTTGCTGCTCATTTGGTGTCAAGGAGGTCTCCCGCCCAGGCTTTCCACCGCATATATTTGCCCGCTACATATCTATTCGCGGGGTTAACAGGTTCAGATATCGGGATTGAGAATGGTGAACGCCCTGCAGATAAGCGACTCACACTTAAAAGCGTTGTCTCCTTTTCTTTTAATAAATGGACTTGTCGGTCAAGACATGAGGCCATAGCTTTTGCGATGAAAGGTTTTTTAGTTAAGCCTCCAGAAAGAAAAATATTAGTACCCGCCTGCTTCTCTGTTAGATCTTCAATGATTTCACATACCCTAAAAACAAGACCTTCTAAGACAACTCTACACTGATCACGTTCTGTGGTCGCTGGTATTTTAGAAGAAAAGGTCAAGGGTAACGTTGGGTTCCAATGTGGACTTCCTGTTCCTGCATTTTCTGGGAGGCAAAATAGTTCGGGACAAGGGTCATAGTCTGGAAATTCGGTTGGGCCTAAGCCATACTGATCGACTAATCTCCCGCCGGCATTTACGGTCCCTTCTAACGCATACATCGTCCCTTGTTGGCTCCCGAAAACAGGGCCTGACAAATAGCCCGGCTTTTTTTAAGGGTCGCTCCCGTCGCATACAACACAAAACAGCCAGTGCCCATATTGATCAAGATATCATTTTCGGTGGGGTCTAAAACAGCTAAACAACTAGCCGTGAGAATTGTAATATTAAATGCCCAAAAGAAGATATTGTAAAACAGGAGTGTTCCATGCCGAAATCTTCTAGATTTAAAAACTCGACAGAAGACAAAAAAAGGAGAAAGACATGGAACAAATCAAGAGTAGTATTCATCCCCGAAAAGGCAAGCATTTGACACAGAAAGAACGGATCATGATTGAAACAATGCTCAAAAACCCAGGACGTCCTTTGGAGATAGCCAGTATCTGGGAAGGCATCGTCGAACCATAGAGCGCGAAATTAAACGTGGGGAGGTAGAGCATTTCGATACAGAGCCGCGAAAGAAGAAAGCATACAGCAGTGATCGAGCCCAGGAACTTCATGATCTAAATGCGACGGCCAAGGGACCTGAGCTTAAGCTTGGAAAGCATCATGAAACGGCTGTGTTTATCAGCGAGCACATTCTTGTTCACAAACGCTCACCCGATGTGGTTGCTCCTTTGCTTAAACAAGAGCAGAGACCTGCAGCGGTGAGTACAAAAACGCTGTATACCTATATTGACCAAGGTCTCATCCCGGGGGTGAGCAACGAGTCCCTATGGGAAAAACGAAAACGGATAAAACGAAAAAGACGTGCTATTAAGCGGGTTAAAAAGCAACATGCCCGAAGGACCAGTATCGAAAAACGACCTAAGACCGTAGAAAAACGCGAGGAATTTGGGCACTGGGAATTGGATTTGATCGTCGGCGGAAAAGGAACTTCAAAACCGGTTTTAATGACGTTAGTAGAAAGAAAGACCCGAATGCTAAGGGTGAGAAAACTTTCGGATAAAACACAGGCATCGGTTCTGCAGGCCCTCAAAGCGATCGAAAGATCGATGGGAGTTGGCCCATTCAGATCGATGTTCAAGTCGATTACAGCCGATAACGGGAGCGAGTTTCTCGACGTGGAGCAGATGGAACGTTCCGGATTTAGCAAAAAGAGACGT
Organism: Kiritimatiellia bacterium; assembly: GCA_012103575.1. GTDB lineage: Bacteria > Verrucomicrobiota > Kiritimatiellia > WLWN01 > WLWN01 > WLWN01. The sequence continues at coordinate 693,773 of WLWN01000001.1, read as the reverse complement.
GTTAAACTCTATTATGCTCACCCGTATTCTTCCTGGGAACGAGGCTCCAACGAAAATGCCAACCGTATGGTTCGTCGTTTCGTCGCCAAAGGAGACAACATCGGAAAATATACCATCGACCGTATTGGTGAGATTGAAAAATGGATTAACAACTATCCTCGCAAGATCCTAGAATACAAACCCGCACAGGAGTGTTTCGATTTGGAGATCGCCGCATGAACAGAAGCTCTCAGGTCCATCTTTTGCGGCATTTAATTTTACAATCCACCATCCCAGACTTAGACTACTTTAAAGAATAAACGACGCGTAAAATCGTGTTACCAACAATCTTCAAGCTCTCCTCACTGATTTTATCCATACGATCTTCTGGCGTATGCCAGTAATCATTCTTGCCAGGGGCAGAACCATACTGAAAATCAATAATGTCAACAGCCGGCATACCTGCTGTTAAAAAGGGAACGTGATCATCACCAATCCCAAAAGGCACTAACGCAAATTTGGTCCGAACGCCTTCTTTGTGGGCCGCTTCTAAAACCGCCGAAATTAATGTCGACGAACCATTACGCGGAATGGTAACGGATAGATCGCGATCACCTATCATGTCGAGAATAATAACAGCAACGACCTCTTTTGCACGTCCATTCTCAAGGAGCTTTTTGGCCATATACCGGCTCCCGTGAAATCCATCGTGTTGCCCGTAACGAACCATACATTCTTCGCCATCAAAAAATGCTACAAGAATATCCGGACGCATCTCTGGCTTTTTTCGCAAGACACGAGCCATTTCTAATAGGAGTCCTGAACTTGAACCTGAATCATTCGCCCCTTCAAAATCGGGGCCAATACCTGATTTGGTATCATAGTGTGACCCTATAATGATGAGCCCCTTTCTGCGGCCAGGCAAAGATCCAACGACATTGCGTAACGGGGTTTGCCCTTTAGGTGTTTTGGTGATAAAACGATCTATATCTGCACTAATATTCAATTCTTTCAAACGCAATAAGAGATACTCCGCCGCCTTTTCAGCCCCGACCGTACCGGTATCGCGAGGACCCAGCGCAACAAAGTTTTTTACCTCGTTAAAAGCTCTGTCTGGTTCAATTTTAGGGAAGCTTGCTTGGGGAATCGGGTCAACATGCGGTTTTTTTTCAGAACACCCTAAACCCATTGCAAGGCAGGCATACACTAAAAAAAGGGTATGATGATCTTTCGTTTTTATACGTTGTTTAATCTTTCCTTCCATTTTAGCACGGTCTCACTTTTGTTACATGTTTAGGCTCGGGGGATACAGAATCTACATTTAAACGATTCTCATTTAGGGGCCTGCAGCATTTTTCGGGGCAAGAATCGTGCCAAGGACCCTGCTTGCCCTGATAGCGTCTCAACGTTTGTTCCACTGTTCGTTCTTCGATCAATTCGCGGATCATGGATATAAAACTTGGATGGGTTCCAGCGGTCTCAGCTCTCACCATATGCAGGCCAAACTTTTTGCACGTTTCATGTGCCTCGGTGTCTAAATCATACAGAATCTCTAAATGATCGGATATAAAACCGATCGGTGAGACGATCACATTGACTACACCTTGGTTTTTGAGAGAGAGGAGTTCGTCGCAAATATCCGGCCCCAACCACGCCTGCGTTGGAGGACCACTACGACTTTGGTAAACTAGACACCAATTTGTGTGTTGTAAATCAGCGGCCACAAGGTGACAGGTTTCTTTTAGTTGTTTTTCATAGGCACAATGCTTAGCCATGCCCAAGGGAATACTGTGTGCCGTAAACACGAGTTGTGCATGTTGCCTTCGCGTTTCGGGTATTTTTCCCCGTGCTTTTTCAATAGAATCACAGTTTGCCTTAATGAAACCCGGATGGTTATAAAACACACGAATTTTATCAACAACAGGAGCTCTCTCTCCCGCCTTCTCTCGTGCGTCTTCGATGTTTTCACGATATTGTCTACATCCGGAATAGGAGCTGTAAGCTGACGTACAAAAGGCAAGCACACGTTTGATTTGATCCTTTTTCATCTTTTTGATGGTATCAACAAGCAGGGGATGCCAATTACGATTGCCCCAATAGATAGGCAGATCTATCCCATGATCTTTTAGTTCTACACGCAATGCTTTAATCAGGTTTCGGTTCTGTTCGTTAATAGGACTAACTCCGTCAAAGCGTTCATAATGGTGAGCGACTTCACGTTTGCGTTCTAAAGGCACGTTTTTTCCGCGGAGCACATTGTCTAGAAAAGGCATGACATCCTCTTTTCGTTCAGGCCCGCCAAATGAAACAATTAAAATGGCATCATATTTTTGATTCATGGTATAGAGTCTGTCTCAGGATTCTTATTTATGTCAAACCATACGCACCATTTTCAAGATATTAATTGGAACACGTGGGTCCCGCGAGAAAAAGCCACGCTTTTATTTATCATCCGCAATGATCTTATTCTGTTGATCCATAAAAAACGGGGTCTGGGTGCGGGAAAGATCAATGGACCAGGAGGACGGATTGAAGAAGGAGAAACACCCCAAGAAGCGGCCATTCGTGAAGTCGAAGAAGAACTGTTAGTTACGCCTACGGGTGTCTCTTCCTGCGGAGAGTTAAGTTTTCAGTTTGTCGATGGACACGCTATACATGTTTTTGTTTTTGCGGCTGAAGCGTGTAGCGGAAACCCCCAAGAAACCGAAGAAGCGATTCCTGCCTGGACCCCCGTAACAAAAATTCCCTATGACTGTATGTGGGAAGCTGATCGGCTTTGGTTGCCTTTGCTGCTCCAAGGGAAAAATTTTAAGGGCCAATTTCTTTTTGAGGGTGATACATTAATAGGGCATAATCTGTTCAGTAATGCTGAAACGAATTTGACCATGGAGTAATGACATGGAGGCCAAAGATATTTTTTCTCTAATGTTCTCTATATTGGGGGGGTAGCCCTCTTTATTTTTGGGATGAACATCATGACCAACGGCTTACGCGAAGCCGCGGGTTCCCGTTTAAGAGCGATGCTGTCAAAGACCACCAGCCATCGACTTTCTGGAATTACGTTAGGCACCTTTTGCGGTTTTCTTGTTCACAGCAGTGCCACAGCCGTCATGCTCGTTGGTTTTGTCAACGCGGGATTAATGACTCTTGCTCAAGCCGTGCCTCCGATGTTAGGGGCTAATATAGGAACCACCCTTTCGATGCAGGTAATTTCTCTTAAATTAGACGAGTACTGCTTTCTTGCCATTGGAACAGGATTCCTCCTTCAAATGCTGATTCCCTCCTCTACCATTAAACACGCAGGCCGAATTATTCTAGGGTTTGGGATTCTATTTTTAGGGATGAAAGTTATGAAAGAATCGATTTACCCTTACCTCGCCATGTTCCAATCCTTTCTCGTTTTTGTTGATGGGAGAACGTTGTTGGGCATGTTGTTTGGGCTTGCGGTTTTCGCCGGCATTACCGCCATCATTCAAAGCAGTAGCGCAACCATTGGTATGTGTTGCGCAATGATCAGCGCTGGCGCCATGACCGGTTTACAGGAGGTGTATCCAATTGTTTTTTGGGGGCCCATATCAGAACGTGTGCGACCGCGTTACGGGGGAGTATGGGAATCAATATTGAAGCACGACGCTGTGCATGTTCTCATCTTATCTTTAACGTAAGCAATGTTCTCTCTGTGGTCATCCATTCTTTAGACCCTTCTCATGATGATTACTCCGCCATGGCCAAATCGATCCTGGAAGCACAAGTTGCATACGTCAAAGAAAGTATCGACGTTCAAACCGCTTTCAGGGAGGAAATTGCATCCAAACAGGTTGCCACCTATAGCCGGAATGTACTATAGCGAATATATTGCGGCTTTTGACCGAATTGTGCAACACTCCAAGAGTATTGCTTTGACAGAAAGTCAGCCAGAATTTTAGGTTAAAAGAAAAAGATTAGATCGCGTGGCCCAGGAAGCTCCCGGCGTTGAAATTCCTGACCTTGTTGACCCGCAAGATTTTTTGGACAAGCTTGATTTTAAAAAACATCTATAATTGATTCATTCACAAAAAGGAAATAGGCTACTATGCATTATACAAAAATTATTCACACATATTTTATCACACTTTTAATGACACCTATATTATTTGCTTCAGACGGATTTGCTGAGCCTGTTCGCAACCCCCTTCCTTCTCAGGAGGAGATTGCGAAGCTCCCTCCGTCTGGAGGCAACGTCTTTAATCGGCTCATTCATGAAACAAGTCCGTACCTTCTTCAACACGCCCGAAATTCTGTTGACTGGTATCCATGGGGAAAAGAAGCGTTCGAAAGAGCCCAAAAAGAAGATAAACCTATCTTTATGTCTGTAGGCTATTCTTCCTGCCATTGGTGTCATGTTATGGAACACGAATCCTTTGAAAAAGAAGACGTGGCCAAAATCATTAATGAGTTTTTTGTCCCCATAAAAGTCGATCGGGAAGAACGTCCTGATATCGATGAAATTTACATGAACGCCACTCAGTTGATGACCGGGAGGGGGGGATGGCCCAACTCGGTTTGGCTCACACCCGATAAACGGCCCTGGTTTGCTGGCACCTACTTCCCCAAACAAGAATTTATACGCTTGTTAAATTCTTTAGCCGAAACATGGAAAACAAAACGTGATGCCGTTGATCAACAGGCACAGAAACTAACCTCGGCCATTAAGCAGGCCTCGCTTTCTCAGACCATAGATTCAAACGTACAATTATCTCGAGACGTCATCGAGAAGGGCAAAAGCCAAATAGTAGGCGCTTTTGACAAAAAATATGGGGGCTTTGACGGGCGTCCCAAGTTTCCCCCGCACGCAAGTCTGCGGCTCCTTTTATATGAACTCCAGCAGCAAAAAGATCCGGGCTCTCGCCTCTTTATTGAACGGACCTTAGAAGCCATGGCGCGGGGAGGTATATACGATCATATTGGTGGAGGATTTCATCGATATTCGACTGATGAAAAGTGGTTCCTACCCCATTTCGAAAAAATGCTATACGACAATGCCCAGTTGGCATGGGTTTACACAGAAGCCTACCGGCAAACAAAAAATCCTTTCTACCGACATATAGCCCAAGAAACCTTAGAGTGGATCCTTCGAGATATGACGGATAGAGAGGGGGGATTTTATTCGGCATTAGATGCAGACAGTGAAGGTGAAGAAGGTAAATATTATTTATGGACACGAAAAGAAATACTAAACATCTTGGGCGCCAAAGAAGGTGAATCGTTCTGTCTTATTTACAATGCTTCGGATGCAGGAAACTATTATGAAGAAGCACCGGGAGAACAAAAAGCATCAAATATCCTATACCTTAAACAGCCTCTCGGTGAGAAACAGGACAAACAATTCACGGCAAATCGCCAGCAGCTTTTGGCGGTCCGAAACAAACGCATCCTTCCTGGTTTAGATGACAAGGTATTAACAAGTTGGAATGGTCTTATGATCGGCAGCTTTGCATTCGCCGGACTCCACTTAGATGAACCGCGTTATATAAAGGCGGCAGAAAAATCCGCAAACTTTATTCTCTCTACGATGCGTACAGGGGATCGACTTCTAAGAACGTATAGAATAGGCCAGGCAAAACTGAGCGCTCTATTAGGGGACTATGTATATTTTATTGACGGGCTTCTTAATCTATACGAAGCCACACAAAACAAAAAGTGGTTAAAAGAATCTGAAACGTTAGTAGCGATCGTGGTTAAACACTATACCTCAAAAACAGGAGGGTTTTGGCATACACCCGATGATCATGAGCAACATATAACCCGGGTCAAAGATCCGTATGATGAGGCCATCCCGTCCGAGAATGCGATGGCGGCACGTGTATTAGCGCGCCTGGGCAAACTTGCCCGTAAAGCAGAATATCTCGAGCTAGCCGAAAAAACGTTCAAAGCTTTTTATGCCTATATGCAGCAATCACCGAGAGGGGCAGCCACTTTTTTAGAGGCATTGGCCATCTATCATAATGCTATAAAGACAAAAAGAGGGGGCTCATCAATCGCCAAGATTCAAAAACATCCGGTGACCATAGAGCTTTTTGCTTCTACACAAAGAGTCGCCGCCGGCTCATCCTTGAATCTGGAAACCCGTATTATAATCGACGAAACATACCACATCAATTCTCACAAGCCGAAGCAAGAATATCTGATTCCAACCTCCGTACAGTTGAAAGACAACCCTGTTGCGGCCTTAGACGTTGAATACCCCGCCGACAAAATCATTAAGATAGCTGCTTTTCCTGAAGATATTGCTGTGTATGAGGGGACCATTGCAATAAAGGGAACGCTTACTATTAATAAAGATGCACAGCTGGAGTCAAAGACACTTACCGTTAACGTGCGAACCCAAGCCTGTGATGATAAATCTTGTTTGCCTCCAGCAACGCACATATTAAATATTCCCCTCGAGATTTTGTCCCCTAACGAGCAACACAGCAAAGATAGAAAATAATGGGATGAGCTACTCTTTTCTGCTGGTTGATTATGTAAAACGCCTAAAAACACTCTGTTTTATTCACCAAAAATCAACGAAAACAACTATATGTAATAGTGTTAATTTTTTTACATACTAAATATTGCATATATCCTGTTTTCATGTAAAAAAAGTAATGTTACATTTTAATCACTCAAAAGGGAGAAACCGTGAAATTATTATACGAAGGAAAAGCAAAACGATTGTTTGAGACCGAGAGACCTGATGAATTGCTTATGGAATTCAAAGACGATGCCACCGCTTTTAATGGCGAGAAAAAGGAGCAGCTGGAAAATAAAGGACGCGTAAATAAAAAATTATCCCTGTTACTTTATAACCTCCTAGAAAAAGAAGGCATCAAGACTCATTTCATCCGCGATGTTGATGAAATAAACATGATTGTGAAACGGGTAGAAATTATCCTTGTTGAAGTTGTTACCCGTAACGTCGTTGCCGGTAGTTTGGCAAAACGAACGGGTCTAAAAGAAGGCCATGTTCTTACAGAACCTATTGTGGAAACCTATTATAAAGATGATAGCCTTGGAGATCCTTTAATCAACTCAGATCATATCCGCGTTTTAAAGTTAGCCTCTGAAGATGAAGTGAATGAACTAAAACGTCAAAGTTTAACCATCAACAAAGACCTAACAGCGTTTTTTACATCGATCGGCATACAGCTCGTTGATTTCAAACTCGAATTTGGACGCGTTTATCCCGATTTTAAAGAAGTGATTCTGGCCGATGAAATTTCTCCTGACACCTGTCGATTTTGGGATATCGAGACGGGCGAAAAAATGGATAAAGACCGTTTCCGCAGAGATCTGGGCGATGTCATTGAAAGCTACGAACAGGTATTGACCCGAGTTGAAGATGCAGTACTCCATTGAGATTCGAAATCGTTTTATCCAAAAACAAAAAACGAACACATTGCTTTACACCCCTTTGAAATCAAGAGGCGCCTATGAACAAACCCGGCGCTATACCATCAATTATTCAGGGAACAAAAAAGCGCTGAAAAATTTTGTTCGTGAAGTGTTGGTGGATGAAGTCAGCGAAGTCGTCTCTTCGTCTTTATCCCCTGCCATGCAAAATTTTCAATTTTATATAGATGTATCCCTTAAACCTGGGACCCTGAACCTCGAAAAAGAATATATCTTAAACTATTATCAGCAACTTCAGGCGCCAGACTTCGAACTCCAAGAATGTACCATTGCACAACGGACCTACATAAAAAGTGAAAGTGAGAGTGGAGATTTGCTCCCAGAACCTTTTATACGAGACATGGTAAACCCTGTTATTCATACCTGGAACATTCAATATGGCACAAGCCGTACTTCATAAGCCCTCCATAGAGGTTTCGATCCGGGACAAGTCAGATGCTGAACTCTCAGCGTTGAGCTCTGTCATGAAGCTTTCTTTATCGGTTGAGGATATGAAAGCTATTCAGATTCAGTACAAAAATTGGGACCGTGATCCCATTCTTGTCGAACTGGAAGTGATTGCCCAAACCTGGAGCGAACATTGTAAACACCGCATTTTCAATGCCGTCATTCATCATACCTCAGACGGGAAACAGACCATGATTGATAGCCTTTTCAATACGTATATCAAACAGGTTACACAAGGTATTCAAGCCCAAAAGCCCGGATTTATTCTGAGCGCATTTCATGATAATGCGGGCTTTATTCGACTGGACGACCAAACCGCGGTCTGTCTAAAAGCAGAAACCCATAATCATCCTTCGGCCATTGAACCCTATGCCGGTGCAAACACGGGACTCGGAGGCGTTATCCGCGATATTCTTGGCGCAGGAAAAGGAGCTAAACCCATCGGATCTCTAGACGTGCTTTGTTTTGGGAAACCCAATACATCTCCATCTTTGATCAAAACTAGACACGTTATTCACCCTCTCGGAATTATGCGCGGAGTCGTTCGAGGTGTGCGTGACTACGGAAACCGCATGGGCATTCCCACGGTAACAGGGGCTATTCACTTTGAGGATGGATACCTATACAACCCTTTGGTTTTTTGTGGAACCGCCGGGATGATCCCGACAGAGGATATTGATAAAAAAGTTGTGCACGGACTAAAAGTTATTCTTCTCGGTGGAGCCACCGGTCGAGATGGGCTGCATGGAGCCACTTTTTCTTCGACCTCCCTCGACACAGAAAGCCATGAAGAAGATCAAGGCGCCGTACAAATAGGAAATCCCATTGAAGAGAAAAAAGCATGTGACTGTATTCTAAAAGCACGGGAAGAAGGGCTCATTGATTTTATTACAGATTGTGGAGCCGGCGGATTATCCAGTGCAACCGGTGAAATGCTTAGCAAAACCGGGGGTACTCTTTATTTAGAAGAAGTCCCCCTTAAAGAACCCGGACTATCGAGCTGGGAAATCTTTCTTTCCGAGAGCCAAGAGCGGATGGTGTTAGGTATTCAACCTCAACATACGAAACGTCTTTTCGAATTGGCGGGTATTTACGAAACACAATGCGCCGAAATCGGCGAAGCAGACAATAGTGGTCATTTAAAAGTGTACCATGACGGCAAAAAGGTATGTGATCTCGACTGTTCTTTTTTGCATACATCCCCTCAAAAGACATTTAGATCACACCATCAAACAAAAATAGCATCTGACATTCAACTGAAACCCACAGCCGACTGGGGAAACACACTTAAACGTTTACTGAAAGAGTTTAACGTGTGCTCCCGTGAACCTATCATCCGTGAGTATGACCATGAAGTCCAAGGCAACACGATAATCAAACCACTAGCCGGCGCTCTAGGCGATAATCCACAGGACGGCTCTGTTCTTCGTGTCGATCAAACGGAAAAATATATTTCCCTCGGTGTCTCCCTCCTGCCTCAATACAACCCTGATCCTTATCGAATGGGTCTCTCATCCGTAGATGAAACCATCCGGCAACTAGTCGTAACAGGAGCCGACCCAGACCGAATTGCTCTGTTAGACAATTTCTGTGTAGGAAACCCTGATGACCCAAACGAGCTCGGGAAATTGGTTGAATGCATCAAAGGCATCGCAGATGCAGCTCGTGCTTACCAAGCCCCCTTTATCTCTGGAAAAGATTCGTTTTACAACTATTTTGAAACGGACGAAGGGCCTGAGTCCATCCCGCTCACCATCCTTATCAGCGGAATCGGAATTGTCGAGAACGCTTCGCATATCACAGGCGCATCGATTCGCCAACCCAACAGTAAAATCTGCTTCGTTGGAATATCTTACCCTGAAACCGGAGGAAACGCTTGTGCCCAATTAACCGATCAACATGGAGGACCTGTTCCAAATCTCAACCCAGAAGAAGCGATCAAGATCTATCGAACCTTTTACAAGGCAATCGCTCAAGGTATGATACGATCTGCTCACGATCTTTCCGAAGGCGGTCTAGCGGTTGCGCTCGCTGAAATGGGTTTTTCATTAAAAGCCGGCCTCGAAATTGATCTTGCCAAAATCCCCACACGCACAACGCTAGGAACCGGAAACGCTCTTTTTTCAGAATCAAACAATCGCATCCTTTTCGAAGTGTCCTCTGATTATGTCCAAAAGATAACCACCCTTTTTCAAGGACTTCCTTTTTCTATTATTGGAGAAACGTATACGAATCATCGGGATCTTTGTATTCATGAAAACAAAACAATCATTATCCAAGAAAAGCTATCAACCTTAAAAGAATCATGGAAAAATGGATTACTGCCATACTATTAAAATTTCCAGGCACAAATTGCGATGAGGAAACGGAGCGGGCCTTACAATCCGTTGGATTTAAAACCGAAATATGGCCCTTTACTCTTGTCGAACCAACGCGTATTAAAAACGTAGACCTTATTGTTTTAGCCGGTGGATTCAGTTATGGAGACTACATTATGGCAGGCAAACTTGCGCAGCTTAATATACAGCAAAAACTACAAAATTCGTTAAACGAATTTTGTCATCAAGGAGGGTTTCTGCTGGGGATTTGTAATGGGTTTCAAATTTTAATGCGCCTTGGGTTACTTCCCCAAGGCAGTTTAATCTCTAACACCACCCATCGATTTATGTGCCAATGGGTTGAACTAAACAATAAGGCTCAACAGAGTCCATTTTTAAAAGGGTTACCCTCCTCTTTTGAGCTTCCTATTGCTCATGCAGAAGGCCGATTGGTTACCCAGGCACCCAAACAAGCCGAAACGTATCTTAAAGAAGGAAACGTAACGCTTACCTATACACAGAACATCAATGGATCCGCTTATTCCATTGCCGGAATGCAAGACGCATCTGGCCAGGTATTTGGATTGATGCCCCATCCGGAACGATTTCTGTATAAGGAACACCATTATGACCCTGACTGGGCAGGCGATTCAGAGTGGGGTTGGGGATATTACTTTTTTAAAGGAATTTATGATCACATCGAAGCTATGTAATGCTTATCAGCAAGCTGATAGAAAGTTTTTTTATGAAAAAAATATTCCATCTTAAAGAAAAATGCGGCGTCTTCGCCGCCTACAACAGTCCCCATGCTGCACAAGATATCTACTTAGGTCTCTATGCTCAGCAACATCGGGGGCAAGAAGGCGCCGGAGTGATTGTCAGCAACGGATCGAGCCCCCATTATACACATAAAGGTACAGGACTGGTCACCGAGGTCTTTTCCGATGAAATCCTCCAAAAACTTGAAGGGAAACATGGCATTGGACATGTCCGTTACTCCACGTCAGGACATTGCGGTTCCAATGAAATTCAACCCCTTGTGGTCACGCATCAGAACACAATCATTGCCATTGCACATAACGGTCACATTACCAATGCCGCTAAGCTTAAAAGAGAAATGGAGCTCAACGGATCTTTGTTTACATCGTCGAGCGATACAGAGGTTATCTTACATAAAATTGTTCACTCAAAATCAAAGGCCCCGATTCAAAAAATTCAGGATGGATTAAAAACCGTTGAAGGAGCTTATTCCTTAGTCATTAAACTCGGGAATGCGATAGCCGCCGTGCGCGACCCTCATGGATTCAGACCTCTCCATTTAGGGAAACGCGATGATGCTTGGTTTTTCGCCTCTGAAACATGCGCCTTTGATATTATCGGTGCTGAATACGTATGCGAAATAGGGCCCGGAGAGGGATATCTTATATCACCCCGTGGACTTGAGTCCTTTAAACTTCATATAACGGCAACCCCATCCTTTTGTGCGTTTGAACTCGTTTACTTTTCACGGCCTGACAGTTATCATAAAAGCAAATCCACGCACAGCTATCGTCTAGAATTAGGCCGTGCCCTTTATGAAGAACATCCGATTGAAGCCGATATCGTTACCGCTGTTCCTGATTCATCAAACTCAGCGGCGTTAGGATACGCTTCCGCTTCGGGAATCCCACTGGATATCGGACTCATTCGAAATCACTATACCGGACGAACCTTTATTGCACCTCACCAATCGACCCGTGAAAGCAAAGTCCGGCAAAAATTTAATGTTATTGGCGATGCCGTAGAAAACAAACGAATCGTGGTGGTGGATGACTCGATCGTTCGAGGTACAACGTGTCGAAAAATCATCAGCCTTTTCCGAGAAAACGGAGCCAAAGAAATCCACTTTCGGATTGCGTCCCCCATGGTCTCTCATCCGTGTTATTTTGGCATTGATATGCCTGACCGCGAAGAGTTCCTCGTCAACAAAGTCCCCCGCAATGTCTTGAACTCCTTTTTAGGTGTTGATTCCCTAGGCTTTTTATCCGGCGAAACCCTCAAACGGGTTGTTGGAGAAAACACATGTCGAGCCTGTTTCACAGGTGATTACCCAATTCACATTAATCACGCAGATGAACGTATCGAAAAAGCAAAGGAAACAAACCATGCCCCATACGCTCACCTATAAAGCGGCTGGTGTCGACATAGAAGAAGCCGAAAAAGTCATACACGATATCGCCGGACTTCGGGAACAGACCGAAAAAAAACGGAAGCTATTCCAGGCCTTCGGCCTTTTTTCCGCTAGTTACGACCTCAGCCATTATACCTCACCGGTCATTTTTACGGCCTGCGATGGTGTCGGCACAAAAATTCAGCTCCTCCTCAAATATGATCTATTAGAATATGCCGGCATTGATCTGGTTGCAATGAATGTGAACGATATCCTTACCTCCAATGCTCAGCCGCTGCTCTTTTTAGATTATATAGGAACAGACCATATTAATCGTTCCACCATACAAAGAGTTATCAAAGGCATTGTACAAGGACTTGAGGGATGTGACTGCATTCTTGCGGGAGGCGAAACCGCGGAAATGCCGGGCCTTGTAGACCCTGATATGATTGAACTCTCTGGGTTTTGTGTAGGCGCCGCAGAAAAAGATGATATCCTCGATCCATTAAGCATTCAAGACGGCGATACCATCATCGGGCTTCCGTCAAACGGGCTCCACGCAAATGGGTGGAGCCTTATCCGGAAAATTATAGAAGAAAATCCAAAATCATTTGCCGATGCAGAGATCAATACGCTCCTCGCTCCCACACGAATCTATTATCCTGAAGTCATGGCGCTAAACAAAGAACAGGTCCCCATAAAAGGCATGGCCCATATTACCGGCGGAGGTATCCCCGAAAACTTCACACGAATCTTGAAAAATCATGGAGCCCGCCTTAAACTGCCTAAATGGGGAAATAGGTCCGCACAAAAAGTACTCTCCTTCATCACTCCAGAGGAAGCGATTCAAACCTTTAACATGGGGGTTGGATGGATGATGGTCGCGGATGCCAGGCACTCTGATGCCATCCTCTCGACTTTACCCGAAGCCATCTGTCTTGGCGAAGTCACAGGGACTGAACTTATCGTCGAACAAGAGAAAAATTCATGAATATTAAACTTGCCGTTCTCGCATCAGGACGCGGATCAAACTTTCTCGCGCTGATCAAGACCATTCAGCAAAATACATTAAAGGCTGAAATCAATACACTCCTTTCAGATCGGGAAAAGGCCCACGCATTAGACATTGCACGAACACACAACATTCCAGCTCGCTATATACCGTACGACAAAAATAATCGTCAAACGTTTGAAGAACAGGCCGTGAAGCAGATCAAAAAGCAGGGTTGCGATTTAGTAATTTTAGCGGGTTTTATGCGATTGCTCACCCCTTATTTTATTCGTGAGTTTGCCCATAGAATTTTAAACATCCATCCATCCCTTTTACCTTCTTTCAAGGGCATACATGCCCAAAAACAAGCACTAGACTATGGCGTTAAAATATCGGGTTGCACAGTACATGTTGTAACTGAAGATATGGATAGCGGCCCCATTATAGGACAACGGGCCGTTCACATCCTTGAAGAGGATACAGAAGAGACTTTGTCTGCACGGATTTTGGAGCAAGAACATGCACTGTATCCAGAAGCCATACAACGCTATATGAAAAGGATAAGAAAATCCGTTTATAGCGAGCAGTACTGCTTACCGCGGTAATTTTTAGTTGAGCTGGTTTTGTAGTGTACGCCTGGCAATTTTCTGAAATCTTTAGTCTTGGGTCTATATGCTTGCCCCATGTGCGCGGGCGGTGGCACAGATCATACTGTCCGCTATCGAAAGCTTGTGTTTTATGCTGATAAGGGAAACGCTAAGAGCAACATCCTCTGTAAGATCTACAATTTTTCCTTATTTTCATCTGAGCCACGGCTTGTAGGGCGCAAGCTTCGTCAACCACAAGGTGTACCTTCTCATGTTATCTAAATACTTCATAGAGACAAATGACCGGAACAAGCAATGTGTTCGTTTGTTTGATTTGTTTTGTAAAATATGCCGCATTGGGACCTGAAAAGCAATATTCTAACAATCCCGAGGTATCTACGAGATTCATATCCGGTCCTCCGTTCTTGCTGAAAGGTTGGGTCTAAGCCTTTGAGAAACCCTTCATTTGAGACTGTCCCCTTTACCTTTACCCATGAACAGTTCTTTTTGTTGGGAAGCTTAGAAAAGAAAACTACAACCCGCTATTTTTTCCCAAGAAAGATTTCTCTGATTATTTCTTTGATTTAAAAATCGGACCCTATATAAATCTGTTCCACGAACACAATGTGCACTCGTAGCTCAATTGGATAGAGCATCTGACTTCGGATCAGAGGGTTGAGGGTTCGAGTCCTTCCGAGTGCGCCATGTTTTTTCAGAGATCAGAGGTGAGCAATAAATAGCATAGGGTAAACACATCCTTATAACTTCCGGAGAGGTGCCGGAGCGGCTTAACGGGCACGCCTGGAAAGCGTGAGTACTCTTAACGGAGTACCGGGGGTTCAAATCCCCCCCTCTCCGCCATGTATATAGTCAAGAGAGCCTTGAAAGACATGCACCGCAGGCCCCGTCAAAGTCACATCCGTAGCGCCATCATCTGTCAGCCTGTAGTCAACTTCAAGAAGGTCACGGCTAGCGGCTATAATTTGTACAGGAGCCGTGATATGACCCAGTTTACCTGCAATCATTGCTGCGGCAGCCATCCCTGTTCCGCATGCCAATGTTTCAGATTCAACCCCTCTTTCATACGTCCGAATCTCCAATGTATTTGGACCCGTACAGTGAATAAAGTTGGCATTGGTCCCCGCAGGCAAAAACTGTTCATGATGTCGCGTCGCCGAACCGATTCTTTGAACATCGGTCGAAACAAGATCATCCACTTCAATCACGACATGAGGAACCCCACTATTGACGGAATGATATCGCAGCATCACACCTTCTATTTCCAATTCTTGATTTAGCACCCAATCTTTGGGATCCGTCAAATACAACCGTATCGAATCATTCAATCTATGAGCACGAAGAGTCCCGGCAACCGTATCGATGGTCATGGTATCGGATGCAACACCTATTTCAGAAGCCAGTCGTGCAGCACAACGTGCGCCGTTTCCGCACATTTCGACTTCGTTTCCATCCGGATTAAAAAAGCGCATCCTGAAATCGGCCTGATCAGAAGGCTGAATGAGAATAACGCCCTCACTCCCGACACCTGTGTGGCGAGAAGCGATGTGTGCAATCCATTTCGTATCCTGTGCAGGAAAGGTCCGTTGGTGATCATCCATAAGGATAAAATCGTTAGCGGCTCCATGCATTTTCCAAAAAGGTATATTCATATTGGCTCCATGTTAATCTAATGAGTAAGAAATATCAGCCAATGCTCACACATCTTCAATCATGAAATTTTAAATATGTCTCATTTAATCCTTTATATCGAACATAAAATCATTACACTCTCCCTTTTTAAATTTTAAGGAGATCTAATGAGAAAGAAAGTAAGCAAATCAAAATTGCGATGGCTAAACCTGTGCCTGCTGGGCGCAGGAATCTTTTTAGGCTGTGCGGTCTCAAACCTGGCAGAAACGAATCATCAAGCTCACGCACAAGAAGTTCACAGCCAAGAATCCGCTCCATCCCATGGAGGCGGTGTGGCAAACGTTTTATTAGCTATTAGTCTTATACTCATTGTCGCGAAACTGGGTGGACATTTTTTTGAATATTTGCATATGCCTGCGGTTTTAGGCGAATTAGTTGGGGGTGTACTGGTTGGAAATCTATGGCTCATAGGCTTTGATACATTTGAGTTTGTTAAACACATACCCTCTATTGAAATTTTAGCGGAAATCGGTGTTATTTTTTTACTTTTTGAAGTGGGATTAGAATCAAAAATCAGCGATCTGCTCAAAGTCGGCGTATCTTCTTTATTGGTGGCCTTTGCAGGGATTATTGTCCCTTTTTTCTTAGGTGCTTTTGTCTCCCACTTCTTTATGCCGGAAGCACATATCATGGCCCATATGTTTATTGGTGCTACGCTCTGTGCTACTAGCGTGGGGATTACCGCTAGAGTCCTGAAAGATATTAAAAAAATTGATACAAATGAGGCGCGGATTATTCTCGGAGCCGCGGTTATTGATGACGTGCTAGGATTAATCATACTCGCCATTATAACAGGGGCTATCTCGGCTATAGAAAGTGGTGCCGGTGGAGGTATTTCAGGGTTAGACATTATGATCATTATGGGAAAAGCGATCCTTTTTTTTGTGGGCGCTATTCTTCTAGGACACTTTTTCTCCCCTAAACTTTTTAAAGTAGCTTCAAGATTGAGAGGGAGCGGTTTATTGCTCACCACCGCTGTAACGTTCTGTTTCCTGCTCTCATATCTGGCTGCGGTGATTGGTCTTGCACCAATTGTTGGGGCCTTTTGCGCTGGACTTATTCTTGAAGATGTACACTATAAAGAATTTCGCGCACAAGGCGAAAAAACCATTGAAGTTTTCATTCAACCCATTGCCTATTTTTTAGTTCCCGTTTTCTTTGTTTTGATGGGTATACGTGTTGATCTGTCTTCTTTCGCCAATGTAGAAATTTTAGGGTTTTCAGCGGTATTAACGATCGCCGCGATTATTGGGAAACAAATTTGTTCGCTTGGCGTCATCCAAAAGGGTGTTAACAGATTGGCCATTGGTATCGGCATGATACCACGAGGAGAAGTCGGGCTTATTTTTGCCGGTATTAGCAGCACGCTGGTCATTGCAGGAAAACCGGTCATCAACTCTTCAGTGTATGCTGCTGTCGTTATTATGGTCATTATAACTACCTTGTTTACCCCTCCTCTTTTGAAGTGGGTGCTGTTAAGGAAAGAAACACCTGTTTAAAGGAAAGAACACCCATGGAAATTGAACAACTTTTTGCTGAACGGATTGGCGGAACACAATTCGGATTATCCAACGAAATCTATAAATTTGAAAAGATTAAACGCGCAAAAGACGCAGCAAAAAAAGCTCGGCCCGATGTAGAAATTCTTGATTTCGGCGTAGGCGAGCCTGACCAAATAGCCCCGGAAACGATTCGGGAAACCCTTAAAAAAGAAGTCGATGACCCGAACAATCGAGGCTATGCAGATAATGGGATCCCTGAATTTAGAATAGCGGCGTCAAGGTATATGGAAAACCTTTTTGGGGTTGAGAATATCAATCCTGAAACGGAAACTAATCATTGTATTGGGGCTAAACCCGCTTTGGCGATGATTCCCTTAGCGTTTATTAACCCTGGAGATGGTTGCATTATGACCACGCCAGGATATCCCGTGCTGGGAACACATACTCAATATCTTGGAGGAAAGGTTTTCAACACACCGCTTCGCAAAGAAAACCAATTTCTACCCGATCTTAGCGCCATCCCTACAGAGGTCGCAGATCGAGCTAAACTTTTTTATGTAAACTATCCAAACAATCCAACAGGCGCAACCGCCACGGAGACCTTTTACGATGAGCTGATTTCATTTGCGCATCAATACAACCTTTTGATCATCCAAGACGCGGCATATGCAACCTTAGTCTATCAGGGAAGCCGCCACTCTATTTTAAATCGTCCGGGAGGAAAGGATGTGGCCTTGGAAGTTCATTCTATGAGCAAAAGTTATAACATGACAGGTTGGCGGCTAGGTTTTGTTGTCGGACAAGCCCTCGCCGTGAAAGCCTTTTCCGAAGTAAAAGACAATATTGATTCAGGCCAATTTAAAGCGATCCAGGCAGCCGCCTGTCAAGGGATCGCCGATACAAAACTCGCTGATTCGATCCGTGGGCATTACGAAAAACGACTCAAAAAGTTGGTGGCCTGCCTTCAAGAGGTCGGGTTCGAGGCAGAAATGCCAGGCGGATCCTTCTTTCTCTATGTCTCCTCTCCAAAAGGCGCTGGCTCCTTAACCTTTAACAGTGCAGAAGAAGCTTCTCAATATTTGATCAAAGAAAGTTCTGTTTCTACGGTGCCCTGGAATGAAGCCGGTGCGTTTTTACGATTTTCAGCAACCTTCGAGTCACACCATGAACAGGACGATGATCGAGTGATCTCCGAATTAAAAAATCGACTGCTGAAAGCTGATTTAACGTTTTAAGATATTAAGTTTTTTGATACCTTTCGGCCATGAAAGTTTCTGTTGTCATACCCTTATACAACGAGGTCGAAAATATCGACCCCCTTTGCAACGAGCTCCATGAGGCCCTTTCAACCTTAAAAGACGAATACGAAATTATTTTCGTAGACGATGGGAGTCAAGATGAGACATGGCAAAAATTAAAAGAGCAAACCCAAAATATTCCACATATTCGACTCATTCAATTACGTCGTAATTTTGGACAAACCGCGGCCATGAGCGCAGGATTTCATCATTCAAAAGGCGACATCGTCGTGACTTTAGATGGGGATCTCCAAAACGATCCTCATGATATTCCAACCCTCTTAGAACATATCGAAAAGACCCAGGCCGATGTGGTGAGTGGGTGGAGAAAAGACCGAAAAGACCCTTTTCTAAGCCGTCGCTTGCCCTCCATGATCGCTAATTTTTTTATTAGTAAAATCACAGGGGTTTATCTCCATGATTATGGATGTACGTTGAAAGCTTATCGCAGGGAAGTCCTGCAAGACATCCGTTTATATGGAGAGATGCATCGTTTTATTCCTGCACTCGCTAGCTGGGTCGGCGGAAAAATTGACGAGGTCGTCGTAAACCACAAAGCGAGACAGTTCGGGAAATCGAAGTACGGTCTGTCCAGGAGCTCTCGCGTGGTATTAGACCTTATTACTGTTAAATTCTTACTCCGCTACAGCATGGGACCCATTCAGATTTTTGGCAAAATTGCTGGGTTATTTGGATTGCCAGGGTTAGTCACACTGGTGGTTATCATTCTAGCGAACTTTTCACATAATATCTTTGGTACAGAACTCGGTGCAGACTTAGTTAAGCGTCCATTCTGGATCATTATCTCCTTTATGCTTATCTTTTTGGGCATGCAGTTCATAAGCATGGGTTTGCTTGCAGAGATACAGATTCGGACCTATCACGAATCTCAGGATAAACACACCTATACCATCAAAGAAACGTTTGATGGCTAACGCTTCCAAAACATCCTTTCTCCCCGACAGATAGCACGTTTGCATCATGGATACGCACTCCATCATATTGTATATATGCACAGGTATTGTTATTATCGGTCTGCTCGTAAATATTCGGCTGTTCTTAAACGAAAGAGAATCTCCAACTCCATGGGAACGGCATATAAAATGGATGTGTGAGCGACCTTGGTCCTGGCGAGATGCAATCCTCTTAGTCTTTTTTTTAATCGGGCTATATATGATCCTGATTTGTTTGCAATCGGTTGCTTCTATCTTTCATATTATGTCAGATAAAAAGACGGCCTGGCCGTATTGGATTGTGGCCGGAAGCATTACGTTTCATTGGGCCTCATTCGCCTTTATTTCCCGTTTGGTTTACCGCAAACCACTGTCGTGGAAAGCAGCATTGGGAATAGATCTCTACACGCTCAAGGAAGACATCAAAAAGGGCGTGATCTTTTATTTGGCGATGATGCCGTTTTTTGTCTTTTATTCGTTCCTATACAGAACCTGGTTACATGAAATAGGAATATCGCCTGTCCCCCAAGAGATCACAGAATTAATCCCGCAGCTACAGTCATCTCCGTTGCTTTTCGGCTATATCGTTTGTGTCGCCGTATTCATTGCTCCCATAGCTGAAGAAATTGTATTTCGAGGCATAGTACTTCCGTTAATGATCAAAAAATGGGGTGCGATTCCTGGAATGATCATTGTCTCTCTATGCTTTGCTGCCATACATCATAACCTTGGAACCCTTGTTCCCCTTTTTATTCTTGCCGTTGCGTTTTCTCTAGCTTATCTCTACACTCAATCTATTGTGACCCCTATCATTATGCATATGATATTTAATGCAATGAGCCTGTTGATTATTTTAAACATAAACGGATAACCATGACCCCGCTGAAAGAGTTAGGTGAGCAAAAAATTATTGATCTGTTAACCCAATGGTTGCCGACAAGGGAAGACGTGATGGTCGGCTCGGGTGATGATACGGCCGTGCTAGATCAGGTTGGTTCTCCTTATGACTTACTACTTACATCTGATCCCGTTATTGAAAACATTCATTTTCTACCCCGTACCCCGGGCGACCAAGTCGGACACAAAGCCGTTGCACGGGCATTAAGTGATATAGCGGCTATGGGAGGAGAACCTCTTTGGGTCTTGATCAATATCGTGGCCCCTGCTTCCACAGAAACAGCATACCTAGAAAAAATCTATGGCGGTATGCGTCAATTACTTGAAACCTTTAATACAACCATTGTAGGAGGAGATATAGCTGAAGGGCCGACGCTAGAAATCCATGTCTTTACTGCAGGCCGCGTTCCTAAAGAAACAGCTGTATTGCGGTCCGGGGCACATGTAGGTGATATTTTATATGTTACTGGAACTCTCGGCTATAGCTGGCCGCACAAACACCTCCATTTCACGCCTCGAATAAAAGAAGGCCGATGGCTACGGGAACATGGAGATGTTACGTCCATGATAGACCTAAGCGATGGTCTAGCCACCGACTTACGACATATCACTGAAAAGAGCCAGGTGGGTGCAGAACTTTGGGAGAGTCATATTCCCATTGCTCAAAAAGAGAATCACGTAAACGACACATGCACACCTCTTGAACATGCATTTTACGATGGTGAAGATTATGAACTTCTCTTTACCGTCCCCGCCGAAAAAAAAGAGACTTTTGAGAAAAACAGATATCCAGGGTCTGAACTTTCATGTACAGCCATCGGCCATATAACACCTGAAAAAAACATAATAAAATGTGTTCAGGAACAAGGCAAATCATGGAGCCTTGAAGCCAAAGGATTTGAACATTTTCAGATCCAACGTTCTCTCCACAAGAGGAGGGGATCCGATTGCACAAAATTGTGATTATGATATCCAACCAAATCGTTATGTCCAAAAAACCTGAAGACACCTATCAATGGGCCTCAAAACTCGCCCATGCATTGGTCCCGGGATCCATCATTGCACTCTATGGTGAATTAGGTGCTGGAAAAACCTGTTTTGTTCAAGGTCTTGCTGCCGGTCTGGGCATTGACCAGCCTATAACCAGTCCAACCTACACGCTTATTCACGAATATCATGGAACCACGGCCCTTTATCATATTGACCTTTATCGAATAAACAGTACAGAAGAGGCCTTAAACCTCGGGTTAGATGAATATCTTGATGGACAGGGCATAACGGCCATTGAATGGGCTCAACGAGCGGACTCATTGATCCCCCCCCATACAATACACGTTTATATCGATGCCGGAAGCGAAGAAAAAGAGCGGATCATTACCATTAAAACCAAAACCTAGCCCCTTTGAATCCATGAATATATTAGCCATAGATCTATCTTCATCACAAAACAGCCTGGCACTAGTTACCGAAAGCGGAACACAAACTGAAAAGAACTGGATCGAAGCCAAAAAAGGTGCGCGTAGATTGTTTGATGAAATTCCAGCCCTTTTGTCCGAAACAAGTATGAACTGGGAGGATATTGATGGGTATGCTGTGGGTCGAGGGCCTGGACGTTTCTCTGGATTACGGATCGGGCTGGCTTCCGTTCAATCCTTTGCTTTGCCAGATAAAAAACCGGTTTATGCCATAAGCAGTGGAGAAGCTTTAGCATATGAAACAGCGAGCCAAACAACAACCCCTTATATAGCCGTTGTCGGAGATGCCCGACGTCAACAATGTTGGTTGGGTCTTTTTAAAATCGATCAAAACAATATACCGTCCTTATGTCACAGCTGGCGTTTAGTACCCCCCAACGGATTAGAGAATAAACTGCAACAACACACTCTCATTGTAAGCTCTGAATGGGACCGGTTAGAACCTGTTTTAAATACTCTAAAAAAGTCCGGGTGCTCAGCCATAAAAGAAAATCGGTATCCTTCTGCTCGGATCGTTGGAGAGATCGCTATACAGCGAATTCTAAAAAGACAACCCGGCGAACCATTAACTCCCTTGTATATGCACCCGCCTGTATTTGTAAATCCAATGGATCCTTGATCCCCAGTTCTTTCAGAATATGGGAGGCACTCAAAAAAGATGTAGACTCTTTTATCGGATTGATCCTTAGCTCTTTGGTCGGGCCGCTCGCCAAGGCGACGCGGGTAGCATACGTAAAGCCTTCCTCGCAGAGAATTTCATGCAGCCACTAGGCAAAAATTGACCAACAGGCGCAAAAAGATCTGAAAATAAGGGCTTTGTACCCACTTTTTCCTATGACCTTTGAAGGGAGCATCCGTTATGAGGAAGGTTGGTGCTCGGGGGGGGAGTCGAACCCCCACGACCTAAGCGGCCACTAGGCCCTCAACCTAGCGCGTCTGCCATTCCGCCACCCGAGCGTTTAATTTTGAAAGAAAAAGGGTATCGATCACCCTCTCCGTACGCAAGTAGATTCTATTTTGACACATCAGGTCTTCGCGTCTGGAATGTGTTATAGTGCCCTCAATAATGCTTGGCGTGAGAAATAACGCCCCGGGCATTTCGTAGGTTTTGTGTTAATTTGTCGGTGTGTACGAATATGATCCTTTTCAAGGCCGCACCGTTTAAGCAAATATCGAGATAGGTCTTTAAGGCTTACCATTTGTGGTTTAGATGGCTTGCTTACATCAAAATTTCCAACCAAACAAATACCGATGCTTACCTGATTTAAGGCTTCACTGGCAAGGTGCCCCCCCTGTAACTGTTTTTTCCACCGAGACCCAACAGTAATTTCCCCGTCCTGCATGCCTTGTCCATTCCCAATGACAAAGTGATAAGCCAACCCATTCTCCATGCGGCGCTTTTCTCGATGATATCTGTCCATGCTTTGGGGATTCCCTTTAAGCGATGCGCTATGATGCACAACGATATATTTCCATCTTCGAAGGCGAATCCGATCCAAAAGGCTACGAATTTGAGGATCTAATCCGCTGTTATTTTTGATGGGGGTCTGCTTGTCAGGGATATAAATAATTTGGCCTATAGACAATGTGTTAGGATGGGCCAAACGATTGTAGGAAACCAATGCGGAAACAGAACACTCGACCCGCGCCGCGATTGTTTCCAGTGTGTCCCCTTTCTGCACAACATATTTAATGGGCCCCCCCGGCTTTCCCGGAATCAACAAACGTTGACCCACAACGAGTTTGTCAGGATCTTCGAGTCCATTAAATCGAATGAGATCTTGAATGCTTAGATGATGCTGTTTGGCAATGTGTTCGAGCGTATCTGCTTCACGAACAAAGTAAGATTTTTCCTCCGACCTTACTTTCAAGATAAATACAAAAAGAAAGAGGATGAGACCTCCTTTTATGGGCATCGGGTATAGATAAAGTTTCTGTTTCACCTAATTAAACATGCTTCTTATTTGTTAACAAAATCCGCATTGCATCGTAAACCGAATGAAGTATTCTAAATAAAGGATGAATAATAGCATTATAAAAATTGTTCCTTATCTCTGCATTGTAGCCGGTGGCATTGTTCTGTGTGTCGGATGTAAAGAAATAGAGGCCTTGCCATCGCCTTTACATACGGAGAAACCCGTAGAGATTCAAAACGACAAACCTTCTAAAACAGGGCCAAAGGCAAACATCCGTGTTTGTACATATAATATACAAAATTTTACAGACGGAATCGATGACGGCGTATATCGAACACCTTCTGTAACCGATTGGCAAGCACGCAATGCCGCTAAAATCCTTAAAAACATAGGCGCCGATATTGTCTTTATTGAGGAAATTGAGAATAGGCACATTTTAAAGCGGCTAAATGACTATATGGATTCGCCTTATCCCATAGTTTTTATAACCCAATTCGACAGCAAGAGACGCAATGGAAAGTTAAACATCGCCATCCTCTCTCACTGGCCGATTGATGAAGTACACGAATTGGATTTTAAACATGTGAATGATCCTGCACGACCTCCTCGCGGAGCTATTTCTGCACAAATAAATTTAGGCCAAGACCACCACTTATTGTTATATGGTGTACATTTAAAATCTAATTATGGAAATCGAAAAACCAATATAAGAAAACGTCAAGCCGGCCTTAGAATTATACACAAAGATGCGATGGATATCATGTCTTCTGCAGATTCGAGTCGTACCTGGGAAGTAATGATTATTGGCGACATGAACGTCGATCCGGATGCGGAAGCATTTAAGGAAGACCTTAGCTTGGATCCCGTGAAAGACTGGAAAGATCTTTGGCGGGGGTTTCCCATCGAAGAAAGAGCTTCGTTACCAAAACGTGATGGCGATCCTGATATAGACTATCCCGCGGTAGCCTTTGATCGGGCCATTGTTTCCTCTGCTTTAACCGAAAAACCATGGGTGGCAAAAAGACCTTATGTTGTCCGGCAAGGTGTTGACATTAACAATGTATTTGTTAAACCCGGCCAAAATGAAATTCATGTTTCTGATCATTATCCTGTATATGTTGATCTTGTAAGGTAGATGGTGTTCGAATGTTAGTTTTTACGAGTTGTTTCAAAATTAAGGGTCGATGGATGAGGTACACAGTATGACAAAAAATAAGAGAGTCCTTGTCACTGGAGGCAGTGGGTTTATTGGGAGCCATCTCTGCGACAGGCTTATTAAAGACGGAAATGACGTTGTTTGTTTAGATAATTTTTTTACAGGGAACAAAGATAATATCCGTCATTTACTAGGCCACTCGCATTTTGAGCTTATCCGACACGACGTTATCCAACCTATTTTGCTGGAAGTAGACCAAATTTATAACATGGCGTGCCCTGCTTCTCCTCTCCATTATCAGTACAATCCCATCAAAACAATAAAAACCTCTGTTGTCGGCGCTATCAACATGTTAGGCCTAGCAAAACGCGTGAAGGCTAGAATCTTACAAGCGTCCACCTCTGAAGTCTATGGTGATCCTGAAGTGCATCCCCAAGTTGAGACCTATTGGGGGCATGTAAACCCCGTTGGCGAACGAAGTTGTTATGACGAAGGAAAACGAGCCGCAGAAACCTTATTTTTTGATTACCATCGACAAAACAACGTAGATATCCGGGTTGTTCGAATTTTCAATACCTATGGACCTAGAATGGCGCAGAACGATGGACGTGTC
The DNA here is from genome assembly GCA_012103575.1 of Kiritimatiellia bacterium. Classification (GTDB taxonomy): domain Bacteria; phylum Verrucomicrobiota; class Kiritimatiellia; order WLWN01; family WLWN01; genus WLWN01. The sequence goes on along the minus strand of WLWN01000001.1, from coordinate 668,351 downwards.
GTCAGCAACTTTGTGGTTCAAGCCCTTCAAGGAAAAGACATCACCGTCTATGGAAAAGGAGAGCAAACGCGTTCGTTTTGCTATGTTGATGACTTGATTGACGGGTTGACAGAAATGATGGAAAACGACGGATTTATTGGGCCCGTTAACCTAGGGAATCCAGTAGAATTTACCATTATCGAACTCGCAGAATTGATTATTAAACTCACGAACACCCCTTCTAAAATTGTATACAAACCTTTACCTATAGACGATCCAACGCAAAGAAAGCCGAATACCGAAGTCGCTAGGACAAAATTGGGTTGGGATCCGGTCGAAAAACTTGAAAATGGCTTAAAGAAGATGATCTCCTACTTTCAAGACACGTTATAATTCAATATACAGAAATTTAGCTTTGGAGGAGTACTAGCTTTTTCTAAATGGTAAGACATCATCTAAAGACAGGGTATCGGAAAAGAGCATAACAAGTCGATCAATCCCCAATGCAATACCACCTGAAGGTGAAATCCCTTCTTGCAACGCAGACATAAAATATTCATCAACAGGATAGATGGGTTTACCTAAACGCCTGCGTTGTTGTTTACAAACTTCAAATCTTGCTTGTTGCTCTTTTGGGTCTATCAGTTCTGAATAGGCGTTTGCTAACTCAAGACCGCCGACGTACAGTTCCCATCGTTCTGCAACGCTCGAATCTTTCTTTTTTAGCTGAGCTAGAGCGCTTCACGATTGAGGTGTCGCGATGTAGCACGAAGAAAACCAGCCGATTACCTCGTCGGGAGAAAGCTCTTCGAACGCTTGTGTGATCGCTTGTAGAGGGCCTGACGATGCCCACGCGGTCGGGGAGCAGTCTGTCCGGTTTCGTTGAAACGAGAGAGCCAACGGCTGAAACGTTCTAAGATCTACACGATAAGAAGATGCGATATCGGCCTGGGAACCTTTGCCCATTTTGTAGGCATCTATCGCACGCCGCCGGATTTCTGCTGTTGCTATACTCATGTCATGGAGTATAGATCTTCTAAAGAGGCATTTCAATCGTTAAATGTTCTAGTGCCGGTTGTTCAGCGGGATAATCCATCAAAACGAAGGGTTTGTTTGGGTGTAGGACCAGAAAGTTACAGGATCTCAAAAAGCCCTTGCCAGCATATATTTTTTGACGTATATGTTGTATTTTGATAAATACAATATATACAAAGGAGGCCTATCATGAGCTTAGACCCAAGAAAACGAAGAAAGACTATTCTCAAAGAAATAGAGCAGATTCATTCTATGAGGCGTGGACAACTTAGCCAACAGTACTACGAAAAAACCCTGGCCGATGGAACGGTCAAAAAACAAGGGCCTTACTATGTCCTTCAGCGGTATGAAGGACAAAAAAAGTGTTCCCAACGCATTCCTCCTCAAGAGGCTCAAAAGGTGCGTGAAGAGCTTGGAGCTTATACTCAATTTCGAAGGCTATGTGATGAATTTACTCGGCTTACCGAAGAGATTTCTTCTCAAGGTTCTTCTGAAGAATCTAAAAAAAAGATGAGTTCGAAACCAGTCGGTATCAAGAAACCGAAGCGTTGATCAAGACCGTTCAAGATCAGTATGCCCAAACAGGCACCTGGAACATGGCCCAACTCGAACAGTCCCTTAAGGTCGCACTCATCAAAGACGGGTGCAACATCCTGGAGTGGTTACTCAATCAAAAAGCCCAACCCGATCAAGATAAAGCCCTGCGCAAAAAGAAAGTACACAGTGTGCTCGGTTCGTTTGAGGTAGAACGTGATTATTATCACGGGCCACAAGGAACGTGTGTCCCTTTGGATGAACGCTTAGGGTTGATTGATGGCTATACGCCCGGATTACAACGGCTCATGTGCCGTTGTGGAGCTATGGATTCATCCTATCAAGAGGCTTCGATGAGCTTGCAGGTCTATGGGGGCATTCACGTTTCGGGTCGACAAATTCAACGGGTCGTGAACAAAGTTGGGCCGGATATCGTATCGTTCTCACAGCATCGAGACCCTCAAAAAACCGGAGCCATACCGGTTATGTATATCTCTTACGATGGGACAGGAGTCCCGATGAAATCAACCGAAACCCAAGGCCGAAAAGGCAAAAGAGAGGAGCAGGCCAAAACGCGAGAAGTGAAGCTGGGCTGCGTATTCACTCAACACGTAAGGGATGAAGAGGGGTATCCTTTGCGAGATACACAGAGCACAACCTATGTGGCGAGCTTTAACCGTGCAGGAGAATTTGGGACCCTGATACGTGACGAGGCTCGCTTGAGGGGACTGGGCCAAGCCGAGCAAGTCGTAGTCCTCGGTGATGGGGCCGAATGGATTTGGAATGTTGCGCGTCAAATCTTAGACTTTTATCATGGGTGTGAACACCTCTATGATCTAAGCCGCATCCTGTTCACGGATGCTGAAACGATAAAAAGCAAGGCGGAAAGATGGAAGAAAGTCATGAAAGAGAATGGGGCCTGGATCCGTCAGTTAAACGCGGATTTCTGCACGAACCATTTGGGCCAAAAGGAATTACAAAAAAGCCTCGACGCACCCAGCGGGTGCGCCTGCGTTTTTTTGCAACCTTTTGCCTCCAAAGCATTCGCACAGAAATCCCACGTTTAACTGACGGATCCAGGTGGGATTAAAAAGATTATAACCGAAGCACGCAAGCAGCTTGAGATAGATCCTGGAGTGGATGAAGAAGAAGCCAACAAAAGGTTGAATTACTTTGAAAACGATGCCAAACGCATGCAGTATAAAACGTTCCGTGAGACCGGTTATTTTATAGGTTCGGGAGTCGTAGAGGCGGGGTGTAAAACGGTGGTGGGCCAACGGGCAAAACAGTCGGGTATGTTTTGGAGTGTTCAAGGAGCTCAATGTGTATTGTCTCTACGCTGTTGTATTGCCGGAGATACATTTGATAAGTATTGAGAACAACAAAAAGTAGCTTAATCGCTAACTTTGTAACTTTCTTGTCCTACACCCCCTTCGCCCGTAAACCATTTGGAAAACTCGACATACACATTATTTTAAGGTATAATCAGGCGTTAATCAAAAAGCCTCCAAAAATGTTTCTTCATTATAAAAATCAAGACGGAAGAACAGAAAAATATGAATTAAAGGAACACCCAATAACCATTGGGCGTAGTCCTGATACAGATCTTTGTATTGATGATGAAAAAGCATCTCGTACACATACGGGGATTCGGTTCCAAAATGGGCATTATTATGTCCAGGACTTAAAATCCAAAAACGGAACCTTTGTAAATGGGAAGCAAATTGATTCGTCAACTCGACTACACCTAAATGACCAGATACGAATTGGTTCCGTTATATTCCTCTTTGAAAAAGGGTCCCTTAAAGGGACAACCACTGCACTATTTGAAATGGAAAAAGAAATGTCCGATGGTAAAGGATACGGCACCATTCTTAAAGAAATTGTAGAGGAAGTAAACGAATCTCCTCCTGGAAGAAATCATTAACAATATAGAGAAAATAAATGATAGCTCGCCATATACAAGATGCGCTGGTACAGGTCCGGCAATTACAACAGATTATCCTCGAGCGTCTTCATTTTAAAGGCTTTTCAGGTCCTACACGAGCCATATCAGGAACACTTGCCTTATGCGTGGCAATAGCCATGTCGACCCCTTGGTATCCCCCTACCTCAGAAGCCCACTTGGTAGGTTGGGGTTGCCTACTCGCTGCTTCATTTAGTCTAAATCTAGGGGCTTTGGTCTATTGGTTTTGGACAGATAATGTTGTGAATAGAGATATACGAAGGTTATTGCCTGTACTCGATGTTATTCCTCCTCTCTTTGTGGCCACCATATTAACCGTAGCGTTCATATTACACGGTATGCATAACTACTTGTTCGGGGTATGGATGTGTATGTTCGGCTTAACAAACTTGGCTTCGCGCCATGTTTTACCCAAATCCATATGTCTTGTGGGTCTCTTTTATATTATAAGTGGTGCGTTGTGGTTACTCGTGCCCAAAATAAATTTTCTGAATCCATGGCCCATGGGCATGGTATTTTTTGCTGGAGAATGGACCGGAGGTATTATATTACATGTAGATCATAGACGACTCCATGTATCGTATTAAAACATGAATGAAAGAAAGGATACGCATGTCGAATCAACATATGAATCCGTACACCTTATTAAATAAAATATTTCACGAACCGAATCGGCTCGCTATTATGTCAACGCTATGTGGGACTGAGAATGAGCTTACATTTAATAAGCTTAAAGATCAATGCACACTCACCGATGGCAACCTAAGCCGTCATTTAAAAACACTAGAAGAGTCCGGGGCCATTCACATTCGGAAAACATTTAAGGCAAATAAGCCTTGCACAACGATCTTGCTTTCGCATCTAGGTAAAGAAAGCTTTATCAGATACCTCAAGACATTAGAAGAAGTGCTGCTCAAAGCAGCTGAAGCCGTTTCGCCAACAACAGAGCAACAACCTTTGTTCTTGTTTCAAAAAAAATGGATAAAAAATTAAATTTTATCTAGATGCTTTGCGTAACAAAGTTCTTTCTGAAGCTACCTGCTATAAAGGATGATTATGAAGTTTGGAATTGAGTCTATAAATTTTTATACGCCCCATTATTACCTCGATCTAGAAGCATTGGCCCAAGAACGGGGGCTGGACCCTCAAAAATACCTCCGAGGGCTTGGACAAGAAAAAATGGCGGTCCCTCCTCCGGACGAAGACGTCGTTACCATGGGTGCTAATGCCGCATATCGCGCACTAGAAAACATAGAACGATCCTCTATAGACACGATCATGTTCGCAACGGAGTCCAGTATCGATCAGTCCAAAGCGGCGGCTATCTATGTTCACAAATTGCTTGGACTTCCAACAACCTGCAAAGCGTTTGAAATCAAACAAGCCTGTTGCAGCAGTACAACAGGCTTGCAAATCGCTCAAGCCCTTGTCACTCAGAATCCCACTCAAAAGATCTTGTTGGTTGCCTCTGATATTGCACGGTATGGGTTTAACACGGCCGGGGAACCAAGCCAAGGGGCCGGCGCTATAGCCATCGTTCTTTCAGCACAGCCTTGTCTTTTGGCGTTTAATGGCGAGTCGGGTTCTTATACCGAAGATGTGATGGATTTTTGGCGACCGAACTATCGAGATGAAGCCTTGGTCGATGGCAAGTATTCTATCAAAATCTATCTGAAAGCATTAGCTGAATCCTGGAAACACTATGTCAAGGAATCAGGAGCCCGGTTCGAAGATTTCTATCGTTTTTGCTACCATTTGCCCTTTACCCGAATGGCAGAAAAAGCACATACCCATCTAGCGAAAATAAATAAGAGCACACTTACGCCGACAGAACAATATCAGCAGGTAGCTGATTCTCTTAAATTCAATCCTATCACGGGTAACTGCTATACGGCCTCTTTATACGAAGGAATCCTTTCCTTGATGATAGAATCCAAGGAAGACCTTTCCGAAAAGCGAGTCGGACTGTTTAGTTATGGATCAGGATGTATGGCTACATTTTTTAGCGGCACCTTTTTACCCCATTACAAAAGGTGGTTACAAGGTGAAGCGCATCACCACATGTTTGCTACCCGCAAAAGCTTAATCTATAGAGAATACGAAAACTTCTATACACATAAACTCCCTTCAGATGGCGAAGATTACGTGACCGCTAAACATGAAACAGGTCTGTTTCGTATAGCGGGCATTAAAGAGCACAAAAGAATATACGAAACTTGCCCCATAGCCCCCCCGCAACGTCCGCCTCTACAGCAGACCAAAAGCATCACGAAATGGCCGTAGTGTGAGAAGCTTTTGGTTAAAAAACGGATGTCAGGGCCAAATTTCCATTTTTTTAAAATAACCATTTAAATATAAACATGTTAAATGATCTGTAAAAATTCTAATATAGCCATGCAATTATAGTTGTAACATGTTTATAATAAAAAAACTTAAAAAAATACTGAACAAGTAGGTTCGAAACTTTATGAATTTTTCAACACATTGCAGTAAAAGTTTTTATGATAAAAAAACATGGAAAATTTGTCCCTGACATCCGTTTTGTATCAGCTTTGTTTGCAGCATGTATATGTACGCCCCCATACGGTGCCTTCTATATCTACAGCGATTTGTCGGCTACGCCCTTTAACGTTTTTGCCTCCATGAAAGCCTTGTTCTTCTCCTTCACGGCTGCTTTTTACACTCTGGCTATCTATAATCAAAAGACTCCAGCGGGCTTGTCGCCCTCTTTTTTGCGTTGAGTTTCGTAGAGCATCAATAACATCTTTTCCCATAATCCACGTTCTTTTAAGCGACGGATATGATCATAGACGGTTTGCCAAGGCGGAAACTCTTGAGGCAGCATACGCGATTGGCAACCGGTTTTTACTCGGTAGAAGATGGCATTGACGATCTGTCTGATATCATGCTTTCGACGTGCTCCTCGAGGATCGGATCGCTCTCTGAGAACTTCAATCATCGACCATTCTTTATCTTTTAAATCGCTCGGGTACATCCTCTACATTTACCAAATCTCTTTTTTTATTCAATGTTTTTAACCAAACAGGTTCTTAGAGCATTTAACGATTGAGATGCCTCTTTAGAAGATCTATACTCCATGACATGAATATAGCAACAGCAGAAATCCGGCGGCGTGCGATAGATGCCTACAAAATGGGCAAAGGTTCCCAGGCCGATATCGCATCTTCTTATCGTGTAGATCTTAGAACGTTTCAGCGTGGGCTCTCTCGTTTCAACGAAACCGGACAGACCGCTCCCCGACCGCGTGGGCATCGTCAGGCCCTCTACAGCGGAAAGCAGCTCAAGGCGTTGGCTCAACTGGGGGGCAAACATCCCGATGCAACGCTTGAAGAACTCAAGAACATGAGCGGCGTGAAGGGGTCGATCATGGCCGTACAGCGGGCGTTGAATCGGTTGGGCTGCCGGTATAAAAGAAACGCTTCACGCCAGCGAGCAGGACCGGGCGGATGTAAATCTCTTGAGAAAGCAGTGGATCCAAGAGGTGGCCAAACTTGATCCAAGTCGCCTTGCCTTTATTCATGAATCCGGGGCGAAAACGAATATGACTCGTCTGCGGGGCCGGGCGTTGGGCGGGAACAGGTTTTTTGCCAAAACGCCTCATGGACATTGGTGTACCACCACCTTGATTTCTTCGGTCCGCCTGGACGGAACAACAGCGGCTATGGAAATGGAGGGGGCGACAGAGACGGCTGTTTTTGGAGAATATATTCGCCGGGTTCTTCTCCCGGCTCTTTCACCTGAAGACATCGTCATCATGGACAATCTTCGCGTCCATCACAATCCCAAGGTCATTGAACTCATTGAGTCATGTGGGGCCCATGTAAGATTCCTTCCACCCTACAGCCCCGATTCCAACCCCATTGAAAAAATATGGGGCAAGATAAAGAATCGGTTGGGCAGCCTTGCAGCCCGCAGTCAGCAGGAACTATCTGAAGCGATCACACAAGCGTCCGAAGAGGTTTCTCCCGACGAGGTAATCGGCTGGTTTTCTTCGTGCTACATCGCGACACCTCAATCGTGAAGCGCTCTAGGGTTGATCGACGGCTATACACCCGGATTACAGCGGCTGATGTGCCGTTCTGAAGCGATGGATTCATCCTATCAAGAGGCTTCGATGAGCTTGCAGGTCTATGGGGGCGTTCACGTTTCGGGTCGACAATTCAAGGAATGGTGAACAAAGTGGAGCCGACTATCATAGCCTGTTCACAGCGTCGAGAACCTCAAAAAACCGGATCGATACCGGTTATGTATATTTCCTTATGATGGCACAGGAGTTCGGGTGAAATTAGCCAAAACCCAAGGCCGAAAAGGCAAAAAAAATGAGCAGGCCAAAACCCGAGAGGTTAAGCTGGGCTGCGTATTCACTCAACATGTAAGGGATGAGAAGGGATATACCTTGCGAGACACCCAGAGCACAGCCTATGTGGCGAGCTTTAATCCTGCAAGAGAATTTGGGACCCTGATACGAGACGAGGCTCGCTTACGGGGGTTGGGCAAAGCCGAGCAAGTCGTAGTGTTGGGTGATGGGGCCGAATGGATTTGGAATGTTGCGCGCATGAATTTTGAAGGGGCCATCCACATCTTAGATTTTTATCATGGGTGTGAACATTTCTATGATCTAAGCGGTATCCTGCTCACGAATGCTGAAACGATAAAAAACAAGGCGGAAAGATGGAAGAAAGTGATGAAAAAAAATTATTACCGAAATCCGCAAGCAGCTTGAGACAGATCCTGAAGCCGATGAAGAAGAAGCCAACAAAAGGTTAAATTATTTTGAAAACAACGCCAAACGCATCCAGTATAAAACGTTCCGTGAGGCGGGTTGTTTTATAGGTTCTGGAGTCGTAGAGGCGGGTTGTAAAACGGTGCTGGGCCAACAACGTCTCACGCCACTGATCGGCGGTTTCCTCTCCCCAATAAACCCGGCTGAGGATCAGTTCTTTGCGCGCATCCATACTCACGCCAATGACCATAAAGTGCACCGCGTTATCCACGGTACCTTTTTCGTCGACCAGGTGCAGGACTTTGTCCTCGATGTACAAAAAGAGCCAGTCGACATCCAGCGCTCGATTATTAAATGTTTTGGCTTGCTCATAGAGCTCGCTGAGCAAGTTGTCCAATTGCTTCGGGAGTACCCCAGCCCCATCGCCTGCATCGTTCTTAAAGCCGATTTGAAACTTTTGGCCTCCAAGAGGATCGATTCTAATAAACTTTGATAGTCTTGAGGGATCGTCCGTTGATATTTGGGCAGTAGGGGCAGGTAGAACCCTTGACGAGTTCGGGGAATACTCACCGACACCGGAGAGGTCTCCACTCGAAGGATTCGTTCAGGGGCATGCCCATTGGCTTGATCTTCGGGTTGATCTTGTAAATGCCGTTCTCGTTGTTTGTGTAAGGCCACATCAAGGAACTGACTCATTCCCTCGACTAAGTAACTTTTTAAATCCAAGGGCTGCTCAACACTCGATCCGAGCCGATCCTCCTGATCAATTTTTTTGCTTACTTGCTTGATATGTTTTTGTATTATTTCTGCGTTATTCATAATCTTACCTTTCAGTGTTGAGGAAGGGGAGAGAGAAGTGTTTCTTTGCAGATGTTTTCTTTCTCTTCCTTCCGATTTTTGTTTGAGCCTTCTTTTTTTTGGGGGGGGTAAATCCCCTCCGAGGACATTGAGATCGTTCGTTCTTTGTAACTTTCTTGTCCTACACCCAATCAAAGCAAAGTGACCTATGAAAAAAGCAAAAATATTAGTTATCGAGGATGAAGAAGATATTCAGGAGTTATTGACCTATACCTGAATCCGTCAGATAAAATCTGACGATTTTTCATTACCTGTTGGGCTAAAGCGGGGAGGATACCCGTATTCAAACAAACAACCCCACCCCAACAGGTGTGTATATGAAACAATATAAAATAAAGACTGGCAAGGGCGAACTCAACAGCACAAGCGGAAATCATCTTTGCGGCCTGCTGCTTGAGGATCATGCTCAACAGATTCTTCCCTCCAATTTTCAACCACGCCGCTCCGATGCGATCTCTGATCGGGAGATCCTCCTTACCCAGATCGGCTTACTTTGCAACGGTCGAACCGATTTTCAATGATATCGACCTGTACCGGGGTGATGAGATTTTTATGAATGCCTTTGGACTTAAAAAGGGGAGTTAAAAAGGGTAGCCTCTGAGCCGGTGTTCCGACGTCGTTTCGACGACCTGCCCCCAGCCAGAACCCATGTGGGGCTACGCAAACTCAACACCGAACTTCTTTCCTCGGGCCCCTTTGGCTAGGTAGATGTCGAAGGGCTTGATCTTGTTCCCGTCGATATCGATGTGAGCCCTTTGGATCACTCAGGCTCTTCGAAAGAAGGCGTTTCCTACACCTAGAAGGGCCATGATGGTTACGCCCCGATATTTGCCTATGTGGGCACTCAAGGCCACATGCTTGAGTGCGAACTTCGACCCGGTAAACAACATTGTCAGTCGGGAACGACCGCGTTTATTGCCCGCAGCGTTGAAACGCTCCAAACCCTGGGCCTGGGTGGAAAATGTTTGCTTCGGCTTGATAGTGGCAACGCTGTGGCCGATAACTTCGACGCTTTTGGGGATCATTATCTTATCGTAAAGCGAAATCCTCGCCGCGAATGTCCTGAACAAATGCTGGCCCTTGCACGCCGAGTTGGAGACAAACAAGACAGTCGTGAAGGCAAGAACGTTTACACAGGCTTTTTCGATCATTTCCATCTCGGTGGTGACCAAAACCGCCCTTGTGTCCCGGTGGCCTTCGAAGTGATTGAACGCACCATCGATATCGATGGTCAGAAACTTCTGGTTCCTAAACTTGAGGTGAACACCTGGTGGACGAACCTCTCTTGTCGTGCCAAGACCGTGCTAGATCTCTATCATGGACATGGCCCCAGCGAGCAGTACCACAGTGAACTCAAAAGCGATCTTGATGTTGAGCGATTGCCTTCGGGGAGACTCTGTGCCAATAAGATTATTCTGTTATGCGCCATGGTGGCCTTCAACCTATTGCGCGGTCTTGGCCAAGAGGTCATCAAACGGGCTGGGCTTGCCCCGCAGAAAATCAACATCCCGCGCTGGCGAATCAAAACGGTTCTCAAAAATATCGTTTATTGCGCGGTTCGATTGGTCCGCCACGCCGGACGAATTGAACTTCACTTTGGCAAGCGTTGTCGCTGGTTTGAAGTGATACAAGATATTGCCCATTCCTTCGCATAGCCCTCCCTGCACCTTTAACAATACTCTAAGGCGACTGCCCAAGGAGGCCTACGCCCCAAAATGGCCAAATCAGAGTGAATCTGACCTGTACGCTCAAAAAATTCATCAGGGTGATATTTGCCGGTCCCAATCCGCCCAAAAGCGAGCATCTCAAGGAAAAAGTTTTCAACTTTTGAGCCCCAAAACGCCTTCCGAAGCGATAGCTGACGGATTCAGGTGAAATTTTGACCTACGTAAAGGTAATAACAAAAAAGGGATTATTGCTAAAAAAAAGGTTTGTGATGCCCTTGAAGAAGGAGTTCGCATTCTCTTCTGATTTTCAGGGCCAAATCTCATGAATCCTGCACCGTTTCAAGCAGGTCAGACTCCCAGCCTATTTCATCGAACCACCGACCGCCTATCTGACGGTTTACCGGGAAGGCCTGGCTCATTACGCCCGAGGAAAAAATTCGGTTGTTACGGTTCAAAATCTCGTCCCCTAATTCTTCTAATGCTTGAATCCTCGCCCTTTCATCAGCGATGCAATCGGCCTCATGCACGACATCGACGAAACTTAGATCATCATTGATCTTTGTAACAAAGTCTTCGACTATAAAGGATGGCAAAAAACCAGATGCCGCTTTTCTTAGCATTAATTCCCGTACAGCCCTAAATCCTACATGAACGAGATCGTTGCGGGACAACCATTTCGTCTCATAGTTGATACGGTTGATGAGGGATGTGCGCATCATGCCTCGGCGATGTTCTTCAACGGTGCGGTAAAAGATCCGGTACCCATGTTTTTCCGGATATTCAAAGAAGGTTGAAGTGGGGTCCAGGAACGGAATCATGGGACAAAGCATCGGGTTGACTCGTTTGTCTTTAAATCGTTCCAAAAGTCGCTGACAGTAGTCAACCGTTTCCATCACCGATTTCTCGTCCTGTTCCGGCATACCAATGACATACCACATGTCGATTTGGTGAATACCATAATTCAAAGCCTTCTCAATCCAACGCTCCATCTCTTCATTTGAATAGACGCCCCGCCCTGATAACTTGGCCACCCGAAGATCGTGGCTTCCCGGTGAAATCGTAATGAAGGTGCGTTTGTTCGCTTCCGCCATGCGTTGCAGTACATCATCCGAGGTCAAAAAGAACTGTTCGTAACTGATTGACTTGACGTTTGATTCAGCCACCTTTTCGACAAAAAATTCCATCCCTTTTTTCGTTTCATTGTATGAACCAACAGAGTAAAAGTGATGTTCATTCACTCTTGGAACTTTGCTCAGTGTGTCAAATTCATAACCTATTTCACATGCTGGTTTGCGTATCATAGCGCGTTTCTTTTTATTAATTCGGCGAAAGGCTTCCCGGGAACCGCCACACCATCCACAGTTATAAGCACAGCCTGTATTCTGAGTGGAAAGGAATTCGTTTATCGGAAAGGTTTCCGTTTCAGCTTTAGGAGGATGATCCGACCAGTCAATACCGCAGCTAAACGTCTCCGGTGTGTATGAAAAGTCGTTATTTTGAACCTGCCCGTCTTCGGACTTCCATAAAAGATTTGGGATAACACTCATAGCACCACCCTGTTGCATCACCCCTATTAGATCCGCCATCGGTTTGTGCGTATCATATCCCCGCATAACCATATCTATGTAGGGATATAGGTTGAGGAAATTCCATCGAAGTTTCGCCACCAGCATGGTCTCTTTGCTGGATCATTCAGGGTTGAAACTGGAGTCCGGTAAGGTGTAAATGTCATGAAAGCTACGGCAGTTAAGCCCCCCTAAAGATATTGGTGCCTTGTGCCCCATACGAAGTTTGGGTCTGAGTTGGCCATCATTCATTGGCGAGCGCTCCAGGCGACTCCCCCAGGACAGAATCCATTGTATAGCCACCTCGGGCCGTAGCCTCCACAACTAACCACAACCCAGAGGATATCATGTCGGCATCAAAAACAAAGGTAAATAAACGATCCGTGCAAAGCTTACCCATACTCCAACCGAAGGTGGCTGGAATTGATTTGGGGGCTTGCGAGCATTACGTATGTGGTCCGGCCTTGATCAGCGGCGAACCCAACGTGCGTGTTTTTCAATCCGCTACACCCCAATTAATCGGACTGATCGCTTGGCTCCAAGAGCAAGGAGTAAAGTCGGTGGCCATGGAAAGTACAGGGATTTACTGGATCCCTTTGTACGAACTGCTGGAGGCTTCTGGAATAGAGCCCATCTTGGTCAACGCCAGAGAACTGTGCCATGTCCCGGGTCGTAAAACCGATGTACAGGACTGTCAATGGATTCAGCTTCTACACAGCTGTGGCCTATTACATGGATCCTTTCGACCGAGTGAAGGCATTTGTAGATGCCGCGCATTGACTCGCCAATGTGCCAATCTGGTTGAGGAACGTTCCAAAACCGTCAACTGGATGCAAAAGGCTTTGGATCAAATGAATGTCCAAGTTCATCGAGCCCTAACAGATATTACCGGAAAAACAGGCTTAGCGATTGTACATGGGATTGTTGAAGGTCAACGTGGCCCCAAAGTCCTTGCGCGTTTGCGAGATTCTCGTTGCGGAAAAAACGAAGAAGAAATAGCTGAGCACCTCACCGGTACGTGGAAATCAGAGCATTTGTTTAACCTTAAAATGGCCCTAAAGCTCTATGACCAACTCCAAGCACAGATTACCGATTACGAGCAAGAACTGCACAAGGAGTTGTTAGCGATGACTCCGCAAGAACGGAAAAATAAAGAGGCCCCTGAGCATCCTAAAGCCGCTAAACGAAAAGCGATACGTAACCGAGGAGAGCAGGAAGACCAAAAAATATTGTGGCAATTTTCCGGAGTAGATTTAACGCGTATTGACGGGATAAGCGCTGGAGTTTCGCAAGTCATACTTACCGAGGTGGGATTTAATCTGAGTGATTTTTCTTCGAAAAAACATTTTGTGAGTTGGTTGAGGCTTTGTCCAAAGATGGGGATTTCTGGAGGAAAAGCTCTCAAGAAAAAGCCCCCTCGTGGTACGGGTTCAAATCGGGTGGCTGGAATCTTGCGAATGGCGGCGGTTTCTTTGAGTCGATCACACTCCTCTTTGGGGGCTGAATATCGTCGGGTAGCTCGGCGTAGGAGTGGAGCCGTGGCCGTATTTGCTCTTGCACGTAAACTGGCCATACTCATTTATCGAATGCTGCGTTACGGACAAGATTATGTAGACGAGGGGGAAAAAGTCTACCAAAAACGTTTTAAGGCCAGACGGTTTTTTTCTATGGCGAAGACGGCAAAAGAATTGGGATATCAACTTGTCTCTATACGTTGTTGGAGTCTTGTCGTCGCCGGGGGATCAACGCCCAAGATTATCTGCACGATGTGCTCGGTCGTTTACCGACGATGAAAATAACGCAGGTGAGCGAATTGACCCCGGCCAATTGGCATGCGGCTCAAAAGGCTGATGCGGCCTAGCCCCCCCCCTACATTGAAAGCTTAGTTTACCCTTCGGGTACCGGTCAAGGGGGTCGCCGCTCGGACGCTTACAGTATATCGACATCCTCGATCAGTCTTATATATCCGTTTAGACAGAAGGCAATCCCTCCTACGGTAATATACTCAACTTGATTGTGAACTAGTTTGACCAACAACTTTTCGAATGATGATTAGATCGGATTCTTCATATTTCGAAACACCACAGAAAGGAATCGCGTTTCGTCTCAACGCATCGAGACGCTGAAAGGGAGAATATCTCGTTAGCGTATCTCCCACTATTTTCCGGATACATTCACTCTCAGAATGTTTTTTAGACTCCATTTCTATAAACTAGCTTTGTTGAATCGAGATTTGAACGTTATGGGAAAACTCAAAGTCACGAATGGCATTTTCGTGCTCAAACGCTAATGCAATTTGGTCAAGTCCACGTATAAGATGCTCTTTAACACTAGGATCGATATCAAAATGGAAAGAAATTTCTGGGTTTGTATGCACTAGAAGGGATTGGGTTTCTAAGTTGACTGTTATTTCTAATCCCTCAGATCTTTCAATATGTTGAAAAATTTCTCCTACTTCAGATTCTGATAACTCAATCGTAAGTAATCCATTTTTGGCAGCATTATTTTGAAAAATGTCAGCAAATCCAGGAATTCTGGTTCCATTTCGTTCAACCCAAGGAGCAATAACCACTTTGTATCCGTCCTGTTGTACAGCCCAGACAGCATGCTCACGGCTAGATCCACAGCCAAAGTTATTACGCACAATAAGCACAGAAGCTCCTTTAAATTTTTCATGATTTAATTCAAAAGAAGGATCGGGCTTTCCATCTAACCCATATCGCCAATCAAAGAAGAGCCCCTGACCAAACCCGGTTTTTTTGATCGACTTCAAAAACTGTTTTGGAATGATCTGATCGGTATCTACATTGGCTCGGTCTAGTGTGGCGATGAGCCCTTTATGTATGTTGAAAGCTTCTATGATGTCTATGTCCAATTCCTTATATCTACAAAGTGCCCTTCAACAGCTGCGGCAACCGCCATTTCTGGGCTTACAAGATGCGTTCGTCCCCCTTTACCTTGACGTCCTTCAAAGTTTCGATTTGAGGTAGAGGCAGATCTTTGACCGGGCTGTAACTGATCGGGATTCATGCCTAGACACATACTGCACCCTGCAAAACGCCACTCGGCGCCTGCCTCTTTAAATATTTTATCTAACCCTTCTTCCTCGGCCTGTTTACGAACGTGCTGTGACCCAGGGACCACTAAGACGTTAACGTGAGGGGCAATTGCACGCCCCTTCATGAAGTTCGCGGCCTGTCGTAAGTCCTCTATACGTCCATTGGTGCAACTTCCAATAAATACGGTATCTACTTTAATATCGGTGATGGGAGTACCTGGCGTTAGCCCCATATAGTCTAACGCTTTTTCGATATCTGTTCGGCTATATCCTGGTACAGAACTGGGGTCAGGAACCTGACCCGTTACATCTGTCACCATTCCCGGATTGGTTCCCCATGTAATTTGTGGCACTAGTTCACTTGCATCAATGGTAATGGTTTGGTCAAATTCGGCATCTTCATCACTAGGCAATGTTTTCCAGTATTCAATCGCTTGATCCAAAGCCTCTCCGTTTGGCGCAAAAGGCCGGTCACTACAAGCAATATAGTCAAATGTTGCCTCATCCGGTGCAATCATGCCTGCACGAGCGCCCGCTTCAATGCTCATGTTACAGATCGTCATACGCGCTTCCATGGATAGAGCGCTAACCGTCTCACCACAGTATTCAAGCACATAACCCGTTCCACCGGCTGTACCGATCGTACCAATGAGTTTTAGAATCATGTCCTTTGAGGTTGTTTTGGGTTTAAGGTGTCCGGTGAATTCTACTCTAAATGTTTTCGATTTTTGTTGGGGTAAGGTTTGTGTGGCTAATACATGTTCAACCTCAGATGTGCCGATCCCAAAAGCTAAAGACCCAAAGGCTCCATGAGTGGATGTATGCGAATCTCCACACACGATGGTTAACCCAGGTAATGTAATACCTAATTCAGGACCAATAATATGAACGATTCCTTGCTGTTCACTGTTCAGATCATAGAGCGTAATTCCAAAATCTTGACAGTTTTTTTCTAAGGTATCTATTTGGATTTTGGATATGGGATCACGAATTACATTCCGTTCATCGGTAGGCACATTATGATCCATGGTAGCAAATGTCAGCTCTGGTTTCCGCACTGTACGCTGGGCGAGGCGAAGTCCTTCAAACGCTTGGGGACTGGTTACTTCATGGATTAAATGACGGTCAATATAAAGCAATACATAGTCATCAGAGATATTCTTAACAACATGTTTATTCCAAACCTTATCAAATAATGTTTCAGCCATTTCTATCTCACTTCGTTCGTGTTAGGTAGCACTACGTACAAAAACAATAAATAACATCCCGCTTAGCGGGACTGACTTAATGACGTCCCAGACATCTCAACATCTGAGAACATACTGACTTTCTTCTATGTTTCCTGTACACCACGCGCCATTAATACTTTACCCGTTCTGACTAGTTCGATAATACGATATTTGCGAAGCATTTCAATAAGGGCATCGACTTTATCTGAATGACCTGCAACCATAATAATCAGGGAATCCTCGGTTAAATCGACCGTTTTACAGCCAAAATGTTCGACGATCTGAAGAATCTCTGTTCGTTTATCGACTCCGGCTTCGATCTTAATCAATGCCAGCTCTCGAACAACCGCGTCATCATGGGTATGGTCAACACAATGTAATACATCAACAAGTTTGTTCACTTGTTTGATAATCTGATCTAATCCTTTAGGATCGCCTTGAGCCGTAATGGTCATACGAGAATAATTCCCAAGGATACCAGAAGAGACAACCAGTGAATCAATATTGTACCCACGCCGAGCAAAGACCTGTGCAATTCGTGCTAATACACCCGGTTTGTTAGAGACATATACGCCTAATGTATGTATATCGCTTATCTTACTGTCTTTCATTATTATTTTCTTTTTTGGCCCCATTTTAAAAAATGAAGCACGAATACCAAATCACGTTGATCCCGTTGGCTTTTCAAGTTTTTCTTTAGGTGCATCAATCAACATATCCTCTAATGCTTTTCCCGGTGGAATCATGGGATATACGTTATCAGCTTTTTCTACCTCTACATTCACAACACAAGGACCGTCATTATATTCAAGGGCCCGTTTCAAAATCTTCTTAACATCAGCCGCTCGCTTTAAGGTAAAGCCTTTGGCTCCTTCATAGCAATCGGCGAGTTTTGCAAAATCCGGATTTCCTTCAAGGTCTACCCCACTTTCTCGATCTTCGTAGAAAAGCTCCTGCCATTGTCGAACCATCCCTAAATAATGATTGTTTAATACAAGCACTTTGATAGGAAGCTTATGAAGACAAGCGGTGGCTAATTCACACATGGTCATTTGAAATCCACCATCTCCGACTATTGCAATGACGATGTCGTTGGGTCGTCCAAACTGGGCTCCAATGGCTGCAGGAAAACCATATCCCATGGTCCCTGCCCCACCGGAGCTTAACCAATTCCAGGGTGCATCGACTTTATAGAATTGAGCGGCCCACATTTGGTGCTGTCCGACATCGGTCGAAACGATCGCTTTCCCATCGGTTAAGTTATAGATTTCATCAAGGATGTGCTGCATCTTTAAGCCTCCTTGTTTTTTATATTTCAGAGGAAACCTTTTTTTATAGTCATCCACCCGCTGTAACCACTCATCCGTATCCGCTTTTCGGACATGTTTAATCACTTCTTCTAATACACGCCGCGCATCACCGACATAATGAATATGGCACTGAATCATCTTATCAATTTCCGCTGGATCGATGTCTATATGAATACGGGTTGCATGTTTACAAAATTGATGGGGTTGACCGACAATCCGATCATCATAACGTGACCCAACAGACAAGACCAAATCACATTCGACCATGGCTTTATTCGCATAAGCGGTTCCGTGCATGCCTAGCATCCCCAATGCCAACGGGTCTGTCTCTGGGAATATGCCTTTACCTAAAAGTGTATTCGTGACCGGGATCCCTACTTTCTGGGCTAATTCTTTAATGACAGGACCGGCACAAGCAATTATCGCTCCATGCCCTGCAAGAATTACGGGCCTTTTCGCATTATTTAATGCGTGAGCAATATCTAGAATACATTCTTCGTCGATGGCTTCAGGCTCAGGATTATATCCTGGAAGATCCATTTCAGGATCTAGATCCCCTTCAAAAGGTCCTTGGCTAATATCTTTAGGAATATCGATAAGAACCGGGCCAGGTCGACCTGTGTTAGTAATGTAAAAGGCCTCTTTAACAATACGAGGTATATCATTTGCACTCTTAATCAAATAACTATGTTTGACAACAGGCATGGTCAAATCGAAGACATCGGCTTCCTGAAATGCGTCTTTACCCAGCATAGAAGTAATCTGTTGACCCGTAAGAACAATCATAGGCACAGAATCCATGTGCGCGGTCATGATACCGGTGATTGTATTGGTGGCGCCCGGTCCACTGGTGACTAAAACAACGCCCGGCTTTCCGGTAGCACGCGCATAACCATCTGCCATATGGGTAGCGCCTTGTTCATGACGGACTAAAACGAGTTTAATGTTGGTACCGGTTGTTGCCAAGGCATCAAATATAGGAATTGCAGCGCCACCGGATAAACCCCATATACATTCAACTCCTTGATTTTCAAGACATTTAACAAGTGCTTGGGCCCCATCGAGTTGATTTGATGAAGATTGGATAGGCGCATTATGAAGATCTTTTAGTCCTCGCAACGCTATATCTTTCTTCTTTATTTCAAAACTTTTCTCTACGCTCATCGAAAATCTCCATTAAGATTAAAGGACCTAGGACGAAAGATACGCCTAAAGCTAAAATTGTAAACAAAAATAATGAATTTTTCAAGAAAACATTAATGATGAAAAAATAAAAGTTGACAAAAATGCAGAAAAGAGAGTGAAACCTTAGCAAACCTGTATTCGGGAGTTAAACGCAGGATCTAGAGCGCTTCACGATTGAGGTGTCGCGATGTAGCACGAAGAAAACCAGCCGATTACCTCGTCAGGAGAAACCTCTTCGAACGCTTGTGTGAGCGCTTCAGATAGTTCCTGCTGACTGCGGGCTGCAAGGCTGCCCAACCGATTCTTTATCTTGCCCCACATTTTTTCAATGGGGTTGGAATCGGGGCTATAGGGTGGAAGGAATCTTACATGGGCCCCACATGACTCAATGAGTTCAATGACCTTGGGATTGTGATGGACGCGAAGATTGTCCATGATGACGATGTCTTCAGGTGAAAGAGTCGGGAGAAAAACCCGGCGAATATATTCTCCAAAAACAGCCGTCTCTGTCGCCCCCTCCCCCTCCATGGCCGCTGTTGTTCCGTCCAGGCGGACCGAAGAAATCAAGGTGGTGGTACACCAATGTCCATGAGGCGTTTTGGCAAAAAACCTGTTCCCGCCCAACGCCCGGCCCCGCAGACGAGTCATATTCGTTTTCGCCCCGGATTCATCAATAAAGACAAGGCGACTTGGATCAAGTTTGGCCACCTCTTGGATCCACTGCTTTCTCAAGAGATTTACATCCGCCCGGTCCTGCTCGCTGGCGTGAAGCGTTTCTTTTATACCGGCAGCCCAACCGATTCAACGCCCACTGTACGGCCATGATCGACCCCTTCACGCCGCTCATGTTCTTGAGTTCTTCAAGCGTTGCATCGGGATGTTTGCCCCCCAGTTGAGCCAACGCCTTGAGCTGCTTTCCGCTGTAGAAGGCCTGACAATGCCCACGCGGTCGGGGAGCGGTCTGTCCGGTTTCGTTGAAACAAGAGAGCCCACGCTGAAACGTTCTAAGATCTACACGATAAGAAGATGCGATATCGGCCTGGGAACCTTTGCCCATTTTGTAGGCATCTATCGCACGCCGCCGGATTTCTGCTGTTGCTATACTCATGTCATGGAGTATAGATCTTCTAGAGAGGCATTTCAATCGTTAAATGCTCTAGAATGAAAAACTTTGGTGCACCCGAGAGGATTCGAACCTCCACCCTGTTGCCAGGACAAGAACCTGAATCTTGCGTGTCTGCCAGTTTCACCACGGGTGCAAGAGGAAACCATAAGGCCTAATGACTAAACAAAAAAAACGTTTGCAGCATTCCCTTCACAATTCGGCTGTAGATTTGTTTAAAACGCTCTAATCAACAGAAAGACCGTTCTGCCTGTTCTTCAACTTCTTGCTCAATGAGCAGCTGAATAGTTACAAAATCGGTAATATCTAATGAAGTCTTTCCTGCGGGTAATTGAACCCATTCTGTTACACCCCAGGCAGGGGCCTGTTGGTCTATAATACCACGAGCCTGCGATTCGTTTGACATAAATGTAAACCCTAAGAGAATTAGAGAGAGTGAAAGAATGTATGGGACTTTCGAAGTGTAGGGGTGTCGAAAAAATAAACATATTCGCATTGCAATCACCATTTTTATAACTACCTGGATCCGTCAGTTAAACGTGGGATTTCTGTGCGAATGCTTTGGAGGCAAAAGGTTGCAAAAAAACGCAGGCGCACTCGTTGGGTGCGTCAAGGCTTTTTTGTAATTCCTTTTGGCCCAAATGGTTCGTGCAGAAAACCGCGTTTAACTAACGGATCCAGGAACTATTCAGCCCTGGGTTTACTCCAGAGTATGTACCTGGACCACATCGGGCTGATCAACCGTCTCCGAGTTTTACCTCATTGGTCCTCCGGACCGGCATCCACTTCTCTCACCCAACTTTATAGCCATGGCAGACTGAAGTTTCAAGCACCATTTTTCTTCTCGTTTTTTGGATCTGGTCTTTTCAAAAAAAGTATTCCATGTTCTCTTTCGGTCTTTCTTTTGAAAGAAGTAAGGAATTGGGGCCTCATCCCTTCTGCAGAATAGAGGGTCTGACAAAAATCAAGGATCGTTTCATGTACCTTGGGTTCAGATAAAAGCATCATGTGATTGGAGCAATCTACATCCATGATATGGAATTTGGGTATCTGTTTTTTCCATTCGCTCCAATAGTTTATGTGATCCAACTGAACTTCACCTTCCATCGCTGTGTAATAAGGTTCATGTTCTCCAAAAAATAATCCGCTTTTATTACGAAAATAGTAACAGCTGATCTCTTTAGGGGCGGTTAAAGGCTCAATCGTGAAACGATCCAGTTCATAGGCACGCTGAACCCTTGCCATTTTCTTTATCGACTCTTGAATTTCTTTTTTGGTTTGGGTTAACCCTCGTTTTTTAGCCAGGATGATCAGACGGGTTAAAAAAGTTTCGTCATTTAAGTCACTATCCAATTCATCACGATGGATCAACACCTCATCCGTTTTTTTCGGATCCATGGCCCGCAGGGAAAGCAAATAGTTCACCCCTGATAACATATCGGTTTTGGGTGATATGGACATAGGTGCATGATCAAACGCATCCAACATCACCACCGTGTTTATCTCCGCGCCCCCTTCCTGCAATTGACGTGTCACCTCATAGGCTAGGGTCCCTCCAAAAGAATAGCCCCCCAGATCATAAGGCCCTTCGGGCTGCACCTTTTGGATGATATGTACGTAATAAGCGGCCATAGCTTGAACGCCAAGTAAAGGCGAGCGTTCTGTTTGAAATCCTCGCGCCTGAATCCCATAAAAAGGCCGGACACTCTTTTGAGCGATCTCATGATAAGGCTGAGCCCCTCCCAATCCTGCGTGAAACCAAAAGACAGGACGGCCCTGCGAACTCTCATTTAACGGCACCAACTCCGGAAAACGGGATTGAAGATCGGGGGAAAGGGGGAATAAAGGGGGCGTTTTTTTCTCCGCAGATAAATAACGTCTTTTGGACAAGGGCATCAAACTGGGACCTAGATCCATGCTCTCACGATCTGACACTTTTTCCTCCACTGTTTCTTTGGTCACTACTAACTGAGCCAGTTCAACAGGATAGTGGCTGCACAAATATGCGGACAACTCTGAAACGGTTGAATATTCAAACAGTAAGGTGGGCTCAAACTCTTTATCTATTTTTCTCTTAATGCCTTGGTCCATCTTAACCAACCCAAGAGAGGTTAACCCCATGTCAAAATAACCCCGCTTCACGTCAACCTGATCAATCGGTTTTTGTAATTGGTCTGCCACTATTTGTCGTACAAATAACGCCGCCTTTTTTTCTACGCTGAAATGCGAAGAGCTCCTTCCGTTTTCTTTTTTATCCGTGGGTAATGAGAATCTCCAATGAACACGGGTTTCGGTTTTAACGGGTGTGGAATTCTCAATTCCATAGCTTAATCCTCTAAAGGAAATACAAACTTTTCCCATCTCATCGCACAGGTCCATATCCCACTTTTGCATGGTATCAGATAGGGCACGGTCCTTAGAGCAGCGCATCCACGCCCACATCGATGCAGAACAACGATCTAAAATCTCAACACGTTCCAAGGTAAAGGGGGACTTGGGTTCAGGGTTCAGGGTTCGCGGTTTTCGGTTGGGGAGGTCTAAGCCGATAGCAGCCTGAAGAGCCGAGTCCAATAGACTAGGATGGAGGGTGAACTGATCCTTTGTCTCCAGGATAGAGGCAGGCAAGGTCAATGCGGCCAACACTTCATCTTCCCCAACGTAGAGCTTCTCAAGACCCTTATGAGCAGGACCATATTCAATGCCTATCGCTTTAAAGGCCTCATAGCATTCATCAGCGCTCAGGTGACTTTGAATACACGATGCCTGCAAAGCTTTCAGATCGAGCTGCGGACGTTGGCCTGCCGAGGCGAATAATGCCACCCCTTGACTGTGCACACTTCTGGAATCGATCTCGTCGCCAAGCTGTTGTCGTGAGACCATGGTCGTGGAGTGCTTGTCATCGCTGTTGTTCTTCTCGGGCTCGCTATAAATTTCGTAAAGGATCTCCCCATTCTCTTTCGGGAAGAGCCCAATATTCACCTGCTGGGGTTGACCATTCACAGCAATCGGCCGGGCCCAGACCACATCTTTCAGCTCAATTTTTTGATGGTTTAAGGATAATTTTCCTGCGGTTTGTTCAACGGCTTCCCGCACCATTTCAAGATAAGCCACTCCAGACAATACCTTTTCTCCCTTCACCTGGTGATCCCTTAAGAAAAACTCTTCGCCCGTAAAGATCGAACTGAAACGCTGCTCTTCAAAGTCAGAGGTGTTCTCATGCACCAACGGATGCAACGCCTTGCCTTCGATATTCGATATTTTCCCCTCTGTTTCAATCCAATACCGTTTCTTTGCAAATGGATAGGTCGGAAGACTCATGCGCTGGGGTCTTTTTTCATTATGATAGAAAGCTTCCCACCCTACATTCAAACCTTGAACCCATACGTTCGCTATCTTTCTCAGTTTTCCTTGCACGACCCACTGGTTGACCATCTCCTGCATATCTTCTGGGGTAAAAAAGATCGTCGCCTTCTCGCCATCCTTCACCTGACCCTGCCAAAAGTGTTCTCCAATCTCTTCTCCATTTATGAAGTTTCGGAGCTTTTCACTAAGCTCTTCTTCATCTTTAATGAGAAAGGCTATACGCTCTTGCATGGCTTCACGACCTACTTGGAGTGTGTAGGCCAGATCCTGGATATTTCCGCCACAGAGAGATCCGCTTGCAACGGAAGATTCTGGATTCTCGATAGTGGATCTTAAATAGGCATGCAGATTGTTAGCCGCTTCCTTCAGCTGCTCTGGATTTTTTGCTGAAAGCGGAACAATCACCCATTTCTTTTCTATCAGCTCTTCCATGATTGGTGCTTCTTCCTTCACATATTCTTCCAATATCACATGGGCATTCGAGCCTGTTGCGCCAAATGAACTTACTCCCGCCCGGCGCAGAATAGCAGGCTCTCCCTCGTGTTCTTTGATCGCTGGTTGACTCCATTTCTCTGTCTTATCCTGAATATAAAAAGGCGTATCCTCCATATTGAGATGTGGATTCACCGTCTCTGAATGAAGAGAAGGTACCAACGTTTTGTGGTTCAGCTGTAGAATCACTTTGGTCAACCCACTAATACCCGCTGCGGACTCTGCATGACCTATATTCGACTTCACTGAACCTATGGAGCAAAACTGCTTATCTTGGGTGAATTTCCCAAAGGCTCTTACCAATCCCTGGATCTCAATCGGATCTCCAAGCGATGTGCCCGTTCCATGCGCTTCCATATAACTGATGGTGCGTGGATCTATCCCGCTTTGTTCAAAACATCGCTCTATCATTTCTCCCTGGGCCACAGGACTTGGAACCGACATCCCACTCACCTTGCCCACATGGTTCACCGCACTTCCTTTGATCACCGCATATATATGATCCCCATCCTTGACTGCTTGCTTTAAGGGTTTGAGAAGAACCGCTCCAATCCCCTCTCCGGAAACATACCCATCGCCCCCCTCGCCAAACGTGTGACAATACCCATCACTGGAATGCAAATCCCACATTCCATAGGTCATGTATTTGTTAGGATGCAGCGAGAGATTCACGCCCCCGGCTAAGGCAACCAAGCTTTCTCCTCGATGAAGACTTTCCATCGCTAAATGCACCGCGTTCAAAGAGGACGAACAAACCGTGTCTATCGCCATTGAGGGACCATGAAAATTACAAAAATAGGACACCCGATTGGCGATGGTGGCATAGTTTAAGGACAAGGGCATTGGCGCTCCTCGAGATACTACTTCAGCACCAATCATGGTGTAATCTTTGTGCATCGCCCCCACAAAGACAGCCACATCCCGCCTCCGGGATCTTCCTCTTAAAGGCGTAAGATCAGCAGGCCGATACCCCGCGTCTTCTATCGCCTCCCAGCAAATCTGTAAAAACAAACGCTCCTGGGGATCCATGGCCTCTGCTTCGTGCGGAGAGATATTAAAAAATTCGGGATCAAAATAGTCCGGATGATCAATAAATCCACCCCATCTGGACATCTTTTTTCCGGACGGGGATTGGAGGTCATCCAAAATGCGCCAATCCCAACGTTCTTGAGGAATCTCGGTAATGCAGTCCTTGCCAGCCTTGAGGTTCTGCCAAAATTCGTCCACATTCCTCGCCCCAGGGTATTTCCCCGAAAGACCGATCACCGCAATATCATCCTGCATCACTGGAGCAGACCAGTTCTCTTCAACAGGAGAAGTAAACGACTCCACCATCGGCGGCTTAACCTCTTGATGTTGGAGGTCTGTACCCTCGGGTGCAGTCTCGGTTGAAACCCCCTGAACATCTTCTCCATAGGTCTGCGCCAAATACGCTGAAAGCTCTTTGACCGTCGTATACTCAAACAGCAACGTAGGCCCAAGAGAAATGGAAAGATGACCTTCAAGTTCCTTCACCACTTCTAAAAGCATGGATGAATCCAAGCCCATTTCATAATATCCTGACTCGGTATTGATGGCTTCGGCAGATGTTTTCAATTTGGAGGCCAGCGTTCTTTTTAAAAGACCTTCGGCCTTCTGAACATACGACATATCCAGATCCGACGCTCCATTCGATGACGGAGAAATAGGCGCTTTGAGCTTTGATACACTTCTAGGTTGAGGTCTGTGTACGTTTGATGAAGGGGGAGATTGTTTGATCTGCACAGGCTGTTTTTTTGCACGACCGGGATTAATCAAACCGGCTTCTCGAACCAATTTATTGACAAAGTTTTTTAACGCTGCGACTTTTTGGCCCGATTCGTTAAAAAACTCCATATCTAAAGAGAGGAGTTCTCCTTTTTGTTTGACCGACGATTTTACAATTCTGGTAAGGCTGTTTTTTTGAAGCAATTCGGTCGCCCGAAAAGACTCGTAAAACAAAGGAAGAAACAAACGTTTTTCATCCTTCATTATAGATGAAAATAAGCCTCCAGCTCCAACACCACTCCCGTCGATTAACGTGGGATGAAACATAAAATGATCAGCCTGATCAAGCCCTGCTTCAGGAACAGAGACCTTAATCCAATCCGCGCTCTCAAGCGAATAAACGGTTCCTTCGGCCCGCATGAATCCGGTGTGCACTAATTCATACTCACGACATCTTTTATAAAGGTCACTTAAAAGCACCTCCCGGACTGAGGAAGAAAAAATAGACGACACATCAATGCTATCCTCGAATGTTTTTGGATCTCTACGACGCATTTCCGCAGTGACATAACTCTTCGATTCTGATTGGCTCCCGAATTCCTGACCTTCCACACTAATTTTCCATATCTCTCCCTGTCTCTCTTCAATGCTTTGAACAAAAAGCCGGACACCATAGTCCGGCCCTACTATAAGCGGCTGATAAATCGAAAGGTTGCGAAGTTCTAACTCCCTATAGTCGTAGCCTCTTGCTCTAAAAAATTGATACAATAAATCAATATAGGCCAATCCCGGTAATAAGGTCTGACCATAGGCCAGATGATTCTTAAAAATAGAGTGATTCTGATCAAAGGTTTGAGACCAGGGATGGGGTTGGGTGAAGAGGCCTCGGTCTGTTTCAGAGAGGAAAAACCGTTTCTGTTCAGAAGGTTCTTTTGAAAAGGCTTTCCCTATATGGACCCTATTA
Source organism: Kiritimatiellia bacterium (assembly GCA_012103575.1). Classification (GTDB taxonomy): domain Bacteria; phylum Verrucomicrobiota; class Kiritimatiellia; order WLWN01; family WLWN01; genus WLWN01. Next base: position 641,533 of record WLWN01000001.1, on the reverse strand, counting down.
AGCTCAGGAGGAGGTAATGGTTTTCTTCTATTAGCTCTTTTAGCACTTTCAGAAGACAACCTTTCTCCTCCTTCTAAAATCACGTGAGCATTTGTGCCCCCATCCGCGAAACAGTTCAAGGCCACCGTATGAAAATCTTCTGACCAAGCGCTCTTTTCTCGGTCAAATATAAATGGAGAATGTTCCAAATCATAATGGACCATTTTTTCTTGAGCCGATAAAAAGGGAACCCACTGGCGATGATTTAACATAAGTACAAGTTTGATAAAACTGGCCATGCCTTCGGCGCAAAGAGGATGGCCAATATTCGGCTTCATCGAGCCCAATCGGCAAACATCTTTACTCTCTGAACGATACACCGATTCGATCGCTTTGAGTTCTAATAAATCGGTCACTTCAGAGCCGGAACCATTCACATCAATATACGTGATGCCTTCAGCTTTTTTTCCACTTTTCTTTAACGCTAATTTCATCACTTCTTTTTGGGCCTCAATGTTCGGAGTGGCAGGACCCGCTGTGCGTCCATCATTGTTGATCGACAATCCCTTAATCCGCGCGTAGATATGGTCCCCATCCTTTTGGGCTTGATCCAGCGTTTTGAGTAATACGAAACCAACGCCTTCTCCTAAAACCACCCCCGAAGCCCGTTGATCAAAGATGTGAAACATCCCATCTGTATTTAAAAGCTTACGTCGTTGGAAAATCTTGTGAGCGCCATCACCTGTCAGCAAGCTCACCCCTCCAACCAAAGCGGACTCAATCTCTCCTGCCACCAAGTCCTTGATCGCTAAATTCATCCCAACCAAGGCTGAAGAACAGGCGGTATCCACCACCAAACTAGGACCCCGAAAATCAAAAAACTGAGAAATATTCGCGGCCAGATAATTCTGTCCCACCGCCATAATGGGATTGCGACTCTCTTCCAAATCACTTTCCTCGGGCAGGTTTTGACTACGCCCTCCCAGATACACTCCTGTTGATAAACCTTTGATATCTTTCAGAGAATAACCCGCGTGATGGAATACGTTTAAACTCTCCTCTAACACTAAAAAAGCTTGAGGATCCATGGCTTTGGCATCTTCCTGGGCAATCAAAAAGAAAGAGGGATCAAAATCGGTAATGCTGTTGATCAACCCCGCGTAAAACAGATCCGAACCCTTAAAACGCTCTTCAGGAACAGGAACAATGGCTGACCGGCCTTCGGATAGTAAATCCCAATACTCCTCCACATTCGTTGAACCCGGGAAACGGCAAGACAGGCCGACAACAACAATATCCTCAGTCTTGGTTATAGCTCGACGTGATTTCCGCACTAAACCAGGCAGGGTGCGGCCAGAGAAAGCGTTTAAGGTCGATGCCTCAACTTTCACCCTTGTTTCTCCTTCAACGCCAAACGCCGTAGACAAAGAATTCCAATGGGCCTGAACCAGCCAAGACGTCAGTTTATTCAGTGTTGAATGCTCAAATAAAACTGATGGATCCAAGGGATCTGCTAATTTTTCATCCATTCTCCTGGCCACTTGAGCTAACAAAATCGAATCAACTCCATAATCGGAAAAGGGCGTATCAGATTCCAGTTTCTCTTGGTCGATCTTCAGTTCTTTAGAAAACACTTCTTTGAGCCAATTTTCTATAGGTTTAAACAACGCGCCTGAGGCTTTCGGCTGATCCGTCTTAGGAACAACTTCAGACACTGTAGCGGGTAAAACATTGCCATCTTCAATACGGCGTTTGAGCAACTTTTCAGGTTTCCACAATGTGGGATTGACCACGGCGGGCAAGACGACCGGTCCCATATTCTCAGAGAGGATCTGATCGAGCAATTTTAGTCCTTCTTCATTGCTATGACTCAGCAATCCCGTTTGGCGATAAGCCATACTCTTGGCCTCTCCCATCCCTGTCTCTCTCCAACTGGGCCATTGAATACTGATCAAAGGGAACCCATGTGACCTTGCTTGAGCTGCATAATCCATATACGTATTGGCCATGGCATAGTCACTTTGTCCCGAAGAAAGAGTCGGAACAATCGCAGAAACCGAGGAAAACAACATAAAGAACTCCAACGGTTCTTTATGAAATTGCGAAAGCAAAATATCCAGTCCAGAGACTTTGGGATCCAGGACCCGTTGAATGCCTTCTATAGATTTTCGAATGAAGGCTGGGTTATCCAAATCGCCCATTCCCGCGCAATGGATAACACCCCCAGCTGGACCCAAACTTGCTGTGATCTCTTGAACGTCTTTTTGAACCGCTTCCCGACCGGTCAAATCCGTTGATAAAATGCGAACTTCAGCTCCTAAACTTTGTAGGTATTCAATCGCTCTGATCTTCTTAGAGACGGCATCTTCTTTCCCTGCATAAGCACTCCACTGCGCCTGGGGAGGAAACGCTTCTCGTCCGGTCAATACCAGCCGTTTCACCCCATAGTGTTGAACAAAATGATGCGCGCACAAAGAGCCAAGGCCTCGTGTGCCTCCTGTAACCCACAAAACATGATCTTCAGGGAACACGATCTTTTTAACAGGTTTTGCGTTGCTCAACAGTTCCGATAGCGTTGCTCGATAGCGTTGCCTGCTACGGTAACAGACTTCAGCGTCCTCCCCATCCATGAAGAACTCAGCGGCAATCTGTTGAGCAAGCTCCTTATCATTAACGCTCGAATCCAAATCCACATGGCGAGACCGTACATGCGTATATTCACTTTGAAGCATTCGATAAAGACCTGCCCGAGTGGCTCCTGTCAGGTTCATCGAGGCATTCCGATACGATTCCAACCCTTTGGTTATTCCCAAACATGTCAACCCCTCTTTAGCTCCATTTTCAATCAACTGTTGAACACAGCCAATCCAATCAAGTGACTCATTGCGAACTTTTCCACAGCCCACTAGGTCCACCAGACCATCGTATGCTTCCCCAAGCTTTTCCGTGCGGCTTAACGCTTGATTGAGCTGATGAATCTTTACTCTATGAGCCTTTTGAGAAAACGCTTGAGCAACCAATGTGGCTAATGCTTCTGTTTCCTCTGTGGTCAACAGAAGAATCGTTCCCTGACGTTCTTTGTTCGGAGTCTGAAAAGACGCTTCCCATTGTTTTTCCAAATAATGAACACTTCGTTTACCTGTGGGCTCTTCAGGAGCCTGTTCGATTTCTTTGATCTCCACAGGGCTCATCTCCAACCCCTTGATTTTTACACAGACCTTCCCCTCTTCATCACACAGATCAAGATCCAGCTTCTGAATGTCAGCCGCAGCGCTGTCCTCAGAGCAGCGTATCCATACCCACATCGACTCTTTGCAGCTATGAATAATTTCAAGCCGTTCTAATCCAAAGGGGACTTTAAGTTCAGGGTTTAGGGTTCTCGATTCTCGGCTGGCAGGGAGCAAAATCGACGCCTGCAACACCGCATCGATCAAACTCGGATGGAGCATATATTGATCTTTGGTTTCCAACACACAAGAAGGAATCATTAATTGGGCCAACACTTCATCTTCCCCAACGTAGAGTTTCTTAAGACCCTGATAAGCAGGGCCATATTCAAAGCCCATCCTTTTAAAGGCTTCATAGCTTTGTTCCGCACTCAGGTGACGTTGGTTACACGAGGCCTCTAAGGCTTTCAGATCGAGCTGCGGATGTGGATCTGCCGAGGTGAACAATGCCACTCCTTGACTGTGCACGATCGAACTGATTGCGGAATCCGGATTGTGGATTGTGGATTTTTCATCCGACGGATGGGTGGTGTAGATTTCGTAGGCAATCTCCCCGTTCTCTTCCTGGTATAGTCCAATATGAACCTCCACGGGCATATCACCCACGGCAATCGGCCGAGACCAGGCAACGTTTTTGAGCTCTATGCTTTGATTTTTTCCAGAAGCTTGCTCTACCGCCGTGCACGCCATTTCTAAGTAAACCACGCCAGGCAATACCTTCTCTCTCTTCACCTGGTGATCTTTCAGAAAGAACTCCTCACCCGTAAAGGTCGAACTGAAACGCAGCTCGGATATGTCCGACGTGTTCTCATGCACCAAGGGATGCAATTCTTTCCCTATCTCCGCAATCCCCAATCCGCCATCCGCATCTCCCTCAATCCAATACCGTTCCCTTGCAAAGGGATAGGTGGGTAGACTGATGCGGTGAGGGTTGCTATTGCGGTACAACTTGCTCCAATCAAAAATCAGACCCTTCACCCATAGGTCTAAGAGTTTGGAATATTTGCCTTTACTTGCCCAGGCATCAATCGTTTTGGCCATATCTTCATCCGCAGCAAAGACAGTCAGGGTCTCTTTGTTCCGTTTGACCTGTCCCCGGAAAAGGTCCTCCACATCTTCTTTACCATCCATAAAACTTTGGAGCTTTTCTTTGAGTTCTTCCATGGAATAAACTATCAACCCCAAACGTTCCCCCATCGCTTCTCGACCTACTTGGAGGGTGTAGGCCACGTCTCGAAGACGTGGCGTCAAAGGGCGAAGGTCCAACGTGGAAGCATGGACGTAATCCATAAGATTTTGGGCATACGCTTTGAGACGATCTTCATTCTTCGCTGACAAAACGATCAAAGCAGGGCGGTCAACAGGAACTTTCGACCTTGGACCTTCGACCTTGGACTCATCGAGGTACTCCTCGATGACCACATGAGCATTAGTCCCGCTAAACCCGAACGAGCTGACCGCCACTCGCCGTGGCGTTTCTCCTTCTGATTTCCACGTCTTTAATTCCGTATTCACATAAAACGGTGACTCGTCAAAATTAAAGTGACTATTCGGCTTTTTGAAATTCAAGGTCGGCACTAGCTTTTGATGTTTTAAACTTAATAGCGCCTTGTGCATACTCGCCACCTCCGCCGCCGCCGAGGTATGCCCAATATTGCTTTTTACCGATCCCAATGCACAATAATTTTTCCGATCGGTTTGCTCCTTAAACACCGTGGAGAGGGCTTCTAATTCTATCGGATCACCCAACTTCGTCCCCGTTCCATGCGTCTCCACATAACTGATACTCGATGGATCAATTTTATACTTCCGGTATATCTCACGTTCCAACTCTATCTGACTCTTTATGCTCGGAGCCGTAATCCCATTGGTTTTCCCATCTTGATTGATCCCCGATCCGATAATGGTTCCTAATATACAATCATCATCTCTTTGCGCTTCACTTAAACGCTTGAGCACGATCGCTCCGACGCCCTCTCCAGGCACAAATCCATCGGCGCTATTATCAAATGTTTTGCACTGACCCTCCAGAGATAACATCCCGGCCGCACACATACCTATGTACGACTCGGCTGTTAAATACAACGTCACCCCGCCGACCAACGCCATGTCAATTTCTCCCGCATGCAGCGCTTGACAAGCCAAATGGGTCCCCACCAGAGAGGATGAACAGGCCGTGTCTATCGGTATAGCCGGACCTTTCAAATTTAGATAGTAGGCTATCCGCGCCGCAGCAATCGCATAACTGTTACTGGTCCCTGACATCGATCGCTGGGCTTCTATCCCCAGCAAACTGTATTCATTACTCATAATACCAAGATAGACGCCGCATTTCTTGTTGCTTAGACTGCTGCTGCTATACCCTGCGGACTCAAATGCTTTATGTCCTTCTTCTAAAAAGATCCGGTGTTGAGGATCCATCTCTTCGGCCTCCACTGGTGGTATCATAAAAAATAAAGGATCGAAACAATCGATATCATCTAACAGACCCATCCATTTGCAGTTCACCTTCCCGGATTTTGATGGAGCCGGATCATAATACTGATTGACGTCCCAACGACTCAGCGGGACTTCTTGAATGCTATTTTTTCCACCCACTAAGTTCTTCCAATATCGCTCTACGTCTTTAGCCCCGGGATATCTTCCGGACATCCCCACAATGGCAATAAGTTCCTGAGAGTTCAAAAGGGAAGAAGTTCTATCTCTATCCAACGCAGATGAACGTGCCTCCGGCTTGGACAAACGACGTTTTTTCAAAGAAATCAGATCGGAGACAACTAGACGTTCCTGGGGCGTTTGGAGTCTCGCGGAAATAGCCCGCTTCGATGTCTCCGGGGGAGTCATTGGAACTTTTTTTCTGAGTTTGAGCTCTTTCTCTAAAAGCCCAGAAAACTCAACAATCGTGGAGTGGTCATACACGGTGGTGGCCGCTATAGAAAGCCCATATTTTTTGTTAACTTTATTAACCCATTCTACACCCACAATGGAATCAAGTCCCATATCCATAAACGGCTTGTTGATATCAACAGAACTGGGCTTCATATATAGCGCTTTGGCCATACTCGAAACCAACTCTTTTTGTAACACTTCCTTCGACATTTCCTCTTGCGGGAAAACAGTAGAAGCTTCGTTTAGCTCCTCGGATACAACTAGACTCTCTTGGGACGTTTGGAGTTTCGTGGAAATAGCCCGCTTCGATGTCTCCGGGGGAGTCATTGGAACTTTTTTTCTGAGTTTGAGCTCTTTCTCTAAAAACCCAGAAAACTCAACAATCGTGGAGTGGTCATACACGGTGGTGGCCGCTATAGAAAGCCCATATTTTTTGTTAACTTTATTAACCCATTCTACACCCACAATGGAATCAAGTCCCATATCCATAAACGGCTTGTTGATATCAACAGAACTGGGCTTCATATATAGCGCTTTGGCCATACTCGAAACCAACTCTTTTTGTAACACTTCCTTCGACATTTCCTCTTGCGGGAAAACAGTAGAAGCTTCGTTTAGCTCCTCGGATACAACTAGACTCTCTTGGGACGTTTGGAGTTTCGTGGAAATAGCCCGCTTCGATGTCTCCGGGGGAGTCATTGGAACTTTTTTTCTGAGTTTGAGCTCTTTCTCTAAAAACCCAGAAAACTCAACAATCGTGGAGTGGTCATACACGGTGGTGGCCGCTATAGAAAGCCCATATTTTTTGTTAACTTTATTAACCCATTCTACACCCACAATGGAATCAAGTCCCATATCCATAAACGGCTTGTTGATATCAATAGAACCGGGCTTCATATATAGCGCTTTGGCCATACTGGAAATCAACTCTTTTTGTAACGCTTCCTTCGACATTTCCTCTTGTGCGAAAACAGCAGAAGCTTCGTTTAACTCCATGAAGGGTGATAAAGAATCCGTGGGCAAAGGTAATACGAGATCTTCTTTGGGAGAAAAGATTGATTTATGCTTAAACACAGCTTGATCACTGATCAGTGAAGTTAAAGCTATCGTTTGAGGCTTATCAGCTGAAACCGAAAAATAAGATGGAGTTCTATTGGCAAGCTGCAATGGACCCCGAAAAGAAATCTTAGAACTTTCACCCTCTTCCCCTACCCGCAAAGAAAACCCTCTGATCTTCACACAAACTTTCCCCTGCTGATCACATAGATCTATATCCAGTTTTTTGACTGTATTCGATGACTCAAAACCTTCAGCGTGAGACACCCACGCCCACATTTTTTCTGAGCAACGATCAATGATCTCAAGACATTCCAGGGCAAAGGGGAATAGGGGTTTCGGGTTCAGCGTTTCCTCCCTCGCTTTGTTAGCTACGGAGGACAGGCTCGGTTCTCGGTTAAGGAAGACTAAGCCGATAGAAGCCTGAAGAGCTAAGTCCAACAGGCTAGGATGAAGCGTAAACTGGTCTTTTGTCTCCAGGATAGCGGAAGGCAAAGTCAATTCAGCCAACACTTCATCTTCCCCAACGTAGAGCTTCTCAAGACCCTGATAAGCAGGCCCATACTCAATCCCCATCGCTTTAAAGGCCACATAGTATTCCTCCGCGCTTAAAACACTTCCAGTACACCTTTCCTGCAAGGCTTTCAGATCGAGCTGCAGACGTTGGTCTGCGGAGACGAACAACGCCACCCCTTGACTGTGCACAATCGAATTGATTTTCCACCCCGGCGGATCTTCGACGGACTTCAGATTTCGGATTTCGGATTCTCCACCCCCTGAGTGGGCGGTGTAAACCTCGTAAGAAGTTTCCCCATTCTCTTCAGGGAAAAGACTAATATGGACTTCTTGAGGATTCATTCCCACAGTAATCGGATGGGCCCATACCACATTTTTAAGCTCAATCTTTTGATTGTTTTTTTGTCTTCGGACAATGCTCCTGTGGCTTGCTCAACGGCTTCCCGAACCATTTCAAGATAAGCCACGCCAGGAAGGATTTTTTCTCCCTTCACCTGGTGATCTTTAAGAAAGAATTCTTCTCCTGTGAATGTGGAGCTGAACCGCTGCTCCTCTAAGGTCGAGGTATTCTCATGGACCAACGGATGCAGCCTCTTACTGACCATGCCTTCGGCCATGCCGTTGGCTTGGTAAACTTGGCAAGCCTCTGACTGCTGACCTCTGACTGCTGTCGTCTGGTTTCTGACCTCTTTCTGTTCTATCCAATACCATTCCCTTGCAAAGGGATAGGTCGGAAGGCTGATGCGATGTGGTTTGCTATCGCCGTATAACTTGCTCCAATCAAAAATCAGACCCTTTACCCATATGTCTAGAAGCTTACTGTACTTTCCTTTGGCGACCCAGGCTTCAATCATCTTCGCCATGTCCTCATCGGCGGCATAGACCGCCAGCCCATCTTGGTTCCGTTTGACTTGACCTAGATAGACATCCTCCACATCCTCTCTCCCTTCTATGAAGGCCTGCAGCTTCTCCTCCAAATCTTTCTTCGAACCAACAATCACCCAAGCGCTCTTCCATCGCTTCGCGACCTACCTGAAGGGTATAGGCCACGTCTTGAAGACGTGGCGTCAAAGGTCGAAGGTCTTCAGCCACAGGCTGATCCGCTGCGGCGGAAAAGTCCAACGTCAAAAGATGGAGATAATCAATAAGATTTTGGGCATACGCTCTGAGACGATCTTTATCTTTCGCTGACAAAACGATCAAAGCGGGGCAGTCAACAGGAACCTTGGACCTTGGACCTTGGACCTTGGACCTTGGACCTTGGATTCATCGAGGTACTCCTCGATGATCACATGCGCATTCGCTCCCCCAGCCCCAAAGGAAGATATCCCCGCTATTCGGGGATATTCTTTCCCATCCAGAACAGGTTTTTCCCATTCACCCAGCTCCTGCTGAACAACAAACGGGGTTTTCTCAAAATCAATATTCGGATTCAATTCTCCGGCATGCAGGCTTGGCGCCAGTGCTTTATGTTTCATTTGAAGCAGTATTTTAGTAACCCCCGCTATCCCCGCTGCAGCTTCCAGGTGGCCCACGTTGGATTTTGCCGAACCCAACGCGCAAAATCCCGTCTCGGATGTATCCCGGGCGAAAGCCTGTCTTAACCCTGTTATCTCTATCGGATCACCCAGTTCGGTCCCCGTCCCGTGCGCTTCGATATAGCTTACTGTCCGAGCGTCTATCCCCGATTTATCCAGGCTATCCCGTATTAGTTCAGCCTGTGCTTGCGGGTTGGGAACCGTGTACCCATTGGTTTTTCCCCCGTGATTCACACTCGTTCCACGAATCACTCCATAAATAGGATCCCCATCTCTTTGCGCATCGCTAAGACGTTTCAATAAGACCACTCCAACCCCTTCTCCGGGGACAAATCCATTGCCCCCTTTCCCAAAACTTTTGCACTGTCCATCCAACGAAAGCATCCGTTGAGCACAAAGACCCAGATACGTGGAAGGATGAAGATATAGATTCACACCTCCGGCTATCGCCAGTTCACACTCTCCTTGATCCACATGCTTACACGCTTCATGAAGCGCGGTCAACGAAGACGAACACATCGTGTCGATCGGCATACTCGGTCCTTGCAGATTTAACGCATAAGAAACTCGGTTGGCCACTGAGCTGAAGGACGTATGGGGGAAAAAAGGCTCTTCTTTCTTCCAAAGTTCAGGGCCATATAAGTCAAACCCCGTTTTGGTGATCCCCGCAAAAACACCCACTTTCCCATGATGCTGTATAGCCAGCTTCTCCCGGGTGTACCCCGCATCTTCCAACACTTCCCAGCAGGTTTGCAGAAAAAGGCGCTCCTGGGGATCCATACTCATCGCTTCGCGCGGTGAGATATTAAAAAATAAGGGATCAAACTCGCAAAACCTCTCCAAGAAACCGCCCCACTTGCTATAGCTTTTGCCTTGAGATACCGCTTCTTCCATATTCGGATGAAAGAAGCCTTCCAACGACCAACGTTCTTGGGGGATCTCCGTAATACAATCTTTGCCCGATTTCAAATTCCCCCAATATTCATCCAAATTTTTGGCTTGAGGATAACGACCACTTATCCCGATAATCGCCATCGGCTCTTGAGTTCTCTCTTTTCCCATGCCCCCCATCAATGCACGAGAGCGACCCTTCTTTAATCTTAGAGAAGTCAATGTGAGGAGGTCTCCTCCAAAGGAACGATCCAGACACGATGTATCCTGAGCCGATGATACTTCCTCTTGAAGACCAGCCCACCCAGCACATTCTTGAGGATAATCGGCTATCAAATAGTCGGTTAATGCTGTCAATGTTTGATATTCAAAAAGTAGGGTTTTAGAAATTTCTCCAAACACGCCTTCCAGTTTTTGATTCAGCTCAGTGACCATGATCGAATCAATTCCATAGGTTTCCAGCGGTTCTTCGGGATCGATTTTTGAGACAGACAGCTTGATCATTTCTCCAAACAGTTTTTTGAGTTCATATAAGGTTTTTTCTCGCAGGATAGCCGGATCCATTTCCATCGCAGATGGCTTTTCGAAAAGCTCTACGGATTGATCTGTAAAGAAAACGTGTCTGATCGTCTCTACTTCCCCCTCCATCACCATCACTTGAGAGGCTCCCAAAGATAAGCCCTGATAAAACGCTTCGATCCCGGTCGACGTTTGCATCGCCACCATACTCGTCTTTTCTCGCATCATCTGCTCGGTGACTTCATCCACACCCATTCCCCCTTCTTTCCATAACGGCCAATTCATCGAAACCGTTTGGCCGTTTCTCTCTGAGGCCGGCCGGAAATTACGATACCTGGCATAAGCGTCCATAAATGCATTGGCTGTGGCATAATCGGCTTGACCCACGTTACTGCTATCTTTTGTGAGGTACTGATAGTCGCCTTCTTCGGCCCCGACAAACATCCCAATTTTATCGGTTGAGATTTGGCCGGCGCCGTACCCTGCATCTTCCAATGCATTCCAGGGCTCTTGAAGCAAATGCCGTTGCCGTGGATCCATGCTCTCCGCTTCTCGGGGTGATATTTGAAAAAACAAGGGATCAAATTCAGCCACCCCGGGTATAGAACCACTCCATTTGCAGTTGGTTTTGTGTATATCTTTGGTCGGATCCCCATAATAGACCCACCAATCAAAACGATCTGGTGGAATCTCGTCTACCGCGTTCTTGCCTTCCGACAAGATAGTCCACATTTCTTCAATATTACGCGACTTCGGAAACGTACCGCTCATGCCAATAATCGCAATCGGTTCCATCACCCCCCAGGTTTGTGTCATGGGGTAAAAATCGAAACCTTCCCGAACGGGTTATTCGCTCCGTCGGTCTATCCTCAGCTGTAACCCGAACCGGCACATTTTCTGTCCCAGCATCTTCGTGATAAAACCCTTGGACAGCTTCGAGATGTTCGGTCAAAAAGTAATGCGTGAGTTGCTCTATCGTCGAATGTCCAAAAAACAATGATGGCGTGATATCATGACCGTAGTGCTCAGTAAGGAGTTTGGCGAATTTTACCAAACTCACCGAATCAAATCCAAAATCGGTGAGATGGGTATCTACATCCAGTTTATCCGAGGGAACTTTGAGAAAGTTTTTCAGCAACTCTTTTAGATCCCAGGTGACACATTCTTCTATGCTTAATCCCCTCATCCCGGGCTGCCTCCTCTGACCTGAAACCTTCCCTACTCTCCGGACCTGGCCAGCATCCTCCTCTAACGAGGGTACTTCACATATTGCTTCAGGTGTGGCCCGCTCTACAGGATCCCTATAGGCCCTGATATCCACCCCTTTCATCCGGACACAGACCTGCCCCTTATCATCACACAAATCTATATCAAATTTATGAAATCCTAGCCACCGGGCCGATTCTCCCTCAGAGACAGTCCTCCCTGTAGCGTCATCTCTATCGATCGCCTGTTTAACCGGTTCAATAGAGGATTCCGGAGCGCGTATCCAACCCCACATCGACGCCGAGCATTTCCCGGTTATTTCAATCTTATCCATAGCAAACGGGAAAAAGGGTTTCAGAAGAGCGGGATCACCCGGTTCCATCATCAACCCCATACAGGCCTGGAAAACGGCATCGATTAGAGCGGGATGAAGAATATACGGGTCTTGTGTTTCTAGAACGGAGGCAGGCAAGGACAGTTTTGCTAAGACCTCCTGATCTCCAACATAGACGGTCTCAAGACCCCGATGTTCTGAACCATAGACACTGCCCATCGTTTTAAAGTCTTTATAATACTGCTCAGCACCATACCGGTAATGGTTTATTTTCCCTAACATCTCTGGAATATCCAGGGTCGCCGTTTCATTGGGCAAATACGGCATACCAACGCCTCGGCCATGCACGACCGGCTCTTTCTCAGGGGCTTCAGCTTCCGAATAGATCTCATATTGGATCGGCCTATCCTCTTGCACAAATAATCCAATGTTTATTTTTTTGGCTTGACCATTCAACGCAATCGGATCGGCCCAGGTGACATTTTTGATCTGCATCCCCGTTGGACCTTCCTCCAGGGACCCGACACCGACGGCCCGCTCCAACGCCACGCGAGCCAGCTCAAGATAGGCCGCCGCAAGCAAGACCTTCTGCCCCTGCATAACAGCAAAGAAAGACTCTTGTCCTGTAAAGGTCGAGCTAAAACGCAGCTCGGATACGTCCGACGTGTTCTCATGCACCAACGGATGTAATTCTTTCCCCGTTTCCGCAATCCGCAATCCACAATCCTCATTTCCTTGGATCCAGTATCTTTCATTCGCAAAAGGATAGGCGGGTAAACGGATCCGACGAGGTTTTGTATCACCATAGAGCTTGTTCCAATCAATCACAAAGCCTTGGCTCCATAGTTCGGCGAGCTTTTCAAGCTCCCCTTTGATCACCCATCTGTCAATCGACTCCTGCGAATCCTCTCCCTCCTGTAAAGGGGTCATCCCGTTTGGGTCCGTCTTGACTACTCCCCGCCAAAACCCATCCATCTCCGCCGGAGCTTTTACATAAGCTTCTAATTTTTCTGTTAACTCGTGGACGCTCTTCACCAAAAAGGACCATCTTTCTTCCATCGCTTGACGACCCACCTGGAGGGTATAGGCCACGTCTTCAAGACGTGGCGTCAAAGGCCGAAGGTGGACGTAATCAAGAAGATTTTGGGCATACACTCTGAGACGATCTTCATTTTTTGCTGACAAAACGATCAAAGCGGGGCGGTCAACGGTACCCTTCGACTTTGGACCTTCGACCTTTGACTCATCGAGGTATTCCTCGATGACCACATGAGCATTATTTCCACTTGCCCCATACGAATGCAATCCGGCTAAGCGAAGCGTGTTCCTCTTTGGCCATTCCTCCGTTCTGACGGCAAGCCCACAGGGTTGGTTGACCGTATCCAAATGAGGATTGATTTCGGTAAAATCAAGAATTTTATGAAGGGTATTTGTCTGCAAACTGCAAATGATCTTGAACAGCGCCCCTAATGCGGAAGCTGAATTCATATGACCCGCCATGGGCTTGAGAGTACTCACCCGACACCTTCCCGGTTCCAGGACAACACCCTGCTCTTTTGCCAACGCTTTCAAGGCCTGGTTACAGGCCCCCCATTCGGCCATATCCGCCACGGGGCTTCCCATCCCCTGGGCTTCGATATAATCTATATTTCGAGGATCAATCCCCACTTCACGATAACATGCCTGGATCAAGTCTGAATGAGATGCGATGTAGGGAGCGGCCATGGACATGCCCCCCTGCCCGTTGTAATTCACAGCCGTATTCTTAATCACCGCATAGATTGCATCTCCATCGGTCTCCGCCTGTGATAAGGGCTTTAAGAATACACTGGCAACACCTTCCGATCGAAGGGAACCGTTTGCCTTCTTGCCAAAAGAATACACGGAGCTATCAGGGCTGATTTGCCCGCTCCGTGATAAAAAAATGAATGAGTCCGGTCGTATCGTAATATGAGGTTGGCAGCTCCTACAAAGGCATGTGTAATCTCCTTCGACCGCAATGCCGAGACGGCCCGATGTAGAGCAACTGCTGCTCCTGAACACATGGTGTTCACGACTTCACTCGGCCCTCGAAAATCAAAAAAGTAGGAAATACGGTTAGCCAGCATACTCATGGCATGCCCTTCTTCAAGTTCAATGCCCGCATCCATTAAAGCCTGAGCATACTGATCCTCTTCTACCGCAATAAATATACCTGTTTTACTTTGTTTGAGTGCTTCAGGTGTATAGCCCCCATCTTGCAGACTGTGATAAATTGACATCAACAATAAGCGTTGCCGTGGATCCATCAGTTCTGCGTCGGCAGGAGAGATCTTAAAAAATAACGGATCAAACTCGCTTATATCAGGAATAAATCCCCCCCATTTTGAATGCATCTTGTTGGGGTCTTTTCCGCTGGGGTCATATACTTTTTCCCAATCAAACCGACTCTTGAGAATTTCATCAATCAGAGATCTATCCTCGTCCAGCGCCTTCCAAAAATCGTGGACCGACCTACTTTGAGGGAAGGAACCAGACAGGCCAATAATGGCAATTGGTTCCCGGAGCTCTTCTTCACAGGGAGACGAAAAAGGAGGCCGGGAATATCTCCTGCCAGGGCGAATAGGTCCTTGCAATGGTTTAAGCATCCCCTCTTCAAGCCGTTTTAATTGTTCTTTGGTATTCATGATCAATTCACTGGACTCTCCATAAGTATTATTGGTTTTACCTTCCGCCCGTAAGCGCTCGGCCAAGGTTAGAACTGTGGGAGAACCAACCAACCATTGTGGCTTTACTTCCCCGTTTAGTTTCTTTTCTAAGCTGTTGGAAAACACCATGGCTGAAATGGAGTCTAACCCATAATTTTGAAACAGCTGATGATCGTCAATCTGGTTCAATTTTCAGCACTTCGGCGAGGGTTTCACGAACGACTTGAGTGACGCTCTCGGATTTTCCCCCATGAATCAGCCTGGTTTCCAAAGAGTTGGACGCTTCGTTATGGCCATTCGATGAAAATGAATCCACTGACACATCAACAGAATAGTAATGCGCCTTGCCTCCCCGTTCTTCGATTTCCCGGCACTGTTTCTGCTTCACCTCATCCCAAGCGCCACGGGACAGGATAAGCAGCGTTGCCTGATAGCGCGCTGCTAATTCATGACACAATTCTTCTCCGATGAGGCCTAGTCCTCCGGCAAGAATATACGTCCCATGATGGCGAAAGACTTCCGGCAAATTAAGATTTAATGTTGTCTTTCCCCTTTGCTTCACCAATCTTTGAGTTTTTTCATATCGCACCTGAGTCATAGCCGCAGTTTGAAAGATTTCTCCTTTGGGAATCGATGGGGCCTCAATAGATTGTACGGGCTCTCTGTAGAACGACTCATCCGCAAGCCATTCCTTGACAAGCTGCTGGGAACGCGTAACCGATACATCACAGTCATAAGACCCTATCAAGGTCCAAACATGGTTATCATTTTCCATCATGGCAGACCCGACAAAGCCAGATAGAGCTTCACATTCCAAACGAGGATGTAAAGTTGTCCCTTCATAAAGATAATAAATTCTAATCGGTTTACTCCACGCCTTTTTCATCAAACATTGACTCAAGTGATATACGACGGATAGGTCTAAATAGCTCAGCTCTGTAGATCTGTCTTCTTTCGCCTCCGGCCCCATGAACAAGACTACATCGGGCGCTTCCTCAAAGGAGTCAACACCCATTTCACGGATATGTAGTGGTTGAATCTGCAACGCTTCGGAAATATGAGAGGCTTGTTCCAGTTGTTTCAACAGAGTACAAAGAGCGTCCTTCTCTTTCTCATCAGAATATAAAATAGTAATGCTCTTTCCTTCGTATTCTTTTAAGCGATTCGCCCACCCAAGTTCGTCGGGAATCGGGCGGGGTATCCATTCTTCTTTCATAAAAAACCACTGCTTTTTCTTGTCAGATGAACTCAACCCAATATCGGTGTTCATGGGCTGGAGTCCCACTCCCTTCATCCGGGCACACATCCGGCCCTCTTCATCGCACAAATCGATATCCAGCTTCTGCACGTTAGCTGCTGAGCTCTGGTCAGAGCTACGTATCCACGCCCACATGGTTTCGCCACATCCGCCCAGAATATCAAGCTCCTCCATGGCAAACGGCACGGAAGGTTGTTGGTTAGTAAAGTCTGAAGCCTGAAGAGCCAAATCCAACAGGCTCGGATAGAGAATAAATTGATCTTTGGTTTCCAACACAGAAGAAGGTACCCTTAATTTGGCCAACACTTCATCATCGCCAACGTAAAGTCTTTCCAAACCTTGATGAGCAGGACCATAGTCAAGGCCCTCTCTTTTAAAGGACTCATAGAATTCCTCTGCGCTTAGAACGTTTTGATTACACGTTTCCTGCAAAGCTTGCAGATCGAACTTTGGACATTGGTCTACCGGGACGAATAATGCCACCCCTTGACTATGTACAACCGATTTGATTTTCCACCCCGACGGATCTTCGACAGATTGCGGATTGTGGATTGCGGATTTTTCATCCGACGGATGGGCGGTGTAGATTTCGTAGGCGATCTCTCCGTTTTCTTCCGGGGAAAGCCCAATGTGGACTACTTGAGGATCCGTTCCCACCGAAATTGGACGAGCCCACACAATATTCTTCAATTGGATCCTTGCTTGATCTTTTTGGGTAGAGCCGGCGACCTCTTCGACAGCCGCTCTGGCCATCTCCAGATAGGCACCCCCCGGTAACAATTTCTCACCGTTGACCATATCATCCGTTAAGAAAAGTTCATCACCCGTAAAGGTCGAACTAAAGCGTAGCTCGGATACGTCCGAGGTGTTCTCATGCATCAACGGATGTAACTTGTCCTTCAACCCTGAACTAGGAACAGAGAACGCTGAACCTTCAACCCAATACCGCTCTCTGGCAAAAGGATAAGTAGGAAGGCTGATGCGGTCAGGTGTGCTGTCGCCGTATAACTTGCTCCAATCAAAAATCAGACCCTTTACCCATAAATCTAAGAGCTTAGAATACTTTCTGCGCTGAACCCACTTGTCCATGGCTTCCTGCAATTCTTCGTCCACCGTAAAGACAGCGAGGGTCTCTTTGTTCCGTTTGACCTGGCCCCGGTAAAGGTTCTCCACATCGTCTGGATCTTCTATAAACCCTTTCAGTTTTTCTGCCAGCTCATCTATGGACCCCACGATCAATCCCAAGCGTTCTTCCATGGCTTCGCGACCCACCTGGAGAGTATAGGCCACGTCTTGAAGACGTGGCGTGAAAGGTCGAAGGTATTCAGCCACAGGCTGATCCGCTGTGGCGGAAAAGTCCAACTTCGAAGGTCTGAGACGATCTTCATTCTTCGCCGACAAAACAATCAGGGCAGGCTCATCGCTTAACTCTAAACTTTGCACCTTGGACCTTGAACTGTCATCGAGATACTCCTCGATGATGATGTGTGCGTTCGAGCCGCCAAATCCAAAGGAACTTACACCGGCCCGGCGGGGAAGTTCTTGCCCTTGTACATCTTTCAAAGGGGCCCATTCTTTGCTTTCCTGGACGACGTAAAAAGGACTATCTTTTAGTTCGATGTAAGGATTGATCTCTTCACAATGAAGGTTTTTTACCAATCTTTTGTGCTGAAGCTGCAACAGAACCTTAATCACTCCGGCCACTCCGGCCGCCAATTCCAAATGTCCTATATTCGTCTTCACCGAACCTAACCCGCAATGAGCGCTCGAAACCTCCGCATCTCCCCTGCCTTCATACAAGGCTTTAAAGGCCGCTTTCAATCCATTGATTTCTACGGGGTCGCCCAGCTCGGTCCCTGTCCCATGGGCTTCTATATAACTCACCGTTGCAGGATCTATACCCGCCCTCTTATACGCACCAATCAGAAGCTGCGACTGCGCTTTGGGATTGGGCGCCGTCAGGGAATTGGCCTGACCTCCATGATTCTCGGCGCTGCCGCGAATGATCCCATAGATATCGTCCCCATCAGCTTTGGCCGCACTGAGCTTTTTGAGAAATAGCATCCCAACGCCTTCTCCTCGAACATAGCCGTTGGCTTGGTTCGAAAAGGTTTTGCACCGACCATCCCCACAAAGCATCCCCGCTTTATTAAAACTGATGTACCCTTCAGGGGTAATCAGGGTATTGACCCCGCCAACGATCGCCTGATCACAGCCCCCTGTCTCCATGGCAATAATGGCTCTATGAATGGCCACCAAAGACGAGGAACACGCTGTCTCAATGGGCTCACTGGGGCCATGTATGTTTAAAAATAGCTCATGCGGTTGGGGCCTACAGAAGGGACGATCCCCGTTGAGGTATACCCTTCAATAGGACGATCCGCGATTAAGCTGCTATAACCGCTGCTTCCTGTCCCTACAAATATGCCCGCATTACTCCCCGAAAGGCTCGACGCCGAATAACCAGCGTCTTCCAAAGCCAACCATACATAGGTCATTAACAATCTTTGCTGAGGATCCATCAGCTCGGCTTCACGAGGCGATATCCCAAAAAATAAAGGATCAAACTTCCCAACCCCATCGATGAAACCACCCCACTTGATGTTGGTCTTATTGACTTCTTTTTGAGGATCTCCATATACTTTTTCCCAATCCCAGCGGCTTTGGGGGATCTCATTGATACAATCCTTTCCTGCTTTCAGGTTTTCCCAGAATTCATTCAAGTCCCGGGCCATCGGAAAGCACCCACTCATTCCCACGATCGCTACCGGCTCAGAAGATTCTACCGGTTGGGATTGGGGAGGAGTCGTCATCCTTCTTGTGAATCGCGGGCGGATTCTTTTGGCTGACTGATCTTTTTGCACTTCTTCTTTTCGGCTTGGTTCAAGGGTCTCAACTTGCGTGTGTACGGAAAATTGGGCAGCAAATACCGCTCGGTGTTCTTCGATCAAATAGCTTGCAAAATCAGCAATCGTGGGATGCTCAAAAAAGACCGTCGGATTTAATTCTAGATTGTATTGCTGATTGAGTTTATTGGAGAAGTCCGTCAACGTGATCGAATCAAATCCATATTCGTTCAGTTCAGCCTCTGCATCAAGGTCTTCAAGCTTCACCTTGAGCAACTTCGACACCGCTTGCATGATGGCCCCTTGGACTTTGCTGAGAAGGTCACTCATATCAATAACTGTTGAAGAATCTACTCCATCAGAGGGTTTATCAGGCTTTGGAAGGGCCGGCAACGGCACTGAAAACAGTTTTTGCCTCATGCGCGCAAGCTGACCTTCCATGATCATTACCTGACTTTTCCCAGAAGCTAAGGCGTGATAGAAAAACTGGAGACCGGTGAGGGTCTGCATGGCTACCATTCCCATACTTTGCATCATCATCGTCTCGGTGGCTTCATCGATCTGCATCCCTCCTTCTCTCCACAGCGGCCAATTGATCGAGAGGGTTTGGCCCTGGCGTTCTTTAGAAGCGACTCGTTCATTACGATAGGTGGCGTAGGCATTCATGAAGGCATTCGCGGTGGCATAATCGGCCTGTCCCGGATTGCCCAGGGCCCCTGACCCAGAGGAGAAAAGCACGAAAAAGTCCAAGCACATATCTTTGCTGGCTTGGTCTATATTCACCAGTCCTGAGACCTTAGGTCCGAGAATCTCTTGGGATTCCTCTTTGGTTTTTTTGAGGATAAAGTTATCTCGAATCACACCGGCACTATGGAGGATACCGTCGAGGCCCCCAAAATCCTTTTGGAGACTCTCCATCAAACCCTCAACCGCCTGTTTCCCAGTGACATCGATCTGCCTGTATTCAATCCTGGATCCCAGGGATTCTATCTTTTTGAGCTCGTCCTGCTTCTCCCGGTTTAAAACAGAGTGCCCGGTCAAAATCAATGTGACGTTCTTGGCTTTACTTGCGATTTCTTTGGCAAAGATCAACCCCAATCCTCCCGCACCTCCGGTAATCAGATAGACGCCTCCTTCTTTCCAGGGGATCTCTTTTTCGGCATGAGCAATTGGCAGTTCCTCAAAGACCTGCGATAAGCGCTTTTTCCCTGAATAACTGATCTTCGAATCTTCCGGACATCTGGCATTTTCTTCAAGTTTAGCTATGATTTCGCTGGCCACGTCTTCTGGGTCCACGGCAATTACCTGACCCATGATTCTAGGGTTTTCCAAATGAGCGGTCTTTAAAAGTCCTGAAAATGCTGAAAAGGAGTGTTCGATCCCTTCGGCTGGAACCAATATTTGCAACAAGGCTTGGCCTTGGGGTTTGGCCTTCATTATCTTTTTTATGTGTTTAAATAGTTCAAAGGCAACCTCTTCAAAGCGTTTTTCAAGCCTTTTTTGATCTGACTTGAGTTCTATAAAAGTTCGTTCAGAGGATCTATGTCCTACGGATTCAATCGTTTGAGTTAAACCACACAAGAACACTTGGTGGTCGGCATATTCGCGGATGCTTTGGTTGGAATCAACCGCTTTTTCTCGCCAAACCGGTTCGATCATCAACGTACCGATGGCTTGCGGTTTCTTGGAAACCTCTCCTTCCAGCGCTCGGGAAGAAAAGCCTCTGATCTTCACAGATACCTTCCCCTGCTGATCACTCAGATCTATATCTAACTTCCTCACCGTATCCGATGGTCTGCTCCCCTTAGCGTAACGGACCCAAGCCCACATGTTTGCCTGGCAGCCATTCATGATTTCAAGGCGCTCTAATCCAAAAGGGACGAAAAGTTCTTGGGTTCCCGGTTCGAGGTCTGGGAGATCTAAGCCGATAGAAGCCTGAAGAGCGGAGTCCAGCAGGCTGGGATGCAGAACGAATTGGCCTTCGGTGTCGACCACACAAAAAGGCAACGACAGCTTCGCTAGGACTTGTCCAGCCCCTACATAGATCTCTTCGAGCCCTTGATGGCTCTGGCCATAATCAAAACCCAGCCCCTTAAAGATCTCATAGCATGCTTCAGAGGTGAGATGCTTTTTCTTGCAGCTTTCCTGCAACGCCTCAAGATCGAGCGGGGGTATTTCATCCGCAGAACTCAACGTCGCCACGCCTTGACTATGGATGATTGGCTCTTCTTCAGCGGGGTCCTTATCCTCTATAGCACTAGGCGCGACCGAGGAAGGATCGGTGTAGATTTCATACTGAATCTGTCCATTCTCTTCAGGAAAGAGCCCTATATGAACTTCTTGGGCATGGCCATTGACCGCCATCGGTTGTACCCAAACAATATGCTTCAGTTGAATCCCTGCTTGATCCTTTTGGGTAGAGCCGGCGACCTCTTCTACAGCCGCTCTGGCCATCTCTAGATAGGCGACCCCCGGTAACAATTTCTCACCTTTGACCACATGATCCGTTAAGAAAAACTCATCACCCGTAAACGTCGAACTAAAGCGCAACTCGGATACGTCCGAGGTATTCTCATGCATCAATGGATGCAAAGTAAAACCAGTTTTCACTGGTTTTACAGCGGATTCGTTTCCACGAATCCAATAGGATTCTTTTTTGAATGGATAAGTCGGTAAGCTAACCTTCTTAGGTTTTTGATCCGGATAGAGTAAACCCCAATCGATCTCCACCCCTTTTACCCAGAGCTGGGCCAAGGATTTACTTTCTTTATCTCCAATAGCAGTTTCTATGTATGCCCTTCCCGCCTTACCTTCTAAGAAGATGTCCACCTTCTCTTTTTTTACATTACCCCTTAGAAAATCACCTTTCTTACCTTCTAAGTAACTGCTTAATCGACTGGTAAGCTCTTCTAGGGAATTTACTATAAAAGCCAGCCGCTCCTCCATCGCTTCCCGCCCTACCTGAAGGGTGTAAGCTAAACTTTCGATGTTCAACCTTTGCTCTTCGATGTTCGATGTTAAATATCCATAAAACTTTTCAACATACTCTTGAAGCCGCTCCTCATCCCTCGCCGACAGCACGATTAAGCATTCTTTATTTTCGGATTTAGAATTTAGAATTTCGGATTTCTCATCGAGGTACTCCTCGATGACCACATGCGCATTGGTCCCGCTAAAGCCAAAGGAACTGATGGCCGAACAACGTTTTTGTCCTTCTGCTCTCCTCCATTCTTTGCGTTCGGTATTCACATAAAATGGGGACTTCTCAAGGTTAATATGTTCATTTAAAGCATTATAATGAATCGTTGGAGGCAACTTCCGATGTTTTAGGGCCAATAGTAGTTTGATCGCCCCGGTAACTCCTGCCGCAGGTAGAAGATGGCCAATATTGCTTTTCACCGAACCTAGAGCACAATAATCTTCCTTGTCCGTATAGGAACGGAAAGACTCGATCAATGCTTCTACTTCTATAGGATCTCCAAGCTTGGTGCCTGTCCCATGGGCCTCTACTAAGGAGATCTTCTCAGGATTAATACCAAAACGATCATACACCTCTTTTTCTAAGGCAATTTGTGAGTTCACACTCGGAGCGGTTATCCCATTGGTCTTCCCATCCTGATTCACGCCCCAGCCCTTAATCACTCCATGAATTTGATCCCCATCTCCAATCGCATCTGATAGTCGTTTTAATAAAATAATCCCAACGCCTTCTCCTGGAACAAATCCATTCGCTCTTTTATCAAAGGTAAAGCAGCGCCCCTCTTCGGACAACATGCCGGCTTTGCTGGTCATTATATGCATGGAAGGACCCGGTAACACACAGACGCCTCCGGCCAAAGCCAGGTCGCTGGTTTTAAGCTGCAAGCTGTTACACGCTTCAGCTATCGCCACGAGAGAAGAAGAACACGCCGTATCTATTGCTAGACAGGGACCTTTCAAGTTTAGCAAGTAAGCTATTCTCGCTGTTAAAATGGAGGGACTTTCTCCCATTAAACCCTGTGCATTCAACGCGTTGCCGTTCATCGACTGCCCATAATCACTGATGGCGCAACCCGCAAAAACTCCACAAGAACTTCCTGATAAAGAAGCTGGATTAAGCCCTGCATCCTCAATACAATGCCACGCGTTTTCTAAAAATAGACGCTGTTGAGGATCCATCCTTTCAGCCTCGGCTGGAGAAATGTTAAAAAACAAGGGATCAAACTGGTCCGCATCTTCCAAAACTCCCATCCATTTGCAATAGGTCTTGCCGGGAGCCTCTTTATCGGGATCATAAAGTTGATCGATCGACCAACGTGTGGCTGGAATCTCCGATATGCCATCCTTCCCTTGTGAAAGATTTTCCCAAAACTCGTCTACATTCTTGGCCCGGGGGAATTGCCCTGACATTCCAATGATAGCTATATCACTTTTTTGCGGAGAACGTTGCTGCTTGGGCGCTGATAGGTTCTCAGCCTTAGAAGAGACCTCCACTTCTTTTGATACAGGCTCTTGATTTGATACAGACTCTTGGGGGGAACTTTTAGAAATAAATAAGGGCTTTCTCTGAATATATTCA
The DNA here is from genome assembly GCA_012103575.1 of Kiritimatiellia bacterium. Taxonomy (GTDB): domain Bacteria; phylum Verrucomicrobiota; class Kiritimatiellia; order WLWN01; family WLWN01; genus WLWN01. Next base: position 618,029 of record WLWN01000001.1, on the reverse strand, counting down.
CAGGCTTTGCTCATTAATTGTTCGCTGATGTGATCCACATGACGATTTCTCCAGTTTTCCAGGCTGGTTCCTTTAACCCATTGGTTAAACGCTCCCATCGCCGGTCCAGAATGAATTTGGAAATTATCGCTTTCTAATTCATCTCCATGGAACGTCACCTGATTGGTACGGGCAAAATACCACTGAAATATCAGTTTTAGTTTAATGCGAGCATTCTCTAAAGCTTCGCTAATTTGCTCCGGACTTTTTTTGTTTTTATACGCACACACCAGGTCCCACACCTCTGAAAATGTCTTTTTGAAGTAATGCTTTTCTATATCTTGCTGAATCGATACAGGAATTTCCTCCACTGATTTATAGTGCTGAAAGAGTTGATATAATCTATTGGCCCGGTTCGGAAACTGGGTCTTTTTCTTCACTACCTGAACTTTTGCCCCCATCTCAAACATATCTCCAGCAGGTGCCGTAGTCGTATCATGAACACTGAGCGTCGATAATAGGTCTTTGACGATATCATGAGCCCCACTTTCCACTGTGCATTGATTAATCGAACCGGTAAAAATAAAATCGGCGCCTAAGGCAAAAGCAGAGGCAACTGACTCTGGGGTCCCAATTCCTCCTCCACAGCCGATAAGGATCTCTTCCTGGTAGTGATACTCCCTGATCAATGAGTCCTTTAACGCCATCATCGAGGGCAGCAATGAGAAGGATACGCCTTGGTCGGTATGACCTCCTGAATCGGCTTCAACCGCAAGGTCGTCTACCATGGGAATCCGTTGCGATAGGTCGGCTTCTTCCTTGGTTATCAAGCCCGACCCGACTAAATCATTTACCATCTCAATAGGAGGAGGGGCTAAAAATAAACGGGCAACTTCTAAACGTGAACATTTTGCGATAATACGTCGAGAGAACACCATGCGTCCGTTGGTTTGGCAGAGGCCTTTAACTCGACAATACACAAGAGCCGGTGTTAACGCCGAAAACGCGGCTGCCTCAATAATGGGAATGTTGTATTGAACGAACAACTTAGCCTGCTGCATCTCTTCTTCAGGGTGATTTAGGCTAGCAATTAAGCAGATCCCATAAGGTTTATTTAACCCCAGTTGAGACTGTATCGATGCAATACGAGGTTCTAATTCTTTAGCTGTAAAACCTGCACTTCCAAAAAAACTCAACAAATTTTCTTTTCCCATGGTAAGAACGAGTTGCTCTGAAGCAATGCCGCGATACATGGAGCCGGTAAAATAGCTCAACTTGCACCCGTACCTTTTTTGAAAAACAAGACTTCCTAAATGTCCAGGGTTCACCTCTTGAGTTTGATGGGTATAGGCTTGTTTAGGCCCTCCTAATGGCCTGATGGAATGCTGCTTCCTAAGGGTTGGTAGTGCGTATACCTTTGATGGCTTCTGCGGAGCTATACTGCGCTCAGGCATGTGCTCGGAAGTTTTTTGAAGGGGCGCTCTTTCTTGTTTCTCTAATTCTTTTTGAACATATCCTGCCAATTCTCTAATACTTGGATAATCATATACCTTTGTGGCTGGTATATGCAGTGAATAGGTCTTATTAATCGTTTGGATCCATTCCACACCCACGATCGAATCCAACCCCATTTCAACAAATTGTTTGTCAATATCTATGTCGCTTTGCTTCATGTATAGAGCTTGGGCGAAGCTTACAACCAGCTCTTTTCCCAGCACTTCTTTTGAAATCTTCGATGCAACTGGAGCAGTCATTGGTAGTGGGTATATCTTCGATGGCTTCTGTTCAGCTATGACACGCTCAGGCATCTGTTCGATGGCTTTTTGAGAAGACGCTCCTTCTTGTTTCTCTAATTCCTTTTGAACATATCCAGCTAACTCTCTAATACTTGGATAATCATATACCTTCGTGGCTGATATATGCAGCGAATAGGTCTTATTAATCGTTTGGATCCATTCCACACCCACGATCGAATCCAACCCCATTTCAACAAATTGTTTGTTAATATCTATATCGCTTTGCTTCATGTATAGAGCTTGGGCGAAGCTTGCAACCAGCTCTTTTCCCAGCACTTCTTTTGAAATCTTCGATGCAACTGGAGCGGTCATTGGTAGTGGGTATATCTTCGATGGCTTCTGTTCAGCTATGACACGCTCAGGCATCTGTTCGATGGCTTTTTGAAGAGGCGTTCCTTTTTCTTGTTTCTCTAATTCTCTTTTCATATATCTAGCCAATTCTCTAATACTTGGATAATCATATACCTTTGTGGCTGGTATATGCAGTGAATAGGTCTTATTAATCGTTTGGATCCATTCCACACCCACGATCGAATCCAATCCCATTTCAACAAATTGTTTGTCAATATCTATGTCGCTTTGCTTCATGTATAGAGCTTGGGCAAAGCTTACAACCAGCTCTTTTCCCAGCACTTCTTTTGAAATCTTCGATGCAACTGGAGCGGTCAATTCACTTTGATTTTCCAACGTGGAAGTTATCGATACAGGCTCTGTTAAAAGTGTTTTTTCAGGCTGCCGAACCTGCTTGATTTGAATAGAAAAAGGTTGAGCCTCCGATAATGGACTCAGAACCACCTTCGAGGATTTATTCGTTAAAACGGGCAACGGAACTTGCTGCGTATCTGTCAGCTGTAACTGAGGAGAAGAAGGAGCATGAGCATACTCTTGATCTTGTTGAAGCGTTCGGCAAGAGAGTCCATGCATCTTCACACAAACATTCCCGGATGTATCGCACAGATCAATGTCTAATTTCCACACTTGGCCCGAAGCTGAGCTGCCCTCAGAATGGCGTACTCGCACCCACATTGATTCTTTGCAGCTATCCATGATTTCAAGTCGTTCCAAGGCAACGGGGCATAGGGGTTCAAGGTTCTTGGTGCTCGGTGCTCGGTTAGGGAAGACTAAGCCGATAGAAGCCTGAAGAGCCGAGTCCAGCAAGATGGGATTCAGGGTGAATTGATCCTTTGTTTCTGTTACTGAAGAAGGCAAGGCCAGTTTGGCTAACACGTCATTCTCTCCAATATAGAGTTGTTCAATACTTTGGTAAGAAGGACTATACTCAATGCCCATCGCTTGAAAAGTCGTATAGCATTCATCAGTGCTTAAAACTCTTTGAGCACACGTTTCCTGTAAGGCTTTGAGATCAAGCTGAAGGCGTTGGCCTGCCGAGGCGAACAACGCTACCCCTTGACTATGCACAACCGAGTCGATTGCGGATTGCGGATTACGGATTGCGGATTTCCCTTCCCCGGGGTAGGCGGTGTAGATTTCGTAGGCGATCTCTCCGTTTTCTTCGGGGAATAATCCAATATGGACTTCTTGAGGGTTCGTTCCCACGGAAATCGGACGAGCCCACACCACGTTATTGAGATGAATAATGCTTTGATGATCTTTGACCAATTTTCCACAGGCTTGTTCGACGGCTTCTCGGACCATTTCCAGATAGGCCGTGCCAGGGAGAATTTTCTCGCCTTTCACCGGGTGATCCGCAAAGAAAAATTCTTTGCCCGTAAAGGTCGAACTGAAACGCAGCTCGGATACGTCCGAGGTATTTTCATGCACCAACGGATGAAGTTCTTTCCCTGTCTCCGCAATCCCCAATCCGCAATCCGCATTTCCCTCAATCCAATACCGCTCTCTTGCAAAGGGATAGGTGGGCAGACTAATACGCTGAGGTTTATTTTCTCCATAAAGCTTATTCCAATCAACGTTCAGCCCTTTCACCCAAAGGTCCAGAAGCTTATTGTACTTTCCTTTAGCTGCCCAGGCTTCAACCATCTTCGCCATGTCATCATCTGCAGCATAGACCACCAGCCCATCTTGGTTACGCTTGACTCGACCAAGATACATATCCTCCACATCCTCTTTCCCTTCCATGAAGGCCTGTAGCTGCTCCTCAAGTTCTTTCTTCGAATCAACAACTAAGCCCAAGCGCTCTTCCATGGCTTCGCGACCCACCTGGAGGGTGTAGGCCACTTCGTGGAGGTTCAAGGTTTGAGGTTCGGAGTTCGAGGTTAAAAAAGTCTGGAGGTTTTTAGCCCCTTCCTTTAGTCGGCCCGCATTCTTCGCCGACAAGACAATGATATAGGGCCCTTTAGTTTCTAACCCCGAACTTTGAACCTTGAACCTCGAACCGTCATCGAGGTATTCCTCGATGATGACATGCGCATTGGATCCTCCTGCGCCAAATGAAGAGATGCAGGCGATCCGGGGGTATTCTTTATGTTCTCCATCTATTTCGACGATGGGCCGTTTCCATTCGGCCAGTTCTTGCTGAACATAAAAAGGGCTCTTTTCAAAATTGATATTCGGGTTAAGTTCTTTTGAATAAAGCGAGGGAACAATTCGTTGATGCTTCATCTGAAAGAGAACTTTGGTTAACCCAACCATACCTGCGGCCGCCTCTAAATGGCCTAAGTTCGATTTGACCGACCCGATCGGACAAAATTGTCTTTGCTCGGTATAGGTTCCAAAGGCTTTACTCAACCCTCTGATTTCAACCGGATCTCCCAACGATGTGCCCGTACCATGCGCTTCTAAATAGCTGATGGTTCGTGGGTCGACCTGGGCCCGTTTCAATGCATCGAGGATCATGGTGGTCTGTGCATGCGGATTGGGCACTGTATACCCGTTTGTTTTTCCGTCATGATTGATCGCGATCCCCTTTATGAGACCATAAATATGATCCCCATCTTTGATCGCTTTAGTTAACGGTTTGAGCAACACCGCCCCAACGCCCTCTCCAGGAACAAACCCATCTCCTCCTTCTCCAAAACTTCGGCACCGCCCATCGGTTGAAGACATGCCCAGCTGAGATTGCTGGACATATTTTCTCGGATGAATCGATAGGTTTATCCCACCGGCTATAGCCGCTTCGCATTCTCCACGTCGAATGCTTTCGGAGGCCAAATGCAATGCCGTCAGAGACGAAGAGCACATCGTATCAATCGCCATACTCGGACCATGCACGTCCAATACATAAGAAACCCGGTTGGCAATAGAGCCATACGCCGCACTGACCAGCCTGGAAAAGGGCCCATTAGGGTGACGCCCTTCGAGTAATTGATAGTCTCCGTACATTACCCCAACGAAGACACCTACCTTTCCATTAAAAACACTATCTAAGGAGGACCGGGTATAACCGGCGTCTTCGCAGGTATGCCACGCCGTTTCCAGAAATATCCGTTCCTCGGGATCGAGTAATTCCGCCTCTCGGGGTGATATACCAAAGAAAAGCGGATCGAATTTATCCACATCATCTATGAACCCACCCCACTTGCTGTATGCTTTGCCCGGGGTTTGTTTCTCTGTGTGGTAATACTTTAGATGATCCCATCGCTCTGGGGGGATCTCACTTATGCAATCAATCCCGTTCTTCAAATTCTCCCAATACACCTCCAGATTGGGGGCCTTTGGATATCTCCCACTAATTCCGACAATCGCAACCTGATCATTCCAATCATCTTCTACAGACCTATAAGACGTCTTATTTTTTTCCTTCGCGGTGTATGAAACGTTTACTTTAGGTGCAATAGCCGATAATTCCTGGACCTGTTCAGCATGAGACTCCAAAAAATACTTCGCCAATTCATGTAACGTCGAATATTCAAAAAAGAGGGTTTTGGGCAGTTCTCCAAAATCTTTTTCAAGACGAAGGTTCAGCTTGTTGATCATCAAAGAATTCAGTCCGTATTGCTCTAACCGCGTCTTTGCACCAATCCGGGCTACTGGAATTTCAGACACTTCTGCAAACATTTCTTTGAGCTTGGTTTCGATTTTTTCCAACCCATTCGCGCCATGTTCCTCCTGCAGATCTTTTCCGTTATTAAGATTCGTAGGAGAAACAGTTTCATACATTTCAACCCAGTGCTTTTCTTTGGCAAAAGGATACGTCGGCAAGGGGACTCTTCGTTCATAACCTTGATCGATCCTCTTCGAATCGAATGGCACGCCTCGCACCCATTGTTCGGCCATCGTATAAACCGTGGGTTCCTCTTTTCTCTCAGGAGACGGTGTTTCTCCAATTACGCTTCCACGAAAAAGTCCCGACTTTTTTTCACCACCGTTTAAATAAGCAGCAAGTCTTTCTCTGAGCTCGTCATGTGTTTCTACAACTACAGCCAACCGCTCATCCATTTCAACGCGTCCCACACGAAGCGTATATCCGATATCGGACAAGCAGGGTAACGAAGAATGGGCCATGAAATCTTGTAGTCTTCCGACCAACCGTCTCAGCTGTTCATCGGTTGCCGCTGACAAAACAATCAATGTCGGTCTGGACGGCTTAACGGCTCTCTTTTGAACATATTCTTCCAGAATGATATGTCCGCCCGATCCGGTAGCCCCAAACGCATTGATTAAGGCCCGACGGGGGTGATCCCAAGGTTTAAGCGCTTCAACAAGTTCCACCCCATTCTCTTCCAGTTTGAACATGGGATTGATGGGTGTGCAGTTTAGCGTTGGAGCTAGCTCGCCATGCTTTACTTGCAAAAGAACTTTGGTCAATTGCGACATGGCCGAGGCCGATTCTAGATGACCGATATTCGATTTAACCGTTCCGACAGGTAAGCTCGGCACGTCACGAAACACTTCTTGGATGGCGGTCATTTCAGATGCATCGGCAATACTCGCTCCCGGCGCCGCCGCTTCCACATAACCGATCGATTCCGGGGATAGGTCTGCTTTATCTAAAACACGCAAGATGGATTCTTTTTGTGATTGCGCATTCGGCGCTCCATACCGCATCGTCTTTCCGCTATGACTAATAGCCGTCGCTTTAATCAAACCATGAATCGTGTCGCCTGCCTTCTCGGCCTGTTCCTTTGTCTTAATCAAAACCGCTCCCACGCCCTCTCCAACGACCCACCCATTTGCTTCGGCTCCAAAAGGATGGCATTCATTGTTTTTCGACAATAAATCAAGATACCTCAACAACGCCTGATGGTAAGGATGGTTTATAATATTGACCCCTCCGACAACAGCCACATCACAGTCTCCATTCTGTATACTCTCGCAAGCGACATGGAGAGCGGTCAACGCCGACGAACAAGAGGTATCTAGCGAAGCGCTGGGTCCGTTAAAGTTGAAAAAGTACGAAACCCGATTCGCGATCGACGAATGAAAAGACGCTGCATCTGGTATCTGCGTCCGACTCCAAGCATCTGAGCCTTGGTTCTGATAATCACTCCACATCGCGCCGACAAAAACGCCCACTCTCTGAGAACACCCATTTAACCCCGCACCTGTATACCCCGCGTTTTCAAGGCATTCCCATACGACCTCTAAAAAGAGACGCTCTTGGGGATCCATGCCCTTGGCTTCAGCCGGTGATATGGCAAAGAGAAGTGAGTCAAAGCAATCAACATCATTTAGAAACCCTCCTCGTATCCCAACGTCTTCGATCCCTCCGGGTCGGTTCTTTGGCCACTCTTTTAAGTTGCTTTTCCCCTCTTTTAGATTTTCCCAATAGGTTTCTATTTTTTCCGCGCTGGCATAGCGGCCGCTGATCCCAACAATAGCCAGATCCCGATAAAGCACCTGATTTGATCGTTTCTCGACTTGACCCAACTCTCCTCGACCCACCTCAAGGGCATCCCGACCAATCGGTATGGGCGATTCTGTACGTCCTCCCATAAAGCTCTGGATTAATTCTTGGCTGTCTTCTACATTGAACGCCGTGCGGATTTTTTCGAATCGCATGCCTCCAATGGGACAAAGTCCTATGTCAAACTCCGCCTTTTTTTCGATAAGTAACTGCCCCCTATATCCCGTTTCCAACAAAGCAATATAGAGGTTGTCATGTTGATATACAGCGTCCAACGCTTTGAGGTCTCCCACCCAAAACAGACAAAACTTGGCTTGCTGATAATGCTTTCGATTAAAGGGTGTATAGCTCGATTTGATCTCAGCTAACGGACCCGGTGTCACCAAGACCAACGCATGATTTTCAGAATCGTAAACGTACACCCCTTCGGCCACCCCTTCCACACCGTTTTTTTTGATGTATAAATAAGTCTGGATATAATCCACCCCGATGATCGAAGCATGTAAACGACAGGATACACCTTCTATATTTTCAGGTTTTAAAAGTGATAAAAACTTACTGAACTGTTCGAAAGATACCGGGTCCTTTGGATAGGTCCGCTGACATGACCGAAGCGCATGGTCGCCCTCGGAGAAATCATACGGGTCAAGTTTCAGAAAGGTCTCTTCCTGGCTGAACCGTCGAATGTGAACCTTTTTTGCGTGGTGTGAATCATTCTCCTCTTTGGTCAATGTTTTAAATTCAGACACTTCCGGATTTAAGAATGAAGCGAATGATTGATCTGCTTTAAAAGGGGGATACGGCATGACCGAACGATGATCAGGCATCGGGGAATTCTCTGATGGAACGCCTCCAGCGATACAGTGAATAAACCGATGTGTTTTATCGAGTTTGAATAGGGAGCCTACCTTGTTAAAATCGACTCCGACCACAGGTGTCAACCCTATAGAACACTCTCGCTGTTCACTCATCATAAGCTGCCCCATGTACCCGGCATCTAGGATTGAAAGCACAGGACTGGCTTCCTGATAGGTAGGCTCAATGGCTTCCATTTGAGCAATCAGAAATAAAGCAAACCCTGCTTGCTCAAACAAAACACCATCGGTTTCTGAAAAGATCGAAGGATCAAATTCACAGCCCGCTTTGATAGTGTATAACGCATGCTCTTCGGGCTGGTAGTAATAGATACCTTCCAGAACACCCTCAACCCGATTCTCTTTAATATAAATATAAGTTTGAACAGGATTCATTCCGCCGGCAGAGGGATAGAGATATTTGGGTCTTCCTTTGATGGTTCTGCACTGTAGGAGAGACAATAAACGACTGATCCCAGCAAATGAAACGATTTGATGGGTGTATTCCAAAGCGGCGCTGCTTTGCGTATAAGCTTCCTCCCTAAACGTAACCGGTTGAAGCTGTACCACTACTTCTTCAGAGATCTGTTGCTCTTCTTGAGGTTCCGGATCATGAGGAACAACGGGAGTCATACCCTCAAACTGCTTTAGCATATAATCAGCTATGGCACCCACTGTTGGATTATCCAAAACCACTTCTACGGGGATGGTGACACCATACTCATCTTGGATTTTTTCAACGACCTTAACCATGGTAAAGGAGGTGGCTCCTACATCAAACAGGTCATCGCTCATGGTCAGACCTTTCACATCCAATATCTCTATAAAATAGGACAGTAACTCGGTTGTGATTCCCTCATTTGTGGGTGCTCCGGCAATAGGCTTTGCCCCATTTTCCGGTGCAGGTTTATTCTGTTGATCACCTGCTTGGCTAAGCGCTTTATCCACATAATTCCCAATGGTCAACACTCTTGGGTCATTCAAAAATACCTCCACAGGGATGGTGACACCATGCTCTTCCTGAATCTTTTCAACGACCTGAACCATGGTAAAGGAGGTGGCCCCTATATCAAACAAGTCATCGCTTATAGTCAGACCTTCGGCATCCAATATCTCCGCAAAATAGGACAGTAACTCGGTTGTGATTCCCTCATTTGTGGGTGCTCCGGCAATAGGCTTTGCCCCATTTTCCGGTGCAGGTTTATTCTGTTGATCACCTGCTTGGCTAAGCGCTTTATCCACATAATTCCCAATGGTCAACACTCTTGGGTCATTCAAAAATACCTCCACAGGGATGGTGACACCATGCTCTTCCTGAATCTTTTCAACGACCTGAACCATGGTAAAGGAGGTGGCCCCTATATCAAACAAGTCATCGCTTATAGTCAGACCTTCGGCATCCAATATCTCCGCAAAATAGGACAGTAACTCGGTTGTGATTCCCTCATTTGTGGGTGCTCCGGCAATAGGCTTTGCCCCATTTTCCGGTGCAGGTTTATTCTGTTGATCACCTGCTTGGCTAAGCGCTTTATCCACATAATTCCCAATGGTCAACACTCTTGGGTCATTCAAAAATACCTCTACAGGGATGGTGATACCATACTCGTCTTGGATTTTTTCAACGACTTGAACCATGGTAAAGGAGGTGGCCCCTATATCAAACAAGTCATCGCTTATAGTCAGATCTTTCGCATCCAATATCTCTGTAAAATAGGATAGCAATTCGGTTATAATCTTATGATCGATCTTTTTCGGTTCAGATTTTTCGACGGGTTGAAGTGTCTCTTTGTCTTGAACAGGATTTTTAGTGATCGGCCAGGGTAGCGCTTTTCGATCTACTTTTCCATTGGGCGTAACAGGCAAGTGTGGAAGAGGCATGACAAGATTCGGAGCCATGTAGTTTGGCAATGCCTTTTTACAGAACGCTCTTACAACCTGAGTCGTTACTTCTTTTCCCGGATTGACAACAATGTAAGCAACGATCTTCTGGCCTTTTGCCTCGTTTTCTTTTACCAGGACGACAGCCTCTTTAATATCATCGTGCTGCCTGAGTCTATGTTCTATTTCCTCCAGTTCGATTCGATATCCACGCACTTTTACCTGAAAATCCGCACGCCCTAAAAACTCAATATTTCCATCTGGAAAGAACCGCGCCAGATCCCCGGTTTTATACATAATGGCGCTGTCATCTTCCACAAAAGGATCGCGTATAAAACTCTTAGCGGTAATCTCAGGAGCATTCATATATCCTGTGCTCAAACATTCACCCCCTATATACAAATCGCCTTCCACTCCGACCGGGCAGGGCGTCAGGGTTTGATCCAGGATATAGTACCTTGCGTTCTGGATCGGTCTGCCATACGGAACACTTTTTTGGTGGGGGTCCAGATCATCAGTCGGGTAATAGTTTGACCAAACGGTTGCCTCAGTGGCTCCACCTAGAGCGATGACCTGAGCGTTTGAGAAAATGGATCGGATTTCTCCTGGCAAGGTGACCGGGACCCAATCACCGCTTAAAAAAACGAGCCGAAGCTTTTCGTTGTTCGTCTCTTTACTTTCTGCTTTAATAAAGGGGACGAGCAGCTGCAAAGCAGCGGGGGCCGAATTCCAAAAACTGATCTCCTCCTGGCATAATAACTTTGCCAAGCAACTGAATTTCATTCTGGACTCGTCATCGACAATGTGGATCGCAGCACCATAAGCCAACATGCCGAAAATGTCGAATACGGATAAATCAAAATTCAGCGGGTTTATAAACAAGCACACATCGCTCTCATTAAAAGCAAATCTTTTTTGCGCCCACTCGATCAAATTAATAACCGGCCGATGCTGCACAACAACTCCTTTGGGTTTACCCGTGCTGCCCGAAGTGAAAATGACGTAGGCGGTATTGTGAGACTGAACGATCTGTTGAGGATGGTTCGTTTTGTTTTCTTTCAGGATCCGATTCGCTTCTTGATCCATGCAAATCTGTTTGGTGAGGCCAATCTCCTCTAACACACCTGAATGCCCGCTTTCGGTTAATACGATTTTGATCGCCGCGGTCTTTATAATATTCGTGAGTCTTTCTTGGGGATCGCTCGTCTGCAAAGGGACATAAGCGCCTCCTGCCTTCAGTATACCCAACAGACCAATAACGGTTTCATGCGATCGATCCAGACATATCCCTACAAATGTCTCCGGCCCGACTCCTTCTCTTCTCAGATATCCCGACAGTTGGTTTGCGCGCTCGTTAATCTCTTTATAGGTTAATCTTTGACCCACACAAATCGTAGCAACGTTATGGGGAAATTCTTCTGCTTTTTCTTCAAATAGTTCATGAATGCATTGATTCCGATTATAGCCGCACGCGGTATCGTTCCACGCTTCAATGATTTTATTTTTTTCTTCTTCGGTCAGTCTACAGCTGGCTTCTTTTACGCCATGACCACCATGTCTGCTTACAGAGGTTTCTATTTTTCCCAGCTCAATTCCACCCCCCCTCCATTTCTTTTTCGCATCCATACACCCTGAAATTTCAATATTACCATCCGGTAAATACAGCGCTTGATCTCCCGTCCGATATAACTTCGAATCGGTCTCTTTGGAAAATGGGTTTGTGATAAACCTTTCTTCTGTTAATCCCTGTTGATTCACATACCCCTTCGCCAGGCCCACCCCACCGATATAAACTTCTCCCATAGCTCCAACCGGCATTTGATTGAGTTCAGCATCTAAAATATATATCTTCGTATTGGCAATGGGGCGTCCTGCCAGAACCTTTTTATCCTCCCTTTCCTCACATTCCCAGAAAGCCACATCAACCGCAGCTTCCTCAACACTATAGAGGTTGTGTAGCCTTGCAGATATATTGTTCTTACATTTTTTCACCACATCCAATGGCAAAGCCTCTCCACTGACAAAAATATGACGTAAGAACCAGCACTGACTCAGATCGGCTTGATTCAGAAAAGAACGGAGCATGGATGGAATAAAATGACAAATGGTAATATGCTCTTTTCTGATCAGTGCGGCCAAGTAATGGTTGTCTTGGTTCCCTTTCGGCCCGGCTACAATCAGACAAGCCCCCGATAGCAAAGGCAAGAACAGTTCCCACATGGCCACATCACATTTAGCGGATGTTTTGTGCAAAATCCTGTCTTTATCGGTTACTTGATAGTGCTCCTGCATCCAGATCAATCGATTACAAATCGCTTTATGAGAAATCATACATCCCTTGGGGTTCCCCGTAGAACCAGAGGTGTAGATCACGTAAGCTAAATCGTCAGGGACTGATCTATTTTCAAGATCCGCCTTGGATTTTCCAGATAAGAAGCTCCACTGGCTATCCAGGCTCAATGTGGTTCCGTCAAAATCTTCCAGTACCCCTTCAAATCTCTCTTGCGTGAGTACGGTGGAAACCAAGGCATCTTCCAACATGAAACAAAGTCGCTCCTTTGGATACCCCGAATCCAATGGCACATAAGCGCCGCCGGATTTTAAAATTCCCAGAACAGCAACGACCGTATCCGGAGATCGTTCCATCAAAACCCCCACCATTGTATTAGGACCTATACCGATCTCTCTTAAATAATGGGCACATTGGTTAGAACGATCGTTGAGCTCCGCGTAGGAAAGTCTTTCTTTTTCAAAGAAGACCACTTCCTGATCAGGGTTCCGTGCCGCCTGTCTTTCAATCAACTCATGCAGACACTGATCTAAAGGATAGTCTTTATCCGTAGCATTCCACTTCTGGAAAATATTATATTCTTCACATAAAGAGGGTAATTCATTTCCCCTATTCATACCATTTATCTCCATTACTATTCTTAGCGCTTTGCCTAGATACAACAGCTTGATAGTTCTCGGGTTGTGCATTAATCAATGAGTCAAAATTGGTTCTCTGCCAACTCTGCGGATCATTTGCCAAACACTCCAATACTCGCTGATAACCTGCAAATAGCTCCTGCATCATACCCTCCGGGAAAAGACCTTTTATCACGTCCCAATGAAGAGACAGGTGTCTATTCTCTTCTAAGCTTATATTATCCACATGAACCTGTGGTGTCTGACTCAATGATTTTCCGGATGTAAAACCCTTAGGAAACTCAAAGGTGGGTGAACTATCCAAATTAGTGAAAACGATAAGGAAGGTGAGCATCTTTTTATGCCTGTTTTTCGTTCCAACCATCCTTAAGGCTTTTAATCCACTAACAGCCCTGTGTGATAGGTCTTCTTGAACAGACTCATGATGGGAGCGCAACTTCTCTTCAAATGATTTCTCTTCTCTCTTGATGACAAGCCAGCTCATAGCGGTAAAATCACCTACCACTTGATTAATATCAGCATGAAGGGGTAATCTTTCCCAACTTGGAACCACAATAGTAAAGGACTCAGAATCCGACCATGCTGCTAGTACTTCGGCATAGACCGTGAGTAAAATTATGCTGGGGGATATAGATAACTCTGCGGCCTTTTCTTTAAGTACATTCCAATGTCCAAGCGTTCCTTCAAGGCGCTCGGTTTTATGGATCCCGCCCTCTTCATACATAGGCAGCTCGGGCCCCGGAGGAATATCGGAAAATTTGTTTTTCCAATACTGTAAACTTCCCCTATAACCTTCGGTTTTCTGATAGTTCTGTAGGGATAAGATGTAATCACGGAATGTAATTTTATTTTTAGGGGAAAGCTCGGCTGGATTCTCATAGAAATAAAAGAGTTCTTTCAGCACAAGGTAAATACTTGTACCATCCGCTATAATTAAATCAGTACTGAAGTGAATTCTTGATTCTGCCTCATTGATAAGTGACACCTGCAGATCAAAATAAGGCCATTCACCTAAAGGACATTGTTTGGCCATCATCGAGGACTCCACCCTTCTTAATTCATCCTCAACAGCCTCTGCTGTTCTCCCCCTCAAATCAGTCGTCTTGATCCGGAATTCAGGCACGTTTTCTAAGACCTGTTGAGTTCCATTAGCGTGAATAACCGTAGTCAGCATCTCATGAGCTTCCATCACTTTGCGCCACGCTGTTTCAAGACGTATGATATCTAGGCCCTCTACTTCAAAAGACATATAAAGCTGAATACTGATCTTGGAGCCGTACTTAGTCCGTCCAAAAGCGTATGCTTGCTGCTGATCTGTTAAAGGAAAAGTATTGAATCTTTCATCTGGAAAAAGTTTAAATTGCAAGTCTTTTTCAACCGCTTTTTTATTCAATAAATCGATCGGAACCTTATGACTGGTTGCACCATTTTCTTCATTCAAAGATGCTCGCCTAAGAAATGGGGGCTTCTTCACTATAGAGCTCCATTGTTCCATTTTCCATCGATCAAAATCGGTTGCAAGCATCCGAAGCACACGACAATAATTTGAAAAAATTTGATCCATTAGACCCGGCTCATAATAACCTCTGGCGACATCCCAATTAAACTTTAGTGCCCCCTTATCTTCCCTGACCTGGTGATCTAAATAGACTTGGGGTGTCTGTGCTGCTGAAAAGGAAACTTTCTCTAAAAAACGTTTCCCAACATCGTCCTTTTCTTCATGACCCAACAAAGAGGTGAAGACAACAGGCAGGGATAGAGTTTTTGATATCTTGCGCCTTTTTTTCAGCTCTCGTAACACTCTGATTCCACTCGCATAGTTATGACTTAAATTTTCAAAAAGAATTTTTTGATTATGCTGAATTGTTTCTTGAAATCTTCGGTCTTCTTTTTCTTCCGCCACAAATATATTGGTCGAAATAAAAGGTCCCAGAACGCGATCTAGCTGCGGATCTAATAAGCGATTAAAAAAGGTTAAGATAACAGAAAAAGTTTCCTGACCACAATAAACACGAAGAACTTCCGTAAAAGTGTTAAGCAATAAAACAGTCGGCGATACATTCAATCTTTCTCCGCACTTTTTAAGGACTTGCCACTCTTCTTTTACAAGGGTTCCCTCTAATCTAATACCTGTATACTTTTCATCGTTGATGGGTCTGTCTAATCTTGTTTTTAGAGGAAATAATGGGCCTGAAGGCATATTCTCCAGTTTCTTTACCCAATAGTCTAAATCCTTCTTATAATAGGTTGAATCCTCGAATTTTTTGACGGCCAATGTATAGTCACGAAAAGATATGTTTATTTTTGGTAATTCCCATTCAGGATCCTGATAGGCCCTCTGCCATTGCTGAAAGAGCATTTGTAGGCTAAACCCATCCGCGATCATAGTATCGATGCTAAAATGAAGAATCTGTTTATCAGAACACATACTTATGCGAATCCCAAAAAATGGCCACTGATCTGGCTGATACACCTTATGAGACATTTTTGTTCTGAGCTTTTCTAGATATTTACATTGATCAGAGTTACTTTTCCTGCGCAAATCAATGACCTTAAATTCATAGGGGAGCGTGTCCTTTAGAATTTTTTGTTGTCCATTGGATGAAATGACCGCGCGCAGCATTTCGTGGTACTCAATCAAACGATTCCAGACCTTTTTTAAACGGTAGATATCGATTCCACTAAACTCTATTTCGAAATAAACGTGACATCCTACTCCCCCACCAGAACCCAGTTTACGCCCACTTAGAAACGATTCCTGAATATCAGTCAATGGAAAAGGCTTATATCGATCAGCCTGATTCCGAATAATAGAAAGTGTTTTCCCTGACGAATCAGCGTCTATTTCTTTTACATTCGTTTCTCGTATCTGATATTTCTTTTTTGTTATTTGCAGCCGATTTACAGCACTTGAATAGGTGTTAACGAGATGAGAGGTTAAATCTGAAAGGGTTGGATACTCAAAAAATGAAGTCGGAGAAAAGTCATTATGAATTTTATTTTTAATCTCTTGGGTTACTTTTAGAAGATGGTGAGAAGTTAAACCCATATCAAAAAGACCCGTCTGTGTATCAATCTTATGGATCGGTTTTCCCAACTGATCTGCAACCAGTTGCTGAACAAATAATGTTGCTTTTTCTTCGGTCCCGAAATTGGAATCATGAGACATCTCTTCTTTAGCGTCCTTCGGCAAAGAGAATTCCCACCTAGAGCTGGTATCGGTAGAAATTGAAAATTCTGGGTCCTGCTTCCTGGTCGTTCCGTTTGTGCCGTTCGTTCCATTCCTTTTCGCTGAACCATTTCTCTCAGCTGTTTGATCCTTGCCCTCAACCCAATACCGTTCCCGTGCAAATGGATAGGTCGGAAGACTAATGCGGTGAGGTTTATTTTCTCTATAAAGTTTGTTCCAATCAAAAATTAACCCCTTTACCCATAGATCTAAGAGCTTCGAAAACTTTCCGCGCTGAACCCACTTGTCCATGGCTTCCTGCAATTCTTCGTCCGCCATAAAAACAGCCAACGTCTCTTTGTTGCGTTTCACCTGGCCAAGATAAAGATCCTCCACATCCTCCCGGCCCTCTATAAAGCCTTGCAGCTTTTGCTCAAGCTCTTTCATGGAATGAACAATCAAACCTAAGCGTTCTTCCATGGCTTCCCGACCAATCTGGAGGGTGTAGGCTAGATCCTGGATGTTGGATTCTTGATCCTGGATGTTGGATCTAACATATTCACAGATCTTTCCGGCATAAGCTTTGAGTCGGTCTTCATTCTTCGCCGACAACACAATCAATGCCGGTTGGTCTAGCCTTTCTGATTTCTGTTCTCTGGCTCCTGACCTCTGCCCGTTATATTCCTCGATGATCACATGCGCGTTCGCTCCTCCGGCACCGAAAGATGATATCCCCGCTATTCTAGGATATTCCTTGCCAGCTCCATCCCGTTCAAGAAACGGAGACCTCCATTCACCCAGCTCTTGCTGAACAACAAACGGTGTTTTACTAAAATTAATATTCGGATTCAATTCCTTGGCATGTAGACTCGGAACCAAAACTTTATGCTTCATTTGAAGCAGTATTTTCGTTACTCCAGCCATCCCCGCCGCCGCTTCCAGGTGGCCCACGTTCGATTTTGCCGAACCCAACGCACAGAATCCGGTGTCCACCGTATCCTGTTGAAAGGCCTGGCTCAACCCTGCGACTTCGATGGGATCTCCTAATTCGGTCGCTGTCCCATGTGCTTCTATGTAACTAACCGTGCGGGCGTCAATTCCGGTCTTATCTAATGTTTCTCGAATGAGCTCCGCTTGAACTTTAGGGTTCGACACCGTGTATCCATTCGTTTTGCCCCCATGATTCGCACTCGTTCCCCTAATCACACCATATATATGATCTCCATCGAACAGTGCCTGCGATAATCGTTTCAGCAACACCGCTCCAACCCCTTCTCCGGGAACAAATCCATTGCCCCCTTTACCAAAACTTCTGCACTGTCTATCCAACGCAAGCATCCGTTGAGCACAAAGACCCCTATACGTAGAAGGATGAAGATACAGATTCACGCCACCGGCTATCGCCAGCTCACATTCCCCTTGATCCACATGCTTACACGCTTCATGAATCGCGGTTAACGACGAGGAACACATCGTGTCTATCGGCATGCTCGGTCCTTTCAGGTTCAACAGATAAGAAACTCGGTTGGCCACTGAGCTAAAGGACGTATGGGGGAAAACCGGCTCTCCTTTCTTCCAAAGTTCAGGGCCATATAAATCAAACCCCGTTTTGGTGATCCCTGCAAAAACACCTACTTTCCCATGATGCTGTATAGCGATCTTCTCCCGCGTGTATCCCCCATCTTCACACACCTCCCAGCAGGTCTGCAGAAAAAGACGCTCCTGAGGATCCATACTCATTGCTTCATGCGAAGAAATGTTAAAGAACAAGGGATCAAACTCTGAAAACCCTTCTAAAAATCCGCCCCACTTACTATAACTTTTTCCCTGCGCCACCGCTTCTTCGAAATCTTCATGGAAAAAGCCTTCCAACGACCAGCGGTCCCGGGGAATCTCGGTGATACAATCTTTCCCGGTCTTTAAATGATTCCAGTATTCTTCTACGTTGTAGGCCTGAGGGTAACGACCGCTCAAACCAATGATGGCAATGGGATCGTGGGTCCTCTTGGCACTCATCACTCTGGTTCTCCCTCCAAAACGCTCTGGGCTGAATTGAAAGGAAGTCAACGAAGGAAAGGCTCTTGGCGAAACTGACTCAGGCACAGGGCGCGCAGGCTCATCGAATGCTTGATTCTGAACTCCGGTCCACCGGGCACAAGCGCCTGGATATTCCTTTACAAAATAATCGCTCAAGGAGCCCAGGGTTCCATATTCAAAAAACAACGTTTTAGAAATCTCATCAAACACACCCGCTAGTTTTTGATTCAATTGCGTGATCAATATCGAGTCGACCCCATAGCTCTCGAAGGGCTCTTCGGGATTGATTTTAGAAACAGATAATTTGATCATTTCTCCAAACAGTTTTTTGAATGCATACAAGGTCTTTTCTCCGAGGATAGCGGGATCTATTTCCACGGCAGATGGTTTTTCGAAAAACGCTACCGGTTGATCTGCAAGGAAAAGGTGTCTGATTTTTTCTACGTTCCCTTCCATGACCATTACTTGAGAAGCTCCTGAAGATAAGCCCTGATAAAAGGCTTCGATTCCTGCGGCGGTTTGCATCGCCGCCATACCCGTCTTCTCTCGCATCATCTGCTCGGTGGCTTCATCCACGCCCATTCCCCCTTCTTTCCATAACGGCCAATTCATCGAAAGCGTTTGGCCACTTCTCTCTGAGTCCATCCGAGAATTTCGATATCTGGCAAAAGTATCCATAAACGCATTGGCCGTGGCGTAATCCGCTTGACCCACGTTGCCGATGGCTCCGGCTACGGAGGAAAACAAAACAAAAAAGTCTAAAGGCAAATGCTGCGTGGCTTGATCCAGATGAATGACTCCATCCACCTTCGGCTTTAGCGTTTCTTCAAACTCTTCCTGGGTTTTCTTCAAAATAAAATTGTCCCGAATCAATCCCGCGCTATGAAGAATGCCATTGATCCCCCCAAAATCATTTTGAACCTTTTCAATAAGCCTTTTAACCGCTTGTTCATCAGAGACATCTACAGCATGGTATTCAACATGTGCCCCCAGGCTTTCCAAGCCCTTTACTTTTTCTTTGATCGGCTCACTGAGGTCTGAACGACCGGTGAGGATCAGTCTTGCGCTTTTCGTTCTTTCGGCAATTTCTTTGGCAAAGATTAGGCCCAGTCCTCCAGCTCCACCAGTGATTAGATAAACCCCACCCTCTTGCCAGAGCCTCTCTCTTTCTGACTCAAAACCGGCCATTTCTTCAAGGAAGAGAACTAAACGTTTCCCGTCTTCATAACGAATCTGTTTATCTTCGGGGCATTTGGCATTCTCTTGAACTCTAGCGAGGATGGCTTCGGCTTGCTCCTCTTCACCCACAGCAATCACTTGAAACAAAATTTTAGGATTCTCCAAGTGAGCTGTCTTTAACAGACCTGAAAGCCCTGAAAAAGTTTGTTCGATCCCTTGGACTGGAACCAAAACTTGCAGTAAAACAAGGCCTTTAGGTTTGTCCTCTACTATCTTTTGAATGCGTTCGAACAGGTCCAATGCAACCTCTTCGAAACGTTCTTCCAGCCTTTTTTTATCCGACTTGAGTTCTATGAAAGTTTGTCCAGAGAAACTATTTTCTACGGATTCAATCGTTTGAGTTAAACCGTACAAACATATTTGATGGTCCGCATATTCCGGGACGTTTTGCTTTGGATCAATCGCTTTTTCTCGCCAAACCGGTTTAAGTGTCAAAGTATCCATCGTTTCAGCTTTTTCTAAAATCTCCCCTTCAAGTACTCGGAAAGAAAGTCCTCGCACTTTCACACAAACCGGCCCCTGCTCATCACACAGATCAATATCCAATTTCTGTACCTTATCCGATGCCACTCGATCTTCGGAGCAACGTACCCAGGCCCACATCTTTTCTGAGCATTCATCTATGTTTTCAAGGCTTTCCAAGGCAAAGGGGAATAGGGGTTCTGGGTTCAGGGTTCTCGGTTCTCGGTTAGGGAAAACTAAACCGATAGAAGCCTGAAGAGCCGAGTCCAGCAAGACGGGATGCAAGATGAATTGATCCTTTGTCTCCAGGATAGAAAAAGGCAAGGTCAATTTGGCCAGGGCTTCATTTTCTCCAATATAGATATTTTCTATTCCCTGATGAGCAGATCTATACTCAAGGCCCATTCTTTTAAAGGCCGCATAGCATTCCTCAGCACCTAAACAACGTTGATTACAACTTTCCTGTAAGGCTTTCAGATCGAGCTTCGGACGTTGATCTGCCGAGGCGAACAACGCCGTCCCTTGACTGTGCACAACGATTTCATCTTTTGAATTCGTTGCGGGTTTCCCATCCGACAGATGGGTGGTGTAGATTTCGTAGGCAATCTCCCCATTCCCTTCAGGGTAAAGACCAATGTGGACTTCTTGGGGTTGATCTCCCAGATTAATTGGTCGAGCCCAGACCACGTTTTTAAGCTCAATCTTTTGATTATCGTTTTTGTCTTCGGATAATTCTCCTGTGGCCTGCTCAATCCCTTCCCGGGCCATCTCAAGATAAGCCATGCCCGGCAAAACTTTTCGTCTATTCACCTGGTCATCTTGAAGAAAAAATTCTTCTCCTGTGAATGTGGAGCTGAACCGCTGCCCCTCTAAGGTCGATGTATTCTCATGCACCAGCGGATGAAGCCTGGCGACACCTTCAGTCTTCGACCTTCCGCCTTCTGTATTTCCTTCGATCCAAAAACGCTCGCGCGCGAAAGGATAGGTGGGAACGCTAATACGATGAGGCTTTTTCTCTCCATAAAGTTTGTTCCAATCCAACATTAAACCTTTGACCCAAAGGTCCAGAAGCTTACTGTACTTTCCTTTGGCTATCCATGCTTTAACCATTTTCTCCATGTCCTCATCTGCAGCATAGACCGCCAACCCATCTTTATTACGTTTGACATGACCAAGATACAAACCTTCCACATCCTCTTTGCCTTCAATGAAGGCCTGTAGTTTTTCATTTAGCTCATCCTTCGATCCAACAATCAGACCCAAGCGCTCTTCCATCGCTTCGCGACCGACCTGGAGGGTGTAGGCCACGTCTTGAAGACGTGGGGGGGTCAAAGGTTGAAGGTCTTTAGCCACAGGCTGATCCGCTGTGGCGGAAAAGTCCAACGTCGAAGGATGGACGTAATCTATAAGATTTTGGGCATATGCTCTGAGACGGTCTTTATTCTTCGCCGACAACACTATCAGGGCCGGCTGATCTGGCTTTTCTGACCTCTGACCTCTGACTTCTGACTTCTGGACATATTCCTCGATCACCACATGGGCATTCGTCCCGCTAAACCCGAACGAACTAACCCCCACACGACGAGGCTTTTCTCCTTCTGATTCCCACCTCTTTAATTCCGTATTCACATAAAACGGAGACTCGTCAAAATTAAAGTGACTATTCGGCTTTTTGAAATTCAAGGTCGGCACTAGCTTTTGATGTTTTAAACTTAATAGCGCCTTGTGAATACTCGCCACCCCTGCCGCCGCCGAGGTATGCCCGATATTACTTTTCACCGACCCCAATCCACAATAATTCTTTCGATCCGTTTGCTCCTTAAACACCGTCGAGAGCGCTTCTAATTCTATTGGATCGCCTAACTTTGTCCCCGTTCCATGCGTCTCCACATAACTGATACTCGATGGATCAATTTTATACTTCCGATATATCTCCCGTTCCAACTCTATCTGACTCTTTACGCTAGGAGCCGTAATTCCATTGGTTTTCCCATCCTGATTGATTCCCGATCCGATAATGGTTCCTAATATACAATCATCATTTCTTTGCGCTTCACTTAAACGCTTAAGCACAATCGCTCCAACTCCCTCTCCAGGCACAAATCCATCAGCGCTGTCATCAAATGTTTTGCACTGACCCTCCGCAGATAACATCCCTGACGCACACATATCTATGTACGATTCGGCTGTTAAATACAATGTCACCCCACCGACCAACGCCATGTCAATTTCTCCCGCATGCAACGCTTGACAGGCTAAATGGGTCCCCACCAGAGAAGAAGAACAGGCCGTGTCTATCGGTATAGCCGGTCCTTTCAAGTTTAGATAGTAGGCCATCCGTGCCGCACCAATCGCGTAATTATTACTCGTCCCTGACATCGATCGCTGGGCTTCGATCGCTAGTAAACTGTATTCATTACTCATAATACCAAGATAGACACCACATTTCTTGTTGCTTAGACCGCTGCTGCTATACCCTGCGGACTCAAACGCTTTATGCCCTTCTTCTAAAAAGATGCGGTGTTGAGGATCCATCTCTTCGGCTTCCGCTGGCGAAATCATAAAGAATAAGGGGTCAAAGCAATCAATATCATCTAACAGACCTAGCCATTTACAGTTCACCTTCCCGGGCTTTGATGGAGCCGGATCATAATACTGATTGACGTCCCAACGACTCAGCGGCACTTCTTGAATACTGTTCTTTCCACCCACTAAGTTCTTCCAGTATTCCTCCAAGTCTTTAGCCCCGGGATATTTTCCGGCCATCCCCACAATGGCAATAGGTTCCTGAGAATTCAAAAGGGAAGAAGTTCTATCCCTATCCAACACAGACGAACTTGCCTCCGGCTTGGGAAAGCGACGTTTTTTGAAAGAAGTCAGATCAGATACAACTAGACTCTCCTGGGGCGTTTGGAGTGTGGTGGAAATAGCCCGCTTCAATTCCTTCCGGAGAGCCATTGGAATTTTTTTTCTGAGCTTGAGCTCTTTCTCGAAAAACCGAGAAAACTCAACCAGCGAAGAGTAGTCATACACTTTGGTTGCCGCTATAGAAAGTCCATACTGTTTGTTAAGGCCATTAATCCATTCTACACCGACAATGGAATCAAGCCCCATGTCAATAAACGGTTTGTCCATATCAATAGAACCGGGCTTTATATACAGCGCTTTGGCCAAACTGGAAACCAACTCTTTTTGTAACGCTTCCTTCGATATTTCCACTTCTGGAAAAACAGGAGAAGCTTCGGTTGACTCTTCGGATACAACTAGACTCTCTTGGGGCATTTGAAGTGTGGTGGGAATAGCCCGTTTCGATTCCTTCCGGGGAGCCATTGGAACCTTCTTCTTGAATTTGAGCTCCTGCTCGAAAAACCGAGAAAACTCAACCAGCGAGGAGTAGTCATACACTTTGGTTGCCGCTATAGAAAGTCCATACTGTTTGTTAAGGCCATTAACCCATTCTACGCCGACAATGGAATCAAGTCCCATGTCAATAAATGGTTTGTCCATATCAATAGAACCGGGCTTTATATACAGCGCTTTGGCCAAACTGGAAACCAACTCTTTTTGTAACGCTTCCTTCGATATTTCCACTTCTGGAAAAACAGGAGAAGCTTCGGTTGACTCTATGGAGGATAATAATGAATCCGTGGGCAAAGATAATGTGAGCTCTTCTTTGGGGAAAAAAGATAATTTATTGTTAAACAGAGATTGATCACTGATCAGTGAAGTTAAAGCTATTTCTTGAGGCTTACCCGCTGAAGCGGAAAAATCATATGGAGTTCTATTGGCAAGCTGCAATGGACTCCGAAAAATGATTTTAGAATTTACATCCTCTTCCCGCACCCGTAAAGAAAGCCCTCTGATTTTCACACAGACCTTCCCCTGCTGATCACACAGATCTATATCCAACTTCCTCCTCTTATCCAATGATGCTCTGCCTTCAGCGTGGCGTATGCATGCCCACATCAATCCAGCGCATCCCTCGATGATTTCAAGCCGTTCTAACGAAAAGGGTAATAAGGGTTCAGGATTCAAGGTGCCCTGTTCAAGGTCCGCAAAAGCTAATCCTATGGAAGCCTGAAGAGCCGAGTCCAGCAAGATGGGATTCAGGGTGAATTGATCTTTTGTTTCTGATACTGAAGAAGGCAAGGCCAGCTTGGCTAATACTTCATTCTCTCCAATATAGAGTTGTTCAATACTTTGGTAAGAAGGACTATACTCAATGCCCATCATTTCAAAGGCCGCATAGCATTCCTCCGTGCTTGAAACCTTTTGATTACACGTTTCCTGGAGGGCCTTGAGATCAAGCTTCTGACGTTGGTCTGCGGAGACGAACAACGCCACCCCTTGACTGTGCACAACCGAACTGATTGCGGATTGCCGATTGCGGACTGCGGATTTGTTATCTCCCGGATGGGTCGTATAGATTTCATAAGCGATCTCTCCGTTTTCCTCCGGGAAAAGCCCAATATGGACTTCTTGAGGTTGATCTCCAACAGTAATCGGACGGGCCCACACCACGTTTTTAAGCTCAATTCTTTGATGGTTTTTTTTGTCTTCGGATCGTTCTCCTGTAGCTTGCTCAACCGCTTCCCGGGCCATCTCAAGATAAGCCACACCAGGGAGAATTTTTTCACCTTTCACCTGGTGGTCTTTGAAGAAAAACTCCTCGCCCGTAAACATCGAGCTGAAGCGCTGCTCCTCTAACGTCGAGGTATTCTCATGCATCAACGGATGAAGTTCTTTTCCCGTCTCCACAATTCTCAATCCGTAATCCGCATTTCCGTTGATCCAATACCGCTCTTTCAAGAAAGGATAGGTGGGTAGACTGATCCGCTGAGGTTTGTTTTTTCCATATAGTTTGCTCCAGTCAAAAATCAAACCCTTTACCCACAGATCTAAAAGTTTGGAATATTTGCCTTTGCTTATCCAGGCATCGATCGTTTTGGCCATATCTTCATCCGCGGCAAAAACCGCCAGGGCCTCTTTGTTTCGTTTGACCTGGCCCCGGTAGAGGTCCTCCACATCATCTTCGTTCTCTAAAAACCCTTTCAGCTTTTCTATCAGTTCGTCCACAGACTCTACGATTAATCCCAACCGTTCTTCCATAGCTTCGCGACCCACTTGGAGCGTATAAGCCACTTCGTGGAGTGTTGGGGAATGAGAGTCGAGGGACGAGGTTAAATAAGTCAAAAGCTTTTGAGCATAGACTTTAAGTCGGTCTTCATTCTTTGCCGAGAGGATGATTAGATGTTCGTTGTTTTCGGATTTCGAGTTTCGGGTTTCGGATTTGTTATCGAGGTATTCCTCGATGACGAGGTGCGCGTTCGCTCCTCCTGCGCCAAAGGAGGAAACACCTGCTATTCTAGGATATTCTTTGCGCGTTCCATTTAGTTTAAGCAATGGACGAAACCATTCTTTAAGCTCTTGCTGAACCACAAACGGCGTTTGAGAAAAGTCAATGTTCGGATTCAATACTTGTGAGTGCAACGAAGGCACGATTTGGCCATACTTCATTTGAAGCAATACTTTGGTCACTCCCGCGATCCCCGCCGCGCTTTCACAATGCCCAATGTTCGATTTCGCCGAACCTATAAAACATGAGCCTCTCTGTACCTCACTGCCAAACGCTTTGCTCAATCCGGTGATCTCTATTGGATCGCCCAATTTGGTCCCGGTTCCATGCGCTTCTATGTAACTGATCGCTCCAGGTCTAATTCCTGACTCTTTCAATGCTCGGGAAATCACCGTCTGTTGAGCCTTCGGATTCGGAACGCTATACCCGTGGGTCTTGCCTCCATGATTCAACCCGCTGCCTTTGATCACGCCATATATGTGATCCCCATCTCTTTGCGCATCACTCAGACGTTTCAATAAGGCCACTCCAACGCCCTCTCCGGGAATGTACCCATCTCCTCCTTTTCCAAAACTCTCACAGTGACCTCCGCTGGAGATAAACTGTCCATTGCTTAGCATCAAGTACTTATTCGGATGAATCGTGACATTCACCCCACCGGCTACCCCAAGGTTTGTGCGTCCCAGTTTTAAATCCTGACACGCTAAATGAAGCGCGGTCAACGAACTGGAGCACATCGTATCTATACTCATGCTCGGGCCATGCAAATTCAAAACATAAGAGATACGGTTGGCTATGCTCGCATAACTCCCTCCCACCGACAGTGGATTTCCCCGCACACTTTCTTCGGCCGCAAACAGCTGATACTCTCCATACATCACTCCGGCATACACGCCCACTTGACCCCCTAGATACTCTCCGGCTTCTCCCTGTAGATCTTCTCCTCGATATCCAGCATCTTCCAGCGCCATCCAAACATGCTCTAAAAACAAGCGCTCCTGTGGATCGATGAGCTCCGCTTCCCGAGGAGAAATATTAAAAAACAAGGGATCGAACTTATCTACATCCTCGATAAATCCACCCCATTTGCTGTAATGGCGCCCTCCCTGATTCCGATCTTCGGTATAATATTTCTTCCAATCCCAGCGGTCCGGGGGAACCTCGGTGATACAATCTTTTCCATTCCGTAAGTTTTGCCAATATGCGGCAAGGTCTGGGGCCTGCGGATACCGACCCGAAAGGCCGACAATGGCTATATCCAAAGGACCCTCGCCCAGGGGAAGCAATGGTTTTTTCAAAACCGATCCAAAACGACTCCGGCGTGGTTTTATCAGGGATTCTTTGGACATCAAACCATTTTGAGGTGCTACTTCGGTTTTTGAAGACGTCTGTTTTGTTTGATCTATATTCAGGAGCTTGACTAGCTCTGATCGATAAGATCCTAAAAAGTATCGGCTGAGCTCCTGAATGTTTTGATACTCAAAGAAGAGCGTTTTTGATAAAGAACCGAAGGTCTTTTCCAACTCATTGGTCAGTTGCATCACCAGAATCGAATCAATCCCATATTTCTCAAAAGACTCCTCCGCCTGGATTCGTTGAGCCGGCAGTTTCAAGAGTTTAGACAACTGCCTTTTAAAATAAGCCAGCACTTTTTCTTCCAGCGCTTCTTCTCCGATATTTTCTTCTGAAACCAACTCACGTTCTCTCTCCAGCCCCTCTTCCACATATGCTACACCCATGCTTTCTTTGTTCATAAAGGCGTAAAGTTTCTTTACCTCCCCCTCCATTACCAGCACTTGAGAGGCTTCGGAAGATAAGCCCTGATAAAACGCTTCGATCCCGGTGGATGTTTGCATAGCGACCATACCCATTTTTTCTCTCATCATCTGCTCGGTGGCTTCATCCACACCCATTCCCCCTTCTTTCCATAAAGGCCAATTGATCGAAAGGATTTGACCACACCGTTCCTGTGATTCCTCTAAAGAATCTCTATAATGAGCAAAAGCATCAATAAACGCATTGGCCGTGGCATAATCCGCCTGACCCACGTTGCCGATGGTTCCAGCTCCAGAGGAAAACAAAACAAAAAAGTCTAAAGGCAGATCCTTTGTGGCTTCATCTAGATGAATGACTCCCTCTACCTTCGGCTTCAGGGTTTCTTCAAACTCTTCCCGGGTCTTTTTTAAAATGAAATTATCACGAATCACTCCCGCGCTATGAATAATGCCATGGATCCCTTTAAAATCGTTTCGAACCTTTTCAATGAGCCTTTCAACCCCTTGTTGATCGGAAACATCCACAATATGGTATTCAACGTTCACACCTAGGCTTCTCAATTCGTTGAGCTTTGCTTTCTTCGGATCACTTAAACTCGAACGGCCCGTGAGAATAAGGGTGGCCTCGTTGGTCTGTTCGGCAATCTCTCGGGCAAAAATCAGCCCTAAACCACCCACCCCACCGGTGATTAAATAAACCCCTTTTTCTTTCCAGGGGTTCTCTTTGTCGACACGAGCAATTCGCATCTCTTCAAATGTATGCACCAAGCGTTTTTTTCCTATATATCGGATCTGCTCATCTTCCGGGCTCCTCACGTTTTCTTCAAGTTTAGCTACGATTGCCTTCGCCGTTTCTTCTTGGCCTACTGCAATCACCTGACCCATGAGTTTAGGGTTTTCCAAATGCGCTGTCTTTAACAACCCTGAAACCCCTGAAAAAGTTTGTTCGAACCCTTCAGCAGGAACCAACACCTGCAGTAAAATAGGACCTTTAGGTTTGCTCTCCGCTATGTTTTGAATCCGTTCAAACAGCTCCAACCCATACTCTTCAAAGCGTTTCCCCAACCTTTTTTGATCCGACTTCAGTGCTATGAAAGATCGTTCAGAGGCTCTATGACTTCTGGATCCATTCATTTCAGGCAAGCCACACAGGAATACTTGATGGTCGGCATATTCGGGGGAGTTTTGCTTTGGATCAACTGCTTTTTCGCGCCACACCGGCTGCAACATTAAGATCCCTGTCGTTTCAGATTGTTCTGAAACTTCTCCTTGCAACGTTCGGGTAGAAAGGCCTCTGATCTTCACACAGACCTCCCCGTCCTCACCACACAAATCAAGATCCAGTTTCTGAAACTTAGCAGCTGATCTTTCCTGAGCGTACCGTATCCATACCCACATGCTCGATGCGCATGGACGAGAGACTTCAAACTCTTCCAACGCAAAGGGCAAAACGGGTCTAGGATTATTGATATCCGGCATCAACCCGACTGCCGCCTGCAACGAAGCATCCATCAAACTCGGGTGCAGGATGAATTGATCCTGTGTGTCGGACACGGAGGAAGGCAAGGACAGTTTAGCTAAGACTTGCCCCTCTCCCACATATACCTCTTCGATCCCCTGATGGCCCGGACCATAGTCAATCCCCATCCTTTTAAAGACCGCATAGCAGTCATCAGCGCTTAAAACGTTTTGCGTACACGTTGCCTGCAAGGCTTTCAGATCCAGCTTCGGACGTTGAACCGCCGAGGCGAACAACGCCACCCCTTGACTGTGTACGATCGAATGGATTGCGGATTCCGGATTGTGGATTGCGGATTTTTCATCCATCGGAGAGGCCGTGTAGATTTCGTAGGCGATCTCTCCATTTTCTTCAGGGAATAGCCCAATATGGACTTCTTGAGATTGGGCTCCAATAATAATCGGACGGGCCCACACCACGTTCTTGAATTGGATGCTTGTTTGACCTTCTTCAGTGAATCCAGAGGCCTCTTCTACAGCGGCTCTCGCCATCTCCAGGTAGGCGACCCCCGGTAACATCTTCTGCCCCTTCACCACATGATCTGCTAAGAAAAATTCTTCTCCTGTGAATGTAGAGCTGAACCGCTGCTCCTCGAACGTCGACGTATTCTCATGAACCAACCGATGCAGCCTCTTACTGACCATGCCTTCGCCTTGGTAAACCTCTGACTTCTGATCTCTGACTTCTGTCCGTTCTATCCAGTACCGTTCTCTAGCAAAAGGGTACGTGGGTAACGAAATACGTTGGGGCTTGTCTACTCCATAAAGTTTATTCCAGTCAAAGACGAGTCCCTTCACCCACAAGTCTAGTACTTTGGAGTATTTCCCGCGTTGAATCCATTTATTAATCGTTTCCTGAAATTCTTCATCGGCCGTAAAGACAGCTAGGGTCTCTTTGTTTCGTTTGACCTGGCCCCGGTAAAGATCCTCCACATCGTCTTGATCTTCTAAAAATCCTTTCAGTTTTTCGCCCAGTTTCTCCACCGATCCGACGACCAACCCCAATCGCTCTTCCATGGCTTCGCGACCCACCTGAAGCGTGTAGGCCACTTCGTGGAGGTTCAAGGTTCGAGGTTCGGGAGTCGAGGTTAAATAGGTCTGAAGATTTTTGGCCACTTCTTTCAGTCTCTCTTCATTCTTTGCCGACAGCACGATCAAATAGGGACCTTCTTTACTCTGTGACTTTGGACCTTCGACCTTGGACTCATCGAGGTACTCCTCGATGACCACATGAGCATTTGCTCCTCCGGCGCCAAAAGAAGATATTCCAGCAATTCTTGGATATTCCTTCTTTTGTCCATCCACCTTCAAAACCGGTCTGTTCCAATTTTCAAGTTCCTGTTGAACCACAAAAGGGGTATTTGAAAAATCTATATTCGGATTCAACCTTTTAGAGTGCAAAGACGGGACGATTTGACCCTGTTGCATTTGCAGCAACACTTTGGTCACTCCAGCGATCCCCGCCGCCGATTCGCAATGACCAATATTTGATTTCACAGAACCTATCGTACAGAACTGCCTGTCTTTCGAATAGTGCTCAAACGCTCGAGCCAAGCCCGAAACCTCAATGGGGTCTCCAAGAACCGTCCCTGTTCCATGAGCTTCTATACAGCTTACCGCTCGGGCATCAATCCCTGATCTTTTTAAGGCCTCTAAAACCAATTCATATTGTGCGTTCGGATTAGGAACCGTATACCCATTGGTTTTACCTCCGGCATTTACAACACTCCCTTTTAAAATCCCATAAATGTGATCGTCATCGGCAATCGCTGCTTTCAAAGATTTTAAGACAACCGCTCCCACTCCTTCTCCATCTACAAAACCGTCAGCGTGATCTCCAAAAGACCTATTTTCATTGGTTGAAGAGAGCATCGTCATCGCGCTTAGCCCCATATAATGAATCGGCCGTAAAATCAAATTAACGCCCCCGGCAATGGCACATTCACTCATCCCGCTATACAAACTTTCCAAGGCCAGATGAATCGCGGTCAGCGAGGCGGAGCACGCTGTATCTACCGCCATGCTTGGCCCTTGAAAGTTCAAGTGGTAAGAAATCCGATTGGCCATGGAAAAAAACCTGGTTTGAGGAGCGTACGTGCCATTCATCACTCCCACAAAAACCCCGATTTTCCGACTCTTACAAAGGGTCTCTGGCGTGTATCCGGAGTCTTCAATGCTCTTGTAGGCCTCTTCTAAAAAGAGTCGCTCTTGAGGATCCATTTGTTCGGCATCTCGGGGAGAGATTTGAAAAAATAGCGGATCGAATTTATCCACTTCTTTTAAAAAACCGCCCCACTTTGTATAGATCTTTCCAGCTTTGCCTTTCTCCTCGTCGAAGTATTGTTTCCAATCCCAACGCTCTTGAGGAATTTCGCGAATGCAGTTTTTACTCGTTTTCAAGTTGTCCCAAAACTCATTGACATTTTCTGCTTCAGGATAACGGCCACTCAAACCAATAATCGCGATATCCTCGACTTGAAAAGTAGGGGAAGGTGACTTTTCTTGTTCAAATCCCAATGCAGGCGTCAAACGACGAAATCTTCTCACCTTTGGTTTAGACAAAACCGATGATGATGACAAAGATGCATCTTTTACAATGGTCTTTTCTTCGGAAAGGGGTTTTTGCTCCTCAAATCCGATCTCACGAATCAACGCTTCTTTTTGAGTCTTGATCAGGTGCTCAACCAAAGCATCAATGGTTTGGACTTCAAAAAACAACGTGCTGCTGATATTGTCAAAAGCCTTGCGCATTGCATTGGTAAGCTGAACCACTAAAATCGAATCAATTCCATAGGCCTCTAAGGGTTGAGAAGAATCAATCTGATGACTTTTCATTTTTAAAGTCTCCGCAACCAATCTTTTCAGATATGTTGCGCTTTTTTCTCTCAATGACTCTGAACCTGCTTCTCCGGAAGAAATACTCTTTTCAGGTTCTTTATTTATTAAAGGCTCCTTAGCAATCTCAACTTCTCTGCTTTTTTGTGCAGGAGTACGAGCCACATTCACTGCTTGCTTTTGCCTCACAATCCCATCACTTTGGGACACAATAATCTGTTGGCCCAAGGGGTGAATCTTTTCTGCGGGGAAGAAAGTCGAGATAAATCCCTCTTCTTTTAAAACGCTCCTCCAGGTCTCAGGATAGATGCCTGGAGACCCCGGAATCCGCAACCTCGCGTCCTCATACAACCACCAGCCTTCCAATAGACCAAAGGTCAAATGGGGAAATAGCAATTTCCTGCTCATCTCGTTTACAAGAAGGATCCCTCCTTTATACAGGGCGGCCTTTGCATTGCGCAGGGTTTGTCGAATATTTTTGGTGGCGTGAAGGACATTGGTGGCAATCACAACGTCAAAGCTATCTGGCTTAATGTCTTGGCCCGATAGGGGCTTTTCTACATTAAAGATGTGAGTTGTCAGGTAAGGGGCTTGCGGTGCGTACTGCTCTTGGGCATGTATTAAGAATGCTTTAGAAAGATCCGTGTAGCAATATTCCTGAATACTTTTCTCAAAAGGCCTAAGTTTGACTAAAAGTCCGGCGGTTGTTCCGCCCGTCCCAGCGCCGATTTCTAGAATCTTTATTTGAGAGGACCCATCCTGAGCCAACCGTTCTTGAATATAGCTTACCAATGCACTTCCGACAATGTCATTGAACAGATCGGAGATTACATTGCCTTTATAAATTCCTTCGACCAGCTCCATGGAGGAATTTGGAAATATCACATCGGTCGGTTGCTTTTGACCTGTCAGTATCTCCGGTAAAACTCGCAGGCAGGCTTCCAGCAAAACTACTTTGGCCTTTTTGCTAGGATCTTGGCACCAAAGGACCTTTTGTTTTTCCCATTGACTCCACAACGCTTCAAGATCAGGGGCTGGACCCACCAGCTCATAACGCTCATCGTCCTGTTTTTTCACATAATTCTTAGCCGCTAAAAAAGAAAAGCTCTCCTTCATCCAGCGATTATAACGATCCTCAAACCCTTTTTCAGATTTCAAAAAGCCTTGCACATGGCTTAAAAGAAATTTGTAGAGGAGTTCTTCCATCTCTGGGTTTTCTAAATCCTTGGAGGATAGGCTCTGCTCCCACTTCTCTGCTTGATTCAACAGCACATGTTCAGTACCGCCCAGGGAGGTTGACCGAATGGTTTGAGGATAGCTATTCATCCATTCGCCAGAGTTCACGGGTCCCAACTCTCCTAGACCCTCTTCGTTCAGCGTCTTGAATAAACCCAACCTATCAAATGGGCCATTGAGCAGCTTCCTCAAAGCCTTCATGCCCTCTTCCGGCTCAATGGAGCCAATGCCCATTAGCGCCATCCGATCCTTATAAAATGTGTTGGTCACAACCCCCACGCTTCCCCAATAGCCCCAATTCATGACCTTGACTGCGCACGACATCTCTTTTGATAAACTGTGTGCGAAGGCATCTTTAAACGTGCACCCGGCCGCATAATTGCTTTGCCCTGCAGCTTTACTAAAAGAAATCAAAGAAGAGAAAAACAGCACAAAGTCCAACTGCTCTTTCTCAAATACTTGGGCTAAACATACACTCACATCTATTTTGGCTTTAAGGGCAACTTTGAAACGATCTTCATCCATATTCGACAAACTCGAATCCGACAAAACAATCGTTGAGTGAATCACACCATGAATCTGAGTATGAATTTGTTTAATGTCCCCATACGCTTTTTTCAAGGACGCTATGTTAGTCGCATCAGCCTGAAGATAAGTTGGCGTAGGGCCTATTTTTGATAAAGCATCCAGTTTCTCTTGAATAGCAGAATCTTTCGCTCGCCTGCCAATCCAAATAATCCGGGCCTGGTATGTTTCGAGCATCCACTTACTCCAGGACTCTCCAAGGCCTCCCGCCCCTCCGATCACCACATAAACGCCCGATTGTTGAAACATTTCCCCCTGCTCGTGAAGCTCTCTAACAGGCAGCAATTCCTGGAAGAACCATTCCCCGTCCCGATACGCTAAAGCGTTTCCCTGTGCATCATACGGCACATTGAACATCTCCTCAAAAGGCCACTCTCTACCTGCTTGGAAATCCAGAAGCCGGATCTTCCAATGAGGGTATTCTTTGGCCAGAGAACCCACTAATCCATGAATGGCGGCATGAACAGGATCGACCCGATCAGCATCTCCAATGGCCTGAGTCTGCTCGGTAATGAACGTGCACTTCAAATCCCTGGTCGCGTAATCTAGGGCCAGCAATGCCTTGATGAGTCCAAAAACCTGTAAAACGCCATGCTTTTGCCCGTCGATAATTGTTTGGCTTCCCAACGATGTGAACGGCCATGGGGGAGCTATCCAAATCAGATGATCTATGACCCCTTGTTCGTCTAGCTGTTTGGTGATATCCTCAATCGTTGCCTCTGCATCCAATTCTAAGATGTTCGTTTGAGGATAAAGCCTTTTAACACTTTCTCTTTGTTGCAGACTCCCTCCAATAAGAGTGATTTGACTCTCTTTTTCGTTGAAAACGGTCGTTTCCCCAAGAGAAATAGAATTCCATACCGGGGAGGTCGTGATTAAGCCGACCGGGATTTCTAAAGCGTCTTCAAGAGAGGCTGTCATTTTTGCTCCCGAATCAAGTCCTCCTTTCAGCGCTCGAGTGGAAAGCCCTTTGATTGTCACGCACACACGCCCATCTTCACCACATATATCCAGATCCAGTTTCTGAAGAGTAGAGGATGTTTGCCCCTTGGTATAACGCATCCACACCCACATCGATTCCGAGCATCCGTCTATGATTTCAAGGCTCTCCAACGAAAAGGGTAACATCAAGTTATGTGGCTCAGTTCCACCCCTTCGGCTCTCGATAAGTAAAACAATGGACGCCTGTAAGGCGGAATCCATTGTACTGGGATGCAGTATAAACCGGTCTTCGGTCTCTAATACGGAAGATGGCAAAGAAAGTTTGGCTAACACTTCACGATCACTAACGCAGACCTCCTGTAAACCTTGATGCGCAGGTCCATAATCAAGTCCTAACCGCTTAAAAGCCTCATAACACTCGACGGAATTTAGGCGATGGTGATGAAGTTTTTTCTGTAACGCGGAGATATTTACAGGAGATACCTCAGCCGCAGAAGTAAGAGTAGCTATGCCCTGACTATGCAGAATAGGCTCTTCTCCTGACTTTTTATCGATCGTGTAAATTTCATAGCCAACCTCTCCTTCTTCCTGAGGTAAAAGTCGAAGATGGACTCTCTGGGGCTCTGCGCCAACGTCAATAGGCCTAAGCCATACCACGTTTTTAAGCTGAATAGCATGCTCTTGTTCCTCACTGCCCTCACAGGCCTGTTGAATCGCTTCACGGACCATTTCAAGATAAGCCGCAGCAGGCAACACTCTTTTCCCTTGCACCTTGTGATCATTCAGGAAAAATTCTTCGCCCGTGAAGTTAGAACTGAAACGTTGTTGCTCTAAAGTCGATGTATTCTCATGCAGCAACGGGTGAAGCGTAGGGTTCATTTTATGGTTAGAAGGGTCAAGTCTGGCGAGCGCTTTAGAAATCCAATACTTTTGTTTAGCAAAGGGATAGGCCGGCAAAGGAATCCTTTGTGGTTTATTTTCTCTATACAGCTTATTCCAGTCAATCAAGACACCTTTCACCCAGAGAGCCAGGAGTTTTGAAAACTTTTCACGTTGAATCCATTTATCAATCGCTTCGCCTAATTCTTCATCCGCCATGAAGACCGCCATAGCCTCTTTATTCCGTTTGACCTGTCCCCGATAAAGGTCCTCCACATCATCTTGGTCTTCTAAAAATCTTTTCAGTTTTTCTGCCAGTTCGTCTATGGACCCTACAATCAAGCCCACCCGCTCTTCCATCGCTTCGCGACCGACCTGAAGAGTGTAAGCCACTTCGTGAAGATTCAAGGTCCGAGCTTCGAGCTTCGAGGTTAAAAAGATCTGGAGGTTTTTAGCCACTTCCTTGAGTCGGTCCGCATTTTTGGCTGATAAAACGATTAGATATGGACCCTTGTTTTGTGCCTCTTGACCCTTTCGATCTTTTGGCTCTTCCACGTATTCTTCGAGGACTATATGAGCATTCGCTCCACCAAAACCAAAAGAACTCACTCCTGCACATCTGGCCAGCATTCCCCCCTCATCGTCTTTCGGCGATTGCCAGTCCTGAGCACGGGTCACTAAATAAAAGGGGGTATTCTCAATTTCAATGTAGGGGTTTTGCTCTATAAAGTTAATGGTTGGAGGAAGTTGTTTATGCCTCATCGCCAACAATACTTTCATGACGCCCATAACCCCGGCGGCCGGTTCCAGATGACCGATATTCGTTTTTACAGCGCCTAAACCACAAGAAACGGTTTCAGATAAGGGCTCATCATACTGATTGTGTAATTTTCGAAAGGCTTCCTTTAAACCATTTATTTCTGCCGGATCTCCCAAACGAGTGCCCGTGCCATGCACCTCTATGTAACCCACTTTCGATGGAGGGATCATACTCTCACGATATGCTTCTTCCAGCAGGTTGGCCTGAGCTTCAGAACTTGGAGCCGTCAAGGAGTTCGTAGTTCCTCCATGGTTTTCCGCGCTCCCCTTAATGATCCCATATATCGTATCATGATCGGCCAAGGCTTTATCTAGTGGACGCAACAATAGCAAGCCGCCTCCTTCTCCACGCACGCAACCATTGGCTGCTTTATCAAAGGTTCTACAACAACCGTCTTCGCTCAAAATTCCGATTTCCTGAATCGCACGATGGTAAAATGGGCTTAACATCAAGTTGATCCCTCCTGCTAAAGCAGCCTCGCATTGTCCACTGCGGATGGCTGAAACGGCTTGCAGTAACCCGACCAAAGAACTGGAACAGGCGGTATCCGTTGTAATGCTGGGGCCCTTGAAATCAAAAAAGTAGGATATGCGATTCGCTATGATCGAAGCAGAGACGCCTGATAACGTATGCCCTTCTATGTTTTGATTATAATAACGCGCTAGTTCACCGTAGTCAGAATACCCAACCATGCCAATATAAACACCCATCGATCCAGCCGAAAAATCTCCTGGAATATGCCCGGCATGTTCCAGCGTTTGCCACACCAGCTGCAGCAATAACCTTTGCCGAGGATCCATCTGTTCGGCTTCACGAGGAGATATATTGAAAAAAGATGCATCAAATTCATCGACCTCTTTTATAAATCCCCCCCACACTTTTTGATCCCCAAAAACCTTTCCATATAGATCATATTCAGGATGTGTTTTGGGCAACTCCTCTATAAAGGATCGGCCACTGATCAGGCCATCCCAAAATTGATCCAGGTCAACTGCCTGAGGGACGATACCCCCCATACCGACAATCGCGATAGGGGTACTTAATCTCTTTTCACCAGAGGGAGGGCACTCTGGCTCAAGAAATAAAGAACGTTGCACCGACCTTTCTGCATGCTCTTCTTGTTCCAATGGCTCTGATTGATCCAATGGCTCCGGTGGGTAATAATTATTTAATTCTTCAGGAAAAGTCTCCAATAGATAACCGGCGATACTTTCCACGCTGGAGTAACGAAAAAACAAAGGAGGGTCTATTTTTAGATTAAAACGTTCATTGAGGGCCAGAGCCAAACTCACAAAACGAATCGAGTTATATCCATATTCTCCTAGATGGCTGCTACTCTCTAATCGGGAAGGAGAAGCATTGATAATCGTAGCCGCCAACGCTTTTAACTCACGAGTTATTTTCATCAGCAGGTCTTTATGCCCCGGCTTTATGCCCACACGCTCTTTGGGGGCGTTTTGTTTGACACCATACTGCTCTTTAAGGGTAGATAGAGGAAGCAACGATAGGCTTTTTCGGTCTATTTTCTTATTCAACGTTAAAGGAAATGAAGAGAGGAAGTAAAATGAGGAAGGGATCATATAATCCGGCAGCCAAGGCTTTAAGGCCGCTACGCATTCTCCACGTGAAGGATGCACCGAAGATCTTTGTATTAAAAAAGCAACGATTTGTTGATCCATATGATCTTTTCGCGACGCTACTGCTACCTGATCAACTCCATCCAATCGGTCTTTGACGGTCGATTCTATCTCCTCAAGGTCTATACGGTATCCATGCAGTTTGATTTGGAAGTCGTTACGCCCACCATGCATGATTCGGCCGTCGGCCAGGTAGTGCGCCAAATCCCCTGTCTTATA
Organism: Kiritimatiellia bacterium; assembly: GCA_012103575.1. Taxonomy (GTDB): domain Bacteria; phylum Verrucomicrobiota; class Kiritimatiellia; order WLWN01; family WLWN01; genus WLWN01. Next base: position 580,121 of record WLWN01000001.1, on the reverse strand, counting down.
CAACCTCGTGTCTTTTTTAAAGGGATTGGGAATAAACTTCTCGCTGGTTTCTTCAGGCCGTCCCCAATAGCCCATAGCTAAACCATCGCCAGCTATATGCAATTCCCCGATTTCTCCCATGGGAGTGGGCTGTAATTTTTCATCGAGTATATAACACTGCGTATTGGCAATAGGCCTGCCAATGGTGACCTTTTCTCCTGGCTCTATGCGGCTTAAGGTCGACCAGATCGTCGTTTCGGTGGGGCCATACAGGTTCCAAACCTCTCCTCCATGTTTCAGGAGTTTCTCTGCTAAAGCATTGCTCAAGGCTTCTCCACCGCACAAGATGGTTAACCTTTTCTTTCCCTCCCACTTGGCTGCCAGCAGCATTTCCCACGTCGAGGGTGTCGCCTGAATCATGGTGGTATTGCTTACCTCGATTTTTTCTTTTAAACGAACACCATCCCCAACTACCGCATCCGAAAGAACCTCTACACAACCTCCTGTGATAAGTGGCATATAAAGTTCTAACCCAGCAATATCAAAACAAATCGTTGTCAATGCCAATAGACGGACTTCCTCCGTACTTCCAGGCGAATCGGCCATCGAACATATAAAATTGGTCAATGCACGATGAGGGATAGGAACGCCTTTCGGCTTTCCCGTAGATCCAGAAGTATAAATCATGTACGCCATACTATTTGTTATGGTTGATACGGAATAAGCCTGGTCTCTGGAAGATAAAGGAACAAGGTTTTCATCCCGATCTAAAATCTCCCTCCCCCCTTCGTTTAAAACAACATATTTCCACGCACCCCTAGGTAAAGATCTCTTTGAAGCTTTATGGGTAACAACCAATTGGAGCTGAGCATCCTTCAACATATACAAGATTCTTTCCTCAGGATAATGAGGATCAAAAGGAACATAGCTTCCTCCCGCTTTCAAAACACCTAACAGCCCTATCAGCATCTCTAAAGACCGCGTCATAAAGAGGCCCACTCTTTTTCCGCTATGTACTCCTTGTTGTTGAAGATAGTTGGCCAGTTGATCCGTACACCGATCCAACTCGCGGTAGGTCAAGGCTTGATTCTCATAGATCAGCGCAACAGCATCCGGTCGCCTCTTTGCCTCACGGGTAAAGAGCTCATGAACACATTTATTTTTCGGATATTTTTTCGTGGTGTTATTCCATAACTTGATTTGACGCATCAGCTCTTGGCTCTTTTTTGCGCCGATGGCCTTTTTAGAACGGCGGAGAAAAATAGCATCAAAAGCACCATCCGGATATCCCTGCGACCAATCAATTCTAACTTCAAAAGGGAATTCATCTTCTAAACGCCACAGCTCTTCCGGATCAATCCCCCATTCCGACCCGGTTCCTGCCTGTTCCTTAAGCCCTTCTACGTTAAGCGATTCGCTCTGACACGCAACGCCTTTATTTAAGGCCTCGACGACCTGCGCTATACGTCGATTGGGTATGCGAACAAGACTCAATTCTTTACAGGGTTCTTCTTTGAGTAGTTGCCTAATCTGAGCCAGGGAATAGGATTCCGGACACCATTGCTTAACACTGGATCTATTGCTTAGAGGATATATTTTGCTATGTTTTTGATCTAGGCGTAAAATAACATCATAACGATAGTGCGTCATTTCATTAGCACACCGGCCTCGACGAGGAAACACATCGACCTGGGTAATACGTGGAAATATTTCGGGCAAAGAAAGAAAAAATGACGGTTCCAAACAAAGCTCCTCATCCAACGCCATACGTTCCCGCATCTTTTCGTGCAAATCTGTTACAGAAGTATCATCTTCCCGTTGAGAGAGTATAACAGACAGATGAAGGTGCTCCAGAAGCCCTCCATGCCGTATGTCACCAATAAAAATGTTTCCCCCTATTTGAAGGGATTGCATCGCCCCATCTATAACCTGTCTAAAATAGTCTAAGTCGGGAAAGTACATACATACGGAATTCAAAATAGCGGTATCGTATGCCCCTGATTCTACCCCCTCAAAATCATCGGCGCTCTTTGCCGTTAATGAAAGTTTAGCGTAGCTTTCCCCTAAAGATTCAGCGTGACGTCTTATATAGTTGATCGCTTCTTCGGACAAGTCCGTTGCATGATATTTCTTACAAATAGGCAGCAACTCACTGAGGATAATGCCTGTTCCGCAACCGATCTCTAAAACAGAAATTGGGTTAAGGCTTTTTATCCGCGCGGCCGTCGTCTGCCGCCACTCTTGCATATGCTCCGCGGGATAGGCCTCGCCGGTATAGCTACTCTTCCAGCACTCAATATTAAAAAACGGCGTAGTAAACGAATCATTCTTTTTATAGATATGATCATAGACGATCTTCCATTTATCGAGCTCCGGCCCATGTTTTTTCGGGTTAGTTGGCATTATAGTTAGTTACCTCCCAAGTGACACATTCATTATAGCCATAACAGCATGCGTATCAAAAAAGTTCAGAAGTAAATAAGTTTTCTGTAGATTATTCAAAAAGACCTCTTCATCATGGTAAGCATAATCTCTACTTTCTATTTATAGTTGTAAGACCACACCAATTTAACTATGCCGTTATTGGCCTGGTTTGTAAAATATAAATCTCATCTTTATGGATCGGCGAGCTCTTCATGGTTTCGCTGCTCGATTTCCCGCTAGATAAGCCCAGGCTTCTTGAACACTTCTTCGATTTGTCCCCATCCACTTTGATCTAACAGATCTTCACAACAGACTCCTTTTATTCTGTTAGATTTACCCAGCTTTGCTTGGCGTACCAGAGATCGCTGAGAAGAAATTTACTTATTCTTTTTTTCCGTTCTCCGTGAGCTCCGCGCTCTCCTGTTCAAATTCTTCCTTTTGGCGGTTACCATCATATTTTCACTGGGTAATGCACGAATCAAATCATCCTGTTGTTCATTTTCTATACCCGAACCGGCTTCATGCTGGTTATGCCTCTTTTTTCATAGAACTGACTACTTTTTCACCTTCTTTGAATTCTTTTTCAAATTCCACTTTGGCTTTTTTGGGGTTAAAGGTCAATAAGGTGCCACCCGATTCAAAATGTTTGATGAAGACTCTCCCGACCCCATAGGTGGATGCCCCCGAAAAGATCGGCATGGTCACTGTTCCCACCGTCTGCCCTACTAAGGGAATCAGTTTGATCAAGCTCGCCGCTGGCGCTGATAACGTAGATGGAGCAAGCCCACCGAGCAGTGAACCAATCAGATTTTTCCCTATGTTTTTAGAGAACTTTGCCTCGTAAATCTTGCAGATTCTTCGCAACATATTTAGTTGTAAAATGGTTACGGCTACTAGATCAACTACCGGAATCGGCACCAACCCAGCGCCGGTAGTCCACAGGACCGTATTTTTAACGATGTTATCCGCCGCAAGTTCCTTCACACTAACCTCTTGAGTTTCGTCTTTTTTCGTTTCTTCTGCTGTCGAGCTTTTAGGCATGGTTACCCTCCTTTTCTGATTGTTCTGTTGTTATGCTACTGCCCACTTTGTAGTAGTTTTATTCCATTAGTTCTAGACTCTTTAACCCATTATATTAAGACCTGTCAAAAAAAATATCATTCGAGCCCCTTGAAAAACGACACTGCTTCTGCGGCTGCTACAAACTGTTGGATAACAATGCCATGTTTTTACAGAGGTGTTTGTAGTAGCGAAGCCGCGTTATCGTCCATCAATCCGTACTTACTTTTTTGCTTCTATATTGATTTCAATGTGGACGACATCCCCAATGAGCTTATCGGATGTGCCATCATGGGAAACACCGAAATCTTGACGATTCAATTTTGTCGTTGCATGCAAACCGATAACTTTTACCTCCTCCTCAAACGGAGAGTCAACAGGCCCAGAAACTGCGGCACTGAGTTCCACCTCTTTTGAAACCTCTTTCATGGTAAACATCCCTACTAAATGTACGCTGTTTCCATGGCTATGGACGCTTTTGGTTTCAAAGGTGATGGCAGGATACTTTTCAACATCGAAAAAGTCAGCTGCTCGTAAATGAGCATCTCGTTTTTTTATACCGGTATCAATACTCGATGCTTTGATGGTCATTTGAATGGAAAGCGTATCGAGGGTTTTACCATCATAATCAATGGTCCCTTCAAATGCTGAAAAATTCCCGCGAACGTTGTTGATCCCCAAATGTTTTATTTTAAATCCTATATCCGCATGTGTCGCGTCAATATTATAGGTCTCAGCCATACCAGCACTTACACATAAAACACCGATTAATAGAACAACGATTGTTTTATATAATCTATTCATTTTTGCCTCCTTTTTGTTATTCTCGTAAAAGAATAGGTTCTGTCTTTTTACTTTGAGCATGACTCTATAGCCCAGTTCGCCATTTTGCCAACATCTCCTGCTCCAATGATTAATACTAAATCTCCGTCTTGGAACTCTCTTTTGACTCTTTCCCAAGCTTTTTCTAATGAGTTCTCACAGTGTGTGAAGAAACGTTTATTTTTCAAAAATTGTTGATATAGATCCTCTACTGTCCCACCTAAAACAGGCTCTTCAGAAGCGGCGTATACGGGAAGAAGAATGACTTTGTCGACCCCTTCAAATGCAGCAGGGAAATCTTTTTTCAAGGTTCGTGTACGCGTATAGCGATGGGGTTGAAAAACAACAAAAATTCTAGATCGCTCTAGACGCTTTGCGGTTTGGATCACATTTCGGATTTCTGTCGGGTGATGGGCATAGTCTGAAATGACCAAAACACCCTGTGTTTCACACACGATTTCAAATCGACGCCGAACTGGGATAAAACTTTCTAGCCCCCTTTTTATATTTTCCAAAGAACAACCATACTCAAGCCCTACACCTAAAGCCGCCAAAGCATTTACAACATTATAACGACCCGGCACAGATAATCGAATCACGCCTAACGCCTTCTCATGTTGGTTTACACTAAATAAGGTCCCGTCAGATCTTTCTTCTAGAATGCGCCCGGAAATATCGGCTTGATGGGACAAGCCATAGGAGCAGGCATTTTCTCTACCTTTACAGAGAGTATCCCCTTCTGGGTCGTCAGCGCAATAAAAAATCTTTTTACGTACTTGATCCACGAAACCCCTAAAACAGTCGATAAATGACTCTTCGTCCTTAAAATGTTTCATATGGTCAAATTCAATATTCGTAATGACCGCGGTTTCAGGCTGGTAAAATCCTAACGTACTATCGCTTTCGTCAGCTTCAACAATCATCAGATTATCTGTGCCTGAATCAGCCACACCAATTCCATCCTTCCACGATCCTCCGATGCAATACCCCACATCCAAACCACTCGTTTGAAATACATGAGTCATCATAGCCGTTGTCGTTGTCTTCCCATGTGAACCACATATAGCTACCGAGGGGTTATCTTCTAGGAATGTCGCGAGCACAACCCCTCTATGAAACGCGGGAATGCCTTTCTGTTTTGCCGCACGAAGCTCTTCCTGATCTTCTATAATCGCGGTACTATACACAACCCAATCTACATCGGAATCCAAGTGAGTTGGGGAGTGATGGTTAAATACTTGAATACCTTGGTCTTGAAGCCATACTTTCATTTGATTGTCAGATAGATCACAACCCGTAACCAAAAAGCGTTTATCCGCTAAGAGTTTTGCTAGTCCGGCCATACCGATCCCTGCTATCCCCATGAGATGAACATGGCTCTGTTCTTTACGAAGCCAAAAGCGAAGGGGTTTTAGCTGTTCGGCGCTATATTTCATTGAGATGTTGTTACGGCTTTTATAACCAAATCCGCTAAAGCCTCTGAAGCATTATGCGATGAAATCCTGCTAGACACCGCGCTCATTTTCGCTAGACGTTTTGGGGTTTGAAGACAGTCAGCAATATATTCGACCAACCAATCCACCCCCACGTCTTTTTCATCAACCACATCAACCGCCCCTCTTTTTTCGAGCGCTCTGGCGTTGAGGGTTTGATGGTTACGCGTTGCATACGGATAAGGAATGAATAATGCAGGAACACTAAAAGCCAGAACCTCTGCGCAGGTGGAGGCGCCCGATCTACAAATCGCTAGATCGGTTAAGGTGTAGATAGAGATCATATCATGTGCAAACGGAAAAACTTCATGAGAGATTCCATGAGTGACGTAGCGTCTTTTAACGGATGCTTCATCTTCGATACCTGGCAAGTGTATAACGTGGAAAGGATACCCTTGTTGATGAACTTTGCATAAGGCTTGCGATGCGACTTCGTTAATCTTTTGTGCACTACGACTGCCCCCCATAACCAGAATGGTTAATTCTTTTTTGCGGTCAGAAGCAGATGCATTCCGATGACCTGCTGAAGGTGTTAAGCCACGACGTAAGGGCATCCCTGTAACTTGAAGATCTTTACCTTTTAAATAGTATCTTGTTTCTTCAAAGCTAGCGGCCATGGTGGTAGCCCATCTCGACAAAAAGACTACAGCACGACCCGGAATGACATTAGCCTCGTGCAATATAATAGGAATCTTAAGCTTCATAGCCGCTCGAACAGGACCCACCGAGGCATAGCTTCCCATAGCCAATAATACGTCCGGCGGCTCTTCTTTCATGATTTTATAACATCGGCGAGCCGCCCTATGTAGTTTCCATGCAACGACTAAAACCCGAAATGAAAACAATGTTGAAAAACCTTCCGCAGGAATATTCACGATGGGACCAGTCCAATGGCGAACCGCTTCTTGTTCGACATCTTTCCCCACTAACCAGAGGGTGACTTTGTGCCCTCTGTCCCGCAACACCTCTGCAGTAGCTAATCCTGGAAATACATGCCCACCCGTCCCTCCACAGGCTAGTCCAATTTTATAAGAAGAGTTCTTCAAGAGCTTGTCCCTTTTCGTGTATGATGATGCGAAGCACCTCGCCTGCCAAATAAAGCGAACCGGCAATACACAAGACTCCGTCACGTTCCTTGGCCCATGCTCGTCCTACATCTAAAGCCTGCTCTAACGTATTCTTTTCTGCTGCAATACCAACGGCTTGACACCCCTCGACAACTTTTTCAGGGGGCAAACCTCTTTTATGGGGTATATCAACGGCCCAACAATATTTTGTACAGAATGAAAAGGTTTTAATGAACCCTAAATAGTCTTTGTCTTGCATAAAACCTATAATAAGGGCGATGTCCCGATTTTTGCCGATATCTTCCAATGTTGCGTGAAGCGCTTTTGCACCAGCCACATTATGTGCAGCATCCAAAAGGATCATAGGCGCATCCTCTAGTTTTTGACATCGTGCTGGCCATTTGAGTGATTCAAAGCCCTTTTTAACAGCCTGCGCTGTTACGGGTATCTGATAGACCTGTTTCAGGACTTCTAGAACAGCGATAGTCAACGCACCGTTTTTTAACTGATGTGGACCCAAAAGGGAATTCGTGAATGGCCCATAACTACCATCCAATGTCTCTATTTTCATTCGGCGGGTTTCAGGGTCTAGCCCTGACCTTTTTACCGAAACCATTTCCTCTGCAAAAAAAAGAGGGGCGTTTCTTTTTTCAGCAACGCGACGTATAACGTCCATGCATTTAATGGGCATGAAACCACATACGATCGGCCGCCCGTTTTTAATAATGCCAGCTTTTTCAAATGCAATGGCTTCTACCGTTTCTCCTAGATACATCGTGTGATCTTTATCAATACCAGAAATCACTGAGATCAGGGGGTCCACCACGTTGGTCGCATCAAGCCGACCGCCCATCCCTACCTCAATAATAGAAAGTTCGACCTTTTTTTGGCGGAAATATTCAAAGGCCATTGCTGTGACAAATTCAAAAAAGGTAACTTCCCGTCCATTCAATGCTTGAGCCACTTGATCCGCCTGGTGGTCTACTTTTTCAAGCAACCCTTGGAGATCTTTACGCGCTAACAATGATCCCTGCACACGAATACGCTCTCTAAAATCTACTAAATGAGGTGATGTATAAAGGCCTGTGGTCAATCCTGAAGCACGTAGAATGGATTCAAGCATCGCGCAAACAGAACCTTTTCCGTTTGTCCCCGCGACATGAAGAACAGGAATCTTTAAATGAGGATTGCCTAGCCCCTCAAGCAAGTGTTGCTCGACCTCTAAACCGGGCTTTATGCCGTGTACTTGTCGGTGATAAAGCTGCTGCAGAGTAGTTGATAAAGAACCCGAAAAGTCAAGGGTCACCTTGATGACTCCTCTTGCTCCTGCGGTGGGGTATTCATATAGTCAAGCAGCCCAATAATGGTCTGTTTAAGATCTTTCCGGTGAGTCACCATATCTAGCAGGCCATGCTTGAGTAAAAATTCGGGCTTTTGAAAGCCTTCCGGCAAATCTTGCTGGGTGGTTTCTTTAATCACGCGCGGGCCTGCAAATCCAATAAGTGCGTCAGGTTCGGCAATGATGACGTCACCTAATGTTGCATAGCTAGCCATCACCCCCGCCATGGTGGGATGTGTCAGGACGGATATATATGGCAAGCCCGCTCCATGATGGCGTTCAACGGCCCCGCTCGTTTTAGCCATTTGCATGAGGCTCAACATGCCCTCATACATGCGCGCCCCTCCCGAAGCCGAAAAAATAACTGCCGGCAACTTTTTTTCCATGGCACGTTCAAACAGACGGGTTATTTTTTCTCCCACCACCGACCCCATACTCGCCCCCAAAAACCTAAAATCCATTATGGCCATACCGACCCGATGCTTACCCATGTGGGCCTGACCACAGGTGACAGCCTCTTTATATCCTGTTTTTTTAATATTACTTTCAAGCTTTGAAGCATAGGAAGCCGACCCCGTAAACCCCAATGTATCTACACTATATAATTCACGATCCCACTCTTCGAACGTGTCTTCCTCAGCTAATAGATCTAACCTTTCTTTTCGTGATAACTGAAAATGATGATCACATTTGGGGCATACACCATGAGCTTTATCTAATTCCTGTTTAAAGATGATTTCGTTACAGGCAACACATTTAATCCAAAGACCATCCGGGATGTCGTGTTTCCTCACCTTAACGGTAGAATAGTTTTTTTTGCCAAATAAAGCCATAATTAGTTATTTGTTATTAGAAATTCGTTTGTTTTCGTTATTAGAATCGTTGCGACCCTCTTGCAACAGTAACCACTGATACCTCTGATGCACCAGCTTCTTTTAACGTTCGGGCACATTCATTCACGGTGACACCGGTCGTCATGATATCGTCAACCAACAAAATATGCTGATCCTTTACACAAGCCCCTTTTTTAGCTTTAAAAGCTGCCTCTAGGTTAGTAATACGTTCACGAGCTGTCAAATCTGTTTGACTTTTTGTAGAACGAATACGTTTTAACAAATTCTTCTTCAACGGTTTATCTATTTTCGAAGAAAGCCCTTTTGCTAATAAATAAGACTGATTATATCCCCGTTTACGTCTTCGTCGAGCATGTAAAGGCACACATGTCACCATATCAATACGGTCTACATTTAATTGAGCTGTTGTGCAAGCATATATCAAAGAGACAAGATCATGGTATAACCATAGCCCAGCTTGATATTTAAACGCCTGTAAAGCTTTCCGAAGAATACCATCGTACAAAATAGAAGATCTTGCCTTATCAAAGAAACGCGGCAGGGATGTACAAAAGTAACATACATACGCATGATCAATTTTACCGGAAATCGGATCACCGCACAGCGAACAAAATGGCGGCTTCACGAAAATTACTTCTGCCAAACATTCCCAACATAAAAAACCTTCGTCTTGATTGCATGTTAGACCACATCCAAAACACGACCGAGGATAAACAAGATCTAAGGCAGAAAGTTTCAACATACCACTTCAAATCGTTTTAACGACCGCCTCCAGTATAGGACTCCGGCTGAAAAGATCAATGCCATGATCAATGCACTGTAGGACTTCTCAATGATCGAGCTATGCCCAAATAGATACAGATATGAATTAGGGTTTCGCTCGAAAAGGAACTTTCCTGTTCTCATGATAAAAACCCACCCCGCATGCAATCCAATGATAAAATAGATATGATGATGCAGATCATAAAAAACACACATGATCATCCCCATAAAAAAGAGCGTTAAAAAGAACGGGAAATAATGATAGGAAGGGCCCACAAACCGAAACATCGATGGAAACAACGCTAGACCGGAATACCAATGTCCATAGACAACACCTATAGCAGGATTTGGTTTAGCAAAATGGATCACTGAAAAAATCAAGCTAGAAAGAAGTAATCCTCCGCAGTATCCTAAAGGCCGACGTAAAACCCCAAACAAAAACCCTCTAAAAAATGTTTCTTCGAGTACCCCCACGATAAGCGCACCCACAAAATAGCTAGACAGTTTAATAACAACATCGACCGGGAGGACAAGCTTAAGCGTATAGGCATTTAACCCCCACCCCAAAAGAAATAAACCGGCCATCGTCAAACAACCTGTGCTCAATCCTTTCAGTACCTTTTTTAGCCAAGAAATATCTTTTTGAAATCCTAAATCAACCACATGCCCCATGCCCCCGCCCTTCATAAATGGAATGCACCCCAAGATCATCAGAACCAAAAAGCAACGGGAAACCACGCTCTCAAACTCAACATCACGCAACATTTTCAGCCTATCGACATGTCGTCCTAGCCATAGGAGCGCATTAAAAATGGGCGGTGCCATAATCGCACTGAAGATCAAGGAAAAAGCAAACAGCCCTCCAACAGAGCGCAATGATCGCCACCCCAATGGATCACTCTTCTTTAAATCTTTTACGGTATTCATAGGATTATGTTTGACGAGTGTATCACGTTTACATACTGTTCCCACCTGTTTTAAAAAATCAGGTCAATTTAGGTGGGCCGGTAGCTCAGCTGGTAGAGCACGGGTCTTTTAAGCCTGGGGTCGTGGGTTCGAGCCCCACCCGGCTCACCACCTAAGAAGCAATGAGGATTGCTAGTTATTCGTTGTTAGATAGTAATAATTCATATCCCATTAACCCTTCTTACAACCTGCTTGTTAAAATTACCCGCTTTAATGACTATAACATGCTGATTAAAAAATAGGTATGGGTAAATAAAAGATAGTAGCTTTTCAGTTGGGAATGGGATTACAAAGATACGTTAGAGAGAGAAAGAGTGTTAGAAAGATGAAGGTATACTCTACAAGAAGTTAACCCATTCAGATTCTCCGTCAAGATTGGTAGAAGATATAAACGAGATCTTGTTTTCTTCACCCACTACACATGAAGCGGATAATATATTATAATCGGTCAGATGGCTCTCTGAATAGTCTCCACGATACACGTTGTTACATCCCAAGGTTCCATTAATACCCGTTCCTGTTCCTATTCCCACGATATGGTTGTTCTCAATACGATTTCGGGATCCTTGAACTTCGATCCCTGTGGTTGGGTTTTCGATCCCTATGTTTCCCTTTACCATGCAATCACTCGACATCACAAAGCCAATAGACGTGTTGCCCGAAGAATTGTTACCTTGGACAAGACATTGGTTGCCGACTGTAAGACCAATACTGTTTTGTATAAAGGTATCTCCTTTTAAAATACTGTGATCAGAAGATGCGCCACCAGCCCCAATAGAGCTGCCAGAAACCGTACAATAAAGCACTTTACATTCGGACGCGAATTGAATGCCAATCGAGTTATTAGAACTAACGGTACATCCCTTAATAAGGGATTTCTCGCCTGCAAGGATTCCGTGCGTTCCGTTTTCTGTGCTCGTACAGGATGAAACAATGGATCCAGCACCCACGGCAATACCGTTATTATTATTGACCCTAACGGTACATCCGTTTACCATACTATTTGGACCAAGATTTATTCCATACTCTAGATTATTTATGGATGTACTATCGCTGACCATACACGTTAATGAGCTTTTGATACCATGCCCAGCGTTGATAGCAATAAAAGACTCCGTGATGCTTCCACGCTCAAGGTCAATCCCATGCCCGCCATTGAGTTGGCATCCAGCCCCTTTTACAATCGCTTCACCTAATATAAAGATCCCGTTACTGGTGTTTGCTATAGCTGAGCAATCAGATAGTTCACCGTCAATGAGTTGAAACCCATGTAGGCTGTTCGATTCAGCGGATGAATAGGTGAAGATACTTTTTCCTCCTAGAAATCCACTGCGTCCGTTCCCTCTAGCTATGCAGTTTTGTACAGTGGCGCGGTTTATAACAAACCCATCAAGAGAATTTCCAACAGCCATTGAATCCTCGAAGGAAGACTCCGTTCCTGCGCTAAATCCAAAGAAGGTATTTTCACTGGCGATACTTCTCCGTATGAAAGAATGGTTCCCTACCATCACACCACTCAGCGTATTTCCAAACGCTTTGATGCCTGTAATTTGAACGTTCTCAGAAGAACTCAGACTAATCCCTGTAGTCCACGTACGAAAGGTTCCATTAAAGATATCGATATTCTTTCGAGACCCTGATGCTACGACTCCTGGTCTCGTGTTGTTACCCGTTAGGGTAACCCTTTTAGGTCTAGGGTTAGGTCTGCAGAGATCGTAATGCCACCAGAAGATGAGGAAAGATTATCGGTGACAAAATATAAGCCTGATTTAGAGATCGTAAAAGGGAGGACTGAAATCAGAATGGGCGCAAGCTCATTCAAGGCCTTGTACACGGGCGCTGGTTGTCCTGCGGGCGGAGTTAGAGCATTTAACGATTGAAATGCCTCTTTAGAAGATCTATACTCCATGACATGAGTATAGCAACAGCAGAAATCCGGCGGCGTGCGATAGATGCCTACAAAATGTGAATCGGTTGGGCTACCGGTATAAAAGAAACGCTTCACGCCAACGAGCAAGACCGGGCGGATGTAAATCTCTTGAGAAAGCAGTGGATCCAAGAGGTGGCCAAACTTGATCCAAGTCGCCTTGTCTTTATTGATGAATCCGGGGCGAAAACGAATATGACTTGTCTGCGGGGCCGGGCGTTGGGCGGGAACAGGCTTTTTACCAAAACGCCTCATGGACATTGGTGTACCACCACCTTGATTTCTTCGGTCCGCCTGGACGGAACAACAGCGGCCATGGAGGGGGAAGGGGCGACAGACACGGCTGTTTTTGGAGAATATATTCGCCGGGTTTTTCTCCCGACTCTTTCACCTGAAGACATCGTCATCATGGACAATCTTCGCGTCCATCACAATCCCAAGGTCATTGAACTCATTGAGTCATGTAGGGCCTATGTAAGATTCCTTCCACCCTACAGCCCCGATTCCAACCCCATTGAAAAAATGTGGGGCAAGATAGAGAATCGGTTGGGCAGCCTTGCAGCCCGCAGTCAGTAGGAACTATCTGAAGCGATCACACAAGCGTTCGAAGAGGTTTCTTCCGACGACGCAATCGGCTGGCTTTCTTCGTGCTACATCGCGACACCTCAATCGTGAAGCGCTCTAAGGATCCACCGCCATAAGCATGACCGATTCCTATGATAAAAGACCCAATCGCCATGGAGTATGCACACACTATTTTTTTCATCTGTATTCTCTTTAAATTCCTTCGTTTTTAATAACTAAAGTCTGCCCAGGTTTCAGCAGAAGTAATTGACTCGCCCGTAACAGGCCTTGCACGTCGGTCCGAAACCAAACAAGCACCTAGACTATAATTTTTGACGTTATTATTTATGAGAACGTTTTTTACGATAACATTTGGACAATTAGCAGCACGGATCCCGGCAGGCGTTGCGCTTTGAATGGTGTTGTTGCTGATTACAAGATTTCCTTGGATTCGGCTAAATTGTGCGGGCGATATAGCGACTATACCGCTCTTTGCATTGTTATTCGCCATATTATCTAGAACTAAACTTGCACCATAAATGATGATGCCATCATCATTCACATTGACCACATTCCCCTCTAAAAAACACCCTTTTCTGGCACGTATTCCGTCATCTGTATTGTTATAGAAAACAGAGTCTCGTATAATTCCATAGGGCGTTGAGGAATCTGTAATCTGTATCCCGTCATCCCCATTTTGGGTTGATGAACAAAAAGCTACTGTACTCCCTCCAAATTCAATAATAATCCCGTCATCCCCATTATTGGCGACTGTACATCCGAAGACGGTAGATCGATGTCCTGCCCACAATCCATCGTTTTTATTATGACTGATTACCGTGTTGATAATGCTACACGCTTCATCTGCATCGATGCCAAACAGGCCCGCGGTTGAACCATTGGATACAGATACAGAATCCATGATGGTGCATCCAGCCCCGGCAACCATCCCATGCGCATTGGTATGCCCATCAACGAGACAGGAACTTACACTGCTACCGGGTAAAGCAGAGATTCCGTTTAACCCATTATTATAGGATACACAATCGATAATTGATCCTTGGCATTCAATGCCTTTTCCTTGGTTCGATGTAACGTGACATCATCGAACAATACCGTTTGTCACAATAATTCCAACGCCACCATTATCGGTGGCTGTAGAGTCAATCACAGCGCCTCATTCCGGCAGATTGAACCCTCTATTAGTGTTTCCCCCAGCTACACAATTAATAAATCTCGAACGTGTTCCCACAAATCCATGACCCCCATTATTCCGAGCTATGCATTTGTTGGCAAGGCTCTTCGAAATCACAAACCCATTGGTTGCGTTTTCAATCGCTATCCAATTATTCATAGTACTCCCTGCACCTAAAGAAATCCCGATATCGCCATTTTTATCGGCTAAACAGTTTTGTATAATGGTTCCGTCCCCGGCCAAAAAGGCCTGACAGACCATTTGAGGACATGTTCAGATTCTGAATAGATATGTATTTACCTGAAGAAAGTTCTAATCCATTGTTTCCCCACAATTCAAAGTGCCCGTTGTGGATCAGAATGTTCTCCATTAAACCGTTTATTTCAATCCCATTGAGAGAACCTGATACACCTTTAAGAAGAAACCTATTGCAATCAATGGAGACGTCATTGGTTTGAATAAGGATCCCACTATTCCCTGTTATACCGGTAAGATTGGTGGGCAAGTAATATGAACCCGGCATGGTAATCGTAAAGGGGATGTTTGTAATGGAGATTCTAGGTTCTATTTCGTTCTGAGAATTGTAATATTAAATGCCCAAAAGAAGATATTGTAAAACAGGAGTGTTCCATGCCGAAATCTTCTAGATTTAAAAACTCGACAGAAGACAAAAAAAGGAGAAAGACATGGAACAAATCAAGAGTAGTATTCATCCCCGAAAAGGCAAGCATTTGACACAGAAAGAACGGATCATGATTGAAACAATGCTCAAAAACCCAGGACGTCCTTTGGAGATAGCTACTAGCTATCTGGGAAGGCATCGTCGAACCATAGAGCGCGAAATCAAACGTGGGGAGGTAGAGCATTTCGATACAGAGCCGCGAAAGAAGAAAGCATACAGCAGTGATCGAGCCCAGGAACTTCATGATCTAAATGCGACGGCCAAGGGACCTGAGCTTAAGCTTGGAAAGCATCATGAAACGGCTGTGTTTATCAGCGAGCACATTCTTGTTCACAAACGCTCACCCGATGTGGTTGCTCCTTTGCTTAAACAAGAGCAGAGACCTGCAGCGGTGAGTACAAAAACGCTGTATACCTATATTGACCAAGGTCTCATCCCGGGGGTGAGCAACGAGTCCCTATGGGAAAAACGAAAACGGATAAAACGAAAAAGACGTGCTATTAAGCGGGTTAAAAAGCAACATGCCCGAAGGACCAGTATCGAAAAACGACCTAAGACCGTAGAAAAACGCGAGGAATTTGGGCACTGGGAATTGGATTTGATCGTCGGCGGAAAAGGAACTTCAAAACCGGTTTTAATGACGTTAGTAGAAAGAAAGACCCGAATGCTAAGGGTGAGAAAACTTTCGGATAAAACACAGGCATCGGTTCTGCAGGCCCTCAAAGCGATCGAAAGATCGATGGGAGTTGGCCCATTCAGATCGATGTTCAAGTCGATTACAGCCGATAACGGGAGCGAGTTTCTCGACGTGGAGCAGATGGAACGTTCCGGATTTAGCAAAAAGAGACGTGTTAAACTCTATTATGCTCACCCGTATTCTTCCTGGGAACCAGGCTCCAACGAAAATGCCAACCGTATGGTTCGTCGTTTCGTCGCCAAAGGAGACAACATCGGAAAATATACCATCGACCGTATTGGTGAGATTGAAAAGTGGATTAACAACTATCCTCGCAAGATCCTAGAATACAAACCCGCACAGGAGTGTTTCGATTTGGAGATCGCCGCATGAACAGAAGCTCTCAGGTCCATTTTTTGCGGCATTTAATTTTACAATCCACCGTGGTGTTTCTGCAGGTGATCTCGTTGGATCGACAGGACCCGCACCATATATAGTAACGGTCCCCATAGAGAAAAACAGCATCCACATGATCAGACCCAATCGGTATTGTTTCATCGTGAAACGTCTAGCTTTCTCTGAACATTCTTTATTCATAGTCTGTACGGTAAAAAGTTAATAACTAAAATTGGAAAAGGGACCTGCACTTCCTAAATCCGTGCCCGTAAACTGTCCACCATCCCTATTTTCTGTACCCACACACTGGGTTGGATTTAGTACCTGGTAGTTTAAGAAGACGTTATCAATAGCGGTATTTTTGATCATCACATTTTGACAACCAAATAATAGAATACCCGCTGCACCATTTGTTACGACATGATTCCCTTCAACATAGTTTCTGTTGGCGTTGGTGGTGGCGTTATAACAAGCGATTCCTCCTAACTGATTAAAACTACAGGTATTGTTTAAAATCATAGATTCAGAACCGACTTGAATGCCGTCTCCACCGTTATTGACAGAAGTATTTCCCGCTATATAACACTTTTCCAGTCCAGCTATTCCATGACTTAAATTCTTTTTTACGATATTATTTTCTATTTTAGCGTTATAGGGGACGAATATCCCATAACTATTATTCCCTTGAACAAGGCAATTCAAAACCGTTGCTCCTAAAGAAAAATTCCGGATTGACCATTATCAGAAGAGACTGTATCTCGAATGGTAATCCCGGAAGCCACATTGGTATAGCTGCTACACGACTTGACGAGGCTATTTGAACCGACAGAGATACCATGGGCCCTATTGCCTCCGGCAATACAGTTTATGACCGTACTTCCTACGGCACTGATAAATCCATTTGAAGCATTATCGAGCAAGGGTACAATCCGTGATTAATACTTCTCCGTTAGATATAATTCCATGTTTGCCATTATTCCTTACATCCGTGTCTCTGATGATACCGCTCATAATCGCTATTCCATGTCCAAGATTGTCTGTTGAACGAGCATACATGATTTGACCAGAGATGTTAAATCCATCTTGGGCATTGGAGCGACTCTGACACTCGGTAAACTGGCTATCTAGCCCTGAAAATCCGGATTTTTTATTATTGAAGGCTTTGCATCTTTTTACACGAGATCCTTTTAAAAGATTAAATCCGTCTCCGGCGTTTTCCCATGCTTGGCTATTACCGATCATGCTGTTGACTCCACTGGAAATTCCTGGACCAGAAAGATTTCCTTCTGCTGAACAATTTTGTATGATTCCACCGGTTGCGAGTTTGATCCCTCTGGAACCGTTGGAAGAACTATTTACATTGATGATTTTAGTATCATAAAATTCTGCCCCATCTAGCCCATTTTGACCCCATGAAACAATTGTGCCATTACATACGACAATGTTAGAACCATATCCCTGTAATCCCTGGTAGACTCCCATTAACACCTAACATCGTATACCCATTTAAGTCCAATGTAAGATCGCTTGCACCAATGATAATTCCACTTGTTCCTACTGTACCGACAAGGTTAGAAGCCAGGTAATACGAACCACTCTGGTTCAAAGAAAATGGAAGGGTATCAATAAGGGTTCTTGGCTCTATCTCCTCCGTGGTTTTCATGTTGGGACGGATGGTCCCAGACGGTGGAGGGGAAGAACCGACAACCCCATAAAGCTTAAGGGTTCCTATACAAAGGACACTGATTAGAATATTAATGAATCTTTCTTTTTTCATGCTACAGATCCAGATTAAACCATGCATTTATACCGACCAAACTGGACGCGATGTGATTTCTAAATCTATTTGCTTCTCCAGCCCCACAGGTACCATTCATATCATAATCTGGAGTCAAGTTATTCACAGCCGTATTTTTTACGATCAGGTTTTCGCAACCTGTTAGAGAAATTCCATTATCCCCATTTCCTGAAAGATGGTTTTCCGTAATATAATTTTCATTAAAAGAGGGGAAGAACAGTCCATGCTTGGCATTATTATTGATTAACCTGAATCCGTCAGACAAAATCTGACGATTTTTCATTACCTGTTGGGCTAAAGCGGGGAGCATACCCGTATTCAAACAAACAACCCCACCCCAACAGGTGTGTATATGAAACAATATAAAATAAAGACTGGCAAGGGCGAACTCAACAGCACAAGCGGAAATCATCTTTGCGGCCTGCTGCTTGAGGATCATGCTCAACGGATTCTTCCCTCCAATTTTCAACCACGCCGCTCCGATGCGATCTCTGATCGGGAGATCCTCCTTACCCAGATCGGCTTACTTTGCAACGGTCGAACCGATTTCAATGATATCGACCTGTACCGGGGTGATGAGATTTTTATGAATGCCTTTGGACTTAAAAAGGTAGCCTCTGAGCCGGTGTTCCGATGTCGTTCCGACGACCTGCCCCCAGCCAGAACCCATGTGGGGCTACGCAAACTCAACACCGAACTTCTTTCCTCGGGCCCCTTTGGCTAGGTAGATGTCGAAGGGCTTGATCTTGTTCCCGTCGATATCGATGTGAGCCCTTTGGATCACTCAGGCTCTTCGAAAGAAGGCGTTTCCTACACCTATAAGGGCCATGATGGTTACGCCCTGATATTTGCCTATGTGGGCACTCAAGGCCACATGCTTGAGTGCGAACTTCGACCCGGTAAACAACATTGTCAGTCGGGAACGACCGCGTTTATTGCCCGCAGCGTTGAAATGCTCCAAACCCTGGGCCTGGGTGGAAAATGTTTGCTTCGGCTTGATAGTGGCAACGCTGCGGCCGATAACTTCGACGCTTTTGGGGATCATTATTTCATCGTAAAGCGAAATCCTCACCGCGAATGTCATGAGCAAATGCTGGCCCTTGCACGCCGAGTTGGAGACAAACAAGACAGTCGTGAAGGCAAGAACGTTTACACAGGCTTTTTCGATCATTTCCATCCCGGTGGTGACCAAAACCGCCCTTGTGTCCCGGTGGCCTTCGAAGTGATTGAACGCACCATCGATATCGATGGTCAGAAACTTCTAGTTCCTAAACTTGAGGTAAACACCTGGTGGACGAACCTCTCTTGTCGTGCCAAGACGGTGCTAGATCTCTATCATGGACATGGCCCCAGCGAGCAGTACCACAGTGAACTCAAAAGCGATCTTGATGTTGAGCGATTGCCTTCGGGGAGACTCTGTGGCAATAAGATTATTCTGTTATGCGCCATGGTGGCCTTCAACCTATTGCGCGGTCTTGGCCAAGAGGTCATCAAACGGGCTGGGCTTGCCCCGCAGAAAATCAACATCCCGCGCTGGCGAATCAAAACGGTTCTCAAAAATATCGTTTATTGCGCGGTTTGATTGGTCCGCCACGCCGGACGAATTGAACTTCACTTTGGCAAGCGTTGTCGCTGGTTTGAAGTGATACAAGATATTGCCCATTCCTTCGCATAGCCCTCCATGCACCTTTAACAATACTCTAAGGCGACTGCCCAAGGAGGCCTACGCCCCAAAATGGCCAAATCAGAGTGAATCTGACCTGTACGCTCAAAAAATTCATCAGGGTGATACTTGCCGGTCCTAATCCGCCCAAAAGCGAGCATCTCAAGGAAAAAATTTTCAACTTTTGAGCCCCAAAACGCCTTCCGAAGCGATAGCTGACGGATTCAGGTCTTTATTTGAAAGCCTGAGCCTTACACCCTTTTTTATAGTTCTGGAGCTTTTCGTCAAGCTCGTCTTTTATCGGCAACAGACTCGTCACCGGATATTTCAGACTAGAGCGCTTTACGATTGAGGTGTCGCGATGTAGCACGAAGAAAACCAGCCGATTACCTCGGCGGGAGAAACCTCTTCGAACGCTTGTGTGAGCGCTTCAGATAGTTCCTGCTGACTGCGGGCTGCAAGGCTGCCCAACCGATTCTTTATCTTGCCCCACATTTTTTCAATGGGGTTGGAATCGGGGCTGTAGGGTGGAAGGAATCTTACATGGGCCCCACATGACTCAATGAGTTCAATGACCTTGGGATTGTGATGGACGCGAAGATTGTCCATGATGACGATGTCTTCAGGTGAAAGAGTCGGGAGAAAAACGCCGTCTCTGTCGCCCCCTCCCCCTCCATGGCCGCTGTTGTTCCGTCCAGGCGGACCGAAGAAATCAAGGTGGTGGTACACCAATGTCCATGAGGCGTTTTGGTAAAAAGCCTGTTCCCGCCCAACGCCCGGCCCCGCAGACAAGTCATATTCGTTTTCGCCCCGGATTCATCAATAAAGACAAGGCGACTTGGATCAAGTTTGGCCACCTCTTGGATCCACTGCTTTCTCAAGAGATTTACATCCGCCCGGTCTTGCTCGCTGGCGTGAAGCGTTTCTTTTATACCGGCAGCCCAACCGATTCAACGCCCGCTGTACGGCCATGATCGACCCCTTCACGCCGCTCATGTTCTTGAGTTCTTCAAGCGTTGCATCGGGATGTTTGCCCACCAGTTGAGCCAACGCCTTGAGCTGCTTTCCGCTGTAGAGGGCCTGACGATGCCCACGCGGTCGGGGAGCGGTCTGTCCGGTTTCGTTGAAACGAGAGAGCCCACGCTGAAACGTTCTAAGATCTACACGATAAGAAGATGCGATATCGGCCTGGGAACCTTTGCCCATTTTGTAGGCATCTATCGCACGCCGCCGGATTTCTGCTAGCGAGGCATTTCAATCGTTAAATGCTCTAACTTGTTCAACATTTCCCAACTGTGATAGAAGACTAAACCCTGGATCCGTCAGTTAAACGCGATTTTCTGCACGAACCATTTGGGCCAAAAGGAATTACAAAAAAGCCTCGACGCACCCAGCGGGTGCGCCTGCGTTTTTTTGCAACCTTTTGCCTCCAAAGCATTCGCACAGAAATCCCACGTTTAACTGACGGATCCAGGTAAACATAACTATTTTTCTTTAGGAAAAAAAGGAGGAAACCATGAATGTAAAGCTAATCGGGTGCATCGTAACCCTTTTTATAAGCGCAATAGCCGCATTCGCTCAAGTGCCCGACACGATCAATTATCAAGGACGCCTGATTGATACCAACGGGACACCCGTGAATGGAAGTGTCAATGTCGATGTTGCTGTCTATACCAATATCAGTGGAGGAGCAGGCGTCTATTTCGAACAGATCGGTCAGCTTCCTATCCAAGAGGGCACTTACTCCTTTGGGTGGGGATCGTCTGGGACCTTGATTTGGACATCCACTGAAACCTTGGGCGTCAGCGATGGGGCTACCATGGCCTATTCCTATAACATAGCGAACCCCCCGATCTTACCGGGAACGCTTGAAGTCGATGATGGGATCTATACCTGGGACGAGGATGTGGGATCTTCAGCTCCGAGCGAGTTTGACGTAACTTCATTTGACTACGCTACGGGATTTGTACGGGCAAACTATTTCAGTTCGAACTTTGTTCCATCAGCGGGAACAGTGATTAACGTAACATATCAATATCCGCGTACCGGTATTTCCGACGTCTTACCCAATTATCCTGGCCTATACCAGGAATCAGTATCGATGGCGTCCCCCTCACGCCTCGCCATCAATTAATTGCGGTGCCCTATGCTGTAGAATCAAAAACGTTAGCGGGCCGTGATTGGAGCTCGATTTTGGTAAATGGAAATGATCCGACTATAGGCAAGATCAACTGGGACAAAATAGATATCAATCCATTAGCCGATATTTTTGCCGATAATTTACAAGGGTTTGCGAACTTTGACGATTCCTTAGCGTGGCGCACATTTGATCCAGGAGACAACGGTGTTGGCGTCGACCCCGACGGGTATATTGGGGGCGTGTATGATGGGCGGTACATCTATTTTGTTCCTAACAACAATGGGACCGAACGTCATGGGGAAGTTCTGCGCCATGATACCCAAGGTCCCTTTACCGATACGAGTAGCTGGGAGGCCTTTGATCCGGGTATAAACGGTGTAGGCACCGATCCCGACGGGTTTCGAGGCGGCGTGTATGATGGGCGGTATATCTATTTCATGCCTCGCCATAACGGAGCCGAACATCATGGAGAAGTCCTATGCCATGATACCCAAGGTCCCTTTACTGATACCAATAGCTGGCAAACCTTTGACCCGGGTCTCAATGGCATAGGCGTCGATCCTGACGGGTATATTGGTGGCGTGTATGGGCGGTACATCTATTTTGTTCCTAACAACAATGGGACCGAACATCATAGAGAAGTCCTGCGCCATGATACTCAAGGTATCTTTACCGATACCAATAGCTGGCAAACCTTTGACCCGGGTCTCAATGGCGTAGGCACCGATTCTGACGGGTATATTGGGGGCGTGTATGATGGGCGGTATATTTATTTTGTTCCTTTCCGTAACCAGCCCGATTATCATGGGGAAGTTCTGCGTTATGATACACGCCGTTTCCCTTATCAACAGGTTCCTTCCACGGTTTATGGCGGGTCGTTCTTTTAAGGGCAGTGGGTTCTATCGGCATTGTGATAAACCCCATGCGGGAGCGGGTTACATCCCGCGATTCATTTCCTGCTAGATATCCGACCCCATTCTTGGCTTTTGCCTGTTTATTGGGTTGCCAAGAAATGGCTTTAAGTTTCGGAACAAGCTCAAAGTGTTGATCACGATCACCCAGTGACAAGCCATACCTTCTAGCCGATGCCGCGATCCAAATATCATTATCAGGAATAGGGGTTTCTTTTTTTTCAGATAAGACTGAATGTCGCCATACTCTCTACTCGTTCGATCATCCAAAGGAAGGATTTGTAAGGCACTAGAAAAATCTTCTATCTCCTGCAAGATTCTCTCAGCCTTTTCATGCTCTTTAAATAAGGTTGCAATATAAACACAGGTTTTCTATCGTGTGCACCAAATTTAAACTGGAGGAGAATATTCAATGCTTACGAAAGATACTACCTATGTTGTGATGGGCTTACTCGACTCTGACTCTATTGCCTATTCCATTGGAAAAACAATCGAGCAGTGGGGTGGGAAAGTGATTTTCACTGTTCAAAGCGAGCGCATGAAACGGATTTTTCTGGATCGGAGTAAAAAGTTGAGTGACGAAGAAAAAGCCGCTCTTAATATTAAGTACTGTGGCATAACCATTGATGAAGAAGTTAAAACCCTGTTCAGTGAGATAGGACCTATCGGTGGTGTTATACATTCAATTGCTTTTGCCAATCCCAAAACATGTATGGGTGAAGAATTTCACACGGATGCGTATGAAGATCTAAAAGCAGGATTTCATATTAGTGCGGTTTCTCTCGCAACCGTTGTTCGTTATGCGCAGCCTCATGTGGAAAAAGGTGGAGGCATTGTTGCCCTAACCTTTGCTTCTGAACTTGCTTTTCCTTATTATAATTGGATGGGAGTCAATAAGGCTGCTTTAGAAGCTGTTGTACGAGCCCTTGCGCGTCGCCATGGGAAAGACAATCTGCATATTAATGCTGTTTCAGCAGGTCCTGTTGCCACGAAGGCCGCTGGAGCCATCCCTGGATTTTCTGCTCTATCCGATACCTGGAGCCGTATAAGCCCTTTGCCCTGGGGAGACAGTGCAGAAGATAAACAGGAAATAGCTCATGCCGCGGTTTTCCTTTTAGGGCCCTGCTCCAAAAAGATAACCGGTCAAGTTCTTTATGTTGATGGTGGTGCATCAGTCATTGGTGGTGAACTCGTACCCTCCGAACGGCCTAGAGCGCTTCGCGATTGAGGTGTCGCGATGTAGCACGAAGAAAACCAGCCGATTACCTCGTCGGGAGAAACCTCTTCGAACGCTTGTGTGATCGCTTCAGATAGTTCCTGCTGACTGCGGGCTGCAAGGCTGCCCAACCGATTCTTTATCTTGCCCCACATTTTTTCAATGGGGTCGGAATCGGGGCTGTAGGGTGGAAGGAATCTTACATGGGCCCCACATGACTTAATGAGTTCAATGACCTTGGGATTGTGATGGACGCGAAGATTGTCCATGATGACGATGTCTTCAGGTGAAAGAGTCGGGAGAAGAACCCGGCAAATATATTCTCCAAAAACAGCCGTCTCTGTCGCCCCCTCCCCCTCCATGGCCGCTGTTGTTCCGTCCAGGCGGACCGAAGAAATCAAGGTGGTGGTACACCAATGTCCATGAGGCGTTTTGGTAAAAAGCCTGTTCCCGCCCAACGCCCGGCCCCGCAGACAAGTCATATTCGTTTTCGCCCCGGATTCATCAATAAAGACAAGGCGACTTGGATCAAGTTTGGCCACTTCTTGGATCCACTGCTTTCTCAAGAGATTTACATCCGCCCGGTCCTGCTCGCTGGCGTGAAGCGTTTCTTTTATACCGGCAGCCCAACCGATTCAACGCCCGCTGTACGGCCATGATCGACCCCTTCACGCCGCTCATGTTCTTGAGTTTTTCAAGCGTTGCATCGGGATGTTTGCCCCCCAGTTGAGCCAACGCCTTGAGCTGCTTTCCGCTGTAGAGGGCCTGACGATGCCCACGCGGTCGGGGAGCGGTCTGTCCGGTTTCGTTGAAACGAGAGAGCCCACGCTGAAACGTTCTAAGATCTACACGATAAGAAGATGCGATATCGGCCTGGGAACCTTTGCCCATTTTGTAGGCATCTATCGCACGCCGCCGGGTTTCTGCTAGCGAGGCATTTCAATCATTAAATGCTCTAGCTAACTGGGAATCAATAAAAGAAAAGAAAATTTCCTGTTTGTCAAAATACAGGATCTCTTGTCAAACGATTTTTTTATAGTTGCACAATAAAAAAATAACGTTACCTTTAGTGTCTTTCATTTTGAAGATTGCGGGGTGGAGCAGTCTGGTAGCTCGTCAGGCTCATAACCTGAAGGTCCTCGGTTCAAATCCGAGCCCCGCTACCAATCTTAAAGAAAGCTCGGTGCATGACCGAGCTTTCTTTATATCTCGGGGTCAGTGTTTTTCGAGGTAAGCTTGCTTATAAGCGTTCGTATGGATTCGGGAATAGGAATCGTTTTGCGAGTATGCTGGTCAATACTTGCATGGACTATTTTTACGGTTCCCGCACATTCAGTTTCATCTTTTATGATCTTATAATGTGTTGTGAATGATGCGCGGCCTATACGTCCGACGCTTAGTTCTATACATAATGTGTCGTCGAGGAATAAAGGCCTTTGATAATCAGCTTTGCTATGTACAACCGGAAGCAAATAATCCTCTTCTTTTAGCATCTTTTGAATTCCATTTTTTTGGAGCCTTAGAAAGGCTTCAAAGGCTTCGTGAGCGATACGCAGTTGATGGGTAAAGTAGAGAATACCTGCTGCATCGGTATCGTACATTCTTATGGTTGTGCGATAGGTGAACACGTTATGTTGCGATTGGTTAATCGTTGTCAAAGGGGAACATTTCCGATGGATGATAAAAGGGCTACGATGAATCCAAAATATAAAGTAAGTCCAATGATTGTTAATGCAATGGTGACAATATAGACAATCCCCGTCATTAACATAAAGGTTCTAAGCTTTTCTAAAAAGGGGATCATCAGTGGATCAGCGTGAGTTATGTTGTCTAAAGCTGATTTTCCGCCCATGAGGGCAATCCCTGCGATAACCATGAAAACGCCTATAAAAATACCGATACAGGACAAAATATAGGATGCTCCGCTCACAATGGTGATAATACCTACAAACCCCACCCACCCTGATAACCCTTCAGGAATTTCATGGGTTGAAACATTAACGGCTAAAGGGGAAGGGGCCTCTGACTTTTCTAATTCGTCCATTGGGGTTTCCTTATTCAGTAGATGTTAGGGGGTTTCTTTGCATGATATGTCGACCAATTCTGTTAAGGTGTCATAGGGATAAATCGAGCTTGAGTGTCCATCACTCCATGTTATAGCGACTGCATAGTTTCCCATGGGTCTGATTCCGGTTGGATAGATATCAGCAGGTATTGTTTCAGGGTCAAGTAATGGTTTTCCTGTTTGCTCTTCAATACATACCGCACATCGACAGTTTTGGCGTAATATAATGGGTGAAAGCGTTTCCTTCTTTCCTTCTGGCAAGGTGATAACGAACCCTTGATCTCCAGAAAAGTTTATTTGAGGCCGTTTCAATCCTCCATGCTTTATTTTACTAATCTCTCGTACCACGGCGCCACTTATTGTATGGATAGAACGTGCGATCGTAGATTCTGGTTTTTCTAGGACAATCGGTGTTCCTGCATCACTTAATTTTGAAATATCTGTTTGAATGGGAATTTTAAAGGCATTTTTAAAGCCATATTGTTCAATAAGTTTGGCAAGAGCTCCTTGACCAAAAGGATAGTGTTTGACGTTACATTGGCTGCATATGAAATAGCTCATATTCTCGATGACTGCAACGGTGGGCACTTTAAGTTTATCAAACATTTGTATGCCTTTGACAACATCCACAAAACTTAAGTCTTGTGGAGTTGTGACAATGATCGCGGCTGTTAACGGAATAAGCTGAGTCAGGGTTAATTGGATATCCCCTGTACCGGGCGGCATATCGATCACTAAATAATCGAGTTCGCCCCAATCTGTGCCGGTTAAGAGCTGATTGATGACTTGTGTGACCATGGGCCCGCGCATAATCGCTGCGCCTGAACCGGGTCCTTTAGGGATAAACCCGAAAGACATGAGTTTGACTCCATGATAATCAAGAGGCTGAATGAGTTCGTCCTGTTGATAAAGGTCTGTATTTTGGGGTTGAACAATGGTAGGTAAACTTGGCCCATATATATCAGCATCAAAGATGCCTATTTTTGCACCTGTTTGAGCGAGCGAAAAAGCGAGATTAATCGCTAAGGTCGATTTGCCAACACCGCCTTTACAACTTGAAACGGCTAACAAATTGGAAACGGATTGGAGCCCAGGTGATTGTACTTCCAGAGGACTTTTCCGAGGAGCTGCTGACATATTGACATTGACGGTTTGTACCCATGACAATGAAGAAACCACTTTTTCACAGTCTGTTTTAAATTTTTCTTTAATCGGACAAGCTGGGGTGGTGAGCTCTACGGTAAAGGAAACGTGTCCCGCATCATCAATCTTCAACTCTTTAATGAACCCACACGTAACAATATCTTTTCCTAGATCAGGATCGATAATTGTTTTGAGCTGATTGAGTACCTCGGTTTCTTGATTTCTATTCATGCGTTTAAAGCTATTTATTAATAGTTTTCCATTATTTGTTTTACACTTTCCTGGATCCATCAGTTAAACGCGGTTTTCTGCACGAACCATTTGGGCCAAAAGGAATTACAAAAGAGCCTCGACGCACCCAGCGGGTGCGCCTGCGTTTTTTTGCAACCTTTTGTCTCCAAAGCATTCGCACAGAAATCCCACGTTTAACTGACGGATCCAGGACTTTTAGAAATAGATAAAATAAGCTATAACCAATAACACATAACAAACCCCAAATGCAATAGTCGGGTTCGATTGTTTATAGCCATGAAAACGGTTAGAAAAAGCGGTATTCTTTTACATATAACGTCTCTTCCTGGTCCTTATGGTATTGGTGAGTTAGGGCCTGAAGCCAAAAAATTTGTTGATATATTAGCGGATATGGGCCAACAGGTGTGGCAAGTTTTGCCTGTAGGACCCACCAGTTATGGAGATTCGCCTTATCAATCGTTATCTTCATTTGCGGGAAACCCATTGTTCATCAGTTTTGATTTTCTTATAAAGGATGATCTTTTATCGGCTTGTAATATAGCGTCATTTCCATCTTTTCATCCTGGAAAAGTTGAGTATGGCCCATTAATTTTTGAGCGGTTGGCCATCCTTAAAACGGTATGTCAAACATTTTTCAAACGAGCGTCTAATCATAAACGAAAAGGGTTCGAAGCGTTTTGCAAAAAGGAGGCATATTGGCTTGAAGATTATGCGCTGTTTATGGCTCTGAAGGATGCGCATCAAGGTCGGCCTTGGACGGAATGGAGTGAAGGACTCGCTTTTCGTGATCCGGATACCCTTTGCCGAGCGCGTAAGCAATTCGAAACCTCGATCCAGAACGTGAAGATCATGCAGTATCTATTTCACAGTCAATGGGAACGTTTACACGCACATTGTCGGAGTAAAAAAATAAAAAGTATAGGTAATCTACCTCTTTTTGTTGCTCATGATAGCGCAGATGTATGGTCAAACCCTCATTTATTTTTTTTGGATCATCGTAGGTATCCGACCGTTGTTGGGGGTGTTCCTCCGGATTATTTTTCTAAAACAGGCCAACGATGGGGGAATCCTTTATACGATTGGACCGTCCATGAGAAGACCCGTTTTTTGTGGTGGACCCAACGATTACGAAAAAGTCTTGAGAGGGTCGATATCTTGCGGATAAATCATTTTCGAGGCTTTGAAAGTTATTGGGAGATCCCTGCAAACCAAAAAACGGCTATACGCGGGAAATGGATTAAAGCGCCCGGAAGGCTTTTATTAAAAAAATTAAAAAAAGAATTCGGTCCTCTTCCCATGATTGCTGAAAATTTAGGGGTGATAACAAAAGAAGCTGAAGCTCTTCGCCATGAGTTTGGATTCCCGGATATCAAAGTCCTCCAGTTTTTGGTAACGAAAAAAAATCAATCGACACGTGCATTAGCTAATCAAGTACCTGAAAGTTGTGTAATATATACAGGTACACACAATAACGATACAATTGCAGGGTGGCAGCATAAACATGGGAAAAAATGTACAGCAACGCCATGGGATTACATTGAATATGTTATGAATACGAGGGCTCATACTTCCATCTTTCCTTTGCAGGGTATCATGGAGCTTGGCTCTTCAGCGCGCATGAATTTCCCCGGTCGCAAAAGAGGGAATTGGCAATGGCGTTTTACATGGTAGATGTTAACCTCAGAAATGAAGAAGCGGATGTTCAAGCTCACTGTAGATGCGAAACGAGTACATGGTTATCCTTAGCCACTGGTTAGTCGATAGATATGATTAGCGTACCTCTCCAAGAAAAAAAGTGGATTTCCTAGATCTGTGTCTCTTTATATATCATCCTTGGAAGGACAATGAGTTGAAAAAAACGTTCCATTTAAAAGCATGGAATATACAGAAGAACATTATCAACGTCTGTTGGGTTTAAAAGATTCGTGGGCAGTTCAATCGGTCAACCTTTCAGTGGAAAACAGAAAAGTCAGCATAGAGGTTCAGTACGAATCAGTAGAAGCCTCGTGTTCGAAATATGCAAAGATTTATAAGATCTATGATCATCAAGAAAAACGATCTTGGCGGCACTTGGATCCCCTGCAGTTTGTCACCGAGCTGCATAGCACCACGCCAAGGATAAACTGTACTCAACATGGGATTTTAAATATCAAGGTTCTTTGGGCTGAAAAACATTCACCTTTGACCCGAATGGCACTAACTTAAGCATGATTTCCTTTTGTTTAACCAATGGCGATTTCTGTAAGCAGGCACAATCATTTCGTGCCTTGGTTTAGTCAGCAAATGATAGTTTTTTCGTCGTCTCTTTACAGCTCGAGGTTTACTTCTGCCAGGGCGTTGCCGCAAGGGTCTTTGGGTCATGCTTTCATAGAGCATAAAAATCAAACCGAAACGTTCCTTCCGACTCATTCTCGCTTGATTTAGATTCGGCTCCCAACTGCGCAAGGCTTGAAGCGAAGTTTTGAAGCTAATTTGCCGAACGGGCAAACCAGCCTCTTCAGCCGCCTCATACATGATCCGGCGCATGCAGTTGTAGGCAATAAAATACATCACCATCTCTTTTCGGGTCATTTCCGGGCTCTTGCATCGTAAGATATCCATACCCAGCGTTGTTTTTATATCACGGAAAAAGAGTTCAACATCCCAACGCCGAAAATACACATCGGCTAAATCTTTGGCAGGGTACTTTTCTGCATCTAATAATGTGGTGACCAGATAGATCACTTTAGATCGAAAGCCGGGCTGATTGATCGTTATTTTAACTTGGCGTAGCAGCAAGCTAGGGGGAAGGGCTTGAAGATTTTCAGCACTCAGACCGCTTACTTTTAACGGTCGAACCCATCGAATAAGAAGATCACCCTTTCCTAAATTCTTTACCGCATTAACGGCTTTAACAGGAGGTCTTCGACAGAGACTTATGATGCTATCAATGCCTCGTTCTGAACGTTCGCATATATCGCGATAACCACAGAAGGCCTTATCTCCCAACAGGATATCGCTCTTTCGAAAGGCATCGATTTGTTGTCGAAGACGGATGATCTCGCTGACATGTTTGTTGCTGGTTCGGTAACTAAGCAGGGCTCCGGTATGCAGAGAAAAACAGGCCGTTATTCGTGCTGAAGGCAACCCGCATCCTGGCTTCTGATGATGTTGTTGAGGCCATTGATCTTGATTGGGCTTTGTATCTGGCATCGATACACCGGTGCTGTCAACCACCACGATCCGATGACCACGCCAGTTATCGCTAGCACCCATGCTCTCTATCGAATCAACCCCATGAGAATGAATCGTCTTGGAGATCCTCTATCGTTAAATTATTTCTGGCTTTGCAGTAGGCAGAGGTGGCTGAAGAAGGCAGCTGTAGGCCACGTAGTGCTGCATAAGCCTTAAGTTTTTGAACAATTTCTTGACAGCTTCCATCGTCGCTAAGCACTTGAGCAAGGAAGGCCCAAGACGTATTGCTTTTGCTGAAGATCCGGCGACGACTGTGGGTACCGGACACTGCCGGGGCGAGAAGGGACTCGGGAATAAAAGCCCCAAAAGCTTCCCCAAGTTGGGTGAACCTTTTTTGCTTGAGAATCCTTACCTCATCGGCAAGTTTCTGTTGCTTTGAACGGGGTTTCCGACGTAGTGTATGTACGTGAAACCCTGGGAATATCGGTGTTGTTTTTTGCATGTGCCATTATGGCATTTTCATCCCGTATTTTCAGGGTTTTTATCATGCAAAAGGGGCTTAAGTTAGTGCCATTCAGACCTGACCCTGATGTTTGAGGCCTTTGCCATAGAGCTAATCAAAGTCAGCCGGAGCGTTGAAGAAGCTGGCAAACTATTAGGCGTGAATTGGCACCAGGTTGAAACGATACAGAAGCGAGCGGGCAAGCGAGGCTTGAGTCGACGTAGGGCAGAAGAAATCGCCTGGATAGGCATCGACGAAAAAGGCTTTCTCAAAGGGCATAAGTATGTATTCCTATTAAATGATCTAGAAAGGTGGCGGGTTCTTGAAGTGGTTGAAGATCGTGATAAAAGAGCCAGTAAGAACTTGTTAGACAATTTGAATGAGGCTGTAGATAAAATAAGGATTCAAGCGCATCATACATTGCAAGGACAGAATGATGATCGGTTAACAGGAACAAAATATCTGTGGTTAAAAGGATTTGAGCATTTGAGTCAAGAAGCTCAAGAGTCGTTTGCGGCATTGAGAAATGCGGGTTTACAGGTGGCCAAGGTCTGGGAACTTAAAGAACTCTTTGTTCATTTTTGGTCTCGGCGAGATGCAAGATGGGCCCAGTTGTTTTTCACCAATTGGTTTGAGCAAGCGGTGCACAGTGGGTTAACACCCATCCGAAAAGTAGCCCAGATGATCAAAAAACATTTATCCAATCTTTTGACGTACTTTAGTCGCTAACCTGAATCCGTCAGATAAAATCTGACGATTTTTCATTACCTGTTGGGCTAAAGCGGGGAGCATACCCGTATTCAAACAAACAACCCCACCCCAACAGGTGTGTATATGAAACAATATAAAATAAAGACTGGCAAGGGCGAACTCAACAGGGTGTAGGACAAGAAAGTTACAAAGTTAGCGATTAAGCTACTTTTTGTTGTTCCCAATACTTATCAAATGTATCTCCGGCAATACAACAGCGTAGAGACAATACACATTGAGCTCCTTGAACACTCCAAAACATACCCGACTGTTTTGCCCGTTGGCCCACCACCGTTTTACACCCCGCCTCTACGACTCCCGAACCTATAAAATAACCGGTCTCACGGAACGTTTTATACTGCATGCGTTTGGCATTGTTTTCAAGGTAATTCAACCTTTTGTTGGCTTCTTCTTCATCCACTCCAGGATCTATCTCAAGCTGCTTGCGTGCTTCGGTTATAATCTTTTTAATCCCACCTGGATCCGTCGAGGCTTTTTTGTAATTCCTTTTGGCCCAAATGGTTCGTGCAGAAATCCGCGTTTAACTGACGGATCCAGGTCCCATTCTCTTTCATGACTTTCTTCCATCTTTCCGCCTTGCTTTTTATCGTTTCAGCATCCGTGAACAGGATGCAGCTTAGATCATAGAGGTGTTCACACCCATGATAGAAGTCTAAGATTTGACTAGATAGACAAAAGCAAGTACAGTAAACTTTTAGATCTTTGGGTCAAAGGCCTAATGGTTGATTAGAAGAAAATCTATAATAATAATAAACCTTAGCGTATCAGTCTACCCATGTACCCTTTTGCAAGAGAACGTTACTAGGTTTGCGAAAGCAAATCCTCTGTAAAATCAGCTCGAGCTGATTTTATGCTGCATCCGTTGGTGCATGAGAATACCTCGACCTTAGAGGAGCAGCGCTTCAGCTCGACCTTTACGGGTGAGGAGCTTTTCCTGAACGATCATCAGGTGAAAGGAGAAAAAGTTCTCCCTGGCTTGGCTTACCTTGAGATGGCCAGAGCGGCTATAGAAGAGGCCTCCGGGTCCACTGAAGAAGGTCAAACAAGAATCCAACTCAAGAACGTGGTCTGGGCTCGTCCGATGGCTGTTGGAGCTCAACCCCAAGAAGTCCACATTGGGCTCTACCCTGAAGAGAATGGGGAAATCGCCTATGAAATCTATAGCAAGCCAGAAAAGAACAACGGCTCTGCGACTACGGTTTCACGACAACGGCTTCGCGACGACATGGATACCAGAATCGTGCACAGTCAAGGGATGGCGTTATTCGCCTTGGGAAGCCAACGTCCGCAGCTCGATCTGAAAGCCTTGCAGGAAAGGTGTACTCAAAGTGTTCTAAGCGTGGATGAATGCTATGAGGTCTTTAAGAGGATGGGCCTTGAATATGGCCCTGCTCATAAAGGGATCGAAAAGCTCTATGTTGGGGACCATGAAGTGTTAGCCCAGCTGACTTTGCCCTCCTCTGTTTCAGAAACAAAAGACCAATTCACGCTGTATCCAAGCCTGTTGGCCTCGACTCTTCAGGCTTCTATCGGCATAGGCTTTACGAACCAATAACCAATAACCAAGAACCCTTTTTAGCCTCCTTGGAGCGCCTTGAAATCATAGAGGGATGCGCGGAGTCAAGATGGGTTTGGATACGCTATAGCGCTGACAAGATGGCAGGAGATACGGCGCAGAAATTTGATATCGATTTGTGTGATGAAGCAGGAATGATCTGTGTGCAAATAAAAGGAGTGGAGCTGGCATCTAATGCAGGGGGGCAGCGCACACAGATGCCGGAAACGGTCTCGGAGAAACAATGGCTTTTTGTGCAAGAACAATGGATTTTTAAACCGTTTCCGGATGATGTGAATTGGAAGGAGCGTTTGGAGCAGTGCACCGGGAAAACAATATCCTGAATCTGTCAGCTATCGCTTCGGAAGGCGTTTCGGGGCTCAAAAGTTGAAAATTTTTTCCTTGAGATGCTCGCTTTTGGGCGGATTGGGACCGGCAAGTATCACCCTGATGAATTTTTTGAGCGTACAGGTCAGATTCACTCTGATTTGACCATTTTGGGGCGTAGGCCTCCTTGGGCAGTCGCCTTAGAGTATTGTTAAAGGTGCACGGAGGGCTATGCGAAGGAATGGGCAATATCTTGTATCACTTCAAACCAGCGACAACGCTTGCCAAAGTGAAGTTCAATTCGTCCGGCGTGGCGGACCAATCGAACCGCGCAATAAACGATATTTTTGAGAACCGTTTTGATTCGCCAGCGCGGGATGTTGATTTTCTGCGGGGCAAGCCCAGCCCGTTTGATGACCTCTTGGCCAAGACCGCGCAATAGGTTGAAGGCCACCATGGCGCATAACAGAATAATCTTATTGGCACAGGGTCTCCCCGAAGGCAATCGCTCAACATCAAGATCGCTTTTGAGTTCACTGTGGTACTGCTCGCTGGGGCCATGTCCATGATAGAGATCTAGCACCGTCTTGGCACGACAAGAGAGGTTCGTCCACCAGGTGTTCACCTCAAGTTTAGGAACCAGAAGTTTCTGACCATCGATATCGATGGTGCGTTCAATCACTTCGAAGGCCACCGGGACACAAGGGCGGTTTTGGTCACCACCGGGATGGAAATGATCGAAAAAGCCTGTGTAAACGTTCTTGCCTTCACGACTGTCTTGTTTGTCTCCAACTCGGCGTGCAAGGGCCAGCATTTGTTCAGGACATTCGCGGCGAGGATTTCGCTTTACGATAAAATAATGATCCCCAAAAGCGTCGAAGTTATCGGCCGCAGCGTTGCCACTATCAAGCCGAAGCAAACATTTTCCACCCAGGCCCAGGGTTTGGAGCGTTTCAACGCTGCGGGCAATAAACGCGGTCGTTCCCGACTGACAATGTTGTTTACCGGGTCGAAGTTCGCACTCAAGCATGTGGCCTTGAGTGCCCACATAGGCAAATATCGGGGCGTAACCATCATGGCCCTTCTAGGTGTAGGAAACGCCTTCTTCCGAAGAGCCTGAGTGACCTAAAGGGCTCACATCGATATCGACGGGAACAAGATCAAGCCCTTCGACATCTACCTAGCCAAAGGGGCCCGAGGAAAGAAGTTCGGTGTTGAGTTTGCGTAGCCCCACATGGGTTCTGGCTGGGGGCAGGTCGTCGGAACGACATCGGAACACCGGCTCAGAGGCTACCTTTTTAACTCCCCTTTTTAAGTCCAAAGGCATTCGTAAAAATCTCATCACCCCGGTACAGGTCGATATCATTGAAATCGGTTCGACCGTTGCAAAGTAAGCCGATCTGGGTAAGGAGGATCTCCCGATCAGAGATCGCATCGGAGCGGCGTGGTTGAAAATTGGAGGGAAGAATCCGTTGAGCATGATCCTCAAGCAGCAGGCCGCAAAGATGATTTCCGCTTGTGCTGTTGAGTTCGCTCTTGCCAGTCTTTATTTTATATTGTTTCATATACACACCTGTTGGGGTGGGGTTGTTTGTTTGAATACGGGTATGCTCCCCGCTTTAGCCCAACAGGTAATGAAAAATCGTCAGATTTTGTCTGACGGATTCAGGAATATATATCGTCTATCGTGATGAACAAGACAAGGACACTTTTTGTGTTTTGCTCAGGCAATTAGAGCAAACAGCGCATGGGTCCGATCCTCTCCGAATCCAGGCCCTGAATGTCTCTGATATTACCGCCCATCTCTTTGAAGAGGTTCCTGATGTGATATTGTTTTTGGGTCCTAAGTGGGAAGAAATCCGATCCGTTGAACCGAACCATTCCGATCTGTTAGATGTATTTCATGCATCCCAATGCTTGATGAAAAAAGCATGGGGGACGTCGGTTAGAATCTATTATTTGTATGAAGGTGTTTCCTCATGGCTTCGTTTGGATTGCGAAGCGCTGTCCGGATTTCTGAGGTCTGCGATGATGGAAAATGAACACCATGTTTGGACATGTATTAGGCATTATCATCAAGACGCGTCCCAAACAAGATACCAACTTCTTTTAAAAGAATGGCTCTCGGATGAATCTGTTGGAAAGAGTCCCGCATCGTTTTCCGAGGTTCGATATGAAAAAGCCGAACGCCTTGTCCATCAACTGATAGAAGCCAACCTGAATCAATCGGCATGCTCGGTTTTTCGCTCTCGTGGGACCTATCTCATCACGGGCGGGTTAGGTCCGGTGGGCGAGTTATTGTGTCAAGAATTAGCGAAACGTTACCAGGCGACTTTGGTTATTCTCTCTCGCGGCAGGTGGGATGAAAAGAAACAAGAACAATGCCAGGAGCTGGAAACCTTAGGCGCCAGGGTCCATTATCATTCTGTTGATATTACCGATCAAACAGCCCTTCAAAAAACATATACCCGGATCAAGCAGGAAGTCAGCGTTATTCATGGGGTGATCCATTTGGCTCGACGGGTTGAAGACGGGTCGATTGTCTCAAAACCATGGGATTCTTTTGAACGTGTGATCCAGGCAAAGGTGCAGGGAACGATGAACCTGGACACCCTAACCGCTGATGAACCGTTGGGCTTCTTTATGCTCTTTTCATCGATGGCGGCATTCGGTATTCGAGGGTCGAGTGATTATGGCTATTCGGCCGCCTTTCAAAATGCGTTTGCCTACTATCGGAATCAATTACGGGTTCAAGAAAAACGCTCAGGAGTGGCTATCGCTCAAAATTGGGGTGCCTGGACCGTTGACAAGTACATGCCGGCAAACAGGAATGAAAATCTGAAAGCTGCCGGATTTGATTTGATTGATATGGAGTCTGCCTTTCCTTGGATTGAAGCGAGTTGTTTTTGTGAAGAGTCAGTGATCAGATTGATGGCCGTCGATGATCCAACCAAAGTCAAAAGTGTGACAGGTTGCCAAAATACTGCTCAGGGTGATCAGAAGGTGTCTGGGCGAACATTTCAATCTAAATCAGTTCCTCAGAAACCGATTCAAACAGAGCGAGTCTGGGATATTTCTCAAATCATACGTGAAACATTTGCTGAGGCGCTGAAATTAAAAACGATCGATGAGAATCAACCCTTCCAGAGCTATAGTCTTGATTCCATTTCAGGGATGCAGGTAGCTGTCCGCTTAGAAAAAAAATTAGACCAGCAGATACAACCGGGTTGGTTTATTGACTTCTCAATGGTCCAGACTTTATCTCGGCATTTAATGAAACAAGATGATTATAATAAAAAACACCTTTTGGAACCCGAAAAAAATCAAACGCAGGCAGTAGAAATGGAGCCCTCGATTTCAAACCGACAACTTTTTCGATCTAAAAAGGCACGTGCCCGATTTGCTTCGGCGGTTGTGCCCAAAGAAAGATCGCAAGAACCCATTGCTATCGTTGGGTTATCGGGTTACTTGCTTCAATCTATGTCGGTGCATGAATTCTGGGATGCGTTAGACCACGATCATCCATTGATAGAAGAGATTCCCTCTATGCGTTTTGATGGGCACAGCATCTATGATGCTACAGGAGAAGATCATCAAAAGAGTCGGACAGAATGGGGCGGGTTCATCCCTGATATCCGTGGGTTTGATCCTCGATTTTTCAACATTTTGCCGAGTGAAGCCGATCTGGTAGATCCCCGGCAGCGTTTGTTGCTGATGTTGGTTTATCACACCCTGGAAGGTGCGGGTTATGCACCGGCCTCCCTTCAAGAAAGTCAAACCGGAGTCTTTATTGGGGTTGAAGAAAATGAGTATGCGCAAAATTTGATGGAAGGGGGTATCGATCCGGGAGATGGGTTTGGGCAGGCTGCCAGCATGGTGGCCAATCGTATCTCTTACTTTTTTGATTTCCGGGGGCCGAGTGAATTTGTCAATACCATGTGTTCGGGAGCAGCAGTGGCGTTACACCGTGCGGTGGGTGCTTTGCGGTCCGGAGAAATTATGCATGCGGTGGTAGGCGCCGCCAATTTGATATTAAGACCAGATCCTTTCATTTTTTTGTCGCGCAGCGGGCAACTCAGTCCTGATCAGACCGTCCATTCTTTTGGGAAAAACGCGAATGGTTACCTTCGAGCCGAAGGTGTGGCCAGTGCTTTCTTGAAACCCTTATCGAAAGCAGAAACCGATGGAGATGCCATTTATGGGGTGATTAAAAATACGGCGGTTAATTATAATGGACAGGGAGTGATGTCTATCGCGGCTCCAAACAGAAAGTCGCATGCGGACTTGATTCAAAAATGTTACCAGGAAGTGAACATCGACCCGCGTGATGTCACCTATATTGAAGCCCAGGGGATGGGCAATCCAGTTGCGGATATCGCAGAATGGGAGGCTTGCAATAGAGCGTTGCAAGCCTTGGCAAAAGAGCAGGGGGTTGATCTTTCTGAGGGCCGATGTCGAATCAGTACGCTGAAGCCTATGATGGGTCATATACATGCAGCTTCAGCTCTGGGCGCCTTGTTTAAGATTATTCGAAGTTTTCAGACCAACAAGATTCATAAAATCCTCAATTTTGAAGAACTCAATCCTGACTTGGATACCGAGAAACAACCCTGTCGATTGGCGACCGAAACCGAAGCGTGGCCGAAAGGAAAGAAGCCGAGGTTGACGGGTTTGCACTCGTATGGCTCAGGAGGAAATAATGCGCATCTGTTGATTGAGGAGTATGATCGAACGTTGGGGTCCCCGGTTGCTTTGCAGGAACCGGTTGCGTTGATGGTGTCGGCAAAGACAGCTACTCAACGTCGAGCTTTAACCCAACACCTTGTCGAGTTTATTGAAAAGCGCGCAGCAGACGATTTGAATTCACTTGCTTATACCTTGAAGGTCGGAAGAGATGCCATGCCTTATCGGGTTGTCTTTGTGGCCGAAGGGCGTGACCAATGGCTTCGGCAAGCTCGGGCCTACCTTTCCGGCATACTGCAGGAGGGTGTCTTTGAAGGTTGCTCGAAAGAAGAAAGAGGGTCATTCTCAGGAGGATCTCCTCAGGACCTCGCCGTACGTTGGACGCAAGGTTATAAGGTCGTTGATGAGGTCAATAGAGCGGCGCGGCGCTTGCACCTTCCGGTTTATCCGTTTGCAACAGAGACCTATTGGATTGAAACCCCGAAAGTTGGAAAGGCTATTGAGCACCCATTTGGGGGAACTCTTTTTTCGGATGATGAGGGTAGAACGGGCTTTAACATTCGCTTTACGGGAGCTGAGTTTTTTCTGGATCAGCATCGGGTGCGGAATCGTAAGATTTTTCCAGGTATGGGCTACCTAGAAATGGCTCGTGCGGCGGTTGAAAGGATCAGTGGACAGCCGGTCACACGTTTAAGCCACATTACATGGCAGGACCCATTGTTTGTGGATGATCAACCCCTGGAGGTTCGGATTAAGGTGAAGCCAGAGTGTGGTGAGGATTACGCTTATCAGGTGGCGTCGGGCGGGAACCGGCAAGGCTCCGGAATCATGACCCATGGTAAAGGTAAGGTCTCAACGTCCGCTTTACCTGCGGCGCCTTTATGGAATCTAGAAGAGATCAAACAACGTTGCCCGGATGTGGTGGACGGTGGGAGTTTGTATGATCGTCTGGATACGTTGGGCTTAAACTATGGCCTTCGGTTTAGAGGGGTTCGGACCTGTTATGTCGGGGGATCGGAAGCCGTGGCCTTGATCAGGAGCGCCGCTCAGAACAGGGAAGGGGAAGCTGTTTTCTGCCTGCATCCCGCCTTGCTGGATAGCAGCCTACACGCAGCCCTGGCCTGGGGGCTGGAGATTGCAGAGGGACGCTTCCAATTGCCGACTTCCCCACGGATGGATCCGTCGATTCCTTTTTCTCTGCGCGAGATCCTGATTTACGAGAAGCTGCCTGAGGAGTTTCATGTCTATATCCGTTCGTCCGAAGAGGCTATGGAGAACGTCCATCGGGTCGATGTTGATTTATGCGCAGAGAACGGAAGAACGCTGGTTTCTTTGCGTGGTTTTTATTCCCGGTAATATAGGGCTCATGAGGATGGAGCTGAGAGCGTTCTTCCCATAGATCTGTTGTGCTGCACCAGGCAGTGGCGGGAAAAAGCTTTGCCCCCAATCTTTCCGCCCCCGACGTTTGAGGGAGGACCGGTTTTGCATGTGGTTGTTCCGGAACCCGATCTAGACCGATTGACGGCAGCCTTAACGGATCATTCTCCGGCGGCGTGCTGCCATGGGTGGGCGATGCAGGGGACGTCGGACTTTGCGGTTACGGAGCCTTTTATCGATCTGATGAATACGATTAAAGCCCTCGGCGCTAAAGCCCTCGGCTCCGATAAAGAAGGGACTTTTATTCTGGTTTGTATTCCTGCGTCCAGGCAAATGAACTATGGTTATCTACCTGGCTTGCTGCAAACCGCGATGTTGGATATCGGTCCGGTGTCGTGTCGTGCCGTGTATGGCCCGGATTCCCAAGAAAGCGAACAATGGATCTCGATTATAGAACAAGAGTATGCTCATCTTCAGGGCAACCTGCAGGTGAGGTACGAGGGGGCCGATTGTCGGAAGATTCAGGAGTTCGTGGAGGTTGATCTTGACAAGGGTATGGATGCCTCGACTCTTTCGATTAAGGAGGGCGGAGTCTATTGGATTCCCGGTGGTCTGGGAGGTGTGGAGCGTGTGATCACCAAAGAGCTGGCGACGTATCCGGGCATTCAACTTATTATCTCGGGTCGTTCTGAACTGAATGACGAAGCGCGTTCCTGGTTGGAGGGGTTGAAACCCTGTTCGAATCGTCCGGATTATATGCAGGTTGATCTGGCCGATCGTTCCTCGGTTGAGCGGGGTCTTGCTGAGATCAAGAAACGTCATCAACGGGTAGATGGCATTTTTCACTGCGCAGGAGTGTTTAAGCCGGGGATGATTTTTGCCAAGCAAAAAGAAGATATTGAGGCCACCTTTAAGCCCAAAGTAGTCGGGACGGTGAATCTGGATGAAGCCACCCGGGATGAAAAGCTTGAGTTCATGGTTTATTTTTCCTCGCTGGCGGCCGTGTTCGGTCATCAGGGTCAGTGGGATTATGCCGCAGCCAACGCTTTTCAGGATGGATACGCCGATTATCGCAATCGTCTTGTTGCAAAAAAAGAACGTCACGGTTTGACCATAACCATCAATTGGCCGAGTTGGGAGGAGGGCGGCATGTTCATGGACGAAGGAACCAAGAAGATAATGTTTGAGCGGGGAGGTATGCGTCAAATAACCAACACTTTAGGAGTAAAGGCGTTGCGTCAGGCTTTGACTGTGGGAAAACAGCAGTTTATCGTCCTTACGGGTGAACGAAAACGGTTGGAAGAAACGTTGTTGAATTCCATGCGCGGGAAAGATCAGACCGCGTCTCTTTCCCAAAAAAACGATCGCCCGAAACCACATAAGCCTGAGGGGAATGATACCCTGACGGTTAAAGCCGAACAGATTCTGCGCAACCTTTTGAGCCCTCATTTAAAATGCGCTCCCGAAACGGTTGATTTGGATATAGAGTTCAGTGAAATGGGCTTTGACTTGATATTGGTGGTGACGCTTGTTGGGACATTGTACGAAGAGCATTCGATCACCATTGAACCGTTTGTTTTCTTTGAATACACAACCCCTCGATCCTTGGCCGGTTATTTAGTCGAGCATGTAAGCCCAATCGCTGTTTCGCATTCGGGAGTTGAAGAGGCGGTGATAGAGGTTCAAGCAGAGCCGTTGTCAAAAGAGACGGTGCCGTACGAAGCGAAAGGAAATGAACCTATTGCCGTAATCGGCTTGGCGGGTCGTTATCCAGGCTCTTTCGATCTCGACACATTCTGGACTCATTTGCTTGAAGGCAAAGAGGCTATTCGCGAAGTCCCCGAAGATCGCGAATCGTTAGGCACGAGTAAACGGGCTGGGTTTATGGATGGGGTGAATGATTTCGATCCTTTATTTTTTTCGATTGCTCCAAGAGACGCCGAATGGATGAACCCCAAGGAACGCTTGTTTCTGCAATGCGCATGGCATGTATTCGAAGATGCCGGATATACGCCTTCTTCGTTGTCGGATCAAGATATGGGTGTCTTTGTTGGCGTTTCGAATGTCGGCGTGGACTTTTATCCCGATACCTTCAGCGCGGTGTCGAATCGTGTTTCGTATGCGTTTAATTTGAAAGGCCCGAGCTTGTCGCTCGATACGATGTGTTCAGCTTCTTTAGTGGCGATTCATGAAGCTTGCCGCTCTATTGGAGACGGCGAGTGCGGTGTGGCAATAGCGGGAGGGGTGAACGTCTATCTGCATGCCTCACACTTTACGCTTTTTGCCAAAAACATGATGTTGGCTCCGGATGGGAAGGCCAAGGCGTTTGGGAAGGGGGCGGATGGAATGGTTCCTGGAGAAGGGGTGGGAGCGATTATGCTTAAACCTTTATCGCGAGCGTTGAATGATCATGATCATATCTATGGGTTGATTCGAGGTACTTCCATAAACCATGGAGGAAAAACCAATGGGTATACCGTCCCTAACCCGAAAGCCCAGAGCGAACTAATTCGAAAAGCGCTTCATAGCTCGGGACTGGACGCCAGGGCGATCAGTTATGTGGAAGCGCATGGCACGGGGACTTGCCTGGGCGATCTGATTGAAATTCAAGGTTTGGACACGGCCTTTAAACAGGATACGGCCGATACCGATTTTTGCCGAATCGGTTCGGTAAAGAGCAATATTGGACATTTGGAGGCTGGGGCAGGAATAGCAGGGATAACCAAGGTTCTACTTCAAATAAAGCATCGCACATTGGTGCCTTCTCTGCATGCCCGGGAAACCAACCCGGAAATTAGTTTCGCTCCAACACCGTTTCGTGTTCAGCAGCAAGCGGAAGACTGGAACCCTATTGATGAGCAAGGTCGACCCATGCCTCGGATAGCCTCTATTTCCGGATTCGGAGCCGGTGGAACGAACGCGCATGCGATCATTGAGGAATATATACCAAGGCATACGGAACCCGTAATGCGTAATGCAAAAGATAGCGGTCCTTATTTGGTTGTTCTGTCGACAAAAAATGAAGAACGCCTAAAGGAAGTTGCCCAAAATCTTATTGATTACGTCCATCCTTCGACGCTGGACTTTTCCACCACAGCGGATCAGCCTGTGGCTGAAAACCTTCAACCTTTGACGCCACGTCTTCAAGACGTGGCCTACACCCTCCAAGTGGGTCGCGAAGCGATGGAAGAACGGTTGGGATTAATCGTGGGGTCGCTGGAGGATCTTAAAGAGAAGCTTGAGGCTTTTCTTAATAGGGGAAAAGATGTGGAGGATCTTTGCCGAGGACAGGTCAAGCGCAACAAAAAGACCCTTGCGGTGTTTACAGCGGATGAAGATATGACCCAAACGATCGATGCCTGGATTAAGAAAGGCAAATATTCCAAGCTTTTAGATCTGTGGGTTAGGGGGTTCATTTTTGATTGGAACAAGCTGTATGGAGAAAATAAACCTCAGCGTATTAGAGTATTTAACGATTGAAATGCCTCGCTAGAAGATCTATACTCCATGACATGAGTATAGCAACAGCAGAAATCCGGCGGCGTGCGATAGATGCCTACAAAATGGGCAAAGGTTCCCAGGCCGATATCGCATCTTCTTATCGTGTAGATCTTAGAACGTTTCAGCGTGGGCTCTCTCGTTTCAACGAAACCGGACAGACCGCTCCCCGACCGCGTGGGCATCGTCAGGCCCTCTACAGCGGAAAGCAGCTCAAGGCGTTGGCTCAACTGGGGGGCAAACATCCCGGCAACGCTTGAAGAACTCAAGAACATGAGCGGCGTGAAGGGGTCGATCATGGCCGTACAGCGGGCGTTGAATCGGTTTCCCGGTATAAAAGAAACGCTTCACGCCAGCGAGCAAGACCGGGCGGATGTAAATCTCTTGAGAAAGCAGTGGATCCAAGAGGTAGCCAAACTTGATCCAAGTCGCCTTGTCTTTATTGATGAATCCGGGGCGAAAACGAATATGACTCGTCTGCGGGGCCGGGCATTGGGCGAGAACAGGCTTTTTGCCAAAACGTCTCATGGACATTGGTGTACCACCACCTTGATTTCTTCGGTCCGCCTGGACGGAACAACAGCGGCCATGGAGGGGGAGGGGGCGACAGACACAGCTGTTTTTGGAGAATATATTCGCCGGGTTCTTCTCCCGACTCTTTCACCTGAAGACATCGTCATCATGGACAATCTTCGCGTCCATCACAATCCCAAGGTCATTGAACTCATTGAGTCATGTGGGGCCTATGTAAGATTCCTTCCACCCTACAGCCCCGATTCCAACCCCATTAAAAAAATGTGGGGCAAGATAAAGAATCGGTTGGGCAGCCTTGCAGCCCGCAGTCAGCAGGAACTATCTGAAGCGATCATACAAGCGTTCGAAGAGGTTTCTCCCGACGAGGTAATCGGCTGGTTTTCTTCGTGCTACATCGCGACACCTCAATCGTGAAGCGCTCTAGCCTCCCCACCTATCCATTTGCAAGGGAAAGGTATTGGATTAACGGAAATGTGGATTGCGAATTGCAGAAACGGAGAGAAAACTACATCCGTTGGTGCATGAGAACACCTCGGATGTATCCGAGCTGCGCTTCAGTTCGACCTTTACGGGTGAGGAGTTTTTCCTGAAGGATCATGAGATCAAAGGACAGAAAGTTCTACCCGGGGTGGTTTATCTAGAAATGGCGCGCGAAGCGGTTGAACAAGCAGCAGGCGAATCCACCTTAAACAATCAACGTATTCAGCTTAAAAATGTGGTGTGGGCTCGTCCGATTTCCGCGGAGACGAACCCTCAAGAAGTTCATATTGGGCTATTCTCCGAAGAGAACGGGGAAATTGCCTACGAAATCTACACCACCCATCCGGGGGATGAA
Organism: Kiritimatiellia bacterium; assembly: GCA_012103575.1. Lineage (GTDB taxonomy): Bacteria > Verrucomicrobiota > Kiritimatiellia > WLWN01 > WLWN01 > WLWN01. The sequence goes on along the minus strand of WLWN01000001.1, from coordinate 535,472 downwards.
AAATCCGCAATCCGTCGAAGATCCGCCGGGGTGGAAAATCAAATCGGTTGTGCACAGTCAAGGGGTGGCGTTGTATCGGCTTGGTAGGCCAACGTCCGAAGCTCGATCTCAAGGCCCTACGGGGGGAGACATGTACTCAACGTGTTTTAAGCGCTGATGAGTACTATGCAGCCTTTAAAAGGATGGGTATTGACTATGGGCCTGCTCATAAAGGGATCGAAAAGCTCTATGCTGGGAAAAATGAAGTTTTGGCCAAGCTGAAGTTGCCTTCCTCAATAGCAGATACGAAGGACCAATTCACCCTCCATCCCAGCCTGTTGGCCTCGACTCTTCAGGCCTCTATCGGCTTAGACTTTACGAACCAACAACTAACAACTGAGTCGAAAAAACAACCTTTCCTCCCCGTTGCCTTGGAACGCCTTGAAATCCTTGATCGTTGTACAGAGTCGATGTGGGCGTGGGTGCAATCCTATCAGGGCAACCCATCACTGAAATTGGATATAGATCTGTGCAATGATCTCGGCGATGTTTGTGTACGCATGAAGGCCGTGGAAATGCAGACATATCTGGAAGCCTTTACCGAAAATTCCACCCAAGAACAAGAAGCCCTTGCCAGGAAGGAAATGGATAAAGAGGTCCAAGAAAAAAATGAGCCCTCCAATGTCGAGGCAAGTGCTTATACGCTGAAGCAGTTAACGTCTATCGTAGCTGATACCACCAAAATTCCCAAAGTGAAAATAGATGTGGACGCCGATCTGGAAGAACTAGGTTTGGATTCCATTATGATTGCGACGTTGAATCAACAAGTAGAGAAATGGTTGGGCAAATTAGACGCCACCCTCTTTTTTAAATACAAAACTTTGTCTTCTCTGGCGAAGTTTTTAAGCGAGGCCTACTCGGATACGGTGGTCGAAGATCAGAGAAAAGAAGTCCATGTGTTGTTGTCGAATGGGATGGTAGAACAGAAAGACTTACCCTCCTTGAAAGGCGCACGTTCTGTGAAGAGATATTCTAGGAGAGAGAGATCCAATCAGGATATTGCGATTATTGGGATGAGTGGCCGATATCCACAAGCCAATAATGACCTGATAGCATTCTGGGAATTGTTGCGCCAGGGCCAGGATGGGATTACAGAGATTCCCAAGGAAAGATTTGATTATCATCGGTATTTTAATGAAGAAAAGGGTCGGGCGGACTCTCTGTATTGCAAATGGGGAGGATTTATTGATTCGGTGGATCAATCTGATCCTCTTTTTTTCAATATTTCGCCTCAAGATGCACGTTTTATGGATCCCCAGGAGCGGCTTTTTCTGGAAATGGCCTGGGTGTGTCTGGAAACCGCCGGGTATATACGTCCTCATTGGCAACAGGTGTCAGTCATGATGGTAAAACACAAGGCTATACGGTGCCGAACCCTGTATCACAGTCGAAAGCGATTGAAGCTGCGCTGGCCCAAGCCCGTATTTCTCCTGAGAGTATCAGCTATGTTGAGGCGCACGGAACCGGGACGGCTTTAGGCGATCCGATAGAGATTCAAGGGCTCATGGACGTTTATACAAAGCATACAGACAAAAAACAATTCTGCGCGATCGGATCAGTGAAATCGAACATAGGCCACGGGGAAGCGGCCGCAGGTATTGGGCAGTTAACCAAAACGGTGCTGCAAATGAAGCACAGGGTGTTGGTACCCTCTTTGCTGCATGGCCCGTTAAATCCGAATATAGATTTCGAGCATTCACCTTTTTATGTTCAGGAGAAAGAAACGCCTTGGGAACCGCTGGAGCGAGAGGAGCAGGCGTGGCCTCGTCGTGCGGGAATCAGTTCTTTTGGGGCGGGCGGCGTGAATGTGCACGTTATCATCGAGGAATACGGGGAGGGTTCAAAGTCCAGAGTTCAGGGTTGGAGAAGAACAACTCTTTATCCATTAACCGAGAACCGAGAACCGAGAACCAAGAATCAAGAATCGGTAGACGGTCGAACAATGCAGGGGACGGTATCATCTGTGGTCATCCCCCTTTCCGCTCATGTGCCATCCCAATTGCTTGAGCTGGCCAAAAATCTTCACGGGTATTTAAAATCAAATATCCAGAATCCAGTATCCTCCGCCACAAGCGGATCCGCCTGTAGCGGAAGCATCCAGCATCTAGCCTTTACCCTGCAAACCAAACGGGCGTTATTCCGCCATCGTTTAGAGCGTTTGTGGTGAAAGATCTACCGGAACTGATCCACCAATTGGAGGGCTATATAAGTCAAAGTCGGGACGCAACATATTATGAGGCCAATCCGAAAAAGACGGAAAGTGCGTTTACCCTAACTGGTTCTAAAGAGGATCAGGATTATCTGAGTATTTTATTAAGACAAGGAAAGATGAAACGATTAGCCCAGCTTTGGGTAGAAGGGACTCAAATACCTTGGGAGAAAATGTATGAAGATCATCCTGTGTGTGTATGTTTGCCTTTGCCTAACTATCCGTTTTCAAGAAAACGATATTGGATCGAATCAAAGATCCCATTCTCTCCAGAAGGGAAAAATGGGAAAGAGTCTTTTTCGAGACAAACGTTACCTTAGCATGATATAAAACAGTGGTTGCTGAAAACCGAGTGGAAAGAAAGGGACTTGGACGTAAAATCCCTGGATAGGCATGAACCTAAAACAGTCGAAAATATCCTCATCATTTCAGAAGATAGCGGCCTTTTAAAACAGGTCAATTTTGGGCAAGCACAAGTCAAAAGATGCTTGATTGCCGATGCTCACGTTGATTCAGAAACCTACGATGTTGTCTTAAAGAAGAAGAACCTTGATTATACATCACTGCTTAAAACGATCACGGCTGACAAAATTGATTGTATCCTCTTTATGCCGTCTTCCCAAAATATTGAGTCCTCTTCGTATGAGAAGATAGAGGAGCATTTGAAATGGGAAGTTCAAAAAACCCATCAATGGATCCGCTTTTTGATCGACCGTTTGATCGAAAAAGAGGTTCGCGTGGTGTTTTTATGTTGTGAACAGAAAAATAAAATCGATATTTTTCAAAAAATACTTTCTAAATATTTTAGTTTTTTACGTGCAGAGTGCCCCGAGTTTCGCATCTCTACGATCCGTATCGATCGGCTTAATAAAAAAGTGTTGGACCAGGTCTATCTGGAAATCAATGATGAAAACACAGAACCTGAAGTGCAGATCGATACCCATAAGCGATTGGTTCCAAGGCTGACCAGTCAGCCTCTAGAACCATCCTTGGTCTCATTAAATACATCGGGCTGCATGGTGATTACCGGTGGATTTGGGGGGATTGGATTAACAGTACTCAGTTGGTTTATAGAAAAAGGGTGTTCTGAATTTATAGTGATGGGAAGAAAATTAGCAGCTTCGACGTTGAAACATTCCAGCCTTGATGGGCCTACTACGATCGAATCATTTATCCGGCGCCAAAAAGATAATGGAACGACCATTCATTATATCCAAGGAGATATCCAACAATCGCATCAGGTAGAGAGAACCTTCGAAGCGGTTAGAAAAAAGCTAAAAAAATCTATCATTCGAGTGTTCCATTTGGCGGGGATTACCACTGAGTCAATCCCCTTGAATAAAATGAGCGAAGACATATTAACCAGGGTGGTTAGACCTAAATTGTATGGCGCCCATGTTCTTCACAAAATAACCAACAAGGATCCGTTGGGCTATTTCTGTTTATTTTCATCGATTTCATCTGTAGAGGGCATGCAGGGAGCCGGGTTAAGCGCTTATGCCGCGGCCAATGCGTCCATCGATGCTCTGGCTGAATTACGCCAGCAGCAAAACAAACCGGTCCAATTGATTCATTGGACCGATTGGTCTGGGGAAGGCATGGCCATAGAGTATGATCATAAGGCGTTTTTTGATGCGGTGGGCCTGTATATGGTAAATCCTGCTCCATGGCCGCTGTTGTTCCGTCCAGGCGGACCGAAGAAATCAAGGTGGTGGTACACCAATGTCCATGAGGCGTTTTGGCAAAAAGCCTGTTCCCGCCCAACGCCCGGCCCCGCAGACGAGTCATATTCGTTTTCGCCCCGGATTCATCAATAAAGACAAGGCGACTTGGATCAAGTTTGGCCACCTCTTGGATCCACTGCTTTCTCAAGAGATTTACATCTGCCCGGTCTTGCTCGCTGGCGTGAAGCGTTTCTTTTATACCGGCAGCCCAACCGATTCAACGCCCGCTGTACGGCCATGATCGACCCCTTCACGCCGCTCATGTTCTTGAGTTCTTCAAGCGTTGCATCGGGATGTTTGCCCCCCAGTTGAGCCAACGCCTTGAGCTGCTTTCTGCTATAGAGGGCCTGACGATGCCCACGCGGTCGGGGAGCGGTCTGTCCGGTTTCGTTGAAACGAGAGAGCCCACGCTGAAACGTTCTAAGATCTACACGATAAGAAGATGCGATATCGGCCTGGGAACCTTTGCCCATTTTGTAGGCATCTATCGCACGCCGCCGGATTTCTGCTAGCGAGGCATTTCGATCGTTAAATGCTCTAAAAGTGTAGATGGATAAACCGATGGCGGGCCCCCAGCCCAAGAAGAGGGTTCCTATTAGACATAGTGTGTTCGGTATGGCCGATATAAGCTTACTATGGGTACTGTTTTGTTTAAATTCCTGCATCACCTCAAATAATAAGGGCAACTCTTTTAAGGTGCCTTTTGTAAGGATAATATTGGCGGTATTGACTGCGATGGTTGACGCGCCTTCTAAGGAAATAGAGACATCGGCTTCTTTAAGCGCAACAGAATCGTTGATTCCATCTCCAACAAAACAAATCGATTTACCCTCTCTTTTAAGCTTTTTGATTAAACACGCCTTATCCTGAGGGAGCACCTCCGCGAAATAATGGTCAATATTGAGTGTTTCCGCCATCTTGCGCGTGGGTTCTTTATGGTCTCCCGAAATAATATATAAATTGTAATTTTTGCTTAATTTTTTGATCACATCGGGCGCCTCAGGTCTTATCGTTGGATGCAGCTCTATGGCTCCGAGCTGATTGCCTATGGCCGCAATAACAAGCGAATACCCTTGATGATGAGATATCTCCTGAATAGTTTTTAATTCCCTTGGAATGCGAATCCCCTCTCCTGCAATAAAACTCATGCTTCTTACTAATACCTTTTTCCCGTCAAACATTGCTTTTATGCCTAAGCCTAATTCGTAGTGCGAATCATCAATGACAGGAAGAATTAACTGGCGGTTATAAGCTTCTTCTAAAATAGCTTGTGCAATGGGATGACTTTGTCTTTGTTCCGCTGCTGCTGCATAAGACAGAATCGTATCTTTAGAACATTGGCCCAATGAATAAACATTGCCTACAGAAGGAGTATTCAGTGTGAGTGTTCCGGTTTTATCAAATACAATGGTATCGATTTCTGTAAGGAGTTTCAGTGCCCGTCCATCCTTAACAAAAATATGATGGCCCGATAATATTTTTAGAAAGTTCAGTAGTGTAACAGGGCTAGTGATCCGAAGGCCTGTTGTTGGCCCTGCCACAAGGATGTTTATTCCCTGGGGCACTCTTCCGGATAGTAGAAAGGGCGCTGAAAGCAAGAGCATCGGCAGTGCCCATTGATCATTTATTTTATCGGCATTAAGCTCGGTTTGTTCAACATGGCTTTTCATGTCCGTCAAAACGTTATTAATTTGAGCTGCTACGGTGTTTTGTCCTGATTCATCCGTTCGAATATATATTTTACCGGACAGGATAATGGTGAAGGCAAATACTGAATCGCCTACTCCTTTTTCAACAGGTTGCGCTTCTCCTGTTAAAATGTGCTGGTCAATACTGCATGCCCTTTCTACAATGACACCATCTATAGGGATGATTTCTTCAGAGGCCACTACTACAATATCTCCCGGTTGTAGCCCTTCCATTGAAACACTCACTTCTTGCCCACTTTTTTTCACCCAAACCGACTTAGGCTGTTCCGCTAAAATATTGATAATGTTTTTTCCGGTATCACTCTTTGCCTTTAATAGAACCTGGATCCGTCAGTTAAACGCGGATTTCTGCACGAACCATTTGGGCCAAAAGGAATTACAAAAAAGCCTCGACGCACCCAGCGGGTGCGCCTGCGTTTTTTTGCAACCTTTTGCCTCCAAAGCATTCGCACAGAAATCCCACGTTTAACTGACGGATCCTTTTCTCCTGTAAAATAAACGAGCAAGCCCAGATCCAGAAGAAGAGCCCTTCTGGTCGCCATCATCAGGATCACAAAAAAAGCAGCTGGAACGTATATACCTATTTTTTCTTCCTAAAAAGAGAAATATAACTACGCTTAAAAACATAAATACTGCAGTAGCCTACACCGAGGAATGTAAACAATGCTAAGGGAGGATAGAAAAGAGATATTCCGGAACACGCCAATGAAGAGCCAGCAATAACAAGATTCTTTTCTATGCTTTTTTTTGATCATCATAGCTAATCTCTATGTCTGGAGATTTACTGGCTGATAGGCCATCATTCTTTGCACGATCATGTTCATCCAGTTCTTTTGGGGGTGGACTCTTCGATCGTCTAGACTTTGCGTACCGTGCGATTCCTCCCAGTATAACTAATTCTGTCAACATTTTAAAAAATACTTTTTTTAATATTTTTAAGTCGGGTTAAGGTGCCTGTAAAACCTTGCGTTTATAAGCTTAATGGTTATCAAGACTACTTATAATTATACTGATGTAAAGGGTAATTTGGGTGGATGCATGAGGCTACCAATTCCGCTCCGCCACATCAAATATATTTAACATGCATTAGTATTTTTCGTTCCGCCCCCCGTACATCTTTTTATCTACCACATTCAAGTCTATTGTGATACGTTGGTTGATAGTTGGCCTGTTTCTTAGGTTGCGCACCCTTGAAAATTAATATTTAGCATTAAGGAATAAAAAAAATGGACTATCCAAAATACATCTGGAGAAACAAGAAGCTTATCGATTGGGAGCAAGCTACCGTACATGTATTTTCTCATGCTGTGAATTATAGTTCCGGTATACGAGGGGTCAGGAAAGAGCCAGATTATTTTTAGATTGAAAGATCATTATCAACGCCTTATAAATTCCGCCCGAATTTATAACTTTTCAAATCCATACACGGTCGAAGAACTTATTGAAGCTACGATTGAGGTGGTCAAAAGAAATGAGCTCAACGCATGTTATATACGCCCCTTATTGTATGACCCAGGAGTAGCTTTTCAATTCGGGAATGAGATGGACTGCATCATTGCTGCGGTACCGACCAAACCGCTTGAAGATGCAACCAAGGGGATCTCGTGTAAGGTTAGTTCGTGGGCAAGAATAGATAGACGGAACATGCCTCTATTAGCAAAGTGTACAGGTAATTACGCAAATATATTCTTACCTGGATCCGTCAGTTAAACGTGGGATTTCTGTGCGAATGCTTTGGAGGCAAAAGGTTGCAAAAAAACGCAGGCGCACCCGCTGGGTGCGTCGAGGCTTTTTTGTAATTCCTTTTGGCCCAAATGGTTCGTGCAGAAAACCGCGTTTAACTGACGGATCCAGGTCTTAGCAAGACACGAGGCTAAAGACTGCGGCTAGACCATGCGATCCTGTTAAATAATAGCGGCCTGGTGGCTGAGGGAGCGGGTACAAATATCGTTCTGGTCAAAGGTCAAAAATTATATTCACCCCCTTTCCAAGATGGAGCACTAGAGGGCATAACGTGTGATAGCGTTAAAGAAATCGGAGAGGAGTTGGGATTTTCCTTTGCCTATCAGTCGATAACGCGTGAAGAGTTATACCTAGCGGATGAAGTATTTTTTACCGGAACAGCGGTTGGAATCATACACCGATTATCAAAATAGATGGAAGAGAGATAGGAGAAGGACGGCCGGGGCCTATAACCCAACAGATACAGCAAGCTTACTACAAGATCGTAAGAGGTCAAAAAAGCTCTTTTGAACACTGGTTAACTCGAACTATTTAGCTTCCCCTAAATCCAGGCCACATATCTCAATGCAAATGTTTTGGAGTCAAAACTAGGTGCATCCTTGTGCTGTGGGTGCTCCTCTCTTTTTGTAAGGGCTGTTTCGGACTTTGGATCGTAAGTTTTTAAATTACCTTTTGTCCTTTTTCTATCGTTTAATGGCCGCCTGTGCAGCAGCTAAACGAGCGATAGGAACACGATACGGAGAACAACTTACATAATTAAGACCCATTTTATAACAAAACTTTACACTCGAAGGGTCTCCACCATGCTCGCCACAGATACCACATTTGAGTCCAGGCTTTGTTTCACGTCCTTTTTTGACTCCCATTTCGATGAGTTGTCCTACACCATTGATGTCAACGGATTGGAATGGATCCCCAACAAGAATTTTTGTGTCTAGGTAATGAGGCAAAAATGTTCCGATATCATCTCGGCTATACCCGTAGGTTAACTGGGTCAAATCATTTGTCCCAAAACTAAAGAACTCTGCGGATTCAGCAATTTCATCAGCCGTGAGAGCAGCTCGTGGAATTTCGATCATAGTGCCAACCAGATATTTAATTTTCGATTTCTGTTCTTTAATAATACGGTCTGCAACGTTTCTGATAATCGATTGCAAATGATCGAATTCGGATTGGGTGCCTACTAATGGAACCATAATTTCAGGTAGCACTTTTATCTTCTTTTTCTTTTCAACATTACAGGTGGCTTCGATAATCGCTCGGGTCTGCATGACACATAGTTCGGGATAGGTAATGGATAATCGACACCCTCTATGCCCAAGCATGGGGTTAAATTCTTGAAGTTGCTGAACGCGCTCCGCCACTTTTTCGGCAGATATATTAAGCCGTTGTGCCATTTCTTTTTGTTCTTTAGAACCGTGCGGGACGAACTCATGAAGAGGGGGATCCAATAAACGGATCGTAACGGGCAACTCATTCATGGCGGTGAAGATACCCTCAAAATCTCTGCGCTGAAAGGGAAGAAGTTTGGTCAATGCTTTTTCTCGTCCTCTTTTTGTTTCCGTAAGAATAAATTCACGAATGGTCCAAATACGTTCGCCTTCAAAGAACATATGTTCTGTTCGACAGAGTCCAATTCCTTCTGCGCCAAAGGAGCGAGCGGCCTTTGCATCTTTGGGGGTATCCGCATTGGTTCGTACCTTCATTTTTCGGAATGTGTCAGACCAATCCGAAATCTGTTTGTACATCTTGTAAATAGGGTCTTTTCGGGCTGATTTCTTGCCGTCGACAACAGCCGTTACAACAGGGCTCGATTGAGTGGGAATCTGCCCTTTATAGACAATGCCCGAAGATCCGTTAAGACTGATCCAGTCGCCTTCTTTAAGGCTCATGGTTTTTGTTGAAACGGTTTTCTTTTTATAATCGATTCTTAGTTCAGCCACTCCGCAAATACAAGATTTCCCCCAACCCCGTGCAACAACCGCTGCATGAGAGGTCATCCCTCCAGTTGAGGTCAGGATGCCTTGTGCAGCCCACATGCCTCCTACATCTTCGGGGCTCGTCTCATGGCGAACTAAAATAACCTTTTCTTGAGGATCTTTGGCTACTTCTTTTTCGGCCACTTCGGCTGAAAAAACAATCTTTCCTACGGCGGCTCCCGGTCCGGCGGGCAATCCTGTAGAAAGAACTTTGGCCTCTTTTTCTGCGTTGGAATCAAAGATGGGGAAGAGTAACTGTTCGAGATCGTTTCCTGTAAGTGTCATCAGCGCTTCTTTAGCTGAAAAGACTTTGGGCAAGGGTTCTTGAGTAAAGGAATCTTTTCCCGTAGCCATTTCTACCGCCCATCGCACACCTGCTAATCCAGTTCGCTTAGCATTTCGGGTTTGAAGCATCCACAGTTTTCCTTGTTCGACGGTGAATTCAACATCTTGGGGATGTTTGTAGTGCCTCTCAAGTTTCCGCATAATTTTTTGAAGCTCGTCGTTGGCCTTTTTCCAAACAGGGTTGTTTTCGTGCGGCATGGCTTCTAGGTTTTTGGGTGTCCGAATACCGGCTACCACATCTTCGCCCTGTGCATTAATCAAATATTCACCCATGGGCTTCGCTTCACCGGTACCGCCATCACGTGTGAAGGCCACGCCGGTTCCTGAATCTTCCCCCATATTTCCGAAGACCATGGTACATACATTAACGGCTGTGCCCAGTAAACCGCTGACCTTGTTAATCTGGCGATACTTTTCAGCCCGTTCAGATCCCCAGGAAGCAAACACGGCTTGGATGGATAGGTCTAATTGCTGCATGGGGTCTTGAGGGAATGGTTTTTTGACTTTTTTGCGATACACTTTTTTGTAGATGTCGACGAGTTCTCTTAATTGTTCTGCGGTGAGATCGGTATCTTCTTGGGCTTTATATTTTTTCTTTAAGGCCTCGAGTTCTTTTTCAAAATCATGATGGTTGAGTCCTGTTGAGGGGCCCATAACCACATCTCCAAACATATCGATAAAACGTCGATAACAATCCCACCCTGTGCGTTCGTGTCCTGTTTGTTTGATAAAACCTTGTATAGATTTATCGGTAAGACCTAAATTTAAGACCGTATCCATCATCCCCGGCATGGAAATCGCGGCTCCTGAGCGTACAGAAACAAGAAGCGGATTGTTGGGATGGCCTAACTTTTTACCAATCAATTTTTCAAGTTTTTTGAGCTGTGCCTTTACTTGGTCCATCATCCCCGCAGGATATCTATTGTGATGCCTGGAATAATAAGCACAGGCTTCTGTTGAGATGGTGAACCCGGGGGGGACTGGTAGATCCGCATTTGCCATTTCTGCAAGGTTAGACCCTTTGCCACCTAGAACAGGTTTCATGGTGCTATCGCCTTCGGTATGCTTTTTGCCGAATCCGTAAAAATACACATACTGTTTCTTTGATTTGCTTGTTGTAGACCGTTTGCTTTGTTGTTTTGCTATCACGCTATCTCCCTTTATTTAAAATGAGCGGACATGCTACCAGACGCGGTTCCCGTGTCAAGCGTCAGGATGGTTAATGGTTTTGAATGTTTGGAGTTTATCAAACAAGTTTTTTCTAATCGCTTCCCTTAGTTGTGCGGCTAGCATTTTTCGATCCGTTGCCTGTATAGGTTTTGAACCAAAGGTTAGGGTCGCATAAAAGCGGGAAATTTCAAGTAACTTCATGTAATGAGAGAAAAAGTTCATCTCTCCCCACCAGCAAATAGATAGATGTGCAGGCGTTTCTTTCGGGGGCGTATGGTAAGCGATGCTGGCATAGTGTACAGGATAATTATTTTCAGCCGCATATTGTAGGAGTGAAGGTTTTAAGGGTAATACATCGCTTCCTGAGGAGCTTGTCCCTTCAGGAAAGAATAAAATACTATCTCCATCTTTTAAACATGTTGCGATCTTTTGGTTTACGAGCACGACTTCTTTACGGTTCGACCGATCAATAAAGAGGATCTGTACCGATTTGACAATAGGGCCTAAAAAAGGCCAGCTTTCTACCTCTTTTTTTGCCACAAACCGGCTTTGAACATGGGCCATTAAAACAACAATATCTATGTAACTTAAGTGATTGGATACAAGCAAAAAGGGTGGTGTTGGGGGGGGGCCTTGTACCTGTATTTTTATGCCGATGATTTTAGCGATGATGATGGCCCATGTCCGCGTGCAATGGTGTCGCCACCGGATCATTTTTTAGGAGTCTTTTTGAAAAAAAGTTTTTTGCTTACCCACAACAGATAGCAAAAAACTGTTGCTGAAAGATAAAGAACCAGTCGTACTATCGCTCTACAAACTCTCATTATCTATTTGAAAAGGACTTTGCGGGTTCGCGGGTCGACATTTTCTGCGTCAAATAGGACGAGATAATCGATCATTTTAAATAAACGGTCAATAGCAGGTTTGCTACATACTATGACACCGTAATTTAGATACAAACGCATCAGCGTAGGAATATGAACCTGCTCGGGATCATCGATGTCGACAGGATTTTCATAGCATTCAAAGCCGGGTTGAGGGGTGATCTGTAGCGTGGGGTGAACGTAGTTATGCGTTTGCAGATAATTCATGACCCGTATCCCTTCGGAGGGATCTTGACTGGTAAGGGATGAACACCCAAAGAAATATCTCTTTTGATTTTCCACCATATATTTAATGCATCCACGCCATAATAAATAGAGCACGCGACCGTTTCGATGATCTTTAGCTACACAGGCTCTTCCTAACTCAATAGATTGCTCCAACACATTGGGGTGGAATCCGGAAAGATCAAATTCAGTCGAAGAATAAAACCCCTGATACTGTTCGGCCATATCTTTTGTTTGCATACGATACGTGCCAATGATGTTTCCGCTATCTTTTGTTAAGATCATTAAATGATGGCATCCCGCATCATATTCATCTTCGTCCCGGCCTGTCTTATGTGATGCATCGAGTCCTTCATCGAGTTCGAGATTAAACACTTCATACCGAAGTTTTAAAATTTGATCAAGTTCTTCAGGACGGGTTGCAAAACGGGCCAGATAATTCCCTGTAGCCAGCTGAAATCCAGGTAATGTTGTTTGGCACGGTGGATACGGTTTATGACTTGTTGTTGTTCCGATCATCTGTCTTTTTACACTTCTACAAGTTTCTAACCGATTCTTTTGTATGTCGCGGGGTCCGATTTGAGAATTAGTAAACTCCCCGATCTTTCCACTTCACCTGTAATCTCTAGTGGTTCAGCAACTTTGTCTAGTACTTCTTTGTTTACGGTGCTTCCATCTGTATGGACAAGCATAAAATAAATGGCTGTGCCTGTTTGGTCTCGTACTAAAAAAACAGGAGGAATGCCACCACTAATACATCGGATCGCACAAGATCGATGAGGTTTTAGATTGCCGGGTTTCATGACACCTAAATAGCATTTGCTGTCTACAATTTCACCACGAAGAGTAAATCGACCCAGAATTTCTTTGTCTGAAATCTTATCCAAGAGTGTAGGTTTACCCATTATTTCTATTGAGTCAGGTACTATCTCAATCATCGTTTGGTCATGATGATGGATCAGGGTCCCTTTAAGGTGTACACGTTTTTCGTTTAATCCTGTAACCAGGTCTTGTGCCCCCCATTTCCCTTGATTTGCGAGATAGACTCTTGAAAAAGCAGGGAGTTGAGCACTTGAGTTGGGTTGGGTTAATAGAAGGGTGGGGTAGGGAGACTCATGAATAATACCTTCAAAAGAACGGTGTGTGCCAAACTCGAAGAAACTCGATGAAAAAGGATGTTGTGCGGCTACAATCAAAAAAGAAATGAGGATAGCCACTATCGTCATTGCAAGAATACGGGTTCGAAGAAACGTGGCTAAAGTCCTGTCCATTTTCTTTTGATACCCAATATAAAACGTGTTTTTCATGGTGTATGGATCTGAGCTGCGTCAACCTTTGTTCCTGCGGGATTAGGTGTAGAACTCACATAGATTCGTCCACCTACAATTTTTACATGAAACGTGGGCACTTTTTCCGTAAATGGGGGAGGGGAAGCGCCTGTCTCGGGGTCATACTGATATCCGTGCCATGGACAAGTCACCAACCCATCAATAATATGCCCTTCACCTAACGGCCCATTCTGATGTTGGCACACATTTGAAATCGCTGAAATTTTACCGTCATACCTGAAAACCGCAACCCGTTCACCTGTGATGTGGAAAATCTTGGCCTGTTTTTCTGGAATATCATCAACCCCACAAGCCTCGATAAACGTATTTCCTTCCTTTCCCATTTCATGATCTAACTTTTTCCCGCGGATTCCTGCAAGCAAATGAATACTAACAACCCAGATGAGTCCTACCCCTAATATACCCGATAGAACAGGACTTGTTTCCGCTTGAAGAACGCCGAGTGTTACATGAAGAATAATAAGTCCATAGGCGATATATACACCCATGTGTAGACTTTTCCAGGCCGGGGCCGTTAGATTGGCTAACCAGAAATCATGGCTTGTAGCAGCCATCAAAAAGAAGATAACCAGTGCCATAAATCCAAGCGGCTGAAAAGGGAAGTTAGCGATACTGTTATAGTGTGTGTTGCTTGCAAAGACACTCACGATAGGATGAACGTTTCCAAGCGCATGAAATTGTATAAGGGCAAAACCTCCATGTGCCAAGGCTAGAACAAACATGGTAACGCCCATATGACGGCGATTATACAACAGGGGCAAAAATCGGTTGTCTAATCTAGATAAAGGTCCAATGGAAAGAATAATATGGAGTAGAAACAAAGCCGCTGTGCCGAACGCACGTATAATAAGGGTCTCGGCAGTGCTGTTTGGGTGTATGATGAGCCCTGCAACGATAAAGGTGATCAGATACAGAGCAACGTCTACAAGGAGGACTGTATCGTAAACCTTTTTTTGGCGATTCCAGCCAACAGCGTGATAACTTAAACTCATGGAAAAACCTGCTGAAACCTGTTTGAAACAGAATGTGTAGAAACGGTCGTCCTAATTTCATCTGGAATGTTTTTTTGTTCTGGGATTCGGGGACGTGAACTAAGTCCTATCAAATAGGCAGCAGGCAAAAAAATAGCCAAAACAGAAAAAACCCAGAGGTGTCGTTTACGCAATGAGTAAATCATGATGACTCCTTTTGGACGTTATCCTGACATGGACACGCTGCGTGGCGATGCGCATTACATTCTATCAGAGGTTCATTTCTTCCTGATAACCATCGCTTAGCAAGATAAGGCCATAACATGATTACACCCGGAAGAATCATTATCTTAAATCCTATGGATCCTTCATGGGCCACGGGATCGATTTTTCCAACCCCCTTACGTAAAAAAAGAATAGAGAAAAGAAGACCCATCAAAAGATACAGTCCTGCTATTTGTACCATCCATGTTACTAAAAGTTCAGGGTTCACGGTTTATTTAGTCCGGCATAGTTAATGCCCGCTAAGCAGGCCATATCACGATCCCATGTTGTCAGATCATCGTGATTAAACTGGTTTAGGTGTGTGTAACCACAGGCCCGGGCCATCACTTGCATGAGTTCGGTTGATGCGTTAAAGAAGTTTTGAAGCTGTTTAGCTGATTTTTCGATTTCTAATCGAGCTCGAAGTTCGCTTCTTTGTGTGGCAATACCGACCGGACATGTATTGGTGTTACAGGCGCGCATCGCGCTATACACCCAATCGCCTGCATGGCAGAGTTTGCCAATGTAACGCCATCTGCACCCAGACATAATGCCTTGATAAAATCTGGGGCTGTGCGTAAGCCGCCTGTGATGATCAATGTGACCTGTTTTGCATCACAGTGATCAAGATGTTTCCGAGCGCGTGCTAAAGCGGGAATGGTGGGGACCGAGATATTATTACGGAAAAGGAGAGGTGCAGCGCCGGTCCCACCGCCTCGCCCATCGAGGATGATATAATCCACACCCACCGCCAGGGCAAAATCGATATCTTCTTCAATATGCTGGGCAGACATTTTTATACCAATAGGGATCCCTCCTGTAATGTCACGAATGTGATTAGCAAAGCTCCGAAAATCATCGACATTGTTTAAATCTCTAAAGCGGGGAGGAGAAATGGCTGGTTTGCCTTCCGGTAATTCTCGAACGGCTGCGATTTGTCCTTTTACTTTTTCACCCGGAAGATGCCCGCCGGTGCCGGTTTTAGCCGCTTGCCCGGCCTTAAAATGAAAGGCTTGCACGGTGGATAATTTGTCTTCTGAATACCCAAATTTGGCCGAAGCTAACTCGTATAGATAACGACGGTTCGATGCTT
Organism: Kiritimatiellia bacterium; assembly: GCA_012103575.1. Classification (GTDB taxonomy): domain Bacteria; phylum Verrucomicrobiota; class Kiritimatiellia; order WLWN01; family WLWN01; genus WLWN01. Next base: position 519,768 of record WLWN01000001.1, on the reverse strand, counting down.
GTTCTTCAGGCAGCATGCCGCCTTCACCCGAGCAAATGCCTGTACCAGCCATTTCGGCGCCTTTGGCCATAGCAATTTTTGCTTCTTTGGATAATGCGCCAAAGCTCATATCTGACACGAATAGAGGTATTTTCATCACTAATGGTTTTTTTAGCGCTAGGGCCGATAACGAGTTCGGTTCCTACCGCTTCTTCGTCAAATCGTGGGAGTGTTGCGAGTTGTGCTGTTAGGATCTGAATGTTTTCCCATTGTGGAAGTTCGGGTTTTGGTACGCCCATGGCCTGCATCGGTCCATGATGACCGGACTTGGATAATCCAAATTTGGCTAAATGCTGAATCTCTTTAGTGTGAGGTTCCCAGGCCATACCATGAAGATCATCGTGTTGACCTAAATAGGCATCGCGGTTATATGCTTGAGGGTTCTCTGTTTCCCATACTTTGATTTCATCTTCATCCACCCAAACAGCTTCTTCTTCGACCCAGGCGTTAAACTTATGGAGACGTTCCTTATTGTTATAAGAACTAATCCCTGTTTTATAGTTGTAATCCCAGTTGTGCACCCCACAAACGATATCGTCACCTCGTATACAACCGTCTGACATGAGAGCGCCACGGTGTTGGCAGCGGCCGTAAAGAACCGACGCGTTATCTTCAGATTCCCATCGGATAATGACCAAGTCAACATTGGCTGCCATTGCAGAGAAAGGTTTTAATGGCTCTAGTTCATTCCATGTTGCGATTTTTACTTTATTCATACGTGGTCTCCTTGTCCTTAAATAATCTTTAAAGTTAGATGGCGTTGGTCTCTGTTTCAATCATAAAGTAGCTTTTCATCCCCAGGTCGATTCTTATTCCAATAATCCACAAACATCGACTTCCTAAGTCTATAAAACTCGCCGTGCGTGTTTCGCCATTCGAGCAACGTTCGGAGTTTATCCTGAGCAAAGATAAAAGTTTCGATTGTTTTGTCTATACGTATTTTTATGACATGGGCAGGCTGTTCTTTGTGTTCGATTATTTCAATTTTAATAATTCTTCCAGGCACCGTTTTATAAACCGGCTTATTTGAAAGTAATGAATCAATTAAAGTAAAAGAATGGGCTTCTTTCAGTTCCGTGAGATGTTGACGTAGATAGAGAATCAGTTCGTCATAAAAAAACCGTATGTTGTGGGTTTCTAATTTCGGTTTTCGATGTTCCGAGGTCATCGAAATAATTTGAAATTTTCAATGTGGCCGAATCAGGAAAACGTTCATAGAGGGCGAAGCTGTTTCCACACCATTCAGTACTGACCGTTGACAATTTTACCAAATGCCCCTTGTTCCGATCTATAAATACGCTTCCCATTTGAACATACTCATAAATGCCTGTACGCACTTTTTTGGTCATATTCATTTTTAAAATGTTGAGTACAGGATTACCCGTTCCGGGATAGGTTTTAACAAGCTTCTTTGGATTAAAATGTTCGCGAACGGTAATAACATCGAGTGAACTATCACGAAGTATTCCATATTTCAAAACTTGTCCCTCATACAGAGATACCTGCGCGAGCCCTTTATCCCATTTAGGGTTGTTAAGCCAATTTGAATAAGAAAGGAAAGGGAAGGGGAGAGCATAAAGAAGGATAAGCTCAACAGAAGGGCATTTGGGGGAATAGCTCGGGGTAAAATCATTTTTTTAAAATATTAGTAATCCTGAATCCGTCAGATAAAATCTGATGATTTTTCATTACCTGTTGGGCTAAAGCGGGGAGCATACCCGTATTCAAACAAACAACCCCACCCCAACAGGTGTGTATATGAAACAATATAAAATAAAGACTGGCAAGGGCGAACTCAACAGCACAAGCGGAAATCATCTTTGCGGCCTGCTGCTTGAGGATCATGCTCAACGGATTCTTCCCTCCAATTTTCAACCACGCCGCTCCGATGCGATCTCTGATCGGGAGATCCTCCTTACCCAGATCGGCTTACTTTGCAACGGTCGAACCGATTTCAATGATATCGACCTGTACCGGGGTGATGAGATTTTTATGAATGCCTTTGGACTTAAAAAGGGGAGTTAAAAAGGTAGCCTCTGAGCCGGTGTTCCGACGTCGTTTCGACGACCTGCCCCCAGCCAGAACCCATGTGGGGCTACGCAAACTCAACACCGAACTTCTTTCCTCGGGCCCCTTTGGCTAGGTAGATGTCGAAGGGCTTGATCTTGTTCCCGTCGATATCGATGTGAGCCCTTTGGATCACTCAGGCTCTTCGAAAGAAGGCGTTTCCTACACCTATAAGGGCCATGATGGTTACGCCCTGATATTTGCCTATGTGGGCACTCAAGGCCACATGCTTGAGTGCGAACTTCGACCCGGTAAACAACATTGTCAGTCGGGAACGACCGCGTTTATTGCCCGTAGCGTTGAAACGCTCCAAACCCTGGGCCTGGGTGGAAAATGTTTGCTTCGGCTTGGTAGTGGCAACGATGCGGCCGATAACTTCGACGCTTTTGGGGATCATTATCTTATCGTAAAGCGAAATCCTCGCCGCGAATGTCCTGAACAAATGCTGGCCCTTGCACGCCGAGTTGGAGACAAACAAGACAGTCGTGAAGGCAAGAACGTTTACACAGGCTTTTTCGATCATTTCCATCCCGGTGATGACCAAAACCGCCCTTGTGTCCCGGTGGCCTTCGAAGTGATTGAACGCACCATCGATATCGATGGTCAGAAACTTCTGGTTCCTAAACTTGAGATGAACACCTGGTGGACGAACCTCTCTTGTCGTGCCAAGACGGTGCTCTAGATCTCTATCATGGACATGGCCCCAGCGAGCAGTACCACAGTGAACTCAAAAGCGATCTTGATGTTGAGCGATTGCCTTCGGGGAGACTCTGTGCCAATAAGATTATTCTGTTATGCGCCATGGTGGCCTTCAACCTATTGCGCGGTCTTGGCCAAGAGGTCATCAAACGGGCTGGGCTTGCCCCGCAGAAAATCAACATCCCGCGCTGGCGAATCAAAACGGTTCTCAAAAATATCGTTTATTGCGCGGTTCGATTGGTCCGCCACGCCGGACGAATTGAACTTCACTTTGGCAAGCGTTGTCGCTGGTTTGAAGTGATACAAGATATTGCCCATTCCTTCGCATAGCCCTCCGTGCACCTTTAACAATACTCTAAGGCGACTGCCCAAGGAGGCCTACGCCCCAAAATGGTCAAATCAGAGTGAATCTGACCTGTACGCTCAAAAAATTCATCAGGGTGATACTTGCCGGTCCCAATCCGCCCAAAAGCGAGCATCTCAAGGAAAAAATTTTCAACTTTTGAGCCCCGAAACGCCTTCCGAAGCGATAGCTGACGGATTCAGGTAAATGCAATGTATAGGGTTTTAGAGGGAATCGTTTTGGTTTGAGTAAGGAGTATAACAACACCGATCCCGAATAGAACACATATCAGCACAGGGAAACGGAACGATTCAAAGGTAAAATAGAAGCCCAGTATCCCAAATGAAATGAGCACAGAAAGATTCATGATCCGGTCAAGCAGTATGGATGCGATAAAAAACGAAGTTCGATGATGTCGTTTAACAATTTTATAAGCTTTTGCAATGTCACCCCCGATGTTTGAGGGTAAAAAGCTGTTGAAAAATAGTCCCGTCCAATACGTGGAACATGTATCGCGGAAAGGAATGTCGTTGTATTTAGACCGCATGACAAAATGCCAAGAAACGCTTCCAAAAACATTAGCGAGTATGAATATAAAAAAAGCAGCTGAAAGATATACGTAATTTGCCTGCTGGGAAAGAGCAAAAACTTTTGGCCAGTCGAGTAATCGGCTTAGTAAAAAAAGGGAAAAGAGCGTTACAAAAATTTTTAAGAAGGGTGATAACCACGTTTTGTGTTTCATTTGAATCATTGAGCTGTTTAACCTGCAGAGCGTTCTACAGATTGAGTACGCCATCGACGATGGATCCATATCCACTGTTCCGGGACCTTGCGGATAACCTCTTCTATGACCGTTGTATACTGTTGAGTGGCTTGATGAATGGAATCAGGATCTCGACCTGCAGGTGGAGGAATCGGTGGATAGACTTTAACCAAATGACGCCCATTATTCTGTCGAATGATAAACACCGGATGTACGGGTAAACGGGTTTGGGCTGACAGATAGGCTAACCCAGGTGATGTACAGGCAGGACGACCAAAAAAGTCAACAAATACACCCTCATCACGAATCATGTTTTGGTCCAATACAAATCCTAAAAATTCATTTTTTTTTAGGGCTTCAAGGCATGCCCGATAGGAGTGTTGCGCCGGCAAAATATGCAGCCCTACTTTTTCTCGAAGCTCATGTAATACCTCATTGACCGCTTTGTTTTTGATGGTTTTAGCAATGATGGTTGTAGGGTGTTTGCATGTATAGGGAATGACAGAAAGTAACTCCCAATTCCCAATATGCGCCATCAGTCCTAGTGAACCTCCTCCTTTTTGAATGCAATCGGCAAAAACCTGTTGGTCTTGAAATTCGATACACGCTTCTATGTATGCATCATCGATTTGGCCTATACGCAATGATTCCACAAGATTCATGCCGAGGTTGCGGTACATGCTATTAGCAATAGCATGTATCTCCCCATCAGATTTTTCAGGAAAACTCTGCTGCAATGCCTCTAAAGCATCTTGGCGATGATATCGGACGATATGCCCATAGATCCACCCAAGGCTCTTGCCTATTTTTAACGCCGAGGAAAGGGGCACGGCAGAGACCCATGAGCAAATAAGTTTCAATAAGATGGACATGGAAAATGCCCAAGTAGGAGTGTGGAAATGTGGAGGTATAGGAACATAGGCAACTGATAAGCCCTTACCTTATATTCCCACACGCCCATACGCTCCTCAAGGTCCCGCCTTTGCAAGTTGAGCAAATTTGAGCTTGTCGTTATCCGCAGTTACTTCAATCGCGTCCGCACTATCAAACTTCCCTTTAAGAATGTCTTCGGCTAAAGGATCTTCAAGATATCGTTCAATAGCCCTTTTTAATGGACGCGCTCCGTATACTTTATCATAGCCTTTATCCATTAAAAATGCTCGAGCGGAATCCGTCAAATGAACTTCGATGTTTTTATCGGCTAATCGTTTTTTTACAATAGCCATTTCCAGGTCGAGGGTCTCTTCTACATCTTTTCTGTTTAACTGATGGAATACGATAATGTCATCAATGCGATTTAAGAGCTCAGGTTTAAAGGCCTTTTTGGCTTCTTCTAGCATGTTGTTCTTTAGTTTCTTGTAATCTGTTTTGTCTGTCTGGTCGCTAAATCCAAGTCCACCTCCTTTGTGAACGAACTCAGCGCCTAGATTGGAGGTCATGATCACAATGGTATTCCGAAAGTCTACGGTCCTTCCCAAACTATCGGTGAGCTTTCCTTCTTCAAGAACTTGGAGGAGCAAATGCATGACATCGGGGTGGGCTTTTTCGATCTCGTCAAACAAAACAACAGAATAAGGTTTTCGACGAATTTTTTCAGTAAGTTGTCCCCCCTCATCATGCCCGACATATCCTGGAGGAGATCCAACAAGACGAGAAGAGGAAAATTTTTCCATATATTCAGACATATCAACCTGAATCAAAGCATTTGGATCGTTAAACATGAACTCTGTTAATGCTTTGGCTAATAGTGTTTTTCCCACTCCTGTAGGCCCCAAAAAGATAAAGGAACCAATCGGTTTTTGCGGATCTTTTAGATCCGCACGAGAACGGCGTAATGCTTTGGAAATAGCGACAACCGCTTCACTCTGCCCTACCACTGTTTTGCCGAGTTCCTGTTCCATTTTTAAGAGGCGTTCTTTTTCTTGCTCACCCAGTTTTGTTAAGGGCACTCCGGTCCATTTAGAAACAATGGCCATGATATCTTCATCGGTCACAGGGACTACTTTTTCATCTCTCTTTTTCTGCCATTCAGCGATTGTTTTTTCCATGTCTTCGCGTGCTACACGCTCTTGGTCTCTATAGGCCGCGGCCTCTTCAAATTTTTGTTCTTGAATGGATTGTTCTTTCTTTTTTTTGATTTCGTCAATGGCACCTTCTTGCTTTTTAATATTGGGTGGACGGGTCATAGTGGAAATGCGAGCGCGAGAACCGGCTTCATCCATGACATCGATGGCTTTGTCAGGAAGAAACCGATCAGGAAGGTATCGTGCAGATAGGTCGACGGCTGCTTGAAGCGCTTGATCGGTAATCTCGGCATGATGATGTTCTTCATACCGGGCCCGTAAGCCTTTTAGAATTTCTACACTTTCTTCGAGGGTTGGTTCACGCACCATGACGGTTTGAAACCGTCTCTCTAAAGCGGCATCTTTTTGAATAAACTTACGGTACTCGTTGAGTGTTGTGGCCCCAATACACTGTAATTCTCCACGCGATAAAGCGGGTTTAATGATGTTGGAAGCATCCATAGCCCCTTCGGCTGAACCAGCGCCTACAATGGTGTGTAATTCGTCGATAAAAAGGATGACATTTTTAACCCGCCTGATTTCATCCATGACGGCTTTAATGCGTTCTTCAAATTGTCCACGATATTTGGTTCCGGCTACCATTAAGGCCAAATCAAGGGTAATGACACGCTTTTCACGGAGAAGATCAGGGACATCTCCTGAAGCAATAGCTTGTGCTAATCCTTCGGCAATAGCCGTTTTTCCTACACCGGCTTCACCGAGTAAAACGGGATTATTTTTGGTGCGACGACACAAGACTTGGATCACACGCTCAATTTCCATCTCACGTCCAATGACAGGATCTAGCTCGCTTTTTGAGGCCATATCCGTCAAGTTTCGGCCAAAGGTGCTCAGCGCAGGGGTTTTACTTTCCCGAGCATCAGGTTGCCCTTCAACGGTTTCACCTTCATCGCCTGTAGGTTCAAAGTTAGGATCCAGTTCTTTCATAATTTCGACACGTGTCTTTTCTAAGTCAACCTCTAAATTTTTTAAAACACGAGCCGCCACACCTTCGCCTTCTCGAAGTAGCCCCAAGAGAATATGCTCGGTGCCTACATAGGAATGGTTTAAAGCGCGGGCTTCACTTCCAGAAAGCGCTAATACTTTTTTGACACGAGGGGTAAAAGGAACATTCCCCACTGTTTTGGTTTCCGGTCCCACCCCGACCGCTTTTTCTACTTCTAATCGCACGGTCTCTAGATTGACGTTCATCTTTTGGAGAACGTTAACAGCCACCCCTTGCCCTAACGCAATAAATCCTAGGAGGAGGTGCTCTGTTCCTACATATCCATGATTAAAACGATCGGCTTCTTTTCGGGCGAATTGCAAGACTTGCTGTGCTCTGGGTGTAAAATTATTCATGGTTTCCTGTCTTTATAGGCTGCTTTATTTTCCGTTTAGTAATTTCATACGAACCAATTGGGCTCTTACTTGATCGCGTTCATCTGCTTTTAATCTTCTTCCTTCTAATTTCTGCAAGTGTCCCGGTTGAGTCAAGATCAACAATTCATTAATCACACTCAAATCTACGGTTTTTAATATACCCATATCGACCCCTAAACGCAAACTAGAAAGTAAATTTAGGGTCTCTTGAGAGCTAAGAACATGTGCATGGGTTAGAATTCCATAGGCGCGCCCGACATGATCTTGAACCATCATGGGTTTCTTCTCCATAAGACGAGAACGCGCATTTCTTTCGTGTTCAATGAGTTCTAAAATGATTTGTTTGAGGTGAGCAATCATATCTTCTTCTTTATCACCCAACGTGATCTGGTTGGAGACCTGAAACATGTTTCCTGAAGCTTCGGTTCCTTCTCCCCAAAGTCCGCGAACGGCTATCCCAATTTTCCCCATCCCTTTGATAATAGGGTTGACTTCATCCATGAGCACTAATCCAGGGATATGCACCATGACACTCGCACGCATACCTGTTCCCACATTGGATGGACAGGCCGTTAAATAACCGAGGGAAGGAGAAAAAGCATACCTAATTTTCTGTTCAAGTTCTGTGTCAACGGCATCAATACTTCTCCAGGCGCTTTTAAGATCAAGCCCCGGGCGAAGCGCTTGGATCCGAAGATGATCCTCCTCGTTTATCATAATTGCAATACTTTCATCGAATCGCACAACGAGTCCGCTCCCCTTTCCTTTGTTTTCGTGTTCTCGACTAATTAAATGCCTCTCAAAAAGAATTTTTTTGTCTAGTTTTTTCAGCGTTCCCATCCCGGTGACAAGTGGATCAGGAAACGATTTCATGTCCTTAAAAATCGATTTTAATTCTTCCCAAATACGTACACATTTCTCCTCGCCCGCCCAGTCTGGGAAAGGAAATTCCCTAAAGTTTCGCGCTAAACGGATACGGCTACTGATGGCAATACTATTATCTTCCGCTGGAACCAACCATGAACCGGGCCGTTTTAAAAATTCTTCAACTTTCACGTGAGGCCTCTTTTTTGAGTGTCATCTTTTCCCGCCACTCCTCAATACGATCTCGGATACGGGCCGCTTCTTCATAGTTTTCAGTTGAGATCGCCTGGGAAAGCGCTTTCTGTAAAGCGGCAATTTCTACGGATACCTGAGCCCGTAAACTCTCACAGGCTGGAATCTTCCCCACATGTTGTTCACCACGATGCATCGCTTTAATTAAAGGGACTAATTCATCCGAAAACACTTCGTAACATTTTACACACCCTAATCGCCCAAGTTTTTTAAAATCGGCACGCCTCATTTTGCATTGAGGACACGTCGATTCTCGGACCGGCATAACCGATGAAGTCTTCTCTCCTCCCATGCCTAAAAGAATATCCGTGATAGAAACAGGTCCATGCGTATCAAACCCGCTTTCAGCAGCACATGCTTCACAAAGATGAACCTTTTTTACCGCTCCATCAACCACTTGGGTTAAATGGACTTTCGCTTCTTTCCCTTGGCAAGATTCACAAAGCATGCTGGTTATTGGGTGTTAGACGTTTATTTGTTTTCGACACATAACCAGAGTCGTTACATTACATGATCGGTGTACCCGCTTCCTTAGAAAAGGCGCTAAACCGATCTGCTATTTTTTGAGTAACCGTTCCGGGTTTGCCCTTCCCGATCATACGACGATCAATATTTACAACCCCGATAATTTCTGCGGCTGTACCTGTTAAAAAAACTTCGTCAGCTGTATATAAATCATACCGCGTGAGCACATCTTCTTTAACATCATACCCTAGTTCCGGTGCAAGTTCCATCACAACCTCTCGTGTAATCCCCTCTAATGCACCACACCAAGTCGGGGGTGTAATGATCCTTTTACCTTTGACAATAAATACGTTGTCACCCGAGGCTTCGGCTACATATCCTAAGGGGTTCAACATAATACATTCGAGGACTCCGCCATGAATGGCTTCGATTTTCGCCATTACATTATTGAGATAATTAAGGCTTTTAATGCGAGGATTAATGGCTTCAGGATGATTCCTCATGGTCCCAACCGTTATAATAGAGAGACCTTTTTTGTACAACTCTTCGGGGTAAAGCTGTATGGCGGAAACAATAATAATGACTTCAGGTTTTTTACATAAATAAGGATTTAAACCAAGCGTCCCAACCCCTCGGGTCACTACGAGTCGAATGTAACCATTCTTCATCCGATTGGCTTTACACGTTTTCACAACCGCTTTTGTTAAGGCGCTGTGGCTCATTGGAATCTTCATACAAATCGCTTGTGCCGATGCATAAAGACGATCGACATGTCGTTCAAGAAGAAAAATGTTTCCGTCATAAACGCGAATCCCTTCAAAGACGCCATCCCCATACAAAAGGCCATGATCAAAGACAGAGATCTTGGCCTCTTTTTTGTCGACTAATTTTCCTGATAAATAAACTTTCATGTTACACCGTTCACGGTTCAAGAATTAACCTGAAACATTCAAAGAACCCCTCCATCTTTTAACCAGATCGTTCGATGACACATCGCTGCAATGGATTCGTTATGTGTGACCATTACAAGGGTATGCCCTCTCTGAATCGTTAAATCAAATAAATAATTTAATACCTGTGCTCCTGTCTTCGAGTCGAGATTTCCTGTAGGTTCATCTGCCAATACTAATTCCGGGCCATTCATTAATGCACGCGCTAAGGCTACGCGTTGTTGTTCCCCACCCGATAATTCCTGGGGCCGATGTTTAGAACGCTGTCCTAACCCTACTTTTTCAAGTAATTCCAGCGCATGGGAACGATCGTGAGTGGCAGAGCGAACATAATCAAAACGCGTCATCGCAGGTAACAGCACGTTTTCTAAAACGGATAACTCAGATAACAGATGATATGCCTGGAATACGTATCCCATCTGGCGGGCCCGAAGGAGGGTTCGTTTTTTCCCAGACAGATGATATACATCTTGTCCCTTAAAAAGAACATGACCGGTAGACGGTTGATCTAAACCACCGAGAATATGAACCAACGTGCTTTTCCCTGCACCACTCGCCCCCATAATACAGACGGCTTCACCCGACGGGATCTCAACCGATACATCTTTCAAAGCCCACACGGTTTCATGGTCCACTTTATATACACGGTCTATATGTTGGGCAACCAATATTGTCTCTGGTTTATTATTCATAGCGTAGAGCCTTTACCGGATCTAATCGGGCCGCGCGAAAAGCAGGGAAAAAAGTCGCACAGGCACAGATCATCAACGTTAACCCGGCTATCATTGAAACATCCGACATCGATGTGCTCGCAGGAATCTGGCTAAGCTGATAAATCTCTTTGGGCAAAAGATCAAAATGAAATCGGTTGGACAAAAATTCAAGCAGGTCATTCCGATACCGCAAAATTATGCATCCCGAAAGAATCCCTCCGATCGTACCCATAAAGCTCTCGATCACCCCTTGCCAAACAAAAACCCCCATAATACTTCCCGAAGAAAAACCCAAGGACTTTAACAACCCGATTTCTTTCGTTTTTAGGTAGGTCGTCGTGATTAACGTATTAGTAATCCCAAAAGAGGCCACGATAACGATAAAGATAAAGAGGAAGAACATCATATTTTTTTCGACTTTTAATGCGTCAAACAGGACGCGATGTAAATCCATCCATGTCTTCACGTCATAAGAACGGCCCAACGCGTTTTCAAGCTCAGCCGCAACTTCGTAAGCTCGAAGAGGCTCTTTTGTCATGACTTGAATCGCATTAACACCGTCTTCCATATCCTTCAAATCTCGGGCCATATCCAATGAGGTGATCATAAATCGTTTATCAAACTCTGACATGCCCATCTCATAAATCCCGGAAACGACCAATTCTTCTGGCAACCTATATTCATCGAGGGACTGGAAGCTCTGTGATGAATACACTAAAATTTGTTCTCCAACGATAAGCCCCATTTCAGCCGCCAAATCGGATCCGACAAGCACTTCATTTTCCTCTACGGAATACGTTCCGGAACTCATATGCTGAGGCACCTGGCTGACCTCCTTCTCTAATTCGGGATCAATGCCTAAAAGAATCGGAGTATATACGTGGCCTCGATGCACGATAAAAACGAGATCTTGAATCAAGGGTGCCGCGCCTGTGACGCCCTCTACCGAACGGATGCGTGTTAAAATCTCTTCAGGATCAGCGATCTCACCATAGGCTGTGACGGTGACATGAGCGTTAAAACTTAAGATTTTTTCCCGCCACATATTATCAAACCCGCTCATGACCGAAATCACGATAACCAGGAGCATCACCCCTAACAAGACACCGAGCACAGAAAAGATCGTAACCACAGACAAAAAAGTGCGGTTCGGTTTTAGAAACTTTAAAGCGAGAAATAATGAAAACGGTATATGCATAGGTCTATCCCTGGATCCGTCAGTTAAACGTGGGATTTCTGTGCGAATGCTTTGGAGGCAAAAGGTTGCAAAAAAACGCAGGCGCACCCGCTGGGTGCGTCGAGGCTTTTTTGTAATTCCTTTTGGTCCAAATGGTTCGTGCAGAAAACCGCGTTTAACTGACGGATCCAGGCTATCGTCTATTCAGAACCTGTTTGGTTCAAAAATCTGCTGTGGCTCGAATAATTCATTCTTCATTAGTTCATCGTAAACTTTATCGTACACTAAAATCGAATTGAGATGGTGTACCGATACCGCCTGAATAGTTACAAAAAAAAGTTATGAAAGCTAGAAAGATCAGAATTTTTCGGCTTTGCAGAGGATGGAAGGGTTTTGAAATGGGATTTACAAAGGATGGAACTTTTCGCGATCGGACCTTCCAAGCTCTGTGACTTTTACTTTAGATTTTTCCAAAACTTGGGTTTTTTCACAATACGCGATTCATCACCGTCACCGCCCCCAAGAGAACACACGCCATCACTTGATGCAGCACAGCCATAACAATAGGGACACCTCCTATCAAGGTCATAATACCCAACATGAACTGAAGGCCCATGATGGCCCCAAGCCAATGAATAGGCGTTCTTTGGTAAGGTTGAAGTTTAAACGTTTTTGAATAGAGCCAAAAAGCGCCAACCCCTAAAACTAAGATCCAGGCTAAGGTTCTATGTATAAATTGAACCGTGGCTACGTTTTCAAATAAGTTCAACCATCCAAGCTCTATGCGCCAAAAACCTGGGGGAACCCATTTCCCCAACATTTTAGGAAACGTATTGAACATATAACCGGCATTGAGTCCTGCCACAAAAGCGCCATAAACGATCTGAAGAAAAATGAGTCCGGTTAATATATAACCCCAGCTTTTTAAAGGCCGAAGAGACCTCTTTGGAGGTTCAGCATCAACCGGTTTTATCAGTCCGAGCACAATCCAGAGCAAGTACCCAAAAAGCATAAAAGCCAAGGTAAGATGGGCGGCTAACCGATAGTGACTCACATAAGGATTATCGTGCAAACCACTCTTTACCATAAACCAACCTAGTAACCCTTGTGCCCCCCCTAATACAAAAGCGTATCCTAATTGTACACTTAACTTCTTCGTTAAACGACCTCGTATAAGAAACCAAGAAAAAGGAATTAAAAAAGCAATCCCCAACACCCGGCCCATTAACCGATGTACATACTCCCACACATAGAGAGACTTAAAGTCAGAGAGTTCGAGTTTCGGTTTTAAAACTTGATATTCTGGGTACTGTTTATATTGATCATATTTTTCAGTCCACGACGCTTCATTCAGTGGAGGGATCACACCCATAAGAGGCCGCCAATCTACTATAGAAAGACCCGACTCTGTTAGGCGCGTAACTCCACCGATGGCTACCATCACCAAAATCATGGCGCATAGAGTCAGGATCCAGATGTTGACCGTTCGATATGTTTGCATGTTTGAAAAAAGGCTCGCTTGAGATAAGACCTGGAGCCAGCGATCGGAATTGAACCGATGACCTGCTCATTACGAATGAGCCGCTCTACCGACTGAGCTACGCTGGCCTTTATTTTTTCTCTTGTTTAAAACAAGCGAGTTAAGAAAATCAACCTATCATTGGCAAAAAGTTTCCCACCATTAAAAAACGAAATCATTTGTATGTATCAACTTGCAGCGTACCGATTTTCAGGCTATGAAGACGAGCAGAAAGGTTACCTTTTGTAAGGAAGATCTGCTGTGAGCGTTGAACCTAGATCCGACCGTTAAGCGCGGTTTTCTGCACGGATCATTTGGGCCAAAAGGAATTAGAAAAGAGCCTCGACGCACCCAGTGGGTGCGCCTACGTTTTTTTATAATCTTTTGTCTCCAAAGCATTCGCACAGAAATCCCACGTTTAACTGACGGATCTAGGTTGAATAATTACTCTACTGATATCGTCTAATGACAATTACGCTATATCAACAAAAAATTTAAACTAAAGGAACAGAAACTCAGATACGTTTTAATAAATCCGACAAACACCCATCATAACCCACAAAATTATCACCCCGGATATAAAAACGGGGGACCCCTTTTGGGGTCAGAGGTGACGACTTTATTTTCGTGGCAAATGATATACTATATAGGACCTGAATCCGTCAGATAAAATCTGACGATTTTTCATTATCTGTTGGGCTAAAGCGGGGAGCATACCCGTATTCAAACAAACAACCCCACCCCAACAAGTGTGTATATGAAACAATATAAAATAAAGACTGGCAAGGGCGAACTCAACAGCACAAGCGGAAATCATCTTTGCGGCCTGCTGCTTGAGGATCATGCTCAACGGATTCTTCCCTCCAATTTTCAACCACGCCGCTCCGATGCGATCTCTGATCGGGAGATCCTCCTTACCCAGATCGGCTTACTTTGCAACGGTCGAACCGATTTCAATGATATCGACCTGTACCGGGGTGATGAGATTTTTATGAATGCCTTTGGACTTAAAAAGGGGAGTTAAAAAGGTAGCCTCTGAGCCGGTGTTCCGATGTCGTTTCGACGACCTGCCCCCAGCCAGAACCCATGTGGGGCTACGCAAACTCAACACCGAACTTCTTTCCTCGGGCCCCTTTGGCTACGTAGATGTCGAAGGGCTTGATCTTGTTCCCGTCGATATCGATGTGAGCCCTTTGGATCACTCAGGCTCTTCGAAAGAAGGCGTTTCCTACACCTATAAGGGCCATGATGGTTACGCCCCGATATTTGCCTATGTGGGCACTCAAGGCCACATGCTTGAGTGCGAACTTCGACCCGGTAAACAACATTGTCAGTCGGGAACGACCGCGTTTATTGCCCGTAGCGTTGAAACGCTCCAAACCCTGGGCCTGGGTGGAAAATGTTTGCTTCGGCTTGATAGTGGCAACGCTGCGGCCGATAACTTCGACGCTTTTGGGGATCATTATTTTATCGTAAAGCGAAATCCTCGCCGCGAATGTCCTGAACAAATGCTGGCCCTTGCACGCCGAGTTGGAGACAAACAAGACAGTCGTGAAGGCAAGAACGTTTACACAGGCTTTTTCGATCATTTCCATCCCGGTGGTGACCAAAACCGCCCTTGTGTCCCGGTGGCCTTTGAAGTGATTGAACGCACCATCGATATCGATGGTCAGAAACTTCTAGTTCCTAAACTTGAGGTGAACACCTGGTGGACGGACCTCTCTTGTCGTGCCAAGACCGTGCTAGATCTCTATCATGGACATGGCCCCAGCGAGCAGTACCACAGTGAACTCAAAAGCGATCTTGATGTTGAGCGATTGCCTTCGGGGAGACTCTGTGCCAATAAGATTATTCTGTTATGCGCCATGGTGGCCTTCAACCTATTGCGCGGTTCGATTGGTCCGCCACGCCGGACGAATTGAACTTCACTTTGGCAAGCGTTGTCGCTGGTTTGAAGTGATACAAGATATTGCCCATTCCTTCGCATAGCCCTCCGTGCACCTTTAACAATACTCTAAGGCGACTGCCCAAGGAGGCCTACGCCCCAAAATGGTCAAATCAGAGTGAATCTGACCTGTACGCTCAAAAAATTCATCAGGGTGATACTTGCCGGTCCCAATCCGCCCAAAAGCGAGCATCTCAAGGAAAAAGTTTTCAACTTTTGAGCCCCAAAACACCTTCCGAAGCGATAGCTGACGGATTCAGGTCACTGTAAACAGAGGAGGTTTATATGAAAAATCAGCAATTAATATACGGAATTGATGATATCCCGCCATTTAAGGAAACTCTTTTCTTGGGGTTTCAACATTACCTGACCATGTTCGGTTCTCCCGTGGCCATTCCTCTATTATTATCCAAGCCTTTGGGTATAACAGATCCGAAAGATCTTGGCCTTCTCATAGGCACCATGTTTTTTGTAAGTGGAATTACTACGCTGCTGCAAACAACATGGGGGAACCGGCTCCCACTCATACAAGGTGGAACGTTTTCTTTTCTAACACCCGCTATTGCTATTTGCAGCATGAAAGCGTTCGTTGACGTTGGATGGGAAGTTCGGATGCAGCATATACAAGCCGCCATTATAGCCGGATCATTTTTTGAAATCATTATTGGGTACACTGGACTTGTGGAGAGACTATTACGCTTTGTGGGACCGATTACGATTGCCCCAACAATTGCTTTGATCGGTTTGGCCCTATTCAAGTTTGGGGCTCCTGTTGCAGGGACCCATTGGGGGATTGGATGGCTTACACTCGTTTTGATCATTCTTTTCAGTCAATATTTAAAGCGGTCCTATCGAGCCTTTGAACTTTTTCCCATTATGTTGGCCATTCTTATTGCTTGGGGAACAGCATGGATCTTGACGGTTACCGGAATATTTACCCCCGAACATCCCGCCTATGTATCGTTTGCGAAGATGAATGATGCTCCCTGGCTCCGAGTTCCGACTCCTTTACAGTGGGGCGTTCCCGTTTTTGGTGCGGCTGCAGTTATGGGCATGCTCGCCGGATATATTGCATCTATAGTCGAGTCCGTCGGCGATTACTATGCATGTGCTAGGTTATCCGGAGCACCTGTGCCCAATCAGAAAACCATCAACCGTGGGATCGGGATGGAAGGAGTTGGCTGTTTTATCGCCGGTGTACTTGGAACGGCTAATGGCACTACTTCATATAGCGAAGATATTGGAGCCATTGGTTTGACGCGCGTGGGGAGTCGTCGCGTTGTTCAAACAGGTGCGGTCCTTATGCTGATCTTGGGCTCTTTCGGGAAAATTTAGCACACTTTTTACAACCATTCCCCAGCCCATTGTTGGGGGCATGTATTGTGCGATGTTTGGTATGATTGCCGCGGTCGGTCTTTCCAATCTTCAATTCGTTAATTTAAATTCAGCCCGCAACTTATTTATTTTGGGATTTGCCTTTTTCATGGGACTTTCTTTGCCGGAATATTTTAACACTCATCCCGTTACGTTAGGACCTGCCTGGCTTGCTGACATTCTGAACACACTTGGAAAGACGGGTATGGCTGTCGCAGCATTTTCTGCCATGATACTTGATAATACCATCCCGGGGACTCCAGAGGAAAGAGGGTTGACAGCATGGCATGCGGAGTGATGGATGATTCGTTATCCATTTTTCTCAGGGACAGGACGTCCGAGCCGCTCCAATACCGTTTTCATATCCGCCCATACATCCGCCTTTTTTGAAGGATTCCGAAGTAAATAAGCGGGATGATAGGTCGGCATGGTGTCAATCCCTTCAAAAGACATCCATTGACCTCGCAATTTGGTAATACCTATTTTGGGGTCAAACAGTCCTTTTACAGCGGTTGCTCCAAGACAAACAATTGCTTTTGGTTTTAGCAAGGCGATCTGTTCTTTGAGGTAAGGCATACACGCTTTCATTTCTTCCGGGAGAGGCGTCCTGTTTCCTGGAGGACGACATTTTACAATGTTCCCGATAAAAACTTGATCGCGGGTATATCCCATCGCATCGATAATTTTTGTCAGCAACTTTCCTGCTCGCCCAACAAAGGCTAATCCTTGGCGATCTTCATCAGCGCCTGGCCCTTCACCAATAAACATAATATCGGAAGAAGGGTTGCCTTGTCCGGGAACCGTTCGATTTCTGGTCTCACAAAGGGGACAGTTTTTACAGGCGGAGACGCGTTTAGCAATCTTTTCTAGTGCGTCTTGAACTTTCACGGCGTCCTCAGCTTGGGAAATAGAGCGGGTGTTCTTTTTCATGGCAATTCCTTTTTTCTTTAACGGGTGCTCCCCTAACTTTTTAAGCGTTTGAGGGTGGACTTCTACGTGTTGTAATCCCTCTTCTTTTTCATGGTGTAGGCGTTGGATCAGATCGTCAACAACCTTTACGAATGCATGATGGCTATCTGTTTTTGATGACATATCACATAGCTTTCTTTTGTTGCATATTTTGAGGCAACGACTTTTCCCTTAATCGTTCAATAAGGCCTCTCATATCTTCCGGCAAAGAAATGGTAAATGCTAATAGTTCATCGGTGCGAGGATGAGAAAATGCGAGATGTTCAGCATGAAGCATTTGGCGGTGAATCGTTCTATCCAGCTTGTTGTGACGTGCTCGACCATATTGTGTGTCGCCCATGATCGGGTATCCTAAGTGTGTCATATGAACACGGATCTGATGAGTTCGACCGGTTTCAATGTGGACGCGTAATCGCGTGCTGTCCTTAAACCGCTCTGTGATTGCATAATGAGAAATGGCTTCACGGCCTATACGTGGGTTCGCCGCCATTTTTTTTCGATTATGCGGGCTTCTTCCAATCAAGGTTGTAATGGTGCCTGTTGCAGGAGTGACCTGTCCCCAAACAAGTATTGTATAGTGTTTCTTTACCTTTCTCGCTCTAAATTGACGGGCGAGTTGATTAAGAGCCGTCTCATTTTTTGCAATGACCATGGCTCCACTCGTGTTCTTGTCTAACCGATGGACAATGCCAGGCCGCCGTTCTCCTCCGATCCCGGTTAAGTCTTTACAGTGGCTCAGTAATGCATTCGCCAGTGTCCCCGATACATGGCCTGGAGCAGGATGAACAACAAGGCCGGGTGGTTTATTAATAACAATGATATCTTTATCTTCATAACAGATGTCTAAAGGCAAAGGTTCCGGGTTTAACGCGATGGGTTTGGGGGCGGGTATCTCATAGTGAATGGTCTCGTTTCCTTGAAGATGGTAATTCGGTTTTTGATTTTTTGTATCGACAAAGACGTGTCCTTCTTTGATCAGCACTTGCCAGCGGGCCCTGGAATGTTCGGGCAGATGCTTACTTAACCACACATCAAGGCGTGTTCCTGTATCATCCCGTCTTATTTTAAGCGCTTGCATGATTAGAGGGATTCGGGCCCAATCCTTTTTCTGGTCTTCTCAATCTATTCGGCAATGCAAACCATAACACAAGTCCCACGCAAAAAAGGATTAGGCTCATGTGTTGAGCGGTGTGAAGTCCTAACCATTGTTGTCTGTCGTCTCCCCTGAAAAATTCAATAACAAAGCGGGCCGGAGGGTATATCAAGAGGTAGATCACGACAATAGATCCATTTTTGCTTCTACGCGGAACCATCCAGCAAAGGAACCCATATAACACAAGATTAAAGAAGGTCTCATACAGTTGTGTAGGAAGTCTAATGGCACCGTGCAGATGAACACCCCATGCGTGCTCGGTTGGGAGGCCATAACAGCATCCATTCATCAAACAACCAATACGACCTAATGCATGACCGAGAGGCAGGGCGCTAATGGCCAGGTCGCCTACCGCCCATATAGGCTCTTTTTTAAATGTGGCGAGCAAGATCACGGCTAAGCTAGCGCCTATCAGGCCGCCATAAAAAATAATGCCTCCCTGATCAATTCGGAAGATGGTTAAAGGGGCTTCGCGGTATAGGTCCGCGTTTGCGATGACAAAAGCAATGCGGGCTCCGACAATGCCTGAGAGAATCATCCATAGGGCTAAAGATGAACCAAACTCTGTGGAGTACCCTTCTTTTCGAGCTAGCACACTCCAGTGTATATTTGCAAACAGGAACCCCAACATGGCCATAATGCTAAACCAATAAATCGTAATAGGGCCTATTTGAAAACATATTGGGTTCATGTTGTTTCTCAAAAAATTTAGAGTTTCGTTTTCCGTGTATTTATAATATATAAGGGAAGTATAGCAACGTTATAGGAGGGAAACATGACCGACTTAGCTAGTAAAAATTGCATATCGTGTGAAGGAGACATGTCTCCTATGAGTGAAGATCAAATCGGTGAACAGCTCAAACATATCGAGGGCTGGGAATATATCGAGGGAGAATTAGTCCGCATCTATACCTTCAAAAACTATTATCAGACAGTGGCATTTGTAAATGCGGCTGCATGGATTGCCCATCAAGAAGATCATCATCCGGACATTGAATTTGGATATAAAACATGCAGGATTCGTTACTCAACACATGCGATTGGCGGCATCTCGGAGAATGACTTTATTTGCGCTGCTAAAATCAATGCGTTATAGTGATTTGAGAGATAGTTTTTACGGCTATCATAGCGACGATTCAATAGTCATTCTCTTTCATTGTAAGGAAGCTCCACAGGATATACCAAAGCGATGTTGGGTTTCTACCGGAGTACCTCATTGCGTGTAATAACGCAGCCGTCGGCGCTTTTTTTTCTTTCGGAGACACTGTTGCAGGTACAACTTTGGTCGCATCAAAGAAAATAGCCATGGTTTCCTCAGAATTTTCAGACTCACTGATTTCACGACCTCTCCTTATAAACAGTTATGCCTCTTGAAAAGAATCTATGGAATGTCGGTCCTTTCGGGTTCGGGAAGCTGGCCCATCGTATGAAACAGGGCTCTTTTAAGCACTTCAAAGTTCTTAAACAAACAGACTCTGTCCTGAATCCGTCAGCTATCGCTTCGGAAGGCGTTTTGGGGCTCAAAAGTTGAAAATTTTTTCCTTGAGATGCTCGCTTTTGGGCGGATTGGGACCGGCAAGTATCACCCTGATGAATTTTTTGAGCGTACAGGTTAGATTCACTCTGATTTGCCCATTTTGGGGCATAGGCCTCCTTGGGCAGTCGCCTTAGAGTATTGTTAAAGGTGCACGGAGGGCTATGCGAAGGAATGGGCAATATCTTGTATCACTTCAAACCAGCGACAACGCTTGCCAAAGTGAAGTTCAATTCGTCCGGCGTGGCGGACCAATCGAACCGCGCAATAAACGATATTTTTGAGAACCGTTTTGATTCGCCAGCGCGGGATGTTGATTTTCTGCGGGGCAAGCCCAGCCCGTTTGATGACCTCTTGGCCAAGACCGCGCAATAGGTTGAAGGCCACCATGGCGCATAACAGAATAATCTTATTGGCACAGAGTCTCCCCGAAGGCAATCGCTCAACATCAAGATCGCTTTTGAGTTCACTATGGTACTGCTCGCTGGGGCCATGTCCATGATAGAGATCTAGCACCGTCTTGGCACGACAAGAGAGGTTCGTCCACCAGGTGTTCACCTCAAGTTTAGGAACCAGAAGTTTCTGACCATCGATATCGATGGTGCGTTCAATCACTTCGAAGGCCACCGGGACACAAGGGTGGTTTTGGTCACCACCGGGATGGAAATGATCGAAAAAGCCTGTGTAAACGTTCTTGCCTTCACGACTGTCTTGTTTGTCTCCAACTCGGCGTGCAAGGGCCAGCATTTGTTCAGGACATTCGCGGCGAGGATTTCGCTTTACGATAAAATAATGATCCCCAAAAGCGTCGAAGTTATCGGCCGCAGCGTTGCCACTATCAAGCCGAAGCAAGCATTTTCCACCCAGGCCCAGGGTTTGGAGCGTTTCAACGCTGCGGGCAATAAACGCGGTCGTTCCCGACTGACAATGTTGTTTACCGGGTCGAAGTTCGCACTCAAGCATGTGGCCTTGAGTGCCCACATAGGCAAATATCAGGGCGTAACCATCATGGCCCTTATAGGTGTAGGAAACGCCTTCTTTCGAAGAGCCTGAGTGATCCAAAGGGCTCACATCGATATCGACGGGAACAAGATCAAGCCCTTCGACATCTACCTAGCCAAAGGGGCCCGAGGAAAGAAGTTCGGTGTTGAGTTTGCGTAGCCCCACATGGGTTCTGGCTGGGGGCAGGTCGTCGAAACGACGTCGGAACACCGGCTCAGAGGCTACCCTTTTTAAGTCCAAAGGCATTCATAAAAATCTCATCACCCCGGTACAGGTCGATATCATTGAAATCGGTTCGACCGTTGCAAAGTAAGCCGATCTGGGTAAGGAGGATCTCCCGATCAGAGATCGCATCGGAGCGGCGTGGTTGAAAATTGGAGGGAAGAATCCGTTGAGCATGATCCTCAAGCAGCAGGCCGCAAAGATGATTTCCGCTTGTGCTGTTGAGTTCGCCCTTGCCAGTCTTTATTTTATATTGTTTCATATACACACCTATTGGGGTGGGGTTGTTTGCTTGAATACGGGTATGCTCCCCGCTTTAGCCCAACAGGTAATGAAAAATCGTCAGATTTTATCTGACGGATTCAGGGTAAACTAAGCTTTTATTTTTTGTAGAGGGATAATCTTTGCTGATTTATGCGGTTCAATATTCCAAAACGTCTCAGCTTCTTTCTTTGTGGCTAATCCTCGATAATGCTGATAAAGTAGATGTGTATCGTGATGGCCCAATTGAAAGGAGGTTTTAAGAGGGTCTTCATATAAGGCCAAATGATAAGTTGCATAGGAATGTCTCGCTATATTTTTAGGCCACTCAATCTGTGTTTTACTTACGAGTTTGCTTCGTTTTCTTCTGAGGGTGATGTCTGCCACCACACAGATTTTTCCGGATTTTTGCTTGTACTTGATTAGCCATTCCATAAGTGTATCTGAAATATCGACATTACGACTTCTTCGCTTCTTTGCTACCTCGGGACGCACACGAATAATGCGTTACTTAAAATCTATATCTTTCCATTTCAATTGCTGAGCTTCTGAAGTCCTTAGTCCTGCAAAGAAACACACAGCAAAAAACGCTGCTACTTCGGGCTGAGAAGCCTCAATTTCTTGGAAAAAATGCTTTACGTCTTTGGCCGACATAAATTCAGGCAGTCTCTCGTCACGAGAAGGTTTTGTTAAACCGTCGGCGGGATTGTATTGAATCAAGTTTTTCCGCTCTGCAAATTTAAAAAATCCGCGTATAGCTCGAATATAGTTACCCCGCGTTACTCCTTGTACTTCCAAATTATCAACCCACTGTTTCACATCGTTAGCTGTAATTTCGTGAACACCTTGATGCCCATAAGATCTAGCGAAGCGACCTACCCTCGTTTTGACTTCAATGATGGTATGAGGTCGTCTATTGGCTTTAATTTTTTCATTAACATATTCGGTGAGTAACTCATCAATATTTTTAGTCCCACCTACGGGTTTATTATGCTGCGCCCAAAAATCCACAGCCGCGCATAACGTAGCAGTACCTTTCAGTTTTTTTAATGCGTCAACGGCATCTCGGCTTTGCCTTTCCGTTAAGCGCAATGCACTTTCACCTTGCTTACGGATCAAACTTCGTTTTTCTATAATCCATTGTTCGGCTTCTTTAATCGTGTTGAAACTTTTTCGTTGGCGCTTTCCTTGATAGTTAACTCCAGCAACACGTTTTTCTCCGCGTTTGCGAATAATGCCTCCATCAACATATTTAGGTTTTTTTTCGTAGTTTTGTTTCATAAACCTGATTGTCACCCATTGGCCTAATTAGGTATTATATTGGCTATAATATGTACCATTCGCGTACCAATGGAAACAAGCATATTTTTCGGGTTATTCGTAAAGAGTTGAATACAAAGCAGAAAGAATGGTGGCGAGACCCGGAATCGAACCGGGGACACAAGGATTTTCAGTCCTCTGCTCTACCGACTGAGCTATCTCGCCAAATGAAGATCATAGATAGTACGAAAAATGAAAATGATGTCAATAAAACCAAATTTTGAATTTGGTTTTGATTATTGGTTGTTCGGGTTTTATTGCTTAGACTGGGAACACGATAAATGATAACCGAGGAATGGCAGACGATTTTTGAACTCGTCCACGAACTCGCTCAAATCATCCAGAAAGAGGATAGCACGGTAGCAAGTTTTAACCTAGGCATTAATGATGGTGAAATGGCGGGTGAGAATTGTAATATTAAATGCCCAAAAGAAGATATTGTAAAACAGGAGTGTTCCATGCCGAAATCTTCTAGAGAGGTAGAGCATTTCGATACAGAGCTGCGAAAGAAGAAAGCATACAGCAGTGATCGAGCCCAGGAACTTCATGATCTAAATGCGACGGCCAAGGGACCTGAGCTTAAGCTTGGAAAGCATCATGAAACGGCCGTGTTTATCAGCGAGCACATTCTTGTTCACAAACGCTCACCCGATGTGGTTACTCCTTTGCTTAAACAAGAGCAGAGACCTGCAGCGGTGAGTACAAAAACGCTGTATACCTATATTGACCAAGGTCTCATCCCGGGGGTGAGCAACGAGTCCCTATGGGAAAAACGAAAACGGATAAAACGAAAAAGACGTGCTATTAAGCGGGTTAAAAAGCAACATGCCCGAAGGACCAGTATCGAAAAACGACCTAAGACCGTAGAAAAACGCGAGGAATTTGGGCACTGGGAATTGGATTTGATCGTCGGCGGAAAAGGAACTTCAAAACCGGTTTTAATGACGTTAATAGAAAGAAAGACCCCGAATGCTAAGGGTGAGAAAACTTTCGGATAAAACACAGGCATCGGTTCTGCAGGCCCTCAAAGCGATCGAAAGATCGATGGGAGTTGGCCCATTCAGATCGATGTTCAAGTCGATTACAGCCGATAACGGGAGCGAGCTTCTCGACGTGGAGCAGATGGAACGTTCCGGATTTAGCAAAAAGAGACGTGTTAAACTCTATTATGCTCACCCGTATTCTTCCTGGGAACGAGGCTCCAACGAAAATGCCAACCGTATGGTTCGTCGTTTCGTCGCCAAAGGAGACAACATCGGAAAACATACCATCGACCGTATTGGTGAGATTGAAAAATGGATTAACAACTATCCTCGCAAGATCCTAGAATACAAACCCGCACAGGAGTGTTTCGATTTGGAGATCGCCGCATGAGCAGAAGCTCTCAGGTCCATTTTTTGCGGCATTTAATTTTACAATCCACCCGTGTTTTGCCCACCGCCTTGTCCCGCCGCAGTCCAAAGGGGAAAGCCCGGGGAGCACGAAGGCTGGTTCGCGTGCTCCCTCCTTTTTTAGGAGGGTTGTTCTTGTAGTACGGCCTCGGGTTCGACCATTGCGGCTTTTCGGCTGAGACGAATTTTCCCGTTAGGATCAACATTCAGACATTTCACGGTCATGGCGTCACCCAGCTTACAAATATCCTCCACACTTCCAACCCGATAATCAGCCAGTTCACTAATATGGACGAGCCCTTCTTTGCCGGGAAAAATTTCTACAAAGGCGCCGAAATCTTTAACACCCTTTACGGTTCCATCATAGATCTTTCCAATTTCCGCTTCTGCCGTCATCAGCTCCACTTCGGAAAGAGCTTGCTTCATTAAATCTCCATCCGATCCCGTAAAGTGAACAGTTCCATCCTCTTCAATATCGATTTTAACCTCGTAGGTTTCTTGAATCCGTTTAATGTTCTTTCCGCCAGGCCCAATCAAAAGACCGATTTTGTCTGGATTGATTTTTGTTTGATTGATTCGAGGTACGTAAGCCGAAAGATCTGCGTGTGGCTCAGCAAGCACAGTCTTCATAAAATCTAGTATCTTGTATCGCGCATCCCGGGCCATGTTGAAAGCGCCTTCAACAAGATCCCAGTGAAGGCCATGAATTTTCAGATCCACTTGAAATCCGGTAATGCCGTCACGCGTACCACAGACCTTAAAATCCATATCCCCACAATGATCTTCAGCACCCAGAATATCTATAACCAATTCAGCTTTTTCAGTGCCGGTAAATAGACCCACAGAAATACCTGCAACCGGTTTTTTAATAGGCACACCCGCATCCATAAGCGCTAAGGTTCCCGCACAAGCGGTCGCCATAGAGGACGAACCATTTGAACCCATGATTTCTGATACGAGCCGTATAGTATAAGGATAATCATCTGGAAGGATGACTTTAAGTGATCGTTCCGCAAGATTTCCATGGCCAATCTCGCGACGACTTGTAAAGCCAATGCGTCCGACTTCGCCTACGGAATAAGGAGGGAAGTTATAATGAAGCAGAAATCGTTTTTCTTCTGCACCCCCAGATATGGCGTCCATACTCTGCGCATCACCAATCGAGCCTAACGTTGCAGTCGTCAGGGTTTGTGTTTCCCCACGACTAAATATAGATGAACCGTGTACTCGAGGCAACAGCCCTACTTGTCCATCAAGAGGTCTTAACTCACCAAAGGCACGTCCGTCTATGCGGCAACCCTTTTCTAAAACGTTTTTTCGAACCGTTTCGATTTCGAGGGCGTCGAATAATTGAAAATAGGCTTCATCCGCCATTTCAGGAAACCCTTCAAGCAATCGCGTTTTAAGAGATTCACGAATTTCATTCACTTTATTCTGTCGCTCTAATTTGCCGGAAATAACAAGGGCCTCGCCTAATTCGTCGCTTGCCAATTCGCGCGCTTTTTCGATGAGTGTTGTGTCTTCAGAAATGGTCTCAATCACTTTTTCCGGCAAGCCAAGTTCTGTGCGCAGCTGTAACTGCGCGTCGATAATGTTCACAACGAAGGTATGTGCCCATTTCATAGCTGCTAACATATCAGGTTCAGTAACTTCTTGTGCATCCCCTTCAATCATGAGCGGGTAATCGCGTGAGCCTACATAGGTTAAATTAAGATCACTCTTCGCTATTTCATCGTGCGTCGGATTCAAGGCCCACTCGCCGTTTATTCGCCCTACTCGAACAGCGCCAATCGGACCCAAAAACGGAAGGTCAGAGAGGGTAAGTGCTGCACTCGCAGCATTGATGCTCAAGATATCCGACTCATTCTCTCCGTCTGTGGAAAAGAGTGTATTGATGATTTGTACATCATTCCGATAGGTTTCCGGAAAAAGAGGACGGATGGGCCGATCGGTGACTCGAGAAGTGAGAATTTCTTTTTCGGAAGGCCGTGCTTCACGTTTGAAGTATCCCCCGGGAAAACGTCCAGCGGCATAGAATTTTTCGCGGTACTCTACTTGTAGAGGGAAAAAATCAATGCCTTCACGGGGCGTTTTTGTAGCGGTTACCGCTGAAAAAAGGACGGTCTCTCCTATTTGGACGGTGACTGCACCATTGGCTTGTTTCGCAAGAAGCCCCGTTTCAAAGCGGACCTTTTTTCCTGCGAGATCAATTTCGATATGTTTCGTATTTTCCATTTTTGTTTTCCTTTTATGTTAAGAGGATGATTTGTGTTGACAGTTAGACAAGCAAAAAGACGATATCTTTATGGGACGGGGATAAAGTACACCAACGATGAACAGGTGAGGGATCTGATAGAACTTATCGGCGCAACCCTAAACGTTTAATCAGCTGTTGATAACGTTCTTCGCTTTTGCTCCGAAGATAATCCAGCAGGTTGCGGCGTTTATTTACCATCATAATCAAACCGCGACGTGAGCTGTGGTCTTTTTTATGAAATTGAAGATGCTCGGTCAACTCAGTGACACGAGCTGATAAGATAGCGACCTGTACTTCTACAGACCCTGTATCTCGATCATGAAGCTTGTATTCTGCTTTGACAGCTGTCTTCGCTATGCTATCCATAAATGTATTCCTACCCTCTCTTTTTTTGTTTTTTCTATACTTGTTTCGAGAGACTATACATCGGTTTAGGCTTTTGTAAAGGATCGAATCAAAAAAAATTGCTCTCGACCATGTCGACCTTTTAACCTGGATCCAGTAGTTAAACACGCTTTTCTATAATTCCTTTTTCTTTACAAAGCATTCGCACAGAAATCCCACCTTTAACGACCAAATCATCAGGTTAATTGAAAAGGACGATATGCGTCGAAGTACGTATAGTGAATCAATGCGCTAAACATAAGTTCCAAAAATTTCATTTTTTTGTTGACCCAAAACTTTTTCTATATAAATACCTCGTTTTCTAATGGAGAAATAGTACATTTTCCTGGATCCGTCAGTTAAACGCGGTTTTCTGCACGAACCATTTGGGCCAAAAGGAATTACAAAAAAGCCTCGACGCACCCAGCGGGTGCGCCTGCGTTTTTTTGCAACCTTTTGCCTCCAAAGCATTCGCACAGAAATCCCACGTTTAACTGACGGATCCAGGATTTTATTAAAAGTGCGGAACAGCATTATGATCAAAAAACATCATTCTGGCCCAAAAAAGGTTTGCCTTGAACCTTGGGTAAAAAAACAAAGCTTTATATACACGGCCAAGAGTTGAAGAAAGAGATCAACCTTCACAAGTGGTATGAAAGCGAAAAGGCGGGATATGATATTGGTTGGGAGCGTGCGTCCATAGATTGGATGGTTCGACACGGTTCAAAGTATCATTCAACTTCTTCTTTATAGAAAATTTTTTCTTTTCCCTTCAAAAATAAGTTTCATATTAACGACTTTTTATGGTAGTCTTTATAATGTGCTTGAAAAATCATTTGCAATGACATTACCGACTCAAAAACAATTTAATAAAGGTCGCTGGCTTGTACAGCGTGAACGCTTTCGAATTCCTCATACGCACTATACGTTTCCCAAAAGAGCTTCAGAAATTAGTGAAATTATACCCCGTTTTATAAAAAAGATAGGCATTGAATCTCAGTTTGCCGAACAGCAGCTCCTCAAAGAGTGGGAAACGATTGTGGGAACACATGTGGCTCAACATACTCGACCTGGACGCTTAGCATCTAAAACGTTAATCATTTATGTTAAACATTCTATTTGGCTCAGCGAACTACAACGGTATGGGCAAAGACAAATACTTGTTAAGCTCCAAGAAAAACTGGGTCCCACCAAAATCAAAAATATTCGCCTTCAACTTGATCCCGACTGAATTTAAAAGGTTGAATGATTCGCTAGATCAAGTGAGGATCAAGTCACCATTCATACCGGTAGAGTAACAATACAAGTGCAAAGGTCCGCAGCATAGTTCATTTTTTGGGTATCTGCCCCCCCCTAAAGGAGAACATAGAATGCCACGAACCTACGAACATTTAAACCGTTATGAACGAGAAGTGATAGCCCAGATGCTAAAAGAAAAATATAGCTTATCTCAAATTGGCCGTCACCTGGGCCGATCCCCCTCGACTATTTGGCGCGAATTTCGCCGTAATCGAGTCCGTGGCCGCTATTACCCAAGACCCGCAAATGGCCTGGCTCAAAGCCGATTACAGCTAGCTCGAAAGCCTCAAAAAGTGATGGGAGCTAGCAAAGAACAAGTGGAGACTCTCCTGGCGAAGTATTGGTCTCCAGAACAGGTTGAAGGTCGAAGAAAGCTAGAAGGTGACCCTCCCATCAGTCGAATGACGATCTACCGCTACTTGTACAGCCCAAGAGGGGCTGGCTACCGAAAATACCTGCGTGGCTCCGGAAAGAAAAAACGAGCGACTCGGAAAAGCCATTCACGTATACACAACCAAACGATGATTGACCAACGCCCCGAAGAGGGTGAAAGTCGCAAGGTGGCAGGCCATTGGGAAGGTGACACTATTCAGGGCCAAACGAGAAAAGAGGCCTGTGTAGTCACTCTAGTAGATCGAGCGACTCGATATCTCATCGCCGATCTTTTACCTCGATGCAATGCCGAATCGGTCAACCGTTCCGTACCTCAGTTCGCTGATTCAGGGCTCCCCTGTAAAACGGTGACTGTAGATAATGGCATGGAGTTTGCCAGCCATGCTAAACTACAGAAAAAAATAGCAACCCCCATTTTCTTTGCTGAAGGGAGAAACCCTTGGCAAAGAGGGAGCAACGAAAACACGAATGGTTTGCTTCGCCAGTTTTTCCCGAAGAAAACCGACTTTGCTGCCCACAGCTCCGCTCAGTTGAGATGGGCTGTGGAGTTACTGAATAATAGACCGAGAAAATGCTTAGAATATAGAACGCCCAAAGAAATGATGGACAGCTTCGGTTTTGCACTTGTAAGTTGAGTCTGCAAGGCTTAGAGTATTGTTAAAGGTGCACGGAGGGCTATGCAAAGGAATGGGCAATATCTTGTATCACTTCAAACCAGCGACAACGCTTGCCAAAGTGAAGTTCAATTCGTCCGGCGTGGCGGACCAATCGAACCGCGCAATAAATGATATTTTTGAGAACCGTTTTGATTCGCCAGCGCGGGATGTTGATTTTCTGCGGGGCAAGCCCAGCCCGTTTGATGACCTCTTGGCCAAGACCGCGCAATAGGTTGAAGGCCACCATGGCGCATAACAGAATAATCTTATTGGCACAGAGTCTCCCCGAAGGCAATCGCTCAACATCAAGATCGCTTTTGAGTTCACTGTGGTACTGCTCGCTGGGGCCATGTCTATGATAGAGATCTAGCACCGTCTTGGCACGACAAGAGAGGTTCGTCCACCAGGTGCTCACCTCAAGTTTAGGAACCAGAAGTTTCTGACCATCGATATCGATGGTGCGTTCAATCACTTCAAAGGCCACCGGGACACAAGGGCGGTTTTGGTCACCACCGGGATGGAAATGATCGAAAAAGCCTGTGTAAACGTTCTTGCCTTCACGACTGTCTTGTTTGTCTCCAACTCGGCGTGCAAGGGCCAGCGTTTGTTCAGGACATTCGCGGCGAGGATTTCGCTTTACGATGAAATAATGATCCCCAAAAGCGTCGAAGTTATCGGCCGCAGCGTTGCCACTATCAAGCCGAAGCAAACATTTTCCACCCAGGCCCAGGGTTTGGAGCGTTTCAACGCTGCGGGCAATAAACGCGGTCGTTCCCGACTGGCAATGTTGTTTGCCGGTATAGGTGTAGGAAACGCCTTCTTTCGAAGAGCCTGAGTGATCCAAAGGGCTCACATCGATATCGACGGGAACAAGATCAAGCCCTTCGACATCTACCTAGCCAAAGGGGCCCGAGGAAAGAAGTTCGGTGTTGAGTTTGCGTAGCCCCACATGGGTTCTGGCTGGGGGCAGGTCGTCGAAACGACGTCGGAACACCGGCTCAGAGGCTACCTTTTTAACTCCCCTTTTTAAGTCCAAAGGCATTCATAAAAATCTCATCACCCCGGTACAGGTCGATATCATTGAAATCGGTTCGACTGTTGCAAAGTAAGCCGATCTGGGTAAGGAGGATCTCCCGATCAGAGATCGCATCGGAGCGGCGTGGTTGAAAATTGGAGGGAAGAATCCGTTGAGCATGATCCTCAAGCAGCAGGCCGCAAAGATGATTTCCGCTTGTGCTGTTGAGTTCGCCCTTGCCAGTCTTTATTTTATATTGTTTCATATACACACCTGTTGGGGTGGGGTTGTTTGTTTGAATACGGGTATCCTCCCCGCTTTAGCCCAACAGGTAATGAAAAATCATCAGATTTTATCTGACGGATTCAGGTGAAACTGATTTTTAGGGGGTTCGAGGTACAGAGCCTGTTCTTGATTCAACGTATACGCAGTATGGCGGGCATACCACTCTTTTTCTTTTAGAAAATGAAGAAGGTGGATTTATTATTATTGATATCGGGAGTGGCGTTCAAATGGCTAAGCAAGGTTTGGAAGTGATCGTATAGATAGTTGTCTTATCCGATGATAGGACCCGGGCTTAGCTTCTTTCTTGTTTGATATGTAATTCTGGATGTTTCGTGGCTACTAAACAGTTGGATGGAACATCTTCCATAAGAACCACATTGCCACCGATGATTGAGTTAGCGCCTATTGTGATGTTCCCTAAAATGGTACAGTGTGCATATAAAATGACATGGTCTTCAACCGTAGGATGCCGTTTGATATGTTTGATAGGGTTTCCTGCTTTGTCCAGAGGAAAGCTTTTAGCACCAAGCGTTACCCCCTGATAAAGTTTTACGCGATTTCCGATCTTAGATGTTTCTCCTATAACGACTCCTGTTGCGTGGTCAATAAAAAATCCATGTCCAATGGCAGCCCCTGGATGTATATCGACGCCTGTCTTCGAATGAGTCCATTCGCTCATAATCCGTGGTATAATAGGGACGTTTAACGTGTAGAGTTCATGGGCAAGACGATGTGAAGCCGTTGCTAACAAGCCTGGGTAGGCTAACTGTACTTCCGCAAAAGTAAGAGCGGCTGGATCACCATCATAGGCGGCTTTAATATCCTCTATCAGCAAAGTGCGAATATGGGGAAGTTGTTCATAAAACAGATCCATAATTGTTTTGGACTCTGTAGACGGATCTATGGGATTCGCGTTTTGTTCCTGTTTAGCGGCTTCGCCTTTCCAGCGAAAGGGAAGGGCCCGGTTAATTTCGGGATGAAGTATGCGCCAAGCATGATCCAAATGTTCTTTAAGGAAAACAGGCAGTCTTTCAGGAAAGGGCCCGGTTGTCATGCGCCCAGGAAGGATTACATCCATTAGCGTTTTTAATCCTTCAGTAATACGAGAGCCATCGAGATAAGATCCAAGTATACTCTCCGGACGATCTTCTCCTGAAGTCGAGTATAACGGGAGTAATGTTTTCACCCTATGATCGAGTGAAAGATCTTCGCTTCCTGTCTGAATTTTGTCTGTGTTTTTTTTCATGATGGGCCAGGATCGTAATGATCCAAATTCAAATGTAAAAAACAAGAAGAAAGAAAAAAAGTTTCAAGCCTTTGAAGATTTATTCGTGTTCATGTGTGCTCATTCGTGGTAAAAAATCTAAACGAAACGCATCATTCCACTTGTAAACTTATCGCAAGACATGTTGCAATATGCATGGGTGAAGATAAAGTCGGGGCGTGGCTCAGCCTGGTAGAGCACTTGAATGGGGTTCAAGAGGTCGCTAGTTCGAATCTAGTCGCCCCGACCATTTTAGACAAGTTTTGTTTTTGGGGATTTGGGGGGGATAAACAAATAGAGATGTAAAGCGTCTTATTAGTATCTTCTAACAGGTAGCTGGTTAGGTGTTTGCACTTTCTTAACCGCTTCCCATGCAAGCATGGCTTTCTTACGTGTTCGTCCCCATCTATAATCGTTGATGACTCCTGTGTTACGAATGACCCTATGGCACGGAATTAAAACCGCAATAGGATTGCAGCCCACGGCAGTACCAACAGCACGGACAGCTTTGGGATGGCCTATGTAGTTAGCCATATCCTAATACGTAACAACGTTTCCCGTGGGGATTCTGAGCAATGCTTCCCACACTTTAAGCTGAAAGTTTGTTCCACGAAGAAGAAGGTTTGGCTTGAGAACATCTGGACCGGGTTTGTTTATAAACAGATTCTTAACATATCCGGACGAGCAACGAGCGTCCTCTCTAGAGCATTTAACGATTGAAATGCCTCTTTAGAAGATCTATACTCCATGACATGAGTATAGCAACAGCAGAAATCCGGCGGCGTGCGATAGATGCCTACAAAATGGGCAAAGGTTCCCAGGCCGATATCGCATCTTCTTATCGTGTAGATCTTAGAACGTTTCAGCGTGGGCTCTCTCGTTTCAACGAAACCGGACAGACCGCTCCCCAACCGCGTGGGCATCGTCAGGCCCTCTACAGCGGAAAGCAGCTCAAGGCGTTGGCTCAACTGATGGGCAAACATCCCGATGCAACGCTTGAAGAACTCAAGAACATGAGCGGCGTGAAGGGGTCGATCATGGCCGTACAGCGGGCGTTGAATCGGTTGGGCTGCCGGTATAAAAGAAACGCTTCACGCCAGCGAGCAAGACCGGGCGGATGTAAATCTCTTGAGAAAGCAGTGGATCCAAGAGGTGGCCAAACTTGATCCAAGTCGCCTTGCCTTTATTGATGAATCCGGGGCGAAAACGAATATGACTCGTCTGCGGGGCCGGGCGTTGGGCGGGAACAGGCTTTTTGCCAAAACGCCTCATGGACATTGGTGTACCACCACCTTGATTTCTTCGGTCCGCCTGGACGGAACAACAGCGGCCATGGAGGGGGAGGGGGCGACAGAGACGGCTGTTTTTGGAGAATATATTCGCCGGGTTTTTCTCCCGACTCTTTCACCTGAAGACATCGTCATCATGGACAATCTTCGCGTCCATCACAATCCCAAGGTCATTGAACTCATTGAGTCATGTGGGGCCCATGTAAGATTCCTTCCACCCTACAGCCCCGATTCCAACCCCATTGAAAAAATGTGGGGCAAGATAAAGAATCGGTTGGGCAGCCTTGCAGCCCGCAGTCAGCAGGAACTATCTGAAGCGATCACACAAGCGTTCGAAGAGGTTTCTCCCGACGAGGTAATCGGCTGGTTTTCTTCGTGCTACATCGCGACACCTCAATCGTGAAGCGCTCTAATATTGGCTTTTTCCCATGTTACTCTGAGTTGTTGCAACATATTCGAGGAATCTTCATTACAAGAAAAGGAGAGCCAACAAATGCCCCTATCTGTTAAGGCGATAAGGCAATCGCCGAAAGGTGTATCATGAATCCCATACAGAGTGTCTACTCCTTCACCTTGTGATTTGTACTCACCCGGACTTACTGCATCTACGCTGACCATCTGATCGTGTAGACGCCCAGGGCCTGAGAGTCCAACGTCGAAGGATACATTAAGTACACCCCTCGATTCATCAAGAAGTTGACGCGCAAAATTAACTGTCAGATACTGTAGAAATTGTTTAGGAGTCACACCGGCCCAGCGCTTAAAAAGACGTTGCGCGTGAAAAGGACTTATACCCAATTCTTCCGCGATGTCTTTCAAGCGTGGCTGCGCCATGGCATGTTCCTCAATCCAATATATAATCTTTTCAATGCGATAGTAATCCGACTGCATACACGGCTCCTTTCTAATGATTTCGTGGACCCAATCCTATAATAGGATCCTGCTGTGTCCACCCGGTTCTTGCTTCATTTCGAAAAATTTCTAGATTATACGTGGCCGTTCAGCAAAGCCTGTTACGAGGGGGGAGAACTGAGAGCAAAGGAATCAGATTCGTATCAAACAATTTGTGTTCTATTTAAACTTCATCTCAATTCGTTTTTGTTGTTTTTTCAACATAGAACCATAGAATGGCACTGTTAATTTGTTAGATATTACCCTGGATCCGTCAGTTAAACGCGGTTTTCTGCACGAACCATTTGGGCCAAAAGGAATTACAAAAAAGCCTCGACGCACCCAGCGGGTGCGCCTGCGTTTTTTTGCAACCTTTTGCCTCCAAAGCATTTGCACAGAAATCCCACGTTTAACTGACGGATCCAGGGCTTCAGTCTTTTCTTCACAAGCTGGCGGGAAAACGGCGGAGCACTCGACAACAAAAGCTTGAAACCCATTCCATGGTTCTGGAAAAGCAATTAGGACTCGCGCGGAAACGAGATAGATCACGGGCTCATTGTTCGACAGCACTGTGCCGAAAATGGGGACTGGGATGATATTTAGAAGTATGATCCAGATACGTCCATTTGACTTTATAAGGAAAGTGTTTCGGCTTTACTTTGGAAGTAAAAGAAATGTAATGTTTATTGGGAAATTTCGTATGAAGGTCGTTATGATAAGAATACCATATTATGCTTCGCCCAAAAGGGTGCACCTCCTTAGAAGAAAAACATCCTGACCTAATTTAAAACTCCATATGAAGGATGAAAAAATATGTACACACTTATTGTAAAAGAGACCTTTGAAGCCGCTCATACCATCCCCGAACATTCCGGGAAGTGCAAAAATCTGCATGGCCATTCTTACCGAGTAGAAGCTGAGTTCAGTGGCGATGAACTTGATTCCATGGGGATGGTTAAGGATTTTGCGGATCTAAAAAAGGCGGTTCGTCGTATATTACCCGATCATACGTATCTAAACGATGTGCTCGATGGTCCAACCACTGCAGAATACATTGCCCAATGGATTTTCACCCACCTCAAACAGGATGATCTGCCTGTCACAGCAGTTACCGTTTGGGAGACCGAAAATTGTGGCTGCCTATATAAGCCCTAGCTTTGTAGTTTTGCTGGAAATTTTCGTAAAAAACTATGGAAGGTAAAGTATAACTATGTTCAAATCAAACCTAGTGGTTCAACACAAGGCCCATCTTGTTGAACTCTTTAGTTCGGTACAAGGCGAAGGGGTCTATGTGGGTGAACGCCAAATATTTGTTCGCTTTTATGGATGTCATCTGAAGTGTCACTATTGTGATACGCCTGAATCCGTAACCGCTCAGCACACGCATGGCCATCAACCAAAAACGTTTCGATTTGAACAAACCCCCGGGCAAAGAGATATAGAAGACATCCCCAACCCCACCCATGATACCCCGTTGGCAGACCTCGTTAGCCATTTAGACCAGCCTAAAGGGCTTCATCATTCAGTGGCGATAACGGGTGGGGAACCCTTAGTTCATAAAAACTTCCTGGAAACGTTTTTGCCGATCCTTAAATCAAATGGATACCAAACCTATTTAGAAACCTCCGGTGATCTGGCAAAACCTTTTAACACGATAAAAAATCATATCGATATGGTAGCCATGGACATGAAACTCCCGAGCGTTACGAAAGATAGAGAACAATGGATCGAGCATCGTGAGTTTCTAAAAGTCTGCATTGAATCTAACACCACAACCTTTGTAAAGTCAGTGATGAACGCTGACACGAATGTGGGCGATATAATTCAGGCGGTAAAAATTATCAAGACCATTGACAGTACAACACCTTTTATTATTCAGCCCATGTCTAGTTTTGGCCTAGCACAAAATCCACCATCACCTTCACAACTTTTAGAATGGCAAAAAATAGCGAAAGAATATATCTCTGATGTGCGGGTGATCCCTCAATGTCACAAAATGATGGGGCAGCTGTAAATAAATAAAGACCTGGATCCGTCAGTTAAACGCGGTTTTCTGCACGAATCATTTGGGCCAAAAGGAATTACAAAAAAGCCTCGACGCACCCAGCGGGTACGCCTGCGTTTTTTTGCAACCTTTTGCCTCCAAAGCATTCGCACAGAAATCCCACGTTTAACTGACGGATCCAGGAAAGAGTCACAGGTCGAAAGGAAAGACTGAAATAAAGATGTTTAATCTTAAGAAATTATTACGAGAAGTATTTGTTCCTGCCCAAGGAGAAAAGGTTCTGATAATGGTTGACCTTCCTCACGGGGATCTAAATGATGACCGTGATTGGCGTGAGCGCCGAACCATGGCCGAGGAATGGCGAGACGCTTTTCAGACGTTGGGGGTGGATGTATATCCTTTGCTGATCTATTTCGCAACAGGCTTAAATAATGCTGATTTGCCTGAAAATGGAACGATGAATGGGGAGCAAGTTTTTATTGCGGACATGCTTTCAACAAGTCATATTGCCATAGCCCTGACAGAATTTTCTGCAACCGCTCCTTTATCCCATTATCTAAAAAGGGTTGATCATCTGCGGGTCGCGAGTATGCCCGGAGTGCTAAAACGAATGGAACAATCTGCTCTTTGTGTTGATGTTCAAGAAATGGCGCATAAAACCCACCTTTTGGCAGACCTTTTGACAAAGGCGGTATCCGCTGAAGTGACTTTTTCAACAGGCCATGTGATGATGTTTGATCTACGTTATCGCAGAGGGTTTGCCGATGACGGTTTATGTATATCGGATCAAGAATTTCCGCTGATTAATCTGCCAAGCGGTGAAGCCTTTATCGTTCCTTATGAAGGAGAAAAAGAGGGTGAACCCAGCCTGAGTAGAGGAATTATTCCTATACAACAAAAAGATGAACGCATCTTATACCATGTAGAGCAGAACCAAATTAAAGCGATTGAGGGAGAGGGAACTCAAGCCCACGTACAACGAAATTATTTTGATGGTGATCCCGCTCGTCGAAATATAGCTGAACTGGGTCTAGGCTGTAACGATAAAGCCATTATCACGGGGAATGTGCTTGAAGATGAAAAAGCAGGTTTTCATTGGGCGTATGGGAGGAGTGAACATTTGGGGGGAACCGTTGGACCTGAAGCGTTTACCCGTGCAGATCTTGTTGTGCATCAAGATATTGTTTATGCGCCTGGTTCCCCGATAGAAGCTTTGAAGATAATATTGCGGTTTCTAGACGGAGGTGAAAAGTGCATTTTTTGGGATGGTGAATATCGGATTTAGTTGAGTTGCAATTAGGATTGAAACCAATCAGCATTATTGTTAGGTTTCTAATATTATGATTTTAGATCATGACATTCAGCAAGTTGCATTACGTTTAGGGGAGGCCACTCATGCTGAACGTATTATTCTCTTTGGATCATATGCGCGCGGAGATGCCCGTGAAAACAGTGATGTGGATTTGGTGATTGTTGCCAAGAGTAGTTTGCCGCGGTTTAAACGCAGTCGTCAGTTATATAAGCTATTTAAGCCCTATCCATTTGGTATGGATTTGCTGGTATACACGCCTGAAGAAATTGAAAGAGGGAAAAGATCACCCATTGCCTTTGTCTCTAATATGTTGCGTGAAGGGAAAGTTTTGTATGTCCGAAGAGATTGAAATCGCGAAGCAATGGGCGGTAAAAGCTCACAATGATTTACTGAATGCAGACAATAATCTCAATGCGGACAAGGTTCCTTTTGATACAGTCTGCTTTCATTGTCAACAAGCCGCGGAAAAACTCCTTAAAGCTTTTTTAGCGGTGAACGGAGACGCTCCTCCTATTACCCATGATCTTTTTTCCCTTTTGCAGAAGATAATTCCCTTCAACAAAGAAGCAGAAATATTAGAGGACGAACTCTCAATACTTATGCCGTATGCTGTTGAAGTCGCTATCCTGATGGCTTTTTTCTGCCTGATGCAGAAGATGCTAGAGAAGCAAGAACGGCAGCTAGCAAAGTTGAAAAGTGGTTTAAAAACATGTACCCTCAATTTTTTTAAGCCCCATGATACAAATATAGCTATCATCGGGACCAATTATGTAAACGTCCTGCTGTGAGAGGAAAAGTCAATCCGTGTATATCGACAGCCGCTTGCAACAAACGAGTGATACGGCAGACATATTGTAAACAAGGGTCTTTTATGCAAGCGATTTGGCCTTTTATAGTTCTTAACAGGAGAATAAATCAATGATTCAGCAAAAATCTGACTATGATGATTATGGAAACCATTTCCCGAATTCGTGCAAGGTTTACAAGGCCGGCAGCTCGCCAGGCATTCAGGTTCCTTTCCGCGAAATACGATTAAATCCAACTCAACTACCCGATGGCGGTGCTCGAGAGAATGATCCCGTTTGGGTCTATGACACGAGTGGTCCATGGACAGATCCGGCTCACGACCTCGATGTCCATAAAGGGCTGCCTCCTTATCGACAAAAATGGATCGAAGATAGGAATGACACAGAAACTGTTCAGGATCGTGGTTTTCAAGCTCAAGACAACGGCCTTAAAGGGCTGGGAAATCGAAATCTCTTAGCGTTAGTTCGTGATCGGCGAAAGGCAAAGTCCGGCTCTATTCTAACTCAAGTGCATTACGCCAGACAGGGTATCATTACCCCCGAAATGGAGTACATTGCAATCCGTGAAAATTTAGGTCAAGAAGCAACGGTAGACACTAAATATACTCAAAATATAGAGGGGGGCGGTGCTCGCCAACATGCCCAAACCGGTCCAACAAACAGTCTCTACCATCAACATCCAGGAACCGGGTGGGGCGCGAAAATCCCGTCGCTCATGACCCCTGAATTTGTACGTCAGGAAGTAGCGGCTGGACGCGCTATTATCCCCTGTAACATCAATCATCCTGAATCTGAACCCATGATTATTGGTAGAAACTTTCGGGTAAAAATTAATGCCAATATAGGAAACTCGGCTGTGACCTCCACCATCGAAGAAGAAGTAGAAAAGATGCGTTGGGCAACGCTGTGGGGTGCAGATACGATTATGGATCTATCTACGGGTAAAAACATTCATGATACACGTGAATGGATTATTCGAAACGCTCCGGTCCCTGTTGGCACCGTTCCGATTTACCAAGCGCTCAAAAAGGTCGGGGACCAGCCCGAAGCATTAACCTGGGACATATATCGGGACACGTTGATTGAACAAGCCGAACAAGGGGTCGACTACTTTACCATTCATGCAGGTGTGCTTTTACGATATATCCATCTTACGGCTCAACGGGCGACAGGGATTGTGAGTCGCGGAGGATCGATCATGGCCAAATGGTGTATTGTTCATCATCAAGAAAGCTTTCTTTATACGCATTTCAATGAAATCTGCGAAATTATGAAGGCCTATGATGTCAGTTTTTCATTGGGCGACGGGTTGAGACCTGGTTCCATCGCCGATGCCAACGACGAGGCTCAATTTGCTGAACTCGAAACATTAGGTGAATTAACCAAGGTCGCTTGGGAACACGATTGTCAAGTCATGATAGAAGGTCCGGGACATGTCCCTATGCAAAGCATCAAAGAAAACATGGATTTAGAACTAGAGCATTGTTATAAAGCGCCCTTCTATACCCTAGGGCCTTTAACAACAGATGTCGCTCCTGGCTATGATCATATTACTAGCGCCATTGGGGCTGCTATGATTGGATGGTACGGCTGTGCCATGCTCTGTTATGTAACCCCTAAAGAACATTTGGGGTTGCCGAACAAAAAAGATGTTAAAGATGGGGTGATCGCTTACAAAATCGCGGCCCATGCAGCCGATGTCGCGAAGGGGTTTCCTGGGACCCAAGTTCATGACAATGCTGTAAGCCGGGCGCGTTTTGAATTTCGGTGGGAAGACCAATTTAACTTAGCGCTTGATCCAGAAACGGCTCGCGCATTTCATGACGAAACCCTGCCAAAAGATAGCGCAAAGACAGCTCATTTTTGCAGTATGTGCGGTCCTAAATTCTGTTCCATGAAAATCACCGAAGATGTCCGTAAATATGCGGCTTCTTCAAAAAGCAACATGAACGAAGTGTTTGCAAAGGAGATGGAAGAAAAATCTAAAGAATTCAGAGCAAAAGGGTCTGAGTTGTATTCGTAGGTTTACAGGCATCATTCCATGTCAACCGCAGGTATAGTAGGCGCAGGGATTGCAGGGCGATTATTAGCTCTCGATCTTCTTGAGCGAGGATGGAAGGTTAGTCTTTTTGATCGGGGCGATGAAAAAGGGTTTCATAGTTGTACCTATGCGAGTGCAGGGATGTTGGCTCCTTTCTGCGAGCTTGAAACAGCGGAAAAAGAAATTGCAACTCTCGGTGAAGCTTCGCTGATTCGCTGGAAAAGATGGCCAGATCGATGGGGCAGCACTGTTTCTTTTAGGCAACAAGGGAGTTTGGTCGTTACACATCCTCATGATCAGCATGAGCTTTTGCGTTTCAAAAAAATCATTGAATCTAAGGGCTGTAACCCCGATATTCTCAAAGAAGTTTCATCTCTTGACATAGCGGAATTAGAACCCATGCTGAGTGACCGTTTTGGGTCGGGTCTATTCTTTCCACGTGAAGCACATATTGATAATAGAGAAGTTTTAAACGCATTAACAAATGTTCTTAAAAAAAACAACGTTCAATGGTTCAGTCACACTGAAGTGGTGAAAATAGATGCGCATACCGTTCAGACACCTTCAAATTGTTATACGTATGATTGGGTGGTCGATTGTCGAGGGTTGGGCGCTAAAGAAGATATGGAAGACTTGAGGGGGGTTCGAGGAGAGTTGTTGTATGTGCATGCACCCGATGTAACGTTTTCTAGACCTATACGGCTGATGCATCCGCGTTATCCTCTCTATATTGTGCCTCGCGCTAACCACGTCTTTTTGATCGGTGCAACAACCATTGAAAGTGAGGATTACAATCCCATTACAGTTCGTTCAACATTAGAGCTATTATCAGCTGCCTATACCCTTCATCCGGGATTTGCAGAGGCGCATATTTTGGAAACATGTACCCAATGTCGACCGGCCTTTCCTGATAATCAGCCCCGAATAACAGTCAGAGACGGCTTGATGCGTATAAATGGTTTATATCGCCACGGATTCCTGTTGTCACCGATTCTGAGTCATTTTGCGTGTGAATACCTTGAACAAGGTCGGGTAGTGACTGAAGCAATCGCCATCATCAGGGACGCTGCTTAATGAAAATTGTAATCAACGGGAAATCATATGAATCTGAGGAGAATCAGACCGTTCAAAAGATGATTGAAACATATGGCTATGATCAAACTTCTATCGCTGTAGCTGTTAATCAAGAGTTTGTGCCTCGAGTGGATTATGGAAAAAAGATCGTGTCTGAAGGAGACGAAATCGAAATTGTAGCGCCCATGCAAGGAGGGTAGCTAACAAAAAACTGCGCGAAAACAGCTTTTTCTGGACAAAAGTTTATGCGGATCTTCATTCTCAGAGGCTAAAATGCCTTCTGGCAACGCGATTGAAATAACAAGGGCTTCTAATATGCGTGAAGAAAACGTATAATTTTTAATCGATCCGTTTAACCTCTATCATCTTCACAACGTCTATGGGAACATCGCCATGTCCACCCTTGCGGCCTGTTTTTACGGCCTTAATTTTATCCACCGTATCCAGCCCTTCGGTTATTTTCGCAAAAACACAATACCCAAAACCTTGATCTGTTTTGTCTTTATGATCAAGAAAAGCGTTGTCGACGACATTAATAAAAAATTGAGCGGTTGCACTATCCACCACAAAAGTACGAGCCATGGCAATGGTTCCACGCTCATTTTTTAGTCCGTTATCCGCCTCATTTTTAATAGGAGCCCGGACAGGCTTTTGCTGCATATCTTCAGTAAATCCACCTCCCTGGACCATGAACGTTTGAATGATGCGATGAAAAATAGTATCATTATAAAAACCCGCATCCACATATTCGAGGAAGTTTTTTACGGTTATAGGGGCCTTTTCAGGGTTTAATTCGACTTTTATATCACCCATACCCGTTTTTATTAAAACCATTGGATTTCCTTTCGCACTCATCTCTTCTGTTTTGTTCGTTTCTACTGTTTCATCTGCTCCATGCAATGTTGTTGTCAAACAGCTAACGATTAGAAAACAAATCAACATGTATACATCTCGTCTCATGTTCATTTTTTTTAAGGACTCCTTATTTATTATTTGGGTCGTCAGATACCTACAAATATTGTTTACAGCCTTGCCAGTATGTAACAATTCTGGTATTTTGTCACGGTTTTTAAATCATAAAAGATAGGTCGATAAATTAGGTATATACCATGAAAAAAGATACTCATCCAGAATATATGGAAGCCAAGGTAACCTGTGCATGCGGGAATGTCCTTACAACAAGATCTACCGTAAAAGAGATGCACGTGAATACCTGTTCGCAATGTCATCCCTTTTATACCGGTAAAGCAAAATACATTGATACGGAAGGACGTGTGGAGCGATTCCGTAAACGTTACGCTCAAGCGACAACCGATTAGCATGCCTTTAACATCGGGCCAGGTTTATTCGAATTGATAAATCTGGCCCGATTTGTATTTGAACCCTATGACCCCATGATCCCTCCCGTTTTATGATCGACCCTTATTATCTAGAAAAATTGAAACAACAAATGGGTGAGCTTGAAGAAAAACTCGCACATGAATCCGGTTCTGGACATCATCAAAAACTTCGCAAACTACTTGAGGAACATGCCACCCTTAAACGCATAGAAGAAAAAGCGGCCCCTTATTTTAGAATGACTCAAGAGCTTAAAGAGAACCAGACGCTTCTAGATGATGAACAGTCCGATGATGAAATCAAAGAGTTGGCCCGTATAGAAATCGAAGAACTCCAAGAAAAGCTTCCCTCCACAGAGAAAGATTTTATGATCGCTCTTCTCCCTGCCGATCCAGTAGAAAACCGTAATATCATTATGGAAATCCGCGCAGGAACAGGCGGAGAAGAAGCCGCGTTATTTGCCGGTGACCTCTTTCGAATCTATAGTCGTTACAGTGAAAACAAAGGATGGAAAGTCAACATGATTGACACCAGCCCATCCCAAGTAGGAGGCTACAAAGAAATCATTTTTTCTATCGAAGGCACTCAGGTATACAAGACAATGCGTTATGAAAGTGGTGGACATCGCGTCCAACGCGTTCCTACCACAGAAACCAATGGACGTATTCACACGTCTGCCGCTACCGTTGCCGTATTGCCGGAAGCTGACGAAATTGATGAGATTGAAATTAAACCAGAAGACCTTCGGATTGATGTATATCGAGCTTCTGGTGCGGGTGGTCAACATGTGAACACAACCGACTCTGCGGTAAGAATCACTCATTTGCCTACCAACACCATCGCTCAAAGCCAGGACGAGCGTTCTCAACATCGCAATAAAGATAAGGCTATGAAAGTATTAAAGGCGCGCTTATTAGACAAAATCCGCGAAGAAAAAGAAGCAAAGACAGCCAGTTCTCGAAAATCTCAAATTGGATCTGGTGATCGCAGTGAACGAATCCGCACATATAATTTCCCCCAAAACCGACTCACTGACCACCGAATTAACCTAACCTTATATAGCCTTGACCAGATTATTGAAGGCCATCTCGACGAGCTACTCCTAGCACTCTACAATCACGAAGTTGAAAAACGACTCGAAGAAAAGTTAAAGTCCATGGCATCATGATTTTACCGTGCTTAGATCAAATCGGCGAAGAACCGATTCGAGCTGTTCATAAACTCCGCGATTATCTTGAAGTTAACCATATAACGCCTTCATTAAGAATCGCTGAAGAATTAGTCAGCGATGTATTAGATTGTCCTCGTTTACAACTCTACCTCCATCCCCCAAATACACTCAGCACAGAACAACAAAGCAGACTCAAAAAATACGCAACACGATTAGCTCAGCATGAACCCATACAATATATTCTTGGCACCACTAATTTTATGGGAAATGATTTTAAAATCGATGACCGAGCTCTTATTCCTCGGCCAGAAACCGAATGTCTCGTCGAACAGGTCCTCAACAGTAAAGCGATTTGGAAACAAGCAAAACCCATCATTGTAGATGTGGGAACGGGAACCGGTTGTATAACGATTACATTAGCCAAGGAACAACCGCATGCCCAGTATATAGGGCTCGACATCTCCACCAAAGCGCTACAACTCGCCCAAGAAAATGCTCAGACACTTGGAGTAGAGAGACACATTCAGTGGATTCAAAGCGATTTGTTAACAGAACTAAACATAAAACCTGTAGACGCTATTATTGCGAATTTACCTTATATCCCCACAAAAGAGTATCGAGCATTGCCGGACGAAATAAATCGGTTTGAACCCCAAAACGCTTTAGATGCAGGAAAAGATGGACTTCGCTATATCGAACAAATCATTCATGCCGCCCCCTTTTATCTAAAACCCAATGGACAT
Organism: Kiritimatiellia bacterium; assembly: GCA_012103575.1. Taxonomy (GTDB): domain Bacteria; phylum Verrucomicrobiota; class Kiritimatiellia; order WLWN01; family WLWN01; genus WLWN01. Next base: position 475,077 of record WLWN01000001.1, on the reverse strand, counting down.
CTTTTTTTAGAAATAGGAGAAGAACAAGGGTCACACGTAAAAACCTTCATGGAACAGGAGTGTTTTCAAAACGTACACATTCTAAAAGATCTTGCAAAACGGGACCGCATAGCGCACGGAGCCCGGAATTCGAATAACGAATCAATATCTTAAACGAGAGTTCACATGTTTGATGCCTTATCGCAATCATTACACAAAGTTTTCAAAAACATACGAAGCTATGGGAAACTTACGGAAAAGAACATTAAAGACGCTCTTCGTGAAGTTCGTATGGCTTTGTTAGAAGCGGATGTTCACTACCAGGTGGCCAAAGACTTTATTAACCGTGTACGAGAAGAAAGCATAGGCGAAGAGGTCCTGGAAAGTATTACTCCAGGGCAACAAGTTATAAAGCGCGTACACGAAGAACTGATCGCTTTACTCGGAGAAAACCAAAAGGATTTTGATACCCGTGAACAGCCTGCAGGGATTCTTTTACTCGGCTTACACGGAGCGGGTAAAACAACAACCGCCGCAAAACTTGCGTATCATTTCAAAGAAAAAGGTAGACATGTAGTCCTGGCCGCCTGTGACATTCGAAGACCCGCTGCTGTTGAACAGTTAGGCACCCTCGCACAACAAATCGAAATCGACATGGTGGCGCCTCAACCCAATGAAACCGTGCCGAATATAGGTCTGCGAGCGTGGGAGACAGCCAGGCAATCAAATGCGGATATCGTGATTTTTGATACCGGCGGCCGATTTCAGATCGATAACGAACTTGTAGAAGAAGTAAAGGAACTCCGCGAAAATGTCCAACCCCGAAACGTCGTTTTAGTATTAGATTCTGCGATCGGCCAAGAATCGGTTCATGTAGCAAAATCTTTTCATAAAGATATCGGATTAACGGGGCTGATTCTAACGAAGCTGGATGGCGATGCCCGAGGTGGAGCGGCTATCTCTGTCCAATCGATTACAGGATGTCCGATTCTACTTGTAGGAACCGGGGAACGTCTAGAGGACCTTGAACCCTTTCATCCTGATCGAATGGCTTCGCGCATTCTCGGTATGGGCGATGTCGTGTCCCTGGTCGAAAAGACCCAAGGTGCGTTTGACATGAAAAACATGGCGCACCTGGAAGAAAGACTACGCAAAAACACCTTCAATTTAGAAGATTTTCTCGATCAGGTTCAGCAGATGAAAAAAATGGGTTCTATTGAAAATCTCCTTGAAATGTTACCCACAGGGACCCATATGCCTCCGGACCTAAAAAAACAGATGGGGGCCCAATCTGAAAAGGAATCGAAAAAGTTCGAGGCCATTATACAAAGCATGACCCCTGAAGAAAGAAGGCATCCCACGCTTATAAACGGCCGCAGACGACTAAGAATAGCCAATGGGAGTGGCACAGAAGTCCGGGATATCAATGAATTACTTAAAAAATTCAAACAGGCTAAAAAGATGGCGGGCGCCATTAAAAAACAACAAAAAAGGTTGCTAAGATTCGGCAGGTAATATAAACCATCTGTTTTCAATTACGAACAGGAGTGTACATATGTCGGTAAAAATAAGATTAAAAAGAATGGGCAGCACCAACAACCCTTTCTATCGTGTTATTGCTACAGATGCACGTAAGTCCAGTAAAGGACGAGCCCTTGAAACATTAGGATGGTATAACCCTAAAAAAGCAGGGAAAAATTTTGAGCTTAAAAGCGAGCGCATCAATTACTGGTTACATCAAGGCGCCATTGCATCGGCTACGGTTAAAAGCCTATTAAAAAAAGCAAAGGCCCTACCTCCGAGCGAAAGCGGAGACACGTTAAAAGAAAAAAGTGTACCACCCGCGGTGGAAACTACAGACGAAGTAAAAATAGAGGATGCGCCGCCCATCACAGAAAACGCAGCTGAATAGCGCAAGGTATTATGGCATGAAAAGTTTTGTAGAATACATTGTTCAAGCCCTTGTTGATCGTCCCAAAGATGTGCGCGTAACAGGAATCGATGGAGATCGTACCGCTATCTTCGAGCTGCGATGCAACCCCCAAGATCTCGGAAAAGTGATTGGAAAAAGAGGGCAAGCCGTCAGCGCTATTCGAACGTTGCTGAACACGATGGCGGCAAAGCAGGGCCGAAAAGCCATGCTTGAAATCGTCGAATAGATGACCTCACCCCTTGCTCGATATGAGCGCCCCCCTTCAAATAGATGTCATCACAATCTTTCCGCAAATGCTCTCAGGCTTTCTAAATGAGAGCATCCTTAAACGAGCCCAACAAGCCCAGGCCGTATCTTTCAACACCATTGATTTGAGGAACTTTACGCATGATAGCCGCCGCACAACAGATGATAAGCCCTACGGCGGGGGACCAGGGATGCTTATGAAACCCGAACCGATTTTTGAAGCCGTCGAATCGGTCTGCACGCCTAAAGCACGCGTTATTTTAACGAGCCCTCAAGGAAAAATGTTTAACCAGAACTATGCAGAAGCCTTAGCACAAGAAAAACATTTAGTGTTCATCTGTGGACATTATGAAGGCGTTGATGAGCGTGTTTCTGAAACCCTTGTTACAGACGAAATTTCAATAGGTGACTACGTCTTAACCAATGGAGTTCTTCCTGCAGCCGTTGTTATTGATGCCCTGGTTAGGTTACAACCGGGTGTGTTAGGAGCTGAACAAGCCACAACACTTGATTCATTTACCACGGGAATGCTCGAGCACCCTCAATATACACGACCAGCGGAATACCGTAACATGAAAGTGCCCAATATCCTTTTGACCGGTAATCATGGAGAGATCAGTAAATGGCAAAAAGAGCAGGCCCTAAAAAGAACCCAAAAAAGGCGTCCAGATTTATTAATATGAAATTAGGCTCTTGACGAACAAAACAAGATCGCTATCATAGCCGTTCTTTTTGAATAGGAAAATAGAATGAACACAACGATTCTAGATAAAATTAACAACGAACAGTTAAAAGAAAAAGTTCCTGTCTTTAATGTAGGGGATACCGTTAAAATACACGTTAAAATCCGCGAAGGCGAAAAAGAACGTATTCAGATCTTCAATGGTATTGTCATGGCTCGGAGTGGTCATGGCTCACGTGAATCCTTTACCGTGCGACGTATCTCTTATGGTGAAGGGGTCGAACGTGTTTTTCCGCTCCACTCGCCCAATATTGTTAAAGTAGAAGTCGAACGCAGAGGCCATGCACGGCGGGCCAAACTCTACTATCTGCGAGGGCGGTCAGGAAAGACCGCGAAGGTTAAAGAAAAACGTATCTAGCACTTCTCCAAAGTTATTAATCAGGGAGAGTGGGAGCCCCTCTAGCTCAGAGTAGGGCCTCCGGATATGTGGCTGACACAATGGATTGTCCCAAAGGGACAAAGTCATATAGCCTGGGGTTTCAACCCCAGGAATGAAGAAAGAACAAATCGGATGGCGCCCTGAAGGGGCGCGGTTGATGAGGAGCAACTGTATGCCAAGACAACAGTGCCCCTCCAGGGCACAACATTTTTTTTATGATGTCTTCCTGGGGTTGAAACCCCAGGCTCTATGCCTACACAGCGTTGCTGTGATGATGAAATGCCCCTATGGCCTATCCTCCTGTCTTAGATGTCATGCATAATCCCCCTGAGCTCTTTACACCTTCCGCTTCCAGACCTTCTCTAGATCTATTACACTTTGAACGAAGATCTTGGCAATCGGGCTATTCACATGTTGCCGGAATAGACGAAGCAGGACGGGGTCCTCTTGCGGGTCCTGTGGTAGCCGCTGCCGTTATGTTTGATCCACAGTTCTTGGAACAAGAAAGAGACCAGATGTTTAAAGGTCTTACAGATTCAAAAAAACTGTCAGCGACCCAAAGAGATTATTTTTTTGATCTTCTTGATACATGTCCTCATGTCCAAATCGGTATTGGGCAAGCCAACGTAACCGAAATTGATAGGATCAATATTCTCCAAGCAACCTATCAAGCGTTTACACGTGCTGTGAACAGTTTAGAAACTTTGCCCGAACAAACCTTAATCGATGGAAATCCCGTTCAAGGGCTTCCCTGCCCTTCAGTCTCCATTGTTAAAGGAGATTCCAAAAGTCTTTCCATTGCGGCGGCAAGTATTATCGCTAAGGTCACAAGAGATCGCATCATGATAGAACTAGACAAAGAATATCCGAATTATGGATTTGCACGTCATAAAGGTTACGGAACAAAAATGCACCTTGAAGCCCTAGATCGCTATGGACCCATTTCGCATCACCGGAAATCGTTTCGTCCGGTCTCTGAAGCCAAAAGGTTCGCTTATCGCTCGTCTTCTTGATCCCTACCTGATCCCCTTTTTCGAATAGTGGAAGACGGGCTAGGTTTTTCTGCTTTCGCGAACAAAAGAAATGATTTCATCCGTAGAAATATCTGTATCAATCCCCTTAACGGATAGGGGTGATTTTATCCTGGATCCGTCAGTTAAACGTGGGATTTCTGTGCGAATGCTTTGGAGGCAAAAGGTTGCAAAAAGACACAGGCGCACCCGCTGGGTGCGGCGAGGCTTTTTTGTAATTCCTTTTGGCCCAAATGGTTCGTGCAGAAAACCGCGTTTAACTGACGGATCCAGGATATTGCTATTTTTCAAAAAGTCAATTTTTTGTTTCAAAAAAATCTGAGAATTGTAATATTAAATGCCCAAAAGAAGATATTGTAAAATAGGAGTGTTCCATGCCGAAATCTTCTAGATCTGAAAAGATGAATCACGGATGGAACGGGTCCTGGCTCCGGAGAACCTGAATAAGGCGTGGAGTAAAGTCCGCTCAAACGCAGGGGCTCCGGGTCTTGACGGTATGACCGTCCAAGACTTTCCTGCATTCATGCGGGCACATTGGCCAAGAGTTCGTTCCATGCTTATGAAGGGAACCTACCACCCGGCGGCTGTACGCCGGGTATATATCCCAAAACCTGATGGGTCAGAACGCCTGCTGGGCATCCCCACGGTCTTGGATCGGGTGATCCAGCAGGCGCTGGCCCAAGTGCTGAACCCTCGCTTCGAAGGTGGGTTCAGTAAACACAGCTACGGCTTTCGTGCAGGACGCAATGCCCATCAGGCCGTGCGTACGCTGGAAGTCGGATGGAAAGCAGGATACCGCCATGCGGTAGACTGTGATCTTAAATCGTTCTTCGATACGGTGAACCATGACCGGCTTATGGCTCAACTGCGCGAAAAGATCCGGGACCGAAAGATCCTGGCTTTGATCCGCCGTTACCTGCAGGCAGGAGTGGCACATCCGGATGGAGGTCGGGAGGCGACGACAAAGGGCGTTCCGCAAGGTGGCCCGCTCTCCCCGTTGCTAGCCAACATCGTACTCAATCCGCTGGATAAGGACTCGAAGCCCGTGGACACCGTTTCACGCGCTATGCCGATGACTTTATCGTAATGGTCAAGAGTCCGAAAGCGGCCGAACGGGTTATGAAGAGCCTCACCGTCTTCCTCGAAAGAACGCTGAAGCTGAAGGTCCACCATGCCAAGAGTCGAACCGCACCGCTGAAACAGTGTTCCTTTTTGGGTTTCCAGTTAGGATCACGCGGAAAAGTGGTGTGGACGGCCAAAGCGAGAGAACGGTTCAAGCAGCGAGTACGTGAGATCACCCGCCGGAACCGGGGACACCCTGTTGGGGGGAAGCTATTAAAGAACTCCGACGCTATATCCTCGGTTGGCTCAACTACTTCAGCCTCAGCTACACCTATACCCAGGTAATGGAGCTGGCTGAGTGGATGAGACGAAGGGTGAGGCTCTACCTACTGGAAACAGTGGAAGCAACCTCGTATGCGCCGCCGTCACCTCATCGCGCTAGGTATCTGGAAGAATGAAGTAAAGCTCGCCTCCCGCAGCTGCAAAGGCTATTGGCGAATGGCGGGCAACAGCATCGTCCAGAAAGGGTTGACCAATCAATGGTTAGAGGAACAAGGGGTTCCTAATATGCGCAATCAGTGGATCATACTTCACTACGGGCCAAAATTCCGAGTCTAGTCGGAACCGCCCGGTGCGGACCCGCATGCCGTGGTGGTGTGGGAGCCGGGGCTGGCCCTTAATGGGTCAGTCTCGGCGACCCGATTCGGCTTTAGGCCAGCTCAATTTTTAGTTTTCTGCCAAGCGCCAAAGCTACGCTTTCCAAAGTGAGAAGCGTAACAGATGCATTCTCAGGATCAAGAAGTCGGTCCAGCGACGACCGACTGGTTTGCATCATACGGGCCAGTGAGCTTTTTGTAAGATTTCGTTGCTTCATTTCCTTCTCTATTTGGTAAGCAATGATGCGTTTTAGCGCTGTAGCTTCAGACTCTGCAAGAAGACCTTCTTTCTGCAAAAAGCCGTCAAAATCGCTTCCAATATGTCTGTTTTTCATGATCAAGCCTCCTGATACTGTTTCGAACGGGATCGTGCCGTGTTCAATTCTTTTTGAGGAATCTTTTGTGACTTCTTGATAAAGCCGTGTAGTAAGATCATCAGGTTGCCGTCAACCGTGAACAGGACACGAGCAATACCGTTCGAGACTCTTGTGCGAACCTCCCAGAGATAAGGTTCAAGCTTCTCTACCAAGGGCATGCCAAGCGGCCAACCGAATTGGACGGTCTTGATATCCTCGCCGATTGCTTTCTTATGGTTTGTCGGAAGAAGTATAAGCCATTTACGGACGGGTTCAACTCCAGCGCCGCTACGAAAAAACAGAACCTTCAATCTGAGATCTCCAATCTTCATTCTTCCCGAACTGTACCAATAATGGGGCAGATGTCAAGGTGGAGATTTTTTCTTGGTGGCATTGAGAATTGTAATATTAAATGCCCAAAAGAAGATATTGTAAAATAGGAGTGTTCCATGCCGAAATCTTCTAGATTTAGAAACTCGACAGAAGACAAAAAAAGGAGAAAGACATGGAACAAATCAAGAGTAGTATTCATCCCCGAAAAGGCAAGCATTTGACACAGAAAGAACGGATCATGATTGAAACAATGCTCAAAAACCCAGGACGTCCTTTGGAGATAGCTACTAGCTATCTGGGAAGGCATCGTCGAACCATAGGGCGCGAAATCAAACGTGGGGAGGTAGAGCATTTCGATACAGAGCTGCGAAAGAAGAAAGCATACAGCAGTGATCGAGCCCAGGAACTTCATGATCTAAATGCGACGGCTAAGGGACCTGAGCTTAAGCTTGGAAAGCATCATGAAACGGCCGTGTTTATCAGCGAGCACATTCTTGTTCACAAACGCTCACCCAATGTGGTTGCTCCTTTGCTTAAACAAGAGCAGAGACCTGCAGCGGTGAGTACAAAAACGCTGTATACCTATATTGACCAAGGTCTCATCCCGGGGGTGAGCAACGAGTCCCTATGGGAAAAACGAAAACGGATAAAACGAAAAAGACGTGCTATTAAGCGGGTTAAAAAGCAACATGCCCGAAGGACCAGCATCGAAAAACGACCTAAAACCGTAGAAAAACGCGAGGAATCTGGGCACTGGGAATTGGATTTGATCGTCGGCGGAAAAGGAACTTCAAAACCGGTTTTAATGACGTTAGTAGAAAGAAAGACCCGAATGCTAAGGGTGAGAAAACTTTCGGATAAAACACAGGCATCGGTTTTGCAGGCCCTCAAAGCGATCGAAAGATCGATGGGAGTTGGCCCATTCAGATCGATGTTCAAGTCGATTACAGCCGATAACGGGAGCGAGCTTCTCGACGTGGAGCAGATGGAACGTTCCGGATTTAGCAAAAAGAGACGTGTTAAACTCTATTATGCTCACCCGTATTCTTCCTGAGAACCAGGCTCCAACGAAAATGCCAACCGTATGGTTCGTCGTTTCGTCGCCAAAGGAGACAACATCGGAAAATATACCATCGACCGTATTGGTGAGATTGAAAAATGGATTAACAACTATCCTCGCAAGATCCTAGAATACAAGCCCGCACAGGAGTGTTTCGATTTGGAGATCGCCGCATGAACAGAAGCTCTCAGGTCCATTTTTTGCGGCATTTAATTTTACAATCCACCAAATTTTTGGAACAGTTCAGTTGTGACTTCGGGGGTATTCATGCCAAAATCGGAGAAGACAGTAACCATCTTCTGGGCATTTTTGAGGGAAAGAGCAATCCAACTATCTAAATCGTAACCGTTTAGTTGAATTCAGGCTACGTTGAATTATCGAAAATCACGCCAGGACCCTTCTCTTCATTAAGAGAATTGAGAGGATACTTCTCTCCTCTTTACAATGTTCACATATTTGTTTACTTTATAACTATGAAAAGGATCTCCTTTTATTTGACAGGTGTGGGTAAATGTCCGGTGGAACAATATTTGGGAAGTGAGAGTTGATTATACTCACCAACTCGTTTCAGAAGAAAAGCCAGAAAACTCCACCCCAAGAAATTAAGCTTGCGGAGAAACGTAGACGTGATTACTCGAATAGGAGGTGAAAGACTATGGATGATCTGGATAAATATATTGAGAAGAGAAAAAAAGAGATCCCAACGTTTGCAAAGAACTTTGATAAGGGATACGAGCAATTCAAGATTGGGGTCCTTCTGAAACAAGCCCGTGAAGAGGCCGGGCTCACTCAAGAACAAGTAGCAAAAAAATTATGTACTCAGAAGTCTGCCATCTCGAGAATTGAGAATCATGCAGAGGATATTCGACTCTCAACGCTAGAAAACTTTGCAGAAGCAGTCGGTAAACATCTTCGCCTAGAAGTTGCCTGATAGTGGGGGAAGGGCTTGGGGCCATATCTTAGTTTGAGGCCAGGCAAGGCCGTAGGAACAAGGCGGTGGGAATCCGGTCCAAGTAACCGTTAACCACGAGACTACTAGGGTTAAAAGTGGATTAATCTGTATTGTGATAAACCCCATACGGGATCGGGTCCCATCCCGCGATTCGCTCCCTAACCCTAACAGGAAAATCCTTACACATAATCTATGAGTATTGGCCCGGCTCCTTCAAGCGGAGTCATCTGAGCTAAAACGGAAAAAAATTTGGACAGGACGATTTAGGACCACCGCAGTTGCGTGGCAAGCAAGGACCATTAAAAGTTAGGGGTAACGGCGTATAACAACAAGTCGTTCAACAAAAGATTTTAAACAGGAGGTCGCAGAGGAAGCGTTTAGAAGGGAAGGGGAAATTATTTATGACACCATGGTATAAGAGCCAAAAACGTAACGTTGAATATAGTGTTCGACATTAGGTTGGTTGAAAAAACGTTAAATGGCATATTTTCTCTTATGCCAAAGATATTTGAAAAGAGGGTTACAGATCTTTCTTTTATAGTAATGACCATGAGCCAATCCACGTTCATGTGAGACATGGGGATGGTGAAGCAGTCTTTAAAGTTGAGATAGAAATTGGATTAAGAGAATCTCCAGGGATGAAGGTTAAAGAACTCAAACGAGCAGAGCAACTTGCAGAAGAGCATAGACTGTTTATACTGGAGAAATGGAATGAGCACATTAATCGACAAAGCTAAATCTGCGGGTTATCAGAATGGAATGATTGTAATTTCAATGGAAAGTGGTTCTAACATTACCTTTCCTGTAAAAGAAAACCCCCACCTAGCTAATGGGACCCCCACCCAGCTAAACAATATTGAAATTTCGCCTTTCGGAATTCATTGGCCTGATCTAGATGAAGATCTTTCTTTCCGTGGACTTATTTCGGGGGATTTCGGATAAAACTGAACGGTCTAGTTTCATTGTTTTTATCTTCCACTAAACATATATCGATTTTTCAATCTAGATTATCCTTGTTTCTCTCTATCTAGATCCCATCCCTGTTTGTCTTCTATGCCTCACTATTGATGTGATTTCCCAGGGCGTATAGGGGGACGATATCGATATTGTCAACCTCGCCAAAGTTTTCAAGCGAAGTTCTTATGCCTTTTTTGATTTTTCTCTCCTTCATAAACAGGCGTATACTCTGCATGCTCCCGCTACCCCCAGATTTGACCTCGATAGGCAAGACTTCAGCACCATGCTGTATGATGTAGTCTACCTCGGCATTGCTGTTTTTTGCTTCCCGGTGCCAATAATAAAGGTCGCGCGGAGACCGCGAAGTACGACCCATACGAAGCTCCTGAGCCGCGAACACTTCGGCCATGGCGCCCCGATTGACCACATGGAAATCCTCCGCAACCAGCATGGACGTCAAATCGAGACCCAAACGCTGTTGATGAAGTCCCACGTCAAGCAGAACGGTCTTGAACCGTTTCGAATCTGTTTGGGCTCCAAGCGGCAAACCTCGGGCATCGCTATGAGGGAACTGATACGCCAATCCGGCCAGCACGAGAAGGTCAAGGGCTGACTTGATGCTATCTGTGCGAGCATCCGGGCATGCCTTGGAATATTTGAACTTACTTCCGGTCTGAAATACAATCGATTCAAATACATCATTAAGACGCGAAACAGGTACCCGCTTTTTGTATTTCGAAAAATCATCTCTAAACGTGCAAACAAGATCGCTTAAACGATTCTGACATTCGCGTATATCTCCGGTCTTGGCGAACTGTCGAATTACGTCGGGCATACCACCTATCATCATATAGGTTTTTAAATGCTCTAGAAGGCGTGCATGTAAAGGGGTAGAGTAACAATACAAGTGCAAAGGTCCGCAGCATAGTTCATTCTTTGGGTATCTGACCCCCCCCAAAGGAGAACATAGAATGCCACGAACCTACGAACATTTAAACCGTTATGAACGAGAAGTGATAGCCCAGATGCTAAAAGAAAAATATAGCTTATCTCAAATTGGCCGTCGCCTGGGCCGATCCCCCTCGACTATTTGGCGCGAATTTCGCCGTAATCGAGTCCGTGGCCGCTATTACCCAAGACCCGCAAATGGCCTGGCTCAAAGCCGATTACAGCTAGCTCGAAAGCCTCAAAAAGTGATGGGAGCTAGCAAAGAACAAGTGGAGACTCTCCTGGCGAAGTATTGGTCTCCAGAACAGATTGAAGGTCGAAGAAAGCTAGAAGGTGACCCTCCCATCAGTCGAATGACGATCTACCGCTACTTGTACAGTCCAAGAGAGGCTGGCTACCGAAAATACCTGCGTGGCCCCGGAAAGAAAAAACGAGCGACTCGGAAAAGCCATTCACGTATACACAACCAAACGATGATTGACCAACGCCCCGAAGAGGGTGAAAGTCGCAAGGTGGCAGGCCATTGGAAAGGTGACACTATTCAGGGCCAAACGAGAAAAGAGGCCTGTGTAGTCACTCTAGTAGATCGAGCGACTCGATATCTCATCGCCGATCTTTTACCTCGATGCAATGCCGAATCGGTCAACCGTTCCGTACCTCAGTTCGCTGATTCAGGGCTCCCCTGTAAAACGGTGACTGTAGATAATGGCATGGAGTTTGCCAGCCATGCTAAACTACAGAAAAAAATAGCAACCCCCATTTTCTTTGCTGAAGGGAGAAACCCTTGGCAAAGAGGGACCAACGAAAATACGAATGGTTTGCTTCGCCAGTTTTTCCCGAAGAAAACCGACTTTGCTGCCCACAGCTCCGCTCAGTTGAGCTGGGCTGTGGAGTTACTGAATAATAGACCGAGAAAATGCTTAGAATATAGAACGCCCAAAGAAATGATGGACAGCTTCGGTTTTGCACTTGTAAGTTGAGTCTGCAGGTTTGGAACTCGGCTTTAAAACCAATTCCATGCACTGGAAAAGCAATAAGGGCGTATATGACGGCGCCTTCCACGGTTTATGGAGGGTCGTTCTTTTAAGGGCAATGGGTGTTCATTGGCATTGTGATAAACCACATGTGGGATATCAAGCGAAAGCTAATGGCGGTATGGTTGACCCCCCCCATATGATGAAGGGAATTGTCGGGTGAAAACTCTACCAGACATTGGCGATACTATTGCGTTTGGATTCATCTCCACTCTATCCATAATTCGACCACAGTTTTATTAAAAGCGATCTTCCATTTCATCATCCGGGCTTCTCAGAACATTAAGAGAGCCTCAAGTGAAAAGTACAGTCATTGCTGCAATATTGAAAAAAATCGATGGCAGTTTTTGAGAAAATTTGAGATAGTTAACCCCGAAGAGCTTAGTTTGAAGATTGGATTGATTGGTAAGGAACAAGTGTATATTATTGACTGATCATAAACCGGTTTGGTGGAGGAATGAATACGATGATGAGAAAATGGATAGCGATTTTTATCGTCTTTATGGCGGCTCAGCTAACGGCTATGAGCGAGGAGTCGGACAACTTGCTTAGTACGGAAAGGACTATGGTCGAGGCGAAACTTGCCAAGGAACCGAATCAAGTGGTCCTTGCCGTGAACGGAATGTGCTGCCGAAACTGCGCAATCGGTATCGGAAAAAAAGTCTGTCAACTCGGGTTTATCGACACGGATGCGCTACCCAAGGGCGTAAAAGTCGATCGTAAAAATTCCCTCCTGACGGTAGCCGTCAAGAAGGATGAGACCGTCGACGTAGCCGCTCTTGCCAGGACCATTCGAAAGGCAGGCTACAATCTTGTTCGCCTCTACCAGCGGGTCGAAAACGGGTCCCTGGAAGTTACCGAAATTTCCGACGATCTATGAACCTAGATCCGGCAGTTAAGCGCGATCTTCTGCTTGCTCTCCAGCTCACCGCGTGTATGGCATATGCCGACCAGCCGATCATGAACGAGGTTCCAAGGTGGGACGGTGGCTATGGAGTGCAAGTCTTCCAGGAATTCCAATGGTCTGACGACCTTATGCGTGGAAACGCGGGTCTGCCAAATCCAGAAAACCTCCAATATGAAAAACGGATTACTCACCTTCAAGGTGTATACACCTTCCGCAAAGAATTCCGTGTCACAGCAAAGCTGCCTTGGGTGGAACAGAAACGTCGCTTGATCGATAAGCACGGTGTTACGCGCTGGCAGAGGAATACCGGCGTCGACGATGCAACGCTGGCGCTTCCACTGCGATACTACACCAACAAGCGTCATTACTCTGGACACATCGGCATCGTACCCCAAATTCGTTTCGGCGGGGATGACAATGGCCACTATCCAGTCAGCGATGGGAGCACCGACTACGGAATATCTATGACCTTTGAAAGAGAAACCGTCGGAATGAAAATAACCGGAGGTGTCACGTACTGGTTCGAGCAGGACTCCAACCAGGGCAACGATTGGTCTATCGACATAGAGATCGGGTGAAATTTCCACGATCGCGGGTCCATCAACTGGGAAACCGAGTATATTGACGACCCCGGGGCGATTATGAATGGCTGAGTGGCGGACCTACCCTATTTGGGAATTTCAACGACATGCTGCTAGGCCGTATCGAATACAAACTGGCACTAGATGAGCGTGTCGATGGGACGAGACTGTCCCGCGGTGACTCCCTTCGTATCGGGCTTGGCGTGGTCTTTTAAGGATGCTTCAAATCTTCCCTTGGAGATAACGTTTCCGCTTCTTTTCTGGAAATTTTTCGATGGCATATCGCAACATCGTACGCGGCATTTGTTTGTAATGTTGTTTTAGAAAATGTTCTTCGGTGGACACGTTTCGGTTGCCCACTTCGCGTAACATCCATCCAACAGCTTTATGCATAAGATCCTCTTTATCGTTTAGCAACTGTTTAGCAATCTTTAAGGTCACTGTATACTTTTCACGTTTAATAAAATAAAAGGTAGACAGGATGGAAATGCGTCGCTCCCAGAGTGAATTGGATTTCATGAGTTGATAAAGGGGGGCTTTACTCCTAGTAAATAAAAAGTGACCCACAATATGCTGAGCCGTAGTGTCTATTAAATCCCAGCTATTAATAAATGAAGTATGCTTTAGGTAAAGCTCATAGATCCGTCCCTTTATTTCTTTATCTTCTCGTGAATAGATACGTACGAGAATAAAAAGAGCCAGCATTCTTTTTTCATGAATGGGAGATTTGAGGATTCGTATAGCTTGTTCAATGGTGATGGCTTGGTATTCCTTTGAAAGCTTGCGCAATACCGGAACCCGGACCCCGATAAAGAGATCACCTTCGCCATATTCTCCCGGACCGGTTTTGAAAAAACGCTGGGCGTTTTCTGCATCCTTTGTGTTGGCCAATTTTTTTAATCTAGAATGAATTTCATCCATGTGCATATATTCCTGGATCCGTCCGTTAAACGCGATTTTCTGCACGAATCATTTGGGCCAAAAGCATTCGCACAGAAATTCCATGTTTAACGGATGGATCCAGGATATTTTGAAAGGACGATTTTTTAAACCGATTTTTTTCTGGCTGTCCCTTTTTTATAAAAAGGTAATTCCACCACTTCGGCGGCTAAACGCGTCTTTTGAGTTTCTATATCTAACTTTTGTCCTGGATCTATTAAGTCCGAACGAACGTATGCAAGCGCAATGGCAAAACCCAGAGTGGGCGAAAAGGATCCACTTGTCACCTCGCCAACAACTTGTTTTTGATGCATTACTTTGCTGCCTACACGGGCCGAACGCCGTGTTTCGAGCTGTAACCCCACTAGGAATTGATCAATGCCCTCTCTCAGATCTTTGGCCATGATCTCCTTTCCTATAAACTCTTTTTTCATATCTATGAAAAGACCACGACTGGCGGCTACAGGGGTTCTGTTTTCAGAAAGTTCGCTGCCATATAAGGCATAGCCCGCTTCCAAACGAAGCGTATCTCGCGCCCCAAGTCCTGCCGGCTTTATAGAACCGTTTACGGTTAAGAGATCCCAGATTCGTTCAGCGTCGTTTGTCGGAAAGTAAAGTTCATAGCCCCATTCTCCGGTGTATCCCGTTCGACTTATGGTGCAAGGCACCTCTGCTAAGTTCAGATCGGTAAACCTGAAATAGTTGAGTTCCGGGAGCTGTATTCGAAAGATGGTTTCGATTTCTTTGCGAGATATAGGGCCTTGCACATCTAATTTAGCGGTGTGAGAAGAAAGATCCGTGAATGTTGTAGATGAAGAAAGATGTTCACGAATCCAGGCAGCATCTTTTTCTAACGTTCCCGCATTGACCACTAAAAAGAAATGATCCGGCCCTCGCCGATAACACATTAGATCATCTAATATACCGCCTTCTTTATTAAGGAGAAACCCATAACGGCATTGTCCGTTTTGTAGTGTAGAGACAGACAATGTCAAGAGGGTTTCAAGGTCTGTTTCTGCGGCTGGACCCTGGATATCAAATTCACCCATATGACATGTATCAAAAATCGAACACCGTGTACGAGTTTGTGCGTGTTCTTTTATGATGCCTTCGTATTGGATCGGCATTTCCCAGCTAGCAAAAGGGACCATGCGAGCGTTGACCTCAATATGTTTATTATAGAGCACTGTTTTCATTAGAAAGTGAGTGTATAATGCATCATTGATTTTTGGAATCTATATTTGTAGAGTAATCTTTATTAGAACTAAGTTAAGCGATACTGAAACGTTTTGGAAGGAGATAAAGGTGGACAAAGACATTAGACCTCTTTTAAAAGAATGGCATTACGATGCATCCGGTATTAGTGCGCGATGGATAAAGGGGCTGGATCAACAACCCAAAGTACAGCTCCGTTTGGATTTGGGGTTATTTCAAATGGAAATGGATGGAAGACCCGATGGGACAACCCCTCGAGGCTATCCTTCATTACTTGATTATTACCATCTCTTAGAAAATACAACCCCGGACATTTCTTCTCTTTCCCTCGACGAAACGTCCTGTTCAGAGTTACAGCAGGAGGCTGTACAATATTATTATCGGTATATGTCGCTTTATTCACTACGCGAACTTACGCGGGTGATTAGGGATACACAACATAATCTAGATCTTTTCGATCTTGTATCACGTCGAGCTTCCGATGAAGACTTAATCTGGCAATTTTTGCAATTCTATCCCGATGTTAGAATGATGCATGCTCGAGCACGTGCAGAGAAAAGTTTAGAGGACGATCAGACCGATAAAGCCATTGAAGTCCTGGAGCAAGGGCTGCACGATATTAAGAAGTTTTGGGGTGAATATGGTGAAGCCGAAGCGGTTGAGATTAGCCAAGAAGAGGAGATTTTATCTGACTTGTTACATGATATTCAGCATAAAAAACCTAAAAGTAAGACCGGGAAATTACGTAAAGAATTGGCCTATGCTATTTCCTCAGAGGATTACGAAAAAGCAGCATTACTACGTGATAAGCTTAATGAACTAAAGCATGACTAATTTATAATCCAGCAGTCAACTTCCGGCATCATGAATTTTATCGACCCCCACATTCATTCATATTCCCGAACAACGGATGATTATCACCGCATGTACGATGAGGGTATACGCGTCGTCGTAGAGCCTTCCTTCTGGCTCGGTTCTTTTCGGCAGTATGCAGGTAGTTACTTTGACTATTTTGAGCATATCTTGTCTTTTGAAACGCAACGCGCTGCAAAATTTGGAATTGATTATTACGCGTGTATTGCCATGAACCCCAAAGAAGCCGATCATCTTGAATTGGCCCATGAGGTGGTAGATGGACTTGAGGCGTATTTACAACACGAACGCTGTGTTGCTGTGGGTGAGATTGGATTTAACCTTATTTCCGTAAACGAGGAAAAAATTTTACAGCGACAACTTGAGCTAGCCAAAAAACAAAATCTATTGATCATGATTCATTCGCCCCATGATACCCCGACCATTAGTAAACGGAAAGGCATGGAAAGAACCATCGATATCTTACGGGAACTTGACTATGATCACGACCGGATCTTGATGGATCATAATACCGAAGAAACCATGGATCTTACCCGTAAAACAGATTTGTGGGCCGGGCTTAGTGTATACCCTTATTCTAAATTGAACCCCGAGCGCGTTGTCGACATTCTTAAACGGTAGGGTCTAGAAATGATGGTTAACAGCGCTGCAGATTGGGGTGTTGCAGACCCCTGCAGCATCCCCAAAGTGAGTCATTGCATGGCGAAAGACGGGTTCCATCAGGATCAAATTGAACGCTTACTTTTTCAGAATCCTTTCCAGTTCTACCACCAAAGCGGTAAATTTGATCCGCGGTTAGACCTTCCATTTATACACCCAAGTACCTATCAACGATAAATCTAGAATGAATGTAGATCTGTCAAAGAATAAAGACGGGAAGAATACCTCCTCTCTTGTTTCATGGTTACGTATTGTAAGGGTCCCAAATCTTTTAACCGTCCCCGGGGAATCGATTGCTGGATTGATGCTGGCTTCACGCGTCCCGACCCTCCGCATGATCGACATGATCACGCTTGGGGCGGCTTCATTATGTTTTTATATGGCGGGACTTATGATCAACAACGTTGTTGATGAATTTGAGGATAGCACGATGAGGCCGGAACGACCGATTCCCTGTGGTGCGATAACCAAACGACAAGCCTCTACGGTGGCAGGTATACTGCTTATTCTGGGGGGCTTTCTTTGTTATGTCTTGGGGGGGCATGTTTTTTGGGCAGGGACCGTGCTCATTTGTTCTATCGTATCTTATAATATCGGTCTTAAACGTGTCTCAGTTTTAGGACCCGTTAATATGGGGTTGTGCCGGGGATTTAATTTTTTACTAGGTGCCGTGGCCGCATCCGGAACTATAAAAATCGATCCTCTTTGCTGGGTCGCCGCAGGAGTTATTGTGCTTTATATTTGTAGTATATCACAATTTGCAACACGGGAAACGCTTCCTCGATTCATTTTGGTAGAGACGTGGCTTCCTCTTTTCATTTTAACATTAGGCTTTGTTTTTTTACGCAGGTTTTAGAGATAAAAAATCTAAACTACATGATCGGAACCTTGGGGCTGTTTTTTTTAGCTGGGAGTGTCGCTTTTTTCTGTGCAGCTAAGTTTTCTGTCATAGCTTTTTCGGAAGGTTGGTCCTCTGACTTTGCGAAGCGAACCTTCTTAATGGCGTCCATTCCCGATGCGGTTGGGTTATTGATTAGTGGACAACTTTTTTTGCAGGCCTCATGGATCCTCGCTTCCGAATCCGGCCGCATCGCATGGATACTGGCCGGTATCTTAACAACATTGTGGCTTATAAACCGTAAACTATCCCGCACATTTTATACGAGTTAGCCACTGTGAAAAAACTTTTAATTGTTAATGTTGCTGCACTAGGTCTTGACCTTGTTTCAAAGACGCCCCCGCCCTTTAAAGGACTTACCTTTAAGAAGCTAGAGACGATCTTCCCAGCCGTTACCTGTTCAACCCAAGCCAGTTTTAGAACGGGTCGCTTACCGAATAAGCACGGAATGGTTGCGAATGGACGATTTTTTCCAGACCTAAAAAAAATGATGTTTTGGGAGCAGTCAGCGCGTTTGGTCGATGGGGAACGTATATGGAGAGAGTTTAGAGAAAAAGGAAACCGAGTGGGTCTCATGTTTTGGCAGCAGGGTCTTGGCGAAGACGTCGACCTTGTCTTGTCTCCTAAACCCATTCACAAACACGTGGGAGGAATCATTCAGGACTGTTACAGTCAACCCCACGATTTATACAAACAGCTTACTAACGAAATCGGAAGACCGTTTAAACTGGCCCATTATTGGGGTCCATTGGCTTCAAAAAAATCCAGCGATTGGATTGTCAAAGCCATGATAGCTATCATGAAAAGGTCTGATGCACCGGAATTGTTGATCGCCTATTTACCGCATCTCGATTATAAACTTCAGCGCCATGGCACTGATTCTCAGAAAGGAATCCAAGCTTTAACAACGGTTTATCATTATATTGAATACCTCTATAGTGCCGCGAAAAAAAAGGATACGAAGTCCTTTTGAGGGGGGGGTTACGCCATTAAAACCGTTACCAAAGGAGCCGTATTTCCTAATCGAGCTTTGATGGAAGCGGGCTTGTTTTCTAGAAGAAACGTTAAAGGACGAATCTATCCAGATTTTTTTTCCAGCAAAGCATTTGGATTGGGTGACCATCAAGTGGCGCACATTTTAACCTCTGAGGACCAACACACACAACAGGCCAAAAACGTTCTCCAGGATCTTAAAGGCATTCACAAAATCATAGATAAAGATCAGCAGACATCATATAACCTTAATCATAAAAATACGGGAGACTTGATCCTTGTGGCTGAAGAAGGATCTTGGTTTGCTTATCCGTGGTGGACAAAAAAAAGAGAAGCCCCTGACTTTGCCTGCCATATTGATATACACAATAAGCCCGGATTTGATCCCTGTGAACTCTTTTGGGGGTTCCCGCCTCGTGTCAGTTTAGATATAAATAAAGTTAAAGGCTCTCATGGCAGGATTGGAAAAGGAAACGAAGTTGCATGGGCCACATCATGCCAATTTACGAATCAGCCCACAAACCTTACTGAACTTGCTGACGCGGTGAAAGAATGGTTAAAAGATTAACACTACAGCGACCCTCTGAATAAAAGCTGCAGCGAACTACAGCACTCCGCATCGGAGCGCAAGCAAAAGATTGACTTTTTTTGATCTTCACGAAATGATGGAGTCTCGGCCGATTCGTAATCAAGAAATAGTCAATAACCCAACGTCCACCTGGTTTATTTCGATATTCGATCTTCGAACTTTGGTTGCGGCCAACCACTACTCCAAATCTCTTTATGGTGTAACCGCACTCATTTTGGCATATATTTTTCATCCGTTAAGGTCTTCAGAAAAGCCACTAAAGCCTTTTTATCGGCTTCAGAAAGATTAAGCCCTTCGGGAGGATGTTTTGCCAGGTTTGGATCTAATGTCGCAGACCGCCTAACGCCACTGTTATAATGTTCAATAACCTCTTCTAGTGTTTTGAATCGTCCATCATGCATATACGGGGCCGTAATCGCGGTGTTCCGTAGGGAGGGGACTTTAAATTTACCTTTGTCGGCGGCATTCGATGTCATAAGATATCGGCCTAAGTCTGTAAATACAACATCTAACCCGTTGTTCACAAATTTATGATTGCTAAAAAGGTTTCCACCATGACAGTGAAAACAGTTATCCCCATATTGCCCGCGAACAGGGTCATGTTCCGTAACGAACAAAATTAATCCGCGTTTTTCTTCAGGTGTAAACGCCATTTTTGTTCGTGCGGCTTTATCAAACTTCGCGTTTTGCGAAATAAAGGTCGATAAATATTGTTCAAGCGCTAATCCGACGTATTTCATGGTCACAGTATCCACACCAAATGCCTCTCTCAGCGCTTCAGGATAATAGGGGTCTTTTCAAAGCTTTTTAAGGACTCCGGCAAGGGTTTCTCCCATTTCTAAGGGATCTTGAATGGGGTGTAAGACCTGATCTCGCAATGCAGAAACTCTCCCGTCCCAAAAAAAGTGCTTGTGCCAGATCAAATTTGATAAAGGCATCGCATTTCGATTTCCTGTCCTGTGATAAATGCCTTCGCTAGAGCATTTAACGATTGAAATGCCTCTTTAGAAGATCTATACTCCATGACATGAGTATAGCAACAGCAGAAATCCGGCGGCGTGCGATAGATGCCTACAAAATGGGCAAAGGTTCCCAGGCCGATATCGCATCTTCTTATCGTGTAGATCTTAGAACGTTTCAGCGTGGGCTCTCTCGTTTCAACGAAACCGGACAGACCGCTCCCCGACCGCGTAGGCATCGTCAGGCCCTCTACAGCGGAAAGCAGCTCAAGGCGTTGGCTCAACTGGGGGGCAAACATCCCGATGCAACGCTTGAAGAACTCAAGAACATGAGCGGCGTGAAGGGGTCGATCATGGCCGTACAGCGGGCGTTGAATCGGTTGGGCTGCCGGTATAAAAGAAACGCTTCACGCCAGCGAGCAAGACCGGGCGGATGTAAATCTCTTGAGAAAGCAGTGGATCCAAGAGGTGGCCAAACTTGATCCAAGTCACCTTGTCTTTATTGATGAATCCGGGGCGAAAACGAATATGACTCGTCTGCGGGGCCGGGCGTTGGGCGGGAACAGGCTTTTTGCCAAAACGCCTCATGGACATTGGTATACCACCACCTTGATTTCTTCGGTCCGCCTGGACGGAACAACAGCGGCCATGGAGGGGGAGGGGGCGACAGACACGGCTGTTTTTGGAGAATATATTCGCCGGGTTTTTCTCCCGACTCTTTCACCTGAAGACATCGTCATCATGGACAATCTTCGCGTCCATCACAATCCCAAGGTCATTGAACTCATTGAGTCATATGGTTACGCCCCGATATTTGCCTATGTGGGCACTCAAGGCCACATGCCTGAGTGCGAACTTCGACCCGGTAAACAACATTGCCAGTCGGGAACGACCGCGTTTATTGCCCGCAGCGTTGAAACGCTCCAAACCCTGGGCCTGGGTGGAAATGTTTGCTTCGGCTTGATAGTGGCAACGCTGCGGCCGATAACTTCGACGCTTTTGGGGATCATTATTTCATCGTAAAGCGAAATCCTCGCCGCGAATGTCCTGAACAAATGCTGGCCCTTGCACGCCGAGTTGGAGACAAACAAGACAGTCGTGAAGGCAAGAACGTTTACACAGGCTTTTTCGATCATTTCCATCCCGGTGGTGACCAAAACCGCCCTTGTGTCCCGGTGGCCTTCGAAGTGATTGAACGCACCATCGATATCGATGGTCAGAAACTTCTGGTTCCTAAACTTGAGGTGAACACCTGGTGGACGAATCTCTCTTGTCGTGCCAAGACGGTGCTAGATCTCTATCATGGACATGGCCCCAGCGAGCAGTACCACAGTGAACTCAAAAGCGATCTTGATGTTGAGCGATTGCCTTCGGGGAGACTCTGTGCCAATAAGATTATTCTGTTATGCGCCATGGTGGCCTTCAACCTATTGCGCGGTCTTGGCCAAGAGGTCATCAAACGGGCTGGGCTTGCCCCGCAGAAAATCAACATCCCGCGCTGGCGAATCAAAACGGTTCTCAAAAATATCGTTTATTGCGCGGTTCAATTGGTCCGCCACGCCGGACGAATTGAACTTCACTTTGGCAAGCGTTGTCGCTGGTTTAAAGTGATACAAGATATTCCCCATTCCTTCGCATAGCCCTCCGTGCACCTTTAACAATACTCTAAGGCGACTGCCCAAGGAGGCCTACGCCCCAAAATGGTCAAATCAGAGTGAATCTGACCTGTACGCTCAAAAAATTCATCAGGGTGATACTTGCCGGTCCCAATCCGCCCAAAAAGCGAGCATCTCAAGGAAAAAATTTTCAGCTTTTGAGCCCCAAAACGCCTTCCGAAGCGATAGCTGACGGATTCAGGTCAATGAGTTCAATGACCTTGGGATTGTGATGGATGCGAAGATTGTCCATGATGACGATGTCTTCAGGTGAAAGAGCCGGGATAAGAACCCGGCGAATATATTCTCCAAAAACAGCCGTCTCTGTCGCCCCCTCCCCCTCCATGGCCGCTGTTGTTCCGTCCAGGCGGACCGAAAAAATCAAGGTGGTGGTACACCAATGTCCATGAGGTGTTTTGGCAAAAAGCCTGTTCCCGCCCAACGCCCGGCCCCGCAGACGAGTCATATTCGTTTTCGCCCCGGATTCATCAATAAAGACAAGGCGACTTGGATCAAGTTTGGCCACCTCTTGGATCCACTGCTTTCTCAAGAGATTTACATCCGCCCGGTCTTGCTCGCTGGCGTGAAGCGTTTCTTTTATACCGGGAAACCGATTCAACGCCCGCTGTACGGCCATGATCGACCCCTTCACGCCGCTCATGTTCTTGAGTTCTTCAAGCGTTGCCGGGATGTTTGCCCCCCAGTTGAGCCAACGCCTTGAGCTGCTTTCCGCTGCAGAGGGCCTGACGATGCCCACGCGGTCGGGGAGCGGTCTGTCCGGTTTCGTTGAAACGAGAGAGCCCACGCTGAAACGTTCTAAGATCTACACGATAAGAAGATGCGATATCGGCCTGGGAACCTTTGCCCATTTTGTAGGCATCTATCGCACGCCACCGGATTTCTGCTGTTGCTATACTCATGTCATGGAGTATAGATCTTCTAGAGAGGCATTTCAATCGTTAAATGCTCTAAGCTGAAGCTCTTTATATTTGTCTTCGAGGACTTCGATTAACTCAAACGATGTTGGCCCTTCTTTTGCATTGATGTACGCATACTGATTTTCCAGCTTAATCCAGCTGTTGTCAGGCTTTTGCAGCTGGAAATTTGATAGGATGTACGACAGCCGTGTTATGGAAATAATATTTCCAGCATTATTCGTAAATGCTCCCTCATCACGACTTAATGGACGGTCGTTGAATACGTGGTCGACATGTACAGACATATTCACGGATGTCATAGAAAAAGAAAGTGCAGATCCTATAAGCATCGCTATGAAAAAACTAACGATCCAACTCTTTCTGTAAAATTTTTTCATATACGTCGCTTGCAAAAGGAGTAAGTCAGCCATTCTTGGCTGGTATCTTAGTAAGGTTTTTGAATAAACTGACAGACGGCGGAAATCTTTTTTCAAAAATCACATCTATATACGAGTTTATGGCGCTGTTACAATAAACCCATCCGCAAAATCATATATGACATTAGGCTGACCAAGAGGTCCTGGAAAAATGACTTGAACGTCTTTAGCTCCAGGGGGGGCTCACCTCCAGGAATCGTAAAGGTCACCGTCACAATATTCCCATCCCAGCTAATATTTGTCCCTGCAATCCCTCCAAACAATACAGATGACACGGGCACAAAAGGAGGTGGAGGCATTTGAGAAATAGTAATCTGAATCCCCACAACAGTGGTCCCAGCCACCCCTGTATTCGGTGAAATATCGGGGCTACCCGTGCCCTCAAACGTCTCAACAGATTCTAATTGCACACGGTAAAAACGTGGCACCCCATTGCTTGAAATCAGTGTGTCGTTAAACGTAGTCAAAATCCTTTGATTGGTAACAGAGGTATTTAGAACCTGCCAATTGGTTGTCATAAGATCATCGTTTACGTGTACCGAATAGGTGGCCCCTTCTATAGATGACCAGTAAATGGAAGCAACATTCGACCCGTTAAGAAACGCAATATCTTTCATTCTAATCATTGAGTTTGTGCCCCCGAGAAAAACATTCGTAACCGGTTCATTGATGTTATTAACCGAACCTCCGGTTGGTGCCCCATAACACTCCCGACCTGAGGATGTAAGGATATTCAGGGCTGCCATTCGCATTAACCGTGGTGAAATAGGCATAGGTTCCACCTGGAAAATCGGGTGTGATACATGTCCGCCCGTTGAATCGATCTAAATCGAAATCAGAGCCTTGAGTAAACCCTAGATCGCCAAGATAATCATGATCCTCTACATACCATCCTAACGGAAAGTTCGCACTCACATTCGGACCTTGCTTATTTGCATTTAAAACATTGGTTCGGCCCTGTGCCTCGGCAGCCCAAGTAGGAATACTGGTCCTTCCAGCAGCAGATAAATCTAGGGTCCCGTTGGAGCCATCCCGTAATTGATAGCCGGGAGCCAATCTTCGGATACTAGAGGTAGGATCGAAAGGATCGCTATACCCATATGGTCCATAAATGGGATATCCGTCATAGGCCCATCCTAAAAGAGGTGAATGTGTAAAATTGTTTGTACTTTCAATATACGCAGCCGTATTCGAGTCGTATGAAAGGTTGTCGTTTAGCTGAAATCGAAGGCCTTGCGGCGTTACATGATAATGATATTGTCCATTGTTTGGCTGATGAGCTCCGGCGGGATCAAACGTAAGTCCTTCGGCCAGCAACGCGTTACGATTCCAAATGAGATCACCTGTTTGTGCTACATCTTGGGCTGCAGCGTTCTGGTAAGAAAAAGCATCGAGCATATTAAAACCGGCTACTCCGCTAACCCAAATTCCGATCGAGCCCAGAGGTGTGCTTGTTTTATTTGTAGCTACTTGTGGATTACGAGGAATACGCACCAGTATGGATTGGTCATAAGGCCAGTTACCAAATACAATAATCTTATTTATATCAAGATACCACGGACCCATGATATGACTCCCAAGTCCACTTGCATGGATGTACACCCAATCGGGAGAGGAGCGAATGGCCTGAACATCTGAATAAACCGGTGTGGGTTGGCCCCGCTATTATTCTGCAATCCAGCTGACGGCCATGTTGTAACAGCTGGCCCGTTATTCGTCTCTATAACACGCGCATACTGCCCCGAGAAATCAAATAACCAGTTTGTTAACAAAGGGTCTGCCGATAGTGAATGAGAAAAAATCCATATCCCCACATAGATACCTCTAATAGCTACTTTTTTCATATCCGTTCCTATTTGTTGAAGGTGAAGAAAGACTCCTACGCTAACGAATAACAAATCAAACAAGGAGATAATACACAGAAAAGGGGGGATTCTCAAACGTTGAAAAAGATGGATTTTGGGAAAGTATAGAAATCCAGAAAACGTTAGTTTTTTTATTCCTGCTTAAATGGGGCAAGGCTAATCGATGTCCTCACGGTTTGTCTTAAAACTTTTTTTTCTGACCTCATATGCTTTTCTTTGAGTATGCGCTCTTTAGCACGACGAGAACGGCGCCGTTTTTGACGACGAATTTTTTCAAATGCTTGTTGCTTTTTGGTCTTTTCGCCGAGTACCTTTTCTTCGAATTGATCGCAAAGTTCACGGCGTGCTAGGAACCGATTGATCGACTGTGTACGCTCGCGTTGGCATTTTATCTCAATGTTGATGGGCGGATGGAAAAGATATACGCAGGAAGAAGTTTTATTCACTTTTTGTCCACCCGGGCCTGACCCTTTAATAAATTTCTCAATAAGATCCTCCTCGCGGATACCCAGCTTTGTCATCCGGTCTTCCAGTTGTTTCTTTTTTTGTGATGTAATGCTGAATGCTGGCATATGAGAAGTTTGGAGCAAGAATATCGTTGCGCTAGGCTCTTGGCAGTAATTTCTTTTGGGGCGGTCCGTGTTTTTCTGAGTCGATTTTAGAGAAATCAAGAATGTCGTTGACAATGGCTAAGAGTGCGTCGGCACTGTGCCGAACGGTCTCTGCATAGTTCTTTTGGTTCGTATCCAAGTTTGTATCAAGAAGTAAACCCGTCATGCCTATCACGCCATTCATAGGGGTTCTTAGCTCATGGCTCATATTGGCGAGGAACTCTGATTTGAGGCGGACGGATTCAAGGGCTTGGGCTCGTGCTTTTTCTAATTCTTGGTAGGCAACTTCTAATTTTTGTTTTTGGACAGTCAGTAATTTATTGGTTTTTTGGAGTTCTTCTACTTTGTCTAAAAGGATGGTTTTGACTTGGTCGGGGTCTAATAATTCAATTTTTTCTTGATCGATAATGCGCTCGGGTAAAATACTGATAATGACCGGAAAGGTATCTAACCGGATAAAGATTTGGGAAACTTCTTTGTAGGCATCGTTAAATAGGTGTGATGTAACCTGATTGCCAAGTTTTTGGGACACTTCAAAGTAGATGATGCCTCCTAACTTGCTAAGGAGCAAGAGCCATTCTTCAATTTTTTTGGGTGGCGCTTGGAAAACTCTAAAAGGGATGGGCGTGTTGACCTTGTCAGGGATCGTTTGCAACCAATCAATTACTGTTTGGATAAGTCTTCTGTCCATGAAATCCTTTAATGCTAATACGCGTTGCAAAATGATGAGGAGTATATGACGACATAAGAAGACTTCTTGCCTCGCTTTTTCCTGAAAGATAATATCAATAGGACCTTCGAGCGAAGGCATAAAATGAGTCCGCACTTCGTTTCGCAATGAAGAGGGGGTATGTTTTCGGGCAGGATCAATGGTTGTCAGATAATGTTCTAGAAGCAAATAGATCGCAGGAAGTTTTTTTTGTTGAACAGCGGGCGGCAGCTTTTTGAAGGCATCAACGTGTTCTAAGGCAGAAGAAGCTTGATGGTGATTTGATATTTTTTTAAGAAGATAATCTATCAATTCTTTTGTAAAGTCCCCTGTTTTATTCTTTGCGGAGGCCTTTTGGGCTAGATCATCTGAAGAATGCTCTGTTCTATCTGAGAGAGTGGTATTTGTATTATCCTTTAGGTTCCTATACATGCTATAAGAGCTTTCTTGAAGAGATGAGGTCTCTAAAATCCTGTTGTCTCGGGGTTGAAAATGTCACAAACACTCTAACGTTTTTCTCGGTTATATCAAAATAAAAGTTTTACCAAAAAACTTTTGTTTGATTTCTAATCCATAGTGAGTAGGCTTTTTTACGTATGACAGGTTGGTGGGTGTAGCTCAGCTAGGTTAGAGCGACAGGCTGTGGCCCTGTAGGTCGCGGGTTCAAATCCCGTCACTCACCCCATTTCTATCTAAATCCTCAAAAAGATAAAAAATGGAGACCCGCCCAATAGATGGCATGGTTGATTACGAGACTGTAGAGACAGGCTATAACATCATCCATTACAATCCCTAATCCACCAGGTAGATTTTGTGACTGTTGTGCAGGAGGGGGTTTTGAAATGTCAAAGATACGATTTGTTATAAACGCTACGATGAGCACGGATGGGGTAAAGGGCAGGCCCGTCATGCATAGAGGAAACGTAAAAAACTCATCGGCAACAATGCGTTGGTCATCTTTTCTTTCCAAACGATTTTCAGCAATGGTACATAACGGAATGGCTAAAAGAACTAGGCCAATCATAACCATGATATAGAGGCCTAAAGTCGGAAGACGTTGCATCCCCCAGACAATCAGTATTCCCCACAAACTTCCCACTGTACCGGGCGCGATGGGGCTGTATCCAAGACCGAATCCGGTTGCTAGTGCGACCCATAGTCTATTTTTCATCTCTATACATTTCCTCCAGGGTCTTTTCTTCTAGTGAAAAACGAAGGGTAGCATGTTTAGTGTTTACTTTATATTCGAGTCTACATACATCGAATAATTCCGCTGCCTCTAACCATTTTTTGTACCGTTTGAGGTTATTTAAATGCCGTTTTGATGCTTGAGAATTTTCAACCAGAAGCTTCAAGGAATAGAGGTTTAAGGCGGGTTGTATGATTTTGGCACAGTGGGCGGCTTGGATATAACCATATAGTGCCAGGGGACCCTTCGGGTCGAGATCCTGGCTCCAGTGAGGGTTGCCGGGTGAAAAAGAGGTGGATGACCGATATCTCTGTATGATTTTTTTTAGTGTTTCTGTGTTACTTGCCAATAGAAACCAGCCTTTGAACAGAGTGTAAGCGAATCGCTCTTTATCGTTGAATGTTGAATAGAAATTATTGGCAGTCCCTTCAATAGAAAAATAGGGCCATCCCTTTATTTTTGTTTCGCTTTTGATGAGTCCCCATTGTTTCTCGGCATTTAGACGGTCTATTATTGAGTCGATTGTTTTGTGAAGAGCCTCTTTATCAGTCATCTGAATTCCCATCACGAGTCCGGGAAGGGGGAATTGTTTAAAGGTGCCACCGTATTCTCCCCCGAATAGGGCAATCATAACCGAACCGAGCGATTGATGTTGTTTTAGTTCACGAAGAATACCTGACCAAGGTGTTTGAAATTGTTTCTCCAAGAGGTCTACCCAAAAGGGGCCGTCTGCTAAAAGAGTGAGAAGGGGCACGTCACCCAAAATTCTATCTAATTCATTTATTTTTATAGGGTTTGCATGTGCGATGGGAGGCAACCATCCATGGTCTTCCATACAGACGGTTCCTTCCAAAAGTTCCTTGTGTAGTGTATCTATTCGAAACGATATATTCGGGCCTTTATAATCCCGTATATCACTTTTGATCCACCCCTTATCTAAGGCTGTAGACGTTGTACAGGTTTTGAAACGAGGGGAAGGGTTATCTGCTAGAGAAGGATGTAACCCATCATAAACATCCAGAAGGTATTTTATCGTTTGCGGAGTATCGGAAAGGCATGCGAGTAACAAGCCTTCGGCGATGGAAAAGTAGATGTATGGAGACAATGAATCTATAGAGTTTTTAACTTCCCAAACAACGTGTCCTGAATAGGTGCCCACTTGTTGGCAACCAGAAAAGGGGTGGCGTCCTCCCCACGAAGCAAGGGAAAGCCATCCGCGTAGAATTTGACTATACCCCCCCAACCAAGAAGCAAGAATCCATGTGGGTTGTCTGCTAAAAGAGGGAGAAGGATGAAGGGCGAGTATAAGTCGTTCAGAAATAAGCCTATTCAAAATGTTTGGAGGGTTCTGGCGCAGGGTTCGAATCTCTTCTTCATCGATACCTGTTGCGTTGAGCAGATTTAAAAGAATGGGGTTTTGCGTTAGAGAACTCCATCGTTCCACTATTTTTTTGTGCTCACTAAAAAAAGTGACGCTGGCAGGAATCACGCCATAGATACGTTCGGGCATGAACGGTACTGTTAGAACCCACCAAACGCTTGTCAAAAAAAAGCTAGTGCATAAAAGAAAACATATCATTCGTTGATAAAGGGGTTTCATCACATGGAGGTTGAGTTCAATAAGGGGTTGATGGATCCTTATAGGGTCTGTGTTTTAGCTCTTTCCCAAAGTGCTTCCAGTTTTTCTAATAAACAGTTCGCTATTTCTTGTCCTTGTTGATCAAGATGTTGTTCAATGAATTGAAATCTTTTTGAAAACTTTGTAATGCTTTCGTTCAGCACGTCTTCGGCATAGTACCCCAAAAATCGGCTTACATTAACGGTGGCAAAAAAAAGATCGCCAAGTTCTAATTTTATGGATGGCTCATTTTTTTGAGCAATGGCTTGTTTTAGTTCTGCTAGTTCTTCTTCTACTTTATCTATGATTTCTCTCACGTTTTTCCAATCAAAGCCTATGCACGCTACTTTTTTTGAACTTTTTGCGCTTTGTGAAGGGCTGGCAGGGACGGAGGAATTCCATCTATAATCGACCGGTTGGTGTTGGGAGATTCTCTTTTTTTCATAGTTTCCCAACTTTTTAGGGCTTCATCCGCATTAGAGGCTTTTACGTCTCCAAAGACATGGGGATGACGGCGAATCAATTTTTCGTTAATACCGTGTACCACATCGTTAAACGAAAAGTGTCCTTCTTCTTTGCAGATCTGCGATTGAAAAACAACTTGTAGAAGGAGGTCATCGAGTCCCTCTTTTAAATGTTTTCGGTCACCACGATCTATGGCCTCTAACACTTCATGGCTTTCTTCAATTAAATTTGGTTTTAGAGATTCTAGCGTCTGTTCTTGATCCCAAGGACACCCTTGTTTAGAACGGAGCGTTTCCATAATATGGGTCAATTGCTCAATGGGTGTTTGCTCCGACAGTTCTTTCATCTCTGATCTCGAACCCGTTTTATACTCTCGAAATGAGGGCTGGAGGGCGAAAACTAGAAATTATACAGCGGCAAAGATGAGATCAAATAGTTTTTGTGGATCTATTTCCTGATATGAATCGACAATCATATCTGATCCCCCAAAATCCTGAAAATTCGTAAATTCATCCGGAACCGCTACGCAACGCATGTTGGCAGACAACGCGGATTTGCAAGAAATGGTACTGGTAGAAAAAACAATACAACTTTGGGGTGATCTTGAGGTCTGTTTAGCCATTTTAAGCCACATATCTGCACGGGGAAAAACAGAATTGTTTCCTTCAAACGTAAAAAGTTCTGCCCCCATATCATTAAATTGATGTTGTGCCATTAACGATTTAGCGGTAGATCCGGGCAGGGCGGATAAGGCACCTAAACGGATACCTTCGCGTGTAGCATATTTTAAAATTTTCTCGAACCCATCTGCCAGGACCGCTTCTTTTGAGGTCAAATGTGTGGCGACTCCACTCATTACATCGTCGGCCAATTTGTCAGCGGATATTTTTTTTGCGCCAACCTGCTCAAGGAGTTCGGGAAGATAGTAATAGGGTGAGGCATGATGGCAATATTTTGCAAATTGAGAGTGGGTCAATTTTATATTCTGCTCATTTAAGAGGCTGGAGAAGACTTCAAATGTAGCTTTCCGAGCATGGACAACACCGTCCAATTCGAAAAAGAGTGCAAACGGAGAACCTTCTAATGTTTTTTCCTGTATAGATTCTTGATCTTCTAGTTGATAGCCAATCTCTTTTTTTGCCATAGCGTGTATTTCTCCTTATATTTTTTAAAATTAGAGGTGCATAGTGTAGAGAGGTAAACCTCTGAGGTCAATCTCTGTTTTCCCCAAAGAAAAATCTGCCTTGCTGTGCTACCCACTTCAGCCCCTTTTCGGATTCTGAAGCGGATTACACGATTTTTTCTTTTTCTTAAAACAGCACTTTTTTATCATCTATTTCGACGGATACTCCTGCGGGAACTGGCTCGGTATACTGTTTATCCCGATCAGAATCTATCCCAAGATTCCGTGGTTGACCCAGGAACTGAACCCGGTTGGCGCGCACACGTAACCGGCTGTGTTTTTCCCCTTGATCCGTTTCCCAACGGTCTAGTTGAAGTCGTCCCTCAATCATAACCGGCAATCCTTTGGAGAGATATTTCTGACATACCTCTGCCTGTCGGCGCCAAAGAACAATATCGACAAAGCAGGTTGACTCGACCTGTTCCCCCTCCTTGTTTTTATAGTTTTCCGATATGGCAAGTCCCAAATCAGATACGACTGTTCTCGATGGTGTATACCGCAATTCCGGGTCACGGGTTAGATTTCCTATTAGAAACACTTTATTCATGGATCCCATTTTGTGCTCCTTTGCCTTTGATCTATTATACTTATGTGACTGAGCCTTTTCTTATTTCACGGGTTCCACTATATACGGACTTTACCCCTTAAAAAACGAGAAGAACCTCAATAGTAACCAATAAAATAAGGCCTTTTACCGCTGTTTTCAGATTTCAAAATATAGCCATTCAAATTTTAATATTTTTTTTGAAATATTTTTTATATGTGGTTTATATTGGCCATGCTTACTGCAAACGGAAATTTACATCTCGAAATCCAGACCTCCAGGAAAAATCCGGTCGGCATTTTGAGAACCACCTTTTGGGATAAAAAAACAAAAAAGTTCAAACACACCCAACATGGACGCATCACCGGATGCTCGCTTAAACAGCTCAGAATGCTTCAACTTTCTTTCCGGGAAAAAGTCATCCCTGCCAATGACTCCAAAGCTCTTTGTATCCGCACCTCTAAAGAGCTCGGCGCGAGTCAGACGATCCTTAAACTCGCCCAAGACCTTGGCCTAGATCGCCTCCTTTATTCGCGAAACGAGACATGGGTCAAATTGGTTATGGCGATGGTTGTTGGACGCATCATTTATCAGGGGAACAAACTAAGCCTTTGGAACATCTCTGAGCATACCTGTCTATGGGAACTGTGTGGTATCGATGAAAAGCCAGACGTCGAAAAGCACTGTTATGAATCTCTGGATCGTTTACTCAAACGCCAAAAGGCCATACAGAAAAAACTCGTTGCCAAGCATCTACAGTCAGGATCACTCGTTCTCTACGACATTACCAACACCTATTTCGAAGGAGAATACTCCGAGAGCGACTTGATTAAATTTGGATATAATCGCGACGAGAGAAAGGGCCATAAACAAGTTGTGACTGGGCTGATTACCAATCACCAAGGATGTCCTGTTGGCTGCGAAGTCTTCGAAGGAAACACAAAAGACGCAACCACGGTCACCGACAAAATAGATCAAATCCGTCAGGCCTACGGCCTCGAACATTTTATATTTGTTGGAGATCGTGGCATGGTGACTCAAGGCCAGTTCGAAAAATTGGAACCGTCCAAGATATATGTACAATCAGCGCGCTGACTCATGCCCAACTCAAAGAGCTTCTAGACCAATCGGTCATACAGATGGATTTTTTCGATGAGAAAAAATCCATAGACATTATAGATCCCGACGATGAACAACTCCGGTACAGCCTCTGCAAAAATCCGACCACTCAAAAACAAGAAGGAGCTACCCGAAACCGATTGCCTGAAAAAACACGAGAGGGGCTCAAAGAGATTGCCGATTACAAAAGAGCCATGACCGTTGAAAAACTGGGGGCCCGGGTGGGTAAAATACTAGCCAAATACAAGATGGGGAAATTTATAAAGTGGTCTATTCAGGCCGACGAAAAAATCTTGTCAAGCCGGTGGCACAAGCTGATATGGCAGGTAGACCAAGACAAGGTTGTTCAAGAAGAACGCCTCGATGGCTGTTATATTATTCGCTCAGATGTTCAAGGCGACACCGTCGATGGACTCTCAAGGGTTGAAGCCTATAAATCCTTAGGGACTGTAGAACGGGCGTTTCGAAACCTCAAGACCGTACAACTAGAAACACGTCCGGTGTACCACAAAATAGACCGAAGAATCCAAGGCCATGTTTTTTTATGTATGCTGGCCTATTATGTTCAATGGCACATGCAAAAACGTTT
The DNA here is from genome assembly GCA_012103575.1 of Kiritimatiellia bacterium. Classification (GTDB taxonomy): domain Bacteria; phylum Verrucomicrobiota; class Kiritimatiellia; order WLWN01; family WLWN01; genus WLWN01. The sequence goes on along the minus strand of WLWN01000001.1, from coordinate 441,894 downwards.
GGCGCCTTTATTTGCATCGGATGGGAAAGGAGAAAACCGTCGATGGAGTTTTTCGGGGGTAATAGAATGTCTTAAAAATCAAGGGCGCCACGAAGTGGAAATCGAAAATGCGACCTATCAACAAGACGGAAAATGTGACGCTCAACAGCAAAAAATCATGGATTTACTAAGCGCAGACATATAGCCATGCACTTGAAATCTTGAAATAGCGGTGAAAGACCTAATTTTATTGGTTGCTATTGAGGTTCTTCTCGTCTTTTAAGGGGTAAAGTCCGCCTAAGCTTTCGCATCGTATTACTCTCAAGTTGGGTTGAAGGCTGTTGATCAGGAGTTTTCTTCTTATTCAGCTCGTTTATAGTTAAGACCTTAGTTAGGTTTCAATAAAACTCGTTACTGACCGAGTTTACCAGATCCTCCGATCGAATGTATCTCTGTTTTTATTACAGACGATCTGGAAGCAGGTCGAGCTGCCCTGAGCTGCAATTTGCACTGACCACGCGAGGAACATTCTCTAGATTCTAAACCATCGCTCTCCATATGCAGCGACGACTTCGTCCTTATTTTTCATCCAGTTGTCGTACCAGTGCTGAATGGTCTGTGAGTAGTGGATCCCCACGTTTTCAATACTGTGGATTTCAAAACCGACTCTTTCAAGCTTATCGAGAACCCAGCTGATCGGCATGCTCGCATCCGCGCCTGGGAAAATATACTTACTCATGAAAAGACCCCAAACCAAGTCTTCAGGGTGGAAGCCTCTTCTTAGACCTGCGATTTGAAGATAAAAAATGCCATCTTCTTCAAGAAGATCATAAATCTGCTTCATAAATTTTTTAAAGCGCCTAACTCCTACATGTTCAGCCATTTCCAAACAAGGAATCTTGTCAAATTTTTGATTCGGAATATCCCGGTAGTCGAGGTAAAAGAGCCTAGCCTTGTCTTCTAACCCCGCTTTCTTGATGCAGTTATTTCCAAAAGAAACCTGCTCTTTTGCGACGGTGATGCCCGTGGCGTCTGCGCCCACATTTTCAGCAGCGTACTTTATAAGTGTTCCCCATCCACAACCAATGTCGAGGTAATGGTCGTTTTCACTCATTTTGAGTTTGTCACAAACGAGCTCCATCTTTTGTTCTTGGCCCGTTTCAAGGGATTCCTCACCGCTGCGAAAAAACGCGCTGGTGTAGACCATTCCTTTTCCGAGGAACCAACCGAAAAAATCATTTCCGCGATCGTAGTGTTCTTGGCTAATTTTGATATCTTGTTTTTGTGAGTGGACCACCACTTCAGGAAGGAAGCGGGTAAAGAAAAACTGAAGATGTTTTTTCGTGAAGATGGAGTACTTGACAAAGTCATCTTTGGATTCCAGAAAGTCTTGAAGCTCAGCCTTAAAGTCAAGCCGGTCATCAAAATAGGCTTCTGTAAGTTCGGACATGGGCACTTTGTCCTCACTCCATTTTTTTACCAATTTTGGATCCTTAAAAACGATAAAATCAGTAATCTTCACAAGATTTCTCCTTTTATTTTCGTACTCTCGAGCTTGCGCCAGGAACCCTATGTTTATTTTCGTCAACTCGATCATATATCGAGGTCCATAGCGAGACGGTTCTACGTGCGAGTGTTAAGATTCTTCGGTCTGCAGATTTCCAGTTTTTTGAGTCTTGCATTGATAAGGGAACTATTTTTATTACCCCTCTGCGTCCAGGAGCATTTTAAGATAATTTTCTTCCGGCATTTTCTGGGTTTTTCTTGCTAGAAGAGCCACCTTTTTTAATCGCCTGTATACCCTTGCTATGGCTTCCCCAAACGAAACCGACGTATACGCGATATCATGTTTTTCGCAAAAAGGTTTTACATAGTTGTATTTTATATGCCTCAGATGATGCCTTGGTGCTTTTGGAAAGAGATGATGCTCGATTTGATATTGAAGTCCCCCATGGAACCAATCCATCCAACGGAGAGATTCAATATTCATGGTGGTTAAGATCTGTGCTTTTAACCACTCCAACGTTGAAGATGAGTCGTAGCGTGTTCCATGATGGGTCGGCATGGAAAAGTGAAATAACGTGAGTTGAACATGTACAATACCGGCCACGGCATGCGGGATGAATAATACCAATAGCTTTCCCGACACAGAAGGAATCTGAACGATGAGCCCTATATACCACACCCAAAAGAAGGCGATAGCGATTAACTCACTTTTTCGATCTTTCACGTTTGATTTAAAATTAAAAATGACCATGAAAGATTTTATATAAAGATTGAAACGAGCCACGGCCATAAGCAGGAAAGTAGAAGAAATGTTGCCATGATACCATAAAGCGCGAGAGGCGATCAAAATTAAATCGCTTTTTATAATAGGTTGAACAAAAACCTGAAAACATCTTTTCGGTAACGGCAAAAATAGGGAGGTATTGAATATCGGGATCATGCTCAATAGAGTTGGATACAAGATGATGCGTATTATGGTTTTGTTTCCACCACGCTCCGGAAATACCCAGGAATGCCGTAACCTATAGACTGCCCAGTCTATTGCCTAGTCGCCACTTCCCTGCCGAATTATGAACATAATCATGACCACAAAAAGCAAGCTGTTGCCAAAACATTCCGAGAAGGGCTACCCACAAAGAAAGAACGACAAGGTCTTCTTTGAAGCTTAACAGGCCCCATAATGTTGTAGCGTAAAGCATCATTAAAAGGGTCGTAACACGGGCATACCACCCATAACCTGTTTGTAACAGCCCCTCCTTCTCCATCTTGTGCTGCATATCTCTAAATTCATCCACTATAACATCCTCCTCCTTGTGCAGTACACCGATTTGGAAGAAGGGAAGTTGTTCGTTGAATACTTTTTTGGAGTGAAATCCATGAAAAGCTGCTGTGGCATCTTGCCCAGACATACAGAGCAAGGGCCTTTGGCCACCGGGATGGTGTTTAAGCCATTCGGTTACGTCGTACACCTTGTCTTCAATGATAATCCATAAGTCGTCCGGTTTGTTGTGTCGGGCGACTTCTTCAGGTGTGTATTGATGATTGAGTGTATCAGTGTGTGATGCCATTAATTTTAATCTAAAAAAAAGTCTTCTATCTAAGCCCAAGGGATGTCAAGAGATGTTTTGATCTTAAGCAGAATCGCAGAATCATCTCCCGGATTAGAACGGCACTTAACTGCTCATGGGTAATAATAACCCCTCATGCCCTTCCAAAGAAAAGGGTTGCTGTTATTCTATGACGCGCTTGGGTAAACACCTTTACTCTTTAATAAGTATATTCTAACATCTCGGCCCCTCAACTAGCGAGTAACCTTTATGAATAAGAAAAGAAAGATATGCATTATTGGAGCCGGAGTCTCTGGATTGTCTTCGGCCTGGGCTTTGTCACGCGAGCCCGAGAAATTCGATTTTAGTATTTATGAGGCGCAGGATCATATAGGCGGTAATGGTACAACGGTAGATATTCCCCAGAGAGACGGGAGTTCAATACCCATAACGCCCGCGGTAATGGGATTTATAGATGACCATTATGTGATGACACATTTAATGGAGGAGGTCGGGTATGAATATGATAAGAGTGAATTCAGCTTTAGTATACAATACGATGACGATGTATATGCCCATGATTATGATACGCCCTTTAAGGCAAGGATGAAGCCAGAACTTGAGCGGTTTAAGAAACTATTAACCTTCATAAAACAATTCGAAAGACTCGGTTTTTTTAACCCCTTTTATCTGACCTCCACCCAGTTCATTTTAAACATTTTTAATTTTTCGTATGATTTTAGATACAAAATTCTGTTTCCCATGGTCTCTAACGTATTTGTCAATTCCAAACCTTTTAGCCTTCCCATTGCGCATCTAAGGTTTACTTTTGATTTTATGGATATTGAACAATCAGTCCAGATCAATGTCTTTAGGAATGGCTGTAGAGCATTTTACGGGGCATTGACCAAGTCATTTCAAGATAGAATTTTTTTAAAAAATAAAGTAAAAAAAGTGGTTCGGCGGAAAGACTCCGTAAGCGTAATCAATGCAAGCGGTATAGAAGAGGTGTTTGACGATGTTATCATAGCCTGTAACGCGAATCATGCATATGAACTACTGAATGCTCCCTCCTTCCTGGAAAGATGGATCTTATCATCAAGTGATTATGTCTCAGATGCGGGCAACGGTATCGTGCATTACGATGACTCTATTCTCTCCCCACACCTCAGCCGCCGTGGCTTGGATACAACCATTACACTCACCTGGGCCCAAGGCCTGGAGATTATGCGGTTATCATCCAGCAGCACCGAATGTTGCCACATGCTAGAAAATCCGATAAGCCTTGCCTGGTAACCGGCTTTGCCAGAAGGGCGCCGGAGATAGATCCAAAAAAAATAATAACAAGAATAGATCATCTACAGCATCCCATTCATAATAGATTGCATTTCATCATGATCGCTATCTTCTTCAAATTTATTCAGGGGAGAAAAAACATATGGTATTGCGGAGGTCATGTTGTTGTTAATGGACATGAGTGGTGTATAACAAGCAGTCTGGCGCTGGCTCGCCAATTTGGAGCTTATTTTATGTTTCAAGATAAAAAGACAAAAAAACGGCTTAATGAAATAGGCCGGCTCATGTTTGGGCGAGCTTTTAATAAAGTGTGTTGAGTTAGTATGTCCTCCTTGCAGACTCAACTTACAAGTGCAAAACCGAAGCTGTCCATCATTTCTTTGGGCGTTCTATATTCTAAGCATTTTCTCGGTCTATTATTCAGTAACTCCACAGCCCAGCTCAACTGAGCGGAGCTGTGGGCAGCAAAGTCGGTTTTCTTCGGGAAAAACTGGCGAAGCAAACCATTCGTATTTTCGTTGCTCCCTCTTTGCCAAGGGTTTCTCCCTTCAGCAAAGAAAATGGGGGTTGCTATTTTTTTCTGTAGTTTAGCATGGCTGGCAAACTCCATGCCATTATCTACAGTCACCGTTTTACAGGGGAGCCCTGAATCAGCGAACTGAGGTACGGAACGGTTGACCGATTCGGCATTGCATCGAGGTAAAAGATCGGCGATGAGATATCGAGTCGCTCGATCTACTAGAGTGACTACACAGGCCTCTTTTCTCGTTTGGCCCTGAATAGTGTCACCTTCCCAGTGGCCTGCCACCTTGCGACTTTCACCCTCTTCGGGGCGTTGGTCAATCATCGCTTGGTTGTGTATACGTGAATGGCTTTTCCGAGTCGCTCGTTTTTTCTTTCCGGGGCCACGCAGGTATTTTTGGTAGCCAGCCCCTCTTGGACTGTACAAGTAGCGGTAGATCGTCATTCGACTGATGGGAGGGTCACCTTCTAGCTTTCTTCGACCTTCAATCTGTTCTGGAGACCAATACTTCGCCAGGAGAGTCTCCACTTGTTCTTTGCTAGCTCCCATCACTTTTTGAGGCTTTCGAGCTAGCTGTAATCGGCTTTGAGCCAGGCCATTTGCGGGTCTTGGGTAATAGCGGCCACGGACTCGATTACGGCGAAACTCGCGCCAAATAGTCGAGGGGGATCGGCCCAGGCGACGGCCAATTTGAGATAAGCTATATTTTTCTTTTAGCATCTGGGCTATCACTTCTCGTTCATAACGGTTTAAATGTTCGTAGGTTCGTGGCATTCTATGTTCTCCTTTGGGGGGGGTCAGATACCCAAAGAATGAACTATGCTGCGGACCTTTGCACTTGTATTGTTACTCTACCATCATGGACATGGCCCCAGCGAGCAGTACCACAGTGAACTCAAAAGCGATCTTGATGTTGAGCGATTGCCTTCGGGGAGACTCTGTGCCAATAAGATTATTCTGTTATGCGCCATGGTGGCCTTCAACCTATTGCGCGGTCTTGGCCAAGAGGTCATCAAACGGGCTGGGCTTGCCCCGCAGAAAATCAACATCCCGCGCTGGCGAATCAAAACGGTTCTCAAAAATATCGTTTATTGCGCGGTTCGATTGGTCCGCCACGCCGGACGAATTGAACTTCACTTTGGCAAGCGTTGTCGCTGGTTTGAAGTGATACAAGATATTGCCCATTCCTTCGCATAGCCCTCCGTGCACCTTTAACAATACTCTAAGGCGACTGCCCAAGGAGGCCTACGCCCCAAAATGGCCAAATCAGAGTGAATCTGACCTGTACGCTCAAAAAATTCATCAGGGTGATACTTGTCGGTCCCAATCCGCCCAAAAGCGAGCATCTCAAGGAAAAAGTTTTCAACTTTTGAGCCCCAAAACGTCTTCCGAAGCGATAGCTGACGGATTCAGGAGTAATACGGAAAAAATAGAATACAATTTTATTATCGCTCAATTGAAGCAAGATTTGGTTTCACAGTCATCCCATAAGCCGACCATGCACCAAAACCCCCTTTATTTTATGGTGCACGAGATAAAAAAAATTCCGGCGAGTATGGGGACTTGTTTATCCAAGCTGGTCACAACCATTTTTCTCGAGATCCCTCTATATGGACGCTTTTTCAACGTTGGGAAAATGAGTACAGACCAGAATGGAATGTCATCTTTGTCATTTAGCGCTTAGCGCTGTCAATGGTTCTCCTTCGGAGAACCTATTAGAAATAGAGCGCTTTACGGATTCGCCAGCTTTTTAAATCAAATCCGAAATTTTTTGCATTTCTGCGGGTTACCACATGAGGCAAAAGGAGATGTCCTGCCTCTCCTTGTTCCCATACATGATATCGTCTTGTATCTCTAATAACGTTTTTCGAAGGCATATATAAGGCGCCGATGCGCCAAGTCACTGATCATGCGGTCAATAGTAGTATAAAGCGGCTTAACATGGCTCAATATTTTACACGCTCCATAATAAGAAATAATGTATCCCATGGTTCCCCAAAGGTTGGGAGGGGGCTTGATAAAATAGTTGTTTCTTCTCGCGATTCCTTTTTTTTGTTTTAATAGATCGAGCTGCTCCGGGTGATGAAATAGGGAGATATAATCAAAATCAACAGGAAGATGATCAAGAAGGGTCGTATACTTGGTCATAAAATCATTTGTTAAAAATGCGTCATCTTCCAAAACCAGCATATATGGCGTCCGTCGATCAATCAGCTGTTCCCATAGGCACATATGGGACAAGGCACAACCGACCTGGCCGGTGGTCAAACGTTTCCACGAAAAAGAACTGTAGTCAAAATCCTTCGTCATATATCTTTGTGCGATGTATCTCTGAAGATTGCTCTCTGTAAGCGTTAACCCATTTACAGCGAGAAAAATTTTTGCTTGTGGCAACCGGTTTTTTACCATGTGTTGCACATGGTGTCGTCGCTTTGCATCGTCTTTTGCGGAGATGATGTATGCGTGGTCTAAACCCTCTGTTCCAGCGTAGTACCGAGGCGCCTGGGCCGGACAAAACTCATGAATAGGTTGACCTATCTGTCCTCCGCGTTTTAATATATTTTGGCCAATATATCTCGCATGGCATGCCCTCCACGGCAAGGTATGGGTCAGATAGGTTTCGCCATAATATTGCTTAAGTATTCTATGTGCATGACGAGGACCACATACCTTCACGTTATAGAAAGGGTAGAGCTTCAACGGAAAGACATCCCGCAGGGCCAACGCCACAGACAATTTCCGCAGGCTTCCTTTATTCTCCGAACTTCCACTCAATGGGTCGACCAGTAGGCTGTTTCGCCGTATGCGAATGGCCATGTTAATAGATAGCCGACCTCTTCTCGAGGAAAAAACGGATATACAATCACGGTTTTCCTTGGACTGACAACGATACCGCATTGCATATCCGTATTCCTGGAGAAAAGAAGATAAGGCAAACACTTTGTCTCGGTCCTCAGCAAGTACGGATATATTCATATTCTCGTCGCTGGGGATTATACCTTGATACCTTATGGCCCCAAGGAGGGTGCCGTAATCGATCCAGTAAGTAATATTCCTGGATCCGTCAGTTAAACGTGGGATTTCTGTACGAATGCTTTGGAGGCAAAAGGTTGCAAAAAAACGCAGGCGCACCCGCTGGGTGCGTCGAGGCTTTTTTGTAATTCCTTTTGGCCCAAATGGTTCGTGCAGAAAACCGCGTTTAACTGACGGATCCAGGATATTGTCTTTTTCAAAGGCTACGAGTAGACTTTTGAATAATTCCAACAGGGTAAGATAGGCATACTTCGACATCCTGCCCGTATGCCAGTAGATTCGGTCGGCACAAAATCGTTTGAAACGATGAGATAAAAAGTAGGAGCCTGTTCCTTTTGCTATTTTTAAAAAACTTCCTTGGAAAAAATGATATTCAGGGTTCATGAAATCATGGCAGTGGCCCGTGCTATCAGATGAGATCCATGTAGTTCCATCCCGCTTGCATAAATTGAGGCGGACAGAGGGTGAGTAGATGGACAAACCAGCTTCAACTTTGCGAATGTCCCAAGAGTCACTGAATGTGGTGATGGAATATCCCTTGTTTCGCAGGGTACGCATAAAAACACCTAGACGGTTAGGATGCTCCGGATATGCCACGAGGACAACATTTGATAGAGAGGGCGGTATTTTGTTCTGGAGGATACTCAGGGCGGTCTTACCGGTGGCGACATAATCGATATCGTATTGATCCAGCAACCTACTACAGGTTAGCAGCATTTCCGTCAAGTGATGTGACATGGATACGTTCTTTCTATAGCCATTACTTCAGTACTGTCCCATTCTTGCAAAAGTCAGACTTCTTAGGATGAAGAGATGAAGCAAACAAGATAGGGCCTTAAAAATCCTACCTTTATACAGGTAATAACGGGCAAACCAAAACTTCGTTTTTACTAGGCAATAAGCTTGGTTAAGTTGTATAGCATAGGGGACCTTCTTTAGTTCACGGTAATATTTTTCAAGTTGCGGCCCAGCCCCTTTGGGATGGGACAAACCATCCGTAATCTTTTTAAGCTCATGTAGTTGAAAGGCCCATGTTTCCTTTTCCGTTAACATTAGCTGCCTGATAATTTCGGTGCGATACGCTGGACATATGGATGAAAAAGTAACGGTGTTTCTCCCTTTTTCAAATTCAGCTACAGTGGCGGAAAAGGCTTGCTGCAACGCATGCTGTCGGGAGGTATTATGACTATGCAAACGCACATAGAGAAGCGCATCCCGAAGATTCATGATCCTATATCTCCGAGCGATTCTTATCCACAATTCAAAATCTTCAGCATGTATATACGCTGGCGAATAACCGCCGACTTCATCGAAAATATCTTTCCGCATCATCACCGTCGGATGCACGACAGGACAGTCTCCTCTTTTAAACCACTTTGTTAATTCTGTGGGGGTCATGGGCCGTTGGTCTACTGCACTAGGTATAGCAGAATGGGAGGAATGAATATACCGAACAGCTGTGCCTAAAACCGCAATGTCAGGGCGCTCTATCATATAACGGTATTGACATTCCAGACGCGCCGGAAGTGAAATGTCGTCGGCATCCATGCGAGCAATAAAGGATGTATTCACAAGGCTTATGGCGCTGTTTAAAGACCCGATAAGGCCTTTATGAGGCTGGTGAATGGCCACGATGCGCCTATCTTTTTTAGCGTAATCATCGATAATGGCTCCGGAGTGGTCGGTAGATCCATCATTGATAATGATGAATTCATAGGCTTGAAATGTTTGATTCAGAATGCTTTGGATGGCTTCTTCGAGATATAAATCCGTGTTGTGTACTGGCATCACTACAGAAAGTTTGGGAGCATCGTCAGGCATGGTTAAGCTATTGGATTTTAGTTGCTATCGGCTTCTGGTTGAATATAGAAATGTTTATATCAGGACAACGGATTAATCTAGAGTCTTTGGAAAAAATGGAAAAACCGTGCGCCTCATATAGAGGTTGATTATGAATGTGAGAGGTTCGAGCCATAATGTACGTTTGGTTTTGTTAGATGGCCATAGCTTTTATAGATCCCTTCGTTGGTAAAACCATATCGTTTTTGCCTCACTTTTTGGGCACATTATTAAAACTAAAATAATAAAATCTATTTTTTCTTAATCCATATTTTTTCGGCAGTAAATTCACGTTGGACACACTGTGTATCATTCCTCTTAACAGGTTATGGAGGTGTTGCCTCATCCAGGAACGCTTAGGTTTGTGACACATAGAAATGGGCCTTTCCGTCATAGTACTTTTAAACGAAAAGTCAGGAAGGACACATGGCGGAGATAATATCCTTAGCTTTAACATGCTACCAGAACTTCCTGTATACCAGTCTATTGGAGCTTTTATAGGGAACACATAGTTGATCATTTTCTTGGCTGCTGCCTGGGTTATACAGTACCCAGTCGCACTGAAGGGGAATTCAATAGGCTCTGTGAGCTTATAGGTGACTTTATTTATCGGCGCCAGATTGACGCCAAACGCTTTGCCTCGAGCTCCCTTCTCTCGATTCGGCATGGGATAAGACCAATGCCCTAACAATAATAGATCCCATTGTTCTACGGCAACTGCTATACTTTGAAGCAGGGTCTTAAAGTGATCGGGAAATAGAACATCATCTTCCAAAATACATGCTATTTTTGGATTTTGAGATAGTATGGCCTGATAAGCTGAGAGATGGCTTAATACACACCCTATCTCAGCTTTTGTGAGGCTGCGTCCTTTGAGGTGTTCTCTTTTAGATAAAATATCATCTCCATACTTGGCTTTGAGTTCCCTGTCCTTCAAAGACTTTCCACCAATCCCCTCTATCCAGCGGCATTCCAAGGCATGATCTCGGCAGAGTCTCTCCATATGATTGCGCCGATCTTTACAGCGGGGAATGTTGATGATGTATAGGGGCATGCTCATAGTACGAATTTTGGTTATGTGGGAAAAGATTCAACCCATCGTGTAAACTTCTCTGTCAAGGGGACAGGTTCCTATTTTTTCTTAAATCTATTATTAAATCAGTAAATGAAGACCAACCAGACCCCATAAACATATTAAAAAGGTTAAAACCTTGGGCCTACAGGCTCGAAAGCCTATAGTGGTCTTGAATAAAAACGAACCCAACAGGTGAGAACATGAAACACTACAAATTAAAACGTAGCAAGGAGGATCTAAATTCAACGGGCGGCAATTAGCTGTGCGGATTGCTGCTGGGCTGCCTGGCCCCCAATCCATACTCAAAAACTATCAAAAACGTAGGAGCGATGCTTTCAGCGACCATCATATTGCCATGAGTGACCGGATTGATCTGCAACGGGCACTGTCACTTTAATGATATCGACCTGTATAGCAACGATTCTAACAACCCGAAATTTTTTTGAAGGAAAATCCAAGATCTGGATCATTGCTAAACACGCTTTCAGTCAAGGGCATTAGGTGAATCCTTTTCTCTTCTCCTTACTAACCTCGATTTGATAAATCGTATAAGGCGCCTGATAAGGGCTTTTATGCATGACCTAATATTTGGGATATAAAGGTGTAGCTCCAAACTCTGGTTGCATTTAGGACATTCAACATCGTGAATAATCTTCCTGGAGGAGAAGCTAGATACTATTTCTTTAGGCAGTAAAGCATCTCTTATGATCTCGCTCTTCAGATCGGCATCGATGTACTTTCTGAACGCCTGGGCCTCCAAGGATTGAATAAATGAAAAAAGTTCTTTAGATCATTCATGATAAGGTTGATCCACCGTCGCGCTGTACGGTTCGCGATAGTGGGCTAAATGAATAAGGTTAAAGTCATCCAGCCTTGTGGTAGGAATCCCACACATACGGAAGCGATACTCTATTTCACAATCTTCTGGGCCCCATAAGATCATCTCTTCATTATAGCTACCATATTCAAAAAAGATATCCCGAGGCAATAAACATAGCCCTCCAACGGAATCAATGACTCCACCATAGATTTCCACCTCTTTTTTTAATCTAGGTTGCTGTTTGCGATTGGTGGGAACAAACGGAATCGATGAAATGTCTAGTGTATCTATAACATGCTGCCTGCATCCTCCTTTTACATTCAATAAAATTCCATTATAAGGCAATATAAACATATTGCGCTCTAAACGCTTCACACTCTCCTCCAGGGCGTTAGGCTGAATGAGAACATCTGCATCATAAAAGCATAGATAAGGTCGTTGGCTAAGCTTGGCTCCTTGATTAAACAATTTTGACCTCCAAAAAACGGGCATCTTGTAAAATTGGTAACGAATATGGGGCCGTTCCTCAAAGTGGTAAATCGTCTTGCCGGTCACCGCTTTCTATCAAGATGATTTCATAATCAACGAAGTATTTTTTTAGATAGTACAGGATATACTTCAAGTCTTCTAGTCGATCCTGAGAATCGTATTGGAAGGGGATGATGATGGATAGATCTTTTAATGGTATCATACGGTCGCCTTATGTCAAGATCTCACCAAACATCGGCTTGAGAATTGTAATATTAAATGCCCAAAAGAAGATATTGTAAAACAGGAGTGTTCCATGCCGAAATCTTCTAGATTTAAAAACTCGACAGAAGACAAAAAAAGGAGAAAGACATGGAACAAATCAAGAGTAGTATTCATCCCCGAAAAGGCAAGCATTTGACACAGAAAGAACGGATCATGATTGAAACAATGCTCAAAAACCGAGGACGTCCTTTGGAGATAGCCAGCTATCTGGGAAGGCATCGTCGAACCATAGAGCGCGAAATCAAACGTGGGGAGGTAGAGCATTTCGATACAGAACTGCAAAAGAAGAAAGCATACAGCAGTGATCGAGCCCAGGAACTTCATGATCTAAATGCGACGGCCAAGGGACCTGAGCTTAAGCTTGGAAAGCATCATGAAACGGCTGTGTTTATCAGCGAGCACATTCTTGTTCACAAACGCTCACCCGATGTGGTTGCTCCTTTGCTTAAACAAGAGCAGAGACCTGCAGCGGTGAGTACAAAAACGCTGTATACCTATATTGACCAAGGTCTCATCCCGGGGGTGAGCAACGAGTCCCTATGGGAAAAACGAAAACGGATAAAACGAAAAAGACGTGCTATTAAGCGGGTTAAAAAGCAACATGCCCGAAGGACCAGTATCGAAAAACGACCTAAGACCGTAGAAAAACGCGAGGAATCTGGGCACTGGGAATTGGATTTGATCGTCGGCGGAAAAGGAACTTCAAAACCGGTTTTAATGACGTTAGTAGAAAGAAAGACCCGAATGCTAAGGGTGAGAAAACTTTCGGATAAAACACAGGCATCGGTTCTGCAGGCCCTCAAAGCGATCGAAAGATCGATGGGAGTTGGCCCATTCAGATCGATGTTCAAGTCGATTACAGCCGATAACGGGAGCGAGTTTCTCGACGTGGAGCAGATGGAACGTTCCGGATTTAGCAAAAAGAGACGTGTTAAACTCTATTATGCTCACCCGTATTCTTCCTGGGAACGAGGCTCCAACGAAAATGCCAACCGTATGGTTCGTCGTTTCGTCGCCAAAGGAGACAACATCAGAAAATATACCATCGACCGTATTGGTGAGATTGAAAAATGGATTAACAACTATCCTCGCAAGATCCTAGAATACAAACCCGCACAGGAGTGTTTCGATTTGGAGATCGCCGCATGAACAGAAGCTCTCAGGTCCATTTTTTGCGGCATTTAATTTTACAATCCACCTTAACCTGGATCCGTCAGTTAAACGCGGATTTCTGCACGAACCATTTGGGCCAAAAGGAATTACAAAAAAGCCTCGACGCATCCGGCGGCGTGCGATAGATGCCTACAAAATGGGCAAAGGTTCCCAGGCCGATATCGCATCTTCTTATCGTGTAGATCTTAGAACGTTTCAGCGTGGGCTCTCTCGTTTCAACGAAACCGGACAGACCGCTCCCCGACCGCGTGGGCATCGTCAGGCCCTCTACAGCGGAAAGCAGCTCAAGGCGTTGGCTCAACTGGGGGGCAAACATCCCGATGCAACGCTTGAAGAACTCAAGAACATGAGCGGCGCGAAAGGGTCGATCATGGCCGTACAGCGGGCGTTGAATCGGTTGGGCTCCCGGTATAAAAAAACGCTTCACGCCAGCGAGCAAGACCAGGCGGATGTAAATCTCTTGAGAAAGCAGTGGATCCAAGAGGTGGCCAAACTTGATCCAAGTCGCCTTGTCTTTATTGATGAATCCGGGGCGAAAACGAATATGACTCGTCTGCGGGGCCAGGCGTTGGGCGAGAACAGGCTTTTTGCCAAAACGCCTTATGGACATTGGTGTACCACCACCTTGATTTCTTCGGTCCGCCTGGACGGAACAACAGCGGCCATGGAAGTAGAGGGGGCGACAGAGACGGCTGTTTTTGGAGAATATATTCGCCGGGTTTTTCTCCCGACTCTTTCACCTGAAGACATCATCATCATGGACAATCTTCGCGTCCATCACAATCCCAAGGTCATTGAACTCATTGAGTCATGTGGGGCCCATGTAAGATTCCTTCCACCCTACAGTCCCGATTTCAACCCCATTGAAAAAATGTGGGGCAAGATAAAGAATCGGTTGGGCAGCCTTGCAGCCCGCAGTCAGCAGGAACTATCTGAAGCGATCACACAAGCGTTCGAAGAGGTTTCTCCCGACGACGTAATCGGCTGGTTTTCTTCGTGCTACATCGCGACACCTCAATCGTGAAGCGCTCTAATATGTAATTAAAAGTTGTTACGAATGGATGAGATTTAAATCGATGATCTGTTAGGGCTTAACTTCCAATGTAATGATAAGGGCGCCTCCCTTATGCGCAGGGCCACCCAGAATCGCAGGGATTCCTTTTTTCATCGTAACCGTGGTACTCAATATGCTCTTTTTACCGCGTAACCAACGAATCTTAGCCCTTATACGCCCTTTTGGAGCCATTGAAGTATAGAGGTACAGGTGGTTCAACCGTTATGGCTCCCTCCCCTAAAAGTTGATAGTACTCAAATGAAAAGATCCGTCTTAATTTATACTCAACTCGGTCCAGCCTAAAGTCCATAGGAGAAGGGGTGTCCGAAGCCAAAATCATAGAAGCTTTCAAGGTAACAGGTGCTGCCTGCGCAGAAAAGGAAATGCCCATGGAAAAGAGTAGAACGCTCCAAAGAGCTATTGAAATGGATTTTTTAGGAACCAATGTGCCCCCCTTGATTATTGTTATTTTCAACAATCCAGATAACGGTTAACCCTGTTTCATCATGTTCATAAACCATCGACATGGCTTCGGGCATATCCGTCTCAACCCATTCCACCGTAACCCCGGAATACTCTGAAAGCTTGTCATGTCTAAATGAATTATTAAGCATAAAAAATAGAGTTAAACCAACAGCAAGAATAACACCGAGTGTAGCCCCTGCCCATGCACGACGCATCCCCAATAAGCCCACAGGGCTTATATCTTTCTCTTCAGCATGTAAACGGCTACGTACATCTGACCATAATTGTGTTGCTGTGTACCCCCCTTCCACAGCCATTTTTTGACCAATCATAGAGGAATAAGAAACCCATTCTTCTTTTAGGGCATAACATTCAACACATCCATTTAAATGTTGTTCCAAACGAACTCTTTGCTGGGGGGCTAATTCCCCGTCCAGTTCTCTACTAATCCATTTTTCCGCTTTTGTCCAGTTCATCGCAACTCCTTTAGCTTTTCTTGGATAATTTTGCGAGCATAAAATATACGAGACATGACAGTCCCTTTTCGACGCTTCATCATCTTAGCAATTTCTACATATGACAACCCTTCTACTTCGCGTAATATTAAAGTCATTTTATGTTCTGGAGAAAGCGATTCCAAAACATCATAAAAACGCGATTTGACTTCGGCTCTTTCGGCTTGGCGATCCGGCCTGGACTGTATGCTTGCTGGAATCTGGGCACCAGAAGCAACAGGAAGTTCAAATTCACTTAATAATTCAACTTCCTTTTGACGAGATCTTTTTCGTATATAATCAAGACAAACAAATCCTGCAATCCGATAAACCCATGTATAAAACTTAGCGTTCCCTTTAAAGGTATGTAACTTGTTCCACACCTTGATCCACGTTTGTTGAACAAGCTCTTGAGCATCTTGAGCATTGTTCACATACCGATAGGTCAAATTATAAACTCTTTGATGATACACCTTTACCAAGTCTCCAAATGCTTCCTCATCGCCTTGTTTAGCTCGCTCAACAAGATGGCGATCATCTATTTCTGTCTCGTTGTTCTTTATATTAGACGGATCTAACTTTTTTTTATTCATTTCAACCTTAACAATTAGGTTCTGTCCTGAAACTCACCTATCGGCGGGGAGTTTCAGGACAGAACCTAATTATAAAAAAGAGTAGTCCTTAATTCGCCCAGTAAGCATCGATATAAAATCGCGAAAATCCGAATGGAACCGGAACCGTACCCGTAGACGATTGATCGGTTCCCATCAGCGGCGATGAGGTGAAGTTTGTGCTGCCGCCGTTTTCCGACCACATGGTCACAGTAACAGTCGCTCCTGTTGGGATATTCTCTGTTACGATATCCAATGTAACAGGGGCGGCATTTGTAATATCTAGATCGGCTGGACCAAAAGATCCTGTGGGATTGGCGGGAACCAGTTGCCCATCGACGCTCACCACACGCACCGACGGAACAATATTATTAGTGGGTAAGAAAACAACGCTTGGCGATGAGTAGGTATAGCCAGGATTCGTTCCAACTGTAAAATTATGATCAAACGCTTCTAACCGAATTCGACCATCACTTCCAGATCCCCCACCGTTTGATCCAATACCTCTATATACGGACAATGCGCCTGAACCACTAATAACAGAAGCAAGCAGTCGGATAGAGCCACCACTTCCTCCACCACCACCCCGTTGAGAACTATTCCCCGATCCAAGCCCCGATCCACCCGCACCACCTTTTGCGTCAATAGATCCATCTATAATGATATTCGATGAGCTGGCAATCAGCAAAGCACCCCCACCCCCACCTCCTCCAGCACCGTCAGCAACTCCCCCCCCTCCGCCACCGCCTGATCCTCCTATGAGTGGAAGAAGAAAAATATTTCCATACGTTAGGCCACCAGAACTACCAGAACCAGCACCACCTACTGAAGCATATCCCCCCCCCCTCCACCTCCATAATTGCCCGTAGTGGGAATGCCCCTTCCACCCGGACCATACCCTAGCAAAGGTCCTGATGCATTTGCGGTCCGATAGCCTATTCCTCCAGCATAACCTCCCGGACCGGGTTTGGCAGAAATGGGTATAGCAGGAGTCGAAAAATTGTGCCCAGTTTCTCCCCAAGATCAAGTGTACCATCAATTTGAACATTGCCTGTAGCCAACCACACAACAGGTTTATTACCCATAATAGCAGAATCAAACCTAACAGTAACCCCAGTAGAAACCATGACGGTTGTAAAATGGTAAACACCATCTCCATCGGGATCAAGCAGAGGAGTAAAAGAGCTTGGATCAAAGACGCTCGTCCCAGGCGTACTTATAATAAGTGCCCCATCGGTTCCATCTGATCCACTATTAAAGGTTTGTGCAGTTACTTCGGAGACGATCAAAACAAGTGTTAAACCTGGATCCGTCAGATAAAATCTGACGATTTTTCATTACCTGTTGGGCTAAAGCGGGGAGGATACCCGTATTCAAACAAACAACCCCACCCCAACAGGTGTGTATATGAAACAATATAAAATAAAGACTGGCAAGGGCGAACTCAACAGCACAAGCGGAAATCATCTTTGCGGCCTGCTGCTTGAGGATCATGCTCAACGGATTCTTCCCTCCAATTTTTAACCACGCCGCTCCGATGCGATCTCTGATCGGGAGATCCTCCTTACCCAGATCGGCTTACTTTGCAACGGTCGAACCGATTTCAATGATATCGACCTGTACCGGGGTGATGAGATTTTTATGAATGCCTTTGGACTTAAAAAGGGGAGTTAAAAAGGTAGCCTCTGAGCCGGTGTTCCGACGTCGTTTCGACAACCTGCCCCCAGCTAGAACCCATGTGGGGCTACGCAAACTCAACACCGAATTTCTTTCCTCGGGCCCCTTTGGCTAGGTAGATGTCGAAGGGCTTGATCTTGTTCCCGTCGATATCGATGTGAGCCCTTTGGATCATTCAGGCTCTTCAAAAGAAGGCGTTTCCTACACCTAGAAGGGCCATGATGGTTACGCCCTGATATTTGCCTATGTGGGCACTCAAGGCCACATGCTTGAGTGCGAACTTCGACCCGGTAAACAACATTGTCAGTCGGGAACGACCGCGTTTATTGCCCGCAGCGTTGAAACGCTCCAAACCCTGGGCCTGGGTGGAAAATGTCTGCTTCGGCTTGATAGTGGCAACGCTGCGGCCGATAACTTCGACGCTTTTGGGGATCATTATTTTATCGTAAAGCGAAATCCTCGCCGCGAATGTCCTGAACAAATGCTGGCCCTTGCACGCCGAGTTGGAGACAAACAAGACAGTCGTGAAGGCAAGAACGTTTACACAGGCTTTTTCGATCATTTCCATCCCGGTGGTGACCAAAACCACCCTTGTGTCCCGGTGGCCTTCGAAGTGATTGAACGCACCATCGATATCGATGGTCAGAAACTTCTGGTTCCTAAACTTGAGGTGAACACCTGGTGGACGAACCTCTCTTGTCGTGCCAAGACGGTGCTAGATCTCTATCATGGACATGGCCCCAGCGAGCAGTACCATAGTGAACTCAAAAGCGATCTTGATGTTGAGCGATTGCCTTCGGGGAGACCCTGTGCCAATAAGATTATTCTGTTATGCGCCATGGTGGCCTTCAACCTATTGCGCGGTCTTGGCCAAGAGGTCATCAAACGGGCTGGGCTTGCCCCGCAGAAAATCAACATCCCGCGCTGGCGAATCAAAACGGTTCTCAAAAATATCGTTTATTGCGCGGTTCGATTGGTCCGCCACGCCGGACGAATTGAACTTCACTTTGGCAAGCGTTGTCGCTGGTCTGAAGTGATACAAGATATTGCCCATTCCTTCGCATAGCCCTCCGTGCACCTTTAACAATACTCTAAGGCGACTGCCCAAGGAGGCCTACGCCCCAAAATGGTCAAATCAGAGTGAATCTGACCTGTACGCTCAAAAAATTCATCAGGGTAATACTTGCCGGTCCCAATCCGCCCAAAAGCGAGCATCTCAAGGAAAAAGTTTTCAACTTTTGAGCCCCAAAACGCCTTCCGAAGCGATAGCTGACGGATTCAGGTCCTTATTATTTTAGGCCCACGAACATTTTTTTCTGTTTACGGTTCATGATTTTCTACGCTAAATATATCTCCATCCACCTGTTTTAGAATAAGCTGAGGCGGAACCTTATTTTGCATTGAAAAGTTCGGTCCATGGACCCATCCAAAATTCTCCCCCACATCAAAAAGGTTTCTAATCGAAACAGCATCCCCTCTAACCTGCCCAAAACCGTCACTGACATCAAACAGATTTCTGATCGAAAACGCTATACCGTTCACGGCACCAAACTCACTACTATAACCAACGGCATTGTTGCGAATAGAAAAAGTAACGCCCATCACGCTGCCTCCTAGAGCGCTGGGAGGAAGACTGTTTTCACTTAAAGGATTGGATCCATGGGAGAGCTCGTCGTCATCGTTAGATCCATCCCCGTCGGTGTCCCGATTAAAGCGATCTGTGTTATATGTAATCAATTCTTCAATATCAGTCAGACCATCCCCATCGCTATCTTCATTGATATCTAAAATTCCGTCATTATCCGTGTCCGTATCGTCGAGATCCGTGCCCAGGACCACCTCTTAGATATTGGATAACCCATCCGCATCATAATCTTCTTCTCCATCTAAAATACCATCCCCATCCGTATCGACCTCATTGGGATCAAGGCCTAACAGGAGTTCTGTGGCATCTGGTACACCATCCCCATCGCTG
Organism: Kiritimatiellia bacterium; assembly: GCA_012103575.1. Classification (GTDB taxonomy): domain Bacteria; phylum Verrucomicrobiota; class Kiritimatiellia; order WLWN01; family WLWN01; genus WLWN01. The sequence continues at coordinate 422,074 of WLWN01000001.1, read as the reverse complement.
TCATTGGCGATGAAGTATACGCGAAAATTCCAAGTAACGTTTGAAACCAATATGTTTCCTGCTAAATCAGCGACATTGGTTTTTACTTCGGCTTGATAATACACAGTCGTAAGGGCTTGTTCTGGATTGAAGAAAATACCTGACACATCTTCACGCCAATCGGGTACAACAGGTACATCTATATCATCAGCCGTACCAAACAGACCGTCCGGACCTGTTTCTTTTAAAGAAACGCTCGATGTAATACTCAACGCATCCATGGGTTCATTGAAGAACGCAGCGTTGGTCCCCATACTTCCCAATATAGCTCCCTGGGAAGGCGCTACGCGTACAACCTGTAGAGGCGTTGTGTCGGGTGTGAGGGTAACATTCAGGTTGCTCGTCCAGGTTATATTTGCTCCGGTATCGCTTGCGCGTGCCTGCAAGGAAAAGGTAGGTTGGCCTGCTAATTCAGGAGTGATAAAATGATGTTCAAAAGGGAAATTTACGTCCGTAGCGACTTTCACATCATCGATATAAAACTCCATATTACGAACCTGCACATCATCATTTACATTGGCTGTAACTCGGACGCGTTTGCCTTCTTCTGCTTCAGCAGGGCTCAATAGGAAACTGGCTGACAAGGTTATGCTCGGCGGGTTCCCCGCTGTGTCATACGATAAATAGTTAATGACTTGCATACCTGCTGTGTCGTCAGCGACATAAATCAACCCATTATAAATCGAGACGGCCCGAGCAATGCCAGGTGTTTGATACTGGGTAATAAACACATTCACATTGGTTGGATTGCTCACATCATACCGTGAAATGTGTTGCCCCCCACCTAATGTGCTATTCGGACTTACAGCAGCGGTGGATTGTAAAATTAAATGCCGCAAAAAATGGACCTGAGAGCTTCTGTTCATGCGGCGATCTCCAAATCGAAACACTCCTGTGCGGGCTTGTATTCTAGGATCTTGCGAGGATAGTTGTTAATCCACTTTTCAATCTCACCAATACGGTCGATGGTATATTTTCCGATGTTGTCTCCTTTGGCGACAAAACGACGAACCATACGGTTGGCATTTTCGTTGGAGCCTCGTTCCCAGGAAGAATACGGGTGAGCATAATAGAGTTTAACACGTCTCTTTTTGCTAAATCCGGAACGCTCCATCTGCTCCACGTCGAGAAACTCGCTCCCGTTATCGGCTGTAATCGACTTGAACATCGATCTGAATGGGCCAACTCCCATCGATCTTTCGATCGCTTTGAGGGCCTGCAGAACCGATGCCTGTGTTTTATCCGAAAGTTTTCTCACCCTTAGCATTCGGGTCTTTCTTTCTACTAACGTCATTAAAACCGGTTTTGAAGTTCCTCTTCCGCCGACGATCAAATCCAATTCCCAGCGCCCAAATTCCTCGCGTTTTTCTACGGTCTTAGGTCGTTTTTCGATACTGGTCCTTCGGGCATGTTGCTTTTTAACCCGCTTAATAGCACGTCTTTTTCGTTTTATCCGTTTTCGTTTTTCCCATAGGGACTCGTTGCTCACCCCCGGGATGAGACCTTGGTCAATATAGGTATACAGCGTTTTTGTACTCACCGCTGCAGGTCTCTGCTCTTGTTTAAGCAAAGGAGCAACCACATCGGGTGAGCGTTTGTGAACAAGAATGTGCTCGCTGATAAACACGGCCGTTTCATGATGCTTTCCAAGCTTAAGCTCAGGTCCCTTGGCCGTCGCATTTAGATCATGAAGTTCCTGGGCTCGATCACTGCTGTATGCTTTCTTCTTTCGCAGTTCTGTATCGAAATGCTCTACCTCCCCACGTTTGATTTCGCGCTCTATGGTTCGACGATGCCTTCCCAGATAGCTGGCTATCTCCAAAGGACGTCCTCGGTTTTTGAGCATTGTTTCAATCATGATCCGTTCTTTCTGTGTCAAATGCTTGCCTTTTCGGGGATGAATACTACTCTTGATTTGTTCCATGTCTTTCTCCTTTTTTTGTCTTCTGTCGAGTTTTCAAATCTAGAAGATTTCGGCATGGAACACTCCTGTTTTACAATATCTTCTTTTGGGCATTTAATATTACAATTCTCAATACCTGAACCATTGATAGAAATATCTTTCCATCCAAACTGGGTCGTCATTTGATAGGTAATCAACGTTGGTTGAGTTGGGTTACTAACATCAATAGTGCTATAGCCTGCTCTATGAACCGTATACGCAGTATCGCTACCTACAAAAAACCGCATACGTCCAATCGAACCGTTAGCAGACCCCGCCAATGCAAGCGAACCCACCACACTCATAAGACCATTATCATTTAAAACTACATATAAGGCATTCACGGTATACACATAAAAATGATCTCCAGCTAAGGTCACATCATGAATATCGCTGCTGAAAGTTAAACGACTGATGATGTCACCAGTAACTACATCGATTTGTACCACTTCACCATTTGCGCCATCAGCGGTTCCAACAAAAGCAATGCCTCCAGCTGCGGCAGCGGCTCGACATGATCAGAGTCCCCGCAGGGATACCCGTGCTACTGGTTGTGCCACGACGAAGAATTTGATTGGCAACGATATCCTCCACAGCATAGTAATACTGAGCGAAGGAAGAAGACGAAATGAGAAAAAAGATAGAGAATCGAAGATAGAAGGGTAGAGTAACAATACAAGTGCAAAGGTCCGCAGCATAGTTCATTCTTTGGGTATCTGACCCCCCCCAAAGGAGAACATAGAATGCCACGAACCTACGAACATTTAAACCGTTATGAACGAGAAGTGATAGCCCAGATGCTAAAAGAAAAATATAGCTTATCTCAAATTGGCCGTCGCCTGGGCCGATCCCCCTCGACTATTTGGCGCGAATTTCGCCGTAATCAAGTCCGTGGCCGCTATTACCCAAGACCCGCAAATGGCCTGGCTCAAAGCCGATTACAGCTAGCTCGAAAGCCTCAAAAAGTGATGGGAGCTAGCAAAGAACAAGTGGAGACTCTCCTGGCGAAGTATTGGTCTCCAGAACAGATTGAAGGTCGAAGAAAGCTAGAAGATGACCCTCCCATCAGTCGAATGACGATCTACCGCTACTTGTACAGTCCAAGAGGGGCTGGCTACCGAAAATACTTGCGTGGCCCCGGAAAGAAAAAACGAGCGACTCGGAAAAGCCATTCACGTATACACAACCAAACGATGATTGACCAACGCCCCGAAGAGGGTGAAAGTCGCAAGGTGGCAGGCCATTGGGAAGGTGACACTATTCAGGGCCAAACGAGAAAAGAGGCCTGTAAAACGGTGACTGTAGATAATGGCATGGAGTTTGCCAGCCATGCTAAACTACAGAAAAAAATAGCAACCCCCATTTTCTTTGCTGAAGGGAGAAACCCTTGGCAAAGAGGGAGCAACGAAAATACGAATGGTTTGCTTCGCCAGTTTTTCCCGAAGAAAACCGACTTTGCTGCCCACAGCTCCGCTCAGTTGAGCTGGGCTGTGGAGTTACTGAATAATAGACCGAGAAAATGCTTAGAATATAGAACGCCCAAAGAAATGATGGACAGCTTCAGTTTTGCACTTGTAAGTTGAGTCTGCAGATCTGGAAATGACCCCAAAAATTCGTTCCATATTTTGGATTCTTTTCTGGCTGTCTCTACTCTTCATCTATTTTCGACTTTTTAATCTCCAAGTGTGCATCCTTTCGCCTAACAGTTCACCCAAACAGAGAGGAGAAAAGATATAAGCACATTAGAATTCATTTTTGGTAGCATACAATGACATCTATTCCAAGTCTTAGAAGAAGAAATTTAGGCCCTTAGCGACACCTATTAATTCGAACGTTTTAGAACCTCTTGCCAAACGAAACGATGACGCGTCTTGCAACGCTACTACAAACACGTGTAAACAGAGGGTAAAGCTATTTGATGGTTTGTAGTAACCGCGCAAGCGGCGTTTGGCCTAACCTGTTTGGTTAAAAAAAACCGTGCCTGCCTCAATATATTCAACGTATAGAAACTTCCAGCCTCGGCTGGTCTGCCTGAGGTACGATCCGCCTCAGCGGATGAGCCTGTGGCTGACAAAAGGTGAGTGTCTGGCTTCTTGGAGTTTTCCTTCACCTTGAATCAAGATAATGCTGAAGCATGATTTGTGCAGAAAGTTTATCAATGACTTTCTTTCTTTTCTTTCGACGTGTTCCAGCCTCAATTAAAACATGTTCCGCCGTTTTTGATGAAAAACGTTCATCCCATTTTTCGATCGGGAGCGTAACACCTGATTTAAGTTCGTCCACAAAATGCTGAACAGCTTCAGCTATCGGCCCAATAGATCCATCCATATTAATGGGCCAGCCCATCACAATTTTTTCTACCTCCCTCTCCTTACAAATCTGTTGGATCGCATGTACGAGTTGAGCAGGATGATCATATTCAAAAACCGAATGAGGAATAGCAAGGATCTCCGAAGGGTCGCTTACAGCAAACCCTGTTCGCTTTTTTCCAAAATCAATACCAAGAATACAAGCCATGGTTAGAGCAGTTCGTTATACCCATTTGTCTTGAGCTTTTCGACTAGCTTCTTGATATCCTGAGCGCGATCTTTTGGGCAGACCAATGTCGCCCCATCGGCATGGACAACAACGAGATCATGGACTCCAACTAGGGCGGTTAAACGGTTTTCTGAAAAAATAATATTATTAGAAGCATCGATACTTTGCGCTTCTCCAATAACAACATTGTGATCTTCATTCTGTTCGAAGTGATTTTCTAACGCAGGCCATGCCCCCACGTCATCCCATGAAAAACTCCCCTTGGCCATCACAATATTATGGGCCTTTTCCATAATGGCATAATCCACTGATACTTTTTCTAGAGATTCGTATATGTTTCGCAGGGTCCCCATAAATAAACCGGTATCTATCACGGGTTCCAACTGATCCATGAGCTCAATTAATGGGGGGCAATACATTCTCAATGCTTTTTCTACAGATTGGACCGACCAAATAAACATACCTGAATTCCAATAATAGGTCCCTTGTTTAAGGTACTGTTGAGCCGTATCTATATCTGGCTTTTCCACAAAACGTTTCGCTTTATAGAAAGATACCGTACTGGATTTATGGGACTCATCTCCTGACTCGATATACCCATAACTGGTACTAGGATGGTTCGGTTCCATACCGATTGTAATCAGAACATCTTCTGCTTGGGCGAGCTCTAAACTGCTTTTCAACGTTGCTTGGAATGGATCTACGTCACCTATGATGTGATCAGCGGTTAAGATACAAAAGGCCCCTTCAGGGTCTCGTTTTTTAACAAGGGCACACGCCAAAGCTACAGCTGCAGCCGTATCTCGTCCGAGCGGTTCTCCCATGATATTTTCAGCAAGAAGCTGGGGCGCGGCTTTCTGCGTAGCCTCAACCAAATCAGCGCTGGTGATTACCAGAACATCTAAAGGATCGATCAACCCCTCTAATCGATCGACAGCTTGGGCTAATAAGGAGGTATCGCCTACCAGCGAAAGAAGCTGTTTAGGTTTCTGCGAAGTACTGAGCGGCCAAAAGCGTTCTCCTTTACCTCCAGCAAGAATAACGGCAAACGCATGTTTAATCATACGATCTCCTTGGTTGCACGAACTAATTTTTTAACCCAATTCACTGCTAAAGCACGACCCTTAGCCGTATGCGATTCTTGATGAAAACGGTTGACAATAGCGCTCCCAACAACAATCGCATCAGCCATTTTTGCGGCTTCCTGAGCTTGTTGGGGCGTTGAAATACCAAACCCAAGAGCGACCGGCAAAGGGGTTTGCTCTTTGGTAAGACGTATCAGTTTAGCTACATCGGTTTCTATTCGATCCGTCATTCCAGTCACACCCATTCGTGATACACAGTAAACAAAACCGGTAGATGCTTTAACAATTTTTTGAATCCGGGTCTTAGGACTCGTCGGAGTTACCAGACAAATATGGTTGAGTTTATGTTGATCACATATATCGTGTACGTTACCCGCTTCTTCCACGGGCAGATCTAAGGTCAACATACCATCTACTCCCGCTTGATAAGCGTGATGAGCAAATTTCTCGATGCCATATGCACATAAAGGGTTCATATAACTATAGAACAAAATAGGAATTTCAGATTTTTTTCGGATCTTCGATACCGCTTCAAGCACCTTTTTAAGAGAGGTCCCACTCTTCAATGCACGAATCGCGGATTCCTGATTAACACGGCCATCGGCTAAAGGATCAGAAAAAGGAATGCCTAACTCAACAATATCAACACCGGCATCTTCTAAACGGTGTACGATCTCTATCGTAGCGCTTAAAGAAGGATCCCCCGCTGTGATATAGGCCATGAACCCTTTGTGGCCGGTTTCATTTAATGCTTTAAATTTTAAATCAATACGTGTTTGCATGGGTGTAAGAACTAATAACTAACTCACATTTAATTCAAAAAGCTTTCCAAGTCCATATAAGGTTAAATCTGAATCGTATTTTAGGGGAGCACCAATGCCTCGTAGGACCCAGCTAGCGTACCCTCCGGTTGCACAGAAGGTAAACGGTTTTTTCCCTAAGTTCTTTTTAATGTGTTGAACGATTTCTCGAACCATTCCTCGATATCCGTAGCGTGTACCGAGTCTCATGGCTTCTTCGGTGCTTTTCCCAATGGCATGTTTTATGGGGCCTGGCTTGATTTCGGGAAGCAGAGAGGTTTTATCTGGCAAATAGCTAAACATCAACGGAAGACCCGGAGCAATGATACCTCCCACATATCCTTTGTATCGGGAGATGATATCAAAGGTTAATGCGGTTCCAAAATCGGCAACCACAACCGGTGTGCCATATCGATGAACCGCTCCACAAACGTTAGCGAGCCGATCTTGACCAATGGTTTTTGGTTTTGGATAAGAAATCGGAACGCCCACGTTTAATGCATGATGGACATGCAAAGGAGATATCTTCAAGTTCGTTTCAATACAACGTGTCCATCGCACATCTTTTTCTGGAACAACAGAACATAGAACAGCGCCATGAACAGAACAGCTGCTTTTCAACGCTGTAAGCGCTGAACCCATACCTGCACGATTGCTCGAAGAACAAATCCGTAGGCTTTGGACAATTTTTTGTTTTCTATAAAGCCCCAAAACCGTACTCGTATTTCCGACATCCACCACTAAAATAGTTTGATTCGTAGTCATTGCATTTTTTAAACACTAGGAATTTTAGCTATGCCCCCTTGCTCACACCAGGCTTTTAGCAATTCATCTCGGTGTCCATTTTTTAGCTTTGAATACCATTCGTCAAGTTGTGTTAACACCCCCAACATAACCGTCTCGCAGCTTTTGTTGTCTCCTTCAAGTAGGCATGACGTTGAACACGACTTTAAAGATTCCGGAAAATCTTTTTCCTCATAAAGAACATTAATCCCGACCCCTAAAACGACAAAATCAATATTCTTATTTCCCACTCGCGGTTCCACAAGAACACCTGCTATTTTCCGCCCATGAACCAACACATCGTTTGGCCATTTTAACGTCACATTTTTCAACCCAAAATTTTCTAGCGTACAAGCAATAGCCACACCCCCTAGCAAGGCGAACCAGCTTGTATCTTTCCCGGGCCATGCTAGACGTAAAAGAATGGATGCATAGACCCCTCTCCCAGGTATAGACATCCACGTTTTGTCTCGTCGCCCCCTCCCCTTGTGTTGGGTCTGAGCGGCAATGACCAATCCTTCAGGCTCTCCTATCCGAGCAAATTCTTTGGCAATATCCATCGTCGATTCAACTTCATCATACATCTTGATGGTTCGACCGATTGTTGTTGTAGACAATTTGGATTCTAAATCTCTGCTGATATCGAGCTGGGTTGCGATTTTCATAGCCCCTTACATTCCAAAGATAAGCTTGCAGCGGGCGCAGAATGAGTTAACGCGCCGACAGAAATAGCATCTACACCCGTTGACGCTATTTCTTCCACGGTCTGGAGCGTTATGTCCCCAGACGCCTCAAGTTTGCATTGTCCATTATTCAACATAACACATTCAGTAAGCTCAGATATACTCATGTTATCTAACAGGACCCAATCAGGGTTGAGCCTTAATATAGGTTCCAATTGGATAACTGTATCGATTTCTATTTCAATCGCTAGCTCTGGAAAGGCTTTGCGTGCGTGTTTAATCGCTTTAGATAATAATCCCATTAATAACTCTTCTTTATGCCCGCCTACGATCATATGATTATCTTTTATCATAACCCGATCATAAAGCCCCATTCGATGATTTTCCCCGCCACCACACTGAACCGCATATTTTTCTAAAATGCGCAAAGTTGGTGCTGTTTTGCGTGTATCAAGAATCTTTGTTTCATAGGCCTTCATTTTCTCAACGTACTTTTTTGTTAGAGTCGCAATCCCGGTCATCCGTTGCAAAAAGTTAAGGGCAGTTCTTTCAGCGGTTAAAATGTGATGTGCCGGACCTACGACTTTCAGGATGACCTCGTTTTTAGAGATATTTTTCCCGTCGTTAACGAGAAAAGGAACTTTTATAGTTGGATCTACCTGGGTAAACACAGATTCTGCAATAGATCCCCCTGATATAACATACGTGCCTTTTGATATAATAACAGCCGATATCATGGGCGGGTCATCAGGAATAACAGCCATACACGTCACATCACCCAATCCTATGTCTTCAGCTAATGCGCGTTGGACAAGGTCTTGAACTTCGCTTTGTTTAGAAATGTTTGAAAGATTCATTTTAGAGGGTTCAATGATTTAAAGAATTTTAACGACGCTTTCTTCGTCTAACCGAATATTTAACGTTCACCTTACGTTGCTTCTTTTCTTTCTTGGAATCTGTAGACGCTTTTAGTTCATAAATTTGATCTCTTAAAATGGAGGCCCGTTCAAATTCCAAGGCTTTCGCTGCTTCCATCATTTCATGATCTAATTCAGTAAGCACGGTATGTACATTATAATCTTCACCGGTTTCGCACACGACTTTCTTTTCGATCTCCTCTGCATCAGGGGTGGAAGACAAACTTTCTTGCACACTTTTTTCAATCCGTTGAGGTGTAATCTTATATTTCTTGTTGTACGCTACTTGTTTCTTCCGACGACCCTCTACTTTGTCGATCATGCGCTTCATCGAATCGGTGACGTGATCCGCATAAAGAAAAACCTGACCAGAAATATGTCTTGCGGCTCGACCGGCTGTTTGTATTAGCGACGTTTCAGATCGCAAAAACCCTTCTTTATCTGCATCAAGAATCGCCACGAGTGAAACTTCAGGTAAATCTAAGCCTTCGCGAAGAAGATTAATTCCAATCAAACAATCAAATTCAGCTCTACGCAATCCGCATAGAATGTCTACGCGCTCAAGCGCTCCGATCTCTGAATGTAGATATTTAACCTTTAACCCTACATTCTGGAGATACTCAGACAAATCTTCGGCAATCCGTTTTGTTAAGGTCGTGACCAATACCCGTTCATTTCTTTCTGCACGGATTCGAATCTCTTCCATTAAATCGTCAATCTGATGTTTTAACGGACGAATATCAATGGCGGGTTCTATAATTCCTGTAGGACGTATGACCTGCTCTATCGGTTTTCCGCCTACGTCTAATTCAAAAGGACCCGGCGTAGCCGTTGTAAAAATAGTGGGGTCGGTTACCTCTAGAAATTCGTCAAAGTTCAAAGGGCGATTATCTAATGCAGATGGAAGCCGGAACCCATGCTCAACCAATACTTGTTTACGAGATCGATCCCCATTATACATCCCCCTTAATTGGGGAATGGTGACATGGGATTCATCAATGATCATTAAATAGTCACTCGAAAAATAGTCCGATAATGTAGCGGGCCGCTCCCCTGCTTTTCGACCGGATAGATGCCGCGAATAATTTTCAATACCCGCGCAATAGCCGACTTCACGCAGCATTTCAAGATCATACTTGGTACGCATTTTAAGACGCTGGGCTTCCAACAATTTTTGCTGTTTTTCAAAGGAGGCAACCTGTTGTTCGAGCTCTTCTTCAATGGATCCTATGGCTTGTTCAATCTTTCGCAAAGGCATGACAAAATGTTTGGCAGGCGAAACCGTGGCCCATGTGATGTCCGCTTGTGTATCTCCCGTCAAAGGATCAATGCGGCGAATGCGTTCCACTTGATCCCCAAAAAAGTCAATGCGTATGGCCTCTCGTGTGTAAGAGGGATAAATTTCTAATGTATCTCCACGAACACGAAAGGTTCCTGGAGTTTGTTCAAAGTCGTTTCGCGAATATTGAATATCAACCAGTTTATGCAATACATGATCGCGATCGGCCTGTTCTCCCTTCTGAAGATGAACCACCATTTCCCGATAATCTTCCGGCGATCCTAATCCGAAGATACAGGAAACCGACGCTACAATAATCACATCTTCACGATTCAACAGAGAATGGGTGGCCGACAGCCTTAACCGCTCAATTTCCTCGTTAATGGAGGAATCTTTCTCAATATACGTATCGGTTTGAGGGATGTACGCTTCGGGCTGATAATAATCGTAATAGCTAATAAAATATTCAACGGCGTTATGAGGAAAAAAACTCTTAAACTCTGAATATAACTGTGCGGCTAATGTTTTGTTATGTGAAACAACCAACGTGGGTTTTCCATGGCGGGCGATAACATTAGCGATGGCAAACGTTTTTCCCGACCCGGTTACGCCTTCAAGGGTTTGGAACCGCATCCCTTTCACAAGCCCGCTTGTAAGGGCTTCAATGGATTCGGGCTGGTCACCGGTTGGATTATAGGGAGCACTAAGATTAAATGTAGACATCACACGAGCCTCACAGATGTTAAAATTGATGAACGTTTAGATTTCCAAACTTCTTGCAAAACGATTTTTTTATCTTTATGAAGCACCTTTTCGGCCATGTAAAACGCGTTACAAGTCCACACTTTTTTCGTAGAACAAACGAATCACATGCTCCTACATCCCCCTACACCTTCACTGTATGTCCCCCTATCTGTTCCTCTTTTCGAAAGCGTCTATCTTCCCAGATCTTTTCCGGGGTCCCGATCAAACAAAACCAAGCGGCCTTCCTCCGTGCCGCAACGGTCCATATAGGTTTGGGTCTGCTCTAGGCCTTTCGACAAGGTTTGTTTCAGCCCTTTATGGATTATCTTTAACTGAATCACGACTTTTCGAATAGGACGGTGATGAACCCCTCCAGGCCAGTGAACCAGCAAGTCCGTCCGGCATCATGCCCAGACCGTATTCCCGTTCGATCTGCCTAAACGATGGAAGATGTTTTATACCCTATAGCTTCTTACAAATTTTCATCAATCTGTTTTCCGTATTCAAATTTAACTACGCGATCGGCTACATGCCAGAAACGATCGTCATGGGATACAGCGATAATCGTTTTGCCCTGCCTTTTCAAATCCGGAAGTATCTCTTCATAAAAAGCAACTCGAAACTCAGGATCCTGATCCGCTGCCAGCTCGTCAAAGATACATATCGGTCGATCCTCGAGTATCGCCGCAATAAATGCGAGTCTCTTGCGCTGTCCGGTAGATAAACTCAGGCTTGAGAACTTCCCTTCCTCGTAGCTCGTTTTTTCCGCTAACTGCATTCGTATTAACCAATCATCTACTTTCCGATCCTCTACTTTACCTATCCCATACAGTTGATCGAACAAATAAAAGTCAGAGAATACCGTAGCAAATAAATTCCGGTAGGGAGCATAGTCCCGTATATAAACCGCTTTATCATCTACGGATATCGTTCCTTCGTGAGGGAAATACAGTCCGGTTAATAATTTAAGAAACGTAGTTTTTCCACTCCCATTCCCCCCCACAACAAACAACATCTCCCCTCTTTTTATACTCAACGTCGCCGGACCGAACGGAAACAACGGGTACCCCTCTTGATCTCGATAGGCGTATTCGAGATCGGTAAGGTCAATGGTCCGAAAATCATAGAGTCTTTTTATTTTTTTCTGATCTACTTTTTTCACCGGACAATAGGCCTGATCTATATTCTTTTCCAAACCTTGCAGACTTCTTATAGACTCATTTATTTCCATAAAATGACGCATAGAGTAAAAGATGACCCTGATAGAACCCATAACAAATAACGAAATAACGATGAGTGGAAGCATAATTTCCGTATATCCCAAACGGAAGACAGGGAGGATAAAGGAAATCGACCCCAACAACAAGGCCTGCATTAAATTGATCATTAAAGCATGGGAAACGTATTTATTGCCGACCTTCATCCTAGCCTGTTTGGACGCTTTAGAAACCTCTTTGACACAAGCAAACAAATCGTCATTTTTACGATCATTCAATTTGATTTCTTTAAATCCCATCAGGACATGGTTCAGCAGCCCAAAAAAGTAAATTTCTTGCTTCTCAGACTCTCTAATATCATCACGGATGAGCTGGTTTCGACCAAAATGATAGAACGCCACTAGGGCCGTCAAAACACCTAGAATTAAAAAAGCCAACTGAGATAACCAGGCGATATACATAAAGCAAAATACCATCACAACAACCCCCTGGACTGCCATCACCAACGTCGTGGAAGCCGCCGAAATAAGATTGCCGTCCCGGGTTAATTTCAAATAAATTTCTCCCTTATTTTCCCCCTCGATAAAACTCCATTCGGCTTGACGAATTTTATCGGAGATACGCAGACGAGTATTAAAAACAGCCCCTTCTATCATTTGAACCGCCCGTCTCAAAGAGTAGGTTTGGGTATAGATAAACACGGCTATCGTGAGCAGAAAGCAGATGAGTAAACGGGTATTGAACGTGGAATCGGCCAAAAAACTGTGCGCGGCTTCATTAACTATTCCGATCGCTACTGTATTAGCTATTCCGGCCACCATCGTGGCCAGAACAATCGGCCATTTGCACGTCTCCGTCTCGGATTGGATCAAATTTATAAGGGGGATTCTTTTCATTTTGATATCGTCTATTTTTCAATCACTACTCCGTCAACAGGGATTGGTTTTAATCTCTTGAACCTGTTTGCCATATTCAAACTTCATCACCCGATCGGCTACATGCCAGAAACGATCGTCATGGGACACCGCAATAATCGTTTTTCCCTGCCGTTTTAAATCCGGCATCACTTCTTCGTAAAACACACTTCGGAACTCAGGATCTTGATCCGCAGCCAGTTCGTCGAAGATATAGATGGGCCGATCTTCAAGCAAGGCGGCAATGAAGGCGAGCCGTTTGCGTTGCCCGGTCGATAAGCTGAACGAAGAAAATGCTTGATTACGATAGCGTGTTTTTTCCGCTAACCGCATCCGTTTCAACCACTCTTCCACCTTCCGCTCCTCCACTTCGCCTATTCCATACAGCTTATCAAACAAATGGAAATCGGTGAATACCGTGGCAAATAGATTACGATAAGGACCGTAAGCCTGCGGGGAAATCACTTGATGGTCTACGAGTATCTTCCCTTTGTTGGGAAAGTAGAGTCCGCTGAGTAACTTAAGCAACGTTGTTTTTCCGCTCCCATTTTCCCCCACAATAAACAAGATTTCTCCTCGCTTTATGCTCAAGGTTACCGGACCAAACGGAAATAGCGGATAGCCTTCTTCATCCCGATAGACGTATTCCATACCGATAAAGTCGATTGCACGAAAATTATATAGTTTTGTAACTCCTTGCGGCGCTATCTCCTCGACCGACCGGTAAGCCTGATCCAATTCGCGCTCCAAACCCAGGATATTTTCCGACGCGGCATTCACCCGAATGAAGTTTGGCAAGGCCAAAAGTACCACGCCAAGTTGCCCGGAGACAAATAGCACCACCGCCGTAATCGACGCAATCATTGCGCCTTCTCCTTCATTGAAGGGGGGTAAGATAAAAACCACTGCTGACAACATAGATGCTTGAATCAAATTGGCTGCAAAAACTTGTAAAACCAACTTATTGCCCACGCTTATTTTAGATTTTTTAGTCTTTTGTGAAGACTCTTTAATATGATGAAACAGGTCATTATTCTTTTTATCGTTCAGTTTGATCTCTTTAAATCCTCTTAAAATATGATTGAGCAATCCGAAAAAATAGGCCTCCTGCTTATTGACGTAATCTAGTTCTTTATGGAGCGGCATACTGTACGCGAGGTAGATCAGAATAAATGCAGCTGTCAAAGAAATAAGAACCAAAAAAGCCACCGGGGATAACCAGGCAATATATATAAAACAAAAGAGGACTACAATCATGGACTGAATCGAGAAGTAGAGAATCATGCCTGAATACGAAATAAGGCTCCCATCTTGAGTCAGACTCAAATACATTTCCCCTTGATTCTTTCGTTCAAGATAGACTAATTCCGTCCGCCGAATTTTGTTCGTAATCCGCACCCGGGCACTTGCCAGAACCCCTTCAATCAATTCAAACACTTGTTTAAGCACATACGTCTGCGCATAAATAAATAAACCCATGGTAGTTATGAATAAGAAAAACAAACGGGTATCCACGACTGCCTCGTTTATAAATTTTACCGCTGCCGTATTTACAATCACAATGGAGAGAGTCTGGGTCAATCCCACCAACATCGACATGAATATAAGAGTCCTTATAGAACTCTCCGCCTTGGATTTCAGTAATTCCAAAAAATGATTTTTTATCATATTCTGCTAAGCTATTATTTTGTAAAACGTTTTTTGAGCCATGTATAGATGTGTACCAGTCCCGACTCTTCTTCATGAAGGGTGAATCATTCCAGTATCGGCCATTGACTTCTGATAGCCTGTCCACATCCCGAAGGCGCTCCGCGGCCTTTTCCACATCGCTCACCGCGGTTATCCCTTCCGCACCATGAATTTAGCATTTGACCTCTATCAGTAAATAAAGTCGCCAACCTCGAAAATAAAGAAACCCGATCGTATCGGGTAAGAGGATGCCTAGTAGCCATGGGTGTTAAGCTAAGAGAACAATTATCGTCTTGTATAATAAACGTTATTCACTAAAATATTCGAACTCTCTATGGAGTGAGGTGACTTGCCTGCCTTATAACTTATGAAACAGTAAGCACACCAGTTGGGCCGGCTTTCCGCCAACCCATTAAACCAGCGCCAGACATGGATCTTCCAAAGCAACGATCACCGGGCCTCTTATCTATTCACGTCTCGGATCTATAAGGACCTTTTTATCCTTTTTCGATCGAACTTACCTTATGCGGGTTGTGGCTTTTTCTTCATAGAACTGACTACTTTTTCACCTTCTTTGAATTCTTCGGAAAATTCCTCTTTAGCCTTTTTAGAATTAAAGCTTAATAAGGTGCCACCTCTTTCGAAGTGTTTGATGAATACTTTCCCTACCCCATAGGTGGACGCCCCCGAAAAGATCGGCATGGTCACCGCTCCTACCGTCTGCCCCACGAAGGGAATCATTTTGATCAAACTCGCTGCTGGCATCGATAACGTGGATGGAGCAAGCCCACCAATCAGTGAACCGATCAGATTTTTCCCTACGTTTTTAGAGAACTTCACCTCGTAAATCTTGCAGACTCTTCGCAGCATATTTAGCTGCAACCCGGTTACGGTCACCAGGTCAAAGACCGGAATCGGTACCAATCCAGCGCCGGTGGTCCACAAGACCGTGTTCTTTACGATGTTATCCGCCGCAAGTCGCTTTGGATTCACCTCTTGAGTTTCGTCTTTTTTCACTTCTTCTACTGTTGGTTTTTTAGGCATAGCCTTCCTCCTATTTGTTTTTTCTGTTTTTATACTACTACCTACTTTTTAGTAGGCTACCTCTACCTTCTAAACTTTTTACCTTAGGCTACACGCCTTTAGTCCCTTTGGGACACATCCGTTACCCCATGTTCAGGTTGAAGACTGTGGCTCCTTTTTCATAGAGCTGACGACTTCTTCTCCCTTTTTGAATTCTTCGACTAATTCCTTTTTGGCCTTTTGGGCATTGAAGCTCAACAAGGTTCCGCCTGACTCAAAATATTTGATGAATACTTTCCCTACCCCATAGGTGGATGCCCCCGAAAAGATCGGCATAGTCACTGCCCCTACTGTATTCCCTACCAGGGGAATCATTTTAATCAAGCTCGCCGCAGGCATAGATAAAGTCGATGGGGCTAACCCTCCCAGCAGTGAACCAATCAGATTCTTCCCTACGTTTTTAGAAAATTTTACCTCATAGATCTTGCACAATCGGCGAAGCATGTTCAGTTGCCATCCGGTTACTGCAACCAAGTCAAATACCGGGATCGGCACCAGACCTGCACCCGTCGTCCAGAGCACCGCATTCTTCACCACATTGCCTGCAACCAGTTTATTTGGGATCACTTCCTGATTTCCCTTTTTCCCCTCTTTAACATTTTCCTTCTTTTTCTTCATCCTGTTTCCCCTAGGTTAGGTTAATTTCATTTACGGTACCGACCAATGTACGACACGCCCCTACTTAAGTCATGAATATGAAATATATCATTATAAGATGTTAACGATGTAAAAGAGTAGCCCCAATTTTTACCCCCCCCTTTAGCCTGTTCGAATGCCCTTCTTAAACCCGAGTCCCTTCTTTAAATTGTCGGGCATAATATGTCTTTGTTTCTTCCGGGCGGAGATCCAGTAACGTGCCACCTCTTTCATAATGCTGAATAAAAACTTTCCCAACCGCATACGTAGCTGCAACGGAAAAAGTGGAAGACGACAGCATATACAATGGAACGCCAAGAACCGGCACAGAGCTTAAGAGAGGTTTAACGAGAGCTTCGGACGCAGCAATCGAACCAAATCCACCTACAAATGCAGCAAGAATAGATTTGCCTCGGTTCTCTGAAAAAGGGACCCCATATAATTGTGAAAGTTTGCTGAGCATTTTCAGTTGCACTAAAGGCACGGCTACTTTATTTAACAGGGGGACAGGCACAAGGCTCCAACTCATCGACCAAAAGATATAACGATCTAAAATTAGGTTGGCTAAGGGTTCTTTGGAATTAACTTTTTTACTATATACGTCTTCCATTCCCGGCTTAAAAGCGAAAGATTCATATTCTCCTGCTTGATCGGGCTCTTCCGGTGAATCGATTTTAACGGCAACCCCCTCATACAACCTGCTCCGCGTTCTTTTTGGCACAGATTGAGCTGACGTTTTATCATTTTGAGAATCATGAATCATGTTTGATCTCCTGTTATTTAAAGAGCTTGTTTAACCCTAAAAGAATCTGGGTGGTAAGGTCATAATCCGTTTTTGCCTGATTTTTTTGCGATGAAGCAAAAATGGTTTCACACCGCTCCAGCGCCTTGGAAAAACTAGAGCTGGCACCTATAGAAATCGGAAGCAATAAATCTTTATAGTTTTCAGTCAGCTTGTTCAATGCCGTTTGCGTAAGATTTTGGCGACGATCCAGCTTGGTAGGTAAAATACGGATATCGACTTCACCTAATCCAAATGTCTGTCGAATTGATTTAATTTCATCCAGGATAAGCTCTATGCCCTTGAATGAATAGGCATCAACACCTGCCGGAATGGTAATGGTATCCGCCGCACAAGCCGTAGATATTACCGCAGCGCCAAGCGAGGGCGGGCAATCTATAATAATAACGTCAAAACCAAGAGTGCGTAATACATCGCAAACTCCTTGCACCGCTTTTTTCTGTGCAACGGGATTTATAAGGCTCACATCAAGCAGTGAATTTTCAAGAGCAGAAGGCAATATATGTAAGTATTCCTCAATTTCCACGATGGCCCCGGCTACCTCATCATGAGGCGATTGCCATATATCGTAAAAAATAGAGTCGCTTTCTTTTAATTCGACACCAAACGCTAGGGTGGCCGAAGCTTGTGCGTCCAAATCCAAAATACAGGTCTTAAACCCATACTGAACGGCCCTCGTAGCAATCGTTATCGAAGAGGTAGTCTTCCCCACTCCTCCTTTAAGATTCATGAACGCCAGGATTTGGGCTGAAAAGGGAACCCCCAGAGAAACGAGTAGAGCTCTCATAATTTGGGGAGAAAGTTTCGCCCCGCTTCCAAGCGGCGGCTGGTTATCATTGGACGGGAGCAAACTGATCCATTCTGCAGGTTCTTTTTGAAGAAGTCGACCTACCTCTTTGAAAGGCATACCGTATTTTTGAGTTTTATTAGTATTAGAACTGTTCATTTGATTACCGGTTCCATCGAAACAAGTATAACAAATTAATCAATCATTTTTTCTAAAAAAAACGGTCTTACTTTCGAAACCTAGTAAGAGTTCATGGGCTTTTAGTTTTGATGAAGATGAAGTTTAGTAACACAACCATCGAAGCCCCCTTTCAAGAGACTCCTCCTGTTGTTATCGGCCTGGTTTGCAAAATATAAATATGATCTTCATGGATCGCCCACTCTATATCCTGCGGTCTACCATAGCAGGTCTCTATTTGTTCTCCCAACCGAACCAATTTTTTCAGTTGTTCCTCATGAAGTGAGGCTTGACGCTGAAAATAGCGCGCATTTTTTCGCTCTTCAATTTTTTGGCTCAGGCCATTCCAAAATAACCCCTTTGTTTTCGTTCCCAGCTTCGTTTGTATTTCTAACTTACCCGCTTGATCTTTAGCCCGTTTCATGACAAACTGATCCGGGACCACTTCTCCTCCGACTAACGCCTCCCCCAATCCCCATGTAGACTCGATCACACACTCATCATCGTTTTTTGTCATCGGATTGGCCGTAAACATTACTCCAGACACATCGGCCGGAATGAAGTCCTGTACCACCACGGCCATGGCGGGTTTTTCCGTCGGATTAAGATTTCTTGTATATTCCATCGCACTATCCGAAAAAACCGAAAGCCAACAGGCCTTGATCTTTTCCCATACCTCCTCTACTTGGTCCACTCCCAAAAAGGTATCAAACTGTCCGGCATACGCCGCATTAGCTCCATCTTCCACATTTGCTGAAGAGCGAACCACCAGGGCACTGGCCACACTTTTATCCAACCGTTCCTGGGCCAACTTATCCAACTCACTTCGCCAATCCGGTCTATACGGTGTTTTCAGCATCTCCTTAAGAAGTCCATCGCGGCGATCAACGCCATTGGCCATCAGTTCACTCGCAGCATCATGCATAGATAAAAACTCATGAAACGCTTGCGTAGGAACACAAAACCAATCCGGTACAGAAAAGTTACTTTTCTTTAAACGTACGAGTTGGGCGGCTTTGCCCCCAACTACCTCAATCGACACCCCCTCTTGGTCGTCCAGTGTAATGATCATGTTCTCCTGCCTTATGCGGGTTGTGGCTCTTTTTTCGAAAAACTAACTACTTTTTCGTCCTCTTTTACAGCTTCATCAAATCCTTTTTTGGCTTTCTTGCAGCTAAAGCTCAACAAGGTTCCGCCCGATTCGAAATGTTTGATGAATACTTTCCCTACCCCATAGGTCGACGCCCCCCGAAAAGATCGGCATGGTCACCACTCCTACCGTTTGCCCCACGAAGGGCATCAGTTTGATCAAAC
The DNA here is from genome assembly GCA_012103575.1 of Kiritimatiellia bacterium. Taxonomy (GTDB): domain Bacteria; phylum Verrucomicrobiota; class Kiritimatiellia; order WLWN01; family WLWN01; genus WLWN01. Next base: position 402,645 of record WLWN01000001.1, on the reverse strand, counting down.
TCGCCGCTGGCATAGATGGCGTGGATGGAGTAGGCCCACCGATCAGTGCACCAATCAGATTTTTCCCTATGTTTTTAGAGAATTTTACCTCGTAAATTTTGCAAATCCTTCGCAGCATATTTAGCTGCAATCCAGTGACCGCAACCAAATCAAATACCGGGATCGGAACTAGACCTGCACCCGTCGTCCAGAACATCGTATTCTTTGCGACGTTATCCCCTGAAAGTTCCTTCACATCCACCTCTTGAGTTTCGCTTTTTTTCGCTTCTTCTACTGTCGGTCTTTTTAGGTATGTTTGCCCTCCTTTTCTGCTTACCCAATCCGCAGATTCTCTGAATTTATTTCTATGTCTATACTATGTTTGAAACCCTTTCAACTATAAAATACCTTTTCCCTATCTCGTCGGCCGCAGCAAATCGAGGGACCAAACGAAGGCATTATATATGAGCCTACTTTTTGCAGGATGACCGAGATATACCCTGACAAAAAAAGGGCAGAAATTACCTTTTACTTTGACGATTTATAACATATCTTGTCCAAAAGCTAAATAGTATAGGAGTTAATCTGCTTTATGAAACAATGTAGCCTTCGGGTAAAAATTATTATCATTTTGTTCATTCCCCTTTTAGGGATGTCCTTTTCCGCTTCACAAGTTGTGCTTGAAAAGCATCGGATTGCAAAGGATATGAAAAAATTGGTCGCTATAGAAAACCTGTCTATTAAGATAAGTAGCCTTATCCATGAAACGCAAAAAGAACGGGGCTATACAGCTAGCTTTATAGGTAATAAGGGAAAATCTTTTTCAAAAGAACTGTCCAGTCAACATTTACATACGGATGAGAAGATAAACGAACTCAAACAATGTATTGATCACCAACCTTTATCTTCTTATGGCGATCAATTCAATGCATCTCTCTCGAATGGTATGTATGCCTTAGACCAGCTTCAAGAAACACGTAACCGAATAACCAGGTTAAAGATAAAGGCTACTGAAGCCCTTGGATATTATACACAGATGCATAGTGCCTTTTTGGATGCCATACTCTTATGCGGTCGACGAAAGCACTGATCCCAAATTCACCAGATCATTATCAGCTTATACATTTTTTATCAAAAGCAAGGAAAAAGCGGGTATTGAAAGAGCCATCTTGGCAAATACCTTTAGCCAAGATGCTTTTGGACCTACGATGTTAAAAAAGTTTATTGAAGTCGTTACGATTCAAGATACTTTTATCAATGAATTTCTTTTGACAGCCAGTGATGAGTGGATCATCTATTATAAAACCAAGCTTCAGGGACCCTTTATTGAATCGACAAAACAAATGAAGACCATCGCGTTGCAAAAAAGCAATACTGGTGGTTTCGGTATTTCTTCCGAAGAATGGATTAAACAACAAACAGAAAAAATTAATACCTTGAAAGATATTGAAGACACATTGGCGAAAGCATTGAATGAGATGATTCTTCAAGTAGAGAAGAAAGCTAAAAGGCAGCAGTTTCTTTCCATTATCGTGTCATCTATTATTTTACTATTAACAATTCTATGTGGAACGCTCTTGATTCACGCTATTGTGAACTCTATCAGTACCTCGATCAATCATTTAACGGACTCCATGCTAACCAGCACAAAATTGGTTGACCGAATTTCCAAAGCGAACCTGCAGTTATCTGAAGGAGCCACACAGCAAGCAGCGAGTTTAGAGGAGACGTCTAATGCTTTAGAAGAAATATCAGAAATCATCAAGAGCGGATCAACAAATGCTCAAAAGGCGAATCAGGTAGCCAATGAATCAAGAGAGCTCGCAGAAACGGGTGATAAGGAAATGACCAAAATCCTCCAGGCTATGACAGATATTAGTAATTCCTCTGGGCAGATTAATCAAATCATCAAAACCATTGAAGAAATCGCTTTTCAGACAAATTTGTTGGCCTTAAATGCTGCTGTAGAAGCCGCGAGAGCAGGCGAACATGGGAAAGGCTTTGCTGTGGTTGCTGACGAGGTCAGAAGTTTAGCGCAAAGATCATCTGTGGCGGCTCAGGATACCACGCGATTGATCGAAGATAGTATCTCAAAAACCCAAGATGGTACTCAGATCGTAGAAACGGCTAGTTCGTCATTAAGCAAAATAGTGGACAGTTCTAAAAAGGTAGCAGTGATTGTCTCTGAGATAGCATCGTCAAGTGAAGAACAAGCCGATGGTATTCATCAAATTACGCAAACGGTGAACCAAATGAATCAGGTTACGCAACAGAATGCTTCAAGTGCGGAGAGATTGGCTACCACCTCTATGGATTTAAAGAGTCAAGTTTCTATTTTAGAGGATATGATCTCCCACTTAAATAGCGTTATTAGAGGTGCACGAACCATTTCTGTATGAAGACAGAAATGGACGTATAATCTTTTCCTTACCTTGCCAGTTCAGTCGCTTTCCTCTTTTTAACTTCGGCAAATATAGCATCAGCTATTCTTTTCAGAGGTAAAATGGAGCAACTAGCACCTATTTTTGCCGCTTCGCCCGGCATGCCATACACGACAGATGATGGATCATCCTGCGCAATGGTATAGGCCCCTGCTTCACGCATTCTGAGCATCCCTTGGGCACCGTCCTTTCCCATTCCCGTTAAGAGCACTCCTATGGAATCTGAACTAGCGCATTCAGCTACGGAATTAAATAAGACATCTACACTAGGTCGTTGATAATATACTTTAGCCCCATTGGTAACTTCTACAATATAGGATCTTCTGGAAGGGGTTAAGCATAAATGGTAGTTGCCCGGAGCCAAAAGCGCTACTCCTGATTCAACGACATCGTGATTTCGTGCTTCTCGAACAGTTAGATTACAGCATTTGTTGAGGCGTTGGGCAAAGGAGGTCGTAAAAGGAGCAGGCATATGTTGCACTATAACAGTTGGTGGCGCATCCGCGGGAAAACGAGAGAGAACTTTTTGAATGGCCTGGGCCCCTCCAGTAGAAGCGCCTATAGCCACAATCACGTTTCGGCGCAAAGATCGCCGAGCATGAGGACAGATGTTCATCCGAATCTTTTCGACCAATGCAAAAACTACTTTCATAATCCCATACGATGAGGATGGCTTATACATTACTTCGGCGCCAGCTTGGCAAATGGCCCAAACCCTGGAATGTTCTTCTTCAACCTGAGAAGAAAAGACAATGACGGGTATAGAATAGCACTGTGTTAAGGTTCGGAGAAACGTGATCCCATCCACTCCCGAAAGGTCCAGATCCATAATCACTAAATTCGGCTTGCTTTCAACAATATGATCTCGCCCCACATGAAGATCAGGAGCAACATCTACCGCATCGATAAAATCTATCTTTCCGAGTTCAATCGACAGGATTTCACGCACAATTGGAGAAGGATCGATTATCAAAATACGATTAGTCATGAATAGTAAACGAAATATTTTATAATCCTCAGCCTCTTGCAAAAAATTCTTGAATGCACCCTTTATCCTGGATCCGTCAGTTAAACGTGGGATTTCTGTGCGAATGCTTTAGAGGCAAAAGGTTGCAAAAAAACGCAGGCGCACCCGCTGGGTGCGTCGAGGCTTTTTTATAATTCCTTTTGGCCCAAATGGTTCGTGCAGAAAACCGCGTTTAACTGACGGATCCAGGTTTATTTGAAAAAGACTCTAAACGTTACCCCCCTGGAGGCTTATTCTTGGCCTGCGGGATCAAAAAACGACGTTTTTTGTATACGCTTCTACTGAGAAGATGGGTTTTCCTCTTTGATGGATCATCATTTTATCCTTGCGACTTTGCTCTTCTCTGCACGAGTCGTGACTAAGTCTGACACTAACGTTGAAATAAGTTCGGTTGCCCCGTTTTTGAGAATATAAAATTTCTGAACAAAAAAACTTAAACCAAACCATTAAGCAATAAGGAGACACAACTCAAAATGAAAGTAGAAGAAAAAATCATTAAAAACAAGGTTAGATTTTCAAACCTGGCTAAAGAATTGGGCAACGTATCTCACCCATATAAAATCATGGGGTTTTCGCGCCATCCATTTTACAGGTATAAAGCGGCGGCTAATGAAGGAGGGGTTGAAGCCTTCTTTGAAGAAAATTTTCGCAAGCCAAACCTGAAAAACAGGGTGACTGTCAGATCAAGTCACGAGCACTACATCTTGATAGGTTCTGATGATTCTGTACCGTTATTGTTTGCTGTGGAGAAGATGACCAAGGCTTTTTTAAAGATGTCAATGAGTTGGTTCGAAGTCCAAAAGCATCCGCTTAAAGACTAATCGTTGGCTGAAGAAACCACTGGTCTACGGTTACTACGAACGGAGTCTGTCCGCATAGGCCGCCAATGCATCCAAGACCGCCCTGCGGTTGTAATTAGGCATGAGTCGGCGTTTCAAAATTTCCTGAGCAAGTATCTGCTTGCTCATTTTATTACCTACAAATTTTACCCAACAGAGAAAAGCGAAGCCCGGCTTATTTTACAATTCACGAAAAAAGTAGTTTGTTTTAAATGGCATGTTTTGTTACATGTCAAGGAATTCGATTTAGTAGAATTCTCCGATCTGTTTTGACGGTTCGGAGTATAACCAGTTAAGATAAAACTGAAAGGGACTCTATGCAGACAAAAAACGTGATCTGTATCCTGGGCATAATGCTCGCGGGTATAAGTATAATAAGTTTTTCCCCTACGGCATATGCTATTGAATGGGACCAAGTCCATATTAGCGGGTATGGTAATGCCCATGCCATGGATCACAGCGGGCTTCCTAAGCTGGTAGGAAAAGACGACCTAGACGATCTGTTTTTCCAGCTCCGAGAGTTTTCACTGTTCTTTGATCTTGAAGTAGCCGAAGGGATTATCGCTTCCTTGGAAATGGAGGCCGGAGACAATGCAAGCATATTTACCCCTAATTATGCCTATGTAGATTTCGATCTGCCGTTGCTCCATGAAGCCTGGAATGAAGATCTGCTTGGAGGTCTTTCCTTGAGGGTCGGAAAATTCCTCGTTCCTTTTCTTTCTTATAATGAAAACAAGCCGAATTTTAAACAACACCTTATGAGCCAACCTTTCACAGCATGGCAAATCGTTCCCGTTATTCCTAGTCCCCCCGATTTTGAAGGCCTTGGCTGGACCGATGTAGGAGGTATGATAAATTGGAACCGTTTACTCGGCAGTTTCGGTGTGTTGGATGTGAAATATTCTATAATCAACGGTATAAGATCGGATTCAGAGGTACTCGACGATAATACGGTGGTGTTGGATGCCGGCACGGTAACCTCTACGATTCGCCCACGGGATGGTCTGATACAAAATGAAAGTGATGACACTCGCGATAATAACAATAATAAGGCTCAAGTCGTTAAAATATCTTTTGCCAGTAGCCATGTGCCACTTAATGTGGGCGGATCGTGGTATTCCGGGGATTGGGATCCTGATTCCAAACATAATCTTCAAATGTGGGGTATTCACGCTAATTGGATAAGCAAGTATTGGACTCTAAAAGGAGAATGGGTATTGGGAGATGTAGAACAAGAAGCAGGCATCAATCCAGTGACAGCGCCTGGACCGGGCCCTCTAAATACTTCCACTGGCGATTACAATATGGACGCGTGGTATGTGGAAGGATCGGTGGTTCCGTTTTGGTGGGGAAAAGATGACGACTGTTCTCTACGATTTATTGTCCGTTACGATCAAGTCAACACCAATGACAAAGCCGCATTCACTCCCTTTGATCGAAACCGAATCACCTACGGGACCGAATGGCAGTTTAATTCCAATGCCCGTCTACGTTATGAATTCCAGCGATCCAAGATCGATAACTTTGAGAGTGCTCCGGCTCCGTTCAAGGCAGCGGGTGGCGAGGAAAAAATAAATATGAACATGCTTTCGGTTATTTTTTGGTTCTAACCTAACCAATCAGAACACCGCAGAGATAATAGTTTAGGATCTACAGAAAGGATATAGGAATTATGAAAAAATGTTGTACGCAATTTAGAACGTTCTATGGAGTCATTTTTTTACTAGGAATCATAGGATGGGAGTGTCTAACGCCATCGGCCGAGGCAATAGATGTGTATGTCCTATTTTCGGGGAAGGACAAAGCCGATAAAAAAGCGCTTTCACAAGCATTACCTCCGGAAATTTCAAAAAAGTTTTACAATGTAGACTTGTTGGCGTTAGCTGATTATTCGGGCAAACAAAAAGTCGTAACAAAGTTTTCCAAGGCAACGGTGGTTGTAACTTTACGAGACGCCCCTCACAATGCTTTGAAAGGCATAGAGGTGTCCTCACCCCTGCTAATTGTGCAAAGCGCAAAAGAAGGGATGGGTACTCAGAAGCAAAAACTGTACATTTTGAAGAAAGACACCGATGTTTCCTCCCTCGAAAAAAATACTACACTAGAGGTTTCTTCAGAAGACGATTTGCGTAACAAAAACAACATGGAGTCTTCCCAGATCATTTTCGTGGATAAAGGCTTGGAATTAAGTCAAGCGGTATCGGTAATCGTAGATAAAGTCTTATCCCGTCTTCGATGAAAAAAAAATCCTTACATTTATCTGTTTGACGGTTGTTGTTACGATTATTGTTACAGTATTTCTTTTGGATTTCATGCACCGAAAATCTATGGCCCGCTTCTTTGCCGAACAGCAACGTACCCTCAAAGGATTCGGAACAGGCAATATAACCGTTGGGTTGGAAAATGGGCTGATGGATTTTATGCGGACAACGTTGGAGCAGTTGAGGAAATACTCAATTTTTGAAGGAGCCATTCTTTATGATGCCGAGTGGACACCTCTGTTAGCAATGCCTGAAGACTTTGTCATACCCGACGACTTATTCCAGAAACTCGTGGAATCCAAGAAGGCTCAAAAGGGACAGAAGACCTACGAGATGGAGGCTATCCTAGATGAAGATAGCGACGTGTTAGGGAGTCTTCTGCTGACCTTTGATCTTTCACCGATCCAACAAGAAAATCGTCGGGGACTTCTGTATGCGCTTGCAGCTGGTATTCTCATCGCACTACCGATTATGAAGATTCTGGCCTGGTGGCTATCAAGAACACTACAGAGATTTCAACAGATATTCGAGGGGCTTCACGTCAGGACTCGGGATGTCCAAAAGGCGACCGGACATGTGTCGTCGGAAAGTTCCCAGCTAACCAACACCGCGAATAAACTATCAGATGGCGCTCGCGATCAAACCAGTTCAGTGGAAGAAACATTAGCGGCCATAGAGGAAATGGCAACGTGCAATGAGCAAAATGCGCATCATGCTAAAGATACCAAACAGATTGCTATTCACGTCACCAAAGCCGCTAAAGACACGATAGATGCCGTGCTCATAGCCACAAATTCAATGAAAAACATCTCGAAAGAAACTTGGGTCGTCGAATCGATTGCCAACAAAACCAATCTGCTGGCAGTCAATGCTTCGGTAGAAGCAACGCGGGTAGGAGAAGAAGGGAAGGGTTTTTCGGTAGTCGCCACAGAGGTCCGTAAACTGGCGGAAACCACCCGGGAATCCGTGACAAATATTCGTACACTTTGCCAAAAAGTCATTGAGGCCGCCGAAAGCGGGGGAACAAAGTTAAATAGTTTGCTGCCGGAGATTCAGAAAACCCAGCTACTCGTAGAACAGATCAGTGAGGGAAGCGAAGAACAAAGCATGGGCACACGGCAAATCAGCACCTCCATGCAAGAGCTGGATAAAATCGTTCAAGAAAATGCGGCTGTGTCCGTAGAGATGATGAGCGCCTCTGAAACCCTTGCCGAACAAGTTCGACATTTGGAGAAAGATATGATTTTTTTTGGAAGCCAGATAGAGCTTGGCTATCGGGCATTATTGACCGGACGCATACAGGAGTAGATTTTCGATTACACGGCTATACCGATTACCCTAGAGCATTTAACGATTAAAATGCCTCTCTAGAAGATCTATACTCCATGACATGAGTATAGCAACAGCAGAAATCCGGCGGCGTGCGATAGATGCCTACAAAATGGGCAAAGGTTCCCAGGCCGATATCGCATCTTCTTATCGTGTAGATCTTAGAACGTTTCAGCGTGGGCTCTCTCGTTTCAACGAAACCGGACAGACCGCTCCCCGACCGCGTGGGCATCGTCAGGCCCTCTACAGCGGAAAGCAGCTCAAGGCGTTGGCTCAACTGGGGGGCAAACATCCCGATGCAACGCTTGAAGAACTCAAGAACATGAGCGGCGTGAAGGGGTCGATCATGGCCGTACAGCGGGCGTTGAATCGGTTGGGCTGCCGGTATAAAAGAAACGCTTCACGCCAGCGAGCAAGACCGGGCGGATGTAAATCTCTTGAGAAAGCAGTGGATCCAAGAGGTGGCCAAACTTGATCCAAGTCGCCTTGTCTTTATTGATGAATCCGGGGCGAAAACGAATATGACTCGTCTGCGGGGCCGGGCGTTGGGCGGGAACAGGCTTTTTGCCAAAACGCCTCATGGACATTGGTGTACCACCACCTTGATTTTTTCAGTCCGCCTGGACGGAACAACAGCGGCCATGGAGGGGGAGGGGGCGACAGAGACGGCTGTTTTTGGAGAATATATTCGCCGGGTTTTTCTCCCGACTCTTTCACCTGAAGACATCGTCATCATAGACAATCTTCGCGTCCATCACAATCCCAAGGTCATTGAACTCATTGAGTCATGTGGGGCCCATGTAAGATTCCTTCCACCCTACAGCCCCGATTCCGACCCCATTGAAAAAATGTGGGGCAAGATAAAGAATCGGTTGGGCAGCCTTGCAGCCCGCAGTCAGCAGGAACTATCTGAAGCGATCACACAAGCGTTCGAAGAGGTTTCTCCCGACGAGGTAATCGGCTGGTTTTCTTCGTGCTACATCGCGATACCTCAATCGTGAAGCGCTCTAATGTCCGTTTCATTAATAGTCAAAATCCCCGCAGAAGTATTATGCGTCCTTCAAGACTCTTCTGTGTTTTCTGAAATATCCTCGTTCTCAGACGTCTCGGATTCTCCGTCGTTATGCACGATGGTTGAGGAAACTAGTTTGTCGTCTTTTTTTAGGTTAATTAATCGGACGCCTTGTGTGTTACGGCTGATCGTCCTCAGATCTTTGGTCCCCATTCGTATCATCTGGCCTGCTTCGGTAATCAGCATAATAGCATCATTATCCTGGACACTATGAGCGCCAATTACTTTCCCATTTCGTTCAGTGGTCCGGATCGTAATAACACCTTTTCCGCCCCGGTTTCTGACTGGATATTCTCCAAATGCGGTGCGTTTTCCATATCCGTTTTCGGCTATAGTCAATAGCGTTGCTCTTGGATCAACGACTTCAATACTGACGACTTGGTCATCTTTTTTACCCAGGGTAATGCCTCGTACACCCCGCGTTGCGCGCCCCTGATTTTGAAGCCGTTCTTCATGAAATTGAACGCTCATCCCCTGCCGCGTAATAAGCATGACACGATCATTTCCATTGGTTAATTTAACGTCAATCAGTTCGTCGTCTGTGTCAATGTTAATAGCAATGATGCCTCCCGCGCGTGGCCGTTTAAATCCGCTTAGCTGAGATTTTTTGACGACTCCTTTTTGAGTGGCAAAAACGAGGGATTCAGTCTCAGAAAATTCCCGAACTCGAATCATGGCTGCAATTTTTTCTTCCCGATTGATTTCCAGCAGGTTGACAATGGCTTTTCCTTTCGACGTGCGCGTTCCCTCCGGAATATCGTATACTTTTTTCCAATAGACACGTCCATTTTGGGTGAAGAAAAGTATGTAATCATGTGTCGAGGCCATAAACACGTGTTCAGCAAAGTCTTCATCCTTGGTATTCATCCCCATCACGCCTTTGCCACCACGACGTTGTTCGCGGTAAACATTGGTCGGTACTCTCTTGATATATCCGCTATGGCTAATGGTTATAACGGTGGGCTTATCGGCAATAAGATCTTCGATGTTGATCTCGTTTTCGGCAGCTACAATGTCTGTTCGACGTTCGTCGCCATACGTTTTGCGTATTTCTGTAAGATCTTCTTTTATAATCCCGTAAATTTTTTTCGGATGGGCTAAGAGGTCGCGAAGATAGTTGATTTGTTTGATGACTTCCAGATATTCTTCTTCGACTTTATTTTGTTCAAGTCCTGTGAGTTGGTACAATCGCATCTCTAAAATGGCATTGGCTTGGATTTCGGATAATCCAAATCGTTGGATCAGATGCGCTCGTGCCGTAGCCCTATCTTTTGCTTCACGTATGGTTTTTACCACTTCGTCTAGGTTATCAAGAGCGATTTTTAGACCTTCGAGGATATGGGCACGTGCTTCGGCTTTTTCTAGGGCAAACTGAGTTTTTCGGGTCATCACCTCAAATCGATGCTGGATAAAGCATTGCAGCATCCGTTTCAGGTTCATGACGTGAGGTCGTCCTCCGTCAATGGCTAAAAGGATGGCTCCGAAAGTAGATTCCAGTGGTGTTTGTTTAAAGACATTGTTCAGAACGACTTTGGGTAACGCGCCTCTTTTGGTTTCCACAACGAGACGGATCCCGTCTTTGTCAGATTCGTCCCGAATATCAGAAATGCCTTCGAGCTTTTTGTCGTGAACCAGTTGTACCATTTTTTTGATCAACGTAAGCTTATTCAGCATATACGGAATTTCGGTGATAATAATGCTTTCTTTGCCATGTGACCCTTCTTCAATACCTGCGCGTCCTCTTACTTTAATAAGTCCTCGACCGGTTTCGTACATATTTCGTATAGGGCCTAATCCATGGATAATGCCGCCGGTTGGAAAGTCCGGTCCTTTTACGAATTCCATAAGCTGATCGATGGTAGCGTCAGGAAAATCAATGAGGTGAATGCTGGCATCAATGAGTTCGTTCAAGTTATGGGGAGGAATGTTGGTCGCCATTCCAACAGCAATACCTGTGCTACCGTTCGCAAGAAGATTGGGGATTCTACTCGGAAGCACGTGAGGTTCTTGTAAGGTTTCATCATAGTTGGCCCGCATGTTGACGGTTTGTTGGTCGATTTCACTAAGGAGCTCGTCTGAGAGGCGATTCAGTTTACATTCCGTATAACGTTGGGCCGCCGGCGGATCCCCGTCAATGCTGCCAAAGTTACCCTGCCCGTGGATTAATGGATACCGAAGGGAAAAATTTTGAGCCATACGAACGAGTGAATCATACACCGCCGAATCACCATGAGGATGGTATTTTCCCATGACTTCACCGACCACTCTGGCACATTTTACGAAAGGACGATTATGGGCCCATCCCCCTTGACGCATAGCGTATAGAATACGTCTATTGACGGGCTTAAGCCCATCGCAAGCATCGGGCAATGCGCGACCAATGATTACGCTCATCGAATAATCGATGTAGGCGTTTTGCATTTCGTCTTCGATATTGATTAAATCTATTTTTTGAGGTGTTGGGTCCATTATTTTTCGTTCAAGGTTTTCTGTTTAGGGTTCTTGGTTTACATATATCTAAACGTTATCAAGCAGGTCGGGAACCCTGGACGGTATTTTATTTAAACATCTAAATTCCGTACGTTGAGGGCATTTTCTTCGATAAATTGTCTTCGCGGTTGGACTTCGTCTCCCATCAGAATTGTGAAAATCTCATCTGCACGGACCGCATCCTCCATGATGACCTGTAACAATTTCCTGTTTTTAGGATCCATGGTGGTTTCCCATAATTGTTCAGGGTTCATCTCTCCAAGACCTTTGTATCGCTGAATGTGTAGTCCTTTTCGGCCGAAACCGCGCACGTTGTCTAGGAGTTCTTGCAAGGAGTGAATGGGCGTTTTTTCATCATCTCCGTTTACCAAGGTGTAAATAGGTTCTTCCCCGCCCACAAAATCATCCACCCGTAATCCCATTTTCTCTAGTTTGAGGGCTAATTTTTTTAATGCAAGTGCCGAGAAAATTTCTCTCCAGCGAAAAGTATGCTCTTTTGTTTTCGTTTGTTTTTCTGCATCCGTGAAAATTTCTAATTGATGGCCTATATCTTCTTCGAGCTTTTCGCGTAGTTCTCTTAACGCGGCTTCTGAATAAACAAAGTGATGTTCATCTTCGTTTTCTTTTTTAACGGTTACACGATATTGAGGAAAATTTCCAGATGTAGGGTCTCGATGCTTTAAGTATTCTTCAAAAGGGATCCCTTTCCCCGAAATACGGTGTCCCAATTCCTCGAAATCCATAAGGAGTTCTAATAATGACTTTAGCTTATTTGGGTTAAAGACTTCTTTGCCATCAAGTTCTGAAAGGGATAAATCTTCCGTTCCCAAATCTAGGAGAATGGCTGTTAACTGGGCATCGTTTTCTACATATTCTTCACGTTTCTTTCGTTTGATTTTGTATAAGGGCGGTTGGGCAATATAGATATAACCTTGCTTAATAAGTTCTGGCATTTGGCGATAGAAAAATGTAAGGAGTAACGTTCGAATATGTGATCCATCCACATCGGCATCGGTCATGATAATAATACGATGGTAACGAGCTTTACTAATATCAAATTCTTCAATACCAACGCCCGTTCCAATGGCGGTTATCAAGGTCCGAATTTCTTCGTTATTTAGCACTTTGTCCAGGCGCGCTTTTTCGACATTGATCACTTTCCCGCGTAAGGGCAGGATCGCCTGAAACATTCGGTCTCGGCCCTGTTTGGCCGAGCCCCCTGCGCTATCTCCTTCGACGATATATAATTCGCAAAATTCGGGGTTTCGCTCTGTGCAGTCCGCTAATTTTCCCGGTAGCGATCCACTGTCGAGCGCGCCTTTACGCCGCGTTAAATCACGCGCTTTACGCGCGGCATCCCGTGCCCGGGCGGCAAGGATGGCTTTATCGATAACACGTCGAGCAACAGAAGGGTGTTCTTCTAGATACGTTCCAAGCTCTTCGTTCGTGATCGATTCAACAATACCCTGCACTTCACTGTTCCCGAGTTTGGTCTTGGTTTGACCTTCAAACTGCGGGTCGGGAATTTTTATGCTAAGCACAACGGTGATTCCTTCACGGATATCATCACCGCTCATGGCTTTTTCATCTTTAAGGATTTTATTGCTTTTGGCGTATTGGTTAATGGTTCGGGTGAGCGCCGACCGGAATCCGCTTAAATGGGTACCCCCTTCGATCGTATTAATATTGTTTGCAAACGAGAAAATATTCTCATTGAACCCGTCATTATACTGGAGAGCGACTTCGGCGTGTATTCCATCTTTTTCTTTTTCAAAATAGATGACTTTGGGATGCAATGGATTCTTGTTGCGATTCAGATGATTTACAAATTCGGCAATGCCCCCTGCATATTGAAACGTTTCTTCGCGCTGCGAGGCTTCTTCTTTGAGGATTATTTTTATACCTTTATTGAGAAATGCCATTTCTCGTATACGCGTAGCGAGGGTATCCCAGTGAAATTCTATGAGAGGAAAAATTTCGGGATCCGGATAAAAAACGATTTGGGTCCCTGTACTTTTTGTGTTTCCAATCGTCTCTAGTTTTGTGATAGGAGTGCCCCGCTCAAAACGTTGATGGTGAACCTGTCCATCCCGGCGTACTTCCACTTCAAGCCATTCACTGAGAGCGTTTACGCAGGATACCCCTACACCGTGCAACCCCCCTGACACCTTGTAAGAATTGTCATCAAATTTTCCGCCTGCATGCAACGTCGTTAAGACGACCTCAACAGCAGGTTTTTTTTCTGTAGCGTGAATATCAACAGGGATCCCTCTTCCGTTATCGTTAATGGTAATGGAACCATCGGCGTTGATCGTGATTTGAATATGGTCACAATAACCAGCCAACGCTTCGTCAATGCTGTTATCGACGACTTCATACACACAATGGTGTAACCCACGAATCCCGGTATCGCCAATATACATGGCAGGTCTTTTTCGGACCGCTTCGAGTCCTTCCAGAACGGTTATATTCTTTGCACCGTAATCGGTATTTGACTCTGCGGTTTCCGCATCAGGCAGGGTTGCAGATTCCTCATTTTGCATCATTGTAAAATTCCTTCAAAAGTTTTGGCAAAAAACGCCACATCATTAATAGGCAACATAAACAGAAAATTATATCAAAGCTTGACTCTGTATGCAATGGATTAGAGCCTAAAAAGGTCCTTTTTTAAAAAAAAGGAAGCGGTTACTTGTAAAAACAAGTATTTATTGCTAGATTATATGCTATGAGATCGAATGGAATCGATCGGCTTATTATTAAACATGAAGGTGAAATCGAAAAAACGGTTTTGTTAGATCGCCCCATGATGAGAATAGGGCGTGCTCAAGAATGTGATATTCACCTTGAAGACTCCGGTAAAAACATATCTCGTTATCACTCGATCCTCCAAAAAAATGCGGATAAAAAAGAATTTAGGATAAAAAACGATGAAGGAAAGGTCGGAACCACAATAAACAATAAACCTATTCACGACTGGACGGTTTTAAAACGTGGGGATGTCATTGCGATTGGTTCCTATCGTCTGATTTATACGTATGGTGAAACGGGTATAGAAGACCAAGATGCCACCGTTGTTGGTGCACATCCGTTTAAAAGAGAAAATGATTCGCTGGGTCTAGGTGGAACGCTTCCCTTGGAGAGCGAAAGTACGTTGAGGCTGTCGACTCGACAACCTCCCAAATCCAGTATGGATCAGGTTCACCTAAAATTTATAGCGGGTCCTTTTAAGGGAGGCGAACAGATATTGAATATAAGTGAGTTCACGATTGGTTGTAACCGGACCAATCAGGTTTGGCTAAATGATCAGTCCATATCTTCTGTTCATGCGGAGTTTTACAAGTTAGCCAACCAGTACTTTGTTAAAGAGGCAGCGCGTAATAGTCAGATCTATGTGAACAATAAAAAAGTTCGAAAAGAGACCACTCTAAAAAGTGGCCAGAAAATTCGTATTGGGTTGTCTACGTTCAGATTCATCATGCTTCACGAAGAAAAAGGGAGCAGGTTCACGAAGATTTCTATTTCCGTTGGGGCCATTTTGTTGGTGGGCCTTCTCCTCTATTTGGGGTTAAAGTATGTACATATTCTTTAAATATGTTCTCCTTCGGAGAGCGTCATTTATAGTCAGTTGGTACTACGTGCCGTCTTTTTAAGATATGTCAGTCTCTTTAAAAACTTTTTGTGTATGGGCTCTGTTATCGATTCTTGTATTCGCGGAGAATGGAGCACCTGTGCGAGTTATTCCACGTGGTGGATGGGCTGTAAGCAACCGGACCTTTTCCATTACCTATCAACCCACGCGTCATGCCGATCGTTTTGTTAAACAGTGGCTTGATTTAGCAGGAAAACATATACAGGTTTCTGATGCTTCTCGACAGATTTTTGAACAATTAGCGAAAGCGAATGGGGCCGGGCAGTGTGTTCAATGCCATAGTGTCGAATTAACCGAAAACGGATCTTTGGAAGGTCCAATGGAAATCACGTTCTTTAGACGAAGCAACACACCTCTTGACCTCCTTCTCGCATAAACCCCATCTCTTAACCTCTGTGAAAAAAAACGCTGAGGGTAAAGCAATCGATCCTGGAGACAATCATGTTTGCATGACCTGTCATCATATCGATAAGGCACATGAGATAAGGGCTAACTTTCTTGACAAATATCATCGACCTAAAAGCTCTAGCCGTGACTTCATAGGCAATTTTTCTCCTATCACGATAACGGATTGCTCAACATGTCATACCGAAAATAGCGCAGGAGAGCATTGCACGATCTGTCATTCGTATCATGCCAAGTGATATGAGTCTTTTGGGTCTTCCAAAGGCATGAGTCCTGGTACTTTCTTCTTTCTGTACGTACCAGGGACGTATTTCCATATGACCCGTTTTTAAGGTCCGGAACCCCTGCTCGACTTCGGCTAAATCTTTATAACGTTCATGGGCCATTTCGGGACCGGCTTAATCTTTGGTTAAGTCCGTTCGCAGGACACTAACATCCGTCGAGTTTAGAGGCGTGGGCCAGCTTCCTTGGCATCTTCTGGAGGTCAAGCCAGCGTGAACCGATCTCTTTAATTGAAAGCCATTTTTCTATTTTGAGCTTTTTCAGACTCGCCTGTATGCATTTGGGTTGGGCTTCTACTTTGGCACGAGAGGGCTCCTCTAAATACAGATTACTCCATTCAATGAGCTTTTCTATATAGTGTCTCTTGGCTTTGCGCTGCTGGTCTATCTCTTGTTGACGAATGGGATTGCGCCGAAAGACGAGAAGCTCATCACCCTCCCGTTCCATAGATTAAGACCAGTAATTACTGGGAGGCAAAGATCTCGCATGGATAATGTTCGGCCTCATCTCTCATCTTCTTACACCACAGAGCGGATGATTTTCGCGAAAAGAACGTGTTTACGGAGACAACGTATGCAACGACAGGCCTTACTCCGAAAACACACTGCCCTTCATCAAGAATCCCCGCGCTCTGCTCAAGACGCTGGTTATGAGATCGTTCCAGTGGCAAGATACTAGAGTTGTGAGATATACGGACTAGCGCGCTGTAAGTGAGACCCTTTTGAGTTGAGCCACTATAAAGGATTCCGTCTCTCGTAATTGTGTAATAAGTAAACGAACAGTGTCTCCATGTTCCACATCTTCTAAAGCTAGTCCAACATCATCTAATGACTGGATTTCAAAATCATTGATACGGGAAATGTACATCCCCGGTTTTAATCTTGCTCTTTCAGCAGGCCCTCCTTTTTCAATAGAAACCAATGGTAGCCCACGGTTAAAACGCAATAACTGGGAAAGGGTCTCTACTTCCTGTTCAAATTGGACCCCTAACAGGCGTTCAGCCTTCTCCTCACTTGATAACGGAGATAGAGAAACAACTTCTAATGAAACCCAATGACCTCGCCCCTCCCGCTCAACCTCAAGATCAAGTCGATCCGCAATTTCAACACCGAGAAAATATCGATTATAATCTAGCAAACTATGAACCCGTTCACCGTTCAACGAAACAATCGTATCATTGACGCGAATATCTAAATTTGAAGGAATATGTTCTTCATTAATCGATGTAATTTTTAAAACCCCATTCTGTTCTTCGCTTTCAAAATCTGTGCGTATTTTTTTAATTGTTTTAGGTGCAAACCAACGATTGACAAGCTCGCGGACCCGTTTAGTCGGCACGGCGAAACCAATATTTTGTGCCTCCTTATTAAACGCAACATTGATGCCAATAAGCTCGCCATTCACATTAACAAGAGGCCCTCCTGAGCTTCCTGGATTAACCGCTGCATCTGTTTGGAGTATATCATGATATAAAACCTCTCCCTGGTAAAGGGCCTCTCGATTTTTTGCAGATAAGACACCAACCGTCACCGTATGCCCCAATCCAAAAGGATTCCCTAACACAACGACTTGTTCTCCCAGCAAAAGATCGTCGTCTTCTGCAAAGTCAATTGCCTTAACACCTCCAGGAACATCAATTTTAATCAACGCTAAATCATTGATCTCATCACTGGCCACAATACGAGCTTCGTACATTTCTCCATTCTCCAAAGTTACACTAATTTCTGCAGCTCGTTCAATAACGTGATAATTGCTGAGAATATACCCATTTGTATCGACAATAACGCCCGACCCCAAAGAATGCTTGAGCGGATAGCTTTGAGGCGTAGGAGGCGGCACAAATAGATCAGAAAAAAATTGATCAAATACGTTTCGACGAAGTCGCCTATAAGAATCATTCTGCATCACATTAACGAGTCGTTTCGTGCTGATGTTGACAACACTGGGCAATACTTTTTCAACAGCATCAATAATCGGAGTCCGGCGCCCCTCTCCACTAGAAAAAGAAGGGATCAAACACATGATGCTTACCCAAAAGATATTCACAGATTTCATTGTTTTTAATTTGTTATTAGGTATTACCTGGATCCGTCAGTTAAACGCGGTTTTCTGCACGAACCATTTGGGCCAAAAGGAATTACAAAAAAGCCTCGACACACCCAGCGGGTGCGCCTGCGTTTTTTTGCAACCTTTTGCCTCCAAAGCATTCGCACAGAAATCCCACGCTTAACTGACGGATCCAGGATCAAATCAGACCTCAACACTTCTAATTCTCTTAATCGATTTTTCTGTCTTCGAATACACGCATTATAATCAATAAGAATGTCTACAATTTCTTCACGAGTGACAAGACTGATTAGCTTATCGGAAACTAGCCTCTCAGCAAATTCTACTTGAATTTTTCTTACCTGTTTCATAAAAAAATTGGTCATCTCAATATTTTTTTGAAAGATATCTAACATGCCCGATATTTTTCTTTGCCCCCAAATAGGAGGGCAAGGAATAAAGGTTTGACGAATGGTCTCTATATCCATCTTTTCGCCTTGAATATTCATCAGACTCCAATAAATCCATCCGATATCAATTCGACTCACATCTACTCGAACATAATAAACAATATCCAGCGGCCAAAAATCTTCTTCGACTCGGTGAATAAATATTTCTCTTTTTCCCTTTGCGATTATAATACCAGGGCCTTCAACATATGGATCTGAGCAGTACGCGTTGACCTCTTCCGGTCCCCAAACAGGAATATTACCCGACCCGGATTTTTCTTCATCCTTTGCTTTCCCACACACAAAATCACAAATTTCGCTAACAGAAAGACAGATCCCTGGATCCGTCAGTTAAACGTGGGATTTCTGTGCGAATGCTTTGGAGGCAAAAGGTTGCAAAAAAACGCAGGCGCACCCGCTGGGTGCGTCGAGGCTTTTTTATAATTCCTTTTGGCCCAAATGGTTCGTGCAGAACACCGCGTTTAACTGACGGATCCAGGAGATCCAACTATCAGGAATTTTTTTGCAATTACTTATTCTAATTTTTCTCATGATATCTTTTTTAGAAAAATAATTAGTATTATTCTTTGGATAAATAATTATCAATATAATGATAAGAATATTTTATACTAAATCAACTATTTCCTTGCATTTTCCTGAAAAAAAAATTGAAATCCTAAAAATAGTCTATACACTACTCAACCATTATGACACGTATTCCATGTGCATTTAGTTGTGATAAAGAGTTTCTCGCCATTATTGATGAGCGAACAAATGTGCTTGGCATGAATAGATCGCAATACATCATTCAGGTTTTACGCAATGATATATTCGATGGGCAGTTGACCCTAAAAGTGGTTGCCGAAAAAAAAGCAAAATATAGGCCGGACAAGAAAAGAGGTAAAAGCAAATAGCGATCCGGTTTGCTTTTTAAAATCGACAACACAATATCCTGGATCCGTCAGTTAAACGTGGGATTTCTGTGCGAATGCTTTGGAGGCAAAAGGTTGCAAAAAAACGCAGGCGCACCCGCTGGGTGCGTCGAGGCTCTTTTGTAATTCCTTTTGGCCCAAATGGTTTGTGCAGAAAACCGCGTTTAACTGACGGATCCAGGAATATCTATTTTTTGCATGAATCCGTAGCTTCGACTTCTCGTTTTTGAAAACTACACCATTGTGTAAATGGGTTTACAATGTAGTGATAACAATGACGACAAATAGAAGTGGACGGACCTTCATTTAATAAAGGCAGGGGGGGATTCAATATGAGGGTCTTGACCAAAGACGTCAGGAGCCAAAACTGTTTTGAAGTCGATCTCAGACTCAGATTTATAAATATACCCACAGGATGAGCAAATCCATGCTTCTCCTGTTCGGGTAAGACCTGTATATTTTGGTTTTCTAATAATCCAGCTCTCTTTTCCACAGGCCGAACAAATAATCTCTTTCGATTCTTTGGACATAATCCTTTTTTACCGCAGAGACATTGAGAAATTTCCATATTGACTTAGACTTATAACACATATATCATCCTACCTAGTGTATCAATAAAAGTGTAAACCGATAAGGATACGTACTATGAGCAAAGTTTTAAGAACCTTTATCATTCTCACCATGCTAGTTAGTATAACAGCCCTTGTTTTAGGCTATTTACTTTCCGAACAACGCAACGCTCTTAAAACAAGAATTCAAAAACTAGAAAAAAATACGGTGCAAGTCGCCAAAAACCTTCGCCATGAAGATTTGAATTCAACTAAACAGCTAAAATTTTACGAAGTTATGGATCGCCCTCTGAAAAAACTAATGGTTCATTCAGAAAATATGTATATCGAATTACAAGATACAAAACAAGAATTGGACAATAAAAATCTTGAACTTACACAAACGAAAGAAACCCTCGTTCATAAAGAACAAGCACTCACTGAAACGCTGGCGACCGTTCAAAGTCTAGAAGAGACGCTGTCTCAAACACAAACGGATTTATCTCAAGCCCAAGTGGCTACCGAAACAGCCCAAGTGGAAAAACAAGAACTCGAAGACCACATCACAGATTTGAGGACACAGCTTGCGGAGTCAGAAGATAAGACCCTTGAACTAGAAGAACAAGTAACCCAACTCGATGATCTCGTAGAACGCTTGAGTCCTGCAAGAGGTCCTAAGGAATTGAAAGAGGGTGTTTCGGGAACGATTCGCGCCATTAGTCCTGATTGGAATTTTGTGGTGTTAGATATAGGAAGAAAGAACGGGCTTGTTCCGGAAGCAGAAATGATGATTCATCGTGAAGATCGTTTAGTGGGAAAGATTAAGATTGCATCGGTTGAAGATGAAATGGCCGTTGCCGATGTACTACCCAATTGGGAACAGATGCCCATCGAAAAAGGAGATCGAGTTCTCGCTGTCAATTTCAGATAATAGATTTACCCATTCGGATTTTTAACTAAATACATATCCCTATTCATGAAGTATATTATACCTTCAATTTCTATATTCATTTCTTTCTTGGCAGCCATGTTATTTACAGGATGTGCAACTACATATTCTAACGCGAACGATTCCGATCTACCCTGGAACACGCCTCAACCCTGGGAAGCGTCACCCTCTATTCCTGGGCTAGACAGACAAGATTGATTCAGGGATTGTGAACGATAAGATAAGGCATCGATCCTTTGAACAAGTGCCTTTATTCTGCCTTCCTAAATCCAGACCTCCTGACACTCGCGGATCTTTAGGTAATACCCGAAAAGGATTTCATTGTAGAACTGGAGTTGTTGCCCCATCTCAAAATCGGCTTACAGCCTCATAAACCTTAGAAAAAGGTCGAGCACATCAGGAAGTTCTGGAATCAGTTACTTTTCTCCTGGATGCCATTCTTCCCGTTGGTTTTGATCATCTTCATTTAAGGCTTCATCAAAAGCACCCGCCAAATCTACAAGTTCTTCACCCGGCCTTAATCCTTGCAACATTTCTTCATCCACCTGAAATTCGTCATCTGGAACTTGAGCCGCTTTTATACTTAGACCGATATGACGTTCGACCGCATCAATTTTAATGACACGTGCTTCAACTTCCCGACCGACAGAAAGAACATTTTTAACCTGCTCAACGCGATCGTCGCTAATCTGACTTATATGAACTAAGCCATCAATCCCCTCCTCTAATTCAACAAAGGCGCCAAAGGGAGCTAATTTTGTGACGGTGCCTTTAGCGATTTGGCCTACTTGATATTTCGAGGCAATGTTTGACCATGGATCATCTTGAGCCTGTTTGAGACCTAGACTAATTCGCTGGTTAGGAGGATCGACTTCAAGGACAACACAATCAATTTTATCATCTTTGCTTAAAATCTCAGAAGGATGATGAACCTTTCGAGTCCAAGACATGTCAGACACATGAATCATACCATCAACCCCTTCACTAAGTTCAACAAAAGCGCCATACGGGGTGAAATTACGAACTTGTCCTGTGACACGCGATCCAATAGGATACTTTTCTTGTACAAGTTCCCAGGGATTAGTCTCGGTTTGTCTTATACCTAAAGATATTTTCTTCTCGTCGGCATTTAAACTCAAAACAACGGCTTCGACCTGATCACCTACGGAAAGTACATCGGAGGCTCTGACAACCCGTTTGGTCCATGATAATTCTGATACATGCACCATTCCTTCGACACCTTCTTCTAATTCTACAAAAGCCCCATAAGGCATTACGTTAACAACTCTGCCCTGTATCTTGCTTCCGAAAGGGTATTTTCCATTAATATCTTTCCATGGATTTGTTGTCTTCTGTTTAAGCCCTAGAGAAATTCTTTCTTTTTCATGATTGATTTCGAGTATCATAACTTCAAGTTCTTGGCTAATGGAAAGCACTTCAGAAGGATGATTAATTCGACCCCAACTAATATCTGTAATATGCAAAAGGCCATCCATTCCATTTAAATCAATGAAGGCTCCAAAATCAGTAATATTTTTAACAATACCTTTTCGAATCTGGCCTTCTTCAATTTCAGTGAGAAGTGCCTTTTTCTGGTCACGACGCCTTTCTTCAAGTAGTTCTCTACGTGAGAGAACGACATTGCGTCGTTCTTCGTTGATTTTTAGAATCTTAAATTCGAGTGTTTTTCCTAAAATTTGATCGAGGTTTCGAATAGGAACAACGTCTACTTGTGAACCGGGAAGAAAGGCATCAATACCTATATCAACAATCAGCCCGCCTCGTACGCGGGATTTGATTTCGCCTTCAATAAGGCCACCTTCTTTGTAATCGTTCACGACACGATCCCAGTTGCGTTTTAACTCAGCGCTTTTTTTGCTGAGGACAACCATCCCGTCGTCGTCTTCTAGTTCTTCGAGGAGCACATCAAGATCGTCGCCTGGATTTAATGTATCAATATCATTAAATTCAGAAACGGGTATTAATCCTTCGGATTTATAGCCAATATCTATGAGAACATCTGTTTTTCGGACTTCAAGAATTTTGCCACTGACAATGGAACCCTCTGCAAAGTCTTTGAGTGTATCTTCGTACATTTGTGCAATCGAAATTTGTTCATCTTTCCCTTCGAATTGACTCAAATCAAAGTCTATATGTTTTTTTTCTTGTGTTGTTTGTTCAGTCATTTTTTTTATTTGTTTTCCTTACTCGTAAAAATAAACCCGGCAACGTGCTACTCTCCCATCCCATAACAGGATAGTACCATCGCCGCTGAGGAGCTTAACGACCGTGTTCGGGATGGGAACGGGTGTGACATCCTCGCTATAATTACCGGGAAAAAGATGTCAAAAGCCTAAAAGTGAAAGGTCAAAAGAGAAGAGACTCTCTTTCTTTCGACGTTCAGACCTGAGACTTTTGACTCTTATAAAGAGGTTACATAGAGAAGGACTCACGGCAACTCTGAACCAACAGAGTCACCGTGGCCATTAAATAAATGGTCAAGCCTCACGGCTGATTAGTACCGGTTAGCTAAATGTGTCGCCACACGTACACTTCCGGCCTATCAAGGTCGTCGTCTTCGACCAGCCTTTAGTCCCGACGCGCTTACGCGCTCGGGAAGGGAAACCTTATCTCGGAGGGGGCTTGGCGCTTAGATGCTTTCAGCGCTTATCCTTTCCGTACATAGCTACCCAGCGATGCCTCGAGGCGAGACAACTGGAACACCAGAGGTACGTCATTCCTGGTCCTCTCGTACTAAGGAATGCTCTCCTCAAATTTCCTGCGCCCACGGAGGATAAGGACCGAACTGTCTCACGACGTTCTGAACCCAGCTCGCGTACCGCTTTAATGGGCGAACAGCCCAACCCTTGGGACCTTCTCCAGCCCCAGGATGCGATGAGCCGACATCGAGGTGCCAAACCGCCGCGTCGATATGAACTCTTGGCGGCGATCAGCCTGTTATCCCCGGAGTACCTTTTGTCCGTTGAGCGACGGCGCTACCACTAGCTACCGCCGGATCACTTAGACCTGCTTTCGCACCTGCTCGACGTGTTAGTCTCGCAGTTAAGCACCCTTATACCTATACGCTCCACGCACGATTGCCGACCGTGCTGAGGGTACCTTCGTGCTCCTCCGTTACTTTTTTGGAGGAAACCGCCCCAGTCAAACTGACCATCTGACACTGTTCCTCACCCGGTTTCACGGGCCAAGGTTAGAATCTCAATTAGACAAGACTGGTATTTCACTGATGGCTCCCCCACTCCTGACGAAGTGAGTTCAAAGCCTCCCAGCTATGCTACACATGTATAACCAAAACCCAATATCAGAATACAGTAAAGGTTCACGGGGTCTTTCCGTCCTTCCGCGGGTATCCGGCATTTTCACCGGAACTACAATTTCACCGAGATCCTCGTTGAGACAGCGCCCAGATCGTTACACGATTCGTGCAGGTCGGAACTTACCCGACAAGGAATTTCGCTACCTTAGGACCGTTATAGTTACGGCCGACATTCACCGGGGCTTCGGGTCAGAGCTTCTCTCACCGAAGTGAGATAACCCCTTGCCTTAACCTTTCGGCATTGGTCACGTGTCACACCCTATACGTCCTCTTACGAGTTAGCAGAGTGCTGTGTTTTTGATAAACAGTCGCCTGGGCCTTTTCACTGCGCCTCTCTAAAGCTCAATCTCCAAAGAGATATCACCTCAAAGAGGACCCCTTATTCCGAAGTTACGGGGCTAGATTGCCGAGTTCCTTAACGAGGTTTCTCTCGCGCGCCATTGGTATACTCTACCCTCCCACCTGTGTCGGTTTGCGGTACGGTCACCTAATATTCAACATTTAGAAGCTTTTCTTGGCAGTATAGCATCAATTAATCCGCTTTGTCCGAAGACGCCACGTCCTTACGGTTTTCAGGATTGTTCCAACGGATTTTCCTATCGGAACTCCCTACGACCTTCGACCATCTATTCCATCAGATGGCTAACCTAGCTTTCTACGTCACTCCATCACTCCTGTTAAGTGGTACAGGAATATTAAACCTGTTCACCCATCGCCTACGCCTTTCGGCCTCGGCTTAGGGACCGACTAACCCTGGGCGGACGAACCTTCCCCAGGAAACCTTGGGATTTCGGCGGCCAGGATTCTCACCTGGCTTTTCGTTACTCATGTCCGCATAATCACTTCTATACAGTCCACTATTTACACCTTGGCTCATACCAAGGACCTTTACAGGCTCGCTTCGACCCATATAGAATGCTCCTCTACCACTTCCTCCGGAAGAAGGAAATCCGCGGTTTCGGCATCTGATTTAGTCCCGATCATTTTCGGCGCAGGATCACTCGACTAGTCAGCTGTTACGCACTGTTTAAATGATGGCTGCTTCTAAGCCAACATCCTAGCTGTTTCTGCAATCCCACATCCTTAAGCACTTAATCAGATTTAGGGGCCTTAACCGGCGGTCTGGGCTGTTTCCCTTTCGACTACGGAGCTTATCCCCCGCAGTCTGACTCCACACGTGACTGGAATGGCATTCGGAGTTTGAGTGGCGTTGGTATCCTGGTAGGGACCCTATTCCAATCAGTGCTCTACCTCCATTCCGAGCATTCGTGCAGGCTAGCCCTAAAGCTATTTCGAGGAGAACCAGCTATCACCGAGTTTGATAAGCCTTTCACTCCAACCCACAGCTCATCCGAGCGTTTTTCAACACACAACGGTTCGGACCTCCATTCTCTGTTAAGAGAACTTCATCCTGGCCATGGGTAGCTCACCCGGCTTCGGGTCTACCCCATACGACTCAACCCTCCTCCGCACAAGGCTTCGGACGGCATGCGCGCTATTCACACTCGCTTTCGCTTTGGCTCCTCCCTTTCAGGGGATTAACCTTGCCATATAGGGTAACTCGCGGACTCATTATGCAAAAGGCAAGCGGCCATACTCCTTCGCACGAGGCTACGGAGTACTACCACACCTTGTAAGCACACGGTTTCAGGTTCTATTTCACTCCCCTAACAGGGGTTCTTTTCACCTTTCCCTCACGGTACTAGTTCACTATCGGTCATCAGTTAGTATTTAGCCTTGGGAGGTGGGCCTCCCGGATTCAGACAGGGTTTCACGTGTCCCGCCCTACTTGGGATACCTTTAGAGTTTGTTTGGATTTCGTATACGGGGCTATCACCCTCTATGGCAGAACTTTCCTGAACTTTCTACTATCCTCGCAAATCTCATATTAAGGTCCCGCAACCCCTCCCTGTAAACAGGAAGGTTTAGGCTGTTCCCCGTTCGCTCGCCACTACTTAGGGAATCACTGTTGTTTTCTTTTCCTCAGGGTACTGAGATGTTTCACTTCCCCTGGTGTCGCTTCCTAGCCCTATATATTCAGACTAGAATAATGCGGCATGACCCGCATTGGGTTTCCCCATTCGGAAATTCCCGGTTCAAAGCGTATTGGCCGCTTCCCGAGACTTATCGCAGCTTATCACGTCCTTCATCGCCTACTGATGCCAAGGCATCCACCGTATGCTCTTATTAGCTTGACCAAAGTCTTCAATCTTTTTTAATCTTGATGAATTTGCTTTACCCTTCTCTATGTAATTTTCAAAGAACAAACGCGGTCTCTCGACCGTGTTATTAGTTATCGGTTATTCGTTATTAGGAAGAGTAAACCGTCACTCCTCATTAACAAATAACCATTAACTAATAACCTCCATTCTACGCTCCGCGCCAAATGGTGGGCACACCTGGACTCGAACCAGGGACCTCGTCCTTATCAGAGACGCGCTCTAACCAACTGAGCTATGCGCCCCCACGAATTTCAGACTGCAGATTTCGGATCTTAAAATCCACAATCTGCAATCTCCAATCCGCAATCAAATTGGTGGAGGCAGACGGGCTCGAACCGACGACCTTCTGAATGCAAATCAGACGCTCTCCCAACTGAGCTATGCCCCCGAGATTCGAGTCGAAGGTCCAAAGGCCCTCTTTTACTTCAGACCTTGGACTTTTGACTTTCGGCCCACAATAGATTCTTTTTACTTCGCACCAGAATTAGTGCGATTTGCTTTAGCTTGTGATACTTTTTTTTGAAGTTGGTTACCCAACATTCTAGATCCATCTTGCCGAAGCAAAACGGACCACTGTCCTAATTCGATTTTAGGTTTCGGATTTCGGATTGGGGATTTATATCCGCAATCGTCAATCTTCAATCCGTAATCGAACTACTCCTTAGAAAGGAGGTGATCCAGCCGCAGGTTCCCCTACGGCTACCTTGTTACGACTTCATCCCAATCACCAACCACACCTTCGGCACCTTCTTTCCGCCAAGGCGGATTAGATCAGCGACTTCGGGTTCAGTCGGCTTTCGTGATGTGACGGGCGGTGTGTACAAGGCCCGGGAACGTATTCAAGGCGTCGTAGCTGATACGCCTTTACTAGCGATTCCAACTTCACGGAGTCGAGTTTCAGACTCCGATCCGAACTGAGGCCAGTTTTGGGGATTAGCTCCACCTCGCGGCTTTGCATCCCTCTGTACTGACCATTGTAGCACGTGTGCAGCCCAGGGCATAAGGGCCATACTGACTTGACGTCATCCCCACCTTCCTCCTGCTTATTACAGGCAGTCTGGTTAGAGTGCTTTCCGTCTTTCGACGAAAGTAGCAACTAACCACAAGGGTTGCGCTCGTTGCGGGACTTAACCCAACACCTCACGGCACGAGCTGACGACAGCCATGCAGCACCTGTGCACCGTCCAGCCGAACTGACTTCCCCCTTTCAGGGGAATACGACGGGCATGTCAAGCCCTGGTAAGGTTCTTCGCGTTGCATCGAATTAAGCCACATGCTCCACCGCTTGTGCGGGCCCCCGTCAATTCCTTTGAGTTTTAGCCTTGCGGCCGTACTCCCCAGGCGGTACACTTAACGCGTTAGCTCCGGCACGGAAGGGGACAATGCCTCCCACACCAAGTGTACAACGTTTACGGCTGGGACTACGAGGGTATCTAATCCTCTTCGCTCCCCCAGCTTTCGTGCCTCAGCGTCAGTATCGGTCCAGAGAGCCGCTTTCGCCACCGGTGTTCCTCTCGATATCTACGCATTTCACCGCTACACCGAGAATTCCGCTCTCCTCTCCCGTACTCAAGCTTGGCAGTTTCGGATGCCGTTCCACGGTTGAGCCGTGAGCTTTCACATCCGACATGCCATGCCGCCTACACACCCTTTACGCCCAGTAAATCCGAACAACGCTCGCCACCTCTGTATTACCGCGGCTGCTGGCACAGAGTTAGCCGTGGCTTCCTCTTAAGGTACCATCAAGTCCCGGTTGTATTAAAACCGAAACGATTGCTCCCTGTATGACAGGAGTTTACAACCCGAAGGCCGTCATCCTCCACGCGGCGTCGCATGTTCACGCTTTCGCGCATTGACAATGATTCTCGACTGCAGCCTCCCGTAGGAGTCTGGGCAGTGTCTCAGTCCCAGTGTGGCTGACCATCCTCTCAGACCAGCTACCCGTCTTAGCCTTGGTAAGCCGTTACCTTACCAACAAGCTGATGGGCCGCGGGTACATCCATAAGCAATAGGTTCCGAAGAATCCCCACCTTTAGATAGTCCCGATATGCATCGGGATGACCGTATTCGGTATTACCCCTCCTTTCGGAGGGCTATCCCCAACTTAAGGGTAGATTACCCACGTGTTACTCACCCGTTCGCCACTGTCCTTTTCAACTTCTTGTCCGAAGACTTGAAGCTAAAAATTCTCGTCCGACTTGCATGCCTAATCCACGCCGCCAGCGTTCGTTCTGAGCCAGGATCAAACTCTCCATAAGAAAGTTCGTACCCTTACGAATAAGGGTTTTGGCTTCAATTTAATTAATAATGGGGCTTTTCTTCACGAATGAAGAAAAAACCTCACACAAGCTTAAAATATCCCACTTGTTTTCCTTGCAGAAAATAAGCAGGATGGGCAAATCACACTACTTCTGATTCGAAGTAGTTAAAAAATCTATTCACATTTCAAAGAACAAAACTAAATTCGAAGATTGAGGATTCCAAAACACCGTTTCAGATTCAGCAAAATCCTTAATCTTTGAATTTGATCTTTTGCGACTCAAAATCTACATTAGATCTTCTTTCGCAGTCTCTGTCAACAGAATAAATCTAAAAATAAATCAAATTTAAGTCTTTCTGACACAAAAGTAAGCGGCATTTATACCGACTTTTTTTTTAGATGCAAGGGCTAACTGAAAAAAACTCTCTTTTATTTTTCCAACCCCCAATTTCCCGAGTTTAGGTTTAATATTAAATATACAGTATGGGGCTCCTGGATTGTTTAAATAATACTTTTGATGTTCCGCTTCCGCCTCATAAAATGGAGAGGCCTCTACAATTTCCGTAACAACCCGATGTTTGAGCTGACCCGAATCATTCAACGTGTTTTTTGATCTTTCAGCGATATTTTTTTGTTCATCATTATAATAAAAAATGGCCGACCGATACTGAGTCCCCATGTCTCCACCCTGTCGGTTGAGCTGCGTGGGATCATGCGCTTTCCAGAAAATATCCAGCAACTTTTCATAGTCGATTTTATCAGGATCATACATGATTTGGATAACCTCAGCATGACCTGTTGTTCCAGAACAAACCTCCCTGTACGTTGGAGATTGGGTATGGCCACCCATATAGCCTGATCGAACAGATAGCACCCCTTTTATTTTCTCGTATACCGCCTCAATACACCAAAAACAACCCGCGCCAAACGCAGCAAGCGCTGAACCAGATGAACTCGACGGATCTTGGTTAAAGGTCGTCATCATCAAAATGCGAAAGGATTAAGATACTCTGCGCCGAAAACCATTGATCCACCCAAATGACCCGTGAGCCCCACAAAAAGCGCAGCCATAAGAACAAGACACATGGAGACTCGACATAAACTCGGTTTATTTTTCTTCTCAGCCTGACACCGAGCTATCAGTGCGGTTAACACAAATCCAAACGTAGTAAATGCAAAAAACTTATGTCGACTCAACAAAACCCCAACATCATCAGGATTCGATATATGCAAATGATGAACCCACCCTGAAGCCAACGCAGGAATAAAAACAAGAGTCGTCCCCACCAGCAAAAATAGATCCCATGATCCGACCTCCCCAGGCCATTTCACTTTTGCCAGCGTTACAAGAGCCGTTAAAAATAGCCACGCAACAGGGAAATGAATCAGGATCACATGAATACGACCGAAGAAAACAGCGATTTTAAAAGATGACACGGTAGTCTCGGAATCATCCATGATTTTAAAATCCTCTATCACTTCAATGCTATCATCTGAACCTACAGAAAATGGCGAATCTGTATACACGTTTATCGGTGACAAGAAAAGGATCAAAAAATAACTAGCGCAGAGAAGCCCTAACCAAACTGTTTTAAATGAAATCATATAAACTGGACTATCTTTTATCCTATCCATCCTGTAATCCTGTCCAAAACTCTTTCGGGGTTGGGGGATTTGCATTTCTAATCTTCGTTTAGTTTACACCCTAAAACATTATATATCAGGAGCCGGCCGAAGTTCCAAAACAATCTTTTCATCAGTAAAAGTTATTGGACATTGCGGCAGATTTTTGGGAGCTGGAGGCTTAATCACGTTTCCATAAATATCATATTTTGAACCATGACACTTACACCAGATTTCTCCCCACTCTCTTTTATAAAGGACTTGGCATTTCTTATGGGTACATTCCGGAACCAAAGCAGACATGGTTTTAGGTCCTGTACGTATAAGCAGAACCTTCTTCCCTTTAATCTTGAGCATAACGCCCCCCTTCTCTGTTTTGAGCTGGGAAGGCATCTTCGATGCAGGAATTGTTATCTTAGGAAAATCTTCTTCCGCTCGGGTCAAAGGAGCGAAGAGAGAAGACAGCGTCGTCCCAATTCCAAAAAACAACATTCGCTGAGAAAAAGCTCGTCGCGAGCATTCTCCAGAGGTCGGCATATCCTGTTGGGAATCTTTCATAGGGTTTTCTATAACAAAAATTCACGGGTAATACTAAACCCAATTACAACTTCATCATCATCAAAAGAAGTGCCGGCAGCTAAACCGTCCAGCGTCATATACTGAGTATTCGCACCGACCAAACTAAAGGTATGCCCATGCGTAACAAATTTTAAAGCACCCGCCCACGCTGTCGAACTCGCTTCATATCCCGCTACAGGCGCACTCCATTCAGCAGAAAATAAAAGGCGATCTGTTAAACGCAAGATAGCAGCACCCATAATCGCGGTACTATCTTTCTCATCCCCAGCTGTCTTTTCGCGAGCGGTTGAATTATCGTGATAAAGAACACCGCTGCTAAAATAAAACCGTTTAAAAAAGCTACGCCCCACCAGAAGCGATCTAAACCCACTCCACGCATCCGTATCATCTCTAATCGTATAAAGAGAACTCCCGCCCAACAAAGCAAGATCAAGAGCGTGAGTTGTCTCGCTTAACAATTGTAGCCGAGAACTAAATTGGTAGGTATCAAACCGTTCTACTGTTCCATTTAAACGCCGCACCCCCACGTCTAAATTATTTAACACTCCATAACTCAATCCAAATCCAATCTTTACGTCGCCGGCATCAAATCCGAAAAAATTATGAAAAGGTTCTTCATCAACAGACGTTCGATTACGATGCTCAATGCTATATTGCATACTCCCTTTACGAAGCGTCCTTGGTAACGGTAAAGATATAGATCGTTCAATACGCGCCTGATCACTCGCATCTCTGCGAAGCACGTCACGATCGGAATATTCCATCTCTCCAGCGTCCGTTACTTCAAAATTAAGTTCTTCTTCATTGGCACTCACCTTACCTATTGAAAGATTAATGCATAAGCAAAGAACACTACTCAAAAAAAATGGATTGATGGTTTTGATCACTTGATTTTGCTCCTGCGTTTATACGCTAATTGTCACAGCATGACTATGGCCTTGATCGATACTGGACGTTTTTGTTACAGATGCACTTTGACACAAATTTTGCAAATCCGAACTACTTAAGGTAACGGTGTGAGTATGCCCGCCAAAACAATTAAGCTTGATAGAAGTAGACCCTGAAACAGAACAAGTATGTGTATGAAAATTAGCTACTTGAGAACATGAAGAAGGCGGACAACTCTGTGTCCCCCCTCCGCCGGATGATCCACTCCCGCTCGAACCATTTGTGCTGCCCGATGAACTATTTGACGTTGTACTTCCCGACGAGGTGACTTGAATTTGTTCATTCGTCGCAACAATATCATTTATCGTCAATTCTCCCTCTTCATCCACCGTCAAAATCGCGTCATACTTTTCGTCTTCACACCCCGTCACTTGAATGGATGCAGCGGTTAGCAAAGATAGTTTAGCTAACTCCTTCATAAACTCAGGACGATCTATTTCTTTATCCATATCAAACCTCCACATTCAAACTTCACACGCTCTGTGACTATACCTTAAATTCATTAGGGGTTCACAATCCTTTTAACATTTCCATCAAGAAATCTCAAAGGACCGCCATGATAGAAACTGGAGCGGCATAGTCACAACCAAATTTGAGGGACAACCTCATCTCTCCATGCTATTAGGCCATGACTTTTTGTCTTTCTAGTTTTTTCAGCCATGGTCCTATAATTGTATCTTTTGATACACGCTCTTGCATCTGTTTTCTGTGCTGCTCCAACGATAAACCTCGTTTTTCATTTTTACATAATCAAATGTCCTTTTCATAGTGAACAATGTGTTTAAAGTTCCAGGTTAGGACTATACCGACTCCAGCTGAA
The DNA here is from genome assembly GCA_012103575.1 of Kiritimatiellia bacterium. Classification (GTDB taxonomy): domain Bacteria; phylum Verrucomicrobiota; class Kiritimatiellia; order WLWN01; family WLWN01; genus WLWN01. The sequence continues at coordinate 370,158 of WLWN01000001.1, read as the reverse complement.
TTTATAGGTTTTGAGGGTTCCCAAAATCTTCCGCTTGTATCTCTACTCGGGCTGTTGTTTGCTTCAGAACTTCGGGGTTAATCTTTTCACTCGATGATTTAATGAGGGCTGCGGACTCTCCAATAAAGGAGGAGAGGGCATTCCTGCATAACTCTTGATTTCCTTGAATGATTCTGTTGATGGGAATGCTGTCAGAAATTTTAAGTTGATCTCTTATAATGGTTTCTTGAGAGCGCAACGTAAAGGAATCTTTACAATTGGAGCATTTCCCTTTTTTCCCAACGTCTGCATCGCGAATCCATAATTTTTGACCACAATGAATACAGCTAATTTTGGTTTCACATTCGCCTTCTGTCCGACATATGAGCACCAATAACGGAACGACTTTGTCCTTTGGGAAATGATTATAAATCGCTTTTGTTTTATCGAGGGATATAAAGTCCAAAAACCGAACAAGGAAGATCATGCCATCGGCCTTGCGAAGCGTTGCATCCCACGCAGGATTTAAGCGAGGATCTCCGGCGAGGACTTCTAGCTGGATACGATGTTCATTTAGGTGTATGCAACCGGGGCTTTCGATGTCATGGCTACATACGTCCGAAAGAAACAAAGTTTTCGACCATCTCTTGATGTACGCTCAGAGTGACAATAAGCGCTTTTTTATCTGGAAATCCGATTTTCACAACAATCCTAGTTAAACAAAAAAGATGGTTGTGAGCAAGAAATATAAGCTCTGCAAGGAAAGTATAAAAAGCTTGCCATTTGAGAAGGTACAAGTACCCTCCCGTTAAACCTGAAATGGAGGACGTGATGGATATTGATTTAATTTTCAAGGTACTCATAAGCCTTATCGGCGGATTAGGCATTTTTTTGCTTGGCATAAAAAATATGTCTGAAGGTCTTCAGGCCGTGGCGGGCAATCGACTTCGAAAACTTATTGGGCATGTGACGGATAATCGACTCCTCGCCGTTGGGGTAGGAACATTAGTCACCTGTGTAGTTCAGTCTAGCTCTATTACAACAGTGATGGTGGTTGGGCTTGTCAACAGTAGTTTTATGACGTTGAAACAAGCCATAGGGGTTATTTTAGGCGCAAATATTGGGACCACGATTACCGGATGGATTCTTACCCTTAAAATCGGTAAATATGGACTGCCCATTCTAGGCCTTTCTGCGTTTCTGTTCTTATTCTCCCGTCGGGAACGTTTGCGATATACGGGTATGTTTCTGATGGGGGTCGGCATGATCTTTTTTGGATTAGAACTGATGAGCAATGGTCTCAAACCCATTCGAACGGAACCCCAATTTTTATACTGGTTTCAAACTTTTCAAGCAACCTCGTATCTCGGTGTACTAAAATGCGCTTTGGCGGGATGTATACTTACGTTTATTGTCCAGTCTTCCTCCGCTACCTTAGGCATTACCATGGGGCTTGCAAAAACAGGTATTATTGGTTACGAAACCGCGGCCGCACTGGTTCTTGGAGAAAATATTGGAACGACCATTACCGCCTTTCTGGCCTCTTTGGGGGCTACAACAAATGCAAAACGCGCGGCTTATGCTCATATCTTTTTTAATGTCATCGGGGTCTTATGGATAACGTCTATATTTTCTCTATATATCACTACTATACAAAAAATCATCGGCTATAATCCGAACCTGATGATAACCCAAGATGGAACAGAAACGTTTCCCTATATATTACCCGCTATTGCCTTAACCCATACCCTTTTTAATGTTGTTAATACATTTATTTTCGTTCCTTTTCTGCCGTACCTCGCAAAATTCGTAACCTTCTTAGCGCCCGATAAAGACGTGAAGGAGACCCCTCATTTGATCTACACGGATATTCGGATGCTGAATACCCCCGGCCTAGGCATTGCACAGTCCAAAAAAGAAATTTTATCCATGGGATACCGTGTCGAAAAAATGATGAATCAACTCAAAGAGATCTTGGCAGACAGCAAATTGGACCAAAAACAAATACGCCATGTTTTCCATCAAGAAGAAGTTTTAGATAATGTACAAAAAGAAATCACTCTTTTCTTAAGCAAACTCCTCTCTGGACGGGTCACCTATGAATTAACCAATGAAACACGAAAGCAACTTCGCATGGCCGATGAATATGAATCCATTAGCGATTACATTAACAATGTTTTAAAATTATATATTAGACTTCGCAAAGACGATCTGGATCTGTCTGAAGCCGGTCGAAAAGAAATTTTAGAGCTCCATGATCAAGTCAATGATTATATCATTCTGATCACACAAGCCATTGAAGAAGAAAACGCCGATATCCTAAGTCGCGCGCATACATACTCAGAAGCCATAACGCATCTGGTAAAGGACTTCCGAGGCCGACACCAAGAAAGGCTACGGGAAGAGAAGGTGCTCCCTCTTAAAAGTTTAACGTTTATGGACATGCTTACTGCCTATCGGCGCATGAAAGACCATAGCCTTAATATTGCCGAAGCGTTAGCTGGAGAAAAATAGCCTGCGGGCTAAAACTGTATGGTAAGTCCAGTCCCCGCAGAATAACGAGTATTCCCCGTTTCTACGGAAGCAAGTGCTCCGTCAATACGGAAAATGTAATGCTGTCCTAGCGCATGCTGAAATTGTAGCCCAACCCCTATGGCATCTCCAAATGCAGATGTTGTTTCCGTCGTATCAAAACGACCTCCTAATTCGGCAATGAGTTGGGAGCGTGTATGGTTAAAGAACATTTGATACCCAATAGCGCTTCCAGCTACATCTTGAGCCGTATTGTCTAGGGGCGCCCCAATTCGACCAATTCCTGAACCAGCAAATAAAATGCCTGCGGGCCCTAAAGGGCCTTGTGCGGTTGCACGGCGAGCCAGGGCGGAGTAGTGATCTAAAGCATAAAAAAGGGTTATGTAGACGAGGTTTTCAGAGTATGCCGGTGTATAAGAAACATCGGCAAAAAAAAGGGTCCCTTCATCAACAGAGCTGCTGGGTTCATCGGTTATGGACGTATTAATTCGGAGACTCGTGTTATAGAGCCCTACACGTTGTATAAACCCTAAACCCAGGTGTAAACTATCACCACCAAATCGATCATCGGGGTTTGAGGATTCTTGTCTGTCGGAATCAACATAAGCAATATCGAGGTCCATGGAGGTTTTTTGAAAGTCTGTAGAAGAAAATAGTCCAAACACCTCGGCTTTGTTATCTTCCATGCTACCTGTTCTATTTATGTCGTTCCACCCGTAAAGGGTGTTTATTCGCAGGTTTGAAGATTTAGGAAAAAATAGGTTATTTTTTGTGAGACCAATTGCATCGATGCTGTCATCGATCATAAACCCGTTTTGGAAGGTAACGGGCTGGCGACCGATAGCAAACCCTAGATCTAAACCCCTTGACTCTCCCGGGTCGAAAAAAGGAAAGAGTTCGCCAAGATCACCTTCAAAGAAAAGCGATTCAAGGCTTTCATCAAAAAACTCTTCGAACCCTTCCTTGCGTTGAGTGATATCGTTAAATTGATATCCGGTAAAGTCTGGGGCTTCGTCTAAGGGGCGAAATCCAATAAGAATCCGTTCCGTAGGTGTAAGAGCAAGGTTAAACTGGAGGTCTAACCGGTTCACCCATTCGGTAAACGAGGTGGAATCATCTGTACCTCCATCAAAGGTTTGTATAGTTGATCGAAAGGTTCCAAACACAAATAAAGAAGGTTGCCATACCGCATCTGTGGGTAGGGTAAAACCCTTTTGAAGATTTTCCGACCCTAAAAAGCGGTCACCGAAAAGATGAAGTCTGCGAGGTCGATCAGGAAAGGTCGGGTTTGTGGGTTTTTGAACAAAAAGAGGAAAGGTTTTGTGGAGTAGAAGACGATTGAGGCGCGCTTTGTCTACAGGACCCAACGCGGAAAAGGTCTGGTCATATGCATTGCGTAATCCTTGGCTAATCGATGAATTTTTCCATGGAGCAGGCTCATATAAGTTGGTCCGCCGGAGGATTCTGTTCAACGTAACGACTACACGATGTTTCAGCTCTGGTGAATAGGTGCTCTTGTCAGGAGCATCATCTAACGCTGTCTTTATGGATGAATTAAAAAGAGCATAAATCCGTTTTGAGGGAGACGGTTGTTCTTTTTTGCTTTCTTGTTGGAGGACGTTGATGAACCCTTCGAGATTGTGAATCTCATGAAGCGTACATTGCGCATCGGATTCAGGGTTAACAGGGATCGCTTCTTGAGTTAATTCCGTTTCTGAACCACCGGCCCAGGTGTTTAGGGATAGGTTAACGCTTATTAGACTCAACAGGGCAAACAGGTGGAAGGGAGGACACCTATGTTCTTTAAATAAAAGTCCCTTCAGGGTTTTATAGATCAATTTCAATCGTTTTCTCCCATAGTGTGTAGTATGCTCTCCCACAACGCCTTCGGCGATGTCTTTGGCTGTCATATCATAATCAAAACCGACTTCTTTAATTTCGTTGACCAAATTGATAGGAACCATCCCTACAATAAATTTGATCTGGGCCTTGTAGTGATCTGACTCGGTAAGAGCGGACCGATGTATTTTATAGGTCGCCCACCGCTTATCACCCGGCATAATATTGTTTTTATGGATGCGGGCCGTATCAGGACGCCCCTTTAGAGTCGACGCGTTTGCTTGTGAGTTAATGTAAGGCAGGGGTGTTAAGGAAAAAGGAATCGGTAAGATGGCTTCTCGTTCTCCGCCTCGAATACTGGTGGTAAGAAAGCGTGATTGTAAGGTAAATAACTGTTTATCAAGAGGAAGCTCGTGATTGTGAACATAAAGCGAATGGCTATCTCGGTAATCTCCATTGGGATCAAGATCCCCGGATTTGAAAATGATGTTTCCATCAAGGTCTTCGACGGTTACCTAAAGAAAAATGGTTCGCTCCCCAATAAACCCAGTAAGTACACCATGTCCTTCGGTTGCATTAATGACTTCGACGGCAAACTCAATGCCTTTATTCCGGGTTGCTTTAATGACCTTTACCTCTCCTAAATGAAACCCATTGCGAAGAACTTCGTCTCGGGCTTTCATGTATTCGTCGAGCAACTCAAACTGTTTGTCCAAAATACGACGGGCTTTTTGACGTTCTGCACGTGTTTTCCAACGCTTTGGAAAGGGCGTACGCAACCCGCCTTTTTTGACTCGTTTCCACTCTGTTTTCTCGAATTTCTTTGTGCCCCAACCCGCCTCATGGTCAAACGTTAACCATTCACGGATTGTCGCCAGCCCTTTTGACGTTGCAGGATCTTCGGCCTCGTCCCGAACTGCTTCATCATTATGGGGGAAAATACCCGGATGTATTACCGAGTGATCGGGGCCGGGAAACATATGATTGGTAAACTTTCGAGGGGGCATGGGTTTCCCATTAACAACGGCAATGGAATCCATTTTATAATTCGATTCTTTATCACCTGTAAAAGCGCCGTGTTGTACACCCATATGACAGTCTTGACAGGTGATTCCCTTTCTGGCTGCTGGAGAACGTTTATACTCACTAAAGGCTTCTTCTAGCCGGAACCCGTTATATAAAAGAACATCATGGCATGTGCCACAAAAAGCCGAACTACTCATAGGCTTAAAAAAAGATGCGGTTTTATGGATCTTTGTTCCGGACTCAGTACCTGAGTTCGTAGACAAATTATATTGTCCAATCAGTTCTAACAGCCGAATATCTTTATTGGGAGTCGATACGGGAATGTCGACAAGATTCCCTTTATCTAGAGCTAAACGGCCACTAAATCTTTCCGTAAGGAACATTAACCCGATGGCACACAATACAGGTAACCCCTTCTCGAGACGTTGGATGGCGATCGATATTGCTCATAAACTCGGGTTCTTCTAGATTCATTCCGACAGGCGTATGACAACGAATGCAGAAATCTCCATTAGATCCATTCGTCCGTTTAAAAATAGTCGCATGCATGGCATTAAAGACAGGGCTCATCTGCCCGTAGGCATGAGGAGAGACCGACCATTGACGATAGTGAGTTGGATGACATTCTTTGCAGGTCGTTGCGGGAGGATAGTCGTGTTGCCAGGGTAGGCCCCCTCTTTCTTCATAGAGTTTATTGAAATATTCCGTGTGGACATCGGAAGTCGAGGCGCTTTCTTCTGCGAAGGAGAAGGTGGAAAGAAGAGCAAAGCATACCCATGTAGATATAAATCGTTGATACATATGAAAGTCGCTTTGCTTTATTTTAAGGAACATCGAGGCCTCATTAACTCATGAACTTTCTCTATCGTTTATTTAACGGACAGGCAAACATCATTTTTTAATATCTTGATCGAGATATAGATTAGACCTGGATCTGTCAGTTAAACGCGGTTTTCTGCACGAACCATTTGGGCCAAAAGGAATTACAAAAAAGCCTCGACGCACCCAGCGGGTGCGCCTGCGTTTTTTTGCAACCTTTTGCCTCCAAAGCATTCGCACAGAAATCCCACGTTTAACTGACAGATCCAGGTTAGAATATAATCCGTATCCTGTGAACTGCTTTTTGAAAATTTTTTTCAAGATCCTCTATCCATTAGCCATGTTAACAGGATAAAGCACGTAAAAAAAAGTATTAAGCGGTGAATGAAGTTGCTATGAGAATTGTAATATTAAATGCCCAAAAGAAGATATTGTAAAACAGGAGTGTTCCATGCCGAAATCTTCTAGATTTAAAAACTCGACAGAAGACAAAAAAAAGAGAAAGACATGGAACAAATCAAGAGTAGTATTCATCCCCGAAAAGGCAAGCATTTGACGCAGAAAGAACGGATCATGATTGAAACAATGCTCAAAAACCCAGGACGTCCTTTGGAGATAGCCAGTATCTGGGAAGGCATCGTCGAACCATAGAGCGCGAAATTAAACGTGGGGAGGTAGAGCATTTCGATACAGAGCCGCGAAAGAAGAAAGCATACAGCAGTGATCGAGCCCAGGAACTTCATGATCTAAATGCGACGGCCAAGGGACCTGAGCTTAAGCTTGGAAAGCATCATGAAATGGCTGTGTTTATCAGCGAGCACATTCTTGTTCACAAACGCTCACCCGATGTGGTTGCTCCTTTGCTTAAACAAGAGCAGAGACCTGCAGCGGTGAGTACAAAAACGCTGTATACCTATATTGACCAAGGTCTCATCCCGGGGGTGAGCAACGAGCCCCTATGGGAAAAACGAAAACGGATAAAACGAAAAAGACGTGCTATTAAGCGGGTTAAAAAGCAACATGCCCGAAGGACCAGTATCGAAAAACGACCTAAGACCGTAGAAAAACGCGAGGAATTTGGGCACTGGGAATTGGATTTGATCGTCGGCGGAAAAGGAACTTCAAAACCGGTTTTAATGACGTTAGTAGAAAGAAAGACCCGAATGCTAAGGGTGAGAAAACTTTCGGATAAAACACAGGCATCGGTTCTACAGGCCCTCAAAGCGATCGAAAGATCGATGGGAGTTGGCCCATTCAGATCGATGTTCAAGTCGATTACAGCCGATAACGGGAGCGAGTTTCTCGACGTGGAGCAGATGGAACGTTCCGGATTTAGCAAAAAGAGACGTGTTAAACTCTATTATGCTCACCCGTATTCTTCCTGGGAACGAGGCTCCAACGAAAATGCCAACCGTATGGTTCGTCGTTTCGTCGCCAAAGGAGACAACATCGGAAAATATACCATCGACCGTATTGGTGAGACTGAAAAATGGATTAACAACTATCCTCGCAAGATCCTAGAATACAAACCCGCACAGGAGTGTTTCGATTTGGAGATCGCCGCATGAACAGAAGCTCTCAGGTCCATTTTTTGCGGCATTTAATTTTACAATCCACCGTAGACCATGCCCATGTCCATTGGATTCCAAGAAGAGAAGGTGATGTGCCAGAACCTAAAAGAGGCATTCGCTGGATCATTCCTGAAAAAGCAGTCTATTCCAAAAAGTAACCGCCACGCCGACCTGTCAAACTTCCCTCATCCAGTGTCAGCACACCGTTTACTATAACCCGATCTATTCCTTTCGAAAGTTGATGGGGCTCAATATATGAAGACACATCGTTTATCTCTTCAGGATTAAACACAATAATGTCCGCCATCATCCCCGCAGCAAGTATACCGCGATCATGAATCTGAAAGTGTTCCGCAGGTAATGAGGTCATTTTTCGAATGGCTTCAGATAATTTAACGGTTTTTCCTCCCAGCACCGCGCCAAGATATTTTGGGAAAGAGCCATAGGCTCGAGGGTGAGGATGATCGTGGCTTAAAGGCCCTTCTGGGGATCGAATAGAGCCATCTGAGCCAATCATCACATAGGGCTCTTCTAAAATTCTCCACATATTCTCCTCGCTCATCCCAAAGAAAATCCCCCCCGTTAAAAGTTCATCAGTCTCAACCAGATGAAGAACAGTATCAACAGGATCTAGATTTAGATGCTTTGCTACTTGAAGCAATGTTGACCCTTGAAATGTAGCGTTATCCGGATGATGGGTAGACCCAATGGTCACGGTCTCCCAATAATCTTGATCACGCGATGTAAACAATACATCACGTATTTTAGAACGAGTACGTGGATCTCGTAAACGAGCTAATTCAGTCTCTCGCCCCCCCTCTAATGCCCAATCAGGAAAAATAACATCAAGATCTGTACACGCGGCAGTATAAGGATAACGGTCCGCGGCTACTTCTAATCCACTTTCTCTAGCCGAACGAATTTGTTCGAGCGCGTTATCAATCAAATGCCAGTTTCTTTGGCCTGAAGTTTTTAAATGAGAAATCTGTACCCGTATACCGGTTTGTTGTCCCACGTTAATGGTTTCGTCTATGGCTTCTAATAAATAATCGCTTTCGCTCCGCATATGAGAGGTGTAAATACCCTTTCGCTCCGCAACGATTTGGCTTAACGTCAACACTTCTTCTTTCGAAGAAAATATTCCAGGAGTATAAATAAGACCCGTACTGAATCCACGTCCTCCTTCCTCCAGGCTTTGATCTAATAGACGCTGCATGTTCCGCACGTCATCAGGTGTGGCCTCTCGGGCTTCATATCCCATAACCCCTGCACGCAAACTATTATGCCCGATCAATAAATATACATTGGGCGCAGGCCGTGCTTGATCAAGGAGCTCACGGTACTCGGCAACCGTAGACCAGGTTCCCGGATAGGTTTGTTCACGCCAATCCGATGGCAATTTGTATTCACCAACACATGGAGCGGCAGAGGCCCCACAATTCCCAACGACTTCGGTGGTTACCCCTTGATAAATCTTGCTCGGGGCAGAAGGTTCAATGAGGAGGTAGGCATCCGAGTGGGAATGCACATCTATAAATCCTGGGCACACGTATTTTCCGTTGGCATCGATTTCGGTAATGGCCTCTGCCTTAGAAAAGTCACCCACCTCTACAATTCGATCACGTTGAATCCCTATATCTGCCCACAAAGGATCTGAACCACAACCGTCAAATACGCGTCCACCAAAGATTTTTATATCGAGCATACTCTTCTCCAAAAGGGAACGTCATTATTTTATCTTCACGTGAGCGTAGCTGAGAATTGTAATATTAAATGCCCAAAAGAAGATATTGTAAAACAGGAGTGTTTCGATTTGGAGATCGCCGCATGAACAGAAGCTCTCAGGTCCATTTTTTGCGGCATTTAATTTTACAATCCACCTGACCATACATGACATCTCGATCGCATAAGCGTATCGAGATCATTGACCTACTGACGCGGCGCCTTGCGCAACCTCTTCCTTCCCGCCACTCAACATGGCAACGACTTCCTCTTGAACCATTTCGAGTTGACGTAACTGTAATACGGGATCGGGAATCAAAAACGTTTCGTTGGTTTTTTTATGTTCATAAACACGAATTTTGATTCCATCGGCTCGTGTTTCAACATGCTGCTCTTGCAGAATCCGTTTTCGCTCTAACATAACCGCTAAAATGTAAATGGTATTCCGTATCGTTGTATCATCGGTTTCGACTAAACGTCTAAGTAACGATTCAGCCGTCTCTTTTTGGACAGGCTCTTTATTCTCGGGGGGGGGGGGACGATGAATATACTTTTCCAAAAACTACCGACATCTTTATCTTCGACCAAATCCCAACACCTGGGGCAATACTCATATCGCATATATCCTTCTGTCCCAAAATATAAACGAGAGAAAAAAACTTCTTGATCTTCAAAAAACTTCTGGCATACACCACAAAGATCTGTCCTCGATTTTATATCCCAATCTTGCATAACACGGACTATTCCAAAGCATGGAACACTTTTCAAGGATGATATCCAAATCTGCAGACTCAACTTACAAGTGCAAAACCGAAGCTGTCCATCATTTCTTTGGGCGTTCTATATTCTAGAGCGCTTCACGATTGAGGTATCGCGATGTAGCACGAAGAAAACCAGCCGATTATGTCGTCGGGAGAAACCTCTTCGAACGCTTGTGTGATCGCTTCAGATAGTTCCTGCTGACTGCGGGCTGCAAGGCTGCCCAACCGATTCTTTATCTTGCCCCACGTTTTTTCAATGGGGTCGGAATCGGGGCTGTAGGGTGGAAGGAATCTTACATGGGCCCCACATGACTCAATGAGTTCAATGACCTTGGGATTGTGATGGACGTGAAGATTGTCCATGATAACGATGTCTTCAGGTGAAAGAGTCGGGAGAAAAACCCGGCGAATATATTCTCCAAAAACAGCCGTCTCTGTCGCCCCCTCCCCCTCCATGGCCGCTGTTGTTCCGTCCAGGCGGACCGAAGAAATCAAGGTGGTGGTACACCAATGTCCATGAGGCGTTTTGGTAAAAAGCCTGTTCCCGCCCAACGCCCGGCCCCGCAGACGAGTCATATTCGTTTTCGCCCCGGATTCATCAATAAAGACAAGGCGACTTGGATCAAGTTTGGCCACCTCTTGGATCCACTGCTTTCTCAAGAGATTTACATCCGCCCGGCCTTGCTCGCTGGCGTGAAGCGTTTCTTTTATACCGGCAGCCCAACCGATTCAACGCCCGCTGTACGGCCATGATCGACCCCTTCACGCCGCTCATGTTCTTGAGTTCTTCAAGCGTTGCATCGGGATGTTTGCCCCCCAGTTGAGCCAACGCCTTGAGCTGCTTTCCGCTGTAGAGGGCCTGACGATGCCCACGCGGTCGGGGAGCGGTCTGTCCGGTTTCGTTGAAACGAGAGAGCCCACACTGAAACGTTCTAAGATCTACACGATAAGAAGATGCGATATCGGCCTGGGAACCTTTGCCCATTTTGTAGGCATCTATCGCACGCCGCCGGATTTCTGCTAGCGAGGCATTTCAATCGTTAAATGCTCTAAGCATTTTCTCGGTCTATTATTCAGTAACTCCACAGCCCAGCTCAACTGAGCGGAGCTGTGGGCAGCAAAGTCGGTTTTCTTCGGGAAAAACTGGCGAAGCAAACCATTCGTATTTTCGTTGCTCCCTCTTTGCCAAGGGTTTCTCCCTTCAGCAAAGAAAATGGGGGTTGCTATTTTTTTCTGTAGTTTAGCATGGCTGGCAAACTCCATGCCATTATCTACAGTCACCGTTTTACAGGGGAGCCCTGAATCAGCGAACTGAGGTACGGAACGGTTGACCGATTCGGCATTGCATCGAGGTAAAAGATCGGCGAGAGATATCGAGTCGCTCGATCTACTAGAGTGACTACACAGGCCTTTTTTCTCGTTTGGCCCTGAATAGTGTCACCTTCCCAATGGCCTGCCACCTTGCGACTTTCACCCTCTTCGGGGCGTTGGTCAATCATCGTTTGGTTGTGTATACGTGAATGGCTTTTCCGAGTCGCTCGTTTTTTCTTTCCGGGGCCACGCAAGTATTTTCGGTAGCCAGCCCCTCTTGGACTGTACAAGTAGCGGTAGATCGTCATTCGACTGATGGGAGGGTCACCTTCTAGCTTTCTTCGACCTTCAACCTGTTCTGGAGACCAATACTTCGCCAGGAGAGTCTCCACTTGTTCTTTGCTAGCTCCCATCACTTTTTGAGGCTTTCGAGCTAGCTGTAATCGGCTTTGAGCCAGGCCATTTGCGGGTCTTGGGTAATAGCGGCCACGGACTCGATTACGGCAAAATTCGCGCCAAATAGTCGAGGGGGATCGGCCCAAGTGACGGCCAATTTGAGATAAGCTATATTTTTCTTTTAGCATCTGGGCTATCACTTCTCGTTCATAACGGTTTAAATGTTCGTAGGTTCGTGGCATTCTATGTTCTCCTTTGGGGGGGGTCAGATACCCAAAGAATGAACTATGCTGCGGACCTTTGCACTTGTATTGTTACTCTACCATCAATGAGTCCTGGATGGAATGAGCTCGAACCGGTTTTGGTACGATCCCTTCCGGTTGCAGACTTCAATCCAATGGGAAAGAGTCCTTCTCTCTGAACGGTGAACTTAAAAGCCGGATGCGGGAAAGCCACTTGTCCGGTTCTGAGAGGGGCCGAGAAACAACTTGAGAATGGAGACAATCTTGTGGCACTGTCGGGAACCCAGATAGCAAACAGAGAATACAAACAGTCTCCTACCGCTTGGGAAAATCTCGGCCTACTCGGCAAAAAAGCACACAAAGATACAAGAACCGAAAAAAAATTATCACTTCAATTATAATGCTTTAGCCATGACACAAAAACGCCCCAAAAAAGCCGTTATACTTGCAGCAGGACTCGGAACACGCATGCTCCCATTGAGCAATATGCTGCCCAAACCACTTATCCCTTTCTGGGGCAAACCTATCTTGGCTCATAATTTAGACCTCTTACATTCCTGGGGTGTTAAAGATGTTTTAATAAATTGTCATCATAAAGCAGAAATGATGATGAGTGCTCTACAAAAAATAGCCCCTAAAGGATTGCGTATTTCTTTATCTTTTGAACCCGAGATTTTAGGAACTGGTGGCGCTTTACGTCACGCCCAATGGTTTTTGGATGGAATGCCTTTTTGGATGATGAATGCAGATATTGCTGTGGATTTGAAGCCAGACATTTTATTGCGTTCGCTCCAATCTCCTCGTCACTTGGCCTCGCTGTGGGTCCATCCCTCGCGCGGACCACGAACGGTAGACGTTAAAGACGGCCGCATCACAAGATTTCAAAGTCCATTACCTGGCGCGAAAAACACGTATACATTCTGCGGATTACAACTTTTAACAAACCGTATCTTGGATTATCTTCCAGAAGAAGGATGTTCATCGATTATCGATGCCTACCTCCGGGCCATGAAAAAAGGGTGGTCCATCCGCGGCGTTGAGGTTCCTCATTCATACTGGGCGGACATTGGAACCCCTGAACAGTATTTAGTGGCACATAAAGAAACCTTCGAAGCCTATAAAAAAAATCAGCCAGGAAAAAGGTTTGTTTTTTCAGAGGCTCGCGCTCGTATATGTTCCTGGCATCGCAAAGGCGTCTCTATAGAAGGATTTGCGGCACTAGACAATCGTTTAACACTCGCAAAAGGGACTCACATTGAAAATGCTATACTATGGGAAGGTGTTTCATCTAGGCCCAAAACTTTGATTCGCGGAGCGATTGTAGGATCCAACACAAACGTACAGGGCGAGGTGTCTCACATAGCGATACCCGCAACACAGGCGTTGGAATCTAGCGAAATGGATGGGCTCGCAGCTCTTGGTTGGGATATTCTGCATACAACCGCTCACCTGTTTCTCCCTAGAGGATCCGAACGAACGCTGATTCGCGTACAACAACAATCAAAAAAGGCCATATTGATCCGCTATTTATCTAAACGAGAAGAAAACACCTATTACACAAGACATGCTCGGTTTCTAAAAAAAATCGGCGTTCATGTTCCTGCGATTTTAGAAAATGCTCCAAATCACGATTATATGATCATGGAAGATCTTGGTAATCGAACCCTAAAAAGCCAGGTTCCTGGACCAAAACAGCTCCAGTTGTATGAGGCTGTTTTGGATGATGTTTATCAGTTACATCATAAAGGAAAAGATGCGGCTGGTCGACAGTCCATACCATTGATGCTCCCCTTTTCCAGTAAACTATATCGATGGGAGCATAACTTGTTTATTGAAAACTTTATTAGCAGACAGATCGCAAAGAAAAAAGTAGACACCAAACACCTTCTTGCGGAGCTGCATTTAGTCGCACAACAATTAAGTCGCGAACCCTATACGTTGATTCATCGAGATTTGCAGTCAACCAACATTATGATCCACAAAAACCAGCCCTATCTTATCGATTTCCAAGGCATGCGTTTCGGCCCCCCGTCGTACGATCTGGCCTCATTCCTTTGCGACCCTTACGTAGAACTATCTGAAAAACATCAACTTTATTTGCTGAGATACTACGCCCAAACATTTAAAGGGACTTCGACAGTAGAAAGCACCTTTTGGTGGGCGGCTATACAACGACTTGTGCAAGCACTCGGAGCTTATGGCCGGCTCGCGCACCTACCAGGATGCGAACGGTTTTCGGTCCATTACAAACCAGGATTACGCATGTTAAACCGTGCGCTTACTCATTTGCCGCCACTCGCTTATTTGAGAGAACTCACAAGGATGTTATCCTAAGTTCGGAGCTAAATGCAGTTCTCTGCACAAATCATTTGGGCCAACGGGACAGACATTAACCTGGATTCGTCAGTTAAACGTGGGATTTCTGTGCGAATGCTTTGGAGGCAAAAGGTTGCAAAAAAACGCAGGCGCACCCGCTGGGTGCGTCGAGGCTTTTTTGTAATTCCTTTTGGCCCAAATGGCTCGTGCAGAAAACCGCGTTTAACTGACGGATCCAGGATTAAGGTAGTTTCAGATAATGCTCCGCCAAATCCCGTGTTGTATTCCTCAACAAGGTTTCTGAATGCTCTATTGCATATTCAGTTGTCATATCTTCTTTTTGGCAGGACAGAACGATTTCTATACCCCATTGTTTATACTGTTGTTCAGAGATCTGCGTTGATCCGGCTATAATAGCGACTTGGGTTTTTGTTTCTTGCGCTAAATTCACAATTCCAGAAACAACCTTTCCATGTAATGATTGAGCATCGAAACGTCCTTCCCCCGTTATAATCCAGTCCGCATTTTGTATTTCATCTTTTAATCCATTAACAGATATGATCGTTTCTATTCCTGAAACGAGTTCAGCATCTAAAAATGCCATCGCGCCCGCAGCCAAACCTCCGGCGGCTCCTGCACCCGGTATATCGATTTTTTTCCCTCGTTCTTTTTCAACACAATCCGCCAGATGATGTAATCCTGCATCTAATTGATCTACCATGTCTGGTGTAGCCCCTTTTTGCGGGCCAAATATATGGGCGGCGCCTGTTTTGCCGCAAAGCGGGTTATCCACATCACAAAGCACTTCAACAGCGGGAGCGCCTGGGTTTTCGGAAGGAATAATGGTCGCTATTTGTTCGAGGTGACGACCTCCATATCCTATGGCGTTTCCATGGATATCCAAAAACTGCCATCCGAGGGCCATAGCCATGCCTACACCACCATCGACCGTTGCACTGCCACCGACAGCCAATAACAATTTTTGAAGCTCCCGTTCAAGCGCATGACCTACCAATTGACCAGTCCCATATGTGGTCGTGTTAAAAGGATTAAGCTCTTCAGGTTTGAGCAATGTAGTTCCACTCGCCGATGCCATCTCTACCAATGCTTCAGCACGATTTTCAAACCATGCATATCCAGCTTCGACGGTTTGGATGGGTAACGGTCCCATGACGTTATGCGAGACCCATTCGCCATCTCGGATTTTTAGCAGGGTCTTTGCCGTCCCTTCCCCCCCATCGGCCATAGGAATAACAACAATCGATAGATCTCTATGAACAGCCAGTAAGCTGTCTCGTATAATATCACAAGCAAGGCTAGCACTTACCGAACCTTTTAGGGAATCCATCGCAATTATAATTTTCATGAATGCGTTGATACGTTGAGTGTTGAGCATTGCGCGTTGAAAGTTTATCTTGAGCCATATGAATGAAAACTCAACCAAAAAGGTTTATGACCCTGAAGTGTTGCCACCCGAAAAGGAGGGGCGATCCTTTAAGCCTGCGGATGAGAGGAATCGATTTATACAAAAATATGGATCCCTTTTGGCGGGTCTTCTTATCGATCTCCTCGATCTAGCTAGTTTTGGAGCACATGGATTACGTGTCGGCCTAATAGCGGGAGGCCTCTTAGGCTTTTGGTTGTGTTATATACACAAAGTCCCGATATGGAAAAGTCTTTTATGGGGACTTGCGGCAGGCATCTATTGTGCGTTTCCCTTCACAGAACGGCTCCCTCTCGCAACTCTTTTAGGAGGCTATCTCAGTTTTAAGGGAAAGAAATAGTCTTCTTATTCCGTTTCTCCCGATGGCTGACCCGATGGAGCATTTGTTCCTGATTCTTGTGCGGCAGAAGCCGCATTCTTCATTTTTATAGATGGGATGATCAGCTTTTTAAAGTCTCGAAAAGACAGAAATAAAAACAGAGAGACAATCAACACAAAAAAGATATTTGAAACAATCAACATCACTTTGGGATGGATCCGTTTACCCGTGATCATTTCCGAAAAGGAAAACATAATATGCCCACCATCCAGAATAGGAATCGGCAGTAGATTGATGATGGCTAAGTTAACGTTAATTAAACCGGTAAACCATATAGCGACCATAAAGCTGCTAGAGATCATTAACCATAACATATAAATAATGGCGAACGGGCCCCCGATATTCTGTCCTGCTTTTTTGGCTGTTTTAGGCGTTACCAATGCTTTCAAGACACGAAAAATAAGTTTGGCGTGACCCTGAATCTGTTGGCTCGGCTTTGGATGTATCATTAACGTGTTATCTTTCCAATAGTTGTTAAACATAATCCCAATGCGAACCTGGTCATCTTTTTCATAGTAAGCAGGTGTAACCTTTAAGGGGATGATGTCTTGGTTCCGCTTGACTTGAATAGAGACTTCTTGGTTTCGATGTTTATCTACTAATGAAATAAGATGGCTTTGGCTATGCACGATTTGGTTGTTCAGGCTAACAATGAGATCTCCAGATTTAATCCCTGCTTTTTCCGCGCTAGAACCGGGTTGTACGCTCAATACCTTACAAAAATTCTCTCCACTAATGGCGGGTCTGGCATCAATCTTACCCACGGATAATTGTTCAGTAGCCATTACAATCTCTTTAGTTGATCCTTTAGATTTTATGTGCAAAGTAATTTCATCATGCAGCACACATTCGGTTAAGATCTCTTGCCAGTTACTAACGGAGACCCCATTAATTTCAGTAATCTCATCGCCGATGCGTAGTCCCTGATCATATATCGGATTAGTGGGATCTACATAGCCCACCACCGTATTATGCTGATCAGGAACGGATGGCATCCCTGTCCAGTAGACGATATAAGCAATAAATACGGCAAAGATCATATTCATGATCACGCCTGCACTCCCTACTAATATCTTTTTGAAGGGAGAAATATGGAGGAGCGGAGGGGTATCATCGTCTTTCTTAGGAGTCTCAAGACCAAACGTAGGATCCATTTGTGGAAGCGCTACATATCCGCCAAAAGGAAGAAGTCCAATTTTATATTTCACCCCGCGAATCGTCTTTTTCCACAGAGCAGGCCCAAAACCAATGGAAAAGGCCTCTATTTTTAACCCGCACCATCGGGCCACCCAGAAATGACCTAGTTCATGTATAAAAACAGTAAGGCCAAATAGCAACGCAATACTAAGTCCCATTAAAATAGCTGTTAACATACCATACCTTACCTTTTTTTAGAATCGTTTGTACCTTCTACAAACGTCGGGTTAAATCTTTTCTAAAAATAGATGTGTATAGATATACATTGCTGGGCCTGCAAAAAGAAGGCTATCAATGACATCCAGAACACCACCCATTCCTTTTATTATTTTTCCTGAATCTTTTACGGCCGCGGACCGTTTTAAAAGAGATTCTGTTAAGTCGCCCACAATACCTATAACAGGTAGACAAACCCCCAATATAAGGGCATCAACAATCGTCATGGAAACAACGAAAAAATCTCCTCGTGTACATAAATACCATGACAGACTCACAATCATACCACTGAGTATGCCGCCAACGCAACCCTCCCATGTTTTAGCTGGAGAGATTCGAGGAAACAGTTTATGCCGCCCGAACTTACTTCCCACAAAATAAGCCCCTATATCTGTGCATTTAACGATAACAATTAAATACAAAACGATTAAACGACCATCACTTTTTTCCCACCCCACGAGAAGCTTCGTGAAAAAATTAAATAAGAAAGGGATATACATAATCCCCAACAACGTTCCGGCTATCGTTTCTAAAGAATGCGTATTATAAGGCCTTCTAAATTGCGACCACCATGTAACTGTAACGACAAGAAACAAGATACTCCACTCCAAAGCGGATGATTCCCCTGCCTGTGTATGTCGCTCTTGAAACCATGTGCCTCCTATTAATAAAAGACCTCCTATCAATGCAATCGACTTTTCTTGAGGAACTTTTGCAGCCTTGAGCAACGCATGAAGCTCCCAAGAACCCCTTCCACAGATTAGGAGTAGGACGATAAGCCACATAGGAGGTGGCAGCGCAAAGATAGCAACAAAAAGAACCGTACTAATGAGAAGCCCGCTATATATTCTGTGTTTCAACACCGTCTTAAGTTATTGTATGTCCCCATATCGACGATGCCTGTTTGCATACGCCTCAATCGCTTGTTTAAAATGTTGCTCACGAAATTCAGGCCATAACACGTCAGTAACATACAATTCCGCATAGGATGATTGCCATAAAAGAAAGTTGCTAATACGCATTTCACCGCTCGTACGGATTATAAGGTCTGGGTCAGGTATATCCGGGGCATATAAATTGTTTGAAACGGTTTTTTCGTCGGTTTCGTTCGGGGAAAGTTTTCCTTGCTTAACTTGATTGGTTATCTTTCGAACGGCATCAACAATTTCAGCTCTTCCTCCATAATTTAAGGCAAGAATCAGTGTTCCTTCTTTATAGTTGGATGTAGCGGCCTCGACTTGAGCGAGTTTTTTAAGAACGGGCTGGGGCAATTTTTCCTGACGTCCTATAACCCGGAGGCAAATTTTATTTTCATGAAGCTGATGTTCATGTCCGGACAAATAGGTTTGTAATAGTTTCATAAGACCCGCAATTTCATCTTTTGGCCTGACCCAATTTTCTGCGCTAAAGGCATATAATGTTAAATATTGAATCCCCACCTCTTTACTGGCCCGTAATACGGCCTGTACAGACTCGGCGCCTGCCGCATGACCTTTAAGACGAGACAATCCTTGTTGCCGGGCCCACCGACCGTTACCATCCATAATGATCGCTACATGTTTTGGAATAGTGGGTGTCTTTTTAGTCATATTACCCGATTGAAAAAGTGCTACTCCGTTTGGGCCCAACAGATACGATCTTTGTAGGGACACCTGTAATGGTTTCAATCCGTTTTATATAGGTCTGGGCTTGTTGGGGTAATGCTTCGAAACACGTCGCATCCTTTGTTGAAGTTTTCCACCCGTCAACATCTTCGTAGATAGGCGTGCATTGTTCAAGGGTCTGCGTGTTTGCAGGAATGTTATCTAGGCGTCTCCCTTTGCATTCATACGCGATACAAATTTTTATAGTTTCAACATGATCCAGCACATCAAGTTTTGTCATAGCCCAATAATCAATTCCATTGATCATCGCCGCATAGTTAGCCACGACCCCATCAAACCATCCGCATCGCCGTGGTCGACCTGTTGTGGCTCCATATTCATTGCCCACGTTCCGAAGCATCTCACCCATATCATCGAATAATTCTGTGGGAAATGGACCTTCCCCAACCCGGGTCGTATAGGCTTTAACAACGCCCAAAACCTGATCCATATGACGGGGTGGAACCCCCGCCCCAATACAAGCCCCTCCAACGGTAGCGCTTGACGATGTAACAAACGGATAGGTTCCATAATCAATATCTAGCATGGTCCCTTGTGCTCCCTCGAACAGAATCGATTCTTCTTGGGCGACGGCCTTATTTAACAAGGCGGTTGTATCCGTAATAAAAGGCGCTAACAAAGGGGCAGCTTGCTCGTATTTTTCTAGCAGTGGATCAGGGTTTAATCTGTCTGCATCAAAAAAATGAAGAACTTTGTTGTTTTCTTCAACACGTTGTTTTAAACGTTCTGGGAAGTCGGGAGCGATTAGATCAACCATTCTAAAGCCTGTTCTTCCCACCTTATCGCTATATGCAGGACCAATCCCGCGTTTTGTCGTCCCGATCTTTTCGTGAGTAGAGCGCGTTTGCTCAAGTCTTGCGTCCATAGATCGATGATAGGGCAAAACCATATGAGCACGATCACTCACAAAAAGACGGCCTTGAACACCAACCCCTTTTTCTTCCAGCTCTTTTATCTCCTCGATTAAAGAGAGGGGGTCAATCACCATGCCATGGCCCATGACAGCCTTTTTATCGGCTCTTAAGATGCCCGACGGAATGAGATGCAAAACATACTTCTCGTCACCAATCTCCACGGTATGACCGGCATTATTACCTCCCTGAAAACGAACAATCCAGTCTACATCTTCGGTAATCACATCAATGATTTTTCCCTTTCCCTCGTCACCCCATTGAACACCTATGAGTACAATATTTGGCATGCTTACTTGTCCTTTGCTAAAAATCCGAAGATCTAAAGGTATAAAAGTCTAAAAGTCAATGAGGATAATTTTTGCTTGAGGCGTTGAACTCATAGTCTTTTATCCGGACAACATTTGAAGAAAAACATTTTTTTGTTTAAACGTATAAAAGCAAGGCTGTCACCCCACATTCACAAACGGTTCTACTATATGGTAAAGCGCTTTCGCTTGTTTTCGTAAATTATGGTGATGGGATTTTTCTAAGGTGGAGTCTTCCTTTAGAATATGAAAGACTTCCTGCCGAGCCCGCTGTAATAGTTCTCCATCTTCTAAGGGATTCCCAAGTCGGAACAAAGGAAACCCACTTTGTTCTTGACCTAAAAGGTTGCCCATTCCTCGAATCATCAAATCTTCTTCAGCTATACGAAATCCATCATTCGTCTTTTCCATAATTTTAAGCCGTTTCCAAGAGTCCAGTGATGTGGGGTGACCTTGAAGAATACAAAAAGACTTGTGCCCCCCTCTCCCAATTCGTCCACGTAACTGATGTAACTGAGCTAATCCAAACCGCTCGGCATGTTCAATCAACATGATCGTTGCATTCGGAATGTCGATCCCGACCTCAATCACTGTTGTCGCAATGAGAATATCCATGTTCCCGGCCTTGTAGCGTTCCATGACCGTTTCTTTTTCAGCGGTATTCAGCTGTCCATGGACAAGCCCTAACCGTTCATCCTGAAAAACGGTTTGCTTCAGCGTCTCATACATTTTTTCCGCAGAACGAAAATGACTTGTTTTAGATTCAGCAACCAAGGGATAGACCAAATAAGCTTGCCGTCCTTTTGCCACCTGTTTTTTGATAAATCCATAGGCATCTGGCAGTTGTGTTTCTCGAATGACACGGGTGACAACCTCCCCTCTGCCCTGAGGTATTTCGTCAAGGACACTCACATCTAAATCTCCATAAAGGGTCATGGCAAGGGTTCTGGGAATTGGGGTTGCGGTCATAACTAATACATCCGGATGTTTTCCCTTTTTATAAAGAAGCCCTCGTTGTTTCACACCGAATTTATGTTGTTCATCAATCACCACCAGCCCAAGTTTCTTGAATGCAACCCGATCTTGCATGACGGCATGCGTCCCCACAATCACATGAATTTGACCGTCTTTGATCCCCTGTAAAATTTCTCTACGTTGAGCTGTAGACATATCACTTCTGAGTAACTCCACGGTGAGGTCTAGAGGTTCAAGGTACTTCCGGAGCAGGTAAAGATGCTGAACCGCTAATATTTCTGTAGGCGCCATAAACACCGCTTGAACTCCGCATTCAACGGCATTTACGATCGCACACATAGCGACTATTGTTTTCCCGGACCCCACATCTCGCTTGTAAGAGACGATGCATGGGGTGCGTGCTTTTCATGTTCTCTTCAAGTTCGCATATCACACGCTTTTGCGCGGTTGTGAGTTCAAACGATAATCTGTCTAATAGTTTGTTTTTTAGCCTGTTTTTTGAAGCGTAGACATGACCTTCTAGAACTCGCTCCGCTCTAGTTTTTCTCCCCACCAAAACGAGTTGAACACAAAGAAACTCCTCAAAAATCAATCGCGTCCTTGCGTGTTTAGCCCGATCAAACGTCTCCGGAAAATGAACCTCTGAAAGTGCCTGTGTAATGCTCGGAAAACGGTTTCGGGTTAGCATTTCTTTCGGCAATGTCTCTTCGACGAGATCGACATAGTGTTCAATAACATGCCCCATAATTTTTTGGAAAACCCGCTGTGACAAATTTTCTGTACCAGGATAAATAGGAAGAATATGCCCCCTGTAGATAGCATCGACATTGTCCTGATCAACGGGTTCGATTTCAGGGTGTTGCAAAGTGTAGTGCCCCTTATACTTTGATACTTTTCCATATACGGTGACAGGATCGCCTCTTTTTAGCTGATCTTGAAGATAAAAGGTCCCATACCATTTACAGGTCACAAGACCGGACTCATCTCCAATCACAGCTTGAAAAAAGCGTTTTCCAAAGTTGGGTTTGACCCAATCGCACACTATAACTTCACCTTTTACCGTCGAAAACATGCCGGAACGTAGCTCGGATATTTTCTGAGTTTTCCGACGATCTTCATACTCTCGTGGCAGAAAATATAGAAGGTCATGCACAGTGTGAAGACCCAAATGGGCAAACTGTTCAGCCCGAGCTGATCCAACATCTTTCAGATATCGAACGGAATCACTTAACCCTCGTTGATGAACCTGTTGTTTCATAGCTTAAACCTAAAAAGATCCGTATAACGGATTTTTTTAGGTTTAAGTTCCATCCTTGCAGACTCAACTTACAAGTGCAAAACCGAAGCTGTCCATCATTTCTTTGGGCGTTCTATATTCTAAGCATTTTCTCGGTCTATTATTCAGTAACTCCACAGCCCATCTCAACTGAGCGGAGCTGTGGGCAGCAAAGTCGGTTTTCTTCGGGAAAAACTGGCGAAGCAAACCACTCGTATTTTCGTTGGTCCCTCTTTGCCAAGGGTTTCTCCCTTCAGCAAAGAAAATGGGGGTTGCTATTTTTTTCTGTAGTTTAGCATGGCTGGCAAACTCCATGCCATTATCTACAGTCACCGTTTTACAGGGGAGCCCTGAATCAGCGAACTGAGGTACGGAACAGTTGACCGATTCGGCATTGCATCGAGGTAAAAGATCGGCGATGAGATATCGAGTCGCTCGATCTACTAGAGTGACTACACAGGCCTCTTTTCTCGTTTGGCCCTGAATAGTGTCACCTTCCCAGTGGCCTGCCACCTTGCGACTTTCACCCTCTTCGGGGCGTTGGTCAATCATCGTTTGGTTGTGTATACGTGAATGGCTTTTCCGAGTCGCTCGTTTTTTCTTTCCGGGGCCACGCAAGTATTTTCGGTAGCCAGCCCCTCTTGGACTGTACAAGTAGCGGTAGATCGTCATTCGACTGATGGGAGGGTCACCTTCTAGCTTTCTTCGACCTTCAACCTGTTCTGGAGACCAATACTTCGCCAGGAGAGTCTCCACTTGTTTTTTGCTAGCTCCCATCACTTTTTGAGGCTTTCGAGCTAGCTGTAATCGGCTTTGAGCCAGGCCATTTGCGGGTCTTGGGTAATAGCGGCCACGGACTCGATTACGGCGAAATTCGCGCCAAATAGTCGAGGGGGATCGGCCCAGGTGACGGCCAATTTGAGATAAGCTATATTTTTCTTTTAGCATCTGGGCTATCACTTCTCGTTCATAACGGTTTAAATGTTCGTAGGTTCGTGGCATTCTATGTTCTCCTTTGGGGGGGGTCAGATACCCAAAGAATGAACTATGCTACGGACCTTTGCACTTGTATTGTTACTCTACCCAATTCGCCAATTTAATTTTGGAGGAGTACTAGATCCGGCAGTTAAACGGGGGATTTCTGTGCGAATGCTTTGGAGACAAAAGATTACAAAAAAGCCTCGACGCACCCAGTGGGTGCGTCGAGGCTTTTTTCTAATTCATTTTGGCCCAAATGATTCGTGCAGAAAACCACGCTTAACTGCCAGATCTAGGATCAAAACCTGCAGAATGATTCTGGCCAAATTTTAATGCCTGCATGTTTAAAAGGGGTTCCTTTAGAGATGTTGAGGCGGATCAGGATCGATGTGATCGGTTCAATCGCTCTTGCACTTACGGCGAGACCGGCATTAAATGCTTGTACACCCAATTTCTCGACAAGTGCTATGACTTTATCTTTGGCCTCTTTGTTTTGTCCACACACCAAAACATCACAGTTAACCGGAAGATCTGTTTTGTCTAGTACGTGAGCAGACACGTTATGTAAAGCGCCGACAACCGGTATAGATTCACCCAGAATAGCCTGAGCTTCTTCGGTGGCAGATCCTTCTGGAGGCATTGAAACTTTTTTGGGATTGTCTTCAACCAAGGGAACCACCACGTCAACCAAAATTTTTTCATGTAAGGAATCTTTAAGTGACTCGAGTGTGGGTCTGTGTCCAGCATAGGGAACCGCAAGTACAACAAACTCATCAGCTTGAGCTACGGCATCGGCATTGCTCATCCCGATGATTTTTCCTTTGGCTTTGCCGAGCCTTTCAGAAAGTTCTTCGGCAATTTTCTGTCCGCGTTCAGCGTTGCGCGATCCTACGATCACATCCACGCCAGCTAATGCCCATCGCAAAGCCAATCCTCGCCCTTGGGGCCCTGTACCGCCCAATAAAGCTATTTTCATGATTTAGTCTCTTTTGATTTATGACCCCGCCCCTGTCTTGGCAGCCTTTTCTTTTTACTATACAAATATCGGTTCAAACAATTTAGATAGGCTTTTGCGCCCGCCTCGACAATGTCTGTGCTGGACCCCTTTCCGGTTAGGGTCTGGTCACCAAATGTTACACGCATGCTCACCTCCCCTAATGCATCTTTTCCCTGGGTAACCGCTTGTAAAGAAAAGTCCAACATACGTCCTTGAACGCCAGCGATCCGATCAATGGTCTTCAGGGTGGCATCCACAGGCCCATCACCACACGCGGCATCACTCGATATTTTTTCGTCTTTTTTTAATCGGACCGTGGCGGTTGGGATGGTCGTGCTGCCTGTTGATACATGGAGATAATCTAACGTATAAACCGATGGTATATCAGAGACTTGTTCTTGAATAATTGCAACAATATCGTCGTCATACACGGTCTTCTTTTTATCCGCTAGTTTAATAAAGGCGGCATAGGCTCCTTCTAGCTCTTTGGGTTTTAAGGTGAAACCCATCTTCTGCAAATGTGCCTTGAACGCATGACGACCTGAATGTTTGCCCAACACCAAATCTGTACCTGAAATGCCCACATCTTCAGGCGCCATAATTTCATAGGTTGTACGCTCCTTTAACATGCCGTCCTGATGAATCCCTGCTTCATGGGCAAACGCGTTGGCTCCAACAATCGCTTTATTACGCTGAACGGCCATGCCCGTCAGTTGAGTGACCAAACGACTTGAACGAAAGAGCTCTCGCGTATGGATACCTGTCCAAAGGTTGATGGCGTCTGAACGCGTCCGTATCGCCATCACCACTTCTTCCAAAGAACAATTGCCAGCCCGTTCGCCAATCCCATTAATCGTGCATTCAATGCCGCGGGCGCCGTGCTGAATGGCGGCTAACGAATTGGCCACAGCAAGCCCTAAATCATTGTGACAGTGAACATGCACTACGACGTTTTTGATACCCGGTACATGATCAAATAAATAAGCAATGGTATCTCCAAATTCTTCGGGTACTGCATAGCCCACGGTATCCGGAATATTGATCGTTGTTGCGCCTGCTTCAATAGCCGCGCTTACCACTTCGGATAAAAAAGTACGTTCTGTGCGGGCGGCATCCTCTGGACTAAACTGAACATCAGGGCAGTGTTTTTTTGCGCGTTTAACGCCCAACACAGCCTGCTTAATAATCTCGGTTTTTGCTTTTTTTAATTTAAATTTCCGATGAATCGCAGACGTCGCTAAAAACACATGGATGCGACCTTTGGATCCGGCCGGTGCAATGGCTTCGGCGCATCGGTCGATATCCTTGTCTATACAACGAGCCAATCCGCAAATACGGGGGCCCTTTACCTTTTTGGCCACTTCTTGGACCGCTTCGAAATCACCGGGAGAAGCAATCGGAAAACCCGCCTCAATAATATCGACTTTAAGTCGAGCTAATTGTTTGGCGACTTCCAATTTCTCCCGTAACCCCATGTTCGCGCCAGGACACTGTTCTCCGTCTCTTAAGGTAGTATCAAAAATAACAACACGATCTTTTGCTTTTCTTTGCATTTTTACATCTCGCTCAACTTAGGTTTATATCTGTTCGCACACATACTGTTTAATAAAGCGATTCTTTTTACAAAAAGAAACTGCAAAAAAACACGCCCAGCAAATCGATTGCGGAATTCAGATTCCGGATTGGAGACTCAACTTACAAGTGCAAAACCGAAGCTGTCCATCATTTCTTTGGGCGTTCTATATTCTAAGCATTTTCTCGGTCTATTATTCAGTAACTCCACAGCCCAGCTCAACTGAGCGGAGCTGTGGGCAGCAAAGTCGGTTTTCTTCGGGAAAAACTGGCGAAGCAAACCATTCGTGTTTTCGTTGGTCTCTCTTTGCCAAGGGTTTCTCCCTTCAGCAAAGAAAATGGGGGTTGCTATTTTTTTCTGTAGTTTAGCATGGCTGGCAAACTCCATGCCATTATCTACAGTCACCGTTTTAAAGGCCTCTTTTCTCGTTTGGCCCTGAATAGTGTCACCTTCCCAATGGCCTGCCACCTTGCGACTTTCACCCTCTTCGGGGCGTTGGTCAATCATCGTTTGGTTGTGTATACGTGAATGGCTTTTCCGAGTCGCTCGTTTTTTCTTTCCGGGGCCACGCAGGTATTTTCGGTAGCCAGCCCCTCTTGGACTGTACAAGTAGCGGTAGATCGTCATTCGACTGATGGGAGGGTCACCTTCTAGCTTTCTTCGACCTTCAATCTGTTCTGGAGACCAATACTTCGCCAGGAGAGTCTCCACTTGTTTTTTGCTAGCTCCCATCACTTTTTGAGGCTTTCGAGCTAGCTGTAATCGGCTTTGAGCCAGGCCATTTGCGGGTCTTGGGTAATAGCGGCCACGGACTCGATTACGGCGAAATTCGCGCCAAATAGTCGAGGGGGATCGGCCCAGGTGACGGCCAATTTGAGATAAGCTATATTTTTCTTTTAGCATCTGGGCTATCACTTCTCGTTCATAACGGTTTAAATGTTCGTAGGTTCGTGGCATTCTATGTTCTCCTTTGGGGAGGGTCAGATACCCAAAGAATGAACTATGCTGCGGACCTTTGCACTTGTATTGTTACTCTACCCGTCGGGAGAAACCTCTTCGAACGCTTGTGTGATCGCTTCAGATAGTTCCTGCTGACTGCGGGCTGCAAGGCTGCCCAACCGATTCTTTATCTTGCCCCACATTTTTTCAATGGGGTTGGAATCGGGGCTGTAGGGTGGAAGGAATCTTACATGGGCCCCACATGACTCAATGAGTTCAATGACCTTGGGATTGTGATGGACGCGAAGATTGTCCATGATGACGATGTCTTCAGGTGAAAGAGTCGGGAGAAGAACCCGGCGAATATATTCTCCAAAAACAGCCGTGTCTGTCGCCCCCTCCCCCTCCATGGCCGCTGTTGTTCCGTCCAGGCGGACCGAAGAAATCAAGGCGGTGGTACACCAATGTCCATGAGGCGTTTTGGCAAAAAGCCTGTTCCCGCCCAACGCCCGGCCCCGCAGACGAGTCATATTCGTTTTCGCCCCGGATTCATCAATAAAGACAAGGCGACTTGGATCAAGTTTGGCCACCTCTTGGATCCACTGCTTTCTCAAGAGATTTACATCCGCCCGGTCTTGCTCGCTGGCGTGAAGCGTTTCTTTTATACCGGCAGCCCAACCGATTCAACGCCCGCTGTATGGCCATGACCGACCCCTTCACGCCGCTCATGTTCTTGAGTTCTTCAAGCGTTGCCGGGATGTTTGCCCCCCAGTTGAGCCAACGCCTTGAGCTGCTTTCCGCTGTAGAGGGCCTGACGATGCCCACGCGGTCGGGGAGCGGTCTGTCCGGTTTCGTTGAAACGAGAGAGCCCACGCTGAAACGTTCTAAGATCTACACGATAAGAAGATGCGATATCGGCCTGGGAACCTTTGCCCATTTTGTAGGCATCTATCGCACGCCGCCGGATTTCTGCTGTTGCTATACTCATGTCATGGAGTATAGATCTTCTAAAGAGGCATTTCAATCGTTAAATGCTCTAAAGATCATGATAGCAGCTTAGCCCAACAGCTTTGCGCGGCTTTAAAAGCAGGGGAAATCGTTCTTTTCGACAAAGCCTCTGTGGATTTTGGTCACCTCTTTGAGTTGAACAATCGAGGTATGTTTTGGGTGACACGCGCCAAAGATAATATGCAGGTGCGCTGTGTAAAGAAGTGCCTGAAAAGATCGAGAGGCTCGATCCTACGTGATGATTGGGTCGTGTTAACCGCGGTGAAAAGTAAGGGGAAATACCCTCATTTTTTTCGCCGGATTATCGCGCAGGTTGAAGTAAACGGAAAGCTTGTTGAGATGACTTTTATCACCAATAATCTGGAGTGGTCGGCGAGAAGTATTTGTGATTTGTATAAAGCCCGCTGGGCCATTGAATCTTTTTTTAAACAAATCAAACAGGTCTTGCAGATTTGTGATTTTTTTGGTCACAGTAAGAATGCAATACAATGGCAAGTCTGGATGGCCTTATTAGCCTATGTTTTACTGCGCTATCTGAGCTTTTTGAGTCAATGGCGCCACAGTTTTGTGCGTATTTTTACGGTGTTGCGCTCGGTATTGTGGAGCCGATATCAGCTGTACACTTTATTGAAAAGTTATGGGACAGCAGGTGGTTCCTATCGGATGCTTTGCGCACCTCGACAAGCCTATTTGCCTGGATTTGGTTAATTTTTATGGGACAGCACACGGTCAAAAAATAACTAGAAAAGGAGGCCATAACAAAAAAAATCAAAAATTAGGTATTACCCTGAATCCGTCAGCTATCGCTTCGGAAGGCGTTTTGGGGCTCAAAAGCTGAAAACTTTTTCCTTGAGATGCTCGCTTTTTGGGCGGATTGGGACCGGAAAGTATCACCCTGATGAATTTTTTGAGCGTACAGGTCAGATTCACTCTGATTTGACCATTTTGGGGCGTAAGCCTCCTTGGGCAGTCGCCTTAGAGTATTGTTAAAGGTGCACGGAGGGCTATGCGAAGGAATGGGCAATATCTTGTATCACTTCAAACCAGCGACAACGCTTGCCAAAGTGAAGTTCAATTCGTCCGGCGTGGCGGACCAATCGAACCGCGCAATAAACGATATTTTTGAGAACCGTTTTGATTCGCCAGCGCGGGATGTTGATTTTCTGCGGGGCAAGCCCAGCCCGTTTGATGACCTCTTGGCCAAGACGGCGCAATAGGTTGAAGAGCCACCATGGCGCATAACAGAATAATCTTATTGGCACAGAGTCTCCCCGAAGGCAATCGCTCAACATCAAGATCGCTTTTGAGTTCACTGTGGTACTGCTCGCTGGGGCCATGTCCATGATAGAGATCTAGCACCGTCTTGGCACGACAAGAGAGGTTCGTCCACCAGGTGTTCACCTCAAGTTTAGGAACCAGAAGTTTCTGACCATCGATATCGATGGTGCGTTCAATCACTTCGAAGGCCACCGGGACACAAGGGCGGTTTTGGTCGCCACCGGGATGGAAATGATCGAAAAAGCCTGTGTAAACGTTCTTGCCTTCACGACTGTCTTGTTTGTCTCCAACTCGGCGTGCAAGGGCCAGCATTTGTTCAGGACATTCGCGGCGAGGATTTCGCTTTACGATAAAATAATGATCCCCAAAAGCGTCGAAGTTATCGGCCGCAGCGTTGCCACTATCAAGCCGAAGCAAACATTTTCCACCCAGGCCCAGGGTTTGGAGCGTTTCAACGCTACGGGCAATAAACGCGGTCGTTCCCGACTGACAATGTTGTTTACCGGGTCGAAGTTCGCACTCAAGCATGTGGCCTTGAGTGCCCACATAGGCAAATATCGGGGCGTAACATCATGGCCCTTCTAGGTGTAGGAAACGCCTTCTTTCGAAGAGCCTGAGTGATCCAAAGGGCTCACATCGATATCGACGGGAACAAGATCAAGCCCTTCGACATCTATGTAGCCAAAGGGGCCCGAGGAAAGAAGTTCGGTGTTGAGTTTGCGTAGCCCCACATGGGTTCTGGCTGGGGGCAGGTCGTCGAAACGATGTCGGAACACCGGCTCAGAGGCTACTTTTTTAACTCCCCTTTTTAAGTCTAAAGGCATTCATAAAAATCTCATCACCCCGGTACAGGTCGATATCATTGAAATCGGTTCGACCGTTGCAAAGTAAGCCGATCTGGGTAAGGAGGATCTCCCGATCAGAGATCGCATCGGAGCGGCGTGGTTGAAAATTGGAGGGAAGAATCCGTTGAGCATGATCCTCAAGCAGCAGGCCGCAAAGATGATTTCCGCTTGTGCTGTTGAGTTCGCCCTTGCCAGTCTTTATTTTATATTGTTTCATATACACACCTGTTGGGGTGGGGTTGTTTGTTTGAATACGGGTATCCTCCCCGCTTTAGCCCAACAGGTAATGAAAAATCATCAGATTTTATCTGACGGATTCAGGTATTAAGTAAATATTGTGCAGCAATATTCAAATTTTAAAAGGGAAGGGTCTAAATGAATTTGTTAGCAAAAAGGCGAATATATAAATTTTTAAATAGGTGGTGGTGTTTAGCTGTCTTTCTTTTGAGTATGCATGTTTCTTTACTGACATCAAAAGCAGAGGGGTTGAGAAACCCTCCGCCAGGCGCTTTTGGCATAAGTCGTGCGGGCGCCAAGATTGTTCATGTGGAAGATCCTACTGCTGTGTTTATAAACCCCGCAAATATTGTGGATATTAAAAACACCTCGGTTCTTATAGCCCCAATGGTAGTGTATGTGCGCAAAGAGTTTAACGCCCCTGATGGGCGTTCAGAAAAAACCACAGATCCCTGGAAATGGTTGGGAAGTGTTTTTGTGACACATCCTTTAAAAGATGGCCAAGTTATGATAGGGATGGGGATTAGCGAGCCGTTTGGACAATCCATTATATATGATGAAGACAATTTCTCTTTTAAGTACATTACCCCTTATTCTTCGGAACTCGATCTTATTAATCTTAATCCGACCATAGCTATGAAAGTAGGAGACACTATACAGCTGGGAGTAGGCGTTGATGTGGTTTGGTCAGAGATAGAGTTAAAACAACATTATCCTTGGTTCAATGTTACGGGGGTCGCGGGAACGCCTGATGGAAGTGCTGATTCTAAGGGGGACGGGTATGGCCTAGGTTGGAATGCGGGTGTTACATGGCTGATGACGGATCGCCAAGCGTTGTCAGCGACTATTCGATCTTCCTATAAGATAGACTATGATGGTGACTTTAGGATAAGTAATATTCCTGGTCCTATACCAGGTGTGGCACCAAGAAGTGATTTTCATACTGAAATCGAATATCCCACTATTGCATCCTTGGGGTATGGGGTGAATATTAATGATACATTCAGTTTGGGAATTGATGTTGAATGGCTCGAATGGTCAACTATGGACCGCGTTATAATTGATGTAAACAATAACGACGTTCTCTTCCCAACTACCACCACGACTCAAAATTGGAAAGATACATGGACCGTTGGTTTCGGTGGCGACTGGAAAATTTCCCCTACGTGGACAGCACGGGGGAGTTATTGGTTTTTAGAGGGACCTGCCCCCGAGCAGACACAAATACCGATTCTCCCAGAATCGGATCAACATGCGTTGAATGGAGGACTTTTTTTTCCGAGGATAATCATAGCTGGGATTTGGCATACACGTATGTCATATTTGGAGATCGTACTATCGACAACAATCTAAACCCTGCTTTTAATGGGGAATATGATTCAGAAGTCCATATTATTGCCGCTTCCTATGCTTATACTTTTTAAACGTTAAGTTCCTTGTTCTATGATAGATCTCCATATGCATTCAATTTTTTCGGATGGAAGCTGTACCCCTGAAGAGTTGGTTGAAGAGGCCCGTTGTCTTAACCTATCAGCCATTTCCCTTACCGATCATGATACCATAAAAGGCATAGACCGTTTTTTAAAAGCAGCCAATACCACTAAAGTCAGACCTATCCCTGGAGTTGAGATTAGCGCTGAATACCCGTCTGGGGAGATGCATATTTTGGGCTATTTTATAGATCCCAACCACTCAAAACTAAATGAAAAGTTAGAGTGGATTCGTAGCGGTCGCGAATCACGTAATCAGGAAATTTTAGACAAACTGAATCAGCTCGGGTTAACATTGGCCTGGGATGAAGTGTCTTCTTTTGCTGGAGATGAAGTGGTGGGAAGGCCTCACTTTGCCCAGGCACTGATGGCGCGTGGATATGTATCTACTAAAAAGGAAGCCTTTAATAAATATTTAGCGACGGGGAAACCAGCTTGTGCTCAACGTCGACAGCTATCTCCTGAAGCAAGTCTTGAAGTGATCCGAGATGCCGGAGGCGTCCCTGTACTGGCCCATCCATTTACCGTGCGTTTAGATCCTGAAAACTTTCGTCAATGTCTTAGCGATTTGTGTGACCAGGGTCTTGGAGGACTTGAAGTGTACTACTCTGAACACAATGAAGAACGGGTCAAAATATATTTGCCCTATGCAAAAGAATTTAATCTAGCGCCATCAGGGGGGTCGGATTTTCATGGAGCCATGTCACCTGGAATCAAAATGGGGCATGGTTTTGGTTCCTTAGAAGTTCCCGATGAGCTGTTAGGTGAACTGGAAAGCAGGTCTTGTAGCAATTAGTTCCTTAACCCCGGAGTATCTTCTTCTCCACCTAGCGCGATGGGGTGGCCCAAAATAATTCTACCGATCATGGCCTTTTTTAATGCCTTTTTCCCTTTCAAATGAGCACGCATACTCGAGTGTGTTGCTGCTGCATGTGTTGCAGCAAATCGAATTCTCATGGATGGCATTTTTAATGCGTTTAATCCTATAATAAATGATTCTGGCTTAATGAGTGGATGAGCGGAGGCTTCATCAAAGTCCGATGTCGTAAAGTCAGCAAATGCTTTAGAATCTTTCAAATGGTGTATCGGTTGGGGTCCTGGTGGTGCGATAGGACGTGGAGGAGAGATCTCATGTGTATATGTTTGAGGGGGCTCTATAGTCAAAGTTTTTTCTGAAGGATCTTGCGTTTCGTATGGATCGGGTCGAGTTTCACCCATTATCTCTTCTTCCTGGCTAAGCGTTTGATCGTGTGGCAGGGGATTTTCTTGAGCTGTCTCTGAAGGGGGAGGCTTGGAGAAGGCTTCTAAAAGATCCTTTAAATTTTCTTCAAATGTAGAAGTTTTAGGGTCTTTGGTAGGGGGAGGTGTCGACGGGGAAGGACGATTTTTCTTTTTCTTTCCCAAACCCATAATTTGAGCAATAAAATAGACAACAATGATGATGAACCAGAAGATTCCTTCTACATCAAACGCCGCTATGGATATGTTAAGCATTGTTATTTAATTACTTCGCTCGTGTCTGTTAGCATGGTAGTCATTTCCTTCATTGTCCATTGTTCACCTCTGGAGAAGGCCACTGCTATAAACAACGAATGACATTCCGCGCAGCAGAATCATTGACTGAATGGCGTCCCGAGCGCGTAAGCGTCTCGGGACATCTGACATTCTTTTCGTTAGTCGCCACCTTCTGTATCATCAGCCAGAGATTCTCTCATGGAGGTGTCTGCAAGTATATTTTGCATTCTATAAAAATCCATGATACCCAAATTACCTTCTTTAAAGGCCCCAGCAATGGCTAAAGGCACCTCGGCTTGGGCTTCAATAACTTTCGCTTGCATCTCTTGAACGCGCGCGCGCATTTCTTGTTCAGACGCAACCGCCATGGCCCGACGCCCTTCGGCTTCTGCCTGACGCATATTTTTATCGGCTTCTGCCCTTTCTGTTTCGAGTAAGGCGCCTACATTGGCCACTTCGCGGGCTCCGCTCACGCCGGCTACACTCACATCCGCAATATCAATGGATACAATTTCAAAGGCGGTTTGTGCATCCAGCCCACTGTCTAACACTCTCCGGCTAATATCATCGGGGTTTTCTAAAACATTTTTATAACTACCGGATGACCCAATTGCGCTGACAATGCCTTGTCCGACTCGAGCAATAATCGTATCTTCGGTGGCTCCTCCCACGAGGCGATCTAGGTTTGCACGAACCGTAACACGGGCTTTTACAAGTAGGCGGATTCCATCTTTTGCAACGGCATCTAGCATATTTGTTCCCTTAGCGGGATCTGGACAGTCAATCACCTTGGGATTTACACTCGTCCGAACAGCGTCATATACATCACGACCCGCGAGATCAATAGCAACCGCGCGTTCAAAACTTAATTTGATGTTTGCCTTATCTGCAGCAATCAGGGCTTGGACAACATTAATGACATGGCCACCTGCCAAAAAATGGGTTTCGAGCAAGTCGGTATTTAGACCGATTCCTGCTTTGACTAATTGAATTCTTGCATCAACAATAATTTTAGGGGGCACCTTCCTCAATTTCATGGCCACGAGATTGAAAAAACTGACGCGGGCGCCCGAGGTCAGCGCTCGTACCCATACGCCGAGAAAAGAAAAAAAGACAAAGACAAAAACAAGAACGGCGATCGATACTAATACAGACAAGATGAACCCTATTGGCATGCGTTTACTCCTTTTTAGTTTTTTATATGTGTTACAACGTTATAATTCCTGACCTCTTGGATTTTCAAGCGATGCCCAAGGGGTCCTATGTGTGGGGATGGGGTATAGGAAATCGTGCTTTTTTCTCACTTCACGATAAAATCAAAGCGGCTTTGCCTCTTTCGCATACTCCATCATTCCACTATTCCAGCCTGGTCTAACCTTTACCATAGAGCCCCATATCAAAAAGTAAAGAGAAACTTATGCAAGGAACGAGCCGGGTCTATAGGAGAGAATATAGCGTATTGGCCGGGATAAAGCATGACGTGATTAGCATCAAAATCGACTGCTTCGATGGATTCCGAGGAATTTTTGACTACCTCTAATTTGGTTTTTTTATCTGCGTACTTTAGCGTGTTCTGCGGTTAAAAGATGTTGTTTCTGCCTCGGATCGGCTTGGTCTGACGTTAGTCGGTGGTCGGCTGTTCAAAATAAATACGGTTCTTTCTGTGGTCGATGATAACGTTATATTTTTCAAGAAGTTTCCTTCCGACGTGAGGGTAAATCCCTTCTCGATAGACGGGTCTTATTTGGCGAGCTACTAATGTGCCTACATTAAGTTGACGGATCACATTGCTGGAAGCATTTGGTAAAGACAAGGTGTAATCGCCCACACTATCAACGATGAGCTCAGTGGGTTGACCCTCTATAATCCCATGGGTTGCCGCGCTCCATTTATTTCCCGTAGATGCGCCGATGCTACAAGCGTTTCTTCTTTAGGCTCATACGCTTCTGTTACAGAAAGCGTTACGTTCTGATGAGGGTAATTAAATTGTACATAAGCAAAGTTTTTCAGAAGCTGATATCCCAACACAACGTGAGGTTCTGGCTGTCAAACAGATCTGGACAGAGGGCCCAGTGAACCTGTGGTTGTCCGCATAGAGAACAGAGCTGATTCTATATGAAGTACATTTAGTTTTAATGTTGAGAGGACCGTAAGATATCCCGTAAAAGGGTCTTTAACATGACGTGGATATCGTTCATACGCGGGCGGTCCTAAGGGTATCACGTTTAAAGATTGAGCCGTCAGAAAGTCTACCCATGAATCCGATGAACTCGTGTCGATTAATGCTGTATAGGTGGCCGATCCCAATGCGCGGACATTCACCAGAGGTATGGACTCTGATGTACTTTTAATAAAAGGAATCGTGACTCGTTGATTCGGATGCAAGCGGTTAGCGCCGGAAAATACGGGTCCTTCAGGGGATGAATAGACCGTAATCCAAAACCGGCGTGGATCTCGTGTATTTTTGAAAAATGTGGTGAGCTGGTCGTTTGATAAAGGTTTCACGGTTTCAGGTGGTTTTGATGTTGAACAACTCGAAGCGAGAAAGGAGATTGAAACCATCTATGCTAAAACTGAAAACATCTTGCTCCAAACATGTTTTCTGTGTTTCTGTTCTTTAGCCCTGTTATTCCATCGTTCCATTGTTCTATCGTCCTTGCTTTAGCATGACGCCAATCTTGATTTGTTCATACCCGGGATCAGACCCCATTTTTTGGTAGTCATTGTATGACACTAGGGTTTGGCGGGCAAGCTGTCGCACTCGATATCCAAAACGAATGTGAAACGTACATGTTCAAAACTTTTCCGATTTCTTCTTGTTTTTGATTTTTGAATTTGGGAGGTTGGGCAGATGAATAAAGACAAGTCATTGAGCATATCATTCTTTGCGCGTGCTGAGATCGGTTCCGCATTAACCATATTAGCTATGCTCTCTTTTTTATTTTTATGTATGCTGTTGCCATTAGTGGGACAAGCAGGTGCTGTAGTTCCCTATGCAGACAAAAACTTTGCTGCATTCACAAGTGTATTATTCGTTTCGCTAACTCTAAGCGTTCTAGCGGTCATTTCTAAATTACAGCACAAAAAAATAGCGGGAAGTCCTTTCCCAAGTTGGACTATGGGTTTATGCGGCACACTTCTATTTATCTTGGTTATGTTGTTGGCCGGGCTGCTGAAGATATAACGAAAAGCCATAAACCATAAATCCAACTTATAATCCCTTCAGCCACAGCGGATTTAATGAATTCTGATTTGCTTAAAAATGTGGGGGTCGACGTATTGTCTGATGCTCTCTTATCTAGATACACAACCTTTCAATTAGGAGGGCCTTGTTCATGCGTCATCACATGTAAAACACCCGAACAATTACAGCGCATTGTTCAGGGATTGTCGCACGACCAGAATAGTTTTGTTGTTATGGGGAGTGGGTCAAACATTTTAGTTTCTGATCAAGGATTCCAGGGAACAATTCTTCGATATGTGGGCGATGATCCCTTCATTACACAACGAGATGATGAAGTGGACGTGTGGGGAAGTACTTTGCTCGATGACTTTGCAAAATATACATCTGAGCAAGGACTAGACGGATTGATGTGTTGTACCGGGATTCCTGGTACTGTTGGGGGGGGGCTTGTGGGAAATGCAGGAGCGTGGGGTGAACAGATTGCAGATTTACTGGTTACTGTATCTTTGATGGACCGATCCGGGGAAACAAGAGAGGTTGCTCCAGAAACACTCGGTTTTATGTATCGAAGTTCTTTTTTGCAGGAATGTGATGACATTGTTGTGTCAGCTAAGTTTAAGCTCTCAAAAAGAGATCGCTATATGTTGTTAGAAAAGCGACAAGAAATACTGCAAATGCGGGCTGAAAAGCACCCGGATCTTCAAGAAAATCCCTGCATTGGAAGTTTCTTTCGCAATATCGAACCCACATCGAAGGCGGGTCGCAGACAGGCTGCCGGTTGGTTTTTAAATCAAGTGGGCGCCAAAAAAATGTGTGTTGGCGGGGCTTGTGTTTTTTCTAAACATGCGAATATTATTATCAAGTCTAAGGGTTGCACAGCTCAGGATGTTTATGATCTAGCCCTGAAAATGAAGCGTGAGGTGAAAGAGAAATTTAATTTGGATTTAATACGCGAAGTGCGCTTGTTAGGTGTTTTTGATGGGGAACAGAATCGTTCATTTTCTTGCTTTTATTAACGATGGTTTGTTTACAGAAGAAGACAGAAAAAACGAAGATATCGGTGATGGCGGATTTTGTTGATAAGCAAGAGGACTGAGGATTCAAGATCGAGGATCATGTATTCAGTATCGAGTCTCTAGAAAGTCCGAGAGGTAAAAGAGTGCTTGAACTATATCCCGTCGGGGAGTAGCTTTCGTTTTTATTGCCGGAGTGGCGGAATGGCAGACGCAGCAGACTCAAAATCTGCCGGTGGCAACATCGTGGGGGTTCGAGTCCCTCCTCCGGCACGACTAAGACGTGTTATTGGTTAATGGTTATTTGTTGTTGAGAGTCAAGAAACCGCTGTCTCATTTCGGGACTTGGCATAACACAGGTTTCTTTTCTCCCGAACCAACGGTAACGATTTTTGGCAATGAAGCCATAGATCCTGTCACGTATACATGGTGGTATAATAACGAAGACATACAGGAGTGGCCATAGGCCCTTTAATCCTCGGACGATTTCTAAACCTGCTGCTGATTTTGTGTAACATCTTTCCCCATGAATAAGCACAATGGTGTTGATTTCATGTTGTGGAAGATTATATTGGACTAACAATCCTTGTCCTGTTGATGATTGTAGCGGACAAAATCTAAAACGATTGCGGGGATCTCGTTTAATAATGAAGTGAACACTGGCAGTGCACAAATTACAAACTCCATCGAATAGAATGATGGGGTGATCAGATACGGGATTCATGTTTTAGCCGGCTCAATATCTCTTTCGGGGACTGCTACATTGAGCGCCTTGGCAATACGCGTAACAAAGACGGTGACAACAACCGTTACTGTGAGACCTCCTATAAAAAGAATTTTTTCCCCAATACCACCCTCTACGTTGCCAGCTACTACATCGGCAAGGCTCTTCAACGTCGATCCAAAATATACATACATAACGGTTCCTGGAAACATTCCGATCCAGGAACCGAAAAAATAATCTCTTAACGAGACTTTTGTTAACCCAAACGCATAGTTTAATACGTTGAAGGGAAAAACAGGAGACAATCGCGTTAATAGAACGATTTTAAACCCTTGTTTTTCTACGGCCCTTTCAATGGCTGAAAATTTTGCATTGTTTTGAACTTTTAATTCAATCAAATTTCTTGCAAAAGTGCGCCCTAATAGAAAGGCGGAAGATGCGCCTAAAATGCTGGCGATAGATACAGTAATGGTTCCTAATACAACGCCAAAAGCAAATCCCGCCCCCAAGGTCAGAATGGATCCAGGAATAAAGAATATGCAGGCTAGAATGTACACAAAGGTGAGGACAATGGCCCCCGCGGGGCCGACCCCTTGAATCCATTCCAGAAACGTTGCCAGATAGTCTTTGATCGGCAAGAAGAAAAGACAAATGACAATTCCGATGATCAATAACAAACCTATTACTTTTTTTGTGTTTTTCATATCGATTGAGATTTCTTTTCTATGAGTGTAGCCGCTTCTTTGATGATCCGTTGGGCACAGGTGAGCTTATTCAGCGGTCCCCACTTTTGAAAATCTTTTTTTCCATTTGTTCCATCCAAATAACTGAAAGAACCTGTATCATTGGCAATGGCGTCCACGAAATTTAAAACAATGCCATCGAGTTGTTTGTTGTGTAGTTTTTCCCGAGCTTCTTCATGTCCATCGTGTGTTTGAAGGGCAAAACCGATAGTCACTTGCTCTTTTCTTTTTGCGGCGTTTAACGTCGCTGAGATATCCGGGGTTGCTTTTAAGGGAATGCTAAAGGTTTCGTTTGCTTTTGCCAGTTTTTTCCCGTTTTGTGTCATCGGGGCATAATCAGCGACGGCGGCAACATATATAACGATATCAGCTTGATTATAATATTTTTGGGATGTTGATAACATTTGTTCTGTAGACACAATAGGATGAATATTAATTTTAGGGCCTCGTGGTATAAACATGTCGGAAATCGGACCTGTAACAAAGTCAACTTTTGCGCCGGATGCCGTCGCTTCTTCTGCAATGGCTTTTCCCATTCTCCCGCTACTCGGATTTCCAATAAAACGGACAGGATCAATGTGTTCGCGGGTAGGTCCTGATAAAATCAATACCTTTTTTCCCGACAAATTAGGACGGGCCATCATGGCCTCTTGAATGGTCTGCACAATGGTAGATGGCTCAGCCATCCGGCCTATTCCTTCCATTCCACAGGCTAATAAACCGGTTTCTGGCCCTATGCGTTGCCACCCATCGTGCTCCAATACTTTTATATTGCTTTGTACCCGCTCGTTTTCCCACATCTCAACATTCATAGCCGGACAAAAGAAACGATGACATGATTTCGATAGGGAAAGAATGCTTGTTGTAACAATATTATCGCCCAGACCTTGCACCATCTTTCCGATAAGGTTAGCCGTAGCCGGTGCTAAAACAAAACAATCCGCGTATGTGGCTGGATAGAGATGGGGATAAAAATCTTCACGGGTTCCTTTTGTTAAAACAGGAAAAGAATTGGTTAAAACATGATGCCCGGATACACCGGAAAAGGTTAGGGGCCCAACGAATTTTTGAGCATTTTCTGTCATGGTGACATGTACATCTGCCCCAGTTTTGCGCAATTGACTAACCATATCTACGGTTTTATAGGCCGCAATACCGGCTCCAACACCGACTAATGTGATTGGCGAAGACGTGTGCTTCCTATTAGCTGAATTGTTTTCGTTCATGTTCGTAATATAGTCATA
The DNA here is from genome assembly GCA_012103575.1 of Kiritimatiellia bacterium. Taxonomy (GTDB): domain Bacteria; phylum Verrucomicrobiota; class Kiritimatiellia; order WLWN01; family WLWN01; genus WLWN01. The sequence continues at coordinate 329,506 of WLWN01000001.1, read as the reverse complement.
AGTTTGATCTTTTATCAAGTTAGACTGTTTTCGATGGAGAACAAAATTAGGATATGAAAAATTCTTTGGCTTCACGAGCATCCCTTCGTTTTCTTTGCTTCCTTCTGTAAAAAGATCACGTTCCACACGAATCTGTTTAAAGCGCAGGTCGAACTAGAGCCTGCCTAGACAGGTCAAAATTTCCGAAGATTGCGACACACCATACTGCCTGTGTGATGAGTCGAATCAGAAATATGAAGTTTCGCCTTCAGGCGGAAAAAAATAGACAGAAGCCCAGCGCAAAGAAACATTGGTGGTACGAAAACAACGGCATCTTACCTGCCATAGCCCGCTACATCGAATCGGTGATTATCCTGTAACCCAAGCAACTTAATATAGGACACAGTTTTTTTTCGGAAAACGCTAAAGCTAAAACCTTCTATATACGGACTTTACCCCTTAAAAGACGAGAAGAACCTCAATAGCAACCAATAAAATTAGGTCTTTCACCGCTATTTCAAGATTTCAAGTGCATGGCTATATGTCTGCGCTTAGTAAATCCATGATTTTTTGCTGTTGAGCGTCACATTTTCCGTCTTGTTGATAGGTCGCATTTTCGATTTCCACTTCGTGGCGCCCTTGATTTTTAAGACATTCTATTACCCCCGAAAAACTCCATCGACGGTTTTCTCCTTTCCCATCCGATGCAAATAAAGGCGCCAAACGTTTTTGCATGTGCCATTGAACATAATAGGCCAGCATACATAAAAAAACATGGCCTTGGATTCTTCGGTCTATTTTGTGGTACACCGGACGTGTTTCTAGTTGTACGGTCTTGAGGTTTCGAAACGCCCGTTCTACAGTCCCTAAGGATTTATAGGCTTCAACCCTTGAGAGTCCATCGACGGTGTCGCCTTGAACATCTGAGCGAATAATATAACAGCCATCGAGGCGTTCTTCTTGAACAACCTTGTCTTGGTCTACCTGCCATATCAGCTTGTGCCACCGGCTTGACAAGATTTTTTCGTCGGCCTGAATAGACCACTTTATAAATTTCCCCATCTTGTATTTGGCTAGTATTTTACCCACCCGGGCCCCCAGTTTTTCAACGGTCATGGCTCTTTTGTAATCGGCAATCTCTTTGAGCCCCTCTCGTGTTTTTTCAGGCAATCGGTTTCGGGTAGCTCCTTCTTGTTTTTGAGTGGTCGGATTTTTGCAGAGGCTGTACCGGAGTTGTTCATCGTCGGGATCTATAATGTCTATGGATTTTTTCTCATCGAAAAAATCCATCTGTATGACCGATTGGTCTAGAAGCTCTTTGAGTTGGGCATGAGTCAGCGCGCTGATTGTACATATATCTTGGACGGTTCCAATTTTTCGAACTGGCCTTGAGTCACCATGCCACGATCTCCAACAAATATAAAATGTTCGAGGCCGTAGGCCTGACGGATTTGATCTATTTTGTCGGTGACCGTGGTTGCGTCTTTTGTGTTTCCTTCGAAGACTTCGCAGCCAACAGGACATCCTTGGTGATTGGTAATCAGCCCAGTCACAACTTGTTTATGGCCCTTTCTCTCGTCGCGATTATATCCAAATTTAATCAAGTCGCTCTCGGAGTATTCTCCTTCGAAATAGGTGTTGGTAATGTCGTAGAGAACGAGTGATCCTGACTGTAGATGCTTGGCAACGAGTTTTTTCTGTATGGCCTTTTGGCGTTTGAGTAAACGATCCAGAGATTCATAACAGTGCTTTTCGACGTCTGGCTTTTCATCGATACCACACAGTTCCCATAGACAGGTATGCTCAGAGATGTTCCAAAGGCTTAGTTTGTTCCCCTGATAAATGATGCGTCCAACAACCATCGCCATAACCAATTTGACCCATGTCTCGTTTCGCGAATAAAGGAGGCGATCTAGGCCAAGGTCTTGGGCGAGTTTAAGGATCGTCTGACTCGCGCCGAGCTCTTTAGAGGTGGTAGAGTAACAATACAAGTGCAAAGGTCCGTAGCATAGTTCATTCTTTGGGTATCTGACCCCCCCCAAAGGAGAACATAGAATGCCACGAACCTACGAACATTTAAACCGTTATGAACGAGAAGTGATAGCCCAGATGCTAAAAGAAAAATATAGCTTATCTCAAATTGGCCGTCGCCTGGGCCGATCCCCCTCGACTATTTGGCGCGAATTTTGCCGTAATCGAGTCCGTGGCCGCTATTACCCAAGACCCGCAAATGGCCTGGCTCAAAGCCGATTACAGCTAGCTCGAAAGCCTCAAAAAGTGATGGGAGCTAGCAAAGAACAAGTGGAGACTCTCCTGGCGAAGTATTGGTCTCCAGAACAGGTTGAAGGTCGAAGAAAGCTAGAAGGTGACCCTCCCATCAGTCGAATGACGATCTACCGCTACTTGTACAGTCCAAGAGGGGCTGGCTACCGAAAATACCTGCGTGGCCCCGGAAAGAAAAAACGAGCGACTCGGAAAAGCCATTCACGTATACACAACCAAACGATGATTGACCAACGCCCCGAAGAGGCTGAAAGCCGCAAGGTGGCAGGCCATTGGGAAGGTGACACTATTCAGGGCCAAACGAGAAAAAAGGCCTGTGTAGTCACTCTAGTAGATCGAGCGACTCGGTATCTCATCGCCGATCTTTTACCTCGATGCAATGCCGAATCGGTCAACCGTTCCGTACCTCAGTTCGCTGATTCAGGGCTCCCCTGTAAAACGGTGACTGTAGATAATGGCATGGAGTTTGCCAGCCATGCTAAACTACAGAAAAAAATAGCAACCCCCATTTTCTTTGCTGAAGGGAGAAACCCTTGGCAAAGAGGGAGCAACGAAAACACGAATGGTTTGCTTCGCCAGTTTTTCCCGAAGAAAACCGACTTTGCTGCCCGCAGCTCCGCTCAGTTGAGATGGCTGTGGAGTTACTGAATAATAGACCGAGAAAATGCTTAGAATATAGAACGCCCAAAGAAATGATGGACAGCTTCGGTTTTGCACTTGTAAGTTGAGTCTGCACGTATGGAGGGGAATAGGTGGTGTTCCGAATGGTATGAAAAATTGAGATGGAGATGGTCAAAGATAGGAGCGATGATAACGGATGTCGATGCTTTGAGCATATCCGTATGGCCGTGAACCTCGTTAGGGAAATGATTGGTAAGGATATAAGCTATCGCCGATATGGATGCGACCAGGAGCGCATAGGGGCCGAAACAAATGTATTTTACGAGGTCGTAATCCAATACCACATAATAGCCATATTGAATCAGATAAATCACCATGACTTCAAAAGCAACCAGAACCCTTTGCGATTTAGTATATTGAGGCTTGTTAGGAACGATGTCCGGCTTCGATTTTCCAGGGTAGTATAGCGCCGCCATTGTATTTTTTATAATATAGGCAATCAGATGAAGCCCGACCAAAGGATTCCAATTCGGGACCTCTTTGTTAGGATGAAAGATAAAGGTGAATAGCCTGGTAAAAATATTGCGTTCAGGTTCAAGGAATCTTCTATCTGGATCCAGAGACGTGTTGGGTTGAGGATGGTGGGTTTTGTTGTGAAGTTGACGCCATATCGTGGTCGGCATGCCGTTGATTCCCCAAAAAAATAACTCCAATCCGTATCGTATCCCTGGGGATCTGACAACGACGTTATGACTAAGGTAATGCGCATAAAAAGAGAGACACACGAGGCTATGGCCGGCGATGGTGCCTAAAACCAGATTTACAAACAGAGCGTTTGTATGGATACCAAGCATAAGACACCCCGCAATGATACCCAGATGGATGAGGGCAATGAACAGGCTTTGGGGATCAGGCTTGAAGGCATCTTCGGGCAAAAAAAGGCGCAGTTCCGCCACATACGTCGAGTGATTTATGAAATCATGCCGGTCGTCTTTCCTGCAGGATTCTTTAGCTTTCATCATGGTTCCCAATATTGCTGAGCCCATCCCATAAGCCGAATGGATGGGGTGCACGTTGGTTTGCGGTTCAACTCTTGACCGGCATTCTTTGTTTTCTCCTCTGGCGGCATGGTTCCGAATACATAGTCCAATATCGGCCAATAACTTACACAAATGAATACAAACAGAAAAACTTTTTTTGAAAAAAAACGGTTTGAATCACCTGTTCGAGTTCCCGGGATAGGCTCTTTTGCGCCAATATGTCTTGCGTTATCGACAATCCGTTGAGGTGCTTGAAAAATTATTTTCCGCCACTGGGGACAGTGGCCCTCCATGAAATTGATTGCTATTAATGACTATCCCAAATGCGTAAGCGCATCGGGACCAATGACGCTTGCGAAGCAAGCTAAATGACAACCGCAAAGCAGTATTAATGACGTCTGCGTAGCAGACAGATCATCTTGGGTTAAGAAAATCGAACCGTTCAGCCGCCTCAAAAAGAATGGCGGCCGCTTTTTCTAGTTGCTCAGAGGTGTGTTCCGAGGTGATAAAAAGCCGAAGACGAGCCCTCCCTCGGGGTACAGCAGGATATTGCATAAGCCCTGTATCCAATCCCACGCGCTGAAGGTAGTCATGCAAAGGATACGATTTTTTCTCCGTGCCATAAAATACTGGGATAATCCAACTCTCACTTTTTCCAATATCCAACCGTGTTGCAAGCAGAGAACGCATATGTTGGGCATTTTCTTTAAGACGGGCTCGTTTTAATTCACCATCAGAACCTTTTGCTAACGCCAAAGATGCGATGACACCGCCTGTAACGGCTGGGTCCAAAGCACAACTAAACATGCGGCAAGCGGCATACCAGTTTACATAATGGATTACTTTTTGGGGGGCGTATAAGGCCCCTCCTACGCCACCAAACGCTTTGCTAAAGGTCATGACCAGTAAATCAATTTGGTCCAATACACCTTGCTCAGCACAGAGACCCCTGCCATGAGGGCCAGTGAGGAGCGTGGAATGTGCTTCATCAACGAATACTTTCGCCCCGTACTTTTTCGCCGTAGTCACGACCTCTGCGATACAGGCAATCTCTCCTTCCGTGCTATACACTGATTCGATGCAGACCAGGATACGGGAATTTGTCTGCGCGACCCTTTTTAATACCTTTTCTAAATGTTGCGGATTATTGTGCTTAAAATAACAAATCTCGGAACCCGATAGGCGGACTCCTTCCATGATAGACGCATGCACATGCGTATCCAAAACAAGTACATGGTTCGTTTTCATGTAGGCTGATAACGTACCTACGTTCGCGCCATAGCCAGAAGAAAAAAGGGAAATGCTGTATCCTTCAACACCCAAAAATTCGGATAAGTTGTTTTCTAATTCTTTGTGAATAGCTAATGTGCCGCTTAGGATAGGAGAATTGCCCGCGCCCAACCCAAATTGATCTAATGCATGCTTGGCCGCTTTAATAACTTGAGAGTGAGCCGTATAGCCTAAGTAGTTATAACTGGAAAAGTTCAACATGCATAACGTTTCACCGGATTCACGCTGAACGGTAACTTCTGTATCTTGGGCATGTAGGCGAGCGGCTTCAAATCCATACGTTCCATCTTCTAGACAGGCCTCGCGCCATGCGTTAAACCCATGTATTTCGGTTATATCAATGTCTGTGCTTTCAAGGTACATATCAAAGGTACAGTCGGTGTAGTGTTTTACCCCTTGTTTGTTCAACGCGCACAAGGGTTTTGTTTTATTGGAGGGCGGAAGTAAAGACGATGGCGATATCTCGGTTTTATCTGTTTTGCCTAACGATACTGTGCGTTGGTTATAATTCATCTGTGTTTGTCTTTCTATATTAGCTCGATAAATAAAGCACGATTACCCCTTATTTCATGAAGGAAAATTTTTTGTATCTACAGTTTATTGGTATTTTACGCAAGGCTAAAATTAAAAGGAAAAAAAGATTTGACATTATAATGAGGATCGTATATAGGCTAAAAAAAAGTTGAGAGGGCGACATCGTCCAAACTTCAAACTCAAATTTTTCCTGAAATCATCAAGCAAAAATCGGTTGGCCCCATAATCCAAAAGAGGAATAGAAAATGAAAAAAATTAAGTCTAAGTATCATGTTATTTGTGAGTGCCCTTTCTGTCGTCGCTGAAGTACCGGAAACGATTACTTATCAGGGCGTTTATTAGGGACCAATGGCCTGCCAGTCAGTGGCAGCATAACCATTGATATGCGTTTATACACGAATGCGAGTGTTGGTTCGTGTGTATATATAGAGAATGTTGGAGTAGTAGCTGTTCAGGAAGGGATCTATTCGTTTAGTTGGAGAGCTGCAGAGGAATGTCACGTTGGACAAGTACTGAAGTGATAGGTACAGTAGATGGAACGAGTGGGCCCTTTGTTTACACTGTGAACAATCCACCAATTTTTGAGGTTTATAATCCATACGCTCACCAAGACCTAACCGGATCAATATATCTTCCGCCTTCTCTCTCTTTTCTTTCAGCTCCAAGGCTAACTGATTATCAAATTAAACCTGGTTATGGCTTTCGTTACGGCCGTAGGTATAGTTCACTCCTTCCAGATATACGATGGATCTTTTAGTATTGAGTCCCGAAATAGATCTTTGCCTTCCTTCTATTTAAATCGACACGAACGCAGTAAGCCAATGACTACCAATGACGTCCCCGAATTAGAACAAATCAGCCGGATCAACGTGAACAGCTGTTCGTACAGCTAATAAAGCACCGATCAAACACATAAGCAGAGTCAGGACAAGAATAACGCCCATACGTACCCCATTAAAGACCATGATAATGCCTGTATATTGCTCGATCATTTTATAGAGAAAAAGACTAAAAGTAAGGCCAGGAATATACGCCAGAGAACATAGAATCAGAGCCTTGTTGATGACCAGGCCGACGAGCGTGCTGGGTCGATGTACCATAGCTTTTAATGTAACCAGCTGAGGCAAATGATCTATAATCTGATTAAATAAAATTTGGTATGTGATAATTATACCAATAATGAATCCGACGATAAGCCCCAGGCTGAAGATAATACCTGTTGGCGTAACCTTAAGCACAAACTCTTTCTGTTTGCGAAGAAATTCCTGCTTGGTTAATACCTCTATATCCTTTGAAAGAGTGCCTTTAAGTTTCTTTTGTACAGACCATAGATCATAAGCTGGGAAAAGCTTGATAAGGCCGTACGAAACCCACTCTGGGGAGAAAAGACGCGGATGGGCTCTATAACCTGGATCCGTCAGTTAAACGCGGTTTTCTGCACGAACCATTTGAGCCAAAAGGAATTACAAAAAAGCCTCGACGCACCCAGCGGGTGCGCCTGCGTTTTTTTGCAACCTTTTGCCTCCAAAGCATTCGCACAGAAATCCCACGTTTAACTGACGGATCCAGGTATAACTCATCAAGGCGCTACTTTCATAAACAAAGTTAGGGCCTAACTTAAAAACCCCGACTACGTTTATAGGGTACCGACCGATCCGACTTCGGGTGCCTATATCGAATAGCCCAATTTCTTTTCGGGAAAGCTGATCTAAAAGGATCGATCCTGGTACAGTAAGTTCATGTTTATAGCGCTCAATGCCGGGAATAAGAAGACCTGGCCGTTGCAGATCAATCCCCAAGCTAAAAACATGATTTCGGCTTTCTCCATTCGGATTCCACAACTCATCTATATCTGTATAGAGAGGCGTAACGGATTCCACTTTATCTAGAGAGCGGGCCTGATACATTTTTTTGATGTTAAACTTTTGCCAATCCGTGACGTATACTCTGCGGCGGTTATACATAATCAGATCGGCATCCATATAGGGTACCCAATGAATCATACTGTCACTAAACCCATGAAAAAACCCCGCCTCCATAAACAGGATAATCACTGCAAATCCAATGCCAATTATTGAGAAGAAAAGCCGGATTTTGTGGTGTATCAATATGCACCAGGCCACACAAAATTGTTGGGGAACATTCATCGGAATAATAAGACAGGGTCTGATTTGCGGACTCTGCCTAAAGCAAATACAGCTGCTATCCCACACATAACGCATGCTAGCCCCAACACTGAAATCGCTCGTTCAATACTCATGGAGATGGGAATACGCGACAGCTCGTAGGCCTTCTGATAGACAATGATGGCTAAAAAAACCGCTGGAATATAGACAAACAACGTAAAGATAGCAGCCTGTTGAAGACCTATTTTAACGATGTCGGATGACTTATACCCTATGGCTTTAAGCGTAGCAAATTCATGCATACGATGGATCATTTCCGTGGACAACACCTGAAAAAGAACAACCGCTCCGCTAATAAAAGCGACGAGTACCCCCGCCAGAAATATAATACCTAAAGATTTGACGGTTACAAAGTAGTGTTCATCCTTCTCAATCATATCCATCCGTGTATACGCCAAAACATCAGGAGGCAATGTTTCTCTGATATTTTGCAAAACCTCATCAACTGCAAACCCCGGCGCTACTGTGATAACCCCTAAGCGATAGGCAGGAATTCCTGGTCTATGAAAAATTCGTTGGGCCGTAGCGTGCAAAACGATCACGCATCCATCTGATAGATAGCCTGCTCCTAACTCAAAAAGGCCGGTTATCCGGCAACGACACCTTATTCATCAGAGCACGCCCACCGATAGGGTAAGAGCCATAATCATCATGAGATAATCGGTCTACCAGTACGGTATCCGGTTTTTCCAAGGTTGAGATTGAATTTACAATATGAGGGACTTTAAAGGAAGTGTGGCTTGGATTAACAGCTAGAGCGCTTCACGATTGAGGTGTCGCGATGTAGCACGAAGAAAACCAGCCGATTACCTCGTCGGGAGAAACCTCTTCGAACGCTTGTGTGAGCGCTTCAGATAGTTCCTGTTGACTGCGGGCTGCAAGGCTGCCCAACCGATTCTTTATCTTGCCCCACATTTTTTCAATGGGGTTGGAATCGGGGCTGTAGGGTGGAAGGAATCTTACATGGGCCCCACATGACTCAATAGGTTTAATGACCTTGGGATTGTGATGGACGCGAAGATTGTCCATGATGACGATGTCTTCAGGTAAAAGAGTCGGGAGAAAAACCCGGCGAATATATTCTCCAAAAACAGCCGTCTCTGTCGCCCCCTCCCCCTCCATGGCCGCTGTTGTTCCGTCCAGGCGGACCGAAGAAATCAAGGTGGTGGTACACCAATGTCCATGAGGCGTTTTGGTAAAAAGCCTGTTCCCGCCCAACGCCCGGCCCCGCAGACGAGTCATATTCGTTTTCGCCCCGGATTCATCAATAAAGACAAGGCGACTTGGATCAAGTTTGGCCACCTCTTGGATCCACTGCTTTCTCAAGAGATTTACATCCGCCCGGTCTTGCTCGCTGGCGTGAAGCGTTTCTTTTATACCGGCAGCCCAACCGATTCAACGCCCGCTGTACGGCCATGATCGACCCCTTCACGCCGCTCATGTTCTTGAGTTCTTCAAGCGTTGCATCGGGATGTTTGCCCCCCAGTTGAGCCAACGCCTTGAGCTGCTTTCCGCTGTAGAGGGCCTGACGATGCCCACGCGGTCGGGGAGCGGTCTGTCCGGTTTCGTTGAAACGAGAGAGCCCACGCTGAAACGTTCTAAGATCTACACGATAAGAAGATGCGATATCGGCCTGGGAACCTTTGCCCATTTTGTAGGCATCTATCGCACGCCGCCGGATTTCTGCTGTTGCTATACTCATGTCATGGAGTATAGATCTTCTAAAGAGGCATTTCAATCGTTAAATGCTCTAGCACCATACATTTAAGTTGTTTCCCATTCTCTGTATTTGCCCAACGTGTATGCCGAATCATGATGCCCGTAGCTGATGCAACACCGGGAAGATTACGGGCTTGGGAAATACGATATCCGCTAAAATCAAATGACCAATCCATCGCAAAATATCCCTTGGCCACGAGAAGTATATCACCTTCGAGAGCTGTATACAAAAACGATGCATTTTGTTTGGCGCTACTCAGAAAACCTAACTGCATAAAAATAAGTAAAATAGCAAAGCAGATCCCTAAACTAGCCACGAGGGTCCGTCTTTTATGTTGAACCGTATTAGACCAGGCTATTGGCGTGCGCATTTTTAAGGTCATGGATGGTTATTGGCTCACTACGCCTTGTTCCCTCATTAAAAAATGACACCGTAGCGTGTTAAATTCGTTGACGTTTATGATCAATACTTGTTGGACTCATTTCTGTCAAGAAATGGGTCGGATTGATTCCTTTCTGTTCATTGTTTTACCTTTTAGGAATTATTCACCGATCCGTCTCGACGAGAATGGGCCCCATCAGCTCGTCGGAGGCGGGGCGGATCGGTGGATAACTCCGTGGGTGACTCCCCGATTTTCCTTTTTGCGCTGTGAGGACTTGACTCTGAACCAGTCGCTCATAGGGGGTCTTGGCCCTGTCATACTTTTTCGTATACCGGCCCTTAATTCGTTTCTTTAACACCCGCTTCATCGACGGACAAAAGAAGTTGTTATATTTTTCCCAGACCATGTAGAGCTCATTGATCACATCAACCAGGCCGGGATTTTCCAGCCGATCATATCCAAGGAGTTGACGCACATGGGTCCAGTTTTTCTGTTCTACATGGGCGCTATCATTTTTGTGGTAGCTCCGCGAACGGGTAAATCTTACAGGCTTCTGACGGTCGTTAAAATGACCCACCAGATGCCAATTTAAAGATTTCGAACCGGTATCGGTATCAAAACCCAAAAAGGGAAAGGGGGAGACTTCTTTCTACGTCTTGGGTTTGTTTTCGAATCCGCTCATACCCTTTATTCCAAACGGCACGTTGAGTGGTCCAACCGGTTACCATGTCTGTATAAGTGATCGACCACACGAAGTTTCCGCTCATCGACCCACGGCAATGGGCCACCGTATCAGCCTCCAAATAGCCTGGTTGTTTAATATCCTTGTTATCTGTCCGGACAGGGATCTGATTTTTCAGGATGGACCCTGGTTTGGTTCCGCTGTTTCGATACCGACTATATCGGACTCTTTCTGAGGCCCATAATCGGTCAATAGTCATCGGGCTGATATCGGATCATTTAGATCGAATGTGCGTCGATAAGGCTCCATGATGCTTGCTATAATCTCTGAGCCAGATGGGCCAAGCGCGGTTCAAACGCTTGCCACACAGGCGACCTGTTTGCTGCCAGATCGTTTTGAAGGCCCCCAAAATTCTGGATCGCCATAATAGCTTTTGCGTCCTCGCGGCTTGCTTGAACGATGAATTTTATGGCCAAGCAGCTTCGTTGCGTATTTGCGCTCATCGCCACAGACTTGGCATACTTCATCAAGCAGGTTTGTTTTATACCGTCTGTTCGCCCGTTTATACCGGCGTCGCATTCGCTGTATATATTCTTTTCTTGATTCGTAACTCATCTTTTTCATCCCCTTTTTTTGGGTGTCATTTTTTGTGAGTCAATTCGCTGACGGGAAGGTGCAGACTCAACTTACAAGTGCAAAACCGAAGCTGTCCATCATTTCTTTGGGCGTTCTATATTCTAAGCATTTTCTCGGTCTATTATTCAGTAACTCCACAGCCCATCTCAACTGAGCGAAGCTGTGGGCAGCAAAGTCGGTTTTCTTCGGGAAAAACTGGCGAAGCAAACCATTCGTGTTTTCGTTGGTCCCTCTTTGCCAAGGGTTTCTCCCTTCAGCAAAGAAAATGGGGGTTGCTATTTTTTTCTTTTAGCATCTGGGCTATCACTTCTCGTTCATAACTGTTTGAATGTTCGTAGGTTCGTGGCATTCTATGTTCTCCTTTGGGGGGAGGTCAGATACCCAAAGAATGAACTATGCTGCGGACCTTTGCACTTGTATTGTTACTCTACCAGTTTGGATTTTTTTATTCTTCATTGTTTCTAAAAACCCTCATTTTTGTTTTTCAACCCTTGACAAAGTCTTATATAAAGCTTATATTTTAATGCATGTATAAGATTGAATGGGCTAGTCGAGCATTTCGTCAACTTCGAAAAATTCAATCGTTGTCCGAACAGAAAAAGATTTATCATGAAGTAGGCAAACTGCAGAAATGGCCAAACTGTCAACATGTAAAAGCCCTTCAAGGTCGTAAAGGATATCGACTTCGTGTTGGAAAATGGCGAGTTATCTTTGATATAAAAAGGGCATTGTATGTTATTAAAATTGAAGAGGTGAAAAAACGTGATGAACACACCTATTGAATTCCAAACGATAGAACATGATGGGAAACCCGCATTTGCTGTCGTGCCATATGATGAATTTGTGCGTCTCATCGAACCCGAATCCACGATTCCCCATGACGTAGTCGGTCTTGTGATTGAAAAAGGATATAGCCTGGTGCGAGCTTGGCGAGAGCATCGCGGGCTAACCCAAGTTGAGGTTGCAAAACGTATGGGTATTACCCAAGCCGCCTTATCCCAAATTGAAGACCCCGCATCTAAGCCCCGCAAACAAACGTTCGTAAAATTGGCCAAGGTCTTGGGTCTGCGTCCTGAACAAGTACGGGAATAACAATTTTTTCTATTTCCCGCTTCTTTGGTTTCTTTTTTTGTCTTCATCTTTTCATCTTCTCTTTCCACCGAATGTTGAATGTTTAGACTTACCTGGATCCGTCAGTTAAACGCGGTTTTCTGCACGAACCATTTGGGTCAAAAGGAATTACAAAAAAGCCTCGACGCACCCAGCGGGTGCGCCTGCGTTTTTTTGCAACCTTTTGCCTCCAAAGCATTCCCACAGAAATCCCACGTTTAACTGACGGATCCAGGACTTAGCTTTTTTCTCCTCCTTGACCCCTGATTCATTCATACCCCTTATATGCATCGGCCGGATTTAGATTGTTATCACATCCTGTTCTCATTATGGTCCTCTCTATTAATTCTTCAGCATCACCTGTCATCCAATCGTAAAGTGCCCATAGGGCCAATATATTTGCACCAGCCCCTAACCCTGCGGATAAAATTCCTCCAGTCGCAGCTGAACCAACAGTCAACGCAAGCCCCCCCCCATGTTTTCCAACTTTCTCCATATGGGTCCGTAAAAGCAGTAGGATTTTGGTTTGCATAACTATAAAGATTCATCCCATCTATATATATATTCCAACGGGTCACGTATCGTGAATAGCCCGGGTCTTGAATCAAGATAACGGGCCCGATAATAATACAACCTCGTTTTTTCATCATACCGACGGCCAGTGAAGAGGTACGGATTCTGGATACTGGATGCTTCCGCCACAGACGGATCAGCCTGTGGCTGAAGATACTGGATAGTAGGTTGGCCATAGTCATCGTAGTCGTAGCGCTCTACTACATCTCCGTTGGTGCCGGTCATGGCTACGACATTGTACAAATCATCCGCATGGTAATAGTAGTTGGAACCATTATTCTGCATCGCTAATGCTTCATCGATATAGAGACCGTAGACATAGGAGTTCGTGCTGACTTCTTCCCTGACCTCTTCGGTCACCTGCCAACCCTCATAGAAGTAAGAGAAGTCAGAGGTCAGAAACAGTGTCATAATCGTGCGTTTTTTTTGAAGTACGGCGACCTAAGGGATCGTACGCATAGGTCGTTGAGTTGAAGCAGTATTGATATATTCAATCATTTGGTTGTGGTAGTCATATGACAGCGTGTTTTGGTTGATAGATATGAGATTCCCATTAGAGCATTTAACGATTGAAATGCCTCTTTAGAAGATCTATACTCCATGACATGAGTATAGCAACAGCAGAAATCCGGCGGCGTGCGATAGATGCCTACAAAATGGGCAAAGGTTCCCAGGCCGATATCGCATCTTCTTATCGTGTAGATCTTAGAACGTTTCAGCGTGGGCTCTCTCGTTTCAGCGTGGGCTCTCTCGTTTCAGCGTGGGCTCTCTCGTTTCAACGAAACCGGACAGACCGCTCCCCGACCGCGTGGGCATCGTTAGGCCCTCTACAGCGGAAAGCAGCTCAAGGCGTTGGCTCAACTGGGGGGCAAACATCCCGATGCAACGCTTGAAGAACTCAAGAACATGAGCGGCGTGAAGGGGTCGATCATGGCCGTACAGCGGGCGTTGAATCGGTTGGGCTGCCGGTATAAAAGAAACGCTTCACGCCAGCGAGCAAGACCGGGCGGATGTAAATCTCTTGAGAGAGCAGTGGATCCAAGAGGTGGCCAAACTTGATCCAAGTCGCCTTGTCTTTATTGATGAATCCGGGGCGAAAACGAATATGACTTGTCTGCGGGGCCGGGCGTTGGGCGGGAACAGGCTTTTTGCCAAAACGCCTCATAGACATTGGTGTACCACCACCTTGATTTCTTCGGTCCACCTGGACGGAACAACAGCGGCCATGGAGGGGGAGGGGGCGACAGACACGGCTGTTTTTGGAGAATATATTCGCCGGGTTTTTCTCCCGACTCTTTCACCTGAAGACATCGTCATCATGGACAATCTTCGCGTCCATCACAATCCCAAGGTCATTGAACTCATTGAGTCATGTGGGGCCTATGTAAGATTCCTTCCACCCTACAGCCCCGATTCCAACCCCATTGAAAAAATGTGGGGCAAGATAAAGAATCGGTTGGGCAGCCTTGCAGCCCGCAGTCAGCAGGAACTATCTGAAGCGCTCACACAAGCGTTCGAAGAGGTTTCTCTCGACGACGTAATCGGCTGGTTTTCTTCGTGCTATATCGCGACACCTCAATCGTGAAGCGCTCTAGGCTTGTCGAGGTGCGCAAAGCATCCGATAGGAACCACCTGCTGTCCCATAACTTTTCAATAAAGTGTACAGCTGATATCGGCTCCACAATACCGAGCACAACACCGTAAAAATACGCACAAAACTGTGGCGCCATTGACTCAAAAAGCTCAGGTAGCGCAGTAAAACATAGGCTAATAAGGCCATCCAGACTTGCCATTGTATTGCATTCTTACTGTGACCAAAAAAATCACAAATCTGCAAGACCTGTTTGATTTGTTTAAAAAAAGATTCAATGGCCCAGCGGGCTTTATACAAATCACAAATACTTCCCGCCGACCACTCCAGATTATTGGTAATAAAAGTCATCTCAACAAGCTTTCCGTTTACTTCAACCTGCGCGATAATGGTAGAGTAACAATACAAGTGCAAAGGTCCGCAGCATAGTTCATTCTTTGGGTATCTGACCCCCCCCAAAGGAGAACATAGAATGCCACGAACCTACGAACATTTAAACCGTTATGAACGAGAAGTGATAGCCCAGATGCTAAAAGAAAAATATAGCTTATCTCAAATTGGCCGTCACCTGGGCCGATCCCCCTCGACTATTTGGCGCGAATTTCGCCGTAATCGAGTCCGTGGCCGCTATTACCCAAGACCCCGCAAATGGCCTGGCTCAAAGCCGATTACAGCTAGCTCGAAAGCCTCAAAAAGTGATGGGAGCTAGCAAAGAACAAGTGGAGACTCTCCTGGCGAAGTATTGGTCTCCAGAGCAGATTGAAGGTCGAAGAAAGCTAGAAGGTGACCTTCCCATCAGTCGAATGACGATCTACCGCTACTTGTACAGTCCAAGAGGGGCTGGCTACCGAAAATACCTGCGTGGCCCCGGAAAGAAAAAACGAGCGACTCGGAAAAGCCATTCACGTATACACAACCAAACAATGATTGACCAACGCCCCGAAGAGGGTGAAAGCCGCAAGGTGGCAGGCCATTGGGAAGGTGACACTATTCAGGGCCAAACGAGAAAAGAGGCCTGTGTAGTCACTCTAGTAGATCGAGCGACTCGATATCTCATCGCCGATCTTTTACCTCGATGCAATGCCGAATCGGTCAACCGTTCCGTACCTCAGTTCGCTGATTCAGGGCTCCCCTGTAAAACGGTGACTGTAGATAATGGCATGGAGTTTGCCAGCCATGCTAAACTACAGAAAAAAATAGCAACCCCCATTTTCTTTGCTGAAGGGAGAAACCCTTGGCAAAGAGGGACCAACGAAAATACGAATGGTTTGCTTCGCCAGTTTTTCCCGAAGAAAACCGACTTTGCTGCCCACAGCTTCGCTTAGTTGAGATGGGCTGTGGAGTTACTGAATAATAGACCGAGAAAATGCTTAGAATATAGAACGCCCAAAGAAATGATGGACAGCTTCGGTTTTGCACTTGTAAGTTGAGTCTGCAATCCCGGAGATTGACGTTGTAAGTGATCGAGCATTTCCCAGAACAGTTCTTGGGCCATCTTCGCCGGTCGTGTTTTATTCGCATGGCTTAACCCATTTCGGCTCGGGGCTGTAGCGGCGCGAATCGCCGCTAACTTCGGTGAGTGAGCTCCCAGAGCGTCGCAGACATCGTTGAGCCCAACCGCACGTATAAGTTGGCCAAAAAGGATGCTCCCCACATGACTCCATGGCGTAAATGATCTTGCTTGGACCCCATATTTTTTGGCGAGTTTATTGACGAGGTGGCCAGGAATAAGTTGGCACATTTGTTGAAGAATAGTAGCCTGGCTTCGAGCTGGGGTTGCAGATCTTTTCATAAGCGCTCCTCGGGGTTAATTTTTTAACTACGGTTTCAAGGAGAGTTTACTCTGTAGCCCGGCTCACTTACCGGCTCACTTACAGAATACTGATCCGCTTATGGGATGACTGTGTAAGAGAATAAGGAATAGGAATAAGGGTCAGTGTGGAATGGCACTAACTTAAGCATGATTTCCTTTTGTTTAACCAATGGCGATTTCTGTGAGCAGGCACAATCATTTCGTGCCTTGGTTTAGTCAGCAAATGATAGTTTTTTCGTCGTCTCTTTACAGCTCGAGGTTCACTTCTGCCAGGGCGTTGCCGCAAGGGTCTTTGGGTCATGCTTTCATAGAGCATAGAAATCAAACCGAAACGTTCCTTCCAACTCATTCTCGCTTGATTTAGATTCGGCTCCCAACTGCGCAAGGCTTGAAGCGAAGTTTTGAAGCTAATTTGCCGAACGGGCAAACCAGCCTCTTCAGCCGCCTCATACATGATCCGGCGCATGCAGTTGTAGGCAATAAAATACATCACCATCTCTTTTCGGATCATTTCCGGGCTCTTGCATCGTAAGATATCCATACCCAGCGTTGTTTTTATATCACGGAAAAAAGAGTTCAACATCCCAACGCCGAAAATACACATCGGCTAAATCTTTGGCAGGGTACTTTTCTGCATCTAATAATGTGGTGACCAGATAGATCACTTTAGATCGAAAGCCGGGCTGATTGATCGTTATTTTAACTTGGCGTAGCAGCAAGCTAGGGGGAAGGGCTTGAAGATTTTCAGCACTCAGACCGCTTACTTTTAACGGTCGAACCCATCGAATAAGAAGATCACCCTTTCCTAAATTCTTTACCGCATTAACGGCTTTAACAGGAGGTCTTCGACAGAGACTTATGATGCTATCAATGCCTCGTTCTGAACGTTCGCATATATCGCGATAACCACAGAAGGCCTTATCTCCCAACAGGATATCGCTCTTTCGAAAGGCATCGATTTGTTGTCGAAGACGGATGATCTCGCTGACATGTTTGTTGCTGGTTCGGTAACTAAGCAGGGCTCCGGTATGCAGAGAAAAACAGGCCGTTATTCGTGCTGAAGGCAACCCGCATCCTGGCTTCTGATGATGTTGTTGAGGCCATTGATCTTGATTGGGCTTTGTATCTGGCATCGATACACCGGTGCTGTCAACCACCACGATCCGATGACCACGCCAGTTATCGCTAGCACCCATGCTCTCTATCGAATCAACCCCATGAGAATGAATCGTCTTGGAGATCCTCTATCGTTAAATTATTTCTGGCTTTGCAGTAGGCAGAGGTGGCTGAAGAAGGCAGCTGTAGGCCACGTAGTGCTGCATAAGCCTTAAGTTTTTGAACAATTTCTTGACAGCTTCCATCGTCGCTAAGCACTTGAGCAAGGAAGGCCCAAGACGTATTGCTTTTGCTGAAGATCCGGCGACGACTGTGGGTACCGGACACTGCCGGGGCGAGAAGGGACTCGGGAATAAGAGCCCCAAAAGCTTCCCCAAGTTGGGTGAACCTTTTTTGCTTGAGAATCCTTACCTCATCGGCAAGTCTCTGTTGCTTTGAACGGGGTTTCCGACGTAGTGTATGTACGTGAAACCCTGGGAATATCGGTGTTGTTTTTTGCATGTGCTATTATGGCATTTTCATCCCGTATTTTCAGGGTTTTTATCATGCAAAAGGGGCTTAAGTTAGTGCCATTCAGACCTGACCTTCGATTCCGGAGCTTGAATAAATAGAGGTTACAGGATATATTTATATGATGATGAACTTAGTTCTGGAAATAGAATCAGCTATTACAAAGTTAGACTCGTACGAATTCAAAGAGTTGACCAACTGGTTCGCTCGGTATGCGTTGGGGATCAAGAACAAGCACGATGCCAAATTGAAAGCCATTCGTTCAACTGCTGGTTATCTCGCTGGACCAGATGGGAAAGACTTCAAAGTAGCCGTAGATGAGGCCGCCAACCAGATCGATGCCGATGACTGGTAAAGCTGTTTTGCTTCATACCAATATCGTAGTCAGCCACTTCCAAGAGAAAGGTGTGTTTGATCAACTTCTCACCGAAAATGAGCTGTATCTTCCCCAAGTGGGTGTAGGACAAGAAAGTTACAAGATCTCAAAAAACCCTATGGCCTAACCCGCTTTGTTGATATGCTTGGATCAGAGTTTCACGTTCCTGGCCAGTTCGTCGCCGAGAAACACCGCTTCGTTTTTTCCCAGTTTTTATATTCATCCACCCGATTTATTACCCCATAACCCCACCTGTCTATGGGGGTCGCCGCTCGGACGCTTACGTTCGTATAACGATTACCGACTTAAAAGAAGCCCACCATAAATGCCATCCCCTCGAAGAAGAACGTTGATTAGAGCTGCAAATAGACCCTTGAAAAGAGAAGGATAAAAACGTATTTTTAGAACATGACAAAGTTAGAAATGGTTATAGAAGAATTAAAGATTTTACCGCCTAAGAAGATCGAAGACGTGGCCAGCTACGTTCATGCCCTTAAAGAAGAAGAATGGTTGAGGTGTCAAGCTGTGCTAGAGGCCACCGAAGGCTGTTTGACGGGTAAGCTTGGAGAAGAATTTGAGAAAGCGATCGAGGACTGCGAGAGGATCGACCCCCGTGAATGGTAACCTTCTTCTTGATAGCAGTGTGATCATCCCTCATTTGCATAAAAAAAAGGGAACCCCCATTCCTGATAATGACATTTGGATTGCAGCATCGGCTAGACGTTATGGCTTGTCATTGGGTCATCGTGACCAGCACTTTGAGCTTGTTCCGAAACTTAAGACTCTTTTTTGGTAGTTAACTTCCCTTCAGTTGAAAGATGAATAGTTCGTTTTTTTAAGCCACAGAAAACTGGTTTTCCCCTCTATAAATTCGTAGACTTTCGAACATGTCGAAATTGATGCCATTCATCGCAGGAAGTAGTGCCCCTGATCTCGCCACATTTCAAGTGGAAAAACAGGCATCCCTTAAAGTGATCTGGAACAATCCTGAACCTGTCTCATCATTGCAAAGCGAAAAAGAACCGCCCCATTTAGAACTTTTGGAAAGACCTGAGGTTAAGGAAAAACCCGCTGCCTGTACAAAAAATCCGCATATAACGCATAGTTCAGATCCGATTCCTTTCGATGGGGTTGTTGCCAAAAACAATCCTGTATCCTATCGGGATCCCTACGGCTTATTCAGGTACGACCATCTCATTGATCGGAATCGTCAAACCTCCCAACACCTCCTTCGCCGAGCCAAAACCATCGAGCATATCAAGCGCAGATCAGGCGGACCATCCGAGACAATCCCGAGGAGGTTGCCACCTATCTAGAACGTTTCAGCGCCATGAACCTCACAGAAACCGAAGCTGCACGTCTAATCCTTAACGGTGTACCCGTAGACAAACTTCCTAAGCTAGAGCGCTTCACGATAGAGGTGTCGCGATGTAGCACGAAGAAAACCAGCCGATTACCTCGTCGGGAGAAACCTCTTCGAACGCTTGTGTGAGCGCTTCAGATAGTTCCTGCTGACTGCGGGCTGCAAGGCTGCCCAACCGATTCTTTATCTTGTCCCACATTTTTTCAATGGGGTTGGAATCGGGGCTATAGGGTGGAAGGAATCTTACATGGGCCCCACATGACTCAATGAGTTCAATGACCTTGGGATTGTGATGGACGCGAAGATTGTCCATGATGACGATGTCTTTAGGTGAAAGAGTCGGGAGAAAAACCCGGCGAATATATTCTCCAAAAACAGCCGTCTCTGTCGCCCCCTCCACTTCCATGGCCGCTGTTGTTCCGTCCAGGCGGACCGAAGAAATCAAGGTAGTGGTACACCAATGTCCATGAGGCGTTTTGGCAAAAAGCCTGTTCCCGCCCAACGCCCGGCCCCGCAGACGAGTCATATTCGTTTTTGCCCCGGATTCATCAATAAAGACAAGGCGACTTGGATCAAGTTTGGCCACCTCTTGGATCCACTGCTTTCTCAAGAGATTTACATCCGCCCGGTCTTGCTCGCTGGCGTGAAGCGTTTCTTTTATAACCGGGAAACCGATTCAACGCCCGCTGTACGGCCATGATCGACCCCTTCACGCCGCTCATGTTCTTGAGTTCTTCAAGCGTTGCATCGGGATGTTTGCCCCCCCAGTTGAGCCAACGCCTTGAGCTGCTTTCCGCTGTAGAGGGCCTGCAAGATTGGGATAGAACTTCCACAAAAGACAGAAGAAGGCCTGGCTAGGTTTTCTGGGGCAATAATACCCGGGCCAAACGTCGAATCATATAGATTATCCGAGACTGGAAATGACTATATATCAAGGGTTAATAACAAAATCAAAGAAAACGTTTCCCCCATAACTTCCCGGAGGGACACCAAAGGCTTCGACGCCTATGAAAAAAGGTGTTGTGTGCTCTGGAGGAGAGTTTGATTGAACAGCAAAGCTTGATTTAAACCCGTCAGTTCCCTCTCCTGGCCCATCGTTAATTGGGTTAAAAATAAACGCATAAAAAATGGTCCAATTAGACTGGATATTCGGATTAGGCGGCATTGTGATTGCTTCGACCGACCACCCGCCGAAGTTCGGTTGAGTTAATTTCCATAACATACCGTTTCCGCTGGAGTCACCGATACGTTCTATGACTGGACGATGTGAAAGGTTTGTTGTATAATATTTGATTTTCCAATCTGTATCGACAGAAAACCAAGAAGCCGTGATCGCGGGGGTAATAAACCGATAATTTCCCGGAGAGGCAATTAGCGGATTCGTAAACGAAACCGAGGTAGGCTCAATATTAAATGTAGTGGCAGGAGGTGCACTGGAGATCAACGCA
The DNA here is from genome assembly GCA_012103575.1 of Kiritimatiellia bacterium. Classification (GTDB taxonomy): domain Bacteria; phylum Verrucomicrobiota; class Kiritimatiellia; order WLWN01; family WLWN01; genus WLWN01. The sequence goes on along the minus strand of WLWN01000001.1, from coordinate 308,253 downwards.
ATTTCATCAACAAAGTGCTCAACCAAAGCAACCCCAGGAGTATGCTCTGCTATCTTTTTAAAACCAACAGAAACCGCAGTAACATTTGTCAATTCCAATATAAAGTTAGTAATCGATCCATGTTCCGTTATCTGGAGACCACTCGAGATGCTTGAATATAGATCTACTTTCACATTTTGGTAGGTGGTTGTAAGCATAATAGGCATTACGGCCCCCCCAGCTCTGCCCGTTAGATTCGGTTAACCCCAACTCAACAGCCACCCCAGATTCTAAAGAATCCGGTGCGCTTTTTATAAAAAGACTCAGTTGATTATAGGTTAACCAATCATTAAAGCATTTAACGATTGAAATGCCTCATTAGCAGAAATCCGGCGGCGTGCGATAGATGCCTACAAAATGGGCAAAGGTTCCCAGGCCGATATCGCATCTTCTTATCGTGTAGATCTTAGAACGTTTCAGCGTGGGCTCTCTCGTTTCAACGAAACCGGACAGACCGCTCCCCGACCGCGTGGGCATCGTCAGGCCCTCTGCAGCGGAAAGCAGCTCAAGGCGTTGGCTCAACTGGTGGGCAAACATCCCGATGCAACGCTTGAAGAACTCAAGAACATGAGCGGCGTGAAGGGGTCGATCATGGCCGTACAGCGGGCGTTGAATCGGTTGGGCTGCCGGTATAAAAGAAACGCTTCACGCCAGCGAGCAAGACCGGGCGGATGTAAATCTCTTGAGAAAGCAGTGGATCCAAGAAGTGGCCAAACTTGATCCAAGTCGCCTTGTCTTTATTGATGAATCCGGGGCGAAAACGAATATGACTTGTCTGCGGGGCCGGGTGTTGGGCGGGTACAGGCTTTTTACCAAAACGCCTCATGGACATTGGTGTACCACCACCTTGATTTCTTCGGTCCGCCTGGACGGAACAACAGCGGCCATGGAGGGGGAGGGGGAGGGGGCGACAGAGACGGCTGTTTTTGGAGAATATATTTGCCGGGTTCTTCTCCCGACTCTTTCACCTGAAGACATCGTCATCATGGACAATCTTCGCGTCCATCACAATCCCAAGGTCATTGAACTCATTGAGTCATGTGGGGCCCATGTAAGATTCCTTCCACCCTACAGCCCCGATTCCGACCCCATTGAAAAAATATGGGGCAAGATAAAGAATCGGTTGGGCAGCCTTGCAGCCCGCAGTCAGCAGGAACTATCTGAAGCGATCACACAAGCGTTCGAAGAGGTTTCTCCCGACGAAGTAATCGGCTGGTTTTCTTCGTGCTACATCGCGACACCTCTATCGTGAAGCGCTCTAGTTTGGAGAGAGAAGTTATTAACACCACCAAATTGATTCGTTTGCAAGAAGGATACAAACTGATCAACGCTCATAGCATTCGTACCCGCATAAGCATCCTCTGTAGACTTTATACCTGTCGGGAAAATAGAGGATCCAAAGGGATTCCATCCGGTTACACCCCCTTCAAAATCAAAGAGGATGTTGGTCTCGTCAGCCAAGGCCATCAACGATAGAAACATGGAAAGGGACACTACTCGAAACCATTTAGTTGCTGATAAAAGATAGTTAGACTTCATTCGTTGTATGATCGATTCTTTGCATGATGAATACAAGTTAAAACTACTTTGATGGCGGCTTTTGAGAATTGTAATATTAAATGCCCAAAAGAAGATATTGTAAAACAGGAGTGTTCCATGCTGAAATCTTCTAGATTTAGAAACTCGACAGAAGACAAAAAAAGGAGAAAGACATGGAACAAATCAAGAGTAGTATTCATCCCCGAAAAGGCAAGCATTTGACACAGAAAGAACGGATCATGATTGAAACAATGCTCAAAAACCCAGGACGTCCTTTGGAGATAGCCAGTATCTGGGAAGGCATCGTCGAACCATAGAGCGCGAAATTAAACGTGGGGAGGTAGAGCATTTCGATACAGAGCTGCGAAAGAAGAAAGCATACAGCAGTGATCGAGCCCAGGAACTTCATGATCTAAATGCGACGGCCAAGGGACCTGAGCTTAAGCTTGGAAAGCATCATGAAACGGCCGTGTTTATCAGCGAGCACATTCTTGTTCACAAACGCTCACCCGATGTGGTTGCTCCTTTTCTTAAACAAGAGCCGGGTTAAAAAGCAACATGCCCGAAGGACCAGTATCGAAAAACGACCTAAGACCGTAGAAAAACGCGAGGAATTTGGGCACTGGGAATTGGATTTGATCGTCGGCGGAAAAGGAACTTCAAAACCGGTTTTAATGACGTTAGTAGAAAGAAAGACCCGAATGCTAAGGGTGAGAAAACTTTCGGATAAAACACAGGCATCGGTTCTGCAGGCCCTCAAAGCGATCGAAAGATCGATGGGAGTTGGCCCATTCAGATCGATGTTCAAGTCGATTACAGCCGATAACGGGAGCGAGTTTCTCGACGTGGAGCAGATGGAACGTTCCGGATTTAGCAAAAAGAGACGTGTTAAACTCTATTATGCTCACCCGTATTCTTCCTGGGAACCAGGCTCCAACGAAAATGCCAACCGTATGGTTCGTCGTTTCGTCGCCAAAGGAGACAACATCGGAAAATATACCATCGACCGTATTGGTGAGATTGAAAAGTGGATTAACAACTATCCTCGCAAGATCCTAGAATACAAACCCGCACAGGAGTGTTTCGATTTGGAGATCGCCGCATGAACAGAAGCTCTCAGGTCCATTTTTTGCGGCATTTAATTTTATAATCCACCCGCCTGTAGGGAGGAATTATACGAGCCGCGGCTAGATAGAGCCTGCAGATCAAGGAAAGACAAAATCAAAGAAAACCGTTCCACTATAATCCCCTGTAGGAGCACCAATCGCTTCTACACCTATTACGAAGGGCACCGTATGAACTTGAGGAGAATTTGACTGGATCCCAAACAACGATTTAAATCCATCACTTCCCGGACCTGCACCATCATTCGTTGGGTTAAAAATAAACGCATAAAAATTCGTCCAATCCGATTGGTTATTCGGATCTGGAGGCACTGTGGGAGTATTCGTTGACCACCCTCCAAAATTAGGCTGGGTCAATTTCCACAACATGCTTCCACCCGAACTCCCGGAATTTTCAATGACCGGGAAATGCGAGTTGTTGGTTGTATAAAACTCAATCTGCCAACCTGCATAAACGGTAGCCCAGGTGGCCGTTGCCATGAGTGTATTAAACCGTGAATTTCCTGGACTCGCTATCAAATTTCCACCAAAGTCAATCGAAGAAGGTTCAATACTCAATGTTGTTGGAGGAGGGGGCAGCCTATTTGTCGTAAGTTCGATATCATCTATATAATAGGTCTTAACTTTTTCTGAGTCTGTCTCCCTAGGGAATTGTTCAAACACAAAAGTTACCTCCGTAATATTAGTCAGATCAAAAACACCATTGTCAAATGATTCAGAATAAGAAAATTCGCTCAAGAAATCTAGCTGAACTTGCTCATAGGCCTGTACTGCTAACTCTGTTGGAGTTGTTTGCCACCAAGCTTCGCCACTTCCCTCTCTGACTTTTAAGCGTACAGTTGCGTTGCTGTCTTCTCCACTCGAACCGCTTCCTTTTTTGATCCAATAAGTAATCTGGTTATACGATGACCAATCGCTAATAGGAACTCTACAATCATTAAAAACACCCACAGTCGTATTAGAGAGAATAAAGCTTGCTTCTAACGCCTGCGTAGAAACGACTCCACCATCATAGAGGTTATTGGGATCTTGGGTAAGATCTATTGTCGCTCCCAGAGAAAACTTCTTAAATCCTTGATTCCAAAACGGCGGCTCAAAATTGTATAGTATGTTAGAGGGCAACGCAGGAAGAGTCGACGTGGATGAAAATTCTACATCGTCTACAAAAAAGTCAACCGAATTGGTGGGATCTGGGTGGCGTGCTGGAAGGACAACAAATACCACTTCGGCTATATCTGCTGGATCAAAGAGACCATTTGCAATATTTGTATCACTACTGCCTCCATTCCGCGTAAAATCACAATCCAAACTTAACTCTATCTGTGTGTAATTGGTCGATACAGGGATATTTACAACCTGGGTCCACTTATCTCCAGCTAAAGCCTCGTTCGTATGGAGAGGAAGCTCATTAAATTCGATATGTATCGTACTCTCGATATCATTTTCGGTAGTTTTTGTCCAATAGGTAAGATAATTATGGGGAGACCAATCACGAATCGGAATGTCGTTTGAGGTAATAGTTGCACCCCCAAAGGCAAGACCATTCGCATTTCCATCCAGATTATCGGGGATTCTCATTGCATTGAAACCACCATGGGCGTCAAGGGGTGATGAATTTCCTCCCTCCCCATTCGGTGTACTAAAGAAAAACCAGTCAGCAGTACCCGTCTCAAAATTAAACAAGGAATTGGTATCGGTTTCGCCACTATCCACAGGGGATAAATTGAACGTTACATCATCCACAAGATAATCAACCGCAGTCGCTGCTGTGGGATGGCCTGCGGGAAAGACCAGAAAGATCACCTGCAGTACATTTGTCCGATCAAAAATACCGTTAACCGCTGCCACTTCAGGATCAAACACAAAATTGTCAAGGCCTAAGACGATCTCTTGATAGTTTGTTGTTGGAATGATATCTACACTCTGTTTCCAATGTTCACCATCGGACTCAATACATTTAATGCGAAAGGTACTTGTCACATTGGTGCTGCTTTTAACCCAATATCGAATTTGGTCATAGGGTGCCCAGTTAGTGATAGGAATGGAAGCTATAGAAGGGTTAGGTTGACTGGCAGCACCACCAAATGGAGTCGATTCGTCATCAGATATAAACATAGCATTTGTCCCTTGATAGGAGTCGCTCGAGCGCCCACCAAGCCCTGATGCCTGAAAGAAAAACCAGTTATTCGCATGAACAGGAGTATTGGGATCTTCAAAGTCAAAGAGAACACTCTTCGTTTCAGTAAACTGAAAGTCACGAACTACCAACTCCAAGTTCTGGGTATCCACAGGTGCTGCTCCTTCAAGAAGCCATAAATTCAAACGAACCTTTTCGGTTCCCTGCGAAACAGGAATATTTGGACCGGTATAAATAAATTGAGAGAAGATATCGCTTTGGGCAGGCAATAAGTCATGCGTGTTTTGACTTTTGAAATCAATTTGGTTTGTAAACCAGGTAAAGGAATGCATGGTAAGCGTATTTGTCGGCACTATATAAGCCAAACTATGGGCATCGCCAGGCGAAACGGGATGAGAAGAGAAAATGGCATTGTTCCCTTTTACGAATGCCTTAGTAAACTCAATATCAATCTCATTGGTCGAGCCATCGGGGAAAGTGCTGTCATAGGTAAAAAGACCAGCGACAACATTAGTACCGTAATTGTCAATTCTTCCATCTACGAAGAAACTATATCGCCCATGACCCAAGCTTTGTTGACTAAAAATCTCTGCCGTATAATTAGTGCCGCCCCGCTGATCTATTTTAAGGTGAAGGTAGCCATTTGCATCAACCCAAACATTATTCGTGCTATCTGAAAAATAATTTGGACCCGGACCCACTAACGTATTCTCATTATCTTTCACGTCCCATAATCGACCCGCCCAAGAAATAGTCCTAGCTGATACCGGTGTAAACGAAAGAAAAAGGAGAGAAAAAAAAAATCGGAACCATCAAAGAGGCATACTTTAAGTTACGCCATCTTCGGTCAAGGCAGACTTTCAGCCTCTCCAAGAGGGAGAGGAGAATCACTTTGTCAGCCACAGGATGATCCGCGCGTGCCGGGACATTTATATCCATAAAAAGATCTTTCATAAGACTAATCAATAACAAGTTCAACGTAAATAATCGAAGTGTACGTTCCCTGAGAAGGCCCGGGACCCGATTGGGGTAAGTCGAGCGCTAACCACCATTTTAAGGGTCCAATTGGCTCATTTTGCTCAAGAGGGGTTGCAAGTTGTGCATGGGGCGTAAAACCAGAAACGTTAAGGTATCGCCAGGAATTCGTCCATATACTATCATCTTCAAGATTCTGATTACTCGGATCCCCGCCCAAATTCTCCGTGGTAAATCGAAGGTCTATAAGGCCTGAAAACTGATCATGAACAACCCCTGGAAAATCAAACGGATTTTCCGTAAACACGTCAATATGCCACGATTGCGCGGATCCGACAAAGTAGTCTACCACTAAATTTGTATCCATGAGGATGCGATGGTTGTTAGCTGAGTAGTGGATCGTTCCAAAATTATAGTTCGTGGTATCAATTGAAAGGAAAACAGAGGAGCTCTCCTCGATCGTTACCCCGACACTAATCGTATCACTTTGAGCCCACAGAGAACCTTGGGTATTAACAAAAAAGACTATACTTAGAAATACAGAGTAAATAACCTTCATTAAACTTCTACCTTAATTCGGAAATGGATCGAGCTTTATGTAATAAAATCTTTCTGTTGTATTTGTCTGTTCGGGAACAGAGACCATGGTATTTAACCCTTGGCTATCTATGCCACTCATATCGATGGTTTGATTTGTCGAAAGGAGACCTTCAAGGTTCACAACGTTATAACGTCTCGCCTTGGGATCGGTATTTGTCGATGACTGCCACATGAGGGTCACCATGTTCGTCTGAACCCCTATAAACTCAATGCGAAGGACTGAATTGGGATCCGTTGGAATCGTGCCCGCCAGGAACTCATCAACATCGATCATCCCATCACCATCCAGGTCTCCTGTTCCATCTCTGGACGTGTCCCCAAAAAAAGAGGTCTCCCAATCGTCTGGCATCCCATCACCATCGGCATCCGGAGAACCAACCGTTAATCTTACGACAAGGGGTCCAACAGTATTTGTAGTAGCTCCATACGAAACAAGAAAGAAAAAGCAGGTAAAATAAAGAATAGAAAAGACGCTTAAAAACAATCTATTCGCCAATATCAATTTTATGCCAAAAATCTTCATGACTACCTCAGACTATACCAAACAATGTATTGTATTGCAAGAAAAAATTTCATGGAATTTTTAAAGAAAAATGATTTGTTATGACATCATCCTCAACGTGTAAAAAGACATTAATCTTATAGATTCCCGCTTCGATACGTCGATTTAGGTTCGCCATTAGTTTTTCCGTGCGACCTGGATACACGGGAAAACCCTGAACATTTACGCCTACGGTCATAAAAGGATCTTCCTCTCCTTCACGGGTTATTTTACAGGTTCCTTTTGGGCGCAAATGTATATTTCCCGTGTTTAAAGCAGAAAACTCCAGCATAGGCTGTTTCCCCCGTTGTTTTATATTAACTTTTTGAATATCTAATCCATAAGCTTCTGTTCCTTTAATAATAACAACAAGCGGAACAGAAATACTGGTTCGAAGACCAATCGTAGCTTTGGATTCGCTTTCAGGGGGCAGATCCAGAAAAGAGATGCGCCCATAAAACTCACCCGTCGCATTGGTAGGAACGGTTACGCTGTAATAAATGGTTTTGCTTTCAGAGGGAGCTAAGTTAATCTCACCGGTCTCCATGTTGATCCAATCAGATGCGCCTTTCTGGCTGGACATGTCTCGAAACTGAAGACCAATCCGAATCATATCGGGCTTTTCGTTTTTAATGGTGATACTGGCGTTTGTTTCTACGCCTTGTGGCACGAACAATTTCGTTCGAATGGGGTCAATGACAAGCCCATGGCTTACTGAAATGCCAACGAAACATATTAAGGAAAAAACACAGAGGGGCCCAAGAAAAAATTTTAAGCAGAAGGCAACAAAGAGCGCGTTCCAAGCTTTACTCTTATATACACAGATTCCAGGATGAAGCATGATCTTTTGAAGATAATATATTGATTTCGTTTCTACCTCTTTGTTGTCTTCGTTTCCTTTTGTAAAAAAAGAAAAAAACCGATCGCGGTTCTGTTGCGCTAGATTCATGTGCATCATCCATCCATGGCTTAACTTTTTGCGGGGAAAGAAGAGGCAGGACGGCTCACGGCTCTGTTAAGCCATCCCGTTCTTCTTTAAACGTATACTCTAAAAGAAGGTTAACTGAAACCTTACATCAGACGAATAAGTCGTTGCTGCAGAACCAACCGCATCTATAGCAAAGGTTCCAATAATGTCACCAGCACTTGTATCATTACTTGAAAACGCATATACAGCCGGATTCGTGGCCGCGTTACCCACAAGGGCATAGACCGAAGAATTCCCTGTAAAATTGGTATCGTCTTCAGGATCACCTGATCCAAAACCGGGCTGATTGAGTTTGAACTGAACAATGTGATTTTGGCCATCAGTCGATTCTAATCCTTGGGCATCCGCTGGATTTTCCGTGAATGCTTCAATCCTCCAGGGCCCATTTGCCGCAAAAACAGTCACTGTATAAGCAGGAGCCTCAAAGCGATGATCGGTTGGTGTAGCCGTTATAGAACCAAATGATATAGAAGCAGGTTCCACAGAAAGGGTATTTGTTCCCAAACCTACTGTTGCTGTAACAGTAATAATATCTGAAGTTTGAGCCAGGGATACAGATCCTGTAGTTACGATGAGAGCAGCGGTGATGATGAAAAAGATAATTTGTTTTTTCATTTTTTATCTTCCTTATTTTAGATGTTTACGGTTTATCATTATAATCTATACCTGCTTATACTAAATGCGAAAATTCGACTTACATTTAATAGGATTATTCATTTAAGATACTGCTCACCCGATTAACTGTAAAGAGAAAAATGTGAAAAATTTTTAAGTTGTGAATTATCGCTAACTTTTGGGACTATTTGCTGATTCTCGCAGACGGTTAGTAAATCATTCAACCTCACTCTCAGTCCAAAACAAAAACCCGTTACCCTTCGACCTTTGGACCTTTGACTTGAGACTGAATCTGTTCGTCCTGTTTTCTATAGTCGACCAATCCATCTTTCCTAGCAGCCTAAACAGCAACCAAGTAACAATAATAGAGTATAATCCGAATAGAACGCTATGAAGATATAGCCCAAAGCACAGTTTCCCAACACAAGCAATCATGGCAAATAGACCTGTGACACCCAGGAACCAACAGGTCCATTCCATTTTTCCCACAATTAAATGCCCAGGATTACCCGCTTTTACGGCAATGTGATTCCACCAACCTCCTGGGCAGATCCGCTTATAAAAGGCAACCAGTGTTCCTTCTTTCTCGGGTGGTGTTAAGAAGGTAATGATGACCCAAATAAGGGTCGTTAACAAAATGTTAAGCGTAAATCGGACCGCATATTCATCTAATAAATAAATGGGCCAGCCCATAAAGCCAAAAACAGCATGAAAAACATGTGTCTTATTCATGAGAAACCACATGAATAGAGTTGAAAACATAGCTGAGAGTTCAGACCAAGCGCTGATTCGCCACCAATACCAGCGCAAAAGAACAACAAAACCTGCTCCAGACATCAACTCGAACATAGTCAACCAAAGCCCCCCAATATCTGTCGCATAATAAGCAGCCACACCCGCTAAGGCCGCTAGTAGGATTGAAGTGATTTGAGATACGCCCACTTTGTTACGATCGGTTGCTTTTGGATTGATAAAACGCGAATACAGATCATTGACCACATATGAAGCGCCAAAGTTAACATGAGTAGAAATGGTGGACATATACGCCGCCATCAAAGAAGCAACCATTAGACCTTTTAAGCCGACCGGTAAGTACTTCATGAGCATGACCGCATATGCGTATTCCGCATCATAATGGGCCCCATAAGCTGTAATGTCGGGGATTAAGAAGAGGGACCCTACGCCAACAACAATCCACGGCCAAGGACGCAGAACAAAGTTAGCAAAATTAAACCAGAGCATAGCCATGACGGAATGCTTTTCGTTCTTACAGGAAAAAAGCCTCTGCGCTAAGAACCCCCCCCCTTCACCACCTGCCCACCATTGTAGACCTAAAAATACAACTAATGACCAGATCGCCAACAGCCCGCCCCCTTTTAGGTCAAAGGGGGGCAAAAAACTCGTTATTTTAGGAAAGGGAACAACCCGATCGTTCCGTAACGCAGCGAGAATTTCACCCTTATTTTTGACACCCGCTTGATCTAGTTGCTCGTTTATGACAGATTCAGAGAGGGTGATATTGGCAATCCGATAATATTCGGGAGGTTGCCCGTCAACGGTATCGGCCACTAAAATACCTGCTGAAACTATCTTATCGACTTCTTTAAAATCAGTAAATTTCGTCTTCCTTAACGTAAAAGCATCTTTCCAAATCGAGACTTCTTTGTCAGGCGTCTCTACGCCAACCTTTTGAAGATGAAATATAAATTGTTCCTCGGTTAAATCATGTCTTATCCAGGTCCAAGAATCATCTTCTCTTTTATGGATAAGGCCGGCTTTCTCGAGATTTTCGTTATACTTAACCTCCATTCGATCCTGCGGGGCTTTGTTTATAACTAAACCCTGGGTTACGGCTTCATGCGCCTTAGCAATGAGGTTTTTGGGCCCGTCAGCCACAGCAAAGACAATAAACATCAAGATAATCGTGCCGGTCATGGCCAGACAGAATTGGAAAAGATCTGTGTACATAACGCCCCAAAGCCCCGAAAGAGCACTATAAAGACTCGCAACGGTCAAGCAAATGATAATGCCCGTCACTTTAGCAGGTATCACCATTTCGCCTATAACGATAGGAGGAATATTGAGGGTCACCTCAAGAATTTTACTCATAGCCAGGGTTACCCAGCACATAATTAATGTGTTTTGGATAAGAGCCCGATAAGAAGCATGAAAAATGCGTAATCCCGCTGCAGGAGCACCCCCATACCGAAGTTCATTAAATTCTACATCCGTTAAAATACGGGAACGACGCCAAAGTCGAGCGAAGAAAAAGGTACACAACATCATGCCCATAATCCCACCCCACCAGAACCAGTTGCGTTCTAGACCGATCGTTCTCATCCAACCGGCAATAACAAGAGGTGTATCCGCGGCAAAGGAAGTAGCGACAATCGACGTGCCCGCAATCCACCACGTCATCTTTCGGCCCGCCACAAAATATTCCGTCAGGCTGTTGGCTGCGCGTCTGGAAAAATAGAGGCCAATACCCAACGTCACCACAAAAAAAATAGCGATGATGGCCCAATCCCAACTAGCCAATGGTATTAACGTTTCCATAAGAATTGGGAGCTTATAAGATAAACCACCACTAAGTTCAATCGCAAAGTACACAAAAACCATAAACAATAATGTCTTCGGCCACAGGCCGATCCGCCTTTCAACATATTACGCGTGGCGGAAATGACTAAGGAAACCTCCGAAATCCTTTGTTAGGCCTTATGGTTTGAGAACTATGGGATATTTTTCCCATGTGGATCTTTTTGAGGATTTGTGGTTTTTTCTAAAAGAAGTTTTTGCATATCTGGATCTGTAACATGTTCTAAACGTTCAGCCGGAGCGTGTAAGTGGTCAATGGGGATCACAAAATGTTTCTCAATATAACTTTCCCACAAACGATGTGTACGGATGAGGTTGCGCGCATGAACACGTCCTTTGGACGTCAATTGAATTCCGCTGGAAGCCTTTTTGACTTTTCCTGCTTGCATTAGTTGGGCTAAAGCCAGCCAACGAATGACAGGCCCCGTTTGCTTGGCGTCACGAAGAATGCGAGGAACGACCCCATGATTGCGAACGGGCTGAAATTCTTCGATACGATAAAGGATCCCCAACACATCTTCACGCGTAATCCGCACACTTAACCAGAATCGGTGGAGAAGCTTGCTGGCCACCCCATGACGCGGCGATGCGATAAGCGCCACAAAAAATAGAAGACCCCCTACAACGGCCATCATTCCTGCTGTACTTGTATCGGGCAATCCCCACCAAGCAGGAAGCCTAACAGCGGCTATATGCCCCCCAACGGCACACATGATTCCAATAACAAGGCTCACCCCAATCATGATATGCAATCGATCGGTTAAAAGATAAGCCGTAGCGCCGGGAACAATAAACATAGCAATAACGAGAATACTTCCCACACTTTCAAACGAGGCCACGGTCGTGATCGCAACAAGTATCATTAATAAGTAATGCATGCATGAGGCATTTAACCCCAAGGTGGTCGCTAAATCTTCATCAAAAGAACTAATCTTCAATTCTTTATAAAACAAGATAACCAATAGGACATTGACAAGGAAGACGAGGCTTAATGTCCATACCGCACGCGGAATGTGAAGACCTAAAAAAGGCGCTGTATCAAGAGGAACTAATTCGATCGCCCCATATAATACACAACCAGGATCAAGATCCACGGCATCGGCTGCTTGCACAATAATAATCAAACCAATGGCAAATAGAGTCGTAAACACTACCCCCATAGCAGCTCCTTGCTCGACACGACCCACCCGATGAATCCATTGGGTAAATAAGGCGGTAAGTACACCCACCACCCCAGCCCCTATAAACATAGGCATATTGCTTCGGCTTGACGTGATCAAAAAAGCAACCGCTAGACCTGGTAAAACCGCATGACTGATGGCATCCCCCATCATACTCATTCGACGTAAGACTAAAAAATTGCCTAAAAGAGCGCACGATAACGCGCTTAATACACCGGTCGTTACAATCCATATGTCTAAACTCATCAAAGTCATTGTTATGGTCCTCACGCTTTATAGTCGAAGGCCAAAAGTCGAAAAGTCCAATGGCAAAAGAAAAAAATCTACTAACCTTCTACATTTAGAACAGCGGCTCTCCAGACTTCTGTCTTTCGACCTTCGACGTTTTTACTTTCGACTCCTTTGCTTTAAACCTTTAGACCCTATATCATGCGGGCTGGGTGGGATTACCCCTATATTAGGATGTTCAGATAAAAGCAGTTTTTCCAATTTGTCGACCATAGACCGTTCAAGCACATGCTCAATCTGATCAGCGTCTCGGTCGACATGGCTGGGAGCAATATCCGCATGTGTGACTAAATAGAGTTCCCAGAGTCTATGATTCCGTACCACGCGTTTTGACTGCCATTCTCCGTTCTCGGTGAAATGGTATGTACGATCGCCCCCCCTATAAATCATGCCCTGACGTTGAGCTCTTAAAAGGATGCGTTTGAGCTGCTTATGCGACCACGAACGAACCCCGAACAGATCTCTAATCGTCATCCCTTTAAGTGGATCATCTGATTTTTGCGTGTTTTTGTGTATTTCCGCCCATTCGTACATAGCACGTAACAAGTGCTGACTAGCGACTTTACGATTTAACGTCCACTGTTCTATCGATCTAGATAGGACTCCGCGAGCCGGCCCGAAAACCAAGCTCATCAAAAAAATTGAACTGGTGATAAGGACAATAATAGCACCTGCAGGTAATCGAGGAACCAACGCACTCAATGCAGCTCCTAGAAGTCCACTTGCCGAACCAATTGCCGCAGATATAAAAATCATTTTATATAAATGATGCGTCCAGAAACGCGCAGCCGCTGGAGGAATGATTAATAAAGCAACCATAAGAATCAAACCAACAGCCTGAAGGCCCATCACGGTTACAGCCACCACAAGAGCCATGATTAGCGTGTCCAAAAACAGGACGGGCCAACCTTGTGAACAGGCAAAATCCTGATCAAAACATAATAACGAAAATTCTTTAAATAAAAGGCCACACAAAAGGGTTACCACCAATGCCGCACCCCCCATTAAATAGGCATCTTGAGCAAGCATAGAAGCTGTTTTCCCATAAATAAATGATTCTAATCCGGCGGCATGACCTATATTCATTTTCTGGATTACACCTAAAATAGAAATGCCCAGTCCAAAGAATACGCTTAATACAATCCCAAGAGCCGCATCTTCTTTCAACCGCGTAAAATGCCGTATAAGCAATATAAAACCCATGCCAATAAGACCTGAAATAAAAGCGCCCAAAAGCAAACCCGGCAGATATTTACCATCACCTCCCACACTCGCCATGACAATGAATGCCAGTCCGATACCCGGCAATGCAGCATGACTGGCGGCATCCCCCACTAACGCTCTTTTGCGAAGGAACATGAAGGTTCCGATAACCCCAGAGGCGGATCCAAGAAACAGGGTCCCCAAAACCACCACGCGTGTATTGTAATCACGTAATGTCAGAACGCGAATAAGCTGGTCCCATGTTGGCATTTGCAATCTCGTATCGGTTATAGAACGAATAGAGTCGATTTCTGCTTCAGCCTGAACCGGAACAAAGAATAATGTTACCACGATGAGGAAAAGAAGAGAGAGTATGGGCGTGTGGAAGTATGGGCGTGTGGGAGTAGAGAGGTTTTGTGTCTTCCGCATCCCCGCACATCCCCATACATTCAGTATCGCCCTCATCGCGCTATAGCCTGAGCGGCTTCATCGAGCAGGGTCAATCTACCACCATAGGTTTTGTGCAAATTTTCTTTCGTGAACACGTCCCGGGTTGAACCGGCAGCAACAATCCGCATATTTAAAAGAATCAGATAATCAAAATAGTCGGATACCGTTTGCAAGTCATGGTGTACAACCAACACGGTTTTGTTCGATGAACGAAGATCCTGAAGTAATGTTATAATCGCCTTTTCTGTAGCCGCGTCAACTCCTGAAGAAGGCTCGTCCATAAAATAGATCTGCGCTTCCTGCACAAGGGCACGGGCTAAGAATACACGCTGTTGCTGACCTCCAGAGAGCTGACTAATCTGTCGACGCGCATAATCGGCCATTCCCACCCGTTCTAACGCCGCCATGGCTTGATCTTTATGGGCGCGTGTTACCGGTTTACACCAACCGATTTGACCATATCGCCCCATGGTCACAACATCTAACGCATGAACAGGAAAATCCCAATCTACGGTCTCCCGCTGAGGCACATAAGCGACTAATCTACGTTGTCGTTTGTAAGGTTTCCCATAAATAGATACTCTCCCCGATGCTTTTGGAATCAGGTCTAGTACCGCTTTAATCATGGTGCTTTTCCCCGCGCCATTTGGACCAATAATACCAATCAGTTTTCCTTCAGGAGCATCAAAATCCACATCCCAAAGAACCGGTTTTCGGTGATAGGCCACAGTCATATCATGAATCGAAACAGGTGCTGTACTCGAATGCTCGGAACCTATTGCCTGACTAGCTTTCATCGTTTTTTGTTGGCGGGTAAGTTATCCTGCATCCCTCTATCCGGAACCGTTCCACCAAGGGCACGAACAATGGTTGTCGCATTGTGATCAATCATGCCCATATACGTCCCTTCATACGTACCCCGCATACCCATGGCATCGGAAAATAAGGACCCTCCAATAACAACCTCTTTACCTCGTGCGTTTGCCCCTTCCACAAGCGCACGAATATTTTTCTCCGCTACACTCGTCTCCACAAAAACCGCCTTCACGTCACGCGCTACGATTATGTCAACCAACTGATTAATATCTTGTACCCCGGCTTCAGATTCTGTTGAAATCCCTTGAATCCCCTTTACTTCCAACCCATAGGCACGCCCAAAATAATTAAAGGCATCATGCGCCGTAATTAACACTCTACTTGAAGGAGGAATCGTCGACATAGACTCCAAGACATAGGTATGAAGCTGTTCAAGGTCTGCCCTGTATTTCTGAGCGTTTTCTTTATAATAGGTGGCATGAGATGGATCATACTCACTTAACGCTTGAGCGACCGCTGCAACACCCTTTATCCAACCCTGTACATCCATCCATACATGCGGATCGTAATGCCCCGAAAATTCTATAGGTTGAAGCAAGTATTTTTCATCAATGAGTTCTGTAACCGCATAGACCGGTTTTCCCGTACGAGCTACCTTGACCAATACATCGGCCATTTTCCCCTCTAACATAAGCCCGGCATAAAAGATAACATCCGCATCCAATAAAGCCGCAACATCATTTCGTGTAGATTTATAAAGATGCGGATCAACCCCTTCCCCTATAATATTTCTGGCTTCTGCCTTTTCTCCAACCACATGTTGAACAATATCGTTAACCATCCCCACCGTGGTAACGATCTGGTAGGGATAGGATCTTTCCTTGCCAGAGCTCTGTGACTCTTTAACCCCACACGAAATGATGAAAGGTAGACAAACACACCATAAAAACATCGATTGAACACATATATAAAACTTTTTCATAGGATCTCTTTCATTTGTTAAAGGTTTATTAATAACATATAACTTTGATTAGTCAAAATAATTATTTGAGATAATAAAAATATAAATTAAGCATTGTCAAGGTAGTTCTATGTGGTAGAAATTCTTTTCAGAAATATGAAAGATCTTAGTATATAGTAAGTGTCAGTGAGAGCATCATGGCAAGCAGTACCATTGAAAATTATGTTAAACAGCTCTATTTAGAAGGGCAACGTACCAGCAACCAAAAGATCCCTATGGGTCGTTTGGCTAAAATTATGAAGGTAACTCCGGGGACAGCTACGTCCATGGTCAAAGCGCTCGCGGATTCCGAGCTTGTCATCTACGAGCCCCGCGAAGGAGCCCGTTTAACCCGTGGAGGGAAACAATTAGCCTTACACGTCTTACGCCGTCACCGCCTCGTAGAATTATTTCTTGTAAAAACCCTAGCGCTAGACTGGTCTGAGGTCCATGAAGAAGCAGAGAATTTGGAACATGTGATTTCGGATAAAGTCCTCGAAAAAATAGATAAATTATTAGATTATCCTTGCGTGGATCCTCATGGAGATCCTATTCCTACCTCCAAAGGAAATATCACGACAAAACAATATGAGAACCTATCAGATTGCCGGTTGCACCAAAAAGTAAAAATCTCGCGTATTGTAGACCAAGACCCAACGTTCCTTCAATTTTTAGAGCGTGAAGGCTTAACACCTAATGTTAAGTTAACCCTCCAGAGCCGCGATGATTATGCGGATGCCACGACACTGATTACCCATGCGACTTCAAATACAATCACATTAGGGCTTTCTACTGCAAAAAAAATATTAGTGGAACCCCTTTAACCCGCATTTCTCCCACTCTCGTGTCCTCCCGCTGGGACCACCTTATAACCAGAGTCTTAAAGCAGAGCGGGGAAGAAATGCGGGTTAACCCCAGAGCGTTTGAGGGTAATCACCTCGCTCAACCAATTCCTGAATTTCTCTTGTTCCAAAGGGTCTATCCTCTTGATAGGTGACGCCAAACCAAGAAGCCTCACTGGGTAATACTTTTACACGTACTTTGTGTGCAGCAAGTAATGTGTCAATCACTTCAGGAATGAAAAATTCAGCGTTCACGTCTTCCCTCTGTTCTTCTAAAAATGCAAGGAGATGATCTTCGAGATGATCAAAAATAGACGGTGTAAACCCCCACATGTTCATGGAAACATATTCCCCGCCTGTAAAAACCATCTTCATTCCATTTAAAGCCCGATGAACAATACGACCCCCCTTATCCGAAATACGCGTAAATTCTTGGATACGACGCAAATAAAGATTTTCGTCACAATCACAGATTCCACGCGCTACAGGCCCACATGCTGATAAGGTATTTCGTAAGTTATAGCCCACTAATGAATAATCAAATTCACCGGAGATAGAAGCAAGGCTGTTATGTAATATTTCAAAAGAGTCGCGGCCATAAAAATCATCCGCATTGATGACCACAAACGGTTCTTGAATAACCTCTTTTGCAACATAGACCGCGTGTCCCGTGCCCCATGGTTTTGAACGATTTTCAGGAGGAAGAAACCCACCGGGGAGTTGATTTAACTCTTGGTGGACATAGTGTACCTCCATGCAATCCTCAAACTTATGTCTCATCGCTTCTCTAAATGCAGATTCCATCTCTGGCCGAATCACAAAAACCAGCTTTCCGAACCCTGTTCGGATCGCATCATAAATGGAATAGTCCATAATAATTTCACCGCGAGGACCGATGGGATCTATTTGCTTTAAGCCCCCATATCGACGGCCCATCCCCGCCGCCATAATGAGTAAAGTTAGTTTCATGCCTATAGACCTTATATCTCTTGAACTTTAATAATAAATCTATATCGTCTATGTCTTTAACACAATAGACACAACCTAAAAGAAAGGAAGTACGGATGTCATTACATAGGTAGCGACACCTCCCAACAACGATGAATGCACGAACCATACTATGTTATTCCACAATGATCGCAACCGTAACCACTTCTCTTTTACTATATGGCTGTGGAAACAAGCCGCGCCCCGGTTCTACACCCGCCATTGACGCAGCCATTGTTCCTGGAGCAGATTTTTTGATTCGTGTTAAAACAAAAGAGATTCTAAAGACCCCTTTTGTCAAAGAAGCCATCGAAAAACAAAAAAAGAAAACAGCCGGCCTAAACGGGGAACAGAGTGAGGCCTTTTTTAACGCCACCGGCCTTACAAAAGAGGATATTGAATCACTCCTCATTTCAGCGGATACCGACAACGTTTATGCTGAGGTAAAAAAAGGCAAGAACGCATTTGATCATATGAACGCGGTGGTGGCCTTTGGATTGGGCAAACCTTTGACGCTTGAAAAACTTAAAAGCGGCCTTGCAACCATGCTGGAAAAAGAAGGCGCACAGATCTCTGAAATAAAAATAAATAATGCGGCGGCTATACATATCCAATCACCACGACCTGACGCAGCCAATGTGTCTATTGCTTTATCACAGGACCAGAAAATTGTATACGCAACCATCAACCAAGAGAGCCTGAAAGAGGTCCTTAAAAGAGAAGAGAACGGAAACGTGGAAAAACTTTCCGAGGCGTTAATATCCGTCGAAAAAGCGCTCCCCGCCGATCCTCAAGTTCGGATGGCTTTTTTGGCGTCAGAAACCATTCAACAAAACATCATGGAAGCCATAAACACAAACAAAGACAATCCAGGAGCCGCCATGATGCTAGGTTTTATCAAACTGCTCCAAAACCTAAAAAGCGTGTCTTTAGGGATGACATTCCACTCTGGTGCAGAGCTAAATATGGCAGCAGATCTCGGTGAAGAAGAAGCTCAGCAAGCTTCTGTATTACTGAACACCATGGTGATACCCATGCTTCAAGCAAACCTCGTCAAACAGACGGGCGACGAGACCGCGGCAGATGCCTTGAAGGTCGAGCATGATGGAACAACACTCAAGATGGGCTTTAAAATAACAGAAAAACAGATGGGTTTGCTCTCTCCAGCAACGCCTTGAGGGGGAAAGTCTAAGGCCTAAGAATATGAGTTGTCCCAAAGGGACAAAGTGATGAAGAATGAATATATTCGAGCGAGAGCAGATATTTTAACCAAAGATGAAAACACCTATTTCATGGTTAAAAGAATATGTAGATTTTGATGATTCGACCGAAGGGTTGGCAGAAAAACTAACCTTTTCGGGCATCGAAGTTGAAGCCATTGATCAAGTCGACTCTGAAAGCGTACTCGATCTAGAAATCACACCCAACCGACCCGATTGCTTAAGCATGATGGGCATGGCTAGAGAAATCGCAGGCCTGTATAGAACAACATTAAAAAGGCCAAACACAGCTTTTAAAGAAAGCTTAGAAAAAACCGAAATATTAACATGCGTTGACGTACAAGACACAGAGGGTTGTCCTCGGTATACTGCCCGAATGATTAACAACATCAACGTGGGCCCGAGTCCGGACTGGATGCAAAAACGGCTACAGCTATCAGATATCCGTCCGATTAACAATGTCGTGGATATTACCAATTACGTCTTGCTTGAGTGCGGGCAGCCTCTTCATGCTTTTGACCATCGTTTGCTTCACGAAGGGCGGATTATTGTTAGACGTGCCAAACCCAAAGAAACCCTCAAAACACTCGATCAGAATGAATATACATTATCTGCGAATACACTCGTCACTGCTGACGCTCAATACCCCACAGCCATGGCGGGAGTCATGGGTGGCGCCCGCAGCGAAATTCGAGAGACAACACAAACGATCCTATTAGAAAGCGCCTCCTTTAAAGCTTCAGACGTTCATTCAGCATCAAAACAATTCAGGGTCTCTTCTGAATCTTCCTATCGTTTTGAACGTGGGGTTGACATTGAAAACGTGGAATGGGCCAGTCGCCGAGCGGCATCTCTTATAGAAAAATATGCTTCTGGCTCGGTCACACAAGGGGTCGTGGACGTTTATCCCCACCCCGTACAACCCAAAGAAATATCTTGTCGATGGAAAAAAGTTTGCTCGCTTATTGGGTTAGAGCTAACAGAAAAACAGATCCAAACCGCATTGGAGTGTTTAGAACTGGAGGTCATTGAAGCGAATCACGAGTTTTGCAAAGTTCGTGTACCCTCGTTTCGTCTCGACCTTGAAAGAGAAGTCGATCTTATTGAGGAAATAGCCCGCACACACGGTCTAGACAAAATTCCTTCCCCTCCCCCTCGGACACAAATTATTCCTGCGGCTAATGACCAGCGAACACGTGCGTTATTTCAACTGCGCCATCATCTGGTCAGCCTAGGTCTCCAAGAGACCATGAATTATAGCCTCGTCTCCGCCCTCCTATTAGATCTCTTTGATCCAGATAAAAGAGATCCTCGAACCGTCTTGCCCCTCCCCATCAGCGTTGATCAATCCGTTTT
This sequence comes from Kiritimatiellia bacterium, assembly GCA_012103575.1. GTDB lineage: Bacteria > Verrucomicrobiota > Kiritimatiellia > WLWN01 > WLWN01 > WLWN01. The sequence continues at coordinate 287,757 of WLWN01000001.1, read as the reverse complement.
ACGAACGTCGCTAATACCTCAAATGGTAACAACCATCGGTCACAATTTTTCTCGTCAAGTTCGAGAGGGACTGTTTTTTGAAATCGGCCGAACCTATATGAACCATAAAGATAAACAAACCGCCGAAGAAGAACATGTGGCTATCGGACTTTTAGGTCCTGTAGGAAGATCGAAGACAAACAAACGTAAACCGATTACTAACGATGAAGCTTTTCTCTGGTTAAAAGGAATCATTGAAAGTCTGCTAGAAAAACAAGGCTTCGACTCATGGTCATTCGAAAAGGTTGACAGACCCTTTTTCGAGCCGGGTCAAGGTACAAAAATCATAGTAGAAAAAGAACCCGCAGGCATTCTTGGCATTCTACATCAGACTATACGAAAAAAATGGCGCCTTGAAACACCGATCCCTGTTTCTGAACTGAAAGCAGAAATACTGCTCAAACACTTTCAAAAAGTCAAGGAAGTCAAAACCCCAACGCCTTACCCTCCTGCTTGTCGAGACATATCCATTATTTCCGACAAACGCGTAAGGCACAGCGAGATTATTGATACTATAAAAAAATGTGCACCAAAAGACTTGGAAAACGCAGAGCTCTTCGATATATTTGAGGATACAGGTATTGGAGATAACAAAAAGAGCATGGCTTATTCTTTAATATATCGTTCTTCAAATCGTAGTTTAACAGATGAAGAAGTAAATGCGTGTCACACGACTGTTAAAGATGCAATCCGGAAGAACCTCGAGGTCGAAATACGTGAAAGTTAAGCCAAAAGACTCTTATGAAACAGTAAAGTCAAAAAGATTGTATTGAAAACAATGAAATATTACGGGATTGAAATATTTATCAAATGGGTTGCTAATATACTTATTCGGGCTTGGGCCTGGGTAACGGTTTCTTATTCAAATAGCTTGGCTCCGGCCTTCATACAAGGGCCCAGCCACGCAAATAGTAGCCCAGTATTATTATTACATAGAAACAGAACTGAAAAAATCAGATATAACAATCCATGGGGAAAAATAACTTGTTCTTTCATAATAAGGGACTTTTATGAGTCTAATAAATAGGCTTATTTTAAATACCCTGCCTTGTTCGCAATCAGACTATCATCTCTGATCCTGTACTTATAAGTTATAGTAAGGGAGCTCGGAGTTCGCGTGGAGCCTACATATTCTTCTTTGGAGAAACGTAGAAACCTCGAGACAGAGCACCCACCTCGTTTTGCGAGGCTCAGAGATCTGTCTTTAAGCGGCTATGGCGGGGTATTTTTATGAACTTATTTGAGCCCAGGAACTTAGACAAAAAAAATCAACACGCGGCGACCTGCCAACAACCTCTAGCAACTCAATGTCGTCCAATCACACTCGAAGAATTCGTGGGGCAAGACCACATCTTGGGCACTGGCAAACTATTGAGGAGAGCAATTGAAGCCGATCGCCTTAGCAGCATCATTCTTTACGGCCCTCCAGGCTGCGGGAAAACGTCGCTCGCTGAGGTTATTGCTCATTTCACGAAACGTCGATTTGAACGAACGAGTGGTATTCTTGCCAACATCGCGGATCTGCGTAACTACCTCCAAACAGCGCAACAACTAAAAGATCTTCAATCCAGAGAAACGATCCTTTTTATCGACGAAATTCATCGTTTTAACAAAGCCCAACAAGATATTCTACTCCCCTATATTGAGGAAGGGTCCATCACATTAATTGGAGCCACAACGCACAATCCCTTTTTCTTCATTAACAGCCCGTTAACATCACGTTCCCAGATCTTTCAACTAGAACCTCTTGAGGAAGACGCGATTCTCACGCTCCTCCAACGAGCGCTTGATCGTAAAAAAGGGTTGGGAAACACACCGATTCATGCAGAACCAGATGCCTTAGAATATCTAGCAAAGGTCTGTGAAGGAGATGCGCGTCGCGCCTTGAACGCGCTCGAAATAGCGGCGTTAACAACCCCGCCAAATACAGAGGGCATATGTCATCTCACCCCATCCGTGATTGAAGAATCCATCCAAAAAAAGGCCGTGGTCTATGACCATGACGAGGATGGACACTATGATACCATATCCGCTTTTATTAAAAGTGTAAGAGGTTCAGATCCGGATGCGGCTATTTACTGGTTAGCTAAAATGCTTTACGCGGGTGAAGATCCACGATTTATTGCTCGGCGCCTCATCATCCTTGCATCAGAAGACATTGGCAATGCAGACCCGCGCGCTTTAACGCTAACCACATCCGCCATGGAAGCCGTCGACTTTATCGGCATGCCTGAAGCGCGCATTATTCTGGCCCAAGCAACAACCTATCTGGCTTGTGCGCCTAAAAGTAACGCCTCGTATCAAGCCCTTCAGAACGCCACCCAAGACATCAAAGAAGGCCGTACGCTTCCTATACCAAGGCCCCTACGCAGCGCAGCCTATCAAGGCGCTAAAGAGCTGGGACACAAAGGATACAAATATGCACACGATTACCAAGAACATATTGTTGATCAAGAATACGTACCTACTTCAAAGAAATATTATACCCCAACACACCAAGGATATGAAGAAACCCTTGGGAAACGTTTGGAACACTGGTCATGTCTAAGAAAACAACAGACGAAAAAAAAGAAATCATGAGACGTGATATGCGTCATAGACGGAAAGAAACAGATCCTAGCTGGATCCTCAAAGCCAGCGAACGGATCCAACACGCGATCATGGAACGAGACGAATTTACTAAAGCTCAATCGGTCGGGTGCTATTTCGCGCTACCGTACGAAGTTCAAACCCGACTCATCGTAAAAACGTGCTGGGACCAAGGAAAACGCGTCTGTGTCCCCGCATTTAATGAAACCCAAAACCGATACGAACTAGCATGGCTCTCTTCCCTTCAAGAAACAAAATCCAGACGATCGAACATTCGAGAACCCCTAGTTATCAACCGGGCCGGATTTATAGATACAGACCTGATCATGGTTCCCGCCCTTGCCTACGACCCTCAAGGTGGTCGTTTAGGACATGGCGGTGGCCATTATGACCATCTCTTAGGCGCATGGTCAGGCATCAAAGTGGGTGTATGTTTCCACTTCCAAATTTTCGAACAGGTCCCCATGGACACACATGATATTCCCGTAGATATTGTCATTACAGAACAGAAGGCATATACAAAAAACGGTTTTATAAATTTTTGACATAAAGATAAATATAAACAAAAACAGGTTCGTTATTATCTTATGAACATAGAGATCGTAACGGCAGGAGGGAATTAAAATGGAACTAATAGAATGGTTGATCATCAGTATGGGCGTCAGCTTTGGAATCGGCTATGTTGTACACTCTGTGATAGTTAAAATACAGGTTTCATCCACAAAACTAAACGCAAAATTCATATTGCAAAAAGCCAAATCCGAAGCAGATAACCTCGTAAAAGACAGCGAAATTCAGGCAAAAGACGAGTCCATTCGTGCACGCAAAGAATTTGAACGCGAAACCAGATCACGGCGGGAAGAGCTCAAAGCGCTTAGCGATCGGATCGATCAGAAAGAACTTAATCTCGACCGTAAAGTCTCGTTGCTTGATAGAAAAGAGCTCAGTATCGACGAAAAAATCCAGGGAATAGAAAAACAGCAAAAACAAAATAAACAGAAAAAAGAAGAACTCGATCAGCTTATAGAACAAGCCCATGAAAAGATCGAGCAAGCCGCATCCATGCCTCAAGAAAAAGCCCGTGAAATATTGCTCCAACATCTAGAGGATGAACTTCATTCAGAAAAAGAGACCTATATTCGACGCGTACAAGCAGATGCCAAAGCAACCGCAGAAAAAAGCGCACGAAAAATTATAGCAGAAGCCATCGAACGCTATGCCTCAGACCAAGTAAATCAAAATACAGCCTGCTCGGTGCCCTTGCCCGGAGAGGACATGAAAGGTCGTATTATTGGACGTGAAGGGCGCAATATCCGGTCGCTGGAATCGGTGACAGGAGTCAACATTCTTATTGATGATACACCTGAAGTCGTTGTCATATCAGGGTTTGACCCCCTCAGACGAGAGATCGCTAGGATTGCGCTTGAACGACTTATCCAGGATGGACGTATCCATCCAGCACGAATCGAAGAGGTGGTTGAAAAAGTAAAAGAAGAAATCGATGATACCATACGAACCGCAGGTGAAGAAGCTCTTTATCAACTAGGCTTAAGCAACGTAAATCCTGAACTTATTAGGACATTAGGTCGCCTTAAATTCCGGCATAGTTTTTCCCAAAACGTTCTTAAACACTCTATTGAAAGCCTATCTCATGGGAACCATGGCTTCAGAGCTAGGGTTGGACCCTGCTGTAGCCAAACGCGTGGGTATCTTCCACGATATCGGAAAAGCATTAGACCACGAGATAGAAGGAAGTCACGCCATCATTGGCGCAGATTTACTGAGACGATATGGAGAAGAACAGATTCTCATCAACGCCGTAGCCGCGCACCATAGTGAACCTGAAAGCCTCTATGCCATACTGGCTAAAGCTGCCGACGCTATAACCGCCTCTAGACCAGGAGCCCGGTCTGAAACCACAGATATCTACATTAAGCGACTTGAAAAGCTCGAAGAAATTGCAACCAATTTCCGGGGTGTAGAAAAATGTTATGCCATCCAAGCCGGACGCGAAATTCGTGTTATTGTAGAACCGAGCAAAATTAACGATAATGACGCCTTACAAATGGCAAGAAACATCAGTACCCAAATTGAAGAACAACTCGAGTATCCCGGCCAAATCAAAGTCACCGTCATAAGAGAAACACGTTGTGTGGAATATGCGAGGTAGGATCGAATTGAAAACCGAAGAATGTCGAATGTCCAATACGGACTTTACCCACGAATTATCCAAATTTTTAATCATAAAAATTTCAAGGGCCCAGCTTAACCGTTTTCTTGAAACTTTGATTATAAACACGTTATGTGTTAAATTGTGTGGGTAGGCATCGATGAAAAGTCCTTTCTCAGAGGGCATAAGTACGTATCCCTATTAAATGATCTAGAAGGATCTAGGGTCCTGGAAGTGGTTGAAAATCGTGATAAAAAAGCCAGTAATAGCTTATTAGAACAGGGGTCAACCTCTTGGCAGCGAGAGATGGTCTGCGGTGCGGCTATGGATATGTGGGGCCCTTATTGTGAGGCCGCAAAAGAACAACTTCCTTATGCAGACATCGTTCATGACCGTTTTCATATTAGCAAGTATTTGAATGAGGCTGTAGATAAAGTAAAGAGGCAAGAGCATCGTAGATTACAAGGACAGAATGATGATCGGTTAACAGGAACAAAATATCTCTGGCTAAAGGATTTGAGCATTTGAGTCAAGAGGCTCAGGACTCATTTGCGGCATTGAGAAATGCGGGGTTACAGGTGGCCAAGGCTTAGAAACTTAAAAAACTCTTTGTTCATTTCTGGTCTCGACCAGACCCAAGATGGGCCCAGTGATTTTTCACCGATTGGTTTGAGCAAGCCATACACAGTGGGTTAACACCGATTCGAAAGGTAGCCCAGATGATCAAGAAACATTTAGGGAACCTTTTGACGTACTTTAGTAGTTATATCAGCAATGCGGTATCGAAGGGATTAAACTCAAAAATCCAAACAGTAAAAGCAAATGCACGGGGCTATCGATCCTTTGAAAGTTTTTGCATCAGCATTCTTTTTTATTGTGGGAAGCTTGATTTAGAGCATTTAACGATTAAAATGCCTCTCTAGAAGATCTATACTCCATGACATGAGTATAGCAACAGCAGAAATCCGGCGGCGTGCGATAGATGCCTACAAAATGGGCAAAGGTTCCCAGGCCGATATCGCATCTTCTTATCGTGTAGATCTTAGAACGTTTCAGCGTGGGCTCTCTCGTTTCAACGAAACCGGACAGACCGCTCCCCGACCGCGTGGGCATCGTCAGGCCCTCTACAGCGGAAAGCAGCTCAAGGCGTTGGCTCAACTGGGGGGCAAACATCCCGGCAACGCTTGAAGAACTCAAGAACATGAGCGGCGTGAAGGGGTTGATCATGGCCATACAGCGGGCGTTGAATCGGTTGGGCTGCCGGTATAAAAGAAACGCTTCACGCCAGCGAGCAAGACCGGGCGGATGTAAGTCTCTTGAGAAAGCAGTGGATCCAAGAGGTGGCCAAACTTGATCCAAGTCGCCTTGTCTTTATTGATGAATCCGAGGCGAAAACGAATATGACTCGTCTGCGGGGCCGGGCGTTGGGCGGGAACAGGCTTTTTACCAAAACACCTCATGGACATTGGTGTACCACCACCTTGATTTCTTCGGTCCGCCTGGACGGAACAACAGCGGCCATGGAGGGGGAGGGGGCGACAGAGACGGCTGTTTTTGGAGAATATATTCGCCGGGTTCTTCTCCCGACTCTTTCACCTGAAGACATCGTCATCATGGACAATCTTCGCGTCCATCACAATCCCAAGGTCATTGAATTCATTGAGTCATGTGGGGCCCATGTAAGATTCCTTCCACCCTACAGCCCCGATTCTAACCCCATTAAAAAAATGTGGGGCAAGATAGAGAATCGGTTGGGCAACCTTGCAGCCCGCAGTCAGCAGGAACTATCTGAAGCGCTCACACAAGCGTTCGAAGAGGTTTCTCCCGACGAGGTAATCGGCTGGTTTTCTTCGTGCTACATCGCGACACCTCAATCGTGAAGCGCTCTAGTGGTGTCCAATACAGCCCCAACGCCAAGTGGATCCCTCTTCTTCTTTGGATTCATTGATACCGCCGAGCCGTTTACCAACTTCACTTTAAGCACCCCCGCCCTAGGCACCGACGGATTCGGATTTGATGATGTGATCGTAGGCAGTTTGACTTCGGTGGGTACCGATCCACGCCTCATCATAGACAACAGCGGGAGTTTCATCGAAGTTTCGCCACCAGCATGGTCTCTTTGCTGGATCATTCAGGGTTGAAACTGGAGTCCGGTAAGGTGTAAATGTCATGAAAGCTACGGCAGTTAAGCCCCCCTAAAGATATTGGTGCCTTGTGCCCCATACGAAGTTTGGGTCTGAGTTGGCCATCATTCATTGGCGAGCGCTCCAGGCGACTCCCCCAGGACAGAATCCATTGTATAGCCACCTCGGGCCGTAGCCTCCACAACTAACCACAACCCGGAGGATATCATGTCGGCATCAAAAACAAAGGTAAATAAACGATCCGTGCAAAGCTTACCCATACTCCAACCGAAGGTGGCTGGAATTGATTTGGGGGCTTGCGAGCATTACGTATGTGGTCCGGCCTTGATCAGCGGCGAACCCAACGTGCGTGTTTTTCGATCCACTACACCCCAATTAATCGGACTGATCGCTTGGCTCCAAGAGCAAGGAGTAAAGTCGGTGGCCATGGAAAGTACAGGGATTTACTGGATCCCTTTGTACGAACTGCTGGAGGCTTCTGGAATAGAGCCCATCTTGGTCAACGCCAGAGAACTGTGCCATGTCCCGGGTCGTAAAACCGATGTACAGGACTGTCAATGGATTCAGCTTCTACACAGCTGTGGCCTATTACATGGATCCTTTCGACCGAGTGAAGGCATTTGTAGATGCCGCGCATTGACTCGCCAATGTGCCAATCTGGTTAAGGAACGTTCCAAAACCGTCAACTGGATGCAAAAGGCTTTGGATCAAATGAATGTCCAAGTTCATCGAGCCCTAACAGATATTACCGGGAAAACAGGCTTAGCGATTGTACGTGGGATTGTTGAAGGTCAACGTGACCCCAAAGTCCTTGCGTGTTTGCGAGATTCTCGTTGCGGAAAAAACGAAAAAGAAATAGCTGAGCACCTCACCGGTACGTGGAAATCAGAGCATTTGTTTAACCTTAAAATGGCCCTAAAGCTCTATGACCAACTCCAAGCACAGATTACCGATTACGAGCAAGAACTGCACAAGGAGTTGTTAGCGATGACTCCGCAAGAACGGAAAAATAAAGAGGCCCCTGAGCATCCTAAAGCCGCTAAACGAAAAGCGATACGTAACCGAGGAGAGCAGGAAGACCAAAAAATATTGTGGCAATTTTCCGGAGTAGATTTAACGCGTATTGACGGGATAAGCGCTGGAGTTTCGCAAGTCATACTTACCGAGGTGGGATTTAATCTGAGTGATTTTTCTTCGAAAAAACATTTTGTGAGTTGGTTGAGGCTTTGTCCAAAGATGGGGATTTCTGGAGGAAAAGCTCTCAAGAAAAAGCCCCCTCGTGGTACGGGTTCAAATCGGGTGGCTGGAATCTTGCGAATGGCGGCGGTTTCTTTGAGTCGATCACACTCCTCTTTGGGGGCTGAATATCGTCGGGTAGCTCGGCGTAGGAGTGGAGCCGTGGCCGTATTTGCTCTTGCACGTAAACTGGCCATACTCATTTATCGAACGCTGCATTACGGACAAGATTATGTAGACGAGGGGGAAAAAGTCTACCAAGAACGTTTTAAGGCCAGACGGTTTTTTTCTATGGCAAAGACGGCAAAAGAATTGGGATATCAACTTGTTGAACTCCCCGCCAATAGGTGAGTTTCAGGACAGAACCTAGTTAAACGCTTTCCAATTCTTGAAGTATGGGTTCCAACCGAGCAATAAACCTACCGACTACCGCGTCTATATGTATTAACGCGGCCCAGCGCCATAGTATTTTTGGATGCGCTCTATAATGTCGCTAGACGAATGTCCTTTAACCATGGGCGCAAGAACTACACACCCCCCATTTGCTTCGACAACACCTCGCCCGCTTACATAATGGGCCCAATCTTCCCCTTTAACAAGGACATCAGGGAGTAATAGCTCGATTAGTGATGCCGGCTCTTCTTCATTAAAGATAATGACATAATCTACAGATTCGAGCGCCAAGAGAACGGATGCACGATCCTTTTCAGAGACAACGGGACGATAGACCCCTTTTATACGTTTAATAGATTGATCAGAATTTAGGCCGACAATCAGAATATCCCCTTGCTGTTTTGCAAAGGAGAGATAGGAAACATGGCCCACATGCAGGATATCGAAACAGCCATTCGTGAATACAACGGTTTTATTCTGAGCTCGTAGATTTTCCCTTTCCTCCTGCATGGCATCTGGGGAGAAAAAAGGGCTATCGGATTTTTTTTCCATATCCAATGTTATGTCTTTATTCCTTTGAAGCACCCTAATAACCGATAACGAATAGACCTAGATTCCAAATTTGGGATTATTCCATGTTATCGACAATCGCTTGACCAAATTCACTGCATTTGAGCAACGTAGCTCCCTCCATCAATCGTTCGAAATCGTATGTTACGGTCTTATTACTAATGGTCTTTTCGATCCCGGTGATAGTAAGATCCGCCGCCTCTTGCCACCTCATATAACGAAACATCATAGCCCCGGATAAAATAAGGGAACCAGGATTGACTTTATCTTGCCCGGCATATTTGGGCGCCGTACCATGAGTTGCTTCAAAGATTGACACCCCTGTTTCATAGTTAATGTTTGCGCCTGGCGCAATTCCTATCCCTCCAACACAAGCGGCTAGCGCATCAGAAATATAGTCTCCGTTTAGGTTCATGGTAGCGATCACATCATATTCAGCTGGGCGAGTAAGAATTTGCTGCAAAAAGGCATCTGCAATAACGTCTTTAATTATAATGTTCTCACCTGTGCTTGGGTTTTTAATGACTTGCCAAGGACCGCCATCAAGGTCTTGAGCTCCAAAATGGGTTTTAGCGGTTTCATATCCCCAGTCGCAAAAAGCGCCCTCGGTAAACTTCATAATATTCCCTTTATGAACAAGCGTCACGGATTTACGATTGTTATCAATGGCATATTGAATAGCGGCTTTATTTAAACGAGTCGTTCCTTCTTTAGAAACCGGTTTTATGCCAATCCCTGAAGTTTCAGGGAAACGAATTTTTTTAACACCCATTTCTTGTTGTAAAAAGTCAATAACTTTTCTAACTTCTGACGTTCCTTCTTCCCACTCTACACCCGCATAAATGTCCTCAGAGTTTTCACGAAAAATAACCATGTCCGTACGTTCAGGATTTTTGACAGGGGAGGGAACCCCTTTGAACCAACGTACAGGACGTAAACATACATAAAGATCAAGTTCTTGGCGTAAGGCCACATTTAGACTTTGTATCCCACCACCTACGGGTGTGGTTAAAGGCCCTTTAATGGCTACAAGAAATTCTTTGACCGCTTCTAATGTTTCGGGAGGTAACCAGATGGGTTCACCATAGACTTCGTTTGCTTTTTCCCCGGCATAGACTTCCATCCATTGAACCTGACGGGTCCCTCCGTATGCTTTTTCAACGGCCGCATTCCATACAAGCATGGCTGCATGAGTGAGATCTTTCCCCGTACCATCCCCTTCAATAAAAGGGATAATGGGATGATGGGGGACCTGAAGATACGTATCATCTCCCATGGCAATCTTTTCGCCGTTTTCAGGAACTTCAATTTTGTTGTAACTCATTAATCTATAACCTTTCTTCTGGAGTATAAGGGTTGCACCAAAACGTAGCGTTGTGGCCAGTCTGGCTTTGCTCACACGACACGCTACGCCGTGACAGGCTTCTTATTATTACGATGTTCGACACGAAACCTGGTGGGCGGTACAGGATTCGAACCTGTGACCTACTGGGTGTAAACCAGCCGCTCTCCCGCTGAGCTAACCGCCCGAAAAATAAGAGGGGTAGCTTAACGGTCTGCTTTACGAAGTCAAGTCACAGCCATTTGAAATTTGAAATCAAAATTAGAACGGCTAGTTATTTGAGGCGCATCTGGGTCATACTACCAAATATCATCCCCGTCATGATTCTGCCGTGCTAATTCCAGAGCGATTAAGTGATGCTTTCTAGGAGGTATCCAAAATTGACCGGTTCGTTTGAATCGGGTTTGGAATTGGGCACAGGTCGATTCCATGGCTCCAGACCCTTTAGGGCAACCCCCTCATTTAGCAGCCTGATAATCTATAGGGTCGCGGTGCGCCTTAAAGTAATTCACCTCGCCTTCAAGACCTTGGGCTTTATCTTTCTCCAGATTTTACAATCCCGACTGCCTTATATATCTTGTTTGATTTGACGTGCTTCTTCGTAGATCATTTGGGGATGTTTTTGTAAATCCCATATGAGACCCAGCTTGGAAAGCAGGACGAGGATGTAGTAGGTCATATCAATTTCCCACCAATAAAGCCCCTGTCGAGTGGCCATAGGATATCGATGATGGTTGTTATGCCACCCTTCTCCCATGGTTAAAAAAGCAAGTAAAAAACTGTTTCGACTATCGTCTTTAATGCGAAATCGTTTTTTCCCCATCATATGAGTGACGGAGTTAATACAAAAAGTTGCGTGGTAGACCAGTACCGTACTCACAAAGAATCCCCATACCACCATTTGCCAAGGGGACGTATTCAAATGAGGATAATGAGTCTGAAAAAAGTATCCGAGCCCGTACATGATGAGACCTAAGGTTAAGGGAGGAATAATATGGAAACGATTCAGGAACCGTAATTCAGGATAGCGAGCAAAGTCCCCTATGTGTTCGAGTTGTGTCTCCGAATAACGGTCACATAACACCCATCCAATATGCGCGAAAAAGAAGCCCCGGCGGTGTGGAGAGTGGATATCTTTCTTGGTGTCAGAATGTTCATGATGATGCCGATGATGGGCCGCCCACCAAAGGGCACCTAATTGTGCTGCTGAGCCACCTAGAAACGCAAGTATAAATTGAAAAACACGACTTGTTTTATAGGACCGGTGTGAAAAATATCTGTGATACCCTCCTGTAAGCGAAAATACACGTAATGCATATGCCGCAAAACAAGCGATCACCGCCGTCACGCTAAACCCGACCCATGGGATGGTCAGGCATACTAAATGGACAAACGCAATTGGACAACCGTCGATCAACGTAATATTCTCTTCTTCGGAAAATATTTTTCGGTAAATATTGTATATTTTTTTTAATGGATTCATATATCTCGATGTTCTACACTATTCCCTGGATCCGTCAGTTAAAATCTGACGATTTTTCATTACCTGTTGGGCTAAGGCGGGGAACATACCCGTATTCAAACAAACAACCCCACCCCAACAGGTGTGTATATGAAACAATATAAAATAAAGACTGGCAAGGGCGAACTCAACAGCACAAGCGGAAATCATCTTTGCGGCCTACTGCTTGAGGATCATGCTCAACGGATTCTTCCCTCCAATTTTCAACCACGCCGCTCCGATGCGATCTCTGACCGGGAGATCCTCCTTACCCAGATCGGCTTACTTTGCAACGGTCGAACCGATTTTAATGATATCGACCTGTACCGGGGTGATGAGATTTTTATGAATGCCTTTGGACTTAAAAAGGGGAGTTAAAAAGGTAGCTTCTGAGCCGGTGTTCCGACGTCGTTTCGACGACCTGCCCCCAGCCAGAACCCATGTGGGGCTACGCAAACTCAACACCGAACTTCTTTCCTCGGGCCCCTTTGGCTAGGTAGATGTCGAAGGGCTTGATCTTGTTCCCGTCGATATCGATGTGAGCCCTTTGGATCACTCAGGCTCTTCGAAAGAAGGCGTTTCCTACACCTAGAAGGGCCATGATGGTTACGCCCTGATATTTGCCTATGCGGGCACTCAAGGCCACATGCTTGAGTGCGAACTTCGACCCGGTAAACAACATTGTCAGTCGGGAACGACCGCGTCTATTGCCCGCAGCGTTGAAACGCTCCAAACCCTGGGCCTGGGTGGAAAATGTTTGCTTCGGCTTGATAGTGGCAACGCTGCGGCCGATAACTTCGACGTTTTTGGGGATCATTATTTTATCGTAAAGCGAAATCCTCGCCGCGAATGTCCTGAACAAATGCTGGCCCTTGCACGCCGAGTTGGAGACAAACAAGACAGTCGTGAAGGCAAGAACGTTTACACAGGCTTTTTCGATCATTTCCATCCCGGTGGTGACCAAAACCGCCCTTGTGTCCCGGTGGCCTTCGAAGTGATTGAACGCACCATCGATATCGATGGTCAGAAACTTCTGGTTCCTAAACTTGAGGTGAACACCTGGTGGACGAACCTCTCTTGTCGTGCCAAGACGGTGCTAGATCTCTATCATGGACATGGCCCCAGCGAGCAGTACCACAGTGAACTCAAAAGCGATCTTGATGTTGAGCGATTGCCTTCGGGGAGACTCTGTCCTGAATCCGTCAGCTATCGTTTCGGAAGGCGTTTTGGGGCTCAAAAGTTGAAAACTTTTTCCTTGAGATGCTCGCTTTTGGGCGGATTGGGACCGGCAAGTATCACCCTGATGAATTTTTTGAGCGTACAGGTCAGATTCACTCTGATTTGACCATTTTGGGGCGTAGGCCTCCTTGGGCAGTCGCCTTAGAGTATTGTTAAAGGTGCACGGAGGGCTATGCGAAGGAATGGGCAATATCTTATATCACTTCAGACCAGCGACAACGCTTGCCAAAGCGAAGTTCAATTCGTCCGGCGTGGCGGACCAATCGAACCGCGCAATAAACGATATTTTTGAGAACCGTTTTGATTCGCCAGCGCGGGATGTTGATTTTCTGCGGGGCAAGCCCAGCCCGTTTGATGACCTCTTGGCCAAGACCGCGCAATAGGTTGAAGGCCACCATGGCGCATAACAGAATAATCTTATTGGCACAGACCTGGATCCGTCAGTTAAACGCGGATTTCTGCACGAACCATTTGGGCCAAAAGGAATTACAAAAAAGCCTCGACGCACCCAGCGGGTGTGCCTGCGTTTTTTTGCAACCTTTTGCCTCCAAAGCATTCGCACAGAAATCCCACGTTTAACTGACGGATCTAGGGAACTATCTTTAGACAATAGAAAAAGTTTTCCTTAGCGCTTAACCTTTCAATATGTAGTAGACGTCCTATGGATGGCTTCTTAAGATGGAAACACCTGTCACATATGCCATAGACAAACCGAAACGATGGGATGTCCCTTATGATCCTGCCATGACCATGCAAGATCTTGAGCGCCTCTTGTCATCGCCTCCTTTCAAAGAAATGGACCCAGATCGTTTTCCCGAACAAACACCTCTTCCTTATATTCTTCTAAATGATACACGCCTGATTAATCTTCAAGCAGGCGAAGTCATCTACAAACAAGGGGATTACGAGAACTCTGCTTTTCTTGTCCTGGAAGGAGAGGCCACAAGTGTTTTGCATCCTGGACTAGATACCGAACTGTTAGGTCGCAGGGAGAAAAAAACCAAAACATTGATTCATTCTTTTTCTCAACTATTCTCACGTCCTTCTTCCCCTGAAACCCGCTGTCTTGCCACCTATCAAAAGCAAAGAAGCTCCGTTAACGTGCATCAAGATGCTGCCGGAAACGCTCGCAGCTTTTTGAAGGATTTTCCGGGCATCCTCAACAATCATCAAGCCGCCTCTTTGAAATCGGGCGATTTCTTCGGCGAAATAGCGGCCCTAAACCGAGCGCCTTGGCCCCATACCGTTGTAGCCGCCTCCAACAAAACTCAACTCCTAGAAATTCGATGGCAAGGATTGCGTGAACTCATGCGAGGTGATGCACAACTAAAAAGGCAAGTAGATACAACCTATCGCACTGATTCATTAACTCCTTTTCTGCCGATCGGTAGAGACTTTTCAAAACCTAGAAACAGAAGTTTTGGAAAACATTGCGGCTCACACAGAGATGATTACATATGGCGATTACGACTGGTCCGGACAATATCAGCGCCTCTTGCATGAAGCCCAGGCCGTCCAACACCATGAACCAACCATTATTAGGGAAGGCGACTATGCAGACAATATAGCTATTGTCCGCGCAGGTTTTGCTCGTGTTAGCCAAGCGTTTGGACCTGGACAAAAAACAATACGATATCTCGGGACAGGACACATCTATGGACTAGACGAAATGAAAACAGGCCCCTCTTCTCTTAAATCACAGAACGTGTATCAACACACTTTAAATGCAGTAGGATATGCGCATATCCTATTTATTCGAACCTCTCTCATTGATGAACACATTGTCCGCGGCGCATTCTCTACGTTGTCATTCCACGCAAAAGAAAAAAGCACGCTTCAGTATGAAACGTCTCCTACACTATCTAAACATAAAGGGAAAAGGACAAAAGTCCCTGCATCCTTGTTGGAATTCTTTACAGACCACAGGTATATAACTGGAACCGCCACCATGCTTATCCATCTGGACAAATGTACTCGTTGCGATGACTGTGTTCGTGCTTGCACGGCTACTCATGGGAATAACCCTCGCTTTCTTCGACAGGGTCCTGTTCACGAAAATGTCATGGTTGCAAACGCCTGTATGCATTGCGTGGATCCCGTCTGCATGTTGGGGTGTCCGACAGGAGCCATCCATCGTGATGAAATAGAAGGGCAAGTGGTCATCAATGATGTCACCTGTATTGGATGTGGAGCGTGTGCAAACAACTGTCCATATGATGCGATTCGCATGGTAGAGATTAGTGACGGACAAAAGCCTGTGATGAATAAGGATGGGTTTCCTGTCCTAAAGGCAACCAAATGTGATTTATGTTTTGATCAAAAATCAGGTCCTGCCTGCCAACGTGCATGCCCTCACGATGCGCTTAAACGCGTTGATATGCAGGAACTTGAAAAACTCTTCAACTGGTTAACTACATAATGACACCATTAAGAAATCCATGACATCAACAATAACAGATATTTACTTCACCCATAGAACCTATTTTTCAGGATGGATATTGCTGGGTGCAATTACTTTTCTTCTATTATACAATGTAAGAAAAAGAATTCCCGCCTCTTCCATAGGCACCTCTCGACATTGGTTTAATCTCCATCTTGTTGTGGGTATACTTAGCCTTTTCATCTTTTTATTTCATATCCAATTCAGGATCCCCCAAGGTGGACTAGAATCAATCTTAGCGGGATTGTTCCTAACCATCTCTTTTAGTGGTATCATAGGAATTTTTATTTCTCGAAATTTCGCACAACGACTTCATGCGCGAGGAAATGAAGTCATCTTCGAACAGATTCATGGACTTCGGGAAGACATGGCCAAACAAGCAGATGAAATCGCGCTGGGCTCAGTAGAAAACTTGCATTCATCTATTTTTTTGGATTTCTTTTCGGAAAATCTACGCCTTTTTTTTCAAAACCAATGAACTTTTGGTACCATCTTTGTGAATCTCGCCTCCCACTCACCTCCTTACAAAGAAGCGTGCAGGGACTCGAACATTACCTGGGGTCGAACGAATCCAGTAAGCTCCAAGAACTTAAGACGTTGATTGAACAAAAGGATACGCTAGACTATCACTATGCCCTACAAAGGGTATTGAAAGGCTGGCTCTTTATCCATATTCCACTATCCATGGTGTTTATGCTTTTGTTGGTTTTGCACATTGTATTGGCCTTATCTTTTTGAGGTTATACACCATAAAAAAAAGTATATATAGTGTTTTAACTTTTAACTAGTATATTACATTATGGGGGTATATGATGATATGCATGAGTAACGCCTATAGCCTAGATTTAAGAGAAAGAGTCGTGGCCTATGTACAAGCCGGCGGCAAGAAAGTCGAAGCCTGTCGTATTTTTCAGGTAGGTCACGATACCCTCTACCGGTGGCTTCGCCAGCACCGGGAGGAAGGAAGCCTTCACCCTCGTAAACGAGGAAAGTACAAGGTTCGCAAAATAGATGATCAGGCCCTGCTTGGGCATATCAAAGAAAATCCAGATGCGACCCTCGCTGAAATTGGACAAACCTTTGATGTGAGTGCGGTAGCCATCTGGAAGGCCTGCAACAGGTTGGATATTACCCGTAAAAAAAACGCTTCTTTACAAGGAGGCCGATCTAGAGCTGCGGGAAGCTTTTCTCAAAGAGGTCAAGAAACGTCATCCGATGAAGATGGTTTATCTAGATAAAAGCGGTGTAGGCAAAAGACTGCATAGGCTTTATGCACGCTATAAGCGGGTAGAAACGGTTTATGCAAGGGTAACAGAGCAGAGAAAAGAGCGCGTAAGCATAATCGCTGCGATGGAAGGTAAGCAGTTTAAAGCTCCCATGAGATTCCCAGGGTATTGCAATACAGAGTTGTTCAACACCTGGTTAGAAGGCAGGCCTTGCTCCCCGTACTTCAGCCAGGGCAAACCATCGTTATGGACAATGCGAGTTTCCACAAGTCTAGCAAGACCAGGCACCTCATAGAACATCATGGTTGTCATTTGCTTTATTTGCTGGCCTATTCCCCAGATCTTAATCCGATTGAGCAGCAGTGGGCCATACTCTAAGCGCGCATCAAAAAACATAAACTCCAGGATAGGTCCCTGGAAATGGCTATTGACGAAATCTTTAACTTGTACTAACAGAAAGTTAAATAACTATATCTTCGCTTAGGCCTTATTGAGTCGCCGAAAATCTCGGCAGCGGATCGGTCTGTCAACGTATCGAAACGGTGTTAAATTTTGACAAAAAAACACCCCCTCTTAACCTCATCAATCAGAAAGACTTCTTTCGATGATGCGAAAAACTTTCGTGGCTCGGTTTTTGAAGCACGTTTCGGGCTTCGTGAATTATTCAGGCTAAAGGATGTATGGATTCTTTGAGTCTTCTCAAAGAATCCGAAGCGGATCGAAGAGGGCTTGGGATTGAGGAAATCGTCTCTTTGGGTTCAAACAAAGAAAAAACGCGGAGGGTGAATATTCAAGGATAAGATGTAGAGCAATCCAACTGTATATAAAATGTCCCAAGATGTCCGGACTGGGAGGCTCTTGAACCGGATCTTGAAATGCTGAAAGATCCAGGTGAGTTTGTTACTTAGATAGATAGCAGCACCCCCGACGGATCCTAATATGCATCGAACCCCAAGCAGGTTTATAAAGAGTGAGAATGGAAGCATGGCGGTAAGGACATTAAAAAATAGGATAGTTTGTCACGTCAAACCTCTTGACTAATAAAGCCTTCTCATGGAAAGGCTTTTTCTTCTTCTAAAATGCTCTTTCTTCTAGCTTTTGTCTTTGTTCAACAACTGTTTTTCTTAAGGCCGCTTCATCAATTGTTGTTAAGCGTCCATCTTCATAAAGGATTTCGCCATCGACCATGGTGAGCATGACGTCACTTGCCTCGTGTGAATAGACGACATTTGTTGCGGGATCCTTAGACGAGATTACATGAAAACGATCAGGACTTAAAAAGATTAAATTCGCGCGTTTCCCTTTTTCGAGCGTGCCCATCTCCTTTTCTTGCCGAAGCGTTCTCGCACCCTCTAGAGTCGCCATTCGGACGATATCAGCTACGGGTAATGCTTGGGCTCTCAACCTGGGTTTTTGAATAAGGCCTGCTTCTCGCATCTCCATAAACATGTCAAAACGATTGTTGCAAGGGGCTCCATCCGCCCCGATGGATACGGTAAGACCTGCTTTCATATATTCGGGAATGGGAGCAATGCCAGAAGCTAGTTTTAAGTTTGCAGAAGGGCAATGTAAAATCCGCGTATCTGTTTCAACTAAAATTTCACGTTCATGTGGTTCGGTATGAACGCAATGCGCTAACCCCACGTCGGGCCCGGTCAATCCGACTGAATGCAAATATTCAATGTTCAATAATCCTGTACGTTCTTTAACTAATTCCACTTCCGGTATCTGTTCGGAAGCATGGGTGTGAAGGAGTAACCCTTTCTCACGAGCATAGTCGCATGTTTCTCGCATGTTATCGCCTGAACAGCTTAAAGCAAAACGAGGCGCAACCCCTAACTGTAATCTTTCGTGGTCTCCCCAATGATCTAGTAACACATCGCACTCGGCTAAGCTTTCTTCAAGTTCGACGGTTAAGGGCTTGTACCCACCTGTTTCATCCATAAGACAATGGCAAATAACCCCTATAAGTCCTGTTTCCTGTACCGCCTCAAACACAGCGTTGGTGTGCCGGACTGTTTCCATGGACATAAAAGCGGTCGTCCCACTGCGGATCAGTTCTGCGCAGGACAATATAGCTGAAGCACGAATCGATGCTGGATCATGAGAAGCTTCCATGGGCCAAATATAATTTTTCAGCCAAGGTAAAAGAGGCATATCTTCAGCAATACCTCGGAAGATTGTCTGGCATAAATGAAGATAGGTTTGAACGAAACCAGGCATGACGAGACATCCATCTACATCAATAAGAGTATTGGCCCGAGCCCGGAATTTCCCAATACGTATAAGTTCTCCATCTTTAATCAGAATGGAGGCATCCTCAATTACTTCAGCATCGGCTGAGGGCCATACACGAGCATTTTTAATAAGAAGATCGTTACTCATCATCTCCATTCTTGGAAAAAATAAAGATTCTTCGACAAAGACACAATTTCAATAATTATTCAATCAGGAATTGCTGTATTAACTATAATTGTAAAGCGTGAGTAAAAATATTATCTTTTTTATAAAGACGGGTGTTACTCCTTGAAAAGCGAGAAAGCCATCGATAGTAACCAATAGAATGAGGGCTTTTACCGTTATTTTAAAATTTCAAGTGCATGGCTATATGTCTGTGCTTAGCAAATCCATAATTTTTTGCTGGTCAGGGTCACATGCTCCGTCTTGTTCATAGGTCACCTTTTCGATCTCCATCTCGTGGTGCCCCTGATTTTTAAGACACTCTATTACCCCTGAAAAGCTCCAACGACGATCGGCTCCTTTCCCATCGGATTCAAACAAAGGCGCTAAACGTTTTTGCATATGCCATTGAACATAATAGGCGAGCATGCACAAAAAAAGATGAGCCTGTATCCTTCGGTCTACTTTGTGATGGACTGGCCTCGTTTCCAATTCTACGGTCTTAAGAGCTCGAAAGGCCCGTTCTAGGTTCCCCAAAGATTTATAAGGCTTCAACTACCGCCGAGAGGCCGTCTACGGTCTGGCCGGGGGCCGTTGAGCGAATAATATAGCAGCCGTCAAGCCGTTCTGCTTCAATGACTTTGTCTTGATCTACCTTCCAGATCAGCTTGTGGCCCTGGCTGGACAGGGCCCCTTCACCGCCCTGAATAGACCATTTGATAAATTTTCCCATTTTATACTTAGCGAGTACTTTGCCCACTCTGGCTCCAAGTTCTTCAACGGTCGTGGCCCTTTTGTAGTTGGTAATTTCCTCGAGGCCCTCCCCCATTTTTTTAAGCAATCGATTCCGGCTCGCTCCTTCTTGTTTCTCGGTAATCGGATTTTTACACAGGGTGTACCGAAGCTGTTCATCGTCGGGATCTATAATTTCTACGGACTTTTTCTCATCAAAAAGGCCTATCTGTATCACCGATCGACCCAACAGCTCTTTGAGGTGGGCGTGAGTCAACGCGCTGATTGCGCATATATCTTGGAGGGTTCGCATCTTTTCGAACTGGCCTTGAGTCACCATGCCCCGATCCCCCACAAATATAAAGTGTTTCAGGCCGTAGGCACGACGGATTTGATCTATCTTGTCGGTGACTGTGGTTACATTTTTTTTGTTTCCTTCGAAGACTTCGCAGCCAACAGGACATCCCTGGTGATTTATAATAAGCCCGATAACAACCTGTTTATGGCCTTTTTTCTTGTCGCGGTTGTATCCGAATTTAATCAAGTCGTTTTGGGAGTATTCCCCTTCAAAGTAAGTACTGGTAATGTCGTATAGAATCAGGGATCTGACTGCAGATGCCTGGCCACCAGTTTTTTCTGTATAGCGTTCTGGCGTTTGAGTAACCGATCTAAAGGATCGTAGGAGTGTTTTTCCACGCAGGGCTTTTCATCGACTCCACACAATGCCCATAGACAGGTCTGCTCAGAGAGGTTGCAGGGACTGAGCTTGCTCCCCTGATAAATGATGCGTCCGACCACCATAGCCATCACCGATTTGACCCACGTTTCGTCTCTGGAATATAAGAGACGATCTAATCGGAGGTCTTTGGCTAGCTTAAGGATCGATTGACTCGCGCCGAGTTCCTTAGAGGATCGAATGGCCAGGGCTTTGGAATCATTGGCCGGAATGACCTTTTCGCGAAACGAGAGTTGAAGTATTTTAAGCTGTTTAACCGAGCATCCGGTAATCCGTCGATGTTGGGTGTGCCTGAACTTTTTTGTTTCTTTATCCCAAAAGGTGGTTCTCAAAATACCTACAGGACTTTCTCTGGAAGTCTGGATTTCGAGGTGTAAGTTTCCATTCTTAGTAAGCATGGCTAAAGTAAATCATTAGAAAGGTAACATCTTAGCAAAAAAGATTTTATTTGAATGGCTATATTCTGAAAATTTAAAAAAAGGGGTAAAAGCCCTCGTAAAGAGTTCACTGAGTTTACCATTGTCCACCTGTTTCACCGACAAAAATTAAAAATAGGCTATATATTTTGCGTCTATCCAACATGATCTTTCTTCTTGCTAAAATCGACAGGAGAGTCGATTTCTTTCCGTGTAGATGAAACTTTTTTAGGAATACCGGTTTTCTATAGTAGGTCGGTCCGTCCAAATTTGCACATTTCGGCATTGTGAAACCGCTTGGCCTGCCACAATAGAAACCGGATCGTTCTGGAGGATTCGTATCATTTCTGTTTTGTTTTTTCCCGATACTAAAAAAATGATTTTTTCAATATGTGATAATAAATGTGGTGTTACAGATATGCCTTTTAATGTGTCCGGTCGAGTTACATCAATGGCATAGTCATTCATGCCTCGAAAAAGATCTTGCTCGGTAAAGAGGGACGCCGTATGTCCATCTGTTCCTAAACCAAGGATCCCTAACGAGATTCTTCCTCCTGCATTTAGATAATGGCTAAGCTGTTGACCATAGTTATGGGCTGCTTCAGCTGGAGAGCGTTCTGTCTTAATTCGTAATATTTGGCTTTTTTTAAACTCGCATGCTGTTAACATAGGAGCCAGATTAGAAAAGTTACTTTCGGGTGAATCAATAGATACCATGCGTTCGTCACTAAGGAGGATATGTTGATGGGGTGGGGCGGGTATCGATTTTTGTGTAAGTTGTTGATAGATGGTTAAAGGCGTTTTTCCCCCTGGCAGCATTATAGCATTTGACGTCTCTAAAGAGCGTGTTCCTTGCCATTCAGATGATAGAAGGTCTACTACACTCTGCTGGAGCTCAGCAAGACCTCTAAATATTTCTGTTTGAATCGTTCTGTTACTCATTGGGGTTTTGTGTTGTTTGTACGGTGAATCTTCAGCGCGCTAATAGTTGAGAAAATTGTTCCCAAGGAAGGGCTAAATGAGCGCCGAATTTTTTGGGGCGCTCGATTTTACAAATTAAAAGAGTTTGATCACATTCGTATTCTTTTGAAAAGGTCTCTAACCCTTTAAAATGTCTTGATAGAGGGCGTTGGGTCGCTTTAATTTTTACGGCTATACGTTTTGTTCCATCCTCTAATATAAGATCGACTTTTTGTCCTGCTTTATCCCGATAATACGAAAGCTCAAAATCTTTTTGGAAATGAGCAATAGCCTCCAATACAACAAAATGGTCAAATAAACGCCCCATTTCAAGATTAAGAAGCCCTTTTTCCAGCGGAAGTTGAGCCGCCGAATTCCTGACTCCTGTATCAAAGAAAAAATATCTTGAAGATTTAAGGACCCGATTTCGAGTTTTCTCAAAGGCCTTCAGCTCGTGAAGAATTAAGGTGTCTTGTAAAATCTGGAAATATTCACGAATTGTAGTATGACTTGTCCCAATTTGTTGTCCTATTTTAGAAAAGTTGGGTGCAGATCCTGATTCTAATGCTGTAAGTCTTAAAAATTGTGTAAAACGCGGTAGATTACGCGTAGCCGCTTCCGCGCGAATTTCTTCATCTAAGTAGAGGTGTGTGTAGGCATTTAACTGTTCCTTTCTTGTGTCTATATCCGGTTCTGCTAAAAGACCCGGGAGGGCCCCATACACGAGGATATCTTCAAGTTGATGCACCTGTTGTTGACTGGTTTTGATTTCTTGCCAGGTAAGGGGGTACAGTCGTTCAAGATAAACACGTCCGGGCAGCCAATCCAATCGAAACTTTCTCATCTGATGGGCTGGTGAGCCGCAGGCCGCAAGACTAATTTTCTGTTTGTCTATTAAAAATTGAAGGAGATCAAAAACACGTGGAATTTTTTGGATTTCATCTATGAAAACAAAAATCGGTTTATTACCTGGATCCGTCAGTTAAACGCGGTTTTCTGCACGAACCATTTGGGCCAAAAGGAATTACAAAAAAGCCTCGACGCACCCAGCGGGTGCGCCTGCGTTTTTTTGCAACCTTTTGCCTCCAAAGCATTCGCACAGAAATCCCACGTTTAACTGACGGATCCAGGTTTCAATATTCATACCCAAATGAAAATAGCTTTTTAACTCGTTTGATGGCAAGTCAAATATGACAGAAAAATTTTGGACTTATTTTTTATTTGAATGGTTCGTTCAGAAGTACAAGTTTAACTGAACGATTTCGGTTTGTGAAGAAAAGGTTGCCAATACATTGTCGCGTTTGGCGGACAGGGTCTCGATTAACGAATCAAATGATTTAGCAAAAGAATTTACTCCCGCCGTTTTTAGTTGAGTTGTAATTCCTTGAAAATCGATCCCGGAAGTCTTTAATGAGTCAATGTTTTGTTGAGCTAAGTCTACGCCTTCAATAACACTCAATCTTGTTTGGCCATGATCTTTAAACGCGTCGAGTGTTGCTGGAGGAATGGTGTTTACGGTGTCTGCTCCGATTAATTCTTCAATATATAGAACGTCGCTATAATTAGGGTTTTTGGTACTTGTACTGGCCCAGAGAGGGCGTTGGACTTGTGCGCCTTTTTCTTGAAGACATTTAGGCGTATCATGGAAAATTTGTTGGAATCGATGATAAGCTAGCTTTGCATTATCAATGGCTATCTTTCCTCATAAAGAAGAGGTCTCTGGAAGCTGTTTTTCTACCATGGCATCGATGCGACTGACAAAAAATGAAGCGACTGATGTAATACGACTGATGTCTTCATTGCATTCGGCTCGTTTTTCAAGGCCGGCTATATAGGCGTGTGCAACATCTTCATAACCTTTTAAAGAAAACATCAACGTCACATTAATGTTTATACCTTCTGAGATCGCGGTCGTAATAGCAGGTAACCCTTAGCTGGAATTTTAATCATTAGGTTGGGATGATTGATGGCTTGAAAGAGGTCTCTAGCCTGACGAATGGTTCCCTCGGTATCATAAGCAAGTTTAGGCGATACTTCGAGGCTCACATACCCATTTTTTTGATTAGACTGTTCATATATAGGGTAAAGGATTTCTGCGGCTAATTGAATATCCTGTGTAACGAGGGCTTCATATAAATCTTGTGTAGTGCTATTCGGATACGTTTTAAGATACGACTTAATTGCCTCATCATATAAATTTGAGCTGCTAATCGCTTTGTCAAAAATGGATGGGTTTGAGGTCATACCAGAGACTTCGCCCGCTTCAACCATATTCTGTAATTCGCCCGAAGTGAGAAGATCGCGTCGGATATAATCCAACCAGACGCTTTGACCGAGATGATGGAGTTCTTGTAATGGGTTTTTATTGTTCATTTAGGCCCCAATTATAGGTGAGATATTCAATTTTTGAGTTTGCACGTGTGAGTTCCTGTTGTTGGCTCTTTTCAAGATAGCTGCTGATAAAATACAGCACAGCTTGCTGGGCCGGTTTATGTCCTTTGAATATTGGACGCGCTCCATATCTTTTTAGAAAGTCTGCTTCAAACCATTTTAAAATGGATGAGAGATAGATTGTATTCTTGGTTTTATCGAGCCGAAACTGTTTAGAATTATTAAGAAATCGTTTTGTTTGATCGTCAAGCTGAGCCTTCAAGTTTTCAGTCGTAAACGGTTCATTTTTTAAAGGAGGACAACCGATGGAGGCACAGTTAATGGCCATATGAATTCTCGGTTCGTTAAACTGTTTTCGCAATATTTCATGTTCGATCTCGAAAAACGTGGTGGTTTTTCCCATGACCGTGAATTTAAGTTTTTTCCAGACATTTTGAAACACGCTTCCAATATCTTTAATACTTTTTACAGGGTAGTGATCCAGAATAGCTTTTAAGGTAAGCGCGTTATAGGCATTCATCCAAAAAACTAACTTTTCATCATTAGACCATTTTTCAAAGTCAGCAAGTTGTAAACGGGCCATTTGCTGCACAAAACGATCTAGTGGGCCACGATCTTTTTTAAAGGCTTTATAGTTAACGAAACCTTGGTCATTTACATATTTTTTTAAGACCTCAGCATAATCGTCGTAGTTATGTCCTTCAGAGGAAGCTTCACGAAGAGGATGAAGTAGACATAGGCAAAAAAAGAGCCAAATTCGAATAAACATTATTTTCCCTTTCCTAGCTTTCTTTAAACTCAGCGACAAGCGCTGATATACTTGCTTTGGCATCACCAAAAAGCATTCGGGTCTTTTCCCTAAAGAACAGAGGATTATCCACCCCTGCAAATCCTGGATTCAGACTGCGCTTGAGAACAATACACGTTCTTGCTTGATCTACATCAATAATCGGCATGCCGTAAAGCGGACTGGATTCATCGGTTCGTGCTGCAGGATTTACCACGTCATTAGCGCCTATAACCATGGTTACATCAACCGTAGACATCGTCGGATTCACATCTTCGGGAATAACAAGTTGTTCATAGGAGACGTTTGCTTCTGCAAGCAATACATTCATATGACCTGGCATACGTCCGGCAACCGGGTGAATAGCAAACTGGACTTCTGTTCCATTGGATTCGAGTAACTCAGCTAATTCTCGGACGACATGTTGTGCCTGGGCAACCGCCATACCATACCCGGGAACAAAGACGACAGAATTAGCGGCTTCTAAAATATAATACGCATCTTCGGCTGAAACAGGATTGGCTTCACCCTGATAGTCTCCACCGCCTGATGAGGTAGCCCCCACCCCTGCAAAAAGGACATTCGCCAGGGATCGATTCATGGCCTTACACATAATATTGGTAAGAATAAGACCACTTGCACCCACTAATGAACCGGCCACAATAAGCACATTATTTAAAATTACGAATCCCGCAGCGCAAGCCGCTAGCCCCGAATAGCTGTTAAGCAATGCAATGACCACGGGCATATCCGCCCCCCCAATAGGAATAACAGCGAATATGCCAAGGATGACAGCGGCTGCAAGAATTCCGATAAAGAGCGGATAAGAGTCAGCAGGATCCATTCCTAAAAAGGTTCCTGAGGCTAATAAGCCAAGCAGAAGAAGGAGATTGAGAACTTTTTGTCCTTTAAATGAAGTGGGTTTCCCTCCAATCTTTTCCGCTAATTTTGCATAGGCAATGATACTTCCTGAAAAGGTGACACCTCCAATTATGACTGCAAGCAAAATAGCTATAATCGTAAAGAGTGGGCTCTCTGGGTGAGCATGATACTCAGACCAACCTACTAATAAACTAGCGATCCCTCCAAATCCATTGAAAAGAGCAACCAGTTCGGGCATAGACGTCATCTTTACGAGTCGTGCAGCAAAAATACCAATAAGGCTTCCAACGATGAGGCCGATGATAATCCATTGAAAATCAATTACTTCTTGTTTCAGGAGCGTTGCAACAATAGCTACTAGCATGCCTCCCGCTGAAAGGAGGTTGCCGCGCTTGGCGGTTTTTTGCGAACTGAGCATCTTCAGACCAAAGATGAACAGCACCGATGCGGCAATATAACTGAAATTGATAATCGATTCCATGAACTTTAGTTCCCATCCTTTTTCTTGAACATCCCGAGCATGCGATCTGTAACCACGTAACCACCGACCACGTTAATAGTGGCAAAAATAACAGCTAAGGTCCCGAGCACAATCGTTAAGATGTCATGACCTTGAGAACCTATAGCAATTAAAGCACCTACAACCGTGATGCCCGAAATCGCATTGGAACCCGACATCAGGGGGGTATGCAATTGAGAAGGGACTTTAGAAATAAGTTCAACCCCTAAAAATATCGCCAGTACGAATGTAAAAAATAAAAGTCCCATTTTCTCACTCCTGATTATTAGCTTTTCATACGGTCATTAATAGTCACTGGTTCACTCTGATCGCGTTAGCGTATGGGGATCATTGATTTAATGACCTTCCTTTCGGATTCTTTCATTCACAATTTCTCCGTTATGAGTAATCAAGCACCCTTGAATGATCTCGTCTTCTATATTTACATTAAATGTCTTAGTTTCTTGATCCCAAAAATGTTCAACCAAATTTCCTAGATTGCTAGAGTACATTTGGCTTGCATGGATAGGAACGCGTCCTGGTAAGTTCACAAATCCAATAATAGAGACACCGTTTACGTTTACAATTTCATTGAGCTTGGATCCCTCAACGTTTCCACCTGATTCTACCGCTAAATCTACAATAATACTCCCGGGCTTCATTTGTTTAATGATTTCGTGGTTAATGATCAAAGGCGCTTTTCGTCCAAATAGTTGAGCGGTGGTAATTACAACGTCGGCATTCGCACAGGCTTTGGTCATGGCCTCGCGTTGTTTTTGGAGTTGTTCTTCCGTGAGTTCTTTGGCGTATCCATCTTTTGTTTGACCGGTCTTGCCAAGATCCACTTTAATAAATTTTGCGCCCAGAGATTGTACTTGTTCTTTTACAACCGGACGCGTGTCAAAAGCTTCTACCCGGGCCCCTAAACGTTTGGCGGTAGCAATCGCTTGTAATCCGGCTACGCCAGCACCGATGACAAAAACGCGTGATGGCGTTAATGTGCCAGCCGGTGTCATCATCATGGGAAGAATTTGGTTCAGGTGTTCTGTGGCGACAATGACCGCAACATAGCCGGCTAGGTTGGCTTGTGAACTGAGCGCATCCATTTTCTGTGCAAGCGTGGTGCGAGGGATCATTTCCATGCTTATGGCGCTCACCTTTGCTGCTGCAAAGGCTTCAACGAGGTCTTGCTGGTTAAAAGGATCCATATAACTAATATGAATGCATCCTTCTTTTAACCGTTTTACTTCATCCGCAGACGGGGGGTTCAGGCGTAAAATAATATCAGCCAATCCCAAAGAGGTATCAGGATCATCAGACAGGGCCGCCCCTGCTTGGATGTAGGCATCATCTTCTTGCTGAATGCTTTGCCCTAATCCTTTTTCGATGATCCATTGAGCGTCGAGTTTTCTTAGCTTATCTACTGTTGACGAAATGATAGCAACGCGTGCTTCATTCGTGACAGAATCTTTAGGCACATATATTTGCATTCAAACTCCAGGATTTTTGAAAAAGGAAAACGTGAACCTTAGCAGGGTATATAAAAACGTCAAGATTGTTCGGATTTCAGATTGTAGATCGGATCCAGCACCTAGTATCCAATATCTAGTAAACTAACAACATTCTCCTGCCCCGCAGCAAGAACCACTCTCGCTTTTTGTTTCATGATAATCATTCCCTTTTGTTTCTTTGGGATCACGGAGCGTGTTGTCGCGAGAAGGTTTAAAACAGTGTGCATCTTCTATAGGAAGAGGCTCCTTTGGCTCAATACCGAATAGATCTTTTGCATAGGGCCCTTCAGGGTCTGTCATACGTGTATAGGTCTTGTCACAGACGGCTGCACGAGTGCCCCGATTATAAATGAGACCTTTATCATCCATCACCCGTTTCCATGGACCCTTATAAATGACCGCCTGGTTTCTTTCAAGTCGGGTTTCATTGACCCCTTTGTATGCTTGAACGGTTAAAGAGCGAAATTCTATGCCGTCAATCACATGCCACGGCTCTTCTTGCCGAACAAGAATTTCGATTCCATAAAATCCGGCATCCGCGAACATCTCCAGGAACAGATCTTCTCGAAAAGCACCCGAAATACATCCACTCCATAACTCGGGGTCATTCAAAACTTTTTCGGTAGGATTTTGATCGCACACAATATCCGAGATCACGGCCCGTCCGCCGGGTTTCAAAACCCTTGCCATCTCTTGAAACAGTTGTTTTTTCTGTTCGGTACGGACGAGGTTCAGCACGCAGTTTGATACGATGACATCGATATAATTATCGGGTATGAGAGGCTGGTGTTTGCGGATTCGTTCACATTCAGCTTCAAAAGCTTGAATCTGTTCTACGGTCTTGATCGGATTTTTTTTAAGCCAGGTTTCTATCTGAGTAAGGTCAAGGGCAAGATCTTGTATTTTCCCTTTCCGAAAATCGATGTTGGCATATCCGATCTTAGAAGCCATCTCATCTTGATATTTGCGCGCTAGATTCAACATCTTATCGTTAAAGTCAACACCGATGACCTGACCCGAAGCGCCTACTTTCTGTGACAGAATATAACAAATTTTTCCTGCGCCAAACCCTAAATCCAGGACGGTTTCACCGGTCTTAATATATTTCGAGGGATCTCCGCATCCGTAATCTTTTTCAATGATTTCAGAAGGTAATATCTTCAGGTATTCGATGTCATATTCGGTGGGACAACAAAGTCCGACTTCTACCTCTTGAGCTCCGTCCCCGTAGCGTCTTAAGACCTCTGACTCAACATGATCCATTTCTTTTACTGCACTCATTCTTTGTATGCTCCTTGCTTTGTAATCAAATCTCTTCTTTAAATTCTTTTACCTAAACAGTTTTAGTGAATAGGTCTTAAAGAACCATAATGTCTAAGGACGAATCAACCTCTTTTTTGCGCCGGCTTTGTTCATATGGTGGCAAAGAGTAAATTTTATAGCCCCTGCTCATCCTCTTTTTCATGATTCTCTTTTGTGATACCTAAGTTCTGAGCCAAAGCAAAGTCGGTGAAGATCAGTGGTCAAGGAAACCATGCGTCTTGGCTTTTGGCATCTCCTTGACTCGCTTGAAGAACTCAGTCTCAGTGATCTCTGCTAGCCATTCCAGTCGCACAGAAATTCTGTATTCGTCCTCGTTCACGCGTTGCACGAGGATGGTCTGTAGTTAATTCAGGCCGTTGATGTCACGAGCTAAGGCTCGGACTGGGTTCTTAAGCCTATGATAATTGTCCTTTGTGGCTTCAATGAGTTAATCGAACGTCATGATCCATTAAGAAGAAGCGTTAGAGTCTTGATCTGTCGCTCCGCGATGACCCTCTTCCGCGCGCTCTTCAGGCGGTTAAATAGATCAAACATGAGATTGCGGTAGAGCGCCTTGGAAACTTTGCCGCGAATCTCGTCAAAGAGGCGTCGACACTGAAGTTCTATCCCTTAGACCAAAGCAGAGGAACGGAGTCAGGTCATGGTCACGGGCCCTGACGTCTGCCAAGGCCTGTAGATATGAGTTCTTCTCTTCATAGTAGTAGTTCGACATCGCGATGAAGAGGGTCTCTCTAAGGCCGCAGCGCTGAAGGAAGAATGTTTCCATCGCCCGGGCCGTACGGCCTTTCCGTCGAGAAAAGGATGCATTGCTGCGAAGTGATAGTGGGCGGCCAGTACGCGAACAAGCGGATCATGTCCCCGCATTTCACCGTCAAAAGTCGCACAGAAACGACTGAAGGCTGTCTTGTATTCCTCTCCTCCAGTCGCCCCGCGATGTCGCGGCGCGCCGAAAGTCACGTGCTCATCCTGACGTCGCAGCAGACCGGGGGGCAGTAGCCGTCGTCGGCTCCCGTGATGACAAGCCGGTGGATGTTGAGAATAAGATCTTCGTTGGCAGGATGGTCATTCGGAAGGCTTGCGACCCAGCGGTATGCCTTGACGGCTGCTACAGCTTGACGTTGGGATCGAGTGTGCAGCTGCTCAGGAGTCTCCTCCATTGCGGTATCAAGTTCATGCTCCGTGAAGTGAGCCCCTTTGATTCTTGACGTGCCTGCCACCTCACGTTTGAGCTGGATGGCCTGAAGCTGCTCAGCTCAACTCCGCTGGTACGGAATCGTGGTGAGAGAAAGAACGGTGGCTTTGGCCCCAGTGAGGGGACCCGCATGCCGGCGGTGTGGGAACTCCGGCTGGCCTTTACTGGTCAGTCGGGGTGACCCGATTAAACGTATTTTGCTGCCAACATTTGGGTTGCCCCCTTTTGAAACTGGTACTTAACATCAACTAGAGAAGTAGACAGACCATCTTCGTTTAATAGAGACATAACACTTCGTAAGTGCGGAGATATTTCTCTATTTAACGAAAGCAGAGGATAAATTCTAACTTCTTTAGCCACACGACAGAGTTCTTTAACGGAACGAATATGCTGCTCAAGGCTAACATGCTCACTATATCCTGGATCCGTCAGTTAAACGTGGGATTTCTGTGCGAATGTTTTGGAGGCAAAAGGTTGCAAAAAAACGCAGGCGCACCCGCTGGGTGCGTCGAGGCTTTTTTGTAATTCCTTTTGGCCCAAATGGTTCGTGCAGAAAACCGCGTTTAACTGACGGATCCAGGGACAATTCAATTTTTCCTGCGATTCGACATAGAAGCGGTTTGGTTAAAAAAGGGCGACTTTAACACAACCCCCTCTCCCAAAGGTAGAGGAGACTAATTTTTAAGTTCATATACGTTAAAGCGGACATAGATTCTTAGGGTTTATCAAGGGAAAACAAAAATTTATCTTGCGGTACATTCAAAATCCATCTATCTATTTCCTTCACCTTAACATAAAAGAGGAGAACAAATGACAACGAATAAAAGTTTACTAAATTGGATTGATGAAATAGCAGCTATGTGTACGCCCGATGAAGTGACATGGTGCGATGGTTCGGAGGAAGAATATGATCGCTTAACACAATCTATGGTCGATGCAGGAACGTTTATTCGGCTCAGCCATGATAAAAAGCCAAATAGCTTTATCTGTCGCTCAGATCCGGGC
The DNA here is from genome assembly GCA_012103575.1 of Kiritimatiellia bacterium. GTDB lineage: Bacteria > Verrucomicrobiota > Kiritimatiellia > WLWN01 > WLWN01 > WLWN01. The sequence goes on along the minus strand of WLWN01000001.1, from coordinate 256,034 downwards.
GATGTCGCGCGTGTAGAAGACCGGACCTTTATCTGCTCTGAAAAAGAGGAAGATGCTGGCCCTACCAATAATTGGTCGGATCCTATAGAAATGAAAAAGTCCATGAGCCATCTTTACAAAGCGTGCATGCAAGGTCGTACCATGTATGTGATACCCTATTCCATGGGGCCTATCGGAAGTCCTATATCAAAAATAGGAGTCATATTAACCGATTCGCCGTACGTGGTCTGCAGCATGCATATTATGGCACGAGTTGGAATGAAGGTCTTTGACGTTTTAGGTGAAAGCGATGATTTTGTGCGTGGTGTTCATTCTGTTGGGTACCCTTTAACAGAACCCAAACAGCCTGACCTGCCATGGCCCTGTAACCCTGACAATAAATATATCAGTCATTTTCCTGAAACACGTGAAATCTGGTCATACGGTTCTGGCTATGGCGGAAACGCCCTGCTGGGCAAAAAATGTCATGCCCTTCGGATCGCTTCTGCTCAAGCCCGCGATGAAGGATGGATGGCTGAACATATGCTTATTTTAAAGCTGACCTCTCCAGAAGGGACCGTAAAATACATAGCGGCGGCCTTTCCCAGTGCGTGTGGAAAAACAAATCTAGCCATGATGGATCCAACGATTAAGGGCTGGAAAGTCGAAACCATTGGCGACGATATTGCCTGGATGAAGTTTGGTGAAGACGGACGGCTTTATGCCATTAATCCGGAAGCCGGGTTCTTTGGGGTTGCTCCGGGAACCAGTCTCGATTCAAATCCAAACGCCATGGAAACCTTAAAAGAAAACAGTATCTTTACAAATTGCGCACTAACTAAAGATGGAGATGTTTGGTGGGAAGAAATGAGTGAGGCCCCCGCCGAAGCCGTAGACTGGTTACGTCGTCCTTGGACGCCTGAAAGCAATCGTACAGCCGCACATCCCAATGCCCGGTTTACGATCCCCGCACAACAATGTCCTGTGATTGCTGATGAATGGGAAGACCCCAAAGGAGTGCCTATCAGCGCTTTTCTTTTTGGAGGTCGCAGAGCTTCCGTAGTTCCGTTAGTGAACGAATCATTTAGCTGGGAGCATGGAACGTTTCTTGGGTCTATTATGTCTTCTGAAAAAACGGCCGCCGCTGCCGGGAAAATAGGTGAGCTCCGTCGAGATCCCATGGCGATGTTGCCTTTCTGTGGTTATCATATGGGCGACTACCTAAGACACTGGATCAACATAGGCCAACAAGGAGATGCGGATAAACTACCAAAAATCTATTATATCAATTGGTTCCGTAAAGATGAGAGTGGAAAATGGTTATGGCCAGGATTCGGAGAGAATAGTCGAGTCCTTAAATGGATTTTTGAGCGATGTGATAACCAAGCTGAAGCTGTAGAAACGCCTATTGGCTATCTTCCGAATCCAACGGCTTTAGATATAGAAGGGCTAGACATATCCGAAGAGAATCTTGCCAAATTACTGGCTGTAGATATTGAAGGGTGGGCTTCAGAAATTCCCGGGATAAGAGACCACTACGCACAGTTTGGAGACCGTTTGCCCACGGAATTGGACAAGGAACTAAACAATCTCGAGAAAAGGTTGGGGACATAAAGATGGTGGATGCTAGCTAGATATCCAGATCAAAAATCCAGCATCCAGTATCCAGCATCATGTACAACGCATCTGATTTACGTAAAGGACTCAAAATCGAGATCGATGGCGATCCTTGTGAGGTTGTCGAGTTTCAGTTCGTCAAACCGGGTAAAGGCCAAGCCTTATATCGATGTAGGATAAAAAATCTTATCACAGGATCGTCTGTCGAAAAAACCTATCGGTCCGTTGATAAAATCGACAAAGCTAACTTGATGGAAAAAGATATGATCTATTCCTATCCAGATGGCAACCACTTCGTATTTATAGATCCCAAAACATATGATCAAATTGAGGTAAACGCTGAAATCTTAAATGATCAGCGTTATTTTTTAGTAGAAGATATCGAATGTAAAATCCTTTTTCATAATGACAGGCCCATAAGCGTCACCCTGCCAAACTTTATCGAAAAAAAAATTACTGAAACAGAACCCGGAGCGCGGGGGGATACCGCTACTAATGTCCTTAAACCCGCCAAAATCGATAACGGGTATGAAATCCATGTCCCCATTTTCATCAATCAAGGTGACAGGGTTCGTATTGATACGCGTACAGGGAAATATGCCGAACGTGTAAATAGATAGGTCTTAACGAATCTCCCTGTTGCATGACCTGTTTGAATAATGAAACGAATCCCTTGTCCCCACGAAAAAGAGTGGTGGACGCTACAGGACTTGAACCTGTGGCCCCCACCATGTCAAGGTGGTGCTCTGGCCAACTGAGCTAAGCGTCCAACCAGCTTTCTTTATATTTTACAGAGATGTTTTATTCAACTTGATTTTGGTGAAATTTTTCTAAATGGAAGCTTACAGGGTTAGGGTTAAGCCGTAACCGACCTTTATCAAGGCACTCGTTATTTTATTAGAAATAGGGTTGAATCGTATACCGATTGAAGGTTATTTAATCAGCTATGTCGACTTCGTCCAAAGGGAAACGTCTAAAAAAAGAGCTGGGCTTGCTTAATGTGTATGCGATTGCCACGGGGACAACGCTAAGCGCCGGTTTTTTTCTGTTACCAGGTCTTGCCGTACAGCATGCCGGGCCCGCTGTCATTTTAGCCTATTTGATAGCGGCGATTCCTCTTATCCCGGCCATGTTCAGTATCGTAGAACTAGGGACAGCTATGCCACGGGCGGGTGGAGCATACTATTTTCTTGACCGGAGTATGGGTCCACTTGTTGGGACAATTGGGGGTATTGGGACATGGATTGCACTGGTATTTAAAACAACCTTTGCGCTGATCGGTATGGGGGCCTATGTCCAACTTATATTTCCAAACTTGCCGGTTCTTCCTCTGGCATTGGCGTTTGCCTTGTTATTTGGGGCCATCAACATGGTCGGCGCAAAAAGCGCGGGTCTCTTTCAAGTTCTGTTGGTTGGAGGTCTTCTCAGTATCCTCGTTTGGTTTATGGGCGGGGGGATGCCACATGTGAATTTGGCGCATTTCTCTGGATTTTTTGATAAAGGATGGGATGCCATTTTTTCGACTGCTGGGCTTGTGTATATTAGTTATGTCGGAGTCACAAAGGTGGCTAGTGTATCTGAAGAAATAAAGGATCCTGAAAAAAGTCTACCGCGAGGCGTATTCCTTTCATTGGGTACAGCCATTTTGATCTATGCCGTTGGTCTTTATGTAATGACGGGTGTGGCAGGAGCAAGTGGGTTGGAAGGCGATTATACCCCTGTGGCAACTACCGCTAAATTGATCTTTGGTGAGTGGGGCGTAAAACTTATTACAATCGCGGCCCTTTGTGCTTTTGCTTCTGTAACGAATGCAGGCATTCTAAGTGCATCTCGTTATCCTCTAGCCATGAGTCGAGACCATTTACTGCCCTCTTTTTTCTGCAAGCTAAGTCGACGTGATATTCCAATTTCAGGGGTATTGGTTACGGTTGGGAGTATTGTGGTCATTCTGTTGCTCTTAAACGCAACCAAGATTGCCAAGTTAGCGAGTGCTTTCCAGTTGCTGATGTTTGCCTTGCTATGTTTAGCCGTCATTGTTATGCGTGAAAGCAAAATTCCGTCTTATGATCCTGGTTATCGATCTCCCTGTTATCCTTGGATTCAAATTCTAGGTATTGTTTTCCCTGCGCTACTCATTGCATCAATGGGATGGTTACCTGTGCTCTTCACAACAGGACTGCTAGCCGTATCCGTCGGTTGGTATTTTCGTTATGCACACAAATATGTTAGGCGCGAAGGCGCCATCTACCATATTTTTGAACGACTGGGTCGGCGTCGATATGAGGAATTAGATACAGAATTGAGAGGCATTCTAAAGGAAAAAGGGTTGCGAGCCGAAGATCCTTTTGATGATATTGTAACACGGGCACATGTGATCGATTTGGAGCCTGGAAAAAACTTTGAGGCCGCGGCCCGTAAGGCTTCTCATCTTTTGGCTCAACGTGTAAATTCATCCGCTGATCATCTGTTGGACGGATTTATGAAGGGAACGCGTATTGGTGCAACGCCTGTTTCACATAGTGCTGCATTGCCTCATCTTCGATTACCCGCGGTGGCAGACCCTCAGATGGTTTTGGTTCGTGTAAAAGAAGGTCTTTATATTGATATGGCAGACGCGTTTGAGGGACAAGAGGATCAATCATCAGAACCAGTCTATGCCATTATGTTTTTGATCAGTTCAAAAGATGATCCAGGACAACATTTGCGGATTCTGTCCCAAATTGCGAGTCGAGTAGATGACTCCGGTTTTATGGGTGAATGGTTGCAATCCGCGGATGATCAGGCGATGAAAGAGTCGCTCTTACGAAACGATCGCTATCTATCCCTTTATTTACAAGAAGGATTTAAAACTTCACCGCTAATCAAAAAAACAGTACATGCATTATCATTTCCTCCAGGCTGTTTGATTGCCATTATTCGTAGAGGCGATTCAACGTTTGTGCCTCAAGGAAATACGACATTGCGTGAGGGAGACCGATTGACGATTATTGGGGATGAAGAAGGGATTCGGGATTTGCAGGCGAAATATCGGTAGCAAAGAAAGAGTCAAAGGTCTGAAGGTCGAAAGTCTCAGGTCGAAAGTCTCAGGTCGAAAATATGGAATATATCTTTCTAGGAATCGTACTCTTCTTTTGTGCGGCATCATTGGGCGGTTTGGTCGTTTATGTCCTGCTAACACCTAAGCTGAAAAAATACATGGCCTTAGCCCGAATCGATGACCTTACAAAGCTCTATAATAGCCGTGAATTCAAATATCGACTTGAAAACGAAGCAGGACGGGCTAAACGATATCACAAGCCCTTGTCATTGATTCTTATCGATTTAGATGGACTAAAAAGTCTTAACGAAGAGTATGGATACGTTGCCGGCGATACCCTCCTCACAGAATTTGCTCAATTTCTGGAATCTGTATCCAGGACTTCAGACATTCTTTTTAGATATAGATTGGGCGATGAATTTGCTGTGCTTCTTCCAGAAACCCCAGAAGAGAGCGCTAGAGTCTTTGCAGCACGGTTGTATTCTGACATAAGAAAACATCGGCTCAATCTTCTCTATAATAAACCCATTACGATAAGCATAGGCCTTGCAAGTTTAAACGGTTCTAAAGACACGATACCTTCTCTTCAGCAACGAGCAGAAAGTAGACTTGGAAAAGCAAAAAACGAGAAAAAGTGATGCAGTATAAAACCAGTTTTAAACATATTGTCAGGCGTATGTGCCATGAAGGATTGCCACAGGTTGCGATCGATACATTCGAACACAACTACTCTCAACTTGTTGAAGGGGCCAGGGGATTTGTCAGTCACTACGAGATTGAACCTTTAATGATCGCGCCTGACTATCACGCATTACATGCAAGTGGTTTAGACGAACTTCGACCTTTGAAACAAACCCTTATGGTTAAGCTAAACGGGGGTCTTGGAACGAGTATGGGATTAGCCCAAGCCAAACTTCTTCTCCCAGCAAAAGACGGATGTACTTTTTTAGATATTATTGCCAAACAAGTCCTTTACCTACGTAAAACGTATGGAGTCGATATGCCGCTCGTGTTTATGAACAGCTTTAATACAGACGAAGATACCCTCAAAGCGATGGATCAATATCCGGAACTCGTTCAAGGACAAAAAAACATTCCCCTTTCTTTCCTTCAACATAAAGTTCCAAAAATTGACCAAGACACATTCGAAGCTGTAGAACATCCTGAGGATCCCTCCAAAGAATGGTGCCCGCCTGGGCACGGGGATATTTATACGGCTATGGTCTCGTCAGGGATCCTTCGCCAATTTTTAGAGCAAGGGTTTAAATATGCCTTTGTTTCTAACGCCGATAATTTGGGGGCGGTGATGGATCCACGAATCCTCGCGTATTTTGTAGAACGGAAAATTCCGTTTCTTATGGAAGTCACGGATCGTACAGAAGCAGACAAAAAAGGGGGCCATTTAGCGCGTAATAAGAACGGGGGAATCCTTTTGAGAGAACTCGCCCAATGTCCTGAAGACGAAATAGAAGATTTTCAGGATGTGTCAAAGTTTAAATATTTTAACACGAACACGATTTGGGTCAATTTAGAGTCTATTCAGCAAAAACTAAGCGAAACCCATAATGTTCTTAAGCTTCCCTTAATCGTGAATAGTAAAACCATTGATCCAAAAGATACAACATCTTTGAACGTCTTTCACCTTGAGATGGCCATGGGAGCAGCAATCTCTACTTTCCCGGATGCTGAGGTATTACGCGTACCTAGAACACGATTTACTCCTGTCAAAACAACCAATGACTTGCTCGCTCTTTGGTCAGATATTTTTGTTCTCAACGAAGCCGGACATGTAGTAGTCAATCCCCGTAGAAAGTTAGAAACCATTGTTATTGATTTAGATGGAACGCATTATAAACTCATTGAGGATTTTCAAGCACGTCTTCCCGTCGCCGCACCGTCCTTGCTCAAATGTTCTTCATTAGCGATTCAGGGCGATATTCGTTTCGGCCCAGATGTACAACTCAAGGGAAACGTACATTTAAGGAATGATGCAAATGAGCAACGCGTGATTGCAAATGAGTGTATAGATGGTTCGGTATAAAGCGGATTGCGGTAATTCGGCTCCTCGCTACTTCGAGTGGGTGAGCGCCGGCAGCCTCGGTCACTCCTCGTTGTTAGCGAAAGATAGACGGCGAGTCGACGCTTGTTTTAATTCGTCAGTTTTTTATAATACCCCCCCCCACATGAACCAAAATCAATTACTGAATTATTTGGCAGCCATCGATAAGCGACTGGCTACAGAAACTACGCTCTGTATTTATGGAAGTGCGGCGTTTATACTTTTAGACGAAGAAGGTCGGACCAGTTTGGATATTGATATAGCAGCGCCGTATTCAGAGGTAGATTTTGAGGATTTCCAACAGGCCGCCCATGCAGCGGGTCTTCCCATTAATCCGGAAGAAAACTTTTCTAAAGATCATATTGAATGGATTTCAATCGGACGTTTATGTTTATCTGCGCCTGACGCTGAAACATCTATGGTGATTTTTGGAAAGGTGAAAAATTGAGAGTGTTTACCGTCTCTCCTGCATAACTGGTTGCAAGCAAATTGATACGGTATGATGAAATTGATCGGGCTGATATTCAGTATCTCTGTTATAGGATGAACGTGGATTTCGAGGAGATACAGAAAGCGATGCAAACGTTACCGAAGCCTTTTCGAAAAAATGTTGTCCTTCAAGAGAATCTGAAAAGTCTTGAAATCGACATGCAAATATGGGGTACCCAAAATGAACCCTAGAGATAAATTGCAAATGGCCTACGAATTGGCTTTTTTTCCCCCTTGTGCACATCGCCTATGGAACACGATCAAAAAGGATCCCTCCATCAATAAACAGGAGCTTATCGATTTAGTAGATATGGCCTTAATGTTACATCAGGCCTTACCTGAGTCTGGGTATGCTTCACTGCGCGCCTTAAAGCGGTTGGCTTTTTATCAGGCTTCTTCTCGGCCTTTTCACATGGTCACCTTTTTGAAGAATATTCGCAAAAAACTAGCCGGCCAAGATTCTGTTATGAGTTATACATTGCCAGGGAAGATGGTGCGTGACATAGGCCTTCCGACCTTTTCACATAAAGCAGTGCGGGAATAGAGATATCGTTAGTGAGAATCACTTAACCCTGGATCCGTCAGTTAAACGTGGTTTTCTGCACGAACCATTTGGGCCAAAAGGAATTACAAAAGAGCCTCGACGCACCCAGCGGGTGCGCCTGCGTTTTTTTGCAACCTTTTGCCTCTAAAGCATTCGCACAGAAATCCCACGTTTAACTGACGGATCCAGGTTAACGTAAAATGGAGGTCCTGCTTTAACACATGATATTATAAGTAGTTCTTCAGATCTAAGCCGTTGAATGGGCTAGAATTTTGACGAACTGGATTTAAATGGAGTGCCTTGCCAAAGAACAACGCGTTATCACAAATGAATGTGTGAAGGACCATTAAGATGTTCAACAACATATTAGTCACAGGCGGATGCGGGTTTATCGGTTCAAATTTTATCCGTTATCTTCTCCATCAACCCGCTTTTTCTGGCCGAATTATTAATGTGGATAAACTGACATATGCTGGGAACCCCGAAAATCTCGAAGGCCTGTCTGATTGTTTATCCAATCATCGATATGTCTTTGTGAAAGCGGATATCTGTGATCAGCAGGCGCTGGCAAACATCTTTGATACGTATGATATTGATGCCGTTTGCCATTTTGCTGCTGAATCCCATGTAGATCGTTCCATTGTCAGTCCCGGTCAATTTATTCAGACAAATATTGTAGGAACATATAATCTTTTGGAATGTTGTCGGCAACGCATGGACCAGGTACAGCTTTTCCATCATATTAGTACAGATGAAGTCTTTGGGTCTCTTCCCCAAAAAGGTTCCTTTACTGAGGAGACCCCTTATAAACCGAATAGTCCGTACTAAGCCTCCAAAGCCTCCTCGGATCATTTAGTTCGTGCTTATAGCAAAACATATGGATTGCCTGTCACCATTTCGAACTGCTCAAATAATTATGGACCGTATCAATTCCCTGAGAAACTGATTCCTCTCATGATCCTAAATGCACGCGATGGAAAATCGTTGCCTGTTTACGGCGACGGGAAAAATATTCGAGATTGGCTTTATGTAGAAGATTATTGCGAAGCCATTTGGGAAATTATAAAAAAAAGACAAAGAGGTGTAACGTATAATGTCGGCGGTCAGAACGAGCTGGAAAACATCGTCGTTGTACAAAAGATTGCAGATTTATTAGACGAAATGGTTGGATCAAAAGAAGGGGGGTCTCGGCGAGAACTAATCACAATGGTCCCTGATCGCCCAGGGCATGATCGTCGTTATGCTATAGATTGTTCAAAGATAGGCCAAGAATTAGGGTGGAGTCCAAAAGAGTCCTTTGAGACAGGTTTGCGAAAGACCGTACAATGGTATCTTGACTCTGAACAGTGGGTAGAACGGGCTCTGTCTAAGTTCAACGGGACTTTTTAGCCTGCATTTGAAGTCGTAAAGCATTGAGCTTGATAAAACCCGTGGCATTACGTTGATCATAGACGCCTTCCGCTTCAAACGTCGCGAGTTCGGGGTCGTACAATGACTGTTCTGATTTTCGGCCAATAACCGTACAGGTCCCTTTATATAGTTTGAGCCGAGCGGTTCCTGTAACACAGGTTGCCGCCTCGTCCATGGCGGACTGTAACATCGTCCGTTCAGGCGAGAACCAAAAGCCATTATATACCAGTTTCGCATATTCAGGAATAAACGTATTTCGCAAGTGTAGCACTTCTCGATCCATGGTGATTTGTTCTACGGCCTCTCGTGCTCGGTGAAGAATGGTGCCTCCAGGCGTTTCGTAGACCCCTCGACTTTTCATGCCGACGTACCGGTTTTCAACCATATCAATGCGACCGATACCATGTCTGTTTCCCTGTTCGTTGAGGATAAGCATAATTTTAAACGGTGACAGGTTTTCTCCATTAACCGCAATCGCGTTTCCCCTTTCAAAATCAATGGTCATTTCTTCGGGTTTATCCGGTGCCTTTTCAGGCGAAACGGTCCACCTAAACATTTCTTCGGGTGGCGCTCTCCATGGATCTTCTAGCACACCGCCTTCATAACTGATATGCAGAAGATTAGCATCCATGCTATAGGGTTTTTCAACGGTTACGGGTACGGGTATGCCGTGCTCTTTTGCATAGTTGATCAATTCGGTCCGTGACTGAAATGCCCACTCTCGCCAAGGGGCTATAATTTTGATGTCCGGTTGGAGCGCATAGAAGGTCAGTTCAAATCGAACTTGATCATTCCCCTTTCCGGTGGCTCCATGAGAGATCGCTTCGGCGTTGTTTTCTTGTGCAATTTCGATCTGTCGCTTTGCAATTAAAGGGCGAGCAATCGAGGTTCCCAAAAGGTACCCAGATTCATACACAGCGCCTACTCGTATCATGGGGAAAACAAAGTCACGGGCAAACTCTTTTCGCAGATCTTCTATATAGGCTTTAGAGGCACCGGCGTCTAAGGCTCTTTCTTTCAACCCGCCAAGCTCTTCGCCTTGGCCAACATCTGCGGCATAGGCGATGACTTCAGCTTGATAGGTATCTATAAGCCATTTTAAAATGACGGATGTGTCTAACCCTCCTGAATACGCCAACACAATTTTCATAAACGTTCTTTCATTTCCATTCCTTGCACACCGCTTTTATGGCTGTTAAAGCCCTATTTATTTGAGAGGCTTTTATATTCAATGGTGGCAAGAATCGAATGACATTTTCTGCCGTGGCTAAGGTTAATAAATTTTTCCCGCGCAAACATTTTTCAAAGTCTTTCGCAGACTCATTGAATACCAACCCTACCATTAATCCTTTCCCTCGAACATCTTTAATAAAGGTATACTTCGTGCAGATTTTTTCTAGTTTCTGCATGAAAAGTGTTCCCGTTTTTTCTGCGTTTTCAATCATGCTTTCCTCTTCTATAGCCTCAACAACCGCGCGTCCGGCCGCACACGCAAGCGGTGTGCCGCCAAATGTGGTGGCATGGTGTCCTGGGTAGAAAACGTCTGCTAATCTTTGATTTGTAATCATGGCGCCAATGGGAAACCCTCCGCCTAATCCTTTTGCTAAAGAGATGGCATCCGGTTCTATACCATAATGTTGATAACCAAACCATCGACCTGTCCGGCCCATGCCGCACTGTACCTCATCGCACAAAAGCAAAATATTTTTTTCATCACACAACGTTCGCAGACCCTTTATGAATTCGGGGTCAGCCGGGAGAACACCGCCTTCACCTTGAATCGTTTCTACCAAAATGGCCGCGGTTTTTTTATGCACGGCCATCCAACACGATTTTAGATCATTAAACGTTGCTTGAGCAAAGCCTTCGGGTAACGGTTCAAACCCGCTCTGCACTTTTTGTTGCCCGGTCACCGTCAAGGTGGCTAGTGTTCGACCATGAAAAGAATTTCGCATGGATATAATTTGGTGTTTTCCCTGGGGTTGTCCCCATAAACGAGCCAGTTTGATCAATGCTTCATTGGCTTCTGCCCCTGAGTTACAGAAAAAACATTTTCCCCGTAGAGACTTTTTTGAAAGCGCCTCAGCTAACCGAGGTTGATTTTCGTTATAGTAAAGATTGGACACGTGCATCAGCGTGGAAGCTTGTGTTTTTATCGCATGCACCACTTTGGGGTGACAATGACCCACGTTGAGTACAGAAATGCCTGATAGAAAATCTAAATACTTACACCCATCCGCATCCCAAACATAGGGTCCTTTTCCTTTTACAAGGACAAGATCCGGGGCATATGTAGGCATGACGTATTGTTTATGAAGTTCGATGGTTTGGTCCTTATTCATGATCTACTAACCTGATTCCGTATTCCTTAATCATCACTCCGTTACGATTTCTGTCCCAACCCCTTTATCGGTAAACAACTCAAGCAAAAGTGAATGGGGTAAACTCGAATCGATAATATGCGTTTTCCGAACCCCCATCTCTAATGCCTTTTTCCCCCCCAACATTTTAGGGAGCATGCCACCGTTAATAACCCCTCGTTTAATATACGTTTCTATTTCATCCACGTAAACGGTGGAAATTAATGTGTCTGAATTGTGGGGATTTTCTAATAGGCCAGGTACATCAGAAAGGAATACCAGCTTTCGGGCCTTTAACGTCTTGGCAATGGCCGCAGCTGCTTCATCGGCGTTTACATTATAGATCATCCGATCAGGCCCTTTTCCTAAAGGGGTGATCACAGGCGTTATCCCTGACTTTAAGAAGGCCTCCACGGGTGTTGTGTCTACATTTGTTGCTTCGCCTACATACCCTAAATCTATAGGGTTATCCGGTTCGGTCGCCTCTACACTTTTCTTGTCGGCCTTCAAAATATCATCACCATGGAGCCCTAGAGCCTGACATCCATAAGCGTTTAGTCTTTCTACAATTTTTGGATTCACTTCATGGTTAAGCACATGTTCAACGACCCGAATAGATGCTTCGTCGGTTACACGTAACCCTTTTATAAAAACTGGGCGAACACCCTTTTCGTTCATTTTTTGGGTAATGGCTTTGCCCCCCCCATGAACAATCACGGGCTTCAACCCTACACATTGCATAAAGGCTATATCTTTAAGGATACTTTTTATACCTACGGGGTCTTCCATAATGCTTCCGCCAAATTTTACGACAACAACCTCGTTCCGAAACCGTTGTATATAAGGAAGGGCTTCAATGAGCACGGAAGCTTTTTCGATTATTTTCTTCATGTTTTTAGACCTTTGACTTTGGACCTTCGACTTTTTAATAGGTATTGAGCCGGATATACTCTTCTGTACAGTCGCAGGAATAGATGACGGCTTCTCCGTCAGCGATGTTTAAGTTGATATCAATGGTGAATGCATTTTGGTTTACGGCCTCTTTTAACTTTTCTTTAGGGGTATCTGTTCCCATACCTTGCGATACAGCCTGAACTCCATTATAACAGACATCGACCTTTTCCTCTACAATTTTTGCTTTTGAATAACCCAATGCGTGCATAACGCGTCCCCACCCTACTTTATCACTATGCCAGGAAGCTCGTACTTCAATGGAATGAACAACGGATCGAGCGGCAAGATCTGCATCGCGATGATCCTGGGCGCCTTGTACGCGCACCGTTATAGTTTTTGTGGCTCCCTCACCATCTTGTACCATTTTAAGAGCGAGATCGTAGCACATGGTATCAACTGATTTAGTAAAATCAGCCCACTGTGAGTGCGAAGGACTTAATTCCGTGTTCTCGGCCAATCCATTGGCCATGAAAAGGACCGTATCATTTGTACTGGTATCACCATCTACAGAAATTCGGTTGAAACTCTTTTCTACTGCCTGATGAAGGCACTCTTGAAGAGCTTCTCGGTTGACCGTTGCATCGGTCATGATGAAGGCTAACATCGTCGCCATATTGGGATGTATCATTCCGGATCCTTTGGCAATGCCGCTGATGATGACATCATGTTCATCTATGTGTATCTGTGTGCTGCCATATTTCTGTTCTGTATCTGTTGTCATAATGGCCTCTGCAGCCTGGAGCCCATTTTGGGTGCTCAACTGATCAAAGACCTTCGGAATCCCTCTAGTGATAACATCCATTGGCATGGGTTCGCCAATATGGCCCGTGGAACAGACAAAAACCATCGTTTCGTCAATACCCAAAGAGTCAGCAACAACCTTGGCCATCTGTTTCGCATTGGAAAGGCCTTGGGCGCCTGTACAGGCATTCGCATTGCCGCTATTAATAAGAATGGCTTGACCTTGATGGCTCTTGATTTTTTCTTTACACAGTTTAACGGGTGCCGCGTGTACTTGGTTCGTGGTAAATAAACCCGCCATGGCTGCCGGAACATCCGAGGTGATGAAGGCAAGATCTTTCTTCTCTTTCTTAATGCCAGCATGAATCCCTGCGGCTTTAAACCCTTTAGGTAGAATCAGTTCATCTTTCAGAACGCTATGTTTCAAATTCATTTTTTATTCTTTAATACCTGGATCCGTCAGTTAAACGTGGGATTTCTGTGCGAATGCTTTGGAGGCAAAAGGTTGCAAAAAAACGCAGGCGCACCCGCTGGGTGCGTCGAGGCTTTTTTGTAATTCCTTTTGGCCCAAATGGTTCGTGCAGAAAACCGCGTTTAACTGACGGATCCAGGTAATAGTGTATGTAAAAATTATTTCTTAACAGACCCTCACGTGTCACAGAACAAACCCCCGAATCCAATGGCATTCGGGGGGTTTCAAATCGGACTGTTGAACGGTTAACGTTTTGAGAATTGGAACCGTTTGCGTGCCCCCGGTTGACCAGGCTTTTTACGCTCTTTCATACGCGAATCACGCGTTAGGCAACTTGTTTCTTTTAAGGCTTGTTTTAATGTGTCATCCGCCTGAACCAACGCTCGTGAAATGCCGTGTCGCAATGCGCCGGCTTGTCCAATTTTGCCTCCCCCCTCGACTTTGGCGATAATATCATATCGTTTGAGCGTGTCCGTTGCTTTGAACGGTTGTTCAATATATAAGAGGGTTGTTTCTGCTGAAAAATAGTCTTGGAAATCCTTGCCATTGACAACCATTTTCCCTACCCCCAATGCCAATCGAACCCGAGCTACAGAGGTTTTTCTTCTCCCCGTTGCGGAGTATTCTAAAACTCGTTGTGTCATGGCTTTATCCTTACTGTGCTTTATAATAACTCTAATGTTTCTGGATTTTGTGCGGCATGAGGATGTTCTTCACCCGCATATACTTTTAACCGTTTGATAAGCGTTCGACTCAACTTATTTTTAGGCAACATCCCTTTTACCGCTTGTTCAAGAATCCGTTCGGGATGCTTTTCCCTTACGGTAGCCGCAGGGTATTGTTTTAACCCGCCAGGATACCCCGTATAATGTTGATAAATCTTCTTCTCCTCTTTAGCACCAGAAAATTTGACTTTTTTTGCATTAACGACAACCACAAAATCACCCTGATCCTGATGCGGCGCATAGGTCGGCTTGTTTTTACCTCTTAGGATAGTTGAAATTTCAACAGCCAGTTGGCCCGTTGGTTTTTCTTGCGCATCCACAAGAAACCATTTTCGGGTAATACCTGTTTCTTTAATAAGTGTTGTTTTCATCACGTTCCTGTTTTCCAAAGAAGGGGCAGAAGGTACCTGAGAGCTTTCTATCTGTCAACTATGTTTCAACAAAAAAGTTGAGAAAAATAATCCAACAACTGGAGATTTTTAAGTTTATAAGGATAAGACGAACCGTGGCTCCAAATGAATAACCATTAAAATCTATGTCAAATGTAGATGGTCCAACAGAATCGGATACACCCTCTAACCAGTACATTGGATCCTGAATCCGTCAGATAAAATCTGACGATTTTTCATTACCTGTTGGGCTAAAGCGGGGAGCATACCCGTATTCAAACAAACAACCCCACCCCAACAGGTGTGTATATGAAACAATATAAAATAAAGACTGGCAAGGGCGAACTCAACAGCACAAGCGGAAATCATCTTTGCGGCCTGCTGCTTGAGGATCATGCTCAACGGATTCTTCCCTCCAATTTTTAACCACGCCGCTCCGATGCGATCTCTGATCGGGAGATCCTCCTTACCCAGATCGGCTTACTTTGCAACGGTCGAACCGATTTCAATGATATCGACCTGTACCGGGGTGATGAGATTTTTATGAATGCCTTTGGACTTAAAAAGGGGAGTTAAAAAGGTAGCCTCTGAGCCGGTGTTCCGACGTCGTTTCGACAACCTGCCTCCAGCTAGAACCCATGTGGGGCTACGCAAACTCAACACCGAATTTCTTTCCTCGGGCCCCTTTGGCTAGGTAGATGTCGAAGGGCTCGATCTTGTTCCCGTCGATATCGATGTGAGCCCTTTGGATCACTCAGGCTCTTCGAAAGAAGGCGTTTCCTACACCTAGAAGGGCCATGATGGTTACGCCCCGATATTTGCCTATGTGGGCACTCAAGGCCACATGCTTGAGTGCGAACTTCGACCCGGTAAACAACATTGTCAGTCGGGAACGACCGCGTTTATTGCCCGCAGCGTTGAAACGCTCCAAACCCTGGGCCTGGGTGGAAAATGTTTGCTTCGGCTTGATAGTGGCAACGCTGCGGCCGATAACTTCGACGCTTTTGGGGATCATTATCTTATCGTAAAGCGAAATCCTCGCCGCGAATGTCCTGAACAAATGCTGGCCCTTGCACGCCGAGTTGGAGACAAACAAGACAGTCGTGAAGGCAAGAACGTTTACACAGGCTTTTTCGATCATTTCCATCCCGGTGGTGACCAAAACCGCCCTTGTGTCCCGGTGGCCTTCGAAGTGATTGAACGCACCATCGATATCGATGGTCAGAAACTTCTGGTTCCTAAACTTGAGGTGAACACCTGGTGGACGAACCTCTCTTGTCGTGCCAAGACGGTGCTAGATCTCTATCATGGACATGGCCCCAGCGAGCAGTACCACAGTGAACTCAAAAGCGATCTTGATGTTGAGCGATTGCCTTCGGGGAGACTCTGTGCCAATAAGATTATTCTGTTATGCGCCATGGTGGCCTTCAACCTATTGCGCGGTCTTGGCCAAGAGGTCATCAAACGGGCTGGGCTTGCCCCGCAGAAAATCAACATCATGCGCTGGCGAATCAAAACGGTTCTCAAAAATATCGTTTATTGCGCGGTTCGATTGGTCCGCCACGCCGGACGAATTGAACTTCACTTTGGCAAGCGTTGTCGCTGGTTTGAAGTGATACAAGATATTGCCCATTCCTTCGCATAGCCCTCCGTGCACCTTTAACAATACTCTAAGGCGACTGCCCAAGGAGGCCTACGCCCCAAAATGGTCAAACCAGAGTGAATCTGACCTGTACGCTCAAAAAATTCATCAGGGTGATACTTGCCGGTCCCAATCCGCCCAAAAGCGAGCATCTCAAGGAAAAAGTTTTCAACTTTTGAGCCCCAAAACGCCTTCCGAAGCGATAGCTGACGGATTCAGGTGGATATTATCTTGATGTATGGGAATAATGATTAGTAGTGTTATTGATTCTTTGCAGGGAACCTGTGGTGACTTTATCTCCTAAACAAATGAATAAAGAAAAGATGAATAGCTGGTCTATTAAAAATTCAGGACCCTCAGCTAGAATCGTGAATAGTACGGTAGCCGCAGGGTTTTCTTCTGTGGGAGCATTGCGCAAACAATCTGATGAAATCTTTTTCAACCTACGTGGAATGGGGAAAACGTCTTTGAACGAAATCCATGCGTACTTTGATTTGTGTGACTGAGGAAGAAAGGAGGAAAAGGGGTTACTTCATGTTGAATATTATTCATTAGGATGGCGACCGATCCTATGGAAAATATCGATAGATATCTTTGCGATGAAGAACTCGGTAGAAAATGATCGCCCCATCTCGTTGTTCAAACCCAACGCGGTAGGGTCCGAAACGGACTCGATAGAAACGCGGATGTCCTTTTATCCTTCTCAAATTAGGGGTCTCCGCAAGAGATGGGATATGGGGTGCGGTTTCAAAGACAAAGATTTCGATCTCTTTTCTTGGTTGGCCGGAAAGTTTTCTCAGATCCTTAATGAAGGTCTTTTTGAGCTTAACCCGCATGGTGCTTTAAAAATACCTTGGCCGTTTCCAAATCGATTTCGTCTTCGTCCTGAATGTCAGACATGGCTTGGGATAACCCTTCGTCCAGAAAGAGACTTTCAAGCTTTTTAAAGGTATCAAAATCGATGACCACGCTTTTAATAGAGCCTTCTTCATCTGTAATAAATGATTTGGTCAACTCCATTTGTAACATCCTTTCATGCTATTTTTTTATGATGTAGAATCAACAATAGCCGCTAGAGATAGAGGTTGCAAGATATTATCTTAAATCCGGCCGTTAAACAGAAGGGAGAAAACGGAGAAATCTGATTGTCTAAAATCATCTTCATAATGTGGCCAAAGCGAGCATATCTTGCTTGGTTGCTTCAAGAACGGCAATAACTTAGTCACGAGAGACCGTAGGAAAATCATACAGAAATAAATCAATGGAGTCCCCCCCCCTGCCTCAAGACACTCGATTAGATTCTGTACAGGGACAAGAGTGCCTGAAAAAACAGGCGTTCCATGACGAATCTCTGCAGAAATAGGGGAAATAGGGAAGTAGGGGCTGTAGAGGTCAGGTGTAGGAGGCTTAGGGGTCATTGTGTTAAACGGTTAAAAAAACTCTCTTTTTCCTATCTGATTGCATTAATCTAGAAAAGAGATGTCGCGAAAACCAAGAATTGAATATTCCGGAGCCTATTACCACATCCTGTGTCGAGGAAACTGTCGTGAAGACATTCTCTTAGATGGACGGTTTCGGAATGTTTTTAAAAAGGTAAACCACCCGGTTTAGGCAAGAGTGAACGCAATGCCCAAGACGCTCGCTCAGGTTGCCGAAGCAATCAGAATGGTTTATGAAAGGATTAGGGCCATAAAATATAAGCTTGTATCTGAGTCAGCTGCGAGAGTAGAAGTGGGGTATGGCAAGACGTTTAAGAATAGACTATGAAGATGCGTTATATCGTATGATGAATCCCGGGCTCGATCGCCGTGTCGTGTCCTTCTTTTTTTAGAAACAAGGTAGATTTTCAACAATGGTTGAGTATTCTATTTCGGAAGAAGTGAGCCAATGGGCAAAGGAGAACTGAAATGCTGACCATTTCAATGTTTTATGGAATTCTGATACGCATGTTTTTTTAGAGACATTGAGAAACACAAATTGCCTCATATTCATCCGGAACATCAAAAGTGAAACCGCCGTTTACTCTATTTCTAATAGAGAATTTCTTGCTGGCATAATGAACCCCAAGAAACAGAAATTAATCGTTGCATGGATTGAAATCCACAAAGATGATTTGCTTGCGGATTGGAAGCTTGCAGTGAACGGTAGACCTCTTTTCAAAATCAAAGGACTAGACCAATGAGAATCGTAGAAGTTATTCCAAAGTCAGACTACACCCTTCAAGTCATTGCTGATGATGGACGTACAGGAATTTTTGATGTACGCCCTTATCGGGAGTTTGAAGCATTTGCTGAGTTGAAAGAAAAAGATGCCTTTGTGAAAATTATGAATGGTGACTATTTTGTTGAGTGGGATTTCGGAGCTGATTTATCCGCCGATACGATTGAAGCCCACTTACACTTACAACCTCCATCCTAACACCGAAGGTGAGAGGGAAGGGAAAAGGGTCCAAGGCTGGGATCTAACATGAGGGATTGGAGCTATCCCTTTAAATATAAAATATAAGACTGCATCTGAATGGAAAAGGGGGGGGGCAAGGCGGTTAAGAATAGACTAGGCTATGATGATTCTTTGCGGGGAACCTGTGGTGACTTTATCTCCTAAACAAATGAATAAAGAAAAGATGAATAGCTGGTCTATTAAAGATTCAGGACTCTCAGCTAGAATCGTGAATAGTACGGTAGCCGCAGGGTTTTCTTCTGTGGGAGCATTGCGCAAACAATCTGATGAAACCCTTTTCAACCTACGTGGAATGGGAAAAACGTCTTTGAACGAAATCCATGCGTACTTTGATTTGTGTGACTGTATTTTTTCAAGGAAGAAAACGTTTGAAAACATTGAAAACGTTTTACAACTCTTTTGGGACAAAAATGAATGTAACGTATTGTCTACACGCTATGGGTTTTTCCGACAAGATCTAAAAGCCTCCAGCAATTATTATACACTTGTGAAAATAGGGAACGAAGCCAATCGTACTCGGGAACGAATACGCCAAATTGAGGTCACAGCAAAGAAAAAATTACAAAGCAAGTTAGCAAAAGTTTGTCTCGATCCGTTTTATGAGTTTTTTAGAGACTACCTTTACTCCTTAGGAACATTGGCCTCTTGCTCAGATTTAGCAACGCTAAAAAACCATCCTATTCTGGGCTCGTACAACCCCTGTTCGATTCTGCTTTTGTTGGCTGATTATAATCCTAAGAGCATCGCTTTTTATCGCAATTCTTTCAGCGTACTTTCTATAGAGACCCTTTACACCCTCGAAAAACAGATATTAAACTATTTAAAAAGTCTAACCCATACAGTACCACTGTTAGATATTATTGCAAGCCTGCCCGATATACCTGGGCTAGAAAACCCTTTACACCTTAAACATACAACCGAAACCCTGCTAAATCATCACCCGCAAGTAGCATCTATGATAGATCAGAGATATTTTATGCCGGATCAAAGTAGGGGCCTTTTTATTCGAGAAGTAATGCAAGAATTGCCACTTCCCGCTCATTATCAAACTATTACTCAAGCCGCTAACAAGAAGCTAACGCCCACGAGCAGAAAAGGGTCAGGGTTTGTGCTCAAGGCGCTTAACAACGATCCGGATTGTATTCGGGTAGAAAAAGGAATGTATACCTGAATCCATCAGCTATCGCTTCGGAAGGCGTTTTGGGGCTCAAAAGTTGAAAACTTTTTCCTTGAGATGCTCGCTTTTGGGCGGATTGGGACCGGCAAGTATCACCCTGATGAATTTTTTGAGCGTACAGGTCAGATTCACTCTGATTTGGCCATTTTGGGGCGTAGGCCTCTTTGGGCAGTCGCCTTAGAGTATTGTTAAAGGTGCACGGAGGGCTATGCGAAGGAATGGGGAATATCTTGTATCACTTCAGACCAGCGACAACGCTTGCCAAAGTGAAGTTCAATTCGTCCGGCGTGGCGGACCAATCGAACCGCGCAATAAACGATATTTTTGAGAACCGTTTTGATTCGCCAGCGCGGGATGTTGATTTTCTGCGGGGCAAGCCCAGCCCGTTTGATGACCTCTTGGCCAAGACCGCGCAATAGGTTGAAGGCCACCATGGCGCATAACAGAATAATCTTATTGGCACAGAGTCTCCCCGAAGGCAATCGCTCAACATCAAGATCGCTTTTGAGTTCACTGTGGTACTGCTCGCTGGGGCCATGTCCATGATAGAGATCTAGCACCGTCTTGGCACGACAAGAGAGGTTCGTCCACCAGGTGTTCACCTCAAGTTTAGGAACCAGAAGTTTCTGACCATCGATATCGATGGTGCGTTCAATCACTTCGAAGGCCACCGGGACACAAGGGCGGTTTTGGTCACCACCGGGATGGAAATGATCGAAAAAGCCTGTGTAAACGTTCTTGCCTTCACGACTGTCTTGTTTGTCTCCAACTCGGCGTGCAAGGGCCAGCATTTGTTCAGGACATTCGCGGCGAGGATTTCGCTTTACGATAAAATAATGATCCCCAAAAGCGTCGAAGTTATCGGCCGCAGCGTTGCCACTATCAAGCCGAAGCAAACATTTTCCACCCAGGCCCAGGGTTTGGAGCGTTTCAACGCTGCGGGCAATAAACGCGGTCGTTCCCGACTGACAATGTTGTTTACCGGGTCGAAGTTCACACTCAAGCATGTGGCCTTGAGTGCCCACATAGGCAAATATCGGGGCGTAACCATCATGGCCCTTCTAGGTGTAGGAAACGCCTTCTTTCGAAGAGCCTGAGTGATCCAAAGGGCTCACATCGATATCGACGGGAACAAGATCGAGCCCTTCGACATCTACCTAGCCAAAGGGGCCCGAGGAAAGAAGTTCGGTGTTGAGTTTGCGTAGCCCCACATGGGTTCTGGCTGGGGGCAGGTCGTCGAAACGACGTCGGAACACCGGCTCAGAGGCTACCCTTTTTAAGTCCAAAGGCATTCATAAAAATCTCATCACCCCGGTACAGGTCGATATCATTGAAATCGGTTCGACCGTTGCAAAGTAAGCCGATCTGGGTAAGGAGGATCTCCCGATCAGAGATCGCATCGGAGCGGCGTGGTTAAAAATTGGAGGGAAAAACCCGTTAAGCATGATCCTCAAGCAGCAGGCCGCAAAGATGATTTCCGCTTGTGCTGTTGAGTTCGCTCTTGCCAGTCTTTATTTTATATTGTTTCATATACACACCTGTTGGGGTGGGGTTGTTTGTTTGAATACGGGTATGCTCCCCGCTTTAGCCCAACAGGTAATGAAAAATCGTCAGATTTTATCTGACGGATTCAGGTCTGATTCAATCTATTGGCAAGCCGATAGAAAAGAAAGCGGTGGCAGACCGCACGCACTCCATATCCGTTGCCAACCTGTATAGAATTGTGGTGGCTTGCTATCACCAGGGCGACCATCATTTCCGCAGAAGTGATAGCGTCCTTTTTTAGCCACGTCTTCGCTGGACAGGGTAAAGCCCTTATGGGTGAACTAGGACTATTGAGTTAAATCAACAACCAAGTTCACCTAGGCTTGTTCGCGAAGTGGATAAGCATTAGGTGCAACGCCTGGTTTGGGCACTTTTTTTCCGCGGCTTACAACCTTTCGACCACTTTCCCATTGCCTTTTCATTACATCTCGAGACATTTCTTCAAAATCCCAGTTGTATGATTCGAGTATAGCCATTCTATTTTTTCTTACTTCAGTTACAATTGGGTCATCATTCATTTTCTGCTCCTCCAAAAAGTTCATCAGGCGTACATATTATTGGCAAGAACTGATTTCTTATTTCCCATAAATTATTTGTCTACCTACTAATAGAGCACTATTTTTATAGCTCTTTCTGTGCTCTGTACTTCTCTTTTAACCCTTATGTCTCCCCTTAATAGGATAAAGCCCCTATGGATTAAGGGGTATTGAGTTAAATCAAAAAAGTTGACCAAAGGAGTGGCATTCTTTATGCGTTGTTATTCATTTTCTCTAATCTCTGTTTGCTTATCACGGAATCATCGTCCAGCCGGCCTCCGCTCAAATAACCGAAACCTTATATAAAAAAGAAAAACCCCAAAGGAATAAGGAAAAATGAAAAGTAAACTTAGAGCGATTCACAACTGAGGTGTCGCGATGTAGCACGAAGAAAACCAGCCGATTACCTCGTCGGGAGAAACCTCTTCGAACGCTTGTGTGATCGCTTCAGATAGTTCCTGCTGACTGCGGGCTGCAAGGCTGCCCAACCGATTCTTTATCTTGCCTCACATTTTTTCAATGGGGTTGGAATCGGGGCTGTAGGGTGGAAGGAATCTTACATGGGCCCCACATGACTCAATGAGTTCAATGACCTTGGGATTGTGATGGACGCGAAGATTGTCCATGATGACAATGTCTTCAGGTGAAAGAGTCGGGAGAAAAACCCGGCGAATATATTCTCCAAAAACAGCCGTGTCTGTCGCCCCCTCCCCCTCCATGGCCGCTGTTGTTCCGTCCAGGCGGACCGAAGAAATCAAGGTGGTGGTACACCAATGTCCATGAAGTGTTTTGGTAAAAAGCCTGTTCCCGCCCAACGCCCGGCCCCGCAGACGAGTCATATTCGTTTTCGCCCCGGATTCATGAATAAAGACAAGGCGACTTGGATCAAGTTTGGCCACCTCTTGGATCCACTGCTTTCTCAAGAGATTTACATCCGCCCGGTCTTGCTCGCTGGCGTAAAGCGTTTCTTTTATACCGGCAGCCCAACCGATTCAACGCCCGCTGTACGGCCATGATCGACCCCTTCACGCCGCTCATGTTCTTGAGTTCTTCAAGCGTTGCCGGGATGTTTGCCCACCAGTTGAGCCAACGCCTTGAGCTGCTTTCCGCTGTAGAGGGCCTGACGATGCCCACGCGGTCGGGGAGCGGTCTGTCCGGTTTCGTTGAAACGAGAGAGCCAACGGCTGAAACGTTCTAAGATCTACACGATAAGAAGATGCGATATCGGCCTGGGAACCTTTGCCCATTTTGTAGGCATCTATCGCACGCCGCCGGATTTCTGCTGTTGCTATACTCATGTCATGGAGTATAGATCTTCTAAAGAGGCATTTCAATCGTTAAATGCTCTAGCCTGATAATCATAGCTCTCTGTTGTGCGGCCCCTCTATCTAACATGGGCCAAAGTTCCCAATTACCAAGGCCGCCTTATTGATAACGCCGGGAATCCTGTTTCAAACAATGTAACGGTCTCTATAGCTTTAATTTTGGGACCAACGCAACGGATTTGGAGAATGCTCTCAGTTACCCTGAAAACCTGGCTGGAGGTTATCATTGATGGCTCTCCCCTTTCCCCGCGCCAACCTCTAGCTGCGGTTCCTTATGCCTTACGCAGTGGGACCGCCGCTGGACAGTGCCTTTGCTGTCGTCAACGACACAGATCTAGCTGTGGGACCCATTTCAGCGCCTGTAGCTGTGGCCAGTAATATCAGCAGAAATGTCGATAATGGAACCTATGAGTATAAGGTAACGTATACGACCGATACCGGAAAAACCTTGCCAGGCTCGGCCTCTACCTCTATCCAGATTGTCAACAATGTGGCCGCTGGACAGATTTATTTATCAAACATCCCTATCTCTTCCGACAGCGGAGTAAGCGGACGAAACCTATACCGTTTTGGGAAATCAGCTTACAAATGTCTTGGCTCAATATTGCCATATTGATGTCAAGTTGGCCTCTAATCTGACCTTTACCTTGAATGTCCCGATAGAGCTCAAAGCGTTTCAGAAATTAAGCATAAACGGAGAAGGTGCCCAAAATGGAGCGGGTAACATCACAGTAACCATTCTTATAACGACAAATAGAATTACTACGGCCGGTGCTACAAGCTACCGACAGAGCCGCAGAGTCCATGTGGGCGATTATGGTTCTTTTGTACTTGGCGGCGTATTCCTAATTGAGTCAGCTAATGACCCCCTTCCTTCAACGCCTTCGTCTGCTAATAAGGCCCTGTTTAATACCTCGGGAAGAGGCATTATTCAACTTTCCCAAATCCGAATTACAACCACAGAAGACGTTATTAACTTTGGGGAATGGGCCGATGACTTAGTTCGATCTGGATGGACTTACATAACCGTGCCAGCCGATTTTACTAATCGTATTGTTTACCCGGTTATAGCCGATTCGGGGTCTAATTTTAGAGGCCATGGTGGGGTTGTCGCCCGTTCTCACACATTTCTCACGGGATTAAACTGGGATACAAGTTCGCGGATTCTTTACCGGGACTAAGAAGAAAATAAACTTACTGACTTATAGAAAGAGGCATTGCGTTAGAATGGATTAATGCTGCATTGCAAGATCAAGACAAAACTGAAGAACATGAAGATGGAACACGTCATTTTATCAAGCAAGTCTCTGAATGTGGTAACCGCTGGTTGCGCGTAGTCGTCAATATAACAGAAAACCCAAATAGACGAGTGACAGTCTTCTTTGATAGAAGGCTGAGAAAGGAAATATGAGGATTAATCCTGGATCCGTCAGTTAAACGCGGTTTTCTGCACGAACCATTTGGACCAAAAGGAATTACAAAAAAGCCTCGACGCACCCAGCGGGTGCGCCTGCGTTTTTTTGCAACCTTTTGCCTCCAAAGCATTCGCACAGAAATCCCACGTTTAACTGACGGATCCAGGTTAGTGTAGATAAAGAAAGTGACGCTCTATACTTTCGGCTGGATGAGGACAAAATCATAGAATCTGAAGAAGTGCGACCTGGCGTCATTCTTGACTTTGATGAGAATGACCGAGTGGTAGGTGTGGAGTTTCTCAACATATCATCCCGCGCTACGGAAGAAGATCTTTCCTCTCTCCAGTTTAAAATGGCCTAAGAATATGCCACGTAAATTTCTTTAAAATTCGTATGCATAAAGACAGATATCCATCGTAGACGGTGTATTTGAATTGAACTTTTGAATCACCAAAACCTCCAATTATTGTGAGGCATAGATCAAAAAAGTTCCATCCTGCAGACTCAACTTACAAGTGCAAAACCGAAGCTGTCCATCATTTCTTTGGGCGTTCTATATTCTAAGCATTTTCTCGGTCTATTATTCAGTAACTCCACAGCCCAGCTCAACTGAGCGGAGCTGTGGGCAGCAAAGTCGGTTTTCTTCGGGAAAAACTGGCGAAGCAAACCATTCGTATTTTCGTTGCTCCCTCTTTGCCAAGGGTTTCTCCCTTCAGCAAAGAAAATGGGGGTTGCTATTTTTTTCTGTAGTTTAGCATGGCTGGCAAACTCCATGCCATTATCTACAGTCACCGTTTTAAAGGGGAGCCCTGAATCAGCGAACTGAGGTACGGAACGGTTGACCGATTCGGCATTGCATCGAGGTAAAAGATCGGCGATAAGATATCGAGTCGCTCGATCTGCTAGAGTGACTACACAGGCCTCTTTTCTCGTTTGGCCCTGAATAGTGTCACCTTCCCAATGGCCTGCCACCTTGCGGCTTTCAGCCTCTTCGGGGCGTTGGTCAATCATCGTTTGGTTGTGTATACGTGAATGGCTTTTCCGAGTCGCTCGTTTTTTCTTTCCGGGGCCACGCAGGTATTTTCGGTAGCCAGCCCCTCTTGGACTGTACAAGTAGCGGTAGATCATCATTCGACTGATGGGAGGGTCACCTTCTAGCTTTCCTCGACCTTCAATCTGTTCTGGAGACCAATACTTCGCCAGGAGAGTCTCCACTTGTTCTTTGCTAGCTCCCATCACTTTTTGAGGCTTTCGAGCTAGCTGTAATCGGCTTTGAGCCAGGCCATTTGCGGGTCTTGGGTAATAGCGGCCACGGACTCGATTACGGCGAAATTCGCGCCAAATAGTCGAGGGGGATCGGCCCAGGCGACGGCCAATTTGAGATAAGCTATATTTTTCTTTTAGCATCTGGGCTATCACTTCTCGTTCATAACGGTTTAAATGTTCGTAGGTTCGTGGCATTCTATGTTCTCCTTTGGGGGGGGGCAGATACCCAAAGAATGAACTATGCTGCGGACCTTTGCACTTGTATTGTTACTCTACCGTTCTCCAGGAGGTTTTTTGAGTGGGGTCATGATGACGAAACGACTTCCTTTTTTTAGCTGCGCTTTTCCTTCTGCGACTTCTTCACGCTTTCTTTCGGTGAGTTGTTTTTGCAAGGTGTTGACTTCGCTGGTGTAGGCCCAGCTTTTGGTGACTTGGGAACGGAGGATGTAATCGCCAAACTCAAGTTTGTCACCCACTTGGTGAACATGCTCAACAACATGTGGCTTGAGTTCTTCAAGCTCTGTTTCGAGTTCGGTCATTTGCCTTCGCAATTGGATATATCGTTCGATGTGTTGTTTTGCCATGACCATGGGATCCTACTGGTTTGTTGCACTGAGAACAAGTGAGCAATTTGTGTTTCAGCTCGAAGCTGCGGTGGTTGCACCACCCATACCGTTACTTGATCTTTAGCCGAAACCCTCCATAGCCCGTTATCGAACAGAAGCAGTGGGCGTGACAATTTATAGACACGGCCTCTGCTGTAGGGAGTCCGATGGGGAAGCCTGGCGCAAAATGTGTGTTAGCAGATTTTGTGTACAGGCAGGGGGTGGTAAAGCGTGGGCTCCTTCTCCGTTGGTTGCTTCATTCACGTTGCTTTAGCCCACGCAATCTTTGTGGATCAATGCTGACCCCGGAGTCTTCGGGGTCTTTCCTCTATGCTCATGACAGGTTCCGTTTCCTGGCAGGAGCATTGTGGGGTAGTGGGTGGTCTTCACCATTTTTTGTGACAACAACGTCATTTTGTTAGCGCTGAAACTGGGGGGTATTCCTTATCATCGACATTTCTTCCCCATGCCAATTTTTCAACTTAAACACTTTCCTCATCCCTCGATGAAACGCATAAACCTAGATCCGGCAGTTAAGCGCGGTTTTCTCCTGATAGCGAAACACCTTGCTTTTTTAAGCCTGCATGAATCCAATTGAGATCATTAACCAAATTTAAAGAATAGGTATTATCGTCTTTAAACCCTGAAAAGGTGTCTCCCTGAAGGGGAAGACAAAGACAACAAAGAAAAACAGAAAGCACAAGAGATGGTTTGGTTTTCATAAGGGTTATTAATTTTTCTTAGAAGAAAAAGATAAAAAATAGGTGTATGTAAATGAAAACTTTTTCACCGTTAAAAAATGACTGGCAAGTAGGGGCTACAGGAAAAGATAAAAAAATTAGTTTTAAAGAAAGATTGCAAAATCTCGTAGTTTTAGAGAAAAAAGGAACGATTTTTGCCACTTATGTGATGACTGTGAACAAAGTCTTAAAAACAGGACGCGAAAAATGGCCCCTGGCCTCATTGACTAAAGAAGACTTTATCAAAATAGGCTTGGCTTCTGGTATTATCGGGTTCCTTTTTGTTCTTTTTAATCTCCAGGGCAACACAACAGATATACGTGTATATGGCCGCTCCACATTTTCGTGGTTAGCTCAACGCTGGAGTCAGGAACCCAATTTCTCTCATGGATGGCTGATCCCGATCGTTAGTTTAGCCATTGTCTGGATAAAACGCAGGGACCTCGTCTTATCGACCCAACGAGTTAGTAAAACCGGCCTCATAATCGTCATGATGGGGTTGGCCATGCATTATGTAGGGACCAAGGCTCAACAGCCACGTTTTTCGCTGATAGCCCTCATGGTGTTAGTATGGGGAATCCCTTTTTATGTATATGGATGGCAGGTTGCAAAGATTTTGTTGTTTCCATGCGCATACCTTATTTTTGCGATCCCCCTAAACTTTTTAGATTCTTTAACGGTTCCTCTCCGCATTTTTGTTTCTGTCGTGACCGCGGCCATACTAAACGGCTTAGGGATTATTGTCGAAAGGAGTGGGTCTGTGATTCAGTCTGTAAATGGACATTTTGCTTTTAATGTTGATGATCCCTGTAGCGGACTAAGATCTATGCTTGCTTTAACGTCCATAACCGCTGTTTATGCATATTTCACCCAGAAGACGCTCCTCAAAAAATGGATTCTCTTTTTATGTTCTGTCCCTTTGGCCGTTATCGGTAATACGATTAGGACCCTTACTGTAGCTCTTGTTGCACAGGCGTTTGGAGAAAAAATTGCGGTAGGCCGTTATCACGATTATTCTGGATATATATTTTTTCCCGTTGTGATAGGTCTTATGTTGGCTATAGGAAAATTACTGAACACGGATCCAGAGATATGGAGACGGCTAAAAATGCGCCTTACGCCTTCTCCCCCTATGCCCCGAACCAAAACAGACCTGCCACATACGAATAAACGATGAATCAAGGCGACAAACAAAAATACGCACCGTTCCTGGTGATTATGACTTTGATGGGGCTTGCTTCCTTAGCATTGGCCTATACGGTTGACGTACATATTGACCATGAAGCAGGCGTAAAAGCATTCCTCCCTCATAAAGCAGGACCGTGGATAGGGACTTCATTACGGTATTGCCAAAATCTAGACTGTCGCAAAGAGTCTCTAATGACCGAATTGAAGGAGGTGGATACATGTCCTTCCTGCGAAACAGAGCTAGACCGTATGAGTATTGGCGAAAAACGAATCCTCCCTCCCGACACAGAACTTTTTAGGAAAAAATATGTTCACCCTGATGGCCAGACGATCTATGCATCAATCGTTCTTAGCGGCAAAGAGCGTGTTAGCATTCACAGACCTGAAAGGTGTTTGGTCGGGCAAGGACATGATATTGTAAAAATTAAAGAACTGACCGTTCCTCTTGAAAACCGCTCCGCTCTGGAGATTAAGATATTGGACCTCTTCAGTCCCCGAAGAAACGCGAATCGCCAAACCATCCATGGGAGATACTTTGCATACTGGTTTGTCGGTAAAGACAGGGAAACACATAGTCATTATAAACGTATGTTCTGGATGGCATATGATCGTATCTTTCATAATATAGCTCATCAATGGGCATATATTATAGTCGCGGGAAATCGCTCCACAGATTATCACCAAGAAATCACTAGCTTTGTTCAGGATCTATATCCTCAAATGATAGAAGATTAGTTAAACTGAAGTTGAGCCACAAGGAATGGAAAATCGTACGCATACCTTCGCCCGGGTGTAGGACCAGAAAGTTACAAGATCTCAAAAAGCCCTTGCCAGCATATATTGTTTGACGTATATGTTGTATTTTGATAAATACAATATATACAAAGGAGGCCTATCATGAGCTTAGACCCAAGAAAACGAAGAAAGACTATTCTCAAAGAAATAGAGCAGATTCACTCTATGAGGCGTGGACAATTTAGCCAACAGTACTACGAAAAAACCCTGGCCGATGGAACGGTCAAAAAACAAGGGCCTTACTATGTCCTTCAGCGGTATGAAGGACAAAAAAAGTGTTCCCAACGCATTCCTCCTCAAGAGGCTCAAAAGGTGCGTGAAGAGCTTGGAGCTTATACTCAATTTCGAAGGCTATGTGATGAATTTACTCGGCTTACCGAAGAGATTTCTTCTCAAGGTTCTTCTGAAGAATCTAAAAAAAAGATGAGTTCGAAACCAGTCGGTATCAAGAAACCGAAGCGTTGATCAAGACCGTTCAAGATCAGTATGCCCAAACAGGCACCTGGAACATGGCCCAACTCGAACAGTCCCTTAAGGTCGCACTCATCAAAGACGGGTGCAACATCCTGGAATGGTTACTCAATCAAAAAGCCCAACCCGGTCAAGATAAAGCCCTTGGGATCAATGAACGATGCTACACAAAGCGCAAAAAGAAAGTACACAGTGTGCTCGGTTCGTTCGAGGTAGAACGTGATTATTATCACGGGCCACAAGGAACGCGTGTCCCTTTGGATGAACGCTTAGGGTTGATTGGATGGCTATACGCCCGGATTACAACGGCTCATGTGCCGTTGTGGAGCTATGGATTCATCCTATCAAGAGGCTTCGATGAGCTTGCAGGTCTATGGGGGCATTCACGTTTCGGGTCGACAAATTCAACGGGTCGTGAGCAAAGTTGGGCCGGATATCGTATCGTTCTCACAGCATCGAGACCCTCAAAAAACCGGAGCCATACCGGTTATGTATATCTCTTACGATGGGACAGGAGTCCCGATGAAATCAACCGAAACCCAAGGCCGAAAAGGCAAAAGAGAGGAGCAGGCCAAAACGCGAGAAGTGAAGCTGGGCTGCGTATTCACTCAACACGTAAGGGATGAAGAGGGGTATCCTTTGCGAGATACACAGAGCACAACCTATGTGGCGAGCTTTAACCGTGCAGGAGAATTTGGGACCCTGATACGTGACGAGGCTCGCTTGAGGGGACTGGGCCAAGCCGAGCAAGTCGTAGTCCTCGGTGATGGGGCCGAATGGATTTGGAATGTTGCGCGCGTTAATTTTGCAGGGGCCACTCAAATCTTAGACTTTTATCATGGGTGTGAACACCTCTATGATCTAAGCTGCATCCTGTTCACGGATGCTGAAACGATAAAAAGCAAGGCGGAAAGATGGAAGAAAGTCATGAAAGAGAATGGGACCTGGATCCGTCAGTTAAATGCGGTTTTCTGCACGAACCATTTGGGCCAAAAGGAATTACAAAAAAGCCTCGACGCACCCAGCGGGTGCGCCTGCGTTTTTTTGCAACCTTTTGCCTCCAAAGCATTCGCACAGAAATCCCACGTTTAACTGACGGATCCAGGTGGGATTAAAAAGATTATAACCGAAGCACGCAAGCAGCTTGAAATAGATCCTGGAGTGGATGAAGAAGAAGCCAACAAAAGGTTGTATTACTTTGAAAACAATGCCAAACGCATGCAGTATAAAACGTTCCGTGAGACCGGTTATTTTATAGGTTCGGGAGTCGTAGAGGCGGGGTGTAAAACGGTGGTGGGCCAACGGGCAAAACAGTCGGGTATGTTTTGGAGTGTTCAAGGAGCTCAATGTGTATTGTCTCTACGCTGTTGTATTGCCGGAGATACATTTGATAAGTATTGGGAACAACAAAAAGTAGCTTAATCGCTAACTTTGTAACTTTCTTGTCCTACACCCGGTTTTCACGGATGGCATAAATGCAATGTGACTCACGGGCTGTTTCATGATAGACTCCATGTCCTCTTCATTCTTTGCTTTGTTGCCGTAAAAGATTCGGATTCCGCGGAGTCAGGATGACCCCGCGGGGAAATGGGTACGGTTGGATTTATTTGATGGGGGTCTCCATTCGACTTACGGCGGTCTCCGTGGTTAACACCTCGTTGGCGATGAAACCAAAGTTGACCATTGCACTCTTATAGCCATCGCCCAGATCTGGCGTGATAGCGCCTGCGGTCGCATCTTTCACCACGATCACCTCAAAGCCCTGCTCGATGAGTTCGCGCATGTGACCCTCCGTGCAGAGGTTGGCGGACATCCCGGCTAGGATCACCGTATCAATTTTTTGTTTACGCAGTTGCAGCACCAGGTCATTGGTTTCGGGTCCATAGACCTTGTGCGGGCTAGTAACAATGGTTTCCCCGTCATTGATATAGCGCTTATAGCGTTTCAGCCAGTCGGCTCCGGAACCCTCAAACCCATCTAGGTTCAATGCGTCCTTGCGGTCAAACATGTGAATGGAGTGCATCAGTTTTTTAAGGGCCCCTTCAAACATCCATCCATGATCGGTTGGATAGTAGTAATGGGGCAAAACAAAGACCGGATATCCATTCTTCTTTGCTGCAGCGAATAGAGCCTCGATGTGTTCGACGGTTTTGTTCTCCGTCACGCTTTTCCCAACCACGCCCCACGTCACGCCTTTAGGGCTGAGAAAATCGTTCCGTTGTTCTGTACTCTTGCGGTGCTGGGATTGATCCATTTATCGGAGCTTTCTTTCATGGCAAACCCGAGACCAATTCCGGGGACGATAACCGCCAGAAAAAGAATTTGGTCAACCTGTTTCTTGTTTAATCTCATGCTGATTCCTTTGGCTTTGGGCTCTATCGACTCTTTTCAGTTGCGATCGGCCATCCACCAGGTTCGCATTCTTGATCAAGAATCTGCGAATATACTCCGCGATAACTTCGTCATCCTCTTCGAGTGCAAAGTGCCCCGTATCGAGAAGGTGGAACTCGATGTTCTTGAGGTCCCGCTTGTAGGGATGCGCCCCGTCCGCAGGGAAGATGTAGTCGTTCTTCCCCCACACGATGAGCGTAGGTGGTTGGTGCTTACGGAAGTAGGCCTGCCACTCCGGGTAAAGCGGAGGATTTCTCCCGTAGCTGTAGAACAGTGACAGCTGGATCTCCGGATTGCCTTCACGCGTCAGGTGGTGAAGGTCCACATTCCAGTTGTCCGGACTGATCACTTCCGGATGGCGGACGCCATGTGTGTATTGCCATTTCACGCTGTCGGGGGTGATAAAGCCCGTCAGCGGCTGCGCCTTTTCCGGCGTGCGCTCCTTCCAGTACTTTCTGATGGGATCCCAGAACTCGCGGAGACCCTCTTCATAGGCGTTCCCATTCTGAACAATCAGTGCGTCGACCCTCTCAGGATGCTTTGCTGCTAGGCGAAAGCCCACGGGCGCGCCGTAATCCATCAGGTAGATGCTGTACCGATCCAGTCCGAGTTCCTCTGTGAACTCTTCCACGATCTCAGCCAGCCGATGGAAGGTATAGTCAAACTTGTCTATCGGCGGTTGCTCGCTGTTCCCGAAGCCGGGGTAGTCCGGCGCGACCAGGTGAAACGTGTCCGATAGGGTCGGGATCAGGTTCCGGAACATATGAGACGATGTGGGAAACCCGTGCAGCAGGAGAATCGTCGGCGCATCCGCCGGTCCTGCCTCGCGGTAGAAAATTTCTACGCCGTCGATCTTCACGGTCCTGTGTCGTGTCTGATTCCAGGAACCCCTTTTCCGGCCGGCCTCTTCAGCCATCGCCTTTCTCGCCGGGTCCATGCCACCAGCTACAAAAAGTGCTAGCGCTACGAGAACTATCTGTTTTGTTTTTGCCTTCATCTCTATACCTCCATTTTGTGGTGTTCCTACTGTGCTTTTGCTTTGGTTCATTTTTTTCGTTCCTCCTTATTAATGTTTGAATACCTCAGCGCCCTCGTTTGAGTAGCCGGGTAAAAATCATGAAATGAGTGACAAGAAGTATCGGCACCCAGAATGTCGGGATATACCAAGTCGCCCCTAAATCCGATACCGCTTCGGCTTGGCGGAGTGCGTTTAAAAGGTCCACCGTGCCGACACTGTTAAATAGCCAGACCAATGGCAGCGCCAGACGCCAACCTCCTCGAAGAGCTACCAGAGACAGTAGTGCAAGCAACCCGCTGATAAGGTCCCCATAGGCAGCCGTGTAGACAAAAAAACTCGGCAAAGGTTGGGCAACCACCCCTGGGACGAAAAATATCAACCCAATATGCCGAATCGCATGGGGGAAGATCAACGGGATCAATGCGTGGCGGATTGGTTTCTCCGTTAGCCATGGCGTCACGTACCACTTCGCGATGAGGGCGTATACAATAAGGCTCAGGACAAGCTGCAAACCAAAGATTGTTAGCGTATCCATAATATGCCTCCTTTCGTATTTTTAGATGCTGGTGATTCTTTTGAGGGTTATTGTTAAATCAATTTTCGGTGGACTACGTCAATGAACTGTTCGTTGATGCTGGCATCTCGTGTATGCATCAAACCGTCTGCAGCAAACTCCCAGTGCTCGTTACCGTAGGCGCGAAACCACTGGCCGCTGGCATCGTGATATTCATATTCAAAATGAACGGCGATTCGGTCACCTGAGAACGTAAACAGCTCTTTCTTCAGCCTGTAACCCAACTCCTGCTTCCATTTGCAGACTAGCAGCTGAACAATGCCTTCTCGGCCCTGCACAAATTCATTACGATTGCGCCAGCGAGAATCTTCTGTGTACGCAAGGGATACCCGCACGGGGTCTTTGCTGTTCTACAGGTCTTCAGCACGCTGAACTTTTTGCCTGGCCGTTTCTAATGTGAATGGGGGCTTCAGTTGTATGGTCATCATCTTTTTCCTGGTTGATTTCGTATAAAAACTAGCAATAATATAGACTGTTCTGTTTATTTTAGAGCATTTAACGATTGAAATGCCTCTCTATAAGATCTATACTCCATGACATGAGTATAGCAACAGCAGAAATCCGGCGGCGTGCGATAGATGCCTACAAAATGGGCAAAGGTTCCCAGGCCGATATCGCATCTTCTTATCGTGTAGATCTTAGAACATTTCAGCGTGGGCTCTCTCGTTTCAACGAAACCGGACAGACCGCTCCCGACCGCGTGGGCATCGTCAGGCCCTCTACAGCGGAAAGCAGCTCAAGGCGTTGGCTCAACTGGGGGGCAAACATCCCGATGCAACGCTTGAAGAACTCAAGAACATGAGCGGCGTGAAGGGGTCGATCATGGCCGTACAGCGGGCGTTGAATCGGTTGGGCGCCCGGTATAAAAGAAACGCTTCACGCCAGCGAGCAAGACCGGGCGGATGTAAATCTCTTGAGAAAGCAGTGGATCCAAGAGGTGGCCAAACTTGATCCAAGTCGCCTTGTCTTTACTGATGAATCCGGGGCGAAAACGAATATGACTCGTCTGCGGGGCCGGGCGTTGGGCGGGAACAGGCTTTTTGCCAAAACGCCTTATGGACATTGGTGTACCACCACCTTGATTTCTTCGGTCCGCCTGGACGGAACAACAGCGGCCATGGAGGGGGAGGGGGCGACAGAGACGGCTGTTTTTGGAGAATATATTCGCCGGGTTTTTCTCCCGACTCTTTCACCTGAAGACATCGTCATCATGGACAATCTTTGCGTCCATCACAATCCCAAGGTCATTGAACTCATTGAGTCATGTGGGGCCCATGTAAGATTCCTTCCACCCTACAGCCCCGATTCCAACCCCATTGAAAAAATGTGGGGCAAGATAAAGAATCGGCTGGGCAGCCTTGCAGCCCGCAGTCAGCAGGAACTATCTGAAGCGCTCACACAAGCGTTCGAAGAGGTTTCTCCTGACGAGGTAATCGGCTGGTTTTCTTCGTGCTACATCGCGACACCTCAATCGTGAAGCGCTCTAAAAAAAGATATACCGATCGGTTTCCCTTGGCAACACAAACTTTAATATTTATTTAAATAGTTATTTTTTCTTTAAATAAAGGGGGAAATAGACTGATTTCATCTTTAAACGGCGAAAGAATGAACCCTTATCTTGCTAAGATGGACAATCCATGATAGACATATCGGTATATCTTCGAAATCAGAAACCACGATGCCCGCACTATCAAAAAGAGAACAGATCGTTACCGAAGCCTTAAAACTCTTCTATCGAAACGGCTTCCATGCCACCGGTATAGATCGCATTATCTCAGAGGCCAAGGTTTCTAAAAAAACCCTGTACAATCATTTCCGATCAAAGGATGAGCTTGTGTTGGCGACTCTGCGCAAGCGGGATGAGCTGTTTAGAAATTACATCATGCGTGAGACTGAATTGCGGAGCCGTACACCGAGAGAAAGATTGCTGGCTATTTTTGATGTGATCGAGGCGTGGTTTCAGGAAAGCAGCTTTTCCGGCTGCATGTTTATCAATGCTTCTGCAGAATTTTCAGAGTCAGACCACCCCTGCCACATTCTCTGTGCAGAGCATAAACGTCTGGTACGTGAATATTTACGAGACCTCGCCGTGCAGGCCGAAGCCCAGGCTCCTGAAGAACTTTCCAAACAACTAAACCTGCTCATCGAAGGCGCTACTGTAGAGGCTCATGTATGTGGCGATCACGATGCCGCTAGCCCAGCCAAAAGGATAGCAGAGATGTTGCTAAATCAGGCCTTTTAAAGGGGAGATCATATTGTCATTTCGATTTTGGAATAACTATCTTCCGGGGACTTGGTGCCAATTCAAAATTCCGCCAGACTAGGATTACTTCATCCACAGGGTACATCGAGGCTTTTTTGGGGTTCCTTTTGGCCCAAATGATTCGTGCAGAAAACTGCGTTTAACAGACGGATCCAGGTCATAATAAACTCATGCTAATTCTTGTTATCTCGCATAAACTTTGTCATCTTTTAATTCCATGACATCGAACTCTTCTCCAGATTCGCTCGGTATTATCGCAGGACGAGGCGTCTATCCGCGATTATTGGCAAAATCGGCAAAAGAACAAGGCGTAAAGCGAATTGTTGTGGTTGCCTTTAAGAAAGAAACCGATCCTCGGATCGAAGAGCATGCCGATGAAATCCAATGGATCTATGTAGGACAATTGAAGGCGATGATAGAAGCCCTCAAAAAGAGCCACATACACAAAGTCGTTATGGCCGGGCAAATAACACCTACACATCTGTTTCGGGTACGTATGGATCAAGCTATGATCTCTTTGTTACGGCCGCTCAAAACGCGTAATGCCCACACGATTTTTGGGGCGATTGCTGGTGAACTGAAGAGATCTGGGATTGAATTAAAACCCGCTAGTCTTTTTATGGAATCCTCTATGCCAACACCTGGCGTGCTCGGAGAGAAAAGACCCAATAAAGAACAGCAACAGGATATTGAGTTGGGAATCCATGTCGCGAAAACAATCAGCGGGTTGGAGATTGGACAAACGGTCGTTATAAAAGAAGGAACGATTTTGGCTGTAGAAGCGTTTGAAGGAACCGATAAAACGATTCTTCGAGCAGGTAAACTAGGGGGGGCTGGTGCGGTTGTTGTTAAAGTAGCGAAACAAAATCATGATATGCGTTTTGATATTCCCGTGATTGGAGAACGAACGCTTAAGATCTTAAAAAAAGCAAAGGTTTCCGCGTTAGCCGTGGAGGCAAGACGAAGCATTTTGTTGGATAAGGAAAAGATTATTGCACAAGCTAATCGGCAAGGACTTTGCTTAGTGGCTGTAAAAGTCGAACAGGAAGCGTCGAACGAATAAAATGAAAACACATAAAGTAAAAACCGGTGTCGTAGGCGTAGGAAGCCTTGGGCAACATCATGCTCGGATTTATTCCGAGCTTTCGAATGTAGAACTTGTTGGTGTTTATGATGTAGACCCATCGCGTGCAAAAGAGATTGCCAACACGTTTAAAACACACCCCTTTGATTCGATAGAGGCATTCGCTGAACAGGTTGAAGCCGCTAGTGTTGTTGTGCCCACTTATCTTCATCGCGATGTGGCCGGAACATTAATTGAACAAGGTCTGCATCTTTTAGTGGAAAAACCTATTGCCTCTACAACCACCGAAGCGGAAGAACTTGTAACTCTTGCAGAAGATAAAAAGGTGATTCTTCAGGTTGGGCACATAGAAAGATTTAATCCTGCGTTTAGATACCTTGAACAAGCCGCAAAACAACCTCGATTTATCGAAGCTCACCGCTTAGCGCCTTATCCTCCGCCTCGAGAAGGCCTGTTGCCTCGGGGCATCGAAGTAAATGTTATATTGGATCTCATGATCCATGACCTAGAAGTAATTCTGCATTTGGTACAATCTGAGGTAAAGGAGGTTCATGCGGTAGGTGTACCTGCACTAAGTCCCAGTGAAGATATTGCGAATGTACGGTTGTCGTTTGAAAATGGGTGTGTCGCCAACATTACAGCAAGCCGAATCAGTCCGGAACGGATGAGGAAGATCCGCGTATTTCTTGAGGATGCCTATATCTCGCTAGACTATCAAAATCAGTCCGGAGAACTTTTTCGTAAAACAGGCCCGGGCATTACTTCTGAAAGCGTTCCCATTGAAAAAGGGGAGCCTCTTCTTAATGAACTCGGATCTTTTGTAGAATGCGTCGCTCATCACGGTGAACCGGTGGTTAGCGGGGAACACGCGGCTAAAGCGTTAAAGCTGGCGGCGTTTATTACCCATCGGTTAAGAGAAGGTTCTTCATGAGCAAATCGATTCTGGTAATCGCTGGCGAAGTTTCTGGGGATATACATGTTGCGAAAATCATCTGGGAAATCCGTGAAAAAAATTCGTCTATTCACTTTTGGGGTATTGCCGGAGAGGCTTCACAAGAAGCTGGAACAGAGCTGATACATCACACAAAAAAAATGGCTGTTATGGGACTTACGGAAGTCCTCAGACAATATCGGTTTTTTAAAAATGTTTTTGATGAGATGATCTATCTAGCCCGAAAACGAAAACCCGATGCCGTGCTTCTGGTTGATTATCCCGGGTTTAATCTCCGTTTTGCGCGAAAAGTGCATGCGATGGGTTTGAAGGTGATCTATTACGTGTGCCCTCAGGTGTGGGCATGGAAACGATCTCGCATCCAGA
This sequence comes from Kiritimatiellia bacterium, assembly GCA_012103575.1. Classification (GTDB taxonomy): domain Bacteria; phylum Verrucomicrobiota; class Kiritimatiellia; order WLWN01; family WLWN01; genus WLWN01. The sequence continues at coordinate 217,445 of WLWN01000001.1, read as the reverse complement.
AAATGGCTAAGGTGATAGATCGACTATTGGTTATATTTCCATTTGAAGAAAAGATTTTTAAGGGGACCGGTTTAAACGTCAACTTTGTGGGCCATCCTTTAGTGGAAGAAGCCAAACGTGTTCTCGCTGGACCGGAAACAAAGTTACCCTGGCAGGGTCAACCACAAATAGCCTTATTGCCGGGAAGCCGGCGGCAAGAAATTGAACGTATTCTTCCTGTGATGTGGAAGGCGGCGGTTTTGATCGGGAAAAAATATCCTGGATCCAATTTTATTATTGCAGCCCCTTCCAAAGAGGTCGAAGCCATCATAAAAAAGGTCCTTGAGAAACAAAGTGGCGGGTCTTGCAATATTCAACTTGTTACAGGTCAGACCCGGCACGTGCTCCGTCAGGCAAGAGCCGCTTGGGTAACATCGGGTACGGCCACGATTGAAGCAGCCCTTATGCAATGTCCAATGGTCGTTGTTTACAAAACCTCTTTTTTTACCTATATGGCTGCGCGTATGCTCATTCAAATCCCTTATATAGGCATGGTAAATATTGTGGCTGAAAAACAGCTTTGCCCAGAACTCGTTCAACATCATGCCACTCCTCTTCCCTTGGTCGAAGCACTCGGTCCTCTTTTAGAGGAAACCAAACAGCGTGCAGAAATGATTCAAGGTCTTGATCAAGTTGCTCAAGCGCTTGGTGAAAAGGGAAACACGCGTCGGGCCGTGGATATCATTTTAGAAACGGTTGATGGATCTTGTGATGATCCTAGATCCGACCGTTAAATGGGCTTCAACGCCTGATTAAGCTTTTCGATCATGGTTTTCAGATAATCTAGGGCGTTGGCAGTCTTAATTTCGTGAACATCCTTTTCTTCTCGGCATTTGATCTCTAGCACTCCTTTTCCACATGAGCGTTTGCCTACACTAACACGAATAGGTATACCAATTAGATCTGCATCTTTAAATTTTACACCGGGTCTTTCATCGCGATCGTCGTACAACACTTCAACGCCTATTCCCGTTAAATCGCTGATCAGTCTTTCCGCCACTTCAACACTTTCAGCGTGTTGCGGGTTAAGGACCAACACTTGAATAGGATAAGGTGCTAATGAAATCGGCCATTGGATTCCATCTTTATCATGTCTTTGCTCAATGACGGCCTGCAACGTTCGCGAGATTCCAATACCGTAACATCCCATCACCGTGGGTTGTTGCTTTCCGTGTGTGTCCAAATACATCGCCCCTAACTTTTTACTATAGGCGGTCCCCAATTTAAAAACATGTCCAACTTCAATACCCCGCTTTTCATGCAAAACACCTTCACAACGCGGACATGAATCTTTATCTTTGGAAAAACTGATATCTGTATATACGGTCACCTGGATATCACGTGCTATATCTACGTGTAACAAATGCGTATCTCTTTTGTTCCCGCCTATTACCGCTCCTTTATACCCTTCTAAATTTAGATCTGCATACACCGGAATGGAAAGGCCTACCCCCCCTGCAAATCCAACAGATGCGCCGGTCACTTTTTTTACTGTTTCATCATTCGCCAACTGTAGGTTTTCAGCTTGAAGCACTCGTGCGAGTTTAACTTCGTTTACATCACGGTTACCCGGCACCAAAACGGCCACCGGCTTATCGTCTACACTATAAATTAAGGTTTTAATCAATCGAGATTCCGGGACTTTAAGAAATTGGGCCACTTCTTCTATGGTTCTTAAATTAACCGTAGCAACTTCTTCAAGAGGCCTGTTGTCATTTTCCGAAAGGGGCTCCGGAGATCCTTTACTTTCAGCCTGTTCCACATTGGCGGCATAGGTACATTGATTACATTGGACCAGTCCATCTTCTCCTGCATCGGCTACCACCATGAATTCATGAGAGGCTTTACCCCCCATGGCGCCGGTATCGGCCTCTACCGCTGTTGTGCGCAAACCGCACCGTTTAAAAATGTGTTCATACGCTGCATACATAGCCTGGTAACTCACCTCAGCGGCCTTTGTATCCACATCAAAACTATACGCATCTTTCATGATAAACTCTTTGACACGCATGAGACCAAATCGTGGACGAATTTCATCCCTAAACTTGTTTTGTATTTGATAAAAGTTTTTGGGTAATTGTCGGTATGAACTAATTTCTCGGGCTACGAGTTCTGTAATCACCTCTTCATGAGTGGGCCCCAACACCATCAAACGATTTTGACGATCGTTCATTTTAAACATGACTTCTTCCATGACGCCAAAGCGTCCTGAACGTTCCCAAAGATCTTGCGTTTGTAAGGCGGGCATCAATACTTCAAGCGCTCCGGCTCGGTCCATTTCTTCACGAACGATCTGTTCAACGTTTTTAAGCGCTTTAAGCCCCAGGGGTAAAAACGTATACAACCCAGCGCTTAGCTTACGGATCAAGCCAGCTCTCAGCATGAGCTGATGGCTCGGAATTTCTGCTTCTTGCGGAACGTCCCTTAACGTAGGAATCATTTGTTTTGACCAGTGCACAATTTCACCTCTGTGTTCAAATTAAAAGTAATGGAATATTGGAGGGACGAAGTATTGTTTTTAAGAGAAGTTTTTACAACCAAAATCATTCACCCGATATTGTTGAAGACATGGTTTACATGATACGTTGGACTACCTATGTTCATGTATAGAAATATGAAGAAAACAAGTCATCAAATTTCTGTTACGCTTGAGACAAGCGAAAAAAAAGGTGTCCGACAGGTACACCTGTTAGAGATCTTGTCGGAAAAATATCATGCTCAAAAACATTCGGATGTGTCGGCGCCCTCGTTAATCACGATGCCGTCTCTCTGTCTTATCCTTTAGAAACGGATTGTACGGTCCAGTTTTTAACACTTGAGAATCCGCATGGGTGGCGGATATACCGTCGATCGATTTCTTTTCTCCTGGCAAAATGCGTTAAAGAGATTTATCCAAAGGCTTCTTTTTCCATCGAACATTCATTGGGAACTGGTTTCTATTGTTCGTTTGAAATCAATGGACAAAAGATCAGCGAAGAACAGTTGGAGAACCTCAATCAGCGCATGCGCAAGCTGGTGGAAAAGAACGTTTCTATTCAACGTCGAAAGATCTCGTTTGGCGAAGCGGTCAAGCAATTTGAAGAAGAACAACAACAGGACAAATATAATCTATTACGCTTTCGTAATCCGCCTACTATTGTAACGTATTTTTGTGACGGATTCTCGGATTTAGCCTACGGACCACTTGCGGATCGTACAGGCATTTTGTCGTTGTTTAAACTGATCCCCTATGAACCCGGATTTGTCATCCAGTTTCCAGAACGCGAAAACCCGGGACATATCGCGCCTTTTAAAAAGCAACCACACCTCTTTAACATTTTCAAAGAACATAAAGAATGGGGACGCATTCTGGGTATTCGTACGGTCGGGGATCTTAATGGAACTATTGCGAATCGGGAAATCGATGAGCTGATTAAAATAGCGGAAGCGTTTCATGAAAAAAAATGGCCTATATTGCTGACCATATTGCAAAAGATCCCGATGCAAAAAAGTGGATCTTAATGGCCGGGCCTTCTTCGTCTGGGAAAACGACGTTTGCGAAACGGTTGGCCATTCAGTTACGTGTTAATGGGTTTCAACCCGTAACAATTTCAGTCGATAATTATTTTGTCGATCGGGAAAAATCGCCACGCAATGAAAACGGAAATATCGATTTTGAAGCGATTGAGAATATCGATTTACAACTTCTGAATGAACACGTGTGTCAACTCGACCAGCGAAAAACCGTGGACCTCCCTCATTTCAACTTCGAAACAGGGAAACGCGAATACAATGGCCGAACGCTACAGGTGGCTAAAGACCAACTCGTTATGATGGAGGGGATTCACTGTCTCAATCCTCGCCTCATGCCTGACCTCCCCGCTAAACATACGTATAAGATTTATATTAGCGCGTTGACCCAATTAAATTTGGACTTTTATAATCGGATTCCTACAACGGATAATCGACTGATTCGTCAACTAGTAAGAGACCATCAATTCCGAGGGTATTCAGCGCTGGACACACTCAAGATGTAGCCAACGGTTCGGCGGGGAGAAAAAAAATGGATTTTCCCCTTCCAGCAATATTCGAATATCGCTTTTAATTCAGCGCTTGATTATGAATTGGCTGTACTTAAGCCTTTAGCAGAACCACTGCTTATGGAAGTAAAACCCTTTCACACGCAATATGCAGAAGCCCGCCGGCTGTTAAGCTTCCTTGAACGTTTTATCACCCTTTCTCCTGAGCACCCACCCCCCACTTCGATCCTCCAGGAATTTGTGGGGAAAAGCAGTTTTCGCTACTAACCCATGAAAAACTGGCAAGAGACCAAAATAGTTTTTGACAAGATTCAGCGCCTTCATGAAGCAAATAAAAGAGCAGCTCTTGCCATGGTTGTTTCCATTCAAGGCTCTACCTGCCGGCGTCCGGGCGCCAAGCTTTTAGTTGAGGAAGACGGAACGATGATAGGGAACGTAAGCGGGGGATGCCTTGAAAACGATGTTCAGGAAGTCGCCCTAGAAGTCTTTAAAAAGGGAAAAGCTCAACTCGTTCATTATAACACCCGCGAGGAAGCAGACAAGGTGTGGGGAATGGGTCTCGGGTGTGAGGGTCAAGTAGATATTCTCATTCAGCCCGTTGACCAGGAACGAAACGCTTTGTGGGTAGCAAGCCTACAAAAACATCTAATAGGAGACAGTCCTTTTGCTCTTGCAACCCTCTTCAATCGTGATACCTATCAGGCAGAGATGTGCATTGTCGATTCAAACACTGCACCTAAAATGGGTGTTCAAAAGTCATTAGGGACGGATTTAACGAATGAAATCACGGACTGTTTGAAGAAAAAAGTATCATCTTGGTTTACATTAAATGAGGTACATATGTTTACGGAAATACTAACCCCACCACCTTCCCTGATTGTTTGTGGCGCTGGAAATGATGCGGTTCCTTTAGTACACTATGCAACCGATGCAGGGTTTCGGGTTTTTGTTGTTGACCACCGTTCCTCCAATTTGACCCCGGATCGATTTCCCGATGCGGTAAAATGGGTCCACCGACATCCTGAAGAAGGCGTTGATGGACTTCCTGTAGACGCGAACAGTTATGTGGTATTAAAAGGTCATACCTTTGTTCATGACAATGAATGGCTACATCAATTTTTATCAACCGATGTTAGATATATTGGGTTGCTTGGACCCCGTTTACGACAAGAAAAAATACTTGAAAACATCAAGGAAAACGAGAAGAGCAAAATTTATGGTCCGATTGGTTTAGATTTGGGCGGAGAGGGACACGAACAAGTCGCATTAAGCATTGTTTCTGAAATCCTTACAATTTGGGCGGGCAGAATCCCACAACACCTTCGTGATCGCAAAAAAAGTATACATGACCTTGGATCCGGCCGCTAAACGTAGGGTCCAAGATGAATAAGGAGTTATTATTATGACAACACAAATTTTAGACGGAAAAATCATCTCCAAAGAGGTGCGCGAGGAACTAAAAAAAGATATTATTGAGCTGAAATCCAGTGGTATCATTCCCGGTCTTGGCGTGTTGCTAGTAGGCGATGACCCTGCATCTCGTTCGTATGTTACGGCAAAAGAGAAGGCCTGTGAAGATGTAGGTATTTATTCTTCAGAAATTCGTTTGCCTTCAAACGCTTCGAGAGACGAGATCCTCGATGTCGTACACCAATTTAATGGGAACGAGAAAATCCATGGCATTCTTGTTCAACTCCCTCTACCTGATGGAACCATGGAACAGGAGGTAATTGATACCCTATCTCCCGAAAAAGATGTTGATGGGTTTCACCCGATTAACATCGGAAGAATGGCCCTAGGATTGTCTGCGTTCCTTTCGTGTACGCCCCATGGGATTCTTCACATGCTTAAACGTTCAGGCCTATCAACAAACGGTGCCCATGTGGTGGTGGTGGGTCGTAGTCATATCGTGGGGCGACCGTTAGCCACGATGTTGTCTCAAAAAAATGAACTAGGCAATGCCACAGTTACAATGTGCCATACAGGAACTAAAAATCTAGCCCGCTTCACGCGTGAAGCAGACATTGTCATTGCAGCGATAGGACGCGCAAACACGATCACCGCAGAGATGGTCAGCGATGGTGTTGTAATTATTGATGTAGGCGTAAACCGCGTGGAGGATGCTACTGCAAAAAGAGGATATCGGCTTGTAGGGGATGTTGATTTTGAAGCGATAAAACCAAAAGCAAAAGCCATTTCTCCGGTTCCGGGTGGTGTCGGTCCGATGACCATTACCATGTTGCTTTACAACACGGTAGAATCTGCAAAAAATCATCTCAGCTCGGGCCGCTCTCTGGAGTAGAAACGGGGTTGACATATTCAATGTGCACATCTTTAAGCTGCTGAGGGTCTATGCGAGAAGGGGTATCCATCATCATATCAGCCCCTTTTTGATTTTTAGGAAAGGCAATAACATCACGAATAGAATCCCCGCCGACCATCAGCATGACTAGTCGGTCTAGCCCTAATGCAATCCCACCGTGTGGAGGTGCTCCAAAAGACAGGGCTTTTAAGAGATGCCCGAATCTTGCTTGGACTTCTTCATTCGGAAGACCCAGACATTTAAACAGTTGTGTCTGAAGCGCAGGCTTATGAATACGGATACTCCCTGAACCAAGTTCTACACCGTTAAGCACAATGTCGTAAGCCTGTGCACGAACCCGTAAGGGATCCGTTTCAAGAAGGTGCAGATCTTCAGGGTGAGGGGAAGTAAACGGATGGTGCATGGCATGCAGGGTTCCATCTTCTCCTTGTTCAAAGAGGGGGAAATCTGTAACCCATGTAAATGCGAATGTATTCGGAGGTATGACCTCCGCTTTCTTTCCCGCTAACAGTCTTAAAGATCCTAAAAACGTGTTTACGACATTTAATTGGTCCGCGGCAAAAAGGATCAAGTCATTTTCTTTAATTTGTAGCTTTTCGGTTAAAGCTTCTTTTTCTTGATCTGAGAAAAGTTTAACAATCGGTGATTTCCACGTGCCATCTTCTTGAACACGAATATACGCTAATCCCCCTAAACCAGATTCTTTGGCGAGTTCAGTCCATTCTTCTACAAGGCGAGCGGGTATGGATCCGAGGCCTGTAGCATTGATCGCCTTGATGGAGCCTCCCTTTGAAAGGATCTGGCCAAACACATTGAAATTCGTATGTTCGAATACATCCTTTAAATCAACAAGCTCCATCCCGAACCGTACATCGGGTTTATCGCTTCCATAACAATTCATGGCATCTTGATATTTCATTCGAGGAATGGGTAAACCAATCTCGGCATGCTCAGCAGCCTTTACTACCGCCGCAAGGACTTGATCAATAGCCCCATATAGATCCTCGGGCGTAACAAAAGACATCTCAACATCAATCTGTGTAAACTCCGGTTGACGATCCGCGCGCAAATCTTCGTCTCTAAAACAGCGGGCGATTTGAAAATATCGGTCTACCCCCCCCATCATCAATAACTGCTTATATTGCTGAGGCGCTTGAGGGAGGGCGTAAAACGTGCCGGGCACAATACGGTTCGGAACCAAATAATCGCGTGCCCCTTCTGGTGTGCTTTTAGTCAAAATAGGTGTTTCTACATCCGTAAATCCTGCGGCATCCAATGTGGCCCGTGTCGCTTGGATAATTTTATGGCGGTTGCGAAGATTGTTTTGCATCTTTTGCCGGCGAAGATCTAGATAGCGATAAGACAGTCTTAACTCTTCGGATACCTTCTCAGCTTCTTTGTCGTCTAGGGGAAAGGGAGGTGTTGTACTCTCGTTGTGGACGATGATATGATCACATCGAACTTCAATTTCACCCGTTAATAACCTTGGATTTGCCATTGCATCCGGGCGCTCTTCGACCACGCCTTCAACCTCTATGACATATTCGCTGCGAACGGATTGCGCTAGATCCCATGCTTTTTGAGAGTCAGATGGATCAAAAATGACTTGGGTAATGCCATACCGATCTCGAAGATCAATAAAAATAACGCCGCCATGATCTCGAATCGTATCCACCCAACCGCTCAGCTGCACACGTTTCTGAACATCGTTTTTCTGGATTTCTCCGCAATGATGTGTCCGATACATTCAATTATTCTCCACTTAAATGTTAATTTCTAAACCTGCAGACTCAACTTACAAGTGCAAAACCGAAGCTGTCCATCATTTCTTTGGGCGTTCTATATTCTAAGCATTTTCTCGGTCTATTATTCAGTAACTCCACAGCCCAGCTCAACTGAGCGGAGCTGTGGGCAGCAAAGTCGGTTTTCTTCGGGAAAAACTGGCGAAGCAAACCATTCGTATTTTCGTTGGTCCCTCTTTGCCAAGGGTTTCTCCCTTCAGCAAAGAAAATGTGGGTTGCTATTTTTTTCTGTAGTTTAGCATGGCTGGCAAACTCCATGCCATTATCTACAGTCACCGTTTTAAAGGGGAGCCCTGAATCAGCGAACTGAGGTACGGAACAGTTGACCGATTCGGCATTGCATCGAGGTAAAAGATCGGCGATGAGATATCGAGTCGCTCGATCTACTAGAGTGACTACACAGGCCTCTTTTCTCGTTTGGCCCTGAATAGTGTCACCTTCCCAATGGCCTGCCACCTTGCGGCTTTCACCCTCTTCGGGGCGTTGGTCAATCATCGTTTGGTTGTGTATACGTGAATGGCTTTTCCGAGTCGCTCGTTTTTTCTTTCCGGGGCCACGCAGGTATTTTCGGTAGCCAGCCCCTCTTGGACTGTACAAGTAGCGGTAGATCGTCATTCGACTGATGGGAGGGTCACCTTCTAGCTTTCTTCGACCTTCAATCTGTTCTGGAGACCAATACTTCGCCAGGAGAGTCTCCACTTGTTCTTTGCTAGCTCCCATCACTTTTTGAGGCTTTCGAGCTAGCTGTAATCGGCTTTGAGCCAGGCCATTTGCGGGTCTTGGGTAATAGCGGCCACGGACTCGATTACGGCGAAATTTGCGCCAAATAGTCGAGGGGGATCGGCCTAGGTGACGGCCAATTTGAGATAAGCTATATTTTTCTTTTAGCATCTGGGCTATCACTTCTCGTTCATAACGGTTTAAATGTTCGTAGGTTCGTGGCATTCTATGTTCTCCTTTGGGGGGGGGTCAGATACCCAAAGAATGAACTATGCTGCGGACCTTTGCACTTGTATTGTTACTCTACCTGGCTGGAAAAGACTAAGAAAAAAAGGTTAAACCACGAATAGACCCGATTTTCAAAAAAGGAGGCTGATACTAATTCTGCCCAAATCGATTTGTCAATCCCCGATCTGCTGTAAAGAGGTTAGCTTTTCCATAAGTTGAGACCGGTTTAATTCTTCTTGCGTACCATTGTCCATGTCTTTTAGCAGAAAGGTCTCTTTGACGATTTCCTCTTCACCACAAATAATCACATAGGATACCCCCGCTCGATTCGCGTTTCGCATTTGGGCTTTAAGACTTTTCTGTTTTAAGTCTAGGCCACAGCGTATTCCTTGTACGCGAAGAGAATAGGCTAATACCAGGTTTTCGTATAACGCATCTTGTCCTTGCGAAGCTAACCAAACATCTACTTTTTTTGTAGGTTTGGCGTTGGTTTTTTCTCCGGCTCTAAGGACATCTAGTATGCGCTCTAACCCGATCGCAAATCCAACTCCTTCCGTGGTTTTGGAGCCGACTTGAATGGCATAACGTCCGCCCCCCGAGATAGCATCTTGAGCGCCTAAAGCGAGATGCATCACTTCCCACACGGTATGCAGATAATAATCGAGACCTCTTACTAACTTGGGTTGTACAACCACAGGAATATCTAAACGTTTTAACCCCTCTAAGACCTCATTGAAATACTGTTTAGATTCATCACTCAAGAGATCGTTAATAGCATCCAAGAAGTTGACAACAACATGACCACATTTTTCATTTTTACAATCAAGAATTCTAAGGACATTCACTTTATAGCGTCGCTGACAATCTTTACACAGATCCTGAAGATGGGGCTCTAGAGATTTTTTCAACCCCTTCTTTATAGCCTCCTGGTCATCGAAAAGTCCACGTGTGTTGATATGTATTGTGGCATTATCAATACCCCATTCTTTGAGAAGATGTACCTGCAAAGAAATGCATTCGACATCGGCTATAGGATTGGGTGCGCCTAAGACTTCGACACCTAATTGATGGAATTGTCTTTTTCTTCCTGCTTGAGGGCGTTCAGCCCGAAACATCGGTCCTAAATAGTAAAGGCGCGCATCCTGTGCTTCAGGACCCGCTCCCGCAATATACCGCATAACCCCAGCGGTTCCTTCGGGTCTAAGCGCTATGTTTCGTCCGCCCCGATCCTCAAAAGCATACATCTCCTTTTGAACAACATCAGTAGCTTGGCCAAGGGACCGAGTAAAAACTTCTGAACGTTCGATGAGAGGTGTTCGAATTTCATCAAACCCGTATCGTGCAAGAATCGTACGCGCTTGATCTTCTATCTTTTGCCACCCATAAATATCCGGCGGAACAATGTCTGTAGTACCCTGTATAGGCTGAGACACGTTAGAGGTCATCTTTGGTGGAGGGAGGGCGATCTTCCCCATCGGTAATCACTTTTTTCATGATTCTACCCATTTTAAACTTAACCGTTTTGCGAGGAGGGATGGTGACAACATAAGACGGGTTATTGGGATTCCGTCCAACACGTTGTTTAGTTACACGCACCTCAAAGACTCCAAAATTGCGAAATTCCACATTTTCGCCTTTGGCTAAACTGTCTATAATATAGTCCAGTGATTTTTGAAGTACGGAATAAACGTCTTCTTGTATGAGACCTGTCTCATTTGATATACGCATGACTAGCTCTCGTTTTGTCATTGTACTCTTCCCCTATTCTATTTTTTTATGTTGGATACACGTTGCTTTCAAATGGCCCCGAAAGCCCGATTCATACTCACAACGATATAAGAAATTTCTACTTCTGGTCAAGGAGAAATGATGGGCTCTTCACAAAGACCTCAACGTATAAAAAATGATGAGTGATAACTACCTGGCTACAGATAATTTTTTTCCTGCTGCCGCAATAAAGGGGCTGATGGATTCTATAAACGCTGAAAAAGCTGTGGGTGTTAATTGTTGAGCGATATCACTTAAAGCCGAGGGTGGATCATAATGTACTTCAACCATCAATCCATCTGCGCCAACGGCAATGGCTGCTTTAGAGAGGGCGCTAACAAGATCCAATCTTCCAGCTGCATGACTCGGATCAACAAAGACGGGCAAACTGGTTTCTTTTTTAGCAATCGCAACAGCGCTTAGATCTAAGGTATTGCGTGTAGCGGTTTCGTACGTGCGAATTCCGCGTTCACATAAAATGATTTGTCGATTTCCTTTTTTCGCAATGTATTCTGCGGCTAAAAGCCATTCCTCTACCGTCGCCGCTAAACCGCGTTTGAGAAAGATGGGTTTTCCAGACATGGCAACGACTTCAAGTAAGGCGTAATTCATTCCATTTCGAGCACCAATCTGAAGAATGTCGGCCACCTTAACAATTTTTTCAGTATCGCGTTCCCTTAAAACTTCAGTAATAATGGGGAGCCCGGTATGTTCACGCGCTTGTGCCAGTAGATCTAAACCAGGTTCACCTAATCCTTGGAAATCATAAGGAGATGTTCTTGGTTTGAAGGCACCGCCGCGCAAGATCGTGCCCCCTCGTTCACGAACCGCCTGGGCGGTAGAAAGCATTTGCTCTTCGCTTTCAACAGAACAGGGACCGGCTATAATATGAAAAGCATCCCCCCCGATTTCAAGATCGCCAACTTTAATAATCGTGGGATCGGGATGGGTTTCTCTGCTCACAAGTTTAAAACGCTTTTGGACAGGCATGACTTTGTCTACCATCGGTAGAACCACAAGGGCTTCTAGGCTAGCATTAGACATTTCATCGCCTACCGCCGCCACCACTGTACGCACCTCTCCCTCAATGATATGGGGTTCGTACCCTAATTGACGGACTTTTTCGACGACAGCATTTACTTCATCTTGAGTCGGCTTGGGTTTTAAAACAACAATCATATTTTTCTCCTATTGATTCGTCTCTACCAAGGCAAATGTTCCCTGGCTAAAAATATTCGGGCTTCGTATTTTGGTTACGGCCAACGGCTGCTCCAGGGTTCTTTTTTCTTTGGTCTTTTATGCCCTCTTTATGTAAGGAGGCTGGACATCCTTGAGCATGGGAAAATGTTTCAGGTTAAACGTTTTTAAGAGGGCTTTCTGGTGATAAGCAGTAGCGGCTATAACAGCGTCTGCTAAACCCAACCCGCACCGTTTTGTATAGTCGCGTTTAAAAGTCCCGCTTGTCATAGCAATACCCTGCGTCACAGGCACCACGGTGAATAACCTAAAAAAAGCATCTAGATTTTTCCGTTCTTCGCCTTTCTTCACACCAGTGTAGAGTTCAGCGGTGGTAATAACGGAAAGTACGATCTGTTCAGAATGAGTGTGAATATAGTTTGCCGCCTGGTCAACACCCTGCAGGAAATCAATCATGACATCCGTATCTACCAAGATCTTCTTGCTCATCTGTTGAAATTCCTATCCCACTCTTTTCTTAACACCGTAGGATCTGAGAGGTCCTTTCGATGTTTCCACATGCCAGCTACTTCATTTAAGACAGCCTCTCTGCGATGCTCGCTGAATTTTTCGATAAGACGATCGATGGCATCTCGGACCAACTGACTTTGCTTTTTGCCTGTTTGGGAAGCTAGTGCTCGTAAGCCATCTTGCTCTTCTTCGGTAAGATAAACCTGTGTTCGAATCATGGGGCCCTCTCAAGTAATGTATACATTAGACTAATACCTGGATCCGTCAGTTAAACGCGGTTTTCTGCACGAACCATTTGGGCCAAAAGGAATTACAAAAAAGCCTCGACGCACCCAGCGGGTGCGCCTGCGTTTTTTTGCAACCTTTTGCCTCCAAAGCATTCGCATAGAAATCCCACGTTTAACTGACGGATCCAGGTAATACATTACACAGAGAAGCCAAGCAATACTTTTGTATAAAGTTTTTAAAGCAGGCCCCTGTAGTTCGTCCATAAAACTAATACTCTCATCAATTATTAAAGAATAGACCAAGAAAAGGAACCAGCGGAGGCCCCATACAATCTATTTTTTCCCCTCAACAAATCGTGCGCGCTCAGCCCCTTCAATCATTTGTAGAGCAAAACCCGCCGGGTCTAGAGCATTTAACGATTGAAAATGCCTCTTTAGAAGATCTATACTCCATGACATGAGTATAGCAACAGCAGAAATCCGGCGGCGTGCGATAGATGCCTACAAAATGGGCAAAGGTTCCCCCAGGCCGATATCGCATCTCCTTATCGTGTAGATCTTAGAACGTTTCAGTGTGGGCTCTCTCGTTTCAACGAAACCGGACAGACCGCTCCCCGACCGCGTGGGCATCATCAGGCCCTCTACAGCGGAAAGCAGCTCAAGGCGTTGGCTCAACTGGGGGGCAAACATCCCGATGCAACGCTTGAAGAACTCAAGAACATGAGCGGCGTGAAGGGGTCGATCATGGCCGTACAGCGGGCGTTGAATCGGTTGGGCTGCCGGTATAAAAGAAACGCTTCACGCCAGCGAGCAAGACCGGGCGGATGTAAATCTCTTGAGAAAGCAGTGGATCCAAGAGGTGGCCAAACTTGATCCAAGTCGCCTTGTCTTTATTGATGAATCCGGGGCGAAAACGAATATGACTCGTCTGCGGGGCCGGGCGTTGGGCGGGAACAGGCTTTTTGCCAAAACGCCTCATGGACATTGGTGTACCACCGCCTTGATTTCTTCGGTCCGCCTGGACGGAACAACAGCGGCCATGGAGGGAGAGGGGGCGACAGAGACGGCTGTTTTTGGAGAATATATTCGCCGGGTTTTTCTCCCGACTCTTTCACCTAAAGACATCGTCATCATGGACAATCTTCGCGTCCATCACAATCCCAAGGTCATTAAACTCATTGAGTCATGTGGGGCCCATGTAAGATTCCTTCCACCCTACAGCCCCGATTCCAACCCCATTGAAAAAACGTGGGGCAAGATAAAGAATCGGTTGGGCAGCCTTGCAGCCCGCAGGAACTATCTGAAGCGCTCACACAAGCGTTCGAAGAGGTTTCTCCCGACGAGGTAATCGGCTGGTTTTCTTCGCGCTACATCGCGACACCTCAATCGTGAAGCGCTCTAGCGCATACCCGATCTCCACTCGGTCTAACGTGGTTTGAAATGAATCGTATAAGGTGTTTATATTTAAGATGCGTCGAGTTCCATCTTTCCAAATTAGCATAGACAGGCGCTTCTTCCTGCTCGCTAATCATGCCGACATTATTAATACGCTTGGGACTTTTCCAATAGGTCGGATGGGTATCGTCCGGATTGTTAAAACCCCAATGCATGGGTTCCGTCTTTTGATGGATATCAGCGGTCTATACATCCCCGGCAAACAAAGCCAACATAACACTTCTCTCCTTTAGACGTTTGATGTCACACTAGCTGGAACGAGACATGCAAAAGTGGGCTATTTTTTTTAATGGTTCTATAGGTCCCGGCAGAACCTTTAGAGCCGCAAGCGCTTGGTCGATACTTTCTTGTGCCCGACTCGCTGCTTCATCCAAACCCAGCAACGTTACATAGGTGCTTTTATTCTTTTCGCGGTCGCTGCCGACTGCTTTTCCAAGCGCTTCTTCTGTGCCTGTTTCGTTTAAGATATCATCTGCAATCTGAAAGGCGAGGCCCACACCATTGCCATATTTACTTAATGCCTCGAGCTCTTTATGATTTGCCCCGCCTGCAATCCCTCCCATACGGCAGGCCACACGAAATAATACAGCCGTTTTTTTCCCGTGAATATACTCAACCTGCTCCAATGTGCTTTCTTTGCCTTCCGATGCCATATCTTCCACTTGCCCCGCTATAACACCCTGACTTCCCCCCGCTTTAGCCAGTTCGATGGATAATTGGTTTGGAGGATAAAGGGGGGGGGCATAGCATGCTCCGACCCATTCAAACGCCATGGTTAAAAGCGCATCTCCGGCCAAAATGGCATTGGCCTCTCCAAAGGCTTTATGACACGTTGGTTGTCCTCGACGAAGATCATCATCATCCATGGCCGGCAAGTCATCATGAATCAGCGTATAGGTATGAAACACTTCAAGGGCCATAGCCGGTAACAGAGCCGACCGTTCGTTTCCACCCACCGCTTCAACAGCGGCAAGACAGATCATTGCACGGATTCTTTTCCCACCTGCAAACACACTGTACCTCATGGCTTGATGAAGCCGTTGAGGCCGTGTCTCCGCGTTAGGGATATAATCATCTAGCGCTTGATCCACTACTGCTTTTTTATGTTTAAAATATTTTTCTTCGTGATTCACAGCGTATCGATCTGTATTTTTTGTTTTTGATATTTGAGTGGGGAGACTATCATAATCTTAATCCACTAGTAACCAATAACAATTTAGGCAAAATTAAGATAGCTCCTAGTTTGACAAGGAAACGTTTGCGTCTTATATTCCGGTCTTTTTTGGAGGATACTAATGCCAACATATGAATATGAATGTCAAAAATGCGGACATCGGTTTGAAAAGTTTCAAAAAATTTCAGATCCACCCGTCAAACGATGCCCCCAATGTCGCTGCAAAGTAAAAAAATTGATTAGCACAGGGGCAGGGATTATCTTTAAAGGATCTGGGTTTTACGAGACCGACTATCGTAGCGATAACTACAAAAAAAGCGCTAAAGCCGAGAAAGAAAAAAGCCAACCCCCCAAGGACGACAAGAGTTCTTCGAGCAAAAAAAAAGATAAAGGTTCATCAACCTCGAAGAGTAAAGGATGATGAAACCCTCTCAGCCGAATCGGTTTTTTCGTGTAGTACGGATGACCGCCCAGCTGCTGTTCATCAGCGTACTCGTTTTGCTTGCTTGGCCTACGGGTCCTTCAGGAGAAACAGGCGTTCATAAAGATGCCTTGAGTTTTTACCGAAAAATCGTTCGCATGGATCATGCCATACGGAAAGACACACCTTTAAAGATCAGTATTTCCGAACGAGAAATAAATGGGTATTTTGCCGACTTGATCCAGAACAATTTTTTGAAAAAAAAGGCGGACCTTTTTACTTCCACCCTGAGGACCATCAACCTTGCCTTTACGCCCAAACGTTTTAAACTTATTCTTGTTGGGAAATGGGGGCCTATTCCATTCTCCTATGAACTTCGAGGTATTCCGTTATTAAAGGATAAAAAATTTGGCATAGAAGTCCTGCACGTGAAATGGGGACAGATGATATTACCTCGTGCCACGAAAAATTGGTTCACTGCACGTCTAGGGGCTCTATTTGACAAACTGAAACGGGAACGTTTTGTTTTTACTCATATTGATGAGGCGACCTTGGGCGCTGGCAATATCCTCTTGATCATCGAATGAAACTGGTGGTTCAACGCGTCAAAACAGCTCAGGTTGCCGTCGACAATCAGGTTGTCGCTGAAATGGGGCCGGGCGCCGTTGTGCTAGTCGGCATTGCCAAAGGCGATACCCAACACGATATCAACTATCTTTCCCGAAAATTATCTCGGTTACGCTATTTTGATGATGAAAAAGGTCACTTAAATGCCCCGATTCAAACGGTTCAGGGAACTTTTTTAGTCGTCAGTCAATTTACTCTATATGGCGATTGTCGAAGAGGGAATCGGCCAAGTTATATAGAAGCTGCAACTCCAGAGGCTGCAAAAGACCTGTACAAAGATTTTATCGAAAGACTTCAATCCTTAGGGCATACCGTTAAAACAGGTGTATTCAGAGAGCATATGACCGTAAAGTTAGAAAACGATGGTCCGGTTACCCTTATTCTTGAAAGCCATGGGAAAACGGCGTCATGAAAAAGTATGGGCATGTGGGGATGTCGAAGTGCGGGGGTATAAAAAATCGGCAGTGCTTTATGTTTAGCCTTGTTTTGTACGCAACAACACTTTCACTCGGCAAAACAAATGACATCACCAAAATGCCCACACCCACATACGCCCACACGTCCAAACAAATGCTAAGCGCGTCTCGTCGATTTGCCGCAAATGGACTCACTCCTTCGGAGCATTTAGAGTTAATCGTATGGGCAGAGGATGTTGCTTCTCGGATCGAAAAGCGGTTTGGGCCCCTTTCCTTTTTTCAACGATCAAATCCGTTGATTATTTCTGCTCAAAACGATTTTTCTATGACACAGGCTAAAGTCATAAAACTCCAAAATAAGACTCGGTCTCCGCTTACACAAAAACTGATCATTATGAATCCTGATCGCGTGGACGAGGAAGATGTCCTTGAAGGTCTGTGTTGGTTGCTGATGAATCGATATCTCATGGCCTATCAGTCGTCTCCCATGCATAAAAGAGAGCTTGGAACGGTTCCCGACTGGTTTGCAACAGGCATTGCTCAAAATTTGTACCCGATTCAGAAGAAACGCAATCGACAGGCCATTGCGAGATTAACAGAGGAGGGACCTATTTATTCCGTTTCTGAGATCCTTGAAATGGAATCTTTGCCTTATGGTCAATGGCGCCAAAAACTGTATTGTGGCATTCTATGTGCATGGTTTGACGAACAGAAAGGCTCATTGCAATGGATCCCTTCTGCATACAAACAATGGGCGACAGGAAAACCGTTAACCCCGGAATGGTTGGCTAGACAGATTGGAGGTATTGATTCTGTGCAGCAGCTTGAAAACAAATGGCAGGCATGGCTTTTGGCTTTATCCACAAAAAAAAGCACAGAACTCGGCTCTCTGACCGTGGATGATATTGTTGAGCTTAGACAAATCCTTCATTTAAAGAACAAAAAATGGACTTTATATATTCCAGAAAACCTCGATAAGCCGCGAACGCTCAAAACCCTCGTTGAGCTCAAAAAGCTCACTTGGGTTAAAAAATTGGGCCGTCAACTAGAGATGGAGATCGAGCGTATCGCTGTTGGGAAATCGTCCGAATTTCAAAAAGTGGTTCAGCAGTATCAGCGGCTTCTGTACAACCTTGTGTCTGGCGCTAAAGGGTTTTCTAGTAAAGAAAATTTGAAATCCTTACTTCTAAAAGCTGATAAATCTCTTGCTGAACTCGAGCAGAAGATGACGCTGAGAAATCAATATATGGAGCATGTCATAAAAAGGTTTGAACACGCCGAAACCAATACCTTTTCCCCTTCACTAGAAGTAAAGCAATACCTCGATCAGATTGAAAAGAGAAACGATCTCCCTGACTCGTTTTAATTAAATAAACCCGCACCAGAAATAATCTCGAAAACACTTTGAAAAATAGACCCGATCTCTGGATACTTAATCTGACAATTTGATAAAGATTTTTTTTACAGACAATCATGACCACTAAACCTACAAAAACACTCGTCGGAAATATTGATAAAGACATACTCGCTTATACAGCTGGGCGAGACGTTGAGCTTGACGTCTCGCTTATTGAAGCAGACTGCATGGGTTCCGCCGCACATGTGGTGATGCTTTCTCAAATGCCTCTTAAACCAGCACTGATCTCAAAAAGCCAAGAAAACAAAATCATCAAAGCACTTGTCTCCATTATGCGACAAACCCGAAAGGGAACCTTTAAAATAAGGCTTGCTGACCAAGATGTTCATTTAGCTGTAGAACAAACATTAACCCAACAACTTGGTGATATTGGCAAAAAAATCCATACCGGTCGAAGTCGAAACGATCAAGTGGCTCTGGATTTACGGTTGTATGCCAAAGATCAACTTCTTGCGACGCTTGAAGGCGTGGCTTGCTGTGTGGACGCCCTTTTATCTTTTGCAAAAAAACAGGTGGCCATGCCTATGGTCGGTCGAACCCATATGCAACCGGCCATGCCCAGCTCAGTTGGTTTATGGGCTTCCTCTTTTGCAGAAGGTTTGTTTGATGACATGGCCTTACTCATCAATGCCTACGAATTTAACGATCAGTCTCCGTTAGGGTCTGCCGCAGGCTACGGCGTTCCATTACCGATTGATCGGGAACTCGTTTCCCATCTATTGGGGTTTAGCCGACCTTGTCACAATGTACTCTATGCGAGTAACTCGCGGGGCAAAATCGAGTCCATTATTTTATCCGCTATGAGCCAAGTTATGTTGACCTTATCCCGATGGGCCCAAGATATGATTCTCTATACCATGCCTGAGTTTAATTACTTTGTGTTGCCGAAAGCATTTTGTACAGGAAGCAGCATGATGCCGCAAAAGAATAATCCCGACGCATTAGAACTCATGCGGGCTAAGGCTTCAAAAGTACAGGGGCATGCATTAAGTGTTTATGACCTGATTAAAGGGTTGCCGTCCGGTTATCAACGAGACCTGCAAGAAGCAAAAGAACCATTTTTAGAGGGCATACATATTACCCGAACGAGTTTGAGTGTATGTCATAAAATTGTTCGAGGGTTAACGGTGAACAAAAAAGCGCTATTAAAAGGATTTACAGCCGAGGTTTTTGCCACGGACCGGGCGATTGAATGCGTGGCCGAGGGCATGCCGTTTCGAGATGCGTATGACTACGTTAAAACACATATCGATGAACTAAAAGATATGGATCCGTATGAAGCCATTGCCAAAAAACAACATCTCGGCGCAACGGCTGGTTTAGATTTTCCAACCTATAAGAAACGATTAAAAGAAGCTCACGCGTTTGTTCGAGAAGAGCGAAAGGCCTTTAATAAAGCGATTTCAAAGGTGCTAGGCGTTGCTTATCCAGATTTGTGAAAATCTATATGATTGTGTAGCAGATAGACTATTTCCAAGATTAAAGCAACCCCTTGGGCTCCACTGAGAATTGTAATATTAAATGCCCAAAAGAAGATAATGTAAAACAGGAGTGTTCCATGCTGAAATCTTCTAGATTTAGAAACTCGACAGAAGACAAAAAAAGGAGAAAGACATGGAACAAATCAAGAGTAGTATTCATCCCCGAAAAGGCAAGCATTTGACACAGAAAGAACGGATCATGATTGAAACAATGCTCAAAAACCCAGGACGTCCTTTGGAGATAGCCAGCTATCTGGGAAGGCATCGTCGAACCATAGAGCGCGAAATTAAACGTGGGGAGGTAGAGCATTTCGATACAGAGCCGCGAAAGAAGAAAGCATACAGCAGTGATCGAGCCCAGGAACTTCATGATCTAAATGCGACGGCCAAGGGACCTGAGCTTAAGCTTGGAAAGCATCATGAAACGGCTGTGTTTATCAGCGAGCACATTCTTGTTCACAAACGCTCACCCGATGTGGTTACTCCTTTGCTTAAACAAGAGCAGAGACCTGCAGCGGTGAGTACAAAAACGCTGTATACCTATATTGACCAAGGTCTCATCCCGGGGGTGAGCAACGAGTCCCTATGGGAAAAACGAAAACGGATAAAACGAAAAAGACGTGCTATTAAGCGGGTTAAAAAGCAACATGCCCGAAGGACCAGTATCGAAAAACGACCTAAGACCGTAGAAAAACGCGAGGAATTTGGGCACTGGGAATTGGATTTGATCGTCGGCGGAAAAGGAACTTCAAAACCGGTTTTAATGACGTTAGTAGAAAGAAAGACCCGAATGCTAAGGGTGAGAAAACTTTCGGATAAAACACAGGCATCGGTTCTGCAGGCCCTTAAAGCGATCGAAAGATCGACGGGAGTTGGCCCATTCAGATCGATGTTCAAGTCGATTACAGCCGATAACGGGAGCGAGTTTCTCGACGTGGAGCAGATGGAACGTTCCGGATTTAGCAAAAAGAGACGTGTTAAACTCTATTATGCTCACCCGTATTCTTCCTGGGAACGAGGCTCCAACGAAAATGCCAACCGTATGGTTCGTCGTTTCGTCGCCAAAGGAGACAACATCGGAAGATATACCATCGACCGTATTGGTGAGATTGAAAAATGGATTAACAACTATCCTCGCAAGATCCTAGAATACAAACCCGCACAGGAGTGTTTCGATTTGGAGATCGCCGCATGAACAGAAGCTCTCAGGTCCATTTTTTGCGGCATTTAATTTTACAATCCATCGAATACCAAGCGTCACCGTCTGTCCCGTTAAGTCCGCCAACAGGGCCGTGATCGCCGTTGTCCCTGACTTTTGGCGGAACTTTTAATAAATCATTCGGCTCGCGACTCTCTAAACGTTCCGGCTTTAAATTTTCCATATGCCTTAGGCTCGATCCGTGCTTGTTTGGCCAAATAACCCAAAAGCTTTGGCCTGCTGGGGAGGAAAGGCTTCATAAAGCGATGCGGCTTTGTGAGTGTTGAGGTTATCCATCACCAAGGTAATCTTGTCGACCTGGCCATATACGTCGGCAATCTTTTTTACAAAACTGGCCCAATCCCGTTTTGTTCTTTATTTAATCATAGCTTCCTCCCGGTTAATGAATGAAACTCTACCGATTATATTGCGACATTACAAGGACGACTTGACACTAGATTCTTAAATAGGACATTATATCCTTAACCTGGATCCGTCAGTTAAACGTGGGATTTCTGTGCGAATGCTTTGGAGGCAAAAGGTTGCAAAAAAACGCAGGCGCACCCGCTGGGTGCGTCGAGGCTTTTTTGTAATTCCTTTTGGCCCAAATGGTTCGTGCAGAAAACCGCGTTTAACTGACGGATCCAGGCTTAAGTCACTTTCCCGTTAAATCTCGATGTTTTTCTAGCAAGTCACCAATCTCTCAATTTATCTTTAGACGCGCGCCAAATAGCTGGCAAGCACGAAGACAAAGATTTGCTGATAGTCTTTTGGTTATGTCGCTAATAAAAAGAGAACAAAAGATGCTAACCGATACCCATATAGAAGTTCTTGTGCGCCCCGATCATGGCTACTTGGAAAACTGCGCAAGCGTCTAGGAACGGAGTTGGTGGCTAAGATTCTCAATTATTGTCTCCTACGGGGAGAAAAACCGTCGCCTTTAGGCGGTGTATTTATGTTATTGATTCGACAGCCGTGATCACCAAAATAGTGAAGAACGTGTGCTGAAAAATAGGATAAGATGCTTGTGCGGCTAAAAAGTCAGACCGAGTTAGCCATACCGAGCAATGCTACAGAGGCTTGATATCAATTGTGCATACAAGACAAAGAATAATATCAAGGCTATCGAGTGGCGTCAATGTTTCGTTTAAAGACCCGATTAAGGTCCTTATGAGGCTGTTAAAGAGCCTGAGTGTCTGGTGATTGAAGAAAAAAAGTTCGAAGTTCAACATGCTAACGGAAAACAAAAAAGCTATACCCATTGCTATCTTTGTAGGCACCTATTTGCCTTATAGTGAGACCTTTATATATGACCAACTACAACATCAGAAAAGATATAAAGGCTCGGTGTTAGCATGTGAACGATCTTCCTTTGTTGATCGATTTCCATACGATCAGCTCGTGATATTAAATGAGTCTCAAAAATCTCAGTATGTAAAGACTGGAATATCCCACACCTTTAATCGGGTATTTCGAGAATATAAACCCGCTTTGATTCATGCCCACTTTGGCACGAACGGTGTGTTTGCGACGCCCTTTTCAAAGAAATTCGATTGCCCTTTGGTGACAACTTTTCATGGATATGATGTTGCTGCGCTGCTACCAAAAAACCGATTTACTCGGTCATATCGTCGTTATAAACGGCTTGCTCCTAGTTTCTTTAAACAAGCGCGTCTTTGCTTGGCTACATCCCAAGAGCTAGCCGATATCCTGATAAACGACATTCATGTGCCGGCCAAAAAAATTGAAGTGTATCGGTTAGGTATTAGAGCATTTAACGATTGAAATGCCTCTTTAGAAGATCTATACTCCATGACATGAGTATAGCAACAGCAGAAATCCGGCGGCGTGCGATAGATGCCTACAAAATGGGCAAAGGTTCCCAGGCCGATATCGCATCTTCTTATCGTGTAGATCTTAGAACGTTTCAACGAAACCGGAGAGACTGCTCCTCGACCGCGTGGGCATCGTCAGGCCCTCTACAGCGGAAAGCAGCTCAAGGCGTTGGCTCAACTGGGGGGCAAACATCCCGGCAACGCTTGAAGAACTCAAGAACATGAGCGGCGTGAAGGGGTCGATCATGGCCGTACAGCGGGCGTTGAATCGGTTGGGCTGCCGGTATAAAAGAAACGCTTCACGCCAGCGAGCAGGACCGGGCGGATGTAAATCTCTTGAGAAAGCAGTGGATCCAAGAGGTGGCCAAACTTGATCCAAGTCGCCTTGTCTTTATTGATGAATCCGGGGCGAAAACGAATATGACTCGTCTGCGGGGCCGGGCGTTGGGCGGGAACAGGCTTTTTGCCAAAACGCCTCATGGACATTGGTGTACCACCACCTTGATTTCTTCGGTCCGCCTGGACGGAACAACAGCGGCCATGGAAGTAGAGGGGGCGACAGACACGGCTGTTTTTGGAGAATATATTCGCCGGGTTCTTCTCCCGACTCTTTCACCTGAAGACATCGTCATCATGGACAATCTTCGCGTCCATCACAATCCCAAGGTCATTGAACTCATTGAGTCATGTGGGGCCCATGTAAGATTCCTTCCACCCTACAGCCCCGATTCCAACCCCATTGAAAAAATGTGGGGCAAGATAAAGAATCGGTTGGGCAGCCTTGCAGCCCGCAGTCAGCAGGAACTATCTGAAGCGATCACACAAGCGTTCGAAGAGGTTTCTCCCGACGAGGTAATCGGCTGGTTTTCTTCGTGCTACATCGCGACACCTCAATCGTGAAGCGCTCTAATGTTAATACATTTTACATATGAAAAACGTCCTGAACGGTCCGTGACGATCATGATGGTCGGTCGATTTGTAGAGAAAAAAGGAATGGCTTACGGAATTCGGGCTTTTGCTAAAGGACATGAACAATACCCCGATATTCGATTAAGAATTATTGGTTCAGGCCCTCTTCAAAGTTCCTATGAAGCTCTAATTGCCGAGGAAAAATGTCAAGATGCCGTTTATTTTACAGGTACCTGAATCCGTCAGCTATCGCTTCGGAAGGTGTTTTGGGGCTCAAAAGCTGAAAATTTTTTCCTTGAGATGCTCGCTTTTGGGCGGATTGGGACCGGCAAGTATCACCTTGATGAATTTTTTGAGCGTACAGGTCAGATTCACTCTGATTTGACCATTTTGGGGCGTAGGCCTCCTTGGGCAGTCGCCTTAGAGTATTGTTAAAGGTGCACGGAGGGCTATGCGAAAGGTTGAAGGCCACCATGGCGCATAACAGAATAATCTTATTGGCACAGAGTCTCCCCGAAGGCAATCGCTCAACATCAAGATCGCTTTTGAGTTCACTGTGGTACTGCTCGCTGGGGCCATGTCCATGATAGAGATCTAGCACCGTCTTGGCACGACAAGAGAGGTTCATCTACCAGCAGTCGTCGCTAGAGATGGGGATCGAGAGTCCGGTGGGATTGTCATTAAAGAAGCGGGGACCTGTGGCTTACCTGTCATCGGTACTTTTCATGGGGGTATTCCTGAGATCATTCATCATGAAAGAACAGGTTTTTTAGTGTCAGAGCGCGATGTAGATGCTCTGGTCAAATACTTAGAGGTTTTGATTGGGGATTATCTTTTGAGAGTAGACATGGGAGAACAAGCGCGGCAAAAAGTCTATACAGAGTTTAATTCGACTATACAAAATGAGAAACTCGAGTCCTATTTTAGTTCAGTAATCAACCATGTGGACTCTTTTTAAAAGAGGCTAGACACCGCTTTTACGGTAAACATAAAAAATTCATCCATATTGGGATAGATGAAAATACCCGATGAAGAAAAAGACCGGCTTACTGTACATGCTCAAGCGGTTTCAGGCTGTTACGCCAGGATAGAAAAACAAACGAAGAGTCTATATGAGAATCGTTTACTCGTCATTTTACCAGCACGACAGGGATCCCAACCGTTACTCAACGGTACATTGCCCGCTTTGATTGAGAAAGCGGATGACTCTGGTTACTTGGGTATCGACTTGGTTTTGGGGCTGAACGACGGGGCCGACCCCCCTGAGATCCTCCATACTTTGGATGCTTATCATACCCGGGTTTTACACGTCTATACCGGGCCGCAGTCCAGCCTAAACGCCTCTGCATTGATCTACAATTATGAGATCTGCGATGGCGCCCCCTGTCATCTGAGAGTACGATCACTGGAACAGCATGCTGTTTATGTAGTTCATCAGCGGGCATCGTCGCTTTTTTCGGGACAGATGCGTATATTAAGAGATCTATATGCCTGGTGTATACGGAGTATAGAGAACGGTTGGGTCCTCCCCGGCACGTCCTCAAATGCGATGCGGAGTCTCATATCCTTATCGCTTCGCGGGACGGAGACAAGATTTTCGATCTTGCGTCCAATGGAGTCCGATCAGCTCGAGAAGAGCTGGAATTGAATGAGGCGGTGGATATCGTCGGATTGCGAGTCCGGCACGCTGTATATAAAGTGCGAGATCATACAGCGCTACCTGATCTTTCCATTTTCGGTATCCCCTTGCCATGAGGTCGCTAACTTGACGCACGGGATCGGTGAGAATACGTGGTTGGCCGGCTCGGGGTATATCGGTAGAACGGCGGTTTTCTTGGCCGCTGGTTACGTGAGCACCCAACACTGTCCGGAGAATGTCCCTGAAGACTACGCTATGCGCCGTCTCGTTGAACGAGCCGGATTTCGCTACGCGATCACCCGAGCTGTTATAGCTACCAGTGTTTCTCCCCCGGCTAACGACTGCCGGAAAAGTTTGAACCAACTTTTCCGCTGGAAGCAAGTCACAAAGATAGGCAGAAGATATTACAGGCCCGAGAAAAAAAGAGGCTCTCTACGGGAACATCTTATTTCGTGGTATCAAAGTTGGGGTGCGTTAAAGGGCTATAGAATGATATTTCTCTGTTCTTTGCTAGATGAAATGCGCCTTGGGCTGTGGAGCATAAGGCATAAAAAGGATGATCCTATTGTGTGGGAGCCCATTTCTCCGCAGCCAAAGAGATAAGTACGCTTGCGCGCTGTCATTGGTAGATGTCATTGATAGCCATTTGCTCACTACGTCCGCGTCAGTTTCCCAATGCGCCCTTGCGCTTGGGTGTCATTAATAACAACCAAATGACAAAGAATGACGTTCTCCACAGAAGCACATAATGACCTAATGACTGCTCCCTTATTCGTATTGATTTGTGCGATTCGCGTGTCTAACCTCTTCAGAACAAATGCAACTGCTAGCTTACATAAGTTTTATACTTTTCATGGTTACCCTCTCCCTGGCCACGTGCTGTAGTCTGGGTATACTTTCTCTGTTAACCTCTTACGTAAGACATAAAAGGAGCCTCCCAAACGGTTCCCTGGGGAAAGCCACTTTAAACGACGATCTGCCTTTTGTTACCGTGCAACTCCCTATTTTTAATGAGCCTTATGTCATTGAATCCTTGCTGGATGCGGTTTCCGCCTTTGCCTACCCTCAGACTAAATCGGAAATCCAGGTGCTGGACGATTCCATGGATGAAACACCGGAGATTGTTCGCAGAAAAGTCAGGGCTCTACAATCCCGAGGCGTTCAGATCAGCCACCTACAACGTAATAACCGCCAAGGCTTCAAAGCGGGCGCCTTACGAGAGGGCATGAAGGTTGCCCAAGGAGAATTTTTAGCGATTTTTGATGCCGACTTTCAGCCTCCCCCAGATTTTTTATTAGCTACCCTACCCCACTTTAAAGACCAAAGAGTCGGGGCGGTTCAAATGCGTCTGGAGTTTATGAACAAAGATGAATCACTACTTACCCGCATCCAGTATGCTTTGCATAATTTATTTAATCTAGCCCAGTTAAGCGCTTCTCCTGAATCCTCGATTTTACAATTTAACGGCACAGGCGGTATCTGGCGAAAAGAGGCGATCACACAGGCGGACGGCTGGCAAGGGGATACGTTAACGGAAGATTTGGATTTGAGTCTGCGCGCCCAATTGAACGGCTGGCAAATTTTTTATGTAGAGAATCCTGTTTCGCCCGGATTACTGCCCACCGATATGAAGGCCTTTAAAACACAACAGTTTCGTTGGTCCAAAGGACGGGCGGAAACCGCACGTAAACTGTTGCGAACGATCTGGAAATCGTCCTTTTCGCTATCGAAAAAAATCGAAGCGAGCATCTACCTTTTTGACTATAGTTTTTTCATGCTCCTCTTCTTAATCGGCATCTTTAGTATACCGATCTATTTTTTTCATCGCTGGCTGCCTACTATGAACGTTCCTTTCATGTATGGCTTACTCGGAGTGTTGGTTACATGCCCCTCTATAGTGGCTTGCGTGGCAAATGTTCTACACTGTGACCAAGATCAACATTATCGTATACGAGTATGGAGGTTTTTATATACCTGCCCGCTATCGATTCTATTTAATTTTGGCATGTCTTTTCATCATACCGTGGCAGCGACCGAGGGCCTTTTAGGAAAGAAATCTCCCTTTATGCGTACTCCTAAAAAACAGCCAGTGGGTATGAGTGGGTCACGTAGGATAACATGGAGAGTGGCAGTGGAGGGTATCATGGCTGCGGTCTTTACTTCGATGGTTTGCACTAGTTTATGTAAGGGGTATATGAGCCTTGTTCCTTTGTACGTATTATACGCCTTAGGATTTGGCATAGTGTTTGGCTTCTCGTGTTACTCTCCAGAGGGGAAATCCCGTTCTATAGAGGCTACATGCCCTTTGCGATCAAAGCAGTAGCAAACCCCGGCCCAGTTAATGTGATAGACCCCTATTGTTTTGCAATAAGCTATGATTTGGGGAATCCTCAAGAAAGGCATACAGGCAGCCAGACAACCATGACGACGTGTCGGGCTGATGGAACCGTAGAGCATTCCAGTGATCAGCTCCCCAACAAAAAAAGTGCACCCAGCTATTCCTCCAGCCTCATAAAAAGAGACGGCTCCTGATAACATACATGCTATTGCCAGAGGCAACAGAATAAAGGGAAGAGGCATGACAACCAGCAGGATGAATCCCCAAATCGACCAAATCAAGTAGTGGTGGAGTTTCACGTTAAGAATCTGTCGCTGGAACCAAAGCGTACTCTCACGGGCTGTTGAAAAGGTATCATCGGAGTGTATAAACACCTCAGGCGTCTGATACGTTTTGCAACGTGTTCTAGATAGTAGCAAACCCAAGCTTACGTCATCGGATATAGCCTTGTTCCATGTTTTCGAGACCTCTAAAGCGATAAAATCTTTTCTTCGTATAGCAAAAGAACCCGCCCAAAGAAACGAACAGCCTAGGTACGATGCGATCGTAAAATAGGCATAAAAAGTCATATTCATAAGTATATGGACGTATTCACCCCAAGAGCTTTGCCGGTTGACCAGCCAACGATATCCGCTCGATACCGTGATATCAGAATAAGCTAATGGCTTGATGAGATTTCTTAACCAGCAGGTCGGAGGACAAATATCATTGTCACCAAAAGCTAAAACATCCACGTTGCCTGCGACTTTTACCCCGGCCAACATGTTATATATCTTTTGCGAGCAAGAGGTAGAAAGACCCGCCACAACAAGGAGAGCATGCGAATACTCCTCTGTCAGCTCACGGAGTGTCGGTACACCAGCGTCTGACTCAGACTCAACCACAAAATAAACAGAAAAGCTTGGGTAATTCTGCTCTAGAAAAGCGCGAAAATTTTTCACTGAATGAGAAGCGAGTCCTTTTGTAGGAATAATAACCGCACAGTTTGGCTGGAAGCTTGGATCATATACAGAAACTATTTTTTTTCTTATCCAGCCCCGTGTATAGCTGACCGCAAATAAAGCTGTTCCAACTTGAATCGCCGCTCCGATGGCATAGATAATCATTAAAATAGAAGAAAAACTCATGATGATGAAGTCAGTATATCCCGATATGCTACAGCAATCGGAATGTCATTAAGTCATTAGTCTCGCTTCGCGAGATGTCATTTTTTTAAAAAAATATACAAAAGTTTCAGGTCAGCAAATGGCTTCTTCTATGATAAACAGAAAGTTATGACAAATATAAAAACCCCTCATCTTCACTAATCGACACTAACGTGGAGAAGTCATTATGTTCTCCTCCGGAGAACGTCATTTTTAGTCAGTTAGCACTGCGTGCCGTCATTTGGTTGTTATTAATGACATCCCAAGCGCGAAAGCGCGTCTTCATGTTGAACAACCTACCCATCCTCCAGTTTAATCACCTGATCCGCCACCGAAAAATAGGAGTCATCATGAGAAATGATGATTACGATCTTCCCATTGTTTTTCAGATCTTGTATGAGTTCTTGATAGAAACGGGCTTTAAAACTAGCGTCCTGATCCGCCGCCCATTCGTCGAATACACAAATCGGACTGTCTTCCAATTTTGCCGCAAGCAGGGCTAGCCGTCTGCATTGTCCCGAAGAAAGATGTGTGGTGGAAAGGCAACCTTCACGAACACACACCTTATCATCGATACTTAAGCGACGCAAATAACTTTGAGCGGCTTCATCAATTTCTCGATCTTCCAATCCCAGCAAAGTGTCGAACAAATAAAAGTCGTAAAAAACAACGGAAAACAATTGTCGGTAGGCCTCCCGGTTATGATTACCTACGGGCTTTCCATCCAAGCAGATTGTGCCGGTATCCGGTATATACAGTCCACACAGAATTTTAGCCAAGGTGCTTTTGCCGCTGCCGTTGCCACCTGTAATAAAGAGGATGGCTGGCGCTTGCAACGTCAAGGATATCGGTCCGAGGGTATAAGGGTCGCTTCCCTCTTCATAATTAGGTGTACACAACATCCTGTACTTTAAGGGAAAAGGATGGGGATCGTGTTATATTCAGCGCCGCATCGGCAACATCTTCCGCTGCTGTTGCCTGCTCAAGATGCCCGGCCATCTCTTCCCATTGATCCAATGTTATCTTCAGGTTTTGAACACTGAATATATGTCCGATACACGAATTCATGGGACGTAAAGTAAACAAAAGAAGAATAATGACATTTCCTAACTCCTGATGCGAAGCCATACCCCACTGAGGCAAAAAAGTCAGGATTAAGGCTAGACCGAGAAAGGCATAAAAATCTCCCCAGCGGTTTATGCCCGTCTTCATCAGCGAAGATCGAATCTCAAGATCTGCTAAATTTTTACCCGTTGGGTACAGGTAATGAAACAGAATCGCTTGTTTCTTGGCTCTGTTTTGGAGAAGCTCTTTGATACCTCCAAGAAGATCGTGAAAATATCTAAAATGCCGGTTTCGCACCGTCCACAACTTCTTTTCGAAACGCCGGTAGGCTGATAGTGGCAAGGTATAGAAAATGAATCCCAACACCATAAAGACCAACAGCATTAAAAATATAAAAGGAAACAACCAGGTCATGTAGATACAAATACCGGTTAATAGCGTCAGGTCTTGAACCAGAACCGGCAATCGACTGATGTAATCGGCGATCGATCCAATGGCATGCGTAAAGGTATTCAGGATTTTTGAAGAGCCCACTTTTTCGATCGTCCGTAAAGGCGTAGATAGCAACCGTTGGCTATACTCCAGGCGCAAATCCAGACTTATTTCCTGTAAAACTTTTACATTGGTAACCGAGGAGATGATCGAGAAGATGGCGTGGCCGGCAGCCAGCAAAAGAAAACCGGCTGCATGCTGATCGATAGAAAGGGAATCATCCCCGATAAGACGGTGAATGACCGCTAATAATCCTGTGGTACTAGCTCCAGCCAACGCGCCGGCTATACTTGACACAATGAAGAGCGCTAAGGTATATCGTCTCCTCAATAATATAGATAAAATAAAGCGTAGCCTGTTCATGAAAATAGTTATTCCTGGATCCGTCAGTTAAACGCGGTTTTCTGCACGAACCAT
Organism: Kiritimatiellia bacterium; assembly: GCA_012103575.1. GTDB lineage: Bacteria > Verrucomicrobiota > Kiritimatiellia > WLWN01 > WLWN01 > WLWN01. The sequence continues at coordinate 186,584 of WLWN01000001.1, read as the reverse complement.
TTGGGCCAAAAGGAATTACAAAAAAGCCTCGACGCACTCAGCGGGTGCGCCTGCGTTTTTTTGCAACCTTTTGCCTCCAAAGCATTCGCACAGAAATCCCACGTTTAACTGACGGATCCAGGTTATTTTAAGAATAGCCACGTTATACCAAAACGATCAAGGATTACTGAAATAAAAACGGCTGTTCCATTATTCCGCTGCTGTATCTTCTCAACGTTTAAAACGCAGCCTTCAAACTTCACCAAAACAGTCTGGCTGACGCTCAGTTTTCTAATGACCATCACCTCCTATAGCGACTGGACCTTGGTCCGCGAAGAAGATGGTGATCAGCCTATTCAAACGCCCAGCGCCTAACACTAAAATTTATGAGTTTAAAACTGAATGTACCTTGGACACTTCGCTGGACCACATGCACGCTGTGCTATACGCTGTGGAGCAATATCCCCGCTGGTTGGGGCTGACTGTATCTATACCGAGCAGCTTGAAGACGTGAATAAACCTCAACGATATGCTCGTTTTGCCAACAAAATTCCTTTTCCTTTTCAACACCGCGATTGGATCGTTCTCATCGCTTATGACCGTATCCAACCTGATGAGTTGGTTGTAACTATGGAGGGCGCCCCGGATTACCAGCCTCGCCAAAAAGCGTCTCACCCGGATTCGCTCCATAACCTCCCGCTGGAAGATCAAGGCCCTGAACCCAAAACAAATTCATGCCACATTCGCCTCAATCCAGGAGGATGGCTCCCGGCATAGATTGTCAATAAGGCCATGACCATAGGTCCGTACAATGCTTTAGCTCATCTGAGCAGTATCCTTAAAAACCACGACTAAAACAGGACGTCATTTGTTATCATTTGGCACTACGTGCCGTCATGTATTTTCATTGCAAGTCAGTATCACATGACCACCGAGCGCATGAATCTTTTTCTCAAACAGATGGCCCGAACCTATCGCAACGAACAGGTCCTTATGTTTTGGGATCAAGCCTCCTCTCATCGAGCCCAAACGCTCAACATTCCAAAGAGCATGGAGATCCACTCTTTGCCTCCTTATTCCCCACAGCTTAATCCTGTTGAACATTTATGGGATGATCTCAGGGAAAAGTATTTTCCCAATCTCCTGTTTGACTCTATCGATCGGCTTGTGGGTCACCTTTGCAATGGACTCAAAGCAATCCAGGCGCGGAAAGCTTACATCAAGTCTTTTTGTGGTTTTTCATGGCTTGTTAATTGCATATTGAACACAAAATTAGTATAAGCTTGTTGTCTCATTAAAAAATGACACCGTAGCATATTAAAACTCATTGACACTTGTCACCAATACTTGTTGGACCCATTTCTGTCAAGAAATGGGTCGGGTGGATGCCTTTCTGTTCATTCTTTTACCTTCCAGGAGTTATCCACAGATCCGTCCCGGCGAGAATGGGCCCCATTCGCTCGTCGGAGGCGGGACGGATCTGTGGGTAACTCCGTGGTTGACTTTCACCTTTGCCTTTTTCGCCATGTTTTTGACTTCGCCTCAAAAAACGACCGCCCCAGATGCCCTGTATCCAACGATCTCTCAGAAGGCTTTGTCTTCTTTTATAAGAGAGCATTACCCCGCGAAACTTCTGGAGATCCTTTCAAGTCAGGAGGGTGTTTTTTTAACCGTTCAATCTTTCGGAGATGCTCCTCGATCTGCTTTTTGAGCTTGTAGGGGTCCAAAACTTCATATTGACCTTCGAGGGCCTTGACTTGTTCAAGACCAAGCAGTTGGCTCTGAACCAGTCGCTCATAAGGGGTCTTGGCTTTGTCATATTTTTTGATATACCGGCTTTGGATCCGCTTTTTGGACTTCAGCTTCATCGATGGACAAAAAAAATTGTTATACTTTTCCCAGACAACATAGAGGTGGTTGATGACATCAACCAGATCAGGGTGTTCGAGTCGATCATACCCCAAACGTTGACGAACATGGGTCCAGTTCTTTTGTTCTACATGGGCATTATCATTTTTATGGTAGCTCCGTGACCGCGTATAGCCTACCGGCTTTTGACGGTTGCTAAAATAACGAACCAGGTGCCAATTTAAGAACTCCGAACCGTTGTCGGTATCGAATCCCAAAAGAGAAAAAGGGAGTTTTTCTTCTACGTCTTGGGTTTGCTTTTGAATCCCTCCATATCCTTTGTTCCAAACGGCACGTTGGGCCGTTCAACCCGTTACAATATCGGTATAGGTAATCGACCAGATGAAGTTTCCGCTCATCGATCCCCCACAATGGGCGACGGTGTCAGCTTCCAAATAGCCCGGTTGTTGAATATCCTGGTTGTCGATCCGCACAGGGATTTGATTTTTCAGGGTAGATCCTGGCTTCGTTGCGCTGTTTCGATAGCGTCTATACCGGCTCCTTTCTGAGGCTAATAATCGGTCAATAGTCGCTGGACTTATATCGAGCAATTTAGAACGAATGGGGGCCGATAAAGCGCTATAGTGTTTGCTATAATCTCTGAGCCAGATCGGTAAAGCTTGTTGCAAACGTTTGCCGAACAGGTGCCCTGTTTGGTGCCAGATCGTTTTCAAAGCGGCTAAAAGTTCGGGGTTGGCATAATAGCTTTTTCGGCCACGCTGCTTGGCCGAACGACGGATTTTTCCGCCGAGCAGTTTAATGGCGTATTTACGCTCATAGCCACAGACTTGGCATACTTCATCAATGAGGCGTGTTTTATATCGTTTGCTGGCCCGTTTATACCGGTGACCCATTCGATGTATATATTCTTTTCTCGATTCGTAACTCATACTTTTCATGCCCCCCTTTTTGGGTGTCATCTTTTATGAGCCAATTCGGGCAATTCGATTGAATAATCGTTGTATTGTTTGAAGCTATATTATAACCTGGATCCGTCAGTTAAACGTGGGATTTCTGTGCGAATGCTTTGCAACCTTTTGCCTCCAAAGCATTCGCACAGAAATCCCACGTTTAACTGACGGATCCAGGAGTAAATGAAGTTTGAGTACGATCCCTCGAAACCCAAATCGAATAAACGAAAACACGGGATCGATTTTGAAGAGGCTAAAGGGTTGTGGTCCAATTCTCATTTGACAGTTTTAGCGGCACGGTCAGATGTGGAGAAAAGGAGATGACACATCTATCTGCTGACGTGCATGCATTGGGAAGCAAAGTATAAGCGTGTGGCAATGATGCATATCTTAAGATCAGCATTGAGTAGACATTATTGAGGAGTCTTGTTACATTTTATGTCGCTATGAAAATTCTAGTTTTACATGGGCCGAATCTCAACTTGTTAGGAACGCGTGAACCCAACATCTATGGTTCAGAAACCCTCGAAGATATTGTGGGTCTACTAAAAGAAAAAGCTGCTGAGTTAGGCGCGAACATTGACTCTCATCAAACCAATTGTGAAGGTGACTTAGTATCTGCTATTGGGTCAAGTAAAGGAGTCTATAATGGACTCTTGATCAATCCTGCAGCATATACCCATACCAGTATTGCTTTGCGAGATGCCCTGCAAGCGATTGACTTGCCGTGCGTAGAAGTCCATCTATCGAATCCAGCTGCCCGAGAATCATTTAGGCATCATAGCTATATTACAGCTGTTTCTGTTGGGCACATTTCAGGGTTCGGAGCAAAAAGTTATTTGTTGGCCTTAGAGGGCCTCATCGATTATATTAGGATACGTGATGCTGGAGTTGTGGAGTGATAGAGTAAGGAGGGGGGGGAACACCCAATACAATAAAATTCCCACTATTCGATCATTTCGAGTACAAAAAAAGGGAGACGTTCAATGGATTACAAGGATATAAAAAAAATTGTTGAGTTAATGAAAGAAAATGAACTGACGGAATTCGAGTTACAGGAAGAAGAATTCCGTATCGCTCTTAAACGAGGAAATGGTGATGGTAACCCTGTTGTCTTATCCTCTCATCCCGGAACACCTGTTGTCATTCCTGCGGCAGCCTCTTCACATCACGAAAGGGTGGCTTCACTAGAGGAAAAGTTAGCAAATGCAAAGGAAAAGAGCGATGATGGGTTAGTTGAAATCAAATCTCCCATGGTTGGGACCTATTATGGTTCCTCCGCTCCTGATGCAAAACCTTTTGTATCCGTAGGACAAGAGCTTGGTGTAGATACGGTTGTTTGCATTGTTGAGGCCATGAAAGTTATAAATGAAATAAAAGCTGAGGTGAAAGGAATTGTCCGTAAAGTCTTGGTGGAAAACGCCACGCCTATTGAATTTGGACAGCCCTTGTTTAAAGTGGAGCCCGTTTAGCTATTAGAGAAGTCGTAGATTCATTCATGTCCCGTCTTTAATGGAATCCATACCTGGTTAAAGTTTTAAATAAATGTTTAAACGTGTCCTTATAGCGAATAGAGGTGAAATTGCTCTGCGAACCCTCCGTGCATGTAAAGAATTGGGGATCGAAACCGTATCTGTTTACTCTGAAGCAGATGCAGAATCTATGCATGTGCAATTAGCAGATGACGCCATCTGTATTGGCCCCACTGCTTCTGCCGATAGTTATTTAAAAATTGCTAATATTATTAGCGCAGCAGAAGTGACCGATGTAGATGCGATTCATCCGGGATATGGGTTTCTTGCCGAAAATGCACATTTTGCGGAGATCTGCGAGAACTGTAAAATTAAATTCATTGGTCCCACTCCCGATAACATTCGCAAAATGGGGGACAAAGCCGTTGCCCGTAAAACCATGAAAAAAGCGGGGGTACCCGTTACTCCAGGTAGTGAAGACATTGTCAAGGACGAAAAGGCCGCGTTAAAAATTGGGAAAAAAATAGGATATCCCGCTTTAATTAAAGCCGTTGCTGGAGGAGGGGGGAAAGGGATGCGCATTGCGCATGATGAGGCTGAATTTAAGCATGCATTAATGGCTGCACGTTCTGAAGCAGAACGTGCATTTGGGAATCCCGATGTATACATCGAAAAATATATAAAAGTGGCTCGCCATATTGAAGTTCAGATTATAGCCGATCATCATGGACATATCGTCCACCTGGGAGAACGGGATTGTAGCCTTCAACGTCGCCATCAGAAACTATTAGAAGAAGCGCCTTCTCCAGCGCTTAGTTCAGATCTTCGAAAAAAGCTCGGACGGGCCGCGATCAAAGCGGCTAGCGCTGTTGATTATCAAAATGCCGGGACAATTGAATTTTTGTATGACGAACACGCGGGAAAATTTTATTTTATGGAAATGAACACCCGGATTCAAGTTGAGCATCCCGTGACAGAAGAAGTGACTGGAATTGATCTGATTAAAGAACAGATTAAAATCGCATCAGGAGAACCCCTTTCATTTACCCAGAAAGATATACAGGTCAAGGGGCACGCTATCGAGTTTCGAATTAACGCAGAAGATCCACACAAAGACTTTACCCCTTCCCCGGGACGAGTCGAATGGGTCAATTTCCCCGGTGGGTACCGTGTTCGAGTCGATTCCCATGTTTATTCGGGATATATGATCTCTCCTTATTATGATAGTATGGTGGGGAAAGTTATCGCCAGCGGGACTTCACGTGAAGAAGCTATAGCCCGCATGAAGAGAGCCTTGGATGAGTGTCTCATCGAAGGGCCTGCGACAACCGTTCCTTTGGGGAAAGCTTTGTTAAAGGATCCTACCTTTATAGAAGGAAAATATAATACCCATTATTTAGAACAATTCATGCAGGAAGGGTTTTTAAACCCTTCCTAAAAATACATAAGAGGAGAGAACTATGAATCAGGAAAACGAAGAACGACCTGCTGATGTTATTACAGCGCCAGAACGGATGGGCGTATCAGATCATTTGGAAGAAGGAACTGATCTGGGTGCGATACGTATTCACAATAATGTGATAGCGGTTATTTCTCGGTTGGCGGCCTTAAAAGTTCCAGGTGTGGCAGGCATGAGCAGCACGTTGGTAGACGATATTGCAGGGATCATTGGTAAAAAAAATATAGATCGAGGTATTCGCGTTGAGGTAGAAGAAAATACCGTTATCATTGATTTACACGTGATCTTCGAGTACGGGGTGCGGATTCCTCAGGTATCATGGCAGCTTCAAAACGATATTCGTGAAGCCATAGAACAAATGACAGGGAAACATGTAAAAGCGGTCAATGTAGTTGTTCAAAGTGTCCGAATGCCTGGCGAAGATAGTGAAAATACGGGAGCAAAGGCAGAGACATGAAAAGCCTTCGTCTGGTTGCAGGTTTCTTATTTTTTGGTGTTGTCATTATACTAGCGACCTTCCTTCTCTCCACGGCCATTCCGAGTGAGGATATGTGGGCCCACTTTGTCGAAAAGCTATTTGGCGAACGAATAACCGTTATTGCTTGGAACCTCGCGATTTTAATTTTGATGGTTGTTTTCCTTATTACTCGAATGCAACGACCTCGCGGAGAGCAATTTTTATCCTTTGATAATGAAGGGGGGTCAGTAAGTATTACGCTTAAAGCGGTCAGTGATTTTTTGGGACGGTTGACCGAAGAGTTTGCAGCTGTATCTTCCCTGAAGCCTATCGTTCGAGTGGTTAATCAACAGCTCGACATTCGTATCGATTTAAAAGTAAAAGCAGGCACCAAAATTCTTGAATTATGCCAAGTCTTGCAAAGCCGAGTACGGGAAATCGTTCAGGATAATCTAGGGTTTTCGGATGTACATAATGTTGCGGTGAATGTTCGCGATATTGTTGGGGTTGTTTCTGTCTCGGAACCTGTTCCTCAAAAACCTGATGAATGAACAAAAGACAGCCCCGGATGGAGTCGCGTTTTGAATTGGAATCAAATATCTCAAGAGTATGTGGGTGTTGCTCAACACATTTTTAGCGAGTTAAAGGATCCGGTTCATCAATTAGCAAACGAACTAGCGGGCCGTTTGCAGCAAGGCAATAAGGTTTTGGTATGTGGCAATGGAGGTAGTGCAGGGGATGCCCAGCATATGGTCGGAGAATTAGTGAACCGATTTTTAAAAGAAAGAAAGCCCTATGCAGGTATTGCACTTACGACGGACACCTCTGTACTGACCGCGATTGGTAATGATTATAATTACGATTGTGTTTTTGAAAAACAGGTAGAAGCTCTGGGGAAAAAAGAGGATGCTTTGATTGGAATTTCTACCAGTGGAAATGCTGAGAATGTGTGTCGAGCTATTACCGCTGCCAAAAAGATGGGCATCCTTACGATTGGTTTCACGGGGGGAACTGGAGGGAGGGTTGGCACGTTCGTTGACATGAACATTTGCGTTTCTACAACCCAAAGTACACCAAGAATTCAAGAAGGACATGGCCTCATTATTCATCTCTTATGCGAAAGAATTGAGGAGATTATTGGATAAAGGTTTGTAAGCGGAGAAAAGAAGTTTCCACCAAACTCGAATTCGTCTTCGGTAGATAACCAATAACTCGCGAAACGAAGTGAACTCCCAACCTTTTAACGCCAGTGTTAAATAAGGAAGTCTTTTAAAATCTTAGAAAACAGCTTTTTTTTACGGATTAATAGATCCTGGATCCGTCAGTTAAACGCGGTTTTCTGCACGAACCATTTGGGCCAAAAGGAATTACAAAAAAGCCTCGACGCACCCAGCGGGTGCGCCTGCGTTTTTTTGCAACCTTTTGCCTCCAAAGCATTCGCACAGAAATCCCACGTTTAACTGACGGATCCAGGTAGATCACTTTTTCGACTCTAATCGATTACGATCTAACTAAACTTAGGCTTTTCTGCTCAAAAAAACATTTTGTTTAAGATGGTGCCGTCGAAAATCCCTTATCCAAAACTGACGTTTTCAAATTTAAATATGTTAACGAAATTCTCGGAAGTTTTATTCTTCTAATACTTCTTTTATTACTGGTTGGTATTTTCTATTGTAGGTCGAGATCAAGGATGGATTGAATCTTTTTATATCGTCTATACGGAGTTACTCTGAGAAAGTCGACACCTCCGTCCGCCGATCCGGCCTGCGGTAGAGGGTATCTCGTCAAGAGGATCATGATGACGATCAACGCAACTACCTATCAGTTCACTCCCGGCATCATGCGTAGATGAAAACTCATGAAACGCTTGGGCAAAAACACTAAGGACTCACGCATAAATAAAGTGAACACACTGTCGTTAAGTTAAATTCCTGAATCCGTCAGCTATCGCTTCGGAAGGCGTTTTGGGGCTCAAAAGTTGAAAACTTTTTCCTTGAGATGCTTGCTTTTGGGCAGATTGGGACCGGCAAGTATCACCCTGATGAATTTTTTGAGCGTACAGGTCAGATTCACTCTGATTTGGCCATTTTTGGGGTGTAGGCCTCCTTGGGCAGTCGCCTTAGAGTATTGTTAAAGGTGCACGGAGGGCTATGCGAAGGAATGGGCAATATCTTGTATCACTTCAAACCAGCGACAACGCTTGCCAAAGTGAAGTTCAATTCGTCCGGCGTGGCGGACCAATCGAACCGCGCAATAGGTTGAAGGCCACCATGGCGCATAACAGAATAATCTTATTGGCACAGAGTCTCCCCGAAGGCAATCGCTCAACATCAAGATCGCTTTTGAGTTCACTATGGTACTGCTCGCTGGGGCCATGTCCATGATAGAGATCTAGCACCGTCTTGGCACGACAAGAGAGGTCCGTCCACCAGGTGTTTACCTCAAGTTTAGGAACCAGAAGTTTCTGACCATCGATATCGATGGTGCGTTCAATCACTTCAAAGGCCACCGGGACACAAGGGCGGTTTTGGTCATCACCGGGATGGAAATGATCGAAAAAGCCTGTGTAAACGTTCTTGCCTTCACGACTGTCTTGTTTGTCTCCAACTCGGCGTGCAAGGGCCAGCATTTGTTCAGGACATTCGCGGCGAGGATTTCGCTTTACGATGAAATAATGATCCCCAAAAGCGTCGAAGTTATCGGCCGCAGCGTTGCCACTATCAAGCCGAAGCAAACATTTTCCACCCAGGCCCAGGGTTTGGAGCGTTTCAACGCTGCGGGCAATAAACGCGGTCGTTCCCGACTGACAATGTTGTTTACCGGGTCGAAGTTCGCACTCAAGCATGTGGCCTTGAGTGCCCACATAGGCAAATATCGGGGCGTAACCATCATGGCCCTTATAGGTATAGGAAACGCCTTCTTTCGAAGAGCCTGAGTGATCCAAAGGGCTCACATCGATATCGACAGGAACAAGATCAAGCCCTTCGACATCTACCTAGCCAAAGGGGCCCGAGGAAAGAAGTTCGGTGTTGAGTTTGCGTAGCCCCACATGGGTTCTGGCTGGGGGCAGGTCGTCGAAACGACGTCGGAACATCGGCTCAGAGGCTACCTTTTTAACTCCCCTTTTTAAGTCCAAAGGCATTCATAAAAATCTCATCACCCCGGTACAGGTCGATATCATTGAAATCGGTTCGACCGTTGCAAAGTAAGCCGATCTGGGTAAGGAGGATCTCCCGATCAGAGATCGCATCGGAGCGGCGTGGTTGAAAATTGGAGGGAAGAATCCGTTGAGCATGATCCTCAAGCAGCAGGCTGCAAAGATGATTTCCGCTTGTGCTGTTGAGTTCGCCCTTGCCAGTCTTTATTTTATATTGTTTCATATACACACCTGTTGGGGTGGGGTTGTTTGTTTGAATACGGGTATCCTCCCCGCTTTAGCCCAACAGGTAATGAAAAATCATCAGATTTTATCTGACGGATTCAGGAAATTGTAATAGTTTAATCAACGGAAGTAAAAATGTTCAGTTTATTTCTGCGCGAGTCCTAAACCAATACGGTGCAGGCATGCTCGTTAGGTCGCTTTGCCGCCTACCAACTCAACCGACGCCGGATCCCGATCTTCCAGTGCAACAATCTGTTTTCCCCTTAAATGATATACTTTTTTAAAGAGACTAAGTAGGCCTCCAGGTCCCCTGTCAATTCAAGTCGCCGGAACCTTTTGACCTTCTCTTAAAGCTTCCTCAAATTCTTTTTTTGCTTTCTTTCTGCAAAAGCTTAACAAGGTTCCGCCTGATTCAAAGTGCTTGATAAAGACCCGACCCACCGCATAGGTAGACGCGCCAGAAAAAATCGGCATGGTCACTGCTCCTATCGTCGGCCCAACGAGGGGGATCATTTTGATCAAACCCGCCGCTGGCCTGGACAACGTCGATGGGAAAAGTCCACCCAGTAGAGAACCGATAATATTTTTCGCTGTATTTTTGAAAAATTTCACTTCGTAAACCTTGCAGATTCTTCGCAGCATATTTAACTGCAACCCGGTAACGGCGACCAGATCAACTACCGGAATCGGCACCAATCCAACGCCGGTTGTCCACAACATCGTATTCTTTACGATATTATCCGCCGCAAGTTCCTTGGTATTCACCTCTTGATTTTCGCTTTTTTCCACTTCTTCTACTTTCGTCTTTTTGGGCATAGTTATTCTCCTTTTCTGATGTTAATATGACCTCTTATTCTGTTTCCTCAATCGCAGATTCCTCAATTCCTCAAGTTCATGCAATACGTTTATACTATGACTAAACCCTTATCAATAAAAAAATGATTTTGTCCTGTAACTGACGGATCCAGGTTTTTATCAATACGAATTTCATGGACATTTTATCTGCCGCAGTATGCCTTTAGGTAGGGGGGGATTTCCGCCTAAAGGCGGTACTCCATACTGCGGCAGATGCCAAAAAAATCGGATACCGATAACTAAAACCTATGAAATTAAAATTATTTTGTACCACGATTTTATGTGTAACGAGTTTTTCAGTCTGGGCTGTTCCGGAACAAATGAGTGTACAGGTTCGATAGGCTCAATTACGTTCAAAGCCCTTTTTTTATCTAAACAGATAACTGGTGACCGTGTAACGGTGCTTGCTTCGCGGAGATCGTGGGTGAAGGTTTCTATGACAGATAAATTAGGTTGGATTCATCAATCTGCTTTGACAGAAAAGAAAGTGATTATAAAATCTGGGTCACAAGATCTTGATAGTATAGCTTCTGATGAAGAAATAGCCTTTGCAAGAAAAGGTTTAATACGGGTATGAAACCTGCACATCAAAAGAAAAATCGGACATTAAGTTATGCGTGGGTTGACAAGATGGGCAAAATGGTAGTCTTGCCTGATCAACTCGCGCGCTTTTTAAAAGGAGGCGATGTTCGTTCAACCAAAGGCGGTATACAATGAGATTTTTTTTAGTAGCGATATTATCAGTATTTTTAAGGTCACGGAAATGACCGAATACAATGGATAACAAGATGTTAAATTTTTCTTGGCCAAACCTTCCCTTTCAGATTGCCTTGGTTGAACCCCAAATCCCTCTGAATACCGGAAACATTGCACGTCTTTGCGCGGCTACAGGGACGCTGCTTCATCTTATTGATCCATTGGGATTCCGTTTACATGATCCGGCTGTTAAACGGGCAGGATTAGATTATTGGGATTCGGTAAAACTATTTAGGCATGCCGACATTGAATGTTTTTTTAGAAGCCTGATAAACTCGACCTTTTATCTCTTTAGCACAAGAGGGAAACGTTCTTATACCGATGTAGTTTACCAACCCGGGGATGTTTTAATCTTTGGAAGCGAAACACAAGGGTTGCCCCAAAAACTATTAGAGGATTGTTCTTCCCAGGTATTAACGGTTCCTATGCAAACCGGTCATGTTCGATCTTTAAACCTTGCCAACACAGTCTCGATCGTTCTTTATGAAGCACTGCGACAGCAGCAGACCAGCCATGGCTGACAAAGTTACTCTCCTCTCCCCATGAGGAGAGAGGGGATTGTATTAAAGCTGTCATAGAAGATGGCGTGGCCTAACTGGTTATCAAAAACTATTTGAATTTGAACCTTTTCCGCGAATACGAGTCTTAGATATAAACGTAAACCCAAATATTGTATTTGGGTTTTGTTATCTGTTATTAGTTATAGGTTATTAGGAAACTTTGCTGTATCGGACTGCAGATCAGAATAAAGCTAACCCTCTTAATCTTTCCAAATTAAAAATAACGAATCACACATAACCCCACAACGTGGCGGCAGGAGGAATAAGAATATGGAAACAGGTATTGGTGTCATTAATGATAAAGTAAAAAAAGAAAGCGCGGTTATAAGGACGCTAAAGATGGAGATGGAAAAGGTGATTGTAGGTCAGCAATATCTTATTGATCGTCTTATCATTGGACTTCTTGTGAACGGACACATCTTGCTCGAAGGCATCCCTGGGTTGGCTAAAACATTGTCTGTAAAGACGTTGGCTTCTATCATTGCCATCTCTTTTCAACGGATCCAGTTTACACCCGACCTCTTGCCTGCCGACTTGATCGGGACGCAAATATACAGTCCAAAAGATGGAGCTTTTACCACAAAAAAAGGGCCTGTATTTTCAAATATTATTCTCGCGGACGAAATTAACCGTGCTCCTGCCAAAGTTCAGAGCGCTCTTTTGGAAGCCATGCAGGAACGGCAGGTAACGATTGCGGATCAGACCTTTCCCCTCCCTGACCCTTTCCTGGTCATGGCGACAGAAAACCCTATTGATCAAGAAGGGACTTATCCTTTGCCGGAAGCACAAGTCGATCGGTTTATGTTGAAATTAAAAATAACCTATCCATCACTGGAAGAAGAACGCAAAATTCTTGATTCCATGGCTCTTACGGAAACGTCTGTGACACTGCAACCGGTTATTAAGCCTGAAACGATTCTGCACGTGCGTAAAATCGTCGATGAAATTTATATGGACGATAAAATTAAGGATTATATCTTAAGTATTGTATTTGCCACGCGCGAACCTGAAAAATATAATTTGGCCTTACAAGATTACCTCACCTATGGGGCATCCCCTCGGGCAACGCTTAGCCTAACGATCGCTGCTCGTGCACACGCTTTTCTTCAAGGTCGTGGCTATGTAACGCCTCAAGACGTTAAATCCATAGCGCCTGACGTACTGCGTCATCGAATCATCATTTCCTATGAAGCCGAAGCGGAAGAATTAACGTCAGACGATATAGTGACCCGCATTTTAAACGAATTGCCAGTGCCTTAAGGATAAAAAAAAGCGACGGAAGATCGTGGCATCCAAAATCCAGCATTGGGTATCTAGCATCATGATTCCAAAAGAAATACTTAAAAAAATCCGTCAAATTCAGATTCGTACCCGACATATGGTCAATGACGTGTTTGCCGGACAATACCATAGCGTGTTTAAAGGGCAGGGCATGGAGTTCGAAGAAGTCCGCGAATATGTTCCCGGCGATGATATTCGGTCTATTGATTGGAATGTAACGGCGCGTATGGGCCATCCATACGTGAAAAAATTCATGGAAGAACGTGAGCTGACGGTTATGCTCGTTGTGGATATCAGCGCGTCAAATACCTTTGGGAGCAGCAGCCAACTTAAGAAAGATCTATCCGCAGAAATTGCTGCGATATTAGCTTTTTCGGCGATTCAAAACAATGATCGGGTTGGTCTTATTCTTTTTAGCGATGTCGTGGAGTGTTATTTGCCCCCTAAAAAAGGATTGAGTCATGTACTGCGCGTTATTAGAGAGGTCCTCTATTTTAAGCCTGAAAACCAAAAGACAGATGTCCAACCTGCGTTAGATTTCCTCAATCATATTGCCACTCGAAAAGCCGTAACATTTTTGATCAGCGACTTTATTTTTGATGCACCTTTCGATAAACCATTAACAGTTACGGCTAAACGCCATGATTTAACCGGTATTGTTATTGGCGATAAACGGGAACACGCATGGCCTAAAGCAGGTATTGTAGATTGGGAAGATGCCGAAACCGGAAAGCGTTATCTTGTCGACACGTCTGATGCAGACATACGACATGCCCTGACCACTTATCAATCACAGCAAAGAACCCGTTTGCTTAAAACATTGGGACGCTGCGGAGCGGATACCATCGAAGTATATGCCGGGGAACCTTACGAAAAAGATTTCATTAACTTCTTTAAAATGCGGGAGAGAAGGCGATGAAAGGGTTTGGGGTTCAGGGTTCAAGGTTCAAGGTTCAGGGTTTCGTCCTCAGCGGGTTGACGTTGGTCCTGATTTTCATCATGGCCAGCTGTAAAAAACGTGATGTGTCGCCACCTCCAAGTACACCCCTTACAGCGGAATGTGTGCTGAGCACCAATACGATTCATATCGGAAATTTAGTGACAGCAACGTTAACGGTTACACATCCTGAAAATACACAAATACAGGTCCCGGAATTGGGGAGAGAGAAGGCTGTCGTACTTCGAGAGCGTAAAGAAGAAAATGAGACGGGTCGAGATCGTCCCGCCAAGACACGAATCACCTACACGCTAACCTCCTATCAAATGGGAAGCCACCTACTATCAACCGGGACTATACGCTGTGCGTATACCGATGGGGTACAGTATGAGGAACCTTATCCCAATGCTACTCTTCATGTCATTAGCGTACGACCTGGTGATGAGATAACGTTAAAAGGTATTAAAGAGCCCATTGAATGGCCTAAACGATTTCCCAGATGGCTTGCGGTCTTTCTTTTTATTGCATGTCTAGCCGGAATCATTGCTTTCGTTGTCAAACGGTTTTTTATTAAATCAACATCAAAAGCAGCGCCTGAAAAACCTCCGGTTCCCGCTCATGAAATAGCCCTCAAAGCTTTACAAGATCTACTGAAAAAAGGGTGGATCGAAGAAAAAGTAATAGAGCCTTTTTATGTAAAATTGTCTTATATTGTCCGACAGTATATTGAAAATCGGTTTCATCTTCGGGCGCCCGAACAAACAACAGAAGAGTTTATTCGGGATGCAGCAACTTCGAATTTGCTCTCACTGGAACACCAACAACGGGTGGAGCATTTTCTTCACCAATCAGATCTGGTTAAATTTGCAAAACATTGTCCTCAACCCGATGACATGCGCGCAGTGTATTCGGCCGCTGAACAACTTGTACAAGAAACCGTTCCCGAGGAAACAATATGACCCTACATGCCCCATGGTTCTTATTATTGCTTTTCCTGGTCCCCATCCTGGTTTTTTTAAGATATGGAAGACGTCGACGTCCTTCGATCTTGTTCAGTGATCATAAAGTATTAGCACATTTACCCCTATCGTGGGCCATTTGGGTGTCAAAAACATTACCTGTCTTTTATAGCCTGGCCCTTATTCTTCTGATCAGCGCGATTGCGCGTCCTCAAAAAGGACTCCAAGAGCGTGAAGTCCATGCAGAAGCAATTGACATTGTGTTACTGGTTGATGTTTCAACATCGATGAGAGCCGAGGACTTGTCGACAAGAAACAAGCGCCTGAATCGGCTTGACGCCGCAAAACAGGTCATTGAAGAGTTTATTAAAAGTCGTAAAGAGGATCGTATTTCTATCGTTTCTTTTGCAGCGCTTCCTTATACAACCTCCCCTTTAACGCTTGACCACGGATGGACCTTGCAACGGATGAAACAACTAAAAACGGGCATGCTGGAAGATGGAACGGCGATTGGTTCTGCATTGGGTTCTGCGATCAATCGTCTTCGTGAAAGCGAAGCAAAAAGCAAAGTGGTTATTCTTCTCACAGATGGAGTTAATAATACGGGTACCTTGTCACCTGAAAATGCAGCTCAGGCCGCAAGAGCATTAGATATTAAAGTCTATACGGTAGGGGCTGGGACCAGCGGAATCGTAAACATGCCGGCTCAAGACATGTTTGGCCGCACTCGCTATGTACAACAACATTCACAGATTGACGAAGCAACCCTAAAACGCATCGCTAAAATTACAGACGCTGAATATTTTCGGGCCGAAGACTTCAAAAGTCTCAAAAAAGTCTATGAGCAAATTGATGAAATGGAGAGAACCGAAATTCAAGTGGAACAGTATACCCAATACGAAGAAAAGTTTATGCCTTTTCTCATTATCGCGATGATACTGTTTGGCATAGAAAGATTCCTTTCATTAATACGATTTGGGAGAATCCTATAATGCAATGGGGCTCCATAGAAACACTCCACTTTTTGTGGCTGCTCATCCCGCTTAGCTGGATAAGCTTTTACTTGATCAAGCGCAGAAAAAAGCAGTTATCCATGCTTATCGATCTAGAAGTCGTGCCCGTTATGGTTCCCTGTCGAAAAGAAAGATCCGTCCGAACCAAAAACATCATTTGGCTCACAGCCCTTGCCTTGTGCTTTGTTGCGCTCGCCCGTCCACAGTGGGGGTTCCATTTCGAAGAGGTCAGACGTCGTGGCATGAACATGCTTATTGTCTTGGATACCTCCAAAAGCATGTTGGCCGAAGACATTAAGCCCAGCCGGCTGCAACAAGCTAAATGGGCCATTCGAGATCTTGTTAAACAGCTTCAAGGTGACCGTATTGGGCTTATACCTTTTGCGGGTGGTAGTTTTCTTCAGTGTCCCCTAACGATTGATTACGCCGCATTTTTGATGACATTAGACGATGTGTATGCAGGTATTATTCCTCGTGGTGGTACCGCGATCGCACAAGCCCTAAAGAAAGCTATAGAAAGTTTCGAAGAAAGCCGGTCGTCCGATCAAGCCATTATTCTGATTACAGATGGCGAAGATCATGAAGCGCTATCGTCTTCACTAATCAATGAATTAAAAAAAGAGAGGATCAAGGTATTTATCGTAGGGGTGGGAACACTTGAAGGAGAATTAATTCCGATTAAAGCGGATCATGGAGGGTTGGCTTTTCTCAAAAACCGTCGCGGGGAGGTCGTCAAAACCGCCTTGCAAGAGGGACCATTGGAAGAATTAGCCGTAGAGACAGGGGGGATCTATGTGAGATCTGTTCCTGGAGATTTTGGGTTAGACAGGATTGTAGAACAAGGACTTTCACATCTAAAACGTGACGAGCAAGAATCACAGACGATTAAGGCCTATGAAGAACGTTTTTTGTGGTTTCTAATTCCCGCGTTTATTTTGTTGCTGCTTGAGACCACGCTCAGTGAGCGTGTACGAAAAACAAAAAAGAGTCTTCGCATATGAAAGAGAAATTCATCAAAACAAGGATTCCGCACTCCTTCATTCCCCGTAGAGTGCATCAAGCCTTTTTCACACTCCACATTTTATTCCTGGTAGGACCTGTCGTATCCGGCCTAGCCAACCCCGCCCAGAGCGCCATGAAACAGGGTTTAGAATACTATGCTAGTGGTCAGTATTCGGAGGCGGCTGAATCTTTTTCCGAAGCCGGAACATTAGCCAAGGAATCTACCCTAGATCCAGCCACGGCTCTTTTTAACAAAGGCAACGCGCTCTATAAAACAAAACAACATGAAGAAGCAAGCGAAGCCTATCGCGAGGCTCTCAAAACGTCAGATCTTACATTGCAAAGCAAAACCTATTTTAATGAAGGAAACAACTTGTTTGCTTTAGCAGATAGCCAAGAAAAAGAGAATCGACTGCAAGCCGCGCTTGAGGCTATCAAAGAGGCCGTTGCCATGTATGAAAATGCAATGCAATTAGACCCCAAGGATGAGGATCCCAAGATTAATTATGAAGTGGCTCAGATCAAAATTGCAGATCTGAAAGAAAGAATAGAACAACAGCAGCAAAACCAAGAATCATCAGACGATCAAGAAGAGCAAGACCAACAACAGGACTCGCCAGAGGATCATCACCCTCAAGACGGACAAGATCAACAGCAACAAGACGAAGACGATGAAGGACAGAATTCATCCGAAGAAGATCAAAACCAAGAAAACCAAGATCCGTCACCAGCACAAGGCAAAGAACAGGATCAAGAAAGCGAACCCCAACAGAGTGGCGAGCCACAAGCCGCGCCCGAAGAAATGACACCGGAAGAAGCGATCATGATGCTTGAGGCCATGAGAGAAGAAGAAGAGGCTGAAAGAGAAAAAATGCGGGTTAAACTTGGCAAACCCATCCCTGTTGATCAAGACTGGTGAATCGATTGCGAATTACGGACTTAAGATTTGGGATGGCGAATTATCCTATGGCTGAAAGATTCTTAAAAAAGATGAACAATAACATCCTTAGATTAAAAAGAGCTTGGATAGGCATTTCAGCCCTCTTGCTCTGTACTATAACACAAGCCGCTACCGTAGATTTTGACATCCAGCCTCGTGTTCTCCGTGTCGGAGAAGGGGCGACTTTGTCTCTGACCATACGAGGAGCAAATTCACCTGCCCCCCCTCGACTTCCTCGCATCGAAGGGTTTAGTGTTTCACAACCTTCCACCCAGCAAAGCATGACATTTGTAAATGGGAAACTAGATCGTTCGCTGACCTATCAGTATCATCTGATTTCTCTAAAGCCAGGTAATTTTACCGTGGGCCCCTTCAATTATCCAGTACAAGGCACACAGATTCAGCTTCCCGCTATTTTATTAAAGGTCGCTGATTCTGGCCATCCCGCGGGTACAGGGGGACAAGATAAATCGGAGCGATTATTTGCCAGACTAAGCACGGACCGCACAAACGTTTATAACCAAGAAATTTTTGATATTAAATTGGCTATTTATTATCGAGACATCAATTTAGGCAGAGACGCTTCTTTATTAAATCTTCCTGAATCCGGATTAAGCATGCAGCAATTTGAAGAAATCAGGGCGTCTCGTCAATTGGTGAACAGCCAGATCTATCAAGTAAGAAATTTGCGTTTAAAAGTACGCGCTTTAACCGAAGGGACCTTTGAGCTTAAACCTTCTGTTAGATTGAATATGCTTATTCAATCAAAATCGCGTCGATCTCGAAGTTTCTTTGATGACTTTTTCCAAAGAACCCAATCTCAACCCGTAGAAGTCCAAACGGAGCCACTGACGGTTAACGTCCTGCCGTTGCCGGAAAAGAATAGACCGCCCCATTTTTATGGGGCTGTTGGGACCTTTCAGTTTAAAGCAGAAGTCAAGCCCACAGAGATAAGCGTGGGAGATCCGATTACCCTTTCCATGGAAGTAAGGGGTCAAGGAAATATAGAGTCCATTAGCACCCCTGAAATTAACTTTGGTGATCAATTTAAGGTATACGAACCTAAACTAGTATCGCGAGACCTTAACAAGGATCGCTCTGCTGGACGCAAAGTTTTTGAGCAGGTTGTAATCCCTAAAACCGATCAACTGAGCGAATTTCCACCTATTGAATTTTCGTATTTCGATCCTAAAAACGAAACGTACAAAAACATCACATTTGGGCCTTATCCTTTAACCGTAAACCCGGCGGAAAACGGATTGACTCGAGTGGTTCAAGGGATATCCGATACCTCCCCAAGAACGGCTAAAATTATCGGCATGGATATTGCCTATTTAAAACCCGCACCAGTCCACTGGTTTTACAAATATGAAAAACCGTGGGTTTCGCGCAAGAGTTTCTGGGCCATACAATGTCTTCCGGGTTTAGCATTGGTGAGTTTATTTTTTATCATGCGTCGACGTGAAGACCTAACACGTGACACCGCCAAAGCACGACGTCAACAAGCGCCTAAAGTCGCTCGTCTCGCTTTCCAAAAAGCAGAAGAAGCGTTAAACAAAGCAAATCGTCCGTCATTTCATGAAGCAGTATGGGAAATGATCGGGTTGTATTTCGGGAACCGTCTAAACCTTGCGCCTGGGGAAGTGCCGTCTGAAACTGTATTAACAGTTTTGAAACAGGGGGGGCTAGATCAAGAGTCCGTGGCAATACTTAAGAATACATTTGAGCTTTGTGAACAATACCGATTTGGAAGAGGAAACAGGTATGCACAGGCGCTTTCAGAAAATGAAAAGAATGAGTTTAAAGAACAGCTGGATCAATTAATCATGATCCTCAAGACTTGTAATAAGATAAAGATATGATGAGCATACAGGGAAAACGGATGAGGTCTCAGGTTCAAAGTCTGAAGGTCGCAAGTCGAAGAATAGCTTGGAGGGAGTTTCGACGTTGGACGTTGGACGTTGGACCTTTGACCAAAAATTTGTGCCTGCCTTACAGAAGAACCCCCTTGGTCTTTTTCGTTCTAGCCTTTCTTTCTACCTCGTTTGCCGAAAAAGATATCGGGACTCTCCCGCCGGCTAAGCTTCAAACCATCTTTTCGGAAGCGAACCGCGCTTATGATGAAAATCGATTTCAAGGAGCTATAGAAGGATACACGAGTTTATTGAGTAAGGGGCTTTACTCAAAAGAGCTCCTTTTCAATCTGGCTAACACCTATTTTAAGAACGGACAGTTAGGTCATGCCATTTTACATTATCGACGTGCGTGGTATCTGTCTCCGCGCGATCCAGAAATTATAGCCAATCTACGTTTTGCCTTAGAACAATCGCGTGGATTGGCGCCGCCCCAAAATACTTTTAGCGCCCTTATTTTTAAGGGCAATCGCTCTGAATGGGGAATTATCGCTATCCTCTGCTATTGGTTCTCTAGTCTTTGCATAGCAGGATGCCTACTCTTTAGAAATCAGAGACCCGTCATCATTCGTATTTTGGCAGGATGCATCGGCGTATTGATTTTGAGTTTAGTGGCCAGGGGATATTGGTCATCGTACTATAAGCATTCAGAAGTTGTAATGCTGAAAACTTCCCAGCAAGCCTTGTATGCACCGATCAAGAATTCAACGATACACTTTGAAATCCCTGAAGGCTCTATCCTTCGCCTGGAAGATCGTTCTGAATCTTGGATAAAACTTAAAACGGGGAAAAAAGTCGGATGGGTGCCCCGTTCCTCCTGCGAAATGGTTTACCCGTGGTAAGTCGGAATCGGAAATCCAAGACCTTATATTCCCGTATCTGCTCGGGTTTATAATCCTGGGATGGAGATAGGTATATTGGGAGTTGCTGGAGTAGGAGGGATCAGTTTTCGGAATGCAGGTGTTTGACGGATGGTGTTAAACCGTTTATCTTTTCTTACAATATCTCTAATGGGTGCCCCGCCGCGTTTAATAGCTTGTGTTAATGTTTGAATCGCTTGATTGGTTTGTTTTCGGGTGGTGTGTACCGCGGCTAAATCTATCCATGCGCGGACATTGTTTGGGTCTTGTTGAAGGTATTTTTTTAGCGCGGTTTCAAGTAAATCCATTCGATTTGCTTTAGCGTATAGTTGACTAATGCGATAGTAGACTTCTTTGGGTAGGTTGGTCTGATTAAGCATTTGTAAGGTTATTTGCTGGAACTGATTGCGCATCTGGAGGCTGAGATAGGTGTCTGCTAATTCTAGAGCACCGTTAACATCGGAGGAACCGGTTGAAAATTTTGTTTCTAATTCAACCCGTCGACTATTAAGGCGATCGAGGTTTTTGATTCGGTTCAACAGTCCTTTCACTTTGTCATTGCACGGATCCCCTGCAAGTAAAGCTTCTACGATTTGTCGCGCTTCAGTATATTTGCGTTGTTGCATATAAATGTCCGCTAAACGGAAGTTGGCTTCAGGGCTCAGGGGATAGAGTTCAATGGCTTGAAGAAATGCGTACTCGGCTTCACTGTACATGCGACGGTAGGCATAAATTCCGGCAACGGCACTTCGAAGCTTTGAGAACGTTTTTCGGGCAACGATGTCCCGAAGAAATTTTTTGTTGCCTAAAAGGCGCTTGGTGTACCACTCCCAGAAGTCGTGGTCATTCTTTGTCATTTCGGGTGTTATTTGGATAGGCTTTCTGTTAATTTTCATGATTAAGCCGTGGGGTTCTAAGTAGGGATACATCCAAGGGATGACGTAGCTTTCTTCTACGTAAAAATCATGCTTGTGAATGTTGGCATCGAAGATCATTTTGGCTAATATCCCATTGATCATCATAACGCCCTGTACGCCCTGTACACTTACTTTCCCATCTTTGATGTTTACGGCGGCACCCGCTGAAACACGACCTTCTCTCACGTCTTTTACATATTTTCGGAAGGCAAAATTGCTGTCTTGTTGAGACGGGATCCATATCTGATCGCCATACAAGTCTCGCATGACGTTCATATAGGTGTTATCGGCCAGGGCATTTTGGGTGATGAGATAAACATCAGGACGAACTTTCGCAGAGTAGATCATATAGGTTGGTACAAAACGTCCTGGGTCTGTTCCCCCATAGAAAATGGCGTTGGTCGTCATCTCGGGTGGAAAATCTGGATTGGGCAGAGGCGTTTCGTTGGGGTCTAACTCCTCTCGAATGGCGTTAGCGCCTCGCAATTGCCAGTTTCCGAATTGCCACCCAAAATCATGGCCGTTTTGTTCGGCTCCTCCAATAATCTTTATCCTTTCTTCGTTATAATAATTTTGATAAAGAGAATAAAGGGGCAGCAGACCGACCGTAATAATGCCCAGCATTTTTACAAGGCCACGTCCTCCTAATAGGGTTTCTGTACGACATAAGGTGAAAAGTAACCCCAGCCCAATCCAAATAGCATACACCGCATGCGCTTGGAGAAGTTGAACGCGTTGTATGAATAATGTTTGTATATCTAGCTTCGGGTTGAGGAAGATCATGAGTAAAATACTTAATGTTAAAAATGCGATCAATGTGACCAGGATCCACTTTTGGGTCTGTTCATTGAGTTCATGCTTCAGAGCCAGTGGTCCTTTGACGAGCCAATATCCGAGCCCACTAAGAAGTAGAGGGGCCAGAACGGCTATGAGGTAGAATAGGCGGCTTTTGAAAGATGTTTCAGGATGAAAAAGGGGCTTAAGGAGATAGGCAATATCTACGAACGCAAGAACAAGAGATACAACAATAAGTAAAGTAATCATTAATTTGGCTGCAAGTCTGCCTCTTTTTAGTTCTGTGATAACGTATTGGGTTATCATAATTACAGTACCGATGGTCGCTAGGATTAAGAGGCATAGTGCAAAGTTTTTAAAACTATCAGAGAAGAAAGATAGGGATATGCTCAAGAACGCTAATAAGCACGCGACATAAAAAATACTTCTCTGTTTTCGCTTGTATTGAAATGTCCAGGCGCTGAAGGGGATGGCTCCTACAATCACAATCGGGATGGAAAATTGGGTTCGCATATCCGTAAAATAGGTGCCTACTTGGGCCATAAATTTTTTGGGATCAGCGAGTATATTTGAGAGGGTTACCTTTTCGTATTGCCCGCGGGTAATGGAATGCATGAGTCCTTCCCAGGTTCTGGGATAAGCCCAATTGATGGGAGGATTACCTTCCGAAGAAAAGGTTAAGTAGAGATAGAAGGAGAACCCTAATTCAGCAAGCAAAAATGTGGGGCCTACAATTTTTCCGTTGGGCAAGAAAAAATAGGCAAAAATCGGTATTCCAATCGCTAATATAGTATAGACCCAAAAGGCCGTTGAGGTGGGTCCTTGATTCCAAAGATATTCGGGATGTCCTGCTTTTTTTGCTATAATATTTAATCCAATAAGCAGAACGAGAGGAACCCCAACGAATAAGAAATCTCTAAACAAGACGATGTCTTTTAAAAAAATAGCGGTGGCCAGCGCAAGGCCTACAAACATTAAGGTCTGGTGGTTGGTGAGTCCAAGACCAAATAAAAAGGCCATGCATAAAAGGATATGATAGTCCTTTGGACTACTCATCCATCGATAGGTGAGAAGGAGAATAATGACGAGGAAGAAGACGTTTAGGCTATAGACTTCAACAATGACCGATTGAGACCATAGGCCTGGGCTAAACGCTAACATAAGACCGCCCGTTACACCGGATATCCAGCAAATCCAGTTTTCTGCAGAGGTGTCTAATACTTCTTTGGCTCGTTCCATGCTGCGAAGCATATCGGCTCCAGAACGGCTGATAAGGAGGGAAAGAACCCCGCAGGCTAATGCGCCAAAGAAAGCTGACATAAGTCCAACAGACCAGGCAGGGTTAGGGTTTCCATAGTAGGTAACCCAGTGAAATACCCATTGAAAAAACCAGGATAGGAGTGACCAAATAGGGTAACCTGGAGGGTGAGGTACCCCTAAATAATCTGAGGCGACGGCCAGTTCTCCGGAATCTTCTAGTGTAACCGTGGGGGCTAACGTAAATCCATAGACAGCCAACGTAATAAGAAAAGACGTCCAGAATGCAGACCAGTCAATGGTCCCGAAAAATTTTTCTTTAACGGGTAAAGGATCTTTATTCTGTTTTTGTTTGCGTGTATCGATTTTTTATTATTTTGGATATTGGTTTGTGCCTAATGGTTCATTTTTGATGAAAAAGGAGGAACAATCGTATGTTTTTCCGGCTATCAAGGTCAATCATTTACTGTCGTTGTGCTAAGATGCTGCTGAGGTCTTCTTCGGAATTTTGACCGAAAAAGAAGTTTCCATACCATCCAAAAGGCTTCACGTACAATAGCCGAATTCATTTTTGAAGTACCGGACCTCCGTTCTTCAAAGATGATCGGGACATCTACAATATGAAATCCTGACATCCATGCATGATGGGTCATTTCGATCTGAAAGGAATACCCATTCGATTTGGTCTGGTCTAAGTCTATGCTTTCAAGTACGGTGCGTCGATAACATTTAAAGCCTCCTGTAGGGTCTGTATAGGGCATTCCGGTAATGATGCGGACATAGGCAGCCGCTCCCGTGCTTAGAATCAGGCGCATCAACGGCCAGTTGACGACCCGTATGCCGTTTATATAACGTGAGCCTAAGACTAAATCTGCTTCTTGAACCGCAGCGAGCAAATCAGGAATCATGCGGGGAGGATGCGAGAAATCGGCGTCCATTTCAAAAATGAATCTGAAATCACGTTCAAGGGCCCATTTGAATCCTGCAATATATGCACGTCCTAAACCCTGCTTTTCTATGCGATGTAGGGTATGTACGTTTGGGTGCTCCGAACAAAGCGTATCAAGGATTTTTCCGGTTCCATCCGGTGAATTATCATCGACAAATAATATCGACACCTGAGGACAAATATCGAAAATACTCTTTGCTAAACGTTGTACGTTCTCTTTTTCGTTATACGTTGGAATGATAATTAATATATTATTCATTCGATGAATTTTAGGTGATACATGTGAAAAGAGCAAGTTCCGTCTACTTGGTCTTTCGAAAATGGAGAGGAGTCGGATCATAAAATATTGTATACGGATTTACGGGGACCCCGTTTTGAAAAAAAGGGCTCTTCTGATAGAAGGTATCAATCCTGAGATAAGGACGTTAGCCCAAGATATGCTGGAGACGATGTATGATGCGAAAGGTATTGGTTTGGCTGCACAGCAAATTGGTAAAACGCTTTCCATTTGTGTCATCGATATTCCGGTAGAAGCAGATATAAACGAAGCGAGCGAGCGCCAAAATCCTGAGATCGAAATGCCGCTTGTTCTGATAGATCCTGAGCTGTTCCACCTTTCCAAACAGACCGATTCTAGGGAGGAGGGATGCTTAAGTTTCCCTGAGATTATGGGGTCTGTTGTACGCCCTTCAGAAATTAAGATTCGTTATGTTGACCTAAAAGGGCAAGTGCGTCAGTTTCAAGCATGTGGTTTGCTAGCTCGTGCGATACAGCACGAGGTCGATCATCTCAATGGGATTCTTTTTATTGAACGCATGTCTCAAGTTAAGCGGGTTTCTTTGTCGGGCCGTCTGAAACGGATGCGTAAAAAAACAGCGGAGAGCATTAAGACCGGAAGTGTCTAGTGAGATGGTTTGCTTGCCCCGTCAGAGTTGTTGAACAAGTCGTGACACGCTTCATTTTTTCTTGAAAATCTTTAAGGTTGTATGCGCTTGTCCGAAATGGGCCTGTTCATCTTCCAGCTCAAAGTATTGATGTAAGACGTGTTTAAGTTCAGCTTGTTCGCTTTGAGTGATTTCTCTTATTTCTGGGGATTGAATGGCTAGTCCGTATTCGCTGAATGCGGCATAACGCGCTTGGGTTGTCTGAAAAAGTTCTAGTAACATTTCTTTGTTCAGTACGTTGAGTTTTTCTGCCCTTTCTCGACTCCATTCGGGGAAGTAGCAGAAGGGTCCCATTTCCATTCCGTGGGGTACTGATTTGTCTGCTTCAACGGCAAGATAAGTGTCTTGGGTCAATAACAGGTCGTTGGGAAAACTTTTCTGTGACAGCGAGTCGCTTACTTCACGAAGCTTATTAATGTCTGTCTTATTTTTTAACCGCCACCAAATTCTGTCTTGCCCTAAGACCATCCACTGTTGATTGATCGGGGAAGAAAACGAAGCGAATACCGACGTGAAGAAGAGCAATGTTAGTAACCACATCATCCACATTTTTGAATGAATAATATTGGGCATACTGATTTCCGTGCCTGTTTTATTTTGCTCTCTTGTAACGATCCATTGAACAAGTCCCAATGCTAATACGATAGATAAAACCGGGTAGATGATGGTTTGATAATCATCATAGGGAAACGGGGCACAAAAATGAACAAAAGATACGGCGATGCCCACTCCCAAGAGACTTTTCGAAAACCCGTTTGGTGTTAGGGTTTTCAGAGGTGTAATACCCGAAGCAATTGGCTTTAGGATATAGAGCATTATTAATGCGGCCCCAAAACAGACAAACACGAAATAGGCTTGCACAAATCTGGAAATAAAGCCTGCCTTATAAACCCCCTGTGACAACCAATTACCTGACATTCTTAGCGAATGATACTCAAATAGACCAAACCAAAGACCGTCAAATGCCATCCATGCTAAAGGGAAAAAAATCAGAAATAGACTCAACATGCCTCCGACTCCAAAGCTGATCCAGATAGGGTCTCCCAGATGCTTGCGTTGAGAGAGAAAATAGAGACCTATTACAGGAAGAGCGATTCCTGTTGAAATCCGAGTACCGGCGGCTAAAGCCAACAAGGCAGCGGCTCCAGCAGCGGCAACCCATCCGTAGCGATTTTTGGTAAAGCTGGCTGCTAACAAACCGCTGACTAGAAAAAGAGAACAAAGGGCATAGGTTTTGACTACTGTCATAAAGTAACTTTGATATACATTACAGGTTATCAATGTGAAAGCGATCAGAGCCGCATGCTTTCCCCATCCTACAGGCGCAACGCGTGCGGCTAACCAGGCAGACAGAATGCCTGCGATCAGACCCAACGCTGTGGTAAACAATCTTCCTCCGGCAATGCCTTCACGCTTAACAAGGGGATGGATCAAAGAGTAAACAAACGGCATGACCGGCGCCTGCGTGAATGCAAAATCGCGATAAGGGATTTTCCCGTTAGAAACCTGTTTCCCTGCATATAGATACCAGCCTTCGTCCTGATTTAGATCCCCAAAATATAAGTTGGCACCGTTTAAGAGCAGTCCAACTCCAAGGGTTAATAAGCCGAGAAAAATGAGCCACGCGTTCTTCATTTTTTAGCTGGTGACAGGTGTCAGGGCTAATTTTTGCAATACTTCTTTCGTAAGTTGACGATAGGCAGCTGCGCCTGTGCTGTTGTTGTCATAGTGTGTAATGGGTAGTCCAAAGCTCGGTGCTTCGCTAAGACGTACGCTTCGGGGGATGAGTGTTTCGTATAGTTTGTTTCCAAAATGAGCGGATACCTCTTGGACAACTTGTTGGGCAAGGTTCGTGCGAATATCATACATCGTCATAACAATTCCCTCGATTATAAGATCAGGATTGGCGCCATTATCGCGCAACTTTTGAACAAGGCCTGTCATGACGGTCAGCCCTTCGAGTGCATAATATTCACATTGCATAGGGATTATAAGGCTCTTAGCCGCTGTTAAGGCATTCATGGTAAGAATACCTAGAGAGGGGGGGCAGTCGACTGTAATAAAGTCGTAGTCTTGAGCTGAGAGAATATCGGCTAGCGCTATTTTAAATCGGTTTAGATAATTGTCTGAACGGGCCACATCAATTTCGGCTCCTGCAAGATTCACTTCGGCGGGGATTATGTCTAATCCGTCAATGTTTGTTGGATGGATGTGTTCTCTTAGAGATCCTTCACCTAATAGAACATTATAGATACTTTTCCCGGGCGTTTTTTCAATGCCTAACCCACTTGTTGCATTCGCCTGTGGATCCAGGTCAATAAGGAGCACACGTTTATCTTTCTCTGCCAGACACGCTGATAGGTTAACCGTCGTGGTGGTTTTACCCACCCCTCCTTTTTGATTCGCAAAAGCTATGACCGATGTTTCCATATCTAGTAAATTTTATACGTTTGAGGTTATGGTCAGTCTGCATCTATTTTCAGGTCATGAGCAATTTTCTTGAGTCGACGGTCCGCTGTCCACAATCCACAGGTTGCCAATTTGCAAGAAGCCAGAAGGTGCATATCAACAAGGCCTACTCCGCAGCCCATGATACGGTGCTGCTCGATGAAGAAGATGATCTCGTCGTCATGGACTTTTGGGGCTGAGGGAAGGTCGTGCAGGAGGGAGATAATTTCTTTTTGGTCGACCAGGTTACCGCAAGCCAGCTCACCTATGATGAAAGGGTGAACAAAAATTAATTCCTGGTCCAGCCATGTAGACAGCTTCAGGTTAGCTGTTCGGAAATGATTGATCCAGACAGAAGCGTCCACCAGGACCACTATACCGACCTCCGTCGTGGAATCTGTTTTGCCTTCTTATCAGTACCCCCAAGCGTTGCAAGTCTCTGACTGCTTATGCGTGCAATAAGCGCCTCGAGCCCCATTCGCACTACCGTCGTTTTTTCTTTGACACCACTGAGTTTACAGGCTTTTTCCAAGATCATATCATCTATATTAAGAGTTGTTCTCATGCATATAAAGATGCATCAGATGTATGCATGTGTCAAGCGGATTGATGTGAAACCTGTTAAAATCTTTCTTGGGCGTTAGGATGTAGAACTTCCTTAGTCATTTCCGTCCCGCATAGTAGGCTGAAAGGCGGATCAGCCTGTGACTGAAGACATTATGGTTTAGGACTTTTCCTCGTCATTATCCGAAGTTCCTTCAATCTCTTCCATCTTATCTTCAATCCGTCCCAATCGTCGCTCAGCATCGTGGTATTTCTTTAAGGAATCTTCAAGATGTTTGCCAACAATTCGAAATTCGTTTTGGAAACGATCCATTTCCTGCCGAATCCGACCTAAGTGATCCATGATATGCCGCGCGCTTTCTTCGATACGCATTCCTTTAAGCCCCAGGAGGATGGTTTGTAGATAGGCATACAAGGTGTTCGGTGAAACAGGAATGATTCGTTTGCTAAGGGCATAGTTGAATAGTGTCATTTCGTTACCGAATGCTTCATCTTTTATAATGCTTTCGTAATATACATGTTCGGCGGGAATATACATCAACGCAAAATCAAATGTGCCTTCATCGCATCGAATATATTTCAACGCAATGGTCTCGATATGATTTTTCACATCTTTTTGAAAGTTCTTTTTTGCTATTTTGCTTTCATCTTCGTTGCTTCCCTCAGTTATGCGTTTGAAATTTTCCAGAGGAAATTTTGCGTCAATAGGTACCATTCCGGCTTTTAGAAGCACGACAGCGTCTACCATTTCGCCACCTTGAAAGGTATATTGAGTTTGGTAATGTTTTCCCGGTAATATCTGTGCAAGGAGTTCATATAAAAAGAGTTCCCCAAAATTTCCGCGTAACTTGGGTGCACGTAATAGGTCCTGAAGGGTTGCAATATCTTTTCCTACTTCTAATACCTGTTTATTCGTTTCCCCTAACTCTCCAAGTGTTTTGTGAACACCTTGCATAAGGTGTGAAGCCCCTTCTAGACGATGATCCATCGCCTGACGAGTACTATTCATAGTCTGAGAAAACTGTGTGTTAATGTGTTGGATAGATTGTCGAAGTTGTTCCATCTGCTGGGTCGTTTGTTGTGTCGTTGCATGGATTTGATTCTGTAGTAACGATAGGATTTGATCTTGCCCAGGGTTTTTTGTGGCTTGAACAAAGGCGTGTCTGATCCATATTGCAGCAAGGATAAGGATGATGCAGATTAAAATAACGGGTATGAATTCCATTAAGATAGCTTCAGGTTGGCCTTTTGGAAATGGTTGATTCAGACAGAGGCATCAATCAGGACTACTATACCGACCTCCGTCGCGGAACTTGCTTTATCCACTTGTCAGCACCACGAAGCGCTGCAAGTCTCTGACCGATCCACCGTGCAATAAGCGCCTCGAGTCCTATTCGTACTAACACCGTTTTTTCTTTGACTCCATTAAGCCGACAGGCTTTCTCCAGAATCGCATCGTCGATATTGAGGGCCGTTCTCATGCAGATAAGAATCCATCAAATATATGTACATGTCAATATGAAGCTAACTGCGGGAAAATAAAGTAGCCATCTGGATTAAAAGAACAATCATTTTCAAGTTTCATTCTTGACCCAGGATGAAGCTGTTTCTATGGTTCCATCCATGAAAAATTTAGTATCGATCTTAACCCTTTTTGTGATCTGCTTAATGCCTCAATCTCTAATCGGCTCTCAAGTAGAAGACGGGTATGAGGAAATAGACTCGCCTAAGAGGTATTTCCCCTTTTCAGGACGCCCTAAAAAAAACACCCCAGCTGGGCAACTTGACTATGCTCATATGCTTGCAGACAAAAAGAAAGTAGGAAAAGCCATCCGTCAATACCGAGCCCTTGTCCTTCGCTGGCCGGCTTTGACCGAGGCGGGCATAGCGCAGTATGAACTCGCTAAACTCTTGGAAAAAAAGAAAAGATATCATCAGGCTACTGAGGCCTATGAGTATCTTCTAGAACACTATGCGGGCATGATTCCTTACAACGAAGTCTTGAACCGATTATTTGCCATGGGAGAAAAACTTGCTCAAGAAAGAAAAGGAACGTTTTTAATCTTTAAAGGAATATCTGCGCCTGAACGCGCTATTCCTATCTTTGAACTCATCGTTAGATACGCACCGGAATGGGAGCAATCCGCAGAAATCCAATATCGAATCGGTCGTATTCAGCAAAAGAACCATGAATACGAATTGGCCATAGACGCGTATACCGATGTTCAATTTCGTCATCCCTCTTCGACATGGACTGAAGACGCATCGATGTATAAAGCAGAGTGTCTATATCTTCTATCGGAGGAGAGTCCTCAAAACCAAGATAAAGCGGAGGATGTTTGGGTTGAGCTGACCCTCTTCTTGACGAATTATCCAGATTCAGGTTATCAAGAGCTGGCTTATAAATATAAAGAGAAAATCAGAAAACGTCGCGCGAAGTTAGCCTATGAAAAAGCCTATTTTTATGACACCATACAATCTCGTCCTGAAGCCGCTTTAAGAGCGTATACTAGTTTTGTAGAAGAATTTCCACATTCTGAATGGACGGATGTCGCACAACTGCGTATACATGCCTTATCGGATTCGGTCAAAGGAAGTCATTCAAAACAGGATTAACATTTCGATGAAAAAAGAAACTCAGTTTATTAGACTCCGTCTCATAACGCTTTTTGCTCTGGGGTTGCTACTTTATATCACAGGTTGTGTTGGCTATCAACTAGGCTCTATGTTGCCCCCTGATATTAGGTCCGTTTATATTCCCACGTTTGTCAATGATACAGACGAACCTCTTTTAGAAATAGGTACGACCCGGGCTGCTATTGAAGAGTTTCAAAGAGATGGATCGCTAAACGTTTTATCGGAGAGAAATGCAGATACCATTCTCCACGTAAACTTAACACATTTTGATTTATTACCGCTTGCATTTGACGAGAATACACGCACTTTAGCGGATGAATATCGCATCCTTCTAACGGCCTCCATCCTTCTAAAGCATCGTGTCAGCGATGAAGTGATCGCGAAACAGACCGTTCAGGGAGATTCTACTTTTATCTTTTCTGGGGATCTTACTTCAGCAAAACGCAGAGCGATTCCCGAAGCCGCAGAAGATTTGGCGCATAACATTGTCGAACGCGTTGTTGAGGCGTGGTAAATTAGGCAGTCGCCCGGCTTCTGTTAGCGGCACGCGTTTTTCTTCGTATAGCCACATTTTTCTTAATCACACCCTTCTGAACGCCACTATCCAGTACCGAACAATAGGTTCGATATGCTGTGTCAATGGCATCCTTATTTCCTTCTGCTTCGGTTTCAAAAAACTTTCGACGGGCTGTTTTGATCCGTGTTTTAACCGATTGGTTCGATACCTGCCTTGTTTTGGACTGGCGAAGTCGTTTTTTAGTACTTTTGATGTTTGGCATATTCTATTTCCTGGTTATATTCCGCTCTGAATAAAAAAGATGGATACGTTGTGAACGGTTTTCCTTCTAGTAAAAAAGTGATGCCATACTATATATCGAAACAATGAAGTCAATACAACTTTACAAAAAACGGTTTCACCGAACAGCGCTTTTATCATGTTCCTCTTAAAAATTTTAAAACTAATATGCGGACTCGTGCTGCTTCCCGTATGCTTTGCAATGACCAAAAGCTTTATTTTCTTAATCAAGGCCAGCACCGCTTCTTCCACAGCGAACCCGTTGTCTATATGGAGCCTGAGTATAGGGTTTGTTTTGTGGCTTGTACTCTATTTCACACTCTCCCGTCCAGTCCGATCCTATATTCTGGCCCACGAATTAACGCACGCCCTATGGGCATGGGTCATGGGAGCGAAAGTGTCAGCTATTAAAATGCCAAAAGAAGAGGGCTATGTTGAGGTATCTAAAAAAAATGTACTGATTACCTTAGCGCCCTATTTTTTTCCTTTCTACACCGTATGCACTATGGTGGCGTACGGACTGTTATCCCTCTTTTGGGACATGGCCCTTTATGAACCTTTTTGGTTAGGTCTTACTGGGTTAACATGGAGTTTTCATCTTACGTTTACCCTCTCAACCCTGCAAACGCATCAGCCCAATATCCAGGAACATGGACGGATTTTTTCTTACACCCCTCATTTACCTCTTCAATTTAATCGGTCTAAGCATATGGATTATCGCTGTCACAGCCTCCACGCTCGAAGCCTTTGTCGTTCAGTGCAATATAGATTTATACGAGATTTGGGTTGGATTTCAGGCAGGAGTCGAGAGCTTCGAAGCCCTGTTTCGAAAAAGTTCTGTTTGATTCTTCGGCACATGAAAGATAACCTTGAGCATCTTATGGCCTACGGTAATAATCGTTCTTTTATGCCCACAACATATCACCAGACTTTGGTAAAACCCCTTGAACTGAGAAAAAATTTTACAGATGCGCCTGCGTTTTTTTTATGGCTCCGAGCCTTCATGCCTGAAAAGCTTTGAGGGTTGGGGTAACCCCCAAAATGATCTACAATCACAGAACCTGTTTGGTTAATTCGATGGGTCCCTTGAGTAATTCTTTGGCGTCGACCTCTGCGATTCTAGCCCGAAATCACGTCATGCTTGTGGAGTCAATCGGAGGGGTATGACTAAAATACTGCACTCCGCTAAACTGCTGCCAATAGGGGTTTTCTACCCATCCCTGGACAACTTGTTTATCACTGAGGTTGAAGGTATAATTTGAGGTAGTGCAACGCAATCATCACGCGGGTGCTGATTGCGGGTCGGCCGTTGTTTTCACAACAGGTCTTACCGAAGAGTTCATCTAACCGATCCCAGTCTACAAGTTGGCCAAGTTGGACAAGGCTGTAAGTAGGATTTACGATGCGATCCAGTTCGATTTTGAACTGATCGCCCTGCGGATTAGGGGTCATTTAGGGTGGTTTCATAGCTTAATTTTTGAAAAATCCTGGACTCTTTTTTTGCAATTTCTTACCCCAAAAAGCTTGTCTTCAGCCCTGAAAATCAAAGCTTCAATGACTTTTTCAGCTTCGACTAACTACCCTCGAAAAATTCTTGAATATAATACCGCACAAGAGTTTTTTAACTTGGAGGTGGCCGCCTGAACAGTTCCATTTTTTGCGGCATTTAATTTTACAATCCACCCTCATGCCATTTATTCTTCATCTGAACGCTTGTTCAAAGACAAGGGTTTCAGGCAAGTTTCTTTCCAGTCTCCTGACCAGTTCTTCTAGACGTTTGATCCGCTCTAAAACCTTAGAATAGGTTGCCTGTTGGGACTGTATACGAATTTGTTCCAGATCTTCACTGTGGTGAAGAGATTGATCAATCCCCAGTGTTCCCAACAATATATCTCTTTGCCATGTGAAGAAGGTTTTCACGATTTCCGAACGTGTTTCGAGATAGCGAGCATGAAGTTTTCCGTCTTTTATTTTGGGTTCTTCTTCTGGATCACTTTGCGCCTCCATCTCATCTTTTAAGGCCTGTTTTTGTGATTCGAGTATGGATCTTAGCTGTGCGACATACGTTGAGTTCTCTAAAGGAGATTGTGGCCAGCCTTTACGGAAGAGTCCTAAGATGCCTTCTCGCCATACAGGAGGATCTTGGGTCTCCTCTAATAGGTTTATTTTCTGGCAACGAGACGCAATCGTAGGTAACAAAGCATGAGCTACTTCCGTTACCAGGATTAACACTGTAGTGTCAGGAGGCTCTTCTAAGGTTTTTAATAATGCGTTCGCCGCTTGAGGTTGCAACCGGTCCGCATGAACAAGAACCACGACTTTCCAACCGCCTTCAAAAGCGGTTTGATATATTTTTTTGGTGGCTTGACAAACCTCATCCGTAGAAATTTTTCGCGATTTACTCTGTGGTTCTAACCATGTAACATCCGGATGAATACGTTGATCGATTCGTCTACAATATTGGCAACCCACACATTTCGCATCGGTGGTTTGACAAAATAGCATCTTGATCATTTGTTCGGCCAACCTTAGCCCAGATCCACGAGGAGACCCTATAATCATATAGGCATGAGCCAACCTCCCGTTTACGAGACTGGTGTGTAATTCTTTTTGAATGTTAGAGATCGTGTTCATGGAATCCCTTCGAGGTGAGTCAAAAGTCAAAGATCTAAAAGTCGTCAGTAGTATGATGATGATGAATCTTTGACGATACCTTCCCCCATATTTCTTCTTCCAGTTCATCTTCTGAACGCATCCCATCTAAGAGATAGATACGTTCTGGCCAACGTTTAGCAAGTTCAAGATAACCGTGACGAACTTTTTCATGAAAAGAGTGCTCTTCCCGTTCAATACGATCTAGTTGGGCGCCCCCTTGATGTCGTTTATGGAGCCGTTGCATGCTTACTTCAACACCTATATCCAACAAAAAGGTAATGTCAGGTATCGCTTTATCAATAGCAAAATCATTAATCTTAAGCACATCGTCGACAGGAAACCCTCGACCATACCCTTGATAGGCTGTGGTTGAATCTACAAATCGATCACTAATAACAAAGATCCCTGTATCTAAGGCAGGGATGATAACGTGATGAACTAATTGTGCACGACTTGATGCAAAGAGTAATACCTCGGTTTCTGGAGCAAGGGATTCCCCCGATTTATCATGTTGAAGAATGTCTCGAATCAATTCTCCGGTAGGTGTTCCTCCGGGTTCACGCGTGCAGACCACTTCATGTCCAACCTCTTGGAGATGAGCAACAAGTCTACGGACCTGCGTACTCTTCCCACTTCCTTCCGGTCCTTCAAACGTAATAAACAGGCCTTTTGTATTCATGGAATAGTTATTCCTATTTTCTCTTTAATTTCGGTCCTTTAGGCGTATCTTGAAGAGTCCATCCCAGACGTGTTATTTGGTCACGCAAACGATCGGCTTCTGCCCAATCCTTATTTTTTCGAGCCTCCTCACGTGCTTTCAAGATCGCGATAGCATCTGAATCTGCCTCATCGGGTGATGCCTCTAGAAAACCGAATACTCGATCGAGATCTCCTATCGTATCCAAAACAGCAGCCGCTTCGCTTGCATGGACGGATCCTTCATCAAGCGCTTTATGTCCTGCGTGAAGCATATCAAATAGCACGGCTCGAGCTTTAGATATATTCAAATCATTGTTTAAAGCCAAAGAAAATTCACTTCGCACATGTTGAGCCCAATCCGGTAGAGA
Source organism: Kiritimatiellia bacterium (assembly GCA_012103575.1). GTDB lineage: Bacteria > Verrucomicrobiota > Kiritimatiellia > WLWN01 > WLWN01 > WLWN01. The sequence goes on along the minus strand of WLWN01000001.1, from coordinate 150,911 downwards.
TGACGCAGATTCTCCGTGGACCAGATCTTTTAATCGAGAAGCAAATTCATCAATGCGTTGTAACGCCGCTCTTGCGGCCTCTAAACCTTCAAACGTAAAGTTTAATGTTTGACGGTAATGAGTGCCCATCAATACATATCGAAGTTCCCGGCTGGTATAGCCTCTATCCAACAGATCTTGTAGCGTATAAAAGTTACCCAGCGACTTTGACATCTTCTTGCCGTCAACTACAAGATGAGAACAATGCATCCAGTATCTCACAAACGGTTTTCCCGTTGCCGCTTCACTTTGGGCAATTTCATCTTCATGATGAGGGAACATGTTATCGATGCCCCCGGTATGAATATCAAAACTTTCTCCCAGATATTTCATACTCATAGCGGAACACTCAATATGCCAGCCTGGACGGCCTTTGCCCCATGGCGAATCCCAGCCTACGTCCCCATCTTCTTCATGCCATGCTTTCCATAAAGCAAAATCACCTACATGCTGCTTTTCATACTCGTCCTGAGCAACACGTGCACCGGGCTGCATTCCGGACAGGTCAATACGAGACAATTTCCCATACTCTTTAAATGTAGAAAGATGAAAGTAAACAGAACCGTCATCGGACGGGTACGCATATCCTTTTTCGATTAATCGACTAATGAGCTCAATCATCTCCTCAATATGACCCGTGGCCGCTGGATAGAATTCTGCTTTTTCAATATTCAATATATGAAGATCTTCAAAAAAGGCTTGGCTGTAGGTTGTTGTATATTCCTTTAGGGAGAGGTTTTTTTCGATGGAGGCTCGGATTGTTTTGTCGTCTACATCCGTAAGGTTCATGACATGGGTCACTTTATATCCAGAAAATTTCAGGGTACGTCGCAATAGATCTTCAAACATATACGCCCTGAAATTCCCAATATGGGCATAATCGTATACGGTCGGACCACACGTGTACATACGCACATGGTTCGGTTCACATGTTTCCAATCGCTCATTTTTTCGCGTTAACGTGTTATACAGTTGAAGTGACATGATTCATATTTATGATATGGACTCAACAGCGCTCAATGCAACTTGACGGAGCCCTAAGATATCCAGTTTTCCACTCCCCAAAATAGGAATTGAATCAACTTGATAATACTCATCATTTCCCGGTTTCCATAAATTAGGCAAATCGCTGTTGGCCAGGGTCTGATGAAAATGTTCCGGTTGACCCGCTTCTTGGGTATAGAGAACAACAAGCTTTTCTCCTTTCCGGTCGTCAGGAACAGAGGTGACGGCCAATACACGATCGGCGGTCTGTAAGGTATTGTAATACACTTCTTCAATAACCGTATGCGGGACCATTTCTCCGCCTATTTTACTAAACCGTGAAAGGCGATCGGTGATGGTTATAAACCCATCCACATCGATCGCAGCAATATCGCCGGTATTGTACCAACCCTCTGAAAGGACTTCCGCGGTTTTTTCAGGGTGTCCCAAATACCCCCGCATCACATTCGGTCCTTTGATCATTAAAAGCCCTGGGGTATCACTCGGCAACATTTTGCCCGTATCCGAGTCGACAACCTTCACAACAATACCCGGAATAGGATGACCGACCGACCCCTCTTTCGTCCCTACCTGATAGACATTATCAATGTCTACATCAGGAATGTTACTAGCGGCAACCGGAGAAAGCTCGGTGGCACCATACCCTTCCAAAGGGCGCAGTCCAAATTTTTCCTGAAAAGAGTCGGCTATACGTTTTTTAAGCTTTTCCGCTCCCACAATGACCCATTTAAGGGATTCGAAATCTTCTGGTTTTGCACGTCGGATATAATTCATAAGAAATGTAGGGGTCGTAATCAAGATCGTGGACTGATTTTCTCTAACGACTTCTGCAATCTTAGCGCCTTCTAATGGATTCGTGTGATAGCTCACAGAAAAACCGCTCAGAAAAGGAAACCAAATCGTCACCGTAAACCCAAATGAATGAAAAAAAGGTAAGGCTCCGCAAAGGTTATAATCGGCACTTGGTTTTAACACCATGCGAAACGCTTCTATATTCGACTGAATGTTGTGATGACTTAACATAATCCCTTTTGGGGTTCCTGTAGACCCGGAAGAAAAAATAATGGATGCCACATCATCTGCGTTAAAAAATTGCGCTCCCAACAGCAAGCGACGCGGAAAAAAACGAGCTTTTAGCGAAGCGGCAAGCTTGTCTGTAAAAGAAATATTACCCAATAGATCTTCGACAAAAACGGTTCCTTCCGGCAAAGGAAACTCTTCCAGCTTTTCGATAAAGGCCTTGGAGGTGAGAACCCATTTAAGTTCGCTTTGGTCTACAGAAGATTGCACGGCTTCTGCTGAAGCCGTGTAATTTAGATTAATGGGGATTTTCCCCAGGAGGGTAACCGCTACGTTTGCTAAAGCGCCCACACAGGAGGTGGGTAAAAGAAGTCCCAGCTTATCGTATCCTTTTGTTTTATTTTTGATACGTTTTGCAAGCAAAAGTGACGCGGTTAATGCTTGACTATACGTATAACTCCTCCCGGTTGTATCGGTCATTGCTTTTCGAGACCGATTAAGCCGGGCTGTTTTGATAAAAATTTCACCTAAGGAACAGCGTTCCTTTTTAAGATTCTCAAAATAATCATTGGAAAGCTCCATCACCGCATAACGGACATCAGCCGCTGAAACCGAAGGTGGTAACGGTTTCCCGAATATAATATCTGCCGGGTAAGGAAACTTTTTAGGCCACCGCGAAAGAGGCATGCCATAGGCATAACTAAATATACTCCCCCATACACCCCCTAGATAGAACGGAATAACAGGATGGTCACTGCCTTTAAGGATTCTCTCAAAACCCCTTTTAAATTCACGCATAAGACCACTACGAGGCATCGCTCCTTCAGCAAAAACACAGACCAAATAACCACGATCCAAAGCCTTCCGCGCTTCTTGAAAAGCAACGATAAGTTGTTTGGGTCCATCTTCAAAGGAAACCGGAATAACGCCTGCCAGACGCATCAGAGGTTTTAAAAACCATTTATCGTACATACGCCGATTCATCATAAACCGTATACGTCGTTGTTGAGTAGCCATGATCAGTAAAGGATCGATCCAAGCAACATGATTCCCAATCAATAAAGCTGGACCACCTACGGGCATATTTTTCTGTCCACTCACCTTGATTCGATAACAAAAATGAGTCAGTAACACCGCAATAAAACGAACAAAAAAATCGGGTAACAATTTAAGACTTCCGACCAAAAGTACAAAAGTCATGAACCCCATGATCAAGAACCCTTGTCTAGCGCTAAACCCGATCCAATCAAAAAGAACCACTAAAAGTGTCGCTAAAAGAACACCCACCCAACTCAAAAAAGAAGATGCCGCTAATATCTTGCCCAACTTGTCTCCCGGTGCTCGAAACTGAATAAAAGCTTCTAACGGTACAATAAACATACCCGCGCCAAGGCCGAGGAGAAACAGCAAAAAAGCAACCCCATAGATAGAGGGATCGACCATTCCCAACGCGATCGTAGAGAAGGTCATGCCAAAAGCCCCAACAGGCACGAGCCCTAACTCCACACTACGCCCTGATATCTTTCCGGTAATAAAAGCACCAAGCCCAATCCCTAGAGCTGCCAGTAGAAACAAGTAAACACTCTTTTCTTTTGTAAGATCAAGTGATTCAATGCCATATGGAATAATATTGATCTGAACAAACCCACCTATCATGAGGAAATAGGCGGTCGCGATCACCGTGATCAGCAGGTATCGATCTCTCCGAACATCCACCAAAGTCCGCCAAATATCTCCAATAAATAGCAGGGACGCCCTTTCCTTCGAACCCGCAGCAGGGGTTTGAGCAATGAATAAACTCGCTGCAAAACCTATAACCGAAACAACAATCGTAATCAGCGAAATCAGCACATAATTTTCTGCTGTAATCTCTGAAAGAAAAGGGGCTAAAATAGTCCCCACAATAATGGCTACATACGTCAACAAAACTAACTGACTGTTGGCCCTGGATAACCCCGCCTTTCCGACTAATTCAGGAATAATACCAAACTTAGAAGGAGCAAAAAATGCACCTTGCAGCGCCATAAGAAACAAAGCGCTATATAAAAAAACTTCGTTCTTAAAAAGAAACCCAACCGCCCCGAATGACATCGCAAACACCTCGAGGGCTTTTACACTGACAATGATTTTTTTCTTACTCACACGATCCGCCAATACGCCTGCTAACGCAGCAAATAAGAGGAAAGGGATAACAAAAACCATTCCAGCTTTCGCATTAATGCGCGCGGACGATTCTTCTCCATAGATACCAATTAGGCAGAGAATCAGGAGTAATTTAAAAAAATTGTCGTTTAACGCCCCGAGAAATTGCGCGACATTCAACCATTTAAAGGTCTGTTTATTTTCTAATATAGCTTTTTTGTTCATAGTTAAGATCAAGAGTCTTCAGCCACAGGCTGATCCGCCGCGGCGGAAAAGTCAAAGGTCTAAAAGTCGAACGTCAAAAGACAAGAATCCGCAGACCTTCGACTCTTCACTCCTCCACAAATTGCTCTATTTTATCCACAACGTTTTCCCACCCATAATCCCAGGGAATGATGTGACCCGCATCCTCGATATACACGATTTTCTTTCGCGGCACAGCGCTATCTTCATAGAATTCTTTGGAGGCCTGTGAATCAATCACCTTACCCGCTTGAGAAAGAACCATTAATAAAGGGCTTTTAAACTTTTGTTTTTCGCCCTGAATCAGATCTAGAGCGCTTCACAATTGAGGTGTCGCGATGTAGCACGAAGAAAACCAGCCGATTACCTCGTCGGGAGAAACCTCTTCGAACGCTTGTGTGATCGCTTCAGATAGTTCCTGCTGACTGCGGGCTGCAAGGCTGCCCAACCGATTCTTTATCTTGCCCCATATTTTTTCAATGGGGTTGGAATCGGGGCTGTAGGGTGGAAGGAATCTTACATGGGCCCCAAATGACTCAATGAGTTCAATGACCTTGAGATTGTGATGGACGTGAAGATTGTCCATGATGACGATGTCTTCAGGTGAAAGAGTCGGGAGAAGAACCCGGCGAATATATTCTCCAAAAACAGCCGTGTCTGTCGCCCCCTCCCCCTCCATGGCCGCTGTTGTTCCGTCCAGGCGGACCGAAGAAATCAAGGTGGTGGTACACCAATGTCCATGAGGCGTTTTGGCAAAAAGCCTGTTCCCGCCCAACGCCCGGCCCCGCAGACGAGTCATATTCGTTTTCGCCTCGGATTCATCAATAAAGACAAGGCGACTTGGATCAAGTTTGGCCACCTCTTGGATCCACTGCTTTCTCAAGAGATTTACATCCACCCGGTCTTGCTCGCTGGCGTGAAGCGTTTCTTTTATACCGGGAAACCGATTCAACGCCCGCTGTACGGCCATGATCGACCCCTTCACGCCGCTCATGTTCTTGAGTTCTTCAAGCGTTGCATCGGGATGTTTGCCCACCAGTTGAGCCAACGCCTTGAGCTGCTTTCCGCTGTAGAGGGCCTGACGATGCCCACGCGGTCGGGGAGCGGTCTGTCCGGTTTCGTTGAAACGAGAGAGCCCACGCTGAAACGTTCTAAGATCTACACGATAAGAAGATGCGATATCGGCCTGGGGGAACCTTTGCCCATTTTGTAGGCATCTATCGCACGCCGCCGGATTTCTGCTGTTGCTATACTCATGTCATGGAGTATAGATCTTCTAGAGAGGCATTTCAATCGTTAAATGCTCTATTTTTAAAAGTCTCTTTTTCTCGCACAAAAAAAACTTGCAATACTTCTCTAACTTGTTCCTGAATCCGTCAGACAAAATCTGACGATTTTTCATTACCTGTTGGGCTAAAGCGGGGAGCATACCCGTATTCAAACAAACAACCCCACCCCAACAGGTGTGTATATGAAACAATATAAAATAAAGACTGGCAAGAGCGAACTCAACAGCACAAGCGGAAATCATCTTTGCGGCCTGCTGCTTGAGGATCATGCTCAACGGATTCTTCCCTCCAATTTTCAACCACGCCGCTCCAATGCGATCTCTGATCGGGAGATCCTCCTTACCCAGATCGGCTTACTTTGCAACGGTCGAACCGATTTCAATGATATCGACCTGTACCGGGGTGATGAGATTTTTATGAATGCCTTTGGACTTAAAAAGGGGAGTTAAAAAGGTAGCCTCTGAGTCGGTGTTCCGATGTCGTTCCGACGACCTGCCCCCAGCCAGAACCCATGTGGGGCTACGCAAACTCAACACCGAACTTCTTTCCTCGGGCCCCTTTGGCTACATAGATGTCGAAGGGCTTGATCTTGTTCCCGTCGATATCGATGTGAGCCCTTTAGGTCACTCAGGCTCTTCGAAAGAAGGCGTTTCCTACACCTATAAGGGCCATGATGGTTACGCCCTGGTATGCCTATGTGGGCACTCAAGGCCACATGCTTGAGTGCGAACTTCGACCCGGTAAACAACATTGTCAGTCGGGAACGACCGCGTTTATTGCCCGCAGCGTTGAAACGCTCCAAACCCTGGGCCTAGGTGGAAAATGTTTGCTTCGGCTTGATAGTGGCAACGCTGCGGCCGATAACTTCGACGCTTTTGGGGATCATTATTTTATCGTAAAGCGAAATCCTCACCGCGAATGTCCTGAACAAATGCTGGCCCTTGCACGCCGAGTTGGAGACAAACAAGACAGTCGTGAAGGCAAGAACGTTTACACAGGCTTTTTCGATCATTTCCATCCCGGTGGTGACCAAAACCGCCCTTGTGTCCCGGTGGCCTTCGAAGTGATTGAACGCACCATCGATATCGATGGTCAGAAACTTCTGGTTCCTAAACTTGAGGTGAACACCTGGTGGACGAACCTCTCTTGTCGTGCCAAGACGGTGCTAGATCTCTATCATGGACATGGCCCCAGCGAGCAGTACCACAGTGAACTCAAAAGCGATCTTGATGTTGAGCGATTGCCTTCGGGGAGACTCTGTGCCAATAAGATTATTCTGTTATGCGCCATGGTGGCTCTTCAACCTATTGCGCCGTCTTGGCCAAGAGGTCATCAAACGGGCTGGGCTTGCCCCGCAGAAAATCAACATCACGCGTTGGCGAATCAAAACGGTTCTCAAAAATATCGTTTATTGCGCGGTTCGATTGGTCCGCCACGCTAGACGAATTGAACTTCACTTTGGCAAGCGTTGTCGCTGGTTTGAAGTGATACAAGATATTGCCCATTCCTTCGCATAGCCCTCCGTGCACCTTTAACAATACTCTAAGGCGACTGCCCAAGGAGGCCTACGCCCCAAAATGGCCAAATCAGAGTGAATCTGACCTGTACGCTCAAAAAATTCATCAGGGTGATATTTGCCGGTCCCAATCCGCCCAAAAGCGAGCATCTCAAGGAAAAAGTTTTCAACTTTTGAGCCCCAAAACACCTTCCGAAGCGATAGCTGACGGATTCAGGCTACATATTTCATGCAGAGTAACTCATAGGTTCCATCCGCTTTAGTGGCTAACCGTGGATATTGAGGCAGATAATAATACACTTTTGGATCGGTGGCATCTCGCAAAAGCTGAACCCCTTGGAGTTGCATTCTACCTTCATCATAACTTACTAAACCTAATCCCGACATAGGGATTAAGCAGACTGTAAATAGGCCTAGCCAACTATATATAATCGTCTTCTTCATGATCGAGTGTTTCCTCCTTATCTAATACCTGGATCCGTCAGTTAAACGTGGGATTTCTGTGCGAATGCTTTGGAGGCAAAAGGTTGCAAAAAAACGCAGGCGCACCCGCTGGGTGCGTCGAGGCTTTTTTGTAATTCCCTTCGGCCCAAATGGTTCGTGCAGAAAACCGCGTTTAACTGACGGATCCAGGTAATAGGTCATTTCGCGTAGATTCCGGTAGATGTCTATACTTTGTTACATCTAAAATATCTGCCCACGAGTTTCGCGTTTCCCAAGGAGTAACGGATGGGCGGCCTTCTAAGTCAATCTCAGTAACTCGATACCGATAAGGACGATCCAAACGTATCGCTCGAGACGATCGTAGTGTATAGGCATAGATATCTGCTTCACGCGCCTGAAACATTGCAAATAGTTTAACGTAACGTCCGCCTGCCCCTTCGGCCTGAATTTCCAGCTGTTTTTCATATAAGTTTGTACGTATTCGATTATTGAAGTCATAACAATACACATCCAGTACGGCATAACCGGGAGGAATACGTTCATTAATATCTATTTCTCTAAACAGTTCGGGCCACTTTTTCGCATCTACTGTTATCGTTGTTGTTCCCACGTGAATAACGTTCAGCATTTCTTTGGAGGCTTCTCTGGTTCGATCATGCGTCCCGGTTTCCTCCATCGATCTAGTGAGTTTCTCTATTAATTCCGAGTCTCCCGATAAGGAATCGAACGGATTCTGCGAATGTATCCCGTGAGCCAGAAAAGCATAACTCAAGCTGATCACAAGCTGACCTTCTTGTAGAGCTGTCCAAAATAACTGATCGGTTCTTTTTCGTAAGCGCAATGTATAATTGCGCTCGGTCCAATAGCCCGCATCAGGTTTATCACCAGCCGTTGAAGACTCAAAGTGTCCACCGGGCAAAACATGGGTATCTTGCTCGCCATCGATTGGCATATAGTTAAGAATCGTCTCTAATCGACGAATGGGCAAAGGAAGTAATTTAGAACTACGGGCTTTACTCCTCCGAATCAAAAGGCGTTTAGCCTCTCGAAGTTGTGTTCTCGTAGGAGGCGCCATTTCGACCCGAAACGTTAGAACCGTTTGATACACCTTCTCACCCCGATCTCCCATGGCGGTATAACCCGTATAACGCATTCGAATAAAATGAAGATCGGGCTTTCCATCCGTCCCTTTTGCTAATTCAATATCGCCTGGTGGATAATAAAATAGTCTTTTGCTTTGATCATTGCCATACAGCGTAAGAGAGCCAACCTATTCTATCTTACTAAAATCGGGGGCGGCGTATACGGTTAAACACCCTGCTAAAACCAATAAATCTGCGGAGGTTAGCCGTTTTATCCATTTCATTTGCTGCTATCTTCCATCATTATTCAATTTTCGGGTTTGGCTTCAGCTATGCTAGGAAGATATCCCAACGCCTGTTTAATTTGATACTCGCCAATTAAAACCCGGAGTTTGTCAGAGGGCATCCACGCTGTAGCCTCATGTGTTTGGCCGTCTGGCATCGTTACTTCAAGGAAATATTCGAGTAGAGGATCTCCTGTCACAGCTTCTCCGGGTTCACGATTCACCAAATAAATCGGCCCCACCTCATAATTCGACCCGTCCTCATTCAGTACGAGAAGTGGTTTGTATAAGATATCTCGAGTACGCGGGTGGAAATATCATGAACGGACCTTAACACTCATTTCATAGGTTCCCAAAAGCTCGAAGGGATTCATCGTATGAAACGTGACAAAAGAAGTTCCAAACGAAGTGACCCCACCGGTAATGTCTGCGATGACCTGATCATCACATGATTCACATTGTTGAACGACTGCATACTCTACCCATATACGTTCTGCTTCGCGTTCTAACCAGGAAGGGAATCGTGTCATTTTCCACTTGACCTCTACGTGTGGCGATACTTCTGTATCTTGTAAATCCCACGAATAAATAATAGGTTCATTCGACTTAATCATCAAAATGTGTAATCGCTTTAGCCGTACCGGATACGGAGTCTGATTACGCCATTTTGATGTACGTTCCCAAGGAATACGGCCAAACGTTTCTGGGTCCGCCAACTGAATGTGCACAGGAATCTCTTGCGGCTCCATATCTTCCTCCAAACTGAAAGTCACACGCCCCCGAATGCCCGCATCTTCGACCAAAAGCACTTGAAGATTTTCCTTGGTGATTGGGTCGGTGATCCACCGAAGATTCATTTCTCCCAACACATCCGAAAAGGTGTTTACGACAATCTTTTCAGATGAAATTTCATAGAGCTGCTGCAAATCATCAGATAAAGAAATTTCGGGGGGTTTCTCCAGGGGCAAGGGTTGCAACGCAGAAAATTTTGTATGGGGATACCTTTTTGCATACGCCTCTAGTAATCGTTCGACCAACGCTATTTCTTCCAAATCGATTCCTGCGTTCAAGCGAGTGGCCATCGTCACCTCTCCCGCCTTGCCTTCGCTTCTTGAAGCCCCATACACTATCTTCAATCCATACTGAAATCGCAATGGCGACACCGCAGCAACGGTTGTATGACTGAATAGTGGTTTTGGGGTCTCTTTCTCTCTCGTGTTAAACAACGAAACGTCTACCTTTTCCTTCTTAGTAAACGGTGAAAGGTTGAAGGTTGAAGCCGATCGACCTAATCGGGGGATCCAATTTGTCGGAATCCTTTTCTGATCGACCTGAGTATTTATATGAGGCGTCAGACGCAGGGTCTTTATTTTTTTTGGTAAAACAAGATGTGAGGTTTTCAGAGGATTGTATAACATAGGTTGCCAACCCTAATGTATCAAACGTTATACAGATGTGTTGGTTACTCAGTGCGATGTTTCTTAATGCGATAGAAGACGTTATATTTCGAAACCCTATATTTGTAATTCCATTGGGTTGTATAAATGATCCACAGAAATAAGATTCGCCATTTGTCAGTGTTCGGGTTCCTAGCGTATTGTATCCTAAAGGAAGGGTAAGGGTCACGTTCCCTCCGGTTTGATTCAGGAGTTCAACCGCGATTTCTTCACCGTCTGGAAGATCATTAATGGGGATCGCAAAATTGCCGCTGGGTTGAGAACGGTCATAATAGGTGGCCTCATTGGTTCCGTTCCACAGGTAGACTTCGACGTTTTCAAGGCCTTCATTTTCGTCATACATATTATTTGTATTGCTATCGTTAAAAATGGTTCCCGTATAGAAATGATTCGTAGAACGTCTCGCGAACATTTGTGTGTCATAATCTGTGGTGAAGAAAAACATTCCGTTGATTGTATTTATTTGAACATTTCCTAATCCGATTTCACGCGCATTTTCGTTTAAGATAGCTTGTCGATGACCACGACTTATAGAGGTTGAATCTATAAATAAATTTTCATGAACAGAAATGGGGGTTTGCCCAACAACGGGGTAAGAGATGCTCGACCCCCTCGATCCTGACGCAAGGTTTTCGACAAAGCCTATTACTGTGTTTACATAGCCTTCGGCAAGCGCTCGGTCGATTGTGCTAGCATTCTCAGCATAAAAAAGTGAGCCAGCAGGTGTGAAATGTGTGAGGAATCCAACGCGTGCTAAATCTTGACAGTGTTTGTCCGAAGCTGTGTTGAGCAATCCGTTCGGAGCTAAAGGTTGTTTGGACTGTTTCCATAGGGCCCATTCATTGGTTGTTGTTCCAAAGTCGTTTGGGGCATTAATGTCTTCCCCTACATCATAATCAGGATGACCGCCCGGGGTAGAGTTCGTAAGCAATAATCGGTCGGCCTCCATCTCTGGAGCAGATCGTGCGCGATTAATGGCCCATCGCTCTGTTTCTAGCCGTGTTGATAGAACGCCATCTCCAGTATATAAGGTTGCCGCTTCTGTGGTATTGACGGCAATCGCGAGAAGGAGAAAGGACTTACATATAAATATGATCTTTTTCATATGTTCCCTATTTTAAATGGTGATATATCTTTATAGATTAGATCATAATTCTGTATCTTGTGCAAGACGGGAAAAAGAGGAAAAACCGTTGATGACTTTGATTTGTTGATTGGATCAACTCCGCTTATCATGAATGATGTGCTTGTAACAAATAATGAGAAACATTTTGGGAAGATTCCTGAGTTGAAGATCTCGAATCGGAGGGGGATAAAGTGATACCACTTCAACTAAAACCTGTATTCCCTTGTGTGTGCTTCTTCCAGATAACAGACCAATAGTTGAATAGTGGCCTCTACATCTTTGCGGGAAACCATTTCGTTTACCGTATGAATATAACGTGTAGGGATACTAAGTGTCATGCTTGCCGCCCCGGATCGTGAACGCTGCAAAGCGCCTCCATCTGTTCCGCCCCGACCGAGAATCTCCATCTGAAAAGGAATCTTCTCTTTTTCGGCAATATCTCTAAAATGACTTACTACTTTGGGGTGACAAATAAGTGAGGCATCCATGATTTTAATTGCAGCTCCTTTTCCCAGTTCTGTGACCAGATCTTCTTTTGCGGGGCCGGGATAATCCGTGGCTAACGTTGTATCTAAAGCAATGCCAACATCCGGCTCAATCGCAAAAGCAGATGTTGTGGCCCCGCGAAGACCAATTTCCTCTTGAACAGTGGCTACCGCATAAATATTAACTTCACATTTTTTTAACCTCTTTAGCGCTTCTAGCATGACAAATACACCTACCCGGTTATCTAATGCTTTCCCGATAAAAGTGTCACCACATGGTTCAAATGTACGATCCATCGTCACCATATCTCCCACGTGGACTTTTTCTTTAACAAGGTCGGCAGGCATTCCCAAATCGACAAAAAAGTTTTCTAGTTTGGGCGCCTGTTTGATCTCGTCAGGCGTAAGCATGTGTGTAGGTTTTGATGTATAAGATAGTACACCGTGCAAGGACTCGTTAGTCGTATGAACAAATACACGTTGGGCGAATAACTGACGAGGGTCAAATCCACCTAAGGGTTGGATTCGTAAAAATCCTTCTTCATCGATATATTTGACTAGAAATCCAATCTCATCCATATGAGCAGCGATCATCACTTTGCGTTGGCCATGCCCCTTTTTAAGTCCAATAACGTTCCCCATAATATCTATCTCAACGGTATCAACGAGGGGTTTTATCGTATCCATTACGATGTTCCGCAAGCGATCTTCGTTCCCTGGCACACTCGGCGTTTCGCTTAATATTTTAAACAATCTAATATCCATTTATTCCTCTCCTTATATCTATTTAGCCGCTCGCTTGCATTGAGCAATTGTATTAATCCCTCCTTTTCTGATGTTAATATGACCTCTTATTCTGCTTGCTCAATCCGCAGATTCCCTAGCGCAGCAAAGTCGCAACCAAATTTTTTTATTTGTAATCGCATAAAAAAATAGACACGTTCTCCCAACATCATCAATCTGATGACACCCAATAGGGGTCAATGAAGACTCCATAAAGATAAGGAGAACTCAATAAAAGCATTTATGGAACTATACGATAAACACGTGACCGGGTCAATCAGTGGCTCGGATCGAATCTCTTTGCGAGGGATCATCCGTTGGCTGGCCAATCTGGCAGGTATGAGAAGTTATCTTAGCTACAAGAACGTCCTTAAAAAAATTAGTCTAGTATTCGTACTCCTACATGGATTATCGTTTTTGGAAACGTATGCAAACTTTTAGATAGAATATTCTCATGAAAAAGTCTACACACTCAAAAAAGAAATCAGGGCTTTCAGGAAAACTACGTATAGGTGACGATTGGAACGCGATCACGATCATTGCCCTTTCACAGAATAACCCTCTCAAAGCTATCGCAGAATTTGTAGAAAACAGTATTGATGCGCACTCGCGCCATATTATCATTACCCGGGGACGAGAAGGCGGTGAACCGTACTTGCGTATTGTCGATGATGGAGAAGGGATTCCTCAAAACGAAGAAGGCCAACCTAATTTTAAATATGTGGCCACTCATATCTGCGATTCTATCAAGCGCCATTTAAAAGCAACAGGCATCACCGGCCTTCAAGGCGAATTTGGGATTGGGCTTTTAAGCTTTTGGACGGTCGGTGAGGAACTTACGCTAACTTCAGCAGGCATGGGGGGCAAAACCTATGAGATGAAAATGCGGAAAGGAGAACCCGGTTATCGCGTAAAGGGAAAACGCGTTCTGATACCCCAACCAGGCACCGAATTAAAGATTAAACCCCTGTTACCCGGCATACGCCAATTGAATGGTGACAAAATCCAACGGTATCTTGCCTCAGAATTACGTGATCGGATCCGACAGTCTGGGGTAACGATCAAAGTGATTGATCGGCATGCTGGAAAACAATATATCGTTGAACCTCGGGAATTTGAAGGACGCCTTCTTCACCAATTACCGTCAGTCAACACACTCCATGGAGAAATTTATCTTGAGCTCTATCTAACCACACCAACCCCAGACAACTCCGTCAGCCTTTATCGGCCCGGAACACGTGTTTTAGAAAAGATTACGGACCTGGATGCTTTTCAGCATATGCCATGGTCTACCGACTATCTGCAAGGCATTATCGAAGCTCCCTTTCTCAATCTAACGCCAGGAACACGCACCGGGATCATTCAAGATACACCGTTCTACGACTTCTGCAGATCGCTAGAACCCGTTGAGCAAGCGCTCATAAAAATTATTGAAGAACAAAAAAAGGCCGAGGAAGAACGCGCCAGTCATGAAACATTACGGGCGATTCAAAAGGCGTTTAAAGAAGCGCTTCTCGCCCTGCCTGTTGAAGAATATGACTGGTTCGATATTCACAAAAAAGAAAGAGGAGAGGCCGCTAAATCCCCCAAAGATATCAAAGGAATAGCCGTTACAGACTCAGAAAAAGAAACCAACCTTGAAGGCAATGAATCTATTTCTAACGCGCAAAAACAATTCTTTGAATATGCAGGCCCCCTATTTAGTGTACGGATATCTCCCACATCCTGTGTCGTACCGGTAAACGAAGAAAAAACCTTGCACGCTATACCGCGTGATCGTTCACGTCTTCTAATAGAACAGGGGATCACTTTTCAATGGGAGATCATTGAAGGAACAGGAACCCTTAGCGATCATCTTGACGAAATGGTCACGTTCAAAGCCACGTCCGAACCGGGATTAACACACATTAAAGTAACCGCTACACAAAACGCCGTCGCCTGTGAATCCGAAGCGCTTCTTACGGTCACGGATGCGTTATTGCTACCCGACAATAAAGAACCCACGACCTTTCAGCAAGGGCTCCCTAGCTATACATTCAAACGTGCGTCAAGGGAACTTTCGCGATCTCGGTATGATACCGAACAGAACATTATTGTGATTAATAATGGACATCGCGATTTTGTTTATGCATCTCGGTTTAATGCCCTTAAACTACGCTATATGTGTCGTCTTTTTTCAAAAGAGCTGGTTTTTAAAAATTTTCCCGGGCACTCAACCGAAGATTTACTTGAACGCATGATCGAACTTTCTCTCTATACGGAAGAACATCTAAAGTGAAGCTAAATCTAGAAAGACCTCTAGCTGTATTTGACATTGAGTCAACCGGCATTAATCGCAAGACCGATCGAGTTATTGATTTAGCGATTATCAAAATCATGCCAAACGGCGAACAAAAAGATTACACCTATCGTGTAAATCCAGGAATACCGATCCCCAAAGAGTCAACGGATATTCATGGAATTACAGATGCCGACGTAGAACAGGCAACATTCTTTAAAGAGATTGCACCCGACGTTATACATCGACTCGAGAACTGTGATCTTGGTGGTTTTAATATTGTTCATTTTGATATCCCCTTGCTTTGTGAAGAGTATGCCCGGGCCGGCATCCCTTTTATCCTTGAAGGTCGACAGATAATCGACGCTCAACGTATTTACCATAAAAAGGAACCACGCGATTTATCGGCTGCTTTAGCGTTCTATTGTGGCAAGAAACATACAGGCGCTCATGGCGCATTGAAAGATGTTGAGGCCACTATTCATGTATTAGAAGGACAACTAGATACATATCCAGATTTACCCCACACACCAAAAAGCTTGAACGAATATTGCAACCCTCGAGATAGAGCATGGATCGATTATACGGGAAGACTAAAATGGGAAAGCGAGGAAGCGGTTATTAATTTTGGAAAGAATAAAGGGCGCACATTGCGAAATCTAGCGACGGACGACCCTGGGTTTCTGAAGTGGATACTTAAAACTGATTTTCCATCCGATACTCAAGACATCATTCGAAATGCGCTAGCCGGAAGGTATCCGAAGAAATAGTTAATCCCCTATAATCCAGTCGGGTCTACAAATCGCCGATACTAATATCTACCGTATCAGGAACAATACTTTCTACGATGATCCTCGTAGGCGCATGAACACGAACAGGCAACTGATACCGTGCAGCAGATTTTAAAGAAGAACCATCGACATACGCGGTAATCCAGTCTTGTTCAAGCGATTCTACAACCTCTGAACGGCCCTTTATTTTTATCTGCACATAGGCTGGATTGATCGTGACAGAAGGACTGATCCCTGGATTCATCAGGACGTGTAAAGACACTTGTTCAAAGCTTTTATACGTTGACCGTTCAACAAAGGTCACATCAACCGTCACTTTTTCCGGATCAATATACCCCACCCAATCTGTGCTTGGTGAAAGAAAGTCTGTCCGGATTTTGAAGGATTGTACACGTCCCTCAATATCAATCGGTTTTGTACGCAGTTCATGGATGTTTTCGATCAACTTGCTAGGACCTCTAAGCATAACCGATAGCGGTGAAATCTCTACTTTTTCGATTTCATACCCCGGTGAAGCCGTTCCTTTCATATCCACTTTTACAGGCACTAATTTTTCCGCTTCCTGATCCAAGCGCAGTGTAATTTTTTTTGGCCGAATCAATACCGGCCGTGCGGCGCCATGTACTCTGACATGTTTAGGCTCGATCTCGATGGTCCGCGTTCCTTCAAAGGATTGACCTTTAATGTCAATAACGGCCTGAATCGTATCCGCGCGAAGAGGCAAGATATCTTCTTGGGCCCCACGGAACCGAACATTGACGGTATCCGCAGACCGCTCCAATACAGCCCATCCTTGATCCACTAATATGGTGATCGGAATATCATCTACTTCTGTCTCAAAACGTATCGCTTTATGAACAGCAAACCAAGTAATCACGGCTAACACCAAGGCCGCTATTTTAAGACCTTTATGGCTAAACACGCCTCGTTCTAATCCTGGCCACTTATCCGACATGTTCTGACTCCGCTGCTAAATCATCTGCCCTGGCAACGCCTTCAGGCGTGAGATCCAATTGTTCTTGCATTTTTGTGAGTCGCGTTTGGGTCTTTTTTTTCCGCCGAATTAAAACCCCAGATAATAATCGACGTAGGCGTTCTTCATCTAACCCTCTACTCAACCGCCCATTATAGGCGACCGATATAGCGCCTGTTTCTTCCGATACAACAATCACCAACGAATCGGTTTCTTCGGTAATCCCAATAGCTGCACGATGCCTGGTCCCCAATGATTTACTAAGCTCAGCCCGCTGAGAAAGGGGGAAAAAACAACCCGCAGCCACGACACGATTTCTTTGAATAATAACCCCCCCATCATGGAGCGGGGTTTGAGGGAAAAAAATAGTGGCTAATAGTTCAGGTGTCACCAAACTATCGACTCTTGTGCCAGACTCCTGAATCGCACGCATTCCAATTTCACGTTCAATGGCAACCAGCGCCCCGATCTTTCGTTCGGCTAAATGCAAAACAGCTTTGACAATATCATCGATCAAACTCCGTTCGCTTTTTGTAGACACAAAAACATGTTGTTTCCCTAATTCAGCAAGGGCCCGACGAATTTCTGGTTGAAAAATGATAACAAAGGCAATGACTAGAAAACCCGAAAACCGTTGTAAAATCCAATTGAGTGTATCGAGCCGAAAAATTTGAGTTAAGATCAACAGGACAATAAACACCAACATAAATCCCGTAAGCACCGCAGCCCCACGTGTCCCTTTAAAAAACAAAATCAAGTAATAGAATAAAATCGCCAAAGCGAATATCTCGAGCAATGCACTAAACTCAATCGCACGGATCTGGTTCCATACCTGTACCATTATATTCCTCTTTTAAAAGACGGTCTACGACCTTTGCCACATCACCTGTTTCCTGGACATCATGAACACGTAAAACATGAGCACCACGCCCTATGGCATACGCGGCAGCCCCTAAACTTGCCGAAAGTCGTTCATCTGTCGATCTATGGGTTAAAGTGCCTAGAAACCTTTTTCGAGAAAGGCCGACAACGATAGGTCGTTGACATGTAAAACGGTTTACCGCCATTAACAATTTTAGATTATGTTCTACTGTTTTACCAAATCCAATGCCAGGATCAATAGCAATCCTGTTTAAAGCGACCCCTTTTTTAACCAGGACAGCAACGCGCGATAACAAATATTCATGGACCTCACTAATAACATCCTCATACGTTGGATTTTGCTGCATGTTTTCCGGTTGTCCTTGCATATGCACTATCAGAACACCAACACGTGATTGACAAACCAGCTCAACCATTTCTGGATCAAAGGTTAACCCCGAAATATCATTAATAATGTGAGCCCCCTCCCGAACCGCTTCCCGAGCCACATCGGCTTTCATTGTATCCACGGAAATCAGTGTATTTCCTTGTTTGACAAGTTCTCTTACAACAGGAATGACACGCTTCAATTCTTCCTGAACCGATATACGTACGGAATCCGGTTGTGTTGACTCTCCACCCACGTCAATGATATCGGCCCCCTCCTTTACCATGGTTAATCCGCGTTGAATAGCTTGATCAAGGGTAAAGTAATTACCTCCATCAAAAAAAGAGTCAGGGGTTACATTTAGAATCCCCATAATAAGCGTTCGAGGACCTAGCTGCACAACTTGGTCTCGGCATGCCCAGATGAACGATGAGCGCTTTGATGGCAAGGACTGGGGGCTGGATATTGAATGCTTGGTGTTGGATGCCTGATGCTTGATACTAGAATCTTCGATTCTACGATTCATCTTCTATTATCCAGGATGGAGTATCCATATTCAGGATCTACGCATCAAGCGGAACCGCAGGCGATTCAGGCGCTGTTTCTGGAGTTTGAGAAACAGGCTCAATCTCTTTTTTTTCAGCAGTTTCTATAGGGCCTCGTTCCTCGTCCGTTAGCAAACGTCCATGCTTAACCAATTTTTCCACTTCGCGTCCATCCACGGTTTCTCGCTCCAAAAGAAGGTTGGCTAATGCTTCCAAAAGATCTCTATTTTCTTTGAGAAGATTCATGGCGCGATTATAGGCTTCTTGCATGATACGACTGATTTCTTGATCGATCTTTGTTGCCGTTTCTTCACTATATTCCTGCGTTTTATTGACCTCACGCCCTAGAAACAGAAGCTCCTCCTTATTCCCAAATGATTGAGCGCCTAGAAGAGAACTCATGCCCCACTCACACACCATCGATCGCGCAATGGAGGTAGCCTGTTTTAAATCACTACAAGCGCCTGTTGTAATGTCACCGAAAACAATTTCTTCAGCCGCGCGTCCTCCCATTAAACCAACGAGCATGGCTAAAAGCTTTCTCTTGCTTTCGGTATATCTATCTTTTTCAGGTAACTGCATGGTAGAACCGAGTGATTGGCCACGCGGTATAATGGTTACTTTATGTAAGGGCTCACTCTCTTCCTCCAATTGCATGGTAATAGCATGGCCCGCTTCATGATAGGCTGTTAGTTTTTTCTCGTGATCATCCAAAAGTCGACTTCGCCGTTCTCGTCCCCAACGCACTTTATCACGCGCTTCTTCTAAATCAGCTGTTTCAATGACCTCAGCCTCACGACGCGCAGCTAATAGGGCTGCTTCATTAACAAGATTGGCTAAGTCAGCACCTGAGAACCCAGGTGTCCCGCGAGCAATACGACGTAAATCTGCTACTTGAGATAGTGTTACTTTTTCAGCATGGATCTTTAGAATGGATTCACGCCCTTCGAGGGAGGGTAGATCTATAGCAATTTGACGATCAAAACGACCCGGTCTGAGCAGCGCTTGATCTAGTACATCTGGCCGATTTGTCGCGGCGATAATAATCACCCCTTCTTGGGTCTCGAATCCATCCATCTCCACTAATAAAGCATTCAAGGTCTGTTCACGTTCATCATGGCCTCCTCCAATACCGCTAAAACGACTACGGCCTACCGCATCAATCTCATCAATAAAAACAATACATGGAGCTTGTTTTCGACCTTGCTCAAACATATCACGTACACGAGAAGCACCCACCCCTACAAACATCTCTACAAAATCAGAACCGCTAATACTGAAAAAAGGCACATCTGCTTCTCCCGCAATCGCTTTAGCTAATAAGGTTTTACCGGTACCCGGAGATCCGACCAAAAGGACCCCTTTAGGAATTCTTCCACCTAATTTTTGGAATTTTTTAGGATCACGAAGAAATTCAATAATTTCATGTACTTCTTCTTTCGCTTCATCAATACCCGCTACATGTTCAAACGTTATTTTGTTCCGATCACGGGTCAGCATGCGTGCGCGGCTCTTACCAAAACTCATCGCGCCTTTACCCGCTATGCGCATCTGTCGAATAAAGAGAAAATAAAGTAATCCAAGTACAAGAAGAAAAGGGATGGCCGCAGATAGAATTTCCCATACATATGGATTTTGATATTTTGCTTCCGTTGGAATCCCTTTTTCGAGCAATAGCTTCTGAATCTCGTCCCCTTTACCCATCACAAAAACTTTAAATTTACGGGGAAGTTTTGTTTTTTCGTCCACATCAACCTGCTCTCCACGAATAAACATAACGCCAGACACTTCCTTGACGAGTTCACATTTTGAGATTCGATCGTTATCTAGTAACTTGTAAAAATCGGGGTATAAATCGATTTTCACATACTTTTCATGGCCATGGGAAAATACTTGAAACATACTTAAACAAAGCGCAAGCAGTAAAAGCCACATAACTAATCCACGCACAGAAAAACGCTGTTGATTTGAATCATTTCCTTTTTCTTTTTTTTGTTTTTCTTCCATCTTATCTTTCTTTAGGCATCACTACGACGAGAATTAATAAACACAATCCTTCTCCCTCTGGGAGAGGGGAAAATTGACCTGACTTCTGAGCTCTGACACCTGAAACGCTAAAATTTCTATATGAATAGACTGCGACTTTCGCTACGTGTCACTGTAGTGTTTTTATTTAAAGCGGGTTAATCGTATCACCCCAGTAAAAACTATGCAATGGATAATCGAACATGAAGGTCTATTTATTATGTGGAACCAACTCCATGGTTATATGTAATGTGCGGGTTTGGGAATCCTTTACCTCCCAACCACAAGCAATCTGATATCCAGGGACCCAAATGATTTCATCGCGACACTGAACGAGTGGTATCATGGGTCGTTTTTGTTGAGGCACTTTTTGATCGACGAAAATATCCTGAATTTTTTTAGAGCCTTTGAATCCCAACGGGTTAAACCGATCCCCTGGATTCCAGGAACGGATATAGATTTTTGCCCAGCCTATTCGTTGTGCATTCAAAAAGGCGTGGGCCGGAAAATCGCCTACAGGTCCCCTTTCCTGCTTTACCCATCCACGGGCCCATGTTGTTTGTACACGGATGTTTTGGTCAAAACAGCATGTAATACCAGGGGCCTTTATCTGAATTTTAAAAGGAGAAAGAACCCCATCCTTATTTCTCTCGATCAACAAACGGTCATAGTTACGAATCACACGCACATCTTTTGATACAGATAAATTTTTTGTTCCTGCTGAGCACCTTATCAATGAGAGCAAACGATCAATCAATTGATAATCAATGCGACCCACATCAACATGATGTTTAGTCAGCCAACACAAAAGGATTCGCCTTCTAGCAGCAATCGAGTATTGATTAACCACATCAAGCTTCAACGCTGCAGGATATACAGGATCCAAACTTGCATCAAACATATAGCACGTTAGATCGTTCATCCACTTATTTTCTTCTCTACAGAGATCGGCTGTTCGGACTAAAGCTTGCCGAAGAGACGGATTCAATGTCGCTTCAAGCAAAGGAATCACTTCATGTCGAACTCGATTTCGCTGAAAACGAAAATCCTGATTGCTCTCATCTTCGCGCCATTCTTGCCCGCGTTTTTTAAGGAAATCGATCGCGGCCTGGTGCGTCACATCTAGCATAGGGCGAACCACATGGATCCCTTTCAGCTGACACTGATAATCCATAGCGCTCAACCCTTGGACGCCCGCACCGCGCACCAATTTAAGAAGAACCGTTTCAGCCTGATCATCGGACGTGTGAGCAAGGGCCATGCTTTGAGTGCCGAATCGTTTCAATGTGCTTCTATAAAAGTCATGTCTAGCTTCCCGAGCAGCCATTTCCAAAGACCATTTTTTTTCACGAGCTAATCGTGGTATATTACGTGTTTGGGTAATGAACGCTAACCCCAGCTTGTTAGCTAATGCTTCGACAAATCGTTGATCTTCATCAGCTCGCTGACCGCGTATCTTGTGATTCAGATGAACGAGCGTCAGCTTCACTTTAAGGCGAGATTGTAAATGATGAAGAAGACAGGTTAATGCTACAGAATCAGCGCCCCCAGAAACCCCAATAAGGATATGTTGACCTGAAAAAATGAGTTGATGACCCTTTATTGTCTTCTGTACCTGACGAAGCATAATTGGATGGCGGATGGCGGATTTTGGATATTCTATTGTTCTGGGATTTAAAGGCCTCTAAACGTTCTTCTTTTTAAGGTAACATCTATGCCGTCAGTCGTTGCACGCCCCCCATATAAGGCCATAGCGCTTCGGGCAAAGAAACGGAGCCGTCTTCTTCCTGCCCATTTTCCAAAATAGCAACCATTAAACGCGGCAAAGCAACCCCAGAACCGTTCAATGTATGAACAAATGTTGTTTTTCCTTCACTGTTTCGGTACCGGATATTCGCACGACGCGCCTGAAACGCTTCAAAATTGCTACATGAAGAGACCTCTAACCAATCCTGCTGGCCCGGGGCCCAAAGCTCTATATCATAACATTTAGCCGCGGCAAAACTTAGGTCTCCGGTACACAGTTCACGTACACGATAATGCAACCCTAATCGCTGCAAAACATCTTCTGCATCTTTAACAAGAAATCCAAGCTCATCATACGATCGATCGGGCTCGACAAATTTTACCATCTCCACTTTATTAAATTGATGTACACGGATCAGTCCACGGGTATCTTTACCCGCTGCACCGGCTTCCCGTCTAAAACAGGGTGTGTATGCCACAAACAATAAAGGCAATGGATTCTGTATAACCTCTTCTCTATAATAATTCGTTACAGAGACTTCAGCAGTAGGAATCAAATAGAGATCATCGCCAACGATATGATACACATCTTCGGCCATCTTCGGTAATTGGCCCGTCCCTGTCATAGCCGCTGGTGTACACAATAAAGGGGGCGCAATTTCTGTGTACCCATGCTCTTTGATATGTAGATCTAACATAAACTGAATTAAGGCTCGCTCCAAACGAGCTCCCTGACCCAGCAACAACGGAAATCCTGCGCCACTCATACGGGTTGCACGTTCAAAATCAAAAAGCCGTAGTTTCTCACCCAATTCCCCATGAGATCGAGGGGTAAAAGAAAAATGTTTGGGTGCTCCATGCGTACGCACTAATTTATTGGCTGCATCATCTTGCCCAAGGGGAACGCTTTCATGAGGCATATTAGGAATCGCTAGCAATAGATCGTGTAAGTGGGTTTCAACTTCACGAATCTCTTGATCTAACTGGTTGATACGGATACCCACCGACCGCATGGCCTCTTGTTTTGCCGAAGCATCTTCACCACTCTTTTTAAGAGCTCCAATCTCTTTAGAGACACGGTTTCGCTCACTTTTCAAAGACTCAACGTCTTGAAGAAGCAGCCGACGTTGTTGATCACACTGTACCACAACATCCAAATCAATATCGACAGATCGAGAACGGATTCCATCCCGAACACGACCGATCTCGTTCCTAACTATTTTTAAATCGAGCATATGGTGGCTCCCCATCTTTCTATTTCCTGGATCCGTCAGTTAAACGTGGGATTTCTGTGCGAATGCTTTGGAGGCAAAAGGTTGCAAAAAAACGCAGGCGCACCCACTGGGTGCGTCGAGGTTTTTTTGTAATTCCTTTTGGCCCAAATGGTTCATGCAGAAAACCGCGTTTAACTGACGGGTGGATTGTAAAATTAAATGCCGCAAAAAATGGACCTGAGAGCTTCTGTTCATGCGGCGATCTCCAAATCGAAACACTCCTGTGCGGGTTTGTATTCTAGGATCTTGCGAGGATAGTTGTTAATCCGCTTTTCAATCTCACCAATACGGTCGATGGTATATTTTCCGATGTTGTCTCCTTTGGCGACGAAACGACAAACCATACGGTTGGCATTTTCGTTGGAGCCTCGTTCCCAGGAAGAATACGGGTGAGCATAATAGAGTTTAACACGTCTCTTTTTGCTAAATCCGGAACGTTCCATCTGCTCCACGTCGAGAAACTCGCTCCCGTTATCGGCTGTAATCGACTTGAACATCGATCTGAATGGGCCAACTCCCATCGATCTTTCGATCGCTTTGAGGGCCTGCAGAACCGATGCCTGTGTTTTATCCGAAAGTTTTCTCACCCTTAGCATTCGGGTCTTTCTTTCTACTAACGTCATTAAAACCGGTTTTGAAGTTCCTTTTCCGCCGACGATCAAATCCAATTCCCAGTGCCCAGATTCCTCGCGTTTTTCTACGGTTTTAGGTCGTTTTTCGATACTGGTCCTTCGGGCATGTTGCTTTTTAACCCGCTTAATAGCACGTCTTTTTCGTTTTATCCGTTTTCGTTTTTCCCATAGGGACTCGTTGCTCACCCCCGGGATGAGACCTTGGTCAATATAGGTATACAGCGTTTTTGTACTCACCGCTGCAGGTCTCTGCTCTTGTTTAAGCAAAGGAGCAACCACATCGGGTGAGCGCTTGTGAGCAAGAATGTGCTCGCTGATAAACACAGCCGTTTCATGATGCTTTCCAAGCTTAAGCTCAGGTCCCTTGGCCGTCGCATTTAGATCATGAAGTTCCTGGGCTCGATCACTGCTGTATGCTTTCTTCTTTCGCGGCTCTGTATCGAAATGCTCTACCTCCCCACGTTTGATTTCGCGCTCTATGGTTCGACGATGCCTTCCCAGATAGCTAGTAGCTATCTCCAAAGGACGTCCTGGGTTTTTGAGCATTGTTTCAATCATGATCCGTTCTTTCTGTGTCAAATGCTTGCCTTTTCGGGGATGAATACTACTCTTGATTTGTTCCATGTCTTTCTCCTTTTTTTGTCTTCTGTCGAGTTTTTAAATCTAGAAGATTTCGGCATGGAACACTCCTGTTTTACAATATCTTCTTTTGGGCATTTAATATTACAATTCTCATTTTAGTTGACACAATCTTTAAATCTTTCCATTGTCATTTTTTAAATATAAAAAGGAGATAGTGTTTAGGATGAGAATGGGGTTTAAAGTAGGTAAATTTTTGGGGAGGACAGGCGCCGCACTTCTTCTATCTCTTTCTCTTAGTTATTTTGTTAGTGCTCAGGATTTTCAAATCACCGATGTTCAGTTCCATAATTTGAACAACTCTTAAATTCACCACCAGTCCAGTACAAACTATTACTATACTTTGCTTCATGGCCCGACCCTAACCGATATGACAGTGGCCACCTACATGGCCCTTGGTCAGCAGGCTAGCGGGCAACTGCTCGGGACATCAACGAATTCGATGGGCTTCTATTATGTCCAACGCGTGGCCATAACCAATGCGCTGGATACCGATCAGGATGGCATTGATGATGTCTATGAATTAAACAGATCCTTTTTAGACCCGCTTGACCAGATTGATGGAACCCAAGACCTGGATGGTGACGGGTTCATCAATGTCCAAGAGTACCAACGCGGCACGGATCCAACGAATATACAGAGCGCACATATCATTCTATACGCCAATTCACTTACAGGCGATGACCTCTATGATGGCGTGAAACCAATAGTCGAAAATGGTCATGGGCCCAAGGAAACGGTTGAAGGCGGTTTGGCTGTAGCTTTCGATCAAGATATCTTAGAAATAAAAGGGGGTAGTTATGATGAACAGATACTCAAACCAAATGGAACCATCATCTTCAGACCTAGGGGAACCGTATTTATAAGATAAATATTAAATCAATAATTCAATGATCTAACGAATAGTAAAAAAAGGGAGCATATAGCCATGAAAAGACAACTGTTTGAGACCAACCATAAAGATTCCTTCCCCCCCTCTTTCTTTGGGTTTTATTCTCTGAGGCGGTGTTTTTGTTTTTTAGGGGTTCTGTTGAGCTTCTCTTTACTCATTCAGGCAGAAATAGCAACTAATGCCATTATCATGGAAGGTGATCTAGCGGTAAACAGTAATGTGCTGTTCAAACAAGATCTGACGGTAGACGCTGATGTAACGGCGGGTTCCTTGACTCTTAATGGGAGCACGATTACGAACTGGCTAGAGACGATAAGCACGAATCAGGCTGATGGTCGTTATGTGAATAAAACAGGTGATACGATCAGTGGTGGCTTGTCAGTATCAGGAGATGTAAGCGTCGCTCAATCGTCGACGCTGGACGGGACAGCGATCACCAATTGGTCGGAAACCATAAGCACCAATGCCGCCGATGGTTGTTATGTAAGCAAATCAGGAGACACGATGACCGGCCCACTGGAAGTTAGTCATATTGGGGCTAACCCCGGGTCGAATCAGGATGGTGAAATCGACTTTATAGATGGGACGATAACTTACGGCGGCACCGAACAGATCAATTTTCAACCAGAAGAGTACGGCCTCCACAACTCTATGGACAAATTGGAATGCCGATCTCATTGACGGTTTAGAGGCCTCGACGTTTGTCTAAAATAGTCAGTTGACCAATTATGTAGATAAAACGGGAGGAGCCGTGAGTGAGAGCTTGTCGGTAGGCGAAGATGTAAGTGCCCAATCGTTAACGCTTGGTGGGACGGCGCTGACCACCTGGCCAGAAACGATAAGCACTAATGCCGCCGATGGTCGCTATGTGACCAAGGCGGGCGATACCATGACCGGCGCTCTGAATATTCGCGACATCGGTATTAACCCCGGGTCAAACGATCGTGGTGAAATTGACTTTATAGATGGAACAATAACTTATGATGGCACCGAACAGATCAATTTTAGCTAGAAAAGTACGGCTTCCACGACTCTGTGGACGAATTGGAATGCGGATCTCATTGACGGGTTGGAGTCCTCGAGCTTTGCTCAAAATAGTCAGTTGACCAATTATGTAGATAAAATGGGAGGAGCGGTCAGTGGGAGCCTGTCGGTAGGCGGAGATGTAAGTGCCCAATCGTTAACGCTTGGTGGGACGGCGCTGACCACCTGGCCAGAAACGATAAGCACTAACGCCGCCGATGGACGTTATGTGACCAAAGCGGGCGACACGATGACCGGTGCCCTGAATATTCGTGATATAGGTATTAATCCCGGGTCGAATGATCGCAGTGAAATCGATTTTATAGATGGAACGATAACCTATGACGGAAATGAGCAGATTAATTTCAACCAGAAGAGCACGGCCTCCACAACTCTGTGGACGAATTGGAATGCGGACCTGCTCGACGGTCTGGATGCCTCTACCTTTGCTTCATCCAGTCAGTTGACGAACTATGTCAATAAAGCAGGTGATACCATCAGTGGCGGATTAACGATTGGAGGAACGCTTACGCTCGGAAGTGAAACACGATCGACTTGGCCGACAACGGACACGAATCTTGTAAACAGCCTGATCCTGACCGCTTTCAACACGATTCAATACAACCACGTGGCGATCTCCAGATGGGGAGTTACACGAATAGTCCCTGAGGGTTCGAAAGCTGAATAGCCAGGATCGAACATCGAGGATTCAAAAACGTAAAGTGAAGATAAGGAAAAAATTGATAATGTTTCGGATTAAAAGCATAGCCCTATGGATATTAACCTTGCTGTTTAGCATGGGCGCATCGTCCCATGTTTTCTCTGCTCCGCCCCAATGGTGGACGAGTCGGGGAGTGATTAATAGCAATGTATCCCCTGATGACTACTCTCCAGTCCTTGATGGACAGGTCAAGCATATTGCCTTTCAGGGGTATCAGTATCTAAAAACCCATCTCCCACCAACAGCCATTCCCGAACAGGATGTGGTCTCCAATATGTGGTATATGGCTTTTCAAGTCAGGGAAATTATGTCCCTCTTAATCTTGCGCAGATCAAAACGATTGCCGCAAATTTTTACGATTGGTTGATTGTGGTGGGTATACCAACTAATATCCCTGGACAGGAGGGATCGCCGATGATTATGCCATTGCAAACGTCGGACAAGTAAAGAATTTGTTCAGTTTTGATCCTGGAGTGGATACCGATCTAGATGGCTTGCCGAATTAGTGGGAAAACAATCATGGCCTGAACCCCAACGATTCTGCTAGAGCATTTAACGATTGAAATGCCTCTTTAGAAGATCTATACTCCATGACACGAGTATAGCAACAGCAGAAATCCGGCGGCGTGCGATAGATGCCTACAAAATGGGCAAAGGTTCCCAGGCCGATATCGCATCTTCTTATCGTGTAGATCTTAGAACGTTTCAGCGTGGGCTCTCTCGTTTCAACGAAACCGGACAGACCGCTCCCCGACCGCGTGGGCATTGTCAGGCCCTCTACAGCGGAAAGCAGCTCAAGGCGTTACCGGGCGGATGTAAATCTCTTGAGAAAGCAGTGGATCCAACGAGGTGGCCAAACTTGATCCAAGTCGCCTTGTCTTTATTGATGAATCCGGGGCGAAAACGAATATGACTCGTCTGCGGGGCCGGGCGTTGGGCGGGAACAGGCTTTTTGCCAAAACGTCTCATGGACATTGGTGTACCACCACCTTGATTTCTTCGGTCCGCCTGGACGGAACAACAGCGGCCATGGAGGGGGAGGGGGCGACAGAGACGGTTGTTTTTGGAGAATATATTCGCCGGGTTTTTCTCCCGACCCTTTCACCTGAAGACATCGTCATCATGGACAATCTTCGCGTCCATCACAATCCCAAGGTCATTGAACTCACTGAGTCATGTGGGGCCCATGTAAGATTCCTTCCACCCTACAGCCCCGATTCCAACCCCATTGAAAAAATATGGGGCAAGATAAAGAATCGGTTGGGCAGCCTTGCAGCCCGCAGTCAGCAGGAACTATCTGAAGCGATCACACAAGCGTCCGAAGAGGTTTCTCCCGACGAGGTAATCGGCTGGTTTTCTTCGTGCTACATCGCGACACCTCAATCGTGAAGCGCTCTAGTTTGTTCCTACGCCAAGTTAAAATAACGATCAATCAGCCCGGCTTTCGATCTAAAGTGATCTATCTGGTCACCACATTATTAGATGCAGAAAAGTACCCTGCCAAAGATTTAGCCGATGTGTATTTTCGGCGTTGGGATGTTGAACTCTTTTTCCGTGATATAAAAACAACGCTGGGTATGGATATCTTACGATGCAAGAGCCCGGAAATGATCCGAAAAGAGATGGTGATGTATTTTATTGCCTACAACTGCATGCGCCGGATCATGTATGAGGCGGCTGAAGAGGCTGGTTTGCCCGTTCGGCAAATTAGCTTCAAAACTTCGCTTCAAGCCTTGCGCAGTTGGGAGCCGAATCTAAATCAAGCGAGAATGAGTCGGAAGGAACGTTTCGGTTTGATTTTTATGCTCTATGAAAGCATGACCCAAAGACCCTTGCGGCAACGCCCTGGCAGAAGTGAACCTCGAGCTGTAAAGAGACGACGAAAAAACTATCATTTGCTGACTAAACCAAGGCACGAAATGATTGTGCCTGCTCACAGAAATCGCCATTGGTTAAACAAAAGGAAATCATGCTTAAGTTAGTGCCATTCGGGTCAGGTCTCCAATTTTCCAATTTTTAGCTTGGCGAATAACGGCCAGACAAAAGGAAGATTAGGAAAAGGGTACGCGGTTCTTTGCTTCGTTCTCTCGGGGAAAAGGTGTCCTCGGATTTAAGTATCGGTGACTTACCCTTATTTGTTTAGTGTCCGAGGATGCCCAGAATAGAGTATGCAGGAGGACCTATTGTTCGTTGCTTTCTTTCCCTTCATTATATATGGCCTCATATGCTTCGTATTTCACGTGTATTTTAGAGGATACTTATCGGGATGATCAATCATATCAAGTGTTAGATCAACATCAATATCTGGCCAGTGAAAATGGTGAGGACGATATCGCTCAATATGGCAGATTTGCCTAACGGTTGCATTGGCAAACCAGGGAAAGTCGTCAAAGGGCAGATAATGTTCCGTTCCGTCGACATAGAGCCAAAACCCTCGGATGTCCATGTGTGTTACCTCAACGAGCGAGGTGTTCTCGCCAAGCATCTGTGAGCTCATTTTGATGGTCTCCTATAATCTTCCGAATTTGATTTAGCCGGTGTGGTGCAAGACCACGCTGCATGGCAAGGTCAATTTTAGGTTCGAGCCAAAATTTTGCATCGCCATCTGAACAGGCGACATGCACATGCATCCGATTTTCTTCCAACGAAAAAAAGTAAAATCGATACCCTTTTTCTCTAAAAACTGTCGGACTCATAAATAAAGCATAGCAGCATTCAGAAACATATCAAACCAAAACACCCCCCCAAAAGGGCGCATCTTGATTGCGCTACCGAAAAGTGGTAAACAAGGCAAAGAAAAATGAGGTAGTCCGGGTTCAGGTTGTGAATGGAATGGGGCCATACCTTTAAATATAAGTTATAAGGATGCATGTGGTTCTTTGTTTCGTTACCAGTTACCTCGAAATAAATACCCTATGCGATAGATCCAGAATGTGGGCGCAGCGAGTGGTATTAGGTGGATCTAATTGTTGAACGAATCCTGATTTTATTA
This sequence comes from Kiritimatiellia bacterium, assembly GCA_012103575.1. Lineage (GTDB taxonomy): Bacteria > Verrucomicrobiota > Kiritimatiellia > WLWN01 > WLWN01 > WLWN01. The sequence goes on along the minus strand of WLWN01000001.1, from coordinate 120,216 downwards.
GCGTGTTAATCTTTTGTGGATTGACTCAGGATTTTGCCTCATGTTAAGTATAGCCACAACGATGATCGTTTCATTTTTAATTTCGTAATATATACCAAACGGGAATCTCTTTGATAAAGCTTGATAGACTCCAAAAATCTTCTTGTGTACACCTGAATAAAACGGTAACGATTCGAGATCAGCTAAAATACAGCTTGCAAAGTAGTGGCCAACACCAGGTTCTATTGAGTCATAAAAAGTTTTACCTAATTCAATGTCCTCTTTTACTTCTTTGAGGACCAAGACTTCTTTTTGAAACATTAGGTTCGTTGCTTCCTGATTTCATCTAAGGAAAGCAATGAAGCATTTTCTGAGTCGAGAATAGCCTTTCTCTCATTAAGAATGTCTTCGTGCCATTCAGGCGTGAGAGGGTAATCACAACGTCTACACAAGTTGTCCCAAAGCTGCTCCATAGTTTGCAACTGTTCTTGTGTATTCATCTTCTGTATAATCGAAGTATCCATGTCTAAAGATATACCTACGGTTCGTTAAGGTCAAGCTTCATATAGATTTTATATGTGAGAATTGTAATATTAAATGCCCAAAAGAAGATATTGTAAAACAGGAGTGTTCCATGCCGAAATCTTCTAGATTTAGAAACTCGACAGAAGACAAAAAAAGGAAAAAGACATGGAACAAATCAAGAGTAGTATTCATCCCCGAAAAGGCAAGCATTTGACACAGAAAGAACGGATCATGATTGAAACAATGCTCAAAAACCGAGGACGTCCTTTGGAGATAGCTACTAGCTATCTGGGAAGGCATCGTCGAACCATAGAGCGCGAAATCAAACGTGGGGAGGTAGAGCATTTCGATACAGAGCCGCGAAAGAAGAAAGCATACAGCAGTGATCGAGCCCAGGAACTTCATGATCTAAATGCGACGGCCAAGGGACCTGAGCTTAAGCTTGGAAAGCATCATGAAGCGGCCGTGTTTACCAGCGAGCACATTCTTGTTCACAAACGCTCACCCGATGTGGTTGCTCCTTTGCTTAAACAAGAGCAGAGACCTGCAGCGGTGAGTACAAAAACGCTGTATACCTATATTGACCAAGGTCTCATCCCGGGGGTGAGCAACGAGTCCCTATGGGAAAAACGAAAACGGATAAAACGAAAAAGACGTGCTATTAAGCGGGTTAAAAAGCAACATGCCCGAAGGACCAGTATCGAAAAACGACCTAAGACCGTAGAAAAACGCGAGGAATTTGGGCACTGGGAATTGGATTTGATCGTCGGCGGAAAAGGAACTTCAAAACCGGTTTTAATGACGTTAGTAGAAAGAAAGACCCGAATGCTAAGGGTGAGAAAACTTTCGGATAAAACACAGGCATCGGTTCTGCAGGCCCTCAAAGCGATCGAAAGATCGACGGGAGTTGGCCCATTCAGATCGATGTTCAAGTCGATTACAGCCGATAACGGGAGCGAGCTTCTCGACGTGGAGCAGATGGAACGTTCCGGATTTAGCAAAAAGAGACGTGTTAAACTCTATTATGCTCACCCGTATTCTTCCTGGGAACGAGGCTCCAACGAAAATGCCAACCGTATGGTTTGTCGTTTCGTCGCCAAAGGAGACAACATCGGAAAATATACCATCGACCGTATTGGTGAGATTGAAAAATGGATTAACAACTATCCTCGCAAGATCCTAGAATACAAACCCGCACAGGAGTGTTTCGATTTGGAGATCGCCGCATGAGCAGAAGCTCTCAGGTCCATTTTTTGCGGCATTTAATTTTACAATCCACCGAATGACGAACGCGATAAACTCTTTCAAGTGGTTCGAGCAGGAGGTGGCCCTGACCAGTCAACCGTACAATATGATTACAATAAAAACGGAAGTCTGATTAGAACCTTATAAGGGCTTGAAGGTTCCCCACACATAACAGCTTATGTGTATGATGAGTACAATCGACCCGTTGCGGTAACCGATTCCATGGGCAATGTCGCGACCTATCACTATGACGACAATCATAATCGTGTCTCAGAGCAGACCGATGGTGAGTTAACCGATCTGATCGGTTAGGTAAATAATGTCCGTCTGTCAGAAACAGCTTATATTTACGATACTATGGATCGTCGTATTCGCACAGAAACCGAGTTTTTTGATTCGACTACACAATGGCCCATTGGTGATGGCCAATCCATTACTGAGTTCTATTATAGTGATGCCTCCCAAGTTGTACGGACTAAAAACGATAATAGCAACGAGACCTTTACCGTATACGATACTGCCCATCGTGTATCTATTGGCACAGACGCTAAGAGCAACATCTCTACCTATGCCTACGATGCCAATAACAACGTATTACAAGTCGATGAGATAGAAAAATCTGACCAGGGGAACCCTAACTTTTCACGACAACCTATCAATATGACAACCTCAATCGTCGTATTAAGAGCATCGATAATACTTCTAATACGATCGAATACGCGTACGACTCTCGCGATAATCATATGCTTTTGATTGATGCCTTGGGGAATAGATCTCGATATGAATACGATGGTCTCAATCGCCTTACAAGTAGCATGAACGATTTAACCGACGATGGTACCGGAAGTGGCAATTTTATTGATATCATTACCATTAGCCGGGTCTGGGATGACTCTTCGCGTCTCACGTCCATAACCGATGATAACGGGAATACAACCACTTACGGATATGACCCCTTAGATCGTGAGGTCTTAACCATCTATGCAGATGGCACTACCCATAGCAGTTTCTATGACGTGTACGATAACCTCGTTCAGAGCATTGATGCCAATGGCAGCATCATGTCAAATATCTATGATCAGCTTGATCGTCTTATGGCTAAAAATGTGTTGCCCGGTCCCGGCATTTCTTCGAACACCCTCTTTGAAAGCTGTCAATATGATGGGTTATCCAGAATCATTTATGTCCAAGACAATGACTCGGTGATCACGCGTAGTTATGATTCCCTGTCTTATATCATTCAAGAAGTTCTTAACGGAGAAACAAACAGTTGCACCTATGACGGAGTGGACAACATGCTTTCATGTATTTATCCAGGAGGCCGTGTTGTTACCTGTACGTACGATGAGCTCGAACGTAAGCAAAGCATAACAGACCAGAATGGTCTGGTGGCCACGTACGATTATATAGGACCTACCCGTGCCGAACGTCGTGAATACGGGAATGGGACCCGGACCGACTTTGCGTATGTGCAGACTCAACTTACAAGTGCAAAACCGAAGCTGTCCATCATTTCTTTGGGCGTTCTATATTCTAAGCATTTTCTCGGTCTATTATTCAGTAACTCTACAGCCCAGCTCAACTGAGCGGAGCTGTGGGCAGCAAAGTCGGTTTTCTTCGGGAAAAACTGGCGAAGCAAACCATTCGTGTTTTCGTTGCTCCCTCTTTGCCAAGGGTTTCTCCCTTCAGCAAAGAAAATGGGGGTTGCTATTTTTTTCTGTAGTTTAGCATGGCTGGCAAACTCCATGCCATTATCTACAGTCACCGTTTTACAGGGGAGCCCTGAATCAGCGAACTGAGGTACGGAACGGTTGACCGATTCGGCATTGCATCGAGGTAAAAGATCGGCGATGAGATATTGAGTCGCTCGATCTACTAGAGTGACTACACAGGCCTCTTTTCTCGTTTGGCCCTGAATAGTGTCACCTTCCCAATGGCCTGCCACCTTGCGACTTTCACCCTCTTCGGGGCGTTGGTCAATCATCGTTTGGTTGTGTATACGTGAATGGCTTTTCCGAGTCGCTCGTTTTTTCTTTCCGGGGCCACGCAGGTATTTTCGGTAGCCAGCCCCTCTTGGACTGTACAAGTAGCGGTAGATCGTCATTCGACTGATGGGAGGGGTCACCTTCTAGCTTTCTTCGACCTTCAATCTGTTCTGGAGACCAATACTTCGCCAGGAGAGTCTCCACTTGTTCTTTGCTAGCTCCCATCACTTTTTGAGGCTTTCGAGCTAGCTGTAATCGGCTTTGAGCCAGGCCATTTGCGGATCTTGGGTAATAGCGGCCACAGACTCGATTACGGCGAAATTCGCGCCAAATAGTCGAGGGGGATCGGCCCAGGCGACGGCCAATTTGAGATAAGCTATATTTTTCTTTTAGCATCTGGGCTATCACTTCTCGTTCATAACGGTTTAAATGTTCGTAGGTTCGTGGCATTCTATGTTCTCCTTTGGGGGGGGGCAGATACCCAAAGAATGAACTATGCTGCGGACCTTTGCACTTGTATTGTTACTCTACCGATTAGCATAAGCTGGGAGTTCTAATCTAATGCTTTGGAAGAAAAAACCTTGAAATGAATGTACGCATGCTTGTAATGTACAGAAAGCGTAATGATGATTGTCTGATCACAAACTTTCTAGATTCGTGGACCGAAAAGAGTGTCATCAGAAAATGAACGGGTTCGGGGAGTAGCTCAGCCTGGTGGAGCGCCAGCTTTGGGAGCTGGATGTCGCAGGTTCGAATCCTGTCTCCCCGACCACTTTAGACAGTTTTGAGATTTGGAGATTTTAGGGGGATGCTGGGAAGGATTTTTGGATAGGATTTTCAAGGGTCTTGAGTAATGGGCTCTCCTCCAATTATTGTGAGAGCTGAATCTAACAATCTGGCTTGCAGCTTATTTTCAGGATCAATAATTGATTCTAAGAGCTAATATAGGAAAATTTTCTTGCGTAAGTCGTTAATACTCTAGACAAACCTTTGGTCCAACCCGAATAACTGAACCGGAAAAAGATGACGTCTATAGCCTGCAGCAAAGCATTCAAGATAGAAGAAATACCCATTGAACAAGCGTTCCATTTGTTTAGCCCAGAGGGCGAGAAGGAATGGGTGCTAGGGTGGAATTACCAGAATCTTATGGGCACAACAGAGCTCTGCGAAGACTACATCTTTACGACGAAGACGCATGACCACACCGCAACCAAAGCTCTCTGGATCGTGAAACACTACGATCCCGGAAATTACGTAATTGAGCTCTACAGAGTAGAACCAGAGGAGAAAATCGGAGTCATCAGAGTTACCTGCTCTGATTCAGGACAAGAGACCACAGATGTTACCGTTACTTACAGGTGCGTTGCCTTATCAACCACTGGTGAGCAGTTCATCAACAGCTTTACGAAAGACCACTACAATGACTTCATTACAGAGTGGCAGTCACTGCTCCAGGAGTACCAAAAAAACAAGAGCTAACAATTCTCCGTTTCATCCATGCCGTTTACAACTCCGTGGTTTGTTGGGTCGGGGCGGCGGGATTTGAACCCACGGCTTCTACGTCCCGAACGTAGCGCTCTACCAGGCTGAGCTACGCCCCGCTTATTCGTTTTTTTTGATCAATATTAAGGAAGTATCGAATCAGTAATAGCCATCAAAGATATCGACTCATAATAATCACACTCCCCTACCCCTTCAGCTATAATAAGGATTGGCGCCGGATGAATGATCGGTGGCATCTATAACCTGCCGGACCTGTGGAACGACTTCGCGAATGGCTGTTTCAATTCCATCCCTTAAAGTCGCCTGAGATGCCGCGCATCCTTGACAGCCACCACCCATTTCAAGGTACACATCTCGATCCTGAACTTCTAGTAACCGGACGTAACCACCATGTGAAGCTAAGGCGGGATTGATGTGAACCTCAAACAATTGTTCGATCACAGATCCTATATCTTCTGTGGCTGCTTGTTCAACGGCTTCAATGGCTTCTTGAGAAATAGCGGATTTGTTATGGGTTAATACATGGCGTATAGCCGGCAAGATATCGTTGCCCATGTCGGGCCAAGGTATTGAAATATTTTTAGTAATGGTTACCGTAGAGCCTGTAACCTTTACTTCGGTAATACCTTCTATTTCAAATAAGGCATCGACAAGGGGAGAGCCCATGGACTGATCTTTGTCTTTAAAGATTAATGTCCACCCGTCAAGTATGGGACGATCGATGATAAATTTACACACATCGGGATCAGGTGTAAATTCACCCGTGATTTTTATCGGATTTTCAACAGCGCTCTGATCTGGCATCTTCTAATTCCTTCGATTTGATGTTTGGATTACTCCGAACGTACAATGTATGTACTTTTTTAACAATAAAAAACCTCAGCGTCGAGCGTCGAGGAGGATTGTTAACCCCTTTAAGATCAGAAACTATCCCTTTGAAGGATTGCCAATCCTAGCCACGGCCACGGTCCCAAAGAAGCCGATAATGATAAGGCCTAAAACGCCTCCAACGTGACCGAACGTTGGCTGGAAAAATGCTGTAAGGTAATCTTCAGGCTCAAAGTTGATGAGGGTCTCATGTGTTACAATTTGGCCTTTGATCACATCGCCAATTTCAGGTTGTACTCCGTGCTGAAAAGGCCAAAGGCCCACTGTCGCCCCAATTAATAGACCCAAAAGCACACCTAAGGTAGTCTTTTCAAATCGTTTGAGTAATATACGAAGTAAATTGCTGACCCCAACAATTCCTATCAGAACCCCTAACCCAACCGGCAGGATGACATAAAGTCCTATATTCAAAACCGTACTAAAGTCGCTTGCTTGTAATGCTTCTTTAAATCGACCGATTGCGGATAAGATAATGACGTACTGACCTAGCACCAAAAGTAAATACCCCCCACTGATACCTGGTAGGATCATGGCGCTAGCACCCGCAATGCCGGCTACAAAAAGCATGATAATGCCTGCAGCCTCCCCCCCCCCTCCACTCGTTCCAAACCCTACTTGCTGAACATAAGCCAAAAAGACCATTGTTAAGAACCCCATCCCAACCCCTACCCAAGTCCCCCGCGTTGCTTTACCCACCATGTTCCACACAAGAGGAACACCGCCCAATGTAAGTCCAATAAATAAGCTGTACATCACCCAACGATGGTCTACCACTAAACTTTTTACGCTACCTGCGAGTAATAGAATGGCAAATCCCGCCGATAACACAACAGCCCCTAAAACAACCAATGATGGTCTTCTGAAGCGTCCTGTTGTTACTTCAGCAATCCCATTGATAAATAAAGGGTATACCCCTGCTGCCAACAGCATAGTGCCACCACTAATTCCGGGCACTAAATTGGCCAAACCCATGAGGGTTCCTCCAATCATTCCCCGTAGGACTAGTATGGACAATGGACTTTCCGAAGAAATTGAATTCGACATCTGTATGGCACTCATTTTTTTCCTCTCTTGGTTTTTTGGGTGAAAACTGGATGCGCCAACCCTGAACCGCGAACTGCGAACCTTGAACTATACTAAGAACGTAACTGTGCAAGCAATTCGTCAGCTTTGTAAGAAGATCGGACCATAGGCCCTGAAGCAACACCTTTGAATCCAATCTCTCGTGCTCGATCGGCAAAATGATTAAACTCATCAGGTGCAACATAACGATTGACTTTAATATGATCAGGTGTCGGCCTTAGATATTGCCCTAAGGTCAACAGTTCGCATCCCACGGAAACGAGATCTCCCATCGCTTCAACGATCTCTTCTTCGGTCTCGCCTAATCCCAACATCATACCCGATTTAATAGCAGGCCGAATAGGACTGGATGCCGCATGTTTGAGAGTCGCCAACGAACGTCCGTACGAAGCTTGTGGACGTATCAGAGGTTGAAATCGTTTAACCGTCTCCAGATTGTGGTTAAAAACATCAGGCCGCGCTTTTAATACTTGATCAAGATTTTCAATTTTACTGTCAAAATCGGGCGTTAATACTTCAATAGAGGCCTCTGGCAATTCATCTCTTATAGCTGATATGGTCTCTGCAAAGATACCCGCCCCTCCATCATCAAGATCATCACGAGCTACACTCGTTATAACCACATGATTTAAGTTCATTGATTTTGCTGCTGAAGCCACTCGACGGGGTTCATCATAGTCTAAAGGGAGAGGTCGCCCGGTTTTGATCGCGCAAAATTTACAGTCACGTGTGCACACGTCGCCTAATATCATCATCGTAGCTGTACCACGATTCCAACAGGCATGTCGGTTCGGACATTTGGCGCTCTCACAAACGGTGTTTAATTTATGACTTGAGATCAGGCTATGAACATGGTTAAAGCCTTGGTCTGTACACAGTGATAATCGAATCCATGATGGTAAACGTGACATGGGCAGGAGTGTATAGCGTTACGCATAAAAATCAAATACATTAAATGTCAATATCGGATAAGGAATCCTAGATAGAGATAATACCTGGATCCGTCAGTTAAACGCGGTTTTCTGCACGGACCATTTGGGCCAAAAGGAATTACAAAAAAGCCTCGACACACCCAGCGGGTGCGCCTGCGTTTTTTTGCAACCTTTTGCCTCCAAAGCATTCGCACAGAAATCCCACGTCTAACTAACGGATCCAGGTAATATACTAAAACGGGTTGAAAAATTGTATCCTAATGCAAGTTATAGATAATGACATAACCTATATGAGAATGGCGATCAACATGGCCCACCAAGCGGCCCGGGAAAATGAAGTCCCTGTGGGAGCCGTCATTGTTCATAAAGACCGGGTTATTGCCCGGGCTTATAACCAAGTGGAATTACTTAAAGACCCAACGGCCCATGCAGAAATTATTGCCATTACCCAAGCAGCCAGTGCATTAGAAAACTGGCGACTGTTAGATACCGTGCTCTATGTGACTAAAGAACCTTGCCCGATGTGTGCAGGTGCCATTGTCCAAGCCAGAATTCCACGCGTTGTCTGGGCTATGACCGATCCATTGAGAGGAGGTGGAAGGTCTTTGTTTAATATTCTACAGTGTAAGGCATTGAATCATCACGTGGAAATCTGTTCAGGCATTTTAGAAGAAGACGGCAAGGATCTTCTACAAACGTTTTTTCAAAAAAAACGTATTACGGGTCCCTCTTAAAAACTCCTCTTTTATCCTTGCGGGATTTATCATGACAGATAGGTCAGAATAAATAGCTCAGAAAGAGATTTGCTGAACAGCATCTCTGATTTCGATTTTTCGAGGAACCACGACAGGATACTTACTCTTATGTACCCAATACTCGTGACCGTGAATAAGTACACGTTTACCCTTTAGTGGAAGCAACTTATCTTCTTTCGCATATACATAGCAGATCGTCTCTGTGTAATTACCCCTATACCGAACGAGTCTATAACGAGCAGGTGGCTTAAAGACAAAACCCGCTTTCGTTAAAATCCCCACTCGTTCGACTTCAAGACCCTGACCATCTAAAGGAATTAGCTTAAGTGCTTTTGGGGGACGATTCTTTTTCGATGCTTCAGAGAGCTTAGGGCTCACCTTCTTGTGGTTGCCAGGAGGTTGTGCGTCTTCCTTCGGCTCGACAAGCATATTAGTGCGTGTTGTCGTAGGTTTTTGTGGCTTGGGTAAAGGCTTAGGTTTTGGTATTGGTTTAATCACTTCAACCAAAGTGCGATGAACCCATAACGAGGCGGAGGCTGGGGGTTCAATTTTGACCCATTCGCCAAAGGTTCCTCTTGATTTTATCTTCATGCCTCGTTTTAGCTGACCCACTATATTAAAGTTAATACCCGCCCCTGCCCGCACATTCAGGGTCGCAACGGAAACCTGATCATTTTCAAGAAAGGTCTGGTGAACCCATAAATCCAATGTAGGAGGAGGAACGACTTTGACCCATTCTTCCTTAAATTTCTTTGCCATCAAAACATCGCCATAGTTGACTTGACCAACCACTTCAGACGTCAAGCTAGGTCGTGCACGAAGGTTCACATGTTCTAACAGTACTCTTATTTCCGAATCTGTTTTAGCAGACACGGAGCACGAAATGCACATCATGATTCCAACGACCCATTGAGGTATATCTTTTACTTTTGTCACTCTTTTGCCTTTTCTTTTACTTTACGAGTTTGAGATAGGTATGAATCTAAAGATTAGCCTGCATACTAGAAAAAAATCATTTTGAGCTCGGATCTAGCCGAACCAATTGAGTACCGTAATACCTAGATCATATATATTAAAGAAAAAACATGTCATATAAATCATATGGAAAAATCATTTTAGGGCCATCCAATACGATTCAGAAATCATACGATCAATGGGCACAACAACCGATTGATTGGGATTTGATGAGTACCTCTCCAAGAAAAATCGCCCCTTACCAAAAAACCATTGCAGAACCCGTCAGCGTCACAGGTCCTGGCACCTTTTTTGGTAAAGCAAAAAGAACAGTTACCTTAAGGCCCACACATGAAGAAGGCTGGTGGTTTGATCGGACTGATTTGCCCGATGCTCTTCCGGTTAAAGTCTCTATACGCAATGTATGGACTACAGGCGCTATCGTCAGCAATATTGTATTACGCAGTGGATCCCCGCATAATTATATCAGACTCGTTGAACATATTATTGCTCTTAAACTTGGAACGGGTATTGATAATCTAATGATTCAAATCGATTCAGGGGACCCGCCCCTTTTTAATCAGGGCAGCCTAGATCTTGTTGAAGCCTTTGAAAGGGCAGGAACAGAAGAGCAAAAACGTTCATCTCGCTATATAACCGTCAAGGAAACGGTAACGGTTACAGGTCCGCATGGTAGTTTTTTAACGTTGGCCCCTTGTGAAAAGAGCCACCCTGTCCTGAACATTGACTGTGCGATCCATTTTAAAACCGCTATACGAAAACAACGAATTAAATTCCCTTTAAATTACGAACATTTCCGATACGGATCTGTGGCACGTACAAATACTTCATTTATGAAAATGTTCTATTGCAAAACAATCGGCATGCTGTTTGCAGATATTCGAAATCTTGGGTATTCGCCAGAAAATCTTTTGATTGCAGGTCGGTTTGGATATTATAATAAACCACAATGCAGTCATGAAGGTAAATCACTAGAAGCGGTTTGGCATCGGGCTATATTAGATTTATTAGCAGCATTAGCTTTGATAGAAGAAGGACATTTTGTGGGTAATGCCATATCCTATAAAGCCGGGCATTGGCTAGATGTCCAGATGATCCGACAACTCTATAAACACGATCTGCTAACGACAGCAGCATGAACGAATAAAGGGTTTTCCTCTTTTTTTGCCAATGTTTAGAATGGTTTTTTCATCTCATTTGCAGAGGTGGAGACTTACAAGTGCAAAACCGAAGCTGTCCATCATTTCTTTGGGCGTTCTATATTCTAAGCATTTTCTCGGTCTATTATTCAGTAACTCTACAGCCCAGCTCAACTGAGCGGAGCTGTGGGCAGCAAAGTCGGTTTTCTTCGGGAAAAACTGGCGAAGCAAACCATTCGTGTTTTCGTTGCTCCCTCTTTGCCAAGGGTTTCTCCCTTCAGCAAAGAAAATGGGGGTTGCTATTTTTTTCTGTAGTTTAGCATGGCTGGCAAACTCCATGCCATTATCTACAGTCACCGTTTTACAGGGGAGCCCTGAATCAGCGAACTGAGGTACGGAACGGTTGACCGATTCGGCATTGCATCGAGGTAAAAGATCGGCGATGAGATATCGAGTCGCTCGATCTACTAGAGTGACTACACAGGCCTCTTTTCTCGTTTGGCCCTGAATAGTGTCACCTTCCCAATGGCCTGCCACCTTGCGGCTTTCACCCTCTTCGGGGCGTTGGTCAATCATCGTTTGGTTGTGTATACGTGAATGGCTTTTCCGAGTCGCTCGTTTTTTCTTTCCGGGGCCACGCAGGTATTTTCGGTAGCCAGCCCCTCTTGGACTGTACAAGTAGCGGTAGATCGTCATTCGACTGATGGGAGGGTCACCTTCTAGCTTTCTTCGACCTTCAATCTGTTCTGGAGACCAATACTTCGCCAGGAGAGTCTCCACTTGTTCTTTGCTAGCTCCCATCACTTTTTGAGGCTTTCGAGCTAGCTGTAATCGGCTTTGAGCCAGGCCATTTGCGGGTCTTGGGTAATAGCGGCCACGGACTCGATTACGGCGAAATTCGCGCCAAATAGTCGAGGGGGATCGGCCCAGGTGACGGCCAATTTGAGATAAGCTATATTTTTCTTTTAGCATCTGGGCTATCACTTCTCGTTCATAACGGTTTAAATGTTCGTAGGTTCGTGGCATTCTATGTTCTCCTTTGGGGGGGGTCAGATACCCAAAGAATGAACTATGCTGCGGACCTTTGCATTTGTATTGTTACTCTACCCGTCTGGAAATTTCTTATTCCAGTGATCCAGGCGTTGAAGTCAGGTCAACTTCGCGCTACTTAGGCAAAATGATCTCTAACAAGACCTGCGAGCTCGTCAATAGTTTTAGCGACAGGAACCCCCGCATCATTTAAGGCTTTTGTCTTGGATTCAGCTGTACCGCTTCCGCCTGAAATAATCGCACCCGCATGCCCCATTCGTTTTCCTTCAGGGGCTGTATGCCCAACAATGAAGGAAAAGACCGGTTTGGAAACATTTTTTTGAATAAATTCCGCGGTTTTTTCTTCTTCATCGCCTCCAATTTCGCCGACGATCACGATAGCATCGGTTTGATCGTCTGCTTGAAATAAGGGCAGTAAATCTCGAAAAGAAGTACCAATAATTGGATCGCCACCAATCCCAATACACGTTGACTGACCTATGTCGAATTGGGTCAATGCATGCACAATTTCATAGGTCAATGTACCGCTTCTGGAAATGACCCCCACGTTTCCAGGTTTGTGGATTTGACCGGGCATAATACCCACCTTGGATTCTCCCGGAGAAATAACGCCGGGACAATTAGGTCCAATCAATATCAGGCCTTTATTTTTCACGGCATGATACACCTCTATCATATCGATGACTGGCACCCCTTCGGTAATACAGACAATCAGTTCAATGCCTGAATCCGCAGCTTCTACGATAGCTTCAGGGGCAAATTTTGCGGGCACATAAATAACAGATGCGTTCGCATGGGTTCCTAGTACGGCTTCTCTCATCGTATTAAAAACAGGGAGGTCATGCTCGGTTTGCCCCCCTTTTCCGGGAGTGACCCCACCCACGACGTTGGTCCCGTAATCAAGCATTTGGTGAGCGTGAAACGATCCATCACGCCCCGTAATACCTTGAACAATCAATCGCGTATTTTCGTCTACTAAAATACTCATCCCGATATCGTTCCTTTCGCCAAGTCAATTGTTTTTTGGACCCCATCCGCTAATGTTGAAGCCGGAATTAGTGAAGTCCCTTTTAAGAGCCCAAGCCCCTCTTCCATATTTGTGCCCACGAGACGAACAACAATAGGTACGTTGATATCGATTTGTCTGCCGGATTCTATGATGCCTCTGGCAATATCATCGCATCGGGTAATCCCCCCGAAAATATTAATGAGGATGGCTTTTACCTTTGAGCTGTTTAGAATGAGACGAAACGCATTGACGACCTTTTCCGGATTTGAACTGCCTCCCACATCGAGAAAATTAGCAGGGTCACCTCCAAAAAGCTTAATCGCATCCATGGTCGCCATGGCTAAACCAGCACCGTTGACCATGCACCCAATATCGCCATCTAATTGTACAAAGCTTAGGCCTTGTTCCTTGGCTGTGATTTCGTTTTCGTTCTCTTCATCCATATCGCGAAGTTCTTCAATTTCCGGATGTCGATACAAAGCATTGTCATCAAAGTTAATCTTTCCATCTAAAGCTATGACTTGCCCGTCTTCGGTTAACACTAAGGGATTGATTTCTGCGAGGGAACAATCTTTCTGAGCAAACAATTTGAATAATTTCCGCATGACATCGAGAACGCCGTCGACAGACGTTTCATCCCCAAACAACTGTCCCGCGTATTTTCTGGCTCCATCTTCAGGAAATTCTTTGGGATACGTTTTAAAACGCAGAATTTTTTCAGGCGTTTTAGCAGCGGTCTCTTCAATTTCCACGCCCCCTTCGGAGCTGCAAATAAAGGAAAGACAGGCTGAACTACGATCCACAATTAGACCAAGATAGGCTTCTTTTGAAATCCTTGCCGCCTGTTCGACCCATACTTTGCGAACGATGCTTCCTTTAATATCCATCCCTAAAATAGCCTCGGCAGCGGCACGAGCTTCTTCTGGAGAATGAGCGAGCTTAATCCCACCCGCTTTGCCACGACCCCCGACATGAACCTGAGATTTGACAGCTACTGTAGAACCTAATTCGTTACTGATAGATTCGGCTTCATCCGCACTGCGTGCAACCTTGCCTGAAGGAAGAAGCATGCCATAGGACCGAAATAAATCCTTTGCTTGATATTCGTGTATTTTCATAGTTTTTAGGTGCTCTCATATTGACTTTCCCGAAAAGTACAAACTTAGGTTTATCTGCTTTATGAATACGTTGTGAGTGCGGGGATAGTACATGGGCACAATGCAACGATGCAACCTGATTCTTTACTCTTCTTTTATTCTCAGTAGAGTCTCGTGCAACTCATAATTTTTTTGTCGATCTGTAAAGACCTCTATAAGAGTTGATTGATCGGATTGGGTCGCTTCCTCAAAATCTTTCACAAACTCATCTGCTGTTTGGGGATGCTTATAATCCAATTGAAATAGCTTTGCTCCTCCTTGAAGAGATAAACCATGAGGGGTTCCAAAGTAGGGTTCAAAGTTGTTTTTGTCTTTCGAGACAGGTAGAAATGAAAAAATACCACCCCCATCATTGTTTATAACAATAAGGGTTACAGGCACTTTTATCTTTTTTAAAAAAGCCAGTGAGTTTAAATCGTGTAAACAAGTTAAATCACCTATAATAACCGTAACAGGACTTCCTGTGCCTTGAGCATAACCCGCTGCGGTGGCAATCAGTCCATCAATCCCACTCGCTCCACGATTGGCGATGATCCGAATCGACGACCCATCACAAGCGCCGTACATATCCATATCGCATATAGGCATACTATTGCCCAAAACAAGGCCATGATTTTCTGGAAGTTCGGCTGATACTAATCGGGCAATGAGCGGTTCATTTAGTTCATTCATGCCAGAAAAATGATTCCTGATTTTTTCGCCTATTTTGTCTGAATACGTTAACCATTGAGAGAGCCAAGAAGGATCAGGGGTTATTTTTACAATGGACGCGAATCGACAACAAAAATCTTCAAGATTTGTTTGAATACTCGTCGTTACATGATGAAAAGGATCCTGTCGTTGAGCATGTTCTTTGACAACAATATATTTCTTAGGCCTAGATTGTTTAATGAAATGAAGCAAGCGTTTTGAAACTATAGCCCCCCCCACATGCAGTACTGCTTCTGGCCGAGTGGATTCGGTTGCAGGTTGGGATACCAAGATTTGATCGCAATGAGAGATTATATAGGGGCTATGATTTCCTACTTTCAAACCCGATGTACTATCCGGAAACACAGGCCATTGCATAGCCGCAATCAATGTAGAAACCGCTTTGCTTTGTTCTGGGTGATCAAGTTTTCCGACGACGATGATACCTTGTTTAACAGAAGATAAGGCTGAAGCTACCTCTTCGAGTTTCGACTCCTCCAATCGCACTGTGGGCATTGGATATGAAGTATAAAGGCTTTCTCCGTCACGCCATTTTTGAATATTTTTTAGCGAAACGACATCACTGAAATCTCTGTCTGTTGAAGTTAAAGGTTCTCGAAACATACAGTTCAAATGAGTAGGCCCTTTAGTGTTTAGGGTTTGAAACCAAATCTGGTCAACGGTGGTTAAAACCATAGCGGGATCGATGTCCTGTGTTGGGCACGGAAGATCAACATTCCATCGCACATATTCACCAAAGATTTTTACTTGGTCAATCGTTTGATTAGCCCCTGTGTCTCTCAGTTCAGGAGGCCTATCTGCCGTCAGTAAAATAAGAGGCACATGATCCTTCGCTGCTTCAATGACAGCTGGAAAGGCATTGGCTACGGCAGTTCCAGACGTTGTAATCACAAGCGCCGGCATCCCTGTCGCTCGGCCCCATCCCACCGCAAAAAAAGCGGCGCCTCGTTCATCGTAGTGGACGATACATTCTATGCCAGGATGTTCGGCAGCAGCAACCGTTAAAGGAGAACTACGCGATCCAGAAGAAAGGCTTACGCATCGGACCCCTTGCCGATAAAACTCTTCAATGATAAGATGGGCCCAGACATCGTTGAGATTGAGGTCTTTCATGTGCCGGTTAATAATTTGATAAAGTCGCCGATTTTGTTTTCGATTTCGCTCCATTCTCTTTCAGGGGTCGATCCCTGAACAATGCCAGCTCCGGAAAATAAAGAAAGCTGATCACCGTTTATGAGTCCAGACCGAATCGCCACAGCAAATTCAGCAGAATCACGTCCGATCCAACCGATGGGTGCGGCATACCAACCCCTATCAAAGTTTTCCCATTCTGTGATTTTCTGTATGGCTTTTTCGGTTGGACAGCCACCTACGGCAGGCGTGGGATGGAGTTCATGTAATAAATCTTGATCCGTTACATGGGCTTTTAAACTACCGTGGAACCCTGTGAAAAGATGCTGGCCCCTGGCAAGCCGAATCAAAGACACATCCGCATCTAGATTTAAAGATTCACATAAGGGCTCTAAGAGGTCACGTATGGAATCACGAACAAAACAATGTTCACGCAGCTCTTTATCGCTATCTAATAGTTCTTGGGCCAGTCGAGTGTCTATGGACCTTGTTTGGCCACGAGGACGCGTTCCCGCCACGGCTTCGCTTTCAATGGATTGCCCGGTTCGTCGGTAAAGACGTTCAGGGGAGGCCCCGACAAAAGCGGTCCCTTTTTGGGGTTGAAAACAAAAATGAAAGCATTGGGGTGTGCCTGCTTGTAACTTCTGCAATAAGGTCAAGGGATTGAGATGATGGTCAAATGAGAACGTTGATTTTCGGGCCAAAACGATTTTTTCCATTTCACCGACATCAAAAGAGGCCAACGCGCGATAAATATTTGTATGCCATTGTTCTTTGCCCGGGTCATCTTCCCTTAACGTAGGAATGAGAGGAACGCTTTCTGAGCTGTTTGAAGAAAAGGTAATCTCTTCTAATTCGGCAAGAACTTGATCGACGGTGGTTGAATCTTTTAAAAAAACATTACACGCGAGATACCTCTTGCCACGTTTGTGAATGAGTTCAAAGCGAGGCAAATAAAAATAATAAGATCCAAACGGTTCCCACATTTCAGTCGACGCAGAATTAGAAAATCGATATCCCCCATAATACCGAACGCCTTTTGAGCTAACAGACAAGATGTCCTTAAGCCGTTGAGAAAAGTGAGGAAATTCATGAAAGGTCTTGGCGGTGATGCAATCAGCCATACCCACAGCAGCCATTTCAAACTGTTTATCGCGGGAAGACCAATAACTTTTTACATCGCTTTTCTGTTGATTCAGCCAGTCTAAAGGGTCTACGGATGGAATAGGGATAACGAGTCTGGTGGCTTGAAACGGAGGATGATCCGAAACGTTTTGGAACGCTTTGATTTTTTCGGCTAATTGAATCATAAAAGCATTCATCCGAGAGACGCCTAGAGATTCTGTAACGGCACCATTCATCGTTATGCTATAGGGCTCGCTTCTGATGGCTGATCTTCGAACCCGGGTTTCGTTCCTTCATAAATAGTAGCAATCCCAAACGTGAGAGGTGTTGCCCTAGCGTCTACAAGTCCTGCTGACAACATCATATCACAAAAATCTTGTCCACACGGAAACGTTTCAACGGTTTCGTTTAGATATCGATACGCGTATGAATCACCAGAAATTAATGACCCCATGCGAGGTAAAATATTCCGAAAGTAAAATAAATAAACGGAACGCACAAACCGATTGGGTGGGAGTGAACATTCTAAAACCAATACGCGTCCGCCGGGTTTAAGTACGCGATACATTTCTTTTAAAGCATGGACAACATTCACTACGTTACGGATACCAAACGAAATCGTTACCGCATCAAAACGATTGTTTTCTAAAGGGATGTCCATCGCATCGCCACGTTGCAGCGCTATGCGTCCTTCCCATTTGCGTTCAGCCACTTTTTTACGCCCGATTTCGAGCATCTTTTCGGACATGTCCATTCCAACCCCTGATTGAATAAGAATCCCTTTTTTGCATATCGATAACAGTTGATCGCCTGTGCCCGTTGCCAAATCAAGAAGATGTAAATCTTTTTTTCCGCGTAGACATAGGGCCAACTTATTTCGCCAGACACGATCTTGACCAAACGATAACAACTGATTCAACAGATCATATCGATGCGCTATGCGATCGAATATGGACCAGATTTCTTTTCGAGAATGAGTCTGTACGTTGGGAGGGCTGTCTATCATGATCTTTTTACATTCAAATTTGGGTTATTAGGATTTGTTTGGGATCTTGACATTCTTTCTTCGATTTTTCAAGAGGATTCATTCGCACATTTACAAACCCTATTTTCGGTGGTATGGATGCAGCACTAACTTAAGAGAAAGGTGAATTTTATTTATGTCGATCTGGACAAACAAAAGAATACTGGTTACAGGCGGCGGTGGATTCCTCGGCACACACGTGACTCAGGCACTAGAGAGCAAAAAAGATATAGCGGAAATTTTCAGTGTTCGCAGTAAGGACTATAACCTGACCCGTGAAGATGAAGTTATCAGGCTTTTCAAAGAACATCCGTGCGATATTGTTATCCATCTAGCTGGACTCGTAGGAGGTATTTTGCCGAACAAAGAGCAACCGGCTAGCTACTTCTATCAAAATCTTCTCATGGGAACATTTATGCTCCATCATGCATGGGAGCATGGCGCCTCTAAATTTATCGCCGCGGGTGCAGGCTGCGGCTATCCTCAGTTTGCTGAAAATCCATTAAAGGAGTCTGATCTTTGGTCAGGGTTTCCCCAGCAGGAAAGCGCACACTATTCACTGGCAAAAAGGTTGTTAACGATCCAATCCGAAGCCTATTATAGACAGCATAATTTTGTTTCTGTCATCGGAATTCCCGGAAATATTTACGGACCTTATGATAATTATAACCTACTTGATGCTCATGTTATTCCCGCCTTAGTCCGCAAATTTGTTGAGGCCACTAAACAGGCAACAGAGCGAATAGAGGTCTGGGGAACAGGAAAAGCTGCGCGCGATTTTGTCTATGCTGGGGACGTCGCTGAAGGGCTTCTTTTAAGCGCTGAATACTTTAATACCAATGCCATTGTGAACCTAAGTTCTGGACAAGAAACTTCCATCAAAGAGGTCATAGATATCTTAACACGTATCACAGCATATAAGGGACAAATCGAATGGAATACGTCACGACCCGATGGACAGCTTCATCGATGTTTTGACATCACCAAAGCAAAAGAAGAGTTAGGGTGGAAAGCCAAGACATCCCTTGAAGAGGGGCTTCAAAAAACGGTTGATTGGTACCGAGCACACCAACATGAGGCGCGAAAGTGAAAGAAGTAACCTATCTCCGAGCAAAATCTCCACTGCGCATTAGTTTTGCTGGAGGAGGTACGGATATAGAAGCCGTGTATCAGAATATCGGGGGTGCGGTACTGGTTAGCACGATTAACAAGTATAGTTACGCCTCGATTACACCCCACGATGACCACCAAATCTCTGTACGGTCTTTAGATTATAACAAACAAATTGACTTTAACCTTAAGGATAAACCCAAATACGATGGTGTTTTAGATTTGGTCAAAGCCAGTATCGAAGAATTAAATATTGATAGAGGGCTTGACATTTGTATTCAAACAGAAGCCCCACCAGGAAGCGGACTGGGAAGCTCCTCCTCTATGCTCACAGCCGTCCTTGCCGGCTTACAAACGCTAAACGAAGCACACCTTGATCTTTATGCACTGGCCGAAAAAGCCTATCGCGTTGAACGGATCAAAATGGGTATTAGCGGAGGGAAACAAGATCAATACGCAAGCACATTTGGCGGCTTCAATTTAATAGAATTTAACACCGATCATGTAGAAGTAACGCCTTTACGGCTCCACCAGGACACCCTCAACGATCTCGAAAGCCACTGTATGCTATGCTTTACAGGTGGGACACGGTTATCAGCAAATCTAATCGACAAACAAGTCGCAGCGTTTCAAGAAAACGCAGGAACAAGCCGCGAGGGTACAGAACAATTAAAAGCCTTAGCGTATGAGGCAAAAAGCCTTCTTCTACGTGGAAAAATATTTGAGTTCGGACACCTTCTACACAAAGCAGGATTGGCTAAAAAGAGAATGAACCCCGAAACTACCGATGAACATATTGATGCATTATATAATGCAGCCCGTAAGGAAGGCGCTTTCGGAGGAAAGATTCTAGGTGCAGGGGGTGGCGGATTTTTACTTCTTTTTGTTCCCATGGACAAAAAAAGAGACGTCAAAGAAAAATTAGAGGAATTAGGTGGCATCTTTATGACCTTCAGCTTTTCGAACGTAGGCGTGCAAACCTGGTCTAGCACGTGCCCCTAAATCACTCACAATCTCATCGCTAGTTTTCTATGAACAAAAAACGCAAACAAATTCTTTCTTTATTCCGGTATGGTCTTGCCGATCATGAAGCCATGGCAAACACCTATCCGCATGTACTCCTAAAACTTTCTGAAACACTCGACGTTCATCATTTTTCATTCAAGTCACTTCATAAGCATTGGCTAACTGAACATGAGCACATATATATCCATGAGATGCCTATACGCCTGAAACGAAGTTCAGCGTTTGATAAATGGAGCAAAACAATCTTGTGGTATATCACCGCTCCATGGATCGGCCTATGGGCTCGGGCGAAAAAAATTGATTTGATCTACATCGAAGAATCACTGCCCATACTCCC
Source organism: Kiritimatiellia bacterium (assembly GCA_012103575.1). Classification (GTDB taxonomy): domain Bacteria; phylum Verrucomicrobiota; class Kiritimatiellia; order WLWN01; family WLWN01; genus WLWN01. The sequence continues at coordinate 99,527 of WLWN01000001.1, read as the reverse complement.
CCTCATTCTTATGTTCTTTTCAGGTCGCCCTGTTGCCATCAGTAGTTGCGACATCCTCTGGGACGTCTATCTGGGCCACAAAAAGTGGGAAAAACCCATCCGCCAATTCTTTGAAAAAATGGATGTTTTTACGTGGAAACGTCTTCAAGGGACCATTACTCATACAGAAGCATATAAACAATATGCTGTTTCCAAAGGCATAAAGGCGGACAATATCGCGGTTATCTCGGAAGCATGTGAATCCCATATTTTCTATCCTATCGACAAGCAGTCAGCCCGTGAACAGTTTGGATTCCATGACCATGATTTCGTGATTGTTCATCACGGCATTCTTCATCCTAACAAGGCCCTAGACCGTATTTTCAGTTTTGTACAGCCTCTTCTCGATCAGCATAAAAGCATCCTTTTTGTTATTGCAGGTGACGGCCCTTTACGACTAAAATTAGAAATTCAGGCAAAAAAGTTGGACATGGAAAAGCATGTACAGTTTTTAGGATGGCTACCCCACGTCAACGCCTTAAACGATCTACTGAATGCAGGAGACGTGTCATTAGTTATGAGAGAAGGAAAGTTCTCAGATCATTTTCAAGTCACCGCTAATTTGTTACATAGTTTAGCATGCGGATCCTCTATTCTAGCGGCCCGTTTAAAGGGCATTTCCGAATGGGTTAAAGACGGGAAAAACGGCTTGCTATTTGATCCAACGGACCGCGATGAATTTTGCAATCAGCTGATACGTATGCTTGATCATCCCGAAAATAGAAAACAAATGGGGATAGAGGCGTATAAAACAGTACAAGAAAAACTGGATCCTAAAAAAATAACGCAACAATGGGCACATGCATTATACTCTTTCTTCCCCGTTGAAAAATAAGTACCTAGCATTATGAATTATACATGGAAAAATCGTTCAGTCGTCATAACAGGGGGTGCCGGATGCATTGGATCGATCCTGGCCAAACGATTGGTACAGGAAGGAGCAAACGTCAAAATTCTTGACAATCTAGAACGCGGCGCTCTTGAGTTTATAACACCTTTCATAGACAAAGTTGATTTTCATCAAATGGATCTTCGTAATCTTGAGGAAACCCGCGATTGTTTAAAAGGGTCAGAGGTGGTCTTTCACTTAGCCTCCAAAGTCGGTGGCATCAAAGTTTATTTAAACCATCCGGGAGACATTTTAAATAATAACCTTCTTATTGATCAAAACGTTTTCAAAGCCATTATAGAACACCGTATCCCCTCAGTGTTCTATGCAAGTAGTGCACATGTTTACCCCGAAGAACGACAACAAACACCAGACAGTTCTCCTTTAACAGAAGATGAAGCCTATCCAGCTAACCCGGGATTAAGCTATGGCTGGGGAAAACTGATAGGGGAACAAACGCTGGAAGGATTCGCACAAGAACATCCTTGGCTCCGGGTATCTATAGCCCGTATTGTTGGGGCTTATGGCTATAACCAAGACATCGGACTAGAGACAGGTTCGGTCATCCCTGTTTTATGCCATCGGGCTTTACGGGCTAATCGTAGAGAAGCCATTCCTCTTTGGGGTACGGGCGAAGAAACACGCTCTTATTGTTTTATAGATGATGTAGTAGATGCCATCCTCCGCAGTATTTCTGCACAAAAAAATCATTCCATCGTCGGCCCTTTCAGCTTAGGACAAGAGGGTCGCGTCACCATTAAAACAATTGCAGAACACATTATCAAAATAGCGGATAAAGACCTTACATTATCATTCGATCTCTCTGTTAAGACGACATTGTGGGGTCAAGCCGTAACCTGCACACTAGCAAAACAGTTACTATATGATTGGGTCCCTAACACCTCTTTTGAAGAGGGGTTAAAAAAAACATACGAACATGTTAAAACACGGCTCCCGAACGAAACATAAACATGACTTCCTCTGCGTCTTACCTCTATCGGCCCTCTCCTCAAGCTATTTTACTCATAGGCGGTCAAGGAACACGCATCCGTTCCGTTGCTCCAGACCGACCGAAAGCGTTAATCTCTATAGCGGGAAAACCCTTTCTGCAATGGCAAATCGAATGGCTAAGCAAGCAGAACATTACAGATATTCATTTGTCAGCGGGTTATATGCCAAAGGCTATACAAGAGTGGCTTGACGCTGACCCTTTCCCTGACCTTAAAATCTCTCTTTCTATAGAGCCACGCCCTTTGGGGACAGCTGGAGCCATCAAATTTTTAGAGAACGCTATTCAAACGGATCCTTTTTTTGTTCTGAATGGGGACAGCCTACTCCTCAATCTAGATTTCCAAGCATTAAGCAACCAACACTGTACGTCTTTGGATGCCCTTATGACACTTTCTATAACACAGATCCAAGATGCCGGTCGCTACGGAACGGTGACCTTTAACGACCAAGATCTCGTTACCTCCTTCCAAGAGAAAGCGCATCACACGGAGGGATGGATTAATGGCGGTGTTTACCTGATGGCTAAAAAAGTTTTAGCGTCTATTGAGCCGAACAAAACCATGTCTTTAGAAACAGATATCTTTCCTGTCTTAAGTCAAGAAGGACGACTCAAAGCCTATAAGACCCCCCCTCCTCTACTCGATATGGGAACTCCAACAGGATTGAAGGAGATGGGAAAAGCGCTGGATGCTTCCGCCACAGACGGATCCGCTCACCACTGACAACAACAGCAGATTTTTACCCACGAAAAACACGGAACAGAAAACTTAACGGAAACACCTCCTTGACAAGAATACGTACATACTGTTATGTACATATTCAAAAAGTTGGAAAGGGAGAAAACATGAACTATCTGACACCTACTCAATTAAGAAACAGACTGTTTAAAGAACTCCGAGTTGCTTTACAAGGGATTCCCGTACATATACAGACACGATTTGGCAATGCCGTTATTGTTTCTGAAGAAGTCTACAGCAAGACAAAGAACCCCCATCTACTAAAGAAAAGAAAAGATTAAGGGAAAGATCATAGGGGATTTGGAAAGCGCGGATACCGAGTTGTTGAAACACCTGCATCTTCCGAAATGAACGCAGCCCCTTCGCATGCTTTCGTCATCGATACTCATTCACTCATTTATTGGCTATTAGAACCCGACACACTATCTCAAAAAATCAGACGGATTATCTGTCAGGCTCGAAATATCTTTTACGTACCCACAATGGTAACTCTCGAAGTTCAATATTGATAGAAATTAAACGCATTGATGCACAGATTGAAGAAGTTATTAAATATATTGAAGGCTCAAAAAATTTTCGGTTCCAACCCTACGAAGAACGAATCATGGCCGAAAGCATGTATTTGTGTGACCACAGAGACCCCTTTGATCAGATCGTCCTTGCCACAGCTAAAGCCATGAATCTCCCGCTCATAACACGAGATCGCTGGATGTCCGCTCAGTATAACCAATGTGTATGGTAAACCTGCTTTCACAGAGCAACAACAGATCATTGGGAACGATACAAACACACAGAAACAATGACGTATAAGAAAATTGATATCATAATACCCTTTCAAATAGCAGATTCGTGGCTTTTAGAATGCGTTGACAAATGCGGAAGGTTAGCCGCAGCAAGTTTCGAAACAAGAATATGGTTATTACCAGATGATATGCCCACCCTCGAATGGAGGAAAAGACTTGATCTTCTCGTACAGCCTCCACAACTTATTATCGAACCGACCGGACCCGGTAATCCAGCCTATAAAAGAAATATTGTATTACAAAAAAGTGACGCCGAGCGATTTGCCTTGATCGATGCTGACGCCTACCCAAGGATGGATTGGCTGGGAAAAGGCCTCCCCTTGCTACAGAAAAACGTGACCGTTGTGACCGGTCCAAACCTAACACCTCCGCACGATCATTTTTCACGGCGTATTTCAGGGCGCGTGATGGAAAGCCCCATCGGTTTTGGCCCCGCTTATATTCGCCATGTACCCAAGCAACGTCAATATGTTAACGAAATGCCAACATGCAACATGATCATTCGTCGTCAAAGAGGCATTGTATTTCGAGAAGATTTGAATACGAGTGAGGACATGATGTATTGCCTGGAGATCCGGGCAAAAGGACAGAAAGTTTTGTATGACCCTGACGTAGTCGTTTTTCATCATCGCCGAAAAATACTCAGACCCTTTATGAAACAGTTTTATAATTATGGGTTAGATAAGGGAAGGTTAAGAAAGAGTAAAAGCGATGTTTCCTATATATGGCAAGCGGCGCCTGCATTTTTTTCCTTATACGCGGCAGGGCTACTCGTGCTCCTCCCATGGATACATGACCACTTTCTATACAGAGCGCTTTGCGCACCTGTATTCTTATATCTACTAGCGGTTGTTGTGGAAAGCATACGTTTATCTCAGTCATACAAGGAAATTTTTGTTGCCCCTTTTGCGTTCCTGGCGGGTCATATCGGGTACGGAATTGGATTTATAAGAGGATTCTTTTTACGCGACCCCCTAAATACCACTGAGGATTTGACCTGCCTTAAATAATTCTAGCCATATACATTTTTTTGTGGCTCAATGCCGGTCCATCCGTCACATATTGACATATTCAATTGGATGCAAACTTATGAAATAGAAATGATGACTAAAAAATATTCATTAGTAACCGGGGGTGCAGGATTCATGGGGTCCCATGTGGTTGATGAATTACTGAAATGCCATCATGATGTTGTTGCTCTCGATGATCTTTCAGGTGGGTTCCGAGATAACGTTTCAAACGAAGCCCGGTTTGTCGAGGGAAGTATATTGGATACTGACCTCATCAATCAGCTTTTTGAAACACATGATTTTGATTATGTCTTTCATCTAGCCGCTTATGCCGCAGAGGGGTTAAGTCATTTTATCCGGCGCTTCAATTATGAAAACAATCTCATTGGCAGCGTAAATCTTCTTAATGCATCTATAAAGCATGAGATAAAATGTTCTGTATTTACCTCGTCTATAGCCGTGTATGGACAGAATCAGTTGCCTATGGTTGAAAGCCTTACCCCTCAACCGGAAGATCCTTATGGAATTTCTAAATATGCGGTTGAACTAGATCTTAAGGCGGCGCGTTCTATGTACGACCTGAACTATATTATTTTTCGGCCACACAATGTTTACGGAGAGCGCCAAAATATTGGGGATAAGTATCGGAACGTAATCGGTATCTTCATGAACCAATTTATGCAAGATCAACCGCTCACGATTTTTGGGGACGGAGCACAGACACGTGCTTTTTCGTATATTGGAGACCTTGCACCTATCATGGCAAAATCTATCGAGCTCAAATCGTGTTATAATGATGTATTTAATATAGGGAGTGATCACCCTTATTCGGTTAGTGAGTTGGCAAAAATTGTTGGCCAGACATTCGGCCTGTCAAACCCCAAAATTACTTACTGTGAAAGCCGCAATGAAGTTGTACATGCGTATTCAGACCATGAAAAAATAAAAGAGGTATTGGGGCTAAAAGAGAGTACGTCTCTTGAAGAGGGTATTAAAAAAATGTATACATGGGCTAACGTTCATGGGCCAAGAACTACACCTCCTTTCCACGCTTGCAGACTCAACTTACAAGTGCAAAACCGAAGCTGTCCATCATTTCTTTGGGCGTTCTATATTCTAAGCATTTTCTCGGCCTATTATTCAGTAACTCCACAGCCCAGCTCAACTGAGCGGAGCTGTGGGCAGCAAAGTCGGTTTTCTTCGGGAAAAACTGGCGAAGCAAACCATTCGTATTTTCGTTGCTCCCTCTTTGCCAAGGGTTTCTCCCTTCAGCAAAGAAAATGGGGGTTGCTATTTTTTTCTGTAGTTTAGCATGGCTGGCAAACTCCATGCCATTATCTACAGTCACCGTTTTAAAGGGGAGCCCTGAATCAGCGAACTGAGGTACGGAACGGTTGACCGATTCGGCATTGCATCGAGGTAAAAGATCGGCGATGAGATATCGAGTCGCTCGATCTACTAGAGTGACTACACAGGCCTCTTTTCTCGTTTGGCCCTGAATAGTGTCACCTTCCCAATGGCCTGCCACCTTGCGACTTTCACCCTCTTCGGGGCGTTGGTCAATCATCGTTTGGTTGTGTATACGTGAATGGCTTTTCCGAGTCGCTCGTTTTTTCTTTCCGGGGCCACGCAGGTATTTTCGGTAGCCAGCCCCTCTTGGACTGTACAAGTAGCGGTAGATCATCATTCGACTGATGGGAGGGTCACCTTCTAGCTTTCCTCGACCTTCAATCTGTTCTGGAGACCAATATTCGCCAGGAGAGTCTCCACTTGTTCTTTGCTAGCTCCCATCACTTTTTGAGGCTTTCGAGCTAGCTGTAATCGGCTTTGAGCCAGGCCATTTGCGGGTCTTGGGTAATAGCGGCCACGGACTCGATTACGGCGAAATTCGCGCCAAATAGTCGAGGGGGATCGGCCCAGGCGACGGCCAATTTGAGATAAGCTATATTTTTCTTTTAGCATCTGGGCTATCACTTCTCGTTCATAACGGTTTAAATGTTCGTAGGTTCGTGGCATTCTATGTTCTCCTTTGGGGGGGGGTCAGATACCCAAAGAATGAACTATGCTGCGGACCTTTGCACTTGTATTGTTACTCTACCATTCGTTCCTGTCCGCGCAAAACGCAATGGATCATCGCCGGAAACCTCATACGTTCCAGCTACCAAATCCGATCCCACCGGCAGGAGTAGTTCGGCCTGCATATTATGCACGTTAAGTCCCGAACCTCCCGGCACCCCATTTTCCATAAAAATCTGAACACTAAAAAACTGATTGATAAAACCAATATTCCCCGGAATCACCATCAATGCAGGAATCGGAGGAGGTTGTAGAGCAAGACCTAATTCTAAAGTTGTATCCACAAACTGAAAATTGATGCCTTGAATTTCAATGTTTAGACCTGCGGCTTCCAGTTCCGGCGGTAACTCCGCTGTCTGAGAAAGTTGCTGATTCATCACATTGGCTGCCGCCATCTTTTCATCGATTTCTGCTTGAGGAATAATTTCTGTGGCTTCTTTAAACGTGGGGGCAATCACCGGTAACTTGACCGGAACCGTTTTTCCGTCGATCACAAACCCCACTTCAAATTCCACCGCCCGAAAATTGGATTCATCGATCAAAATCCCTTTTTCCTGAATCTCGTCGAGGGTTAACGGCCGTGAAGTTACCCGGGTAACCAGCACTTCTTTGAATACAAAAATAGGGATGCTTGAGGGGGAACCTTCGAGGCGGATTTTACCGGTTGCAGAATCGACCAGCTTAATAGCATCGAGTTGATAATCGCCGACTAGCGGTAATGGCGGGAACAACAGGGGTTCATTTGGGCGACCAAAGGTTTGTCGGGCCGCAAAAGAAGGACCCCGTAGGGTTGCCTCAATATGAACGCCATCGGCTAGGGCAAGGGATGTTTCATTTTCACCTCCAAGTCCTGCTACAATGTTCACATTTACAGACCCGGCGATTCCTTTTGGCACCGCCATTTGCACGGGAGAAACTTCCAGTTGAGTCCCCACGACTTTTGATGTAACCGTGACCAGAGGATTAGCTGTCGAGGTTGTCGCATACAAGAGAAAGATCATTAAACCACAGAATACGAAGAAGATAGCAGAAAAAAGATTTGGGGCGGAACGTTTTCCTATTCCTGGATCCGTCAGTTAAACGTGGGATTTCTGTGCGAATGCTTTGGAGGCAAAAGGTTGCAAAAAAACGCAGGCGCACCTGCTGGGTGCGTCGAGGCTCTTTTGTAATTCCTTTTGGCCCAAATGGTTCGTGCAGAAAACCGCGTTTAACTGACGGATCCAGGCTATTATATTTATACGTTCTTTATTCATGCTCTTACTCTTTTTCATTAGACAGCGCCCCTTCAGGGCGCAATGGGATGATTGTTTTCTGGTTCCTGGGGTTGAAACCCCAGGCTGTATCACCTTGTCCCATTGGGACATCTTTTTGAGTCATCATATTCGTCACCCTATAAAATCCGATCTCTCTTCACTGCAATGATGTGTGAACATGCCAACCTGTCCAACCTCGTCTATAATTCCAACATCTTCCATCCTCTTTCACTGCAACGCATAGCCTGGGGTTTCAACCCCAGGAGACGTAATGAAAAAAGATCTTGCGCCCTGAAGGGGTGCCGTACCTTCTTCACCCATGATTTATTTCTTCTCATTTTCTAATGCCTTCTTAACCTGCCCTGTTTCATCCTCTTTCTCGGCTGTGTACTCAGCCAAAGTTTCGGCCACTCTGTGGATCTGTCGTTTAGAATGGAGCAATAATTGATCTTTATAGGACTTTGCGGATTCCTTGCAGTGATTAAGCAAGGCTTTTATACCAGGTCCATACTCTGTGGATATCCGACGTCCGACGGCTTGGATTTCAGCTATGGATTCTTTTATTTTCATTTTTCTCCTTCTGTAAAATTTAAATTAAACATTATTTTCCTCATTTTCCTCTCCTCAACAGCGCCCCTTCAGGGCGCAATGGAAGGGTTGTTCCCTCGTTCCTGGGGTCAAAACCCCAGGCTGTATCACCTTGTCCCGTTGGGACATCTTTGGAATCATCATATTTGTCGCCATACAAAATCCGACCTTTCTTCACTGCAATGCAGTGTGGACATGCCACCTAGAGTTTCAATCTCATCCATAATTCCAACCTCTTCAATCCTGTTTCACTGCAACGCAGTGAGGGTATATAGCCTGGGGTTTTAACCCCAGGAAAGGTCATGAGAACAGATCCTGCGCCCTGGAGGGGCGCTGTCTCTTTCTCCCATGATCTATTTTTCATAGTCTAAGGCCTTCTTGACTCATCACTCTGCTTCGCATGAATTAAACACTCCGTCAATAAAGTCTTTCCTTTTTTCTTAATTGGTTTCTGCATGGATATGGCTAGCTCCAGAAAATCGTTCGAAAAGCGTATGTGTCCCGTTATAGATGATCACTAACGTTTCCCCAACATCGATTTGGTTATTATTATTTCCATCTAAAACCCTAAGCGGAGGATTACTTGTCCCTCCCCCATTCCAAACTAAATCTGTAGCATTTGGAATCGTGCCCATTACCGCGTTTACTTGATCCGGCAGACCATCTTGATTACTGTCTTCGACTTCCACTTGCCAATTGGCGTTTCCTGATATCGCAACAAACGTATGATTGGTTGGAGGTGGATCCCATCGGTTGGGTAGTCGTTAGGCTGAATTCAGCTCAAGCAGAATCTGACCCGTTGTCTCTCCAAGAGCAACCCGATAGAGACGCAAGTGAAATAAAGCTGCTGCAACGGTACCCACTACCACCGTATTTTCATAAGACATGTCTGCGGCCCGTCCCCATTGGTGGTCACTATTAGTCGCACCGTTTACTCGCTGATTATGAGACGGACTCCTATGCCCGCTATGAAGGCAGACCGTATCAGGACCCATGTTTAACCGAATATTGTTAATAAGATCAACAGACCCTTGATCCCACACAATGCCTATTCCCGATTCTGTATAATTCGGATTCGGCCAATCCCTACAGTTTCCAATAGGTCCAGGTCCACCCACTTGTATAGATGGCGCACGCTTAACCTCATCGCGAGAAGGGGCATGAGAAACCAACCCTATACTCCCTGCTGTAAAACCAGTACCGTGATGAATAAAACGATCTATATATTCTTGCCGTACTCGGTCAATCAGATCTTGGGATATAGTCTTGTCAACCACAACCGTTCCTAGTGAGTTTTTAATACTAACGGTATAGCGTACAGCGGGAATTGCTGTTGTTCCGAGAGGTCGATTCCCTAACGTGGCATTAGGTGTAAAAGAAAACCCACTATTTGCTAAATTACCCAAAGCGGGCACGGGCGGAATAGCCGGAATACTATCTCCCACAACTTCAAAGGTAAAACTCCTATCCAAACTCCCGGACACTTTACCCAGTATCGCGCGGTTTTCCCCCACTAAAAACCTGAATTCATCTAACCTTGCCACATTAGTCGAGCCGTTAAATGCAGGTAGATATAGATTCCCTGTCTCATCGCTAGAAAAGGTTAACTCAAGCAGAGTAACCCGAACCGCATCACTATGCACGAACCCTGCTCCAGCTGACCCATCAGGATCTACCTCAACTAGAATGTGTTGATCCGCTACAGATGCGCTTCCCCATATCCCTTCGACATAGGATGTAACAATAAGGTTGTTCATTGAGAAACCCAAATTGGTCGCATCATAAACACTCGAAGAAATAAAATTTCCACCGACATGTACCTGATTTCCATTCCGAACGACCCCACCATCTTCGGTCCATATCCGCAAGCCACCTGCCCCAGGTGTATAGGTTCGATTCGTGGATGTCCCCGACACAGCAACCCCCAATGGATCGGATGCGTTATATGTAAGCCTTATTTTCGGCAACTTCTAGATTTGTGACGCCTGCCAATTCAAAGACTAAAGGTATAAACCCTACACCAACAGAGGTATCGTCATCATTTCCACCCATTCCATCGAGGTTAAATCCATCTGCAAAGTCAGGTATATTGTCATTGTCTGCGTCTTCTGTGCTTACCTCTATAAATTTTCCAGGTTGAGCGGAATTCCCCAAAACGTCTTCACCCTCATCCTCTGTAGTACTTCTATCCGGAATGCCTAATCTATTGTTATTGTCAGAATCAATGTCCAAGTCTACCGGAGGGAGAATAATTTCTATTACTCTAATTACACCCAAATCTCTATGCCATTCTGCTGTGGTCTTACCAGAGGTATCAGCGCCTACACCGCTGATGTCTGGCTGGAAATTATCGGATTGCCCAAATGAATCTTCACTTCTGGCTCGTATTGCGTAATAACCCGTCGTTAAGCTCCACGTAACAGGATCGAACAATGTGGTAAAGTCGACACCTTGAGCAGACACATTAGAGCATCTAACGATTGAAATGCCTCTCTAGAAGATCTATACTCCATGACACGAGTATAGCAACAGCAGAAATCCGGCGGCGTGCGATAGATGCCTACAAAATGGGCAAAGGTTCCCAGGCCGATATCGCATCTTCTTATCGTGTAGATCTTAGAACGTTTCAGCGTGGGCTCTCTCGTTTCAACGAAACCGGACAGACCGCTCCCCGACCGCGTGGGCATCGTCAGGCCCTCTACAGCGGAAAGCAGCTCAAGGCGTTACCGGGCGGATGTAAATCTCTTGAGAAAGCAGTGGATCCAAGAGGTGGCCAAACTTGATCCAAGTCGCCTTGTCTTTATTGATGAATCCGGGGCGAAAACGAATATGACTCGTCTGCGGGGCCGGGCGTTGGGCGGGAACAGGCTTTTTGCCAAAACGCCTTATGGACATTGGTGTACCACCACCTTGATTTCTTCGGTCCGCCTGGACGGAACAACAGCGGCCATGGAGGGGGAGGGGGCGACAGAGACGGCTGTTTTTGGAGAATGTATTCGCCGGGTTTTTCTCCCGACGAGGTAATCGGCTGGTTTTCTTCGTGCTACATCACGACACCTCAATCGTGAAGCGCTCTAGCTATCATTGACATTACTGATCCAGCGTTGGCCTCTATTACCCATCAAGTCAACTTTATAGGTTTTACACGGGCTGTTGCTGCCGCAGGAGGGATCGCCTTTGTGGGGATTGCCAATGGTTTTAATAGCAAAGTATGTGAAGTTGATTTAGGGAGTGGTGAGGTTCTTGAAACATACTCTTTCCTTTACGAGGTCCATGACGTGGTTTTTTCAGGAAATTACTTATATGTCCTTGCTTTAAGGGCTTTTCATATTCTAGAATACTAAAAGGGGTCTATGCAAATCCTTGGCTCGGTTTCTTCACCGGGTACACCGAGTTCAGGCAGTGGGCGAATGCGTTTGTTTGTCGGAAATGACATTGCCTACACAATATATCGTAGAGGGTATAATACGCTTGATGTCAGTGATCCTGCTGATCCCCTGTTGATAACTTATCAGCCTCGCAGTTTGGTTGGAAACACATGGTCGTGAATGGTTCAGGGTTGGGTATTGCTGCAGTGAGTCCTAATAGTACATTGGATGGCGCTCACAACATTTCTTTATACAATGTCAGTAACCCGAGTAATGTAAATGCCTTCAACTATCACCGAACACCAAACACCAGGGATTGCCCGTGCGGTCTCCATATATAATGGCCAAGCCTATGTAGCCGATCACAGCGCCGGTCTGCAGGTCATCAATTACTTATCTGCGGATACGGCAGGAAATCCTCCGTCTGCTACGTTGTCAGCCAACTTTTCCTTAAATCCTCCCCAAGCTGAAGAAGGGAAATGGGTCCGCATTAACGTTGAGGTGAATGATGATGTCCAAATTCGTAATGTTGAGTTTTATATTGATGGAATCAAAGCCCCTACCGATGGAAACTTCCCGTTTGAATATCATTTCATAACCCCTCGATTAACCGAGCAGTCCACATTTTCAATTCAAACACGTGCCAGTGATACAGGAGGAAATGCAACGTGGAGTAGTAACATTGTTGTAACACTTCTACTTGATGCGACCTCACCCCAGGTAAAAGCGGTGACACCTAAGAACGGGTCGTTGCTCAAAGATCTTTCTGTCTTTTCAGCTACATTCAGTGAGCCTATGGATGCATCAACATTAGATATCAGTTCCTTTGCCATTTTTGAGGCGGGTCCAGATGGGATTCATAGTACTGTGGATGATGTGGTTGTGACAGGAAGCGTAATTTACCTATGAAAATGATTTTAATGTAGCCTTGCAAAGTTTTAGTACAAATCTTGGGCCTGGTTATTACCGAGCTGTTTTGAGTTCATCACTATCTGATATTGGAGAAAATCCATTATCAGGAGCCTATACGTGGTTTGCCCGTGTTTATGACGTGTCTACTGACACAGATAATGATGGTGTGCCAGGTGATATTGAACCCTGGATCCGTCAGTTAAACGTGGGATTTCTGTGCGAATGCTTTGGAGGCAAAAGGTTGCAAAAAAACGCAGGCGCACCCGCTGGGTGCGTCGAGGCTTTTTTGTAATTCCTTTTGGCCCAAATGGTTCGTGCAGAAAACCGCGTTTAACTGACGGATCCAGGATAAACAATACATTCCGTTACGTAGCTTTTTTAATCCTGTTCTTAATTTTTTTGGTAGTATCCAGTGAGGGAGCAACGTTGACTGTGCTCAATTCAATGGATAATGGTCCAGGCTCATTGCGAGACACCGTTGGAATAGCTGCACCTGGAGACACCATTGTTTTTGCAAATATTCTCGACGGTGCAACCATCACGCTTACTACCGGTCAAATTGATATTAACCAGGACTTAACCATTATTGGGCCAGGTCGAACAAATCTGACCATTAGTGGAGATAATAGTAGCCGGATTTTCAAGAGCTATGCGAGTCATTTTGTTATCTCAGACCTAACTCTCACTAAAGGGTATCTCCTGAATCCGTCAGACAAAATCTGACGATTTTTCATTACCTGTTGGGCTAAAGCGGGGAGCATACCCGTATTCAAACAAACAACCCCACCCCAACAGGTGTGTATATGAAACAATATAAAATAAAGACTGGCAAGGGCGAACTCAACAGCACAAGCGGAAATCATCTTTGCGGCCTGCTGCTTGAGGATCATGCTCAACAGATTCTTCCCTCCAATTTTCAACCACGCCGCTCCGATGCGATCTCTGATCGGGAGATCCTCCTTACCCAGATCGGCTTACTTTGCAACGGTCGAACCGATTTTCAATGATATCGACCTGTACCGGGGTGATGAGATTTTTATGAATGCCTTTGGACTTTAAAAGGGGAGTTAAAAAGGTAGCTTCTGAGCCGGTGTTCCGATGTCGTTCCGACGACCTGCCCCCAGCCAGAACCCATGTGGGGCTACGCAAACTCAACACCGAACTTCTTTCCTCGGGCCCCTTTGGCTAGGTAGATGTCGAAGGGCTTGATCTTGTTCCCGTCGATATCGATGTGAGCCCTTTGGATCACTCAGGCTCTTCGAAAGAAGGCGTTTCCTATACCTATAAGGGCCATGATGGTTACGCCCCGATATTTGCCTATGTGGGCACTCAAGGCCACATGCTTGAGTGCGAACTTCGACCCGGTAAACAACATTGTCAGTCGGGAACGACCGCGTTTATTGCCCGCAGCGTTGAAACGCTCCAAACCCTGGGCCTAGGTGGAAAATGTTTGCTTCGGCTTGATAGTGGCAACGCTGCGGCCGATAACTTCGACGCTTTTGGGGATCATTATTTTATCGTAAAGCGAAATCCTCACCGCGAATGTCCTGAACAAATGCTGGCCCTTGCACGCCGAGTTGGAGACAAACAAGACAGTCGTGAAGGCAAGAACGTTTACACAGGCTTTTTCGATCATTTCCATCCCGGTGGTGACCAAAACCGCCCTTGTGTCCCGGTGGCCTTCGAAGTGATTGAACGCACCATCGATATCGATGGTCAGAAACTTCTGGTTCCTAAACTTGAGGTGAACACCTGGTAGACGAACCTCTCTTGTCGTGCCAAGACGGTGCTAGATCTCTATCATGGACATGGCCCCAGCGAGCAGTACCACAGTGAACTCAAAAGCGATCTTGATGTTGAGCGATTGCCTTCGGGGAGACTCTGTGCCAATAAGATTATTTTGTTATGCGCCATGGTGGCCTTCAACCTATTGCGCGGTCTTGGCCAAGAGGTCATCAAACGGGCTGGGCTTGCCCCGCAAAAAATCAACATCCCGTGCTGGCGAATCAAAACGGTTCTCAAAAATATCGTTTATTGCGCGGTTCGATTGGTCCGCCACGCCGGACGAATTGAACTTCACTTTGGCAAGCGTTGTTGCTGGTTTGAAGTGATACAAGATATTGCCCCATTCCTTCGCATAGCCCTCCGTGCACCTTTAACAATACTCTAAGGCGACTGCCCAAGGAGGCCTACGCCCCAAAATGGTCAAATCAGAGTGAATCTGACCTGTACGCTCAAAAAATTCATCAGGGTGATACTTGCCGGTCCCAATCCGCCCAAAAGCGAGCATCTCAAGGAAAAAATTTTCAACTTTTGAGCCCCAAAACGCCTTCCGAAGCGATAGCTGACGGATTCAGGTCCACTTATTCTTTGCTAGCTCCCATCACTTTTTGAGGCTTTCGAGCTAGCTGTAATCGGCTTTGAGCCAGGCCATTTGCGTGTCTTGGGTAATAGCGGCCACGGACTTGATTACGGCGAAATTCGCACCAAATAGTCGAGGGGGATCGGCCCAGGCGATGGCCAATTTGAGATAAGCTATATTTTTCTTTTAGCATCTGGGCTATCACTTCTCGTTCATAACGGTTTAAATGTTCGTAGGTTCGTGGCATTCTATGTTCTCCTTTGGGGGGGTCAGATACCCAAAGAATGAACTATGCTGCGGACCTTTGCACTTGTATTGTTACTCTACCACTCAGGAAAACGGGGTTAAAAGTCATTCCATAGTCTGGATAAAGGAATAAAGGCCTGCACATTTATGAGGGACTGATGGCGGCATGGATCTCACAAGAACTCGTAGCAGTCCTTCTATCTGGTGATGGAACAGGTTCAGCCCTACTCGCAGTACAACTACCTTTTTGAACACCCTTACCCCAAGCTTAGAGCAGTCTCTACAAGGGCCTCTGTCGTAATGCCAAAGTGTTTCCATACCTCCATGTGACCGTCAGAGGGCGCCAGACGTGGATCAATAATACCTATATGTTCTGTAGGCGTACTTGACGAGTAAGAAGCACTTGCAATAAACCCTGCAAACCCTCTTAACCCTATTTCTCGGGTAGCTATAATCCCGTCTTCAATGGTCACTACACCTTTTGGATATCGAGAAAAAATATCGGACAATATTTGGAGTGGACAGGGGAGCCCATTAACAATGTATACATCAACAGGTGTTCCTTGTTCATTAAGTTCGTGGGCCGCTTCATCGGTGAGAAACGCCGGCGCGCCAAAGGCCAAAATCGCCTTTTGGGCATTGGGATAGGTTCGAAACGGGGTCATCGGTTCCCAAGGAGTATGAACGTCCCAGAGGGGACCTGAGCCGTCTTGTTTTTCAAGAATCGGCAAGTTATCTCTAGGAACACCCATAATATATGCGCCATAATGTGCCGCTAAATCTCTTATTCCGATAAACGTTGAGCGTGCATCTGCAGGTGCATAAAAACGGTGTAAATAGGGGAGGTAACCCATAGCCATGGTTATCCAATCCAACGCCCATCCCGAAAAATGGTCGCGCCCCGTACACGCGCCAACATGGGACATATGAAACGTCACGTTTAAACCTTCGTTCATGCCATTTAAATTTCGCTGATAACGCCACACCTCCAATCCTTCACGTGCGATACCCTCAAAAAAAGCAGCAAAGGTCGAAAAGACAACGAGTTGAGGCTCATCATGGCTTGTGGCCAACCCACTGGCCATGAGCGCAGAGGCCTGCTCCTCAATACTCATTTCGAAACAGCGATTCACATCTAGATGCGAGCTTGCTTTGCCTAACTTAGTAGAAGGGTCCAAGTCACATCCAATGACAAACATTTGATCCGGAAAAGCTTCAGCCACGGCGGCATATCCCGCTTCAACCCCGACCCTCGCACTGACTCGCTCGCCTGCTTCGGGCAATTTGATTTCAGACAAGATAGAATGGGGCAATTCAAGGTTTTTCGCTCCAGGAACAGGACGAGCCTTTGTCTCAACTTTTCTTCTGGGCACAGAACGAAGGCGGTCTAATGCGGTCTGTTGTTCTGTGGACATCTGTAACGTGGGATTGGCTAGCAACGCGTCCATATCACGTCCTTTAAGATGTCCATCATGGTGTGCCTTCCCTCCGGGCAACTCATTGGTAAAAAATAAGCACTCAAGCATTGCCGGGACGTCACGATACCCCATGAGAGCACCAGGGATCCAGATAGGGGTATCCATAGAAACACGATGGGTCTCCGCAAAAGCTTTTACTTCTTTTTCAACGTTATATCGTTTGCCAAACACATTGAGATCAACCAACTCATTATCAGAAGACACGTACCCAGTTGGATAGATAAGGGAAGGCCGCCCTTGTTGAGCTAGCGAATACGCTTCTTTATACACGTTATATAAAACGTCCACTTCGTGTAGACTAGGCGTTTCGAGAATGGTTATTCCAAACGATTCAATAATGGGCCGAGGATCTTTATCCATAATCTGTTTATTGGATCCAGAAAGCTGAATGCCGTTACGTTGCATCACAAATGTGATGGGCGCCCGGTGCAGATCCGCCCCATTAAAGCCATTAAGCGCTTGACCCGATATCCATCCTGCATCTCCACAATGACAAACAACCCATGTCTCCTCACCATAAACCGCTCTTTTGCCAAGGGCCTGTCCTACAGCCATAGGAACCATAACACCTAGCCGACCCCCATTTAGTTGTGTGCCTCCTGGAACCCAAGATACATGACCCGCAATATCTAATCCCCGGCGAAAGGTATTAATGACCCATTCTCGATCTAAGTAACCGAGTACGGATAAGGCCGCATAATAGCCAATACTGGTGTGAGCATTCTCAATCGTATATTCAGTTTTTTTATAATCGGTAATTGAAAGCGTTAAGAGGAGGGAAGAAATGAGGTCTAGCGCACCACCCAGATGGTCCACTTCATTAATCTTTGCAAGCGATCCTACACTTTCTATGGCCGTTCGTGCGGCTTCGATTCCCATTGCCTGCAAGACATATAGCTGATCTTGTGAGAGGGTTTTTGTTTTCTCCATATCAATGTGAAAAGGTAAAACCTCTGAAATAACTTTTTCACGCATATATTTAGAAGCATTCAGAAGCTCGTGATTTCTAGCTTGTTGTGCTTCCCAATCTAATCTGTTTTTTTCTATATACATGGGTGTTTTTTTCTCTTGGGTTATCATTTCGCTGTATCAACAGATCCTGACGTGTGTAAATCAACCCGCTTTGAAATGCAAGTAGAACCTTTAGCCTTATCGCTCAACGCAGGTAAAATAGTGTCCATATAAAAAAGTAAACATTGAAACTTCTCCTAGCAACGTTTAGCTTTTTCATTTTAACAAGAAAGGAAACGCGTAATGGACTATTTAAGTAAAGACAAATTAGTGATTCTGGGCGCCGCAGGTGCGATTGGCTCCAATATGGTTCAATCGGCATTAACCCTTGGGGTAACTTCGCGGGTAACGATGTATGATCCTTTTGAAAAGGGACTTCAAGGAACTGCCGAAGAAATATATCACTGCGCGTTTCCGGGTTCACATGTCACATGGACAACCGACATCGCTGAAGCGCTAGAAAGCGCTGATTATTTGATTTCTTCAGGTGGCGCCCCACGTAAGGAAGGGATGACACGTGAAGATTTACTCAAGGGAAATGCTGAAATCGCGGCTCAACTAGGAAAAGATATTAAGGCTTACTGCCCAGACCTAAAGTTTGGCGTTATTATTTTTAACCCTGCAGATATTACAGGATTAGTCACTTTATTGTACTCAGGACTTTCATCTAAACGCATAGCCACCCTCGCTGCCTTAGACAGTACCCGCTTACAAATCGCTTTAGCCCAGCATTTCGATATAGCACAAGATCAAGTCACCCATTGCCGTACCTATGGAGGACATGGAGAGCAAATGGCGGTATTTGCAAGCACCGCACAGGTAAACAGTACCCCGCTTGTGGACTTTATTGGGACCTCGGAACTACCCGAAGAAAGATGGGAAGAGATCAAGCAACATGTCCGTCAGGGCGGAAAAAAGATTATTCAGCTACGGGGCCGCAGTTCGTTTCAAAGCCCTTCTCACCAGTCTCTTTTGATGGTGAAAGCGGTGATTGATGGAAAAGGATATCCTTGGCCAAGCGGCGTTTATGTGGATGCGCCTGAACATGGATTTGAAAAGATTATGATGGCTATGGAAACAGAACTCACCCATGTGGGTGTGACATGGCAAATCCCTAAGGGAACAGACAGAGAATTAGAAGCATTGAACACTTCGTATGAACATCTAAAAGAATTACGTGACGAAGTCATTGAAATGGGTATCTTACCGTCATTAACAGAGTGGAACCGTGTTAATCCCCATCTATAAAGAGGCTTTTGTAAAAGATTTTCGGTATGTTAGTCTCCTCAAAAACCTTAGTACGTCAGGCATTCTTGCCTGATACATGTCAGCCAGGAATGGCTGACTTACTAGTTTTGAAGAAGGCTCATAAGACTTTAATGATTTGGTATCTGATCACTGACCTCTGCGCTATAACTGCCCCCATCGTCTAGTGGACTAGGACGTCGGGTTCTCATCCCGGAAACACGGGTTCGATTCCCGTTGGGGGTGCCATGAAGCAGAGCTTCGCTGCGCGAACCACGCTTCATGGCGCAGCCGGTATAGGAAAGGGATTGTTCGTATAAAAAAGGAAAAATCAAAAGCTCTGCTTCATGGCAACCGTGCAGGGTGTTCACGCGAAACGTTGAACTCTCCTGCAGGGTGCCCACGTGTTTCTCTCTGTTTTGAACTTTCTCACATGAATGCCGTTCCTTCCTTTAGCGCCTGGCATTAGAGCGCTTCACGATTGAGGTGTCGCGATGTAGCACGAAGAAAACCAGCCGATTACCTCGTCGGGAGAAACCTCTTCGAACGCTTGTGTGAGCGCTTCAGATAGTTCCTGATGACTGCGGGCTGCAAGGCTGCCCAACCGATTCTTTATCTTGCCCCACATTTTTTCAATGGGGTTGGAATCGGGGCTGTAGGGTGGAAGGAATCTTACATGGGCCCCACATGACTCAATGAGTTCAATGACCCTGGGATTGTAATGGACGCAAAGATTGTCCATGATGACGATGTCTTCAGGTGAAAGAGTCGGGAGAAGAACCCGGCGAATATATTCTCCAAAAACAGCCGTCTCTGTCGCCCCCTCCCCCTCCATGGCCGCTGTTGTTCCGTCCAGGCGGACCGAAGAAATCAAGGCGGTGGTACACCAATGTCCATGAGGCGTTTTGGCAAAAAGCCTGTTCCCGCCCAACGCCCGGCCCCGCAGACAAGTCATATTCGTTTTCGCCCCGGATTCATCAATAAAGACAAGGCGACTTGGATCAAGTTTGGCCACTTCTTGGATCCACTGCTTTCTCAAGAGATTTACATCCGCCCGGTCTTGCTCGCTGGCGTGAAGCGTTTCTTTTATACCGGCAGCCCAACCGATTCAACGCCCGCTGTACGGCCATGATCGACCCCTTCACGCCGCTCATGTTCTTGAGTTCTTCAAGCGTTGCATCGGGATGTTTGCCCCCCAGTTGAGCCAACGCCTTGAGCTGCTTTCCGCTGTAGAGGGCCTGGCGATGCCCACGCGGTCGGGGAGCGGTCTGTCCGGTTTCGTTGAAACGAGAGAGCCCACGCTGAAACGTTCTAAGATCTACACGATAAGAAGATGCGATATCGGCCTGGGAACCTTTGCCCATTTTGTAGGCATCTATCGCACGCCGCCGGACTTCTGCTAGCGAGGCATTTCAATCGTTAAATACTCTAGTATGAATAGAAGCAAAAATAGTATACCAATTTTGTGTGAAAAACTAAACTAGGAGATCCAATGATGCAGAAACAACAGTATTTAGTTCCGATCTTTTTCTTTTGCCTAACGTCCGTGATCTGGGGAGCGACGAACTATGTGTCCTTCTCAGGAAGTCATACGACTCCTTTTACCAGTTGGGCCACTGCGGCTACCGATATTCAATCGGCCATTGATGTGGCTTCCAATGGGGATACGGTCCTGGTCACCAACGGAACCTACTCAACCGGGGGTGTTGCCGTTTTCACTTATGGAACAAACCGGATTGCCATTACCAAACCCATAACCGTTTGCAGTGTGAATGGACCAGCGTTTACCGTAATCGAAGGGCAAGGACCTCTTGGTTCGAATGCCGTACGCTGTGCCTATATGATAAACGGGGCAGAATTGATCGGATTCACTCTGACAAATGGGTTTACCCAAAATTTTAGGGATATTGTTAAAGAAGATTCTGGTGGAGGCGTTTGGTGTGAACCGGGTGCCATAATTTCCAACTGCTTTATTGTTGGCAATAGAGCTAATGTTGCTGGTGGTGGCGCATATGGAGGAATATTGAAACACTGTAGCCTTGTTAGTAATCAGGCGGGTGTTGATGGTGGCGCGGCAGCTCACGCTGTTGTTGAGAATCGTGTATTGTACAGCAACGTCGCCAATTATGGTGGAGGTACGCATTTTGGGCCTGTTCGGAACTCTATCATTAGCGACAACATTGCCAACATTTATGGTGGAGGAATGCGGGGTGGTTCAACTGAGAATTGTACCATTACTAAAAATAGCGCGCCTTTTGGCGGCGGCACGCACATTAGAGCATTTAACGATTGAAAATGCCTCGCTAGCAGAAATCCGGCGGCGTGCGATAGATGCCTACAAAATGGGCAAAGGTTCCCAGGCCGATATCGCATCTTCTTATCGTGTAGATCTTAGAACGTTTCAGCGTGGGCTCTCTCGTTTCAACGAAACCGGACAGACCGCTCCCCGACCGCGTGGGCATCGTCAGGCCCTCTACAGCGGAAAGCAGCTCAAGGCGTTGGCTCAACTGGGGGGCAAACATCCCGGTCATCATGGACAATCTTCACGTCCATCACAATCCCAAGGTCATTGAACTCATTGAGTCATGTGGGGTCCATGTAAGATTCCTTCCACCCTACAGCCCCGATTCCAACCCCATTGAAAAAATGTGGGGCAAGATAAAGAATCGGTTGGGCAGCCTTACAGCCCGCAGTCAGCAGGAACTATCTGAAGCGATCACACAAGCGTCCGAAGAGGTTTCTCCCGACGAGGTAATCGGCTGGTTTTCTTCGTGCTACATCGCGACACCTCAATCGTGAAGCGTTCTAGTTGCAAATTTTGACTTTTCTTTTAAAGCATGACGTAGCATGGTGCCCTTTGAAAAGAGAGATAGACTCGAATATAAAACAAATTCATTTCTCAGATATAAATAACAAAAGTAAGGAGATCGAAGAATGGAGCAACATATGAATTCACAATCTGTTATATCGTCTGAAACCGAAATTACCGGTACTGTAAAAACCTCGGGAGCTATTCAAATTGATGGAAAGCTAAATGGGGATTTGGAGAGTGGTGGCGATGCGACCATTGGGAAAAGCGCTAATATTAAAGGGAACTTGGCAATTAACTCGATTACGATCTCTGGGACGGTTAATGGGAATATTACAGCGAAGGATCGTATAGAAATGACATCCACGGCTCGGGTAACGGGGGATATCAAAGCAAAACGGTTGGCGGTTGAAGATGGTGTGACGTTTGTCGGGAAATCAGAGGTAAACCCAAGTGGTAGTTCTGTAAGTAGTGGATCGAATACTTCGAAGAATAGAGTCGATCAACTCAAAGAGGATAATACAGCCCCTGAAGGGAAAGGTGCAAAGACGGGCGTATTTTCTAAACGCTAGATGAAGAATAACGGACCGCTCATTCCCCATGGCAGAAGAGAAAGCTAGACTTGTTGATGGGTTTACGACCTTAAAAGCTGCTCAACGTGCGGTTCAGCACGATAGAAGTTCCGGCAAGACATCTGCAGAACCTTCCGTTTCTAATAAAAAAAATGTTCCCTCAGTAGCAAGCCATATTGGGCATACCGTTATGCCTACTAAACATGATGTGGTGTGTTATGAGTGTACCTATCAATTTCAGTTTGCAGGACGGGTCGACCAGATTCATTGTCCAAAGTGTAAGGTAGAACTTGATATGAAAGATTATACCATTGACGGCCCATGGTGTGAGTCCATAAGAACAGGTGGTAATATTCATATCCAGCCTTCAGGGATTCTAAAGGATGGAGCATTGAATGCTACCGATATTATTCTTGAAGGAAAGGTGGAAGGCGGAACATTATTTGCATCTCGCTGGCTTGAGATCGGTGCCTCTGTATCGATTGATGAAGAGTTTTTTAAAGGGCGCGATCTGAGAGTCGCGCGAGGGGGCCACGTTATATTTAAACAAAAGGCTTGCTATAGAAACGTTGAGCTTTATGGGAACCTCAAAGCCAATCTTAAAGCATCCGGCTTGGTTCATATTCAAGCCGGAGGTCTTTTTGAAGGGAGCCTGTCTGCCGAGCATTTGGCTGTAGGGGGGGGGTGGCCTTATAGCAATGCTTGATATTCAAGGTTAGCTATTCGTTGTTGGGATGGAATGTGGAAATCCGCTATGTTTTTTCAACAAACTTCAGCGCTCCAAATAATAATCGTTTCAACCTAGATCCGGTAAACTTAGTGAAAATGAAACATTACCATCTGACAGGCGTTGCGGGTGTAGGGATGAGTGCATTGGCTCAAGTGCTGGTTGCTTACCCATATGAGGTAACCGGTTCTGATCGTTATTATGATCAAGGTGCCGATCTTGAGGTTATTAAGAAACTAAGATGCGCAGGGATTCGATTTGTTCCTCAAAATGGTTCCGGTCTTACGAAAGAAACGTTGGGGCTAATTGTTAGCACAGCGATCGAAAAAGATAATCCTGACTTGATCACGGCTCGCCAATTAGGCGTTCCCGTTATTCATCGAGCAGAAATGCTTGCGCGGCTTGTGCAGGGTAAACAAACGATTGCGATTGCTGGTACAGCGGGAAAGACGACTGTAGCAGGACTGGTAGGGTGGACTTTATCTTATATGGATAAAAACCCATCTGTAGTCAATGGGGGGGCTATTGTCAATTGGGTGGATGAGAAACATATGGGCAATGTGCGAATTGGATCACCTGATTTGTGGGTGATTGAAGTCGATGAGAGTGATAAATCTTTGCTCTATTTTAAACCGACGTGGGCTGTAATCACTAACATTTCAAAAGATCATTTTGAGTTAGAAGAGGTCATTGAAATCTTTCGAAAATTCTCAGGCAAAGTGCAGAAAGATATTATTTGTGGATCCGGTGTGCCAGCATTAATAGGTCGTTCGGAGAAATGTTTTGGTCCGATTGAAAAACGGAAAAATGGGTTTGTGTATAAAGATGTTGAACTTGAAACGGTTTTGATGGGATCGCATAATATTGACAATGCGTTTTTGGCAACGGTTCTCTGTGAACGTTTAGGATTGAGTTTGTGGGATATTCGAGAGGCGTTAAGGGCGTTTAAAGGGATCGAAAGAAGACTGGAAGTCGTTGGGGAAGCCGGTGGCGTTTGCGTGGTTGACGACTATGCTCATAACCCTGTTAAAATACAGGCAGCATGGACAACTGTAGCTTCAACCTGTCAACGTGTATTAGGGGTATGGCGGCCTCATGGATATGCTCCGTTATCCATGATGATGCAGGAGTTTGTTGACGGGTTTGTTTCGGTTCTTCGGCCTAAAGATCGTCTTTTTATTTTACCGGTATATTATGCAGGTGGGACAACGACAAAAAGCGTTTCTTCAGAGGATCTAGTCGATACACTGATTCAGTGCGGGTTGCCCGTAGCATACGTTCCCGATTACCAAACGCTGTTTCACATTATGAGGGGAAGCGTAAAACAAGGTGATACCATGCTTTGCATGGGTGCACGTGACCCGGACCTTCCTTTGTTCGCCAGAAGGCTGGCCCATAACGGCCAGATCTAGGCTAAACATCGTTTCTTCGTCTTCCAGATGATCATTAATGTAAGAGTCAAGGGGAGAAAAAATAGGGCATAAATCCAGCGGGGGAGATAGTAGTACGTCTGAATAATTTCGGAATACAAGGAGGTAGAATGACGAACGCTAGCATAGATGCAGTAGAAAAAGAATAGGGAAATAGGAAGTACCATTAAAAAAAGAACGGACCAGCCGGAGATTCTACTTTCTATAAAAAATGTCTTGTCATCTAACGCGCGAGCTACTTCACCGGCAAGCAGGTTAACCCAAAAGAGCACAAACGTTACAGAGAATAAAAATGCAGCCATGTTTAGTATATAATACGTTACGAAAGGCATCTGTTTCCACCAATAGAGAAAGGGTATGAAGTAAATCTGTAAAAATACGATCGAGAGGGTTATACGTGTATGAAAAGACCATTTAGGTGTAATAGAGCTTGACATACAAAGTAAGGCAATGCCCCAGTAAACTAACAACATGCCTACAACGAATATAGGAAGCCGTAAATGAGATAATAAATCGATCTTAACGAGTCCTGTAAAAAGAATCAGCGACAAGATCATGCCCCATAAAAGTCGGGAAAATCCTTTAGCCAAACGTATAGATTTTTCTCGTGATAAGCTGTTTTTCTTTTCCGACAAAGCATTGACTTCGGGTAATACTGTTGTTGAATCTATGGCCATGTGGTAGATGTTGCGTTGTAGTTAAGGTTGTTAAAACGGAAGCAATGAAACACTTTTTTGAGTGGAATGCAAATTTAAAAGATAAAGATGGAAACAACTATACAAGAGCGTTTAGACACGATTAATGATCGCATCCAAAGGGCGTGTGATCGGGTCGGTCGCGATTATCGAGAAGTCAATTTAGTGGCGGTATCTAAAACACATCCTCCAGCTATTGTGTCGGAAGTTTCAACGTACGGAGTGACCGTATTTGGAGAAAGTAAAGTACAGGAGGCAAAAGCTAAAATCGCTATGTGCCCAGGTCATTTAACATGGCATTTAGTAGGCCACTTGCAAACGAACAAGGCCCACCATGCGGTTCAACTCTTTGATATGATTCATTCTGTTGATTCATTAAAACTTTTGGAATCGCTTGCCCAAGCAACGGATAGAGCCGGTAAGAATATAGCTGCGTGTATCGAAGTAAATGTTTCAGGTGAAGGTTCAAAATATGGTATTAAAGAAGAAGAATTACCGGGAATCCTTGAGGCATCGACTCAATTCCCTCATATAGACCTTGTGGGGTTAATGACGATCCCTCCATGGAGTGAAGAGACCGATAAAACAAGACGGTATTTTGCGAAGTTGAGAGCGCTTCGAGATCGGTGTCGAGATGACTGGAATTTTCCGCTCGATGAATTATCCATGGGCATGTCTCATGATTTTGAAATAGCCATTGAAGAAGGCGCCACCTGGATTCGTGTGGGGTCGTCTCTATTTGGATCGAGGGAAACCGCGCGACCTAGGGAGGAAAAGTCGGTGCCGAACTCGAAATTTTAATAAATAGAACCGTATCATGTATATATTGAATAACGCCAAGATTGTTTTTATCGGGGCCGGCAATATGGCTGAAGCCCTTGTTAAGGGTCTATTAGAAACGAATGTTTCAACACATCAAATCATCGTTACAGATTTTTTACAGGAACGTCTTGACCATTTTAAATCCACCTACTCTGTCGAGGGTTTAAGAGATAATTCCCAAGCGGTTAAAGAGGCGGATATAACTGTTTTGGCCGTAAAACCTCAAATGATGAAAGAGGTGCTAGCAGGCATGAGGGGGGAGTATGGTAAAGAAACCTCTTTTATAAGCATTGCTGCAGGAGTTACAACACGTGCCATTGAAGGCATGCTAGGGGAGGGGACCTCTGTCGTGCGTGTTATGCCGAATACACCTGCGCTTGTTCAAGCAGGATTGTCAGCCATATGCTCAGGTCAATGGGCCCAAGAGGCCCATCTTAAGCTCGCGGAAAGAGTATTCCGTTCCGTTGGTATTGTCGTTCGGGTAGAAGAAAAAGAAATGGATGCGGTCGCTGCTGTTAGCGGAAGTGGTCCTGCGTATGTTTTTTATTTGATGGAAGCCATGGAAGAAGCCGCGTGTCAATTAGGATTATCTAAAGAAACAGCCAAACAGCTTGTTCAGACAACCGTGCAAGGTGCGGCTCAACTTGTTATTCAATCAGATGACCCCCCTGATGAATTGAGAAAGCGTGTGACTTCAAAAGGAGGCACAACAGAAGCTGCGCTTGATGTTTTAGAAAAGGGACAGGTTTTCAAGGCGTTTATAGACGCGATTCAAGCCGCGCAAAGGCGGTCGTTAGAGTTGTCTGGAAATAAGTGATTAGACGAGGGCATTGACCGTTTTCTTGTATATTACAAGTATGACCAAAAAAATAAAAAAACAAGTAGAGCAAGATTCTATCCCTTCTCGATCATGGACTTCATTCATCGGTCGTATCGTTATCATAAGTATATGCGTTGTTTTGATTTCATACGTTGCCGTGCTGGGCATTTCACGACTTGCTGGATTTACATATACTATAGAAGAACATCTTTCTGACCGCGTTGGATTGCCTCTTTCTATTGGGGGAACATATATAACGGTAGGGTTTGATTTGGTGCTGCTTAATATTCGTGTTGACACAGAAAAGCGCGAAACCCAAGGTTCATTGAGTATCAATACAGCAGCGATAAAATGGTCAATCATGGATTTGTTAAGACCTGGTCGTACAGCCATTAAACATGTAGATATCCAAGGAAGTCGTTTGATTTTAGTTGCGGATAAAAAAGGGCGTTGGGTTCCAGCCGATTTGGCCTACATGGGATCATGGCTTGCTCGTTCAATGGGTGTGGAGGTTGGATCAGTTGAGAGAGAAAAAGGAGATATTCAATCAAATCGTTGGAATGCAGATTTTCAGATTAGAGATGGGCAGGTGATCTGGCGGGGAAAAGAGGGACATCAAGCTTCTGCGAAAGGCATTGATTTAAACGTTACATCGCATATGTTTTCCCCTTGCTCGGTTACTCATTGTCGGTTAACCGTAAACGAATTTCAATCTGGGACCGGCGAATCGTTGTCTGATCTTCGTGTTGAGTGGTTTGGAGTAGGGGAAGAGAGCGTCGTATATCCTAGTACTTCTCCAAAGTTAGACTGATGAATTGGAGGAGCACTCGATAACTTAGCGAGAAGACGACAACGTTTTTACTGGACAAGTGTTTAAACGACTTCCGTTGCCGCCTTCCCTTTTTCTGAAATTTACATACTGCCCTTTTCCCCGACAAAATCTTTCGAGATTTTATAGGGAACATTTTTATGAACTGTCACATAAACATTATCCTGGATCCGTCAGTTAAACGTGGGATTTCTGTGCGAATGCTTTGGAGGCAAAAGGTTGCAAAAAAACGCAGGCGCACCCGCTGGGTGCGTCGAGGTTTTTTTGTAATTCCTTTTGGCCCAAATGGTTCGTGCAGAAAACCGCGTCTAACTGACGGATCCAGGATTATGAGCGTCAACACCTAGCATATTCATCTTAACGAATCCTTCTGTGGTAAGCTCTTTTAGTTTATTTAAATGTTTAGCGTTCATAGGCGCCTCCTTGGTTCGTTCGATCGTGTTGCTCTCTTTGATGATAGGCAAGGTCTTAACAGTCCATTTACTGATTTTGGCTTTTAGCTCATTTAACTTGAATGGTTTTGGAATAAAGTCATCTACCCCCTCAGCTAAACACATCTTTCTATTAACGGATGGATATCCGGTTATAAGAATGATGGGGAAATATTTGAAATGAGAGCGGATAGCCCTCGCTGCTTCAAATCCACATAAACCCGGAAATCTTAACCCTATAAGACAAAGATCATATCGGCACACGTTAACTTTTTGGAGTGCTTCTTCACCCGTAGAGACCGCATCTACGTGGTGCCCATTCCTGCCTAGAAACTTTTTAACGAAGTCTCTAAAGCCTGAGTGTCGGTCTGCATGAAGAATATTCATAGGCCTGTCATAGTCCGCAATGGTCATTGTTGCTGTACCTCAATCCCGATCCGATAGTTTTGGTTAAAAGGAATCCCGTTCGTATCAGTCCATTCCATCTCAGTCGTGTTAACAGCGCTTGTCCAAGGCCCCACGCTGTGAGGCCAGAGGACAGAAGCCTCCGCCACAGGCGGATCTGCCTGTGGCGGAAGACTCTCAGCGCACCCGATTCGATACACGCGGCCGGGAGCGGTGTCCCATGTCATCATGACATTTCCGTTTGAAGACGAAATGCTTTTGAAGGCACAAACACTCGTATTCGTCAGCGGATCGGTCCCAGCAATATATTCTTCCCAATTGCTCGATCGGTCCCCATCAGCATCCGCCGTTGGATCTACGTTTGAGCC
Organism: Kiritimatiellia bacterium; assembly: GCA_012103575.1. Taxonomy (GTDB): domain Bacteria; phylum Verrucomicrobiota; class Kiritimatiellia; order WLWN01; family WLWN01; genus WLWN01. The sequence goes on along the minus strand of WLWN01000001.1, from coordinate 70,591 downwards.
TGTCCCGAAATAGGTGTTTTCCCAGACATCAGCGATGTTGTTTGAATTCAGATCCAAAGGACGCAGGGTTAAGGTTCCTACATCGACAGTGCTTCCCGGAGTGGAATTCATAAGGATATTCGTAATCATACGATTTTCATAACCAGCTACATTGAGCGGCAGATCATAGTTCAACGTCAATAAAGAGGTATTTGAAGGAAATCCACCTTGCACATCCGTGAACCAAGGGCTCGCCCAATTAGTGGCATGATACGGATAATGGTCCATGGGTTGATTGGTAAATCGGGGATGACCACTTATGGCCTGCCAGGATAATTCAACGTTTTCGGCAGGCGATCCAACCCAAGCATCTTTTACCTTTCCGATAACCGTAAAGTACGGTTCAAAATAAAAATCAAGAAACGTAGTTTGATTAGAGGCGATATTGATCGATCTTGAGTTCCCGAGGGCTAGATTATGGATGTTTTGGACTTGCTCCGGCACATCCGCTTGATATGACTCATACCCTGTGGGGGCCTGTACTTCAAATTGATGCCACCCCGGGGGTAAATTCGTTGCCAAATCAATGGATTGGTTAAAGTTTGTATAGAGGATATGGCCATCCACCAACAGCGTGGTCTCCGCTGGCATATTTGAGAAGGTGACCCAATTCACAGCCCGTATAAAGTCCAGGTCAACCGGGCTGTTCTGCTCTGAGATGTTGAGGGAATAAACCTGGTGTAAAGGTGCGTTCGTAACGCTTTGTGTGACATGCGCATAATGAATATTGCTTGTCGACACGTATACCTGGGCCACTTCACCCGACTCCACACCAAAGGCATTTGTTTGACTGATAAGCGTCGGGAAACTCCCATCCCGATTCTCGCGATAAATCTCTAACACGGTATCAATGTTGGTGCTTTGATGGGTCAGTTGTACGTTATACGTATGATTGGATGTGCCAAAAAACTGGATCCAATCTTCATCGTCAGGCACATAGAACGTATGTGTCTGAAGTTGTTGATAGGCATTGGCCTGAGTCGGTGTATCATTTACCTCGAGGGTATATTCGTGGGCTCCCATGTCGACACGGTTTATGATCCGAGGTGCCCCTTCAAGATCCAAGGCATTGATCATCCACGTTTGGTTGCTGCCCCGATCAATACAGGGCGAAGTAGGTAACAATCGATAATCTCCAGCAGCCCAATCAATGAATTGCGGAGGTTCTGTTATATTATTGGTGCCAGGCGGATGGAGAGTGGTACATGAATTTTGGCAAACATCTAGAGACCATTGATAGGGAGAATTATATTAGACGATAGAGTTTTTAACGGTACTATGGTACGTTCCACCGCTGCCGTTAGTCGCGCTATTTTTAGTAATGGTACAATTCTCAGCTAGAGCGTTTCACGATTGAGGTGTCGCGATGTAGCACGAAGAAAACCAGCCGATTACGTCGTCGGGAGAAACCTCTTCGGACGCTTGTGTGAGCGCTTCAGATAGTTCCTGCTGACTGCGGGCTGCAAGGCTGCCCAACCGATTCTTTATCTTGCCCCACATTTTTTCAATGGGGTTGGAATCGGGGCTGTAGGGTGGAAGAAATTTTACATGGGCCCCACATGACTCAATGAGTTCAATGACCTTGGGATTGTGATGGACGCGAAGATTGTCCATGATGACGATGTCTTCAGGTGAAAGAGTCGGGAGAAAGACCCGGCGAATATATTCTCCAAAAACAGCCGTGTCTGTCGCCCCCTCCCCCTCCATGGCCGCTGCTGTTCCGTCCAGGCGGACCGAAGAAATCAAGGTGGTGGTACACCAATGTCCATGAGGCGTTTTGGCAAAAAGCCTGTTCCCGCCCAACGCCCGGCCCCGCAGACGAGTCATATTCGTTTTCGCCCCGGATTCATCAATAAAGACAAGGCGACTTGGATCAAGTTTGGCCACCTCTTGGATCCACTGCTTTCTCAAGAGATTTACATCCGCCCGGTCTTGCTCGCTGGCGTGAAGCGTTTCTTTTATACCGGGAAACCGATTCAACGCCCGCTGTACGGCCATGATCGACCCCTTCACGCCGCTCATGTTCTTGAGTTCTTCAAGCGTTGCATCGGGATGTTTGCCCCCCAGTTGAACCAACGCCTTGAGCTGCTTTCCGCTGTAGAGGGCCTGACGATGCCCACGCGGTCGGGGAGCGGTCTGTCCGGTTTCGTTGAAACGAGAGAGCCCACGCTGAAACGTTCTAAGATCTACACGATAAGAAGATGCGATATCGGCCTGGGAACCTTTGCCCATTTTGTAGGCATCTATCGCACGCCGCCGGATTTCTGCTGTTGCTATACTCATGTCATGGAGTATAGATCTTCTAAAGAGGCATTTTCAATCGTTAAATGCTCTAAGATCGAGTTTCATGCTTCTTTAGGTGGATTGTCAAATGTAGTCTTGAAGGGTATCCTCCAAATGCCAACTATAAGAGCATCTGGTACACATTAGCTGATGGAACGTTCCCGACAAACGTATACGTACCTCCTGGGGATTCAGATCTATTGCTGTTGAAGACCCATTATTCAGATAAATGGGTCTCAGACGTTGTCACCAACTTATCCATGGGTTCGGCAACAAATCTAGGTACGTTTTGGATGATACCGGTAGATATGAACGGAAATGGTATAGCAGATAGTTGGGAACAAGGATATGGTGGCGACTTAAATCCTACGAATGATGTGGATAGAGACGGGCATGACAACTTTCAAGAATACATCACCGGAACGGTGCCTACGAATTCTGAAAGTGTCTTCATGATGGAGAGCATCACAACAACCAACCAGCATGAAATGATCTTGCATTGGCCGGCCGCCCCAGGCCGCACCTATCGTATTGGAACCACCACCAATCTGACCTCCCCGCAAGGAGCGGGGCGGGCTGATCTCTTGTTTCCAATTTTGCAGACTCAACTTACAAGTGCAAAACCGAAGCTGTCCATCATTTCTTTGGGCATTCTATATTCTAAGCATTTTCTCGGTCTATTATTCAGTAACTCCACAGCCCAGCTCAACTGAGCGGAGCTGTGGGCAGCAAAGTCGGTTTTCTTCGGGAAAAACTGGGGAAGCAAACCATTCGTATTTTCGTTGGTCCCTCTTTGCCAAGGGTTTCTCCCTTCAGCAAAGAAAATGGGGGTTGCTATTTTTTTCTGTAGTTTAGCATGGCTGGCAAACTCCATGCCATTATCTACAGTCACCGTTTTAAAGGGGAGCCCTGAATCAGCGAACTGAGGTACGGAACGGTTGACCGATTCGGCATTGCATCGAGGTAAAAGATCGGCGATGAGATATCGAGTCGCTCGATCTACTAGAGTGACTACACAGGCCTCTTTTCTCGTTTGGCCCTGAATAGTGTCACCTTCCCAATGGCCTGCCACCTTGCGATTTTCACCCTCTTCGGGGCGTTGGCCAATCATCGTTTGGTTGTGTATACGTGAATGGCTTTTCCGAGTCGCTCGTTTTTTCTTTCCGGGGCCACGCAGGTATTTTCGGTAGCCAGCCCCTCTTGGACTGTACAAGTAGCGGTAGATCGTCATTCGACTGATGGGAGGGTCACCTTCTAGCTTTCTTCGACCTTCAATCTGTTCTGGAGACCAATACTTCGCCAGGAGAGTCTCCACTTGTTCTTTGCTAGCTCCCATCACTTTTTGAGGCTTTCGAGCTAGCTGTAATCGGCTTTGAGCCAGGCCATTTGCGGGTCTTGGGTAATAGCGGCCACGGACTCGATTACGGCGAAATTCGCGCCAAATAGTCGAGGGGGATCGGCCTAGGTGACGGCCAATTTGAGATAAGCTATATTTTTCTTTTAGCATCTGGGCTATCACTTCTCGTTCATAACGGTTTACATGAATATCAATCCGATCCAGTAACGGCCCAGATATTTTGTTTCGATACCGTTGAATCTGCAATGGCGTACAGCGACATTCGCGCTGTGGATCTGTATGAAATCCACATGGACATGGGTTCATGGCTGCAACCAGCATAAATTGGCAAGGAAAGGTCACGGTTGCCGTTGCGCGTGAAGTCGTAACCATCCCATCCTCAAGAGGTTGTCGCAGCACCTCTAGTACATTGCGATGAAATTCAGGTAATTCATCCAAAAAAAGGACCCCATAATGGGCTAAACTAACCTCACCTGGCATCGGGTGTGTCCCTCCACCAAGTAACCCTGCATCTGAAATCGTATGGTGCGGAGATCTAAAAGGGCGCTTTGCCACTAACGCCTGATGTAAAGAAAGCTTACCTGCAATGCTGTGAATCTTTGTGGTTTCGAGCGCTTCATCTATACTCATAGGCGGAAGAATAGACGGGATCCGCTTAGCTAACATGGTCTTCCCCCCAGTACCCGGAGGACCCAGCGTTAAAATATTATGCCCGCCTGCAACAGCGACTTCCAAAGCACGCTTTGCATACTCTTGCCCTTTAACCTCTGTGAAATCTTCTTTATATTCAGAATAGGATTCAAACACATTCCCGATATCCAACTGCTTAGCTACAAGGGGAAACTGCCCCTTTAAAAAATCAACGGCGTCCCTCAATGTTTCAACAGGATATACATCCACCCCTTCGACGACCCCAGCTTCCTCGGCATTCGCCATGGGCACCATTAATCTTCGATGCCCTTCTTTTTTGGCGTTCATGGCAATCGGAAGAATCCCTCGCACTCGGCGTACTTCACCGCTCAACGCCAACTCACCAACCACACATAGGCTCTTAAGTTGTTCAGCGTCTATCTCTCCTTGAGCCGCTAATACACCTAACGCAATCGGCAAATCAAAGCTCGGACCCTCTTTCTTGATATCGGCTGGAGCTAAGTTAATAGTGACCCGCCCCATGGGAAGAGAAAAGGCGGTATTGAGAAGGGCTGTTTCGACTCGATCTTTGCTCTCTTTAACCGCTAGATCAGGTAGACCCACGATAATCGTTACCAGAGAATCGCCATGACCTGAATTCACTTCTATCTCTACGGTATAAGCATCTACACCATATACGGCTCCTGAAAAAACTTTTGCTAACACCTAAATCTCTTTCTATCGGATTTCCACATTAAAATTTCGGTTTTGCGACCACGCCTCTGTATATACTGTATTGAGTCTACAACGAATAACGCCCAATGATAAATGAGCATCCAAAACAAGAGGGGTCATCGTAAACTCCAACGCTTCATCAGCAATCGATTTCAGCGTTTCATTATCGATCCTTTTGACAAGATCTATGAATGAACAAGCCCATAACGTAAACTCGCAACCTTTTGTTTCGGTCCCTTTTGAGGGTCTAAAATGCATGCGCAAAGAAGACCTCTTTTCCCCCATAACCCGCATGGGGCTCTTTTCTTTTTTTGTCACAACATCATACATGACGGATGTCTGGCCAACATCAATCTGGATCGGAGTCAAGGCGTGAAGATCTGCGTACGTTTTTTCGCCGCGATAAATTTTTGATAATATATCCGCCAAACTCACCATTTTTTTATTTTGTTTCAATATGTTTTCTCCCCCAACAAGTTGGGTTTGCACATCACCAGACAACAAATCTTCTCGATAGTAATCCATTTGACCTGATTCCATATCAAAAATTTCTAGTCGTTTAACCTTTTCTGCTTTTTTGAACCAAGGCCGAATATGTTCATCATCTCGCTTGATGTATAGAACTGTTTCAAGGTCAGGCAATGTCATGACCGATACAACAGAATTATGAAAGGAAAAACGTCTCTGTTTCCCGCTATCGGGATGATCCAATGAATCAATCTTAAACTCAATCAAGCATACGGGAACCCTCAGCCCTGTCACACGATTATGCCATCGCCCTTCTGTGGCTTTAATCTCTGCCGTCGCTACTTTCTTGAGCTCTAAAAAAAATAATCGATAGGTTGCTTCATATGAAAGATGGACCATAGGTTTGGTCGGCATAAACTGAGCGCGGATATCACGCTCTGTATAAGGCGACCGTCCCCAGACATATGAAGTTAAGGACAGAAAAACATACCCGCCTATAAGAAACTTGTAATTCACAAAAGTTCTCCAACGAAGCAGACCGGAAAAGGGTCGAGGCAACTAGAAACAAACTAGCGACCTCTTGAACCCCATTCAAGCGCTCTATTAAGGAAGAACACAATTTACATATTCACGAGACAAAGGACAACATTCAAAGCCAATGAAACGTTTTTTTGAGATTTTGTACTTCCTTGTTCTAATACCCGATCCAGGTTAAAGATGCTTGTACCACTCTACAAACATATGAAGGCCTTTTTCAATAGGGTACTGAGGGTCGTACCCATAAACCTTTTTGGCGCGCGTTATATCTGCATAGGTTTTTTCTACATCACCCGGTTGGGCCTTGATCAATTCTAGTTTGGCTTTTTTGCCGCATGCTTTTTCGATACGTTTTATGAGGTCAAGTGTTGTAATGGTTTTAGACTCACCTAAATTCACAATATCAAAAGAAAAATCGAATTCGCTGACTTTGAGAACACCCTGGATAATGTCATCGATATAGGTATAGTCGCGTTCACATTTCCCGTGATTAAAAACAGGGATCGGTGTCCCCTCCAAAATATGTTTTGTAAACATATGAATCGCCATTTCGGGGCGCTGGCGTGGTCCATATACGGTAAAGAAACGAATACAGGCCATGGGGATCTGATATAAATGATGATAGTTATAACACATCAGCTCAGCCGCTTTCTTGGTGGTGGCATACGGGGAGACAGGATGATCTACGGGATCTGTTTCGGAGAAGGGAACTTTTTTTTTGTTCCCATAAATGGATGAAGTCGATGCTAAAATGAATTTTTCGACGTTATATTCTTTAGCACATTCAAGGAGATTGATCGTTCCTTCTATATTCACTTGTGCATAGAGCTTGGGGGATTGTATCGAAGGTCTGACGCCTGCTCTGGCCGCTAGATGAAAAATGGTATGAATATTTTCCTTTTCAAAGATTTGCTCGAGGTCTTCTTTATGAAGAATGTCTAAAGAGTAAAGGTTGAATTGATCATGCTTTTGAAAGGAAGAAATGTTGTTGCGTTTAATCACTGGATCATAAAAATCATTAAAATTGTCTAGGCATATAACGGTATTGGTTTTTTCTCGAAGCAAGGCTTCACATAGGTGTGAACCTATAAAGCCTGCACCTCCCGTCACTACTATATTTTGATTCTTTATCATTCTATAATTTTCAGCATGTCGATTTGGGGTAAGCTCTATTATGTGTGCTGTCTATCTCAGAGGGCCCATCTCAATGCCGTTCCCATACACAGAACGGCTTTTATTTACAGGCTTGAATCGCTTCATGTACCGTCTCATAAATATCAAAATTCTATACGTTCGAGTAATTTCAAAAACCATACGTGGGTTTTTTTGAAGACAGGCTATCTTTAAATTTCCGCCACCTTCGGTGATCCCTTTGAGCACTGCGATCAGTCCCCCTAATCCTGCACTATCCATCATGTCTACATCCGATAAGTCAATAACGATATCTTTTAAGTCTGACTCGGCTTTGCGCCATGTGCCGAATTGCTCGCGGAATGCTCCGGCGGTAGAAGCGAGGAGAGGACCTGTGATTTTTATGAGCCCCGCATTGTCTTTTGTTGTACAGATGACTGCCATGATGCCTCCTTATATTTTATACTTATTTGAATGAACGTCTGACCGTTCATGCCCGTTGGGTTAACCGCTCTTTCAACATAGTGATTCGTTTACGTGCTTCTATTTTCTGTATAGCTATGGCTATGGCCTTTTCTGATCCTACTAAAAGGACTAATTTCTTTCCACGTGTAATGGCTGTGTATAACAAATTACGCTGAAGGAGTATATAATGTTGTGTGTGGATCGGAATAATTACACACGGATATTCACTGCCTTGGCTTTTGTGGATGGTTGTTGCATACGCTAACATAAGTTCATCTAATTCTTGGAAGTCATATGCTGTGTTTCGTCCACCAAATTCGACGACCAGTTCACATTCCTCTACATTTAATGAAAAAATCCGGCCGACATCTCCGTTAAAAATATCTTTGTCGTAGTTGTTAATCCGTTGCATAACTTTGTCGCCTACCCGGAAGTCAGTCCCATATTTTTGAATAGATGCCCCGTCCGGATTTAAGGTTTTTTGCAGGAGTTGATTCAAGTTTCGTGCGCCGAGTTCTCCTCGTTGCATCGGTGTTATGATTTGAATGTCGTTTAAAGGATTCAGATGAAATTTTTTAGGGATTGACTCTTGAACAAGCCGGGAAATTTTTTCACACGCCTTTTCGGGGTCATCGGCTTTGACAAAATAAAAGTCAGAGGCCTGTTTTGCTTCTCGATAGAGAGGTGGTTGGCCTTCGTTAATACGATGAGCATTGATAATAATGGAGCTTTCAGCAGCCTGTCGAAATATTTTGTTGAGTCTATAAACAGGGACGGTTTCTGATTGAATGATATCTCCGAGGACACTTCCGGGGCCAACGGACGGGAGCTGATCGACATCGCCTACAAAAATAAGTGTTGCATGTGAAGGAATCGCACGTACGAGTTGATGGGCGAGAACTAGATCGATCATGCTCGTTTCGTCGACAATAAATACATCGCCTTTGAGGGGAAGGGTTTCATTATGCTTAAAGTGTCCTTTTGCGGGGTCATAGACCAATAAACGATGAATCGTTTTTGCAGTGGTTCCAGTCGCTTCAGCCATCCGTTTAGCCGCGCGGCCTGTTGGGGCACATAAGATTACGTTGAGATCCTTGGCTTTGAAGATCTTGAGAATAGCGCTAATCAGTGTTGTTTTCCCGACACCGGGTCCGCCTGTAATAATCATGACTTTAGATGTGATGGCACTGATCAATGCCTGGTGTTGGGAGGGTGCAAGATCAAATCCTAGCTTATTTTGAACCCACGTTAACACCTTGTCTGTTTCAAGATGGGGACAAGGATGAGTTCCTTGCAACAGCTCTTTGATATATTGAGCAAGAGATTTTTCTGCGTAATGCAGGTGGGCCAAATAAATGAGAGGCGTTTTGTTTAGGCCTTTTTCTAGAATCAATCGCTTATCATGTATTGCTTGTTCGATCGCTTTTTGAATGAGGGCTGGAGGCACTTCTAACAGAACAGAGGTTTTTTCAATTAACTCATCTTGCGGATATGCACAATGACCCTCAGACGTGCATGCTTGAAGTGCATATTCTGTCCCGGCTTTTGCTCTTAACTCGGAGGTTTTCTCAACACCCATATTGGATGCAATTTGGTCGGCGGTCAGAAATCCGATTCCCGGAATATCGCGAGCGAGGCAATACGGATCTCTTTGTACTTTAGGAATCGCATCGTCGCCATACGTTTTGTGAATCCGAAATGCGCGTGTTGTCGTTACGCCATGACTTAAAAGAAAGGTCATGATTTCCCGGACCGATTTTTGTTCGTTCCACGCCACTTTGATTTGTTGTCTACGATGGGGTCCAATCCCACTTACTTTTTCGAGTAATTTCGAACGCGTTTCCATAACATCAAAAATGTCTCGGCCAAATTTTTGGACAAGTTTGGATGCGCAGACAGGACCAATACCTTTAATCAAGCCAGACCCCAAATATTTTTCGATGCCGGCAGGTGTATCGGGATAAGTGGTACGTAGCGTCGACGCTTTAAACTGTTGCCCGTATTTAGGATCGACGACCCACTGCCCGTGCGCGTCTACCCATTCCCCTGCAGTCACTTGAGGGAGAAAGCCCGTCATTGTTACCTGCTCTCGGTGACCTTTTACCTTTACGCGCAACACACAAAAACCGGATTCTTCACTGTGAAACGTTACGCGTTCAATGGGACCGTTAATATGTTCTTTTTGTTCCATTCTAATCGTAGTTCAATTTGATTTGGACATTGATGTTTTTTTGTTTATGCATCACGATGACAGAAAGAATTGAAGGGCCCCGTTAAAAGGCCCTGCCATTCAAGAGATTTGATGATGCCTAAAAGTTTGTTTCAAATTCGGGATTTAGTTTTTTGCATTTTGCTTACCCAAAATATATCATGCCAGTCAGGAGAACGAAGAGTGACAAATGATAATTTTATAAATCCAAATCCACTGGATCGACCTGAAATTCTTGCTTTTATTTTTCATCCACGCTCATCAGACCCGTCTGTATCTCAGGCTCAAGGACCTTTTGAGGAACATTTAATCCCTGTAGATGAGGATGTTGTTATCGAAGGACGATTTTATGTTCATCACGCTTCAAGTCCAACCATTCCTTATGCGCATGGAAACGGCGAAATCGTGTCCGAATATGATGAAATCGCCAACCTCTACACGCAAATGGGTATTAATTCTTTCCCGGTTGGATATCGAGGATACGGCAAATCAACAGGGATGCCAACGGTATTCCATATGCAATCAGACGCCCACACACTTTTCAACTATGTGCAGGCACACCTAAAGGCAAATGTCTTTTCAGGGCCTCTCTTGGTGATGAGACGGTCTTTGGGAAGCGCCCTCGTTTCAGAAATTGTCCACGCATATCCTGATGAAGTCACCGGACTTATTATTGAAAGCGGATTTGCTTATACCCTTCCGCTATTACAACGGTTGGGGATTAATACCGATGCATTGGGAATCCAGAACGATACGAGTTTGAATAATGCGGACAAGATTAAAGCGTTTACAAAGCCGACCCTTATTATTCATGGAGAACACGATTCACTCATTCCTTTTGAAGATGCGAAAGTTTTATATAAGGCCTCTGCTGCCACCCAAAAAACATTGTTGAAAATTCCAGGAGCAGACCACAACAGTGTATTTCACATTGGAATGAAAGCATACTTTGCTGCGATTAAGGAGTTGATTAATAAGGTAAACTCATGAGTGATATGTTGCCTGGACATCAAGAGCAACCCCAAGAGATTACGTGTCATTCGTGTGGACAATTTGTTGGACCCCTTAATGTATGTCCCCATTGCGGGGCGAAAATCACGAAACGTCTTTCTGTCCGTTTCTTTCGATTCGCCGCACTTGTTTTAGCGCTTACTGGACTCGTTTTCCTTTGGCTCATGGCCACCCGTGGAGAAATTCCCGTTATCAAAATCGGTGAAATTGAGCGCACAATGAATTTTGCGTTTATCCGTGTTGCAGGTCAAGTGATCGGCGATGCTCGTATCTATAGAGAAGCAGGCCGTGTCGCGAGTCTTAGTTTTACCGTTGATGATGGAACGGGAGCTATCAGCGTAAAGGCCTATCGAGGCAAAGCAAGGGAGCTGCTCGAATTAGACCATGTTCCTCGTGCTGGAGATGAGGTCGATGTGGCCGGAAGCCTAAACGTTGCTGCTGATCGTACTTCTTTGTGGCTCGGCGCCCCCGACCAAATTAAAATTATTCGCGATCAAGCGCGTGAACTTTCATGGAACCAAGTGCATGGGGAATTAGAGGGAAAAAATGTAATTATAGAAGGTGTTATTTTAGAAGTTACAAATCCTAAATTAGGGACACGGGCGCCATGGGTGATTAAATTTACAGACGGCACCGGTGAAGGTCGGATTAGTGCTTTTGCGGATATTTACGAAGAGATTTTGGAAAAGGTACATGTCAAGCCCGGAACCGTTTTTCAGGTCAGAACAACGGTTGTCAACTATCAGGAAAAATTGCAGTTACAGCTGAATCAAGCCAACGATCTAACACTTTTGCCGATTACACCTGCCGCTTTCTTTAAGGATCACATATCGTTTAAGGATGATTTACGTGTTGGAAACATTACAACGGATTTAGAGGGACAGTTGATACGTGCTCGGGGACGTATTGCAAAACGAACCGAGCCTGACCCAGCCAGTAAAGCCCAGCACCGAATGGTTTTGCAACAGGGCGAAGACACCGTAGAAATCGTCTATAAATCCAGCGCTGCAAAAGAGCTTCCCGAAAATATTTTGGAGCTCGGAACGGAGATACATGTTCAGGGGCATGTCAAAAGCCTGAAAAATGGATTGCGGTTAAACGTATATCATGCATCGCAGATCCAAAGAATTGAAGTAACGTGAGTTCAGCATAAGGAAGTTAACGTCTGTGCAGGCCATTTTGTTTGTTTTAGGTTCCAGGATAATCGGAACGTTGTTATCGAACGTTTTATCCTGCTTGCCTGCTTTGCATGCTTACAATGTGTTGGGGGGACTATTACTTCTTCAGTACGCATTGATCGATCATGGGATTCGTCTTCCACCAGAAGTATATGTGCCTTTTATGACAAGCATGATTGTTGGATGGTTCATGTTGAATACCATTCCTTCGATTTTGTTAGGGGCTCCTGATGAGAGCGCGTTGTTTACAGTTTTGCCTGGCCAAAAGTATCTCATGACAGGGCGTGGGTATGAAGGGACCATGATGGCAGGGGTGGGTGGGTTGTTGGGTGTGTTTTTCCTTGTCTTTATTGTCGCGCCGTTTGCGCCGAGAGTTTTGCCTCTGATCCGCGAAGTATTGACTCCACATATTCACTGGATTTTATGGATTATTGTTACCTATATGCTAATGGCTGAATGGCCTAAAGGAGGAACCTCCGGCATCTCGGGATGGCCCAAATTTTTTGATGCGTGGAAATCGTTGGGTGCAGGTCTTGCAACCTTTTTGTTGTCCGGTGTTTTTGGATTTATTTTGCTGTATCGATCCCCGGTGTCAATCGATGTTGCGTTTCAAAACATTATGCCTGCGTTTGTAGGACTCTTTGCTATTCCATCGTGCTTATTAAACATTATTAGTGGAACAGAGATTCCTCCTCAAAAAACGTCTCCGCATCTTGAAATCGATGGCGATATTATGTGGCGAAGTATGGCTGCGGGCGGGTTGGGTGGAGGGATTGCTGCGTTTTTTCCTGTTATAACCGGAGGGATTGGAGGGATGCTGGCAGGCCACGCTACGGCACAACGTGACGAGCGTGTTTTTCTCATTTCACAAGGTGTTTCCAAGCTTGTTTATTATACGGGCGCTTTTTTAATGTTCTTTGTTCCCATGCTTTCTGTAAAGCGGCGCGGCGCGGCATGGATGGTTCAGGGCATACATGTTCCACAAGGATATTATGATTATTATATGGTTCTTGCTGCCATCGCGTTATCCGGCGCTATTTCCTTTTTAATGATGAGTCCGTTGACCCATTTGACATTGTATGTGATTGATAAAGTTAATTATAGAACAGCCTCTACAGTTGCCTTTATGATTATCATTATGTTGGTTTTTATGGTGGTGAGTTGGTCCGGGTTATTGATCATGGTCGTAGGAACGGCGATCGGCCTTATTCCTGTTTTATTTGGATCACGTCGTCTTAATTGTTTGGGCGTTCTTTTATTGCCCATTGCATGTAACATGTCCGGGGTCGGAACAAAAGTGGCCACATGGCTAAAACTCATTTGACCGCAAGTCCAAGTACACAACAAATGACCAATAACATTTCTTAGCGATGAAAGGGTTTTCACATTTTATAACAGGCGTTGCTGTTTCCTCATTTTTCCCGTGGAGCGTGAACGCAGCGATCGAAGGGAATCCATTGTATTTTATACTTGGAGGGGCATTTGGGTTGTTGCCGGATACACTCGACTTCAGGTTTTATCGTTTCTTTTATAAGCACGATATCTATATCGATCCAGATCCCCATCATCCCGATCCACAAAAAATCGCCACTACATTAGCGGAGGCGGTTGATCAAGCCCATGAACAGGGTCGAGACGTTAGAATCAAATTAAATACTATTCGGAAAGGGGTCGATTATTGGCAGCAATATAGTGTGAATTTTGACCAGGCTAGAGCGCTTCACGATTGAGGTATCGCGATGTAGCACGAAGAAGACCAGCCGATTACCTCGTCGGGAGAAATCTCTTCGGACGCTTGTGTGATCGCTTCAGATAGTTCCTGCTGACTGCGGGCTGCAAGGCTGCCCAACCGATTCTTTATCTTGCCCCATATTTTTTCAATGGGGCTGGAATCGGGGCTGTAGGGTGGAAGGAATCTTACATGGGCCCCACATGACTCAATGAGTTCAATGACCTTGGGATTGTGATGGACGCGAAGATTGTCCATGATGACGATGTCTTCAGGTGAAAGAGTCGGGAGAAGAACCCGGCGAATATATTCTCTAAAAACAGCCGTCTCTGTCGCCCCCTCCCCCTCCATGGCCGCTGTTGTTCCGTCCAGGCGGACCGAAGAAATCAAGGTGGTGGTACACCAATGTCCATAAGGCGTTTTGGCAAAAAGCCTGTTCCCGCCCAACGCCCGGCCCCGCAGACGAGTCATATTCGTTTTCGCCCCGGATTCATCAATAAAGACAAGGCGACTTGGATCAAGTTTGGCCACCTCTTGGATCCACTACTTTCTCAAGAGATTTACATCCGCCCGGTCTTGCTCGCTGGCGTGAAGCGTTTCTTTTATACCGGCAGCCCAACCGATTCAACGCCCGCTGTACGGCCATGATCGACCCCTTCACGCCGCTCATGTTCTTGAGTTCTTCAAGCGTTGCATCGGGATGTTTGCCCCCCAGTTGAGCCAACGCCTTGAGCTGCTTTCCGCTGTAGAGGGCCTGGCGATGCCCACGCGGTCGAGGAGCGGTCTGTCCGGTTTCGTTGAAACGAGAGAGCCCACGCTGAAACGTTCTAAGATCTACACGATAAGAAGATGCGATATCGGCCTGGGAACCTTTGCCCATTTTGTAGGCATCTATCGCACGCCGCCGGACTTCTGCTGTTGCTATACTCGTGTCATGGAGTATAGATCTTCTAGCGAGGCATTTCAATCGTTAAATGCTCTAACCAAGAAGTCCTCGTGAAATTTGGACCGGTTGTAAATACGGGGCAAGTCCCTGTACCTGGCAGCGTGTCTAAAGAAACACCCGTGGGACGATCAAAAATAAAAGGTCCCTTTCTGCATACCTATGACGCTATAACAACCGTAGACATTTTTGATGGTCCACCCTTTTCTCTCAATCCAACCAAGAACGGTCCCGTTGTGCTTCACTTTCTTCCTTGGCATCGTACATGGAGCCATAGTCTGATTACCGGAGGTGTTTTTGGGATTCTGGGGGGATGCATTTGGGGGTGGAAAGCCGGGGTCGTGATTCCTTTAGCTTTTGGAGCGCATGTGTTGGAAGACCAGTTGGGGCATATGGGGTCTAATTTGTTTTGGCCACTTACAAAAAAACGATTTCAGGGATTGGGGAAAATGCATGCGATTGACGCTTTGCCAAATTTTCTGGCCGTGTGGATCTGTTGTCTTTTTATCTTTTGGGACACCTATCGGGTTATGGAAGACCCGACACATGAATTTGGTCTGTGGACGCTTTTGGTCTATGGGATTTTCATTCCTCTGGGTTGTGGTCTATTCTTACATCGTTTTCTTTTCCGAGGAAAAGGACCGGAAAAAGGGGGGGGCAGATTCTGCAGATGAATGGGTTGAGCCGATTGTTTAATCTAACCCTGGATCCGTCAGTTAAACGCAGTTTTTCCGCCAGCTAGCTCATAAAGTTCCGCTAGTGTGGCTTTTGCGCCTAAATGCCTAAACATTTTGAGGATTCGGGCCATATATACAGAGTCATCCGCCGCTCGGTGAAACTGACCTGATTTTATGTTTAAGAACTCGGCCACCGCTGCAAGGGAGTGAGATTTAAGGGTGGGGTAGGTTCTCCGGAATAAACGTAAACTATCAATTACATCATTCGGGGGTAACATATAATGACAGCGGCCTGCTTCTATCTGTACAAACTTCACGTCAAAAGGCGCATTGTGAGCCAACAAAACGCTCCCTGCAACAAACCGTGCGAATTCAGGGTAAATCTTTTTAAATATAGGTTGGTCTTCGACCATTTCAGGTGTAGTCTTGTGAATATTCTGGACCCCTTTTGGTATGAATTTTTCAGGATTTACTAACCAGCTTTTTTCTTCTAAAATTTTCCCGTTTTTGAATTTAACGGCTGCAATCTCAATAATGCGCTCATAGTTGGGATTAACACCCGTTGTTTCCGTATCAAACGCAACAAATAAGACATCGGAAAGCAACGTGTCCATGGCCGGAAGCGAAGTATTAGAAAAAACATTTCTGAGTAAGCGATTTTCGTTGTCTTGTATGCGATGCGCATAAGGGGTCGCAAGGGTAACGATGACTATACCTATGGCGAGAATAGAAAAGATAACCGTTGCTTGACGAGACGTTCTAATCTCCTTAAGCATAATCTTGGATCCGTCAGTTAAACGCGGTTTTCTGCACGAACCATTTGGGCCAAAAGGAATTACAAAAAAGCCTCGACGCACCCAGCGGGTGCGCTTGCATTGTATTGAACCGTGTCAAGCAACGTTGATTCAACATCCTCAGGCCCTTTGCTGCATCCGACGAATACACATAGGCTGAGACAGGCGAGGCTCCGGAGACAAGTATTCATATATTTTCCTTTCTATATACGTGTTTCATCATGACACGGGATTACGGGTTAATGATTTGGCGTATAATATAACCGCGCATCGCTGTGCCGCAATAAAAAATCAGAGCCTCAAAAACGGTTCGATTTTTATAGGCCTCATTTTTTCCAATGATTGGAAGGCTTTTTAAATCTCATGTGCAGGGGATGGAACTTTTTTGATCGATGCTTCACGGTGATTGGAGGTTTTTGTGACTCAAATTCCAAATCACCAACAAGCTCGTTTTACACCGATATGTGGCTAAAATATATCATCCAACATATCAAATAATTCTTGGGGCCAATTATCGGGCCTCCATTCCGGATCACGCAATGTCCCTCCAAGACGAAATTTTAATAGCTGAGTGGCCGGGAATGTGAGTTTCCGAATCCAATCTGCAAGCTTGCTTTCGCCTAAGGGAAGAACTTCTATAAAAAAATCTAATGTTTCGTTAAAATGATAATCACCCGAACCTTGCACACTTAAAAAAGCCCCTTCTAATACAAAGTGGTCTACATGGATCTTTCGATCTTTAATGTGAAATCGAGTTTTAAAATCAGTCTGGGATGCAAATCCTAACCGAGGATATAAGCGTGCTAGCAGTTTGGACAATCCCCCAAAAAGAGGTATTTGGAATAAAAGGCCATCGGTTATTTGAGCATGTCCCCTTCCTTTAATCGTATCACCACGCCCTTCACCGAACCTTCCTGAGAGGACTAATTGCCCGTCGAAATCCCCACGATACGAGTCGCCATCGATCTCTCTTATATTTTGAACGACGGTTGAAAAGTTCACGTTAGACCACATAACGTCTAAGGTATAGCTGATGTTTGTCTTCGACCGAATATCATCAAATGCTAGCTGACCTGTAAATTCCCCGCCGTACAGAAGACCCTTCACGTTACGCAAAAGAATATGCGGTCCTTTGGCCTCCCCCTTAAAACGACAACGGTTCGCCAAGAACCCTTTTAATCCCAAGTTTTCAGCGTCGACAAAAAATTTAAAATCTGTATCCGCAGCATCTCTGTAGTCTATACGACCCTCCCCCTCAATCGTAGTGGCCCCTTCCGATCGGATGACACGAAAGACGCGTTCAATCACAGGCCCTAAAATTTTTGAAAACGCTTTAAGCGCCAACGTGCTCCGCGCCTTAAAATCAATGTGTTTATCCGCAAAATCTTGTCGAAGCGATCCTGCTAACACTCCTTCACTTCGGTTTATTTCCACAGGATTTAACGTCACAACACGATTACTAATATAGATGGGCGTATTTAAAGATTCTAAAAAGATGCCCTGATAAACAAAATTTGAAGCAGCAATAGAGCCTGATAACATAAAAGATTCACGGTCTGACAGAGTCCCTGAGAACGTTCCTTCAAGGGTCGGTGGTGATTCTTTAAAACCATTACAACGCACAAAACGTGTAAGATTATCATTTAACACAGGAAGAATCGCATTCGGGTCAAATCCCGTTTTAACAGAGCCGGAATACATGGTATTAAGAGGATTAAAATGAAAGGTCCCTCTAAGAGGCCCTTGTTGATGATCCCGACCAATAACAGCATCTATAGACTCTAAGCGAAGCCACGGTTTATCCCACTCAAAAGAAACCCCAGCCTTTTCAACCCATATGTCATGAATCTCTGCTTTTCTTAAAGAAAGCCACCCAGATATGTGTTCTGTAACTTTTTCTATAGGGACCGGATCCCATAAAAGTTCAATCTCTAAGCTTTCTCCCATAAACATTTTTGCATCGGCCACCCTTTTACTCCACTCGGTCGGAATGAGACTTGTCCAACACGCGGGAGATAACGTACTAAATACACGTCCTTCAATGAGCTTTTCATCCAAACTTAATGCGCCCGAGACTTCGACAATCTGATCACCCACCCACACGGTACAACTAGGGAGAAATAGTGAACGGTCTCGAAGATGTGCGACCACCTCCCACTTATCAAAATAAACGCCCCTGACCCGAACGCCTTTCCCTGCGGTCATCAAAATAATTTCGTTCAGGTCAGGACTATCTGTGTGGATCAAGAATTCTACGTCCAGATGTGGAACCTGATCAAACTGTGCAAAAGCAATCGCTTCGACAAGGGGATAGATCCAAGAAACGTTCTTTTTCGACAGGGACTTCACCCTCGCACGTACAACGTCCATAAAACGCATCGACGTCGTTGAACTAGAAGGATCCGGATCCCACACAATAAACCCATGAACATTGACAGGAACTTTTCCAACAACCCCCTCTAGATGGTGTATCCGTATACCACCCGCTTCTATTTTGAGAACCCCTTGAACGTCCCTCAAGGTAATCGACTGTACATCTTTATGATTCGCCAGAGGCTCTATCTGACCGAGATGGAAATTGGCATTCAAGATGCGTATAGATCTTAGCCCTAATGGCTGATGGAACCATGCTGCCCATTCAAATTTTAGAACAACCTGTTCGGCCTCAATAAGAGGATCAGAACGGGACCGATCTGTAAAAATGCGAACGTGCTCTGCCACAAGCCCTTCTACAAAATCCAAACGGATTCGCTGAAGTCGAATGGCACACCCGGCTTCGTCCATTTTACGAATAAGCGCTTCTCGAGCAAATCCAGGAAACCCCACAACATGAAGATAAACGACAAGTGCAATAAGCAAAAAAATCACAAGAAAAAACATCCGAACGACAAGAACAAACGGTTTCTTTTTCCCGCCATAATTCTTCAACCAGATTCTTAGACTGGGGCATGATGGACGTTTATGGCTCATCTTGGGATGCTTCGTCGGATGAAGCCTTCGGTTCATACATGGATTGGATAATCGTTGCAGCGCTTTTGTCATCGAGTGTAAAAACAACATCTTGCCCTCGTATCATGGCATACCGGCCCTTTGAAGGAGAGGTCTTGCCAAGTAATATCGCCTTGCCAATACCTGCTTCGCCAGATAGGCCTAAACGCAAAACCGCTTGAGGGGGATCTAATCTAAAGATTGAAAGATCCTTTGGCGATTCCTCAATATATTCTTCAGCCCACAGGTCTGTTACTGTTCGAATCACTTCCTTTAACACCTTTTCGGAAAGTTCGCCTCCATCCACAAAAGACGGCTGATAGTTTCCTTGCCCGTTTTTTTCAACGACCTGTTCTTTGCCATTGATCGAAAGGGTTACTTTCCGGATATCATGGCTCGATAAGGACAAAACCTGGCGATTTCGAAAGTAGAGTGGATTGAGTCTGGTTTTTTCTAAAACAGAATCAGAAATTTTATAATAGGCCTTGCCCGGATCAACCTTCACGGTAACTAAGCCATCATCAGGTTCTTCTGAGCTGATTTGTATAACAACCATTTCCTGCATATCATTTATTGCATGGTTACGAGAAAATTTAATCACACATAAAGGCTTAACAAACCCCCTTGCATGAAGATTTGTAACGGAATGATCATAGAATGTTTGAACCCGTGTCTCCATCCAAGCCATCAACATGGATTCAACACGCTCGTTATCAGCCTCCCATTCAGCAGGATGAACAATTTTCCAGGTCTCCTTCTCAACACGTCGAAACTCTAAAACCTCATTCTTTTGTTCAATCATGATCGTATCGATCTGATAGCTTGGAAACGCCAGTAACCGTGAATCGCGTAATTCGTTAGCTTTCATGTTCAGTTTCGAAAATATTTTATCCGAAATGGCAACAACCGAATCTTCACGATTCCGTTTTGCATAAACCAGGGATTCGTCTTTCTCATATTTTTTGCCCAGGTAAAGGGTCTGGACTTGGTCAACGCCCTCCATTAAAAGCGATACCTGCATGTTCACATCATCAAATCCATATGCCGCAGTGTCAACAACTCCATCGGCTATAAAATGTTCTATACGGAGATCTAAAATATCATCTACCAGTTGAAGCACTGTACTTAAATCAGCACGACCTTCGAGAGGCTGCTGAATTTCCCAAGCATGATGATCCGTGCGAGCGATCCGGAGAAACCCCTCTTTGCGCTGAATATCAATACGTTTAACCTGCGCCACCTCTCTATCAAACAAAATACGGTCTCGGAATCGCTGTGGATCTTTTGGAAAAAACGCCATCAAGTCAGAAGAAGTCACGAGAATATCGGGTTCATGCTCAAACTTGATATAGATCGAATTTCCCACCGGGGCATCATGCCCTACCCAAAGGGTGTCACGGCGCGCACCATCACCCCATGTAAGTTGAGCTCTAGGACGGACAAAACCGTAATCAGCCAACGTTGACCCATGTTTTTTTAAGTCATCTGACGTAATGACAGCGTTACGAGACAATCCTCCTAACTGGGTAAAAATGCGATCGATCATTCCCGCATCCGCTCGAGCATTAACAGGGCGACGCAGGAACCATTGGTTCTCGTCTTTTTCGCATTCGATAACCAAGTCCGACGTTTCAAAGCGCAAATAGTTAATTCGGTGAGCAATGACTTTCAACACGTTACGACCCTGTTCATACCGCTCATCGGTCGTATCATTTTTGCGTTCAACAAACCAAATAAAGGACCCTAAAATGCCAACAGACGCCAAGAGAAAAAGTGTCGTTCTTCCCTTCACGATTCATTCCCTTTCCGCCTTTTTATTTCTACATTCATCATATATGACCTCTCTACCTGCGCCACGTTGAGTTGAAATTGCGTAATTTAATACCGACGCCTAGCAAGCCACACGCACCCCCCGAGTAAACCTATAACACTGGGCAATCCCACAACAACTGACCAAAACAAAAACGCAAGATCTCGCTTATTCATAACCAGTTCCACATACGTTATTTCCTTAGGCGCAATCGCCATAAGCGTTTCGCGCTCTAACAACCAATTTAACGCGCTCATAAATAGGTTTACATTTCCGCCCATCAACGATCCGTTTGAAACAAAGGTTGCATCCCCCAAAACGACCATTCGCGTTAAAGGAATAGATAAATCCAAGGTTCGGGTAGAGCCCTTCTCAACAGCGACAGCAACAGAAACAGGACCTGACCGATCTCGGGATGGATTATATTTAAACGGTCTTTCCACCGCGTCCATCTCTGCCCACCCCGAGGAGGAACAATGTGCCAGAGAGGTCACACGCGGCTTGTCCACGACATCCGAAGCATCCTGAAAACGAGCCATCGGCTCCACGGAACGAGGCCCATAAAAAATGGATGAAAGATTCTTTAATGAATCTCCTATAGGATGATCTCCATATTCGGTGATAAAGAGGTCTTTCCCCGTTAGGGTACGATGGGGATCCACGACCACATCATCCTCTAACTGTATACTCCAACTTTCCAAGAGAGGCTCCAAGCCGACCCGGACCCCTGCATCCAACAAGACCATCATTTTGCCGTTTTTATTCATATACGAACGAATGAGATCCAGTTCAGGTTGAGAGATTTTTTGTTGGGGCCCCGCAACAACCAGTGCATCACAATCTTCTGGAACCGACGAAGCTTCCCCCAAGACAAGAGAACGAACTTCCACCGCATCTCTTCTGATCACCTTCGCGATACTTGAGTACCCTTTATACGGATCAAAATCATCAAGACCCGGTTCTCCATGCCCTCCTAAAAAATAAACAATCGGTTTTTTCCCTTGTGAAATCTCTTGAATGGTTGATGAAAAAACTTGTTCACCCTTAAACAAAAATGAGGACGGATCTGTGTTATATGTATTGAAGGTATACTCATAAAGAGTATCGCCCATCACATATTTAGTACGCGACCCATTGCCAAACACGACACCATTTGGTTCCGTCATTTCATACTTACGTACAAACGCCTCTGCACGCGCTAAATCACGATCGGGATCAACATACTCAACATGGATCTTATCTGAGATGGACAGATACTCCTTCAACAGATTTTCAATATCTTTAAACCCCACTTCATCTTTTTGAAAAAAAACAATCACATCGATTTGGTTGGTTAAAGAACTCAACACATCCACTGTTTTATCTGACAACGTATAATATTTTGTCCGACTCAAATCGAAGCGATAATAATGGCGATACCCGAGATAGTTCAGCATACCGATCATGACACCCATCAAAAAAAGAGCTAAGGCTGTATTGATTCCAATAGCTAGTTTCGCCCCTCTACGCTGGCGTATTTTCCTTTTTGCTTTCTTGGTATCAGTCACAACACTATTTCCATTTACGGGATTCAACCACTTTCACTGTAGCAAACAAAAGGCCTACGACGGCTGTGCCATAAAAAACAAGGGGACGGGTATCGAGAACCCCTCGTGAAAATTCACCCATATGCTGAACAGAAGAAACATAAGCACTGATTTCCCGGATAAACCCTGTGCGTGCAAAATACGAAATAAACCCGGACAAAAAGACTAAACAAAGAACGGCAAAGCAAATCATCGCAGCCCCCATTTGATTTTGCGTCAAAGAAGACGCAAAAATTCCTGCGGCAAGATACAACGCTCCAATTAAAAAGACGCCTAAAGAGCTACTCCCCATCACCCATAAATCAATAGAAGGGAAAGGGGCAAATTTCATCAAAGACCATGCATAAAAACTCGTCGGAGACCACATCACAACAAAAAACGTTAAAGCCCCAAAGTACTTTGCCAGCACAACAGAAACGTCCGATACAGGCGCCGTCATAAGCGTTTCAATCGTCCCTGAACGTTTTTCTTCTGCGATAAGACGCATCGTAAGCAAAGGAGCAACAATAAGCATAGACATCCAAAAGAAAATACTGTCCCCAAACAAGGCAGTCATGATCGAAGTAGATTCAGCGCCTTGCGATAAGGCCACCGCTAAAAGCCAAAAACTAAACCCCATAATCGCCAAAAAAAACATCATCATTACATAGGCCATCGGCGAAAAGAAATAGGACGCCAGCTCCTTTTTCCATAGCACAAACCACGTTCTCATGATGCCTCCCTTTGTCCTCTATCACGCGTTAACGACGCAAACACATCTTCCAGAGAGCCGTCTGCCCGCTTCAGCTCACGCAAAATCCACCCCTCTTTTACCACCCTTTCAAACACATCAGAACGAAGATCAACATCATCTGTTGACACGATACGCACCCGGTTCCATTTCTCACATTTTTCGACCGTGACTTCTTTCACATGCGGAATCTCAGACAACGCTTCAACCACATCATCCTGTGGACCGCGAATATCTGCCATAACCAGGGAATGACCTTTCATAAGCGCCCAAAGATGGTTGGGTGTATCAGAGGCCACAATGCGACCTTCGTGAAGTATAATAACCCGCTGGCACGTCATTTCCGCTTCCGACAAAATATGGGTCGACAACAAAATGGTATGATGTTCAGCCAAGTTTTTGATGAGCTCACGTATTTGTCTTATCTGATTAGGATCCAACCCGATGGTGGGTTCATCCAAAATCAAAAGTTCAGGGTTATGCACCAACGCATCGGCCAGCCCTACACGTTGACGATAGCCTTTGGATAGTCGACCTATCATTCTCTTTCCGGCATCCGAAAGACCACAAAGATCTTTTACTTCAGCGATACGTAGACGCCGATTTTTCCAACGCAACCCCTTTATTTTTGCTCGAAAAAGAAGATACTCATCTACACGCATTTCTGGATATAACGGCATATCTTCAGGCAGGTACCCGATACGTTTTCGAACTTCCATAGAATGTTTGAAGACGCTCCACCCCCCTACATCAACACGTCCCCCACTTGCAGGAATATAGCCCGATAATATACGCATGATGGTCGTTTTCCCGGCTCCATTAGGCCCTAGAAACCCAACCACTTCACCGCGTTGAACCTTAAAAGACACATTATTAACTGCTAACGTTCCTGCATAGTGTTTACTCAAATTTTCAACTTCAATCATCCAGCTTCCTTAGTTATTACGAAGACTTCTGTATCACGCAGATAACGATAGAGCGAAAAGCGCAAAAATGCACGAAAACAAAAAGGTGTGTCTTTCAATGGGGTATAGGACAAGTGAGTTACAAAGTTATAGCGAGTACGCCGCTCTTTGTTGCTCCCAGTAGACCTCAAATGTATTTCCCTGCAATACAACAGTGCAGAGACAATATACATTGAGCTCCTTCAATGCTCCAAAACATACCCGACTGTTCTGTCCGCTGTCCTACTACCGTTTTACAACCAGCCTCTACAACACCTGATCCTATAAAATAACTTCAGACTTCCTGACCTCACGGATTTATCCCGATAAAGTTCTCCTGAAACCATCTGGAGAACATTTGCACGGAAAGAGAATGCATTTGGGCTATATATAGCGAAACGAAATGAACTTGATAAGTTTACGGGGATTCCCAAAAGGTGGGTAGTAGAGCGCAGCTTTTCATGGTTAGAAAAATGCCGCCGGCTATGGAAAAGCTGCGAACGCAAGCTTCAGTCTTCTCTTGGCATGGTCGCTCTTGCATTTATCGTTTTGCTTTTGAGAAGATCCTGAACAGATTCTAAGCTTCCACTCATGCCAATGGCTACGCGCTGTTTTTCTTGTTTTATGGAAGAGGTCCGTGACATGCGAGGAATCATTCAGACGTTTGAGAAGAAGATCCTTTCCTTAACGATTCAGGAACCCGCGTTTAACTTTGGAGGAGGACTAGGTTAAAAGCTATCTGGATCAAAAAGCCAGGTAGACAGATAACGTTCACCGGTATCGCACACAATCGTTGCTATGGTTTTTCCTTCATTTTCTTTCCGTTGGGCTACCTGTAGGGCCGCCCATATATTAGCCCCCGCAGAAATCCCGCACAAAATCCCTTCTAAACGAGCGGCACGTCGTGCTGTTTCCCCTGCATCCTCTTCTGTTACGGTAATAATTTCGTCGATAAGGTCAGTAGCTAGTACATCAGGTACAAAGCCAGCACCAATGCCTTGTATTTTGTGCGGACCAGGTTGACCCCCCGAAATAACAGGCGATTTAACCGGTTCAACGGCAATCGCCTTGAAATTTGGGTTTCGCTCCTTTAGGATCTGAGCAACACCAGTTATCGTTCCTCCTGTCCCTACACCTGAAACGATCATATCTATTTTCCCGTCGGTATCTTTCCATAATTCTTCAGCCGTGGTCTTTTTATGAATAGCCGGATTGGCAGGGTTCTTAAATTGTTGTGGCATAAACGCGTTGGGGGTGTTAGACGTTAGCTCTTCTGCTTTTGCAACCGCCCCAGGCATTCCCTTGTCAGCAGGGGTTAGAATCAGCTCGGCCCCGAGGATATGTAGGAGATGTCTACGTTCAAGACTCATGCTTTCAGGCATGGTTAGAATCAGCTTATAGCCTTTTGCCGCTGCGACAAATGCTAGGGCAATACCTGTATTACCGCTGGTTGGCTCAATGATAACCGAATCGGAAGTCAGTTGACCTTCTTGTTCGGCCGCTTCGATCATCGCTAACCCAATACGGTCTTTTACGCTTCCCAGAGGATTGTGAGACTCCATTTTTACAAGCACATTCCCCAAAGCACTCTCTGCGATTCTATTGAGTCGGATCAACGGGGTGTTGAACACGGTTTCGGTGATGTTGTTGTATATATTCATGTGCTTAAATCCTCCCTTTTAACGTTAAATTTGTTTAACATTAAAGGGCTTCCTTTCCATTTGTCAAGAAGCGAAGCGAGCCCTTCTAATTTTGAGAATTGTAATATTAAATGCCCAAAAGAAGATATTGTAAAACAGGAGTGTTCCATGCCGAAATCTTCTAGATTTAGAAACTCGGCAGAAGACAAAAAAAGGAGAAAGACATGGAACAAATCAAGAGTAGTATTCATCCCCGAAAAGGCAAGCATTTGACACAGAAAGAACGGATCATGATTGAAACAATGCTCAAAAACCCAGGACGTCCTTTAGAGATAGCCAGCTATCTGGGAAGGCATCGTCGAACCATAGAGCGCGAAATCAAACGTGGGGAGGTAGAGCATTTCGATACAGAGCTGCGAAAGAAGAAAGCATACAGCAGTGATCGAGCCCAGGAACTTCATGATCTAAATGCGACGGCTAAGGGACCTGAGCTTAAGCTTGGAAAGCATCATGAAACGGCCGTGTTTATCAGCGAGCACATTCTTGTTCACAAACGCTCACCCGATGTGGTTGCTCCTTTGCTTAAACAAGAGCAGAGACCTGCAGCGGTGAGTACAAAAACGCTGTATACCTATATTGACCAAGGTCTCATCCCGGGGGTGAGCAACGAGTCCCTATGGGAAAAACGAAAACGGATAAAACGAAAAAGACGTGCTATTAAGCGGGTTAAAAAGCAACATGCCCGAAGGACCAGCATCGAAAAACGACCTAAAACCGTAGAAAAACGCGAGGAATCTGGGCACTGGGAATTGGATTTGATCGTCGGCGGAAAAGGAACTTCAAAACCGGTTTTAATGACGTTAGTAGAAAGAAAGACCCGAATGCTAAGGGTGAGAAAACTTTCGGATAAAACACAGGCATCGGTTCTGCAGGCCCTCAAAGCGATCGAAAGATCGACGGGAGTTGGCCCATTCAGATCGATGTTCAAGTCGATTACAGCCGATAACGGGAGCGAGTTTCTCGACGTGGAGCAGATGGAACGTTCCGGGTTTAGCAAAAAGAGACGTGTTAAACTCTATTATGCTCACCCGTATTCTTCCTGGGAACGAGGCTCCAACGAAAATGCCAACCGTATGGTTCGTCGTTTCGTCGCCAAAGGAGACAACATCGGAAAATATACCATCGACCGTATTGGTGAGATTGAAAAATGGATTAACAACTATCCTCGCAAGATCCTAGAATACAAACCCGCACAGGAGTGTTTCGATTTGGAGATCGCCGCATGAACAGAAGCTCTCAGGTCCATTTTTTGCGGCATTTAATTTTACAATCCACCTCAAATTGGATCACATTTCCATTGCGATCGGTTATGCTGGCCATTTCTCCAGTGGGATAAAAAAGGCGAACGGTTTTATCGGATTCGGTCAACGAGTACAGGCCATTGGTTTCCAGTTTTAAAGAGTTAAAGAAACCTCTAAACCCAAACGTCCCATCGGGACGTGGACGGTATAAGTCATCTCGCGTCGCTCCATTACACACCCGAACACCACGCCCTTCGGGAATAATGTGATTATTATAAGAGAAATCCCACCCATTTCCTAAATCTGTATTTGGACCAATCTTTGAACGGTATTTTCTAGACCAAACAAAATCGATGCCCCGCCCTTTAATTTCTAGGTCTGTTACATCCAAATACTGTTCGCCTGAAAACAAATAAACCGGATCGGTATCTCCACCTCCTGAGCTGCTTCCGCAGCATTTCCCCGGACAAGGTGGCGGTAACTCCATTAATATGAACAAAAAAACGGCCGACCGGCGTATGCTCAAGTCGAAAATCACCTAAGTTGTCTGTGATCGCAAAAACATTGGATTCTAATCCATCCACCGTCACCCCTTCTAAAGGATTATTGACCCACTGATTGGTCCCTGCCACCGGAACCTGTTCAGAGGCAAATACACGACCACATACAATCGTGTTAGAAACAATCGTTAAGCTCAAGGTATCAAACTCGGAGATCCCTCCGCTTACTCCATCAGCATCAGCATCAATACCGCGACCAAAAACATCATTAAGAGTATCTCCGGCCATGGTCACGCGTATGCGTGCGCTCGCAGGCAAGGGGTCATCATAAAACAAGGTAGCGCTCGTTCGGCTCGATAAAACATGGATGCGTCTGGTGAGGGTCTGACCCGAATGGCACTAACTTAAGCCCCTTTTGCATGATAAAAACCCTGAAAATACGGGATGAAAATGCCATAATGGCACATGCAAAAAACAACACCGATATTCCCAGGGTTTCACGTACATACACTACGTCGGAAACCCCGTTCAAAGCAACAGAAACTTGCCGATGAGGTAAGGATTCTCAAGCAAAAAAGGTTCACCCAACTTGGGGAAGCTTTTGGGGCTTTTATTCCCGAGTCCCTTCTCGCCCCGGCAGTGTCCGGTACCCACAGTCGTCGCCGGATCTTCAGCAAAAGCAATACGTCTTGGGCCTTCCTTGCTCAAGTGCTTAGCGACGATGGAAGCTGTCAAGAAATTGTTCAAAACTTAAGGCTTATGCAGCACTACGTGGCCTACAGCTGCCTTCTTCAGCCACCTCTGCCTACTGCAAAGCCAGAAATAATTTAACGATAGAGGATCTCCAAGACGATTCATTCTCATGGGGTTGATTCGATAGAGAGCATGGGTGCTAGCGATAACTGGCGTGGTCATCGGATCGTGGTGGTTGACAGCACCGGTGTATCGATGCCAGATACAAAGCCCAATCAAGATCAATGGCCTCAACAACATCATCAGAAGCCAGGATGCGGGTTGCCTTCAGCACGAATAACGGCCTGTTTTTCTCTGCATACCGGAGCCCTGCTTAGTTACCGAACCAGCAACAAACATGTCAGCGAGATCATCCGTCTTCGACAACAAATCGATGCCTTTCGAAAGAGCGATATCCTGTTGGGAGATAAGGCCTTCTGTGGTTATCGCGATATATGCGAACGTTCAGAACGAGGCATTGATAGCATCATAAGTCTCTGTCGAAGACCTCCTGTTAAAGCCGTTAATGCGGTAAAGAATTTAGGAAAGGGTGATCTTCTTATTCGATGGGTTCGACCGTTAAAAGTAAGCGGTCTGAGTGCTGAAAATCTTCAAGCCCTTCCCCCTAGCTTGCTGCTACGCCAAGTTAAAATAACGATCAATCAGCCCGGCTTTCGATCTAAAGTGATCTATCTGGTCACCACATTATTAGATGCAGAAAAGTACCCTGCCAAAGATTTAGCCGATGTGTATTTTCGGCGTTGGGATGTTGAACTCTTTTTCCGTGATATAAAAACAACGCTGGGTATGGATATCTTACGATGCAAGAGCCCGGAAATGATCCGAAAAGAGATGGTGATGTATTTTATTGCCTACAACTGCATGCGCCGGATCATGTATGAGGCGGCTGAAGAGGCTGGTTTGCCCGTTCGGTAAATTAGCTTCAAAACTTCGCTTCAAGCCTTGCGCAGTTGGGAGCCGAATCTAAATCAAGCGAGAATGAGTCGGAAGGAACGTTTCGGTTTGATTTTTATGCTCTATGAAAGCATGACCCAAAGACCCTTGCGGCAACGCCCTGGCAGAAGTGAACCTCGAGCTGTAAAGAGACGACGAAAAAACTATCATTTGCTGACTAAACCAAGGCACGAAATGATTGTGCCTGCTCACAGAAATCGCCATTGGTTAAACAAAAGGAAATTATGCTTAAGTTAGTGCCATTCGGGTCTGACCCCCAAAATCAGCATGAAAAATCGTTTCATCAATGACCGCGTTACTCGCCAAGGGATTCGAAAAATAAATCACAGTCTCTCGGGTTACAGCAATACCATCCTCTCCATCAGACGGGGAACTATGAATCGTGGTCAAAGGCGTATACACATTTGGATCGCCCCCGCGCTGATATTCGAACAAATTGGAAAGTTGATCATCGTCAAAATCTAAAAGCGTGTCGTTGGTGTTGAACGGATCTAAAGGGGGGGTACGCAATTCGTAAACATCGTCAATGCCATCGGTATCGGTATCCAGTGGATTGGTAATCCCTACACACAACACACAATAGAAGCTAAGATGATTCGTCCGAGCGCCTTTCAGCTGACCACTGTTCGCTTGACCCAAGGCCATATCAATCGGGGTTGTAATATTGGTGACAACTTGTCCATGACACAGAATGTAGTAGGCGTTTGTATCTGATTCATGAACGACCTGTTGGTTGGCAAAATCAAATTGAGTAATCTCAAAGCCGTGGGTCTCTGTAAGGAATACAGAAAGAAACATTCCAAATAAAAAATGCAGCTTACATTTCAATGTTCAGTTTGGCCCCATTTTTTCGGCTTCAAAGTTTGCCTACGTTTATTGGTAAGGACCTTGAACTAGATCCCAATTTTAAATAATGACTTAAAGGAGTAGAAATCTCATGATTTGTACAACGCTAAAAGAAGCTAAAGCAAAATTGAATATGTTGGTCCAAGAAGCCATTGCTGGTAAAGATGTCATTCTAATACGAGGGTCAAAGCACATTGCCGCAATTATTCCTATTTCCGATAGATGATCTTTCTCTTCCCTGGATCCGTCAGTTAAACGTGGGATTTCTGTGCGAATGCTTTGGAGGCAAAAGGTTGCAAAAAAACGCAGGCGCACCCGCTGGGTGCGTCGAGGCTCTTTTGTAATTCCTTTTGGCCCAAATGGTTTGTGCAGAAAACCGCGTTTAACTGACGGATCCAGGTTTTAATATAAACCTGACTGATAGGCAAGCTGATTGCTTATGGAAAGACATTGAGTCAGAAAAGATAGAAGGCAAGCTGACGTCCTTTGATTCACCCTCTCAAGCCGTTGAAAGTCTTCTAGAGTGAAGATTTTTCTCACAGAGCGCTTTCAAAAGGAGATTCCAGCGTTAGAGAAAAAAGATCGATCGACCTGTTTTGAGTTAATCCTGAAGTTGCCGATATTCATAGGTTATGCTCATCAACATAGTGGGGTTGCCCTTCGCAAGATACATTCATCGGGAGTTTGGGAAGCAAAAATAGGGTTAGGTCTTCGTCTTGTTTTTACCCTGAGACCGGATGAGGTTGTATTCGTTTCTGTCGGCTCACATGATCATGTGAAAAAATTACTCTCCTCATTGTGAACTATGCAAATCGGACCCGTCCCCGACCTAATTCTAATTACGAAAGAGAGTAGTGCGAAAAGAGGCGAAAAACCCATTTTATTATCAATTATTTCCAGCTTGCACAAAATATTTGTTCCCATTACAAGTTAGCCTTTATCAAAAAAAAGGAATAATCTATGGCGTATCCTATACCCGTTGCAGATATTGAAGTGCCCGAAGAATTCGGTCGACTTCGCGAATTAGCCTATAATATGTGGTGGTCTTGGACACCCCGGGCTCGTCGACTTTTTGCCTCTATTCATAACCAGCTATGGGCTGCGTACCGTAATCCCGTCCAGTTGTTAATCAACATCGAACCCCATCATTGGGAAACGGTTTCAGAAAATGGACACGTTTTTATGTCTGACTATCGACGCGTCATTCGCGATTTTGATCGCTGTATGGATCCTGAAGCCGATACGTCTTTCAAAAAAATGTTTCCCGACTATAAAGGGAAAAGTGTCGCTTATTTCAGCACAGAGTTTGGGATTCATGAAAGTCTAGGCATCTATTGTGGGGGGCTAAGTGTTCTCTCAGGGGATCATGCCAAAGCCGCTAGTGACATGGGCTTACCTTTTGTTGGTGTTGGCCCTCTTTATAAAATGGGCTATTTCCAACAAGCCATTGATACGGATGGAAGCCAGCATCACGTTTTTCAGGAATTCGATTTTTACCGGCTCCCTCTGCGCCCCTTACAATCTGAAACAGGAAGAGAGCTCATCGTACCCATCGACTTCCCTGGGCGTGATGTCCATGTAAAGGTATGGGAACTTAATGTGGGCCGCGTGAAACTATACCTCTTAGATACAGACATTCCTGAAAATGATCCTGCGGATAGACCCATTACGTCTCAACTCTATGTGCGAGGACGAGAAATGCGTTTGAGCCAGGAATTAGTGCTGGGTATTGGTGGCGTTCGAGCGTTGAGAGCTTTAGGCATCGAACCTTCTGTATGGCATATGAATGAAGGCCATTCAGCGTTCTTGCTCATTGAACGGTTACGTGAGCATATGCGGGACGGTTTGTCGTGGACGGAAGCAAAAGAGGAAATTAAAAAGACAACGGTGTTCACCACGCACACCCCGGTGCCTGCCGGCAATGAAACCTTTGATTTTTTACTGGCCAAAAAACATTTAAGTCAATGGGGGTAGATCCGAAACAGCTTTTAGATTTAGGCCGATCATACCCTGAAGGAGAAAATCAGCCGTTCAGTTTAACAGCCCTGGCACTTCCCTTTAGTCGCTCTTCCAATGGAGTTAGCAAGCTACACAGCGACGTAGCTACCCATATGTGGCATCATCTTTTCCCCGACCAAACAGTCGAAGATGAACCCATTCAACACATCACCAATGGGGTTCATGTCTCCACATGGCTTGGACATGATATACGGACTTTAATTGAAGATGAATGGGGTTCAGATTGGCAGAACCATTTAACAGACAGCGCCTATTGGGAGACGGTCCGAACGTTGAAAGATGATGACCTATGGCAAGCCCATCATAATCAGAAAGAACGGCTGATCAAACTCGTCCGAAGTCGTCTCGTAGAACAATTTGCGCGACACGGAAAAAGTCCTGACGAGATGCGTGAGGTGGCCCATATGTTAGATCCGCATGTTCTCACGATTGGCTTTGCGCGCCGGTTTGCCACCTATAAACGGGCGGGGCTTATTTTTCAAGACTATCAGCAATTAAAAAGCATTATTACCTGCGCCCATCGACCGGTACATATCATCTTTTCTGGCAAAGCCCATCCCGCGGATGTTCCAGGACAAGACATTGTCAAAAAGATTGTGAATATCGCTTCCCAATCCGATTTAAAAGGCTATATATTTTTCCTTGAAAACTATGAAATGCGCATTGCTAGACACCTAGTTCAAGGCGTAGACGTATGGCTAAATACTCCGCGCAGACCTCGTGAAGCGAGTGGGACAAGCGGTATGAAAGCGGCAATGAATGGTGCGCTCAACTTGAGTATTGCAGATGGGTGGTGGCCAGAAGCCTATACCAAAAAAAATGGCTGGCTCATCGGTGGTGGCCGAGAATTTGACAATGAAGAAATGCAGGATTACGAGGATGTCGCCTCTTTCTACGATATACTAGACAACCAGGTCATTCCCCTTTATTATGAAAACCGAAAAAAAGGAATCCCCATAAAATGGATGGAAGCCATGAAAGAGAGTATGGCAACAATTATTCCTTCTTTTAGCGCTGCACGTACGCTAAAAGATTACCTAACGAATAGTTATAAGCTTCGTTAATACACAAACAAGGAGTTAGTTATGGATAAGATAGCAGTAAAATTTGGCGATTGGTTCCAGGAAGGCATTGAGCTTTACAAAAACAATTTGAATCTTTTGATTCCAGCAACGTTCATCGCTTTGGTGCTTAGTTGTACGTTTATATTAGCAGGCCCCATGATCGTCAGCTTACTATTAATGATACTTCGACTTCATGATAAAACCAAACCTGACCCTGAACTAAAAGACATTTTCCAGGGATTCGATCTCTTTGTTCCATCACTGCTTTTTGTGCTCGCTTGGACGGTTGTTTTCGTAATAGTTAATACCATTCTCGCGTTGATCCCTTGTATTGGGCACCTGCTTAGTCTTCTCTTAGACATAGTTGGTCCAACATTTTTGATGTTTGGCTTATTTGTTATTGCAGAAAAAAATAAGGACTTTTGGACCGCCTCCTTAGAAAGTATCGATAAAGTAAAATTGAACTTTTTGCCTCTCCTTGGATTATTTATCGTTTCGAGCATTATCGGGTTGATAGGGATTATCGCTTGTGGTATTGGGCTTATTGTAACCATCCCGATTCATCTTTGTATTTTGACCATAGTCTATCGAAATGTATTTGGAACAAGTGTACCCGTAGAAATAGGGCTTGAACCCGACACAGAAGACAACAGCCCTGCTTCATAAAGAAACCAACAAATTTGTTTCGTTTGTACGCCCTCCCTCCTATTGGGATGTGGTGGGCGTGCACGTTCCTTGGGCTTTAATCTCTGGAGGAATACTAGGCCTCTCAGCATTTATGCCATCAACGATAAGACTCTTTCCGTGCACCTTTCTGATGCTAACCAATGTCCCTTGCCCGTTTTGCGGATTTACCCGCTCATTTGGGTTGATTACAAGAGGGCATTGGTCTTCTGCTATTTACAACAGTCCTTTGTCTATAGCCTTATACCTTTTTGTAGCACTCATCTTTTTATGGTCCACAGCGGGACTTGTTCTAGGTGTTCAAATACAAATCAAGAGCCCGTTAATAGAACGGAGGATATGGATGAAGGCTTTGGTAGGATTAACTTTTCTTGTTGTTGCCAATTGGCTTTATAGGCTTTGTATAGGACTTAAATGAGATTGCTGGATTAGCCTTCTTTTGATTTATAGTCAGAATTTCAAACCAATATTGTATAAGAAGCTCAAGTCACAAGTTCGATTGATATCGGCTGTGTTAGCTCCCGCGAAATCGCTTCGCGTGATACGTTAACCGAGGATGTTGGTCACTATCCGCGTCCGCCTTCAGGCCTGAAACGGGCTCGTGTCGGTATTCCGGCATTTGAATCTTTTGGTCCCAATCGGAGATGTCGATGAGTGGCCGCTGATCAATTCACCACACTGCCTTGACGTGATTGAACGCACTCAGCTTGATTAAATCCTGCCCGAACAGGAATGGGAAGGTGTTGTTAAAGCCGATGAACTTGTCACCGCCGGAGAAATACTCGATGTCGGCTACCTCTTCATTGGGAAAGTGACCAGCCTGCGCGTGAAATCTGAAAACGTCTCCGCCGATTACGGGGTGGGTGACGCCAGTAAGATCTTTGACGAATTGCGGGGTCCCGGCAGGCTCCTTGATGTCAAAAAAGGTAGCGCCAAGATACAGGTCGATTGTGGTGTGGGGTTTTGCAAGAGGTTGATGGGGACAAATGGAGGGGGGCTTCCATCGACAAAAGTCGCCGCATGGAAGGGCCTCCCACATTTTAACCTAACCGCCTGCTTAGAGAAATCAAAAGGACTCCTTATGAAGGAAAAAAATGGGACATGAAGAAAAGGCTTTCGAAAACGCTCAATAATGGGGTATATAGACTGTAGGTATGCCAAGCGAAGCTGGCGTGTTTCAGCAGGTGAGAGTCCTGCCTTGCTAGGTAGTGGTGACCACGGCAAGCACCGAGTATTGCGCCTGTTAGGTGACGAAGCAGGTGAAGTATACACAGGGAATGTGTGAGCCATTGGGTGGGAATAATCACCCTTAAGCGATACAGCTCCGAGAGATCATTGAGAGTCGGGAGAGCCCAACCTTTCTGGAGGGGCGAAGGCTACATGGCCCTAGGTCTCCCTGGGATCTAAGAGCATGGCACGTACAGAAGAAAGACATCGGAATGTGGAAGATCCGGCAGATGGGGAAAACGACCTTTTTTCATTAACGGCCCGGGACTGATTTTGTCTCTGTGGTTAGGGTATCCGAATTCTGTAATTAGGTTTGGCAGGGTTGTTTCTGTCTGAGTTAAATGAACTCTTAAAATATAAGAGTCTTTTATTATGTTTGTCGAAATAGGACAGATAATGGTGCTTAGATGCGGAAGATCAAGCTGTCTTGTTGACTTTTTTACGATTTTTAGGAGAGTTTCTACAGTATGAAAAAACAATTTGAAGATTTAAAAGCTTCGGAGTTATATTGTCCACGTTGTAAGGTGGCTCAACCGGTACGAGAACGTCTTTTATTGGTACTCCCTCATTCTGAGCTTCATGAATATCGCTGTTCAAAGTGTGCGACATCGGTTGGCCAACGAGAAGTGAAAGCCCCTCCATCCCCTCTGAAAGTCTCACGGTAAACACAGTCATCCCATAAGCGGATCAGTATTCTGTAAGTGAGCCGGGCTACAGAGTAAACTCTCCTTGAAACCGTAATTAAAAAATTAACCCCGAGGAGCGCTTATGAAAAGATCTGCAACCCCAGCTCGAAGCCAGGCTACTATTCTTCAACAAATGTGCCAACTTATTCCTGGCCACCTCGTCAATAAACTCGCCAAAAAATATGGGGTCCAAGCAAGATCATTTACGCCATGGAGTCATGTGGGGAGCATCCTTTTTGGCCAACTTATACGTGCGGTTGGGCTCAACGATGTCTGCGACGCTCTGGGAGCTCACTCACCGAAGTTAGCGGCGATTCGCGCCGCTACAGCCCCGAGCCGAAATGGGTTAAGCCATGCGAATAAAACACGACCGGCGAAGATGGCCCAAGAACTGTTCTGGGAAATGCTCGATCACTTACAACGTCAATCTCCGGGATTGCAGACTCAACTTACAAGTGCAAAACCGAAGCTGTCCATCATTTCTTTGGGCGTTCTATATTCTAAGCATTTTCTCGGTCTATTATTCAGTAACTCCACAGCCCATCTCAACTAAGCGAAGCTGTGGGCAGCAAAGTCGGTTTTCTTCGGGAAAAACTGGCGAAGCAAACCATTCGTATTTTCGTTGGTCCCTCTTTGCCAAGGGTTTCTCCCTTCAGCAAAGAAAATGGGGGTTGCTATTTTTTTCTGTAGTTTAGCATGGCTGGCAAACTCCATGCCATTATCTACAGTCACCGTTTTACAGGGGAGCCCTGAATCAGCGAACTGAGGTACGGAACGGTTGACCGATTCGGCATTGCATCGAGGTAAAAGATCGGCGATGAGATATCGAGTCGCTCGATCTACTAGAGTGACTACACAGGCCTCTTTTCTCGTTTGGCCCTGAATAGTGTCACCTTCCCAATGGCCTGCCACCTTGCGGCTTTCACCCTCTTCGGGGCGTTGGTCAATCATTGTTTGGTTGTGTATACGTGAATGGCTTTTCCGAGTCGCTCGTTTTTTCTTTCCGGGGCCACGCAGGTATTTTCGGTAGCCAGCCCCTCTTGGACTGTACAAGTAGCGGTAGATCGTCATTCGACTGATGGGAAGGTCACCTTCTAGCTTTCTTCGACCTTCAATCTGCTCTGGAGACCAATACTTCGCCAGGAGAGTCTCCACTTGTTCTTTGCTAGCTCCCATCACTTTTTGAGGCTTTCGAGCTAGCTGTAATCGGCTTTGAGCCAGGCCATTTGCGGGTCTTGGGTAATAGCGGCCACGGACTCGATTACGGCGAAATTCGCGCCAAATAGTCGAGGGGGATCGGCCCAGGTGACGGCCAATTTGAGATAAGCTATATTTTTCTTTTAGCATCTGGGCTATCACTTCTCGTTCATAACGGTTTAAATGTTCGTAGGTTCGTGGCATTCTATGTTCTCCTTTGGGGGGGGTCAGATACCCAAAGAATGAACTATGCTGCGGACCTTTGCACTTGTATTGTTACTCTACCTCTTTGGAGAAAAAGGGGACGAGAGGCGAAAATCATGACACAAGAAAAGAATGAAACAAAAAAACAAAACTTTGAAGCATCTCTTCAGCGTTTAGAAACGATTGTTAAGGAGATGGAAACAGGATCTTTAGATCTTGAAAAGATGATGGCACACTTTGAAGAAGGGATGCAACTCGTTAAGACGTGTTCAGCAAAATTGAATGAAGTTGAAAAAAAGATCGAAGTACTAGTCAAAAAGAAAGACGAAATAACGACCGAACCGTTTGATGAAGAGGAGGCGTTGAAAGTCTAAAAGTCCAAGGTCGAAAGAAAGAAATCCGCTAGACTTTCGACTTTTAGGCCTTTGACTCTTCCATCTACCCTCTGTTAAACCATGTCCCGCAAACGCCTTGACCAACTAGTTTTTGATCGAAAATTAGCCGAAAGCCGAGAAAAAGCGCAACGCCTTATTCGTGCTGGTCTTGTACGCGTTGAGGGACAGGTGCAAAGCAAACCCGGACATTTGTTCCCCGAAGAGACCTTGTTAGAACTCACGGCCCAGGAACCCTTTGTGGGTCGTGGAGGCAAAAAGCTTGAAGCCGCGTTTCAACAGTTCGCCCTAACGGTTTCCAAAAAAATCTGTTTAGATGTTGGCGCATCTGCAGGAGGCTTTACGGACTGTCTTCTCCAACACGGTGCACAACACGTCTATGCCGTAGACGTTGGGAAGGGACAGCTTCATTGGAGATTACGAAATCACCCTTCTGTGATTGTAATGGAAAAAGTGAATGCCCGCTCTCTGACGCCTCGGCAATTTGATCCTCGTCCCTCTTTTTGTTGCATTGACGTATCTTTCATCTCCTTGACTAAAATCTTACCCGCTGTTAAAGAAGTACTCATAGATGGTTCAAAGCTTGTTACGCTTATAAAACCACAATTTGAAGCGGGCAAAAAACATGTAGAAAAAGGTGGTGTTGTCTGCAATCCTGCAGTGCATAAAGATGTTGTAAATCGAATTCGTTTCTTTGGAACCGATGAACTGGGTCTAGTATTGAAAGGATTGATGCTCTCCCCGTTGAAAGGGCCTGCAGGAAATATAGAATACCTCGCTTATTGGGAAAAACCATGAACAAAATTGGTGTTATAGCAAACTGTAATAAACCGCATGCCGTCGCTGTGTTAGATAGACTCACGCAAAAGGCAAAGTCCCTTAAAATGGAATTGATTGCTTTTGGAACCACGGCAGATCTTTTACCATTCGCGAGCCAAGTCGATGAGAAAGCATGGCCTGCCAAGGCTGACGTTGTTATGGCCCTGGGCGGAGACGGAACGGTGTTACGAGCTATACGCACTCTAAAAGGGACGCCGATTCCTGTTATGGGTGTTAACCTTGGCAGTCTAGGGTTTATGACCAGTGTCACGGAAAAAGATGTGGACGATGCTCTTGATGTTCTTACAAAAGGCGCGTTCTCTCTCTCTTCCAGAACACTGATTGAATGCAAAAGAACTCACAATATAGAAATTATAAGTCATGACTATGCGTTGAACGATATTGTAATCGGGTGGGGCGCTTCTCCTCGACTCGTTACGCTTGGCTTAGCGATCAATAACGAAGAGGTGACCTCGTATGTATGTGACGGCATGATTATATCGACCCCCACTGGAAGTACAGGGCATTCCTTATCAGCGGGCGGCCCCATATTGTTGCCGGAAACACACGCGTTTTTAATTAACGTTATTTGTCCTCACACCTTAAGTACGCGACCGCTTGTTATTCCTGATAACAGTACGATTTCGATCGAGGCTCTCGCATTACCTAAAAACAAACAACTGATCATTTCTATGGATGGGCAAATACAAAAGACCTGTGAACAAGGGGATCGACTCCTTATTAAAAAACACACTCAAAACGTCCAGTTTATTCATCTTCCAGGGTACAGCTATTTTACATTGTTAAGACAGAAACTGCACTGGCGCGGATCGAATGTGTAGATTTTAGTCATGAGAAACGGGGCGATAGACAACAAAGAAACGTGGCGAATACATCTTCGAAGATCTTTGTTCAACCTGTTTGAGCACGCAAAAACACATGAACGTTTATTTACGATTGTTGTGGCCACATGTATTGGGATTCTCTGCGGATTTGGCGCGGTGGGATTTCGGTACCTTATTGAAGCCTTTCACCGATTCTTCTGGGGGCACTGGCATTTAACGTTAGATGTCTTAATCCAAGCACCTGCATGGCGTATTCTTCTTATTCCTGCTTTAGGGGGCCTGATTGTCGGATTTCTTTGCCCGAGAAGCTCGAGGGCATGGCGTGCCAGAAGTGATGAGTGCGGTGGCACTAAAAAATGGAGTGATTCGTGCTCGCGTAGCTATCGCTAAAGCGTTTGCATCTGCGGTAACGATTGCTTCTGGGGGGGTCCGCGGGACGGGAAGGCCCGATTATTCAAATTGGTTCTGCTCTAGGTTCGGCCGTTGGACAACTTCTTCAAGTCTCTCGGCGAAAAATGCGTACGTTTGTTGCCTGCGGGGCGGCGGCAGGTATTGCCGCAACTTTCAATGCACCCATTGCCGGAGCGCTTTTTTCGGTAGAAGTGATCTTGGGAGAGTTTGGCGTCTCCCAATTTGGCCCCATTGTGATCTCTTCAGTCCTCGCGACGGTTATTGCCCGTCATTATTTCGGCACAGGCCCTGTATTTGAAGCGCCAGAATACCACCTAACCAGTAGTTTCGAGCTAGGTCCCTACATTGTTCTCGGCATTCTCTGCGGATTGGGTTCTGTTGGTTTTATTAAAGGTCTCTATTTTTTCGAAGATATGTTTGATCGTTCTAAACGGATCCCAGGCGCCCTAAAACCACTTTGTGGGGGATTTCCTTTTAGGCTTGATTGGATTATGGCTTCCACATGTACACGGAGACGGCTACACAACGATCAACCAAGCGCTTAACTAACTATCAACTGCCCTGGGTCATGCTGATTATACTTCTTATTGCGAAAATCATGGCCACATCCCTTACATTAGGGCCAGGTGGTTCCGGCGGTGTTTTTGCACCATCTCTGTTTATGGGGGCGATGACCGGAGGACTTATGGGACACATTGTGGTTACTGTCTTTGGACTCCCGACACATAGCGCAGGTGGATATGCCTTGGTCGGAATGGGAGGTCTTGTTGCCGGAATCACCCACGCGCCGATTACCGCGATGTTGATGATTTTTGAGATTACTAATAACTACACCATTATCCTTCCTCTCATGACCGTTTGCATTATCAGCACCCTGATCTCTAGTCGTTTCAGTAACGAGTCCATTTACACGCTCAAACTGATACGTAAAGGTATCGATATTTTTCGAACGCGGTCTCTGGATGTCCTTAAAGAGCATACCGTGAAAAAAACTGATTCATGCGGACCTGGAAACGGTCGATCCGGATATTCCTGCTGTTAAACTTATGGACCAAATGATCGCCACCGAAAAGGCCCAGTTTTATGTTGTTGGAAACGAAAAAAAACTTGTAGGTATTATTGCCTTAGGCGATCTTGGCAGAGTCTTGACCCATGAAGGCCTCGAACAAATTTTATTAGCCGGGGACCTAACGACAGAAGAAGTTCCGGTATCCTGGATCCGTCAGTTAAACGTGGGATTTCTGTGCGAATGCTTTGGAGACAAAAGGTTGCAAAAAAACGCAGGCGCACCCGCTGGGTGCGTCAAGGCTTTTTTGTAATCCCTTTTAGCCCAAATGGTTCGTGCAGAAAACCGCGTTTAACTGACGGATCCAGGGGTATGTATCCCCACAGAAAATCTTAGCAAAGCCCTGCTTAAATTCAAACGATCCGGATTGACGGAACTTCCCGTTGTTGATGACCTCACTCATCGCACACTCATTGGCGTGCTACGATATACGGATGTTGTGGGTATGTATAATCGCGAGATCGTCAGCTTAGACATGGCTGACAGTTTGGCCTCTCGGATGTCTTCTTCGGGACACATACAACAAAAAGCAAAGGTGGTAGAAGGATTCTCCATTATGGCCTGGGATCCCCCAAAATCTTTATGGGGAAAAACATTAGAAAAAGCTCAACTCCCATTACGCTACAATCTACATGTGATATTGATCAAACAAAAGACATCTGAAGACCAAAGCAAAGAAAAAATTGTACCTATTGCTCCAGGTCGTGATTACCGTATCTCCGAGAAGGATACCTTAATCATATATGGCAAAGATAAAGATTTAGAAAAAGCAAAACACCTGTGAGGCGAGAGGTCAGAAGTCAGAGGTCAGTTTGTTGAACACCTCTTTATTCTGACGTCCGACCTCTGGTCTCTATCCGCCTCCATGACCTAAAAATTCAATGATTTCATCTTTGCTCGTTGCGTTTAGGACACGATCACGAATATCGGGTTCGTTTAACAAACGACTGACCTCGGCTAGAAACTGAATATGGGGTCCTGCTCGCTTCGTCGGTGACAAGGTCATAATAAATATTTTGGAAGGTTGTTTATTAAGGGCTCCAAAATCTATACCTTCTTTTTTAATCGCCAACGCAGCAATTAAATTCTCTATCTGATCGGTTTTCGCATGAGGAATCGCAATGCCGTTTTGCATACCCGTAGACATCTTCTTTTCTCTTTCGAGTATGGCTTTTAGAACCCCTTTTCGATCTTGAATTTTTCCTGCAGCAATGAACAAGTCAATCATTTCTTCAAGGACACCATTTTTGGTATCACTTTTTAAATCGAGTAATATGCTGTCCTTTAATAACGCTTTTTTAAAATTCATAGGATACGCCTTTCACACTAAAAGTTGGAGCATAGTGTCTTTATTGTCTTCATTGGTCAACCACCAATCACGAAGATAAATCCTTCTAATTTTCCGCGATATAGCTATTGCACTTTGGTGATCTCATGGTATAGATCCTTGTATGTATTCTCAACTAATTAACGGCTAACGAAAAATTCTATGCAAAAGACAATCAATGATTTAGCACAGCTCCAAGATTTAACAATGGCCAAAGCTCAGCAAGAGGCTTCTATGTCCGGAACCCGTCTTATACAGCTTGATAAATCGATCGAAGCCATGTTGAAAGACCTTGCTCCGGAACTTAGATCTCGATTTACCAAACTGGAAGCCAAAGGCCATATCGCCATTGTTCCCGTTTCCAAAAGTAATGTTTGCTCTGCATGCGGAATGTCTCTGCCCGTAAGCCTTGTTCAAGCAGTTCGCCAAGCAGAAAAAATTCACCAATGTCCCACGTGTGCTCGTATGCTTTATTACTCAGATTCTATACCTCGTGGAACAGGAAGCCAAAAAGCGCGAAGAGGTCACCCCCCCAAAATAGGCATTGCCCGCTTCTCTTCTGAAAGCTTAATGATCCCTCAGATCACATCAACAACACTCGAAGGAGTTCTGACTGAGATGTGCCAGAAGCTAGAAGACGAAAATTTTGTCGAGAATAGCGATACCCTTATAAACGAAGCGTTAAAGCGGGAAGCCATTGTGAGCACGGCCGTAGAACATGGACTCGCGTTCCCTCACGTACGCGGAGTCGAAGGCGGAGGATTAAGTTTTGTGTTAGGCCTCAGTAAAAAAGGAATCAAGTTTGGAGGATCGCCAAAAACACTTACGCGTATTATCTTTTTTGTTGTTATACCAACTGCCGCCAGTGCATTTTATCTGAAACTGCTATCGGGACTAAGTGAAACCTTCCGATCTAAAGAAGCTCGCGATAAAGTCTTCGGTGCAAAGACCCCCAAAGACTTGTGGAAAACTCTTGTCAAAATTACTAAAACGACAGTCCGCTAGTTGGTTTCTTTGATTGAAGGGGAACCCTGATAGAGTGCTAAGAGTTTTTCAAGAGGCTGAATGCTCTGGCCCAATTCTCCTTCTCGGCTACGAGATCGCCATACGCTTTTATAGTCGGCTAGAAGAGGATCTAGTTCGTCCGCTAGCTCTTCTCGGGTAGCAGAATCTATATGTGCAATATCTTTATGCCCTTCATGTTGAAAACGAGCCTGACCTAAGCGACATACATGAAGCAATAGACCCACGGCGTTTTCAAATTCACGAATAATAAGATCCGCATCTGGACGATCCATTTTGGCCTTCGACAAGCCTGCCGTCAAACGTTCTATATATTCTGCAGCCTTCTTTATCTCCTCTTCTGATATATCCTTTAAACGACCTTCATCATTGCTAATGGGATTATCGTAGTAGAACAACAAGTTGAATAAGCTTGAGGCATTAAAAGGTGTAACTTTAAATTCTTTATAGGCATTTCCCAAATCATAAGCCAATGGCCCCATGATACCTGCTTTATCTTTGAAAACATGTACGTTGAGCGCCTCTTTGATATCTAGCTCTTTATTCTCCTCTGATGCCCAACTTTGTGCCGCTCCGTATGCCAGCGGTAAAAAAGAAATCGACGGGTGTTGCCAATGACCATTATCACCCCAATCGGTATTTAAATAACCAATGGCTCCATGGGCTAACCCTGAACGGGCTGCACTGCGTAAGTTTCCAAGCGCATTGTCTGTGCGTCCCCCTATGGAATTCCAGGTCGATGTCCCTGCGCAGACATAAAATTTAATGTTGGACTCTTTATATTTTTGGCAGTTCTTATCAAATAAAGGCTCGGCCTCGTAATCCCATTCTAAGGCAATCACATCTTTAGGGAGTTGGGGTACCAGTTCTGGATGATTGTTCATGACATCGGCCCAAAACATCATGGTCTTTCCATGCCCTTTAACCTGATCATAGATTTTAAGCAAAAACTCAAGGTATACCGGACCGACGCCCTTTTCTTCACAATGCGCTTTACTTTTTACTTTTCCCAAATCTACGGTTTCATCACAGCCCACATTAAAAGTTTCG
The DNA here is from genome assembly GCA_012103575.1 of Kiritimatiellia bacterium. Classification (GTDB taxonomy): domain Bacteria; phylum Verrucomicrobiota; class Kiritimatiellia; order WLWN01; family WLWN01; genus WLWN01. The sequence goes on along the minus strand of WLWN01000001.1, from coordinate 26,339 downwards.
CTTGAAAAGTTTGGCAAAAGCTCTTTGTACAGCTCTTCAAGCAGCTGAATCGACCCAGGCTCCGTTGGACATAAACTAAAAGGCCCATCCTGCCATCCCCAAACGGTATCACATCCTTCAGGTGCTTCGGCAATCTCCTTGTATTCAGGATGTATCAGCCAAGGTTTGAGATGACCAAAGGAATTTTGATTTGGAATCAACTCGATAAAATGGTCCTGACAATAAGCATCTAATGCCCGAATCTCTTCTGCCGTCATTGGAGAGGCATCTTTCCATACCACTTCATGGTTTCGATACGCAAATGTATGCTCTGTATATAGCTGGAACTGATTAATTTTCAATTCCGCGAACATATCTATAAGCATATAGAGTGTTTCCATCGTAGGGACTCGGTTGCGGCTTATATCGAGCGAGACCCCACGGTGAGGAAAGTCAGGATTATCTTCAATCTCTACACAGGGTAGCTTTTCTTGAGTACGATATTGGCGTACGAGCTGACGCAGTGTCATTGAAGCATAAAAAGCTCCGACCGGTCTTCTGGCTTGAACTTTAATAGAATCCGGCATCACCTGAAGGTGATAACCCTCTGCATGGGATCCTGCAGAAGAGTCCAGGTCTACTTCTATGGAGGGGCATAGCTTTTTAGACGCCGTATCTGCTGCCCACTGTAACTGTTCGGCGCTCAAGGAATATTTTCCATCCCTCATTTTACATTTCTTTGGTTTAGGCAATAGAATCATAATTGTTCACTCATATCGTAAGTTAGGCCATCTTCGATGGCGATTTTTTCAAGCCATATGATCGATCAATGGGTCATAACTAGAATGGCGATGTTCCTCTGGGTCAGTCGGGCATTCCTTTATAGGTCTTATAATAGTGGATCGCAAAACCTAGAAAACTGGAATGCGATAGAAATTCTTTATTAACAGAAAATAGTTCACGATCCATCTGAGCTTTTGTTTGCCCGTCAAACGTAATTTTCGGCTGCATAACAAGGGTTGTTTTAAAACTCGCATACGTTTCTTTCCTATCTAAAGAGGAAATATGGCTTGGCGTTAATGAATCCCAGCTCAGATTTTTTGACAGAGCATATTCGGTATCAAATAAGACATCGTCTAGGTTTATAAAACCCTCCGGCGGTGTTCCGACCCAGCGGGCAAGTTTAAGTAAAGCTTTGTCATATCGTTTTGATCTTTCCTTATCCATATTCGCAGGCCGTTCAAGTCCTACATGAACATAATCGTCCGCTTCAAGAAATTGAAGTCTGAATCGTGGACCATCCATTCGACTAAGATCCCGGAGCTCCATTAAATCTGTATTTAATCTCTTAAAAAAGAGGTCTTTTTTCATTCCGCAGACCATATCGACCTTTATAAGGGGATACCGAAACGTTTCTACCCCCATGTAGACAAGCTTTCCTATCTTATCTGCATATTCAATTTCTTGAATACCATGAGCTAGGATTCCGTCAGCACCAAAGCAACGATCGCGATAATTCATGCTCCCGATGTTATCCACCACATCCAGTAGGTGATAACTAGCAGGTTTTTCCACCCCTTGCCATTTGCAGAGCCCTTCTATATTTCCGGAATCCCCACGTTCTTCGAACCAAAAGGGAATATCAATACCATAGACCATATCTGATTGTGCGTGAACGAGCTTAGTGGCTTCAACGTTCAATTCAATGAACTCTCGGAGGATCGTCTTCCGGTAAACCCGATCATTAAACCCCATCAGTAAATGCGGTTCATTATCGAAATGGATCCCGTCAAAACGTTCCTGCGAAGTAACGGCTTGGTTGTAATCAATCACAGCCTGGATAAGAGATAAAGGGTGCGAATGCCATTTTTTTAGGACCCATTCCGGGTATCCTTCTAACGCTTGGATCACTATATTTTTTTCATGAGCTTCTTTAATAAAGGCTCTGGATTCATCGACCATAAGAAGTTCTGTTTTGACATCCCTAGGATTGGATTTATCGAATTTGTATTGGAGCTGAAAAAAGATATCATTCACACCGTAGGTCTTACAAAATCTAAAAAATTCTTCGCGAGCTTCTTCATCGGCCAACAATCGATGTGATTCCCATACCCACATGGCTTTTTTGCGCGGAATTTTTGTGAACGGCTTATTTTCCGTTTTGGTTTGGGGGATAGAGACCTCTTTATTTTTGGCAATATATATATCGTCTATATAAACCGTATACGAACCTTGTTCAACAAATGAAAATGTGAGCCCACCCAACTCCGCTGTATTAATCCCTTCGAAGTCTTTTAAAGGAATGGTTACCTCTTGCCAGTTCGTAGTTATTTCTTTGGGAAGATAATTTTTCAGTGGACTACACGGAATAGAATCTTCTTTAAGAACCCAAGATTTGTCAGCCATCTGGACTCTAACCTTTTCGCCCCCCTCCTTTCCTCTAATTCTAAAGAAAAGATAAAAATGGTTGGATGCATTTAAATAGGTTCTGTCTTCCGGGAGTGTTTTGGTTTCAAAGAAGTGAATCCATGCTCCACAAAAACCCGCTGCAGCCTTTGTCACGGTAATTTCCCATGAACGACCACCTATCCCATAATAGATTTGGTCTGTCAAAAAAGTGCGGGCAGTAGAATCACTGTTTTCGAAGCGATTAAAATATCCTTTTTGGTCGGTTGTAAACCCCTGATCAAAGTTCCATACTTGGATAAAGTTCTGATCAGCGGAATAAGCACAGAGGGGAAAGATTAAACCAAGAAGAATGCTAATCATCCTAGCAACGCTATGTAGGAATAGAGCCTGGAGAGATAATAAAAGAGACTTTGTGCCCTGTAGGGGCGCTGTTTTTATATACATCTCCGTCTCCTCAACCGCGCCCCTTCAGGGCGTAATCGGACCCAGGACGTTTTGTGTTTTCTTTAGTCCTGGGGTCTCAACCCCAAGCTCTATTCTTTTGCCCCTTCAGGACAAACCATATGGCTGATCAACGGAAAAAATTTCTATAATGCGTTAAATGATTTATTTTTCTGCCTTAATATCATCAATGTAGATGGTTCCTTTTCCTCCCTCGATAAAAGATTCACCTTCCACATTAAATGAAAAAGCATGAATCAGTTCCCAATCAACAAACACTTCATCCATCGGGATTTCAGCTTTTTGCCATTCCGTGGTTACTTTACCTTGCGGTAAATAGTTTTTAAGGTTTACTTTAACGGAATCCCCCTTCATCTCCCATGCCTTGTCAGTTACACCAAACTTAAACCCGTCTGCTCCTTCAGCTCTAACCCGAAACGTGATTTTTGAGTAATCCGACAGGTCCAGATACTCCGGCGAAACCGTATAATAACCACACCAGCCTCCGTTTCCATAAGGGCCCCCTTCGTTTTTCTTCAGATACTTCAAAGTCAAAACACTATTTGTACCCGTATCATCAGATTTTTTATAGTACATCGCCCTGGAGGGAGCACGTTGATAAACGCCGCATTTCCCGCCTAAAACGTTGTTCTTTTTTTCCATGTCATCAATGATCAGCACTGTCGATGCGGGCATTTGCTCCGCATCAGGGATCTCTGAAAAGACAAGTGAGGGGAACATTAATGAAGTCGCAATTTTAACACCTATCATCATCTGATATTTTATATTCATACAATACCTCCAGTGACACGATTGCATCGTGTAGTTATTTGTTATTAGTGGCAGTCTTTTCTTCTTTCCTAGCAACCAATAACCGATAACGAATAATTACTATATCTTTTTCTTGTTTCCAGCACGAATCGTCAATTGAACAAAAAAGCCCCAATCATCCCGATCCAGTTCATGGTACCAAGCATAATTGCCGGTCAGAGATGGAATCATCGCCATTTCATATTTTGTAACATATCTGGCTTCTACTTTCACCCCAGAAATAATCCGATCATAGTCTCCTTTTCCAACAGTAGTACTTGTAGGGAAACTTATGTTTAACGATTCTAACCCTGTATAAAAATCACTATTATAAAGCTTATAAACAGCTACCCATGTAGGAATGAGTGTTAATTGACGCCCTGAAGCGGTTCGTTCATTTAAAATCAGCGACCCTCCTTGATCCACTCCTCTCTGACTTACATCCTGATGGTGCCAATCATAAATCAATGTCAAATCTACTTTCCCTTTTAACAGTCCCAATTCCTCCCAACTGATAAAGGGTCGATAGACTTCTTCTGTTGTTGTGGGAACACCACTCCCTTTAAATTTTCGCTCACTATGAATCACACCCACCTCCCATTGAGAAGATCGGCGACCCCGATATCGAGAAGACTGCTCATCGTCGTCCAGCTCGTAAGGGACTTTGTCAGGATCTGCAAATTTTGCATATCGAATCGTTCCTACATGCGTCCATGAAGCATCATCTTTACTGTCAAAATTTCTGATATCTGCCAGGGTCCCTCCCAACTTGAGCTTAAGGGATCTAAAAGGCATGTTGTACGCTAAAATCGTTTGTACCCGATATCGATCGCGCTTCTCGTCGGCGATTAATCTGTTAAAATTCACCTCGGCAGGTCCGGTATCATAAATACTCAATTGTGTATGAGCATACTCAACTTCCGTTTCCAAATCAAATCGAGGGGCCAGCATAAAGTTTTTAACCAACGACCCCCCATACTGAATAAAAGAATGATCCAAGGGGTGAACCAAATCTTCGAGATCAAGACTCGCTCTCCTATCAGCCTGCTCACCAAACAGCCTTATAGAGGGTAGCTTGGGAGAACCAAATCGAATGGTCAAAATCCCGTCATACTTAAAACGTTCCTGTAGACGCCGCACTCTTTTCACCGTCTCTTTTCGGGTTTCCGGGATCGCAGCCAACTCTGCTGCATCCCTTGCAACGCGTGCAACCGTTTCTGTTTTGTCCGCCTGAATCTCATTGACTGTTGCCAGTAACTCCTGTTGATACTGCGTGTTTTCAGTCTCTAACACACTGACGGCCACAAGTGTTCCATCGGGTCTAATATCAATAACCTGGTTTCTTGTAAATACCGTCCCGACATTGGGAAGAAAGGGGTCACAAGCAGGATTACCCGCCATACCGAAAAGTAAGCAGTTCAGTCGTTGTGCATTCAGAATGGTTCCATCTACTTGCTCTCCGAAAAATGCCAACCCATCATTTTGAGTTAAAATGACATTACTAAAAAACGCAACCCCACCTTCGAGCTCCTTTTGGCGAGCGTTTAGAAAGCGGTCGATTCTGGCTTCCGTATCAACAAGGGAACCATCGCCCGCACTGGCGGTGATATGATTTGGAGCGGTTCTTCCATAAGCCACAGACCCTTCAAGGTACACGGAAAAAGCCGAGGATTCAAATAGAGACACCCCGTCTTTACCGTCACGATGCAAAATTTGAAAAGAACGCTGTAAATTCTTGATCTCTTGTTCTTCATGGACGGCGGGGTCTATTTCAATAAGTTTCCAGGCTTGATCATAGTGGTAACGAGCAAACTCATAAAGACCTCGGTATCCCATTAAAAAATCACCGTAAAGCCGATGGGCTCGCGCATTGGAAGGATCTTGTTTAACCGCTAACTTAAACAGTGCTACAGCATAGTCTCCCCCCCCCGCATCTCGACATTTCCCCGCTCCCCACAGGTAGGTATCCGAAATTTTACGCGTATCCGCATCAGCGCTTCTCAACCTTTTTATGGCTTTTATGGCCGCATTGTATTCTTCCTCACCCCGCACAGGTCCGTCTGCCCAAATCAGGGGAATGAAAACCGTTGAGAGCATCAATGCGACGAATAAAGATAATCCCCTCTCTTTCGGGAGAGGGAAAAGACGAACAACAAACAAGACCCTACCCTTAATTCCACCACAGCAGACTTTCAGCCTCTCCCAGAGGGAGAGGAAATGGACTTGAAAACTTCCATACACTAAATAGTTCGGCCTTGGATGTTCGGTAATTTTCTTCATTCTATCACAAACTCAAAAGTAACCGCCCCCTGATATGTAGTTTGAGCGGCTCCCCATGCATCCACCGCAAAGGTCAAGTCCAGGTCATCTGAATTCGGAGACTGAATGGTCGGAGAGGCCAGGATGCTGTCAAACGTTCCATCGGACACAAATTTAAAGAAACCAGCCCACGAGGCTTCATCGTTTGGATTGGGATTTGATCCCCCTCCAAAATTGGCCGTCTGAAATTTTAAGAGGATGAAGTCACCACCGTTGCTTACTAAAGCGGGCTTATTTAAACTATTGGTCGTTACAACGTTAATATGCCATGCGGGTTCTTCCGTAAAATAACTACATGTGACCTTCGGGGAATTAAACCGAAACTTTGCAGGGCTAGGGGCCAGGCGTCCAAAATCTAGAGATGATGAATTTAGACTCAAAGTCGTAGGCATGGGATTTGAAATCAAAGCAAGATCATCTATAAAATGGTTTACAGTAAAAACAGCAGGATCCCGAGGAGCTATTCTTTTAAAGATAACATTGACTCTCGTAATATTTTCTAACTCCATTACAAAGTTAGTAGTTGGCGGGAGCACTTCATGTTCTGTTATTTCAAATCCTGTGGGGATATTAGCCACTAGATCCGCTGAAACGTTTTGGTAACTCGTTGTAATCGTAATCGGTGTTCTCATTCCCCAGCTCTGCCCCGAAGCTTCGACAAATCCGAGTTCCGCAACGATTCCAGACTTATCTGTAGCAGCATCGCTTTTTACAGCAACGCTTAATTGGTCATAGGTCGACCAATTAGTAATCGATAGATTTGAGTTTTGAACACCCCCAAACTGACCATCGGTATTGTAGAACCCTATAAACTGTAGAACACTCATGGCATTCAGCCCCGAAGAAGCATCTCCTGTAGATTGTATACCATTCTGGAAAATAGCCGTTCCAAAAGTAGTCCATTCTGCTATTCCTGATTCAAAGTCGTCAAGAATGTTCGTTCCCTGGCCTAGTGTTGTCATCGAGAGGGACATTGAAATGAATGCTGTAGCGATCTTTCTAGTTACTGAAAATGTATGCTTATAGGAATACATCTTAGAACGCTTCTTTGTTCCCTTCTGCTCTCCGCTTGAACGGATCAGTCGTGTCTGAAAAATTTTCATAATGTATTCTCTACTGATATGCCAATTCTAAAACCAATTTTGCCGTATAGTTCGTTTTTGATATATATGATGATATCGGATACACATCAACCCCCAATAAAAGGGTTAATGGGCCCTCAGAGGGGTCTTGATTTGCGGAAGAGGCAAATGACGGAATATTCGGCATAATCGCCACCACGTCTTCAGGTAAAACAGGGGCCCATGTTGTATTCCAATTCACATTCGGGTCCCCGGCAATACCCAGATTGGGTTGATTAAATCGTAAATCAAGCTGATGAGTTCCTCCACCCAACCGTTCTAGCCCATAATGCCCATCCTTGGCCTTTCCCTCGGTATAAATCAAAATTTTCCAGGGCCCATTTGCTACAAAATAGTTCACGGTTAGCGGTAAAGATTTAAAGCGACGCCGACTTGGGGATCGACTCACCGTACCCCAACTATAATTCGTTTCTACAATATCGATGAAATCATTCGCTGTCATTGCCCCAATCGTGCCTGAAAACTCTGCCTGGGCTTGAGTCCCCGGCAAAAAAGATGCGGGGGTAAACTGAAAATCACGTACAATCAATTCCAGGTTTTGTGTATCAACCAATGCATTTCCCTGAAAAGGGAACAAAACAAAATGAACGGTTTCAGCGGCAGGCGAAACGGGTATATTCGGCCCTGTATAATTAAATTCGGCAATAACATCACTCGGCGCAGGTGACGTGCTATGGCTATGGTAACTTAAAAAATCGGTCCGATTGGTACCCCAATCAAAAAGATGCGTAGTCAAGGCACCATTCGTGAGCGAAAGCTTAAATTTCAAACTATCTGAAGGACCGGCTGGATGAGCTGAAAAAAGCGCATTATTGGTTCCTCCTAAACTGGAGAAGGCTTTTGTAAACTCAATGTCAATCTCATTGGTTGAACCGTCCGGGAGAGTTCCGTCATAAGTAAAAAGACCTGCAACCACGTTCGTATCGTAATTATCAACACGCCCTTCCACTAAAAAACGATACTCACCATAACCTAATGTTTGCTCGCTCAAAATCTCGGCGGCATGCCATGTTCCATTACTTTCTGTAAGTTTCAAGTGAAGATACCCATTCCCGTCTACCCATACGCTATTGGTACTGTCCGAAAAGAGATTCGGGCCTGGCCCTACAGGCGTTGATGATTGTTTAACCGTCCAGAAACGTCCTGCCCAAGAGATGGTCCTGGCATCTGCTCCTAGCGAAAAAATTATAAGAAGGAGAAAGATAAAAGTTTTCGGTCCAACGGTAGCTGAACTTTGGAGTGCGGCGGCTTGACGCCGCTTTTGTTCTACATGAAGCGAGTATTTTCTGTTGCTCCGTAAGAGATCCAAAGCGCTGTCAAGCCAGCACACTCCAAAGTCTGCGGGCGATCTAAAATGTTCAATCATTCTCATTCAATTACCAATCTAAATTCTATAATCGACTTGTAATTTGTCGCCACGCCCCCTAACGCATCTGCCGCAAACGTAAAAGGTGTTGGAGAGCGATCATCTCCCGCCGAATCGGCTAGATGAAGAGGGGCTAGATTGTCATTATCGACTACAGGCCTGAATGTTGCCGTGTCACCCACCCAATTTGTATCACTCTCTGAATCGCTAGCACCAAGATTCGGCGTATTAAACTTCATAGACAGCACGTCACCCGAAGACGTGGCCAGCCCGTCTACATTGTTGGTATTATCAGAGACAACCTCAATGGACCATGGGCCGTTGGCCACAAAATAGGTGGCTGTCCCTGAATTAAAATCTACCCTGTGATCTGTGGGTGTAGGAAAAAAAGGATTTACAGAAAAAGTATAGTTCGTGGGTGAAACTTCAAGATACGTTCCCGTCCCTTCAACAACCTCTGCGCTTATCTGAAGTACGGCTGTTGTAACAACCTGTGCTCGTGCCACACGCAATGGCTGGAGCAGCAGAACCGAAACCAAAAGAAAGAGAAAGAAAAATTTCTGGCCACGAGACACACGGATGGACACCAAAAAAGAGGATGGATCTGTTTCTCTGAATCTGTGTCCATTCGTGTGCTTCGTGGCCAGAAAAATCTTCATTGAAATACCTATATTTACTCCAAAAACGGTTTGATGAGTTTTATGCTATAAAATCTTTTGCTCGCTGTTGTATTCGTGTCGATGATAATAGCCGTTTGGTTCCCTTGCGAAAGAATGCCCGTAGCAACCACCTCCGTATTCGTGGTAAAGTCTGCTAGTTTCGAAATAGCAACTAAGGCGTATTCTCGATCCACAGGGACTGTACTCGAACTTGAATCCCATGTTACCATGACTCTATTGCTTGTCATCAGATCAAAACTCACGACCTGCAGCAAAGAGGTCGAATTGTTTGGATCTGTCCCACTTAAAAATTCTTCAATATTTGATTGCCCGTCCTCATCCGCATCTAAGGTGGCGTCTGAAGAACTGTTCAGATTAAACCCGTTTACATTTTCATAGTCATCAGGCATCCCATCATCATCCTGATCCTCAAAACCAATGGTAATACTCAATGTCATAGAATCGGTATTTGCACTAAAAGAAGAGGTTGCTAGAAATGTATTTAACACATAAAAGGCGATAGAAAGGTGGACTAGCCGCCGAAACGAAATGTTCGAACTAAAATAATCATATGTATCGCGCATCATTCTGTACATCCTTTACCGCTTAATAAATGTACGCCTATACAAATATTTTTCAAGTACTTTTCTATATTTAATTTTTTCCTGAGAATTGTAATATTAAATGCCCAAAAGAAGATAATGTTCGAACTAAAATAATCATATGTATCGCGCATCATCAAGCAGAAAAAATTCACCAATGTCCCACGTGTGCTCGTATGCTTTATTACTCAGATTCTATACCTCGTGGAACAGGAAGCCAAAAAGCGCGAAGAGGTCACCCCCCCAAAATAGGCATTGCCCGCTTCTCTTCTGAAAGCTTAATGATCCCTCAGATCACATCAACAACACTCGAAGGAGTTCTGACTGAGATGTGCCAGAAGCTAGAAGACGAAAATTTTGTCGAGAATAGCGATACCCTTATAAACGAAGCGTTAAAGCGGGAAGCCATTGTGAGCACGGCCGTAGAACATGGACTCGCGTTCCCTCACGTACGCGGAGTCGAAGGCGGAGGATTAAGTTTTGTGTTAGGCCTCAGTAAAAAAGGAATCAAGTTTGGAGGATCGCCAAAAACACTTACGCGTATTATCTTTTTTGTTGTTATACCAACTGCCGCCAGTGCATTTTATCTGAAACTGCTATCGGGACTAAGTGAAACCTTCCGATCTAAAGAAGCTCGCGATAAAGTCTTCGGTGCAAAGACCCCCAAAGACTTGTGGAAAACTCTTGTCAAAATTACTAAAACGACAGTCCGCTAGTTGGTTTCTTTGATTGAAGGGGAACCCTGATAGAGTGCTAAGAGTTTTTCAAGAGGCTGAATGCTCTGGCCCAATTCTCCTTCTCGGCTACGAGATCGCCATACGCTTTTATAGTCGGCTAGAAGAGGATCTAGTTCGTCCGCTAGCTCTTCTCGGGTAGCAGAATCTATATGTGCAATATCTTTATGCCCTTCATGTTGAAAACGAGCCTGACCTAAGCGACATACATGAAGCAATAGACCCACGGCGTTTTCAAATTCACGAATAATAAGATCCGCATCTGGACGATCCATTTTGGCCTTCGACAAGCCTGCCGTCAAACGTTCTATATATTCTGCAGCCTTCTTTATCTCCTCTTCTGATATATCCTTTAAACGACCTTCATCATTGCTAATGGGATTATCGTAGTAGAACAACAAGTTGAATAAGCTTGAGGCATTAAAAGGTGTAACTTTAAATTCTTTATAGGCATTTCCCAAATCATAAGCCAATGGCCCCATGATACCTGCTTTATCTTTGAAAACATGTACGTTGAGCGCCTCTTTGATATCTAGCTCTTTATTCTCCTCTGATGCCCAACTTTGTGCCGCTCCGTATGCCAGCGGTAAAAAAGAAATCGACGGGTGTTGCCAATGACCATTATCACCCCAATCGGTATTTAAATAACCAATGGCTCCATGGGCTAACCCTGAACGGGCTGCACTGCGTAAGTTTCCAAGCGCATTGTCTGTGCGTCCCCCTATGGAATTCCAGGTCGATGTCCCTGCGCAGACATAAAATTTAATGTTGGACTCTTTATATTTTTGGCAGTTCTTATCAAATAAAGGCTCGGCCTCGTAATCCCATTCTAAGGCAATCACATCTTTAGGGAGTTGGGGTACCAGTTCTGGATGATTGTTCATGACATCGGCCCAAAACATCATGGTCTTTCCATGCCCTTTAACCTGATCATAGATTTTAAGCAAAAACTCAAGGTATACCGGACCGACGCCCTTTTCTTCACAATGCGCTTTACTTTTTACTTTTCCCAAATCTACGGTTTCATCACAGCCCACATTAAAAGTTTCGCTTGAAAAGTTTGGCAAAAGCTCTTTGTACAGCTCTTCAAGCAGCTGAATCGACCCAGGCTCCGTTGGACATAAACTAAAAGGCCCATCCTGCCATCCCCAAACGGTATCACATCCTTCAGGTGCTTCGGCAATCTCCTTGTATTCAGGATGTATCAGCCAAGGTTTGAGATGACCAAAGGAATTTTGATTTGGAATCAACTCGATAAAATGGTCCTGACAATAAGCATCTAATGCCCGAATCTCTTCTGCCGTCATTGGAGAGGCATCTTTCCATACCACTTCATGGTTTCGATACGCAAATGTATGCTCTGTATATAGCTGGAACTGATTAATTTTCAATTCCGCGAACATATCTATAAGCATATAGAGTGTTTCCATCGTAGGGACTCGGTTGCGGCTTATATCGAGCGAGACCCCACGGTGAGGAAAGTCAGGATTATCTTCAATCTCTACACAGGGTAGCTTTTCTTGAGTACGATATTGGCGTACGAGCTGACGCAGTGTCATTGAAGCATAAAAAGCTCCGACCGGTCTTCTGGCTTGAACTTTAATAGAATCCGGCATCACCTGAAGGTGATAACCCTCTGCATGGGATCCTGCAGAAGAGTCCAGGTCTACTTCTATGGAGGGGCATAGCTTTTTAGACGCCGTATCTGCTGCCCACTGTAACTGTTCGGCGCTCAAGGAATATTTTCCATCCCTCATTTTACATTTCTTTGGTTTAGGCAATAGAATCATAATTGTTCACTCATATCGTAAGTTAGGCCATCTTCGATGGCGATTTTTTCAAGCCATATGATCGATCAATGGGTCATAACTAGAATGGCGATGTTCCTCTGGGTCAGTCGGGCATTCCTTTATAGGTCTTATAATAGTGGATCGCAAAACCTAGAAAACTGGAATGCGATAGAAATTCTTTATTAACAGAAAATAGTTCACGATCCATCTGAGCTTTTGTTTGCCCGTCAAACGTAATTTTCGGCTGCATAACAAGGGTTGTTTTAAAACTCGCATACGTTTCTTTCCTATCTAAAGAGGAAATATGGCTTGGCGTTAATGAATCCCAGCTCAGATTTTTTGACAGAGCATATTCGGTATCAAATAAGACATCGTCTAGGTTTATAAAACCCTCCGGCGGTGTTCCGACCCAGCGGGCAAGTTTAAGTAAAGCTTTGTCATATCGTTTTGATCTTTCCTTATCCATATTCGCAGGCCGTTCAAGTCCTACATGAACATAATCGTCCGCTTCAAGAAATTGAAGTCTGAATCGTGGACCATCCATTCGACTAAGATCCCGGAGCTCCATTAAATCTGTATTTAATCTCTTAAAAAAGAGGTCTTTTTTCATTCCGCAGACCATATCGACCTTTATAAGGGGATACCGAAACGTTTCTACCCCCATGTAGACAAGCTTTCCTATCTTATCTGCATATTCAATTTCTTGAATACCATGAGCTAGGATTCCGTCAGCACCAAAGCAACGATCGCGATAATTCATGCTCCCGATGTTATCCACCACATCCAGTAGGTGATAACTAGCAGGTTTTTCCACCCCTTGCCATTTGCAGAGCCCTTCTATATTTCCGGAATCCCCACGTTCTTCGAACCAAAAGGGAATATCAATACCATAGACCATATCTGATTGTGCGTGAACGAGCTTAGTGGCTTCAACGTTCAATTCAATGAACTCTCGGAGGATCGTCTTCCGGTAAACCCGATCATTAAACCCCATCAGTAAATGCGGTTCATTATCGAAATGGATCCCGTCAAAACGTTCCTGCGAAGTAACGGCTTGGTTGTAATCAATCACAGCCTGGATAAGAGATAAAGGGTGCGAATGCCATTTTTTTAGGACCCATTCCGGGTATCCTTCTAACGCTTGGATCACTATATTTTTTTCATGAGCTTCTTTAATAAAGGCTCTGGATTCATCGACCATAAGAAGTTCTGTTTTGACATCCCTAGGATTGGATTTATCGAATTTGTATTGGAGCTGAAAAAAGATATCATTCACACCGTAGGTCTTACAAAATCTAAAAAATTCTTCGCGAGCTTCTTCATCGGCCAACAATCGATGTGATTCCCATACCCACATGGCTTTTTTGCGCGGAATTTTTGTGAACGGCTTATTTTCCGTTTTGGTTTGGGGGATAGAGACCTCTTTATTTTTGGCAATATATATATCGTCTATATAAACCGTATACGAACCTTGTTCAACAAATGAAAATGTGAGCCCACCCAACTCCGCTGTATTAATCCCTTCGAAGTCTTTTAAAGGAATGGTTACCTCTTGCCAGTTCGTAGTTATTTCTTTGGGAAGATAATTTTTCAGTGGACTACACGGAATAGAATCTTCTTTAAGAACCCAAGATTTGTCAGCCATCTGGACTCTAACCTTTTCGCCCCCCTCCTTTCCTCTAATTCTAAAGAAAAGATAAAAATGGTTGGATGCATTTAAATAGGTTCTGTCTTCCGGGAGTGTTTTGGTTTCAAAGAAGTGAATCCATGCTCCACAAAAACCCGCTGCAGCCTTTGTCACGGTAATTTCCCATGAACGACCACCTATCCCATAATAGATTTGGTCTGTCAAAAAAGTGCGGGCAGTAGAATCACTGTTTTCGAAGCGATTAAAATATCCTTTTTGGTCGGTTGTAAACCCCTGATCAAAGTTCCATACTTGGATAAAGTTCTGATCAGCGGAATAAGCACAGAGGGGAAAGATTAAACCAAGAAGAATGCTAATCATCCTAGCAACGCTATGTAGGAATAGAGCCTGGAGAGATAATAAAAGAGACTTTGTGCCCTGTAGGGGCGCTGTTTTTATATACATCTCCGTCTCCTCAACCGCGCCCCTTCAGGGCGTAATCGGACCCAGGACGTTTTGTGTTTTCTTTAGTCCTGGGGTCTCAACCCCAAGCTCTATTCTTTTGCCCCTTCAGGACAAACCATATGGCTGATCAACGGAAAAAATTTCTATAATGCGTTAAATGATTTATTTTTCTGCCTTAATATCATCAATGTAGATGGTTCCTTTTCCTCCCTCGATAAAAGATTCACCTTCCACATTAAATGAAAAAGCATGAATCAGTTCCCAATCAACAAACACTTCATCCATCGGGATTTCAGCTTTTTGCCATTCCGTGGTTACTTTACCTTGCGGTAAATAGTTTTTAAGGTTTACTTTAACGGAATCCCCCTTCATCTCCCATGCCTTGTCAGTTACACCAAACTTAAACCCGTCTGCTCCTTCAGCTCTAACCCGAAACGTGATTTTTGAGTAATCCGACAGGTCCAGATACTCCGGCGAAACCGTATAATAACCACACCAGCCTCCGTTTCCATAAGGGCCCCCTTCGTTTTTCTTCAGATACTTCAAAGTCAAAACACTATTTGTACCCGTATCATCAGATTTTTTATAGTACATCGCCCTGGAGGGAGCACGTTGATAAACGCCGCATTTCCCGCCTAAAACGTTGTTCTTTTTTTCCATGTCATCAATGATCAGCACTGTCGATGCGGGCATTTGCTCCGCATCAGGGATCTCTGAAAAGACAAGTGAGGGGAACATTAATGAAGTCGCAATTTTAACACCTATCATCATCTGATATTTTATATTCATACAATACCTCCAGTGACACGATTGCATCGTGTAGTTATTTGTTATTAGTGGCAGTCTTTTCTTCTTTCCTAGCAACCAATAACCGATAACGAATAATTACTATATCTTTTTCTTGTTTCCAGCACGAATCGTCAATTGAACAAAAAAGCCCCAATCATCCCGATCCAGTTCATGGTACCAAGCATAATTGCCGGTCAGAGATGGAATCATCGCCATTTCATATTTTGTAACATATCTGGCTTCTACTTTCA
Organism: Kiritimatiellia bacterium; assembly: GCA_012103575.1. GTDB lineage: Bacteria > Verrucomicrobiota > Kiritimatiellia > WLWN01 > WLWN01 > WLWN01. Next base: position 10,956 of record WLWN01000001.1, on the reverse strand, counting down.
CCCCAGAAATAATCCGATCATAGTCTCCTTTTCCAACAGTAGTACTTGTAGGGAAACTTATGTTTAACGATTCTAACCCTGTATAAAAATCACTATTATAAAGCTTATAAACAGCTACCCATGTAGGAATGAGTGTTAATTGACGCCCTGAAGCGGTTCGTTCATTTAAAATCAGCGACCCTCCTTGATCCACTCCTCTCTGACTTACATCCTGATGGTGCCAATCATAAATCAATGTCAAATCTACTTTCCCTTTTAACAGTCCCAATTCCTCCCAACTGATAAAGGGTCGATAGACTTCTTCTGTTGTTGTGGGAACACCACTCCCTTTAAATTTTCGCTCACTATGAATCACACCCACCTCCCATTGAGAAGATCGGCGACCCCGATATCGAGAAGACTGCTCATCGTCGTCCAGCTCGTAAGGGACTTTGTCAGGATCTGCAAATTTTGCATATCGAATCGTTCCTACATGCGTCCATGAAGCATCATCTTTACTGTCAAAATTTCTGATATCTGCCAGGGTCCCTCCCAACTTGAGCTTAAGGGATCTAAAAGGCATGTTGTACGCTAAAATCGTTTGTACCCGATATCGATCGCGCTTCTCGTCGGCGATTAATCTGTTAAAATTCACCTCGGCAGGTCCGGTATCATAAATACTCAATTGTGTATGAGCATACTCAACTTCCGTTTCCAAATCAAATCGAGGGGCCAGCATAAAGTTTTTAACCAACGACCCCCCATACTGAATAAAAGAATGATCCAAGGGGTGAACCAAATCTTCGAGATCAAGACTCGCTCTCCTATCAGCCTGCTCACCAAACAGCCTTATAGAGGGTAGCTTGGGAGAACCAAATCGAATGGTCAAAATCCCGTCATACTTAAAACGTTCCTGTAGACGCCGCACTCTTTTCACCGTCTCTTTTCGGGTTTCCGGGATCGCAGCCAACTCTGCTGCATCCCTTGCAACGCGTGCAACCGTTTCTGTTTTGTCCGCCTGAATCTCATTGACTGTTGCCAGTAACTCCTGTTGATACTGCGTGTTTTCAGTCTCTAACACACTGACGGCCACAAGTGTTCCATCGGGTCTAATATCAATAACCTGGTTTCTTGTAAATACCGTCCCGACATTGGGAAGAAAGGGGTCACAAGCAGGATTACCCGCCATACCGAAAAGTAAGCAGTTCAGTCGTTGTGCATTCAGAATGGTTCCATCTACTTGCTCTCCGAAAAATGCCAACCCATCATTTTGAGTTAAAATGACATTACTAAAAAACGCAACCCCACCTTCGAGCTCCTTTTGGCGAGCGTTTAGAAAGCGGTCGATTCTGGCTTCCGTATCAACAAGGGAACCATCGCCCGCACTGGCGGTGATATGATTTGGAGCGGTTCTTCCATAAGCCACAGACCCTTCAAGGTACACGGAAAAAGCCGAGGATTCAAATAGAGACACCCCGTCTTTACCGTCACGATGCAAAATTTGAAAAGAACGCTGTAAATTCTTGATCTCTTGTTCTTCATGGACGGCGGGGTCTATTTCAATAAGTTTCCAGGCTTGATCATAGTGGTAACGAGCAAACTCATAAAGACCTCGGTATCCCATTAAAAAATCACCGTAAAGCCGATGGGCTCGCGCATTGGAAGGATCTTGTTTAACCGCTAACTTAAACAGTGCTACAGCATAGTCTCCCCCCCCGCATCTCGACATTTCCCCGCTCCCCACAGGTAGGTATCCGAAATTTTACGCGTATCCGCATCAGCGCTTCTCAACCTTTTTATGGCTTTTATGGCCGCATTGTATTCTTCCTCACCCCGCACAGGTCCGTCTGCCCAAATCAGGGGAATGAAAACCGTTGAGAGCATCAATGCGACGAATAAAGATAATCCCCTCTCTTTCGGGAGAGGGAAAAGACGAACAACAAACAAGACCCTACCCTTAATTCCACCACAGCAGACTTTCAGCCTCTCCCAGAGGGAGAGGAAATGGACTTGAAAACTTCCATACACTAAATAGTTCGGCCTTGGATGTTCGGTAATTTTCTTCATTCTATCACAAACTCAAAAGTAACCGCCCCCTGATATGTAGTTTGAGCGGCTCCCCATGCATCCACCGCAAAGGTCAAGTCCAGGTCATCTGAATTCGGAGACTGAATGGTCGGAGAGGCCAGGATGCTGTCAAACGTTCCATCGGACACAAATTTAAAGAAACCAGCCCACGAGGCTTCATCGTTTGGATTGGGATTTGATCCCCCTCCAAAATTGGCCGTCTGAAATTTTAAGAGGATGAAGTCACCACCGTTGCTTACTAAAGCGGGCTTATTTAAACTATTGGTCGTTACAACGTTAATATGCCATGCGGGTTCTTCCGTAAAATAACTACATGTGACCTTCGGGGAATTAAACCGAAACTTTGCAGGGCTAGGGGCCAGGCGTCCAAAATCTAGAGATGATGAATTTAGACTCAAAGTCGTAGGCATGGGATTTGAAATCAAAGCAAGATCATCTATAAAATGGTTTACAGTAAAAACAGCAGGATCCCGAGGAGCTATTCTTTTAAAGATAACATTGACTCTCGTAATATTTTCTAACTCCATTACAAAGTTAGTAGTTGGCGGGAGCACTTCATGTTCTGTTATTTCAAATCCTGTGGGGATATTAGCCACTAGATCCGCTGAAACGTTTTGGTAACTCGTTGTAATCGTAATCGGTGTTCTCATTCCCCAGCTCTGCCCCGAAGCTTCGACAAATCCGAGTTCCGCAACGATTCCAGACTTATCTGTAGCAGCATCGCTTTTTACAGCAACGCTTAATTGGTCATAGGTCGACCAATTAGTAATCGATAGATTTGAGTTTTGAACACCCCCAAACTGACCATCGGTATTGTAGAACCCTATAAACTGTAGAACACTCATGGCATTCAGCCCCGAAGAAGCATCTCCTGTAGATTGTATACCATTCTGGAAAATAGCCGTTCCAAAAGTAGTCCATTCTGCTATTCCTGATTCAAAGTCGTCAAGAATGTTCGTTCCCTGGCCTAGTGTTGTCATCGAGAGGGACATTGAAATGAATGCTGTAGCGATCTTTCTAGTTACTGAAAATGTATGCTTATAGGAATACATCTTAGAACGCTTCTTTGTTCCCTTCTGCTCTCCGCTTGAACGGATCAGTCGTGTCTGAAAAATTTTCATAATGTATTCTCTACTGATATGCCAATTCTAAAACCAATTTTGCCGTATAGTTCGTTTTTGATATATATGATGATATCGGATACACATCAACCCCCAATAAAAGGGTTAATGGGCCCTCAGAGGGGTCTTGATTTGCGGAAGAGGCAAATGACGGAATATTCGGCATAATCGCCACCACGTCTTCAGGTAAAACAGGGGCCCATGTTGTATTCCAATTCACATTCGGGTCCCCGGCAATACCCAGATTGGGTTGATTAAATCGTAAATCAAGCTGATGAGTTCCTCCACCCAACCGTTCTAGCCCATAATGCCCATCCTTGGCCTTTCCCTCGGTATAAATCAAAATTTTCCAGGGCCCATTTGCTACAAAATAGTTCACGGTTAGCGGTAAAGATTTAAAGCGACGCCGACTTGGGGATCGACTCACCGTACCCCAACTATAATTCGTTTCTACAATATCGATGAAATCATTCGCTGTCATTGCCCCAATCGTGCCTGAAAACTCTGCCTGGGCTTGAGTCCCCGGCAAAAAAGATGCGGGGGTAAACTGAAAATCACGTACAATCAATTCCAGGTTTTGTGTATCAACCAATGCATTTCCCTGAAAAGGGAACAAAACAAAATGAACGGTTTCAGCGGCAGGCGAAACGGGTATATTCGGCCCTGTATAATTAAATTCGGCAATAACATCACTCGGCGCAGGTGACGTGCTATGGCTATGGTAACTTAAAAAATCGGTCCGATTGGTACCCCAATCAAAAAGATGCGTAGTCAAGGCACCATTCGTGAGCGAAAGCTTAAATTTCAAACTATCTGAAGGACCGGCTGGATGAGCTGAAAAAAGCGCATTATTGGTTCCTCCTAAACTGGAGAAGGCTTTTGTAAACTCAATGTCAATCTCATTGGTTGAACCGTCCGGGAGAGTTCCGTCATAAGTAAAAAGACCTGCAACCACGTTCGTATCGTAATTATCAACACGCCCTTCCACTAAAAAACGATACTCACCATAACCTAATGTTTGCTCGCTCAAAATCTCGGCGGCATGCCATGTTCCATTACTTTCTGTAAGTTTCAAGTGAAGATACCCATTCCCGTCTACCCATACGCTATTGGTACTGTCCGAAAAGAGATTCGGGCCTGGCCCTACAGGCGTTGATGATTGTTTAACCGTCCAGAAACGTCCTGCCCAAGAGATGGTCCTGGCATCTGCTCCTAGCGAAAAAATTATAAGAAGGAGAAAGATAAAAGTTTTCGGTCCAACGGTAGCTGAACTTTGGAGTGCGGCGGCTTGACGCCGCTTTTGTTCTACATGAAGCGAGTATTTTCTGTTGCTCCGTAAGAGATCCAAAGCGCTGTCAAGCCAGCACACTCCAAAGTCTGCGGGCGATCTAAAATGTTCAATCATTCTCATTCAATTACCAATCTAAATTCTATAATCGACTTGTAATTTGTCGCCACGCCCCCTAACGCATCTGCCGCAAACGTAAAAGGTGTTGGAGAGCGATCATCTCCCGCCGAATCGGCTAGATGAAGAGGGGCTAGATTGTCATTATCGACTACAGGCCTGAATGTTGCCGTGTCACCCACCCAATTTGTATCACTCTCTGAATCGCTAGCACCAAGATTCGGCGTATTAAACTTCATAGACAGCACGTCACCCGAAGACGTGGCCAGCCCGTCTACATTGTTGGTATTATCAGAGACAACCTCAATGGACCATGGGCCGTTGGCCACAAAATAGGTGGCTGTCCCTGAATTAAAATCTACCCTGTGATCTGTGGGTGTAGGAAAAAAAGGATTTACAGAAAAAGTATAGTTCGTGGGTGAAACTTCAAGATACGTTCCCGTCCCTTCAACAACCTCTGCGCTTATCTGAAGTACGGCTGTTGTAACAACCTGTGCTCGTGCCACACGCAATGGCTGGAGCAGCAGAACCGAAACCAAAAGAAAGAGAAAGAAAAATTTCTGGCCACGAGACACACGGATGGACACCAAAAAAGAGGATGGATCTGTTTCTCTGAATCTGTGTCCATTCGTGTGCTTCGTGGCCAGAAAAATCTTCATTGAAATACCTATATTTACTCCAAAAACGGTTTGATGAGTTTTATGCTATAAAATCTTTTGCTCGCTGTTGTATTCGTGTCGATGATAATAGCCGTTTGGTTCCCTTGCGAAAGAATGCCCGTAGCAACCACCTCCGTATTCGTGGTAAAGTCTGCTAGTTTCGAAATAGCAACTAAGGCGTATTCTCGATCCACAGGGACTGTACTCGAACTTGAATCCCATGTTACCATGACTCTATTGCTTGTCATCAGATCAAAACTCACGACCTGCAGCAAAGAGGTCGAATTGTTTGGATCTGTCCCACTTAAAAATTCTTCAATATTTGATTGCCCGTCCTCATCCGCATCTAAGGTGGCGTCTGAAGAACTGTTCAGATTAAACCCGTTTACATTTTCATAGTCATCAGGCATCCCATCATCATCCTGATCCTCAAAACCAATGGTAATACTCAATGTCATAGAATCGGTATTTGCACTAAAAGAAGAGGTTGCTAGAAATGTATTTAACACATAAAAGGCGATAGAAAGGTGGACTAGCCGCCGAAACGAAATGTTCGAACTAAAATAATCATATGTATCGCGCATCATTCTGTACATCCTTTACCGCTTAATAAATGTACGCCTATACAAATATTTTTCAAGTACTTTTCTATATTTAATTTTTTCCTGAGAATTGTAATATTAAATGCCCAAAAGAAGATAATGTTCGAACTAAAATAATCATATGTATCGCGCATCATCAAGCAGAAAAAATTCACCAATGTCCCACGTGTGCTCGTATGCTTTATTACTCAGATTCTATACCTCGTGGAACAGGAAGCCAAAAGCGCGAAGAGGTCACCCCCCCAAAATAGGCATTGCCCGCTTCTCTTCTGAAAGCTTAATGATCCCTCAGATCACATCAACAACACTCGAAGGAGTTCTGACTGAGATGTGCCAGAAGCTAGAAGACGAAAATTTTGTCGAGAATAGCGATACCCTTATAAACGAAGCGTTAAAGCGGGAAGCCATTGTGAGCACGGCCGTAGAACATGGACTCGCGTTCCCTCACGTACGCGGAGTCGAAGGCGGAGGATTAAGTTTTGTGTTAGGCCTCAGTAAAAAAGGAATCAAGTTTGGAGGATCGCCAAAAACACTTACGCGTATTATCTTTTTTGTTGTTATACCAACTGCCGCCAGTGCATTTTATCTGAAACTGCTATCGGGACTAAGTGAAACCTTCCGATCTAAAGAAGCTCGCGATAAAGTCTTCGGTGCAAAGACCCCCAAAGACTTGTGGAAAACTCTTGTCAAAATTACTAAAACGACAGTCCGCTAGTTGGTTTCTTTGATTGAAGGGGAACCCTGATAGAGTGCTAAGAGTTTTTCAAGAGGCTGAATGCTCTGGCCCAATTCTCCTTCTCGGCTACGAGATCGCCATACGCTTTTATAGTCGGCTAGAAGAGGATCTAGTTCGTCCGCTAGCTCTTCTCGGGTAGCAGAATCTATATGTGCAATATCTTTATGCCCTTCATGTTGAAAACGAGCCTGACCTAAGCGACATACATGAAGCAATAGACCCACGGCGTTTTCAAATTCACGAATAATAAGATCCGCATCTGGACGATCCATTTTGGCCTTCGACAAGCCTGCCGTCAAACGTTCTATATATTCTGCAGCCTTCTTTATCTCCTCTTCTGATATATCCTTTAAACGACCTTCATCATTGCTAATGGGATTATCGTAGTAGAACAACAAGTTGAATAAGCTTGAGGCATTAAAAGGTGTAACTTTAAATTCTTTATAGGCATTTCCCAAATCATAAGCCAATGGCCCCATGATACCTGCTTTATCTTTGAAAACATGTACGTTGAGCGCCTCTTTGATATCTAGCTCTTTATTCTCCTCTGATGCCCAACTTTGTGCCGCTCCGTATGCCAGCGGTAAAAAAGAAATCGACGGGTGTTGCCAATGACCATTATCACCCCAATCGGTATTTAAATAACCAATGGCTCCATGGGCTAACCCTGAACGGGCTGCACTGCGTAAGTTTCCAAGCGCATTGTCTGTGCGTCCCCCTATGGAATTCCAGGTCGATGTCCCTGCGCAGACATAAAATTTAATGTTGGACTCTTTATATTTTTGGCAGTTCTTATCAAATAAAGGCTCGGCCTCGTAATCCCATTCTAAGGCAATCACATCTTTAGGGAGTTGGGGTACCAGTTCTGGATGATTGTTCATGACATCGGCCCAAAACATCATGGTCTTTCCATGCCCTTTAACCTGATCATAGATTTTAAGCAAAAACTCAAGGTATACCGGACCGACGCCCTTTTCTTCACAATGCGCTTTACTTTTTACTTTTCCCAAATCTACGGTTTCATCACAGCCCACATTAAAAGTTTCGCTTGAAAAGTTTGGCAAAAGCTCTTTGTACAGCTCTTCAAGCAGCTGAATCGACCCAGGCTCCGTTGGACATAAACTAAAAGGCCCATCCTGCCATCCCCAAACGGTATCACATCCTTCAGGTGCTTCGGCAATCTCCTTGTATTCAGGATGTATCAGCCAAGGTTTGAGATGACCAAAGGAATTTTGATTTGGAATCAACTCGATAAAATGGTCCTGACAATAAGCATCTAATGCCCGAATCTCTTCTGCCGTCATTGGAGAGGCATCTTTCCATACCACTTCATGGTTTCGATACGCAAATGTATGCTCTGTATATAGCTGGAACTGATTAATTTTCAATTCCGCGAACATATCTATAAGCATATAGAGTGTTTCCATCGTAGGGACTCGGTTGCGGCTTATATCGAGCGAGACCCCACGGTGAGGAAAGTCAGGATTATCTTCAATCTCTACACAGGGTAGCTTTTCTTGAGTACGATATTGGCGTACGAGCTGACGCAGTGTCATTGAAGCATAAAAAGCTCCGACCGGTCTTCTGGCTTGAACTTTAATAGAATCCGGCATCACCTGAAGGTGATAACCCTCTGCATGGGATCCTGCAGAAGAGTCCAGGTCTACTTCTATGGAGGGGCATAGCTTTTTAGACGCCGTATCTGCTGCCCACTGTAACTGTTCGGCGCTCAAGGAATATTTTCCATCCCTCATTTTACATTTCTTTGGTTTAGGCAATAGAATCATAATTGTTCACTCATATCGTAAGTTAGGCCATCTTCGATGGCGATTTTTTCAAGCCATATGATCGATCAATGGGTCATAACTAGAATGGCGATGTTCCTCTGGGTCAGTCGGGCATTCCTTTATAGGTCTTATAATAGTGGATCGCAAAACCTAGAAAACTGGAATGCGATAGAAATTCTTTATTAACAGAAAATAGTTCACGATCCATCTGAGCTTTTGTTTGCCCGTCAAACGTAATTTTCGGCTGCATAACAAGGGTTGTTTTAAAACTCGCATACGTTTCTTTCCTATCTAAAGAGGAAATATGGCTTGGCGTTAATGAATCCCAGCTCAGATTTTTTGACAGAGCATATTCGGTATCAAATAAGACATCGTCTAGGTTTATAAAACCCTCCGGCGGTGTTCCGACCCAGCGGGCAAGTTTAAGTAAAGCTTTGTCATATCGTTTTGATCTTTCCTTATCCATATTCGCAGGCCGTTCAAGTCCTACATGAACATAATCGTCCGCTTCAAGAAATTGAAGTCTGAATCGTGGACCATCCATTCGACTAAGATCCCGGAGCTCCATTAAATCTGTATTTAATCTCTTAAAAAAGAGGTCTTTTTTCATTCCGCAGACCATATCGACCTTTATAAGGGGATACCGAAACGTTTCTACCCCCATGTAGACAAGCTTTCCTATCTTATCTGCATATTCAATTTCTTGAATACCATGAGCTAGGATTCCGTCAGCACCAAAGCAACGATCGCGATAATTCATGCTCCCGATGTTATCCACCACATCCAGTAGGTGATAACTAGCAGGTTTTTCCACCCCTTGCCATTTGCAGAGCCCTTCTATATTTCCGGAATCCCCACGTTCTTCGAACCAAAAGGGAATATCAATACCATAGACCATATCTGATTGTGCGTGAACGAGCTTAGTGGCTTCAACGTTCAATTCAATGAACTCTCGGAGGATCGTCTTCCGGTAAACCCGATCATTAAACCCCATCAGTAAATGCGGTTCATTATCGAAATGGATCCCGTCAAAACGTTCCTGCGAAGTAACGGCTTGGTTGTAATCAATCACAGCCTGGATAAGAGATAAAGGGTGCGAATGCCATTTTTTTAGGACCCATTCCGGGTATCCTTCTAACGCTTGGATCACTATATTTTTTTCATGAGCTTCTTTAATAAAGGCTCTGGATTCATCGACCATAAGAAGTTCTGTTTTGACATCCCTAGGATTGGATTTATCGAATTTGTATTGGAGCTGAAAAAAGATATCATTCACACCGTAGGTCTTACAAAATCTAAAAAATTCTTCGCGAGCTTCTTCATCGGCCAACAATCGATGTGATTCCCATACCCACATGGCTTTTTTGCGCGGAATTTTTGTGAACGGCTTATTTTCCGTTTTGGTTTGGGGGATAGAGACCTCTTTATTTTTGGCAATATATATATCGTCTATATAAACCGTATACGAACCTTGTTCAACAAATGAAAATGTGAGCCCACCCAACTCCGCTGTATTAATCCCTTCGAAGTCTTTTAAAGGAATGGTTACCTCTTGCCAGTTCGTAGTTATTTCTTTGGGAAGATAATTTTTCAGTGGACTACACGGAATAGAATCTTCTTTAAGAACCCAAGATTTGTCAGCCATCTGGACTCTAACCTTTTCGCCCCCCTCCTTTCCTCTAATTCTAAAGAAAAGATAAAAATGGTTGGATGCATTTAAATAGGTTCTGTCTTCCGGGAGTGTTTTGGTTTCAAAGAAGTGAATCCATGCTCCACAAAAACCCGCTGCAGCCTTTGTCACGGTAATTTCCCATGAACGACCACCTATCCCATAATAGATTTGGTCTGTCAAAAAAGTGCGGGCAGTAGAATCACTGTTTTCGAAGCGATTAAAATATCCTTTTTGGTCGGTTGTAAACCCCTGATCAAAGTTCCATACTTGGATAAAGTTCTGATCAGCGGAATAAGCACAGAGGGGAAAGATTAAACCAAGAAGAATGCTAATCATCCTAGCAACGCTATGTAGGAATAGAGCCTGGAGAGATAATAAAAGAGACTTTGTGCCCTGTAGGGGCGCTGTTTTTATATACATCTCCGTCTCCTCAACCGCGCCCCTTCAGGGCGTAATCGGACCCAGGACGTTTTGTGTTTTCTTTAGTCCTGGGGTCTCAACCCCAAGCTCTATTCTTTTGCCCCTTCAGGACAAACCATATGGCTGATCAACGGAAAAAATTTCTATAATGCGTTAAATGATTTATTTTTCTGCCTTAATATCATCAATGTAGATGGTTCCTTTTCCTCCCTCGATAAAAGATTCACCTTCCACATTAAATGAAAAAGCATGAATCAGTTCCCAATCAACAAACACTTCATCCATCGGGATTTCAGCTTTTTGCCATTCCGTGGTTACTTTACCTTGCGGTAAATAGTTTTTAAGGTTTACTTTAACGGAATCCCCCTTCATCTCCCATGCCTTGTCAGTTACACCAAACTTAAACCCGTCTGCTCCTTCAGCTCTAACCCGAAACGTGATTTTTGAGTAATCCGACAGGTCCAGATACTCCGGCGAAACCGTATAA